>WYAX01000024.1 GCA_011525625.1 Nitrospira defluvii
CGGAATAACTGCCGACGTTCATGCTGGAGGTGTTGACGGACACGGTAATGGGATCGATTTCGGTCGTGATGGTCTGGGTGCTGCCGTACGGCGGATTCAGGGCGGTCCAGGACTGACCGGCGCTGATGCTGTAGCTGCTTGGCTGCGTGCTGGACTTCTGGAGATTGAACACGCCGCTGGCCGTGCCGCCCTTCGGGGCGGACAAAGACAAGGCCGCCGGGAAGGCTTGCAACAATGGCCTCAAGGACCCGCTCGGCGGCGGGGGGGGCGGTGTGGTGGACGGCGGCGGTGGAGGCGGCGTCGTTGAAGGCGGGGGCGGCGGCGTCGTCGTTGAGGTTGGGGGGGGCGGCGGGGGCGGCGGCGTGCTGCCCGCGGCAGTGACGGTGGCCGTCACCGGAATGCGCCATGTCGTCGACACACCGGGTCCGGATTGTCCGATGTAGATCGTGCCTGAGTACGTACCGGCCGACAGACCCATGCTCGCCGTATTGACGGTGACGGTGAGGGTGTCCGTTTCCGTGCTGATGGTCTGCGTGCTGCCATACGGGGGATTCAGCCAGATCCAGGACTGATTCGCGCTGATAAAATACGTATGCTGCGCGGTATCCGATTTTTTTAAACTCAGAGTGCCGCTGGCCGTCCCACCCTGCGCAACGGTCAGCGAAAGAGCGCTCGGGGTGAATTGAATGTTCTGCGCGAACGCGATTGATGTGCCACCGACGAAATCACACCACCAGCACATCAGCATCAGGAGTATGAAGGAATGCAACGTATGGCGTTGCACGATGCGTGGTAAATGCTGAACGGGTGTGGTGTGCAGTGACGTCATAATCGATACTCCCTTAGGTAATCGTCCTGAAATGAAAAAGCGAATCGCTTGTTCGTGAGCAACAGGCGTGCCACAAAGCGAGGATCCGGCGTTCTTCTTAGTAGATTGTCGGGACTAGCTCAGCGGAGTTCGGTGAGAATCCCGTCAGGAAATTCTGTCAGAGGGGACCCTAACGGATCGAAACCCAATAGGCAAGCAAAAATTTCATGCGCTCCCCGTACGTTTCGTAGGGAGGTATCCCGTAGAAATGCTCTGGGGAAAAATTTTCCCCCTGTAGGGTCTCGGCACTCGGTTGGACAAAACCGAATGTCGCAGGTGTGGACAACCTGAAGGGGATTGCCCGAGGAAATGAGGTGTGGCGCGAAAGGGGTCATGGCAGTCTACCGGGACGTAGAGAAAGTTGTTGACCATCCTCGATAGGTACGGTATCAGTGGGCGCCCTGTTCCCGCTGTGATACGTAGTCTCGCGCTCATGCGGGACGGCGTATCCGCCCGGATAGGAAGGGAGTGCTGCATATGATTCCGTTGCGCGTTGTTCTCATGGCAGTCTGGGCAGTCCTGTTGTGCTCGGGACCGGATCCCGCAGGAGCCGAAGTGCCGGCAGCTCAATCCTCCTCTATTGCTCGCATCGACCTGAAGCTCACCGAATGGTTCAGCCAGGGTGAAACGATCTGGAGCCATAATGCATCAGGACTGGACGCCAATCTCGGCAATCCGACCTCGAAGCTTAAATACAAAGATACCGGCACCAACATGACCGAAATCAGCGGGAAGGTGCTGTTGAAAAACAAGATGTTTGTGCGCGGGGTGTTCGGGTACGGGGCGGTCGGGGGCGGGCGTCTCACCGACGACGACTTTCTCAGCGCGCAAGGAGCGGCCTCTCAAGGGGCGACCGTGAGCGGGGAACACCGGTTTTCGCGCACGTTCAGCGACATCGACGGGGACCAGGTCTGGTATTTGACCGGAGATCTCGGCGGAACGGCCCATACCTTCCAAGACAACAAGGGCAGCCTGGGAGTGTTCGCCGGTTTGCAGTATTGGCGGGAACGCCATGTGGCGACGGGAGTGACCCAGGCGGAATGTACCACGGCTTCAGCACCGAGTTCGCAATTCCGCTGCTCCCCTGTCGGCACGGTCGGGTTTCGCAATCAGGCCGTGATTACGAATACGGCCACCTGGTTCTCCGGTCGTGTCGGTGGTGAATTGGAATATAAACTCGATCCGCGGGTGACGATCGAGGCCAAGGTCGCGCTGCTGTTCTCGTATCTGAACAACGAAGACGTGCATCATCTTCGGACCGATCTGGCCCAGGATCCGAGTTTCAGGATGGTCGGTTTTGGGGTGGGCACCGATACGGACCTGAATCTGCGAGTCAGGATTTGGGAACGTCTCTACCTGACAGGTGGCTACCGAGTCTGGTGGAATCGGGTCGTGGCAGGGGATCAGTGGAAGCTCTATGGCTCGGACGGATCTAGCAGCACGGCTTCCCTGACGCAATTCCAGACGCTGAGACATGGACCCACCGTGGGACTCACCTATACCTTCTAGCTCTCAAACTCACAGTCTCCCCTCACGTGGCCGTCGGCCTGTTCACCTTCGCGGCGTTTGTCTCTCAGTCGTACCAACGAGCTGAGAGCCGGATACTCAATGAAGAAGTGTTCCGAGCCACTCAGGCTCTCGCATAAGCCATATGCCATCAGCTCATTCCGCTCCCGCGTCTGCGCGTTCATCGTGAGCGAGAGGAGCCGGTTTCTTCTTCGTACTCCGCAAAGAGGCGCTTCGCTTCCGGGTGCAGGAGGTAGGGTTGGCCGTAGGGGATTCCGGCCGTTCTGAACAGAGGCGTGAGTTTTTCATTGGGATGCAGGTAGCCGGCGCGCAGGGGCACCGACCGCTTCGTGTGACGGATGAGCGAGCAGGGCGTGGGGCGAATGGCGGTCAACCAATCGGCGATGTCCTGCGGATTCCCGATCGAGGCGGAGAGCAGCAGCAAACGAGCCTGGGCTGGACAGAAAATCAGCGTCTCCTCCCACACCACCCCACGTTCGGGATCTGCCAAGTACTGCGATTCGTCCATGATGACCAGACCGAGCGTGTCCAGGCGCACATCGATTTCGCCTCCGGCTGCATCGTACAGGAGGTTCCTGAGTATTTCCGTGGTCATGATGAGCAGAGGAGCCTGAGCGTGCTCTCGTCGATCGCCGGTCAGAATGCCCACCTGTCCTGGGCCGAACAACCGTGAGAATTCGGTGAACTTCGTGTTGGAGAGCGCTTTGAGCGGCGACGTGTAGATCACGGTGCGGTTGTCCTGCATCGCCCGTTTCGTGGCTTCGATGGCCACATAGGTTTTTCCGCTCCCGGTCGGGACGCTCACGACGACATCGGTTTCCGCCAGGCGCGCCAGGGCTTCAACTTGCCAGGTGTCCGGCACGAAGGGCTGCGGTGAGGGAACGCCGAGGCCCGACAACCACTCGTGGAGCGAAACCGGTGGCTCATGGTGGCCGTGCTCTTCCGCTTTGTGCGGCCGTTGGCCGGCTTGGGGCGGGGCCGGTCTCGTGTGGGGAGCGGCAGGTCTTGGTTTCGAGGCCGGCGTGGCCTGTTCTCGGCTGGTGCGTTCGTCAATGAGCGCCAGCAGATCCGACTCCAATCCCGGGCGATTCTCGGCAGAGGCCTGAAGCAGCAGATCCACGAGCTTGCGTTTGCCGGAGCGGAAGTGCCGGCTGATCCGCCCTCGTGCCAGTCGGTGGAGCAGGGCGACCGGTTGTTGCAGCAGCAAGGCTTCGAGTTCGTGCGTCGTCACGGCAGTTCCTCCAGCACGCCTCGACGCATCGCGGCAATGGCTTTCTCGGCCGACTCCGCCAGCGAAGGATGGGTGCTTTTCAACGTCTTGAGTTGGGATAAGAACTCGATAGTCCTCGCGAACAATCGGAACATGTCGCCTTCCGCCATGGTGGTCAATCGAGCGAGCCCGATCCACGTGAGCGCCTGATCCGCCACCCACCGTTCGGTCAGTGCCGCCACGTCGGCGCGGAGCATCGGCGGAGTTTCATGCGGGGCGAGGCTTTCCGCCAGTTTGCGGACCTGGAAGAGGAGCGTGACCAGTCCCGCGCTGCCACGCGGAAAGGAGCCGGGGCGATCGTCGTCATGAGCGATGCTTGCCATCACGGCTGCCAGCAAGGGAGGATCGATGGCGCCGAAGGCTTCTGCGCGAATCAGCTCCGTGATGAGCAGCGAGTGATCGATGCGGATCAGTCGCGCCCATTCACCGTCGGCGGTGAGTTGAGCCTGGGCGTTCAGGTAACCGAATCGCTCCAGGACATCGATTCGTTCTTGAAAGCGGTGCCACAGGCTCGTTTGGAGCGCTTGAATCGACTTCATGTGCCGCTGGATCTCCTGGCGCACCCGCGAGGCGCGGGGGAAATCGCGCTGGCACGCCTGCCGCGAGGGGCAGGTGGGGCAGGCGAAATCGCCCAGTGTTTGCACGATGGAGCTGTCGAGCGGGGCCTCTTCGTTCTGGTGTGTCAGGATCGGCAGGATGGGCAGCCTCGGCGGGAGATCGGCCAGGTGGTGCGTTAACTGGTCCAGCGACTGCGCCGTACACCATGGATAGGATGAGGCTTCCTCGCAATCGAACGTGCGATCGAAGACCTGCGTGACAATGGACGCGGGACACTCGTTCAGAGAACCACCCTCCCGTAGGAGCGTGACCATCGGTGCATGCTGGCCTTTGCTGCGATACTGGCGAAGAATGATGCCGCGTCCGCGCACCAGTCCCACCACTCGCCCCGGAGTGAGGAAGTGCATCCGGGCTGCGATCTCCGGTGATTCCTGTTTCGCGAAGGGGCTGCGGGGTTTTTTCCGTTTGCGCGCTTGCTCAAAGACCTGCCATTGCGTGATCCAGTCAGAGCAGACGCGCGGACCGAACGGCTCCATTTCCGCCCGCAGGCCGTCGAGTTTGGTTTCGAGCACCGCCGTGCGCTGATTCAACTGAAATTGGGCGAAGCTCTTGGCCAGGATGGATTGAATCTGTTCGCGCGGGTGCGCCTTGAGCAGGTTCAACACCATCGGGTACGTGATCACAAACTGACTGTGGATGGCCTCCGGCTGCCCGGTGAGGCCCTTGGTCAGGACCGTCAGGTCGATGTAGGGAGACGGTGTGATGACCGCGAATCCGACGAGGTCCTTGCCGCGGCGGCCGGCGCGGCCGGCCAACTGCTGGATTTCGCTTGCCGTCAGGTCGGTAAAATCGCGCGCCTTGCGGATGCTGGATTGCGTCACGACGACGGTGCGGGCGGGAAAGTCCACACCGGCGGCCAGCGTGGTCGTTGCAAAGACGGCGTCGAGGGAGCCGGTGCGCATCAACTCTTCCACGGCGATCTTCCACGACGGCAGGTGCCCGGCATGGTGCGCGGCCACGCCGATGCGTTGGACCGTCTCGATCAGGGGATGTTCCGCAATGCTGGGATATTGTTCGATGACCTGAGCCAGGACGCGGGCGATCTGCTCCTGTTGCGTCTTCGGCAGGGTGACTTGACTGCGCTCGAACGATTGCATCGCTTCGTCGCAGGCCCGTCTCGAGGTGAGAAAGATGATCGCAGGGGTAAGGTGTCGTTGGCGGAGAGTCGCGACCAGATCAACCGGATGGATCGACGGCGGCATGCAGTTTCATTCCCTTTGAAATGACCACCAATCCGGAATCGGTGACTTTGAAACGTTGACGATCCGCGGCCGGGTCGAAGCCGATCACGGTGTTTGGCGGAATGATGACATCCTTGTCGATAATGGCGCGGCGGATACGGGCATGTTCGCCGATCACCACGTTTTCCATCACCACCGATTCCCGCACATCTGCATGGTCATGGACCCGGACATGCGGCGACAATACCGAGTTCTGGACACGTCCGCCGGAAATGATGCAGCCGCCGCAGACGATGGAGTCCAACGCCACTCCCATGCGGCCGCCCTGAAAGTCCTGGGCGAACACGAACTTGGCGGGTGGAAACTGCCCCTGGTAGGTGCGGATCGGCCAATGCTCATCGTAGAGATTGAATTGCGGATCGACGGAGACCAAATCCATATTGGCCTCCCAATAGGCGTCGAGCGTGCCGATGTCCCGCCAGTATTTCACCGCCTTCTTGTTTTCGTCCTGAAATTTGAAGGCGTAGACGCGGCATTCTTTGATCATCCGGGGGATGATGTTCTTGCCGAAATCATGCTTCGTGCCTTCTTTGGCATCTCTGATCAATTGTTCGCGCACGACCTCCGTGCGGAATAAGTAGATGCCCATGGAGACGAACGCCTGACTCGGGTCCCCGGGAATGTGCATCGGGCGTTCGGGTTTTTCGTCGAAGCTCAAAATTCGCCGGTCTTCATCCACTGCGATCACGCCGAAGCGGTTCGCTTCCGCCAGCGGGGTTTCGATCGCACCGACGACGGCATCGGCCTGCTTCTCAATCAGCAGGTTGTACATGTCGGCATAGTTCATCTTGTAGATGTGATCGCCGGCCAGCACCAGGAGGAACTCGGGATGGTCGTTGTCGAGGAGGAACAGATTTTGATAGACCGCGTCCGCCGTGCCGCGATACCACTCTTCGCTGATGCGCTGCTGGGGAGGCACCGAGACGATGTATTCGCCCAGCTCGGGGTTGAGAATGTTCCAACCCGTGCGGATATGGCGATCGAGGGAGTGCGATTTGTACTGAATCAACACGGCCATCTGCCGCAGGCCGGAGTTCAGGCAATTGCTGAGTGTGAAATCGATGATGCGATATTTTCCGCCGAAGGGGACTGCGGGTTTTGCGCGTTGGTCCGTGAGAGGTTGGAGGCGTTCACCCTTTCCTCCTGCCAGGACCATGGTGAAGATGTTCGCCATAGAGTGGCCGATTGTAGCAGGACGACGAGGGAATAGAAAGGACGCAGAATGATTGACTTCAACTCGATCTCAGTCGATACTACGATCAACGCGCAACCCCGACAGCAGCTCGGGCTCACGATGAAGGAGCGGACATGAAGAAGCAGAATGCCCGTCCGGCGGCCATGAAACCGGCCATTGAGCCGGCCAATCCGATGATGGAAATGGTGTGGCGACTCGAGCGATTGGAGCGGCAAGTGCAGCGGCTGTCGGAACTCGTGCGTAATCATGCCGAGGACAACGATCGGCTCGTGCGGATCGTGGCGGAAGACCGCGATGTGATCCGGCGGGAACTCTTGCGGAAACACGAACACCGCGTGCGCGTGCGAAAGCATCTGCGCGACGTGAGCTCTAAAGTCGGCGTAGAGCCGTGAGCCGTGACCGCCGATACGGCGGTCCGAAGTCAGCCCTCGATGGCCACCTTTTCCACCCCTCCCGTCATCGCGTCTTGTTCCTCCAGTTCCTCCGTACCGCCGACCATTGAAATTCAGGGCATCGTGCGCCGTCACGGGGCGGTCACGGCCGTGGATCGTGTCAGTTTCGAGGTGCGCCGGGGCGAATTTTTTTCCATCCTCGGTCCCAGCGGCGCGGGCAAGACTTCTGTCCTGCGTATGCTGGCCGGCTTTGAAGATCCGGACGACGGCGACGTGCGGATCGACGGGCGGTCCATGCTGGGGGTTCCGCCGAACCGGCGGCCTGTCAATCTGGTCTTTCAATCCTATGCGCTGTTTCCGCATCTCACCGTCAAAGACAATGTGGCATTCGGCCTCAAAATGCGGCGAGTTCCCGCCGGGCAGATTGATGAGGAGGTGCGGCACGCGCTCGCGATGGTCAAGCTGGTCGGCAAGGAGTCGCGAAAGCCGGGGCAGTTATCCGGCGGCGAGCAGCAGCGGGTCGCCCTTGCCAGGGCGCTGGTGAATAAACCGGCGGTCGTGTTGCTTGACGAGCCGCTGGCGGCGTTGGATCAACAATTGCGCCAGGCGATGCAGGTTGAGCTGAAATCCATCCAGGAGCAGGCGGGATTGACCTGTGTCTGCGTCACGCATCATCAGGAAGAGGCGATGATGATGTCGGATCGGATCGCCGTCATGCACCAGGGACGTATGTGGCAGGTGGGAACGCCTCGTGAGGTCTATGCCCGACCGTGCAACCTGTTTGTCTCGCGATTTCTCGGGGTGTCGAACGAATTGCCTGGTCGCCTGGGTGACCGGGTGGGGGAGGATCGTCTGTTTCATCCCACCGACAGCGACCTGCCTCCATTGCTGCTGCGGACCGAACCCACGGAACCGCCCGGTCGCCTCGCGACCCTGTCGCTGCGGCCGGAACAGCTCCGCATATCGCGCGACCGACCGGCCGATGCCTGTCCCCTGTTGTCCGGCCGTATCGACAAGACGCTGTTTGCCGGAAGCGAAACGAAATATCTGATAAGGATCGGCCGGGAGAGCCTCTGGGAGGCCAGGACGAGCGGCTCCGAGACACCGGCCCTGACGCCCGGCGAGCACATCTTTCTCCACTGGGCTTCGTCCGATGGGCGATTATTTTTCGAGTGAGCATGCAAACGCGCACCACTGGATCCGGCACCGTGTCCCCGCGAGAGTCCTGCCGTTCCTCCTGGCTGGCCGTTCCCGCGTTGGTCTGGATGGCCCTGTTTTTCCTCGTTCCGCTCGGACTGGTGTTTGCCATCAGTTTCGCTTCGCGCGGGACCTACGGCGGCATCGTGTGGGAGTTCACGACGGCGAATTATCTCGATCTCCTGCATCCGCTGTACGGCAAGATTTTGGGGCACTCGTTGTGGTACGCGACGCTGACCACGGCCTGCTGTTTTGTCCTGGGTTTTCCGCTGGCCTACGTGATTGCCAGAAGTCCGGCCCGCTGGCAGCCGGCGCTGCTGCTCCTCGTGATGTTACCGTTCTGGACAAACTTTCTCGTCCGTACCTACGCCTGGATGATCCTCCTGCGGCATGACGGCCTCATCAACAATGCGTTGGTCTCCCTTGGGTTGGTCACGGACCGGCTGGAGTTGCTCTATACGCCGACGGCCGTGGTGATTGGGTTGGTCTACGGGTATCTTCCGTTCATGGTGCTGCCCCTGTATGTAGCGGTCGAGCGGCTGGATCCTGCGTTGGTGGAGGCGGCCTGGGATCTCTACGCGTCCCGGTGGGCCGTGTTTTCACGGGTGGTGGTGCCGCTGACCATGCCGGGTATCGTCGGCGGGTGCGTGCTGGTGTTCATACCGTCGATCGGGTCGTTCATCACGCCGGATCTATTGGGAGGGGCGCGGAGCATGATGATCGGCAATTTGATTCAGCACGAGTATCTGGTGGCGCGCGACTGGCCTCTGGGGTCGGCTGTGTCGTTCGTGCTGATGGCGGTCGTCATGGCCGCGGTCGCATTGCACTATCGCCAGGCGGATCGGTCGGCCGGTCCGGTGGACGAACGATGACGCGGAAGGCCGTGGGGCTGCGAGCGGTCAGCCTGCTGGCTCTGTTGTTTCTGTATGGGCCGATCCTGGTGCTGGTTGCATATTCGTTTAATGCCGCGCATCTATCCATGGCTTGGCACGGGACGACGCTGAAATGGTATGTCGCGCTCATCCATGACGAAGCGCTGTTGGCGGCGACGGCGAACAGTGTGGTCATCGCCGTGGTGTCGACCATCGGCGCCACCGTTCTGGGTGGGCTGCTGGCCTTCGGCATGGAGGGGATGTCGCGCAGTCGGCAACAGCTCCTCGAAGGCAGTCTGGTGCTTCCCCTTATGATTCCCGAAGTGATGATGGGCGTTGCCTTGATGCTGTTTTTTCTGCTGCTCAACATGCCGCTCGGACTCACCACCGTCATCCTCGGCCATATCGTGTTCAACATTCCCCTGGTGACGATCATGATCCGGACGCGGTTGCGCAAACTCGATCCGGCCTTGCGCGAAGCGGCCGCGGATCTGGGCGCAGATGCCTGGGACACGTTCCGGTACGTGACCTTTCCGCTGCTACGCCCGGCCGTCTGGGGGGCGGTTCTCGTGGCGTTTACCGTCTCGCTCGATGACTTTCTCGTGACCTTTTTTACGGCCGGTCCCGGTGCAACCACCTTGCCCCTGAAGGTCTATTCGATGATCAAATCCGGTGTGACGCCTGAAATCAACGCGCTGTCCGCACTGTTGGTGGCGGTATCCATGGCGTGCGTCGCGCTCTCCCTCCATTTGCAGCGCCGCGAGGTCTAAGTGAAAAGGTGGCTTCGGAGCCTGGTGCTGAATGGCGTGGGGCTGCTGGTCCTGGCCGGGGGGCTCTCGGGCTGCGGCCAGGGCATGGGGGGCGAATCCGGCGAGAAGCGACCGGTCCTGCACTACTTCACCTGGTCGGATTACGTCGGGCCTGAGATCATTGCGGAGTTCGAGCGGCGAGAACAGGTGAAGGTGGTCATCGACACCTTCAGCAGCAACGAAGAGTTGTTGGCCAAGCTTCAAAGCGGTGCAACCGGCTACGATGTCGCGGTGCCGTCGGATTTCATGGTGGCCATCATGGTTCGGCAAGGGCTGCTGCAGGAGTTGGATGCTGCGGCCATGCCCAATGCCTCGTTCCTGGAGCCGCATTTACAGGCGCTCCCGTTTGATCCACATCGGCAATATTCGGTGCCGTATCTGTGGGGTACGGTAGGGATCGGCTACGATTCTGCCGTGATTACCTCCGCACCGGACAGTTGGTCCATCCTGTGGGATCCTCGCTACAGGGGACGCATCAGCATGTTGAACGACCAGCGGGAAGTCTTCGGCGCCGTATTGCGGTCTATGGGACAATCGATGAACAGCACCGATGCGACGGTGATTGAATCGGCGAAGGAGCGCTTGCTGCAGCAAAAGCCCCTGGTAAAAACCTATACCAGCGATCACTACGACCAGCTCCTGGCCTCGGGCGAGGTGGTGCTGGCCCATGGATGGGGAGGGCAGGTGGCGCGTGCCATGGCAGAGCGCCCGACCATTCGGTATGTCGTACCGAAGGAAGGGGCGACTCTCTGGGCCGACTGTCTGGTCGTGCTCAAGTCCGCCCCCCAGAAAGCGCTCGCCATGAGGTTCATTAATTATTTGATGGAGCCCGAGGTGGCCGCTCGCACGTCGGAGCGCCTCCGCTTCGCGTCCGCCTCCAGGACGGCCCGCGAGTTGGTCAGTCCCGCAATCAGGGACAACCCTGCCGTCTATCCACCGCCGGATCAGCTGGGTCGTTTGGAATGGATGCAGGATGTCGGGAAGGGCATCCGGCTGTACGACCGGGCCTGGACGGAACTCAAAATGCAGTAAGGCGAAGCGGCAACATTGTTTCCAATGTTGCGGAAAATCAGTATAATGCGATGCCTGTCCTCGGTTAGCCGATATTCCCGCACAATGCACAACGACATGCGCGATGACGAAGCGGGCTCCAGACTAGGTAGCTGTGCGGTAGCCTGGCGTATTCGCATCGGCTTGGCATTCCTTCTAGTGGTCTGTTCCCTGCCCGCCGCTCGGTGGGGGCACGCAGCGGACTCAGTCCGCGTCCCTGCCTCGCCGTTCGCGCCTCCCGTGGTCCGTTTGAATCTCTCCGAAGCGATGGCCCTCTTTCTGAAACAAAATCTCGATCTTCTGATCGCCAGGTATGGCATTGAATCCAGCAAGGGGCAGCAGATTACGGCTCGCCTCTTCCCGAACCCGGTGGCGCAAGTCGGCAGCGTCGCGTCCTTTACCCAGGGCAACACGCTGTCTAAAACCGGGGCGCTCACGATGCAGGTGCAACAGCTGTTTGAATTGGCCGGCAAGCGCGGGTATCGCATTGAAAGTGCGGGATTCGGTGTCCAGTCGGTGGAGGCGGATTTCGAGGATGCGGTGCGGCAACTCGGGTTTACGATCAAGGATGTCTACTACCGGGTCGTGGTGGCGCAGCGTCGATTGGCCCTGGCGGAGGAGAATCGGGATCGATTCGCCAGGATTCTGGACGTCAATACGATTCGTTTCAAGAAGGGCTATATTGCCGAGGTCGACCTGATTCGCATCCGGCTGCAGATGGTGGATTTCCAGTCCCAGGTGATCGAGTCGATTCAGGAGGGCGAGACGGCTCGGGCGGAGTTGCGCCAACTACTCCGGCTCTCGCCCGCGTCGACACTGGCCCTGACGACGGAGATGGACTACCGGCGTGTCGATCCGGATATGGGAAAGCTCCGCTCCGTGGCGTTGGAGATTCGGCCTGACATCAAGAGCCGCCGGGCCGCGCTCTCACAGCGCGAAGCGGATCTGAAACTGGCCAAGGCGTTTAGGGTCCCGGATGTGACCATCGGCGCCGGGTATGCGGTTCAAGGCTCGCGCGGACCGGATAACCAGCAGATGGGGATTTTAAATTTGGGCGTTCCCTTGCCGTTGTTCAATCGCAATCAGGGGGGGATCGTGCAAGCCGAAGTCGGTGTGCAATCGGCCCAGGCAGCATTGGATCGTACGGTCAACCAGGTCGAGAATCAGGTGGATGTGGCCTATCAAAATCTGCTGCAGAGCCGCCGTCTGGTGGAAGCGTACCTGGCCGGCGTACTGGAAGACGCCCGATCGACGTTTACGATTGTGGAACGTGCGTATGAACGGGGCGGCGCGACCATTCTGGATCTGCTGGACGCGGCCAGGACCTCCCGTACGATCCAACAAAACTTTATCGAAGCGCTGTTTTCCTATCAACACAACCTGTTTCAGCTGGAGAGTTCCGTCGGGCAGGAGATTGCATCATGATCTCCGGTGCAAACCGGGCCGTTGCGGTGAGTCTGGTGCTCCTCCTCTGCGCCTGCAGCCAAAAACAGGAGCCGGCTTCGGCTCCGGCTGCCTCCCCGGCCGAGCCGACTGCTGGACAGCTTGCCTCGCCGGCTACCGGTCAAATCGAAACGGCGGTAGTCGATTTCAAACCGGTGCAGCCGGAACTGGTGTTGGTGGGGAAAATCGCGTATGGGGAAGACCGCTATTCTAAAATTTCCTCTCCGTTGCAAGGGCGGGTGGTGGAGGTGCGAGCCAAATTGGGCGACCGGGTCGAGGCGGGCGCGACCTTGCTCGTGATCGACAGTTCCGACATTACGGCTGCGTACTCGGAGTTTGTTAAAGAAGCGTCGGAGCTGGAGTATTCCACTCGAGCCCAGGAGCTGGCCAAGGAGTTGTACGCCACCAAGGCCTTAGCCTTGAAGGATCTGAAACAGGCAGAAAACGATTTGATCAAGGCGCGCGCCGAATTTCGTCGGTCCAAGGAGCGCTTGCTGTCGTTGCGGATTCCGGGTGCCGAGTTGGAAAAGCCGCTGGCACAGCAACGTATCACTTCCCGGTTTGAGATGAAGAGTCCCCTGGCCGGTACCGTCGTCGAGCGGGCGGTGACGCCCGGACAGTCCGTGGGAGGCGACCCCGCTCAGGTGCTGTTCACCGTGGCGGATCTGGACCGGCTGCAAGTGGTGGCGGATGTGTATGAGCGCGACCTGGCGCTGGTCAAGGTCAGTCAGGTCGGTCGTATCAATGTGGAAGCCTATCCGGGGACAGATTTTGCGTCGGTGGTGGCGTCGATCGGAGACGTGGTCGATCCCAACACCCGCACCATTAAAGTGCGCGCCTGGGTAGACAACCGGGAGCAACGTTTGAAACCGGAAATGTTTGCGCGCCTCAGGCTGGATGTGGGCGATGCCACGCCCTTCCTGGCGATTCCGAAAGAGGCGGTCGTCGAGATCGACGGGAAGCACTTTGTGTATCTCGTGGAAGCGCCGGGGCGGTACGTGAAGCGTGAAGTGGTCGTCTCGAACGTGTCCGGCGGGCAAGTCCGTGTGCTTGAAGGCGTGACGTCCGGCCAGCGTATCGTGACCAAAGGAGCGGTACTGGTCAAGGGGCAAGAAGTGAAGTAACGGGTCACGGCGTCTCGCGCCTCCATTGGGTTAGGATCGGAACCTGGGAGTAGCGAATCTTCGTCGACTCCTGTTAATCTTCCATCATAGGGCAGTGGGTATGGAGAGAGTGAATCCGCGAGCGGTCGGTGCCGCCCTGGCAGCGACAACCTCTATTAACGACGCGAGTTGGAGACTGATCGCATGAAGACAGGAGTGGGGAGGCGCATGGGCGGTCGATGGGTGATCTTGACGATCGGGATGCTGAGTGTGGTCGGCATGGCGCCGGCGTACACATGGTCGGCAGGCATCGTCTGGCCGGTGCAGATGCCCTATGAAGCACCGCCGAAGTCAGAGCCGGTGCCGGACGTGTCTGTGGCGCCAAATACGAAAGCGTTGACTCCGGAGGAACTGCAACGCGCGGAAGCTCTGCTGCCGTTGTTGGAGGGGAAGCAGGAATTTTGGGCGATGGGAGAGTTCGTGCATCTGGGGGAACCGACCGTGCCCGTCTTGACCAAGGCCTTGACGATGCCGGGCCCCCGTGTCCGATATAATGCCATTGAGACCTTGTCGATGATCAAATCGCCAGGCGCAGTGCCGGCCTTGTTGGAGGCGGCAAAATTGAGCTCCGAACTGCCGCGCATTCGAGAGCATGCCCTGCGGGTGGCGGTGCGGATCGATCCTCAGCAGGCCCCTCCGGCCATCGAGGCCATGGCCAAGGACCCGAACTCAGTGATCAGGAAGGCGGCGGCGTTCGAGGCGCGGTATGTGCGTCGCAAAGAGGTCATCCAGCCGTTGATCGATCTGCTTGGCGATGAAGAGAAGTTTGTTGCGATGTCGGCCGTGCAGTCGTTGTGGACCTTGACCAGGCACGAAGCGGAGTTTCACGATTGGGATGCATCGAACAAGCTGGATCGTCAGACATGGGCCCAGGAATGGGTGGAATGGTGGAATCAGGCGAAAGACACGTTCGAGCTCCCTGAGCCGAAGGGTCGGAAGCAGGCAGGGTAGTACCGCAGAAAGACGGGGCGGTTGCGCAGCATGAAAATCCCGTGGTAGGAAGAGAGTCGACAAGCGGTAACGCGGCCTCCCGCCGCGTTATACGACAAAGATAGATCGAGATAGAGGGTAGAGTATGGCGATTCTGGCGATCAGTAAACTCGGTAATCCGATTCTCCGGCAGAAAGCCTTGCCGGTCAGTCCGGCTGAAATAAAAAAATCTGCGTTTCAGCAACTTATCGACGATATGTTTGAAACCATGTACGACGAACCGGGCATCGGGCTTGCTGCTCCTCAGGTGGGACGGTCGCAGCAACTGGTGGTCATGGATTGTCCCGGTGACGGCGGGTTTCCCAAGACCGTGCTCATCAATCCAACGATCCAATTTTACGGACCCGAGCAGGTGGAAGGATGGGAAGGATGCCTGAGCGTCGACGGGTTGAGAGGAAAGGTCACGCGGCCGTCGACGGTACGGGTGACCGGGCTCGACCGGAACGCCAAACCCTTCGATTTCGAGGCCAGCGGCTTGTACGCCGTCTGTATTCAACATGAGGTCGATCATCTCATCGGCAAATTGTTCATCGATCGCATGACCGGTTTCTCCACGTTGACCCAAATGGACGAGTTTCAGAAATACTGGCAAAAGGAACCGGCCAGTGCCATCTGAGCCGACCCGGATCGCCGAGTCGTTGTGAACTCGCTCCTACGCGTTCTGTCTTACCTCAAGCCATTCCGGATGCTGGCGGTGGTGACCTTCGTCTGTGCGGGTCTCGCCACGGCGTTGGAATTGGTTCCGCCGTATCTCGTCAAGATCGTCATCGACGATGTGATCCAGGCGAAACACCCTGAGTTGCTGTTCTGGGTATTGGGCGGCTTGTTGTGTTCGTATGTCCTGCGGAACCTGATGAGTTCGATGCGGGTGCGGTTCAATAATTTGCTGGAACAAAAGGCCGTGCATACGCTGCGCATGCAGGTCTTCGGCGCCTTGCAACGGTTATCGCTGAGTTACTTCGAAAATCGTTCGACCGGCGAGATCATGACTCGGGTGACGAGCGATACCGAACATGTCGAACGCATCTTTGTCGATGGGCTTGAAGGGCTGCTGACCGCTTCTCTCACCCTGGTCGGTATCACGATCATGATGTTTTTCCTGAATTGGAAATTGGCGCTCCTCTCGCTGGTGCCCATCCCGATCTTGATCGTGTGCGCCGCCTGGTTTACGAAGCGGGTGCACAAGTATTACGCGGAAATCCGCAGGAGCGTCGCCGATCTCAATGCCTATCTGCAGGATGCCCTGTCCGGTATCAAGGAAACCATTGGCTTCAATCAGCATGACTACGAGCGGAAGCGCTTTGAAACTCTGAGCCAGACCTATAGCCAGAATAGTTTGCGGGCCATGTTTTTGTGGTCGTGGTATTGGCCCGGCATGGTGTTTGTGGGCAGTACCGGCACAGTCCTCATTCTCTGGTATGGCGCGGAGGAAGTGATGGCCGGGAACCTGACGGTCGGCCAGCTGGTCATGTTTCTCTCGTATCTCGGATTATTCTATACGCCCATCAACGAAATCCATTCGCTCAACCATATGCTGCAACATGCCCTGGCGGCCAGCGAACGTGTGTTCGAGATCCTTGATACCAAAGCCGAGGTCGCGGATCGGCCCGGTGCGGTACGGCCTGTGGAGCGGTTGCAAGGAGCGGTCGCGTACCGTCAGGTACAGTTCGGCTATCGGCAGGACGGGCTGGTCTTGTCCAATGTCAATCTGACCGTGCGGCCCGGGGAACGGATTGCCCTGGTGGGACCAAGCGGTGCAGGGAAAACGTCGTTACTGAAGCTGCTGATGCGCTTTTACGATGTCCGTAGCGGCGCCGTGTTGGTCGACGGCTATGATGTGCGGGATCTTCCGGTGGCCTTCTTGCGAGGGCAGATCGGCCTGGTTCAGCAGGAACCCTTTCTGTTCAACGGAACGGTGCGGCAAAATATCGTCTACAGCGATCTGTCGGCCGGACAGGAGCGTGTCGAAGCGGCGGCTCGGGCCGCTCGAGCCCATGACTTTATCTCAGGGTTGCCGGACGGCTATGATACATGGATTGGCGAGCGGGGGGTGAAGTTGTCGGTGGGGCAGAAGCAGCGAGTCTCGATTGCCCGAGTGCTGCTGAAGGATCCGCCGATCGTGATCTTCGATGAGGCGACTTCGAATATCGACACGGAAACGGAAGTCAAGATCCGGGAGGCGCTGAACGATCTGACCGAGGGACGTACCACCTTCATCATCGCGCACCGCCTCGCGACGCTGCACGATGTGGATCGCATCATCGTCGTGGAACGAGGGACAATCGTGGAAGAAGGCGACCACGAGGCACTCATGAACCGCGGCGGGGTGTATGCCGGCCTGTATGAGGCGCAGTTTAAAATTTAGCCGGCTGTTGATAAAGTCCGCCGTCGACGTTCTCGGTCGCACGTCTCCCTGCGACGTACCCGGAAGGTACGCCTCAGTCGCCGCGCGTCCTGCGGCCTTGCCGGACGGACTTTCTGACCAGCCTTCGAGGACCAGGACGAACGACGGTTCATGCTCAGACATGAAGGAGTAAGAGGACCATATGGTACTGATTTACGAAAATGATCCGCTCGACAACGAAGATGCCCGAGGGCGTTTTTATCACGTATGCCGGGGACGAATCGATCGCACGGAAATTACCTTGCCGCAAGGCCAATCGATATATGAGTGTGCGGTGTGCGGGGTGGATCTGGAGCCGGAAGATTTTTGGGTGGCCAGGCAAAAGGGATCAGTGTAGCGCGAGGGCGAGCACTGAGAGCCGATAGATGAAGGGGTGTGTCATGGCGGGAAGTACAGGCCGGAAAACCGTGTCGGTGTCGCGTGGGCTGATGATGTTATGTGATATCTGCTACGAGCAGGTCTTTGCGGAAAATCTCGTCGATCAGCGCAATTTCGTGTCCGACCACGAATCGCTCTTCGATACCATTTGCATGGGATGCACGGATATCAACCGCCCTCTGGTCGACGATATGTTGGGGAGTTCGGAATAGCCGTTCGTATTCCTGCCTGAATCTGTATCTCGAATGGCCTGTGGAACCACGGGGACGCGACCTCTTGCCGACGTACGTGCCCGACCCGTGAGTGTCCCGCCTGTGTGATGGGGCCTACTTGCAGACTTTGCCGTCGAAGTGCAGACAGGTCGATTCGCCGGATTTGACCTTCCAGGTTTTCAGCAGTGGCGGTTGCCCTTCGCGTGTTTCCACGACGATATCCACCAATCCTGATTGGGGCAGTTTCTCGATGTGAGGCTTGGCTGCTTCAGGGACCTCCACCCAAAAGACCGCACCCAGCGTCGAGATCAGAATGCGGCTGTTTTCGACATCCACATTGATGATCGGGCTGTAGTAGCTTTTTTCGGCGGCTACGCTCCGGTCGGGAATTGCCAAGCCGGAGAGGCCGAGGATGAAAGCGATGAGTATCAGCATGAGTCGCATCGAACGCTCCCTTCGATGACAAAGACAAAGCCGGATTATGGCATCGTTGCCGATCGATTGGTAGGGGAGGACGGCAGAATTGTTGGGGAAACAGATTACTCGCTGATGTGGATGTCGGCGGGGCGCACGTGGCCGCCCGTAATCCAGTAGGTGCGAATGTCTGCGGCGGGGGCGTGCATCAGCGAGACGAGGAGATAAGCGGGAACCGGCAAGTTGATGCGCTGCCAGATTTCCTCATAGTCGGTGGCGATTTTGATATCGGTTTGAGACGGCCTGGCCGGGTCCTTCGGGTGCGAATGGTAGACGACTTGAAGATCGAGTCCGTTCTTGCGAATGTCTTTTTTGGCCGCGGAGAAGTCTCCCATATCCATCACGAAGGCGATCTCTGCCCGTTCTTCCGGAGAAAGACGTTCGAGATGGGCGATCTTGTCGTCGTCGAAGGTCGACAAATTTTGCGCGCCTTCCACCGCCACGATGTTGGTAATGCGGTAGAGATGTGTGACCGTCTTGTTCTTGCCGGCGAGCAGGCCGCAGCACTCGAACGGAGCGAGCTCGCGGGCGTGCGCGACAATCTGATCCAGGATGTGTTGGGGAATCGAGAGATCGGGCATATTAGATGGTGCAGGCCACGCTGTAATCTCCGCCAAGATCCTTGATGGTCGGGGTAGCGCTGCACAGGGGGCAACGCGGATCCTTGGGGCGGGAGACCTTCCGGAATTTCATCTCCAAGGCATCGTAGATTACCAGCTTATCGGCGATCGTCTCACCGATGCCGAGAATTTCCTTGATGGCTTCCGATGCCTGGAGGATACCCATCGTGCCGGCCAGTACTCCCAAGACCCCGGCTTCCTGACAGTTCGGAACCAATCCGGCCGGAGGCGGTTCGGGGTAGAGGCAGCGGTAGCAGGGGAATCCCGCATGGGGTTTAATGCTCGTGAGTTGGCCCTCAAACCGGAACATGCTGGCAGAGATCAGCGTTTTCTTGGCAAAGAAGCATGCATCGTTCACCAGGAAGCGCGTCGTGAAATTATCGGACCCGTCCAGCACGATGTCATAGTCGGCCACCAGTCCAAGAATATTCTCGGTGTCGACGTTCAGTTGATACGTGTTGATCGTGATGTCGGGATTGATGGCCGACAGCATCCTACGTCCCGATTCCACCTTGGGCACACCGACGGTGGCGGTGGTATGCAGAATCTGCCGCTGCAGGTTGGACAAGTCCACGACATCGCCGTCGACGAGGCCGATCGTGCCGATCCCGGCTGCCGCCAAATATAAGGCGGCCGGAGAACCGAGGCCGCCGGCGCCAATGAGAAGGACTTTGGCTTTGGACAGTTTCACCTGCCCTTTGCCGCCGACCTCGTTCAGGATGATGTGCCGGCTATAACGCTGTATTTGCTGCTCGGTAAATTCCATGGAATCCGTCTCTCGTCGTTCGTGAAACGTGAAGCGATAAGGATGTCATCGGAGATAGGGGGCTCGGCGTGTTATTCGACCACGTTCAGTTCGATGGGATCCACGACACAGCCCTTGGTCCGGATGCCGTCGATGGCGCGTTCGATTTCTGCTGTGTCGCCGGTCAGTTCGAGATCCATCCAGCCGGTGGTTTCACGCACGTCGGCCCGGCGCACATTCGTGACCACCTTGTATTCATGGCC
The DNA here is from genome assembly GCA_011525625.1 of Nitrospira defluvii. Classification (GTDB taxonomy): domain Bacteria; phylum Nitrospirota; class Nitrospiria; order Nitrospirales; family Nitrospiraceae; genus Nitrospira_A. The sequence continues at coordinate 19,732 of WYAX01000024.1, forward strand.
GATCTGATAAATGATCGGCTCTTTGATTTTGTTTTCAGGAAAACGAATGTGAAAGCGTAGGCTGGTCATGGTTACCCTCCGGCGATCGCGGGAACGATCGATACTTCATCGCCGTCTTTCAGCGTGGTTTCTTTCCCGTTTAGAAAGCGGATATCTTCCTCATTGACGTAGATATTCACGAAGCGCCGCAAATCGCCTTTCTCATCGCAGAGCCGGTTCTTCAGGCCGGGATACGTGGCGTCGAGCGACCCGATCATGTCCACGATGTTGGCTGCCGCGGATTCAACCTCACCCTGGCCCTTCGTGAGGGGACGCAAGGGCGTCGGAATACGAACCTTAATCATGATTCACCACCACCGTTCTTTCCCATGTTGAATGTTTTTTGAAAGTTCACCAGGCTTGGCTGGATCCGGAACGGCCGCCCCACCGCATCCACGACCGCTTCCTGGGTCTTGAGTCCGTTACCGGTGATATACGCGACGGTGACGTCGTTCTTCTTGATCAGTCCCTGCTTGACCAGTTTGCACAAGACGCCGATTGTTACGCCGCCTGCCGTCTCGGCGAAAATGCCTTCGGTCTGCGCCAGCAGCTTGATGCCCTCTACGACTTCCTCGTCCGTTACCGCGTCCATCGCGCCTTTGCTTTCAGCCGTGGCCTTGAGGGCATAGTAGCCGTCCGCCGGATTGCCGATGGCGAGGGATTTGGCGATGGTCTTCGGCTTCACCGGCTTGAAGAAGTCCCGGCCGGCCTTGAAGGCGGTGGCGATCGGTGAACACCCTTCGGCCTGCGCGCCGTTGATCTTCGTGCGCACCTCATCGACCAGTCCCAGGGCTTTCATTTCATGCAGGCCCTTCCAGATTTTGGTCAGCAGGGATCCTGAGGCCATAGGAATCACAGCTTGGTCCGGCGTGCGCCAGCCAAGTTGCTCAACCGTCTCGAAGGCCAACGTTTTCGAGCCTTCGGCATAATAGGGGCGAATATTGATATTCACGAAAGCCCAGCCATGTTCACCGGCAATTTCGCTGCACAGCCGGTTGACATCGTCGTAGTTGCCTTCGACCTCCACCACATTCGGCTTGTAGATCAGATTCCCCAGCACCTTGGCGGCTTCCAAGTCGGCAGGGATGAAGACATAACACTTCATGCCCGCTGCGGCGGCATGGGCTGCGACGGAGTTGGCCAGATTGCCGGTGGAGGCGCAGGCCACCGTTTCGAACCCGAGTTCCCGCGCGCGGGTGAGGGCGACCGAGACGACCCGATCTTTGAATGATAAGGTCGGATGATTGACCGTATCGTTCTTGATGTAGAGCTCATCGATGCCTAAGTGGGCGCCCAAATTTTTCGCCCGCACCAAGGGTGTCAGTCCCGCATGGGGCCCGATGATCGAGGTGCTCTCGACCGGTAAGAGGTCGATGTAGCGCCACATGCTGTTCGGACCCTGCTCGATTTTCTTGCGCGAGATGGTGCTCTTGATCTCGTCGTAGTTGTATTTCACTTCCAGCGGGCCGAAGCACATCTCACACACGTGGATGGCTTTGGGTGGATATTCCTTGCCACATTCCCGGCACACGAGCGCTTTCATTTTCGACATGGAGACACCTTCGCTACAAGTTACGTTGACCCGGGAGCGTACAGGTCGGCCCGACATCTCCGTCCTCGATCAACTCCGTGATCGTGGCCCGTTCGCTGCAGAGCGGGCAGTCGGGGTTCCGCTTGATGCGGATTTCTCTAAACTGGGTGCGTCGTGCATCGAAGTCCAGCAAGCGATCCGTCAGCGGTCGACCGATACCGAGGATCAGCTTCAGGGCTTCTGTCGCCTGGATCGTGCCGACGATGCCGGCCAATACGCCGATGACACCCGCTTCCTGGCAAGACGCGACGAGTCCTTCGGGCGGCGGCTTCTTGAAGACGCAACGATAACAGGCCGACTTCTTCGGAATGATGGTGGTGACACGACCGTCGAAGCGCAGGATTCCTCCGTGCACGAGCGGTTTTCCGGCGAAGTAACAGGCGTCGTTGATCAGAAATTTCGTCGGGAAATTATCGACGCCGTCGATCACCACGTCGTAGCCGCTCATGATCTTGAGAGCATTGCTGGCCGTGAGACGTTCTTCGTACATCACCACGTTCACGTCGGGATTCAGCGCCAGGATCTTTTCCTTGCCGGAGAGCACTTTGGGGCGGCCGACATCGGGAGTGTGGTGAATCACCTGTCGCTGCAGGTTGCTGAGATCCACGACGTCGCTGTCGATGAGGCCGATCGTGCCGATGCCGGCTGCAGCCAGATATAACGCAGCCGGCGAACCAAGGCCGCCGGCGCCGACGATCAGGACTTTCGCCTGGATGATCTTTTTCTGACCCTTCCCGCCGACTTCCGGCAGGAGGATGTGGCGGCTGTAGCGATTAATTTGTGTTTCTGTAAATTCCATCTTGTATGGGATGCTGAAAATGGCTTTTGGCTGCGTTCTCGGCTCGACGAAATCCTCAACGTACCCAGAGGGTACGCCTCCGGTTTCCTCTCACCTGCGGCCTTGCCGAGAGACCATTTTGAGCATCCCCCTTAATCTTTAAGTCAGTAATCAAATGTTGAAGTACTTTTCGATGCTGATATACCGCTCGCCGGTATCGCAGAGAATCGTCACGACATTCTTGCCCGGGCCTAATTCCTCGGCGATCTTCTGGGCGGCGAAGACGTTGGCTCCGGCCGAAATGCCGACCAGCAGCCCTTCTTTCTTCGCGAGCAATTTGGCCGTTTGATAGGCTTCATCATCGGTCACTGTGACCACACGATCCAGCAGTGTGCGGTTCAATACCTTGGGCACGAATCCCGCGCCGATCCCTTGAATCTTATGCGGGCCTGGATCCCCGCCGGATAGTACGGGGGAGCCGGCCGGCTCCACGGCCACGATCTTTGCTGCAGGATTACGTTCCTTGATCACTTCACCGCAGCCGGTGATGGTGCCGCCGGTTCCGACGGCCGCGACAAAGGCATCGACTCGTCCCTCCAGCGCGTCCACAATTTCCGGACCGGTTGTTTTCCGGTGCATGGCCGGATTGGCCGGGTTGGAGAATTGGTCGGGCATGTAATACGACGGATTCTGCGCGACGATGCTCTCCGCTTCTTTGATGGACCCCTTCATGCCTTCCCAGGCCGCCGTCAGCACGAGTTGCGCGCCATAGGATGACAACAGGCTGGCGCGTTCCATACTCATACTTTCCGGCATGACCAAAATCAGTTTATAGCCACGTACCGCCGCTACCAATGCGAGGCCGATGCCCGTATTGCCGCTCGTCGGTTCGACAATGGTTCCGCCCGGCTTCAGTTTACCCAGTCGCTCCGCCTCGTTGATCATGTTGAGGCAAATGCGATCCTTGATACTCCCGCCGGGGTTGAAGGATTCGACCTTCGCATAGATCGTGGCCGAACCTGGTTTGGACAACCGATTCAGCCGCACCAGCGGAGTGCCGCCGATCAACTCGGTAATGTCGGCGTGCGCTTTTGCGGTCACCGGCCACCGCCCATGTAAAAGAGAAATTCCACGTGATCGCCGTCTTTCAGCTGCGTGGTCTCAAGGTGCGTCCGTTCCAGCATGGTGTCATTCACTTCAACTGCAACCATTTGCGGCTCAATGCTCTTCGCTTTCAACAGGTCCAGGACCGTGCCGCCTGCGATCTCTTCCGCCTTGCCATTGATCGTCACCTGCATATCTGCTCCTGAGAAGGTAAGAGTCCGACAGGGTACTGAAAAAAGTCCGTCAGCGGCGTTCTCGCATCTCTCCGGTTCTCAACGTACCGCACGGGTAGGCCTCGTCCCTTCGTTCGCTGCGGCCTTGCTGGACGGCCATTGTGAGTATCCTGTCAAAGGCGATTCTTGATACGCCTTACGTGTAGATGCGTGGTGTTTCGATGAGCCCGCCGTGAATTGCAGCAAACTGCTAAAGAATTTCAAGAAGTTAGCAAACGTGTTCTTGTGTTGTCAAGGTAACGGACCCCCAACGGGTCGCGGCGAAGGGGATGCGGCGAAGCCGTAACGGAGAGCCGGCCGCTTTCTTGACTTTCACCACGCCTAGCTTACAGTATGCGCCGGTCTGGAGGGTAGGGTATGTGGAAGAAAAATTTCTTATTCCGCGCACATGAAGCAGCGCCGTTGAAAGAGTCGGAGAATGAGCTGTTTCATGACTCGGAACCGGCCTTGGACAGTGCCGGTCTGCAAATGGAAAAGTTTCTCTCGGTCTGGGTGCAGGGAGAGGGCGAAGACGAACACCCCACCATGTACACGAACATGTATGTGCGTACCGCGACGCTGGATTTCAAAACCCGCGCGGGGTTTCTCCAACCCTTGCAGGGTCGTACGCATCAGATTAAGCAGATGTTGACGCCGGAGCAGAAGGGGTTTTTGCGCGAGTGGTTGTCCACGACTTCCCCTCAAGCCTGGGAAGACTCCGACGACCATTTTCGAACGCTCTTTGATCTCGAGTGATCCGTTCCGGCAGCATGCTGAACACCTCCGCCAGTGGCGTTCTCGATTCGTGTGCCGATCGGTGAATCGTGAAGCATATCTCGCGAACATGCCGTGGCCCGTCCTGACACGAGAGACGAACAACCCTTCACGAACGACGACGTGGACGCACGTATTGAGCAGCCTGCTGAAATTTATCTGTGTTTCATGTGGACATCATCGACGGTCACGTGCGTTCATCGAATCGCTTCTTCCGGTTAGCCCACGCATGAGTCGCCCGACCTGTCTTCCCCTGATCGCCGTGATTGTTGCCGGGAATGTCTGTTTTCTGCAGCCATCTGTCTGTGCCTCCGCGACAATCGATGTCTACTATGCTCCGGAAGACCATCCCATCGACCGTGTGGTGAGTCTGTATGCCCGGGCAACCAGATATATTTACGTGTCGGTCTATGGTTTAACGGCGCCGTCGGTGGTGAAGGCGTTGGTGGAGGCGAAACATCGTGGGGTGGATGTGCGTGTGATCACCGATCGTGAACGTCTCAACGATCCGAAGCAGCAGAGCGCCGTGAAGACCTTGCGATTGGCGGGTGTGCCCATCAGAATCAACCGGCATGAGGCGTTGATGCATCTGAAGCAGGTGGTGATCGACGATGCGATCAATGCCTCGGGGTCCGCGAACCACACGACGAGCGGCAACCGGTACAATGATGAGCGGCTCGATGTCATTACCGACGCACGGCTGACCGCGAAAGCTCGGGACAAGTTCCTGACCATGTGGAACGATCGCGAACGATTTGTCGTGTGGACGGAGTAGCGCGAGAGCCATGGCGCAGGCGATGATTGAAACGGACGTAGCGATCGTCGGTGCGGGGGGCGGCGGCGCCGTGTTGGCGCTGATGCTTGCCCAGCAGGGCATTCGTTCCTTGGTGCTCGAGCGGGCAGGCGGTCCGCCGCAGGGTCTGCGCGGTGAAATTCTCCAGCCGAACGGCCAGCGGGTGCTCGATCGTTTGGGATTGCTCGATCAGTTACCGGTTCAGGCTGTGCGATCGGTGCATCGATTCAATTTCTGCCGGTCCGGTGGGGAACGGCTGTGCACGATCGACTACAGTGACCTTCCCGCTCCCTACAATCGTGCCGTGGTGACTCTTCCCAATGTGGCGCACCACGCGATTCTCAAGGCGTTGGAGGAGCAGAATCCCGGCGGGCTTTGGTATGACAGTACGTGTACAGGACTTCGCTTCGACGGCAGTTGCGTGGTCGGCGTGCATGCGACCCGTCAGGGTGAGCCGGTGGAGGTCTCTGCGCGCCTTGTGGTCGGAGCGGATGGCGCCTTCTCGAAGGTGCGGGACGGCCTCGGCATCCAGGCGGATTTCTATCGGTATCCCGAAAGTTACCTCATTGCCATTCTCAAGGCTCCGGCGGGCTTTGAGGAAGCACGGTATCTTGTCGGCACGCGTGAAATACTGGGGTTGTTTCCCGCCGCCGGGCAACAGGTCTATGCCTTTTATATGATCAAGGCCGGATCGTATGACGCGGTGAAGGCGCAAGGGCTTGAGGCGTTACGGCGTGCGTGGGTGCGGATCGATCCCGCGATGGAGGCCATCGTGCCGGGGCTCGTCGACTGGAATCAAACCGGCTACATGCCGACCGGGCGAGTCAGAACGGATCGATGGGTGGCGGACGGCGCCTTGCTCATTGGCGATGCCGCCCATGCCATGAATCCTCACGCCTCGCAGGGACGAATGCAGGCCATGGTGGATGCGGTGACGGTGGCGGATCTCATTCCCGGCTGGCTGAAGGATAACGATTTTTCTGCGGGAGCTTTGCGCGCCTTTGAAGTCGCAAGACGCCCGCAGGTCACGATGTTGCAGCGGTTGGCGGATGAACAATGCCGATTCTGGAATACGGGCAACCCGGTGCTGGCCCTGTTGCGGGACCGGGTGTTCCGCACACTGGACCGCAATGCACGGCTTCGTTATCGTGTGCTCTCGACCACGGCGGGATTGCGAAGCCAACCGCCGTTTTCATTATTGGATCGGGTTATGGCTGCGGGATTCTTGCCCGACCCGCGCGCTCAGGTGACAAGAGGCTGAAAACGTCCGCCAGCGGCGTTCTCGCTTCGTTCAGACCCTCAACGTACCGCGAGGGTACGCCTCGGCTCTTCACTCGGCTGCGGCCTTGCTGGGCAAACGTTTTGAGCCTCTTGTGGCGATATGTTCTGTCGTGATCTGTGAGATAGTGAGCCTGATGAACTCCGTAGCCATACAACAGAGGTGTTTGTGACCCAACCGACTGCGCTCGATGTCCCATCCGAAGTTCAGCAGCTCCTGCAGCGATACGTCAAGGAAACAAAGGCCTTGCTCGGTCCGCAGTTGGAAGGCATTCTCCTCTACGGGAGCGCTGTGGGCGGAGAATTTTTGCCGGGCCGCTCAAATCTCAATCTCCTGTTGATGCTCACCGGCTATGAACGGGAGGCGATGAAGCGCTATGCCAACGCCCACAAACGATGGAGTCGTGAACAGTTCGTGGTGCCGTTAGTCGTAACGGAGGCGGAACTCACCAGGCCGCGCTGTCTGTTTCCGCTGGAGTATTTGGAGATTCAGGAACAACATCGGGTGCTCTGGGGGCGGGATCCGTTTATCGGGCTGCACATCGACCGGACGCATTTGGCCTACCAGGTGCAACAGAGCATTCAGGGCAATCTGGTGCGGCTGCGGCAACGGTATATCGAAGGCGGCGGCACGGAGGAAGCGATGACCATGTTGCTGCCGTTATCGCTGACGGCGCTCCTGCCCTGTTTGCGCGGCCTGCAACGGCTGGCCGGCCAGCCGGCCCTCTATCAGACCGATGCGTTGCTCACCGGGATTCGCGCGATGACAGGCCTGGACCTTGTCGGGCTCGGCGATGTGTTGGAACTCAAGCGGGGGATTATTTCGCCCGGACCTGTCGAGGTCCCGCGGCTGTACGAGCGGTATGCCGACAATCTCTCCTCGTTGATGGCGGTGATCGATTCCAACGGGATGGTGACCCCGCGATGAAGACAAGATCCCTCAGGTTCATCGGTCTCGTGGCAGGACTCTGGGTGTTGTGGCTGGTGATGGCAGCTCCGTCGGCTCATGCGAGGGAGCCGATTCCCAACTACGATCCGCAGGGCTACGTCAGCGACCATGCCGGGGTCATCGAGGCGGACTGGCGCGCGAGGATTCGCTCGGTGTGCCAGGACCTGGAACGAAAGACCGGCGTCGAAATGGTGGTGGTGACCGTGCCGACCTTGAAGCCCTACCCGTCGGCCAACGATTATGCGATGGGACTCTACCAGAAATGGGGCATCGGCTCCGCCCAGGATGAACATGGGGTCTTGATCCTGTTAGCGGTGCAGGAACGGCAGGCGGCTGTGACCATGGGGCGGCGGATGATTCCGGTGATGGGCGGGGAGGTCGTCGGCAAGGTCGGACACGAGTATCTCGACCCCGCGATTAAGAACGGGCATTTCGACGAAGGGCTCTATCGCACGGTCGTGGCCTTGGCGTCTGTCTCACAGGAGATTCGCGTCAGTACCACGAAGAAGGCACACTTTCGCGGACTAGGGTTCTGGATCACCGTCACGACGGCCAGCGGGGCCTTGTGGTTTCTCTGGTGGCTCAGCCGTCCGGATCTGCGGCATCCCTATGGCCGCATCCGGAAGGGACAGTACTGGGGGAGCGGACAAGGCGGATTCGGTGGGAACTTCGGCGGCATGGGCGGGGGGATGAGCGGGGAGGGGTGGAAGTAAGAGGGAGGGGCCATCGGACTGGTTCCTTGCTCGCGCAACGCGCGGCCTCGGAAGGCCCTCGTTGGACGCGCGCAATTGGAACCAGCCCGACAGCCCCTCCGGGAGATGGAACACGAACAAGTTCTGAAGGACCATCTTAGAGAATCTGCTCGCAGAACGCGCACACGAAGACGGTGCTCATGCCATGCGCGCAGGGAAGGACTGCCTGACCACGCTCCTTTCTTAAGCAAAGTAAGGAATTCGGAGGGAGCATCCTAGAGGTGTCGGGAAAGAGGGTGGCCCGCTAGTCCCCTGAAGACACGGTTGGCTCATCGTCTTGGCGGCGTGCGCCAACTTGACGCTCATTCTTCTTTGCGTCGCGCACCTCGTGAACGCGCGGTCGAGGACTCCCGCGTGAATACGATCCAGCGCCGAACTGCGAAGAAATCACTTGGACTGGGGGCCCAATCCCGGCACGATGCCACATAGGTCTTATCTAGCGTCACAGGGCAATTGGCATATTATCCGGGACAAGGTAATACATAGTTAGGCCACATGCGACTGACGACGGCCGGTGCCCAGCTGTATCTCAGCACAAGTCATATCACTCTCGTCTGTGGATTCCTGTCGTGGGACGAATATCTCCTGCGGCTGCGCTTCGTCAAAGATTGCGCGGAGCCAGGCACAATCGAAGTGCGAGCCGCGACTGATATTTTGCGAGAGTATGAGTTCGAGGGCCAAGATAACTGGCTTCTTGGTGAACCGGAACAACCGGTTCCGGGCGAATGTCCAAGCGAGTCGGGAGTATCTATTTCGGATTCCCACCCGCCATTCGAACCGCCGATTCTCGCCTTCATCGCGGCCGCAAGTACTGGTCTGTATCACTGGCACTTTCACCAGGCAGATCGGGACTTTTTCCCCTCAATCCCTCACGGCCACTGGCATTCTGATCGTCGCAGGAAGCTTCACACGTACCGAGGGTGGACTTATCAAGAAGATAGGCAGATTGGTCGCGTATCGAGAGATAAGATCATTGCACTATGGAATGACGATAAGTTTCGCGCCTTCGCGAGCGCAGCTATTCAATACTACTTGGTAGCCTTTCCGGCATACGTGTGGCCTGTTGTATTCAATCCTCGGAGACTCCCGCGTCGCCGATGATGGGGTGGTCTAACTATATGCTTCAATAAACCGGTGCTGCCGTTGCTCACAGTTTGCCACTGAACATGAATATTTGGACTAGCTATTGGCCAATGGTCTCGATTGGCGCTTTTCCGCGAACCGGTGGGGAGGGCCTTGGTATCTTGAGCTTTAAGAGGCTGAAGCAAGATATTGTGCGAGTGGTTAAGCGTCAGCCTGTCTGAGAAGGGTGGTATGACTAACGAAGAGGATGACCCGTTCAAGTATCTGTCTTATGTCACGCTTCGAGAAGGCTGGGTCGTGCTGAAAGGTACTTTTCTGGGCTGGCTATTCCTTTCTGCCGTATTCATTGTAGCTGATGTCTTCATTGAATTTAGTGCCGCCGTCACGGAGAGCTTCTGGGGCATCCTTCCAAAGCCATTGTGGTATGCGCTTGGTTTTGCTGTATTCACTTGGTTTGCTCGCGGAGAGGAGTTCCGAATTGTGTTCCCACAATCCTTCAGGCTTTGGTTGCTTCTCACGTTGGTCGTGGCGCTAATGGTGCTCTCTAGTTCAGTCTTTCCAAGTTGGGTCATGATGCCGGTTTATACGGCGGTGATACTGAGCTTCGGAGCATTGGCCTCGCTTGGGGCTATCGGCAAGGAAAACTATCAAAGGCTCTGCGAGCAGCCAAACGACGGCGTCTAACAACTTATTCAACCTGTCCGATGGATGTATTGCCTGACTTTGCATTGCGCCGTCGCTTGTCGATGGGGGTCGATTCAATTGCGGTGATGCCTTCAATCAACCTGGTCAGTTCTTTGTCCAAAGTCGTGCGGTCGCTTCCTAGAAACGGCATGACTTGAATATTTCTGAGATGCCTGACGTAATCTGCAGATTGCACTCACCCCTGCAGCTGCGCCATCATCTCCGCTGGATTCCAGTAGCCCCACATGGTTTGAATGTTTCCGTTCTCGTTGATCTCGAATACGTCGATGCCTTCCACGACAACATCGCGTCCGTTGTTGCCTCGTCCGCGGCCTGTGAATTTGACCGCCGCGCGGTTGCCCGTGATGAAGACATGATCCGCTGTCAGCTCGATGGTTTGGAACAGGTCGAGCACGCCGCGGATGAATCGGCCCAGCGCCGCATGGCCTTGTAACGGTGTCGGTGCTCCCGGTTCGTAGCTGATTCCCTTCTCGTCAAAACAGCCGACCCAGGAATCTGCATCCTTCTTCCCGATGGCGGCAAAGTACTGCTGCACGGCTGCTGGAATTGTCTCAACTGTCATGTCGTTCCTCCTGTGATCTCTGAAGCTGGTATGTGTGCCACCGGTCGGTTTTCCGACCGCTGTTCATACTACGGCGTGATTCGATCATCGGATTGCTTGCGGCGAGCATCGGGGTGGGGAGTGTGCATCGAGGGTGAGGCCCAGAACCTGGTTCGGAGACAACAGGGGAGAAGGGCCTGTCGCGATGGTCGGCCTGGCCCTACTCGATCACCCAGAGCGCGATGCCGGAGAGGTCTCGTGACAGACGATCGGCAATGCTGCTGCTGAAGAGGCGTGCCGCGCCCGGTGGACCGTGCCTGGTGACCACGAGGGTGCCATAGCCGCCGGAGCGGACTTCATCCAGAATCGTGTCGACGACATCGCCCGCGTATCCCAATTTCAGCGTCACTCGGTCGGTCGGAAACCCCGTGTCCCTGAATCGCTCAAGCGCCCGTTCGAGGATGGGATATTCCAGAGTCTCCTCCATGTGCATCCATTCTTGCTGGTCTTTGCGGAGTTGTTCGCCGAGTTGATGCTCCATGTCGGGATTCTCCGAGCCGCCATGTTCCATCAATTCGCGCGGCATGGGGTTCAGCACATGAAACAAGGTGATGGTCACAGCTGGTGTCTCGCGAAGGAGTGTTCCGACGTAGTGGAGGGCACGGATGGTGGCATTCGAGTCGTCGACGGCGATGAGCAGGTTCTTCGGGGAGACTGAGCTGTTCGAGGCCGAGTCTGGTGCGACGCGCGATTGCTCGCGCGGGGCGGTGGTTTTCATGATGTCACCATGCTGAGGTGTGTGCCGTCCCTGTCCTGCGCCTGCAGGAACCTCGGGTGGGATGCCGGATGCTGTGGAGCGAAGCCTGTCATGCGGTCCCTCGGGGGATGAGGGGTGTTGGCGGAGGGGGTACCGCGTCCCGTGCAACGGGTTGCCATACCAGCCTTGGCCTTAGCCTATGCTTCTACTCAGAGGAAAGCAATGCGGGAACGAAGGTGGGGCCGGGTGGTGCGCGACGGGGGCTCCGGGCGAGGCTCGTCTGTGTACGATCGAGCCTGGAAAGGACTTATCTGGTTCGGAGTGGAACCGTGCGCCCCTCTTCCAGGTCTTGCAGATCCGACCAGGCTGTGATGTCGGTCCGCGAAGGATCCACCGCATCACGGTATTTCGCGAATTTCTTGGCACTCTCCGGCGAACTCGGACCGCGCTCGAGCAACGTTCCGTTCCATGCCTCGAGCTCCGCTTCCCCATGCGGGGTGGCGGTGCGCCTGAACCACTCCACCACCCCGTCATCGGTCTGATTGGCCTTCACCGCCGCCGTAAACTGCTCGGCTGTGATGCCGACATAGTCCAGCAGCCGTTCATCCATCGGACAAGGATAGAGATATTCGCCTTTCGTCCCGGCCAATACCGCGCGGCATTTGTCGATCATCCGTGCCAGATGCACGTAGCCGGCCAACCTCGTCTTCATGCTGCGTGGAAACGTCGTGCGTAAATCCATCACGCCAACAGTGTGTGGTTGCTGAAGGTAAGCGTCCGTACGAGTACGGCGCCGTTTTCATAGGAAATGATGCGCCGTGTCGCCGGGAGATCGGAGGCTCCGACACGCACATGGGTATCTGTAAAACTTTCGACGTTGCGAAGTGTGCCGTCTTTCGGCGCGAAATAATAGACGGTGTACTTTGTGGTCAGTTGCTTCTGGTCCGGCGTCGTGCTGCTTTCTTCTACGTTGATCGTGAATGCGACATGGGGCATTTTTCGATTGATCTGCGTGATACGGTTATCTCTGATTCGATAAAAAGACTGCATGCCGTCGCCATGAATGTCGAGGCGGCGACCGAGCGGATGCTCGTCGCCGGCTTCCATGGTGAGACGATGTTTGCCGTCCGATTCCTCAAACTTCCGGGGCGCGCGGTGCACGGCGATCATGCCGATCTGTTCTTGCGCCCATTTTTGGATGGTGTCGTCGGGCAAGTGCACCGTCACTTCACGCGGCCCTTTGACGACGACGGTGCCGCTCACCAGCTGGCCGTTGGTATTGACGGTCAGGTCGGCCGAGAACCCGCGAAAGTCAGGCTGCCAGCGCGCGGTGTTTTCAAAGGCTTGCTGAAGCAGGGCGCGGGCTTGGGGGTCGTCGGCGACCGTTACGGCTGTATCGACCGGGGCAGCATGTTGCATTGGAGGCTCCTTTGTCTCGTGGTTGATCTGAAGCGGAATTATAGAGCCCTTCGTCCGACATCTACAACCCGCGGAGGGGACCGACTACCCCGGCTCTTTGTGCCGGCGGGTAAGTTTTTCTCCTCCTGGCGCAGGTTTGTGTAGTACTGGCTAGGCCGAATCTGTTATAGTCCGAAGCATTTCATCCGGCGATGTGGCGGATGAGCGCATTGGGTCTCAGGCATTCCGTGAAAGGAGCGCTATGGAGCGGCGAGCAGCGTCTCATACTGAAGAAGAAGAAATGAACCAACGGCGACGCTTGTTGGGTCTGGCCCGAAAGGGTGATCCCAAGGCCATCAGCAAGCTGTTCGAGCTGTATCAGGTTCGCGTGTTGAACGGCGAGATGCTGAGCAAACTCAACAAGTCGTATTACAAAGCGGCAGCTGCGCAGGAACAAAAGGCGGCGCAAGCTCCGGCCAAGGCAACCAAAGGCGGACAAGCCACCCATGGCCGTGTGAAGGGGGGAGCCAAGAAGCCTGCCGCGCAGGCTGCCCCGGTAACGAAAGCGAAATCCCCGAAGCCCGCTGTGGCCAAAAAGCGCACCAAGTAACCGGCGTCTGCGTCGACCCAGTCGGCGCAGACCAGCGCACATCCCATTCCTCCCTACTGAACTCCGACTCGTAATCCTCCGGCGGCCAGTTTGGCGCCGATGTCCTCCGCCAGCTTTCGCGCACCGGAGTAGACGGTCGCCTGTCCTTCATGATCGATGCGCCAGGCTAATTCAAACGCCCGGGAAGAGTTCATCCCTGGAATATATTTGCAGAACAGGGCGATGACTTGTTGGTACGTATGGCATTCGCAATTGAAGACGATCACGCGGGCTTCCAGATCGTCGCCGGTGCCCACGTCGGTCGTATCGAGAGCTTCGGGAGTTATGACAGGGCTGAGAGTGCTCATGTGCTCGTCTCGTCGGGGCTGGAGTGTACCAGGTGAGATGGGGCTGAGTGCAACAGCTCTATATCGGCCCTCATCGTCGGAGGTATTCGTGGGCGAGCTCGCGGTGCTCCCGCGTCAGACTTCGTTGCAACAAGGTGTGGTGGGTGTGCGAGTCGGTGACGGGGATTAGGTTGTGTGCCTGGGCGAGTCGGATCGTATAGACTTGGGCTGCGGCCGTCTTAAGCAGGGCGAGGCCGTACTCGAAGCGATAGGCGTCGTCCAGCGTCAGGCTGGGCTTCGCCAGTGCTTGCACCAGCGCGACCGTGCAGTGAGTCGTGGCTCGTTCCGGTTCCAGGAGGCGCAGTAGCGCGGCCGGGCCTGGGACCAGCATGCCGCCGATCTGCATGGCGTGGGTCAAGTCAAAAAGGCCGCGCTGAAAACGACGATCCTCCCTGAGACCTGTGTGGAACAACGCACGCCAGGCCGGGTCGGCGAGGTCACGGTCGACCTCCGCTATCGCGGCAGCATCCAGGGGCCCCGAGACCTGATACCCCTGTACGATTCGGCCGCTGGTGACCCGCGCCGGGTGGTCATCACCCATGCGGTCTTGGTACGCCGTGGTACCCATCAATGCTGTCAGCCGAAGCGCCATGTAATCCCGGAAATGGATGGAGTCGTACTGACAGAGCAGGCGATTCAGGGTTTCGGCGGAACAGAGGTGAAACGGATGGAAGAGGGCGTTGCGCGTGGCAGACGAGGTCATGGAGGTGGTGTGGTCAGTGGCTGGTCTGTGCGATTCGATCGATGGCCGGGGAGCGGGTGGGCGCCTGCGTCCTGTCGCGGATATCAGCTTACCAGGTATCCATGTCGATCACCTCAGTGGCATCCCACAGATTTTTCAGTTCGGCTTCGGCGATCGCTTTCTCACGATCTGCTTCCGTATCCTCACCAAATTTCCTGGTTTTTGCAGTGTCTTGCCCGGCGGCGGCGACCGGTTGTTCTTCAACCGGCTGACGGCGGCGGCGTTTGCTGGGATCCATATTGACCGGCATGGGACAGGCCTCCTTGAACTCGTCGACTAGGGGGATGCCGCGTCTTGCTCGACAATCATGTCGTTCGCAGCTGCTGTACACTGTTGCCGCGGCAGAGCTGAGAAGTCAAGAGCAGAGCCGCGGTACGGTGCCTCTTCGAGCCCGGCGAGCAGGGCGACCGCCACAGTATCCGCATACCGTCGACCGCGCGAGCTGAGGCGGACGACATTCCCGTTGCCTTCCAGGAGACCGTCGACCGTTAACGTCGCAATGGCGTGTCTCAGGCCAGGGAAGGATAGGGCACCGGTCTCGTCCAAAACCACGCCCTCGGTCAGGCGAAGCCCGAAGGTCAGGCGCTCGCATGTCTCGTGAGCGCGACTGAGTTGTTCCGATTCCGACACCGGACGCCGGCCGTTCTGAAGGGAGGAGTGGTATGCCGCCAGGTTGCTCACATTCCCGAACCGTCGACCTCCCACATAGGATTGGGCGCTCGGGCCCAGTCCCAGATAGTGGCCGCCGGTCCAGTGCAGTCGGTTGTGGCGACTGGCAAAACCGGGGAGGGAATAGTTTGAAATTTCGTAGCGCCGATAGCCGGCTCCGGTGAGGGTCGTCTCGGCAAGATCTTCCAGCTCGTTTTGAAGGGACTCGTCCGGGGCGGGGACCATCCCTCGCCGGATGGCTGTCTGCAGAGCCGTCCCGTCCTCCACCGTCAAGGCATAGCAGGACAGGTGAGTGGGATTGAGGGCCAGGATCTCCTGGAGCGAGCGGGTCCAACTCTCCACCGTCTGTCCCGGTAAGCCGTACATGAGATCGAGATTGATATTCTCGAAGCCGGCCTCCCGTGCGATGGTCACGACCTGTCTCGTATTGAGCGGAGAACCAGGGCGTCCGACTCGATCCAGTTCGCCCTGGTTCATGGATTCGGCCCCGAGGCTGAGACGGGTGAAGCCGCCGCTTCGGAGTGTCCGCACACTCTCCAATGTCACGGATCCCGGATGCGCCTCAACGGTCACCTCGGCGTCCGATGCAAGACCAAAGGCGTCCACTGCCGCGGAGAGGATGCGCGTCAGTTGCGCCGCATCGAGAGTGGTCGGCGTCCCGCCACCGAAATAGATCGAGCCCAACGGGCGCGCATCGAACGGGGAGGCGTCGGCGTACAGATGCAGTTCCGTCAGCAATGACGCCACGAATTCTGCAGCGGCGCGCTGGTGGTGAATTTCGAGATAAAAGGCGCAGAAGTGACAGCGCTGATGACAGAAGGGAACGTGAATATACAGCCCCTGATCGGTCGCCTGTCGCATGCGTGCTCGTTCGGTTAAGGAGCCGAGGAAAAATCACGAACCATGACCACCTCGATTTCGTCGGTCGGCGAGATGCCCCGGTTTCGCACATGGGACTTCCAGGCCGGATAGTCCCGCAGCGTATCGAATACGTTTTTAATCAACACCGGTTTGATTTGTGTCTCCCATTCCCGTAGCCAAGCCCGTTCGTCGTGAGGACCGTCATAGTCGTCGGGAAACTGCGCTTCCAGGCTGATGCGAAACACGAACGATTTATCTTCTGACCACATCTGTGGGCTCCCGTCGTCTGGTAATTGCGAAGTGAATCGAACCTTACTTATAATGCCTCAACTTCCAAGGAGTACAGCCCCCATGCCCATCTTCGAATACGTCTGTCAGGAATGCAATCATCGCTTTGAGCTTCTCGTGCAGGGGAGTACCGTGCCGGCCTGTCCCTCCTGCAAGGCAACGTCGCTGCACAAGCAGTTTTCGGCCTTCGGCGTCGGGGCGACCGGCGGGTGGCCGGTGACGTCCAATTCCGGCGGCGGGTGCGGGTCCTGTGGCGATCCACGTGGTCCCGGCGCCTGTTCGATGAATTGAACAGGAAGCAGGTCGCCTCATGGAACAGCCTGAAGACCAGATGCGTCGTGCGATCGGGACGTTGTTGCAATCGGACCCCCTGATCAAATTGCTGCAAGAAGTGCGGCTGGGGCGGATGAAGGCCACCGACCCCGGCCTGCGTGCCGTAACCGAGTCATGGATGGCGGTCTACTCGCAGGTGTTACAGTCCCAGCCGGTATCGGCAGACCTCTTGCCTCGCCTCGATCCGACCCCTCGGCTTCAGGTGTTGGTCGATGCCGGGGTGTTGTCCTGGGACCATCCGGGAGCCGCGCAGCTGCGCGAATTATTTCAGCGCCTATCGGGCTCTGCTGCGTGACCGTGGTAACCCGCTGCATCCTGCGGATGGTCTTCGCCACGGCCCTACTCGTGCCGACCAGTCTCCTGCCGACGACAGTGCGGGCGGATGGAATATCCGGTGTGCAGCCGTTGCATCGTGAATTTTCCGCCGCGCTCGCCTCCCTTCCCGCCCAAAGTCACCAGCTCCTTGAATCCGAATCGATCGAACGGTTTCTCACTGCGTTGGATGGGCATTCACCGGACTGGGCCACGGTATACGGTCAAGGACACCATGATCCCGGCCACGATGAACGACTCTTCTCCTTAAACCGTGAGCGTGATGCGAATCGGACAGGCAAGGATGCCCTTCAGTGGGTGGTGGCTTTTGCCTGGCTCGGGGAACTGTCGCGTTTTGACGAGGAAGAGGGCGGCTTTCGCGTGGCGCTGGGGCCGAAGTTCACTCAGACCACTTGGGGCGAGGTGCGGTTCAAGCATGAAGACCTCCCGGCCACACTGATTGCGCTGGCGGGTGACGAGACAGCGCATCTCAGGACGCGGCTTCAGCAGGGAGAACGGATCGACATCGAGGTGTTGATGGCGGGACGGCTGATCGAAGGAGAGTCGCTGGTCTACGACTTTTCGCATGAGGTGGAGGGGCAGGGGATCGTCATGCCGGTGGTGCGCGTCGATGCCCTGGCGTTTGTGTTGCGGGAGAATCCACCCTCGCGGCCGTGAGGAGGCGTCAGGAACGCACAGCTCCCATGGTCACGGCATCTGCTTCAGGTGTGGGTAAGCCTGGTGCAGGCAGGTTTCGCACACGGCTTCCTTGACGGTGGAGCGCGCCTGACGGCGTAGATAGTCCTCAATTCGGTGCCAATAGGCGCCGTCGCTTTTTACCCGTTTGCACTTGGCACAAATGTGAATGGTGCCATGGCGCGTGGTGATGTGTTCGAACGCACGGTCGAGCTCCTTCGTTCGTTCGAGCAGCTCCTGTTCACGAAGCTTTCTCGCATCGATCTCTTGTTTGAGGCTGAGTGCGGTGGCGACACGCGCCAGTAACTCGGCGGGAATGACCGGCTTGCGGATGTAATCGGTCGCGCCTGCCGTGTAGGCTGCCTGAATATCCTCGGCTGTCGTGTGTGCGGTGGTGATGATGATGGGCAGGGCTTGGAATTGTTCCTCCAGGCGGATTTGTTGACAGGCTTCCAATCCGTTTATGTCCGGCATCTCAATGTCCATCAGCACGAGATCGATCGCGGTCGCCGGTTTCACACGCTTTCCCACCCCAAGCAGGTCCAGACCTTCCCGCGCGCTGCCGACCGGCAGGAGCGGCCCAAATCCGGCGCTCTGCAGAATGGCCTGCAGCAGATCCCGTTCTTCCTGAAAATCGTCGATGATCAGAATGCTCATAGTGTCTGGTGGCTCCTTGGCGCCGTCAGGAACAGGGTTGTCTAAGCCGCCTGCTCTGTTCGAGCGAGGATCAGGCTCAGTTCGGTGATGGCCTGTTGAACCAAGGCCAGGTCGCGGGCTTGGGCGGCCTGTTCCAGGTGCGCACCCGCCAGGCCGATCTCCGGAAATCCATAGGAACCGGCTAGGCCCTTGATCCGATGCCCCATGGTCTGGAGACTCTCATAGTCCCCCTGCTCGACCGCATCGCGCATCGTCTTCACGTCCTGGCGGCGATGGTCGAGGAAGATCGGGCGTTGTCGCTGAATGGCTTCCTCGATGCGAGCGGTGATGTCCGCTCGCGAGGGAGCCTCCCGCGCCATGTCAGGGGACGTCTCAGCGGCAGAATAGGTGCGTAACGTGTCGAACAGCTGCTGTTTCGTCAGGGGCTTGGACAGCAGCCCCGTGCACCCCGCCGAGCGGCTCTGTTCTTGCGCGTCGTTGAATGAGTGAGCCGTCAGCGCCAGGATCGGGACCGGCGCCCGCTGCTGAGAGGCCTCCCAGTCGCGAATGCGGCGCGTTGCGGTGAATCCGTCCATGACGGGCATATGCTGATCGATGAGAACCAGATCGAAGGGACGAGCCGTAAAGGCCGCCACAGCCTGCGCTCCATCCGAGACCGCCTCGACCTGGTACGGCGTGTCGCGAAGATAACACTGAAGCAACAGGTGTGACTCGACGGAGTCGTCCGCCAGCAGGACGCGAAATGTGCTTCCTTGCGTGGGTGTCGTGGATTGAGAGAGAGAGACTGTCATGTCCGTCCTCGGGCTCACTAGCAGTATAGCGGCTGAGGTCTGCGGTACCTAGAATCTCCTCAAATTGTGACAGGCCCTGAACGAGTTGGTGAGATGGGGGATGGTCACGCGGGGGCGGAGCAGGACTGTTCTGCTGAGCGAGGCGAGGCAGTCGTCTCAGTACGAAACCGTCGTCCCTCAGTAGCTATCGCGCGCACAGCGAAAACCGGTTCCTGAAGGGCGGCTGTCCATCGTACCCCAGTCTCGATCGGTGGTGCGTAGACTGATGGCCGGTTTGAGCCAGGACCCTCCACGCATCGCTTTGATGGCTCCGCGCTCCGGTCCCTGCGGGTTGGTCAGGGATGCCGACCGGTAGTGGTTGGGGTTGTACCAGTCCTGTACCCATTCGGCTGCATTGCCCGCCATGTCCACGGCTCCGTAAGGACTGACGCCGGCCGGAAAGCTGCCCACCGGCAGGGTTAAAATCTCGCCCCTCACGCCCTTCTCCTTGGAAATGGCCGCGCCAAGCCCTTTGATCCAGAAGGCTTCCCATTGGGTGCTATCGGCGAATTGGACGGTTGTTTGCGCCCAATAGCTGGCGCTGTTGGCGTGATCGAAGTTCCACTCGTTGCCCCAGGGGTAGATCCGCCGGTCGGTTCCCCGCGCGGCCTTTTCCCATTCTGCCTCCGTCGGCAACCGTTTGCCGGCCCAGCGGCAGAAGGCCACGGCATCCAGCCAGCTGACATTGACTACCGGATGTTGTTCGATCCCGGGCAGAGGACGGTTGTGGTCCCAAAGGGTGAGGGCCGGGGCGGCATTGGCTGGGGCTTCGTAGCCGGTGTCTTGTACGAACCGTGCATAACCCGCATTGGTGACTTCGTATCGATCGATCCAAAAGGCGCCCAGGTAGACCAGGCGCAGCGGGTGCTCGTCTGGGAGTCCTCCGTCTTCGACTGAGGCGCCCATCGCAAATTCACCGGCGGGAACCAGCACCATGTCGTCCGGCGTGCGTTCCGCCGAAGCCGATCCCTGCTGGGCAAGGAGGAAGCCGAGGATGACGCCGAGGGCCAGGCGCTGAACTGTGTGGCGCATGATCATGGTTTGACCAGTTTGCAGGCCTTGGCGACGCCGTCCCGGTACGCCATCCAGAGCGTAAGCCCCTGTGAAACACAGGCAAGCACGGCATTCTGTTGCCGCCTGGTTTCCGCGTAGCCGACCACCATGGCGTAGGCATCCTGGCGGTGGCCTGCCTCCACCTTTTGATGCGCACGGATGAGATCCATGGATTGCCGTGCGATCTTGTGGTGTCGAACGAGGGGATGGGCGTCGATGTAGGCTTCAATCTCCGCCTCGCTTTTCGGCTTGGACGGCTCCTGAATTTCTTGGCGATCTTTGATGCTGCCTTCGACAAATACGGCGAGCGCGGCGGCACCGACCACCCAGTCGCGGCTGGCCGTGACCTTCTCCAGCCACCGCCGGTAGCGGGCGCTGGCGGGGAGCAGTCTGGCGGTTCGGAACACCTCGGGGCTGAACCCCAGCCCCTGCATCATGTCGTTGAAGAGTTCCGGGTGAGACCGGCCGAACGAGAGCCCGCCGGTATCTTCTTCGTAAATATTCTCGGCCAACATGCGCCGTACGTCGGGAGGCGGATTCTGGCCATGGACGCGGGCCAGCAGCACGGGGAAGTCTCGCACATACACCAGGAACTCTTGCTGGTAATGGAGTTTTAACTGCGCCTTGGAGATCCCGGGCCCCATGATGATCGGCCAGGCCCAGTGGTGCTTACGATCCATGATGGACAGCAGGCGCTCAAGAAATTGTGCACGGCTCAGTCGTTTCTGTGTCATGCCTTGCCTTCCTTCTTTCTCGCTGGCTACAATCAAACCCGATCAGATGAACCCGATTATCATCCAGAATTCGGACGACATTCTCAACTTCCTCGCCGAGGTCTCCTTGCGCGGCAAAGGGTTTACCACCGATTGCCTGCTGGACTATGTGCTCGATGAAGGATTCACGGAACCGATCTATCTCAACGCCTCCGGCGAAGACCCGGACGCGTTTTACAAGAACGAGCCGCAAGCCTGGGCGATCTATCAGATTCGCGAGTGGAAGCGCGTCCTCACGGTATCCGGTGGCCCCGGGAAAGAACGTCGGGTGCAGATCACCGAGACTCCCTAGGTCGGCCCCCTGAACGAGAGGCCTCGGGTTCGATTGGAGCCGCCTGCTTACCGGCGAGCGACTAGGGTGCCGAAACGAACCGCCCGAACGCCGCACCCATTCGTGTACGTATCTGTGAGTGTATTGACCATCCGAGTGAATTGCAACGAATCACGTACTTCGCAGCCTGGGACGCCGGTTCACAGCTCGCCCGACCCAGTGGTTGCGTGGAACCGACCACCGGGAGGCCTGTTGTGACGCTACGACCGCAACCTGAGAGTGCCGGTACCTTCGTCACGCTGTGTGAATCGGGTGATGTGGGTGAACTGGCGCTGATCAGAAGTCTGCTCGATGGGAATAGGATTCCCTACGCGGTTCAACATGAGCATGTCGGCGCGTTGTACCCCGGCGTAGCTCTGTTGGGAAGTCGGGTGATGGTCGACTCACGGGACAGGCAGCGGGCCGAGATTCTGCTCAGTCGTTTGGCGCTTCAGGTACGGGAGGCAACCGGCGAGCCTGGACCCTAGCCTGGCCTGAAGGGCGAGGGAGGGCGTTACGGGTGCCCCTTGGGTTTGACCGGCTCGGGATTAGTCGGGATCGGCAGCCGCACATCGGACCCCGAGAAGTGCCCGCCGATCAATTTTCCTTCTTCAAAGTACAGATAGCGGTGTTTGACGACCGCCGGACTTTCCCAATCTTCGAATATCCACTCTTCCCGTCGTAAACCGTCCTTGGTGTGCGTGACGTTCATCGTGTTCGGAGAGCCCCACGAATCGAGCACCTGCTTGCGGTCCATGCCGACCATCACGCGGTGACCTTCGATGTGCTTGGAGAAATCCGGGTCGAGCCAGCCGGGTACAAATCGAAAGGCAATCAGGGCGACCACGAACAGGACCAGGAACGTGTTGATAATCAACCGGACCGGCCGTTGCCGGATAAATGGCGTCGGTTCCTCCGCCGGGGGGAGGGCTGAAACGGGACTGGCCGAGGTCGTGTGATCGGTCACGGGGATCCTTCCGGTAACGAATGAGCGCGTTGTCACCTGCTCTTGCATGCTAAACAATCGTTTTTCAGTCCGTCAAGGGATGGAATGGTACGCCGGCGTGGTCTTTTCGCCCCGGGAACCGATTGCGACCTGCTATGCTTAGTGGAGAAATGTGAGGACGGCGATGGCAGGACAGGGCGGGAAATGGCGGCAAGGCCTGCTGTGGGCGATCCTCCTGGGGGGGGGGCTCGTGACCGGTGAGGGAAGTCCTGTGGAAGCGGGACCGCTTTACGTGTATACGGACGCCCAGGGGCAGCCCGTCCTGACCGACAATCTTGAGCAGGTGCCCGCCGCATACCGGGGGCGGGTGCGAACCATGACTGGTTCTGATGCGTCGTCGGCGCCGGCACCTGAACCGGTTGCAGCGGGGTCCGTCGCTTCCCACCCTGCGTCGAAGGGGGTCATCGGAGACTTGCTCGATGCAGTGGCCGGAAAACTGGGGACGCGAGCCATCAAGGGAATCACGCCGTATCAGACGGCGGTGGCGATCGTGGCAGGCTCGGCTGCAGTGGTCCTGCTCCTGATGATATTTCTCAGCGCCAACCCTGCGATACGAATTCTTTGCAAGTTCCTCCTCGTACTCGTCGCGGGTGCCGCGCTCTACCACATGGTGGCGTTCGAAGCGCCGACGCTGGAGGCCGTTGCCGGACCTCCGCAAGAGGGTTCAGGGCAAGCCGTGGAGAATGTGTTGGGGCGACTGAGGAGCCAAACCGAGCAGAATTACCGCGCACAGGATGAACGGACAGCCCGCCAAATTGAGCCAGCCGAACAGCCGACCCCCTGACGATTGTTAGTCCGCATACGTGGGCATCGGAATTTTTTTGGTCGCCGGAGCGGGTGGAGGCTGTTGCGCGAAGGCCCTGGAGTAAGGATTCAGGACCGGTTCGTGGGTGTTTCGCTGGCGGAGTTTCACAAGCGGCAGACTCTGGGTGCTGATCTCGAGGCGGTCGATCGGGGCTTTCAGCGTGAGCGGATCGGGCAAGCCCTGGAGCGCGAACATCTGAAACGCGAGTGACCAATCGAGTGTGTCCTTCCCCTTCTCACGGACGATAAACCTCGCCTCAGCCGACGGCTTGCCGGAAAAAAACAACAACATGATATTCGAGCGGAAAACCGGCGACGCCGCGTCGTCGGACGGTTTAAATTCAGGAACGAGCTGCGGGATTTTGCTCAAGGCGACCGGTGGGGTGAACTCGATGTCCACGAGCCGGACGAAGAGGGGCCGTTGTTCGCTATGGTCGTTCGGATCGAAGGTGTAGCTGAACGAGTAGCGGACGTCGATTCCGTCGCGTTTAAACGTGTAGACATCCTCGCCGTTTTCCGGCGAGGCGACTTTTTTGAAGTACTGATCCCAATCGGCGATGGGGTAATAGGTAAAGACGCGCAGGGCCGATTTGCGGTCACGCACCGCCTGCGGCAGCCCGAGTTTCTCGTGGAGTTGGGTTTGTGTCAGGCCAAGATAGCCGTCGTCAAAATAGGGCTCTGCCCGGGCCTGGCCGGCCACAGATCCAATGACACCGATGCAGATCAAGGAGAACAGCAATAGGCGAGTGACTGTCTGAAACGCCATAGGATGTACACTCAGGCTTGAGCCAGACAATGCTCGGCATCCTATCGGCCAGGGTAGGCAATGTCAAGGCGCGGCGACGGTCATGGCTTGCTGAAAAAAGTCGGTTCCCGATATGATGCCGCTCCATCCGTGAGTCCCGATCGCCCGTGGCGCCTGCCCGACGTTCGGAGACAGAAAGACATAGGTCGTCATGCCGGTACATGAAGTAGAAGCCCTGCTCCGGGAGCGAATCCTGATCCTCGATGGTGCCATGGGCACCATGATTCAACGGTACAAGCTGGACGAAGCCGCCTTTCGCGGGACACGATTTCAGCAGTGGGCCAAGGACCTCAAGGGGCACAACGACCTCCTCAATGTCACGCAACCGGCCGTGATCGAGGCGATCCATCGCCAGTACCTCGAAGCCGGGGCGGACATCATCGAAACCAACACCTTCAATTCCCAGTCCGTGTCGCTGTCCGACTACGGGATGGAAGAGCTGGGTTACGAGCTCTCGAAAGCCGGGGCTGAGTGTGCCCGGCGGGCTGTGGCTGCGGTCACTGCGGCGCAGCCTGCTCGACGCTGTTTCGTCACCGGGGCCATCGGCCCGACCACGAAGACCTCTTCCATCTCGACCGATTCGAACGATGCGGCGGCCCGCGGCACGACCTTTCCTGAATTAGTACGGGCCTATGCCGAACAGGTCCGCGGCCTGCTGGACGGCGGCGTCGATCTGCTGCTGGTCGAGACCATTTTCGATACGCTCAACGCCAAGGCCGCGTTTTTTGCGATTCAGCAGCTGTTTGCCGAAGGCGCCAGGCAGGTGCCGATCATGGCGTCGGTTACCTTCATTCAAGCCGGCAGCAATCGAGGATTTTCCGGCCAAACCGTGGAAGGGTTCTGGAATTCCATTTCGCATGTGCCGCTCCTGAGTGTCGGGATGAATTGCGCGCTGGGGCCGAAGGAAATGCGGCCGCTGATCGAGGAGTTGTCGCAGCTCGCGCCCATTTACGTCAGCAGTCACCCCAATGCAGGCCTGCCCAACCCACTGTTGCCGACGGGGTTTCCCGAGACCCCGGACTCGTTGGCGCCGCAGTTGCGAGAATGGGCGCAAAACGGGTGGCTCAATATTGTGGGCGGCTGTTGCGGCACGACACCGGACCACATTCGCAGCATTGCGGATGCGGTGCGCGGCGTCTCGCCAAGACGGCCGGGTACGGTGGAGCCGTATTTGCGGCTCAGCGGCCTGGAGGCGTTGACGGTCCGGCCTGAATCCAATTTCGTCAATGTCGGCGAGCGGACCAACATCACTGGGTCTCCGGCATTTTCCAAACTTATTCTGGCAGGGGATTACGATAAGGCCCTGACGGTGGCGCGTCAGCAGGTGGAGGGCGGGGCGCAGGTCATCGATATCAATATGGATGAAGGCATGCTGGATTCCACAGCGGCCATGCAGAAATTTCTGCGCCTGCTGGCCGCGGAGTCCGATATCGCGCGCGTGCCCATCATGGTGGACAGTTCCAAGTGGGAGGTCATCGAAGAAGGCCTTCGCAACATGCAAGGGAAGGGCATCGTCAACTCCATCAGCCTCAAGGAAGGAGAGGCCAAGTTTCTGGAACAGGCTCGCCTGATACGCCGGTATGGCGCGGCCATGGTCGTCATGGCGTTCGACGAGCGGGGACAGGCCGATTCGCTGCCCCGACGCATCGAGATTTGCGAACGCTCCTATCGCCTGCTCACCACGCAGGTCGGCGTGCCGCCGCAGGACATCATCTTCGATCCGAACATCCTCACGGTGGCGACCGGACTGGAGGAACACAACAACTACGCCGTCGATTTCATCGAGGCGACCCGTTGGATCAAACAGCATCTCCCGCTGGCCAAGGTCAGCGGCGGCGTCAGTAATATTTCATTCTCGTTTCGCGGCAACAATGTCGTGCGCGAAGCGATGCATGCGGCGTTTCTCTACCATGCCATTCAGGCCGGGCTCGATATGGGCATCGTCAATGCCGGGCAACTGGCTGTGTATGAGGAGATTCCCAAGGATCTGCTGGCCCTGGTGGAAGACGTGCTGTTGAATCGCCGGCCGGATGCAACGGAACGGCTGGTGGCCTTCGCCGAAACGGTCAAACAAAAGGGCAAGGCGGCGGTGAAGGACGACGAGTGGCGTTCAAGGCCGGTTGAAGAACGGTTGGCCCACGCGCTGGTCAAGGGACTCACGGACTGTATCGATCAGGATGTGGAGGAGGCCCGGCAGAAATCAGCCCGCCCGCTCGATGTGATCGAAGGGCCGTTGATGGCGGGCATGAATATCGTCGGTGATCTGTTCGGATCGGGCAAAATGTTTTTGCCGCAGGTCGTGAAGAGCGCCCGAGTGATGAAAAAGGCCGTCGCCTACCTCATGCCGTTCATGGAAGCCGAGAAGCAGCGTTTGGGGACCTCCCGCGCAAACGGCAAGGTGTTGCTCGCGACGGTGAAAGGCGATGTGCACGACATCGGGAAGAACATCGTCGGCGTCGTGTTGGGATGTAACAATTACGAGGTGATCGATCTGGGCGTGATGGTGTCCTGCGAGACCATTCTCGCAACGGCACGGGAGCGCCACGTGGATGTGATCGGTCTCAGCGGCTTGATCACGCCCTCGTTGGATGAAATGGTGCATGTGGCCAAGGAGATGACGCGGCAAGGGTTTACGGTGCCTCTGCTCATCGGCGGCGCCACGACCAGCAAGGCCCATACGGCCGTCAAGATCGCTCCGTCCTATGGGAATGCGACGGTGCACGTCCTCGATGCGTCACGCGCGGTCGGTGTCGTGGGGAGTTTGATCAGCGAGCAGCAGCGGACGGAGTTTGCCGCATCGGTTCGCGCCGACTATGACCGGATCCGCCAGGCGCACCAGGACAAAGGCTCCAAGGCGCTCATCAGTCTGGAGGCCGCGCGCGCGCATCGACTGCCGACCGATTGGGCTGCGGCGGATCTTCCCGTCCCGGCATTCACCGGGGTACGCCGAATCGATCGTCTGTCACTCCGGGACCTGGTGCCCTTCATCGACTGGACCCCGTTTTTTCATACCTGGGAGTTACGTGGGCGGTATCCCGGCATTTTGGCGGACCCCACCGTCGGACCCAAGGCCAAGGAGCTCCTTGCGGATGCCGAGGCTCTGCTGGAGGAAATCATTCGCGGCGACCTGCTGACGGCTCGCGGCGTGTATGGGTTCTTCCCGGCGAACAGTGTCGGCGACGACATCGAACTCTACCGGGCCCCTGACCGGCGCGAGGTGGCGAGCACGTTCCACACGCTCCGGCAACAAACAGAAAAGCCCGCGGACCAGTTTAATCTGGCACTGGCCGACTATGTCGCCCCAAAGGATGCCGGCCGGACGGACTATGTCGGCGCCTTTGTCGTGACGGCGGGAATCGGTGTAGAGGCGCTGTGTGCGAAGTTTGAGAAGGACCATGACGATTACAATTCCATCATGGTCAAGGCGTTGGCGGACCGGTTGGCTGAAGCCTTTGCCGAATGGCTGCACAAACAGGTTCGTGCTGAGTGGGGATACGGCAAGGCTGAATCGCTGACGAACGAGGACATGATTCGCGAGCGCTACCGGGGCATCCGTCCTGCGCCCGGATATCCGGCCTGTCCAGACCATACCGAGAAACGAATCCTGTTCGACCTGCTGCAGGCGGAATCACAATCGGGCGTGACCCTGACCGAGTCCTACGCCATGTTGCCGGCAGCCGCCGTGAGCGGCCTGTATTTTGCCCATCCACAGGCCAGGTATTTTGCCGTGGGAAAAATCAACCGCGACCAGGTCGAGGACTACGCCAAGCGGAAGAAGCTTCCCGTGGGTGAAGTGGAGCGGTGGTTGGCGCCGAATCTCAATTACGATGCGTAGTCACGAAGAGCCGATGGCAGATCGCAGATCGTCTCTGGCGGACAGAGAGGCGAGGGGGGCTCCGGCCTCCGAGCTATCAGCCATCAGCCATACGCTCTCATCTGCCAGTCAATGTTTGACGGCTTCGAGGGGAGTGGAGATCGTCGGAGGCAGGGGGCTGCCGGCGGTGACGCTGCTGAGTGCCGTTCTGATCCAGTGATACCGTTCTTCGGCCCAGGCATTGAATTCTTCTGAATTGTCGAACACCAGTTCCCAGGCTTTGGCGGCATCCAGCAGCAAGAGCTGGTGCGGCTGATTTTGACCCGGGAAATACACGACCAAGACGGCGGATTTCCCGGTCAGGCTGATGTCCGTGAACACGTGAATCATAGCCGCTTGCGGCATGGGAATGTCGCGCATCGCGGCGGCGACGAGCGGTTGATAGAGGCGGTGGAGCAGGTGTGTCGTGTCTTCATAGGGACACGCGGTTCCCAACAGTCTTGGGTTGGGGCGGTCTCCGAAGAGATTGTCGGTCAGGTAGGTCGCGGCTTCCCACGTCGGCATCATGCCGGATGAGGCGAGGTTCTCGCACAGATAGGCGATCCAGTTTCGTGAGGTGCGACTCATTGACCGTCTCCCTGCTCCTGAGTCATCGAACGCTGCCGGGAGGCGGCGAGCCAGCTCGGATCGGCAAATTGGTCGTAGATGCGTTGAATATCGGCCATGGAATCGAAAAAGATGTCGAGCAGATCGGGGTCGAAATGTTTGCCCCGTTCTTTCAGCATGAGTTCTTTGGCGTGATCGAAGTCATAGGCGGGTTTGTACACCCGCTGCGTCGTGATGGCGTCGAAGTTGTCGGCGATGGCGGTAATCCGTCCCTCCAGCGGAATCTCCTCTCCCTTCAGCCCTCGCGGGTACCCGGTGCCGTCGTACCGTTCATGGTGTGTCCAGGCGATGATGGCGGCCACCTTCAGCAGTTCCGAGTCGGAGCCGGCCAGAATTCTGTAGCCGATTTCCGTGTGCTGGGTAATGACTTTAAATTCTTCCGGGGTGAACTTGCCCGGCTTCAGCAACACATGATCCGGTGTGCCGATCTTGCCGATGTCGTGCATGGGGCTCGCCGTGCGGATGAGGTCGCAGCGCTCCGGCGATAACCCGTACCGGCGCGCAAGCACTTCACAGTAATGACTCATCCGTTGAATGTGTTGGGCGGTCGAGCTGTCCCGGAATTCGGCGGCAATCGCCAGCCGTTGAATCGTTTCCTCGCGTGAGAGGCGGAGTTCCTTCTCGCTGCGCTCCAGCCATTCGAGGGCCTGTTGCAGGGCGATCGTCCTGGTCCGGACGACCTCTTCGAGGTTTTCCCGGTGCATGGAGTTTTCGATTTCCAGCTTTCGTCGCCGCAGGGCGTTCGCCACGTTGATCAGGACTTCGTTCGCCTCAAAGGGCTTAATGATGTACCCGAAGGCTCCCATATCCAGTGCCGCATTCGCGAGCACGGGGCTGTCGAGTCCGGTGATCATGATGACGGCGGTGGTGGGATACTGGGTGAGGATGTGGCGAATGAGGTCCATGCCCGACTCGCCGGGCATATTCACGTCGCACAGGACCATGGCAAAGGAGCCGCTCTCCATCCGTTGTCTGGCTTCGCGCGCCTCGCCCGCCAGGGTCACTTGGTAACCGTGGGGTTGAAGCAGATAACCCAGCAGGCGACGAATGGGTTCTTCGTCGTCGACGATGAGAATGTTGCGGTTTTCGAGAATCGATTGCTGGGTGGCCACTTCACTCACGCTGGGAATGCTCATAGACCTGGCTCGCTGGTTGAGGTAATCGAGTGACGTTCCTGAGGGTGCCTCAGGGATAGCGTCTCTATCGGTTCTCGGGTCCTAAGTCTGAAGTGTGCGGGAGCACGCGTAAATTTTGCACCTTCCGTGCCACTGGCATCGTTCCACGACGGGCTTGTCCACGGACGCACAGGAAGCCGGTGGAGGCGGCCGTCTGAGTCGCGCCTACTCTATGATCATCCCGACATTCGAAGCAGAGATGGTGACGGTGCTGTCAACTCTGACGGCGGCCGGTGAGGGACGGAACCGATCCTGTTCCTTCACGACACATGAGAGTGGATTATACCGAGGCACTTGGTGAACGCCAGCCGAAACGCAGTTTGTGAACATCGCCCGCATCGCGCATCTCCCTCCGCTACCTCCATTTGCTCTTTGTGGGCCCCTTCACTATAATCCGCTCCTTTAGATCGGCAGGCGATGAAGGAGCAGAACTGAATGGCTAGCGGGGCAGGGTTGGGGCGTATCGACGGACGACGGCGGGATCAAATTCGGCCAGTGAAGGTCACGCGCAATTTTACGAAACATGCCGAAGGTTCAGTCCTGATCGAGATGGGGGACACCAAGGTCATCTGCACCGCCTCGGTGGAGGAAAAGGTTCCCCCGTTTCTGAAGGGGAAAGGGACCGGCTGGGTGACCGCCGAATATGCCATGCTGCCGCGGGCCACGCACGACCGTTCGCCCCGGGAATCGGTGAAGGGCAAACAAGGCGGCCGCACGCTGGAGATTCAACGGCTGGTCGGGCGGGCCCTGCGCGCCGTGATCGATACGAGCCGATTGGGAGAGCGGACTATTTGGATCGATTGCGATGTGATTCAGGCCGACGGGGGGACTCGCACGGCTTCCATCACCGGAGCGTTCATCGCCCTTGCGGATGCCGTGTCTGTGCTCAAACGGCGCGAACTGATCAAGGCCAATCCATTGACCGACTACCTGGCCGCCATCAGTATCGGTAAGGTCGGCGGTCATGTGATGGTGGACCTGGCGTACGAGGAAGACTCGCACGCTGAAGTGGACTTGAACCTGGTGATGACCGGCGCCGGACAGTATGTCGAAGTGCAGGGGACGGCTGAAAAAACGCCGTTCAACAAAAAAGATATGGACGAATTCCTCGACCTTGGGTGGGGAGCGATCCGTGAGCTGGTGGACCTGCAGAAATCGTTGATCGGTGCGTTGAGTTGAGCATGCACATTGTGTTGGCAACCAGGAATCAACACAAAAAGCAGGAATTGATCGCCCTTTTGCGCGGTCTGGACATTACGATTCGCACGCTCGATGATTTTCCTGAGGCCCCGGAAGTGATCGAAGACGGTGACACCTGCGAAGCCAACGCCATGAAGAAGGCCGTAGAGATCGCGCGGTACACGGGGCTCACGGCGGTGGCTGACGATACCGGGCTGGAAGTCGATGCGTTGGGCGGCCGCCCGGGCGTCTTCGCCGCGCGTTACGCAGGCGAACAGGCCACCTATGAGGACAATTGCCGGAAGTTATTGCACGAACTCCAGGGCATTCCGGCCGAGCGACGGAGGGGCCGTTTCGTGACCGTCGCGGCCATTGCGACGCCGGATGGGAAGCAGATGTCGGCGACAGGCGTATTGGAAGGCGTGATCGCTGAAGAGCCAACCGGTTCTCATGGTTTCGGGTATGACCCCGTGTTTGTGCTTCCGGAATACGGTCAGACCCTGGCGCAGTTGTCGCCGGAGGTCAAAAATCGAATCAGCCATCGTGCCCGCGCCTTCACCCAGGCAAAGACGTTGTTGGAACAATTGATGGCCGAACAAACTTCAGTCGGGGCGTAGCGCAGCTCGGTAGCGCGCCTGCTTTGGGAGCAGGATGTCGGAGGTTCAAATCCTCTCGCCCCGACCACATAATCCTTGTGTCGGTCCTTCAGCCTGGGCCGAGGCACATTGCGGTCACGAGGCCAGTGCCGCTCGTAGATCCGATCCAGGCCGGAACACCCAGTGACCGGATCGAGACCACCAGCAGGCGCCCGT
This sequence comes from Nitrospira defluvii, assembly GCA_011525625.1. Classification (GTDB taxonomy): domain Bacteria; phylum Nitrospirota; class Nitrospiria; order Nitrospirales; family Nitrospiraceae; genus Nitrospira_A. The sequence goes on from WYAX01000024.1 coordinate 51,267, forward strand.
AGCTCAGTCGGATAGAGCATCAGCCTTCTAAGCTGAGGGTCGCTGGTTCGATTCCAGCCGGGCGCACCATAAAATCAATAGGTTGTCCAACGCTCCTTGTTTCAATCGAACCCGCACTCCCGGTTTTACTCCCGGTTCGCACTTCGGCCTGACTTTCTAGGGACGAAGCAAACAAGCTGCCTTTGGCCACGGTCTCCTGCATGAAGCCGGGCGTCAGATGGCTGTATCTCGCCGTCGTTTTGATATCGCGGTGTCCTAAAAGCTGCTGCACGCCATAGAGACTCGCACCGGATAAGACTCGCCGGGTGGCGGCCGTATGCCTCAGGGAATGCCAGCTTGCGCCAACGATTCCGGCTCGCCGTAGCGCTGGGTCAAAGTACCATCTGACAAATGAGCGCGCGTCCAGGGGTTTGAGAGGGTCTTTCCCGGGAAATACGAAAGGGGACTTCGTGAATGAATCCCACCTGGAGAGTAGCGCGCATACCCCGTCGGTCAATGGCACATAACGGCTTTTCGAACCTTTGGGCATCGGTAAGCTGAGGACTCGATTCTCTATGTCGATCTGCGACCATCGGAGATTAAACTGTTCCGATCGTCGCAACCCTGTTTCAATCGCGAATGCGACCATTTCCCAAACTCGCGGCTCCATCAAGTGGCGGAGGCGAGCAATTTCGTCGTCTGTGAGAAACCGGGTCTTGATGGCCTCTGGAAAGAATTTCACGCCGCTCATCGGGTTGCGGTCAATCTTGCCGTCATTCACCGCCAGCGTGAGGACATGCCTTAGATAGGAGAAATATCTATTGATAGTCGGTGGAGCCTTGCGCCGGGTTCCGTTAGCCTTCTTCAAGTCGTAACGTGCCTTCAGTTGTGCCTGAATCCGCCGTAGGTCTTCCGTAGAGATGTCCCGCAGGGTTCGATTCCCCAACAGCAGTGACCAAAAACGGCCATGCCGTCGTGAATTAGCCACGCTTCGATTCGAACAACCCTCAAGATGGCGAGCAATCCATGCTCGCAACGTGACCTGTTTGGTCTGCTTATACTTCTCTGGGAAGTACGTTTCTTCTCGCGCTTCGGCCTTGAGTCGACCATACAGCGCTTTCGCTTGGCTCTTGTTAGTGGCACGGAACCATTTTTCCCGGCCGTTCATGGTGAGCCGTACCCACCACTTCCCTGATCCCGCCGGCTTTTCGAGGATGCCTCTATCCTTTCCCGCTTTTCTTGCCACGGTGGCTCTCCTTTCGTTCCCCGCTCTTATTGGACTCGCGCCACTTTCTCGCTGCGACTCGGTTTTGGCAGCGCGGCTGACAGTATAGCTGTTCGCGTCGGATCGCAAAAAAGATCGTGGCGCATTCCGGACAGCGTCGGATGTAGTCCCCCGTGTGGGCCAGGAGGTGCACAAACCGGTATTCAAACTCCTTCGCCTTGCGTTTCGCGCTCACGATGACCGTCCCGGCCTCGTCAGAGCCCTCGCCCGGCGACACCACGACCAGCGTCATCTGCGGAAACGTGAACTCGGTGTAGCCTTCATGCCAATAGAGCTCCAAGTGCTCCAGGACGGCAGCCTGAATGTCCAGGGCTTCTTTGCGACTGGGAATCGTCTGATAGTTCTTCGCGTTGGGCACTCCTTCTACGCTCCATCCACTTTCAGGCGCCACCATCCCGCCGTAGCGGTCTCCGGTCTCATCGACAAAGGCCGCGACCTCAAACGCTACCAGCGTCCATTCCGTGGGCGTCAAAGCCTCCAGATCGGTCTGTAAAAACCGGAGCACCCACCCCACGGCGCCATCCGGCATCGTCTGGATCCGCTCCATCGCCTTCTCATACTCCACTTGAAAGTCCTGCTCCGCCTGTCCCTGTGCGCTCATGCCTTCGGCTCCTTTTTCACGCCGACCCCTCTCTAGATTGCTAATCCCAACACCACCGAAAAATGTGTCGTGCGAACGGGCCGTTTCCACCGGAATGTGTTTGGCAAGTGTACCTCCGCCTTGCTAATGGCTGTCAAGAGTCATCACGCCTAAAAAATATGAGACGTGATCTCTTCACAATCATTTTTCAAGGAGGTGCCCGATGGTCCCCAGTACAAAATTGATCACTATTCGAGAGGCGGCCAACCGGTTAGGGCTCAAAGAAAGCACAATCAGAAAATACATCCTGAAACGGCAGATCGCCTATGTGAAGCCGTCGGTCCGCGCCGTACGGATTCCGATTGAGGAACTGGAACGGATTCTCGCTGCCGGCCTGAGGCCAGTGATTCCTCAGGCGGCGGCTGCCCGATGAGCCGCTGGAAGGAGTTCCGGCGGGAGCCAGTCGCCGGGGAATGGACTAGGAAGCAGAAGCGGGGGTATCACCGGGTGCGGTCCCTGCTGTGGTTCTGGGAATGCCACCAGTTCCAAGTGCTGTGGGTGACACTTTCCACGGCAGAAGGCGGGGATGCGGAGAAGTTGACCTATCACCACAAGCAACTGCGCCAACGGATCGAACGCCAGCTCGGGTTTCAGGGCTTGGAGTATTACCAGGTCCGGACGGAAGAAGGTCATGGCGTGCTCCATATCTTCTGGGCCTGGCGGGTGCCGGACGGGGAACGTTCGCGGCGTTTCTGGATCTCGCAGGAATGGCTCTCGGCGCAGTGGCAGGCCCTCCACGGGGCTCCAGTCGTCTGGATCAAGGCCTATCAGCCCAGCCATCGTTCCCGGAATCGTCTGAGCCGCTATGTGATCAGCCAATATGTTCAGGATCAATGCGGCTACGTGAATATGTGTTGGTCCTGGAAACGGTCCCTCGGCTTCCCCATCAGTCGACTGTGGGAAGAGATGCGGAATCAATGGGTGAGCCGGAACGTCTATCGCCGGATCAGAGGCGAGATTGAAATCCCAAAGATCGTCTTCCTCAAGACCTGGGAGGATCTGCTCTCGGGGCATCCAATTTGGTTCAGTGGCACCATTCTGCAGCTCGTATTGGGGAAGGGGCTCGTCTATCAGGAGGTCTAGGCATGATCTGGCATCGGTGTAGCCTCAAACTGCCAAGCCTCTTTGGCCCTACTTATTGCGGACGGGAAGCGACCACCTATGACCGGGCGAGAAAAGCTTGGCTGTGTCCTGAACATACGAAGGAACGGCTGTGTGAATTCTGCCAATTCGAACGGGCGTGGGTACGGTTTTGTTATCCGGAGAAGGAGGTGACGTGCGAAATCTGGCTCTGTGTGGACTGTGCGGGACTGACGGGGCGACGGTGACACGTTCTAATCAATATCTCCCTGTCACCCGTCCATTATCCGTCACGGGTGAGAGGGAACAATGCTCCTTCATTGTAAGGCGGCGATGCGGTAGCTTGGCCGCCATTCTGGTGGATCGTGGATTACAGAGGCCAGGGAAACACAACAGGATACTGAAACCATGGGGAGATTGGTTACGCGAAGATTCCGCCCAACGAGGCCGCCCGGCCGTTCCGGACCACTGGACCGGACGGCCGGGGGGATCGGGGGCGCAGCCCCCGCTTCACTTGATCTATATGGTCAAAGTAGGACAAAGACGGCCAATACTTCAAGCACGTCATGGTATAAGACACTTAAATGATCGTAACGACGGTTTACAGATAGGATCGACATGAAGATACTCATGTTAATCGTGACTGTTTTCATTGTTGCCTCGGCCTATGCCGAAGATATCCCCGAAAATGCCCACAAGAACATGCGTAGTAATGGCTGGGACTGTAATAAAGGGTACCACCGATCTGGTGATGGCTGTGTCCGTGTGATCATTCCAGAAAATGCCCATCTCAACCTTTACGGGAATGGCTGGGACTGTAATAAAGGGTACCACCGGTCTGGTGATGGCTGTGCCCATGTGATCATTCCAGAAAATGCCCATCTCAACCTTTACGGGAATGGCTGGGACTGTAATAAGGGGTACCACCGGTCTGGTGATGGCTGTGTCCGTGTGATCATTCCAGAAAATGCCCATCTCAACCTTTACGGGAATGGTTGGGATTGTGACAGAGGCTTCGCGCGTTCGGAAGCAAGGTGTACCATCGTCCAAATCCCCCGGAATGGAGAGTTAGATTTCACAGGCCATTCGTGGAGGTGCTTGCGGGGATATGAGCGCGACGGGAATGTGTGCCGCCCATTCACAATTCCCGAGAATGCGGTAATGCGGCTAGATGGTAATGGGTGGATATGTAATCTCAGGTTCAAGCGTTCAGGCAATGAGTGCGTAGCTATGACAGAGCAAGAGATAGCATTTCAGAATTTATTAATAATGCGGGCGAGGGCATGCGGCAAAAGTTACAACTACGATGTGTCGGGTTACTGTGGCGGCGAGTACGTATACGGAAACGTCGATGCCTGCTCACAGAGTAAGGAGGTTACAGGCCACGTAACTTTTGATAATGGCGCGGAAATGGACTTTACGGGTGAATGGATAAGCAAAGGTGAAATTGAAGGAACGGATGGGTTTGGGAACTCCTGCGATCTTGAGGTTGATTAAGCTCTAAACCTTGAATGCTGAATAGCTATAAGATGTAGTCCCAGGTCTAGAAAAGATGGCTAAAATAACCCGCGCTCTTCGTTTCATGAGGAAAGCTGAGGCGGCATTGCTTTCCTCGATCGAAGTTTATAATCGACCTACGTTTGCCTACCGCGAAGAAACATTTGCAATCTTGGCGTTAAACGCGTGGGAACTCCTCCTGAAGGCTAAGCTCCTTGAACAGCACAAGAACAATGCACATTGCCTATACACTTTGGAGCCAAAGAATATTAAAGGTGGCAAGCAATCCAAAAAACTTTACATAAAAAGAAATCGGTCAGGTGCTGCCCTAACCCACAGTTTATGGAAAACTATTTCTGAGTTGGAAGACAAAACCGCAGTAAGGGTTGACGCTGCCATTAAGGCAAATCTTGAGGCGCTAACGGCAATCCGTGACAATGCTGTTCATTTCGTAATAGCCAGTCCACAGCTTGGAAAGCAAGTACTTGAGATAGGTAGCGCGGCAGTACGAAATTTTGTCGAACTTTCTCGTCAATGGTTTCAGCATGATCTTTCCGGACGGCATTTCTTTTTAATGCCAATCGGGTTTGTCGATGCGCCGCATTCTGCCATGGCAATAGAACTCTCTCGTGACGAATCTCGGCTTATCTCGTACCTCGCACAACTCTCACGGAATACCGCCCAAGGGCCGGCTAGTCCGTTTAACGTAAATCTTGAAGTGAACCTATCATTTAAGAAGAGCAAATCGGCCACGGCGCTTGCATTATCGATTACGAATGACCCCAGCGCTCCGCCTGTCTCCATAACCGACGAGGATTTTAGAAAAATTTATAAATGGACCTATCAGCAGTTGATGGATCAGCTTAAAAAAACGGTATTCAGACTTCAAAGTTAACGACAAGTTTACCGGCATTAGAAAGCCGCTTATGGTCGATCCAAAATTCGTAAAGGCTAGGTATCTCGATCCCGAAAATCTAAAAAGCGGGAAAAAAGATTTTTATAATCCAATAATCCTCGGTGAGTTCGACAAGCATTACACGAGGAAGGCAAGCTCTTCGATCATCTAAATTTTCTCCTCGTCCCGATTTTGCTCCTGAGTGGAATTTTCGTCTGTGACGAAGAGGGTGTTGTTATTGTTATGATCGAAAACGCTTGGTGGAAGCGGGATTGATGGATGGAGAATACCTAGAGATATGCCATTATTTCACGGTTGTGGTTGATCTGGAGGTTGCTAAAAGTCGACAGCTGGAAGTTGCCCAAATAGATTCTCAGGTGTTTTCTCCTCGGATAGTGTAACTAAAGACGGATCAGCTATGTGGGAAATATGGTCTTTCTTGTATTCAAACAAGACCAAGTTTTCTCCGTAGTGATGTGGGCTACGAAATAAAATGCCCATGTACCCTTCGTGCTTTAAACAATCCGATATGAACCGCGGGACGAAATATTCCGGTTTCCAGCCAGCTGCTCTTTCTACTGGTCGAGCGAGTACATTTGTGTACGCGAGCCCGAATAGCAGTTCGGAGATGTCATCGGTATCCAGGAAATCTTTGCATAGTAGAGCTATATTGGATAGATCCTTGAGCTCAAACTCTTGAACCCAAGTCAGTCCTCCAGATTTGCCGAGAATTTCACGAGCCGCATTTTCTTTCGTATCTGAAAGATAGAAAACTTGCTGACCAAAGTGATTGTAACGGCCTTCCGGAATAGCGACGATCTTGGGATCTGGTGGATAAAGATCACTAGTTGACAGCAGTCGACTGTCTTCAACTTTTCTGGCTCGATACCACCTTCGGCTTGGCAGTTGTTCTTTTGAGAGAGTTTTAATTTCTTTGACTATTTCAGTTCCCAGGGGATGAAGCAACCCGAGGTAAGGATACGATTCGAGATGCTTCGCAAACTCCTCGAATCTTGGTGAATAGGTGTCATACCAGCTGTTCCATAATCGCTCTTCGTTAAGCTCATCTTCTGTCGGCATGCCTACATCGCAAGTAATATCAAGCTCTGCTCCGCAAGTACTGCATGTCAAACCTCTTGCGACTTGGTCCTGAAATCGCTCTGGGATATTTAGTTCACCCAGGAAATCAGGCATTGAATACTGAACCCCTCTGACCCAGATGCATTCGCCTGCTTCAAAGGGTTGGCATGTTACACAGTACTTTTGATTAGACTGTGCAATTTCGATGTAATCTTCTAAAGTTTTTTTCTTCCTGGGCCTTTTCGACATTTTTCGGCCTTATTCGACGCTGCTAGATGGATCTGTGATGATTGGTCCTCTAGTCATCTTCATACATCCATTTTGCGTCATCTGGTACTTCCCAATGCGGCATCTTTGCCTGTTTGCGCACTGTTGGAAGTATTCGATTAATCTCTGCGATAAGCGCCCCCACATCGAATACGTCGCCCCAAAATCCGAGAGTGCGTGATTCATGGTCGTACTGCCGAAACAGTCCAAGGTATCCTTTGGGGCCAGGTTTTCCATAACACATATCCGCAAAATTATGGCCGAGACTTTTGTTCCACCATCGGTCTAGCCGTTCGTCGAAATGCTCATAGTGATTACGCATCGTGACATCTTTTAACGGTGATTCTTCTGTTACGCTTAGACTGTCTCGGAGCGGTTTTCTTGCTTGAGTGTGCTTCCCCCGAATTCCCCACAAAGCCTTGGAGATGTTTGCCGCAGCAGTGAGTAGGTTTTGTACGCCACAAAAAAGAATGGTGTTATCTCGTTTTCTGAAGCCATCCTCTATTTGCTGTTCGGCCTGAATAGCAAATAGACACTGAAGTAAAACCTGACGCTGGAATACACGCATTAGGTACAATTGCATCACAGATTCTCATTGATTCGTGTTTTGCATAGTCATCGAAAGCAGATATCGAAGGCGCACCGAGAGTTAACGGACGGCTTGGGAATGGAGACATGAGCGGGACTTAATGGGCAATTTCATCAGACTCTTTTCCGCGTTGACTGAAAGCGGAGTTGGTCAATTGAGATGACATGTGAGGCGAAGTTTATTGCCTAGCACTGTTTCATCTTTATTCGGGAAATTCCCAAAAAGCACGGTGTGGATCGTCGGACTCGGATGCTGGTTTCCTAATGGAGCATCGATAGTCGTCTCGCTGCGCCTTAGTGTGGTTAGGAGACACCCATACTGGCTTTCCCCAATCAGGAGTTCGCCTGCCTCCATAAACGTCATGCGTTCGTATAGTTTCGATCCATGTTTCTATTCGGTCAGATGGTGGTACGTCTGAAGACGGATCAATCGGGGCGTTTATTGTAGATTCTCCACTTACCCACCCTCGCGGGGTGAGGTGCCACACTGTGCGCTCGACTTCAGTTCCCATTCTTTACTTTGCTACCTTAGATTACTCATCTGCAGCAGGTTACCCGGCATTCAGTTGGACTTAACTCCAATTTTCCCTTGAGAGCTTCAAGGATACGGATCAGAGTTCCGAAGGCAGGCATGTACGCGCCACTCTCCAGGCGGGCAATCTGAGGTTGTTTCATGCCGGTCATACGGGCGAGTTGCGATTGACTCAGCCCTCGTTGTTCGCGAAGCTTGGCCAATTCCACAGCAATCGTTACTTCTCGTTCAGCCTCGGCGAGATCCTGTGCAAATGCTGGTTTTTTCTCAATGCGTTCGGTGATGTACTGTCGATGGGTTTTCATGGGTCATACCTCTTTAATACGTCGGCATATCGTTTTTCGGCCAATGCAATGTCTGATTCCTTTAGCCGTTGTGTTTTCTTTTGCACGGCATGAAGGATCACAAACTGTTGCCCCACGATAGCTCCATAAAAGAACCGATACTCATTCCCTGACCATTCCGGCCGTAACTCCCAAATCTTTCCTCTGACATGCTTGGCGATTGAAGTAGGAAGCTGTGTGCCATTGGTTTCGAGAAGGGTGATATAGGCCAAGCATTTCGCCCTCGCTTTGTCGGACTGTTTATCCAGGAAGGTTTCTATCGGACTGTCCCCATCTCCCGTTTCATAGTAAAGAACCGTCCAGGGCATAACGGGAAATATAACAGTTATGTTATCGTGCGTCAAATGAATCCGTTGTGAAAAGCGTTGTGAAATGAGCGAGGAAAAGGGTCGATTTCACTCCCGGTTTTACTCCCGGTTCGCTCCCAATTTTGCTCCCGATTGCCAGTCCAACCTAATCCTACTTAGTCCCACCTGCAAGGAAGATTTTCGCTTGGTTTAGCATTCGTTTAGGCGATACAATCAGAGTGAATCTTTATTAATATCATTGGCTTCTGGTGGGCCTTCTAAGCTGAGGGTCGTTGGTTCGATTCCAACCGGGCGCACCACAAAATCGATAGGTTGGGACGAAACGCCTTCCACAAATCCTCCCCCGCTCCCGGTGAGACTCCCACCTGGCTCTGTCGGCATGGCGTGAAGCAGACGTCTCGTGAGTGATTCCTTCCTTCTCGGGCTCCTATGCGAGATCGGTAGAGAAGGGTCGGGGCTAGGCAGCTTTCAGATCGTGGTCGCTGACCTTCTCTGTCTGAGCAGCGCAGAAGTCGCGCTCGGAATCGATCAGATGAGTGACCAGGACCTTCAACACCGTCCAGATAATCGGAATGGCGAACAATATGGCGAACAGAATGAATTCAGCAGCGAACATGCTTGAAGTGTAGCGCGTCCTGGGCGGGTGGCAAGCAGGAGCGAACGGCGAACCACTGCGAACAGTGCAGGCATCGGCGTGGCCATTGTCACCCCACGTCCCGGCTAAAATCTTCGCAAGGGCCGATGGTTTCTCCGTGCGAGCGTGAATGGACTGAACGTACGGAGGAGAGGTATTGGCGGTCAGGCTCCTGGAGGGCAGAGGGGAAGATGGTGGTGAAGGATGTCGGAGCCCGATCAGGTTGCCCACAATTACTGAGAGTCATGAATCCCACGTACTCATAATCCACGAGACATTTTCTCCTTGTTCTACGCTATTTTGGTCGGTATCCTTCACCGTAAGCATCGCGCCTAGTCACACCCGTGCCCGCTGGGCCTTCGCAGCTGAGAGGGCACGGGGCGCATCACTTTCCACCCTGTGCCTGACATGGCCTTGTTCGCGCGGTACCGAATTGTTCTGATCCTCCTCTGCGGGTGCCTGGCGCTCTACGCGTTACTAGGTTTTGTCATCGCGCCCTATGCGGTGCAGACCTACGTGATTCCCGCCCTGTCCGAGCGATTGCGGCATCCCGTCCTGCTCGGGGATATTCGCATCAACCCCTTCACCTTTTCCGTCGCGTTGACAGGATTCGAAATTCAGGAGCCGGATCGGACCCCGATGGTCGGCTTTCAGGAACTGTTCGTGGATTTCGAGGGGACGTCCCTTGTCCGTTCCGCCTATACGTTCGATGAAATTCGGCTGACGCTGCCGTTCGGGCTCGTGCATCTGCGTGCGGACGGCACCTTGAACCTGCTGGGCCTCGCGCCTCCGGCGTCCGAACAGCCGTCTCAGCCGGTCGAGCCGGAAGGAAATGCGCAGAGAGCGCCGCTGCCGCCGGTTGAGATTCGCCTGCTGAGTATTCAACGGGGCGTGATCGAGTATCGGGACGATACCAAACAGCAGCCCATCACGATCGATGTCGTACCGATTGAAATTACGTTGCGCAATTTCGGGACGCGGCGTGGGGGCGAGAACGCCTATGCTTTCTCGGCGGAGTTCGGTCAGGGGGAAGTGCTGGCCTGGGAGGGGACCCTCCACCTCGATCCGTTGGAATCGGATGGTCACGTCTCGCTGTCGCATGTCGATCTCACGACGTTCTGGCCCAGCCTCCGGGACCGGTTCCGGTTCGATATCGTGAGCGGGACGTTTCTGGTCGACGCACGGTACCACGTCGATCTCCATCAGGCTCCGGTTAATCTGCTGGTGAACGACGCCAAGATCGAATTGGCCGATTTCCAACTGTCTGAGGCAGGGAGCCGGGATCCGGTGGTCACGCTGCCTTCTGTGGGTGTGCACGGCATCCGCCTGGACTTGCCCAAACGGGAACTGGGCATTGACCGGGTGTCCCTGACCGGTGCGGACGTGCGTGCTTGGTTGGCCGAGGACGGCGTGATCAATTTCAAGCCGCTGTTTGCTCCGGTGCCTGCGCCGGAACAGGCGTCAAGACCAACGGAGGCACCCGCTCCCGCCGCGACGGGGCCTCCATGGACCGTCGAGGTGCAGGCCGTCGAAGTCGAGAGGTCACAGGTGGAGTTTGAAGATCGGACCCTCGCCACGCCGGCGCAAGTGACCGTCGAGAATCTGCAGATGAGCGCCAAGGATCTGCATGTACCGCTCAGCGGTTCGATTCCGGTCACGGCCGGCTTCACGCTGAATCAGCAAGGAACCTTCGAGGGACGGGGCAGCGTGCAACTCGATCCGCTGCAAGCGTCGCTCTCGCTCAAGTTGGCGCATATCGGTCTGCGGCCGTTCCAACCCTACCTGGATCGCACCATGCAGGTAGATATCATGGACGGTGAAGTGGAATTGGACGGCGAGGTGACCTATCGAAGCCGGTCCGAGTCTGAACCGATGTTGCGCTACGTGGGCCAAGTGGGGGTGAACAAGCTGCATGTGGCTGAGCGGGTGTCGGGGAAAGAATTTCTGGGATGGACCGCCTTGGGATTGCAGAAGGTGGCGCTGGACGTCTCACCGACCAAGGTCAAGATCGGCGAAATCGCACTTCGCGATCCGGCGGTTCGGCTGGTGACCGAGAAGGACGGCTCGCTGAACCTGTCGAACCTGATGCGCAAGACGGAACCGCAGGCAGCAGAGGCGACCCCGCCGCCGGCGGCTCGCGAATCGCTCGGTAAGAAGACGGCCCCCACGCCGGTGGACATCGATGTGGTGCGGTTGTCCAAATTATCGGCGACCTTCATCGACGAATCGATCGACCCGGTCGTGGCGACAGGGATTACCGATCTCAGCGGGACCATCAAAGGCTTGTCGTCCAAGCAGGTAGCCAAGGCGCAGGTGGCGTTGGCCGGTGAAGTCGACGAAGTGGCGCCGATCAAGATTCAAGGCCAGATCAATCCGTTGAGTGAAGACGCGTACACCCATCTGACGTTTCTGTTCCAGGGGGTCGATCTCACGGCGGTCTCGCCCTATGCGGGGAAATATGTCGGCTACCCCATCACCAAGGGGAAACTGTCGCTCGACCTCATGTACCAGGTCTCAAAGAAGCAGCTGGTGGGGGAAAATAAGGTGCTGGTGGACCAGCTGACCTTCGGGGAAAAAACCGATAGCCCGGATGCGACGAGTCTGCCGGTGCGCCTGGCCGTAGGATTGCTCAAAGACCGGCGGGGCCGGATCGATATCGACTTGCCGGTACGCGGGGACTTAAACGAACCCGATTTCCGCTATGGCCGCGTGGTGCTCAATGCGCTGGTCAATCTGATTACGAAAGTGGCCACGTCGCCGTTTTCGGCGCTGGGCGGGCTCGTGGGCGGCGGCGGAGAAGACTTACAGTTCATCGAATTTACCGCCGGGAGCGAGGACCTGAGGGAAGCAGAGCAGCGGAAGATCGACTCAATCGCCAACGCGCTTCAGGAGCGACCGGCGTTGCGGGTGGATGTGATCGGGACTGCCGATCCTGTGAGCGATCGTGACGCGCTGGCGATGCAGAAAATCTCCGCCGATGTGCAGCGACGATTTACGCAGGGTGGAACAAAAAATCTCCAAGCGGTCCTCTCGCCCTCTCACGAGTTCGAACTGCTCAGCGATCTCTATGCGGAGAAGCTGGGCAAGCAGCCTATGAAGAAGGAAGAGCTGCCGGGAGGGAAATCCGTGGAGCGAGTGCTGACGGCCGACGAACTGCGGCAACAGCTGGTGCCGGCCATGGGGGTGGAGGAGTCGGAGTTGCGACTGTTGGCGCAAGGCCGTGCCAAAGCCATTCGTGAGCGCTTGATCGAACAGGGAGGGTTGCCGGAGGATCGGGTCTTCCTGGTGGAAGTGGAACTGGCCCAGTCGGAAGGCAAACCGATCAGAGCCCATCTCAATTTGACGGGCAGTTAGCGTATCGCCCCAGGTTAGGATGTCGTGCGATAGCGCAGCCGGGTACCGTGAAGCAGAGAGAGCTCGATTTCGCTCGCGCTCAGCTCAGCAGGAAAATAGGCGCCGGAGATCTTGGCCGCATTGATGCTGGCGCCTTCGAGGTTCGCTTTCCGGAAATCGATGCCGCGGAGATCGGCTTGCCGGAAGTAACAGTCGGTCAAGTCCAGTCCATCGACGTCCAGACCTCGTAAATCCAGCCCGCGCAGATCACAACGGGTCAGGTCTACCTTTTCGCCGGAGGCCCGTTTGACGTTGAATTCCTTGATGCACCCCTCGCGGAGCAACCGGTACATGGCATCGTTTGAGATTCGCAGTCCGGACGCGGGTGGCGGTGAGTGATCCATGAGAACTCCTTTGGCTCCTGGGCTCCTTATCGGATGGGGGAGCGAAAACTTGAGGGGATGCATCGTTGTAAGCCGTCCGGAGGACTGTCCGGCTTGGCCGGGGGCAGCTTCTGCTTGCACCACACTTGTCAGACACGGTAACCTTAATCGATTTTTTTGCGGTCATTCGACAGTCAGATCAATACGTTCGAACCGTTAGGGAAGGAGGACATCATGGGACTACGACTGGGCGATGACGCCCCGAATTTTACAGCGGAAACGACGGAGGGGCCGATCAATTTCCACGAGTGGCTCGGGGGCGGGTGGGGGATTTTGTTCTCGCATCCCAAGGACTACACGCCGGTCTGTACGACCGAGTTGGGGTACATGGCCAGGATCAAAGGGGAGTTCGACAAGCGCGGCGTGAAGATCCTTGCCATCAGCGTGGATCCGTTGGATTCACATCGCGGCTGGATGAAGGATATCAACGAAACCCAAAACTGCACCGTGGCCTATCCGATCATTGCCGATCCGGAAAAGAAGGTTGCCGACCTGTATGACATGATTCACCCGAACTCGTTGGACAGCATGACCGTGCGATCGGTGTTCGTGATCGGGCCCGATAAGAAGATCAAGTTGATGCTGACCTATCCGGCCTCCTGCGGGAGAAACTTCGATGAATTGCTGCGGGTGGTCGATTCCCTTCAGCTCACTGCTAAGTATAAGGTGGCGACCCCGGTGAACTGGAAGGACGGGCAGGATTGCATCATTACCCCTGCGGTGAACGATGCGGAAGCGAAGACGCTCTTCCCGAAGGGGTTCAAGACCATCAAGCCCTATTTACGCGTGACCCCGCAGCCCAACAAGTAGACGTTGCGGCATTCTCGCTGCACCACCGGGAGGAGTCGGCTCGCACGCCGGCTCCTCCCCGGTGGGTCAATCCCCAGTCTCTTCCCTTCCACAGTCTGCCGACCCCTTCATGCACTAGGATCCCAGGAGGTGTGCGGCCATGTCTGTTCGGTGTGGCGCCAGCCGGTGGCGCCGGATAGGTCACACCAGAAGCAGGCCCGCTTGCTTGGTGGTGTGCCAGGCGGTGGTCCCCGCGAATCGCTCGAAGGCTCGATCGCCGGAACCGGGGAACGACGCCAGGACATCGGCCAGACGCGGGTAGGTGCAATCCCTGGCAGACGACGAAGGCGTGGAAGCCCGGATGAGGGTGAGGAGCCACTCGGCCTGTGCCGGAGCGAGTGTCAGTGAAACATCTTCCGTTCTCGTAGGAAGCACGATTCTGGTTCGTGTCTTTCCTGGTGACAGGACGACGGGCCGGCCGCCGATCCAGACACAACGGCGCTCAGCCGTGAGCGAAACCGAGAATGGTTCAGCGAGAGCCTGCTTGAGCCAGGTGCGGGCGACGCGGGGGGGTGCGACGCGATGCGAGAACCATCGCTGTACCGGAAGGTCGAGACCTGCCTGCTCGATATAGTTCAAGACCGCGTGGCGAAGACCTTCCCCGAGCCAGGGCGGGCAGGTCGCGCGGGAGTCGGCATGGCGAAGATCGTTTTCGGCAAAGCCGGCAAACACCGGTCCGAGAATCGTGAGGCCTTCGGCTGCCGGATTGATCCCGATGGGACTGTGCGCGGTGGCCGTGAATTTGTGCCAAAAGGCGGATTGCAGCAGGTTGCCCGCGAACAGTTGGCGCACCCGTTCCAACGAATCCACGGTGTCGGCAATGGTCTCGCCGGGGCATCCGTACATCAGATAGGCATGCACGAGAATACCGGCCTGACGAAAGGCCGCCGCCACACGTGCGGTCTGGTCGACGGTAATGCCCTTTTTCATCTGTTCAAGCAGACGGTCCGAGGCTGCTTCAAGTCCGGCGGTCAGCGCGATGCAGCCGGATGCGGCCAGGAGCCGCGCCAGATCGGGCGAGAAGGCTTCCTCGAAGCGGATGTTCCCCCACCAGGAGATGGTCTGGCCCGTCTCCAGCAGGCGAAGCGCCAATGCCTTTAACGCTGCCGGCGGCGCGGCTTCGTCGACAAAGTGAAAACCCCGCTGCCCTGTCTCGCTGATCAAGGTGTCGATTTGCTTGAGCAACAGGTCGGTGGGCGTCGTCTCGTAGCGTGCAATGTAGTTTAACCCCACATCGCAGAAGGTGCATTGCTTCCAGTAGCAGCCGTGGGCAACGGTGAGTTTGTTCCAATGTCCTTCGGACCAAAGGCGGTGCATCGGGTTCAGACTGTCGAGGATGGAGAGGTAGTCGGTCAACGGCAGTCCTGCATACGTCGGGGTGCCGAGCTCCTGCATGGGAATATCCGGCTCTGTGTTGCCGTCCTGAAATGACACCCGGCCGCCCACCAGCGTGAATGTCCGGCACAGCCTGCTGAGGGGGCGTGCGCCGGCCAGGAACTCGAGGAGGCAGAGGAGCGGTCGCTCGCCGTCGTCGAGGGTCACGTAATCCACGTAACGGAACAATCGAGGGTCCTGCAATCGGCGCAGCTCCGTATTCACGTAGCCACCGCCCAGCACAATCTTGGTGGCGGGTTGCCGGGTTTTGATCGCTTGCGCGATACGCAAGGCGCCGAACACGTTGCCGGGGAAGGGGACCGTGAGGCCGACGAGATCAGCTGTGGTGCGAGCGAGGTGAGGACCGAGTGCCTCGATGAGCAAGTCGTCGGTCAGGCTCAACGGTTGCGACAGGGCTTCTTCAATTCGGTCGAAGGAAGACGTCGCCCCCATGATCTGCTCGGCGTAACGATTCAAAAATAGATGAGGCGCGACGGTTTCGTGAAGCAGGTCCGTCAGATCTTCGATGTACAAGGTCGCCCGGTGGCGGGCTGCGTCGGCCGGTGAGCAGGCGTGCAGGGCTCCTCCGGGTCGCTGATCGGCGGCAAAGCGAGGGCCCTCCGGCAGGAATCCCGGCCTGGCCAGGTGAGGAGCCAACATCGGATCTTTTCCTTGGAGAAAGGCCACGACCGGCTCGATGGTGCTCAGGTAGGCGTCCTCGAGGGCCAGAATCTGCTGGACTTCTCCGGGCCAGGCCGCATCCCTCTGCTTGATCCGGTGAAAGGCCTTTCCAAGTCCAGGGCGTGAAAAGAGGCGCAGGATCATGTCGAGGCCGAGATCAGCTTGTTGTGCCTGATATCCGCGAGAACGCAGGAAGCCCGTCAAGTAGGCCGTGGCCGGGTAGGGGGTATTAAGTTGCGTGAGGGGTGGAATGACGAGCAAAATCCGCGGCTGAGCCATGGCTGGGACATACCACACTGCATGTGGTGCCTGCCAGTCGCATCGATAGTGTCTCGGGAGATCTTTTCAGGCCGCGCGAATGGAGGACTGGATAAAGTAGCCGGTCCATCGTTTGAGCTGAAAGTACGCGACGACTTTGCTCGGCAGCTCGCCGCGAGTCATGCCGCGGAGGATCGTCAACTCTGGCTGTGACTGGAGATCCGCGGTGACCGGCTCTCCGGTCGGGCCATCCTCGTCGTAGAGGAGGACGAGCGGTTTCAACCGATGCTTGAAGTTGATGTTGAGCACCTGGGCGAACCGTCCGTCTGAGAGGGAGAGGACGGTTCCTGGCGGGTAGACTCCCAGGGTTTGGATCATTGCCACCAACACATCCGCGGCAAACATCTGTTTCTGGTACTTGTACATGGTCGAAAGTGCTTCGGCCGGGGAGAGGGCATCTTCCGGGTGGATGCTGTTGACCAGCGAGTCGTAATGGTCGACCGCGCTCACGATTCTGGTGGGGAGGGAGATTTGGTCCCCCTTCAATTTTTCGGGGTAGCCAGACCCGTCCAGCCGTTCGTGGTGACTGCGGATGACATCCAGCACCTCTTCCGGGATGTGAGGGAATTTTCGGAGCATCTCCACGCCCAGGTAGGGGTGAAGCTGGTACTTCACGTTTTCGGCTTCTGACCGGCGTGCGCGGGTTTGGAGGATGTGTTTCGGAATGCGATGTTCACCGATATCCAGGAGGAGGCCGGCCATACCGATCATCTGTAGCGCCTCCTGGTCGATATCGAACTGCTGAGCGACCAGCATGGAGAGGGTGGCGACATTCATGGCACGGATGACGGACGCATTCTCCACATCTTCCGGGTCGAAGCCGCTGGCCACGGTACCGGCCGCTTCGGTGTTGGCGAGGAGGGTGTTGAGTCCGCCGATCATCGATTCCGCGGAACGGATTCCTTCCGCCGATCCGTTCGAGAGTTCCTTCATCATCTTCGAACTGGTCCCGAGCATTTCACGGTAGGCCTCGGACGCCATCTGCGCCGCCTGATGGTAATCCCCCTGCGTCGGCTTCTCTCGCACATCCGGCGGGGAAACCGGCTCGGCTGTTGTCTCCTCCTGGTGCTGTTGCGCGGGGTTTTCCGGTGCCGATTGGTGCTCCGCCGTTGCTTCGACCGGAGTTTCTTCTCCATCCGTGTCGGGATCCGATTCCCGTGGGTAGACCAGGACGGTACCCAACCCGAGGCCTTTGATCGTATTGATCTGACTTTGTGATGTCAGCTTGAAGGAGCGTCGTGGAAAGGGATGCCGGAACCAGGAGCAGTTCAGATCGACATACATGCCCACGCGAAGGTACTCGGGACTGAGCTTCATGCTGTCGGACGTATCGACCTTTGCTGGATCGTTGGACGTTTTTGTGAGCGGCATGACCTTCTCGCGCGCAAACCGATTGTCGGGACCTACGTAGGAAATTTAGGCTATGGCCTGTATCGGTGCAGGCCACATGAAACTTGACGACAATCGTCAGCCGTCCTGGTGACGCCCATTGCTCACAGTAGAAGCGAGGACTTGATCCGAGAGGCAGACGCCCTGCAGGAACGGTCAGATTGTGCGAGATGAGGTGGCATTGTGTGCTTTGAAAAACAACTAGTTGCGAGTAATACATGAGGTGGATCTAGATGTGGAGATTCATCTGTGATGTGCGTTCGATCACGTGAAGAAATGTTCGGCATGCGTCGCGAATTTGTGTGGGGTCACGGCGTATCTCGCTGCCGAGAATGAAGACGACATCGGATCCGTATAGCGCCATCATCTCCTCGATGCGTGAGGCGTTCATCCTGCCGGCCGCGGTTGGAAACGTGGGGGAGAGCGTACCCAGCTCGGTTCGGCAGGCCTGTGCAATGCCGCGACAATCGGCTTGGGTGACAGGATAGTCCAGGCCGTATGCGGGGTAGATGGAGATGTCCGCACCGGCGAGGCGAGGGAGAAGTCCGAACAGAACTGCCGGGGCGATGCCGCTGTCCCGGCCGACATAGTGGCTCCCCAGAAAATCCGGGTGCAGGAGCAACGGCAGGGAGAGCGCCGTCAGGCCGGAGAGGGCCGCGACGGCATCGTACCCTGTCAGTCCTGGGCAGATGAGGATTGCGCCTGCTTCGGCCTGCTTGGCCAGAGTCGCTCGTTCGAAGAGCTTCGGCCATGGCCCGAAGACGTGCGGCGCGTAGAGGCAGGTGCGTCCGGTCTCTTTCGAGGCCGCGGCGATGGCTTCGGCACAACGTGAGACGCGCTCGTTGAACGGACAGAACGGATGATCGCCTAGGCTTTGATCATCCTTGATAAGGTCGACTCCGCCGAGAGCAAATTCATAGGCCAGCTCCGCGAGTGCATCCGGGTTAAGCCCGAGCGGTTTCAGCACCGCGCAGACCAGCGGACGCACTGGAACCTCAAGTTGTGCGCGAAGTCCTGCCGTGCCCAGCCGAGGGCCGGCCATTCGGCTGAGGGCCACATCGGGAAGGATCAGATTTGAGAGGCGCACTCCTCCTTGTAAGCTCGCCATACCGAAACTCATATGCAACAACCTACTCATGGTGCCATCGAGCAGCTCGATGGGAAATGTCAGCAAGGCGGCATGGACCCCGTCGCCGAGACCTTCGAACCGTTCTACTCGGCCCAACAATTCACTTCTGATTGGCCCGGCGGGAATGACATGGTCCGCTGCCTCGACGGTTTGGTCGATACAAAGAAGATCGGCGTGTCGACGTGCGTCTGCGGCCGATCCCTGAAGATGATACTCCACAGAGAAGCGTTGTCCTGAAAATCGTAGCTGGTCAGCAGTCATGATGCCTTCCTCCCGTTGCACTTCAGACGGACGAAAGGGTACCGTATCCTCGCGTCGGAGGGTAGGGCTGACTCGTCATCGGACGGAAGACTCTGCCGATAGTCAAGGAGCGAGGGTGCAACAACGGGTGGCGGCACGACCAGCGGTTCCGGTCAGAGCGATTCGCTGGGGGCTCGTCGGCCTGCTGCTTGTCGGCGGATGGCATCAGGTTGTCCATGCCGCGTCGCGTCTGGTCGACCTGACGTACAGTTTTGACGAGACGACCCTCGTGTGGCCGCGGAATCCTCCGTTCCACCGAGACGGGAGTCAGCGGGGCGGAACGGCCGATGAGGCATGGTATGCGACGGGGCAGGTGGCCCTGTCCGAACATGCCGGCACGCACATGGATGCGCCGATCCATTTCGCTCAGGGCCAGGTTGGGATCGACGGAATTCCGGTCGAGCACCTCATGGGCCCTGCGGTGGTGATCGATGTGCGCACCTCCGTGGCGAAGGAGGCCGACTATCGGTTGTCCCCGGCTGATCTGCATCGTTGGGAGGCGCAATACGGTTCCATTCCGAATGGTGCCGTCGTGATGATGTTGACCGGCTGGGGCGCTCACTGGAAAAATCGCGAGCGGTATTTCGGCAGCGCGACGCCCGATGCGCCCGCAACGCTGCATTTCCCCGGATTTTCCGAAGCAGCGGCGCGGTTCCTGGTGGCTGAACGGCACATCTCCGGCATCGGGATCGACACGCCGAGCATCGACTATGGTCCGTCGCAGGACTTTGTGGTGCACCGCATCGTCAATGGCGCCGGCCTGTACGGACTGGAAAACGTTGCGCGGCTCGATGAGCTTCCGGCCTTCGGCGCCACGTTGATCGCTCTGCCGATGAAAATCGCCGGCGGCAGCGGCGCTCCCGTACGCATCCTCGGCATTCTGCCTGAGTGACGGCAGCGCGGACCGTTGTACTCTCGTGCGCAACGCGAACGAAAGGTCGGGAAGGACAGGGCATGACGCTGCGCGATGGATACGCGCGGCGAGGAACCGGTGCAACATGGCAGGCGGAGGTCCGGGCTAGCGAATGGATGTCTGTACACTGTATAGCGATTTTAATTGTCCCTTTTGTTACGCGTTGCATGAACGGTTGCACGAGCTTGACGTGATGGACCGGATCGAGTGGCGGGGCGTGCAGCATGCCCCGCATTTACCGGTGCCGATGGTCACGTGGGGCGGGCATTTGGGCGTCGAACTGAAGCAGGAAGTCGAGATGGTTCGCCGGCTCGCACCGGAGTTGCCGATCACCGTGCCGATGGGCAAACCCAATACCGGCCTTGCGATCGCCGCCGCCGCCCGGGCGCTGCAGCTGGATCGCTCGCGAGGAAGTATGTTTGTGCGTGCGTTGTATCGACGATTCTGGTGCGACGGGCAAGATCTGTCGGATCGAGAGGTCCTGCGGAAAGAAGCCCTCTTGCGAGGATTTTCTGCGGAGCAGCTCGTCGAGGCCCGTGCCACACCGGTGGATCGATTGCTCAAGACGTGGGGCGACCAGTGGGAGGAAGCGGAGCATCAGGGAGTTCCGTTGCTTCAGCGCCAGGATGGCCGGTTACTGGTAGGGCTGGTTTCGATCGAGACACTGAACACGTTTGTCGCCGGCATGTAAGTCCTCGTGTGTCGTGGTCCCCTTGAGTGCATCTTCGCGGTCGCAGAGTCTGCCTCGTCCCCCACTGACCCCGCTGCAGCAACTGCCGAATCAGTTTGCCCTCGATCGCCTCCGTGGTAAGAGTGAGTTGGTAGACAGGCGCTTCGGTCCTGCCTTGCCGTTCACCTGACAGGAGTGATCCATGAACACACCATCCTGGGTTCTGGCTGCGGGCATCCTTACGGTCCTGAGCCTTCATCCCGCGGCCTCGAAGGCGTCGGCTGCGGACGCTGCGCCCACTGCACCTACTGTGGCCAAGCCTCCGACGGTGGCTCCCGAGGCGAAACAGGATGGAGAGAAGACCGAGTGGTATGTGAGTATCTATCTGCAGGGGAGTCGTCCCCTGAATCGTCCGGTGCGGTTGCAGGAAGATCCCTTTGCCAATACCGACGTGCAAGGTGGATTAGGCGGCGGCCTGAAGGTAGGATTCTTCCCGGGCTTCACGGGGCGGCTCGTCGGGTTGGAGGCCGAATTGTCCGGCCTCGACGGCAAGGTCAACGCGCCCACGGCGACGACCGGTGGGGTGACCAGAAGCGCGAATTTTCGTCTCCAATCTATCAATGCCATGGCGAATGTCCTGTTACGATACCCGGGCGAGGTCATTCAACCGTACATCGGAGTCGGAGCCGGTTTATCGGGAGGGTTCGCGCGGGATCTGAACCTGCAACATACATCCATCGGCACGGTCCATGAGAATGCTGCGGACGGCGCGTTTGCCTATCAGTTCATCGGCGGGCTGCGCGCCAATGTCGGCGAACGTCTGTTCCTCTTTACCGAGTACAAATATTTTGTGGCGAACTATCAATGGGAGAGTGAATTGGTGAACGGCTCCCGCGGCCCCTCCTTCACCCTGAACTCCCGGATGCATGTGATCGCCGGGGGGCTCGGGTTTCATTTTTAATCCGCTTCTTCCCTGCTCTTGCCGCAGTGGGTGGTGAGAGCCCTGCGTCCTTTCGTTCTTGCCGGGATGCTTCGAGGCAGCTAGAGCCGCTGTGTCCGCCGCCACCTGCTTGCAGGGTGGCGTGCCTGAAGCATACAATGCCCCCAGCAGACAGCTCATTCCATGACCGGGAGGCATGCGCTGTGTTCTGGGATAGGCGACATTCTGCGCAACAACCGGAGCGCCTCTGTTCCTTCTGCGGCAAACCTCAAGATTCTGTTCACTCCCTGCTCGCCAGTCCCGAGCCGCATACCTGCCGGTCATGCCGTACATCCTCTCCGCTCTCGATCTGCGAGGCATGCGTTGAACGCTGCTCCCTCTCGCTGGCCCAAGGCAAGCAGGGTGGTACGCCGGGGCCCTCCGCGTCACTTCCGCCGGTCCTTCCCAAACCGACCGAAATCAAAGCCGCACTCGATGAGTACGTGATCGGGCAGGAGCATGCCAAAAAGGTGCTCTCCGTCGCCGTCCACAACCACTACAAACGCATCGCCAATAGAGAACGCCTCAAACACGTCGATCTCCAGAAGGGCAACATTCTGATGATCGGGTCGACCGGGACTGGGAAAACACTCCTCTCCCAGACCCTTGCCCGCATTCTTCACGTGCCTTTTACCATCGCGGATGCCACGGCGCTGACGGAAGCCGGGTATGTAGGGGAGGACGTCGAAAACGTCGTGCTCAAATTGCTGCAGAGCTGCGACTATGATGTTGCTCGGGCAGAGACCGGTATCATCTATATCGATGAAATCGACAAGATCGGACGCAAGTCTGAAAATCCTTCCCTGACGAGAGATGTCTCAGGCGAGGGTGTCCAGCAGGCTCTGCTCAAACTTGTGGAGGGCACGAGGTGCAATGTGCCTCCGAAAGGAGGCCGGAAGCACCCCGAGCAGGACTATATCTGTGTGGATACGACGAACATCCTGTTCATCGCCGGCGGGGCGTTCGTCGGACTCGATCACCTCATCGCCCAACGGACGATGCCCAAGAGGTTGGGGTTTGGGGCGCTGACTTCCGGCCGAGAGATCGACGGCCATACCGAGATACTGCGCCATGTGCAATCTGACGATTTACTGAAGTTCGGTCTCATTCCCGAGTTCGTCGGCAGATTCCCCGTGTTGACCACCTTGGCCGACTTGGATGTGCCCGCGCTCATTCGAGTGTTGACCGAGCCCCGCAATGCCCTGGTGAAACAGTATCAGGCGCTGTTTGAAATTGAAGGCGTGGAGTTACAGTTTACCGACCCGGCGGTCAAATCGATCGCTCGTCGGGCGGCGGTGATGAAAACCGGAGCCAGGGCGCTCCGTACGATCCTGGAAGAAGTGATGTTGGATCTGATGTATGAGATTCCGGCATCGACCGGCGTCAAATCCGTGGTCATCACGGAAGAGGTGATTGCCGGAACGCAACAACCCCAGCTGCTCACCTAACAGGATGCGCGAAACGTCCGCCGCCGGCGTTCTCGATATCCGTGAATCCTGAAACCTGTCTCGTCAGGATCCGTCGTCGGGCTGTCACGAGCGACGAACGGCGTTTCACGAACGACGGGGTATGAGGACGACCCTCGTTTGCATCCTGTCCTGTGTGTTGACGCGGGGCGGCACGCCTCGTCCAGCCCACGCTACGATGCAAGACAGGTCTTTTCCCGCAACTCGCTGAACTGCCACACCGTGGAGCTTGCCCGCTCATTCCGTCGAGTGAGGGCAGCGCGCCGATGACCGATTTGCGCAATCCTCTCCCGGCCTCTTGATGCGCCAAGAGTCTTCCTGCGACTGCTGGTGGACGGACTATGCGGCCTGCCTGGTTCGCTGGCGGCTTGGCGCGGCCGTGTTGTCTCGGAGAGAGGAATTCATTCGCCTCTTCTCCGATTCACTTTCGCCCGCCATCGACCAGGCGATCAGCCACACAAGTGCAATCATCGTCCCCAGACCAATAATCTCGACCATAGTGCACCTCCGGCAAGTACCGAGCAGACTCCTGTGACCTGCTCTCAGGTTTCTACGCTGCTTGGCGAGGGCTGGTTTTCGCGTGCGTGCCGGTCTCCTTGGTTCCCTCGATGCTTCCGCCCGAGGTCTTGGGCGATCCGTTCCTGGCGGAGTAGGCAATGTCGATACACACAAACAGAGTCGCCACCATCGCCAAGAGTCCTGCCACGATTCCCCAATACACTCCTGACATAGGTCACGCACTCGCGGCTGTCCTGCGCGAGTCCTTTTGTGCCATGTCAGACCCGCCGAGGTGATGGCGTGTGGCGTTTCGGCGGGAGCATGGCTTCCGTACGGTGGATGATCCGGATGCAACAAGTAATGGGAGTTCACCAACAGACCAGGTCGTTCGGAACCCAGATGCGATCAGGTATCTGAAGAGTGCCGAGGGCGGCAAGACGTATCGTGTCGCCGCCTTTACGGGCATCGGCTCCTCGACCTCTGCAGCGCGTCCAGCTGCGTTCGCGAATCCGGAGAAGGTCCGCTTAAGGGAGTCGGCAATGCGAAAATGGACCGGGGATACCCCAGCCGCAGAAGGCAACTCGGCGCGAACGTTGAAAAGGGTATCTGGAGAGAGGAACGTAGACCTGGCCTGTTCGTCCTGCTGGATTCGTGCTCCACGGAAGAACATGGCAGCCACCTCCTGAATGAGGCGGATCGGGTATGAACGAGCATAAATACTATGCCTCGTGTCCGAGTCAGTCAAGCATGCACATCGAGGGCAAGTGGATCTACTTTCACGACGGGGAGTGTCATGCCGCTGAGAACCGCAGCCACCTCAGTACGCTAGCCGGTGAACCCGAGATGAACAGGGAAAGAACCGTTCGCTAGATCGTGTCTAGATTCAGGAACACGTCGGGTTGCTGGGGCTTGGAGGATTTGAAGCGTAACGTCAGTTCCGGTTCTTTGCTCTCGGGTGAGAGGGTGAACGACCCTTCGGCGCTCAGGTGTTCCTGCGAGCGGGATTTACCATGAAGGAAGAACTTCAGATGGAATTCTCCCCTTCGTGGTCCTGTGGAGCCGTCGCCTGGCAGCATGCCGTTGAACTCGACATGTTCCCGCACGGTGGCGAGGGCTTGGTGGTACAGATCGCATAGGATTCTCTCCGGCATCATGCCGGTGCACGAGCTGCCATCGGTCGGACTCTGCGATTCGTCATTCGACGCGGCATGGAGGTCAGTTGTCGGGAAGGAGAAGGTCGTGATCAGAGTTGTGAGGAGGATCAAGCGCCGCATGAATTCACTGTATTGGGAGGGGAAGGATCGGGTCAAGCCGCAGGTAATTGACTGAGGGAAGGATTTGCCGGACTTGCCGGTCGCCATCAGCAACGGGTGAGGAGCTTCTCGTTCCGGTTCCACTGCGAGACGGTGCCGCTCGTGTCGGTCAGTTCCAGTTTGTCCTGGGACAAGACACGGATCGACAGGGGAGGAGTTTTGCTCTGGGCTAGGACGAGACGGAAGCGATCCTGTTCCTGTTCAAGGCGGCCGGTCTGCGAGGTCGCTTTGTAAAATTCGGACACATTGGCTGCGGTGATCGTCCAGACAAATTCCTCCTGGCGATCGACGAATTTTGACGATGCCTCCCACGTTCCCACCAGGGACGGTTCAACCGGCGGGAGCCGCTTAACAGCCAGCTTGTGCGGAACGGCCGTAAACGAGTGCCAGAGGAGGGGATCGAATTTGCTGGGTGTCTGATTCTTGGGGAGTTTATCCCAGGTGACGCTCAAAATGCCGGTGGTGGAAAACCGATCGGCGCTCGCCACCTGATAGGTTCCATGCAAAATCTCAGGGTAGGACTCGGCTTCCCAGCGACCACGGTCTGCAGTGACCGTTCCCGGCATGACAATGGCGGTCGTCAGGGTCCAGGTGCGGCGTTCGCTTAAGGCGAGATGGCCCTTGCCGTACATCAGGCCCACGGGCATGCATCCGTACCAATCACCGGCCCATTGTGAGGGGGTTCCGGTGATGTCGGACTCCCTCGCAGCAGAGGGCGTGCGAATCGGGGCGCCGAGCCTCGTTGCCGCAACCTTGGCCAGATTTGTGACCGCCGCTTGTGGGTTCGCCTGTTTGGGCGAGGTGAGCGAGAGCGTGACGAGCGCATCCGCTTTTAAAAACGTCAGCTGGATGCCGCCGATCGGTGAGCGGAGGGTAAATGCGCCGTCGCCCACGCCGGGAACCGGTTGGTGGCCGGCTTTGGCACGCTGATCGTCGAAGAGGCTTTTCTTCTCCCCGTCGGGTCCGGAGTCCAGCTCGACTACCACGGTTTCCTGCGGGTTTCGTTGGGCTTGATAGAGACATTGCCGGTCGTTCTGACGTAGACCGGGGGTGACGGGCGTCCCGATAGCGAGTTCCACGTCGGCCTCAGTCACGATGAGGCAGGCATTCAAGTTGTTCGAGAAGGCCTCATTCGACTGTGAGCAACCAAAGACCGTGGCGCCCAGCAGGAGGCCATAACAGGTGCGGCATATCGTGGACGAAAGATTCATAGCGTGGCAAGTCTAGGAGCGTTTCGCGACAAATTGCAAGGTGCGCAGGCGATCCGAGCCGCTTGATAGTCGCTGCAGGGGAGGCGACCCTTCTCGTTCACGACGGGACAAACGTCAAGGACAGGCCGTTGATGCAATACCGCAGTCCCGTGGGTCTTGGGCCGTCGTTGAACACATGACCTTGATGTCCGCCGCAGCGCGCGCAGTGGACCTCTGTGCGCGTCATAAAGAATTTACTGTCGGTACGAGTCTCAACGACCTTCGCGTCGATCGGTTGCCAGAAACTGGGCCAGCCGGTGCCGCTGTCGAATTTATGTTCCGATGAATAGGCGGGGAGATCGCAGCCGGCGCAATGGTAGATGCCGGGCTGGTGATTTTCGTGCAAAGGACTGGTAAACGCGCGTTCAGTGTCCTCGTGCCGGAGGACTTGGTAGGCGGCAGGAGAGAGCAGTTTCTTCCACTCATCGTCGGTCTTGGTGACTTTCACGATCGGTCCGATCTCGATGTGTGCCGGCATAGTCATCTCCTTGGATTGGGCGTCGTGGATGGGCATTACCGACTCCGGTACCTGTCACCTTACAGATGTCTGTACGGAAGGGCAAGGTGAACGGATGGGGCGTGAACGTAGGGAAGATCGACGGCCGGTCGGTATGCCGGGCAGGGAGGAACAGGGGCCCGGCTCAAGAGCCGGGCCCCTGAAGACTAGGAGGCGCTTGACGTCGTCACTGGTTCAGGTCGTTCCGCCGTGGAACGAGAATCCTGATTGAATGCCGCCGGCAGCACGTCTTCGATCCGTTCGACGGGGAGAATCGTGAGTTCATCCCTGACTTCCTGCGGCACCTCTTTCAGGTCCTTCTCGTTGGCCTTCGGGAGGATGATCCGCCTGATGCCGGCTCGATGAGCCGCCAACACCTTCTCCTTGATGCCGCCGACCGGCAACACTAACCCCGTCAGGCTGATTTCACCGGTCATGGCCGTATCGCTTCGCACCGGCTTGCCGACATAGGCCGACGCCAGCGCCGTGGCCATGGTGATTCCGGCCGAGGGGCCGTCTTTCGGAATGGCCCCTGACGGCACGTGGATGTGCACGCCGTTCCGTTTGAAGCGCGAGATGTCCAGGCCCATGCTCTCGGCATGCGACCAGAGGTAACTGCGTGCGGCCCGAGCCGACTCCTGCATCACGTCCCCCAATTGTCCGGTCAGGGTCAGTTCATGACTGCCGGGCAGCAGGGTCGTTTCGATATAGAGCACATCCCCACCGGTCGGTGTCCAGGCCAATCCTGTCGCAACGCCAGCCGGCAGATTTTTCCTCGCCTCTTCCGGTTGGAACCGTTCCTGGCCGAGCCATTCGTCCAGGAGCGTTTCGGTAATGTCGACCGGTGATGCCGGCGAATCCACCGGCCTATCGGCGAAGGTCACCGCGACCTTCCGCGTAATGCGGCCCAGCATCTGCTCCAACTGCCGCACTCCCGACTCCCTCGTGTACCGGCTGATGATGTGGTCGAGCACCGGCTCCGGTAACACGACGTCTTCAGCCCGCAGGCCGGCTTCCTTCAGCCGTCTCGGCCAGAGATAACGGAGCGCGATCTCGCGTTTTTCCCGCTCGCTGTACCCGTTGACCCGGATGATCTCCATCCGGTCCAACAGCGGCTGCGTGAGCGTTTCCAGCGTGTTGGCCGTCGTGATGAAAAACACCTTCGACAGATCAAAGGGCAAATCGAGATAGTGGTCCCGGAACGTGTGGTTCTGCGCAGGGTCCAGAATCTCGAGTAATGCCGACGCGGGGTCGCCGCGAAAATCCCGCCCCAGCTTGTCGACTTCGTCCAGCATGATGACCGGGTTGTTGACCCCCGCTCGCCGGACCGCCTGGATGATCCGGCCGGGCAACGCGCCGACATACGTGCGGCGATGCCCTCGTAGTTCCCCTTCGTCATGCAATCCGCCGAGGCTGAACCGTTCGAAGGTCCGCCCCATCGACTTGGCGATCGATTGCCCCAAGCTGGTCTTTCCTACGCCGGGAGGGCCGACCAAGCAGAGAATGGGCGCCTTGGCGGAGGGGTTCAACTTCAACACCGCCAGATGCTCCACAATGCGTTCTTTGACTTCCTTGATGCCGTAGTGATCCTCGTTCAGCACGGTGCGTACGTGCGCCAGGTCCAGCCCTTCCTCGGAAGACCGGTTCCACGGCAGTTCCAGTACGAGTTCGAGATAACTCCGGATCACTTGATGTTCGGGTGAGGCGCTGGGCGTCTTTGCCAGTCGAGCCAGTTCCCGATCGGTTTCCTTGCGAACGTGCTCAGGAAGATCGGCCTCCTGAAGTTTTTTCCTCAGGGCCGCCACCTCGTCCTCTTCTCCGGTTACTTCCCCCAACTCCTGCTGGATCGTCTTTAGTTGTTCGCGCAGCAGGTACTCTCGCTGGGTTTTGCCCAGCTTCTCCTTGGCTTCGCTGGTGATCTTGTCGCGCAACTGGAGGATCTGGACCTCGCGGGAGAGCGCCGCATAGAGGCTCCGGAGCAAGTCCGCCCTGGTAGAGGCCTCCAGCAATTGCTGCTCGCCGTCGAGCGTGAGATTCAGCAAGGAGGCGATGCGGTAGGCCAGGGTTACGGGATCCTCTTCCGTTCCCAGTGCCGCCACGGCTTCGTGTACGCCCGGTGTCTGAATCAACTTCGGAAGTTCGGTGATAATGTCCAAAATGGCCCGGTGCAAGGCCTCGACTTCCGTGCTCCGTTCCGCCGGCGCAGGAAGCTGCTTCACCCGCGCTTGAAGGTAGGGATCCACTTGGTCGAGCTTGAGCAGGACGAACCGCTCCAGGCCCTGGATCAAGATATTGTAGTGACCTTCCGGAGCTCTGGCCGTTTGTTTGATGACGGCTTTGGTCCCGATCGAGTAGAGATCTTCCAAGGTCGGTTGATCGGTTTGTGCGTCCCGTTGGGCCACGACGAGCAGGGTCTTGTCTTCTGTCTTGAGCGCGGCCTCCACGGCGGCGATCGAGCGGTCGCGTCCCACTGTCAGCGGCATCATCGTACCGGGAAACAGCACAGTCCGCTTCAACGGGAGTATGGGAAGATGCGTGAGTATGGGCGAGTTGAGATCAGTCATGTCTTCCTCCAGGGTTCTCGGAAGATCTTCGCGTTACAGCGGGAAGGATTGCGGCACATCCGCTCTCACGCCGATCACCGTTCTTTTAGATAGCCACGGAGAGAGGTGAGTCAAGCACCGGTTTTGAAGCGGCGAGTGAACGATGGATAGTCCGGAGCAGGCGCGGAGAAGCATTTATGCGAGGGTGTACGAGGTCCGCACCGCGAGCAGGTTGCGGAATAACTCGATGTTTGCGCATCCTGCTAGCGGTCGATGAAGAGGCTGCCCTGGTTCTCCAGGTAGGTCCGCCGATTGAGCCGTTCCGGCCGCGCCCCTGCCGGTGCGGAAGGCACGGAGGAATAGTCGTCCCGTCCTTCGAGATCCAGAAACGCGCCGACACTCGTATCGGCGCCAAGCCCGAGCCCTCGGCCGACCGCATATTGATCCGCTCCGCCTTCTTCGATGAAGAGCCCCCATCCTCCTAGGTCGGCCATGCCTAATCCTGTCGAGGCCGGCAGGTCGTAGAAGTCGCTGTCCGAACCCCCATCGACGGCCAGGGCCACGCTGCCGTCCCAGGCGGTGCCGCCGTTGTAGAACGGACCTTTTGAACCATATCGATCCTTGCCCTGGTAATCGATGGTCAGACCCACTCCGAAATGTGCCGCACTGCCGTGGCCATACCGCGCCGCCTGATGCTCATCGTCTCCTGCCAGATCGAGGGTAACGCCGACTCCGAAGAAATAGCCGTGTCCTTGGGAAAAGTTCGCGCTGCGATACCGATCTCGACCGGCCAGATCGATCAGGAGGCCCCAGCCGCCGGCCAGACTCTGTGCCCGTTGCGCCGGTTGTTTGCTGAAGACGCGAAGCCCGGCACCCGTTCCAAGCCCGAAACAATCGTATTGATACGAAGGGTCTTGCGGGCGCGCGTGCGGAGTCTCGCTCTCGTTGTAGGCGCTGGGGTATCGTCCGCCGCACTCGTACGCATCGTTTCCGGCCACATCGATCAACGCCCCGATGCCCAGAGGGCCTCCAAATCCAAGCGCGTAGCCATGGCTCGTATACCGGTCGTCGCCTGCACGGTCCACCAGGAGGCCGAATCCCCCGAAGGCCGCCCCTTGGGTAAACCGGCTTCCTTCATAGACATCGTGGCCTTCTCCATCATACAGGATGCCGAGCCCCGCGAGGCCGACCCCGCCGGAGCCTGGCGTCAATCGATAGGTATCGTCGCCTCTCTGGTCGATCACGATGCCGATCCCCGCGCGTCCGGTGGCGAGCCCCAGTGGAGCCGGTTGATACGTGTCGTTGCCGCTCAGGTCGATCACCATGCTATTGCCGAGATCGCTGTTCGGGCTGGCACCGATGACGCCGCGGTAGCTGTCGTTGCCGCCCAGGTCGATGATCAGCGCTGCGCCCCGGTCGAGGTCGTACGTATTGGGGCCGTATCCACCGATGACTAGCAACCCGTAAGACGTTTGTTGTGCCAGCAGGATGTCCCCGGTGATGCCGGGGACGCTTTGTGCGAGCGGTTTCCGGTGCTGTAGAGCAATCTCCAGTTGCTGGAGAAACTTTCTGTTCCCAAGCCGGGCTAAGCGTTGGGCGGCGGTGATGAGTGAGCCGTAGTCGACCTGCCGCATGAGCAAGGTGGCGTAAGTTCCCGCCGCCTCCGCCTCTGCCAGGCGGGCCGGGGGCGTGATTTGCGGCGTGAATTGCTCGACGAGCGAACGGGACTGAGAAAAGAGAAACTCCCGATCCTGCGGCGACAAATGCCGCAGCGCCTGTTCGCGGTCTTGATAGGCCTGCTCGAGCACGTCCGTGAGAAACGTCAGCAATTCCTCGCTGGCCAGGGTGACGGGAAACGTCGGCGGCGCGAAGGAGGCACCGGTGCGATCCATCCCGCCTTCCAGAATATCGATCACGGCCGGCAACCCCTCGACACCTGATTCGGCGGCGGTCGAGGCTAACAGCCCGGCCCGTTCGAGTGCGGCGAGACCCTCCCAGGGATCGGCCAGCGTACGCAGGACGAGGTCGCGTTTGAATTGCGCCGTCTTGTTGGATTGATCGGCGAGGCTTTTTCGCAGGGCCGGAAGGGTGACGTTGAGATTGTCTTGCAGTTCCGGTTCGACAAGGTCTTTCAGCCGCGCCACCACTGCCAGCTCTTGCCGGTCGATCTGCTGGTCCGGCGGTGGTGTGACGGCGAACAGTGTGGAGAGCTTGGCACAGCCGCTCAAGAGGATCGCAAGCGCCAAGACCATCAGGAGCCCGAGGCGTCGATGCGAAGGCATGAGGCGGCCTCTTTTCGGGATGACCCTCCGAATCGACTCACGGTGGAGGGGAGCGGCCGAGCGGTCGTCGGGCTCTGTGATCGGGCCGATCACCGGTGGGCTCCGGGAATGGGCGGATGACGGTCAATCAAGCGAAGCACTATCATGAGGGGGGAGGATTCCCGCATCGCGCAGACAGTCGTCGGCCCAGGCTTGAATATCGTGCGCCGCCAGATAGGTCCGCATGCGATGCATCCGTTCCCGGCGCTCCTGCAACGGCATTTCCAACGCCTGGCGAATCGAGTCGGCCACACCCTCGGGGTCGTAGGGGTTGATGACTACCGCATCGGACAGTTCTTCCGCCGCGCCGGCCATGTGGCTCACGAGTAACACGCCCTTCTCGTCCACTTGGCTGGCGACATATTCCTTCGCAACCAGGTTCATGCCGTCGTAGACGGAACTGACGAGCGCCAAGTCCGCCATGCGGTAGTAGGCCGCCAGGGTGTCCATGCCGGTCCGGCCTTCCCGGAACTCGATCGGCCGCCAACGCGAGGCATGAGCGCTGCGGGGATTGGAGATACTGCAGTACCGCATGTTGATGTCGTTCACCGTCTCGCGGATCAATTCACGGTAGCGTCGATAGGCTTCCACGTCCCCTCGGGTCGGCACCGCGATTTGGATGAAGGTGAAGCGGCCACGGTATTGCGGGAACTGCTGAAAGAATGCATCGATCGCCCACAAGCGTTTGAGGAGTCCCTTTGTATAGTCGAGGCGGTCCACCCCGAGCCCAATGCGCACCTCCGGCTGAAAGACGTGCAGGTTGCGAAGGACATCCATCGAGCGGGTGACCTGAGGCGATTGAGCCCGCTCGGACCACGTGTGAAAGCCGATGCTGATCGGGCGGGACACCACCCTGGTCGCATGGCCCTTGTACTCGAGGTGGCCGCCGTCCGCGTGAAGGTCCGCGCCCAGGAACTCTTTTGCGCATTCGATAAAACAATGGAGAAAACTTTGTGTCTGGAACATCAGCAGATCGCAGGTGAGCAGGGACTCCAGCACTTCGCGTCGCTCCGGCAGAATGCGAAAGGCATCCGGGCCCGGCCAGGGGATATGCCAGAACATGGCGACCGGCTGTTTCGGCAACGAGGCCTTTACTATGCCGGGGAGCAGCGCCAGGTGAAAATCGTGCACCCAGACGAACCCGGGCTTCGTCTGAAGTTCGCCCAGCACCACTTCGGCGAAGCGGGCATTCATGGCTTGGTAGGCGTGCCAATAGGCTTTGCGGTAGTCGACGCGATCCAAGGTCAAGTGGCACAAGGGCCAGAGCACCTGGTTCGCATAGCCTTGATACCCGCCTTTGATCTCGCCCGAATCCAGCCACACACGGTGGAGTCTGTAGGTCGGGGCGTCGGGCGGGACTTCAACGGTCATATCCTGATCCACCACGTCGCGGTCGGCCTTGCCGCTGCCCCAGGCAATCCAGGTCCCGCCGAGGCGCCGCATCATCGGGTCCAGCGCAGAGACGAGCCCTCCGGAGGTCCGTTCCCAGATGAGGTGGTTTTTGACCAGACGGTGTTCGTAGGGCTCACGATTCGAGACGATGATGAGGCGGGCGAGGGAGAGGTCGCGTTCGCGTTGCGCCGCTTCGAGGGGAGCGTGAGACGTGTTCATCTGCCACCCTCACGCTCCCAGAGAGCTGACATCGGCTGTATTCTGACCATGGATTGAAAATAGGAGCCTTTCTCCCGCCTGTCAAGCAGGGAAGCGTGAGCCACAAGAGCGTATGGCTGGTGCTCGATAGCGAGAAGGGCACGATGCCGGGGGCCGGTCGGTCGGGGGAGAAATGAAATATTCCGAAAGCGTCTGGCTCCGGTCTGCGGAACTCAGATTCCAGGCCATTGGCTATCGGCTATCTGCCATCAGCTCTTTTCTTCCGGAGGCTGCCGGCCACCATGCGGAACTCAAAGAGACGGCATTCGATTGCGCCGTTGAAGAGAGGAACGCGCCGGGAAGGGGCCAACCGCAGCAGCCCGGGAAGTTTCATGTCGGCGGTAAACATCTGGACGGTCCAGTTGCAGAAATGTTTCTTCAGGTGATCGCCGAACTGCGGGTAGAAGGCCTTGAGTGATTCGCTGTCCCCCATGCGCTGGCCATAAGGCGGGTTGGTGACCAGCAGGCCCGTTTCGGCCGGCGCGGGGAGTTCCCGTGCATCACCTTGCCGTAACGTGACGAGTTCGCTGCAACCGGCGATGGCCAAATTGGCTCCGATCGACGTGAGGGCAGTGGCGCTGTGGTCGGCGGCGTGGATCAGGCCTGCTGTACCGTCGATTTCCCGTCCTTTGAGTTCGGCGCGAAGAGCCTCGGCCGGGCGGGGATCGTAGGAGAGCAGTTTCTCGAAGGCGAATCGGCGACCGATGCCGGGGGCGACCCGACGAGCCATCAACGCGGCCTCCACCACGAAGGTTCCGCTGCCGCACATGGGATCGTAGAGCAGGGTGTCCGGCGTCCAATTGGCAAGACGCAAGATTCCGGCGGCAAGATTTTCCCGAATCGGCGCCTCGCCGGCCGACTTCCTCCAGCCCCGCTTGAACAGTGGCTCGCCGGAGGTGTCCAGGTAAAACGTGCACTGGGTGCTGTCCAGGTACACGGCGATCAACATGTCCGGCGCATGAGTGTCCACCGACGGGCGTCTGCCTCTGGCATGCTGAAATCGGTCGCACACCGCGTCCTTCACACGCAGGGTCACGAAGTCCAGACTCCTGAGCGGGCAGCGGTGCGCGCTCACCTTCACTTTGATCCGCTGCTGCGGCGTGAACCAGTCCTGCCAGCGAATGGCGTGGGCCGCGTCGTACACATCGTGTTCGTCGCGATAACTGCCTTCGGCGATACGCAGGAGGACACGGCTGGCAACGCGGCTTTCGAGGTTCACGCGGTAGCAGAGGGTGAGGGGGCCGGAAAACGCGACACCCCCTGCGGTCGGCTTGATATCGGCGGCGCCCAGGTCCGCCAGTTCCTGGGCGAGCACCGGCTCAAGGCCTCGGGGACAGGGTGTAAAAAAAAGGTGAAGTGTGTTATCCATTTCTGTCGTTCTGCTGTCCTTATCGAGGGGCTACATGAAGTTTTGCAGCGAATGCGGGGCCGGGCTGTCGACACGAATTCCCCCAGGCGATAATTTGCCGCGGTTCGTCTGCGATACCTGTCAGGCCATCCATTACATCAATCCGAAAATCGTCGCCGGCTGTATTCCCGAATGGGAGGACAAGATCTTGCTCTGTCGCCGGGCGATCGAACCGCGCATCGGTCACTGGACCTTTCCCGCCGGCTTCATGGAAATCGGAGAGAGCACCGAGCAGGCGGCGATCCGAGAGACCTTCGAGGAAGCCCATGCCGATGTGGAAATCACGTCTCTCTATGCCGTGTTGAGCCTGCCCCGCATCAGCCAGGTGCATATGGTGTTTCGCGGTGTCCTGCACAAACCGGAATTTAAACCCGGTACGGAAAGTTTGGATGTCAGACTGTTCGCGTTGGACGAGATTCCCTGGGACGACCTGGCCTTTCCCGTTATCCAGGAAGCCCTCGAACGCTACGTGGCCGACGTCGCCCGCGGCACCTTCCCCATGCATTTCGGCAGCGTCCTTCCCCGGATGAAATCCTGACAGATTCGTGAAACGTCAAACGTGAAAGGTGAAATGTTGACTCACGGAAGCGGCGGTCGACCACACGGTGCGCAAAGAAGAATGCTCAATTCATCCTCCACGCCTTGGGTTTCACTTCTCACGTTTGACGTGTCACCTTTCACGCGCCTCAGTTGCGGCCGGGCATGATGAGCCCCGACTCATCGGCCGGCGGATGCAGGAACAGGAATCCCTTGTCTGCCTGAAAATCCACCGTCATCCCAGTTGTCCGATGCGCGCTGGCCCTGTCCAAGGCCACCGTGACACCGTCGATCTGTTCCACCGCGTCATCCTCACGGGTCGTCGATTCCAGGGTAATCGACAGCGAGAGGCGTTGTGCGTTCACGTCGCGCACGGCGATCCGCACGATAGGGTCCTCCGGATGTTCCTGGATCAACGTGCGTAAGCGTTCGACTGCCGTTTGGGTGAAGGTCAGCATCGTCACGCTCCGGATGTCCGGCCTGAGGGCGGGTTGTGTTGGATATAGTGAATGTCTACAAGCTGCTCGGCCCGGTCGATCGAGTAAAAAATCCGCCAGTCGCCGACCGCATACTTATGGATGCCGGGAAGATCGGCGGCGACCGGTTCATGCCGGAGGTTGTCGACGTTGGAGGCGAGCCACTTCGTTTTGTCGAACAGCCGTTGCGCCATGGCTGGCTCGGCGGCGCGGAGGTCGGTGATCACATCGGGGCGAAAGGCGAGGCGAAACCAGGGCATGTCACCACCGCAGCCCGAGCTTGTCGGCCACTTCATCACCCGTGAGACGCTCCGTCGAGGCGAGGGACTGTTTGAGGCGGTCGCGGACGGATGCCCCGAGCGGCGCGCCGAGATCCGGGTCGCCGATCAACGTGCGCAACCGGTCGTCGACCAGGCCCTGCACCAGGTCCTTCAATTCCGCCAGTGTCAGCTCGGAAAGTTTCTGTGTCGGTTCCGTCATGGCTTCCCCCAAATCGTGACGCGAGCATACGGGGCTGGTCTCCGGAATTGCAAGACAGGGGATGGAATCGTGAAGTGGAAGGGGTCGGCCCTATGCAGCATGGAGCGTGATTTTAGACCCAGAAACTGGTGTGCTGTGCCTGCGTAGGGTGGCGATGGTCCAATTGGAAGGGTTTTGCGCAGCGGCGCATTTTACAGGTTATATCATTCAGCCATGATGGCATTCCGTGATCATCCTCTTTGTGACCGTGCCGTGCAGATGGACACCACCTAGTTGCAAAATCCCAAAGAACGGTCTAGACGAGACATCATGCGAGATTGCCGTGCGTTGAATTTCGTTCATAGCTGGGATAATGCTCTGACCAGCACCTCCGATGTGCTCCGCCGTCACTGCCATTTGCGGCAGGAACGCAGCGGTGACGCCGGCCAATTCAAAAAGGTCGACAACGATGTCATCGAAGCACGGCTCGGTACCCCTAGTGCGCATCCAGTGCGTTTCTGCCACGGCCACGCCTGCTGCGATGGAGGAATGCTAATAGACCGCTCACCCTCCGCAGTCCTTCCCGCCTGCCGCCTCGCACGAACAATCCAGGCACCCATGAACGGAACAGGTGCCGCAAGCCTGTTCGATCCGGCGACGCAGCGCCGCTCTGGCTCGATGGACCCGGACGGCGGCATTTTCTGGCGTGATGCCTGACTGTTGCGCCAGGTCTTTCAGTTTGCCTTCTTGCAGATCCACGATCTGCAGAGCCTTGCGATATTCAGGCTTGAGCGTGTCCAGCAGGCTCGAGACGCATTGGCAGATCTCCTGCCGCAGTTCCGCCGCCGGTTCCTGCACATCCGGAAATTCCCTCGCCCAGGCTTCCGTCAGCCGCTCGGAGGTGGACCGTTGCCGGTAGTGATCGACCACGGCGTTGCGGAGCACTCGATAGAACCAGGCGACGACCTTTTCGTCGTCCACCCCGGCTCCGCGCTCCAGTCCACGGGCAAAGGCCGATTGCAGAATGTCTTCGGCCACGGCTCTCGATTCAACCCTCCGTTCCAGGAACGACAAGAACTCCCGGTGTCCGTTGACTAACTGCGCAATGGCCTCCGGTGAGAGTGCCGTCGAGGGTATGGATTCCTGCGTCATGGCGGCAGCTTACCAAACTCTTCGGCGAACTGTAAGGTTTCGGAGATCACTCCGTCTGCCCTTTTGAGAACGCAATCACGCGTTGTCATCACAAAGGAGTTCCACCATGGCTGCTATCAAGAAATCCACCTCGCAGAAGATCGCCAAGGCAGACTGTTGCGGAACCTGCGATTGCGCAGCCTGTTCGTGCGGGTGCCAGGCCAATGCCTGTCGCTGCGCGGCTATCGATTGCCGATGTGGTTGCCGCAAGCGAACCGCCGGACGGTAGGCGGCTCTGTCCCGGCCCGCCGGACTCCGGCGGGCCGGGACTCGGATCGTCACAAGCCACGCCACGCGCCGGCATTGTGAGGACCTCGCCACTCGCGTATCATGCGTGATCGCACTGCGTTCGTCTCGCCCCTCGGGAAGTCATACGGTGTAGGACGTGGCGGTGATCAGACAACCCTGGACCCCAACGCGTCATGCGTTTTATCCATGCGGCCGATCTCCATATCGATAGTCCCCTGCGAGGCCTCGACCGGTACGATGGCGCGCCCGTTGCGCGGTTACGAACGGCGACACGCAGCGCGTTCGAGCGCCTGGTGGATCGGGCGTTGGCGGAACGGGTGGATTTTGTCCTGTTCGCCGGGGACATCTACGACTGCGATTGGCAGGACTTTCACACTGGCCTCTTTTTTCGCGAGCAGCTGGTTCGGCTCGGGCGGGCGGGCATTCGGGTATTCATCGTCCAGGGTAATCACGATGCGCAAGGGGTGATCTCGAAGCAGTTGGTCCTGCCGCAGCATGTGACGGTTTTCTCCTCCCGCACCGCCCAGACGATTCGACTCGACGACCTTTCGGCGGCGATTCACGGCCGCAGCTTTCCGGAGCGGGCGGTCGATGAGGATCTCGTGCCGTCCTACCCCTCCCCCGTGCCGGGGTTCTTCAACATCGGCCTGTTGCACACGAGTCTGACCGGGCGCCTCGGGCACGATACCTATGCGCCGACGGATGTGCCGACGTTGATCGACAAGGGCTATGACTACTGGGCGCTCGGCCATGTTCATGCGCGCGAAGTGATCGCTGAGCGCCCGCGCATCCTGTTCCCCGGCAACCTGCAGGGGCGCCATGCAAAGGAGACCGGGGCAAAAGGCTGTGAGCTGGTGACGGTGGAGGCGGGGCGCATCGAGAGCGAGTTTCTGGCGATGGATGTCGTGCGTTGGAGTCAGGTGGCTGTGCCGCTCGATGGGCTTCACCGGCTCGATGCGTTGGGCGAGGCCTTTCGGCGGGCGCTCGACCCGGTGCTTGCGGGCGCCGGAGATCGCTTGCACGCAGTGCGCGTGACCCTGACCGGGTCGACCGAGTTGCACCGGCTGGAGGCGGCACAGCCCGGCACGTTGGCCGCAGCCATGTACGGCGCGGCGCAGGATATCGGCGAGGCGGAGATTTGGATCGAGCAGGTGCGGGTGGAACTCGCCACGCCGCTGGATCGCAACAGGGCCGCAGAGCGTCAGGATGCCGTGGGTGAGCTGGTCCGGCTCGTGGATTCGATTGCCTGGGACGAGGCGGAGTTGTTCCGGCTGGCGCAGGACGAACTCGGCGATCTGCTCGGTTCTGTCCCGCAGGAGGTGGCGGTCGGGGATGTGCCGAGGCTCGACGACCCGGTGGAATTGAGGTCCCTCCTGATGGATGCCGAGGCGACAGTCCTGGCGCGCCTGAGCGATTCCGGTGCGGATCGATGAAACTGCTCAAGCTTCTACTCCAGGCCTACGGCCCCTTCACTGCCAAGACCGTGGATTTTTCGACCGGTCCTGTGGATCTCCATCTGATTTACGGGCCCAACGAAGCAGGCAAGTCGTCGGCGTTACGCGCCATGATCGATCTGCGATTCGGGATCCCCCTGCGCAGCCCCGATGATTTCGTCCATGCGGCGGGCGACATGCGAATCGGCGGCATTTTTCTGACGCAGGCCGGTGAACGAGTCGGGTTTGTGCGGCGCAAGGGCAAGGGGGCTACCCTCTCGCGGCTCAATGTCGAGACGGAACAGCCGGACGCGACCCTTCCCATGGCGGGCACGTATGAACTTGAATTGACCGGCGGGATGAACCGGGGGGAATTCGAAGCCATGTTCGGCCTCAACCATGCCCGGTTACGCGAGGGCGGCCGGGTCCTGTCGCTCGGCGAGGGCGATGTGGGGACGGCTCTCTTCGAGGCCAGCGCGGGAACGGGCGGGATCGCGACGTTGCTCGCGACCTTGGAGAATGACGCGAAGGTCTTCTATAACCCGCATGGTCGGGCGCAGAACGCGGTGATCAATGAGGCCCGTCGTCGGCTCGATGAGCAGCGGCAGATTTGGCGAGATGCGCAGACGAGGCCGGCGGAATGGCAGAGCTTGAATCGTGCGCATGAGGCAGCCGTCTCGGCCTTGGCAGAGGTCACTCGCACGCTGGAGACCTTGCGTCGTGAGGAGCATGAGCTGACCGAGCTGCGCACGGTCGAGCCCCTGTTGCGAGAGCATGCGGCTGTCTCAGCTCTCCTGGCCTCGCTGACCGGAGTGCCCGATCTGTCCGAGCAGGCCAGGGAGGAACGGCTGGCGGCGGTACAGGCGCTGGATCATGCGCAACGAAGCCTCAGAGAGGCGGAGGCAGAAGAGGAACGGTGTGCGCTCGCGTTGAAAGCGTTGGTCGTGGAGCCGCTGCTGATTGAACATGCGGGGGCGATCGAACGGTTGGCAACGTCGGCGGCGGCAGCCGCGGGCCATCGGACCGAAGTGCAACAGAGTACCGCGGTGATCACTGCGCTGGAGACCGACCTTGCCCTGTCCGCTGCGCGCCTGGCCCCCGGGCATGAATTGCGGCACGTGCTGGAGGCCGTCCCTGCTGCCGCCGATCGGCTCGTCTTGGACGATCACCTGGCGCAGGTGAGTCGATTGAGCGACCGACTTGACGATTACCGCCGGCGTGCAGCCCGGCTTGACGAGGCGATGCAGGCGGATCGGGATGTCTCAGCACCCATGGATGATCCTGCTGCCGGATTGCGCCTCACGTCTGCCCTTCGGCAGGCCCAGTCGCTGGGTGACGTGGTTCGGCGGTCCGTCGAGTTGGAACGGCAGCTCCGCGAACTTGAACCGACCCTGGAACAGGCGTTGTCCGATGTCGGCCTCCCGTCCGATCGGGCGTTGCGGTCCACACATCCGCTTCTGGATGCGCAGATTGCCCAGACCAGGAAAGACCTGGTCGACTTGGATGAACAGATGCGCACCTTGCTGGAGGAACGGCAACGGTTGGCGCGCGACCTGGAAGGACAACAGGTGCGACTGAGGCAATTGGCCGCCGAGGGCGAGGTGGTGACGGCGGAGACGTTGCGTCAGGCCCGCGTCAGACGTGACGAAACCTGGGCCGGCATCCGGCGCGCCTACATCGATCTGGCGCAGGACCGGGATCAACTGGCGCTGGGATTCGATACGACCAGGATTGTCCCGGAGACCTTCGAGGCGACGGTAGGCGAGGCGGATCGGCAAGCGGATCTCTTGCGCGCCGATGCGAAACGTGCGGCCGGTCTCGAAGAATGTTCCGGGCGAATCGAGTTGATGGAACGACGCAGGGCGGACATCGATCATCAGATCGCCACGCTGACGAGGGGCCGTGAAGACATCCTGATTGCCTGGGCCGGACGGTTACAAGACGCGGGGCTCCCGAACCTGGCTCCTGAGCCGTTACGGGAATGGCAGGGGCGTCGGCTCGACGCATTGCGTCTGGCTGAACGCGTCGCTGCCATTCGGGCTGATCGCGAGCGATTGCGCGAGGAGACAAACGAGGCGATCTCGCGACTCACGAGTGCGCTTGCTGAGCTACGGCATCCGGTCGGCGAGCTGACCGTACATCATGAACAAGCGCTGCCGGCGCTGATCGAGGACGCCTTGCGGTGGGAGCGGCAGGCGGTGGAAGCGGATGCGGCCAGGAGTGCCAGGCATCAGGCGGCGGAGGCCAGCAGGGTCGAACGTGAAGAGGTGAACCGGGCGATTGCCGAGACGACGAGCAGGTTACAGTATCATCGAGCGGCCTTGCGGGAGTGGCATACGCGGCTGTTTCTCTCGTCCGAGACGGTGCCGGATGCCGTCAAGGTGCGGCTCGATGAATTGGACAGCCTGGCGCGCCAGGCTGCGGCCTTGAGTGAGGCGCGCCAGCGGCAGGCACAGGCGCAGACCATTCTCGATGACCTGGTCGCGCAATCGCACCAGGTGGCGGCGTTGCTGGAGGAACCGGCGCCTGCGGCGGTCGACGATTTTACGGATCGTTTGCGCGTCAGGTTGATTGCGGCGCGAGCCGCAGAGCAGGAACGCGGGACCCTCATCCGTGATCGACGAAAAGCCGCCGATCAGCGACGGCGCGCGGCGTTGGAGCAAGCGGCACAGCAGGCGACGTTGGCGAGGCTCTGCGCCGCTGCCGGGGTGACAGGTATCGAATCGTTGCCGCAAGGCGAGGAGGCGGCGTTGCGCAAGCGTGAGGCGAGCCGGTCGCTGGCTCAAGTGCAGCAGCAACTGGCGGCGGCCGCGTCGCGTTCGGAGCAGGAATTGCGTCAGGCTCTGGCCGGTCGTGACGCGGTGACCATCGAGAGCGAGCGGGAGCAATGTCGTGCCGCCATCAAGACCAATGAGGAACTCCAATCGACGGCTCGCCGGACGGAGGAGCAGACTCGCCGGGCCTTGGAGGCCATCGATGCCTCCGATCGGGCCGCATTGGCGAGGGAAGCGATGGAAACCGCCGCGGCCCGGTATCGAGCAGCCTTGAGACCATGGGCCAGGCTGAAACTGGCGCGCGCCTTGCTCCAGGCAGCCTTGCGCCGTTTTCGAGAACGGGCGCAAGCCCCCATGATGGCCAACGCGTCCGCCTATTTTTCGTTGATCACGGGTGGGGACTATGAACGAGTCATCACCGATGAGAGCGGGGCCACACCGCTGTTGTGCGCGGTGCGGAGCGGCGGTTCCCGCGTCACGATCGATGACATGAGCGAGGGGACGGCGGACCAGCTGTATCTCGCCTTGAGACTGGCCGCGCTGGATCTCAGGCGGGCAGCGCATCCCCCGATGCCGCTGGTCCTCGATGATGCCCTCATGACCTCGGATGACCGGCGGGCGGGGCAGATTCTGCGGGCCTTGAGTCGGTTCGCCGAAAACGGCCAGGTACTGGTCTTGACCCATCATCGTCACCTGCTGGATGTGGCGCGCGAAGCGATCGGGGAAGAGGCGTTTGTCGGGCATACGCTGTAACCGCGAATCGGCGGCGGGTGAGCCGAGTGGGCGCTCGGGCCGGCGCGCGAGCGATCGTGAAAGGCGAAGGAGGAGTGAGTATGCAACGGCTGAAGGACAAAATCGCGATCGTGACCGGAAGCAGCAGCGGCATCGGCAAGGCGATTGCCTTATGCTTCGCGCAAGAAGGAGCTACGGTTGTGGTGGCGGCGCGTCGGCTTCGTAAGTGCGAGGAGACCGTCGGGCAGATAGAAGCGGCCGGCGGGAGGGCGGTGGCGCTGCAAACCGATGTGGCCGTGGAATCACAGGTCGAGGAGCTCATTGCAGAGACCGTTCGTCGCTACCGGCGGGTGGATATCCTCGTGAACAATGCCGGAGTGTTCGGCGGTAGGCGGATTGTGGACACCACCACCGACGAGTTCGATGAGGTGATGCGGACCAACGTGCGCGGCACCTTCTTTTGCTGCCGTGCGGGATTCGCTCAGATGAAACAGCAGGGCGGCGGAGCGATCATCAATATGTCGAGCGTGGCGGGCGTGCAGGCCTGGAGCGGCACGGGGACGTACAGCGCCTCTAAACATGCGATCATGGCCCTGACGAAGTCGCTGGCGGACGAAGGCCGTGAGCATCGCATCAAGGTGAGCGCCATTTGTCCGGGGGGCGTGGCGGATGAATTGGTAGAGGCAACGAAGGAAGCACGGGCAGGGAGCGACCACATCGATCCCTTCGACATCGCCGAAACAGCCCTCTACCTAGCCTGTCTTGGGCCGCAGGCGGTCGTGCACCAGATTGTGGTGGATCGGGTGGGGGCCGATTGGTAGGAGGCTCTTCAAGCGGTCCGCGTCACACGTGCCTCGCGTGGCGTTCTTCTGCAGACGAGCGACGTTCCACGAACGACGGACGACGAGGAGCGAGTCGTTACACCACCTTGGCGACCGAGTGCAGCGGTTTCTGTTTGTGGAACAGCAGCGGCGGGCCGAGCGGCAGTAGGGCCCGGCCGGTAAAGGCCAGCGTCAGGCTGCCGACGGCATGGTAGAACGCCATCAACCCCACGACGATATGCCCCCATCCCGGCAGGAGCTCGCTGATGAAATCAAGCCGGGCGAATACGGTGGCAAGAAACGTGAGGGTGATGACGACGTGGAGGGCGCTGAGCGTGAGGTTGCGGTAAGCCGTGAGAAAGATCATCACGCCGGAGAAGACGGCATAGACCAGATTGATCGGGGCATAGAGCACGGCATCGAAGTGAAACGTGCCACTGGCGCTCACGAGTTTGACGGTGCAGAGCGTGATCCAGAGAAATCCGTACATCGTCAACGCGGTGCCGCCCAATTGTTCGTTGTAGCGAATGTCGGTAATGCCGGCTAAGACTTGCACCACGCCGCCGAAAATCAAGGCGATGACCAGCGCGCCGACCATGTTCTTTTGTTGAATCCATCCTAACTGCGCCACCCCGAGCGTGAGCGCGCCTACGGCGAGACCGAACAGGCCGATCGCCAGCACGTCGATGCGTCGAGTTTGATTTTCTTCGTTCATGTCCATGCCCTCTGTTGGCGATCCGTAGGCCCGTGGATCCGTAGGTTGCTGCCGAGTCGGCGAACGCAGCATGCAAGAGCGGCGACGAAAAAACAAGGGGGGAACAGGGTGATGCCGGTGGGGACGGTGGTGGGTTCAGCGCTTGTCCGACGGCGGGGGCGAGTCCTGTATGGAACGGGTTGAAGCTAGAACGGCCCGCAACCGCTGGGCTTGAAGGGGCTGGATCGCCAGAAAGTGCACGCCGCAGTTGGTCCCGCGAGACCAACGGACGGCGGCAAGATCGACCAGAATGGGCAACTCATCGGCGGAGGTAATCAGCCTGAGGGAGAGATAGGTGTTGACGGGCAGTTCTTGTTGAGTCTCGATCCGGCAGCCTTCCGCCGAGAGATCCAGTAGTCGACCCTCGCCGGCGGGAATTGAGCTGGCAGAAAGAGACACTCGATAATGAACCATCATAGGCATGGAGATGTCTGTATCCTTGCTCGTCTCGTTGACTGGGTTGCACCGTGACACCTCATACTCCGCGACAACCGCACGAATCGCGCGGAATCTGCACCGGCAGCGGAGACTTGTCTCGTGACGCCGTCGTGAAAGACAAGGCGCCTGTGCGGGCGGTGCTTGTTCCAGCAGAATAACATACCACGCGGGCCTTTATGGGTGCGATCAGGATAATGTCCCCGACCATTCGGCGTTGGGGAAATCCCTAGGTTGCAGCCTTCCGGATGACCTAAGGGCATCTGCGGTGGTGTGGAGTAACCC
Organism: Nitrospira defluvii; assembly: GCA_011525625.1. Taxonomy (GTDB): domain Bacteria; phylum Nitrospirota; class Nitrospiria; order Nitrospirales; family Nitrospiraceae; genus Nitrospira_A. The sequence goes on from WYAX01000024.1 coordinate 95,865, forward strand.
TCGCTGGATCACCCTCTACAGGACAGAGGATACCTGCGGAGCGTCGCTCCCTCTCCGAGGGCGATCCTGCCGACCTGCTCGTGGGGTCAGGGTTCCACCGCTTGACTACGCTGCGGGTCAGGCAGAAGCTAAGAGAACCCCTGGAGGTCACCATGAAGCCGGGGTTTCCCCTTTCCTCACGCCTCGTGATGTCCTCCACCCGGGTCAGGTAAGGGCGCTCTCCACGCCGGATGCCGGAGGGCGCCGTTGTTTCACCGGTCCACAGGGAGGTGTAGTGATGAAAGCCTCAGTTCTCATATATGCAGCAGCGTTGAGTCTGGTTCTGGCCGCAGCGCCCGTGTTTGCGAATCCGGCGATGTTGCCGCAACATCCGGGTTATCCGATGGGAAAGGCCATCGATCCGGTCAATGGCCAGCCACTCGCCAACGATCCAGGCCGTGCCAATGCGAGCGGGGAGTCGGCGTTGGTCGGGGCCGCCGCCTTCGATGAACGGCACGTATCGCAAAAACTGTCGAGCAACGACCAAAACCTCCGGGTGTTGGAGAAACCGGGCGCCGGCTTGTTGCCGAAAGTGCAGGGGCCGAACATCGTCATCGATCCTCCTGTGAAGGAGGCGACCAAGGTGCAGGCCTCGCCTCAATAGCGGCGTCGATCCGTTCGAACGGCCGCCAGGTGCCGCAAGGTATGGCCCGTGACTTTCGGCGAAATCCATGCCTTGCGGTGTCCTGCGCCTCCTGTCCGGCGTTTGATTTTCAGTCCCCTGCCTCTTAGAATGCCGCCACCCATCACGAACCGGTATGCCTACAAACACTCGCGCGACTACAGCCGCCTCGAGGCGCAAGAAGCGACCGTCGAAATCTTCCGTTTCGCTCCCTCCTGGGCAGAAGCGGCGATTTCAGAACCGGTTGTTGAAATGGTACAAGGAGCATGGCCGCGACCTTCCTTGGCGGAGAACCTCCGACCCCTACCATATTTTAGTCTCGGAGGTGATGCTTCAGCAGACGCAGGTGGATCGCGTCATTCCCAAGTACCATGAGTTTCTGGAACGGTACCCGTCCTTCACGGAGCTGGCCGACGCGCCGGTAGCCGAGGTGAAGCAGACCTGGTATCCGTTAGGCTACAACATTCGTCCCGAACGGCTGCACAGCATCGCCCGTGAAACGGTGGCCCGCTACGGGGGACAGTTGCCGAGCGATGCGGAGGAGCTGTTGTCGTTCAAGGGCATCGGCCGGTATACGGCCGGCGCGATCCGGTCGTTTGCGTTCAACGAGGATGCGCCGATTCTCGATACCAACGTGATTCGCGTCTTGCACCGTGTGTTCATTGCGGAGGGAGACCCGAAAGGTCAGAAATCGGCGCTCTGGGAACTCTCCGAGGCGCTGATACCTCGTGGCAAGGGATATGACTTCAATCAAGCGATCATGGATTTCGGCGCGACGGTCTGTACCGCCCGTAATCCCTATTGCTTGCTCTGCCCCATGAAGTCGTTCTGCAAGACCTATCCCTTCGACGGAAAGAAGTCATGAGGGAGCTGTGTCCTGCTCAATGGTTGATTCCCAAGGCTCTAGGGCAGCCTGCCTTGACCCTTGAAGATTGTTGATCACACAGCATCAGAGCACTACGCCATGGAAGTCATCGAGGTCGCAGCAGGGATCATCGCACATGAAGGACGCTACCTGATCGCGCGCCGAAAGGCGGGAGCGCATCTTGGCGGGTTCTGGGAATTTCCCGGCGGGAAACGAGAGGCCGGTGAAACCCTGGAGGAATGTCTGCATCGTGAACTCCGGGAGGAGCTGAACATTCGCATCGGGAGGCCGACTCCTTTCCAAATCGTCAGACACGAGTATCCTGAGAAGGTGGTGGAACTGCATTTTTTTTGCTGTCGGATCGAAACCGGGACTGCGGAGGCCCTGGACTGTGCGGAAGTTCGATGGGTCTCTCCCGATGAAATGGCGGCGTTGGAGTTTCCTCCGGCCGATCGGCCGGTGATCGCCGCGCTTCGCGAGGAGAAGGTGTCACCCCGATGAAGGTGGTGCTCGATATTGAAACGGTGCAGGCGCCCAAGCACGAATGGGCGCGGATTGCCGGGCGCCGGCTCACCTCCGAGGAGGCTGCCTACGATCAAACCGGGGGCGATCTCTTTGCGGTCGGGGAGGCGCAGGCCCAACAGCGCCTGGAAGACGAACTCTACGAGAAGTCGTCCTTCGATGGGACGTTCAGCAAAATTGTCTGCATCGGCCTTCTGGAGTTTTCCGACAATCTTGAGCCTCGCGGCGCCACCTCCTGGTACGGAGGAAACGAGCAGGAGCTCCTGCGACGATTCTGGAGCCATCTGGCGCAACTGCGTCCCTCGTTGTTCATTACCCACAACGGCCTCAACTTCGATCTGCCCTTTATCAAAAAGCGATCGATCATCCATCAGGTGAAACCGAGCATGGAGATCAATCTGGCGAAGTTTCGGTCGGAGCCTGTCTATGACACCATGGCGATCTGGAGCAATTGGGATAATCGCGGGTGGGTGAAGCTGGACGTGTTGGCCCGGGCGTTGAACGTCGAAAGCAAGTCCGGAAGCGGCTCGCAAGTGGCGCAGATGTGGGCGGAGGGGCAGGGGCGGGAGATTGCCCTCTATTGCCTGCAAGATACCTATGTGACCTATGGCTGCTATTGCCGGATGAATTTCCGGCAGCCGATCTCTCGCGAGGTGGTGTTGTTAAGGCCGGAGTTGATCGATGTGGGGTGAGCGCAGCGGCCTGATCAGCGAATGAGTTCGGCCTTGTTCCGGTTGTCCCGTCTGGGCTGTGTCTGCTGAGTATGCTTGACCGCCCGCAGTTCCTTGTCCTTCGTTTCCAACTGCACCCGCATCGATTCTAAATCGCGTCGGAGGGCGTTGATCTTGGCGTCCTTGCGAGCCATGGCGTCCCGCGTTGCCTGCAATTCCTGCAGCGTTTCGCTGATTCGAGCATCTTCCACCGGCGGGACGTCGGCCGCGACCTTATCCTCGGCGGGAACCGGCTGGCCGGGACGAAGACTCGCCGGCCGTTCGTCAGGACGCGCGGGTGCCATCGCCGGCGCAGGCACCACCTTGGCTGGTGTCACTGCGGATGCGACTGTATCCTTGGCTTGGGCCGGACGTGGATCGGCATTCTTGGCAAAGAGGCTGTAGTCGATGGCTAACGACTTCAGCTGCTGTCTTCCCTGAACGGTGGCCGGCACCGCCTGTTCGATGCGACCGGCTGAGGCCGGAGCAATACTCACGGCGCGGGCCGGTCGGCCGCTGCGAAACCATGTCGATTCAACTTTCTGGAGCGTGCCCTGGTGCTCGGTGATGGTGAGGTATAACCGGTCGTTGCGAACGTAAAGGGTGCCCGCGGTGGGTTCAACGCCTGACCCTGCCGATGAGGATAGCCGGAAAGCGACCACGTATTCGGGTTGCGCTTGGGACAAGGCTTGGGCTAGCAGGGGAGCAAGATATCGCACATCCTCATCGCTGAACACTGTCATCGGCTTGCTGCCATCCACGGGCAGATTCGATAGATCGGTCGGTGCATCGGAAATCACGACAGCCCGCAGGAGGTCCCGCAGGGTGTCGATTTCCAGAAAACTGGGGTGGGAGGCTTCAAACTCCCAATCGGCGACTTCTTCCAGCCGGACGGACGTCTGAGATTGCCCTGCCTGTTGCTGCACAGAGGCGGTTGTGGCTGAACATCCGGCCGCCGTCGCTCCAAGGAAGCTCAATCCGAGGATTGCGGAATGCACGGCGGCTGTCAGGGAGGAGCGGGAGCCGTAGATCAGCATAACGGTCTTCCTTCTCGTTGGTTGATGCGCGTAGGAACGGCGGCGGCGCGGCTTCATGGCGAAGTCGCGAGGAGACGGATCGGCCTTACCAGATACCCAGCCCCATCATCACGACGCCGAGGGCCATCCATCCGAAGACCCCGACGGCGATAATGGTTTCCAGGCTCATTCCCCTAGGGGCTTCTTCTACCTGACTCTGGGCGATCTGTTTCTTCATGGCGGGACGTCCTCTGGCCGGATCGGTGATGGTTCTGTTCTCTTGCTGTTGGTCGCCAGAGTGGACCAAGCAAGGCCTATGCCCTGATTCCATGGACTTACGGGGCGCGAGTTTTCGACCCGGAGGAGTCGATCGCTACGATGGGTGTTGTGATTGCTGCGTCCTGCGATGCAGTGAGGACTGCCGTCTAAGCTATTGAAGTTTTAGGGTGGCAATAGGGATCCATCAGCCAGGAGGTAATCGTCAATCCGCTCGGGTCGATGGAGCCGGGAGAACAGATGATGTGGATCCCGGTTGTCAGTCTGACGCAGGCGGGCGTCTAAAATTTGGCAGCGATTGTTCAGGAGTGGGCAACGATGTCCCCTTGGACCTGCAGCCTGTGCCCGGTGGTTGTGCGATTGTGCGGCAGCGCGCACTGGTGAGAGACGCAGGGCCGGGGTAGGGCGGGCGAAGGAGGAGGCGTTCACGAGAGGGTCGCACCAGGCTCGCGCCGTCCCATGAGCACGGCGGCGCTTCCATCGAGAATGGTGATCGGTTGGATGCTACCGAGGGTTACCGGCGCATCGTATTTGTCCCAAATGACATACACCCCGGTATCGGTGCGACCCATCCACTGGTCGGCAGAGCGTTTCGAATCGCCTTCCACCATCACCGGAAGTGTCCGGCCGATCAATTCACGGTTCAGTCGCGCAGTGACCGGACGTTGCAGGTCGACCAGGCGGCTGACTCGTTCCCCCTTCACGGCGTCCGGCACATCGTCCGGAAACTTGCGCGCTGCGATGGTGTTCTTGCGTTCCGAATACTTGAACACATAGGCGGAGTGATACTGCACCTCTTCAACCACACGATAGGTATCGAGAAACTCTTCTTCGGTTTCGGAACTGAAGCCACAGATTATATCGGTCGTCAGCGCGATGCCGGGATGCCTGCGACGGATCGTCGCGGCCAAGTCGAGGTATTCCTTGCGACTGTAGGTGCGATTCATGAGGTCGAGGATGCGATCGTTGCCGGACTGCAGCGGCAAGTGAATGTGTTTACAGATGTTCGGATGACCCGCGACCGCGTCCAGCAGGGCCGGGGGAAAATCCTTCGGATGCGGGGACGTAAAACGCACACGCTGCACGCCCGGCACCTCCGCGACGGCCAAAATGAGCCGGGCGAAGTCCCAGTCCTCGTGGCGATACGAGTTCACATTTTGTCCGAGCAGCGTGATCTGGGTATGACCGGATTCCACCGAGGCTTCCACCTCGCGCAAGATTCCCTCAGGATTGCGCGAACGTTCGCGACCGCGTGTGTACGGGACCACGCAGAAACTGCAGAAGTTATCGCAGCCGCGCATGATCGCGATCCATGCGTTCACGCCGCCGTCGCGCTCCGGCAGGATGTCGTCGTACGTTTCGTACTCCGACAGGTCCACCGCCAGTCCGCGGCGCGTCAACTGCTCTTCTTCCGAGGTTAAGGCCCTCGTCAGCAGCACGGGCAGTTGCCGGTATCCGTCCGGTCCCACCAACACATCGACGAGGGGCTGCTTCTCGGTAAGCTCTTCCTTGAGGTTCTGCGCCATGCAGCCCAGCACCCCGACGACCAGCGGACGTTGCGCCTTGACCGCCTTCAACTCCGCCAGATGCCCGTAGACCTTGTTGTGGGCGTTCTCCCGGATGGCACAGGTGTTCATCAGCATCACGTCGGCACGTTCACGATCCTCGGTAAACTCGAAGCCGGCCTTGCGCAACAAGGTGCGGACGAGTTCCGAGTCGTATTCGTTCATCTGGCAGCCGAACGTTTCGATATGCACTGTGTGGGGTTTGGTCGGTCGAGTCATAACAATGGCCTGCGTGAGTGGACGGCGGATGGAGCAGCGAGGCGGCCGTAGGCTAGGCCATCCGTCACTCCCGTGACGGTGACGGGGTGGATGGAGCCGGCCGCGACTGTGTCGGCCGGGACGGCGACGCGAGTGAAATCTCCGGTTGTGCCGGTACGAAAGCCCTCACGCTCACTCTGTTCAAACAGCACCGACTCGGTGCGGCCGATGTGTCGTTGGTAAAACGCCAGCGCCTTCGTGCGGGACAATTCCGCCAGTGTTTTGCTGCGCTGCCTGATCACGGAGGCCGACACGTGGTCCTCCAGTCGCATGGCGGCCGTTCCTGGCCTGGATGAGTAGCTGAACACGTGACAATAGGAGAAGGGCAGACGATCGACGGTCTGCTGCGTGTTGGCGAAGGCCTGTTCGTTTTCGCCGGGGAACCCGACCATGAGGTCTGTGCCGAGACCGAGGTCGGGCATCAGAGAGACGGCTTGGCCGATGAGGTCCTCATAGTCACGGACGGTATAGCGCCGGTTCATCGCCTGCAGGATGCGGTCATCGCCGCTTTGCAGGGGAATATGGAGATAGCGGCAGAGTTTCGTCGAGACCGCCATGTGCCGGAGTAACGCCGGAGAGACTGTTGTCGGCTCGATGGAGGAGATCCTGAGGCGGACGACCTCCGGGATGGCCTCAATCTCACGAATCAGGTCGACCAATTCCAGCCCGTTAAAAGAGTAGCGGCCGATGTTCACGCCGGTCAGCACCAGTTCTTTGTAGCCGTGGCCGGCCAGTTCGCGCGCTTCCCGCAAGACATCCTCGGCCACCCGGCTGCGTTCGCGCCCCCGCGCGAAGGGAATCAGGCAAAAACTGCACATGAAATCGCATCCGTCCTGGATTTTCAGCAGCGCCCTGGTCGAGTCGGAATAGGCGGTGCCGGGGAGGACGAAGTCCTCGCGATCGATCGTTCGGCTATGGCGGAGCTCCGGCTCCGGTTGTTTCCGGAGTTGGTCCGGGGCCGGGAGATACTCCGGCAGGTTCATTTTGTATTGCGTGCCGACGATCAGGTCGATGCCAGGAACGGTTTGCAGTTGCGCAGCTCCGGTCTGAGCGTAACAACCGGTGACGGCCACGAAGGCGTTGGGTGAATGGCGCAGGGTCTTGCGGATGGCATAGCGGCAGTCCTTTTCCGCATGTTCCGTGACCGAACAGGTATTCAAAACCAGGAGGTCCGTTTCCTTGCCGAACTCGACCAGGCGGTACCCTTGGCGTGTCAGGGTATCGGCTAACATGGCGGTTTCCGACTGGCTGAGACGGCAGCCCAATGTATGGAGTGAGGCGCGCGGTATGCTGGTGGACATCGTGGGCGATTATAAGAGGGCAGGTGTTCGATCGGCAAGCTGAACGAGGCGTGAAAATAATCGGCCTGCGCTTGAACCGGTCAGCTTGAACAGGCTATAGGTGGGTGGTAGCATGAGCCAGATGTCCACGCCTGAGAGTTGGCCGGATGTTGGAATGATGACGAACCGCCGCTTTGCCGCCCTTCTGTTTCTTGCCATCTTGCTTGCGTTTCCCCCGGTCCGCGCTTGGTCTATGGACCCACTCCCGTCGGAGCCCGACGTCAATAGCCGTCTCGACGAACTCTACGACCATGAAACGAGGATGTTCATCATGCTCTATTCGTTGCATGGCGACGGCAAGGTCGACTATGTGACGGGGCGGTTGGTGCAGGAATATACGAGGAGCAACTACGGAAACCCGGTCTACTATACCGAACAGCATCCGCTTTTCTACTGGTGGAACCACACGATGTTCAACGACCCCGATCAGGACGGGGTCAACGGGAACGAACAGGTCTACCAGGAAAATATCGAATTCGACGTGGCGCGATATAAGCCCTGTCTCTTTAACGGCCAACCCTGTTAAGCCCGGCTGCTCAGGAAGGCCGCCAGCGGCGTTCTCTGTCGCACGCCTCCTTGCGACGTACCTAGAAGGTACGCCTCAGTCGCCGTGCTCCCTGCGGCCTTGCCGGACGACCTGGCTGAGCAGCCCGGCCTGCACACCGGTCTCTCCTTTCCACACCCCGCTCGATCACTCAAATACCAGCACCTGACAGGGCGCTCGATGCAACACCGCATGGGACACACTTCCCAGCACGAACCGGGTGATGCCTTGCCTCGCGTGAGAGCCGACCAGAATCAGATCGACCCGTAGCTTTTCCGCCTCATGAAGAATCATGGTCAGTGGAACGCCCAACAGGCTGGTCGCGCGAGTCGTATACCCGAGCGCGCGTAGTTTCACCGCAACATCCTCGACGAAGTCTTGAGCATGGCGAAGGGCTTGCCCTTCGAGTTGCTCCGCGGCCGTACTGTCCACGGGCCAGGGCGGGCGCGTCGGCGGGAGCACGGTCAGCAGGTTCAGGTTGACCGGCTCGTGAAAGGGCTGTTTCGCCAGAAATCGCACTGCCGCTTCTGCGTCCGCGGTTCCTTGCAGCGGGAGGAGGACATCCTTCAAGCTGCGAAGGGAACCTTGCAAAATCAGTTTGGCGCAAGGCGCCATGCTCAGTACCCGGTGGGACACGCTGCCGAACAATCTCTCCTTCACCGGCCCGAGCCCCCTGGCTCCCATGACGATGAGGTCGACGTGGCGCGATTCGGCGATTGCGACGATATGTTCTGCCGGCGATCCGACCTCCAGGAGTTTCGTGACCGGCCCGCTGTGCAATGGGAGAAGGGACTGCACCCGCGTCAACAACTGCTCGCCGTCTTCCTTCATGCTGCGTTCCAACTGGGCATACAATTCCTGCGCGACCTCGGGCATCATCAAGGGATAGGCCGGTTTCGGCGCGTCGACGACATGCAGGAGCGTAAGGTCGTCGGCCCGGCGGAGATATTTAAGGGCGCGAACGCCCTCGTAGGAATGGTCCGATCCATCGACTGCCAGCAGGGTCTTCATGGGGGCTCCTTTACGCTGAGGATGCGGGAGTGAGGTGTTGTTCGAACCAATGCAAGGCTTCACGAGCCACCTGTTCGAGCGTGCCTGGTTCTTCGAACAGATGGCTCGCACCGGGAATCACGATGAGTTGCTTCTCGCACGTGAGTTGCGCGAGCGCCGCCTCATTCATGTCGATGACGGGGCCGTCGTCGCCGCCCACGAGCAGCAGCGTCGGTGCGGCGACCCGGCTGAGGTAGGAACCTGCCAGGTCCGGTCGTCCGCCTCGTGACACCACTGCGTCCACGGCCTGGGGCCTCCGCGCCGCTGCTTGCAAGGCTGCCGCAGCTCCCGTGCTCGCACCGAAGTATCCGGCCCTCAATCCGCTGGTCGGGCGATGTGTGGCCAACCAGGTTTGGGCCAGCAGGAGTCGGTCGGTCAGCAGGTCGATATTGAAGACCTTCCGTCGATCGTCGGCCTCGTCGGGGGTGAGGAGATCCAGCAGCAGGGTGGCAAAGCCGCCGGTTTCTAGGACACGGGCCACGTATTGATTACGCGGGCTGAATCGGCCGCTGCCGCTGCCATGAGCAAAGGCCACGACCCCTGTCGCGTGGTCGGGAATGCTCAGAATGCCGTCCAGACCGACCCCTTCGCCGGTGATCGTGATCTGAGTCTTGTTGTTCTGGTGCATAGGTCACACGTCGGACCCGTTCGAGGCCGACGACCGCTCAATGACAGTCCGTCGGGCAGAAGAAGATCACGTAGATCGCAACGGCGATCCCCACTAAGACCGCTCCCAGCAACAGCCACTGTGTTCGCGACATAGGTGTCATCCTTTCAACGGTTCACTGAGCAAGACAAATGCCATTTGAGGACGCGAGCCGGGTTGCCGCTTCGCCTGCCGGCGTGCACGCAGCAGGCCGTGACTGAACTCGATCCAGCGAAACAGACTCATCCTGAGGCCTGTCCCATCCGGCGTCAGCTTTGAGAACTCTGTGGCGTTGTGCTACAGGATACGAATCTCTGCTGTAGCAGGACACCACCGGCAGAGAGCAGAGGGCGACTCGGCATAACGAATCACCTATGAAACCTAGGAATTCCTGAAGGATTCCTGTCAGCATCCAGGCCGCAGTATGGCATTGGCCTTGCTGATGTCTAGACACGACGCCTGTCCTGGAGGTGCGATGGCCGATCGGCTTTTCACGAAAATTCTGGTTCCCGTGGATTTCTCTCCCTGCTCAGAGGAGGCCTACCGGCTTGCGCTCTCCTTTGCCAAGTCCTATCAAGCGGAGCTGCTGCTGTTGCACGTCGTCGATACGAAGAGTCTCGATGCCCTGAATCGACTTGGATTGGCGCCGGCCTCGGAGGCGGCGAAGCAGAAGAAGCAGCTGCATCACGTTGCACGCCTGAATGCCAGGCAGTTGCTGTCCTGGGACGAAGCGAAGGGCGTCACGGTCAGGCGGTTGCTGGCGGATGGATCTCCATTCGAAGAAATTGCCAGGACGGCGCGGGTAGAAGGGGTGGATCTGGTGGTGATGGGAAGCTACGGGGGCGCGTGGGGTGGTGTCGATAAGATTTTTTTCGGGAGCACCGCGGAGAAAGTCGTCCGGACGGCCGGATGCCCGGTGCTCACGGTACCGTTGCCCATCAAACGGGGCAAGGTGCGAGCGGCGAAAAGCGCCTAGGCGAGAAGGACCGCAGAAGGAGGCAGCGTTATGGGGGCGATGTGGGGAAGGGCGATGTCGAGTGGAAAGCAGATCCTGTTGGCGACCGGATGCGTGCTTGCGCTGTGTTCGCAGGGGGGCGCCCAGGCGGAGCAACGGATCGAAGTGAGCATCAAGAATTTTGCGTTCGTGACCAAACAGGTTCCACTTCACCTGGGCGTGGCGACGGTTATCGCCATTACCAACGAAGACGAGGAGCGGCACGATTTCGGTTCCACCATGTTCGAGGGGATTCCGACACGTGTGACGTCGGGGGGAGTCGTCTCGTACGGAAAGGGCATCGGCGGAGTTTTTCTGGACGCCAAGAAGGAAGCGGTGATCCGGTTCAACATGGAGCGGCCCGGCCGTCATGAATTTCGTTGTTCGATTCATCAGCACATGAAGGGCGAACTGCTCCTCCTGAGCGTGGAGGCGGTCTAACCCATGGCGTCTCTGATCAAACGAATCTTATTTGCGACGGATTTTTCGACCTGTGCCGAGCGTGCCCTGGGGTATGCCCTGACTCTGACGGATCTCTGGAAGTCGGAACTCACGGTGATGACCGTGCTCGAACTGTATCCGGGCATGGACCCGGACTACACCGTCAACAAGATGTACCTGGATCATTTGCGGGACGAAGGGACTCGCCAACTGGCTTCCCTGGAGACCAGGGTCAAGGCGGCCGGTCGCGCGATCGCGACCCGTATCGACGTCGGCATCCCGAGCCAATGTGTGCAAGCCGTGGCGGAGGAAATCGATGCCGACCTGCTGGTGGTCGGGACACATGGGCGAACCGGGCTCGATCACGTCCTCGTGGGCAGTACGGCGGAGCGGGTGGTACGCATCGCGCCTTGCCCCGTCCTCGCGGTGAAGGTCGACAAGGGTGCGGCCCCGGCAACTCAGGCTCCGACGATCAAACGGATCGTGGTGCCGATCGATCTCTCGACCTGTTCGCTGGATGCGCTGGAGTACGCCGTGCAGTTTGCGCAGCCGCTCGGGGCTTCCCTCACGATTCTCCATGCCATGGAGCCGGTCGCGTACGGGTTAGATTTCAGCCTCAGCCATGCAAAAGAATGGAAGGAGCAGCGAGCCTATCTGGAAAAACGCCTGACGGTGCTCACGGCTTGTCTGACCGCCCATGGTCTTCAGGCCGACTATGCCCTGAAACCGGGGTTACCGGCCGACTCGATTACGTCCTACGTGACCGCGCAGGGGTACGACCTCATGATCATGGGCACCCATGGGAGGCGCGGCCTCTCACACGTGCTGGTCGGAAGCATTGCCGGCGCCATGTTGCGGCATGCGCCCTGTCCGGTGCTCACCGTCCGCCGGCTCAAGGTCGGACCGGACTATCAACGTGTCGTTCCGCCGGGAGAGTCATAACCGCTCGGTCTCGCGTAAAGGAGTCCGTCCATGAAACCCAACGTCAAAAAACGGTCAGCGGTGAAATCAAAGCCCGCAACTGCAGCCAGGCCTGTCGGACCACCGATCGAGCTGCCTGAGGGCATGTGGGAGCGGATCTCGCAGAAAGCCTACGAGCTCTGGAAGGAGCGGGGCTCCCGCGAAGGGTACGCCCTGCAGGATTGGTTGGATGCGGAATCGGCCGTCATGGAGGAGATTCATGAAGCTCGCGAATGAGCGGGTTGCCGCGCGTTCCGTTCCGATCGTCAAGGAATTGGACAATCTGCTGTCGAGACTGGATCGCCTGTCCATGGCACCGGGGTTCGAGCAGCAGCGCAGACTCGCCTTCATGCGCGCATTGCAGGTCTATGCGGAATTGGGGACACAGTCGCCCTTGTCGCCGTTGCCGGAAGAAGTCGAACTTGCCGATCTCCTGCTGTATGCAGACTTTTATCCTGAAGATGGGCAGTTGACCTTGATCGAGCAACTGCGCGACGTCATCACCGAACACATCCCCGAGGAAGAGCGGGTGTGGCTCGACCCGCTCAAACATTCCTATATCGACCTGGTTGAGGTCTTGCCCGGTCAGTCCGGGGCTCAGCGCCGTTCATTGCGGTCTATCGGCAACGGTCGGGTGTATGAGATACCGGCCGAGAGCCTGGACCGCACCATCGACACCGGGCACATGCTGCTGACCCGCCTCGTTCGCGAGCCCGGCGATCCCGAAAGCTCCCTGGCCGTTCTGGCTGGGCCGGTCCTACTGCTGTCGCGCGAGGATGCGCGAACCCTGTACGAACAGACAGCAGACGAACGTCGGGAGATGGAGGTGGTCGGCGGTTCTTTCGAGCTGGGCGACTGGCCGGAATTCGCAAAGCGGTTCGGCCATATTCTGCTGAGAAACTTTGCTCGTATGCGTTTCGCGGCTCTGGTCGAGGCCGTGAGCGAGATTCGCTATCGGACGCCCGACGGTCTGCCTCATTGGTATGTCATCGCGTTGTACGAACACCACGAATTCACTTTCATCGCCGGGGGTATGGCTGAACTGGAAGGGTGGATCGAGGAATTGCCCCTGCAGGTGAAGGCGACGGTCGGCTCTAGCAAGCTTCGTCGGTTTACGCTGCGCGCGACGGGAGCCGACTCGGCAGCCACGGCTCAGGCGAGGGTGACGGTCACGGCCAGCGAGCTCTATGTGGAGTGCGACTCACGCGAACGGTTGGACGGAATTAAACACAGTCTTGCGGCCACCTTCGGATTTTCGCTGCACTTCCGGGGAGAAACCGTCCAGCCTCCGGTTCGTCAGGTCACCAGGGAAGAGTTGTCGACACAAGAGCCATTGACCCTCGTGGTGAGTCACGAGGAGGATCGAGCACTGGTGAACACCTTTCTCGAAACGGTGTATCTCGAATGGGCCGACCGCGAATCCCCGGTGCTCGGCGGTGAAACGCCCCGGCACGTCGTCAAGACGCCGGCGGGGCCAGCCAAGGTCGCAGGGCTGATCGATGACATGGAACGGTGCGATATCGGGCTGCTGCGCAGCGGGGTGGCGGCGTTCGACTACAACAAGCTGCGCGCCCACGTGGGGCTCTGCTGAGGTCAAGCCGTGAAACGGGAAACGACCGGATGCCAGATACGAGATGCGAACGACGAGAGACGACAGACGAGTGACGATCGACCAAATGCGAGCGACGGTCTGTATATGCATGAGCAGGTGAAAGACATCCTGGATCGGGTTCGGAGCGAACCGCCCAATATTTTGCAATCGCTCCTTGCCCTGCAGGAACAGCTCGGACATGTGGCGGCCGACATGGTGCCGGTCATCGCGAAGAGTCTCGGTGTCACCACTGCGGAGGTGGCGGGCGTCCTATCATATTACCCGGATCTACGTTTCTCGGCGCCGGGACGTCACATCATTCGGGTCTGCATGGGGGAGTCCTGTTACGCCAACGGTTGCGGGCGGGTGTTGCGTCACTTGCAGGAACGCCTGCGGGCCGATGTGCATGAGACGATGCCGGGAGGACGGTTCACGCTCGACACCATGTCCTGCGCAGGTAATTGTGCGGTGTCCCCCACGGTCATCGTCGACCGCGACTTGTACGGTCGTGTGCTGCCGTCTCAGCTCGACCGTATGCTCGAAGGATACAAATAGTCGAGTGCCGCAGATCATGCGGTCTGTGCCGGATTCGTGGCTCGCAGGCAGAGTTCGACGTTACTCATTGTCCGGATAGTCTGCTGAGAATCATGGCCATACGGCTCTACCTTTCCGACGATACCTCGGCGCGCGCGGCCGGTGCCGCTGCGCTGGCCGATGCCTGGTCCGACCGGCCTGACGTCCAGATCATCCGGACATCTTCGCGCGGGGCCTTCTACCTTGAACCGATGGTGGAGCGTGACGGCCCCGACGGACGGATTGCCTGGTTCAATGTCTCTCCTCAGGATTTGCCCGCCATTCTGTCCGGCACGGGTGGGACACCCGTACAGACGATCCCCTTCCTCGCCCAGCAGACGAGATATACCTTTGCCAACTTCGGCGAGACGGAGCCCCTGGCCCTCGATGAATACCAGGCGCGCGGCGGATTGTCCGGGTTGGAGGCGGCGTTTCGGCTGACGCCCGATGCCATTATCGACGAGCTTCGAGTCTCGCAGTTGCGCGGGCGCGGCGGCGCGGCATTCCCTGTGTGGAACAAGTGGAAGGTCGCGCAGCAGGCGAAGGGGGCGCAGAAATATGTGGTGGCCAACGCGGATGAAGGCGATGCCGGCACCTATTGCGACCGGATGATTCTGGAAGGCGATCCGTTTCGCCTGCTCGAAGGGATGTTGATCTGCGCCCGGGCCATCGGAGCGGGCCGGGGTTATGTGTATTGCCGGCAAGAATATCCGGCCGCAGCGGCCAGGTTGCGCGCCGCCATTCACAAGGCCGATGAGGCGGAGTTGCTGGAGTTAAATGGGGAACCGTTTCCCATCGAGGTGGTCGAGGGCGCGGGTTCCTACGTCTGCGGAGAAGAGACAGCCTTGCTCGAATCGCTGGAAGGGAAGCGAGGGGTGGTGCGTGCGCGGCCGCCGTACCCCGCGCAATCCGGGTTGTACGGCTGTCCCACCATCGTCAGCAATGTCCTCACGTTTGCGACGATTCCTCAGATTCTCTCACGGGGCGGATCCTGGCATGCCTCGCTGGGCACCGAACACTCGCGCGGCACCATGGTCTTGCAGTTGGGCGGGCGCGTGAAACATCCGGGCCTGGTGGAGGTTCCGTTCGGCCTGAGTCTTCACCAAGTGTTGGAGCAGTTCGGCGGAGGGATGGCACCAGGTTCACGGTTCAAGGCCGTGCAAGTCGGCGGACCGCTGGGCAGTCTCTTCCCGACGACCGGACTGGATATGCCGATTTGTTACGACGCGTTTGCCAAGGCCGGCGCGGTGCTGGGGCATGGCGGCATTGTGGTCTACGACCATGAGACCGATATGGTGGACCTGGCGCGCCACTTCATGGCGTTCACTGCCGACGAGTCCTGCGGCAAGTGCACACCCTGCCGCATCGGGTCGGTTCGAGGGCGCGAGATTCTCGAACGGATCCAGGCGGGCAGCGGCACGATGGACGACCTACGGCTGCTGGACGATCTCGGCGAGACCATGAAACTTGCCAGCCTGTGCGCGTTGGGTGGACGGGCGCCCTACCCGGTGCTCACGGCCATCGAACATTTTCCCGCCGAGTTCCGCAGCAAACTGAGGGCGTGAAGTGCAGAGCGTATAACGGACAAGGTGAAACGTCTCTCGTGAAGCCTATCCCGACGAACCACGAGATACGAGAGACGAACGGCGAGATACGGAGCCACCAGGTGAAGCTGGAAATTAACGGACGATCGGTCGAGGCCTCGGCAGGCGACACGATTTATGTCGCGGCGAAAAAGGCTGGTATTGTCGTTCCTGCTCTGTGTACGTCTGACCATCTCGCACCCTTCGGGTCCTGCCGTATGTGTCTCTGCGAGGTCGACGGTCAACATGGTACGCCGGCCTCCTGCACGACGCCGGTGCGCGAGGGCATGGTCGTCCATACTGAGAGTGAACGTGTGCGACGGCTCCGGAAACACCTCGTCGAGCTGTACCTGTCTGAACAACCGTCGGGAGATCGAGTGCCGGAGCCGTTGCACCGGTTGGCGCATGCGCTGGACCTCCGGCATGTCCGGTATCCGCAGCCCGCCACCAGAGTCGACACCGTCGATCGCTCGAATCCGTTTTTCACCTTCGACAACGCCGTCTGTATTTCCTGCGCCCGCTGCGTCCGGGCCTGCGATGAAATTCAAGGCACGCATGCGCTGACGATGCTCCACCGGGGATTCGCGAGCCGACCGACGGCGGGGGGATCTGCTTTGACCGGAGAGTCGGCCGGTTTTGCGTCGTCGAATTGCGTCTCTTGCGGTGCCTGCGTGAAGGAATGTCCGACCGGGGCCTTGATCGAAAAATCGGTGCTCGACGAGGGTACGCCGGCCCGTTCTGTTCGGACCACCTGTGCCTACTGCGGGGTCGGCTGCAGTTTCGAAGCGGGCGTGCGGGAGGAGCGGGTCGTACGAATGGTTCCGGCGGATGACGGGCCTTCGAACCAGGGCCATGCCTGCATGAAGGGCCGATTCGGGTGGACGTATAACTATGCGCCGGACCGGTTGCGCAGGCCTCTGCTGCGCCAGGGACGGGAATGGGTCGAAATTTCCTGGTCCGCAGCTCTCGATCGAATCGCCGAGGAATGGACCCGCATCAAAGCCACCCACGGTCCGGATGCCCTCGCCACGATCTCCTCCAGCCGCGGCACGAACGAAGACAATTATCTGTTCGCCAAATTTATGCGCTGCGTGATCGGCAGCAATCACATCGATAACTGTGCGCGGGTTTGTCACAGCGCGACCGTGACCGGGATGATGGACACACTCGGCGCCTCGGCGGCGACCAATTCGATTCATGACCTGGATCTGGCCAAGTTGATTTTGGTGGTCGGCGCCAATCCCACCGAATCGCATCCGGTGCTGGGGGCGCGCATCAAACGGGCCGTGCGCCGCGGCGTGCCGTTGATCGTCATCGACCCCCGACGTACGGAGCTGGCACGCCTGGCGGATGTGCACTTGCAACTGCACCCCGGGACCAACGTGGCTTTGCTGAACGGCATGGGGCATGTCATCGCCAAGGAGCATCTGACCGATGCGGCATTCGTGGGTGACCGGACGCAAGGATTCGACGAGTGGTTGACCCTGGTGGCCGGTTGCACGCCCGAGACGACGTCGAGTGTGACCGGCGTGCCGGAGCATCTCATCGCCAAAGCGGCGCGGCTCTATGCGAAGAGCGGTGGTTCGATGGCCGTACACGGGCTGGGGATGACCGAACATCGGTGGGGCAGTCACGGCGTGATGGCCCTGGTGAATCTGGCGCTCGCCACGGGCAACATCGGGAAACCCGGGACCGGGATCAATCCGTTGCGTGGGCAAAACAATGTTCAGGGGGCGTCGGATGTGGGCTGCTTGCCGACCTTTTTCGCCGGCTATCAACCTCTGACCGATCCGACGTTGGGCGCGTCGCACCTTGCCGTCACCGGTCGACCCTTGCCGACGGCGCGGGGCATGAAAACGCCCGACATGTGGGACGCGGCGCTGGCCGGCAGACTCAAAACACTGTGGATCATCGGCTACGACGTGGCTCAGACCGATCCGAATCTGAAAAAAGTCCATGCGGCGCTCAACAGCCTGGAGTTCCTCATCGTGCAGGATCTGTTCATGAGCGAGACGGCCAAGCTGGCGCATCTCGTCATCCCCGGCGCGTCGTTTCTTGAAAAGGACGGGACGTTTACCAACCTGGAGCGTCGCATCCAGCGCATCAGGAAGGTCGTGGAGCCGCCGAACGGAGTGCTGCCGGACTGGCAAGTGGTCTGCGAAGTGTCCGCGCGGATGGGGTATCCGATGCAGTATTCCCATCCCTCGGCGATCATGGATGAGATTGCGCAACTGGCGCCGCTGTTTGCCGGCGTCTCGTACGACCGGCTCGACCGGCCGGAGGGACTGCAGTGGCCCGTGCCCTCCACAATACATCCGGGTACTGCGCTGATGCATGAACAGTCGTTTCCGAAAGGGAAGGCGCAGTTTGTCGCGGTGGAGTATCTGCCGCCCGGAGAGATCCCGAGCGACACCTATCCGCTGGTGCTGATCACGGGGAGAATTCTGCAACATTACAACTGCGGTGCGCAGACCAGGCGAACCGACATCATGCAGGTGGTTGATACCGATGTGTTGGAAATTCATGCAGATGATGCGGCCAGGCTTGATCTCCGCGACGGCGACCAGGTCCGGTTGATCAGCGCGCGCGGGGAGGCACGGTTGCCTGTCCTGGTGAGCGACCGGGTCCAACCGGGAGAGCTCTTCACGAGCTTTCACTTCCCGGATACGGACCTGAACGTGCTGTTGTCGTCCAGTGCCGACGAAAGTTCCAAATGCCCCGAGTATAAGGTCTCGACGGTGCGGCTTGAAAAAGTGACGCCGACTGCCGTGCCCGCGCCCTCCATGCATGCGATGTTGATCACGTGACGACTGAGCCTGCCATCTCCGCGCCTGGGTCCGTCGCCGATGCCTATCCGCCGCCGGAGATCGCCGCACGTGTGTGTCGGCTTGGCCTGGCCAAGGTGAACACGGCGGTGCCGACGATGGTGGCGCTGGCGGTGCTGGCCGGCGCGTTCATTTCGTTGGGCGCGTTGTTTTACACCGTCACGATCACGGTAGGGAAAGAGGGTTCGACTTTGCCGTTCGGGTTGTTGCGCCTGGCCGGAGGGATGACCTTCAGTCTGGGGCTGATCCTGGTCGTGGTCGGCGGTGCGGAACTCTTTACGGGGAATAACTTAATTGCGATGGCCTGGGCGACCGGATGTGTCCGGACGCGACAGGTGGTGCGGAACTGGCTGTGGGTCTATCTCGGGAATGTGCTGGGGGCCGTCGGAACGGCGGTGCTGGTGCTCCTCGCCGGAGTGCAGACGTTGGGGGACGGCGCGGTCGGCGAAACGATGGTGCGCATCGCGCGCAGTAAGATCGCCCTGGATCCGATGGCGGCCTTCGCCCGCGGCATTCTCTGCAATGTGCTGGTATGCCTGGCGGTCTGGCTCTGCATGGGGGCGCGGACCGTGGCGGATAAAATTCTCGCCATCCTCTTTCCGATCAGCGCGTTCGTCGCCTGTGGATTTGAACATTCCGTGGCGAACATGTTCTTCCTGCCTTTAGGGTTCGCCTTGGCTGCAGGCGGGCCTGCGTCGTTCTCCATCGCGGACGCGTTGAGTAACCTCGCACTGGTCACCCTCGGCAACATCATCGGGGGGACGGTGTTGGTCGCGCTGGTGTATTGGTTCATTTACCTGCGAACCATCCCTCAGGCGCGATGATCCCCGCCTTGCATCAGCGGGCGTCCAATCCTTCCTTGATCGCCTTGGCCACGTCGCCGCATTCCGTCACCACCTCGACCCGGTACTGCGCTCCTGGGCTGCGCGGCGTTCTGTGGGCCACGCAGGATTCGAAGTCCGTGATCGCGCTGTTTTCGAAGGTGCGGCTCCAGATCTCGGAGACACGTGTGCGCTCATCCTGCTGATGCCGATCGATTGCCAGCCAGCCGACCAGTGCGACGGTGCCGATCAGCAAACCCATGCCGAGTAGCTTGACGGGCTTGCTCCGCAGCACTTTGAAGAGAACATACAGGGCAGCCCCGCCCACTAGGAGCGCCGCTACGAGGGCGATCGCGAGTTCCGTCGGCTCCAATTCCAGGTAGCGGGAGTTCCACGAGAGGCCTAGGTTTGTCACGTTCATCTCATCCCTCTCCGTTTGGCTTCTTATATCAGGTCAGCCACACAAAAGCCTCCTCTCATTCACAGGAAGGGCATCGCCGGCGAGCGACGAGATACGTACGCCCGTGTGTCCTGCGTCGAGGTGCCGCAGAAACCGGCCGGGTAGGTTGCGGTGCGACACAGTGAGATTCACGATTCTGATGCCGTCAGCGTGTACCGCAGTGGTATGCTGCACCTCGTGAGTCTCCTGTCTGTCTGATCGCATGAACGATTCATCCCTTCGCGCCTATCTGACTCCGCGCCTCGGCATCATGCTGCCCCTGGGCTTTGCCTCCGGACTCCCGCTCGCCCTCACTGGCGGGACGTTGCAAGCCTGGCTCACGGAAGCCGGCCTGGATCTGACGACCATCGGGCTCTTCGCCTATGTGGGTCTTCCCTATACGCTGAAGTTTCTCTGGGCCCCGGTGATGGATCGGATCGTGCCGCCTTGGCTGGGGCGCCGGCGAGGGTGGATGATGGTGACCCAGACCGGTCTCGCCCTCGCGCTGGCGCTCATGGCCTTCGTCGGACCATCCAGCGGAGCGCAGGTCTTTGCCGCCCTGGCGTTGGGCGTCGCGTTTCTGTCTGCCTCGCAAGACATTGTGTATGACGCCTACCGGACCGATGTGCTGAAACCGGAAGAACGGGGATTGGGCGCCGCCACCTGGGTGATGGGGTATCGGATCGCCATGATCGCGTCCGGCTCGTTAGCCTTGATCCTGGCCTCTCGCATGGGCTGGTCGGTTGCCTATCTGTGTATGGCCGGTTTGATGGCCTTGGGCGTCGTCACGATCCTCATGAGTCCCGAGCCGGAGGATGCGCAGGTTGCGCCGAAGTCGATGGCGGAGGCGGTCTGGGGGCCACTGACGGAATTTCTCTCGCGCCCCATGGCGGTGGCGTTGCTGGGTTTGATCGTCCTCTACAAGCTCGGGGATGCGTTTGCCGGGGCGTTGACGACGTCGTTTCTCCTGCGCGGCATGCAATTTTCGTCGGAAGACATCGGCGTAGTGCGCGCCTTCGGGATTGGCGCGACCATTCTCGGCGCCTTCATCGGCGGCGGCCTGTTGCCGCGCATGGGACTCTTTCGGGCGCTGTTTCTGTTCGGGGTGCTGCAGGCCCTGTCGAACCTGTCGTTTTTGTGGTTGGCCTGGGCGGGAAAGAGTTACCCCGTGATGGCGGTCGCGATCGGTGTCGAAAATCTCACGGGCGGCATGGGTACCGCGGCCTTTGTGGCCCTCGTCATGTCGCTCTGCAACCATCGCTACACCGCGACCCAGTTTGCGCTGCTCTCCTCCGTCGAAGCCCTCGGCCGTGTCTTCCTCGGTTGGCCTGCGGCAAAACTGGTCGGGCTGGCCGGCTGGGGGCCGTTTTTCTTTGTGACGTTTCTGGCCGCATGGCCGGGCCTCTGGCTCTTGTGGTATTTGCGGAAGCCGGTCACGCAGCAGGCGGAGCTGAGCGGCCGCAGCGCCTCAAGCTTGTCCTGTTGACCGTCCGCCCCGCGTCACTGCGTTCGTATCTCTTCCGATAACAACCTCGCCACTGTTCGGATACACCTGTGCTGTTCTCGCCTCGCCCTGCACGGATTACGTCCATTCCGACCTCGCTGTAACTTGAGGGCCTCCTTGCGTCGCCTTTACTTGGGTGCAGCTCTTGCTCATTTCTCGGAGCGAACGACCACAGGGCTTGAGCCGGTTCGAGACAAAGGAGGTGTGATCATGGAGGAGCGAGATCAATTTGCCGCGACCCTTGGGGTGTCGGACGTGTATCTCAAGGGAGTCGTGGATCTGCACCATGCATTTCGTCTGCATACGACCGTCAACATTCTGGTCGTTGTCGATGGTGGGATATCCCTGACGGAATCCCCCTCGGGGTTTGGGGTCGGCCGTGTCGTGCGGTTACTGCGTGAATCCCATGTCGGGTGTACACACTTTTCGGTCGACCTTGCCCGGCGCACAGCCGGCGCTCCCAGCACCAACAACAATCCAGCACCGAACCAGCCGCGGTATAACGGTTTCCGATTCGATCAGCAGGAGTCCGGCCAACCAATTCTGAACACATATCATGAAGTGTGGTGCTTCGGCTTCAACCCGGGTAACGATGCCGGGCCGGATTCGAACATCACGCAGACGGGCGCCCTGCCCATGAGCGACGCCGAGTTGACGGTTCTGACGACCTGGATGAACAGCAGGCGCGGGGGCCTACTCGCCATGGGCGATCACGATTACTTAGGTGCCTCGATGTGCCATCGCATTCCACGCATCCGCTCGATGCGTCGCTGGACGAACGCGCAAGGCGTGCCTCCGATCGGTGGGGCCGGTCAGCCCGACACGCATCTGCGCCTCGATACCAATCAGCCTTTTACGGCGGGGCAGATCGCCGGGACGGAAACGATTCCGTTCGCGGTCCAGGAAGACTCGAAACCGCAGAGGATCGACTGGGTGCCTTGGATTTCCCAGCAGATTTCCATCTTTCACATGCGGCAGCGGCCGCATCCGATTCTCTGTCATCCGGTCTATGGCCCGATCGACGTGATGCCGGATCATCCGCACGAAGGGTGGTGTTACGAAGACAGCGAGATCAATCTTGCGGCCCCGCTGAACGTTCCCACCTTGAACGGCGAGGAATATCCGACGGTCGGCGGCTATCAACCGAAACCGATGGTGATCGCGCACGGCACGACGACGCCCAATCCGCCGTACCTGTTGGAGAAGGGCCCTTCCCCGAAAAAGCGATTCGGGATGATCAGCGTGTATGACGGGCATCCTGCGAACGTCGGCCGGGTGGCGACGGACTCCACCTGGCATCACTGGTTCGATGAAAACATCTACGACATAGAGGCGGCAGGCGGAGAAAACTGGGCTAAGATCAGCCGTTATTATTTGAACGTGGCCAAGTGGTTGGCCCCGCCGAGCAGCGCGAACTGGTGCATTGCGCTGGATGTCATCACCACCCACTTCACCTACCTGGGTTTTCAAGAATACTCGCGCAAGGCAAGCATTTTTGATTTGGGCAAAGCCTTGCACACGCATCTCTCGCGATATCTGGGGCCCTGTTGGGTCACGCAATGGGTGTTCGACAATCTACACATTGTCGACAACGATTTGTGGGCTTGGCTCAAGGATCGACTGTTTTGGAAGGATGGAATCCCTCTGCCCGGTGGCGACCCCTGCCTGTCCTGTCCGTCGTTCGAGTTGCTTGAGATGGCGGTGTTGGGCGGGGTCGTGCGCACGGGCTTTCCGCTTGCCGACACGATCAAGGCGCAAGTGGAGAAACGGCCCGACGCTGAGCTCAAACTCGACGTCGAGTCCATCGTCAAACAACAACTGGAGGGAGTTACCATCGGTGTCAAGGAATTTCGTTCCGCGTTGGCCAAGTCCGTGAAGCACATGCAACCGCTGCTTCGTTGAGGTGAGGGCCTCATCCGGCTCGCCCCGTTGCCGGGGCGGGCCATGGATGGTGGATCGCGTTATCCCGTTAGCCTTGCTCTAGGAATTGCCGGTGAGGCGGGAGCGGCGCCAGGGCGAACGGTGCCGGCCGCCGCAGCAGGTGTATCCATCTCGGCCTGATCGATCATCCAGATGAAGACCCAGGCCGGCAGGTTACTGACGCGATCCTGCGCTACTTGAGCGCGGCTGGTCCTTGCTCTTAGCCGGCAGACCGTGAGGCAGGGGTTCAACTATGCGCGTAACAGCTGTGCACGCGACGGATGGCTCGCATTCGGTTGCCGTGGGATGAGAAGAATAATGGCCGGAATGTTTCAAACACAGAGCCGTATGCGAGGAGACCCAGTCGGTATTGCTCGACGACGAGGCGCCGAGACGTTACGATCCGGTTCAGTGGGAGGGCGAAGACCGTTTCCTGATTCCGGGTCCGAGCGTCACGCTACGCATCGTGATTGAGCGACATTGCGAGAGGGCAGAGGACGACGGCAGTGGCGTCATTTCAGCCAGAAGCGCCACACGACGAGAGAGTGCGCACGAGAAGAGGTGACCGATAAGGGCGGCATCTGATTTCTCGAACATGAAAGGGCGCGGATTCCGTACCGCGGACAGCTGAAGCCACCCATCACGATTCGATTGGGCAAGGCCACTGTGACGTATTTCAAGGAGTTGGTAGATGAGATCGGGATGCCATACAGAACCTGAGTAATGTGTATTTGCGAGAGTGCGCCTTGATTCAGAAGCAACTTGAATCGAACTGGGCCTCCTCACGCAGCGCGAATCCAGGCGGCTGCTTGCGGGTCTTAGCATCGAACATGGCGTCACATCTCTTTGGGGGAAGAGAGCGTTCCAGCTTCCGACTACCTCACCTTCCGCTGCAGGAACAGCACGAACAGCATGAGCGTCGGGAGCGGCGCCAGGGCGAACGGCACCAGCCAGACCACCACGTTTTTCCCGCGTACCCTGGCTTGATCGAACATCCAAATGAAGACCCAGACCAGCAATCCGATGTAATTCACGGCCATCCAGCGGGTCGTGTGGATCTTCAGCCCGCTGACGCTTTCCGCCTCCCCTTGAAGGAGAAACAGGCCGATCAACAAGACGAATCCGGCCAGCAGGCCCGTGACGAGGCGTTTACTCCACACAAACATAGGCACTCCTTCCGTTGTCGTCGAATCGGCGTCTTGGCACGCCTCGGGATTCCATTCTGTGGAAATCGGGCGTAAGCTAAACAGCGCCGGTTCATTTGTCAAACCATCCGCACGATCGTTCAGATCATGGGCAACAGCTTCCCAATAGGGCACTGCGATGAGTAACCTGACGTTGGGTGCGGTGGTGGTCGGCTTGATGGTGGCCGTGTGGTTGGCGGCGACCAATCCGACGATGGAGGCCTATGTGCAGTTCGTCGAGACCCGGTTGACGGCCGAGATCGAGAAGATGGACCAATCCGGGCCGCGGGGCGATCGCGACCTGATCAAGGCGATATTCCGCGCGCAAGGCCCCAAACTTGTGGAGGGGCTGGTGAAACCGAACACGACGCGGAACAATTATGGATTGTTGAGTCTGTTTGAAACCAACGTGCTGGATCAACCGGTGCTGGTGCTGGGGGTGGCCGGTCACTTTGTCCCGTTGCGCGGGGTGGAAGAGGCGACCCTGAAGGTCGGTCGGCTCGCGTTCTAACCTGTGCCATGAATTTTCTCGCCCCGCGGTGAAAAACCTCCCTCCACAGCCCGGAATTTGCTGTGGATAACTGGTCGAAAAATGAAGAAAACCTGCATCAATTCTGGCGGCGACGCTATCACCAGCTTATCCCCATTACTCACAGGTGTGCCACAACATTTTGTTTGACAAAAAAATGGGATCACTATATCTAGTAGGCATTGCAGTTGAGTGCGAGTTCGTTGAAGAGATCGACCCTGATGGGCAAGCCTCTTTTCCAGTCACACCCAATACCCTAGTTGCCGTCTGGCCCCCAGCACCGAACGTTCGGTACCTGTTAAGGAGGAACCAGTGAGAATTGAACGAAGATTCACCAGGCGTGGGCAGAGCCCCTATGAGGGTCTTGCGTTCGTAAAACGTTCCTCGGAGATCCGCAATCCCGACGGATCGACCGTGTTCAAGTTGGATCATATCGACATCCCGGAACATTGGACGCAATTGGCGATTGATATTCTGGCGCAGAAATATTTCCGGAAGGCCGGGGTGCCGCAGGTGCACGAGGACGGCACGCCGGTGGTGGATGCCGCAGGCAAACCTGTGCTCGGCGGTGAGCGTGATGCCCGACAGGTGTTCGAGCGGCTGGCCGGCTGTTGGACCTTCTGGGGCAAGAACCACGGCTATTTCAAGACGCCGGAAGATGCGACCGCCTTTCACGATGAAATGTGTTACATGCTGGCCCATCAGATGGCCGCCCCCAACAGTCCCCAGTGGTTCAACACCGGGCTGCATTACGCCTACGGGCTCTCGGGGCCGGCGCAGGGCCACTTTTATGTCGATCCCACGCTGGGCGAGGTGGTCCGGGCCACCAACGCGTTCGAACATCCGCAGCCGCATGCCTGCTTCATCCAGTCGATCGAAGACGATCTTGTCAACGAGAACGGCATCATGGATCTGTGGGTGCGTGAGGCGCGGCTCTTCAAGTACGGATCAGGAACGGGCACGAATTTTTCGCGGTTGCGCGGCGACGGCGAATCGCTGTCGGGCGGCGGCCGCTCTTCCGGGCTGATGTCGTTCCTGAAAATCGGCGATCGCGCCGCCGGGGCGATCAAGTCCGGCGGGACGACGAGACGCGCGGCCAAGATGGTCTGTCTGGATCTCGATCACCCCGATATCGAAGAGTTCATCGATTGGAAAGTCGTCGAAGAGCAAAAGGTCGCCGCCATGGTGACCGGCTCCAAGATTTGTGCACAACGGCTGAACGCCGTGCTCAAGGCCTGCCAATCCACGGATGTGCAGGGTGTGGTGCAGCTTGAACTGGACTTGAAGAAGAACCAGTCACTGCGCGAGGCTGTGACGGCGGCCCGGCGCGATATGGTGCCCGAGGCCTATATCCACCGCATGTTCGACTATGCCAAGCAGGGCTACACCCACTTCGTGTTCCACGAGTACGACACCAACTGGGACGGCAAGGCCTACCAGACCGTGTCGGGACAGAACTCCAACAATAGCGTGCGGATTCCGAATGCATTTTTCGATGCGTTGGAGCGCGACGGCGATTGGGAACTGCGCCGCCGGATCGACGGCAAGGTCAGCAAGACGCTCAAGGCGCGCGACCTGTGGGACAAGATCGCCTGGGCCGCGTGGATTTGCGCCGACCCCGGCACCCAGTACGATACGACGATCAACGAGTGGCACACCTGCCCGGAAGACGGGCGGATCAATGCCTCCAACCCCTGTTCGGAATATATGTTCCTGGACGACACGGCCTGCAACCTGGCGTCGTTGAACCTGGCGAAGTTCTTCAACGACGAAGGGGAGTTCGATTTGGAGTCGTTCCGCCATGCCGTCCGGTTGTGGACGGTGGCGTTGGAAATCAGCGTGCTGATGGCCTCGTTTCCCAGCCGTGCGATTGCGCAGAAGAGCTACGACTACCGCACGCTGGGATTGGGTTATGCCAATCTCGGCACCATTCTCATGAAGCAAAGCATTCCCTACGATTCTCAGAAAGCGACGGCCATTTGCGCCGCGATCACGGCCATCATGACCGGCGAGTCCTATGCGACATCGGCAGAAATGGCGGCGGAAATCGGGCCCTTCCCTTGTTACAGCCGGAACCGTGAGTCGATGTTGCGCGTGATCCGGAATCACCGGCGGGCGGCATACAGCGCACCCCAGGCGGAGTATGAGGAGCTCACGATTTTGCCGGCCTCGATTCAGCCGGAACATTGTCCGCCCGCGATGTTACTGGCGGCCAGACGCGCCTGGGATCGTGCCTTGGAACTGGGGACGGCCTATGGATTCCGCAACGCGCAGGTCACCGTGATCGCACCGACTGGGACCATCGGACTCGTGATGGATTGCGATACCACCGGGATCGAGCCGGATTTCGCCCTGGTCAAGTTCAAGAAACTGGCGGGCGGCGGCTATTTCAAGATCATCAATCAAAGTTTGCCGCCGGCGCTGCAGGCGCTCGGCTACACGGAGGCCCAGATCCGTGACATCGTGGCCTATTGCGCGGGGCATCAAACTCTCAAGGGTGCGCCGTTCATCAACCATGAGGTGTTGCGTCAAAAGGGGTTCGACGATGCGGCCTTGGAACGGCTGGAAGGGTCGTTGGCGCAGGCGTTCGAAATCCAGTTTGCCTTCAATAAATATACGTTCGGTGAAGAATTCTGCCGGCAGAATCTGGGCATCACTGAGGCACAGTTGGCCGATCCGACGTTCAATATGCTGAAGTCGCTGGGCTTCACGCAGGAGGAGGTCGTGGCGGCGAACGACTATTGCTGCGGCACGATGACGGTCGAAGGCGCGCCCCATCTGAAGGTGGAGCATCTGCCGATCTTCGATTGCGCCAACCGGTGCGGCCGAATCGGCCAGCGGTTCATTCCCGTGGATGCGCATATCCGCATGATGGCGGCGGCCCAACCCTTTATCAGCGGCGCGATCAGCAAGACCATCAACATGCCGTCCGACGCCACCTTTGAAGACGTCAAAGCGGCCTACATGTTCGCCTGGAAGAGCATGGTGAAGGCGGTGGCACTCTATCGTGACGGGTCGAAACTGAGTCAGCCGTTGAACGCCTCGTCCGACAGCGGGAAAGGTGCGGAGGCGGCCCCCAGCGTGGCCACTGTCGCGGAAAAGGTCGCCGAACGGGTCTTGGTGCGGTATCTCCATAAACGCCGTTCCCTGCCGGCACGCCGCGGCGGGTATACGCAGAAAGCCATCATCGGCGGACACAAGTTGTATCTGCGCACCGGCGAATATGAAGACGGGACGCTCGGCGAAATTTTCCTCGATATGCACAAGGAAGGCGCGGCCTTCCGCAGCTTGATGAATAACTTCGCCATCGCGATTTCGCTCGGCCTGCAGCACGGCGTACCGTTGGAGGAGTTTGTCGAAGCCTTCGTGTTTACGCGGTTCGAGCCGAACGGGCCGGTGAAGTTGAATGACCGGATTAAGATGGCCACGTCGATCATCGACTACATCTTCCGCGAGCTGGCAATCACCTACCTCGAGCGGAAGGATCTCGCGCAGGTGCAAGAAGACGATCTGCGGATGGATTCCATGAAGAAGGACGATCAGGACCCGGAATGTGACGACGAAGAAGTCGACATGACGGCGTTGAAGAAGGCCTCGATCCTCACCGAACATCTGCCCGTGCGGCGGAATGGCATGAACGGCGGCAACGGTCATTCGCAGAGAGCGGGCAACGGCAGCGTCGCCCATAAATTGGAATTGAAGCGGGAGACCTTGACCGTGACCTCGGTGAGACAAGAAGCGAGAGAGAAGGGCTACGAGGGCGACCCGTGCCAGAATTGCAAACAGTTCACGCTCGTGCGCAACGGCACGTGTTTAAAATGCATGACCTGCGGGGAGACGAGTGGGTGCTCGTAGTGCGAACTGAATAATCCCGCCGGTGCTGTACAGATAGCCCGGCAGAAAAAGTACCGGACAGCGAAAGCCGTTCCTGCTTTAGGCGAACCCTAAGGCAGGAACGGCTTTTTTTGTGCCTGTTGGGGGGGACATGCTCGGAATGGCCATCGAGGAGGGCGCTGTTTGATCACGAAAAATTGGTTGTATTGTTATTTCCGATATTACGTGAGCTACGTAGGCTCAGACTCCTGCAGAAAGCTTGCATAGGAGGTCGGGCGAGTGACCGAGGTATGACGAAGTCGATCAAAGTTGGCCGCAGTTCATCCCGCTATGACTTCTCAACTACTTACGAAATGGTTGTATTGTTTTGTTCAAGTGATCTAGCGCAGCGTGCAAGCTCATGGCTCTGGTGCCCGCTCTAAATTTCTACAGCGAAGGAGGTTCCCGTATCGAAGAAAATGAACTGCGGCCGGCTCTCAATCCTTGAGTTTGAAGGATTCCCAGCGTATTATGCCGCCCGTCTCTTGGTGATTACTTAAGTTGCCCATGGTAATAAATCGATTGACGACTGCATCGTTCTCACCCCTTCTTCTTCCCAGTCGCACTTCACATCTATTCGATTTCGCTTTCTACTCGTCTCTGAGAACCTCGATTCGTGAATCGTTCCCACATAGATCTTTTGTGAGGTTTCCAGGCAACGCGTGGGGAGAATCCCCGCATGATGCGGGATGTTGCTTGCCGCTGGTCGTACTGAATTGTCGGGAAAGTACGATGCCCACGCCCTGCATGCGTAATTTCCATGGATCTGTAGCTATGGAACAGACCTTGCTGGTTACTGTGTAGGCGTATCGAGATAAGTATTCTGACGCGTCAGAATATGTACGAAGATAATTGAGGTTCGGATGGATCAAGTTCGTAATCCTCTAAGCTGCGCGAGGGTCCGTTGGTCAGCCAGGGGGGATGGTATTCGGGTCATGGCGGCGGGTTTTATGTTGTGTCTCGCCGGGTGTGCGGCTGATTCGAAGGCGCCGGCTTGGCTAAGCGCTGTACCGTTCTCGACTCAAGAAATTTGTGCCATTGGGATAAGTGGGCCCACGTATTATCCGGAGGATGCGCGAGCCAGGAGCCAGGCATCGGCTATGGCGGAATTGTCGCGGGCGGTCGAGGTACGGGTCAAGACCGACCTGGTGCTCAGGAGTGAGGGGGATAGCCGAAGCGTCGAGACTCGACTCGATGAAACAGCCGGCTTTGGGAGCGATGTGGTGTTGAAACAAGCCCAAGTTCGCGAACAATGGGTTCAACGTAACAAGGCCCATGCGGCTGGGGAGCCAGGGACCGTCTACACCCTCGTTTGCATGCCGGTTACGCGGTGATCGTGGATGGGGGAGGAACGGGGAAGGGAGGCAAGATGCCTACGCATGTCGGATCAGTACAGGGGGGGAGAGGCAGCATGGCTCGAGTCGTCCGGGTCATGTCGACTGTCTGGATAGCAATGGGGGGCGCGCTGGTGTTGACCGCCTGTGGGGGGAAGCAGGTGTTGGTCACCGTGTGGCATCCGCCGAAGATCCCTGTTCCATCTCAGGTTAAGGAAATCTTTGTTGAAGATTTCCTCGGTCCTGAGGGTTGTGCAAAGCCACTGAAACCGAAACTGATCACGAAGGTGACCGAATCGGAAGTCTATAAGGTCGCGGTCCCGCCCTTCTCGGAACCGGAGGAGACCCTGACGATCAAGGGCACCGTGGCGACCTGCGTCCTCAGCATGGGATCCGGTACGCTCAATTCCGAGGTGTCCGCATGGTACATGGGGAATCAGGTCCACCAGGAAGTGGTGAATGAGCATACCAACAGGCCTGGCGCCCCTCAAAACGAAGTTCGTGATGTATTGGTGGACCGTGTCGTGACACGTACGGCCAAGGCGTTGCTCCCGACGAAGCGGAAGGAAATCCGGACGTTTTTCCCCGTCGATGGGGACAACGATACCGGAGTCGCGGCCGCCGGCGCAGGCAATTGGCCCTTAGCGATCGAGGCCTTCGGTAAACAGATTAAGGAGAAGCCCACAGAACATCGCGCTTGGTACAACCGGGGGATTGCGTACGAAGCAACCAGCCAGTTCAAAGCGGCGGTGAAAGACCTGCAGAAGGCCATCGACCTCAAGCCCCGCGCTGAGTATGTCGACGCGCGGGCTCGCGTGGACCAGGAAATGCAAGGCGACAAGGTGATCGAGAACATCAAGAAGAATGCGGAGTGATGAATGATGCCAAAACTGCGAACGTTCAGTAGGCGGATGGAATCGTTTCTGTCCACAACTCGTTCGACCACAGCAGTACAGTGCTGCGTGATGCTTGCGCTATGCGGTCTATTGGCCGGATGCCAGACCACCGCGGGTGGGGTGAAGGGTACGGCCGACTCTGGTGCCGTCCAGTGT
Organism: Nitrospira defluvii; assembly: GCA_011525625.1. Lineage (GTDB taxonomy): Bacteria > Nitrospirota > Nitrospiria > Nitrospirales > Nitrospiraceae > Nitrospira_A. Next base: position 126,941 of record WYAX01000024.1, read on the forward strand.
GCCTTTCTGCCGGAGAGGCCGATGCCTTCGTGGGTGTCGGGGCTTCCCGAGACGAAAGACTATGTCGGGGTGGGGCAGGCCGGATCGAGTGAGGGGCCTGAGCAGCAGATTCGTGCGGCGGAAGATTGGGCACGAGGCAGTCTCGCTGCCGGCATCAGCGTGAAGATTCACGAACAGTTAGTCCAGAATATATGCGAAGGCTCGTGCACGGCAGAGGAACAATCCAAAATTCTCCTCAAGGCCGAATCGAAAACCAAACACACGCTCAAAGGGGTTGACATCAAGGAGCGATGGCTCGATCGCGGCAGCTGCATGGTCTGGGTGTTGGCGACGTTGTCACGGGACAAGGTCGAACTGCGGCGAGCCATGATGTTCAATCTCTCTCCTCCCTCCATAGAAATGGCAGGGTTGTTAGTCGGACATCTTGAAAAGATGTTGCGCGAGGATTTTGCCGTCGTGGCGGCTGATGCGCGGCTGGAAGGGTGCGCGACCGATAGCGCCACGCCTACGTGCCAGGATCGGGCCAACACGATCTTCGGGGCGATTACGGTGTCGTTGGAAAAAGAGCCGATGGATGGGCAATTTCGCCAGCGCAATTTTCGAGTGAAAGGGAGCCTACGGTTTCAGGACCGGCTGCTGTCCTCGTTTGACGTCCCCTGTAAGGCCAGGGCCGAGGCCAGGGCGGATGCGCAGACGATCGATCGCGCAGCGGCGGAAGACTGTCGAAAAAAGGTGCAAGCGACCATGAAAAAAGACTTGGAAATGATGGATTAAAGGAGGAACGACGATGCGCATGCGATGGAGGAATGTCAGAAAAATCGGACCACCGGGACTGCTAGCCGCTGCCCTGTTGGCTAGCCTGGTGGGATGTGAAAGTACCCGAACCTTTCTCGATATGAAGCCTTGGGATATCCGAGGATGTAACTGGTCCTGTGTGGAGGAAGCCTGGGTGGCCAGTCAAGAGACGCCTACTGTGGAAGCCTCGTTGGAACGAGTGAACACGGCTGCCCGGTTGGTTGAGCTGGGAGAGTTGATGCTGCAGGGGCTTCCGTTGTCGGCAGGGTCGTTATGGCCTCAGGAGATGAGGGGCACGCTCACGCTGAATGCGCAGAGCTTCACGAGAATGTTGCAGGAAAATTACAGCCAACGGGTGTTGTCTGCCGCGGGCTTAGGTTTTCGGCCCTCCCCCTGGACGGGGCGCGCGCTTGAATTGCAACAGCGGCTCTTTAGCACGCCGCCCGACCTGCATTATGAACCGACCTATCGGTCCAAGGCGCCCTCGGAGGACGAAGTCCACGCGCTCGCGGAGAAAGTATTAGGGCCGGGACATGACCGGGCGTCCCATAAAAATTTTTTTAGGCTTCTTCGCTATCATCCGGGTTTCATTCCGAAACGAGAGGTATTCACCGCGCAGTTCGACGGCAAAGCTGCCGAGCTCTATCCGAATGTCATGGATGCCGTCCTGGCATTGGCAGATAACCACGACGATCTCCTCCAATTCCGGCAAGCCGTTTTGGACGGTGAGGAGGTGTGCGAACGAGCCTATCGAGACGTGGAAGAGTCTGCGCGACGCATTCGCGAGCTCAAGTCGCACACCTTCGGGAATCCGACCACGCCGGAAGCAGCCGCGCAAAAGGGGGAGGAGAGTGCTCCAGCGAAAGAGCTTCAAGAATTGGAGGCGCAGTTCGATACAGAAAAAACAGAATACGAAGCAACGGTGAAAGCCTATCAATCCTCGCTCCAGCAACTGAGTGTGGCAGTGGGACAGATCAAGAATCAGTCCGCCGCCTTTACGGTCGAACAACGAGCCCTGGCCATCAATGTGCAAGCCGTGGTCGATACGGCGCAAAGCTTACTCGCGGGGACTCGGCTCTTGACGGTCATTACCACGGTGCACGCTCCCAAGGCGGCGCTCGGCTTTAGGAACGAGTTGTTGCGGATTGCCGCCACGGGGGGGGACCGTGCAGTTCCCCGCATGAAACGAATCGTGGTCAACAGCTCGCTCCTGAAACCCAACCTCTCCCTGATCGCGAGCGAATCGAGCGTGTTAGATGCGGAAAGCCGTCCGTATGACGACCTGTTTGAGAAGCGAATCAACGCGCCGACCATTGCCGCGCCGTAGACGCGGATAGAGTCGATCATGGACGGACATGGAGCGGCATTTCCCACGTGAAGCGGGAGCGGTCCCCGAGCGGTGCGGGGAAGCGGATGGGAGGAGGGAAAATTGGTTGTCGTGGAGTATCTAGAATATGTGGGAAATCATAGCGTTAGCGACGATGGTGGCGCAGGAACGACTGTTGCTGAAGCACTAGCGCATGGCGTTTAAAGTTGGCAGAGGCGAGAAAGTCGAACACGGGACAATTACACGCACAGGAGGAGGCAGCACATGAAGAAGATGCAGGCAGTGTTACTTACCGGCACATTTGCGGTGGCGGCGTTGGTCGGCGGATGCGCGGGGCAGAATGTCCAACAAGGTGGGCCGCTGGCGCGGACGGATACGCCCATTCAGGAGGTCAAGGATCTCCCGAAGTGGGTCACTCAGAAAGGAGCGGCGTTCAGCGGCGAGCGTCGTGTCTTGTATGGGGTGGGGAACAGCGCAGGCATCTTCAACCCATCGCTGCGTCGGAAAGCGGCGGAGGGTCAATCGCGAAATGATATCGCGGCCACCCTTCAGGTTTACGTCGCCGGGCTTCAGAAGCAGTACATGGCCGAAACGACCGCCGGGAGTATGGATAAGTCGACTACGGAACAACATATTCAGGATACGTTCAAACAAGTGACGGAAGCGACGCTGGTCGGCGCCCAAATCGTCGAGTATTGGGAGAATCCGATTCGAAACGAAGCCTATGCCTTAGCGCGGCTCGATATCGAACAATTCATGGACATCATGAAGAGTTACACGGCAGCGAGTGGCCAGTTTAAGGAATTGGATGCCAACTTGCGCGAATTCGTCCGAAAGAATGCCGACAAGGCGCATGGCGAATTGAATGAGGAGTTGGACCGGAGGAAAAAGAGCTAACGAGTGTCATGGCGGTGAACCATAGCGGTGGCGGCTGGCTGCGGGCCCGATTGTGAGCGGGGCGTCCCGTAGCCGACCGCCAGGCACAGCGAGGAACGCGCACGGTCGGTTGTGGTCAACGGCACAGTGTCAAGCGGAACCTGTAGGGGATATCAAGGAGGGCGCACCATGACGAAAAGGAAAGGAACTGGTTCTCTGAAAATTGGCTTTGTTCCTGCAGGGGCGTTGCTCTCGCTCCTGTTGCTGTGCGGAGGAAGGGCGGAGGCCGTGTCCTCCATGCAAGATGGATGGCTCATTACGCCGGAGGAAGCGGCGGCGGCGCCGGTGGCTGCATTGCCAGGTGGGGCCCCGTTCGAGGTGGGGCGACAGGACAGCAACATGGGGCCGTCCATCGAGATTCTGAAGCCCAATGACGGGGGCAAAGCATCGGGTCCGATCGAAATCCAGATCAACTTTGTGCCGAAAACAGGCCCGGTGGATGTGAACAGCCTCAAAGTCACGGTGGTGAAGTTCTTGTCCATCGACATTACCGACCGGCTGCGGGAGTATGTCTCCGCGTCGGGGATTCAAGTGAAAGAAGCGAAGATTCCGGCGGGTAAGCACATCGTGCGGATCAGTGTAGCGGATGCGCAAGGGGTGCGAAGCATCAAGGAGATCGAGTTCGAAGTGTTGTAACGAAGCGTAGGCGTGTCGGGAAGGGAGGCCAGACGACCATGGATAAGCAGAGGGAGCGCGGGGGTAGCACAAATCGGCGCAGAGGCACTGCGATGCTGACCGGTCTCAGTGCCGGGGTGGCGATGGTTGGGGTTCTCCTCGGCATCGCCGCTCCGGCCAAGGCCTCGACGCCGGCCCAAATTTATGCCACGGCCGCCCCGGCGGTGGTCTTGGTCGTAGGCAGTTCGGAGGACGGCGCGATGTCCGGCACCGGGTCCATCATCGATTCGAGTGGCCATGTCCTGACGAACTCGCATGTAATCTTCGACCGGGAAGCCAAGGCGCCCTACCGAAAACTGTGGGTCTTTTTGCGGCCGGATCGGGTCACGGGGAACGACAAGACCGACCTCGCTCGTCGACTGCCGGCGACGCTGGTGGCGCACGATCCGGAGCTGGATCTCGCCCTGTTGAAAGTGGACGGTGCGTCATCCACCCTACCGGTGCTGCCGATGGGAGATCCTGCGGCGCTCAGCATCGGATCGCGGGTGCTCGCGATCGGGCATCCGGAGCAGGGTGGACTGTGGAGTTTGACGACGGGAGTGATCAGCGCCGAATGGGAAAATTTCACCAATGTGCCGGGGAAGCATGTCTTTCAAACGGAAACAGGGCTGAATCGCGGCAATTCCGGTGGGCCGCTCATCGATGAGAACGGGCAGCAGATCGGCGTCAACACCTCCATGGCGCGAAAGGCCAAAGACGGTCTGGCCATCACCAGCATCAGTTTCGCCGTGAAGTCCAGCGTGGCGAAGGACTGGTTGGCTAAACAGGGCGTGCAAGTCGCCTACGCGAAATCGATCCCGGCCGCGGTGGAAGGGCGGAAGGAATCGGTACAGCCGGAATCGGCCCCGGCAACCGGAGGGAAACCGCAGTCCGCAGATCCTAAGGCGGTGCAGGAGCGGGCGAGCGCCAAGCCGCAACCTACGACCGTGCTGGAAAACCAGCCCGAGGCCAAGCCGGAAACCGGCCCGGGGCTGCCGCCGGTGCGTCCGTTCAGCTTGGATCGACTCATGCGGGGGCTGGCGCAGGTCAGTGAAGATTTGGAATCGCAGATGGACCAGATGCAGGAAGAAATCCGGAAGCGCCGGTGAGGAGTTATCATGGAGGGTACAGCGTACAGCTGGATGTGGAGACAAATGGCGACGAATGGCCGGGCCTGCTGCGCCCTGCTGATGGCCGGGCTGCTGCTGATCGGGCCGGGGCTGATGGCCGCAACGGCGGTCGAGCCACCGGCGACAAAGCTGGACTGCTCCGTCTATGAAACCAAGTCGATGAATGTCTCCGCGGCATTCACCGTTGCACAATTCATCTTCAATATTATCCCGTCCATTGGATTCAGCCGGACCACGGGCGTGGCATGGGACAAGGTTGTCCATGGGACCATCGCGCGCTATGTGGAGCTGTGCAATCGCTATAACGCCGGCTTGGTCGATAAAGTCGAATATGAAGCGCGCCTGAAGGAGATCGAAGCGCTCTATAAGGAAACGAAGGACATGGAGGAGAAGCTCTTTGCGGCGACTCGCCAGCGAGCGAAGAACTCCAGCGATGAGATGGATGAAATGTTGGGAAGAAAGCGCAAGCCAGCCGCACTCCCTCCTGAACTGGAAGCATCAGTCAAGGCGCTGGCCGAGAAGGTGGACAGTCTCGATCCCATCGGTAAGTCGCTCAAGCCGGCAGCCCCTTGCAAGCCGCCGGACATGCTGGGAGCGCCGGGGCGGAATTGTTGAGGGAATTGGGTGAGGTGGCGCGACAACGACGGAGAAGCGTGGCGCGCTGGATCATCGCCGTCCTCCTGATGATCATACCTGTTTCGTCGGTCGTCCCAGGCTGAGCCGCGCGTCACTGCGCGTCGGCCCGGGCGCAAGCTTCCACAACATGACGGGTTGAGGGTGCTGAAGGAGTCCTGATGTCTTCTCGGTGGATGACAATCGGCGTGGTGGGGCTGCTCGCGACAAGCATGGTCTTGGGATTGACCATGATGCTTCCGCAATTGTTCGGGTCGTGGGAGATGGCCACGTACGATTTCCGGATGCGCTGGCAGGGTGCGGGCAAAGCCGATCCTGCGATCGTATTGATCGGGCGTGACGCCGAGAGCGATGCCCGGTTTGGGGCCGGGATCTGGGATCGCGCAGTCTTTGCCAAGGTGATTGCGGCATTGGGGCGGGCCGGCGCGCGAACCATCGCGCTCGATTTCCACATGCCTAATGCCAGCCCGCTAGAGCGCGGCAATGGCGCGAGCGATCAAGCCTTGCTCGTGGCTACCAGCGGTGCCGGTACGGTGCTGTATCCGATGGCGGTCGCGTCGGCAGGCCCGGAGGTTACTGGTACGCCGACGCTTCCGGATGTGTTCACGCACATGATCCCGACATTCGAGTCCCATGTGGTGCGTGCGCTTCCGCGGGCCAGTCGTATTGAGGGTCCGTTTCCTGCGCTCGCCTCGGCGGCAGCCGGGGTCGGGCATATCGCCGCCTGGCCTGATGAAGACGGAGTCTATCGCCAGGTGCCAACTTTCGTCGCGATCGGGGACCGGGCGGTGCCGGCGTTGGGGGTGGCCATGGCGGCGAGTGCCCTACGTGTGCCACCGGATCACATCGAGCTCGTGCCCGGCGACGCGCTCCGGTTCCGTGATACCCGTTGGCCTGATGGACGGCAACGGACCATTTCAATTCCGGTCGATGCCCAAGGGCGTCTGTTGGTTCGATATACAGAACACTATTCGGATAAGGACAACGCCTTTCCATATCTGTCGTTTGTGGATGTCTGGGATGCGATCGTCGAGAATCGCGAGGCAGAGTTGCGAGAGCATGTGGCGGGGAAGCTGGTGATCCTCGTGCATGCCGGGCTGGAGTCCGACAAGCGCCGCACGCCCTATGAAGCAGGCGTGCCAGGCGGTTTCATTCTGGCCGATGTCGCCAACACGATCCTCACTCAGCAGGGCCTACGTGACCTTGGGATGTCAGGAGGCTGGCTGTTGACCGCCTTGCTTGGTTTGGGCGCCGCCTACGCAGTGGCCCTGCTTCCCGGAGTGGGCGGACTGGTGGCGGCGGGTGTGCTTGGCGCGGGCTATACGGCGGTCACGTTCGTGGTCATGGGGTTCGGCGGGCTCGTTCTCCCGGTCCTGTCACCCGTTGCAGCCGTCACTGTCGCGTCGCTGCTCGCGCTCGGCTGGACACGGCAGCATGCCACGGCGCGTGTGACCCACTTAGAACAGGAACAGCTCGCCTTGCATCGTGCCCTGGCGACGAAACAGACGCTGCTTGCGCAGCAGGAAACGCGCGCCGATCAGTTGGAGGAAGACGTCGTGGCGGCGAAGGCCGACGCGGCGGAGGGTGCCGATCGACACACGTCACTCGAGCGGACCATCGCATCATTGCAGCAGCAATTGCAGGGGGCACAGCGCGAGGCCGACGAGACGAGGCAGGCAGTGACGGCGCTGGAAGAGAAGCTGGTGTCGGCGCAGGCGGAGGTGACGCAG
>WYAX01000025.1 GCA_011525625.1 Nitrospira defluvii
CTAGTGCGAGAGCGAGGCGCTGTGAGGTGGCGAGAGCGCTGGTGAAAACCGGCCACTCGTAGTCCTTTACATTTTCGAACAGCAACGCTGGCCCTCCGTTCTGTTCGTTAAGCTTGGCGACATGGGACAACTCCAGGTCCCAGTCTACTTCCGCTGAAATTCGTTTTAGTTCACCCGCCTGCTCTAGAAGGGCAATGAAGCCCCGCAGATCGTTGAAGGACACCCCTCCGGCGTTTTCCTCGTGCGTATGATTGGACAAAATCTGATTGTGCGTTTTGACCTGCATAGTCTCCTCCCATTCGAGCCTGATATACGTGCGAATAGCGCACATTAATATTTATTCTGTAATTTAAAAGACCGTATTACGCTAAATATTGACTTGTCAACAGCTTAGATAAAATGTGCGGGATACGCACACTTTTTTATATTTAGATTCGTATTACTTACCGACCTCTCGCAAATACACTCACGGAAGAACACGAGGATGGGAGAAGGAAGGAAACTAAAAAATCTCGCGCCAATCGCTCACTGCTAGGAAGCGATGCAACCCCGGCCCCAATACGGCTCAGTTAGCGCAGACATCACTCTAGAATCCTCCCTCTCAATGCCGACCGAATTGCGCAGCCATTAAGGATGTTGCTATTTTGATAAAAGGTATAACCATAATATCATTAAGATCAATAGAATTATTGAAATGTTTATCAAGCTAGACATTCATAACAAGAATGAAGTGTCTCGGTAGCCCAAGATGCTTCAAGGGGGAATCGGTGGCTACTCGCAGATCGACGCCATCCATGATTTTCTTCAAGAGCGAGCCATCATTCCCCGTAGATCACGTGGACAAACAAACGCAGATCTCAACAATATCGATGGGTAAATAATCGCGCACCTGCTCACGGCCCGATCGGAAGGGAGAGATGACGATGGTTAGTGCAATCGCGAGAAGAAATTCCGAGATCTTCACAAAGGTCGAAGCGGACATTGTTATCATCCAAGATACAAGTGCGGAACCCATGTTGATATAGTTGCTGACGCAGAGGTCCGAGTCGATGTTCCCGCGTCTGAAAACCACGCGAACCAAAAAGGATTGCACGATGACCGCTTAGAGCATACGTAATGACAGGTATCAGGCGTGAAATCTACCGGTTGTTTTAAGGTTCCTCACACAAAGGTGTGCGCGGTTTTTTGACTAATGGCAACTCTCCGGGGCAGTGATACAGGTTGCGGAAGTGGTTGGCCGTTGTAACGGATCCATGGGCCTTGTGGATGACGAGCTTTACATGTTGTTCAACCCCTCGACGGTGCCATTGGGAACTAGTTGAGGATGTCCTGCTAATGGAGATGCACCAGCCAGGTTAATTCGCGGATCGGCTCCAGTCGCGAATGGGTTGTCCACCAGAACAAGCGGTCTAGGTAGCGCTTGGCCCAGCCCGGATACCGGTACTCCCCGAACTCTCGAAAGGCCTCCTTGAGAAGACAGGCGCGATTGACCTTTAAGTTCAACCGTTCGAGTTCATGGATCAAAGGATTGTTACGCAGCAGACGAAGACCTTTCGTAACTGGAACGTGAATCAATCGCCTGTGATTCCACCGTCGATACGCGATTTTGTACCGGAAGGGCATCTGGCGCACTTTGTATGGGACACAGTGGTCGAGCACCAGGGCTTGTAGGCGATTGTAGAAATCTACACTGAAGGGCGCGGGTATCCCGCCGTATGACCCTGCGATGATGACGGCACGGCTGCTCTATCCCTACGGCCAAGGGGTCTGCGTCTCGCGGCGAATAGTCAAGGCGTGTGAGGAGCGGATGGAGTTCATGACGGTCACGGCCATTCATACACGGAGTTTCAGGACGGTCAGCGATTTCCGTACGCAGCTTCGTCAGATGCTGAGAGGTTTGTTTGTGCAGGTGTTGCAGCTGTGCCGGCGCGCGGCTCTAGTCAAGCTCAGGCATGTGGCGCTGGATGGCACTAAGGTGCGCGTCAATGCCAGCGAGCACAAGTCAATGAGCTACGCGCGGATGAAGTAGCCCGAACCGGAACCGACCGACGAGGTGGCGTGGTGGATGCGCGCGAGGACAAGACCGCCCACAACTTTGGAAAACGCTGACTTTGCTGCCCTAAGTCTTATGTGTCAGAGCTTCGTGGTCGAATTACTGCTCAAATTCTTCATTGCTACCGATGGTTCGAATGCAAAGACGATTGACAGATTGAAGCGTGCTGGATGCAAATTGAAGTGTCACAATACTCTTAGCTTATCGCTCAAGGAGATGACTCATTCGTCCATTGGCTGTATGTCTATGAGACCATTGGATATTCGCACTTTGACCGAGTGGCCTTCAATTTGGTCTCAGATGTGCTGGGAGGCGCCGCTTAAGCTGAGCGAAGAGATGCTCCAGACACCTGGTCTAGAATGATAACTCTTCATCGACCACAGTCCATTTCGTGGGCTGGACCTTCGCAACGCTGCACGTCGCTCCGACAGGTTATGGAATTGGCACTCATTTATACAGGTCCAATAACATCCAAGAAATGTTTCAATGAGAATATTGACCATAGGGGGAACATTCAACCCAATCCACGTCGGGCACATTCGACTCGCCGTAGAGGCGTCCGAGTCGTTGGGTTTTGATCGCATCGAGTGGATCCCTTGTTTCTCCCCACGCCACAAGGAGGCGACAGGCCTGTTGCCTTACGCCCTCCGCGTGGAGTTGGTGCGTCTCGCCACGCATGATCTTTTCGGGAGCGTAGTCAACGTCATCGAAAGCCGACTTCCGACCCCTTCCTTCACATACCGGACACTGTCCGCTCTTGCTGCGGCGGAGTCGTGTGCGGAGCGGTTTTTTGTTGTCGGTCAGGATGAGTTCTGCCGCCTTCATCGTTGGTATCGAGGGCGCGATCTCGTATCGATCGCTCATCTGTTAATCGCGGGGAGGTCCGGGGCTGGACCGACAGCATTTCATGAGACCCTTCATCGTTTTTGGCCCGATAGCCGACAGACGAAACCGCAGCCGGGACTCCCCGCCGCCTATGAATTCAGATCGGGCCGCCGTGCCCTATTCCTGCCGCTACCGTATCTGGAGATTCGTTCGTCCCTTGTCAGGGAGCGATGGCTCGCCGGTCGCGATCTTCGCCACTTACTTCCGGCGGGTGTCCTCGATGCGCTGATCTCCCGTCGCAGCCTGGTTTCTGATGCCTGGCGACAAGCCTTGGCCGGTGCCTAACGCGACAGTGTACGTATCGGACTTTCGCCGAGCGCAAAGAGAGCGCCATTGGCGACATCCGGCAGGACACGCGCCCCGAAGACAAGAGCGGTGCGTGAAACGATCATGGACGGCCAAGGGCCGAACTTGGCTCCGAGGCCTTTGAGCAGGGCGATGGCGGTAGGGGTCACCGTTTCCCCTTCAGACGGGATTCCCCTGACCGGCATGCCTTGGATGAGGTCCAGCACCGCCGGCGCGGGCGCGGGCAGCAGGCCATGGCTGCATCGGATAGTTCCGTCGCAAAGCGGAAGGGGACCGCAGACCAGCTCGGTGGGATCCATGCGATCGAACAGGATGCAGGCCAGGCACATGTCGAGAATGCTATCCAGTGCTCCCACCTCGTGGAAGGTCACGGCCTCGGTGGGGATGCCGTGGACCCGCCCCTCAGCCTCGGCCAGGAGGGTGAAGCTTGCCTCCGCCAGTTGGCGGGCCCTGGGTGACATAGTCTCGGCGGCAATGATGATCCGCCGGATGTCATTCAGGGTACGATGGCTGTGCTCGTGGGGCAGGCTGACGCGGCAGGCCCAGCCATAGACCTCATTGACGGCCCTTCGTTCCAAACGGACGCAGCTCTCAGGTAGCCCGATGCCGGCGGCCAAGTCGCCCAACTCATCGTTTCCCACGCAAGCAAGCCGGGCCAGGCCGGCCACCAGCATGTCGCCGGACAGGCCGCTGGTCGGGCGGATCAGTACAAAGCCGCCCTGAACCGGCGTGTGTGCGTGGTCTGTCACATCCTGCCCGTGCTCATGATGATGGTCGGGAGCGGGGTGATCATGATCATGGCCGTGGGCATGGTCGCTGTGCTCGACTGAATAAGGATGGCGCTCCGTACTCAAGGGTATAGCAGCCTCATGATCCGGGCCGCGGCGCAGGCTGCGCCATAGCCGTTGTCGATATTGAATACGCCGACGCCGGGGGCACAGCTGGCCAGCATGCTGTGCCGCGCTGTTTCGCCCTGATTGGCAACCCCATAGCCGACGGATGTGGGGACCGCCAGCAACGGTTGCGGGGTCAGGCCTCCAAGCACGGAAGTAAGGGCGGCATCAAGGCCCGCCACCACAATGACCACATCATGGGCGTTGATCTTCGGCAGCCTCTCCAGCAGTCGCCACAATCCGGCAACGCCGCAATCCTCGAACATCGTCTGTTCGATACTGAGAAACTCCAGGGTTCGCGCCGCTTCCCAGGCGGCGTGACCATCCGCGGTTCCGGCGGAGACGATAGCCACCTTTCCCCCGGGCTGGCGGGGCAGGATTTCACCCCAGGCGGTGCGGGATAAGGGATGATAGTCGATGCCCGCACGTGCCGTTTCGGGAAGGGCGGCAAAGACCTCTGGAGCCAGCCGGGTGAACAGCACCGGATGCTCACCGCCCTGACCAAACCGGGTGAGCAGTTCGGCCAGAGTTTCCAGGGGCTTCCCCTCGCAGAAAACCGCTTCGGGCAGGCCGATGCGGGCAGCGCGCGCATAGTCAAAGACGACGTCCTTCATTATCGCTCCCCAGACCGATCCCCAGGTGCCGCGGCCTTGGTTTTCAGAAAGGCTGACCCCTGCCGATAGGGCCTTACGCCGGCGAAAGGCCTACCCTGAGAAGCACACAAGGGGCGCGCAATGGCCTCGATCTGGACTTTTGCGGTGACAAGTTCCGTTGCACCCACCTCAATGGCAACACCGTCTACGGTGATGCGACAGCGGATGGTGGCACTATCGTCCAACAGGTCGCGCAACCGGCATTCTACCTGATCGATGAAAGCCATCTCGGCCGGTTCGATCCGGATGCCGGTTTCCACTCGGCTGGCCAGGCAGGGTTGTGCCGGTAGATCCGAAATATCTTCTAACCCATGCCAGCGGGCCAGGGCTCGGATGCCATCCTTGCTGATTCCGCTCACGACGAATGGATGAACGACACCGCGCTCGGCCGCCGCCATCAGACCAGGCCGGAAGTCATTCAGGTCGTCCAGATTGGCTCCGGACGCGACAGTTCCTTGCGCCAAGGTATGGATGCGGTCGTAGAGGTGAGATTTGCAGTAGTAGCAACGATCCACGGGATTGGCGCGATAGGCGGGGTCCGAGAATTCTCCGGCGTCGACGATGGCCAAGTTCCAGCCTTCCCGCGCCGCATAGGCTTGGACCCGTTCGGTGGCTTTGAGTGGCACCGCTGGGGAAACGGCATGCACCATGGTCGCGGGATGTGGTGACAGACGGTGGGCGACATAGGCGAGAGTCATGCTGTCTATACCACCGCTAACCGCGATGGAGAGACGCGCGTGCCGCCCCAATTCCTCCAACAGACGGGCTTGAAGTTCAATCGCCGACATGTTTGTTTCCTAATATAGGGTGTTCGCTTTAGGCGCCCGTACAATAGCGGTAAGCCTCGGCATGAGACCGGTAACACGGTATGAGCTTCGCGCAAGAGCGGTGGTGCAGCCGCCAAACGACCGCGCCAGGAAATCATACAACGGGGGCGTCAGTTCGATCATTAGCGCGATGCGCAAGCGGGGCCGACGGCGCTCGGTTTGGGAGCGGGCCGTTTCTCGATGACGTCGAACTTGATATCCACCATGGGCGCATCGAGAACGGCTCGCCCGATATCCAAGATGTCCACGTCATGGGTGGCGATTCTGGGAATGTCCTCCAGTTCGATGTCGCCGGCGAAGGCGATGGTGATAAAGGGACGACGCCCGGATTCCCGCACCATCGACGCTACCAGGTCCAAATCCTCCAGCCGCCCGGTGTCCACCATCAGGATCTCGGCCCCCAGTTCGATGGCGGCACGGGCCTCCGCGGCGATGTCTTCCACCAAGCCACGCAGTTGAATTGCGCGTGTGTAGCCGGTCATGCCGGCGATGGCGACGAGAGTCTGGCGTACGCCGCCGAAGATACGCACATAGTTCTTGTCCAGATAGAGAAAGGGACCCTTGGCGATACGGCCGCTACCGCCACCGCAATGGATAGCCTTGCGGACTTGGTCCTTGACCTCGGACGGCATCTTCTTGGCGGCGCCGGATACCACGCGTACCCCGCCAGAGGCAAGGTCTCGTGCTTTGCGTGCGGCCCGGGCGATGCCTGAAGGCTTGGCGATGGCGCCAGGCACGCAGTCCTCGGCCATGGCAACGGCTTTGGCGGGGCCGGTAAAGACCAGGATGGGGTCCTCCGGTGTCACCTCTGTACCGTCGGCAACGGCATGAAATACCTGGCAGCCCAGCTCCTCCACCTTGCGGCGGGCCAGTTCGACGCCGCACACCAATCCAGGAGTGGTGACTCTTACCTCTGCTACGTACAGCCACTTAGCCACGGATGCGAAAATGTCGTCCCGAAGATCGTAGTTTCCGGCGTTTTCAGACATATCCACCGTACCCCGTACTAGGTGTCGCTACGAGACCGCGGCGCATCAGCCGGAACCATCGCAGCAAGCGTGTCGGTCTTGTCGCTGGTGTGGGGGGTCCGGAGGTAGCAATTGAGAGCCGTGACGCCTCCCAGGACAATACCGATCACGTCGGTCACCACCCCGCCGTGAATCAGTAGGACTCCAGCGGCGATCATCGCGCCCCGTTCCAACAGGTTGAGGTCCCGCCGGAGATAGCCGACGATCGCCGTCGATAGGAAGAACACTCCCGCCAGGCCAGTGGTGGTCACATGGAGAATCTGCGGCCAGGATCCCTTCATCAGCATCGCCGGGAACGAAATGAACATGAAGGGAAGGATGAATCCGGGGAGGGCGATCTTCCATGCCATGTACCCGGTCGCCATCGGCGACGAACCGGAGATCCCGGCGGCAGCGAAGGCGCCGAGAGAGACGGGGGGAGTGATGAAAGAGTACATGCCGTAATAGAAGACGAACAGGTGCGCTGCCATCGGATCGATCCCCATCTTGATCAAGGCCGGGGCAACCAGCACGGCGAGGATAACGTAACAGGCGGTGGTCGTCAGCCCCATTCCGAGAACCAGGGAAACGATCATGGTGAGAACGAGTAGGATCATCAAATTTCCCCCGGCCAGCCCTGTGAGAATACTCGACAGCTGCAGCCCGAACCCTGTGAGGGAGAGGATACCAATGATAATGCCGGCGGTAGCGCAGGCAGTGACCACCTCCAGCATCGTCATCCCCGCCTGCCGGAACATGTCGATGAGCCTGGTGAAGGTGAGCCGTCCATTTTTCCGAATAAAGCCGATGGCAAGGGTGATAAGGATGGCGAAGAACGCCGAACGGGTCGGTGACCAGTTGAGAAAGGCCATCATTGCCACCAGAGCGAAGAGGGGGATGAGCTGGTAGTGCTTGCCTCGTCGGCGCTCCCGGTATTCGCGAATCTCGTCCTCGGGCAATCCCTTCAGACCGCTACGTGCAGCTTCCAGATGCACGTAGATGAAGAGCGCCACGTAGAAGAGAACGGCTGGAATGATCGCCGCCTTGATCACCTCCAGATACGGGACGCGAAGAAACTCGGCGATTATGAAGGCGGCCGCTCCCATGATCGGTGGCATGATCTGCCCGCCGGTGGACGTGCAGGCTTCAACCGCCCCGGCAACCACCGACCGGTACCCCGATCGCTTCATCAGCGGGATTGTGAAAGCACCTGTCCCCATTACGTTGGCAATTACGCTGCCGTTAAGGGTTCCCATCATGGCGCTCCCAACCACCGCTGCCTTGGCCGGCGCCCCTCTGCTACGGCCGAAGTAGCTCATCACCAGATCGATGAAATACTGCCCGGCTCCCGTGGCATTGAGAAAAGTGGCGAAGATGATGAAGATGACGACCACCGTCGCGGAAACGCCGAGGGGCACAGTGAATATCCCCTCGGTGGTCAGCGACAGGTGACTGATAAGGCGGTCTACCCCGAACCCACTGTGGGTCAATATGCCGGGGAGCTTGTCACCGAAGAAGCCATAGAGAATGGCAATGCCGGCGATGAAGGGGAGGGGCCATCCGAGAACCCGGCGGGTCGCCTCGAGCAGCATGAGGACGAGGCCGGCGCCCGCCGCCAGGTCGGCCGTGCTGGCGATCCCCAGGCGAAAGGCGATGTCTTCAGAGTACAGATACAGATAACCGCCTACCGCCAGAGCCGCCAGGGCCAGCAGCACGTCCAAGAGCCGCCAAGCGCCTTCGACGCCTGTGCGGATCGGTTTGTTGAGGAAGACCAGTACGAGGACGAAGGTGATGTGGACCACCCTCTGATCCATGGCGCCGAGCGACCCCCAGCCGGCGGTATAGAGATGAAAAAGACCGAACAGGACGCAGACCAGCGTTGTGACATGGGCCGTGGCTGCGCGAAAGGAATCGTTGAACGGCGTCATGAGCGTAGTTCCCCCAACAGAATCTGGACCCTCGACCTCCGAATTATTCGAAGGAAAAACCGGGTGAAATCGATGGGGATCCCCGTCAGAAACAGCGGAGGACTGTCCCCAATAATCAGCCAAACCGGCGTGCTTCTGGCTATGGAGAAATTAACTTCCCCCGGTAGGGGTGGCCGGAATACCACCTCATAGCCGGACCCTTTCGATTTCCGTGGCAACTCCCCTGTCGGGTCGTAGTAATTGAGGGCGTCAAACGAACCAAAGTAGACCGACTCCAGCAGCAATTCGCTCTCCTGGACCGAATGGGTTTCGACCTGCTCGACCTTGTACAGTGAATGCTCAAAGCCGATGGTTATCTTCTCCCCGGGCTCAGCGGGAAGAACCGAGGTGTGTTCTCGGTCGGCGGCCACGAGGGTCAACTGCACCCTCGTCACAGGGAAGAGCAGGTATCCCCCGATCAGGATCAGCGTCAGGCCTAGTATCGTCCAGGCTAAAGTTGGTCCCGCGTTCTTCATTCCAGAGGATCACAATCGAGCGCGGCAGTAGGACGGGAGAGGCGCCGCTTCCCGTCGGTGCCTCTCCCGTTCTCGGGTTTCAGTTTACCTTGTTTTTTTCCTGTAAATATTTCCTCGCTCCCTGATGGAACGGGATGGCGATACCGTCGGTGGCCGTTTTCAGGTGCCATTCGGCGCCGGCTGCGTGGATAGCGGCCAGTTCATCTGTATGTTCCAGGATCGCCTTAATGAACTGATACACGACCTCCTCCGGCACGTCGTTGTGAGTGATCAGGACGGACGGGGCGGCGAGGGTGGTCATTGGTTCATCCTGCCCGGGATAGGTCTTAGCTGGGATGACCGCCATTGAGTAGTAGGGATAGTTTTTTTTAATGAAGTTGGACGTGCTCTCCTCCATCGGCAGGAGATTGATTTTCGTCGTGGTGGCGAGGTCGAGCATGGAGGAGGTCGGGATGCCGGCGAATACCGCCGAGGCGTCGATGTTACCATCCTTCAATCCTTCCACCATCTCGGCGTAGGTGAGAAACGCGCCCTGGTAGTCGCCGGATTTCAAGCCATAGGCTTCGAGCGCGGCCATGGTCAGGAATTTCGATGGGCTTCCCGGAGCACTCAGGGCGACCTTTTTGCCTTTGAGATCGGTGAAGCTCTTGATCCCCGAGGACTGCAAGGAGGCTGCCTGCAGGAGGGAGGCGTGGCCGGCAGTCACCGCGCGCAGATTTTCGTATTTCGCCTTGCCGCTGAACTCCCGCCCGCCGGTGGTGGCGAAATAGGCGGAATCGGGCATGACGATAGCGAAGTCCACCTTCTTATTGGCGACCAGATGAATGTTCTCGATACTCGCCGCGGTCGATTGCACGACCAGCTTGTAATCAGGCATGTACTTGGAAACCAGAGTTGCTATGCCGGCGCCGATGGCAAAGTAGGTGCCGCCACTGCCGCCGGTTGCGATCGAAAGCACTTTCTGGTCGGCTGCGCGGGAAACGGGCACGGCGGCTAGCAGGCCCAATCCAAAGACTGCCAAAGACAACCATCCTTTTCTCATTAACCCCTTCACTTCTGTTTTGCTCATTTGCTCTTCCCCTCTCTAACGTTAACGTTGTTATCTCGCCTTGGTACGGTCCTGGAACGGGTGGGGCCGGTAGCCATCGCAACCGGACACCTCGTCCTCTTTACCGCCCCCATCCTTTTGCTATGAGTACTCGATGTTGATTGTGGTGCTTACGAACGTATTTGGGCTCAATGTACGACGCCGCGTTGCTTGAGCCACATAGGCATCAGCACATCGTCCACAGTGGATGAGATTTCTGGCGCAAGTCGATACATCTGTTCCGCCAAAGATTCGCTGACGTTGAAGCCGCCGACGGCGCCGTCGAAGACGAGGATGTTGTCGGTCTTGGCGAAGTTGCGGCTGAAGCTTATCGCCTTGGATAGACTGTCCACTTCCACGGCGTAGTTCATGAACTCGGCGTTTTGCTCGTCCTGCGCCAACAGCCTCGCCTGCGCTCCGACCGCCAGAACCGGCATTTGCTTGGGAAAGAAGGTTCCCGGATAGCCTTTCGAGCAGTAGTTAAGCACAACCGCCTTGATGGCCGGATTCGGGGGCGTCAGCACGTCAGAGACCAAAGGCTTTACATCCGGGTACAGCATGTCGGTGTAACGAGTGAATGGCGTGATCTTCCTGAGGTCGAATTCATCGACATTGGCGTTCAGGAAGTTCCCGAAAAGAATTCCTCCCGCAGTCGTATATGGAATCGGACCTGGGTAATCGAGGATGATGATGGCTTCGTCGATGGCCCCTAAAAGAGTGAGTAGCTTGCCGTACCAACGCAGGTTGAGCTTGCAGAAATCCCTGTCCTGGGCCACGAGGTCGTCATTGGCGTCAACACCCATGATTCCTTCCGGCCCGACCTGCAACATGCAGCCGCAAAGATAACGCTTTTGCACATATTCCGACTCCCAGATGAGCCGGGGTAACAGATTGGCCATGCGAGGACCGGTACTCTGATGATAGGAGGAGCGGGTCTCGATGGTCGCATAGGACATGGCGAAGGGCTTGAACAGACGCCCGAGCTGGCGATGATAGTGCAATTCCCTTATGTCGTTGTTGTGCGCGTGAACGATCCAGCGGGCGTCGTAGGCCTTTGCGATTCCGTAGAGTCTGCCTATCTCCGTTTCGATAGGGATGCCTCGATCGACGGGGGCGATCCCCTCGGCCTTGCCATGGAAATAGTCTTTCAGCCCGAACTTCTCGATGTATTCCTCGGTCTCCCGAAAACGCAGTCCAACCCCGGCCCGCAGCCGAATATTCGTGGCGCCAGTGCGGCGCTCAATCTCATCGCGGAGGGTGCGGATCATCTCCACATAGGCATGACCACCATAGATCGAGTATCCATGATGGGAGGTCAGGATATTGACCGAGTCATTGGGCCGAACGCGCTCTAGATTTGCCTTTGCAAGTGTTTCGATTGTCTTGGCCCGGATGATCTCACGCATTGCCTCCGGCGATTCGGCGATGACGGGGCTTTCGGGGATCGGGAACAGGTCTTTTGCGCGAACCGAAACCAGTCCAGGCAGGTCCACCGCTCGCATCTTCAAGTCGCCCGGGGCAATATTGTAGTAAGACGCTCGCGGTTCGACTGGCTGCAAAGTGAACGAAGACATCGTCAGACCTCTTTCGGATAGAATTGAAGCGCGACTTGGTAATCGTCCTCGACGAAATACTCGGGATATTTCCCTCGCACCTCGGGCGGGATGTCCCAGATGGTGATGTATGACCCGTACCACTGCCATCCAGGCGCCTTGCCGACCTCGATACCGGCGGCTTTTAGCAGCCTAAGAACCGCCGTGATGCACAGCACACCGCAGCCCGTGCGGATGCCGGTGGCGAGAGACAGGCTTTCGGGCGTGGTGTGTCCGAGAAGTATTGCGGCTGCCACTTCACGAGCCTGGGTCTGCCGGCAGAAGCAGATCACCTGCTCCTCGTGCATGTGTGCGGCCAGGCAAATTCGTTTGACGTCAGCCTGTTCGGCTTTGGTCCAGTCGATTCCGAACGATAGTGGTTCGCTTCGGGGCTGCATGCTGATGGCGTGTTCCGGGCAGCGTGTGAAGCAGATGGTGCAATCCAGGCATTTGCGGTCATCGATGTGAATGAAATGCTTCTTGTCGACTATTTCCCGCCAGATGGCTTCGGTCGGGCAGTCCCTGATGCATACTGGACATGCCGTGCAAAGTGTGTCGTCGATTACCGCTACGCGGTTTACCGATGGCATAGTCACTTGCCCCCTAGGAGACCGTTGAAGACCGAGTTATGCGCGTCAGCCGCATCTGCATCATTATGCGCGCCTGCTTCGCCTGACGTCTCCCCGCGATACTTGAGCAGCATGTCATACCCGGCGGCCATGTGAGCGAGATAGACGTGCTTGGTCGCGGCAGCATCGCGCCTCTCTAGGCACTGGATGATCACGGCATGTTCGCGCATAGCCGACTCGGCGCGTTGAGGGAACATCACGAAAATGGCATGGGTGCGGGGATAGATCGACCCCACGTGTTCGATCTCGCGGATCAGGACCGGATTCTCGCTCGCTTCGAACAGCACAGTATGGAATTGGCGATTCAACTGCGAGAAGCTCTGCATGGCCCCCTCCCGCATGGCGGTAGCCATTTCCGTATCCAGCCTCTTCAATTCCGCCAGGGAACTCGCTGAAATGCGCGTGGCGGCACGCTTGGCCGCTTCCCCTTCGAGCAGCTGGCGCACCTCGAACATATGGACGTAATCACCGAAATCGGGGCGTGTTACCCGGAAACCGACATGGGGCGTGTATTCCAGTAGTCCCTCAGCCTCCAACCGCTGCATGGCCTCGCGGACCGGGATATCGCTGGTGCTCAACTCTCTGGCGATCTGTGAGATGCCGATCTTCCCTCCTGGCAGGTAACGCCCCTCGGCAATAGCGCCCTTTATCGCCCCGTAGGCGATTCGCGACTTAGTGTCGAAGCGTATAATCTGCTCAACCACGATCCGGCCTCCCTTTCTAAATGATACGGATCATATATAATGTAGGTTTACATGTCAATATTATATATAATATTTATTCTGTGGTAAGTTAGCGCTGGTGCGGTGGCGGTTAAGCGCCGGACCGCAACGTCCTTCCCCAATTGCTTCCGTCCATTGCGGCAGCTGGGGCCAACGATGGAGGTCGCATGGCTAAGGTGGCGAATTTTGACCGCATCCGACGGATTATCGCTCGCGAGGGTGTCGATCGGCGGGTGTTCTCGGGAGAGAACAGCACCGTGGTGATGAACGAGATACAGGCGTCGGCATGCCCGGCCATTCACAGCCATCCGCACGAGCAAATCACCTATATCTTGCAGGGCGAGTGCGAATTCTATCTGGGCGATGAGACGATTCGCATGAGTAAAGGCGATGTCGTCCTCGTCCCCTCCAACGCCAAGCACGGGCTGCGCCCTCTCGGAGACACGCCGATCCTTAACCTGGACGTCTTCAGCCCTATCCGCGAAGACTATCTCGTGTAAGGCCGGCGATGACCTTGAAGAAGGCTCTGGCAACCCCCTCGGGCACGCCGCTGCTCGGCGCGTTTATCGGGCTGGCGTCGCCGCCATTGGTAGAGATGGCCGCACGCGGGGGTTTCGACTTTATCATTCTTGATGAGGAGCACGGGGCTTTCTCCCGTCTAGGAACGGAAGAGTGTCTGCGTTCGGCACGATTCCTCGGGACTCCGGCAATGGTACGCACCGCCGATGCCAACCCAACAGGAATTCAGGCTGCCCTCGACTCCGGTGCTACCGGAATCCAGGTCCCGTCAGTTGTGACGGCGGCCGAGGCGGATGCAATCGTCGCCGCCAGCCACTTTCCGCCTGTGGGGCGCCGAGGATTCGGCTCGACCACTTCGGCCGCCGAGTATGGCTTTCGCCAGCGTTCCGAAGTGATGGGCGCGGCGCAGGCGGAGACCGTCGTTGCCGTCCAGGTGGAAAGCCGTCGAGGAGTCGATCAATTAACCCAAATTCTATCCGTTGACGGTGTTGACTCCGTTTTTTTGGGAACGAGCGATCTGTCGCTGGACTATGGCTTCCCTTCGCCTGCCGATCAACGAATGGTCGATCTGCTCCGTGAGCTCATCCCCATGATAGTTGCGTCCGGCAAGGCATGCGGCGTCCACGTCACGGATCTGGGACAGGTCAACCTGTTACGGAGCCTCGGTGTCCGCTATTTCACCGTCTCCGTCATGGCCCTGATCGTCCAGTCCATGCGAGCGGCGGTCGGGGACTTTCGCTCGCATGTCGAGCATTAACGGAGAGCGTGCCATGGTCGTGCACCTGTTCAACAAGCGCGAACTGAGAATCACTGGGCTGAGCTTGACGGATGTAGACCTCGACCTGGTTGCGGTGGCGGTCGCCGATATCCTTGCGCTGTCGCCTGAAGACGTACTGGTTGTCGATGCGCATCCGGACCAACTGACCCTCGACCTCCTGAACGATCCCGACGACATCGGCCGGCTGGCAGGCAAGCGGCAGGCTCTCCTTGAATCACTGTCACGTATTCCAGGTCTGTCGGTAGGCGCGGAAACGGATATCCATTCGGACGGAATTCTGGGGGTGATCAATCTCTCTCCCGCGCGCGCGGAAACTCTTCCGGCAGCGATGTCCGACTTCGGCATCCAATTACGCGAAAACCTCGCCAGGAAAGTCCTGATCCTTCCAACCGGCCGCGAGATAATGGCCGGAAACGTGGTGGACACCAACACCCCATTCTTGGTGGATTTGTTCACTGACAATGGCTATGAGGCGAAAGCCGGATCGGTTGTCGACGACGATATCGACGTTGCCATCGGTGCATTGGCCGACGCCATAGGCAGAGGATTCGGTCTAGTCGTCTCCACGGGCGGCACCGGCGCCGAACTCAAGGACTGCATGGTCGAGGCGATCACGGCCCTGGCCCCCGACGCGGCAACGCCGTACGTCGTACAGTATCAGCAAGGTCACGGACGCCATCACAAGGACGGCGTTCGGATCGCCGTGGGGGAAGTGGAACAGACTACGCTCGTGGCCTTAACGGGACCTCACACCGAAGTGAAAGAGGCGGCGCCGGTGCTAATCGAGGGATTGCGCCGGAGGTTTGATCGGAACTGCCTCGCGGGAAACATCGTCGATGTTTTGCAAGCACGGCTCCATGGTGCCCCGGTCATCGGAAAGGGGCATGGGGAACCCACCGCGTAACTTGATGGCATAGGCGACCCTCGTCCGGACAGTTTACCACCACACGGCAATTATCCGAGGTCGTGAGGCCGGGGAGCTAGACACGCCATCAGGTGGCACGCCGCAAACGTACCCACCGACCTTGATGGCGAGGATTTCATTGCAACCGTCTTCGATCATCGAGGCGTGGGCGTCGCGCATCATTCTCTCGATCGGATAGGCGCAGGTCGGGCCATTGCCTGATCGGTTTATAGCTGTAAAACTGAACTTAGGACAGAAGTTAGAAAAAGGGTCTGTGCGAGAGCGGAAACGTATCTAAGTAATGTATTCGAAAAATCCAGCCACGCTCTTTTCACGCTTCTTAGACATAGCGTTGAATGTCCGTGTATGGACTCCTCCTCATTTGCAAGCATTCTTTTCGTCGGCGTGTAGGATCAACTGTGATCGTGTATTCTGTCTTTGAATCGTGTGAAAGCACACGAGACCTCGATGAGCGATCCGCGCACCGGCTCCCCAATGCTATATCGAGCTTGTTGCACTCGGGCATTTACGGATTTTCCAGCACCGGTTCGACTATCTGGTCCATGCCAAAACACGAGTCCTGATGAAGAAGGGATTAAGACTTGCGCCTGCAGTTGCAATCCGATGCGCTGCGGTTTATACAACGCGGCCTGATGGGCGCAGCACCAAGGATTTCGGGTGGCAGGGTGGTTGGTTACTGAGAACTGATTTTCACCACAAAAAATTTAAAGATATATACTGATTTGGGTGGTTAAGTGGTCGGTAATATATTAACTAATTGAATTGTATGGCATGCGGCGCACTGCAAAGCCGTGGACGCCGGTTCGATTCCGACCCCAGCCTCCATTATAATGATCAAACAAAACAAATAGATAAGGCACCTACGGGTGCCTTTTTCCATTGTAATTATTACAAATAATACCTGATAAAACCGCCTAACATGGTCTAAAAACACCCGATTCCGGGCAGCAAAATGACCCTTATCGGACCAAATTGTTGTGTACACAAGTTTTGGGGGATGCAGATGGCTGCCTGTCGAAGGCGAGGCAACCATTTTGAGTTTTGGATCAAACGCAGCAAATTGCTACCAAAACCGATTTGCCTGAGCTTTGATAATGAGGAAAAGGGAAAGGCCTACTGTGATCAACTAGACGCACTTGTTGACCAAGGAATTGAATCGCTCCGGGTATCGTGGCGGCTGTTTGGTTTAAGTCACGCCGCAAGGGCGGGCTGACGGCTAAGTTGCCTGTAGTAGTTTGCCTCCTCCGTGGTCATGGTGGTGCTGACGTGCCAGTCCATAATGCATCGGGTGAACGCGCCGACGACGAACGCCACGTAGAGCCAACCCTGACAAGTCGACAGGTACGTGAAATCCGAAACCCAGAGCTGGTTGGGGCGATTCGCCTGGAACTGTCGATTGACTCGATCCAGCGGGCAAGGCGCCGCTGTGTCTGGCATGGTACTGCGGACGGTTTTGCCACGGCGTACGCCCTCCAGACCCAGGCGGCGCTTGAGCCGCCCCACGGCACAGTGTGCTACCACGATGTCTTCGTGGTTCATCTGCTTCCAGACCTTCTCGGCACCGTAAACTTGCATATTGGCTTGCCAGACACGTTCGATGTGCAGCATCAGCACCTCATCGTGTTTGGCATGGGCGCTGCGCAGTTCAGGGTTGCGATGCCGGGCCGCATGACGCCGGTAAGTCGACGGGGCGATCTGCAATACTTTGCAGATTAGCCCGCCCACGTAGGTATTCCGGTGCTGGTCGATGCAGGCGTTCAAGACTTCAGTTTGCGGCCGAGCTCCGCCTGGGTGAAAACGCACATGCCGTACGCAGAATGTCGTTTGCACGCCGCAATTCCCTGTTCTCGTGTTACAGCTCCTGGATGCGCTGCGCCTCGGCGGTGGTCGTACGTGTTCGCGTTCTGGCATCGACCTCCGCATGTTTTACCCATTCCAGCAATGTCTGTGGCAGACACCCGATCTGCGGTGTAATCGACTCTACTGCTGCCCACCACGACGGATAACATCTGTGATGCTCCTGCCCCATCCGAACTGCACGCTCACGGACCTCAGGTGAAAACTTGTTCGACTTGTCCATGGCTCCATTC
This sequence comes from Nitrospira defluvii, assembly GCA_011525625.1. Taxonomy (GTDB): domain Bacteria; phylum Nitrospirota; class Nitrospiria; order Nitrospirales; family Nitrospiraceae; genus Nitrospira_A. The sequence goes on from WYAX01000025.1 coordinate 17,410, forward strand.
GCTCAAGAGTTGAAGCCACTTTAAAGCCCGAGGCAATTCAATACGCGAAATGGAAGCTTTGGACCTCCAGCACGTGAAGGAACTCGAGGTGGAGCTCTCGCAGTACAAGCGGATGCGCGCGGAACTTGCGGGTGAGAACGATGTAATGAGGTTGCTGATCGGAAGAAAGCTTTGAGGCCGTCGAAGAATCGCCAAGCAACTGATTTTTTTGTCGCAGCAAGGCCTATCGATCGCCGTCAGTTGCCGCTGCGTCAGTCTGTCACGATTCATCTGGTATCGAGTGCCCGAGGATTGGACCGTGCAGCATGCTGAGATCATCGCTATGCTGGCGACTTTGGTTGAGGGCCGGCCTTGGAATTACACACGGATCTATCGAGTGTACTGCCGAGCGACACACTATCTGCGCCGCTGGGTGAAGCGACGTCTGCCCAAGCGGCTTCGTGTCCCGCTGTATGTTCCCAGGCTTTCGGATACGGTTTGCTCGTTGACAGTATGAGCGATGCACGGCTCCATGGTCGACGTTTCCGCACCTTACAATGTCGTCGATGACTTTAATCGCCAGGTGTTGCATATAGAAATCGACACCTCGATACGGCGAGTTCGGATCTTCGTGAAACTTCGGATCAATCACGAGTTGCCCCAGGTGCTGCGCACGGATAGTGATTCCGCGTCCCTCGGCGAGATTTTTTGCGAATTGGGTGAAGACGGCTGGTATGGCGATTCACTACATCCAGCTCGGCAAGTCGAAGCAAAACGCCTATGTCGAGATGTTGATTCGTACTTATCGGGACGAGTAGCTCAATCAACATCTGTTTACATCGCCCGACAATATTGGAGGGGCGACCTACCGGCGGGTAATCGAGTACAACGAGGAGAGAGATCACGATGGGCTTGGTGACCTGACACCCATCGAAACCCGCCAACAAGCCGCCAGATACTCTGATTTTGAACCATCATCTTGACGGGGAAGCCTCCAGGCTGGCAAGTGACGCTGACGGTGTCGAATTCTGTTGACAAGGATTGAATTTGGCGAGCTTTATGTGATGATGGTAGGAGGTATAGCCCTATGTTGCCTGTGAGTTGACGGTTGACCAGTGTGGAAAAGGGCTTTTACCCTTCTTATACGCGGATGCCATTGGCTAGTTCCGACTATTTTTCAGTTTCCTACTTTTTTACTTCCGGAGTAATCTATGGCCCGCATTCCACCCCTTTATCCTGCCTCCGTTGAGCCGTCACTTGCCTCGTTAGTGGCCCAGGCCGAAGAAAGGCTGCCCGCCTTTCTCAATCAAGTACTCACTCTGGCCCATCATCCCCAGATCTGCCACGATCTGATCACGCTTTATTTAGGCTTTCAAACGACAAGTCTGGTGGATCGCAGGCTGATCGAACTAGCCGTGTTGACTGTGAGCCATCTGAACCGCTGCGTCTACTGCGTCAGCCATCACACGCCCCTGGGCCAGACCGCGGGGCTTTCCGATGCTGCATTGGCCGAATTGGAGAATGGCCCGGCCCCCGACAGCCCCCATTTTTCGTCCGTCGAGCGGCTGGTCATTGCCTATGCCCGGCAGATGACTCTCGACGCCCGCCGGGTTCCAGATGCCCTTTTCGAGGAGTTGCGCGCTCGATTCTCTACAGCCCAGCTGGTCGAACTGACCGTGCGTATCGGTCTTGCCAACTTCTTCAACCGGCTCAACGACGCGTTGCAGATCGACCTGGAGCCGGGCGTGGACCGCCTGCTGTGAGGGACGGGAGTACCAAAAGCCCGCTTTAGTCGTAAGCTTCCCCGTCAAGTAGACAACTCAAAAGTAGAGACTCTGGCCTGTTGTAGGGCTTCGACGGGAGTTAATCCGCCAACTTTCAGGGAAGCTTACGCCTGAGATATCTGATTCCCCTTAAATCTCGGCTTCTTCATTCATAGAATCTCCTATTGCTAGAAAATTCCACATCCTGCCGCGATTTTTTTTAGGGGGGGGTTACACATCTAACCTGGCAAACCGACTGAAAACGCCTTTATAGAAGGTTTGAATGGTAAGTTCTGGATAGTTCCTTCGGTTTTCTGCCACCAGTGGAATTTGCCAAACGAGCCGCAAAAAGTGAGCAGAATCTCA
>WYAX01000026.1 GCA_011525625.1 Nitrospira defluvii
CCTGGATGCCGGCGTCGCGGTGCGCGTCCGGATCGACCCGCTTCGGATCGACACCGACGATCGGCGGCGGCAGGCCGGTGAGGTCCTGGTACTTGTCCTGGGCGTAGCCGTGCCGCAGGCCGTGGCTACTCACCCCCATTTCCTTCTGATTGACCCCGAGCTTCTCAGCGAGTAGGTAGTAGTAGTGTCGGCGCGCCTGCTTCCAGGTGAGATTCGACCAGCGGATTCGTCCGCCGCGGCCACTCGCCGCCACATTGCGCGCCCACTCGAAGACCGCGCGCTTGTGCTCGGTGTCGAGCGGGATCCGGCGCAACCGTCCTCCCTTGGTGCCTTCGTAGATCTCGATCGCCTGGCCGCTCTCCACCAGGCAGTAGGCCGGCCGCATCTCGCAGGACTCCTTCATGCGCAGGGCAAAGGCGTCTTGCAGGGCGACCATGACGCCCAAGCGTTCGTCGAGCTCGCACGCCATCGCGATGATCCGTTCCGGCTCCACGCCTTTGGCCCGCCAGGCGCGATTGACCTTGGCGGCCGCGCGGCGGGTGAGATCCTTCCCCGGCAGGTAGTCGCGGACATCCTTGACCATCCCGTCCTTGCCGATCCAGCGCGCAAAGGTACGCAGGTAGGAGATACGCGTATGCAGCACCTTGACGGTGACGCCTTCCTGGTCCCAGCGCTCCATGAGCATGAAGACGTGCCGGTTGCCGAGGTTGCGCGGCGAGGGCAGGCGCACGCCCATGTCCCACAACTGGGCAAAGGCCATCCGGATGATCAGGGCCCGGTCGTACTGAGTGTGGGCGGAGCACACGCCTTTCTTGCGTGCCGCCCGATAGGCAATGTTCTGGTCGAGAATCCGCTGCAGCTCGTTCCGGAATCCAAGCGGCAGCAACTTTTCTGCGAGCGATTTCATCTTCTGCTCCTTTCTTCTAGTGAATGATCGGGAAGGCGTCGGCCATCTGGTTCGAGACAGGCAGCGTGTTCTCCTCGGTGTCGTGCTCGACGGGGGGTTGGTCAAAGCGGTACAGCATGGACACGGTGTTCTTAGTTGCTCCTCAAAGTCGGTTGATCGGTAACTTTCGGGCCGGCGGTCGGTCGCGCCGGCAATAGGCAAAAGGCCTCCCTCCGCGCGCGAGCCTGCGCACGGAAGTCTTCACTTCGGTTCGGTGGGAAATGGCGGGGTGGTTAGAAATGTCTTACGGTTGGCGCACACATCGCCCATTTCTAAGCAATGCGGCAGCGACAACGCGATCACATCGCGCGCCGCCCGAATCGGCTGCCCGAACGCTCGCAGCGTCGGTACAGGTCGCCATCACATGGCGGGGAGCACCCCCAAAAGAAGGAACCCCCGGGGATATTTCACCCCCGATCCGTCCGTCCACGGCCACCTCACAGGCGCCGCGGGTTGGCTGCTGCGCAAATCACATTCGCGCCAGGCTTCAAATCTCGTGTCGAAGCCCACAACCACTGTCTAGAGAATCGCCCCTTGCCCACCTGGGATTTACAGCTCCTGCCAACGGAGCCACCGGGTGCTCTTTGGGTGAGCGCCAGAATCCCTCATGGATTCCCAGCCTCACCGGCGTCCTGTTAGGACACCGAGCGTGCGATTCCTTCAATTTGATTGCCAGGAGCAGATGTGTGTTCGTTCCGGACCGCCGGCCCGCGCACGCATGACAACTCTGGCTATGGATGTCCCCACGATACCGTCTGCGGGGTGTGACGAGCGCGAAGCTCGTCTTGGAGGAAAGGGCACTAGGCCCATCCGTGTCGGCCAACAAAGGCCGGAGATTCACACCGATGACTTCTCGGTGGAGTTTCAGGGGCTCGCCTGAATTATGTGAGAGCCTGATCCCCATCCTGCAGGGACTGACGCGGTTCCTCTCACGCTTCCACGTTCGCCAGCACGGCGAAAAACCTGCTGTGTTCTTTGCATGCATCGAATACTTCTCGACGCAGGCGAATTATTTTCAGAAATGCGCATGCATGTCAACCCTCTTTTTTCCGGACAGTCAATACACTGGATTATCACCGTCCGAAAATTGCACCAAGTTAATAAAACAAAAAAGAAATCGATGTATGTCACCGTCCGGGCCGGTGTACACATCGAGTGCAATCACTAGCAACCTTCGCGCCATCTCACTTGTCCATCTCCTCGATCTTCTCGCTTCCCTCAGCCACCATCGCGCTCCCCGTCCTGCCGCCGCACTTCTTGGCGGTCGTTGGCAACGCCACGGCAACGTGGCGGCATCGCTACGGCAACGACTTTCCTCCGAAAGCCTCTCCTGCGAATTTTGGCAACGCCACGGCAACGTGGTGGCAATGTCATGGCAACAACCTGGCCGGCGGGCCGAAATAGTTGTTCGCTCGACCCAAAACTGGCCCATCCCCCCACACCCATGTGAGGGTTTGTAGCTTCACCGCTTGATTCTTTCCCCTGAAAATCGCCCCTGAACTAATTAATCAGGGGGGGCAGCATGAATTCATTCGCCGTACGGGCCATCGACATCGGCTACGGCCACGTGAAGTACACCGACGGCCTCGACCCGGATACCCATGACGTTGCCGCCTCCTGCTTCCCGGCCCAGTCGCCAATCGCGCCGAAGCGAATGATCGAGACGGATGCGACTCTGCGTCGCGATACCTTTCTGGTGCCCTGCGACGACCAGGTCTATGAAGTCGGCCGGGACGTCCACCTCGCTCTGAACACCCACCACGTCAGCGAGGTACTCGACCAGAAATACCCGCTTTCCACCGCCTACAAGGTGCGCCTGTACGGGGCGCTCAATTACATGTCGCACGGGCTGCCGGGTGGCGTGCTCGATTACCTGATCCTCGGCCTGCCGCTCACCACCTATTTCACTTTGGCCGATTCGCTGGCAAAGCGCTTCACCGGCAAGCACATAATCAACACGCGCGGCCAAACCATCACCGTGAACCACTGCCTGGTGTATCCGCAGCCGCTGGGTGGGTATGCCTACTACCTCATGAAGCATGGGGCTCAGTCGAAAGGCACGCCACGCGCACTGATCATCGACCCCGGCTACAACACCGTTGATTGGTTTGTCTGCCAGGGCATGACCGCATCCGAGGAGCGCTCCAAGGCCATCCAGCGCGGCATGTCGGCCGTGCTGCGGGAAGTCGCGGAGCATCTGATCCAGGACATGGGCCTGGACGCCAATGCTTCCGAGATCGTTCGCTACATCGATCAGTCGAGGCTCGCCGGTACTCCCCTACTCCTCTATGGCAAGCCGATCGACCTGTCTGTCTACATGCCTGCGGGGAACCACATCGTCGAGGAGGCAGTCCAGGCGGTCAAGAACTCGATCGGCTCCGGGGCCGACATTGACGTGATCGTGGTCACCGGCGGCGGCGCCTCCATGTATTCAGCGGAACTGCAGCGCAAGTTCCCCCAGCATGAAGTGATCGAACTGGAGGAGCCCAATCTTTCCAATGTCCGCGGCTTCCATTACCTGGGGGAGCGGCTGGCCAGCTCCGCGGCGCGCGCCGCCGGCTTAAAGGACAGTATCGGTGCCTGACGAGATTCGCCTCTCCTTCCGCATCTATTCGGCGGAGCACCCCGAGCTCTACCGGACCCTCTCCGCGCTTTCGGTCAAGGATCGCAGCAAGCAGGCGCGTGGATTGATGATCCGCGCCTTCTACGAATCCGGTCGCGAGTCGGCCGCCCTCGCCGCCGGCACTCCGATGAATGTTACCCCGCTTCATGTATCAAGCACCCCCACCAGGAAATCCCACGCCCCTGCACAACTCGATGCGCTTGGCGACGTGGGAGGGTTCAAATTCGGCTTAGGAAATAAGTAATAATCTTCATCGTCGTCCCCGCCCACAACGAATCCGAGGCCGCTCCGATTTTCATGGAGCGGGACAGGCCCATCCTCGATGAGAACAGCCCGCCCAACGAAACCGTCTTCGTCGATGACGGCTCGCGCGACAACACGGTCTCAACGACCTGCCGGTGTAATGCAACATGGACATATACGCCTCATGTATATTTCGGCATATATGCATGAAATAGTTTCCTGAAATCGCAACCCTCAACGATTCGAGAGCCACGATGAGCAAGCCAAAACACTTCATTGAATCCGGCAAGGAAGCCAAGCTGCTTCGATCGAAGCTGGGCATGAACCAATCCGAATTCTGGAGCCGGATTTCGGTTACCCAATCCGGCGGCTCCCGTTATGAGTCGGGCCGTAGTCTTCCGAAGCCCGTCCGGCTCCTGCTCCACCTGGCTTATGCGCCAGAGAAGCAGGCCATGGCCATGCTCAAGTTCCTGAGGCAGTCCGAGAGGGATTGAGACAG
>WYAX01000006.1 GCA_011525625.1 Nitrospira defluvii
GGCGACAATGTCACGGTGACGGGCGAATTGATTAGCCCGATCGCGATGGACCAGGGCTTGCGGTTCGCGGTGCGCGAGGGCGGCAAGACGGTTGGCTCCGGCGTGGTCACGGAAATTCTAGCGTAGTGATGTTCCGGCCACCAGGTCGGCATGTGAGGAGTTGAGCGTGAAAGTCGATCAAAGAATTCGTATCAGGTTGCGCGGATTCGATTATCGCGTGCTTGATCAGTCTGTGGTGGAAATTGTGGAAACGGTCCGGCGCAGCGGAGCGAGGGTGGTGGGTCCGATCCCATTACCTACTCGGATTGAGAAGTTTACTGTGCAGCGATCCACTCATGTGGATAAGAAGTCTCGAGAACAGTTTGAGATCCGTACCCACAAGCGGCTCTTGGATATTATGGAGCCGACGCCAGAAACAATGGATTCTTTGATGAAGTTGAATTTGGCCGCTGGCGTGGATGTAGAGATTAAGCTCTGATGGGCGTTGTGCTCGATCTTTTTGTGAGCTGACAGGAAAGCCATGACAAACGGATTATTGGGTAAGAAGCTGGGGATGACCCAGATCTATGACGAAAGCGTCCTCGCGCCAGTCACGGTCATTGAGGCTGGGCCTTGTCGAGTAGTGTCCTTGAGGACTAGAGAGCGTGACGGTTATGAGGCGGTTCAGCTCTCCTTCGGTGAAGTGAAGGAAGGCCGCTTGTCACGCGCCGAGCTTGGGCACTTGAAGAAAAATCAGGCTCCTGCGAGTCGTTGGCTAAGGGAGTTTTCCAAGACGGGTGAAGTGACCGTCGGAGAGACCGTTAGGGTTGATATTTTTAAGAAGGGCGATTGGGTTGATGTTGTCGGTGTTTCGAAGGGCAAGGGCTTTCAGGGTGTTGTGCGGAGGCACAATTATGCTGGTGGTCCAGAGACTCACGGGTCTATGTTTCATCGAGCTCCGGGATCGATTGGTGCGAGCTCGTATCCTTCTCGTGTGTGGAAGAATAAAGCATTGCCTGGTCATATGGGGGATGAGCGAGTTACTGTTCAGAGGCTAAGGGTAGTTGAAGCTCGTCCAGATGAAAACCTGTTGTTTGTCCGCGGAGCGGTGCCCGGTGGTGTAAATGGGCTCCTGGTTGTGCGGAAGTCCAAGAAGAGTTGATCTATGCCGATCATTGATGTGGTAGATACGAAGAAGAACAAGATAGGGACCGTGGATTTGCCGAGCGAAGTGTTTGGTTGTAAGCCCCATGGTTCACTTGTTCATGAAGCAGTGGTCATGCAGCGTGCGTGCGGTCGTCAGGGGACTGCCTCGACTTTGCGGCGTGGAGAAGTCAGTGGTTCGGGAAAGAAGCCTTGGAAGCAAAAGCATACGGGTCGTGCCCGCGCTGGATCACTCCGCTCGCCTGTCTGGCGGCATGGGGGGACGGTCTTTGGGCCAAAGCCAAGAAGCTATGCTGTCGGGATGCCAAAAAAGAAGTATCGCGCGGCGATTCAGAGCGCTTTGTCGGCTAAGGTGTCGGAAGGTAGTGTCATTGTGGTGGCGGAATTGGTTATTGCTGAGGCTAAAACGAAGCTGTTGGCAGCTGCCTTGGCGCAACTCGGAATTGACGGCCACGCATTGCTGGTGGTTGGGGATCAAAGCTCCCACGTAGTTCAAGCTGGAAAGAATCTTTCGAGCGTGACCGTTCTGCGTCCAGAAGATCTCAATGTCTATGACGTGTTGAGATGTCGCTCGGTCGTGATTCCTAGGAGTGAGTTGGATCGAGTGAAGGAGGTGTGGTCATGAGGGGCGACCTCCATCAGGTCCTCATTCAACCATTGTTAACCGAAAAGATCACTGCCCTTCGTGAGCAGAGCAACACGGTCGGGTTCTTGGTTCACCCAGGTGCCAATAAAGTTCAGATAAGGCAGGCCGTAGAGTCACTTTTGAAGGTGAAGGTTGCTAAGGTCAATGTGGTCAATATTCGTGGCAAGGTCAAGCGCATGGGCCGATTTGTTGGTCGGCGTTCAGATTGGAAAAAAGCCTTTGTTACGTTGAGGGAAGGCGAGAAGTTAGAGCTTTTCGAAAGCGTTTAAACTTCTCGGTAAAGTGAGAATCAGCTATGCCACTAAAGGTTTACAAACCTACATCGCCTGGCCGTCGCGGAATGACCGCTCTCCGGGCCGAAGAGCTTACGAAGAAGAAGCCTGAAAAATCGTTGACCGGGTTTCATCTCAGGACCGGTGGGCGCAATAATGATGGCCGCCAAACGATCCGTTTCCGAGGAGGCGGGCATAAGCGCCTTTACCGGAAGATTGATTTTCGCAGAGACAAGTCTGGCATCCCTGCTAAAGTCGCGGCCATTGAGTACGATCCCAATCGTTCTTCGCGGATCGCCTTGTTGCACTATGTTGATGGCGAGAAGCGGTACATTCTGGCGCCTGTGGGTTTGTCGGTAGGAGATACGATTCAGTCTGGGGACGGCGCAGAGGTGAGACCAGGGAACGCTCTTCCCTTGATCAGTATGCCCCTGGGTACGACCATCCACAACATCGAATTGAAGCCTGGCAAGGGCGGCCAGCTCATTCGCAGTGCAGGTGGTTCTGCGCAAGTGATGGGGCGCGATGGTGCGTATGTTCAAGTCCGCTTGAAGTCTGGAGAGATGCGCAAAATCTTGTCAGCCTGCATGGCGACGGTTGGTCAGGTTGGCAATGTGGATCACGAAAATATCATCATTGGCAAGGCTGGCCGCTCGCGCTGGAAGGGGAAACGTCCTCATGTGCGTGGAGTGGTCATGAATCCTGTCGACCACCCTCACGGCGGTGGTGAGGGGAAATCCGGGCAAGGAAACCCGCATCCAGTCTCCCCGTGGGGTACACCTACCAAGGGTTATAAGACGCGTAAGAACAAGGCGACTGATAAGTTCATCATTGCGCGAAGAAAGAAGTAGGAGCGGAAGATGCCTCGTTCAATTACTAAGGGCCCGTTCGTGGACGATCATTTGTTGAAAAAGGTTGAACAGATGAATCAGTCCAAAGACCGCAAATTAATCAAGACCTGGTCTCGGCGCTCAACGGTCATTCCTGACATGATCGGTCACACTTTTGCAGTCCACAATGGAAAGAAATTCATTCCAGTGTTTGTTACAGAAAATATGGTTGGTCATAAGCTAGGGGAGTTCGCGCCGACCCGTTTTTTTAAAGGACACGGACAGGCGAAGACAGAGAAGGCAGTGGCGTTAAAGTAATAGTTGACCCGATGAGGGTCGGCGGGTGTGGGTGGAGTCAGCTATGGCAGAAGCAAAAGCAAATTTACGATTCGTCAGAGTAACGCCGAGAAAAGCCCGGGTCGTGATTGACATGATTCGAGGGCAACAAGTGCCCATGGCCCTGGCTATGCTGCGGCATACCCCTAAACATGCGGCACGCGTAATTGAGAAGTTGTTGCGATCCGCCGTGGCCAATGCCGAACAAAAGGAATTGGGTGATAGCGACGAGATGTGGGTGTCGCAAGCCGTGGTCAATTGCGGCCCTATATATAAACGCTTTAGGGCAAGATCGATGGGGCGTGCGAATTCGATTCAAAAACGAACCAGCCATATTACGATCGCTGTAGCCGCTCCGAGCGGCGCTCACAATAGCTAGTGCTTTTACATTTAGACTGAGGGTTATTCTTCATGGGTCAGAAGACACATCCAATTGGTTACCGCATTGGCTACAACTATACCTGGAGTTCGCGGTGGTATGCCGATAAAGACTACGCCAAGTTATTGCACCAGGACATCAGGATTAGAAAGATGGTGAAGGCAAAGCTTTACCATGCTGGTGTTGCCAAGGTTGAAATCGAGCGTTCCGGCGATCAGACTCGAGTGATCATTCACACTGCTCGCCCCGGCATTATTATCGGCCGTAAGGGCGCTGAGGTCGATAAGCTTAAGGCGGCGTTGGAGAAGGAATACTCTGGTCAGGCTTATATTACTGTCAAGGAGATCAAGAAGCCTGAGCTCGATGCTCAATTGGTAAGTGAGAATGTTGCTACGCAGTTAGAAAAGCGCGTTGCGTTTCGGCGGGCCATGAAGCGAAGCGTGCAGTCTGCTCTAAGACTTGGAGCGCAAGGTATCAAGATCATGGTTGCCGGAAGATTGGGTGGTGCCGAAATCGCTCGTACTGAGTGGTATCGCGAGGGCCGTGTCCCCCTTCACACCCTTCGAGCTGAAGTCGATTACGGCTTCGCGGAGGCTCATACTACCATGGGGCAGATCGGGGTGAAGACCTGGATCTATAAGGGTGAATTACTACCCGCCCTTCAATTGAAGCCAGATGCTGCCCTTGGCCGACTAGGCTAACGAACTTTGACAAGGAAAAGGTGGGTTTGTGTTAGCGCCAAAGAAAGTTAAATTTCGGAAAATGCAGAAAGGCCGCATGCGGGGGAAAGCCTACCGAGGCGGGGCAATCACGCTAGGTGAGTTCGGGTTAAAAGCGCTTGAGCCTGGCTGGGTTACGAGTCGCCAAATTGAAGCCGCTCGTATCGCCATCACACGTTTTGTGAAGCGTGGCGGCCAGGTGTGGACACGGATTTTCCCAGACAAGCCCATTACAAAGAAGCCGGCCGAAACTCGTATGGGTAAAGGGAAGGGAAACCCTGAGTATTGGGTTGCCGTAGTGAAACCGGGTCGAATCATGTACGAAATGAGCGGAGTTGCCCCAGACGTCGCGAAGCAAGCTCTTCGGCTGGCTTCGTACAAATTGCCCATTGCGACGAAATTCGTTATCCGCGGTGAATTTCAGTAACCTGTAGTTCCGTGTGAGTGGTGATGTAATGGACGTGAAAGATCTTAGTGCGCTCTCAATCGAAGAGTTAACACAGAAGGAAAAGCAGCTGCGACAAGAGCTCTTTAATTTTCGATTTCAGCTGGGCATTGGTCGACTAGAAAATCCTATGCAAGTTCGGGCGACCAAGCGTGACATCGCAAGGGTGAAGACAGTCAAGCGCCAGTTGGAATTGTTGCAGGGACAGGCCGGTCAAGCGGTCGAGAAGTAAGAGAGAAAGGTCGTATGAAGGAAAGTCAAGAGGGTCGACGTCAATGGTTCGGCAATGTGGTTAGTAACAAGATGAATAAAACCGTCGTTGTTGCCGTCGAGCGATCGGTGATTCATCCAGTGTATAAGAAGGTTCTCCGCCGAGTCACGAAGCTGAAGGCCCATGATGAGGGGAATTTGTGCAAGGTCGGGGATCGCGTTCAGCTGAGTGAAACGCGTCCAATCAGCAAAGATAAGCACTGGCGCGTTGTACGCGTCATGGTCAAGGGCCAAGCCGAAAAATAACCGAGGATCAAACTTCATCAGCCGAGAGTTCACACTCTCTGGCAGTGAGTAGGGCAGGGCATGATTCAGAATTACACATACATGGATGTGGCCGATAATTCCGGCGCGAAGCAGGTCATGTGTTTTCACGTTCTTGGTGGGACCCGGCGTCGGTATGGGTCGCTTGGGGATATCGTGGTAGTAGCTGTGAAGGAAGCAATTCCTCAGGCGGGTGTCAAGAAGGGCGATGTCAGCCGGGCTGTCATTGTGCGGACCACCAAGGAAGTGCGGCGGGATGATGGTTCGTACATTAAATTTGACCGTAATGCCTGTGTCTTGATTAATGCCCAGGGAGAGCCTGTAGGAACACGCATTTTCGGCCCGGTGGCTCGTGAACTTCGGTGGAAGAAGTTCATGAAAATTATTTCGCTCGCGCCGGAAGTCCTGTAGTCGACGGAAGAAAGGTTCTGGTAGGGATGGCACGAATCAAAACAAAAATTCGTAAGGGCGACACTGTAATTGTGACGACCGGTCGCGAGCGAGGGAAATCGGGCAAGGTACTCTCCGTCGATACCGTGAGCGGCAAGGTCCTCGTGGAGAAGCTCAACATGATCAAGCGTCACACGAAGCCTAACCAAAAGTTGCGGCAAGGTGGGATACTCGAGCGTGAAGCCCCTATGTCTATTTCCAATGTCATGTTTTTGTGCCCAGTAACGAAGAAGCCAACTCGGTTGGGGATCAAGCGCCAGGAAGATGGGCGACGGATCAGGCTGAGTAAGAAGTCAAAAGAAACTGTCGAATAGTCGGAACAGGAAAACGTTCATGGCAAAAGTAGAGAAGGGTAAGGGCGGAAAGGGAGCTGCGCCCAAAGCGTCCAGCAAAAAAGAAGTGACTGCGCCGGAAGTCTCTAGGGATGCGGGCACTGAACATCAGTTCTCTCCGCGGCTGCGGGATACCTATCGTGAGCGGGTGATTCCAGCCCTGATGAAAGAATTCGCCTATGGAAATCTGATGCAAGTGCCACGGCTCGATCGCATTGTTTTGAATGTGGGTATGGGCGAGGCGATTCAAAATGTTAAATTGCTGGAGAGTGCCGCTAACGAACTAGGCATTATCACCGGGCAGAAACCGGTAACGACCAGAGCCAAGAAGGCGATTGCCGGGTTCAAGTTGCGTCAGGGAATGCCGATTGGCGCCAAGGTCACCCTTCGCAGCCGAAGGATGTGGGAGTTTTTGGATAGACTGATCACCCTCGCGCTCCCACGAATTCGTGACTTCCGTGGCATTTCCCCAAAAGCCTTTGATGGTCGGGGGAACTACACGCTTGGATTGAAAGAACAGTTGATTTTCCCGGAGATTGAATACGACAGTGTTGCGTCCATTCACGGGATGGATATAACCATCGTGACCACGGCTCGTACTAATGATGAGGGCAAGGCTCTCTTGAAGCACCTCGGTATGCCGTTTCGTGCATAGGAGCTGCTTTGAAGTAGCATCGCCTGGGGTGATCCAGGCGTAAGCAAGGGGGATTTCGTGTCAAGATTAGCGCTGAAGAATAAGGCGGCTGTGAAATCGAAGTTTGCTTGTCGCGACTACCATCGCTGCGGCATTTGCGGCCGTGTGCGTGGATTCTTGCGGCGGTTCCGCATGTGTCGTATCTGCTTCAGATTTCTGAGCCTTAAGGGAGAGATTCCCGGGGTCCGTAAGTCAAGCTGGTAATCTCCCGAAAAGGGGGGAGCGGGCGTTCGTCCAGAGGTGTAAAAGAGGAATTCATGATTACTGATCCCATTGCTGATTTGCTCGTGCGTCTTGGGAATGCTGCTCGTCGCCGTCAAGATGTCGTAAAGGTTCCTGCTTCAAAGCTCAAGCGGCAGATTTTGGATATCCTAGGGAAGGAAGGATTTATTCTAGGATTCGGTGAAGACAAAGAGAAGGGGCACCCTGTGTTCTCCGTTCAGCTCCGCTATGTCGATGAATCGCGGCCTATGATCACCGGTATGCGAAGGGTCAGTAAACCTGGGCGCCGTGTTTATGTTGGAAGGGATGAAGTTCCGAAGGTCAGAAATGGCATCGGCTTGGCTGTCATCTCCACGTCGAAGGGCCTGATGACAGACAGTGACTCCAGGCGGGCTGGCTTGGGCGGAGAAGTTCTCTGTTCAGTATGGTGAAGCGTAGCTTGTAAGGCGTAGTACAAATGGGGCGTTGAAACGTAACGGGGTTCGTATGTCGAGGATTGGGCGGAAACCTATTGCAGTGCCAGCCGGAGTGGACGTGAAGGTCGCCGGTCGTCTTGTCTCGGTCAAGGGGCCGATGGGGAAGCTCGACTGGAAACTGACCGACGGATTGAGTGTTGCGGTGAATGACGGTCACCTTGTTGTGAATCGATCGGGTGATGCAAGAGATGTCCGGGCCATGCACGGCTTGGTTCGTGCGGAGTTGAGCAACATCATTCACGGCGTGACGAAAGGTTACGAAAAGTCTCTGGAAATTACAGGTGTCGGATATAAAGCTCAGCTGCAGGGTAGGGATATGAGCTTTAACGTCGGCTACATCAATCCGGTCACTTATACAGTGCCTCAGGGTATTGATGTAAAAGTTGATAAGCAGACTTTGATTTCCATTCGAGGAATTGACAAGCGCCTTGTCGGGCAAGTTGCCGCGAACATTCGAGCAATTAAGCCCCCTGATGTGTACAAGCAAAAGGGTATTCGCTACGCTGGCGAGGTCTTGAGAAAGAAGGCCGGCAAGACCGGCAAATAGAGGCATCTAATGAATACTCAAGAAAAGAATCAAAAGCTTGCCAGGCGCAAGCAGCGAGTCAGGAAGTCGGTGGTTGGTACGAGCGAGCGTCCGCGGCTCAATGTCTTCCGTAGCCGCGCGCATATCTATGCGCAGATCATTGATGATCATCGTGGTCATACTGTCGCTGCTGCCTCTACTCTCGACGAGTCGTTGCGAAAGTCCGTGAAGTCGACCGGTGGCATCGAAGGGGCCAAGGCAGTTGGAAAGCTCATTGCCGAACGTGCTAAAGCGGCTAAGGTCTCGACGGTTGTTTTTGACCGAGGTGGACGGTTATACCATGGTCGTGTGAGGGCCCTGGCCGATGCCTCGCGAGAAGGTGGACTGCAGTTTTAGGGGAAACTTATGTCCATGGATCCTCCACCGTGCATCGGTCGGTGGCGACCTGAGACGACCTAAAGGAGTGTGACGTTGTGCGAGTGAATCCCGAAGAATTAAGCCTGAAAGACAAGGTTGTGTTCATCAATCGCGTCGCAAAAGTGGTGAAGGGTGGGAAGCGCTTCAACTTTTGTGCGCTGGTGGTAGTTGGTGATGGCCAAGGGTATGTGGGCGTTGGCAAAGGAAAGGCTGCAGAAGTCCCGGTTGCCATTTCCAAGGCCGTTGAGCAGGCCAAGAAGCATTTGGTCAAGGTCCCAATCAAGGCCGGGACCATACCGCATGAGGTTCATGGACTGTTTGGTGCCGAACACGTCTTGTTGAAGCCTGCGGCCGATGGTACCGGAATTATTGCCGGCGGCGCTGTCCGTGCCGTTGTTGAACTTGCCGGTGCACACAATATTATCGCCAAGACCCTCGGTAGGGGGAATCCCTTCAATGCCGTGAGGGCCACTCTTAACGGGCTGCAGCAGTTGTGCGATCCGCAAGAAATTATGCGTCTCCGCCGGACTGTTGGCAGTGAAGCGCAGGTGCATGCCTAATGAGTACTAACAAGAAATCACCAGGTTCACCGCAGAGCCTCAAAATTACCCTAAAACGAAGCCCGATCGGAACGCCCCAGAAGCATCGTCTTGTGCTCAGGGGATTAGGGCTGAGAAAAATGCATGCCAGTGTGCTCAGACCAGCTACTGACCAAGTTAAGGGCATGATTGCCAAAGTCGGCTATTTACTGGAAGTGAGTCCCCAATGAAGTTGCATGATCTTGCTCCTTCCCGCGGAGCGAAGCACAAGCGGAAACGAATTGGACGTGGACCAGGTTCTGGTCATGGAAAGACAGCAACTAAAGGTCACAAGGGCTTAAAGGCCAGATCCGGTGGTGGAAAGCGGCCGGGGTTTGAAGGCGGCCAAATGCCGCTCATTCGTCGCGTCCCCAAGTATGGATTCACGAATCAATTTCGGACTGAATACACCATCATTAATCTAAAAAGCTTGAATGGTCTTGAAACGACCGAAGCAATTACGCCCCAACTCTTGATGAATGAAGGCCTTGTTCGACGCAAAGGAGAGCTGATCAAGATCCTGGCGCAAGGGGAGCTTACGAAGCCACTTGTGATCCAGGCTCACAAATTCAGCAAATCAGCGGAGGCAAAGATTCAGGCAGCCGGGGGGAGGGCCGAGGTCATTCCCTGTGTTTGAGCGTCTGCTAACCAGCTTCCAGAACATCTTTAAGATTCCTGAGCTCCGCATGCGCGTGCTGTTCACGCTTGGCATGCTCATTGTGTATCGAGTCGGGGCTCATATTCCGACGCCGGGGATCAACGGCGAAGCCTTGTCCGATTTTCTCCAAAAACAAGGCGGTGCCCTCCTCGGATTTCTTGATATTTTCTCCGGTGGGTCTCTGTCGCGGCTCACCATCTTTGCGCTCGGCATTATGCCGTATATCAGCGCGTCCATCATTCTGCAGCTCCTGACGGTCGTCATTCCTCATCTGTCGAAGCTTGCGAAGGAGGGCGAGCGGGGGCGAAAGAAAATCATTCAGTATACGCGCTTCGGGACTATCGTTATTGCCTTAATTCAGGGATTTGGCATTGCGGTGGGTCTTGAGCAGATGAATCAGGGGGCGTTCGTGCTGAGCCCTGGTTGGGGCTTTCGTTTTATGACCGTGATCACCTTGTGCGCCGGCACTGGCTTCCTTATGTGGCTTGGCGAACAAATAACGGAGCGAGGGATCGGCAACGGCATCTCTTTGATCATCTTCGCGGGTATCGTAGCGCGTCTGCCTGCAGCCGTCGCTCAGACGTTTGATTTGTACAAGGTTGGGCAGTTGAGTTTCCCGTTGCTGGTTGTGCTCACGGTTGTGATGTTTGGTGTCGTCGCAGCTATCGTGTTCCTCGAGAGCGGACGGCGTAAGGTACCTGTGCAATATGCCAAGCGTGTGATTGGTCGAAGGGTATATGGGGGCCAGAGCACCCATATACCGCTCAAGATCAACACTGCGGGCGTGATTCCTCCGATCTTTGCGTCCTCGATCATTGCGTTCCCGGCAACTATCGCGGGATTTTTTGAGACGCCATGGATCAAGGCCATTGGGTCTCAGCTGGCCCCGGGCTCTTTACTGTATACATTGATGTACGTTGGGTTGATTGTGTTCTTTTGTTTCTTCTATACGGCAGTGGTGATGAATCCTGTCGATATGGCGGATAATCTCAAGAAGTACGGCGGTTTCGTTCCAGGAATCCGACCAGGGCAACGCACGTCTGATTATATTTACTCCGTCCTGACGAAAATCACGTTTGCCGGAGCGATTTATCTGGCTATTGTGTGCGTCATCCCGGAATTCCTGATTTACAAACTGAATATGCCGTTTTACTTTGGAGGTACTTCTCTCTTGATCGTGATCGGCGTTGGACTCGACACCGCTCAACAGATTGAGTCCCATCTCTTAAACCGAAACTACGACGGATTCCTCCAAAAAGGGAAACTTCGCGGTAGGACAACGTAAGGTCATCGGTATGCGAATCGTATTTCTCGGAGCACCTGGCGTAGGCAAGGGAACCCAGGCGGATCGGGTTACCGCCCAATTTGGTTGGCCCAAGATTTCCACCGGGGATCTCCTGCGTGAAGCCGTGCGCAATCAGACTGCCCTCGGCCTGGAAGCAAAGAAAAGTATGGATGCCGGAAAACTCGTTCCGGACTCGGTTGTCATCGCGATGGTTCGAGAGAAGCTACTGGACCGGTCCTGCGAGAAGGGGTTTATTCTCGACGGGTTCCCCAGGACCGTGCCGCAAGCAGAAGAGCTTGGCAGTATCTTGCGTGACAAGGGGCTTCAGTTGGATCGTGTCGTCAATTTCCGAGTCACGCGCGAGGATGTGATTAAACGGTTGAGCGGCCGAAGAAGCTGTCCAAAGTGCCAAAGCGTTTTTCACAAGCAGTTTGCCCCACCCAAAATCGACGGGCAGTGTGACCGGTGTGGATCCTCGCTCGTTCAGCGAAATGACGATAAGCCGGAAACGATTGAGGCACGGTTACAGGTCTATGATGCCCAGACGGCTCCGCTGATAAACTACTACGAGCAGAAGGGGCGCTTGAGCCATCTTGACGGCGCTGGCGCTATGGATCAAGTCTACGGTAGACTTTCGACCTTGCTCTCCGGGCTCGTGAATCGATGATCGTCTTTAAAACCCCGGACGAGGTTGCCTTGATGGCACAGGCCTCGCGGGTGGTCGCTGAAGTGTTGGAGTTGTTGAAAGGAAAGGTTGTCCCGGGCATTACGACGGAAGATTTAGATCGAATGGCTGAAGAGGCTATTCGTGCGCGAGGGGCCATCCCGGCATTTAAAGGGTATCGTAACTATCCCAAGACGCTCTGTGCCTCGGTGAATGAACAGGTCGTCCACGGGATTCCGTCGAAACGCAAACTGAAGGACGGCGATATTATTGGCTTAGACCTCGGTGCTATTGTTTCAGGTTTCTACGGAGACTCGGCCGTGACGGTGCCGGTCGGGGGGGTCGCTTCCGAGGCGCTTCGGTTAATCAAGATTACTGAAGAAGCCATGTATCGCGGGATTGCTAAAGCCGTGGTCGGCAATCGCCTTTCAGACGTGTCTCATGCTATACAGACCCACGTGGAGCAATCTGGATTCGCGGTAGTGACTGAATTTGTGGGTCATGGTATAGGAAGGCAACTTCACGAGGAACCGCAGGTGCCTAATTACGGTCGACCTGGACAGGGACCCCGTCTCCAGGTTGGCATGGTGCTCGCCATTGAACCGATGGTGAATATGGGCGGAAGTGCCGTTCGGATTTTGGAAGACCGCTGGACCGCCGTAACCGAGGACGGACGCTTGTCGGCTCATTTCGAGCATACGATCGCTATCCAACCAAGTGGCCCCGCACGAATTCTATCAGAGTTGTCACATTAAGACTGGGAGGTTTGCGAATACGTGCCAAAAGAAGATGTCATAGAAGTGACCGGCACGGTAGCTGAAACGCTTCCGAACGCAATGTTTCGCGTGGAGCTGGAGCACGGGCACCGGATTTTGGCGCACATCTCGGGGAAAATGCGCATGCATTTTATCCGTATCCTCCCAGGCGATAAGGTGACGGTGCAACTCTCGCCCTACGACTTAACGCGGGGCCGGATTACTTATCGCTTCAAGTAGTGGAGAAATGGAATTGCTATGAAGGTCAAGTCGTCAGTAAAGCCGATTTGTGCGAAATGTAAAGTCGTCCGAAGGCGCGGAGTGGTGCGCGTGTTATGCGCGAACCCTCGTCATAAACAACGGCAAGGATAACTCGGTGTGGGCTGCCTTGGCTCAAGTAGCGCCAAAAAAACGAATGCCATTCGCCGGAATACGGCCGAATGCAGCACTGAGCGAGCCAGTCTATGATGCGAGTGAGAGAAGGAATTAGGGGGTAATTATGGCACGTATTGCTGGCGTGGATTTGCCAAAAGACAAGCGAATCGAAATCGGTTTGACCTACGTGTATGGCATCGGCAGAGTCGCGGCGCGGGATATTCTCAAGAAGGCCGGGGTTGATGGATCCATTCGCGTGAAAGATGTCAGTGAAGACAAGATCGTGAAGATTCGTGAAGTCATCGACCGCGACTATCGGGTCGAAGGCGACTTGCGTAAAGAAGTATCGATGAATATCAAACGGTTGGTGGACACCGGCACGTTTCGCGGCCTCCGGCATCGTAAGGGATTGCCTGTTCGCGGACAGCGGACGAAGACGAATGCGCGCACCCGTAAGGGGAGACGCGCCGGGGTGGGCAGCAAACCGCAAAAGTCTGCTGGATCCAGATCATAAGAGCATAGAACGATCAGGCGCCAGGCGCTGGGGGAGAAGCTATGAGTGTGAAAAAGGGGAAGAAGAAGGAACGCAAGATTGTTCAGAGCGGAGTGGCGCACGTCCAGGCATCGTTTAATAACACGATTGTGACTATTACCGATATGAGCGGCAACACGGTGGTGTGGGCCAGCTCAGGGAATCAGGGATTTAAGGGATCACGGAAGAGCACACCGTTTGCGGCTCAACGGGCTGGGGAGGCCGCGGCGAGGAAAGCGATGGAGAACGGCATGCGGCAGGTTGATGTGTATGTCAACGGCCCAGGCGCTGGACGAGAATCTGCCATTCGTTCATTGCAGAGTGCAGGTTTGCGTATCAATTTGATCCGGGATGTCACGCCGATCCCTCACAACGGTTGCCGCCCGCCGAAACGTCGGCGTGTGTAGGCGAGCCTTTCAGCGTGAGAATATAGTCGTTACCGATTCAGTCGTACGTACGTTGTTGAGGTAGAGGAGGGGTAGTAGCGTGGCAAAATATAGTGGACCTGTCTGCCGCTTGTGTCGGAGAGAGGGCGAAAAGCTCTTTTTGAAGGGGTCTCGTTGCATGACCGAGAAGTGCGCCATTGAGCGCCGGAGTTATCCCCCTGGGCAGCATGGTCAAGCTCGTCAGCGGACATCCGACTACAGTCTGCAGTTACGCGAGAAACAGAAACTTAAAAGAATTTATGGGCTTCAAGAGTGCCAATTCCGAGGGATCTTTGAACGAGCCGAGCGTCAGGCTGGGGTCACCGGTGATACGCTGTTGCGTTTGCTCGAGTGCCGTTTGGACAATGTCGTCTATCGACTTGGGTTTGGTGCCTCAAGAAAAGAGGCTAGGCAATTGGTGAATCACGGCCACCTGATGCTCAATGGGAGAAAGGTGAAGGCCCCCGGTGCTCTCGTGAAAGCCGGGGATTCGATTGAAGTTCGACAGAAGAGCCGGGAGTTGCTCCCTATTCAGGGCGCATTGGCAGCCGTTGATGGCCGTGGTATTCCGGAATGGCTCGAGTTGGACAGGGCAGCATGTAAGGGGACCATCCGGTCCTTGCCCACCAAGGAGCACATCGTGTTGCCGGTCAACGAGCAGATGGTCGTTGAGCTGTACTCACGCTAGGAACCCATGGCGGGGAGCCTGCCGGCTTCCGCCACCATGGCTGAGCGATATATGGGCACACACGAGTTAATGAAGGGGGAGTCATGATTAAAGCGATGAAAGACTTTCAGATCCCCATGCGGGTGGAAGTCGATAAGGACACTCTTTCCCCGACATTCGGCAGATTTACGACCGAGGCATTTGAGCGAGGATTTGGCACAACGGTAGGGAATTCTTTGCGCCGTGTGTTGTTGTCTTCCTTGACGGGGGCTGCAGTCACGACCGTCAAGATTGAGGGAGTGTTACACGAATTCTCCACGATTCCGGGAGTCACAGAAGACGTCACGACCATTATTCTGAATGTGAAAAGCCTTCGGTTGGCCTTGCAAGGTGACAAGCCGAAGACGATTCGCTTGAAGAAGAAAGGCCCAGGAGAAGCGAAAGGCTCTGATATCACTCATGACGGAGATGTCACGATCCTCACGCCCGATCTGCACATCGCGACGCTGGACAAGGATGCTGCGCTTGATATGGAAATGACCATTAAGCATGGCCGAGGATTCGTGCCCGCAGAGCGGAATAAGGAAGAAGGGCTGCCGATTGGCGTGATTGCCATCGATTCAATTTTTTCTCCCATCAAGCGGGTCAATTTTCATGTCGAGAATGCCCGCGTCGGTCGAATGACCGACTATGACAAGCTGACCCTTGAGATTTGGACCGATGGCACCATTTCCCCGCGCGATGCGTTGTCCAATGCGGCGGGGATTCTTCGTGAACATCTCGATATCTTCATTAATCCTGAGGAACGGACCGATGCCAAGCCCGCAGTGGGTGGTGAAGATCTGTCCGATGAGGTGAATAAGAATCTCTATCGTAGCGTGAACGAACTCGAATTGTCCGTTCGCGCGGCCAACTGTCTGAAGAACGCCAATATCAAAACCATTGCCGATTTGGTTCAGAAGACTGAAGCCGAAATGTTGAAGACGAAGAATTTCGGGAAAAAGTCCCTCAATGAAATCAAGGAAATCCTGACTGAAATGGGACTGAGCCTTGGAATGAAAGTCGACGCCTTGCCGTCCGGCGATGCGGGCGTGCGTTCAGAGTAAGAAAGGAACAGGACTACCGTGCGCCACAAAAAGAAGGGTCGACAGCTCGGACGTCAAACCAAACACCGATGGGCTCTGTTCCGGAGTCTTGTGACCTCGCTGTTGGAGCAAGAGCGAATCGAAACCACGGAAGCAAAGGCCAAAGAAATTCGTGGATTCACCGATCGTATGATTTCGCTTGGCAAAGAGGGAAGTTTGCCTGCTCGCCGGCGCGCTCTCAGCTTTTTGCGCAGTAAGGCTGTGGTGTCGAAGTTGTTTAGCGATGTCGCGTCGCGATTCCGCGATCGCCCAGGTGGCTACACGCGAATCATCAGGACGCGTCGTCGGATCGGGGATGCAGCGGAAATGGTGGCCATTGAGTTGGTGACCAGGGCGGAAAATCCGAAATCCGTGCCGTCCACCGAGGTTGCCACGACAGAGAAAAAAGAGACGATCGACAAGTCGTCGGCACCCGCAGAAAGCTAAACGTACTTAGGCCACGGCGGCGCTCGAAGTCGCCGTGGCCCATGATCCCTTCCGTTCTTTTCTCCCTCGCACTGCAATCATTTTCCCCGCTAAGTGTCAGGTGGTTGGTTTACTTGGCCTTCCCGGAATGCTACTATCATGCCACCAGGCGCTCGACTGGGAAGCTCTTTAAATTATGGGCTTTTTTCGATGTGGGAACGTTGGCTTCGACGAGGTCTCCTCACACTCAGTGTGGTGCTGGCGGCATTTCTCGGGTTTCTGCTCATCACACGCTCAAACCCTGGTGCATCGTCGCGCTCAGTCACCCCAGTAGGTAATGAGGCCGCTGACGCTAGAATTCAGGATTTTACCTTTACCCAGACTAAAGGCGACCTTGTGCAATGGAAAGTGCAGGCTGAACAGGCGCGCCTGTACGAAAAGGAGAGCAGGGCGGTTCTCAGCAATGTGCACATCACGCTGTATGGCCTCCAAGGGAAAGAGTTGACCTTGTCGGGCGACGAAGGCACCCTAGATACTCAAAGTAAGAACTTTCAGCTCTCGAACAAAACCACTCCGATTGTGGTTGAAATGCAAAGTGGCTATACCATTCAGACAAATCATCTTGCGTGGACGGATGCGCGGCATGAAATCCAGACTCCAGACCATGTCACAATTCAAGGGCATGGATTGCAAGTTACGGGCAGAGGATTATTGGGGAAAATGGACACGGAGGAATTCCAGGTCTTGGATGATGTACGCGTGGATGTGGTGCCTGCTTCTTAGCGGCGGAATCGTCGTTCCGCCGGTGCATGGCGCCGACACGCGACCATCCCAAGAGCCTGCGACTAACGCCGCCCCCACGACAATCACGTCTCGAACCATGACCGTCAGCAATCAAGAAAATACGGCGATTTTTGATGGGTCCGTGGTTTTGACTCGGGGCCGGCTGGTCGTGCATTCCGATCACATGGTGGTATCGTTTCATCCCAGCCGGAATGGTGCCGAAAGCAAAAGAACTGCGGGTGCAACGAGTGCAAATCCGCCGACCAGCGCGCGTGTCACTGGCCAAGACCAGAAAGATCGGGACACCGCCCCGGCCGTGTCGGAGCGCAGTATTCGAATGGTCGAAGCCACGGGGCGGGTCACCATCCAAAAAGAAGATGGCCACGCGACGTGCCAAAGAGCTGTGTACTACGAAGATCAGAAGAAGATTGTCCTGACGGGTGATCCTGTCGCCTGGCAGAAGGGGACTCGTGTTTCAGGGAAGCAGATCATCATGTTCCTGGATGAAGATCGCAGCGTCGTCGAGGGCGACTCCCGTGTGATTATCGACGGCGAAGGCGGGGGCAAACGGTGATCGACACGAAGGCTGTGAATCACTTCTCGGGGGGCACGGGTACTGTTTCCGCCGGAGTGCAGGAGCGACTGGCGGCCAGCGGGCTCGTGAAGAGTTTTCGCGGACGAAAAGTCGTCAAAGGAGTCTCGCTCGACGTACAGGCCGGTGAGGTGGTCGGACTGCTTGGACCGAACGGCGCGGGAAAGACCACGATCTTCGATATGATGGTGGGCCTGTGTCAACCGGATGAGGGGACCATCGCCTTAAGCGGGAGCGAGATTACCGATTTGCCGATGTATCGACGAGCCAGGCGGGGAATCGGCTACCTCCCGCAAGAGTCCTCGGTGTTTCGTCGGTTGTCGGTGGAACATAATATCCTTGCGATTCTCGAGATGCTGGGATATTCGAGAAGTGAGCGAGCGGAGCGGGTAGAAACGTTGCTGAAAGAGCTAGATTTGGTGCATATTCGGAAAAGTAAGGCCTATGCGTTGTCCGGCGGCGAGCGCCGACGCCTTGAGATCACACGAGCGCTGGCAACCAATCCGTCCTTCATGCTGTTAGATGAACCCTTTGCCGGCATTGACCCCATTGCCGTGGCCGATATTCAGCAGATCATTATCAGGCTGAAACAACGCCACATCGGCGTGTTAATTACAGACCACAATGTGAGGGAAACCTTGTCGATTACTGATCGTGCCTACATCATCAATGAAGGCACGATTCTGGAGGCCGGCCCTCCCGGGGTGATTGAGAAAAGCGAAATGGCCAGGGCTGTATATCTAGGCGAGGGATTTCGCCTCTAGCAGGCAGGGAGCGAGTGTGCGATGAAGCTGCGACTGGATCTTCGGCTCAGTCAAAAACTCATTATGACGCCGCAATTGCAGCAGGCGATCAAGCTGCTGCAATTATCGCGTTTGGAGCTTCAGCAAAGCCTGCAGCAGCACCTCATGGAAAATCCCCTGCTGGATGAATTGGTCCCAGAGACTGAGGAGGCCGAAGAAACGGCAACGACGGAGCGTGAACAACCCGACACGACAACCACCGTGTCCGGTGAAGCCCGTGGGGAAGCGGATGACAAGCCTGCCGAGAGCGGGGAGAACGCGGAAGAGTTTTCGGCATCGAGTTGGGAGGATTACTTCGACACGGACATGCGTCGAGGAGAGACCGAATACAGCTCCTCGTCCAAGGAGGAGTTTCCGTCCTATGAGCACACCGTCGCGAAATCCACCTCGTTGGAAGATCATCTCGTCTGGCAATTGTCCCTGTCGGGTTTGCCCGATCGGGAGAAGGCAATCGGACGTCTCATCATTGGGAATCTTGACGATGACGGGTATCTGCGGATGCCGATGGAAGAGCTGGTTGCGGGGACCGAGTACTCCGTGGCGGAAGCGGAGTCGGTACTGCAGGACGTTCAGGGATTTGATCCGAACGGCGTGGCGGCGAGAGACCTGTCCGAGTGCCTGTTGCTCCAATTAAAGTTCTTGGGACGAAGCCACATCGGCTCGCTGGGCGCCAGGCCTGGCGTGCTGAAAGGGTCGGTGCTTGAGGCGATCGTGCTCCACCACCTCAAGGATTTGGAGAAAAAACAATATAGTCGGATCGCCAAGACGTTGAATATCTCCGTCGAGGATGTGTTCGAAGCCACCCGAATTATCGAGGGACTTGAACCGAAGCCGGGGCGTCCGTTTTCCAATACCCAGAACTATGCCATTGTGCCGGACGTGTTCGTCGTCAAGAACGAAGGGGTGTGGGAAGTGTTGCTCAATGACGACGGTCTCCCACGCATGCGCATCAGTCCCTATTATAAGCAGCTGATGGCATCAGGGCAGTCCGGGTCGGCGGAGACTAAGGCCTATTTGGATGATAAGCTGCGCGCGGCTCAATGGGTGATCAGGAGCATCGAGCAGCGCAATAAAACTATCGTCAAGGTCGTCTCCAGTATTGTGAAATTTCAAGAAGGATTCTTCGAGCAGGGGATCCAGCATCTGAAACCGCTCGTGTTGAAGCAGGTGGCGGAAGACATCGGCATGCACGAGTCGACCATCAGTCGGGTCACGGCGAATAAGTATATGTATTGTCCCCAGGGAATGTTGGAACTGAAGTTTTTTTTCAATGCCGGATTGCAGCGGGCGGACCAGCCGACGGATATGTTGTCGTCGCTCACGGTGCGGGAGATGATTCGACAGATGGTGGCGGCGGAAGATGCGCGTAAGCCGCTGAAGGATGAAGAGATCGCCGCGAAACTGCGCACGCAGCAGGTATTGATCGCCCGTCGGACCGTCGCCAAGTATCGTGCAGAAGACAATATCCCTTCCGCGACACAACGACGGAAATTCTTCTGATCGGCTCGACGAGGGATCCTGCGGAGGCAGCTCCGTAACGGGATAATGTTGCGACGGGCGCCGGCACGGGGAGTGCCGGCGGCCCGAGAAACGAGGATGGCATGCGATTGATGATCACGGGACGACATGTAGCGGTCACTCCTGCCCTGCGGGACTATGTGGAAACACGCATGGAGCGGCTCGATCGATTCGGACTCAAGCTAGGCACGTTGCAAATCCTCCTTAGCCTAGAAAAATTTCACCATGTCGCCGAAGTCGTGGGTGTCGTACAGGGGCGTCGGTTGCAGGCGAAGACGTCGACGGAAGAAATGTATGCGTCGATCGACGAGGTGGTCGATAAGCTGGGCGCACAGCTCAGGAAACTAAAAGAGCGCAAGGTGAATCACAAATTCGGTGATTCGCCCCGCATACATGCCGCGGCGCGAAAGGCTCCGAAGCCGGACAACAACGGGCTGGAAGTCGTTCGCCCGAAACTTGAGTTTCTGACGCTGGACGAGGCGGTTGATACCCTCAACGGATCCAAACTCGGCCTATTGATGTTCGTGAATGCCTTGTCGGGTACGATCCAAGTGTTGCAGCGATTGCCAAACGGAAGATTGTCTCTGATCGATCCTGCGAGCGATCGTGCTCGCACCTCTCATGGCCGCACTTAATCTCGTCGTCATCAGCGGTCTTTCCGGTTCAGGAAAGAGCCACGCCCTCAAAGCCTTCGAAGATGCGGGATATTTTTGCGTCGATAACCTCCCGCCGGCACTGCTTCCCACGTTTGTGGAACTGTGTAACCAGCAGGGTGGAGAAATCAAGAATGTCGCTCTTGGAATCGACATTCGGGAGCGAGTGTTCTTTGGCGATTTGGCGAAGGTGCTTGGCGAGCTCAAGGCGCAAGGGCATGCGTTGCAGTTGGTGTTTCTTGAAGCGCGTGAGGAAGTGCTGGTCCGCCGATTCTCAGAGAGCCGCCGTCCCCATCCGCTGCTGCCGCATATGCCCGTGGTCGAGGGGGTGCGGTTTGAGCGCGAACGTTTGAGCGAGCTGCGCAAGCATGCCGACCGCGTGATCGATACCTCCACCCTGACAGTGCATGAGTTGCGTGATCTACTGATCCGTGAATTCAGGCAGGAATCGACCGTCCGTCGCATGACCATTTCCCTGGTGACGTTCGGCTATAAGTTCGGTGTGCCCTACGACATTGACCTGCTTTTCGATGTGCGCTTCATTCGAAATCCCTTCTTCGTTCCGGAGTTGAAGATGCTGACGGGTGAGGATGCCAGAGTCCAGCAATATGTATTCGGCGATCCCATGACCGGCGAACTCCTGGAACATCTGGAGAAACTCTTCAGGTTTCTTATTCCGCTGTATGAGCGGGACCAACGCAGTTACCTTAGTATCGGTATCGGCTGTACCGGAGGGAGGCATCGATCCGTGACCATTGCCTTGCGTCTCCAGGCCCAGTTTGCCGCCCTCGGATATGACGTCAGCGTGACCAACAGGGAACTCCAAAAACCCTAGCCTGGCGCACCGTTTCCTTGCTGTTTCCCCTCACATCGCCTCGTCGTCCACTTTCTTGACAGGTGGACTATATCAACTATACTTAATTCCGTGGGCTCGAATTATGCGATGAATAGAGGCGTTTGAGGCGGTACGTGAAGAAAGTGAGCGATGTCTCGAAGAGGAAAATGTACAAGACCAATGAGGTCTGTGAGATGTTCGACATCTCGCGCGCGACCCTGTTTCGCTGGGAGCGCGAGGGCTTGATTACGGGACCGCCCCGCGATTGGCGGAACTGGCGCCTTTATACGGTGGAGAACATCGAACAAATCAAGCATGTGATGAGTGGCGGGCGTACAGAGGTCGCGTAGAGAGGACGTGAGCATGCTGGATTCACTGAAGCACCTGGCGGATATGGAATTCTTGTCGATGTTTTCTCCACAACGGCAACTGCTGGGGCTCGACATCGGTTCGAGCAGCATCAAGCTCGTGCAGATCAAAGAGCACCGTGGCCACTACACCCTGCAAAAATTCGGCGTGAAGGAATTGGAGCCCGAGGTGATCGTGGACGGCACGGTCATGGATGAGGGACGAGTCGTGTCGGCTATCAAGGAATTGCTGGCTGAACAGAATGTGAAATTGAAGCAAGTGGCGGTGTCGATTTCCGGTCACGCGGTGATCGTGAAGAAAATCACGTTGCCGCCGATGCCAGATGAAGAACTGGATGCGCAGGTGAAACTGGCCGCAGAGCAGTACATTCCCTTCGACATCAACGAAGTCAATCTTGATTTTTATGTGTTGCCCCCGTCTGAGCACCTGGACGAGCAAGCGGAAATGTCGATTGTGCTCGTGGCCGCAAAGAAGGACAAAATCAATGAACTGACCGAGTTAGTCAAAGCCGCGGGACTGGTGCCCATCGTCATGGACGTCGATGCCTTCGCGGTAGAGAATATGTACGGCGTGACCTCTCCTGCGACCCAGGACGACACCACGATTCTGGTGAACATTGGCGCCAGCGTCATGAACGTGAATATCGTGGGCGGCGGCACTTCCCTCTTTACGCGTGATATTCCCCTCGGTGGCAATCGGTATTCGGAGGCGGTGCAACGGGAGATGGGGGTATCGTTCGAGGAAGCGGAGCAACTCAAGAAAAGTGAGCAGGATGACGATCATACACTTGCGGCCGTGATGGAAAGTGTCAATGCCGAGGTGGCGTCGGAGATCGCGCGCACGATCGACTACTTTAGGACGACATCGTCCGACAGCGACATCGCGAGGGTTTTGCTGTTCGGCGGGGGAGCTAAGGTGAAAGGCCTGGCTCAACAGCTTCGCGATCGAATGCACGTGGACGTGGACATCGCGAATCCATTTAACGAGATCGACACCTCGCAGTGCAACGTCGATCCTGATCGGTTGACGGAGATGGGGCCGCTTGCGGCAGTCGGGGTTGGCCTCGCACTGCGGACGGTGGGGGACCGATGATTAGAATCAACTTGCTCGCAACTGGGCCTCGGTCCAGAAAAGCTAAGCCGCAATGGGATGTTCGAGCCGAGGCCTTGATCGGTATCGGGGTATTGCTGATGACCCTCACCGGTTGCTGGTTCTATGCGGCTGCGCTGGATGAGGATATCCAGGCCAAGCAGGCGGAGAAGCAGCTCAAGGCCAAGCAGGTGGCGCAGCTGAAAGAGCAAGTGAAGGCCGTCCAGGACTTCGAAGAAAAGAAGAAACAACTGGAAGCCAAGAACCGCATTATCGATCAGTTGGAAAAAAGTCGAACCGGCCCGGTCAAGGTGTTGGACCATGTCAGTCAGAGCCTGAATCCGTTGAAGGTCTGGTTGGTACGCATGAATCTTAAAGGCAACAGCGTCGAGCTGGAAGGTCGCGCCCTAACCAACGATGACGTGGTCGAGTTCGTGAACAACCTCCGCCGGACCGATCAATTTGGCGCCATCAAGTTGATGGAAAGCCGGGCGGGCCAAGACAACAAGATGAACACCTATCAATTCCGCCTCGACCTGTCGATGAAAGGCTAACATGAGTCTGAATGCAATCAGCCTAGACAGCCTCCGTAGCATTCCGACGGGCCAGAAGGTCGCGCTGCTTGGACTGTTGGTGGCGGCGATTCTGGTGGGATTCTACTTTTACGTGGTTGATCCCAAGACAGTCGAACTGGAAGCCGTTCAGGGGCAAGTGGCGCAGTTGGATACTGAAATCCAGAACCTGACGCTCAAGGTCAAGCACTTGGATGAGTTGGTGGCGGCCAGCAAACAACTGGAAATCGAATTGGCGGCAAAGAAAGAGCGGCTCCCGCCTGAAGAGGAAGCGGTGATGTTACTCAAGCAGGTCTCCGATTTAGGATTGCGTCTGGGGTTGGATGTCCGGCTCTGGAAACCCGGCGTGCAAGTGGAAGATCCATCCAAGTTGTTCATCCGCATGCCCATCAACGTGGAGGTGGCGGGCGGTTACCATACGGCTGCGATCTTCTTCGATCGAATCAGCAAGCTGTCCCGCATCGTGACCGTACAAGATGTGCGGATCGGCGCGGCACGGGTCGATCAGGGGCGGGTGGTTACGCAAACGGTCTTTGATCTGGTCGCGTACGCCGCCCCGCAGGAGAAGAAGTCTGTTACGCCGGCGCCCGCAGCGAAGCCGAAATGAGGAATCGATCCCAGCTCATGCCCAACGCAGGGGGATGCACCGTGAACACACGAGTATGGTGGAATCAGTGGGTACGACCGGTGAGTATCGGGGCGGTCGTGGTAACGCTCGTTGGAGCATTCGTTCCGGTCGAAGCGAAGACGTTGCCGCACTTCCGGCAGGTCGCATCTATGCGCCCGGCCGATTCTCTGAAAGTCATGCCGTTGCCCGAGGCGCAGAAGCCGGCGCCGTCTCTCGATCTTCTGTCACCGCGAGCTGAGGCCGCAGTTTCTCAATCTGGGGATTCGCTGTCGATGGAGTTTTCGGGAGCGTCCTATGACCCCTCCGGACGTCGTGATCCGTTCCTGCCCATGATTCAGCTCGGACAACAGGCGGAGCAAGACGCCAGTCTGCCCCCGCTGCAACGTGTCGGCCTCACGGAGTTAAGTTTAATCGGTGTGCTTTGGGGCAATTACGGGTACACGGCTATGGTGCAGACGCCGGACGGCAAGGGGTACAGCATCCGTCGCGGGACGAGAATCGGGCCGAACAATGGCGTGGTTAGTTCAATCACTGAACGAGGCATTATCGTTCAAGAGCGGTTCACGGACGTGTACGGGAACAAGCAGGAGCGCGAATATGTGAAGCTCCTGCACCCGAAAGAGGGTACAGAATGAAACAAGCACAGGTTGGAGTTCATCCGCTGCTGAGTGTCACCGTGATGGCCGGAATTCTGGGCCTTGCCGGGTACCTGCCGCTTGCCGCATCGGCCGAGACGACGGGATTGGCTGGGTTCGCACAGGCCGCCGATCAGCAGGTTACCGCACCTGCGGATAGTGTCGCACTTGACCCCGCGCACACGGTTGCCGTCGGTCAGACTGCCACGATGCTGAGCAGGGTTGAAACTAAGACTGAAGGCGGGCGAGTCTCGCTGGTCCTGACCGGCAACGGAGTGTTCGCGCACACAGTCAAGATGATCGGGGATCGCCGGATGGTGCTCGACATGCCGAACCTTCAATCGGAACGGCACCAGTCCCATCTGTCTATCGGGCATAGCCTCTTATCACGGGTGCGGTTCGGGTATCATCAGGATAAGGTGCGGTTGGTGCTGGATCTCGCACAGCCCGCTGAACATACCATCGATTCAACGGCCGGACGTCTCGTGCTGACGCTCGCGCCGAAGGCGTCGGCCGATGACAAGCCGGCCGATCCGGATGCCGGCGTGATGGCGGAACCGGTCGTCGTACCCCCTTCAATGCCGGTGGTTCATAAGGCGCCCAAAGCACTGTTCCGTGTCATGCCGGTGCAACTGACGTCCGAGTCCGTGCAGAAGGAAGACCGAAAGCCGGAGACCAACGAGGTGGTGAACGGGTCGTCGCGGTTCGTTGGACGGCGCATCTCGCTCGATTTTCAACAGGCTGACATCAGCAATGTCTTGCGATTAATCGCGGAGGTCAGCGGTTTCAATATCGTCGTCGGTGAAGGGGTCAAGAGCAAAGTGACCATGAAGTTGGCCAATGTGCCATGGGATCAGGCGCTCGACATGCTGCTGAAGATGAACGCCCTGGGTATGATTCGCCAAGGTAATATCGTGTGGGTCGATACCCTGCAGAATATTGCCAAACAGCAGGATGAAGAGGCGCGGGCCAAGGACTCCAGAGCCAAGGCTGAGCCGATCGTGACGCGAGTCTTCTACATCCGCAACCTGAACGCCACGGAAGTCCATACATCGTTACGGCAGAATCTGAGTCCCCGGGGTACCATGACGGTTAGCGCTGCGAGCAACGCGCTGATCATTAGCGACACGGAATCCAAGCTGGAGGTTCTGCGCCAATTGTTGGACGGCGTCGATCTGGAAGTTCCGCAGGTGCAGATTGAGGCTCGAATCGTCCAAGCCGATACGACCTATACGCGCTCGCTCGGCGTGCAATGGGGCATTCAGAACGTCAATCAACTTGGCGGTGCCAGCGGAACCTCCGCGTTCAAGACCGGCACCACCGGACCCTTCGGTGCGCAGGTCTCGGATTTTCTGATCAACCTCCCGGCGAATCCCGGCTTGCCGTCTGTGCCTGGTGCGGGCTTCTCGATCGGGAAAACCGACGGGGCCATGCTGGATGTGCGCTTGTCAGCCGGCGAACTGTTGGGGTTGACCAAGGTGATCGCGGCACCCAAGATCACGACATTGGATAAGCGGGACGCCAAGATCGCGCAGGGTGAATCCATTCCGTTCCAGACTACGTCGCTGCAAGGCACACAGACCACTTTCGTGGACGCCAATCTTGAGTTGAACGTGACGCCGCAAATCACCTCGCGTGATCCGAAAGAGATCGGGAAGCAGATCCTCATGAAGGTGCGGGCCACTCGGAATGCCGTTGGTGCTCGGAGCAACCCTGCCGGTCCGAGCATCGATCGCCGTGAGGCCACGACTCAAGTGTTGGTTCGTGACGGTGAAACCATGGTGATCGGCGGTGTCTTCGTTGATACGCAGTCAAACAACGTCGCCGGAATTCCCTATCTCTCGCGGATCCCGGTGTTAGGCTGGCTGTTTAAGAGCAAGACTGAGAATGTGTCGAAACAGGAACTCCTGATCTTCCTGACCCCGACGATCGTCCGGTCGACAACTTGACAGGTTCCGGCACGGCACGTTAATAATCGCCCCCATTGAAGATGGTGCGCCGTCTCAATGGGGGCGATTCTCATTTATACGATCTCCTCCCCTGTCCTGAGGGGCGCTCCTTTCAGGTCGCTTCTTCCAGTCAACACGCAGGTTCGTCATCGGCCCTCCGACCGGGTCTAAGGCGGATGGCTGCCGGATCAGCGCAGACGACTTCCTGTGAGGGGTGTCATATCGCATCGAGTGCGATCAGCCCCAGTCCGAGTTCCTGACTGGGGATTCATGGAGAAAGACAAGACAGACATGGCTCTGCAGATCATCCACGTTGCGCTCGGTACACGGAGCTACGACATTCGTATCCGGCGAGGGCTGGTGAACGATCTTGGCGTAGAATTAACCCGGCTTTGTCGTATAGGAAAAGTCGGAGTGATCACCGATCGGAATCTTGTCAGCCATTACCTGAAGCCGGTGATGCGTGCGTTGAAGGCTGCCGGTTTCACAGTCATACCGATTATCCTGCCTCCAGGAGAGCGAACGAAAACGCTTCGCTCCATCGCGAAAGTGATGGATGCATTGGTGGAGGCTCGCTTTGAACGGAGTTCCACGTTGTTGGCCTTGGGAGGCGGCGTGGTAGGGGACTTGACCGGATTTGCCGCAGCGATCTATCAACGG
Organism: Nitrospira defluvii; assembly: GCA_011525625.1. Lineage (GTDB taxonomy): Bacteria > Nitrospirota > Nitrospiria > Nitrospirales > Nitrospiraceae > Nitrospira_A. The sequence continues at coordinate 26,997 of WYAX01000006.1, forward strand.
GGTATTCCCTTTGTGCAAGTCCCGACGAGTTTGGTGGCGCAAGTCGATTCCAGCGTGGGGGGAAAAACCGGGGTAGATCATCCCAAAGGAAAGAACCTGATCGGCGCTTTCAACCAGCCGCAGGCCGTACTGATCGATCCGACTACGCTCCATACGCTGCCTCCGCGTGAATGGGTCGCAGGGCTGGCGGAAGTCATCAAGTATGGAGTGATCGCGGATGCAACGTTTTTTGAGTATTTGGAGCAGCACATTCAGCAGATTCTCACCCTGGACGACGGGGCGGTTGCGCACATTGTGGGGCGATCTTGTGAGATCAAGGCGGAGGTGGTGTCGGAAGACGAGCGTGAAGCCGATCGGCGGCGTATTCTGAATTTCGGGCATACGATCGGGCATGCATTGGAATCGCTTGGGGGCTACAAGGGACTCATTCACGGTGAGGCGGTGGCGGTCGGGATGGTGTATGAGGCCGATCTGGCACGACACCTCGGCTACTGCAGCCAGGATGTGGTGGATCGGTTACGTCGGTTGGTGGAAGCCTCCGGCTTATCCGCGCGTCTGCCCGACGTGACGTTCCACGACCTGTGGAGCGCCATGCAGCAGGATAAAAAGGTGTCTGCCGGAACAGTCTATTGCGTAGTTCCCGAATCAATCGGAGCGGTGCGGGTTGTCGCCCTTCCCAAGCAGGAGACACGGGCCTGGTTTGCGACCGTTCGCCGCCGCGAACCACGTGTCCGCAGTGCCGTCGCCGGTAGGCGGCGGGTGCGATAGGAGTCTGATGGCGCCGAAACGAACCGTGCCCCAATTGGAACAGGCCTTGCGGGAGAAGGCGCGGGAAGTCGATGTGCTGCATCGCATCAGCGAGTCGATCAGCAGCACGCTCGATTTAGAGGCCGTGCTTCGTCATATCGTCGACGTCGTGGTGGAAGCGACGAAGGCCGATGCCTGTCTGTTGTATCTACTGTCCGATAAGCGAGACGAACTGATTTTGCGAGCGTCGAAGAATCCCCATCCCAAGCTGATCGGTCGCATCACCATCGGGATGGGCGAAGGTATTACCGGCTGGGTCGCGCGAGAACGGACCAGGGTCGTGATTCCAAACAGCGCCAGCGATGACTCGCGCTTCAAATTTTTTCATAACCTTCCTGAGGACCGCTACCAAGCGTTCGTCTCCGTGCCTATCACGACTAAACAGGAAGTGGTCGGCGTGATCAATGTGCAGCACAAGCGCTCACGACGCTATCGCACGGATGAATTGGCGCTCCTGTCGACCATTGCGACGCAAGTCGGCGGGGCGATTGAAAATGCCCGCCTCTATGACCAGATGACGCGGAAGGCGCTCCAGTTGGACACCTTGTCGCAAGTGTCGGAGACCCTCTCCTCCAATCGTTTGATCGAAGACGTGCTGCAATTGATCGTGACGATGACGGCCCAGATGATGGGATCGAAAATCTGTTCAATCATCTTGTTGGATCAGACGACAGGCGAGCTTCGCATCGCCGCCACGCAAAGTCTCAGTGAGGAATATCGGCGAAAACCGAATGTGAAGGTCGGCCAGAGCATCAGCGGTCGGGCGGTGCAAGACCGTCGGCCGATCATCGTGCCGGATGTGACCAAAGAAGGCTCGTACATGTATCCGGACATGGCCGCGAAGGAAGGGCTCTGTTCGTTGTTGTGTGTGCCGATGCTGGTACGGGAAAAGGCGATCGGCGTCATCAATACCTATACGTCCACGCCGCACACCTTCACGGCCGAAGAAGTGAAGCTGATGCAGGCCATCGCCAATCAGGCGGCGATTTCCATCGAGCACACGACGCTGTTGGAGAAGTCGTTCGAGATGCAGGAGGCGTTACAGGTCCGCAAGCTGCTCGATCGGGCCAAGGGCTATCTCATGCGGGCGAAGCGCCTGTCCGAAGAAGAGGCATTCAAGCTCATTCAGCGGCAGAGCATGGATCTCCGAAAATCCATGCGGGAAATTGCCGAAGCGATTTTGTTGGCGGGTGAGATTGAAGATCGGGCCGATAGGAATAGAGGGTAACGGGGGGAGGGGGGCGATCGTTGCCTCCCACGTTCGAGCGCGTCTCTACGCCTCCCGTGTGGGAATCTTGGCGCGTCTTGCCCAGCGTCTATATGCCTGCCTGTAGTCCCCATACCCAGTCCCTGAATTTCAAGTGCCGTTGTTGCCTTGCGCAAGTGCGTCGCTGAGAGGCCGTTGGCGTCGACGCGGCGATGCTTGACGGAGAGGTTGGTGTCAGCCGGCTAGCCTATGCGGCTCAGGCACGAGTTCACAGCAGGACATGTCGGTGCGCTGCAGTCTCAATTGAACTCAGGAGGGCGTCAGAGGGCGTCATATGACTATTCGCCCCTCGCGCCGGCCGCAGGATTGGAGGCGAGGCGCTACACCGGCGCGGTGAGTCCTCGGATGTGCGTTATGCCCGACGGATCGCAACCACAGCTGGATATAGTCGGAACGTCATCGGGAGTCGCGCGCTTCACTGGTATGAAGCAGTCGAACTGTGATGAGGGATCCATGTCGAGGGTGAGGCATGTCGTTCTCCTCCTGATGATGGTCGCGACCACTGCCTGCGCAACGGGCCAGTACCAGCCGCTGGCGGGAGCTGCGAGAGAAGAAGTGGAGCAACTCAAGGACAATGTCTATCGCGTCGAGTACCGCGTCAGCTCGTTTACCTCGCAGACACAGTTAGATGCATACTTGCAGCGCCGTTGTGCCGAACTGGCGCTACGCGAAGGGTACGACTTTTTTCACTTGGCTCAGCGCGCAGATGTTCTGGCGTTCTCGCGTCGAACGTCCATGACGGTGACAATGTATAAGGGCCGGAAGCCGGCCTGGGCAGACGATGTGTACGATGCCAGGGACGTACTGTCCCGGTCTGCAGTTGTCTTGAGCGGGGACTAACGCATCCGGCAGGGGGAGCGGTTATGGAGTCGGGGCAGATTTGCGGGGGGCCGATTTGGGCTTGGCCTTGGGGGCGGGCAACTCTTTCTCCGCGAGTTGGCGTCTCAGCATGTCGAGTTCGGCCTTGAGCTGCTGCAGTTCCTCGGCCTGTTTGACCACGAGGTCCTTCGTGGCCTGGAGTTCTTGGTGCAACCTTGTCTGCTCGTTTGCGACAGGGATAGGCGGCGGAACGACTTCTACGACCGCATGGTGCTCGGGAGGTGCGGCGTGCAACGGAGGAAGTTGGGCCAACGCATCAATTGAGACCGCCACATGCGGCTGGTCGGGTTCGATGTTCATCCAGGACTGGGGGACATCGGTAGTTACCAAGGCCTGTGTTGGCGAAAAGGAGAGCGTCAGCGTCGCTGGTCGAGTGTCTGTCTGTGAGGGCCCTGCGCGATAGTGTGAGAGGCTTACTCGCAGTAGAGATTTTTGCACATAGATCGTGCCCTGCGTTCGGAGGCCGTCATCGTGCAGGGTGAAACGTATTCGCTGATCCGCCTGTGCCTCTGCGAGGGCGCGGACGAGGAGGGGGCCTAAGAACTCCATTTCCTCGTGAGAAAACAGCGGGTACGCCTGTTGGGTCATGGCATTTCCCGGCCGCTCCAGGCCGGAGACAGACAATCCGGTCAGCAGGCGCGAGATCACCTGGCCTGGAACTGTGGCCGGATGGGAGGCTTGGAACGCTGTCTGTGGGCTCCCGTACTTTGCGGTGGTCCCCCGGCTGGCTAACCGCTCCAGCGCTACCTTTCCAAGCGGGCCCTCCCCGACCAGGGTGAGGGGTGAGCCGGTGCTGCAGGCGACTACATGGAGGCAGGTGAAGAGGGCCAGGCTTATGTGCCAGACCTGTAAGGGGCGGCGGAATGCTTCGCGAGCCTGGTGCCGTAGAGTGCGCATGGGGCTGGATTCTAGCATACGGGGCGCGCCGACGTTGCATGCTTCAGGGGGAAAATGCCGGTGAAGATCGGTTGACAGCCGATTGTGGCCGGTGGTATTGTTCGCCAGCTTTTTCGGGGACAACGGAGTCTTCGAAAAGTCTCCTTTACAGAGATAGCCCAGGACAACGACGTCCTCCGATCCACCGAGGTGGGTCTGAGGACTTTTTTTTTATTATCAGCATGCTGAAATCGGCCCTCAACTTCGTTCTCAGTCTCTCATCCACCTCGACGTACGACTCAGAGTACGCCTCGGCGTCTGGACTCCTTGCGGCCTCGTTGAATGGCCGATTTGAGCATGCTGTGATGGCAGGGGAAACCCGCTAGTGCGATCGCTGCGAATCGCCATGGCCCAGATCAACCCCACCGTCGGTGATATCGACGGGAACACGGCGCTGATCAAGGCTTGGATCAAGGACGCCCGCCGCGCAAAGGCTGACATTGTGGCGTTTCCTGAATTGGCTATTACCGGATATCCGCCTGAGGATCTGCTGTTCAAGCCTCGCTTCATCGAAGACACGCACCGTGCGTTAAAAGCGGTTGCGGCGGAAGCGCACGGATTGGTGGTGGTGGTGGGGTATGTCGGACGCGAGGCGACCGGCATGACACCGTCGGAAACACAGGTCTTCTCCCCGGCCGGTCGGCACGATCTCTACAATGCGGCAGCCGTACTGTGTGAACGTAGGGTGATCGCCAACTACTGCAAGCGGCTGTTGCCGAATTATGGCGTCTTTGATGAGAGCCGGTATTTTCGTCCCGGCACGCGTCTGCCGCTCCTGGTGTTGAATGGCACCACCATCGGCGTGAACATTTGCGAGGATATCTGGTTTCCCGAAGGGCCGACTCGCGTACAGGCCGCGGCAGGGGCTGAGGTCATCGTGAACATCAATGCCTCCCCGTTCCATGTCGGCAAGAGCCGTCTGCGCGAGCAAGTGCTGGCCACCCGGGCGCGCGAGAATCGCGTGATGGTCACCTATACCAACACCGTGGGTGGGCAGGATGAATTGGTCTTCGACGGTTGCAGCGTGATCGTGGATCAGACCGGCGAACTGGTGGCACGGGGTAAGTCCTTTGAGCAGGATCTTCTGATTGCGGATCTCGATGTCGCCGCGGTGGGGCGCGCGCGACAGGGGGAACGGCGCGCAAGGCCCTTGTCGACTCGAGTCGCCGCGCTGGTGGATCGTGTTGCGGTGCGGGTGCCAGCGAGGAAGTCATCGTCGATCGTGGTCCCGGCCATGGAATCGCCGTTGGATCGGCTGGAGGAAGCCTATCGCGCGCTGGTGCTGGGGGTGCGCGATTATGTTCGAAAAAACGGGTTCAAGCGGGTCGTCATCGGATTGAGCGGTGGCATCGATTCGGCCCTCACGGCCGTCATCGCGGTCGATGCAGTGGGTGCGGACAATGTCCTCGGGGTCTTCATGCCTTCGCCCTATACCTCGCGAGTCAGTCGAGAAGATGTGGCGGATCTCGCGCAGCGTCTGCGCATCCAGGTGGATACCCTCTCGATTACGACGACCTTCAAGAGTTACTTGCACGCGCTGTCCAAGCCGTTCTCCGGGCACCGTCCCGATACGACTGAAGAAAACTTGCAGGCCAGGATCAGGGGCAATCTGCTCATGGCCTACTCCAACAAATTCGGCCACCTGGTGTTGACCACCGGGAACAAGAGCGAAATGAGCGTCGGCTACGCCACGTTGTACGGCGACATGGCCGGCGGATTTGCGGTGATCAAAGACGTACCCAAGACGATGGTGTACGAACTGTCGCAGCTGCGAAATCTGAACGGTCTGGAACCGGTCATTCCCAAACGTGTCCTGGACCGGCCTCCGACTGCAGAGTTGCGCCCCGACCAGAAGGACGAAGACAGTCTGCCGCCGTATTCCATCCTTGATCCGATTTTGAAAGCCTATGTCGAGGAGGACCGCGCTCTGGAAGACATCGTCGCGATGGGGTTCGATCGGGAGACGGTCGCACGGGTCATGGTGATGGTGGATCGCAGTGAGTACAAGCGGCGACAGGCACCGCTCGGTATCAAGATTACCCATCGGGCGTTCGGCAAGGATCGGCGGATGCCGATCACCAACGGGTATCGTTAACAAGCTCAGGCGTTCTTACGACCGACAACGACGTCGGTCAGCAACACTGGCAATGGCGCCAGAGAGACGGGGCTCGCAGATCGTCGGGTACGACGGCTTGGGAGCAGGGCACATTTACTTCTTCTCTCTTTGGAGGCGTCATGAATATGCTGGTTGGGCGGAAGGCACGGGCATGGGTGTTGGGATTGGCATTGCTGGTGGGTGGCACGGGAAGCGTGCTCGTCGGGGCACAAGCCGCGACGACGGACGACCTGATGGATACGACCAAGCACCCCGTGTCGGTGACCATGGCGATGCAGGCCGACAGTTTTTTCGGATTCAACCCATCCATCTACGGCACCTACGGATTGACCGATAACATCGCCCTCGCCTTCAACTTCACCTATTGGACCATGATCAACGGCGTGGGCGTGCATGACAATGCGCCCTGGCTCGAAACAGACGTGGGTCTGAACTTTACGTTTCTCGACAAACGCCTGTCCGTCACCCCGATGATCGGGTTTGTGCATGGCAGCCTCCTGTCTTCGCGCGGCGGCTTCTTTCCCAACGGCGGCGGCAGTGTGAATGAGCGGACCACGGCCTTTGAGGGTGCGGTGCCGAACATCATCGCGAACTATGTGGACGATCGTTTCGAAGGCGAGTTCTATCTGGGCTACTACAAGGCCATCCGTAGCGAAGGCGGCAGCGGAGGCGGCGGGGCGACCGGGTGCAGCGGGCTCGTCGATACCAATTGCTTGGGCACCAGTCAGACCGGTGGCCGGGGCACGTGGGACTTTCTCCACTACTGGGTCAGCGCGGGTGTGCGCATGAACAGCATGTGGTCCCTCGGCGCGCACTATGAACATCTGCTGACCACGCGCGACAGCAGTGCTCCGGGCGCAGCGCAAGACTATTATCGCTGGATTGGTCCGTACGTCGAAATGAAGTTGCCGGGCAACATGGCTTTCCGGTTCACGGCGGGCAAAGATCTGACAGACAATCAAGACTTCTATAAGCTGAAGTTCACGAAGACGTTTTAAGCTCCCGTCCCGGCTTCCTCCTTCGCGGCGTGAAGGGGGAAGTTTTGGGGCAGGCGGCACAGCCGAAGGAGGATATGGTGAAGGCATCGGCACAGCAGAAAACGGTCATCGTGGGTGCGGCAACGGGCGTGGTCCTGCTCACGGGGTTCGGAGACGGGCAAGCCTGGGCGGACGTCACACCGCTCAAGGTGGATAGTGGTGATACGGCATGGGTGCTGGTGTCGTCGGCATTCGTGCTGGCAATGCTGATGCCGGGGTTGGCGCTGTTTTATGGCGGGCTCGTGCGCACGAAAAACGTGTTGGGCACGATCATGCAGAGCGTCATGATTTTGAGTGTGGTCAGTCTCTTGTGGATTCTGTTCGGCTACAGTTTGGCGTTCGGGCCGGATAAGGGCGGGGTGATCGGGGGATTGGAGTGGGTCGGCCTCAGTGGCGTTGACAGTCAGCCTCATCCGAGTTACGCGCCGACCATTCCGCACCAGGCATTTATGCTGTTTCAGATGATGTTTGCGGCCATTGCGCCGGCGTTGATCACCGGCGCGTTTGCCGAACGCAAACGGTTTACCTCGGCCGTGCTGTTCGGTGCCCTCTGGTCGGTGCTGGTCTATGTGCCGTTGGCCCATTGGATCTGGGGCGGGGGGTGGCTGGCCCAGATGGGAGCGTTAGACTTTGCCGGTGGCGCCGTGATCCATATCAGTTCCGGCGCGGCGGCTCTGGTCTGTGCGATTGTTTTGGGCAAGCGGCGTGGGTACGGCACGGACTATATGGCCCCTCACAATTTGCCCATGACCCTCCTGGGGGCCGGGTTTCTCTGGTTCGGCTGGTTCGGATTTAACGGCGGCAGTGCGTTGGGCGCGAACGCGATTGCGGTGTCGGCCATTCTTGCCACCCATGCCGCGGCGGCCATGGGAGCAATTTCCTGGTGCGGAGCCGAGTGGATGCATCGCGGAAAACCGACGGTGCTGGGTGTGGCCAGCGGTGCGGTCGCCGGCCTGGCGACGGTGACGCCGGCGGCCGGGTATATCGGCCCGTTATCCGCAATCGGCATCGGCCTGGTGGCCGGCATGTCCTGCTATGCGGCAATTGTCTGGAAGGGGCGATTCGGCTATGATGACTCGCTTGACGTCGTGGGCATCCACGGAGTCGGAGGCGTGATCGGGGTGTTGGCGACAGGCCTCTGTGCCAGTAAGGTCGTCAATCCCGGAGGCGCCGATGGATTGGTCTTCGGGAATCCTGGGTTTTTTGGCGTCCAAGTTCTGGTTGTGCTCGTGACCACGGTCTTCTCGTTGGTCGCCACCTTTGTCATCCTCAAACTGGTCGATGCCCTGACAGGATTGCGGGTCTCATCCGAAGAGGAAGCGACCGGGTTGGATTTGAGCCAACATAACGAACGCGCGTACTCATGAGTAAGAGGGCGAACAGCACTCAGCTTCAGCATGAAGCGTGAAGCGTCTTCCTTTTAGCTGAAAGCTGGCAGCCGGAGTCTGGCAGCTACCTCTGGAGGCAGGGATGAAATTAATCGAAGCTATTGTCAAACCGTTCAAGCTCGATGAAGTGAAAGACGCTCTCCTGGAAATCGGGATTCAGGGCATGACGGTCACGGAAGTGAAGGGCTTCGGCCGTCAGAAGGGGCACAAGGAAACCTACCGCGGCCAGGAGTACACCATTGAATTCGTGCCGAAGGTCAAAATCGAAGTCGCGGTGAACGATGGGCAGGTCCAACGCGTGCTCGAGACCATCACGCGTGCGGCGAAAACGGGCAGCATCGGCGACGGAAAAATCTTCGTACGGGAACTCACCTCCGCTGTCAGGATTCGAACGGGTGAAACGGGGGAAAGCGCCCTCTAACGTATGTCGCACGCCTTGGACGCAAATTCCCATATGGTGCACGAGGCTTCGTTGGTGGTGTCCCAACTGCTGGCGGAACAACGCCAGGCGATTCAGCAGCGATTACTGGCCGGTGCCTCTGGCGACGAGGTGGTCGTCGCCACGACAGATATGGTCGATGGTTTGATCATCGGCCGGTATCGGACTGCAGCGCGGACCGGCGGCGAGGCGCTCACGACCGCCGGATTCCAGCAGTGTTGTCTGGTGGCGATCGGGGGCTACGGGCGGCGGGAATTGGCGCCGCACTCCGACATCGATCTGATGTTTCTCTTTCATCCGGATGCCGCCAAGGTGATGCCGGAGTTGGTGAAACAGGTGCTCCATCCGCTCTGGGACAGCGGGTTCCAGGTCGGACATAGCGTGCGGACTATTCAGGACTGTCTCGATCTGGGTGTAGCGGACCTCACGGTCCGGACCTCGATGATGGAGGCCCGGTTTCTTGCGGGGAGCCCAGAACTGTTTCAGCAGTTTCATGCGCGGTATCTGCGGAAAGTCGTGTCGAGCGGGTTCGATGCCTATCTCGAACAGAAAGTGGCCGAGCGTCAGCGTGAATACCGGAAGTTCGGCGAGACGGTGTACCTGCTGGAGCCGAACGTCAAGAAGAGCCAAGGCGGTTTGCGGGATCTCCACCTGTTGCAATGGATCGGCTCGGCCCGTTTTCATGCCTCCACCATCCGGGAATTGTCCGATCGCGGCATTCTGTCCCAGGCCGACTATCGCGCGCTCAAAGAGGCGCGAGAATTTCTCTTGCGTGTACGTTCGTTTCTCCACATTCGCGCCGGCATGGCACAGGAAATTCTCACCTTCGATGAGCAGGTCTGGCTGGCGAAGCAGCTCGGGTTCACCGATCGGCCTCATCTGCTGGCCGTCGAACAGTTCATGCAGCAGTACTATCGGCACACCATGGGGCTGCACGCGGCATTGATGCGATTTGTCGAGCGGTGTCGGCGTCGAACCTTGTGGCAGCGGGTGTCGCGGTGGTTGCCGGCTCAGCGGATCGAGCGATATTTCGCCATCGACGGCGAAGCCTTGACGGTGCCGACTGAGTCGCGTTCCCAAGTGTTGGGGAAACCGGCGTTATTGCTGACGCTCTTTGACCTCGCGCGATCGCGCAAATTGAGCATCGATCCGTCACTGCTGGAAGACATTCACCGGCATGCCGAAACCCTGTCCGCCGAGCAGTTCCATACCCCGGAGACCGGGCACACCTTCCTGTCGATTCTGGCCGGGCCCGGTACGGCAAAAGCCTTGGAAGCAATGCATCGCGCGCATCTGCTGGAGAAACTGGTGCCGGCCTTCTCGCGGGTCCGTGGGCTGATGCAGTTCAATCAGTACCATAAGTACACGGTCGACGAGCATAGCTTACTGGCGGTGGCGAAGGCCGAGGCCCTGGCCGAGCATCCCGGCGTGTTAGGGGACGTGTACCGAGAGATTAAGCGGAAGGACCTGCTGCATTTGGCCCTGCTCCTTCATGATTTGGGAAAAGGCCATGAAGAAGACCACAGTGAGGTCGGGAAGCGGTTGGCGGAAGAGACTGCCGCACGTCTAGGGTTCGATGAGCGGGAGTCACGAACCCTAGTGATGCTCGTTCATCGCCACCTGCTGATGGCTCACACGGCATTTCGTCGCGATCCTTATGACGAGAAGGTGCTGCTCCCTTTTGCCCGAGAGGTCGGGACGCCGGAGGTCTTGCGAAAACTCTTGGCGCTGACGGCTGCGGACATCGCAGCGGTCGGTCCGGATGTGCTCACGAAATGGAAAGAGTCTTTGCTCGTGGAGTTGTATCTGCGGGCGATGCAGGAGGTCTCCGGCGAGCGTGAAACCGCGGATGAGCCGCAGCGGTTGGCGCGCATCGCCGATGATGTGGTCGCACACGCATCGGACAAGCGAAATCCGCCGCATGACAGGGCCTGGATTCGATCAGAACTCGAACAATTCCCTCTGCGGTATGCCTACGGTACCAGTCCGCATCGAATTGCCGTTCATCTGGGCGCCATTCGCCGTCTACAACCGGGCGGCGTCGTGATTGAGACGGAATTCAACGCGCCGCTGGGTACCTGCGAATATGCCGTCATCGCGCATAACGATGTGATCCCGGGCTTGTTCTCAAAGATCGCCGGGGTCATGGCGGCGGGCGGGCTGCAGATCCTGGATGCGCAAATTGTGACACGAAAGGATGGTGTGGTCGTAGATAGCTTTCAGGTCGCCGACCCGGATTACCAGGGCGAGCCTCCTATGGACCGGCGCGAGTCGATTGCGGCAACGATTACGGACGTGCTGACCGGTCGGCAATCCATCGAGGCGGTGATGCGGCGTGGAGCTCGGTTGAGTCTGGGGCGATCGTTGCCCGCTCACAGACAGCCGGCGGAAGTCCGGATCGACAACGAGACATCCGACCGCTTTACCATTCTTGATGTTTTTGCGGATGATCGGCAGGGATTGCTGTACATTATCACGAACGCCATTTTTCAGTTAGGGTTGTCGGTGCATGCGTCTCGGATTTCCACCAGGCTGGATCAGGTGGCCGACGTGTTTTATGTGACCAGTATGGACGGGGAAAAAGTGGAAGAGGTCGGCCGTCTGGAAACCATCCGGGCGTCGATCCTTAATGAGATTGAAGTGTTTCTTGGGGCTCATGCGGCGTAAGGACGGCGAGGGAAGGTGTTTTTTTATCGGCGGTTGAAAGGAGGAGGGGATGAACGTTCGTGAGGTGTTAGATTTTGCAAAGAAGAACAAGGTCCAGGTTGTGGACATGAAGTTCGTGGACCTGATCGGCACCTGGCAGCATTTTACGATTCCGGTCAGTGAACTGACGGAAGGCCTGTTCAAGGACGGCTCCGGGCTCGACGGGTCATCGATTCGAGGCTGGAGGGCGATCAACAACAGCGACATGCTGCTCGTGCCGGACCCGGCGACTGCCTGCATGGATCCGTTTTGTTCGGTGCCGACGTTGAGCCTTATCGGCAACGTAGTCGATCCGATCACCCGGGAAATGTACGATCGCGACCCGCGGTTCATCGCCCAGAAGGCGGAGAAGTATCTCCAGAGCACCAAGATCGGCGACACCTCCTACTGGGGACCGGAAGCTGAATTCTTTATCTTCGATCATGCGCGGTATGACCAGACGAATCACAGCGCCTACTACCACATCGATTCCGATGAGGGCGTGTGGAATATGGGGCAGGAGGGGGTCAATCTCGGTGGAAAGATTCGCCACAAGGAAGGTTACTTTCCGGTGGCGCCGACGGATACGCAGCAGGATATCCGCACCGAAATGATTCTCGAGATGGAAAAGGCGGGCATCGCCACGGAAAAGCATCACCACGAAGTGGCGACGGCAGGGCAGGCCGAAATCGACATTCGCTTCGACAGCCTGCTGAGAACCGCCGACAAGATGATGATGTTCAAATATATCGTCAAGAATGTCGCGCGTCGGCACGGCAAGACCGTGACCTTTATGCCGAAGCCGATTTTTGGGGACAACGGTTCGGGTATGCATACCCACCAGAGCATTTGGAAGGACGGCAAGCCGCTGTTTGCCGGGAAGGAATATGCCGGCGTCTCGCAGATGTGCCTGCACTACATTGGCGGCATCTTGAAGCATGCGCCCGCGCTGGCCGCCTTCACCAACCCGTCGACCAACTCATACAAACGCCTGACTCCTGGCTTCGAGGCGCCGGTGTTGTTGGCCTATTCGAGCCGCAACCGGTCGGCCGGTATTCGCATTCCGATGTATTCCCCCAGCCCGAAGGCCAAGCGGATTGAAGTCCGCTTCCCGGATCCGGCTGCCAATCCCTATCTGGCGTTTGCTGCGATGTTGATGGCCGGACTGGACGGGATCGAGAACAAGATCAATCCCGGGGAGCCGGCGGAGAAGGACCTGTACGATCTTGAGGCGAAGGAAGCCGCGAAGATCCGCACGATGCCGGGCAGCCTCGACGAGGCGCTCAACCACTTGGAGAAGGATCATCAGTTCCTCCTCAAGGGCGGGGTGTTCAGCGAGGACCTCATTGAGGCCTGGATCGGCTACAAGCGCACCAAGGAAGTCGATACGATGCGGTTGCGGCCGCACCCGTACGAATTCTTCCTGTACTACGACGTGTAGACCTGCCGCCTTTTCGTCGAGGGCGCTTGACGAATCTTTGAGGCGGTGGTATACATGCCGAATGCGGGTGAGCACAGGCAACGGCGCCTGGTCGTAAACCTGCTCCATATACGGTACACGGACAATGGCGTCCGTCATTCTTCCAAGAGTGGCGGACGCCGTTTTCGTTTCTGTCGACGTTGAAGTCGGCTGACAGCACCGGGCGAGGTTGCCGCAACCTGGCCAAGCAGGACAAAGACGTCCTTTTCCCCACTTGCGGGGATAAGGACGTCTTTTTTTTTAATTGTGCGGGCGCAGTGACCACCGAAAGGAGAGCCTCATGCATACGGCAGATCACGAGCGGATTGCAGGGGTGGCAGCGAGGAAGTGGTCGTTTTTTGAGCGGTCCTCAGGTGGATATCTCATTCTCTCGGCGTTAGCCGGCATCTATCTCGGGTTTGGAATGGCGTTGATCTTCAGTCTGGGAGGACCTCTGGCTGCGGCCGGTTCTCCGGTGGTCAAACTGATCATGGGCGTATCGTTCGGGGTGGCGTTGACGCTCGTCGTCTTTGCGGGGGCCGAGCTGTTCACCGGCAACAATCTGATCGGCGCTATCGGTGGCCTATCGAGAAGTCTCTCCTGGGGCCAAGCCCTGCAACTCAATGCCTGGTCGTGGCTTGGCAATCTGGTGGGATCGTTGGGGTTGGCTTGGCTCATCGTGCAATCGGGCGTCTTTGCGAAGGGGCCGACGACGGATCTGATCGAGAAAGTTGCTGCGGTCAAAATGTCGTTGCCTGCCTGGGAACTATTCGTGCGGGGCATCCTCTGCAATTGGCTCATTTGTCTGGCGATCTGGATGACGGGTCGCACGACCAGCGATACGGCGAAGATTCTGCTGATTTTCTGGTGTCTGTTCGCCTTCATCGGCACGGGGTTTGAGCACAGCATCGCCAATCAATCGTTGCTGGGGATGGCGCTGTTCCTGCCGCATGATGCCGCGGTGACGTGGGGGGCCTTCTGGTACAACCAGCTGTTTGTGGTGCTGGGAAATCTGGTGGGCGGCGGGCTGTTCGTCGGGGGGCTCTATTGGATGGTGAGCCCCTATCGGGTGACGGCAGCGACGGCGGCTCCGGTGTCTCAATCGGTGGCGTCGGTCGTAACGGGATCCTAATGAAACGACGTGCTGAGATCGATTCACGGGCGAATCACGAATGGGAGGTCACAATGGAGAAAACAGCGGTACGCAAGGCGATCCGGGCGCAACGGTTGAACAAGAACGTCACGATTGCAGAAGTAGCGAAGACGGTCGGGAAGAATCCGACGTTCGTCGCCGCCGCGTTGAACGGCAATCATCGCCTGTCACCGGAGGACGCGGGCAAAGTGGGGAAGTTGCTCGATCTGGACAAAGAACAAATCAGTTCCCTCAGCACGTTCCCCGTCCGGGCCGATTTCCCGAATGCGACGGATCCTTTCAAGTATCGCCTGTTGGAAGTCATCGGTGTCTACGGCGACTCATTGCGGGAGATGGCGAACGAAATGTTCGGTGACGGGATCATGAGCGCCATTGATTTTACCTTGGATATGGAAAAGGTGACCGGCAGCCAGGGCGAGGCCCGGTGCAAGATCACGCTCAATGGGAAGTGGCTCGAATACAAAACGTTCTAGGTAACGAAGCGGGTGATGCCGCTGAGACGGCACCCACGGAAGGGAGGACACCATGAAGACGACTGCAGAAACGGCGGTGTTGACGTTGCTCGAGCGACAGGCGCCCCAGTCCTTCGAAGAGTTGGTGGCCTTGTCCGGTCTCAGCGCATCACAGATCTTGTTGGTGGTGGATCGACTGAGTCGGGAGGGCGCGGTGGTGTTGAGGAAATCCGGACCGGACTATTCCGTCGCATTGGGGGGCGCGTGATGAACAAAATTGAAGCGATTAAGTCGGAACAAGACGGATTATCGGTTCGGGACAGGCTGGCACACTATGCCCAAGCCGGGTGGGAGGCCATCCCGGAAAACGATATTCAACGGTTGAAATGGTACGGCCTGTTCTTGCGGAATCCCACGCCCGGGTACTTCATGCTGCGGGTGCGCATGCCGGGCGGCCACACGACGGCGGCTCAACTCCGCGTACTGGCGGACATCGCGCTGGCGCATGGCAACGGCGTGATCGACATGACGACCAGGCAACAAGTGCAAGTGCGCCATCTGACGATCGCAGCGGTGCCTACGGTGTTCGACAAGCTGACGGAGGCGGGGCTCACGTCGATGCAAACCGGCATGGACAGCGTGCGGAATATCATGACGTGCCCAGTAGCCGGTCTGAATCCGAACGAACTGCTCGACGGAACCGACATCGTGCGTGCGATCAATCACGAAGTGCTGGGCAATGGGGCCTATACGAATTTGCCGCGCAAGTGCAATATCGCGGTGACGGGCTGCGCGGACAATTGTCTCCACACGGAGACGCAAGACATCGCGTTGGTGCCGGCCTATCACGACTTGGGCCACGACAAGTGTTACGGCTACAACGTGTTGGTAGGCGGGAAGTTGGGCTCCGGCGGCTATCGTATCGCCAGTTCGTTGGATATGTTCGTCAATCCGGCGGAGGCCTTTGAGGTGTGCCGGACGCTGCTGCACATCTATCGGGATCACGGGCCACGAGAGAATCGCACGCAAGCGCGGTTCGCATTTCTGGTCGAAGCCTGGGGCGAGGCACGGCTGCGTCATGAGGTGGAGGTGCGGATGGGGCGAGCGCTGCCTGCTGCGGGCGTCGATGCTCGGGCGGCGGCGGAGCGCGATCACATCGGCATCTTCCGCCAAAAGCAACGTGGCATGAACTATGTCGGGCTCAAAGTGCTGGTGGGACGGATCAAAGCCGCCGAGTTACGCGGCATTGCCGGGTTGGCGGATCGATATGGGACAGGTGAAGTGCGACTCTCACCCGCGCAAGCGTTCGTCATCCCACATATCAGCGACCGGCTGGTGGGTGAGCTGGCGGAAGAGCCGCTGGTGAAGCAATTCGCGTACAATCCATCGGCCCTCTACAAGGGACTGGTGAGTTGCGTCGGCAGCGACTACTGCAACCTGGCCGTCATTGAAACCAAAACCCGGGCCGTCGAAACGGCGCGGACGCTGGAGCGGAAGTTGGGCGATACCCTCAAGCCGATCACCGTCCATTGGTCAGGCTGTCCCGCCGGCTGCGGCAATCATCTCGTGGCGGATGTTGGATTGCTCGGCAAAAAGGCCCGGGTGAACGGCAAAGTCGTCGATGCTGTCGACATCTTTGTCGGTGGCCGTTCGGGGCCGGATCCGAAATTGGCCACGAAGATCATGGAGGATGTGCCCTGCGACAAGCTTCCGGCGGTACTGGAAAACGTGATGCCGTATCATACGCGGGACAAAATGCATCGGGTTCGCGGAAAGGTTGTGCCCAAGGCCGGGAGCGCGGCAAAGCCGGCGTCAGACCATGAGGGGGCCGTCATCCTGCCCGGCCTCACACCGCAACCCTTTTCGGCGTAAGGCTTGAGCCGATTTCGGACTTGAGTTATTCTCCTGGGCTCAACAAGGAGGCAGTATGGCCAAGAAACTCAAGTCGAGCCAGGAACCGGCTGATGTGCTCAGCCGGCATATCGAAGATGTCCGCGGAACACTAGCGACCTTTCAAACCTTTTTGTCTCGGCGGAAGGGGAATGCCTCGCTGGAGGCATTTGACGAGCAGGCCGAGGAACTGCTGAGCGAGGCGTTCGGTGGAGCCTCGGAGGAACTGGAGGCGTATCAGTATGCCAAACTCGGCGAGGCGGCGATTCTTCCGGAGGAGGCGCAGGAAGCGGGTACGCACAATCTCGATCGTGAGAGCCTGCATCAACGCAAGCAGGTATTGGAGAGTTGCCTGGCGCAGCTTGAACTGAAGCGCAGCACGAGGATCGGCCGTGATTGGCGGCGGACGCTCGGAGAGAGGATCGATGGCCGTACGGTGGCGGAATTCATGTCATCCGAGGTCCGAAGCGTGCATAAAGGCGCGTCGATCAAGGAGGCTGGTCGCCTTTTGCACAAGTGGCGCATCGGATCGTTGCTCGTTGACGACGGCTCCCGTTATCTCGGCATCATTACGGATACGGATCTGAGCCGAAAAGCAGTGGCCAAGGGGCTGGATCCGAACACGACGACGGTGATGTCGTGTATGAGCAAGGCGGTCATCACCATCGAAGACAGTGAGCCTATCAAGGAGGCTCTCCGACTAATGAAGAAAGAAGGGATTCGCCACCTGCCGGTGACGGAAGACGGCACGATCATCGGGGTGTTATCCGTGGGAGATCTCCTCCGCGCGTATCAGAAAATGCTCGAACTCTAATACTAGATTGGTCGGGTTCATCAGCTTCATCCGGTTCACGGGAAGGCGCCGGCGTACCTCAATCTGCGACCGGCCCTCCCGTGTACTGCGGTCTTCCCGTGGCGGCGCTCTGGAATATCCCTCGGCGCCTCACCCATTCCCACCATATCATGCGGCGACTGGTAGTGGACTCATCATCCGCCGCTGGTCTCGACCGGTTGTCCGGTGGTTACAGAGCGTCCTCATTGCTACGACGCCGAAGCCGTGCGGCTTGGTATGGCGGCATCACCTCCGTACTGCCACAATCGTCGCTCGTCGACCGCCGCTTAAGCGGCTGCAGTCAGAACGCCCTGGTCTCAAGGGAGAGATGAAGGGAGGCAAGATGTACGATGATGGGCAGGGCGCGAGCAATGGCCGGCCAGGAGTGATCGCGGCGATTCCAAGGCATCACACCGCCATGCGCATCTTGCTGGTGGTGCTCTGCGCGATAGCGGGCACGGGAAGCTGGCCGGTACAGACTGCGGCTGCGGATGTGTCGGATCCCGGTGCGGTGAAATGGCACCCCGGTCACTACTATGCGCCGATGTCGTTCATGCGGACCAACCCGAAGATCATGGCACAAGTCTATCGCGAGCTGCAGGCGACCCCCGCGTTGCGCGGGCTGCAGATGCGTTTCGAGTGGCCGGAGTTGGAATCTGAGGAAGGTCAGTATGACTTTACGGCAATTGAGCGGGTATTGGCCGAACTGGCGCCGCACAACAAGCGGCTGATTGTGCTGTTGGAGCTGAAATCCTTCAAGCCTCAGGTGTTGCCCGTGCCATTCTACATGGCAACCGAGAGATATGAGGGAGGGGCGTTCCCGTTCAGCAGTTACGGTACGGATGCGCCACGCGGAAATAATCTGAAACTCTGGAACCCGGCGGTTCGTGATCGCCTCGTTGCGCTCATTCGTGAATTGGGGAAGCGCTTCAACGGCCATGCGCATTTCGAGGGGATCGGTCTTCCGGAGTCCTCGATGGGCCAGCCGGTGCGGGCGCTGTCCAAGGCAGAGGTTGCGCGATTTTATGACAATCTGCTCAGTGTGCAGCGGGCGATGCGCGCGGCGTTCCCGAACACGATGACGTATCAGTTTGTAAACTATCCTCGCGAGATGTTGCCCTCGTTCGTAGGCCAGATGCGCACAATCGGGACGGCATTGGGCGGGCCTGATGTGTTCATCGATGACCCCGGCTTGAACTTCGACCGTCCGAACAGGCCTAAAGGGGCGTACCATTTTTATGCGCCGTTGTCCGGCATCGTGCCGTTGACGCCTTCGGTGATGCAATCGAACTACGACAACACACAGCACGATGGAAAGGGACGAGTCCCCAGGGTTGCCGAGTTGTTGGCATTCGCGCGAGACCGGTTGAGGGCCAATTACATCTTCTGGACGCGCGCTCCAAACTCCTATTCCAAGGTGATTGACGCGATGAATGGTCTGCCTGCGGCCGCCGGCCCGTCCGGCGGGTTAGACTCAACCTGCCCAAAGGTCTACGCATCGTGCGTGGAGTAGGGCGTGCGTGGTACCCGTTCTGCATACAGGCGTCGTTCGAGAAAGACTTGGATTACTCGAACCAGCGGCGCAGCTAGGAATTGCCGCAGGCGGCCTTCAACAGCCCCCCGGTAGCAGTGCCCTGTGCCGCGGAGGACCATTGGTTCGACGTCCCGCCGGAGCGCACGATAGTACCGGCTCCCATTTGACCGGAATACCAGCTCGACTTGAGCGACTGGCTTTTCTTGTTTTGGCAGTCGTATTCGCGCTGTGTGGCTTTGGAAAGAGCGGGAGCGTTTCCACCTTCTGTCTGCGCACTCTTGTAATCGAACAGGTCGAGCATCACGACGGTTTCATCGGCTTTCTTGATGCTGGCGTAATCGGCGTAGTAGACGTAGCTGTCCGTCTCGCCGATCTTCGCCCATTCTCCCACCGGCTTGAGGCCGGAACCGGCGCTGTCACCGCTTTCCCCGCATGCAGTCAGGCCCGCGCAGCAAAGTAGAACCACTGATAGTCGTCGTAGCATCATCTCTCACCATTCTCTCCGCAGTTTCCACTGTACCATGATTTGGCCGAATCTCGACGCGGGGCGATGCGCTGCGTAGGCAAAGAGGACGACCCGATGTTGAGGGACTATGGAACGGGGAGCGTAACGGACGAGACGTTACGCGTGTGGCCTCGGTCGGAGCCGCTCGGTCAGCTCCTCATAGCAGAACGACGGTGGCTGAAGAATGGCAGCGGGACGCCCATTCTTCGTAACGATGGCTTCCTCCTCGTGCTCCTATACCCCGGCCACCGGTTCAGGTAGGCGTGTTCTGACATCGGACAATGACACTGTTTTTGCCATCATGGACCTCGTACAAGAGACGAGGATTCTGGTCGTTAGAATAGAGTCGAAGTGGCGAGGTTGTGAAATAGACTGGGGGGTGGTCGTGTAGGCTGTGAGCTGCAATTTATGGCTGACACCATTCCTCATTTTTGAGAATGTTGTGGCGAGAGTTCTAGCGCCACGTGGGTTCCCTCGACACTGTCAGATGCTTGGCCCATGCATGAGGGGGGACTCTCCATGGAATGGTGGGCGGAAAGAGGGGATGCCAGAGAAGTGCGGCGGTTTGCCCTGGCGATGTTTCTTCCTTACGTGCGTAGTCCCTTCACGGCAGAGCCTTGATTGCTTCCCTGGTACGCGTATCCAACGAGGGCCTTCCGAGGCCGCGCGTTGTGCGAGCAGCGGGGAGCGTGCGGCTCCCTCCTTCATACCTTGCCGAACATCTTCTCGAAAAAATCTCGATTCTGTTTCATATGCTGTTCGATGTCCGAGAGCAGGTGTTTCGCCCCCGCTTGCCAATCTTCGGTTTGGTATCCGACCCGGCGGGCGAGGAAGATGAATTCATCGGAGTCCGCTGGCGGGAGGACGAGGTCCTTCGTGTTGCCGCGCACCATGCGCAGACCGTCGATCAACATGCGGATGAAGAGGTAGGACTTGCGCAAATTCTCACCGGTGGCGCGGGGAATGAGGCCTGCGTCAATCAGGGCTGCGAGTGCGCGGAGCGTGTTCGGTGTGCGCAGGCTGGGATAGCGGTGGCCATGCATCACTTGGAGATATTGAATGGCGTATTCCAGCGTGACGATGCCGCCATGGCTGTGCTTGAGGTTGATCTGCCCAGGCTCAACGAGTTGCTTGACTTGTTGCCGACGCAGATCGAGCGCGGTCGCAAGATCCCAAGGGGCTCCGCTATAGACGAAGTTGTCGCGATGGGCTTCTACTTTCTTCCCGAGTGCGGCGTCCCCGGCGATATGACGGAGCTTGATCAGTGCTTGCCGCTCGAACGGCGCAGCCAGCCCGTCGGCACTGTAATACGTGCAGACTTCGTCGAACGCATTGGCGAGCGAGCCCTTGCCGCCGTGCGGCCGTAGCCGGACGTCGATGTGGAAAATGCCTTCTTGCTTGGCCTCGATCCACTGCAGAAATTCCTGTGCGAGGCGCTCGAAGTATTCGCTGTTCTCGATGCCTTGTTTGCCGCTTGTGCGTCCGGGCCCGCCGTAGACGAAGAGCACCTCGATGTCGGAGGCATAGCCCATTTCTCGCCCGCCGAATTTTCCCGCGCCGAGGACCGCGAAGGGGCAGGGCTTCTTGTTGATGAGCCGAGGGGAGCCGTAGAGCTTGGTGAGCTTGGCCTGACAATCGATGAGGCTGCGTTCGACAATCACCTCGGCCAGCTCCGAGATCGCGAGCGAGAAGTCGGGGAGGCTCGTTCCCGGTTCCACGATGTGTTTCATGTCGATGCGGAACAGTTCCTGGTCCTTGAAGCGGTTGAGCGCTTCCTTCCGCGCCTCGTCGGTTTTGGCCTTCGCGATGATGCGGTTCAGCTCCTTGCGCAGGGAGGTTTGCGGCTTAATCAGCGGGGCGTCGCGGTAGTCCTTCAACAGCGGCAGCAAGTTGACATGTTGCCGTCTGAGAAAATCTTCCCACAGAAAATCGCTCGCCCCGAGCAGCCTCGCCAGTAGCGGAAAGGTCTTCTTGTCGTTGATGAAGTCCCAGGCCTGTTTCTTTCCGGCCTGCCGCGACCCTTCGAGTATCAGATCGAGGAACTGATCAAAGGACTCCAGGGCCTTGGCCGGATCCGGCGCCCAGGTCAAGGCATGGGTGAACTGTTTGATGAGCACGGCGGTGAGGCGGAGTTGTTCCTGATCGACCGGATCGAGCAGCTTCTGCCCGAAACGATTGCGGACGTAAAAGCGGTCGTGCAGTTTGCCGTCTTCGATCGCAAACTGCGCCTTGCTGATATAGACGTTGCGCATCGCCAGCGCGTTGGCAAAGGCATACAAAAACGCCGGCGTGTCGTCCGACCGGATGTCCATGATGGTATCGGTCGCCGACTGGCTGTTGTCGAACGTGATGTGGACCGTGTGCAGCAGGCCACTGAAGGAGCTGCGGCGTTTGCCGAGATGTTCGACCAGTTGGCGATTGACCTGTTGCCGTGCTTCGTCGAACTGATTGTCGTCCAACAGCAGGATCATGCGTGAGAGCTGCTCGGTGAGCCGGTTCTGTTCTGCGGCGGTGAACGGCTGTTTCTCCGTCGGAATCACTGTGAAGACGTCGACGATTTTCTTTCTGGTGAGGCCGGGGCGGCTCTGTGGTTTGGGTCGTTGGCCGTAGGACGTGCTTGCGCGTGCTGGGCGTGGTGGGTCGGTTTCTGCTGAGGTGAAGATGCGTCCTTCTTCGATGTTCAGGCCGAAGGCGGACAGGAGTCCGCAGATCGTGGCGAATTCGGAAAAGTAGTCGTAGGCGATGATCGTAATCGTCCAGCGTCCGCGGTCGAGTTTTGCAAACCGGACCTCACACGGATGATCCGGTGTGAGGTGGGCGGCGAGCGCGATATGTGTGGCGATCAAGGCAGGGGGAAAGACCGCGAAATAGTCTTGGTCCATCCGTGAGACGAAGTCGTGCAGGATATCGGGTTCCACACCGCGGCAGAGCGGTGTGAGTGTGGCCAGCATCGATTCGCGATCGGTGGTCGCCTGCAGCATGATGACGTGGAGTATACCCGAAGGTGGTCTCGTTGTACCGGAAGAATTGCACCAGTATAATGCGGCGCCATGATACGACGCCCCCCTCAGCAGGGCGGACCTGATCTGCGTCCAGGTTCCGCTACGTCCCCTGTGTACCCAGACCCAACCCCTCTCCTGGTCGCTTCCGGACTTGAACCTGAGCGGGTAGTACGGATTCTTGGCCCCTATGGTGTCACACATGCGGCCGAGGCGGATGCCAATATCCAGAGCATGGCGGGGGAGCCGCACACCCGCCGATTGCTGGCCACGATTCTCCCCCTGCTGCTGACGGAAATTTCCCGAACGGCCGACCCCGACCAGGCCCTGAATCATTGGGAGCGTTTGCTCGCGGGAAGCGTCAATCGCTCGTCGCTCATCCAATACCTTCAGTCCTCCCCAAAAATGTTGGGTTTGCTCTGCACGATTTTCGGGAACAGCGATTCGCTCGCCTTCGCGCTCATTCGAGATCCCATGCTGATCTACTGGTTGGCGGAGGAGGACGTGTTGACGACGGCTCCGACCCGAGCAGGCATGGTGGCGGCGCTTCGCCAGAGTCTCGGTTCGCTCAAAGCCATGGAATTGAAGTTGGATGTCTTGCGGCGGGTGCGACGTCGTGAAATGTTACGCATCGGCGTGCGCGATCTCCTGCGCCTGGCTACGGTAGAGGAGACGACCGCGTCCTTGTCCGACCTCGCTTCCGTCCTCATTCATGCCGCCTACGAAATCGTCGACAAGGCTCTGAAGGCTCTGCACGGCACGCCCATGCATCAGCTTGCCGACGGCACCTGGGTGGAGACGGAGTTTGTTGTGATCGGCATGGGCAAACTCGGTGCCCATGAACTGAACTACAGCTCCGATGTGGATCTAATCTATGTGTATGGCTCCGCAGAAGGAGAGACGCGAAAGGGGAAGGGCAACCGCCAGGCGAGAGTCGATGCCGTCTCGAACGAAGAATATTTTGAGATGCTGGCGCGATCCTTGACGAAGGCCTTGGCCGAGCAGACGAGAGAGGGGGCCGTGTTTCGTGTAGATCTGCGCCTCCGCGCGGAAGGCACCGTGGGACAATTGGCGCGATCGGTAGAGGCTTATGCGAAGTACTACGCGCAGCGCGGCCAAGTCTGGGAAAGGCTGGCACTGCTGAAGGCGTGGCCGGTGGCCGGTTCCCCTGTGGTCGGGCAAGCCTTTGTGCAGATGGTGGAAGGGTTTATCTTTCAGCCTGATCCCCATCCTCTGACGCGAGAGCGGGCGCTCGCTGTCATTCGCGAGGTTCGATCCGTCAAAGAGATGATCGATGAGAAGATCGCCGTGCGCGGACATCAGCACCGAAACGTGAAGTTGGGGACCGGGGGCATTCGGGAGATTGAATTCCTGGTCCAGACGATTCAGGTGTTGGTCGGCCGGTCGGTTCCTGGGATTCTCGACCGCAAAACTGTGGGGGCGCTGCACCGCTTTTGCCGGCACCGATTCGTCAACGAGGGGGACGAGCAGCGGCTGACTGAGGCGTATTGGTTTCTACGGGATGTCGAACACAAATTGCAGATGATGCATGATTTGCAGACACACGCACTTCCTGACAGTAGCGAGGAGTTGCAGCGTTGTGCGATTCGAATGGGGTATCAGGCCGTGTCGCGTGAGGCGGCGCTGGAGCAATTTCTGGCAGATCGGCAGCGACATACAGCGGTCGTGCATCAGACGTTCAGATCGCTTTTCTATCACCCCGAAACGTCGGATTTGTTATCTGCGGTGGTGGCTGCGGCGGAAGGCCACTTCCGCCGCAGCATGTCTCGGCTCGAAAAAGAGACCGGTCCGGCGGGGCCACCGCCGGACCGGTCTTCGACAGCGAAGAAGAAACGGAACCCTTAGTACATCCCTTCCATGCCGTGGTTGTGACCAGCATGGCCACCGGCAGGCTCTTTCTTCTCTTCCGGCAACTCCGTGATCATGACTTCAGTCGTCAGCATCAAGCCCGCGACGCTGGCGGCGTTCTGCAAGGCGCAGCGCGATACCTTCGTCGGATCGATGATGCCGGTCTTGATCATGTCCACGTACTCGTCGGCAGCGGCGTTGTAGCCGCCGTTCGGGTTCTTGTCCTCACGGACGCGGCCGACCACCACGGAACCTTCGGCTCCCGCGTTGGCTGCGATCTGACGAACCGGCTCTTCGAGCGAGCGGCGCACGATATCCACGCCGACTTTCTGCTCCAGGGGCAGGTCCTTGAGGGAATCCAAGCCCTTGAGGCAGCGCAGGTAGGCCGTGCCGCCGCCGGGAACGATGCCTTCTTCGACGGCTGCCTTGGTGGCGTGCAACGCGTCTTCCACGCGTGCCTTCTTTTCCTTCATTTCGGTCTCGGTCGCGGCGCCGACATTGATGACGGCCACACCGCCGACAATCTTCGCCAACCGCTCCTGCAACTTCTCGCGATCGTAATCCGAGGTGGTTTCTTCGATCTGGGCCTTGATCTGCTTCACGCGGCCTTCGATCTTCTTCGGATCACCATGACCTTCGACGATCGTGGTGTTGTCCTTGTCGATCGTGACGCGCTTGGCGCGGCCGAGATCCGTCAGCTTGACGTTCTCGAGCTTCAAGCCGAGGTCCTCGGAGATGACCTGGCCGCCGGTGAGGATCGCAATATCTTCCAGCATGGCCTTGCGGCGGTCGCCGAAGCCCGGTGCCTTCACCGCCGACACGTTGAGGGTGCCGCGGAGCTTGTTGACCACGAGGGTCGCAAGCGCTTCGCCTTCGACTTCTTCAGCGATGATGATGAGCGGCTTGCCGAGCTTGGCCACCTGCTCGAGGACCGGGAGAAGGTCCTTCATGCTGCTGACTTTCTTTTCGTTGATGAGGATGAGCGGCTCGTCCATGACGGCTTCCATCCGCTCGGCGTTGGTCACGAAGTAGGGGGAGATGTAGCCGCGATCGAACTGCATACCCTCCACGACGTCCAGCGAGGTGGTCATCGACTTGGCTTCTTCGACCGTGATGACGCCATCTTTGCCGACCTTTTCCATCGCTTCTGCGATAAGGTCGCCGATGGTCTTGTCGTTGTTGGCGGAGATGGTGCCGACCTGGGAGATCTCGGTCTTGTTCTGGCAGGGCTTGCTGAGCTTCTTCAGCTCGCCGATCACGACTTCCACGGCCTTGTTGATGCCGCGCTGGATTTCCATCGGGTTGGCACCGGCGGTGATGTTCTTGACGCCTTCCCGATAGATCGCCTGGGCCAAGACTGTGGCGGTGGTGGTTCCGTCACCGGCCGTGTCGCTGGTCTTGCTGGCGACTTCGCGAACCAGCTGCGCGCCCATGTTCTCATACGGATTCTTCAGCTCGACTTCCTTCGCCACGGTCACGCCGTCCTTGGTGATCGTCGGGGCGCCGAACTTCTTGTCCAAAATCGCATTCCGGCCCTTGGGGCCGAGCGTCGCCTTCACGGCATCGGCGAGCTGGTTCACCCCTCTCAGGATGGCTGCCCGCGCCGCTTCGCTATACAACAATTGCTTTGCCATAGTCGTCCTCCGTTAGTCGTCAGATGATCGTGTTAGTCGGGTGAGTAGGATTAGTGGGTGAAGATGCCCAGGATGTCCTCTTCCTTGAGGATCAGGCACTCTTCGTCTTCGATCCGCAGCTTGCTGCCGGAATATTTGTCGAACAACACCTGGTCGCCGACCTTGATATTCTCGACCTTCTTACCGATTGCCTGTACGATACCCCGTTGCGGCTTTTCCTTCGCGGAGTCAGGCACATAGATCCCGCCGGCGGTGCGTTCCATTTCCTCGGTGTAGGTGACGAACAGACGATCACCC
This sequence comes from Nitrospira defluvii, assembly GCA_011525625.1. GTDB lineage: Bacteria > Nitrospirota > Nitrospiria > Nitrospirales > Nitrospiraceae > Nitrospira_A. The sequence goes on from WYAX01000006.1 coordinate 53,175, forward strand.
AGGGGCTGGAAGTTCTTCGCAGCCGTCGACTTTTTCTCTTTCGATTCCGTAGCCATACCCAATCCTCCTCTTAGATTAGTGAGCGTCTCGGCCCTGATGTACAGTTGTGTGAAAGCTGGAAATTCAGCTCTGACGTGTTACTGCAAGGGCTACCTGCAGAAAACTCGACACATAGATAGCGCCAGGAAGAGGCAAGTCAAGTGATGGACTATAAAATTATTCTTCTCGCAGAAGCAATGGGAAAGTGTGACATAAGTTGTTGATTGTTCAGAGCCAGTCGAAGCGGGATGTGTTACGGGTTGGCGACGTCTCCGTAGCAGGCTCCTGGAGGGACTGTGCGGGAGCGAAAGGGAGGAGCGGGCAAGCTGCCTATGGTCGTACTGGAATGGCGCTCGCCCCCAAGAGTGTCAGGACATTGGCGGTAATTTGCCGCACTGCGTCGCTGGATCGGGCGCTTCGTAACAGCGGGGCATTGTAGTCGTCGAGGCCCCAGCTCCATTGCATGGTCCCCGCGGCAAATACGGAAGCGCCGCTCCGGGCTTGGTAGAGAGTCATGTCGCCGTAGACCACCTGCTTATCCCTTGGGTAAGGAGAATGGGCCAGGACGTTCAAGCCGGCAGGTCCGTTGGGGAACGCCCGGTCAATCTCATAGCCCAGCAGACCGGGGAGTCGGCGGTCCGGCGGCAGGTCGACGCCTTCAAACAGGGGATGCGACGGCTGGGTGACCAGGATGTCTCCATCGACGGGCACAGTCTCGAACATCACGCCGAGCAGTTGATGCTCAGGGCGATGAATGGGCGGCTCTCTCCACTGCACGGTGATCAGGTGATCGTTTGACGGCTCGCCGTCCAGCGCTAAGGGATCTTCCTGCTGGGCCACTTCTTTGTAACTCACCATCGTCCGGTTCGCCTCGCCTGTTCGTGAGCTGGGCTCTAGTCTGATCTGCCAATAGCAGGTGTTGGCAGAAAAAAACCCGAGCCCGAGTCCTTGATCGCGAGCGGCCTCCACATGGTGGCGCATGTCAACCGACCAATATTCGTCATGCCCGACCGAAAGCCAGGCCCGGTGGCCCTTCCAGAAATCGGCCCTGCTGTGCGTATCGATATCGGTGCTATAGGTGACGTCATATCCTTGCCGTTCCAGCCAACGCACCATGTTGTATTCCCACCCGGCGGTCGAGATGGCGCGGGTGGGGTGGATCGACATGGCTGTAAGGAACTCTCCGGCACCGGTGCCGCTTCCGCCGCGGGGATGTTGGCTCCGGCCATACGGACGGTTGAAGGAGACCTTCCGCGCCCATCGCTCGTCCTGGCTGTTCGACGGGTAGGTCGACTTGCCCCCCCAGTTGTTGTAGGCCTGATAGGTCGTCACGCTGGATTGAAATAGAATATCGGCGGGGCGGTCGTCTTCCCTGACAACAAAGATGATGTAACTTTGCTTTCCGCTGGTCGATCCGGTCAGCTTCGCGAGATAGATCCCGCTGAGCCAGTCTTGTGGGTCGTTCGTGCTCGTGTGGAGCGTATAGGACACCTGCCAGTCGCATTCGATGAGCCCGGTGACCGGATCGGCGGTGGGCATGGGTTGCCGGACTCCCGGGATGACAATCCCGCCACGCATCAATCTCGCGCCGTTCCCTCCATACCATCCCATGCGGTAGATGGCGATCGTCACCGCCGGGTCGGTGCTGTGAATGTACAAGCGCAACTGCTCGCCTCGATTGATGCTGGTGGCGGAGGCGTAGCCCTCGACTTCATGGTCGGCGGGATCGGTCAGGACCCAATCGGACTGTCCTGGCCGGGCATTTTCCAGGGTAATCGGGGAGGCGGCATGGGCGGGAGGGACGCTGAGGAAGGCGAGCATGGTCGCGAGCAGGAGGCCGGTGGGGCCGATCTTGTCGTGGCGCCTCGCCCTACATCCGAAGGCGGTCAAAGTCTTTCACGTCCTTCTTGATGAAATCACGCAGTCGTTTGATGATGCGGGCCTCCAGTTGCCTGGTTCGTTCCTTCGTGATGCCATATTTGGCGCCCATGTCTTCCAGCGTGAGCGGGGTCTCGGACAGAATGCGATTGCGGAGAATGTCTTCCTCGCGTTCGTCGAGCGTCTTGGTAAATTCCGCTAGTTTGCGCCGGAAGAGGGCCTTGAGTTGGGTATCGGCCAAGCGTTCGTCCGCCGGTTGCTCATGGGCGGGCAGGATATCCATCAGTGTGCCGTCATGTTCCTGGCCGATGGGTTGATCGAGGGACAACTCCCAACTGCCCAGCCGCTGGTCCATTTCAATGACATCGCGTTCACGCACATTCAGGCGGTCAGCCAACAGTTTGCTGTCCGGCGCAAATCCTTCCCGTTCGAGTTTGGCCTTTTCTTTTTTCAGGTTGTAGAACAGTTTGCGCTGATCCTGGGTGGTGCCCACTTTGATAAGGCGATAGGTATTGAGCAGGTAGCGAAGAATGTAGGCCCTGGACCACCAGGCTGCGTAGGCATAAAAGCGTACGTTCTTCGTCGGATCGAACTTCTTGATGGCCTGCAGGAGTCCGACGTTCCCTTCCTGGATCAAGTCCATATGGTCGGCGCCTGTGTGGAGATATTCGGAGGCAATGGAAACGGATACGCGTAGATTGGCGAGAATGAGCTTCATCGCCGCATCGCGGCTCCCGCGCAGCTGGTATTCCTCAAAGAGACGTAGCTCTTCTTCCTTGCTGAGATAGGGGTAGCGGCGGATCTCCGTCAGGTATTGCTGTAGGGTCGTGACGGGAACGAGGGACGTGCTCAATGGGGCGGACGAGAATTCCTTCGACGGTTGCCGGTCAGCCGCCTCGTGTTCCTCCGTGACTTCCTCGTCCGTGGGCTCCAGGACGTCAGGTTCGAGTGCGTCGTCGTCCGGTTCTGCCTGGAGGTCGGAATCTTTTCTGTGTTTCGGTTGTGCCATGGCGCGTAATTGTGTAAGTCCAGGGGCTGACTATACCAGATGTCGAGCGTCAGGCAATAAGGCGACGTATCGAGGCCCCTGCGGCTCCCTTGCGTCCTAGAAAGAGCGCCTCGTATAGTGCGGGAGCATTGCGCGTGCGTCGATCTGTTCCGGTTGAGGCCGGCGGTGCCGGAGAATTCGTCGCCATGAGTCTGAGATCCTTCGCGGAAGCCCTTCGGAGCGGGCATTGGCCGACGTTGGCCGGCGCCTGGTTGCATCTGACCGTGAGTTTCATGGTGTGGTTGCTGTTCGGGGCGCTGGCGGTATCCATAGGGGATGCGTTACACCTCACCCCGGCTCAACAGGGCGTGCTGGTTGCCTTGCCGCTCCTGAGCGGGGCGATGCTGCGTATTGTCGCTGGGTGGTCTTGCGATTGGGTTGGCGCCAAACGGACCGGACTGTGGGTGCTCGGACTTGAGCTGATTGCGATTCTCTGGGCCGCCCTGGGTGGCACGAGTTATGGGGAACTGCTCGGCATCGCGCTGTTGCTCGGTGGCGGCGGGGCCAGCTTCGCGGTGGCCATGCCGGTCGCCGGTCGGGCCTATCCACCGGCCCATCAAGGCCTCGTCCTGGGGTTGGTGGCATCCGGCAATATCGGGACGGTGCTGATCTTGTTGTTGGCTCCACGGTGGGAGACGGCATGGGGATGGCACGGAGCCTGCGGAATTCTGGCGCTGCCGGTGACGATGGTATTCGGTCTGTTTGCGTTTGCGGTTCGGGAAGCCCCGCGGGCCGGTTCCACCGCAGGAGGGACCTGGTGGTACGCCGCCTGGGGGATGATGCATGTGCGATCGGTTTCGTGGCTGTGCCTGGTATATGGGATTACCTTCGGCGGATTCGTCGGGCTCACCAGTTTTCTTCCGGTCCTGTTGCATGAACATTATGGCAGTGACCCGATTGTTGCCGGTGCCATGGCCGCCCTGTGCGGGTTCGTGGGCAGCCTGATCCGTCCGGTTGGAGGGGCGGTCGCGGATCGATGGGGCGGGGTACCGGTCTTAGCGGGCGTGTTGGTGGTGCTGGCGCTGATCACGGCACTCGCCGGCTCTCTGCCCCCTTTGCCCTTGGCCTTGGTGCTCTTGGTCGTGACGATTGCGGTGATGGGGTTCGGGAACGGCGTGATTTTTCAGATTGTGTCGGATTGGTTTCCAAAGGAGATCGGTCTCGCGTCCGGGTTGGTGGGGGCCGCCGGCGGGATTGGGGGTTTTCTAGTGCCGATTGGATTCGGGTTCTTGCGGGAGGGAACGGGGACGTTTGGGTTCGGGTTTGTGAGCTTGGCGGTGGCGAGCGTGATCGCCGCGATGACGGTCAGTCCTGTGCGCCGGTGGGGCCCTCCGGGCGTCGCATCGGCGCCCAACGTCGGCGGTTTTTCCCGTTGACAGGGGCGGTTTGAAAAGAGTTAGCTGGGCCACCCATCGCAGGCCGGTCCGTAGACATTTGGGGGAATATGGCGACACCGTTCAATTCGATTGAAGACGCGATCAAGGATATCAAGAAGGGGAAACTCATCGTCCTCGTCGATGACGAAGATCGAGAAAATGAGGGCGATCTCGTGATGGCGGCCGGGAAGGTCACGCCTCAGGCTATCAACTTCATGGCCAAACATGCGCGTGGCCTGATTTGTCTGGCGCTCACGCCGGAACGGGTTGAAGAACTGCAATTGGCGCCGCAAGCGGCTGAGAATACGGCCACGTTCGGGACGGCCTTCACGGTCTCGATCGATGCCCGCAAGGGGATTACCACCGGCATTTCGGCTGCCGACCGTGCCACGACGATTCATGTAGCGATCGACCCTCGCAGCATACCGGCGGACCTGGCACGTCCGGGTCATATCTTTCCCCTCAAGGCCCAGGTGGGCGGGGTGCTGCGGAGGGCAGGGCAGACCGAAGGGTCGGTGGATCTCGCCCGGCTTGCGGGGCTCTACCCCGCGGGGGTCATTTGCGAAATTATGAACGAGGACGGCACGATGGCCCGCGTGCCCGAATTGGGCAGGTTTGCCAAGCGTCACAAGTTGAAGATGGTGACGATCAAGGCGTTGATCGAGTACCGGATGCGTCGTGAAACCTTCGTGCGGCGGGCAGCGAGTGCGTTTTTGCCGACCATGTTCGGAGATTTTGAAGCGTTTGCATTCGAAAGCGAAATCGATGGGGCAACACACATCGCCTTAGTGAAGGGGCCGGTCGACGAGAAGCCAACGCTCGTGCGTGTTCATTCCGGCTGCCTGACGGCTGAAGCTCTGGGGTCCGTGCGTTGCGATTGTCGCGACCAGTTGCATCGGGCCATGGAGATTATTCAAAAAGAGGGACGAGGGGTACTGCTCTACTTAAACAAGCAAGAGGGGCGCGGTATCGGGTTGCTGAACAAGATCAAAGCGTATGGATTGCAAGACCAGGGGAGTGATACGGTCGAAGCCAACCTCAAATTAGGATTCAAGGCCGATCTGCGAGACTATGGAGTTGGCGCGCAGATCCTCGTCAATCTCGGACTGCATCAGATCCGTGTGCTGACCAATAACCCCCGGAAGATTGTTGGGGTCGACGGGTATGGGCTGAGGGTCGTCGAGCGAGTGCCGATCGAGATCACCCCTTGCGCGCACAACGAAAAATATCTGCGCACGAAAAAAGCCAAGCTCGGTCACCTGCTCAAGAAAGTCTAGCCCGTCGATGCGCCTCGATTCGGGCCGCTCGTGAATAAGAAAAGCGGCAGCGTCGGGACCGGAACGTATAGCCATTTGGGGGCGTTTCCAGGTATGATCCCCCTCTTTCTTTGATACGCGCAGATTCCGAAACGTCTGACTCGATAGTGCACACTCCATGAAGCTTCGCAAAGGCTCCCAAGACGCGACGGGTCTGACCTTCGGCCTTGTGGCGAGCAAGTTCAATAAGGTCGTCACCAGCCGATTATTGACCGAATGTGTGCAGGCCTTAAGCAAAGCTGGGGTGGCGGACGACGCGATCGAAGTCGTCCGGGTACCGGGCGCGTTTGAAATTCCCCTGGTGGCGCGACAATTGGCCAAATCCGGTCGGTTCGATGCAGTGATTTGTCTCGGCGCCGTGATTCGCGGCGACACTCCCCATTTCGAATACATCAGTTCCGAAGTGAGCAGAGGCATTCTCCAGGCTTCGATGGAATCAAATATACCGGTCATCTTTGGCGTGCTCACGACCGATACGGTGGCGCAGGCGATTGAGCGGGCGGATCCTGACAAGCTGAACCGTGGGGCCGATGCTGCCAAGACGGCGATCGAAATGGTCAATGTGATGCGGTTGCTCAAAAAAGACATGACCGGGGATGCTCCGCCCTCCGCGGCTCCCGCGCGACCGGCCGGGCGATCGGCAGCGAGGTCGAAACGCTGACCGGCGTGGCACTATGGCCTCTCGACATCAAGCCCGGGAACGGGCCGTACAAATTCTCTTTCAATATGACATTCATGGCCAGGCTGGCCCCTGGCTGGATGATTTCTGGGTCCAGTATCCGCTCACCGAGGAGCTGCGGGCGTTCGCGGACCGGCTGGTCGTCGGCGTCCGCACCCATGCGAAGGAGCTGGATGCGCTGATCGGGTCCTATGCGACCAATTGGAAGGTCGGCCGCATGCCGATCATCGACCGGAACATTCTGCGTCTAGGATGTTTCGAGTTGCTGTATGTGCCGGAAGTGCCGGCCAAGGTGACGCTGAATGAAGCGATCGAGCTGGCGAAGAGTTTCGGGGACGAGGAAGCCTCGAAGTTTGTGAACGGCATTCTCGACAAAGTGTTGGGGGCGGATGTCCGATTGGAACGCAAGCGCGCCTTTCCGGAGCTTCCGGTGGTGGGCGCCGACAGTCACGTGAAACGTGAACCGTGAACTGTCGTTCGCGGGGATGCCCCTTCGGATTTTCTGAACGAACGACGGTTCACGAGCGACGAGTAACGAGGGAGAGATGATCGATCGATATACCCGTCCCCGGATGAGCGCCATCTGGGATGTGACGCATAAGTACGAGATCTGGTTGGAAGTGGAACTGCAAGCCTGTGCCGCGTTCGAGCGGGGCGGGCAGATTCCGCGCGGCACGAGTGGCAAGATTCGGAAGAAAGCCAAGATCGACGTGGCGCGGATCGCGGAGATCGAGAAGATTACGAAACATGATGTGATCGCGTTTCTCGAATCGCTCATGGAATCCGTCGGGCCTGAGCATCGCTTTTTGCACATGGGGCTCACCTCGTCCGATATCGTGGACACGTCCCTGGCCGTGCAGATGACCGAAGCGTTGGATCTGATCCTCGAAGACCTCGACGAATTGATCGCCGTTCTAAAAAAGCGCGCGCTGGAGCATCGCCACACGGTGATGGTCGGCCGCTCGCACGGCATCCATGGTGAGCCGGTGTCCTTCGGGTTCAAGCTGGCGATTTGGTACGAGGAGGCCTGCCGGCACCGAACGCGGCTCCAAGCGGCGAGGAAAGACATTGCTGTCGGTAAATTGTCCGGTGCGATGGGGACGTTTGCGCATCAAGGTCCGGAAATCGAAGAGTATGTCTGTGCGAAGATGGGGCTTGCCTCCGATCCGGTATCCAACCAGATCGTGCAACGCGACCGTCATGCGGCCTATGCTTCTGCGCTGGCGCTGCTGGCCGCTACGATCGAGAAAATCGCGACCGAGATCCGCCACCTGCAGCGGACGGAGGTGCTGGAAGCGGAGGAGTACTTCTCCGAGGGGCAGAAGGGCTCCTCCGCGATGCCGCACAAGCGCAACCCGATCGCGTCGGAAAATTTGTGCGGCTTAGCACGTCTCGTGCGAGGCAACAGCCTGGCGGCATTGGAAAACGTGGCCCTCTGGCATGAACGAGATATCAGCCACTCTTCGGTGGAGCGGGTGATCATGCCCGACAGCACCATTCTAGTCGATTACATGCTGGCCCGCGTGACGGACCTGGTAAAAAATCTGGTGGTGTATCCCGAGCGCATGCAGCGCAACCTTGACCTGACGGGCGGGCTGGTCTACTCGCAGCGACTCCTGCTGGCCTTAATCGATAAGGGCGCTCAGCGCAAGGAATCGTATGAAGCCGTGCAACGCAATGCCATGACGGCCTGGAAGGGCGGGGTCGGATTTCAAGAATTAGTTCGGCGCGATCCGTTCATCATAACCCATCTGAAGCCGGCCGAGATTACGGCCTGTTTCGATCCGATGTACTATTTGCGGCATCTTGATCAGGTATTCCGCCGGGTCTTCGGCGCCCGTGCAATTCCTGCGAACCGGCGAAAGAGGCGAGCATGAATCTCGCGGCGATGGTACGAACAGCCCTGTGTGCGGCTCTCCTGCTCGTGGCGACGGCCTGGCCCGTTCGAGCGGCTGATCGCGAGGCATTGCTGACGCAGCCCGGTGTGTACGGCACGTTTGCCGCTTTTCAAATAGATCATGATTGGTGGGACCTCCAAGGGGAAGCGCGGGTCATTGCCGTGGCCGAGGTGAAAGGGTTGATCGAACAGTTTTCGCGCAATATCGTCATCGAATCCTATCTGCTCCGTGGGCTCTCGGACCATGCCGACTTTATGTTGAGAGTCCATGCCCATGCATTGTCCGACACGCAGCAATTTCTCACGTCCTTGCTGGGAACCCGATTCGGACGTCACCTGGTTCCAACCAGCTATTTTCATGGGTTAACCAGGCCGACGGACTACGTGCCCGGTTTTACGGATGAACTGAAGCAGGCCTTGCAAGTACCGAGTGATGCCGGCGCCAAGTCGTATGCGATTGTCATACCGATTAGAAAAGACGCGGAGTGGTGGAGCCTCGATCACGCGAGTCGTCGCTCGCTCATGCAGGAGCATACGCACGTGGCACTGCCGTACAGCGCGTCGATCAAACGGAAGCTGTATCATTCGAGCGGTCTCGACGACTTTGACTTCATTACGTATTTCGAGACGGACAAACTGGAAGATTTTCAGGGCTTGATCCGCGCGCTTCAGCAGGTGAAAGAATACCGGCATGATCGACGGTTCGGTCATCCCACGCTGCTGGGCACAATCAGGTCGCTGGACGACATTTTAGAACTGTTCGCGCGGTAGTAGCGGAGGCAGGGAGATGGCTGGCGAACCGACAGGGACGATGATCTACGAAGGCAAGGCCAAGAAGATTTTCACGACGGAGCGGCCGGATCAGGTGTTGCAATATTTTAAGGACGATGCGACGGCCTTTAACGCTCAGAAACGTGGAACCATCGTCGAAAAGGGAGTGGTCAACAACAAAGTCTCGGAGCGGGTGTTCCGCCTTCTTGAACAGCATGGAATTGCGACGCATTTCATCGAACGGGTGAGCGATCGCGAGATGCTCACGAGAAAAGTGATGATTGTGCCCGTGGAGGTCGTGGTTAGGAATGTGGTGGCGGGTAGTTTGGCCAAGCGGTTAGGGTTGAAGGAAGGCGTGTCGATTGAGCCAGCCATCATTGAGTTCTATTATAAGGACGATGCGTTGGGCGATCCGTTGGTGAACGATGATCACCTGCGTCTGCTGAATGTGGCCACTCCGGCGGTGTTGCGTGAAATGCGCGAATTGGGCCACAAAATCAACGGAGTGTTGCTGCCGTTTTTCAAAGAGCGTCGAATGCTCTTGGTCGATTTTAAGCTGGAGTTCGGTGTGTTTCACAATCGCCTGGTTTTGGCGGATGAAGTGTCCCCTGACACCTGCCGGTTCTGGGATCAGACCACGAAAGAATCGATGGATAAGGACCGATTTCGGAAGGACTTGGGCAAGATCGAGGAGGCCTATCAGGAGGTGCTGAAAAGGGTGTGCAGTTAGGGGAGGGGGAGACAGACGGTTCTGATTGCGCAACGCGCGGCTTCGAAAGGTCCTCGTCGGACGTGCGCAGGAGAGCCGCCCGCCCCGCTCTCCTCGCGCCAATCCGGCTGGAATTTCAGAGGTGGAGTGGGGGACGATGAACCGGTTTCTGCAACTGTTTCTGAACTATGGCTTAGTCTTAGCTATCCTGGTGTGGGCTGCTACGGTAGCGTTGATGGCCTACCATCTCCATGAATCTCCTTGGCGTTGGGCGTTCATCCTGCTGTCGTTCGCAGGGCTCGGAACAGTGGGCGTGATTTTTTTGATTCGCCGATACGTGAAGAACAGTATGAAGGCACTGGAGCAGGCAGGAAAGACACCATGAAAGCCATAATTCATGTGACGCTGAAGCAGGGCATCTTGGATCCGCAGGGAAAGGCCATCGAACATGCGTTGGACTCGCTCGGGTTCAGCAATGCCGCCAATGTGCGGGTCGGTAAGTATCTGGAAGTGGAACTGAACGAAACGGACCGTGCCAGGGCCGATGCGCAAGTGAAGCGGATGTGTGAGCAGTTGCTCGCGAATACGGTGGTTGAGGACTATCGGTACGAACTCACATAGGAGCAGATAGCTTATAGCGTATACCCGATGGCGGACGCCAAGACCTCCTTCCGGTCGTGCGTGATACGTCAGGGGTCGTCAATCATAAGCTCTTGAGAATTATGAATATCGGCGTAGTGGTGTTTCCCGGTAGCAATTGTGATCACGATTGCGCCTATGTGTTTAACGATGTGCTGGGGCAATCTGTCCAGATGATCTGGCACAAGGACACGCAGTTGTCCGGGCTCGATGCCATCGTGCTGCCTGGCGGATTCTCCTATGGTGACTATTTGCGTACCGGGGCGATCGCGCGGTTTTCTCCGGTGATGAGAGCACTCAAGGCTTTTGCCGATAAGGGTGGTCTGGTCATTGGTATCTGCAACGGCTTTCAGATTCTTTTAGAGGCAGGGTTATTACCCGGGGTGATGTTGCGAAACACGTCGCTGAATTTCATTTGCAAGGATGTGTATGTGAAGGTTGAGAATGCCGCAACCCGGTTCACGCATCGTTGTGAATCCGGTCAGGTGTTGAAGATTCCGATTGCCCATGCCGACGGGAATTACTACACCGATCCGGTCACACTCGGCGGCATCAAGGCCAATGCGCAGGTGATTTTTCGATACTGCACCGCTGAGGGAAACGTCACGCCCGCAGCCAACCCCAACGGTTCTTTGGACAATATTGCCGGCATCATGAATGCCGATGGCAACGTGCTGGGCATGATGCCCCATCCAGAGCGGAGTGCGGAATCGGTTTTGAGTAACGAGGACGGACGATTGATTTTCTTGTCGATGTTGAGTGCGTTCGGCAAATCGGAGATACGGGCCAGGCCGGTCGGAGCGTAATCGTCTGGTGGCCTCACGGGTCCTCCGATTCGCGGACTGACCTTCTACGTGTGAGATTGTGGAATCTATGAAAGCCTTAGTCATTACCCCGGCTATCCTTGAGCAGCACAAGTTGAGCGAGGAGGAATATCGAAAAATCCTCGGCATTCTTGGTCGTGAGCCGAACTGGACCGAGCTGGGCATGTTCTCCGCGATGTGGAGCGAGCACTGTTCGTATAAAAGTTCCCGCATCCACTTGAAGAAGTTGCCCACGACCGGGCCACGTGTGGTGCAGGGCCCCGGCGAAAATGCAGGCGCCGTCGATATCGGCGACGGCTTGTGCGCGGTGTTCAAGATGGAGTCCCACAACCATCCGTCTTTCATCGAGCCCTATCAGGGGGCAGCGACCGGCGTCGGGGGTATTCTGCGCGACATTTTTACGATGGGGGCTAGGCCGATCGCATTGTTGAACTCCCTGCGATTCGGGGGATTAGAGAGTGCGCACACCCGTCATCTTCTTCAAGGTGTGGTGGCGGGAATTGCGGGCTACGGGAATTGCATGGGCGTGCCCACGGTGGGTGGCGAGATTGTCTTTAACGACATCTATGCATCGAATCCGCTGGTGAATGTGTTCTGTCTGGGCATTGCGAAGAAGGACAAGATTTTTCTGGGCAAGGCGGCCGGTGTCGGCAATCCGGTGATTTATTTCGGCTCAAAGACCGGAAGGGACGGTATTCACGGCGCGACCATGGCATCGGACTCCTTTGATGAACAGGCTGCCCAAAAGCGCCCGACCGTGCAGGTGGGTGATCCGTTTACGGAGAAGCTGCTGTTGGAAGCTTGTCTGGAGTTAATGGCCGGCGACTGCCTGGTCGGGATTCAGGACATGGGCGCTGCAGGGTTGACGAGTTCGGCCTGTGAAATGGCTTCACGGGAAGGGACCGGCGTCGAATTAGAGTTGACGAACGTGCCGCGTCGTGAGCCGGGCATGACTCCTTACGAAATCATGCTGTCGGAGTCGCAAGAGCGCATGTTGATGGTGGCCAAAGCCGGGCGGGAGGAAGAGGTCATCAGCGTGTGTCGTAAATGGGATCTGGACGTCGCGGTGATCGGTCGGGTGACGGATACGGGCAAGGTCGTGCTCAAGGAGAATGGGGAAGTGGTGGCGGAGGTCCCGGCCAAGGCTCTGGCCGACGAGGCCCCGCGGTATGACCGTCCCAGTGCTCCCCCCGCGTATCAGGAAATGCTGCAAGCACTAAATCATGATGCGCTTCCAGACGTAAAGGATGCCAATGGGGCTCTCCTCGCACTGTTGGATTCGCCGACCATTGCCAGCAAACGCTGGGTCTATGAACAGTACGATCACATGGTGCGCACCAACACGATGGTCCGTCCAGGATCGGATGCGGCGGTGCTGCGGGTAAAAGGCACCAACAAGGCCTTGGCCCTGTCGGTCGACTGCAACGGGCGGTACTGCCTACTCAATCCGTACGAAGGCGCCAAGATCGCCATCGCGGAGTGCGCGCGCAATCTGGCCTGTGCTGGGGCGGAGCCGATCGGCGTCACCGATTGCCTGAATTTCGGCAACCCTCAGCGGCCCGAGGTAATGTGGCAGTTCGTGCTGGCGGTCGAAGGCCTGAAGGATGCCTGTGAGGCGTTGCACGTACCCATCGTGAGTGGAAATGTGAGTTTGTATAATGAGACCAACGATCTGTCGATTTACCCCACTCCAATGATTGGTATGGTGGGCTTGATCGAAGAGGCTGAGCGCACCGTGACGCAATGGTTTCAACGCGCCGGTGATGTGATTCTCCTGCTGGGGAAGACCCGCGAAGATCTAGGAGGAACGGAGTATCTCAAAGTGCTGCACCATCGCGAACAAGGGTCGCCGCCGCTACTGAATCTGCAAGATGAACAGGCGGTTCAAGCCTGTACGATTCGCCTGATCCGGGCAGGGTTGGTCCAGTCGGCGCATGATTGCTCAGACGGGGGACTCGCGGTCGCCTTGGCGGAGTGTTGTATCTCTGGTCCAGATGGGCATGTGGGGGCTATGGTACAATTACCGCTCAATGGTCTGCGCCAGGATGCCCTGCTTTTCGGAGAAAGCCAATCGCGCATTGTGCTGTCTGTCAAACCGGAACAGGCGGAAGCTGTGTTGAATCAGATCCGGGATGCCGGTGTGCCTGCCGCGAAAATCGGCACAGTCGGAGGCAGTCGGTTCGTGATCCGGTTGGAAGGTGATCAACGTACAGAAGGCTGCACCGTCGATCTTGATCTGAATGTCTTGCATGATCGTTGGGCGTCGGCTATTCCTCGCGCGTTGGGGCAGAACTAGGGCACAAACGTCATGGCCAAAGAGTTACCGATCATCTCTCCCGATAAGTTTCACGACGAATGTGCCGTTTTCGGCATCTATGGCCATAAGGAAGCGGCGAACCTCGCTTATCTGGGCCTGTATGCGTTGCAGCATCGAGGCCAGGAAGCGTCCGGTATCGTGTCGAACGATGGCGAGCAGTTTCACATCGAAAAAGGCCAAGGGCTTGTTGCAGATATCTTCTCGCAGCAGGCGTTGTCGCGTTTGCCTGGCACGATGGCCATCGGCCACAACCGCTATTCCACCGCTGGTGGCGCAGGTTTGAAGAATGTGCAGCCATTGAGCGTAAACTTTGCATTCGGCAATTTGGCGGTGGCCCATAACGGCAATCTGATTAATGCCACCATGCTTCGCAGTGAGCTGGAAGCCTATGGTGCCATCTTCCAATCGACCTCGGATACGGAGGTCATCATTCATCTGATTGCCCATTCGCGAGCGGACACGCTGCTCGAGCGGGTGATCGATTCCCTCACGCAGGTCCGTGGCGCGTTCTCCGTCGTGATCATGACCGATCAGGGGGTTGTCGCGGCTCGAGACCCGCACGGGTTTCGCCCACTCTGTCTAGGGCGGTTTCGCGATTCCTGGATTGTGGCCTCAGAAAGTTGCGCGTTTGATTTGTTGGATGCCGAATATGTACGGGAGATTGAACCTGGCGAGTTAGTCGTGCTGGATCACGGGGGCGTGACGAGTTACAAGCCGTTTTCTCTGACCAAGCCGGCTATGTGCGTTTTCGAGTACGTGTACTTCGCTCGCCCTGATAGCCGTATTTTCGGCGGTGGGGCTGTGTATTCCATTCGCAAAGCCTTTGGGCGACAACTCGCACAAGAATCTGGAGTGTCGGCGGACATCGTGATTCCGGTTCCGGATTCCGGAGTGCCGGCCGCCTTGGGGTTTGCTGAAGGTTCTGGACTTCCCTTTGAAACTGGGCTTATCCGCAATCACTATGTCGGGCGCACATTCATTGAGCCGGAGCAGTCGATCCGCCATTTTGGGGTGAAGGTAAAGCTCAACGCGGTTCCCGAAGTTCTCCAGGGAAAGCGCGTCGTTGTCGTGGATGACTCCTTGGTTCGTGGGACGACGAGTCGAAAGATCGTCAAAATGCTACGCCATGCCGGTGCCAAAGAAGTGCACATGCGTATTAGCTCACCGCCGATTGTGTCTCCCTGCTTTTATGGCATTGATACTCCGACCAAGAAGGAGTTAATCGCCTCCAGTCACACCACGGATGAGATCCGCAAATATATCACTGCCGACAGTCTTGCCTATCTGAGTTTGGACGGCATGGTGAATGCCGCCTCTGGAGTTTCAGGACAGTATTGCGACGCCTGTTTTACTGAGCGCTATCCCATTTCTTTTACCAGGGCCGAAGAACTTCAACTCGGGCTCTTTGAAGCCTCACGCTAATCACATCGTTCGTTGTTTCCCAGGATCGTCTGGACTTCCTCGCATGCCTTGTTAGACTGAGGCATGTTGTTGGCGAGGAAATACTGGCTCATTCTCAGCACCGGGCTTGTTGTGTGTGGGGTTCGAGTTGCCTTGCGTCTGATAAGTCTGAAGCGGCTACTCCATTGGTTGGCCTGCAAGCCGTCTCCTGACCGCAGAGGAGAGACTTCCCTTGAGGATGTCGTGTACTACCTGGATCGGTGGCTGGCGATCTTTCCGTATCATCCCAAAGGGAACTGTTTTCCGCGTACACTCACCCTCTTCTTCTATGCCCGCCGCGCAGGGCTTCCTGTTCAATTCAATTGCGGTGTCATGAAGTGTGATCAGCGTCTCGAAGGACATGCGTGGTTAACGCTGAATGGTCGGGACTTTCTCGAACTTTCCTCTTACTGGAAAGGTTTCACCGTAACCCTTACGTTTCCCAGCTCGCCACCTGTTCCGACCGACTAAGGCTACTCCCTATGTGGCCCTAGCCACAACCCAAAACCTTCCGATTGCCACGTCCAGCGTTAGGTATGGTGGGCCTTGGGCTTGCTGCGCCTACTGGGCCTGACTATGCACAGGTCTTCCCCCCCAAAGCGAGAGGTATCCACTCTCAACGGTGATAGAGAAGTCATTATGGCACGGGTATCTTTGTGCTGGTGAGGCCGCACTTAAGGCGAGCAGTCCCGAGACCCGCCAGCCTTCTTCAGCTGGTCGGGAAGAGGCGGCAGTAGGTACGAGGCTAGTGATATTCCCGAACCCTGACACTCTGGAGGTGCATGATGGATGTTGACGCGCCTAGCTGCGTTGAACCTCAGGTTGATCTGGCCCAGCTATTTCCTGTGCGTCACGAAGATGTGCATGGGACGGTTCTTGATGGGGAGTGCGTGCTGCTCAACTTGAGTACAGGCCGATATTACACACTGAATGTTGTCGGTGCGTTCGTGTGGGAACATTGCACCGGTACCCGTTCATTAGCGCACATCTTATCCTGCATTCCCGAGCACTTTGATGTGACGCCGAAACGGGCTCAATCAGATGGGCTGGATCTAGTCTTTCAGCTACGCCAGGAGGGGTTAATTCGCACCGAAAGGAGGTGAGTCGGATGGAGCAACGGAAACAGGTCGAGTATGTAAAGCCTCAACTCGTGAAACATGAGTTGCCGCGCGATGTGACGGCGACCCAGCTGTCTTGTGTGATCAGACAGGATATGTTCTAGGCCAATGATGTCTTTGGGCAAGTCGGCTGAAGTCTTGGTGAGATAGATGACTGGTGCTGGATGCGTATGTAGCCAAAAGGAGGAATCGAATGGAACAGAAGAAAATGCAATATGTCAAGCCAGAACTCCTGAAACATGAATTGTTGCGCGACGTGACGGCGATCCAGTTGTCGCGCGTGCTTGACCAGCGGCCCCGGTAACGGACCGAGTTGGGTTGATGCGGGAAACTGGCCGTGAATTGCGGCCAGTTTCCAGTTAGGTCAGACCGCCCATACGGCGGCACTTAAGGTAGGCAAGGAGCGATGTCAATGCATGCAGCCTCGGCGACAACGGAAATTCAGCTCTCCATCCATGGAACGGCGATGACATTCACGACGAATTCACGTGAGTTAGCCCATTCTGTTGAATCACTGCTTCGACATTTTAGCTGCCATGTTAGCTACCATGGGGTGACGACCCAGCCCCTGCAATTGCAATTTTATGCCGTTCAACACCGACGAGACATTCCTGTACGGGTCTCCAGCAAGGCTCTACTGCTGCACAGTGGATCAGGTCTTGTCCTCGGTTGTGCTAGTCATGCAACTTGGCGTTGCGATATCTATTCAGCCCAAGGCGTACTGTTTGCTGACTTTCATGAAGAGGGGCTTGTGGTGATTGATGGCCGCTCCTTATCTGCGCAGGGGTATCTGGTGCGTCCTGAGGATATGTCACCGGATATCCGGAATAGCTTCGTGCATTTTGCCATGACCGAACTGCTGAAGCGATGTGGGATTTTTACCTTCCATGCCACAGCGCTCGAGTATAAGGGGAAGGGGGTGTTGATTCCCGGATTTAGTGGACGAGGAAAAACTACGTCATTCCTCTCGTTACTGCGAGCCGGATATCGCTACCTCTCCGATGACCACCCATTCTTCCGGGAAACAGACAGCGGCGTAGAACTACTTCCTTATCCTCTGAGGATCAACGTTACCGATCAAACCGTTTCATTTTTCCCTGAGTTGCGGAACGCGCCGCCCTCACTTCTTCATTCGGGAACTCCAAAACGCTATTTCTACGCGGAGGATCTGTACTCGAATCCACTCGGACAGTCCTGCAAACCTGCCGTGATTCTATTTCCCACAGTTGTTGATTCGCCGCACAGTTGCCTCGAGCCTCTATCGAAGAAATTGGCCATGGAGATGATTCTTCCGCATTCATTGCTCGTATATGAACCAGAGGTTGCGCGGGAGGAGTTCAAAGCGTTGGTGCGGCTCATTCAGGAGACTGACTGCTACCGGCTTCATTTTGGCCGTGATGTCCTGGATTTACCCTGGCTTGTGACTCCCCTTTTGGACAACCATTCAATGAAGAAGGCAAGCTGAGATGGGAGAACAGTCGAAGTCTGCATCGGTCGGATGGGGATCGTTTCGCACGCGAGCTGGTTCTCGCAAGGGGAACGAGCGGTCGACGGCTTTGTCTCAGATGCATGCCGAAGGGCGGTTGCTCATCCTTTGTGCGAGAACTGTCGTGAGTGAATTTGCCCGTGTCGAAGTCGAAGATCTGGTCTCTGATGGAGTTCAGTGGGACAGGGTTTGGCAGCTTTCGAGAGCGCATGGGGTGGCGCCGTTGGTGTATCGAAACCTCCTCACGATCTGCCCCAAGGCGGTGCCCTCGGCCACTCATCAAGCGTTTCGTCGGCATAATCAGGCTAATGTGCTGTTGAATACATTGCTCGCCAAAGAATTGGTGATGCTCATTGATGCGTTAGCGGCTAAAGGTGTAAGAGTGATCCCCTTTAAGGGAGTGGCACTCGCGCAGACTGCGTATGGCGACATTGGCCTGCGTGAATGTGCAGACATCGATCTGATCGTGGAGCAAGAAGCGGTTCCGCAGGCGAGAAAAGTTCTCTGGTCTCAAGGCTATCAATTGACCAGCCGAGACACAGGCAAGGAAGAGGAGTCGGAGGAGCCCTATCACTTGTTTCAGAAGAAGAACGGTATTGTCGCGGTCGATTTGCAGTGGAATATGGTCCGTCAACACTTCGGGTTTCGGCTTGACCGAAAAGAGCTCTATGGAAGATTGAAGCCGGTGGGGTTGCCGACAAAAGCGGTGATGGGTTTGACTCATGAGGACCTGCTGATTCTGCTATGTATTCATGGGACAAAACATGTATGGGAACAGCTGAAGTGGATATGCGATGTGGCGGAACTTGTGCGGCGCCGCCCAGCATTGGACTGGAGCCGAATCTTGTTTCAGGCAGAGGAATGGAGCTGTCGCCGAGTCGTATTGCTGGGCTTAGGTTTGGCGCAAACGCTTTTCGATACCTCGTTGCCGGCTCTAGTGCTTCAGGAAATCGAACTAGATAGGGATATAGTTTCCTTACTAAGAAGAATGCCAAAACATTTACTGAAGAATCCAGCTCAAGGCATCGATGAAAACTGTGCCGAGGCTTTATACATGTTAGTCAAAGATTCCTCTTGGGAACGATGGAAGCTCGGTGTAGAACTGTGTCGGACTGAGAGCGAAGTGATGACGCGGTGTTTGCCCTGGTTCCGCTACCAATCCAGATTGCGTATCATGTCGCATTGTCTTAAGCCCGTTCAGCGGGTAGTCGCCCGATGGATCCTCTCCGTTCGTATGCGAGAAGCGATTGTGCGGTGGCTTCAGAGTTCCGGCTGATGGACAGAGACTCCTCACTCTAGGAAGATTCCGTGTCAACCGACACGCGGTTCTGCCTTCCTAAGTGGTTGCTCCAGAAAAAAAACGCATGCTAGGATGCCAGCATGCATGGCGCTGCCTAAGAACTGAAAGGAATCGGCTGCAGGGGATATTTCTACTCTCTGCACCATGGTGAGAAAGGAGGCCTTGATGAAACGCGCTCTGATTGCCCTTGCGATTGCATTGGTTCCGTTGTGGGCTTCCCACGCTGTGTTCGCTGCCGGATTTTTCAAGGTTGGGGAACCTGCCCCTGCATTCGGGTTGACGTCAATCACCGGGGATACTGTCTCGCTCGAGCAGTTGCGAGGTAAGGTGGTGGTGTTGGGGCTTTTTCATATTTGTGACCCCTGCATGATCCAAGGCACGAATTTGCAGAAGGTGCATGAGGCAACGGTCGGGAAAAATGTCGCCGTGGTTGGTATCAATTCGTCGGGAAACTCAAAGCGAGACGTGGGAGAATTCTTGAGCGCTTTCCCAGTGAAGGTGACATACCCCTACCTGCTAGATCCCAACAAGACGACCGATAAGCTTTATGGCGGCGGCAAGTTCATTCCCAACGTGTACGTGATTGACCAGCACGGAGTGATTCGCTGGCAACGGGTCGGCAATATGGATCTAGCCGATGCCGATGTCATTGCTCAAGAGGTCGAAAAATTGCTCGCTTCTCCGCCTGCGAGCGGTGCAGGGGTAATGTAGTAGGGAGATCAAGGTTCATGGATGAATGGGATGAAGGTAAGCAAAAGTTTGTCGATCTCGTAAAAAACCTGGATCCCGCTGTTGAGGTGGTGATTCCGACGAAGCCAACGAACAGCATGTTCCTCATTTCTCTGACCAAAGGGCCAAATCGCAAATTCATCACCGTATCAGAGGACGATATTGTCGACCTCCCGGATGAAGCCGGCATACGCGCGAAAGTGACGAAGACTCTGCAAGATGCGATGGGCGTGTTGTAGATTGGTTGCTGGAAGGAATCACGTGTGAAACAGCTTCTGCCAGGGATTTGGCAATGGTCGTGGTTTTCTGAAGAGAAACAGCTTGATTTTAATGGATTGTTTCTGTCCGTGGGGGAGCATCGGATTCTGATTGATCCTCCCCCGATGACGCCCGAGGCCAGCACTCTCATTCGACGGCAAGGGGGAGTGGATTATATTATCATCACGAATCGCGATCACGTTCGTGAAGCAGCAACCTACCAGAATGAATTCCGCTGTCAGTTGCAGGTTCCTGAGGCAGATCGGGCTCAGATGGATGTGAACCCGTTAAAGACGTTCAAGGATGGTGAATTATTGCCTGGCGGCATTTGGGTCATTCAGCTCAAAGATCAAAAAACTCCCGGCGAGTCAGCCCTCTATATTCAGCAGGGAAAAGGCGTGTTGATTGTTGGTGATGCGCTCATTGGCAAACCGTCAGGTGCATTGAGTTTACTGCCCTCCGATAAATACCAGAACTTGAAGGCAGCCAAGGAGGGGCTTCAACGTCTATTGAAGTATAATTTCGACTCCATTCTAGTCGGCGATGGAGCGAGCATCACATTTGGGGCCAAGCAGGTAGTGGAGAACGTGCTGCAAGGGTAATAGCAATGCCTCTCCGCAACGGACTCTCAGAAGAGCTGAACCGCCAAGGCAACGAGCATTTTGCACGCGGGCATTATACGGATGCCTACGCCTGCTATGCGAAGGCTTTGGAGTGTGACCGTTTCACGGGCGACCGTCGGGCGCTGAGTGCTACGCTGGGCAATCTCGGCAATATCTGCGCGGTGAGTGGGAGGCGCGAGTCAGCCCAGAGTTATTATCAAGAAGTACTGGAGCTACAAAAAGTTCTGGGGGATGAGAAGGGCATCGGGACCACTCTGGCCAATTTAGGGAATCTGCGTGCAGACGCAGGTGAGTGGGATCGCGCGCGCGCGTATTATCTTGAGGCTCTCGACATTATGACGCGAGTCCATGATGAATTGGGCAAGGCGGTGTTGTTTTCTGATCTTGGCCTGGTCGCACGTGAAACGGGGCAGTGTGAAGACGCATTGCGCTATTATGAACAGTCATTGGTGTTGATGCGTCGTCTGAACAATCAGGGGGGGGTAGCTGATGCCTGGCGGATGATGGGGCGGACCTTCGCCGTTCAGAAACGGTATGAAGATGCCATCGCCTGTTGCCAAACCAGCCAATCGATTGCAGAGCGAAATCGTGATGAATTGCGAGCCGGCGGTGCACGGTATGTGTTGGCGCAATGTTATGAGGATCTGGGGCAGTTACACATTGCCGCCGAATTATTGGAGCAAGTCGTACGGATGGACCGTAAATACCAACTTCCCAAATTGGCGGAAAATGTCAACCGCCTAGAATGTCTCCGTGCTCGCCTGCAAACGGAAAATCCGACTCCTCACTCACGGCGGTCACAGGTATGAGTCTTGAGTCTGGCCCAGCCTGGGCGCAAATCCGTGCTCGGCTGCGTAATGCCGTCCCTCAATTTTACGAACTGGAGTCTGGTGCTGCCCTTGCGTTGGATTTGGGGGATGATGGGTGGCTTTTGGAGGTAAGGTCTGACGGCCAATTTCTCTGTCAGCACGGAATCGCCATGGATGATGTCAAGAGTCTGATGTGCGATGGAACGACGGAGGACCTTGGCAGTGACGAGGTCGCGAAACAGGCCAAGTATTTTTTAGGCCCGGCAGTATCCAAGAAACGTCCAGCCCTTTTGAAGGCGGGATTTGCAGAACAAACGGATATGAACGACGAATACGTTGCGATTACATTTCACAAGCCCATCGATCTCCAGCGATTTGACGACGTCATTGCCGCCGTGCGATGGTGCCAGACACTTTTAAGATCATAGCACGAGTGCGATTCCAGGCAGTCAGCCCTCCTCTGAGCGTTCACCTCACTGCAAGCATTGAAGCCTTTCCTTCCACCCTCGACGTGTACCTGTTGCCGCGTGTCGTTTGAGCTCGATCTTTCCAGCGTTGTCAAGCTGGATGTGGTCCTCAAGTGGGGCAACGCGGCTTGATGATCTTTGTTGGAATCTCGCGCTGGGCGGGCTTTGATGAAAGTGAGGGCATGGGTATCGCGCGACTGTATTTCAGTATCGGTCTTGAATGGTCGACATCCTCTCCATTGGGTGCCTATATCGAAATCCTGACCAGTCACTGGGAGGATTGTTTGCATCTGACCGAGACCGTGCGTACGGGACGTCTCGCGGACCGCAACGAGCTTGATATTCCCGCCTCCGACATCAGTGCATCTGAGCCATGCACCATTGCACCCCTGGTATCGCATTGAGGGGGGCCTTGCTGCTCGATTTGCAAAAAGCCAAGACTTTGCTGGATCTCGAGGATGGAGCTGGGACCTCCACCAGGGCATTCTTTGCTCAGTACTGCATCGCAGGGCAACTATGCGATTGTGCGGTGGTCCTGGCTGTGGCGACGCAGTGCGCGAGCACCTTCAAAAGCGAGAATTCGCATGTCAAACTTGGCGCTCAAATTTATGGAGGAGGACTGACCGGATCGGTAGGACGTCGTCTGGTTCTCCAACGTCCTACATATCTATTTGTCGAAGCAAACCCGGGTGCTGCTTGGACGGGTACACGCTGCACTCGTTCTCCGTGGCAGCTTCATCATGCAAGGCGAATTGTTTGAGGATTGTGAAGGATCGTATCCGGCGGAGCAGGCGAGTCTTTTTGCCGTGCGCAGGTTATTATGTGCGGAGCAGGGTAGTATATATTCACGGGGTGAGACCGGTGAGTGGCTCCAGGATGCAGAATTTGTGAAAGGTCCGGCCGCTTAGGATGAGGAAGGGAATCGAAGATGAGGATGGGAATCTTCTGGAGGCGGTTCACCCGGATGGAAGGTAAGTGCACATCGTCCACCCAAAATCATGATTAGGAAATTTAACAAGCTGCTCCCTACCGTGAGAGTCAAGACGAGTCCCCGAGGAGCGGTCTGATTCACTTCCTGAACAATTGTCGCCAAATCCAGTGCCAAAGCGATCGTGCTGTACATAACAGCCGCCATCACGATCCAATGTTTGCGGAGTGCAAGTAGGCCGCCTATCAGCAATGTCGGGACCCCGAATAGAAATCCTACCAACACACCCTCCCGGATGGTTGATAACTCCGCTGATGTCTGGAGCAGGAAGAGAAGAGCTTCGAGGGCGGTCAGCGCGGCGAGCAAGACGATAACGGGCCGAATATCTTTCATGATGGCACTATAATCCGTGTCTTTAGCGGCCGCAAGCTACCTTCATGCACCAGTGCCATAGGTGTTTCATCGGGCTCGAACTCTCAACTGCAAGAGGTGCCCACCCCCACTCGTCTGGCCGATGATTTGCCGGTTCCCTGCTTGAACAGCGAATGATCTCGCTCCCACCCTTCGAGGGGCCGGTCAGACCCGCTGGGTGATTTACCAGGATTGCGTCTCCAGAGGAGAATTCGCCTCTCACAAGGGGAGGCACAAGTGAATCAACAAACACACCGAATAAGTATGCCAGCTCGTGATCTGGCACGTGGACCTTCCGCACCACCGAGACGAACTCAATACCGAAAGTCTGTCCAACGGCTACTGTTTCTGCTCGCCCTGTTCGTTGCGTACTGCTTCGGCTTCGCTCATTCGATAGGGGCATCCTATGAAATGCCAGGCAGCTACATCTGGGCATCTGCGCCGGGTATAGAACCGCCCGATCAACAGTCACGCACCCACTCAGAAGTGTTGGCGGCGGGCTTCGGATTTCAGTCCGCCGGGGCTTCGATGATCATGGTTCGGACGTACGATGCCCTGACGGGGGCCATCCTGTCCGATGACGCTTTCGACCTCAGCGTCAACGAGGACGGCGCTACGGGCGGTGATGAGTGGAGGGGGCGTATCTTTGCTGGAGGAATCGGGACAGACTCAACCGGAAAGTCGAAGTTCCTGTTGAGTGCGTATGACGCAGGAACCGGCAAGTTTCTCTGGGAAGGCCAACTAAATTTGCTGAGGAGTGGCGATGACGGAGTGGCGAAGGTTAAGGCCCATGTCACCCAGAACCGTGCCCAGACCTTGATAATGACGAGCAACAGGCCCAAAACGGTGGACACCTTCTTTTCCCTGCGAGCGGTGAATCCCATCACGGGAAGCCTGGTCTGGCAGGACCAGTTTGTCCCGGGCAGCAGAAGGCGAAGTCAGGTGCAGGGGGTGTCAATTGACGAGGCCTATCAGGTCCAGACGAACAATGCGCTGTCTCATGTGTTTGAATTGGTTGTGCGGACCTACGACCGTGGCTCAGGGGGACTGCTCTGGGAGGATGTGTTTGAACAACTGGATCAGGTTGAAGAGTCAAGGGGAGTGCCGGAAACGAATCGGTATCCGCAGTCGATTCCGTTCTGGCATACTCGGGAGGGATCAGCGGCCGATCTACTTAAGGCCGCTCTTCGATGAGGCTTACGATTTTGCTGGAGATACGGTTGCGCCAAGGCTTTCTGCCCATTGTTGCTGGAAGCGCTCGTAGGATAGTAGGAGTCGGTCCTGCATGGCCGCTGCAATCGTTTGCCTGGCTTTGAGATGGGCCAGAACTTCGTGGACTTTGTGCATGCCGAATCGTTCGATCAGATAATGGGTCGCGCCGTTAGCTTCATGGTAGGCCACGCTCACCTTGTCCGCCGGTAGATTCTCCCAGCTCCCTTCAAGCGCGGCCAGCGGAACCAGGCTCTGTTCGCCTTGCGGCATACTTGTGATGTCGTGCCAGGAATCACCGGCAAGTTGCATGGCTAATCCTTCATTCAACCAGGTGGGAATGGAACCGGCGGTCGCGCCCAACTCTTCGTGAATCACTGCATGAACAAATTCGTGCCGGAGAACTCTCGTCAACCAGGCGCGATCCGTCGCAGCACCCTGGGTGGGAATTTGAATACGCCCGAGCACCGGATCGAACAGCCCATCCGCCCAAATCGGACTTCCGGTGGCACCCTGGAATTGATTCTTTGTGTGAAGCACGACCATGATCGGCCTCGATGGGAAGAAATTTAACTTTTGACCGATTTCTCGATACGCCTCCTCGAGGATCTCAAGAACCACCGTCCACGTTTCCGGATCCTCAGCTCCATCATATTTGACGGTGAAGTGGACGCTACTATGGCGGGAGAACTTCTCCTCCACCTTTTCGGTACGATGCACCTTGGCAGTGACGGCCTTGACGTACGACTGCAGACCAGGATCTTTCTTGAGTCGATCCTTGGCTAGGGTCAGGTGTTTTCCTGCCTCTGTGAGACGATCCTTCTCCTGGAGGAGATCCGCGAGTGCAACGTGGGGGAAAGGCTCGTCGGGAGTGAGGGTCACAACTTTCTGCAAAAACTCTTCTGTGAGAGCGGGGTCCCGAAGACCCCAATAGGC
Source organism: Nitrospira defluvii (assembly GCA_011525625.1). Classification (GTDB taxonomy): domain Bacteria; phylum Nitrospirota; class Nitrospiria; order Nitrospirales; family Nitrospiraceae; genus Nitrospira_A. The sequence continues at coordinate 78,382 of WYAX01000006.1, forward strand.
GTGGGCGAGATTGAGGTGGGCCACTGGGTTCTGGGGATCAAGGGCGACGGCCTTTTGGAAGGCTCTTACGGACACTTCGGTTCCACCGGTCTTTTCTTGAAGAATTCCTAGATTGTTCCACAATATCGCGATGTGGCGCTTCGTGGCCGATTCCGTGAGAATCGAGGCAGGCAGTTCGGCAAGTTTGGTCTCTGCTGAGCTGATATTGTGCTTCTCGAGATCCTCGTGAATTGCGCCAAGCAGGTCGGAGTGTCGGGGCACTGGTATGCTGACGGGATCGATGGTTCGGGGTCGCTTGAGCTCTCCGAGGGGAGCGGATTGGGGAGGTGCCACCGGGGCTGTGGGGGCGGTGGCGCCCTCTTCTGCAACGATTTGTGCCGGCGGTGCCGGAGTGTCGTGAAAATACCGAGGCTTGAGCCACATCTGATAGAAGATGAAGATGGCAATCAGCACAGCCAATGGCCCGAGAATATGCTTGATATTACGTCGATACATAAGTGTCCTTCCATGAGTCCTACACGAACCCACTCTAGCACCCGGGTTGGGGAGGGCCAAGGAAAGTTGGAAAAGCCGCGGTGTTCCGGTGAGTGGACGCCCCCATGAGAGGGCGATCGTTGAGCGGCCTGAAGGGCTGTGATACCATCCCGCACCAGGATGCCACGTCCTGATTCTCCTCATGGTTGCGATCCTCTCCGAGCGTTTTTGCATCGTGTGATTCGACCCATTGAGTTTGCCTGCCGTGATACCCATGCTCATCTTCAAACTGTCAAGAATCTCGACCATTTCGTCTCCGCGCAGGTAATCGGGGCGCTAGGCGAGCATGTGTATCCTCGAGCAGTCGAGGTTGAACTCCTCTCGCTCCGCAACCTGTTTGTCGATTTTTACACGCGACTCACACCAGCCGAGCAGCGGGATCGTCTGACCCAAGCGTTCGCGCTACTTCGCCGACTGCAAGATGGGGATGGTATGATCCCGCCCTCGCCTGTGATCCCCACAACAGACCAGCCGCTGCCGATCCCGCTGAGTGACGATCCACCAAGGCCCTTGTGGGAGCTGTCGATTCAGTTTGTGAAGGGGGTTGGTCCGAAGCGAACGATCCTGTTGCAACGATTGGGAATCAGCACGGTCGAGGAGGCATTGTGGACCTTGCCCTGGCGGTATGAGGATCGATCGGTGGTCACGCCGGTTGCCAAACTGGTTCCCGGAGGCATTCACTGCGTGTGCGGAGTGATCATTCGAGCGGAATCGACCCGCGCGCGGTCGCGTCGACTGTCGATCCTTGACGTGTCCGTGCAGGACGCAACCGGTGCAGTCCACGCCGTGTTTTTTAATCAATCCTACCTGGCAGAGGTCTTGAAGGAGGGGGTACGGGTCATGATGGCCGGACGGGTGGTCGCCGGCCGGCGTGGATGGATGGATCTGCGGTTGGAGGCTACGCAATTTGAGGTGTTGAGCGGAGCTGACGACGAGTTGCTGCATGTCGGGCGGATCGTGCCCATTTATCATGAGACAAAAGGTTGGACTTCCCGTCAGATGCGAGTTCTCCTGCACAGTCTGCTGGCCGAGCACGGGGGGGATCTAGAGGAAGTCCTGCCGCTGTCTGTGCGGGCGCGGCATCGGTTCCCGCCGATCGGTGAGGCCATACAACAGGTGCATTTCCCGGCATCGAATACTGGCTTCGCAGCCCTCGATCACGGGGTAACCGCTGCCCATCGCCGGCTGGCATTTGAAGAGCTGTTCCTCTTGCAGACGGCGATGGCGCTTCGGCAGCGGGAATTGAAGGAGGAACGCAAGCCATTCCGTTTCAATCCTCAGGCGGAGCCACTGAAGGAGCTTGCTCGGCGGTTGCCCTTTACGCTGACCGCCGCTCAGGAGCGGGTGTGGCGGGAAATCCAAGCCGACATGGTGACGTCCAGGCCGATGAATCGGTTGGTGCAGGGGGATGTCGGCTCCGGAAAGACCGTTGTCGCGCTGCACGCGTTAGTGATGGCATGCGGGTCAGGCTGTCAGGCTGCGCTGATGGTTCCCACAGAAATTCTGGCAGAGCAACATTATCTCACACTCAAGCCGCTCTTGGAGTCGGTGGGCCTCAACGCGGTATTGTTGACTGGTAGCGGAGCATCGAAAGCGCGTCATGCCGTGCTCCAGCAGCTAAGGTCCGGCAAGGCTCAGGTGGCGATCGGCACGCATGCCTTGATTCAGAAGCGGGTGCAGTTTGCGCGCTTGGGTCTCGTGGTCGTCGATGAACAGCATAAGTTCGGCGTGCTGCAGCGAAAAACCTTGCTCGACAAGGGGTATCGACCGGATGTCTTGGTCATGACGGCCACGCCGATTCCGCGGACATTGGCGATGACGGTCTATGGAGACTTGGACGTGTCGGTGATCGATATGCTGCCGCCTGGTCGCAAACCTGTGCGGACGATGTTGTATACGGAAGGGCAACGCCACAAGACTTGGCAGATGCTGGGAGACGAGTTAAAGGCCGGGCGTCAGGCCTACATCGTCTATCCGTTGGTCGAAGAATCGGAGAAAATCGATCTCAGAGCTGCCATTCAAGGAGCGGAGCAGCTGCGGCAGGATGTCTTTCCAACAGTGCAGGTAGGGCTACTGCACGGCAGAATGGCGACGGCCGAAAAGGAACAGACGATGGCAGCCTTCAAGGCCGGCACTATTCAGATCCTAGTGGCGACGACGGTGATTGAAGTCGGGGTGGACGTGCCCAATGCAACGGTCATGGTCATCGAACATGCGGAACGGTTCGGGTTGGCGCAACTCCATCAATTGCGGGGGCGGGTCGGGCGGGGAGCACATCAGTCCATGTGCATCCTCATGGCTTCGTATATTCCGCGGGAAGCCAGGTCACGGCTCAGTCCTGACGGAAGTCCGGAAACCGATCGTTCCCCTGCGCAACAGAGACTAGCTGCGCTCGTCCGCTCACACGATGGGTTTGTCATTGCCGAAGAGGATCTTCGGATCAGGGGCCCGGGCGAGTTTCTGGGGTTGCGCCAGTGGGGAATGCCGGAGTTTCGTGCGGCCAATCTGGTGCGGGATGCACAGCTGTTGGAGCTGGCCAGGCAAGAGGCCTCTGTGTTGTTGGCGCAAGATCCTCGTCTGACGTTGCCGCAACATCAGATATTCAAGGCTGCTCTGTTGCGACGGTGGAAGGGAAAGTTGGCGTTGGGAGCCGTAAGTTAGGCCGCTGATAGGTTGCCGATCGGGTGAGGAGAGGAAGGATGGGACTGCTGCAACGGTTGAGCCACGATCTTCGCGCCGGATGGGTCACGTTACGACATGGTACCGCGAAAGCTGCGACTCGGGCGCTGGAAGAGGGGGAACTGCTTCGGTACCGCCTTGAGTTGCGAAAGGTCGAGCAACAGTTGAATGATCTTCATGCCGACATCGGTGAACGGACTATCGAGTTGTACGATCGTGGCGAAGTGGCTGATCGCATTCTGTCCGACGGTGAGATTACACGCTTGATGACGCAGGTGCAGACGTTGCAGGACGAACGTACGAAACTGCTATTGGAAATGAATGACATCGCGGTGGACGAGGAATGAGGGCTGTTCGATGACCGTCCATCAGAGGTCTTCCCCGCGACTGTTTGCCGGCATCGACATCGGAACCTTAACCTGCCGGCTGCTCATCGCTGAAGTCACGTCGTCTGGAACCTTGCGGGAGCGGCATGCTGATCGGCGCATCCTGCGGTTAGGTCAAGGAGTTGACCGGGACCGCATGCTGCGAATCGACGCCGTGGAGCGTGTGGTGGAGACGCTGAAAGAGTGGTGTAGCGTGATGGATGGGTACGAGTTGGCCGCCTACACCGCAGTGGCAACGAGCGCGGTGCGCGATGCCGGGAACCGCGATGAGTTCGTGAATGTGGTCCGAGAACGAACAGGGCTTCAAGTTGAGATCATTTCTGGTGAAGAGGAAGCACGCCGGACCATGCTGGGCATCCGGTCAGGCCTGCCCGCGGATGTCAACGACGTGCTGGCCCTCGACATCGGCGGGGGAAGCACGGAATTCATCCTGGATCGACCGGTCCTCGCTCCATTGGTGCGATCGATCGACATCGGTGTTGTGCGCCTCTGTGAGCGCGTGTTACATCACGACCCGCCTGCCGGCGATGAAGTTCGTCAGGCACGCGAGTGGGTGCGGAACGAGACAGCTGCCGCTGTGGCAGATCTGGCCTTGCCGGTTGGAGTCACGTTTGTGGGGACAGCAGGTACGATTACCGCGCTGGCCGCTCTGGCCCAGCAATTACCGGCCTACGAACCGGCTCGAATTCACAATTATCGCCTCGCGCGGATGGTGGTGCAGGATATGGAATCGATGCTGCTGGCCCGCACCAAGGCCGAACGTGCGGGATTGCCCGGGTTGGAACGCAACCGGGAGGACGTCATTGCCGCCGGCGCCATTATCTTACGAACGGTGATGGAGACGGTAGGGATGCCGAGCCTTCTGGTGAGTGATCTAGGGCTTCGGGAGGGAGTGTTGATCGATCTGGCAAATCGATTGAGTCAGGACCAAGCCGATCCGCACCATTGAGGTCGTCGCCTGTGGCACGATCCGTCGATTGCGAGTTGCAGCGTGGACACAGGTGCTCTCGTCTCATGGGAATCAGCGCTGGGAATACCAGCGGAAGCCGCCTTGTTGTTCAGTGAAATTGGCCTGGGGGATCCCGCCTGGCTTCTCGAGCAGCAGCACTTTGAAATCGATGAGACCAAACCACGCCGGATCGGCGATGTCATGGTAATGGCAGCCCTGAAGTTTCGGGAGGATGTCGCCTAACGTCTTTGTGAGTTCACTTTCGGTGTAGGCCCTTACCGCGAAGCGTTGGCCGAGCCCCTGACAAAATCGCTGAATGGTATAGGCCGCGCCGGTACAGAGAACCTTCGTGTCCGGTTTGATCTGCAGAAATTGAGGTAGTGACAGATACCGCTCCTGAAACCCGAGCCAGCGCACCGCTTGCCGCAGATGGCTGTATTGTACTTCGTATTCCGTATGGTGCGGGAGCTTGACGGCTGCGGGCCAGCCCTCTTCGATGCCGAATTCCGTCAGAAATGCTCGGCCTCCCGGTTTGAGGACTCGCCAGACTTCGGCAACGAATCGCATCGGTCCCAGGTTGAAGATCACTTCTTCTGGTGGGTCGTGGTCGATCGGTAGCCGCAGCCGTCTGATCCAATCCAATGCTTCCTGATGTTGCGCGGTCGTGCCGCGTCCTTCCGTGAGTTCCTGACGGCTGAGCTTCACGGGTGTCATATCCGCCATGTTCTCATTGTCGATGATGAGGTCGACCGAGTTATCTTTCAAGGGAAGGCATTCCCCATTGGCATGGGTGCCCGTGACGGTCCAGCCGCCTGCCTTGGCTCGTTTTGTCTGCAATTGTAGGAACGGGCGGGTGACGTCAAGTGATAGGTATTGGATACCCTGTTTTTCGAACGGCAATAGTTCCTGCCCTAATTCGTGGGCGACATAGCCGAGTCCGCCTCCGATTTCCAGGATCACCTTCGGCTTCGGTTTGAACCAGCCCAGGCGGCGCAGTTGGCGCATGAGCAGGCGCCCGTACGTGGTGCCGCCCAGCGCTTCGCAGGGTTCACGGAATAAGTGAGACACGGTGGTCTCGATCAGGTCAAAGTGGCCGTCCTCGAGGTCGCTTTCCTTGAGTTCGTCGACATGGAACGCCTCGAGATGTTCTTCGCCCTCGAACTCTTCTTGACCGGACCAGCCTTCCCGGATCTGTTGCAGCAGTAGGTCCCATTTGGCCTTGTGGCGATGCCCTCCCGGTGGTTCGGTGCCGAAATAGCAGAGAGCATAATTGGGGATCGACCACCGTTCCAGGTGCCAGGAGCCTGGTTGGCCGTCGGGTCCGCAGATCTTGTCGCCATATTTTTCGAGCAGCGCACCGACCGTGATGTGTCCGTTCATGGACGTGAGCATCTCGATCCCTATTCGGTTGAGACGGACAAGCGGGAAATCATCGTCGAGCGGCGCCAACCACCATTCGTCAAAGGCGTGCTGGTAGGCGACGAGATCGGGAATGCGCCAGGCAATCAGGTTGAGAACGTCACCGCTCAGTATGAGCGGTTGTTGAATAGCGGCTGCAGCTTTCATCGGAAAGGCGATCCACTGTGAACGAGAAGCCGCAGCCTACACGAGGCTTGCGCCGACCTGCAAGGACCTCAATCGGGTCGCTCAGGTCTGCGAGGGGAGCATGGGGGAGTCGGTCACGATAATCATGCCGCGCATGATGGGATGGATACGGCATTGATAGGGATAGCGACCTGGCGGCAAGCTGGGAATTGTGTAGGTTCCCCCTGGTTCGACGGCACCGGAATCGAAGGCGCATCGGCCGCTGTCTTCAAAACAGCCATCGTGGGTGACAGTGTGATGGGTGGGGGTCGGATTATCCCAACGAATGGCGCCTCCCGTGGTAACAGTTGCCGCCGCCGGCACATAGTAGGGAGAGCCGCTGTCCATCATGACTTGGGTAGCCGGAGGGGTGGCGAAAGAAGGCCAGGCCAGCACCATGCCCGTGACCAGGCTCAGGAATGCAACGTGTGAGTTCATCGAGTGGTTGACTCCAGTGAATGATCTATCATCTATTATACATAGAGACAGCCTTGATGCGGAAGGATTCAGCGTCGTAGGGCAGGCATGAACTGGCGAAGGGGGAAGGATAGGTGAGTGGTGTGGCTAAGGGGGGGGACACGGTTGCAAGAACCCGCGCGTTCATGCTAGATGGAGGCCGCTTTACCACCGACGTGCCACGCTGAAGACCTGAGAGGAGGACGTGGAATGGCAAAGAAGATCGTGAAGAAGGGTGCGGCTGCAAAAGCTGGTCGCCCGAAAAAAGCTGCGGTGAAAAAGTCCCCGGTGAAAAAGTCCCCGGCGAAGAAAGCCGGCAAGGCCAAGAAGGCTGTGACGGTGCGCAAGCCGGCCAAGGCCAAGGCGTCGGCTCCAGCGAAGAAGGCTGTTGCCAGGAAAGCGGGAAAGAAGCCGGCGGCAAAAGCGATGAAGCAGAAGGGTGCCGCGAAGCCCGTGCGGTCTCCCAAAGCGAAATCGGCTAGCAAGGCCACCAAGCCGACGGCCAAGTTGAGGCGTAAGCCCAAGCCGGCGGCACCGAAGGCGAAAGCACCGGTCGAATCCCCGGTAGCGGTTCCAGAGACGAAGCCCGTGAGGCCTGCGGTCCAAGAGGCAGCCAGGCCTACTAAGGTAGAGGTGGAGCCTCAGCAGTTGGATCTGGACGACGAAGAAGACATGGCGGAAGATTTGGATGAGGTGTCGGAAGACATCGAGGAAGAGGAAGAGATGGAGGAAGAGCTCGGACTCGATGGTGAAGACGATGACGTGGACTATCTCGAAAAATCGGAAGATCTGCTCGACGACGCCGACGAATATCGAAACAATTAGCCCGGGTTGCCGCCGTGGATTGACGGGATAGGCTTGGTCACCCCCTCGTTTGGGCCGGTTTCTTCGAGCCCGTCACGGCTTAACTGAACAAATCCCTTGTGATCACTGATCGCAGCGTGCTGCATCGTCGGACGGTCGAAGTTGATGATTGTTGCATGCCGCGTGGGGTTGCCTCCCTCAGTCCTTCTGGCCTCTGATACCTTGCATGAGCCACTTCCTGTTTATTGCCGGAGCCTTGCGTGAACGGAACTCGCTGGACAGTGCCGAGCTGCAACTCGGGGCTGGGATCTGGGGGCTCTGTACGGCCTTAATTCGTGACAATCTTCAAAAGTTCCTGACGCCGGATTCTCACGGGTTGGTGTATGTCCTCAAGGAGGGCATTCGTGCGGAGTTCTCGATCGTGTCGCCGGTGCAGCCGTTTCAAGCCTTGGACGAGTTACTCAAGGACGAAGTGCGGACAGAAGCCCGATATGGATTTGTGCGGGTGAGACCGGTGCGACGGTGGCAGGCGCATGCGCCGGATTGTCAGGCGTTGCTACAGCAGGTGTTGGGCATTGAAGAGCAGTCGGAGCTCTCCAGGCGGCTCGCGCTTGGGATGCACCGACTCACGGATGCAGAGCATCGGACAATCGTCGAACGGTTAGGCCCTGGGCAGTGATCAGCGATCGACACCTGCATGCTGAGCTTACTCGAGCGTGCCCCCGGTCATGAGATAATAGGCCTCTTCGACCGTCGCGACTTCTTTGACATCGACGTTGAGTTCCCATGCAAGCCGGGTCAGATTCCATCGTGGATCGTCTCGTTGGCCCTGCGGGATGAGAATGGTGCGATAGCCCTCGCGCGCCGCAGCGCGAATTTTATCGGGGATCCCTCCAACATGGCCAATCGTGCCGTCTTTCGAGATCGTGCCGGTCATGGCAATGCCGCGTCTGAGGTGATCCCCTTTCAGCAGAGCGGCAAATCCGACAGTCATGACCCCGCCGGCACTTGGGCCGTCGGTTCCGGTGGCAGCATAGGCGATACCCAAGGCGCTGACGGTTCCAGCGTGGTCCACGTTCTGTGTATGTTCGATCGCATATTGAAACGCCAAGGCCATCGAGCTCAGGTTGGTGGGACCAGGCTGGATGTTCCCGCCCTGTAGCTGGAGCATCATGGGCGAAGGACTCGGTTGGTGGTCCCATCGTAGAAGCAGAACTTCGAATACGCCAAGGTTGTTGGATTGGATTGCCGCGAGCATCGGTACCTCGACCACAGAGTCGGCGGAGGCCCAGGGAATGTCTGCGAATATCCACGAGCAGCAGAGGAAGAATGACCAGAGGGGGCGTGATTGCGATCGCCTGAGGGTGTGGGAGCTGGTGGCTGACATATGAGAGCGAGTCTAGCAAAGCGCGGGATGGTGTAAAGTGCCGGCGCAATTTTCTACGTCCTGGTTTGGGCAGCGCGTCTTCATGGCATGGTGGAAAGGTTGCAATCGGTCCTGCCGACTTGCTGTGTGGACGCTGAACCTGTTGTTGGGAATCGGGCTGTGTCCTGCCCTGGTACAGGCTGAGTGCAGGGTTGAGACGGGTGGGACGAATGCCGCAGTCGTGTTCACCCTGCATCTCAGTGAAACGTGTACGGAGGCGGAACGGGAAGCTCGTCCAGTTTCTGCGAAGGATCTCATGCGGGCGCTCGCGGCTGGGAGGGGTGTGGATCTCGCTGGCGTGGTGATCCAGGGGGACCTGGTGCTCGATGAGTTGCCGGCGCAGAAGGTTGCGACAGTGAAGGGGTTGTCGTTAGAGGATCGTCGTCTGCTTGAAGGGCTGAACGGTGAGGAGGTGCATGTCATTCATGGGCCCTTTGTCATTAAGCACTCACGGGTTACGGGGCGCCTCGTCAACCGGTTGAAGCAGGGATTCCTCGTGATCACCGGGCCTGTGGTATTGATGCGGACCCGGTTTTCCGGCCCTGTGGACTTGTCGAGAACGGTATTTCTGGGGCTGGTTGATGGATCGGGCGCAACGTTCGAACAGGAGAGCTATTTCGTCCAGGATCGATTTACCCAAGGTGCCATGTTTTCAGAAACACGGTTCGGCCCCCATGCCCGCTACCATCGCTCGATGTTTACCGGGCCGGCTATCTTTCGCGACGCTGATTTTCCAGGCCTGACCGAATTTCTGGAGGTGGTTTTTGAGCAAGATGCCAATTTTTCGCGCGCCGGGTTTCACATGGGGACCGGGTTTTCAGGTGTTCAGTGCAGGGCTAGGTGCGATTTCTCATCGACACAGTTCGACCGGGAAGCGTTCTTTCTTTTTGCACGCTTCGACCGTGCAGTAACGTTTGCGTCCGCACGGTTTCAGGCGCAGAGCGACTTTTCGGACGCCGCTTTTAAAGAGCCCGATGATCTGGCCCAAGCGACTTTCACGCGCCCGCCGGTGCTCATCAGAACCGCCCGGGTGACCTCGGTCATTCCGGGCCGTCAGGAGGCCGGTCCATTCTCCCAACAGGTGACCATCGTTCTGCTGATCGCCGCTCTGGGACTCCTCGTCTACATCCTCAAATCCAAGTGATCGTCCCCCAGACCCCCTATATATAGTTTTAGCCTTGCCCCATTCCCCTATAAATTGGTATAAGATTGAAAGTTTACCCAAGAGAGCGACTGGTACCTCATGGACCAACCTGAATTGCCCTACCAAGTCAAGATCGAGAATTTCGAAGGTCCGCTCGATCTCCTGTTGCATCTCATCAAGAAGAACGAAATCAACATCTACGATATTCCGATCGCGCTGATCGCTCAGCAATATTTGGATTATTTGTCGGTGATGAAGGAGTTGAATCTCGCCGTGGCTGGAGAGTTCTTAGTGATGGCAGCCACCCTATTACACATTAAGTCACGAATGCTGTTGCCGGTCGACGAGGTCGCGGTGGATGAAGAGGATGGGCCGGATCCTCGCGAAGAACTTGTGCGGCGGTTGCTCGAATATAAGCAGTTTAAAGAGGCCTCATCACAATTGGATTACAAGGAGCGCCTCTGGCGGGATACATTCGGCCGCGAACCAGGCCCCCCGGTGGCGCTCAAGAATGACGAAAGCCTGCTCGACGACCTTTCACTGTTTGACCTTGTCGATGCGCTTCAAGGGGTGCTGTCGCGCCATCCGGGAAAGCGATTGGTCGAAATTATTCCGGATAACCTGACCGTGCGCACCCGCATGAGTGTGATTATCGAAGCGCTGGAAGTGCAGGACTCCATGCCGTTCACGGCGCTCTTCGAGGAATCGAGTCATCGGTTGGTCGTGATCGTCACCTTCCTGGCGTTGTTGGAATTGATTCGCATCAAAGTTGTGCGTGTGTTCCAAACGGAAACCTTTGGGACGATCCTGGTTTCTCGAGCCTTTACGGCGGTGGCAGAAGGCGACCTGGTGGAGGAGTCTGAATGGAAGAACCTGTAAGTCTCAGCACGGAAGACGAGATCGTGCAGTCTGCCCAAGCGCCGGATGCAGTTGCAGAGCCAGCGGCACTCACCGTCGAGCAGGAGGTGGAAATGGAGCCCCCCGCCCCCACACAGGTCGAGATGTCGGCACCGGTACCTGATCCCGCCCTTTCCGACGTCCGGGCATTGAAGGGAATTTTGGAGGCCTTGTTGTTTGTGACAGCGGAACCTATTCCTGTGACGCGATTGTTGGCGTTGCTGGGGGCGGTGACGAAGCAAGAGGTCGAGCAGGCGCTGACGAGTCTTGGCCAAGACTATGAACAAGAGGGGCGTGGCCTTCAATTGGCTGAGGTGGCAGGGGGGTACCGCATCGTCACCAAAGCCGAGTTCGCTCCTTGGCTCAAGCGGTTGGAGAAGGTCAAGGCTCCTTCAAAGCTGTCCCGATCCGCTCTGGAGTCTCTGGCGATTATCGCCTACAAGCAGCCGATTGTCCGTGCGGAGGTGGAGCAGATTCGCGGCGTTGAAACCTCGGGAGTGATCCGGACGTTGTTGGAGCGTAAACTTGTGCGTATCGTGGGTCGCAAAGAGGAACCGGGGCGTCCCATCATGTATGGCACTACCAAGGCGTTCCTTGAGCATTTTGGTCTCAAGGATCTTTCGCAACTGCCGCCGCTCCGGGAGTTTAAGGAGTTGGGTGAGTCCGAGCAAGCCATGCTGCCTATCGAAGAGTCCGAGTCTTTGGGCGAAGTAGGCCAATCCCAGACTGAAGGTGTTTCCGAAGCGGGCATCGCCGGGGTAGTGGCTGAGTCAGTCGCGAGCCTAGCGATGAATGGTCACTGCGGGGCGTCGTCCGAAGGATCTTCTACCCCGGAGGGCGACGCTCAGAGCGACATGATGGTTGCCGAGGTTGCGGAAGAATCTTAATTCCTCCCATATTGCAGTCAAAAGGCCTTCGGGTGGTCCTGCGGGTTTCGCTGGACCCCGAAGGCCTTTTTGCTCTGGGCAATTGACGAAGGGTTGGGCTAGCGGCAGCCGATGGGAATGAAACCTGCGCCGAAGATCTGCGACAACGCGAGATAGCGTGCATTGTCGGAAAACGAGTAGCTGGGAGCATACCAGTTTTGGGTAGTAGGGTTTCCGCCGTAGGACGGATCCGTTCCGAATAGGTGCCCCCCGCGCGTGTTCTGATTGAGATGAATCCATTCTGCGTACATGCTGCAGACTTCAGTGTGCACCGACCCGCTCCCAGCATTGGCCGCGTACCAGTCACGTGCCGAATCGGGGACCTGGGAAAAGTTCCGTACTGCTCCGATGGGCGTGTCATAGGAGAAGTCTTGTGTTCGGGGGGACTGTCGAGAGGGTGAACTTCCGCCTGAGGAGGGAAGGGGCAGATCAGGCGGCGAAGGTACCACGGAAAGTGCCTGCAGAACTTTCGGTTGGCATTCGGGCCGCTCTTTGTTCGTGTAGAGGACCGTGCCGTCGGGACCCGGGCATTCCCACATGTCGACCGCGAGAGACTCGAACGCCTGCGCGCCGGGCTGGAGTGGTAAACTCACGGCGAGAGTTGCGAGTACAAGTCGTAATGACCACATGGTAGACCTCCGATTGGTTCGCCCTATGAGATGACGTGCGACTGTTACGTTCCAGAATGCTGAGCCTATGACAGTCGAAAGAGATGCGTCCATCCAGCTTACGGGGGATGGATGCCTACTGCTCGCTCGTGGGCTCCGGTGTTATTGAGTCGGGATGCGGAGTCTCCTGGTGATCACGCAAACATGCTCCACGACCGCGCTGCTCTTGCCTTGACTCCCTTCTTTTTGCTTTGTTAGACTCTCCGTTCTAAGTTGTTGAAACATCCGCCAATCTTCACCAATCTCGTATCACGAGGAACACCATGATCAAGGCTTGGCTGCTCGACGAAATGTTTCGGTTTGACCGGCGCTATCTTGTCGCAGAAGGAAGTCAGAGCGAGTGGGGCGCCGGCGACTCCGTAGCTGAGGAGGAAGAATTGCCTCCCGCACCGACCGGGGTTGCTGCTAAAGCCGGAAATGGCCGGGTGATGATTACCTGGGACGCTGTGCCGGACGCGATGTATTACAACTTGTATTTCATGACCACGAAAGGCGTGCAGATCAAGTTTTCGGAACTGACGCGCCCCATCGCCAGCGCGGATGACTTTAAGACCGTCATTGGGGTAACGAAGGAAAAAGGGACCTGCATCGAAGGCGCGCAGTCGCCCTTTCTGCATGACGATTTGGCGAACGGGACCTGTTACCACTATGTCGTCACCGTCGTGACTCAAAAGGGTGAAAGCCCGGAGTCTCAGGAGGTCATGGCGATCCCGGCTCCGTACTTGATTGCCAAGATGATCGGGCGGGAAGGAGTCGATGATGGCGAGTTGAGCTCCCCGACTGGTATCGCGGTCGACAAAGACGGGAATATCTACGTTGCCGATACGGACAATCATTCCATCCAAAAATTCGACAAAGACGGGACGTTCATTGGGCGCTGGGGCGGAGAAGCGGGCAGTGCGGAAGGGAATTATTACTACCCTCGTGGACTCACCACCAACAGTGATGGGCAGGTCTACGTCGCCGACACCGGAAACAATCGTGTACAGCGCCTCGACACCGACGGTAATCCGATGAAGGCCTGGGGGAAATTCGGGTTTGCCTGGCGCGGGGCGGATATGAACAAATTCGACGCGCCTTGGGGCGTGACGACCGACCAGGAAGGCAATATCTACGTCACCGACACCAACAACGCCCGGATTCAGAAGTTTAAAGGCGATGGAACGCCGCTGTTGAAGTGGGGACGAGACGGGAGTTTCGACGGAGCGTTTTTCTTTCCTCGTGGAGTGGCAGTGGATTTCGTCGGCAATATCTACGTCGCAGATGAAGGGAACAACCGGATTCAAAAGTTCGACACCCGCGGCAGCTTTCTGACCAAGTGGGGGCGAGAAGGCAGCGGCCCCGGCCAGTTTAAGGCTCCCTGGGGCGTGACATGTGATGCGCTAGGCAATGTGTATGTCGTGGATCAGGGAAACCATCGTATCCAAAAGTTCGACGGAAACGGTACGTTCCTGTGCGCCTGGGGCAATCGGGGAAAAACTGAAGGCCAGCTCAACTTTCCGTCCGGTGTCGCCGTCGATAAGGAAGGTGCGGTATACGTGGTCGATAGTGGCAATCACCGGGTCATCAAGTATGTTCCGACAGATGAAGAATTGAATCGAGGGAAAGAAGAGCGTGAGCGTGCGCAGGCGGTGAGCGATTTTCCCGCTCCGGGAAATCTGGCCATTAAGCCGGGTGATACGGAAACCTTCCTGAGCTGGCTGGATGTGCCGAAGGCGGTTGCGTACAACCTGTATTTCCACACCTCGCCGAATCTGACCCCGGAGAGCGGGACGAAGATTGAAGGCGTAACGAGCCCTTACAATCATACCGGCCTCACGAACGATCAGGCCTATTTCTATGCGCTCACAGCCGTCTATGAAGACGGAACCGAAAGTAAGTTGTCCGAGGAAGTATCGGCAACGCCGGTCTTGATCGACATCACAGCCCCTCAAACCCCTTATGCCGTGGTGAATCACGGTGCATTCATGACGAATTCGCCGGAAGTCGTGGTCACGATTTCGGCCACCGACCTTGATACGGGAGTCGCGGCGTACTATATCTCCGAAAATCCGATGACCCCGATGGCGGGAACGCCAGGCTGGGTCGAGGTTCCGCCGGCCATTAAGTTCGGCGCGACGATTCCGTTTATTCTTTCCCCTGGGGACGGCCAGAAAACCGTTATCGTCTGGTTCAAAGATCTTGGCAACAATATTTCGACACCGGCGAGTGCGACTATTCTCGTCAATACCTCAGGCTACCTCTGCGTCTCCAGGTGGGGCAAGCCGGGTCGCGGCGCCTCTCTTCTGCACGGCGGCGAATTCATGGCTCCGATCTACGGACTTGCCATCGACCAACAGGGCTCTCTCTTCGTGGTTGATAACGGCAATAACCGCATTCAGAAGTTCGACCGTAACGGCAACTTCATTATTTTGTGGGGCAATTTCGGGGCGGCCAGTGGGAACTTTCACAATCCGACCGGCATCGCCTGTGACGCCAAGGGTGATGTGTACGTGGTGGATACGAACAATCACCGCGTGCAAAAGTTCGATGGAAAATTGGGCGGCTACCTGATGAAGTTCGGATCGCGAGGCAATGGCGAAGGTCAATTTAACGCCCCGTGGGGTATCGCGATCGATAGGGTGCGTGGGTACATTTATGTGGTCGATAGTGCTAATTTCCGCGTGCAGAAGTTTGATATGAGCGGAGAGTTCATCATGTCATGGGGAAGTTTCGGAAACGGCGATGGTCAGTTCTATTTCCCGCGTGGCATTGCCGTCGATCAAACGGACGGTGCAGTGTACGTCGTCGATATGGGCAATCACCGCGTGCAGAAGTTTGATACGAGCACTAACGTGCTGCCTCAGCTGCTCACTAAGTGGGGGGGCAGTTCAGAGGCCGGTCACGCCAGTAGTCAGCTGGCGCAGGAAGCCGGGCAGCTGCGGTCACCCTGGGGGATCACAGTTGATGGACAGGGTGATGTGTACGTCACCGATACCGGCAATCACCGGATTGAGAAATTCGATCGCGAGGGCAATTTCATCGCTCAGTGGGGCGGATATGGTGGGGGCGATGGGCAGTTCAACTTTCCTTACGGTATCGTCGTTGACCCGCGCGGCAGTGTCTTTGCCGTCGACAGCGGCAATACCCGGGTTCAGCAATTCATGCCGGCTGATGAGGGGAGCGAGCGGTTACAGGAAGAGGCGGATGCCGCGGCGGAGTTGGGACAGATGGACAACACCACGAAGGTCTAAGGGGAACGGGCAGAAGGCCCGGGAGAGGGTGGCGGCTGATGTTAGAGAAGGAGATTCGGCTAGGGTTAACCTATGACGATGTCGTCTTGGTTCCGGCTAAATCGCAGGTTCTCCCAAGTGAGGTCGACACCCGGACCAGCCTGTCCCGGAACATTCAGCTGAACATTCCCATTGTCAGCGCTGCAATGGACACCGTGACTGAAGCGCGCCTCGCCATCGCTATGGCGCAGGAGGGGGGGATTGGCATCGTCCATCGCGTGTTGTCCCCGGTAGATCAGGCAGCGGAAATCGACCGGGTTAAGAAGTCCGAAAGCGGGATGATTCTTGATCCCATTACCATCTCCCCGGATCAGACCATACGTGATGCGCACGATCTGATGGCCAAGTACCGGATTTCGGGTATTCCGGTGACCAAGGCTGGAAAGTTGGTCGGTATTCTCACGAATCGTGACCTCCGTTTCGAGTCCAGAATGGACCTGAAGGTTTCCCAGGTAATGAAGCGGGATAAGCTCGTCACGGCGCCTGAAGGAACCAGCCTGGAAAAAGCTCGTGAGATCTTGCACGAACACCGGATTGAAAAACTGCCGGTCGTCAACAAGCAGTTCGAACTCAAGGGCCTTATCACGATTAAAGACATTGAGAAGCGGATTAAGTATCCCAATGCCTGTAAGGATGCTCATGGGCGCCTTCGGGTAGGGGCCGCGTTGGGTGTGGGGCCGGAGACTTCCGATCGAGTGGCCTTGCTCGTTAAGGCGGGCGTGGACGTCGTGGTTGTAGATACGGCGCACGGGCATTCTCAGGCGGTGCTCGATACGGTCAAGATGGTCCGGAAGGCGTATCCGCACCTGGACATCATCGCGGGAAATATTGCGACCGCCCAAGCGGCGAAGGATTTGGTCAAAGCCGGTGTCGATGCGGTTAAGGTCGGAGTCGGGCCCGGCTCGATTTGCACCACCCGCATGGTCTCCGGGGCAGGAATGCCGCAATTGACTGCGATCGGCGATTGTGCCAGGGCTCTGGCAGGCTCAGATATTCCGGTGATTGCCGATGGTGGGATCAAGTATTCCGGCGATATTACGAAGGCCCTGGCGGCCGGTGCCTCAGTTGTCATGTTGGGCAGTTTGCTGGCAGGGACGGAAGAAGCCCCCGGTGAGACGGTGCTATTCCAAGCTCGAACTTATAAGGTCTACCGCGGAATGGGCTCGATCGGAGCAATGGAGCGAGGCGGCGGCGATCGATACGGACAGGGGGGGCGACCGACCCCAAAGCTGGTTCCCGAAGGCATCGAAGGGCGAGTTCCCTACAAGGGCCTTTTGGCGCCACACATCTACCAAATGGTCGGTGGGGTAAAGTCCGGCATGGGCTATTGCGGGTGCAAGACCATTCCCGAGCTGCAACAAAAAGCGACCTTCATTCGTCAAACGCTGGCCGGTCTTCGCGAGGGACATGTGCACGACGTCATCATCACCAAGGAAGCGCCCAATTATCGCACTGATTGGGAGTAGTCCTCGCACAGGTGAAAGGTGAATCATTCCTTCCCCTGTTCTTCATCCCCCGTACTGAACCTCTAACGTGTTACATCTCAGGCGCGTATGGAACTTTGGCACGATCGAATTCTCGTTCTCGATTTTGGCTCTCAATACACACAGCTGATCGCCCGGCGTATCCGCGAAGCGCAGGTCTACTCACAGATTCTGCCCTGCACGGTCTCGCTCGCGACCATTCTAGCCTACCGTCCTAAAGGCCTCGTGCTTTCCGGTGGGCCCTCCAGCGTCTACGACAAAAAATCCCCCAAAGTATCCAAGGAGTTGTTCGACCAGGGCATTCCGATTCTCGGCATCTGCTATGGGATGCAGCTGGTGACCCACCTGCAGGGTGGCGATGTGGAAAAAGCTCAGCATCGGGAATTCGGCCGGGCTGAGCTTCGGCTTGATGATCGGTCTGATCTGTTCAAGGGCATTGGCACGAGTGGCTCGACGATTGTCTGGATGTCGCACGGCGATCGCATTGAACGCATGCCTCCCGGATTCCGTTCTATCGCGCACACCGACAACTCTCCCATTGCCGCGATGAAGCGGCATGATGCCAAACAACGCATCTACTGCCTGCAGTTTCATCCGGAGGTGGCGCACACGACCGAGGGCGCCACGATGCTGAAGAATTTCGTTTATGATATTTGCGGCTGTCAGCCGACGTGGACCATGCGCTCCTACGTCGACACGGCGGTGGAGCAAATTAGAGAACAGGTCGGGACGGAGCGCGTGATTTGTGCGTTGAGTGGCGGGGTGGATTCGTCGGTGGCGGCTGCGCTGACGCATCGTGCCGTCGGCGACCAATTGACCTGTATCTTCGTGGATAACGGGGTGTTGCGAGCCGGCGAGCGGGACCAGGTGGAAAAGACCTTCGCCTCGCAATTGCATCTGAATATGCGGGTGCTCGACCGGACGAGTCAGTTTCTCACAGCGCTGAAAAGTGTGACCGATCCGGAGCGAAAACGAAAAATCATCGGACGCCTGTTCATCAAGAATTTTGAGGCTGAATCCAAGAAGTTCAAGGGTGTGAAATACCTTGTCCAAGGCACGTTATATCCGGATGTGATTGAAAGTGTCAGCTTCAAGGGGCCGTCGGCGACGATCAAAACGCATCATAATGTGGGCGGGTTGCCGACACGTATGAAGTTGAAGCTGGTCGAGCCTCTTCGCGAATTATTCAAGGACGAAGTGCGGGCTTTGGGGCAGGAGTTGGGGTTGCCGGATGACATCATCTGGCGGCAGCCGTTTCCAGGTCCTGGGTTGGCGATTCGAGTCCTGGGAGCCGTTACCAAGGAACGTTTGGCGATTCTGCGCGGAGCGGAAACCGTCGTCGATCAGGAAATTCGGGCTGCAGGGCTCTATCGTGAGATCTGGCAAGCCTTTGCTGTGCTGTTGCCGATTCGAACCGTCGGCGTGATGGGTGATCAGCGTACGTATGAGCATGTGATCGCGATTCGTGCCGTCACCAGCTTGGACGGGATGACAGCCGACTGGGCTAAGGTCCCGAACGAGGTGTTGGGAAAAATGTCGAGTCGAATCATCAACGAAGTAAAGGGCGTCAACCGGGTCGTGTATGACATCAGCTCGAAGCCACCGTCCACGATTGAGTGGGAATAAGCCGGACAGGGGGTGTCCGCTGTGACTGTTACAGCGCCAAAACGGCCATGTGTCTGATCAGACGAACGACAAGATACGAGATACGCTTCACGAAAGGTTAGAATGGAAGTCCGTCTTCAAAAGCTGATTGCCGGAACCGGCCTGGCCTCTCGGCGCAAAGCCGAAGAATTGATCACGTCCGGTCGCGTCACCATCAACGGGAGTGTGGTCAAAGAGCTCGGTATTAAGGTCGATCCCGACCGTGACCATGTCAAGGTCGACGGCAAACATCTGCGCGCCCCCCAGCCCTATGTCTATGTGATCTTGAATAAGCCGAAGAACGTCATGTCCACGCTCGATGATCCGGAAGGTCGCCCGACCGTGAAGGATTTTTTGCGCGGCGTGACGGTGCGGGTCTTCCCTGTGGGCCGGTTGGATTTCGACAGCGAAGGCCTCATGCTGCTCACGAATCATGGAGATTTGGCGCAGGCGCTGCTTCACCCGCGCTATCATGTGCCGAAGACCTATCTGATCAAGGTCAAGGGCGTGCTGAACGATGCCGAAATCGGGACGCTGGAGCGGGGCGTGAAGCTGGAAGAGGGACTGACGGCTCCGGCGAAGGTGCAGAAGATCAGTCGGGCCGAGAGCAATTCCTGGTTGGAAGTCACGATCCATGAGGGACGAAAACATCAAGTGAAGCGGATGCTCGAAGCCGTCGGCCATGCAGTCATTAAACTGACGCGGGTGAGGATGGGGCCGCTGCTGTTGGGGGATCTGGCGGCGGGAGAGTACCGGTTCTTGACCGACCGTGAGGCCAATCGTTTGCGGGAGCTTGTGGGAGATCGCATTGCCCGTGCGGAACGTCCGGAACTGGATGCGTCGGGAAAACCGGTTCGCTGGATGCCGCCGACCGAGCCGGCCCCGCCACGACCACCCAAGCCTGAACGAACAGGGCGGGGGCCACGATCGCAGCGAACGGAACCGGGAGGCCGGTCGAAGGCGGACCGGGAGGGCCGGGCAGCCTCACGCCCAGGAGCCGGGGGTAGGAAGCGCCCCATGAGTCACGGCGCGAAATTCCGGCGCAACACCACATCGAGCGAAGTAAAACGAGGGCCCAAGCGGGAGGTCGGAGAGTTCGGGGGGCGCGTCTCCGGAGAGGCACGAAGCCGTCAACGTTCGCAGGGGGAACGTGGGGGCCGACCGTTACGCTCAGGCGAGAAGTCCCAAGGATCCGGTCGTGGTGCGGTGCCAGGCCGTCCGGGTGCTGGGCAGAAATTTCAACAGAACCGGCGTGGTGGGTCTCAGTCGTCGCGTCCGGGACAGCGGGGCCCTGCAAGGCAGTCGCGGAATTCAACGCGGAGAAGAGCATGAAGATCAGGACCCATCGGTGCGGCGAGTTGACCAAGGCGCAGGTCGGTCAACAAGTGGTGTTGAACGGCTGGGTGCAACGTCGGCGGGATCACGGCATGGTGCTGTTCATCGATTTGCGTGATCGCACCGGACTCACACAGGTCGTGTTCAATGCCGAGCGGAATGCCGCCGTCCATCAAGCAGCGCATACGCTCCGCAGTGAATGCGTCGTCTCGGTGACCGGCCAGGTGATGGCCCGCCCCGAGGAATCCCGCAATCCGCACTTGCCGACGGGCGAGATTGAGATCTTTGTCGATGCAGTCGAGATCCTCAACGAGGCCAAAACGCCGCCCTTCATGATTGAAGACGACATTGAAATCACCGAGTCGCTTCGGTTGAAGTATCGCTATCTCGACCTGAGGCGTCCACGGATGCAGCGGTTGCTGGGATTGCGACATGGGATCATGCAGGCCGTGCGCGCCTTTTTAAATGCCGAACAGTTTCTCGAAGTGGAAACGCCGGTGCTGACGAAGAGCACTCCGGAAGGCGCGCGGGACTATCTAGTGCCCAGCCGCGTCAATCCGGGTATGTTCTATGCGCTACCGCAGTCGCCGCAGTTGTTCAAGCAGGTTTTAATGGTCAGCGGTGTCGACCGCTATTATCAGATTGCCCGCTGCTTCCGTGACGAAGATCTGCGCAACGATCGCCAACCGGAATTTACCCAGATCGATCTCGAAATGTCGTTTGTCGATCGCGAGCAGGTCATGTCGCTCATGGAGCGGATGATCGTCTCAGTATTCAAGGATGCCGGCGGGGTGCAATTACCCGTGCCGTTTCCGAGGATGACCTATGCCGAGGCGATGGGACGTTACGGTTCCGACAAGCCGGATTTGCGCTTCGATATGCCGTTGCACGATGTCACGGCGTTTGCGGCGAAGAGCGACTTCAAAGTGTTTAAAGACGCGGCGACCAAGGGCGGGCTCGTCAAGGCCCTCATCGTGTCCGGTGGAGCGACCATTGCGCGGAGCCGTATCGATGCGCTCGGTGAAACGGCGAAAAGTTTCGGAGCCAAGGGATTAGCTTGGCTGAAGATCACGGCGGAAGGGCAGTTGGAGTCCGTGATCGCCAAGTTCCTCGACGCCCAAGCCTTTGCGGCAGCGCTGCCGGAAGCAAAGCCCGGGGACCTCGTTCTTTTCGGCGCGGATAAGCCGGCCATCGTGCATGATGTGCTGGGGCGAATCCGGCTGCTGCTGGGTGAGGAACTGAGTTTGATCGACACAACGGCCTGGAAGCCGTTGTGGGTGACGGAGTTTCCCTTGCTGGACTATTCGCCGGAAGAGAAGCGCTATATCTTCATGCACAATCCCTTTGCGGCCCCGATGGACGAAGATCTGCCGTTTCTGGATACGGAGCCATTAAGAGCCAGGGCCAAGGCCTACGATATGGTCCTCAACGGCAGCGAAATCGGCGGCGGCAGTATTCGCAACCACCGCAGCGACATTCAGTTCCGGATTCTTGATTTGCTAGGCATCGGCAAGGAACAGGCGCAGGCGAAGTTCGGCTTCCTGCTGGAATCCCTGGAATATGGCGCGCCGCCGCATGGTGGAATTGCGTTTGGTCTCGACCGGTTGATTATGCTGCTGGGCGGGGCCGATTCTATTCGTGATGTCATTGCGTTCCCCAAGACTCAACGCGCGCAGTGCCCGCTCACCGAGGCGCCATCTGCCGTGAGTGCCGATCAGTTGAAGGAACTTCGCATTAAGCTGGATCTTGTCGAATAGCAGGAGCCTTCGCATTCATGGCCGGCAACACGTTGGGCCGAGTCTTCACCGTGACCTCATTCGGCGAAAGCCATGGACCCGCCATCGGCTGCGTCGTCGATGGCTGTCCGCCAGGGCTGGCACTCTCCACCGAAGATATTCAGCAGGATCTGGACCGCAGGAAACCCGGCACATCCCGTCATGTCACGCAGCGGCAGGAGTCCGATCGCGTTGAAATCCTGTCCGGTGTGTTCGAGGGAAGAACGACTGGTACGCCGATCGCTCTCCTCATCCGGAACGAAGATCAACGCAGCCGGGATTACGGGAACCTCATCGACACGTTCCGCCCTGGCCACGCCGATTACACCTATTGGCAGAAGTACGGCATCCGCGACCATCGTGGCGGGGGCCGTTCCTCCGCCCGTGAAACCGCGGTGCGAGTGGCGGCTGGTGCGATCGCGAGAAAATGGCTGCACGAAAAACACGGCGTCGTTATCCGCGGCTACGTCAGTCAACTGGGCCCGATTGACGTTCCGTTCACAAGCTGGGCGACAGTGGCGACCAATCCATTTTTTGCCGCCGATACCGAGGTAGTTGGAAAGCTGGAAGCCTACATGGATGAGCTCAGGAAGGCGGGTGACTCTGTCGGCGCGAAAATCACGACCGTAGCGGAACATGTGCCGGTGGGGTGGGGTGCCCCGGTGTATGCCAAGCTGGATGCGGATCTAGCCGGCGCCATGATGAGCATCAACGCCGTCAAGGCGGTAGAAATCGGAGCGGGTTTTGCCTCGGTCGCGCAACGAGGTTCCGAACACGGCGACGAACTCACGCCGGAGGGATTTGTCACTAACCATGCCGGCGGTATTCTGGGCGGCATTTCCACCGGGCAGGATATTATCGTCACGATCGGCATCAAGCCGACCTCCAGTATCCGTGTGCCGCGCCGATCGATCGATAAGGCCGGCAAGCCCCAATCCGTCGAAACCAATGGCCGTCACGATCCCTGTGTCGGTATCCGTGCGACTCCTATTGCCGAAGCCATGATGGCCCTTGTGCTCATGGACCATGCCCTCCTGCATCGCGCCCAAAACGCCGATGTGAAAACTGCGACTCCGAAGATTGCCGGCTCGATCAACAAGGTCGGTGTTTCAGCCAGCCCAAAAGCATCTTCGAAGAGCAACGCAAGTCCGGCCAAAGCGTAGCGGCGCAGCAAGCCTGTGTAGGTCCGCCGTGCTTTTGCTCGTTCTTTCGCTGGATCTGTATCCGGAGATGCCTGTCGAGAGAATTCATATCGACACCTTGCGCTCGCGCGTTGAGAAATGTGATTACATGATCGAAATTTATACAGACGGCGCCTGTAGCGGAAATCCCGGTCCTGGAGGCTGGGGCGTATTGCTGCGCGTGGATGGCGAGGAAACGGAACTCTGTGGCGGAGAGCCGGCAACGACCAACAACCGGATGGAGTTGCTCGCGGTCATAGAAGCGCTGCAATGGTTTACACATCCGGTGAAGGCTCGCGTCTACACGGATTCTCAGTATGTGCAAAAGGGCATCAGCGAATGGATCCATAGCTGGAAGCGTCGGGGCTGGAAGACGGCCGGGAAAGAGCCGGTCAAAAACGAAGATTTATGGCGTCGCCTCGACGCCTTGGCGTCCGGCCACACTATCGAATGGCATTGGGTCAGGGGGCACAACGGTCACGTCGACAACGAACGGGTGGACGCGCTGGCTCGCGCCGGCCTCGATCAGTCGCGTCGAGCAGGGAAGCCGGTTACGCGTCCGGTTGCGGCCCCTGTTCCTGCGCTCCTCAAGGCGCCTCACGTCACCGGTACTTCCCGCCCCATTCTCGATATTCAACATGCAACCGTCTATCGGGGAGAGACCCGCGTCTTTTCAGATTTGTCCTTCGCGCTTCATGAAGGGGAACATGCGGCGATCGTCGGCCCCAATGGATCGGGCAAGTCTACGCTGCTGAAGCTATTGTCCGGTGACGTGCATCCCCTGGCACTGGATGACACGAAGGTCAAGCTCTTCGGCCAGGAATGCTGGAGTGTATGGGACGTGCGGAAGCAGCTGGGGATTGTGTCGCACGATCTGCAGCGGGACTATTTGATTTGCGCCGAAGGCGTGAATGTGATTTTGTCCGGCTTTTATGCCAGCAACGACACGTATGATCATCAAACATTCAGCCAGGAGCAGGTGGCTCGCGCTCAGGAGGTGATGCGGGAACTGCGGATTGATGGGCTAGCCGGCCGCACGTTTGGGCATTTGTCGACCGGGGAACAACGGCGGTTTCTTCTCGGGCGCGCGCTGGTGCATGATCCGTCGGTGTTGGTGCTGGATGAGCCAACGAGCGGGCTCGACCTCAAGGCCTGTTTTCAGTATCTCGATCTGCTGCGCGGGCAAATCCGCAAAGGGAAGACCATTCTGCTTGTGACGCACCATCTCCACGAAATTCCGCCTGAGATTGAACGCGTGGTGTTGCTCAAGGAGGGGGAAGTCATCGCTGACGGTGCGAAAGCGAATCTGCTCACGGATGTGAATCTCAGCCGCCTCTTCGACCAGCCCGTGACACTTGCGCGTGCCAACGGTTGGTATCAGGCCTTGCCGGGGTAGCGGATGGTATCGGCTCCTTGGCTGCGGGATTTTTCGCCACGCTGACAACTTCCTCGGCTATCCTGCCTAAATGCTTATCCCCCTCCCAATGTCACCGTAAATGTCAGATTGGTATCGATGCGGCGGACTTTGACACTCACTTGTTGCCCTGGTCTTGTACGTTCGATCAGGTAGTTTTTTAAATGCGCCGCATCTTGAACGTCGGTGTCATCCACCGCAATGATGATGTCATGTTTCTGGATACCGGCGGATTTGGCCGGTTCCATCACATCCTTGACGGCCATCCGCCACCTGGTGCCGTCCTTCACTGCGACCATGTGGATGCCCATCTTCGAAAAGGTCAGTGGTTGGCCGTCGAGCGCGGCGGTGACGATACGTTCGGCCAACAAGGCGGGGATGGCGAAGGCCATGCGGCTGCAATGAGCGGTGGAGTCGTCCCGTTCCGTCTGGATGATCGCATGCATGATTCCCACGACGTCGCCCTTCTCATTGAAGAGTCCGCCGCCGGAGTTGCCGCTGCATGCGGCGACATCGGCCTGAATCAGGCGGGTGTCCACCGTTTGAAGGAAGGTGTTCGTGTTGCCTAGATGGCCGAATGACATGGTTGGTCCCCATCCCATGGGGTAGCCGACGGTGAACACTTCCTGGCCCGGCTGAACATCACCGGCTGCAAAGGCGACCGATGCCTGCAGCTTGGGGCGATGAGCCTCGGTTACGCGATACACGACGACGTCCATGAACGCGCTGTCGCCCACGAGATCGGCCGTCAACTCATGGAGATCTGTGGTCAGAATCCGAATCTGTTTCTGAATGATGACGCCTGTCGTGACGTCCTGCTTTTCGGCCGCGTGGCGGGCTGTGACGATGTAGCCGTCGCGCAGATGAAAGCCGGTGCCGCGTACCAGGATCATCCCCGGCTTGTCCGGCGTGCGTTGATCCTGCGTGTCTTCTAGGACTCCAATGGTGGCGAGTTTGGCGCGTTCCAGTCTGGTGGCGTCGACGGCGGCGGCGGTGCCCGGGTACAGGGCAGCCAGGAACGCCACGGAGGCCAGAATCAATAGGGCACGGGCGACGAGCGGATGCGAGGAGGGAAGAGGCATGCACGACATAGAAAGCCGTTCCTTTCGATAGAGCCACTGTCAGAATCTCAGTATAGACCAGAGTCGAGGTCTGAAGAAATGTCATTGTGGCCGGGCCGTAGCTCGCGATGCTGCTGTGTCACCGTGGACGTGGTATCGCTGAGCGGTCTTCGTTATACTGCTCATATGAAAGGTGTGTTGGGATATCTTGCCATCGGGTTCTTGGTTGCGACGGCCGGTTGTGCCTCCACGCGGGTGATCCCGGCATCGTTAGAAGCGCAGGTCGACAACGCAGTGACATTCGGTCACATCGTGGCGTCCCCCGATCCGTATCGGGGCAAGATCGTCTTGCTGGGTGGGGAAGTGCTCCGGGCGAAGGTCATGCAAGGGGGGACCCAACTGGAGATCCTGCAACTCCCCCTGGACGACGATCAGGAGCCTGAGCGGGATCGTCTGCAATCAAAGGGGCGGTTCCTGGCTTTGCACAAAGAATTCCTTGATCCGGCGACCATCGTAGAGGGCACACGAGTGACCCTTGTCGGGGAGGTCACGGGTGCGTCGGTTGAGAAAATGGATGAGGCCGATTACCGATTTCCCATGCTGGACGTGAAACATCTTCACCGATGGGATCGCAAGCGGGATGATCAGCCGCGGGCCTCCGGTCCTTGGTGGGGTGTATTCGGAGGTGTTGGATTTGGTGGTGGCGGTAGCCGTAGCGGTGGTGGCATCAGTATCGGATTCTAGGCAAAGCCTGACAGGGCGAATTCGTGCCGTGAGTGCGGTCGTGCGGACGGTGCTTCCGACGATCCGAAAGGCGTTCTGCTCGAACCTCGGCCGCCATATGTCCTCGATGCTCATGCACACCGTTCTGCGTACTGACCTGTTTCTTGCTGCCGGTTAGTTTCTTTTGAATCCGACGACTACTCCGGCTGCGGTTGTACCGACGGGGCGCGGGGAGTCGGTCGGGAACTGTCTAAGCCGTTGTTTGCCACGCTGCAGCGCGTCGATGCTGTATGGTGCAGCACCATGACGCTAGGAACGCCTCTCGGTGAACGTGTCGCAGGCAGCGGGCTCTCCCGATTGTAAGCCTCGCCGGAGCCACATCATCCGTTGCTCGGATGAGCCGTGAGTCCAACTCTCCGGTTGTACATGCCCCTGCCCCATTGTCTGCAGCCGGTCGTCACCAATCGCCGCGGCCGCTTGAAGACCGGCTTCGAAATCACCCGGTTCGATGAGGTTGCGGTTGTGTCTGGCATGATAGCCCCAGACCCCAGCCAGACAGTCGGCTTGCAGTTCCATCCTGACGGAGAGCGCATTGCGCTCCGCAGACGAACTGCGCTGTTGTAGTCGGGTGACCTTCTCTGCGATACCGAGCAGGTTCTGGACATGGTGGCCGATCTCGTGCGCAATTACATAGGCTTGGGCAAAATCGCCCGGTGCCCCGAGGCGTTGCGCCAGTTCTTGAAAAAAGGATAGATCCAGATAGACTTTGTGATCGCCAGGGCAATAAAACGGGCCGACCGCCGAGGAGGCCGTGCCGCAGGCAGATCGCACCGCTCCGGTGAAGAGCACCAAGTATGGATCTTCGTACGGGCGACCCATGCGAGGGAGCAATGTTCGCCACGTGTCTTCCGTGTCGGCGAGCACGACGGCGGCGAATTTTCCAAGCTCATCGCGAGGTGATCCGGTCGGTACCGTTCGATCCGGCGCGTGAGGCACGGCAATCTCCTGAACCCCGTTGAGGAGATTGAGTAGGGTGAGCGGATTGGTCCCCGTGAGGTAGCTGACGGCGAGGACCAGGACGAGCCCGCCCAGTCCAAGTCCTGCGCCGGATCGCGCAGCGCCCATTCCTCGGCGATCCTCAATATTCTGGCTTTCCCGTTGACCTTCCCATCTCATGACGCAACTCCTTCCCGGGGGCTGAACTGCCGCTCGCTGGAGCCGTGACGACGATGCGCTCGATGGAAACACATTTCCAGTAAGTGAGCAAGCCGGGAAATACGCGCAGATCTGTCGCGCTGGTAGGCTTGTGCGGCAGTGGGACAGTCTCGCCAACTCTCTGCAGCGACGGCGATCTCGGTGCTCATTGGTCGTCGCGCACCATCAGCCCGCGCGGCCCACTATCAGCACTTCTTACCTCGACACAACTATTTTGAGATAGGTTCTAGACAGGTGGACGATGGCTTCGATAGACTCCTCCTGTATGTGGTCAGCATTGAGCGGCATGCATTGGAAACACTCCAGGTGGTTCAGTCCCATGGTCCTGGCTCTGTCAGGGATTTTTGGGCTTAGCGGGTGTCAATCACCTTTAGGGTCTCCGTTGCCTCCCGCTTTGAAGCCAAGCCTGGCCTGGCCGGACTGTCCCAAACTGAGCGGAATGTATGAATTGCATGGCGAGGCGTTACCTGGCACGGTGGGTTTCTATCGAAACCGAGAAAACAAACTGACCTTGAATGCAATGCTGGGGGTTCCGGTACCGGCAGAAGCGACGCGTGAGGCCGTTCGGGTAGAACTGGTTCACGACGATACGCTGGAGTTGGTCAATCGCTACGATGGCGCCATTACTGCGCATCAGCTGGATTTGCAGCCGGAGGACCGCGTGACGTGCCGTGGGAATCAGATCGTGATCCATCGGACTCGGGATGAAGGGGGCATGGCTGAGGAGCCGCTCCGCAATATTTCCGAGTATGCGCAGGAACTTACCGTAGAAGGGGACGGAAGCTTGCTCGTCAAGACGCGTATCATCAATCAGAGCAAGTCGGCATTTTTCAGTACGCCGATCCCTCCCGAAGAATATGTGGCTCGTTTCCGGCGGCTCGATTAGTCCGAGCCTCGAGGCCTCGCTTCACTAGTCACTCTCAGTTAGACCGCTGGTTGGCCAGTCACTTTCACCCACGACCCCCTGTCCGCGATCCGAACGTGGCAGGCGATTGAGCGATGCATGGTCATGACGCCGCCCCGCGTCGGTCGGACTCTCGCCCTGTACAAACCCTATGGCGTGTTGCCTTGCTTTACGGACCTCCAGGGGCGCCCCACGCTCAGCGCGTATCTCAATGTTCCCGATGTCTACCCTGCCGGCCGCTTGGACCTGGACAGTGAGGGCTTGCTCCTGCTGACCTCCGACGGACGTTTGGCCCATCGCATTACCGATCCTCGACACCATCTCCCCAAAGTCTATCTCGTGCAGGTGGAGCGGGTGCCGGATGTTGCCGCGTTAGCACAGCTGGAGAGCGGTGTCGTGATTGCCGGAACCCGTACGAGGCCTGCTCAGGCCAGGTTGCTGCCGACTCCGCCTTCTTTGCCAGAACGACCCATCCCGATTCGATTTCGCAAGCATGTGCCGACGGCCTGGCTGGAGCTTACCCTGCGCGAAGGGATGAACCGGCAGGTTCGGCGAATGACGGCTGCGGTTGGTCATCCGACGTTGCGGCTCGTGCGGCTGGCCATTGGGCCGATCACATTAGGGGAGCTTCAGCCTGGTCAGTGGCGAGAACTCACCTTGCAGGAAATGGCAGAGATGGTACGTTCATGAGGGGGAAAGGTGGTCATGAGAGACCGGGGGGCGGGTGTGAGATTTCAGTAAGGAGTCGTGTAATGAGCCGTACGGGGCATGATTCAGCCAATAATCTGCCGGACCAGGGTGGTGACAAGTGGACTCGTCGTCGGCTCCTGAGAGGGGGCGGTCTCATCAAGATTACCATAGGGGAAGCCGTTCTGAAGACTGAGGGGCCTGGTGCCAATGTGAGTCAGCAAGGTCGAGCCTTTGAGCGGGTCGCTGCAGAACGGATGATGCGGAGAGAGCTATAGAGTTGAGCCGTCAGGGAATGAGGGCCGTGAAAGGCGGCCCGTTCGATGCCGTGATCGTGAAGGGGGGAGTGATTGTCGGCGAAGGGGGGAATCGCGTCTTTGCGACCAATGACCCCACGGCGCATGCCGAAATGGAGGCGATCCGCGCGGCAACTGGGTCATTGGGCTCATTTGTTCTCACGGGCTGCGACCTGTCTGCAAGTGCCCAATCCTGTCCGATGTGTCTCGGGGCCATTTACTGGGCGCGTCTCGACCGGGTGTTTTATGGAAACAGCGTGAAGGGTGCAGCCGTAATCGGCTTCGACGACGAAGTGTTGTGCCGACAATTAACCTGTTCCTCGCAGCAACGCGACATCCCTAAGGTGCCGGTATTGGCGGAAGAGGCTGAGTGCGTGTTTCCCGAGTATGAAGCAGGGGCGTGCACCATGCGGTATTGGCCGACACTCCTAGAATCCGCAGCCTATGTCGGAGTCGTTGTGAGGTGTTTTCTGGTCGTCGCCGGCGACGGACCGCCGTGACGAACTGGATATGGAATGCCTACCTAAGGTATATCAGGCGGTATTAACACGTGGTGGTCGAATAGCGGTGCTGTGGTGAGAGGGGATGAATCATGGGGAACTGTGCGAGTGTGATACGTCGTATGTCAGTGCTCATGCTGCTCGGGATCAGTATATTCACCTTCCTGCCCGTAGCGATAGCCAGTCCGGAGATAGTTCCTGTGACCGACATGCGACACATTAAGAAGTTTGTCGCAGTGGAAGTCCAGACCCAGGGGACTGCCGAGAAACTCGGCATCAGCGGTGCCGAATTGACGGATCTGACACGGGTGACGCTGCTGAATAAGGTGCCCGGGATCGCACTCGAAGGCTCAAGTGGGCCGTCTCCCGATGCGTCAGAACGCCTCAATCAACTCGGGTTTTTTACCTGCGAGGTGTGGACGGTGGGAGATCAATATATCGCCGCCTATCACGTCGATTGCAATGCAGGATCCTATACCGCACAGAAGATGCCCGGCAGTCTTTGGAATCAAGCCATTCTTGGATATGGGCCGAAGGACGAAGTGTCTGACGCGGTGCGAAAAGGAGTGCGTGCCATGGTGGAGTTGTTTGCGGCCACCTTCGCGAGCGCCCGCGTTGAGGGCGGTGTGCGGTAGCCTATCGTTGTCGCTGGACCGTGCACGGTCTATGTGTTTCTGCGCATTCATGTCCCTGAGGGAAGTCCCTGCCTTTTTGCCTGCTCCAGCCTGATCTCATCGATGCGTGTAAACTCGTGTTCCTCTAGGCCGCGAGGAAATCTGCCTGGCCTAAATAGGCGTATGGGTGCTCTGGATGTTTCCCCGCGCCAGGCACCGTTCTCTCCTCTCAGTCAGTTCATGCTCTCCATGGCGCTGATCCGGCATTGCAGGCGGATCCTTTCATTAAGTTACGTATAAGAACGGTACAGTGCACTGGGCGGTGCTATCGAGTTGCGTCGCTGGGCACGGGGTGTCGGGTCGTATTTGGACAGCAGCTCGCTCAGTATTTCATCGGAGGACGTGTCGATTATTGACTGAAGGTGCCGGGTAATTTCTCGGCAGAAAGACAACGCGTCGAATCGCTGAGCGCTGACAAATAGGCGTGAACTGCGCGTGCCTCCGGAGGTCAACAATTGATGCAGGATCTGTGTGAGGTCGCGGACTCTATTCAATAATTGGGTAGTCTGTGCGCGGCGGTGAAGGGGTTGTTGAGGGCCGGTGATTGTGAAGAATGGTGAGATATGTATGCGTAGGCAAGGCTAGGTGTGAATGGGTATTTGATAGGTGTCGGGATCAAGTAGTTGAGTGGCATCCGAGCCCTCCTGCCAATCGATTGGGAGGAGGGCTCGACGGTGGGAGGGCTTGCGGTTGCAGGCCGAGCCAATGGCGTGCAAACCGGCCTGGGCTTGACCGAAGGGCGCCGGTGTCAAAATGAGTTCGTGCTGATGCAGGCGTGAGGTGCGATGCGAGTGCGAGATGGGCAGCGAAACCGGGGGATTTACAGGCTCTCCACGTCGGCGATAATGGTGTGTAGCCCACTAGAGCCGGCCGGTTGCGGACGGATCAACTCGGCAATTTGTGGTTGGCCCTTGCTGTCAACGGCACGGACGGCAACCTGGTATTTGCCGCGCTTCTGCGGGCGCCACGTATAATTCCAGATGACCCAGGAATAGGGTGACATGGGTGTTTCGATTTCGCAGGAGTCCCATGTTCTTGCTGCGTCGAGGCTGATTTCCACTTTGCTGATGGAGTTCGGTCCGCCAAATGCGATGCCGCGGAATCGTTGTTCGGGGCCACGCAATGTTTGATAGTGGCCCGGCGAATCGATGCGTGAGAATGTCTTGATTGTGGCATCGTCCGTCCAGCCCTTTCGCTGCCAGTAGCCTCGATAGTCCCCTGCGAACGCTTCGATTTCAATGATCCATTTCACATTTTTGATGCCGTATAGTCCGGGGACGAGTAGGCGGAGCGGAAAGCCATGTTCTTTGGGCAATTTCTCGCCGTTCATCAAAAATGCAAGCATGACGTCATCCTGCATTGCGCGCGCGAGCGGAATGCTGTCGTCATAGGCGTCTGCCCCGCGGAATACGATATCCCGGGTCGTGTCTTCATCGACTTCTGCCTCCCGGAGCAGTTTTTTTAAGGAAATTCCCCGCCATCGCGCGTTGCCGAGACTGTCTCCACCGGGTAACGTGTCAATGCACATGAGCGTAGAGATTTGCTCGAAGTTGTCACGGTTCAATAATTCGCGCCATCCCAGCGAGAGAGGCCTTTTCACTTCGCCCTTCACCGCCAATCGCCATTCATCTTGTCTAAGGTCGCGAGAGACGTTAAACGGGGAGTCGGAGTAGTTGACGACGTAGAATTTTCTATTTTCAGTGAAGTAGTTGGTGTCGCGAGGGGGCATGGCAAACATACGCCCGAAAAAAGATCCAACGCCGTCGCAGCCATCGGAAAGGCCAGCGGCAGCCGCAATTCCAGTGAGCTTTAGAAGGCTTCGTCGTTTAAGGCTGAACCAATTTTGCATGAGAAATACTCTGCGATAATAAAAAGATCTTTGCAAGGCTTGACTCCAGAAACTCAGATTGGTATAAGGATGCACGTTTGATCCAGCCTAGTGGCCGGTGCGGTTCAAAGCCCCGCGACGGATTCTCAGGAAGCCAAGATCAAAAAAATAAATTCTGACCCTCTTGACATGGTCAGTCCCGCGTAGTAAAGTGCGCGGCTCGCGTGGGGAGTGAAGAGCTCCTGCGAAGCGCGAAACGGTTCTTTGACAACTGAATAGAGCGAGAAATGAGTAAGGTAAGGTGTATTGAAGAGGTGGCCCTCGGGTCCAATTCAAGTAGAACCTTTATGAGAGTTTGATCCTGGCTCAGAACGAACGCTGGCGGCGCGCCTAATACATGCAAGTCGAGCGAGAAGGTGTAGCAATACACTTGTAAAGCGGCGAACGGGTGAGGAATACATGGGTAATCTACCATCGAGTGGGGAATAACCAGCCGAAAGGTTGGCTAATACCGCGTACGCTTCCGAGTCTTCGGGCTTGGAAGGAAAGCCGCACTGTGAGTGCGGCGCTCTTTGATGAGCTCATGTCCTATCAGCTTGTTGGTAGGGTAACGGCCTACCAAGGCTTTGACGGGTAGCTGGTCTGAGAGGACGATCAGCCACACTGGCACTGCGACACGGGCCAGACTCCTACGGGAGGCAGCAGTAAGGAATATTGCGCAATGGGCGACAGCCTGACGCAGCGACGCCGCGTGGGGGATGAAGGTCTTCGGATTGTAAACCCCTTTCGGGAGGGAAGATGGGGCAGGTAACTGCTCGGACGGTACCTCCAGAAGCAGCCACGGCCAACTTCGTGCCAGCAGCCGCGGTAATACGAAGGTGGCAAGCGTTGTTCGGATTCACTGGGCGTACAGGGTGTGTAGGCGGTTTGGTAAGCCTTCTGTTAAATCTTCGGGCCCAACCCGGAAAGCGCAGAGGGGACTGCCAGGCTAGAGGGCGGGAGAGGAGCGCGGAATTCCCGGTGTAGCGGTGAAATGCGTAGAGATCGGGAGGAAGGCCGGTGGCGAAGGCGGCGCTCTGGAACATGCCTGACGCTGAGACACGAAAGCGTGGGGAGCAAACAGGATTAGATACCCTGGTAGTCCACGCCCTAAACTATGGATACTAAGTGTCGGCGGGTTACCGCCGGTGCCGCAGCTAACGCATTAAGTATCCCGCCTGGGAAGTACGGCCGCAAGGTTGAAACTCAAAGGAATTGACGGGGGCCCGCACAAGCGGTGGAGCATGTGGTTTAATTCGACGCAACGCGAAGAACCTTACCCAGGTTGGACATGCACGTAGTAGAAGGGTGAAAGCCTGACGAGGTAGCAATACCAGCGTGCTCAGGTGCTGCATGGCTGTCGTCAGCTCGTGCCGTGAGGTGTTGGGTTAAGTCCCGCAACGAGCGCAACCCCTGCTTTCAGTTGCTACCGGGTCATGCCGAGCACTCTGAAAGGACTGCCCAGGAGAACGGGGAGGAAGGTGGGGATGACGTCAAGTCAGCATGGCCTTTATGCCTGGGGCCACACACGTGCTACAATGGCCGGTACAAAGCGCTGCAAACCCGTGAGGGGGAGCCAATCGCAAAAAACCGGCCTCAGTTCAGATTGAGGTCTGCAACTCGACCTCATGAAGGCGGAATCGCTAGTAATCGCGGATCAGCACGCCGCGGTGAATACGTTCCCGGGCCTTGTACACACCGCCCGTCACACCACGAAAGCCTGTTGTACCTGAAGTCGCCCAAGCCAACCGCAAGGAGGCAGGCGCCCACGGTATGGCCGGTGATTGGGGTGAAGTCGTAACAAGGTAGCCGTAGGGGAACCTGCGGCTGGATCACCTCCTTTCTAAGGAGTACCACTCCTTCGGAAAAAACTAGGATCTTGAGGGTCACCTTTTCAATACACTCAGTGCGGTCCCGTCTAGCATCAACCAAGTTACTGTTATCATCGGTGGCTGCCGTGACGTATGTGTCATGCTAGCGCAGATGATTGTCTTGGGTTGGCTCAGCAGTCGGCTGGGCCTGTAGCTCAGCCGGCTAGAGCACGCGCTTGATAAGCGCGGGGTCGATAGTTCGATCCTATCCAGGCCCACCAACTGAGCCCCGTTGTGAATAATCACTCGGTGACTTAGAGTTGACAATCATCTAATTGTGAACGGGGCTGTAGCTCAGTTGGGAGAGCACCTGCTTTGCAAGCAGGGGGTCGCTGGTTCGATTCCAGTCAGCTCCACCAATCTTTTGCAATATTCGTTTCTCGCTCTATTCAGTCGTGGGTGACAGTTTATCTGTCTCCCTGTTCTTTGAAAATTTAATAGGTCTGAGAAGACCATGTGTATCAGGAGCAAAGAGAATTGTTAAGCTACTAAGGGTGTACGGTGAATGCCCTGGCATCAGAAGGCGATGAAGGACGTAGCTAGCTGCGATAAGCCCCGGGGAGCCGCAAGCAGGCCGTGATCCGAGGATGTCCGAATGGGGAA
>WYAX01000007.1 GCA_011525625.1 Nitrospira defluvii
CCGAACGTCCGCGAGAAGGAGACCGACACCGAGAAGAACAGCAGCGAGATCTTCGCCTTGCCCTCCACGTGCCAGGGGGTGGGCCCGGCTAATCGGCCCTTGAACGAGATGCCCATCAACAGACGGCCGCGATACCGCAAGGCCAGCGCCGCACCCACGTCCACCTCGAAGGCCAAGGGCGCCAATTGGATGAGCGCATCGAAGCCGAGCAGGCCGTCGAAGCTGAAGCCACCGCCGGCGGCATGCAGATCCACGCGGGCGCCGAACTGCACCGTGTTGGAAGTGACCGCCAGATAGGCCTGACAGCGCAACTGGAGCGAGGCGCCGTCGGCCAGTTGCAGGGCCAGCCGCTGCAAGGCGGGCAATCCCGGTGGTGCCGCAAACCGCGGATGGAACCCGCCGATCGCCAGCACGAACTGCGGCTGCCGGCCCCAGCCGGCGCGCAACGCCATGTCGCCGGTCAAGGTGAACTGCAAGATCTTCGAATCATAGAGCGTCGCATCCAGTGACACCGTCTCCGCACTCACATCCAACACGCCCAAGGCATCCATGCGAATCTGAATCAGCGGATGGCTCTGGTCCGGCAACAGGACTTGGAGGCGACCTAACACGATCACGCGAACAGGGCTGGGCAGTTCGATCAGCAGGGCGAGATCGAGCGTAAGCAGGGTCGGCGTGCCCCAACGCAGTTGGACCATCGGGCCGACCACATGGCGCCCCGCCGTCGGTGGAAACACACGGCGCAGGTCGCTGAAGATCTGCGGGGCGTTCCGGAGCGGATCGGGCGGAAACAACACCGAGTTCAAGGTGCCGGTCTTGAGGCCGTCGCGGAGCACATCCGTGCGCACCGTTCGATGCAGGGCCACGAGGCCCCCGATGCCGGTGAGGGTGAAGCCCAAGCCGACGGGAATCGGCGCGAAGCCCTCGGCCGTCAGCAGAATCACGAGCGAGTAGCCCTTGCTGCCGTCGGGCAGTTTGGTGGTGAGCAGGCCCAGCGCTTTGATGGCGAGGGTGTCGGCCAGCTCCAGTTGCAGCATGCCGCTGTATTCGGCGCGTTGCGGATCGAAGCCCAGGAAGCCGCCGCCGGTCACGCCCGCCGTCGCAATCGCCAGGCCGAGGCCGGTGGGCGGTTTGAAGCCGAGAGCCAGATCGAAAGGGCCGGCATTGCCTGAAGCGAACGTCGTTCGCAGACGGAACCCCATTCCCTCCACGGCACACGAGACGGGCCCGAGAGTTCCCGAAATCTGCGTTCCCACTTCCACGCTGAGATCCGCAGAATGGTCGGCGGGTGCCAGGAGTTGTATTCTCAGGCCTTGCACCCTCAGGGGACCGATCGAAAAGTTTACCGGTAGGGAGGTATCGAAGCCTTCGCTTCCCAGGAAATGCACGCCATGACGGCGGGACCATTCGATACCGAGTGGCATGGTGAGACGGCGTTCGCTGTCGCCGAGCAGGTTGCGCAGAAAGGAGTCGGCCTCGCCCGGTTGCAGAACAAGAGTCAGGCCCTTGAGTTGCGCCGCCACCTGCACGTCCAGTTCGTTTTCGACGAAGGAAGCTCCGAGGTCAATCGACGCACCCTGAAGTTCAAGACGGGTGCCCTTCGGTGAACCGAGCAGCAACGTGGGCGATGCGGGTTTGAAATCGAACCCCAGACCGACTCCGGCAGCAGGCGGTGTGGTGCCCGGTTGGAAGGGATACTTGATCGAGGCGTCGCCAGGGCGGAGTACGATGCCGAGTTGAGTGGCGGCATTGGTGCCGGCACGTAGACGCAGATCAATCGTCGGCGCCAGGTGCAGGGTCAGCGGGAATTCATTGGGAATGTGCGGTTGGATGGCGAGGCCGGGCAGTGCGGTGCCGGTGCCTTTGAGTTCCACCACACTGATGGCGGCCTCGAGTTCACGGTCGGCGATCGTGATGTAAAAGAACGGCACCTTGAGCCACAGCGTGTCTTCATCGAAGTCGATGTCCTGGCCGGCATATCCATTCGCCAGGAATTCTTCTGCCTTGCCGATGAAGACGGGGAAGCCGAATGCGAACAACAGTTCGCTGAGGTGCTGGAGGAGCAGCAGGAACTTCAATTCGGGCGTGCCCCATCCGTATACCTTCTGCGGGAGAGACAAGGGATCGCGAATAATGTCCGGGATCGTGGCCCAATGGAGGTGCGTGCGCACATGGGCTCGTTGCTGCGCGGTGGCCGGGATCTCCTCCATCTCGATGACGGTCAGCATCGACAGCAGATTGAAGAGCGCCGGTTGATAAGTGGCGAGGTAATCGGTCAGCAGGATCTCGAACAGCCGCTCGCCGATCTGACTGAGAAACGCGGCCGCATCGACACCGGCCGGCGCCTGGTCGATCTGTTGAATCGCGAGATAGGCGGCTTGCGCTTTCCTGAGCAGGGCCAGCACCTCGTCCGCTGTCGGATCGTCTCGAAGCGCCTCCACTGCCTGCATGGCTTCGGTGATCGTGGTGCCCAGTGCGGTATAGGCCGGAGGAAGCGAACTTGTCTCCCAACCGAGGCGGAGCATGAACGATCGGAACGCATCGGGGCTGCCCAATGCCCGGCGCAACGGTGCGACGGCGTCGATCATGGCGCGCGCAACCTGTTCGAATGTGCCGGCCGTGGTGCTCATGGCTGCGGATAAATCTCGCCGTAATCCAAATCGATGGAAAAGTGCTTGTGCGGATCGATGATATCGACCAGCAGGTAGCGGCACACAGGACAGAACTCCTTCCCGTCACTATCCGAGTTACGCATGATGCAGTTGCCCGTGGGATGGTAAATCCCGCAGTGGAACGTTTTGCCACCCGTAAACAGGCCGACGATCCGGTTTTTGTGTTTGAAGCAGCGGGGAAAATCGATGTCGAGTTTCTTCGGCTTTTGCACGTCGTTCTTGTCCGGCACGCAGATCTCGTCGCTGTCGGGATCTTGATTGAGGGCGCAGCCTCGGTCCGTGATGTGATCCTTGACGTTCAGGGCGATCAATTCGGCGAAGGGATAGTCATCCGAGCGGGCCGATTCGCTGGCTTCGACGGGCAGATAGAGTACGCAACCGGCCCCGAACCGCGCCGCATCGGCTGCGGTGAAGGAGTGCCCGTCCTTGGGGGAGACCAGGATTGCTGCGCCCAAGGGATTGTCCGGGCCCTCCGGTTTTGAGAGGTCGACCACGCCTCCGGGATCTGCGAGGCCGACGATCTGCAGGTGTTCGCTGACATCCGGATTGCGCGGCAATGGATTGGGGTAACGTCGAGCGCGCAGGAGCACCGTGTCGCCTTGCTTAAATTGCAGACTTTGGCCCAAGGGAATCGGAATGCGGAAGACCCCGGCCGGAGCCTCATGGATGGCGCCCATGAGGACGGTGGCCTTGCGGATGCGATGCCAGCGCCATTTGATGAGATCCCCGTCGATGTCGTTGAACGAGTCGAGGAGGTCGCTGTGTTTCTGGAGGTTGCCGTAGTGCTGGTCGATCTCGCGGCTTTGCGGCAACGTCCCCTTTTCGCTGTACTCGTCGCCCAGGCCGAACGAATGCGCTACTTCGTGGCAACCCCGAATGAGGCGGTCATGCGAGATTGTTTTTGTGATGCGACCGGTGAGATCGATGCGATAGGTCGGTTTGCCCGAGACGGGTCTGGCAGGAATTTCATACCGGTCTTCGACATTCATGGCGATGTACCCGCGCCCGTAGTTCACCCCTCGATCCCATTTGAGCGAAGAGAAGAGAAAAATCAGCGGGTAGCTGCTGGGGCGTGTTCCGTCCGTCCGGTCGGCCCAGAGCTGACCCATCGGATTTCCTTTGGCATCATGGAGACGGTTCAAGATCGGATCCAGTCTCGCGCGCGACATGCGTCGTGGATGAAAACCGACTTGGCGATTATCGCTTTCATCCGTGACATTGGGGTAGTCGCCGTAGGCCAATCCAAGCGTCGAGTCGGTTTCTTCGAGAAACGTTCGCCTCGCCAACTTCTGCCAACGTCGGACGGTTTCATTCGCAATCCTGCCATGCGGCACGTCGTCGAGAATGCTGTCCCAGTAGTCGCGGATTTCCTTCACAGGCCGATCGAGGCCCTGCCCCGGAACGGGAAGCCCGAGTCTGAAAAGGAGATTGCTGAGCCCCCAGCGTTCGCCCGCCGATGGATCCTCCGGATCGGGGACGCAGTAGAGATCCACCGTGTCATTGTCGTTGGTCCGCACGTCGCCGTTATCTTTTTGCGACGGATAGACCTCGCAGAGCACCGAAATGCCGTGATGGCTGGAGGGCACGAAGGCCTGAAAATAATTCATCGATGTGGAGAGGAGGTCGAACGGGCGCGTGAGCCGGCTTTTCTTCATGAGCCCCAGCAGGCATCTGATTTGGGATTCGAACTGCGGTTTATCGTCGGTGGTGTAGCCGTCGCACAGGAAGAGAAAATTGGGGACGAGTTCCGGGTTGATCGTGCCCGGCCAGGTGTCCTGGATCTGTACGGTCTCGGTTCGAATGGTGCCTTCCGAGGCCCAATCCGCTGCGAACCGGATATGGCCGCGAGCCACGATCTCCGGTGGCGCGGGGTTCGCAGGATCCCGCAGGTCGGCCGGCAGCGTGGCCGTGATTTCGACGGCAGGGTCGCTCGGGCCGTTTCCGACGGAAATGATCAATCGGCCCGATGGTTCCACGTTGGCGAGGGGACCCCAGGTCAGTCCCTGCTGATTGGTCAGATCGCCGACGGTGTTGTCATCGAACTGCGCGCGCACACTGAACCGTCTGAACGTGGTCTGCGGCAAGGTCGGACCGTCCGGCCGCAAGGTCAGAATCGGCGGTGTCAGCCAGGCGGACGTGATCAGGTTGTGAAGATGAATCCGGACGCTGATGCGGTATTCCTTGTCGTCGCTCGAATCTTCCGCCGTGGCATGCAGGAGAAAATTGTGGATGGTCGTTGCCGGACCGGGAGGCGCCGGCACACGGGTCTCACCGGTATCATTGTTGATTGTGATTCCGAAGCCGGAACAGGTCGGCGGCGTGACGGTGAGGTCGAGCACGTTTCGAAACGATGGCTGGAAGTTGATCGTGACATCCGCATTGGCGGCTAGGTAGGCCGCGGCATCTTGCGTGGTACCGTCAGGGAGCTGAACATCGACGGCGGCCAGAAGGGCCGGTAAGGTCCTGCCGCGCAACAGGTGGATGTCGTACTCTCGGTTGCTTTTCCATTTGATCCCGGTAATCGGCATGACGGCCTGACTGATCGGTGTGAGGTTCGCGACCCATGGAGTACGAACGAGAGATTTCGCAAAGCCGAAAGGTACTCCGCTCGTGAAAGACTGTCAAACGCGTCTCTGCATAAATACGTGCATTGTTATGGTGCTGCCTGACCGATGAGTCTCAAGCGACGACTGTATTTCCTCGTCGTCGTTTGCGCGCCGGGGCCTGACCGGAGGCCCCGAAGCGGGCGACCCGTTCCAACACGGCCGCCGAGAGCACGTAGCCCGGCTTGGGCCGCTCCGGCGGCCGCGTCGGATCGATCACCACCGTCTCATAGGCAATCGGCGCGGCGAGGCCTGCC
>WYAX01000008.1 GCA_011525625.1 Nitrospira defluvii
TGCCGGTTGTCGTGCCAACGGCAGTGCCGGGTAGCTATGTTCAGTTGGGATAACCGCTGAAAGCATCTAAGCGGGAAGCCTGCCTCAAGATAAGCTCTCCCGGGGCGCAAGCCCCCTAAAGGACACTTGTAGACTACGAGTTTGATAGGCTGGGTGTGGAAGGCCTGTAAGGGCTGTAGCTAACCAGTACTAATCGTCCGTGCGGCTTAACATCCTTTGCTCCTGATAGACGTGGTCTAATAAAGAATCAATGTAGTTCTATTCTATGTCACTGCTGACTTGGTTTAGGCCTAGGAATGTTAGCGGATGTGGTTTTTCGAACCCTTGATTCTTGAGAAGTTCCCGGTGGCCTTGCCGGAGGGGTCACACCCGTTCCCATACCGAACACGGAAGTTAAGCCCTCCAAGGCCGATGATACTGCTGCCGTGAGGCAGTGGGACAGTAGGACGCTGCCGGGTTACAAAAGAGCCTGCTCGAGAAATCGAGCAGGCTTTTTTATTTTACCCTTGTTGCTGTTTGCGATACATGTTTCTCTGGCTGTCGAGTCTCACCGCTATGTTGAGGTGTTTGCTCAATGTTTCCGATCCCCGAGAGACTCGCTTTATGCTGCCCTCAGTACCTTCTTCTTGGAAGCACCTGCTAGCCAAACAGCTGCAGAGTGTGAATTACCGAGATCTTGAGACGTTTCTGGCTCAGGAAGCCGAGGCAGGCCACATGACCCTGCCTCCGTCTCGAGATGTTTTCGCGGCTTTGCGGGAAACATCATTTGATGAAGTCAAAGTAGTGGTCCTCGGGCAGGATCCCTATCATACGCCGGGCTTGGCGCACGGTCTTTCTTTTTCAGTCGCATCACACATCCGGTCCTTACCGCCATCCCTCAAGAACATTTACAAAGAGCTCCACGACGATCTCAGATGCCGAATCCCGAACAACGGCTGTCTGGAACCCTGGGCCAGGCAGGGAGTGCTACTGTTAAACGCCGTCCTGACGGTTCGAGCCCATTCCGCGAATTCTCATCGGGGACGAGGCTGGGAGTCCATCACCGATCGCGTCATAGAGGTTGTGAATCGGAAGTCGACGCGCGTGGTATACGTACTCTGGGGTGAGGAGGCGAAAAAAAAACAACCGCTGATTACGAATCCGCAGCACGTCGTCATTGCCTGCGCCCATCCCTCTCCGTTGTCAGCGAGGAACTTCTTCGGCTCACGTTGTTTTTCGAGGGCCAATGGAGCTCTCATCGATGTTGGGATTGAGCCAATCGATTGGCAAATTCCTGATGTCTGATCGTCGGCCCATCGCTTCATAGAAAAACGTCTCGAGACAGAATACTCCAAGCAGTGTGACCGTGCCGTCCGACTACTCCCCTGAAAGTTCCCCGATCTTCAATAAGGCCGATTCCGTGTGTCCTCGATGCTTAACTTCCGAGATCTATCCTTCACCGCTGAGATTGTCTCATTCGTTGGAGCGAAGTGCTTCATCCATTGTGAGCTCCTTGTAGTCGGCGGCGGACAGGCGCTCGAAAAGACCTGTCATGTGCTGCTCACGCAGGTCGGAACATTCGCCCTGGATGCTTCTCCTTCTGACATGACGGAACAGTCTGTCCAAGACCGTGCTGAAGACAAGAGTCTTGAATAACTCGTCCCCAGCCTGCAGCACGCCTGTTTCTGGTCACGATGAGACTGGCCACCCCCACGGCCTATCCATAAGCGGCGGTACAGGCTTGCCAGTATCAAAGCCTTTTGCCGTTCGACGTATACGGTTGCTTACGCGGATCTGCGCGTCAGATGGCCTGGGAGCTTGTTCGACAGACGCCTGTAACTGGTCGGTACCGTCTTTCGCTCTCACCTTTGGATTCATTGGGTATCTCCTCTTATTGGTGCGTACGGCCGCAAAGCCCGATCCGGGCTGATCATTCGGAGATGGCGCCCTCGTGCAGAGACCTTCCATCAGTGAAGGGCGTCGAGGAGCTTCGGAGAGGTATAGCGTGCAGGCACCATTTCCGCCGACATCTCACTCGGAAGCACTCGGCTGCCAACCGAAAGAAAGTGCTGTGCGTCGGATCAATGGCCTGTCCGGTCACGAGCATCAGCTCCATTGACATGGCCGGTGGCACCCTGTAGGGTGCAGCATGACGTGTTGAGCCTCGCCGACTGTCCCATCTTGCGAGCCTGCTTCAATCTTTAGCGCGTCTGATTCCCCGGTCTCCGCCGCTTTTGCGCCAGAGTTCCCATTCCAGGCCATCAGGTCTTGCATGCGCTCGCGCGTGCTCACTTCACAACGGTGTGGCGAGGTATTCGCTACCGATAAAGGAGAATGCAATGACACAGGAACAGTTTCAACAGTTTTGGTTGCAACTGAAGACTCCCCTCAAAGCCAGCTGGGGGAACATCACGGAGAGCGATCTGGGCGAAATCCAGGGCAATTTAGCGATCTTCGGGGAGGTGCTTCAGAAACGGTATGGTGAGGGCCATAAGGATGAGGTTAGGTTGTGGGTCGAACGTCGACACGCGCATTGGAGCGGTAACTATATCGGATACCAAGACCCGAAACCGACCGCCTGAATCGGTGTCACCGTCCTGAGCATCGATGTCTCGGCGAGGCTTTGCGCCCGCGCGGGCGATAGGAGCCAAAAGGAGGGGCACCTGTCGTGCGAAAGATCGTCAATAGCAAGAGTTATGATCAGTTCTGCCTAAGCCATAAGGCGTCTCTGCGTTTGCGTGAGGTAGGCCAGCTGGATGCGCTTAATGAGACCGACCCGGGCGCCTACTGGCCTGCGGCGGCAGGTCCTCGGGAGCTAAGCCTCAACCGGTGCTGGGTATCGATTCCGCGTGACGACAAGCGGCTGGTGCAAGTGGTGGAAGAACTCCAAGGAGAGGCGAATGGCCATTGTGCTGAGCTTAAGGTCGTGTCGATTCCGGACGTTGTGTCGTGGATCATCGTAACAGCGAATGGAAGCGAGCATGTCAGCGAACAACTTCGCACATGGGCTTGACCCGATGGGGGACAGGGCCAAGCTTCGGGGGTAAACCGGACCGGCCAGGTGGATGTGGATAGGCCCGGAGATGTCCCGCCCTGTGCGAGTCTCCGGGCCTGCTCCGTCCTTAAATCCGCGCTTCACCGTGTCGCGTGTGATCTGCATGGCAAGGTCAATACGACCAGGTGAGAAGGGTTGTAACGACGTTCTTGCTGTAGGCATACACGGGAATATTGGAGCTGTTGAGGACTCCCTGATATTGCAGCGCAAGGTTGAGGTTGTGAGGCAATGGCTTGACGATTTGGCAGAAAATGTCTTGCTCGATA
Organism: Nitrospira defluvii; assembly: GCA_011525625.1. Lineage (GTDB taxonomy): Bacteria > Nitrospirota > Nitrospiria > Nitrospirales > Nitrospiraceae > Nitrospira_A. Next base: position 3,301 of record WYAX01000008.1, read on the forward strand.
TCCCGGCGCGCGGATAATTCTCCGGTATTGTCTAGGAAAATGCCTTGGACATGGTTGTACGCCCGCCAGTGTACTTCGTAGTCGAGTCTGAGGTTGAGGTCATACCAAGGAAGCACAATTTGCACTCCTGCCTGAATTCGATCTCCTGAATAGGCGAAACTGGATCCGCTGGCGGCCTCGACGTCGTGCTGGTACCCCAACCGGAGGATGTACTGATCTTGCCGGAAGCGAAAGGCCTGGAGAACTCCGAGCATGCTGTTGAACGCATCGCGTGATTCCGGGGCAAATCGAAGATCGTTATTGCCGGGCTCCGCGTAGAAGTCCTTTCGCTGATACCGATACAGGAGGGTGGTGAGGTTTTCCATCCGACCGAGTGCCGGCACTGTCACCGCTGGCGGAACGAATGCGGCGGGGAAGGTGAGTGTGTGACGGGAGAGAAATCCCTTTAGCCCGAGAAGCATGTAGTCATAGCTGTATTGCCCGCCGATCTCATAGGGGATGCTTCCCAACGTGCCTCGATAGACGCCGGACAGCGCGCCCAGGTGGTCTTGGATGTCGAAGGCGCCCACGCCGCTGTTGGTGTTCACCGTCTGGTAGTACGAGTAGGCCACCGTCGACTCAATCGGCCCATTGCGATACCAGGAGTAGTCGCCCCTAGCGGAGGTGACGAAGCCCGGGGACTGTGTGGTGCGTGCACGGAGAATCTCCGCAACCACGTCGCTGCTTGTGCGAGGGTTCACAGCCACGTTGTCGTCGTAATACCCTCCAACTGCGAGTTGCACATGAAGTCGCTGGGTATCCGGCATTCGTGTCGCGGCGGCGGTCAGTGCTTCCTGGATGCGGACGGATGCACCGGTGATCGGAGAGTTGGGCTGGACGCGTTGCGCGGAGATCAATTCCGCCTGTGCCTGGTCGGAAAGGCCGAGTATTCCCAGGGCCAGGCCTCGATAAAACATCACAAGTTGATGAATGTCCGGATCGGATGATCGGTTGCTCGTCAGAGCAGCCACGGCACCGTCATAATCCTTCTTCCGATAACGAAGTACGCCCACAGCAAAGCCTAAGTCCTTCCGACTCGGCTCCCGCTGAAACACCTCCTCCAAGAGCGGCGCCGCCTTCTCGTCGGCCCGCAGCGCAAAATGTGCGATTCCCAATTGGTAGGTCGCATCCAGATCGTTCGGACGAAGCTGGTGAAGAGTCGTGAGGGGAGCAATGGCCAGGTCCGGCCTTCCTTGCGCCAGATGGCAACGCGCAAGATAGTAATAGGCTCGCCCATGTCCTGGATCCAGTGAAATGGCTCGTGCGAAGAACGCGCGCGCTTCGTCAAACTGCTTGGTGTCAAAGGCCAGAATTCCCTCAGCGACGAGTACCTCTGCATCAGCCTGCTGCGCCAGGGAGCACACAGGAAACCATACCAGCATGACCACGACCATGAATATTTCGGCGAGAAGCGGTCGTAGCTGAATGTAAGAGTGACATGGAGGGATGGTCGGTAACCATTGCGAATGCATGCGAGATGAGTTCCTCCCTGCCTGCAGGTTCTCCGCTTGACGTGTAGCTGTGCGCCTCCCTACTATACGATACGGGGTTTGTATTTTCCGAGATCAAATCTCTGCAAAGTGGCTATGGGCATGGCCTCGCGGAGATCACATGATTGGTGCTGTGATTCAAGTCGGCAGTGTACGGCGAGGGATATCGATCTCATGGACACGCGTAGTAGGTGGGTAAGGGGAGTTGAGTGGAGTGTGGCGGTTCTGTTGGGCGCGGCCATCCCGGTAGCGGCCCAAGAGGCGCCACGCCCCCTCTCCAATCCTAAGCCGGCGGTTGGCCTCGTGACGGATCTTCTCGGGACGCCGGTGAAGACGCGCGCATCTGATCCGTCAGGCATGGTTCCGCTGAAGCTCGGCGATCTCATATCTGCCGGCGATGAACTCCGGACAGGACAAGGCGGGAAACTAGAACTACTGTGGGATCATCGGGCGATTGTGGCCTTACATCATGATGCACAAGTGACGATTGGGCAGGTGCAATATGGGCAGACAGACGTGCGACTGCATCAAGGGACCGTGCGGATTGCCCTGTCTTACAATGCCGGGAGAGTGACTGATACCCTGACGCTACGAACACCGCTTACAACGGTGAGAACACGGGGAGGAATCATAGAGTCGATGGTTCCCGGGGCAGAACGGCAATCATTTTTTAGTGGCCTGCTGAACGGGATTCCTGGCGAAACAGTTCGAGTGCTCGAAGGAATTGCCCGCATTGAATCGTTGACGGAAGAGGGGAAGGTCCTGACTCTGAAGGCCGGGAGTGACGTATCGGTGAAGATGGGAAAATTCTTGGCCGTGTCCGAGCACGAGGTGAATCAGGCGCCGGCACAGCCGCTCGCCATCAGGGAGGAGCATCGCCAAATCCCGGGGACGGTCCTGCACCAAATCGTCAATGCGCAGGTAAGTGCCGCGCTTGAAACGGGGCAGGTTTTTGTGGCTTCTGCGGTGGGAACTGAGAAGGAACCGGTCGGCACAAGTTCGAAGGGTGTCATTCTGGCGACCACTGCCGGCGTGCCGCTGACAAGCCTGTTCCCACCTTCCCCAACCGCGGGGACCGTCTCGCCAAGCTCCACTCCTCAGGCCGCGCCGCCTCCCTTACAAGGGATTAATGTGAGCAGCTTGGGCCCGGCCCAGTCCGGTGGATTGAACAGCCGTGGCATCCTCACAGAAATCCTGAAAGACGTGGGAAAGCGAGGGCGGGGATCTCGAAAGGAATAGGGTATGTGGCGATTCCTCAGAAGTGATCTCACAAGGACCGACAGACCTGCGAGCGAATCCGCATGACGGCTTCCTGGCGAAACCGCGATTTGTACGTGTGGATGATGCGTTGAAGGCCGCGTTCTCGCTCCTGGTTCCCGTCATGTGCGAGTTGGAGCACGTGAGAGGTTTCTGTCGAAGCTGAGCCATTCGCGTTTCTCCAACGTCCCTGGGCCATCCAGAATGTTAGTCCCTCGGGAAACTCCCCACTCACCGTGTCGTTCAGGAAGCTAGTCCATTCCTGGTCCGTCACGATGCCATCCGGCTTCGCGGTTCCGAAATAGAGTGAGTCGAGCACGATCGGGTGTGTTCCCGGTAAGCAAATGGGGACGGACGATGCACATCCGCTCATCAGCAGGGCAATGAGTAGCGGGGGCTGCCACAGGGAAGCTTGTATGATGGGATGGCGGGCAAGCATAGGTGGTAGCCGAGAGCGCTGCGCAGTGTTACGTCTTCGGCTTGGTGGAGCGCTGCGGCGCCTCCTTCGGCTTGCCGGCCTCTTTCTCTCTGCCGGTCACGTGCTTGAATGCTTTCCCGACGGCCGGTCCGATCTTGAGGATTTCTTCCTCGATGTGTTTCGCGGCACTCTTCACGCCGCATCCGACCTCGTCAAGGTTGAGGCTCGGACCGGAATCGGTTTTGGCCCGTCCGGTTGATTCGGAGGTTGCGTGAACCGGCAATGCGACTGCGGGAGTGATCAGAATTTCAAAGGGAAAGATCGCGCGAGTTTCATGACCAATTTCCACAGCCCTGGACAAATTATAAGAAAATCTCATCGCTGAACCAATCGTTTCTTGTGGACGCAACGTGGCAGGAGCGTCGGAAAACGGCCGACCTGTTGACCGATAGGGGCACCCTGCGGTAGAGTGAGCAACTACTGCAGCATTGTATCGGTCCACCAATGCTGTATCTCCTCAACGTGGACCGCGCGATCGCATCGCGACCAGGTCCAGTTTGGAGCTGACTCCCTCCGGATTCACCCTCCCCTCGGTTCTCTGATCCCGTCTTAATGCGATCCACAACGAAAGGATAGCTGCGTGCAGACGACTGCGTGTACGAGTTTTGAGTCTATTGGTGTGTCTCCTACCCTGTTGCGAAATTTAACCAAAGCAGGCTTTGTTGAACCGACGGCGATCCAGGCTCAGGCGATTCCTCAGGCATTGGCGGGACGAGATGTGTTGGGCTGCGCCCAGACCGGCACAGGAAAAACCGCAGCCTTCGTGATTCCCATGCTGGAGCGGTTGAGCGGAACCCCCAAAGGGCAGCCACGTGCCCTCATTCTGGCACCTACCCGTGAGTTGGCCATCCAGATTCAGGCCACGATCGACGCCTTAGGCCGCGACTTGCAATTGTTCGCTACCACGGTGGTCGGTGGGGCTGATATGCAAGCTCAGGTTCGGGGGTTGAGACAACGTCCGGATATCATTGTCGCCACTCCAGGGCGATTGCTTGATCATATGTGGAATGGCACGATCAGCCTGCTTGCCATGACCATCCTGGTGCTCGACGAGGCCGACCGGATGTTGGACATGGGCTTTGCGCCGCAAATCAATCAGATCCTGGACGCCATGCCTGAGGAGCGGCAGACGTTGCTGTTTTCCGCGACCATGCCGACGGATCTTGCGCGATTGGCCCAGGCCAGCGTGAAAGATCCGGTGCGGGTGATGGTGACCAAATCAGCCACGACGGCCGACGGGGTTTCGCAAGCCGTGCACCACACGACGCACGACCGTAAAAATGCGCTTCTCATGTCCCTCCTGCACCCGGAGGACGATACGGTGCTGGTCTTTACTAGAACCAAGCATCGGGCGGATCGCCTCGGAAACCTCCTCGGTTCCGCCGGGCATCGGGTCGCAGTGCTTCATGGTGGACGGACGCTCCCGCAACGTCGGGCGGCTCTGGAGGGGTTCCGTCGGGGAACCTATCGGGTGTTAGTGGCGACGGATATTGCCGCACGAGGCATCGATGTGGCAAATATTGGGCATGTGATCAACTATGATGTGCCGAACTGCCCGGAAGACTATGTACATCGGATCGGGCGTACGGCACGAATGAGAACGACCGGCCGTGCGACGACGTTCGTCACGGTTGAAGATCAAGAACAATTGCGAGCCATTGAACGCCTGCTCGGGCAGGCGGTGCCTCATGCGGAAGGAAGCTCGGCATTTCAAAGCCGTCCCCCACGCTCTGAGGGCCATGTGCCGAGAAGTGACATGCAGCCTCGTCGCCGACGCGGTCGCTCCGCTCAAGGATGGCGACAAACCAGCGAAGGCGGGCCCAGGGAGGCCGACGGAGGTATCAGGAACGGAAGCGATCTCGGACCGGTGTCTTAATTGGGCCAGCATACGTTGTAAGGGAGGAACGAAGGTGAGTGACCAGAACCAGGAAGGACCGCGGGCTGCAAGTCAATGGGTGAGGATTCCAGACGGGACGATGGTGCAGCATCGTCTGGACGGGCAGAAGGGCCATATCGACGGCCTGACGGAGATCGTCAATGGTCCGAGCAGAAACCCCGATGGACGAACGCAGTATCGAATCAATGTCGGGAAAGGGGATCGGGTGTTGATTGCAGAGGAAGACCTCCTCATTTTGACCGATTCGGAGGGGCTGGTCCGGATGGCGAAAGAGAAGGGGGAGTATCGCTCTCTTGTCAGCAAGCAGCTACGCGGGGTCTTCGGGGAAGACCGGTTCATCGTGAAGTCGTCGTAGTCCGAGCGGAGATTCGTGCCCTGCCCAGGAGCCGCTGTTCAATACAGCGGCTCCTGCGGTCCCCACCTCAGTCCTTCCAGGTCAGGATCTTCTCCAGTCGATGGCGCGGGTCGGTCAGGTTTATCGGCCTTGCGTTGCACACGACGGGCTTCTTTTTCCCGCTGCTTGGCTTGTTTGGCCTTCTCTCGATCTCGTTTCGCGATGGTGGTCTTGCCTGCTCGTGCGATGGTGGCCTCCTTGTGTTCGACTTTCCGTTCGGGCAGAACGACGGGACTGGCCCGGTTACGACTGCGGTGGTCGACGAGTGGGTCGGACCTTGTTGGTACGCGGACGGGAGTGACTCGCGCGCACTGGAGGCTGCTCAGAACGCGCGCGGGTTTCTTCGCCGAATCCAGTACTTGCCAAGGCTGTCACCTCGCGTCGGATCTGCTCCATCGACCGCTCTTGCGAGACGACGGAAGGATCAATCAGGCCGAGCTCGCTCCAAGGAATTCTCAGCTTGGGCACCGCTCGTTTCTGCTTACGATTTGGTTTATTGCCGCGCCAGACGGACGTCATTTTCATCAGGTACTCCTTTCGACGAACGATAGAACGGCGGTGTCCAGGCCATTCAACTGGTGCAGGAGGCACGAATACCGTGACCCGCGATGTCGCCGATGTCCAGATCCGGAGCAGGGACAATGGGCCGTAGGAGGAGCGTACCGTAAGGAAGCACTCGCGCAGCGATCACAGGGAAGCGCGAACTGTGGGGGATTCGCTCATGACTCGTACGGTTGATCACCCTATCATGCTTTCGACAATTTGGTCAAACGCGCATCCGGTGGGGGGATTCAACAGAAGCCGCTCGGACTGCTGCTGTCACCGCGCGATGACATGAACGAATACGTCACTGACGGGCATTCATCGCTCGGGATTGGCATGCGGTTCAGGCGAACCGGTCGCCGGCCGTCGGATGCCCAGTTTTCTCAATCGGCTACGAAGCGTTTCCGGGTTCAGCCCCAGCAGATCGGCGGCCCCTTGATCGCCATAAATTCGCCACTTTGTTCGCTGGAGGACCTCAATAATATGGTGCCGTTCGACATCGCCAAGGTTGACGGGTGCGATGCCCTGCTGGGTGGAAGGAGTCTTTCCGGCCGGAAGCAGCATCTCTTCCACCGTCACTCGGGATGAGTGGGAGAGAATGATAGCCCGCTCGATCACGTTTTGGAGTTCCCGTACGTTGCCCGGCCAGTTGTAGGTCAACAAGCGGGCCATCGACTGCGTGTCGAAAGTGAGATGAGGCCGTTTGAGCTTGGCGCCGATCTGCGCGAGGAAATGCTGCGCAAGGAGTGGGATGTCCTCCCGACGCTCGCGAAGCGGAGGGACCGAGATCGGGAAAATATGAAGCCGGTAGTACAGATCCGCCCGGAAAGTGCCCTGCCGAATTGCGGCCGATAGGTCGGCGTTTGTGGCGGCAATGACGCGCACGTCGACGGCAAGAGGCTGGGTACCGCCGATGCGATCCACCATGCCGTCCTGTAGCACGCGCAGCAGTTTGGCTTGGGTCTCCATCGGCATTTCACCGATTTCGTCCAGGAACAATGTGCCGGTGTGGGCCAATTCAAAGCGTCCGGGTCGTCGCAATTGCGCCCCGGTAAACGCGCCCCGCTCATGACCAAACAGCTCGCTTTCGATCAGACCGGAGGGGAGCGCGGCACAGTTCACCCGAATAAACGGCTTGTCGCAGCGAATGCTGAGGTCGTGCAGCGCCTGCGCCAAGACCTCTTTCCCGGTGCCCGTTTCCCCGAGCAGAAGGACGGTCGTGTCGGTAGGCGCCACGGCTTTGACCAGGTCTACCACCTTCGTGAACGCCGGGGATGTCCCCACGACGAGGCGAAGGTCGCGGCTTGCCTTCACCTCTGCGGCCAGGTACTCGTTCTCCCGTCGCAGTTGTTCGCTGAGTTGTTTGATTTGCTGATAGGCGAGCACATGGTCGATGGCGTAGGCAATCTGGGTGGCGACCTGCTGGAGGAATTTGCAGTCGTCCGGATCGGGAGGTCCCGGCTGGACACTGCCGATGTTGAGTGTGCCGAGACAATGTTCCCGAACGAGGAGGGGAAGATTGATCATCCGTCCCAAGCCCTCTCGGACGTAGTAGGCATCCTCCAGGAACACCTGCTCCTGTTGCAGATCCTCTCTGATGTGCAGGCGGCGATTGTCATACACCCAACCCACGGCGCTGCCCTCACGCGGAATGACGCTATCGTGCGCGAGCGCCGGTGTGGCCATGTTTGTAATGACCGCGTAGAACCGGAAGGAATCGGTACTTGGTTCATATAAGGTAATGCCGGCTCGGTCCCAGGGAATGACCTTTTGGATTTGATCGGCAATCACGCGCCAGAGGCTTTCAATGTCCCGTTGCGAGTTCAGGGCATTCGTCACTTCCAGCAGCGTCTCAAAGTTGAGGGTGGCGCGTTGCATGGGTGTTCAGAAATTGGTCCAGAGTTGCACGATGCCCCAGTCCTGGTCCTTGGTTGTGCCCAGCTGTTCCCGAATGTAGGGCCCGGAAAAGAAATGCCCGTACATGACCGCCAGTGAAATCTTTCCGTCGGCGAACATATGACTCCATGCGACGTCGAGCTCGTCGCCGATGTGAGTGGTGGTATTGTCGGAGCGTGAGAAGATCAGCGGCCCCTGTGAACCACGGTACCAATTATCCCGCGCGCTTGCCAAGTACTTGCGCAATGCCCAGATTTCGATGTGGTCCCGGGCGCTCGGGCGGGCTTGGAAGTTAATCTGTGGTTGGACACTGTTGCGCCAGGCCCCGTTCAACATATAGCCGACGTGGAGAAAGTTGGTCGGGAAAAAATTCTCAAAGGTGTTGGCGTTGCCGCCGCAACTCCGTGCGAGCGTTCCGCCTGGCGTGGCGCAATTGCTGTCGCCGTCTCCCGAGGCATAGTCGAACCCGATCGCCACACGAGGTTTCCAGGTATGTTGATACCATGTGTGGCCCAGTGAGGTACCGGAGGCCCAGGCATTGATCCGGAGGTTGTGTCGGTTATCGACACCGAATCCGTCGGCCATTTGACCGAATTGATAGGCCGTTTCGTGGAGCATGTCCCAGTTGCCGTGTCGGACTTCGACGCGGAGGCCGACCATGTGTCGAAGTTGCGACGAGGATTTCGCCAGATACTGCCCGGGATTGGCCCGCTCGGGGAGTCGATTGGAGTACAGCACGTAGTAGGGTTCCACGACCATGCGCGGGAGGCTGCGGATTTGGTTGTAGAACACCACCATGTCCACATCACTGCCCGCGTCGGTTGCATGTTGTGCCAGCGCAGGATTGCAGGGCGGTGCGGAGGGGGCCGGCGTACAAGTCAGGATATTGGGGGTGAGACTTCCGCCGGGGTCGGCCTGTCCCAGATCCGTTTCCGAGTGCCGGAACCAACCGAGCTTCGTATCAAACGCCGATGTGGCGTAGCTGAGCATGATGCCGTCGTGGGAGTAGCCGGTATTGGCCCAATCGAAATGTCCGAACAGCCGTTGGTTGCCGAACACAAGGTACTGGCGTCCCAGCTTAAGGCTTAAGCCGTCGATGCCACCGAGGTTGCGAAGCAGCCCGTACGCCGCGCGTAGGCCCAACCGGCACTGGCCTGGACGCAGTACGGCGCATTGATGATTGGAGGCGTCTCCACCGTGGAGTGCATTGGTCGGGCTGCCGTTGCCGCCCCAAGTTGCCGAATCTTGCAGCTCGATGTAAAAGTTGACGTCGGGGGACGGATCGTAGCCGAAGCCCACGCGTGCCCATTGCTGGATGAAAGCGTCGTTCGCCTTGCTCCCGCTGAATGCGGAGGTGCCGGATCCTGCCGTATTGAGACTGTTGCAGGCGCTGGCGATCGGCGGCCCGCCCCCGAAGCAGACACCGTTCCGCCATTCGGGTCTGACTCGCAGGTCCGCACGCATCCAGAAGCGCTGAAGGTCGAACAGCGATGTGGCCGTCCCGGTGTGAAGGCTGCTGGTCTCGGCGCCGCGCGTTTCGTACGACGAGGTAAACAGGGGGGAAGGGGGGCCATAGCCGATCTGCCCGGCTTCGGCATAGACCAAGGGGGCGTCGAGAACGGCCCAGGATTGGTGTATCAGGGCGAGGCACAGCAGCAACAGGCTCCGCATGGCGATGTGATGGCGCATCGGTGGTCAAGGAACATGGAATCCTTCATTTCTCCTCAGCGGAGAGGTGCGGGCCGGTGATCCATTCGGTGATCCCCCGGCCCGTCGAGAGATTCGCTGTTCGACGCAGCGAACGGTGTTCAGAAACTCATGCCGGCCCGCTCTTCCATGTTGCGCATAAAATCTTCGTGCTGTTTTACGGTCTCCGCGCCTTTGGCGCGAATGTGGCGGTCGCGAGCATGAAATTCATCGGGCGTCACGCGGTAGCAGAAGTCCCACAAGGCCTCGGCACTGTGTTCATCGATGCCGCCCACTCGCGCCTCGAGCATAACCATCAGGGCGTTGACGCCCTCATAGGTGGCGCGACGATTGCCCGATCGGTGCAATTCGCGGATCTTGCTGGTTTGATCGACATAGGCTTGAAAATCACCGGGAATCAGGCTTTTTTCAGCCATGGTTTGGTAGGTGACGACCTGGCCGAGCAACTCTTCAGCCCAGGCAGAGGATTTTGGCTGGCTGTTCCACAGGACCGGCTCAATCACGCTGGAAAATCCGTGCGCCGGTTGAAGGCCTAAGAGGGTGCAGGCTCCGAGCAGCAACGCCGTGGAGTAGATCGTGAGATGACGGGTCATAGTCTCCTCCCTGAGATGTATCCGGGGCGTCATGCCACCGGGTGAAATTGTTCACGCGTATGAGTCAACGTCAGCGTCTATGAACCACAGGAGTAGCAACGCCCATGCCATGATGATTGCACGGGACCTGCGCGCTAACATATTGATTTATTGTGACTGCGATCATGAGGGCTCTGTGGGGTGCGGTGCGGCCGTTCAGAGAAACGGTTGCAGCGTGAAATGAAACGATCTATCGTGTCCGAGGCTAACGTCTACCTCTCTTCGATCGCACTCCAAGGGATGACGGTGCGATGCGGCGGTGCTGGTGTCGGCAGACGGGCGCTCGGGCCGTCTCCGCGTCGGTCCGCACACACCACAAAATTGATTCCCAACCCTGGATGTCTTCTGTTGGGTAGGAAGCGCATCCCTGCATGGCGGAGATGTCGTGGTATGGAGACAGGTGTGGGATGGACGGGACGATGATCGCGGCTTGTATGGAGCTGTGGTTCATGGATGCGCAGTGTTCGGCCGGGTGTGATGAATAACAGCCTGTATCCCTATCTCCTCTTCTGGGGCGTCGGCCTCCTGTGTTTCGTAGCCGAGTGGCTCTATCCCGCCCGCCCTATCAGCTATCGGTCGGTCCTATGGAAGGACCTGCTCGCATTGGGCCTGTATAACGTGTCGTTTCTGCTGGTCGTGCAGGTCACCGACCGCATCCCGATTCCGCAATACCTCCCGATGGGCCTGAGCAATCTGCCTTCGGTCTGGAAGCTGCTGCTGTTTTATCTCGTGGAGGATTTCGGGCTGTACTGGGTGCATCGATTGATGCATTCCCGCCCGGTCTGGCCGGTTCATCGATGGCATCATTCTCCGACGTCCCTTTACTGGCTGGGGGGCATTCGCGCAACCATTCCTCACATCGCACTGTTCAATCTCATCTATGTCGCGGCCTTGCCCTTACTCCATGAGGCCTCCGCGTGGGTCTTTCAGGTCATCATGGTCGAGCACATCGTGCGGAATAACTGGATGCATCTGAATGTGACCTGGCATTCTGCCTGGCTGGAATGGGTCTTCGTGACGCCGCGTTACCACCACATCCATCACAGCAGCGACCCGGCCCATCAGTCCAAGAATTTGGGCGCGTTGCTGACGATCTGGGATCGCCTCTTCGGCACCTACTACAACCCCGACCGGGTTCAGGGACCGCTCTCGTTTGGGCTCAACGAGCGAGTCGCGCCCGCAAGGCTTGTGATCGGCGTGTAGCGCTGTTCTGTTGCTCCAAGGCGGCCTTCGCAATCACTCACCATGCAGATGTCGACACAAGGACGGAGCGTTGCCGATCCCCAGCCGGGCCCGGACTTATCCATCGTCGTCCCCACCTTCAATGAGCGTGAAAACATCGGCCGACTGGTCGACCTCCTCGAATCCTGCTTGGCCGGGGTGTGTTGGGAATTGATCGTGGAGGACGATGACTCACCCGACAATACCGCCGATCTGGTGCGCGGCCTTGCTTGTGTCAACGCACACGTATGCTGTGTGCAACGGATCGGTCGGCGGGGGTTGGCGTCTGCGTGCCTCGCGGGGATGTTGGCGAGCTCGGCGCCGTTTCTGGCCGTCATGGATGGTGATCTGCAACACGATGAGCGGCTCTTGCCGGAGATGCTTCGCCAGCTGAAGGAAGGGAACGACGACCTCGTCATCGGGAGCCGCTACATGGCCGGCGGGAGTATCGGGCAGTGGGCTGGGATGCGGGCAAAGACGACCCAGTGGGCGACCGCCCTGAGCCGTCCCTGGGTACCGGAGGGACGCACCGATCCCATGAGCGGGTTCTTCGCGTTATGTCGTGACACCTTCGATCTGCTGGTCCGGCGGACTTCCGGACTCGGATGTAGGCTGCTGCTCGACGTGTTTGCGTCCTCGCCTCGGCCGCTGCGATTCAAGGAACTTCCATTTGAATTCAGAACCCGGCAGGCTGGGGAGAGTAAGGTCGATGGCCAGGTGATGTGGGAGTACGTCATGCTCCTGCTCGACAAGTCGATCGGCCGCTATGTGCCGGTGCGATTCGTCGCTTTTGCCTTGGTCGATGGGTCGGGAGTGGTCGTGCACTTTGCCGCGTTGCTGCTGTTTCATCGTGGCTTCTCTCTGCCCTTCGTGTGGGGGCAAGGCCGTGCGACCGTGCTGGCCATGACCAGCAATTTTGCATTGAATAATCTGATCACCTATCGCGACCGGCGGCTCACGGGATGGCGTTGGCTTCGGGGGTGGCTCTCGTTCGCGCTTGTGTGCGGCCTCGGCGCGATTGGGAACGTGGGAGTGGCGTCCTATCTCTTCGGACAGGATCTTCACTGGGGCCTCTCGGCAATGGCGGGTATTGTCGTGGGGACGGTGTGGAACGATGTCGTAACCGCCTCGTATACCTGGAAAGCCAAGAGCCGATAGCGTCGGTCAGGGCAGCCGTGCGGGAATCCGGTACAGCGCGAACTCCTCCCCCTGGGTGACTGGAACAAAGTCTGAGGGGACCGGTGGGCGAAGCGTCTGGGTGCGTCGCACGACCACATAGTCGTATTGTGTGCGATACCGGTCCCAAGGGATGGGGACGCCTTGCGCGAGAAATTCCTCCACCGTGGGAGAGGGGCGCATCGCCGGAGTCAGCTGCACCGGCTGTTGGCCGGGTGCCGTGAACAGATTGGACACAAACGCCGATCGACGGATGATGCCCCAGCAGGACAGGTTGACCATTGGCCTGGTCTCAGGAATTCTCGAGTCTCGTGGCGAGTTGGCATCGTAGGAGGCCAGTTTAATTGCCGACAGCAAACGGGTTCCTTCCGGAAGTCGATCGAGTGCCGCGATGAATTGGCGATAGTGACGGTCCGTGTCCAGCCATCCTTCGGTCATCACTGCCGTCCGCATCACAAAGAGTAGGCTGAACGCGAGGGCCACAGGAATAAACCAGCGCCGCCGCCGGTTCGGCCAATCCGAACTCGCAATCGCGAGTAACACCACGACCACGGGCATACGAATATCGACGACTGCCGTTGTCCCGATCGAGGCGGGCATCGCCAGTGCCGCTCCCAGCGTCACGGCCAATGGAAGGTACATGGTGGGCTGCAGCGACCACTGCCGCCGCCACAGGCCCACCCCGACAAGACCGACCAATAGCCCCGCCGTCACTCGATCCAATGTTTGGTGTTCCGTCCGCAATGTTCCCTTGAAGGCTTCGAGCTTCACGTTCAAAGGCAGAAAGGTCACTGCAGGTGGGGGGGGCAATCCGCGGAGCCAGAATGGATAGTCGGCCGGATTGGTTCTGAACGTCGGTGAAAGCGTGAGCAAGAGCAGCGGTAATACGATTGTCGGAAGGGCCTTTGCGAGTGAGGTGTCGCTGTCACGCCCGCCTGTCTTCCGCTCGCTCAACCAGGCTCCACCTTCATACGACAGCACGACCAGAGCGAATACGCCGAAGGCGAACAGATGGGCGAAGAAGAGTCCCACCGCCAGAACGGAAAAGAGTGGAATCAAGAGGCGAGCGGAACGGTCACGGAGGGTGATCCAGAGTGCGCAGGTGAGCAGGGCTAGGCCGAGACCGAACAGATAATTCAGAAATCCCCACAGGAAGACACTGTTGTAGAGAAAGAAGAATGCCAAGAGCGGCCATGGCGACCACCGCTGATGAAGGGCCCGATGCAAGGCCATGGTGCCGACGATCAGGAAAGTAAGAATGAAACCGAGAAACAGTTTCCCGGCTGTTTCGATCGACACAACGGTCAGCAGGGGAGGCAGGAGGATATCGATCGCCAGGTTGGGGAGGAGGTCCCAATGGATCTCGTAGTACTGCCGGAGGAACGGGTGCTGTCCGTTGTCGGCCAGAATGTGCACGCGGGCCAGGTGATTGGGATAGTCCACCAGCGGCGGTATCTGCACTAGCACGAGGGGGATCAGCGCGATGAGCAGCAAAGCTCCAGCCGCGCCCAGAATGCTCCAGGGGAGGTGTCTCTCGGATGAACGCTCTATCGTGACTCCTCCTTTCAAGGTCGGTGGTGCGATGGTTGTTGCGACGAACGGTCTCTCACCCAATAGACGGTGGCCAGAAGAATCTAGCGGGGGCCGTTCTCGCCAAGACTCACGAATTGCTTGCGGTAGCCTACCACCTTGGCGAGGTAGTCGCGGGTTTCCTGATAGGGGAGCGATGAGCGGAGCCGATCGTAGAGGGCGGATGGCTGCAGCCTGTTGATCTGGTCCACTGCAGCACGCTGATCTTTAGAGAAGGTCTTGAACACGTTGCCGGCGCCGGTGTTATAGGCGGAAATAACGCAGTACTCCCGCGAGACAAGATCGGCGACGTCGTCCAGCTGCGTGTACGTCAGTACGTTGAGATAGGCGGTTCCCAGCTCGATGTTGTTGTCGGGGTCGAACAGGTAGTCGCGCGTGGGCGCCTTGTCTTCCCCCTTCGCTTTGCGATAAGCATCCCGCCCGCCGCTTGTCGGCACGAGTTGCATCAACCCATAGGCCGGAGCGGAACTGACGGCAAAGGGGTTGAAGTTGCTTTCCGTCCGGATAATCGCAAAGACAAGGCTCGGACTGATCTGATATCGCTCGGCAAACTGGCCGACCACGGCACGGTATTTTTCCGCCTGCTTGTGGGAGAAATTGCTGACCATGGGAATCGTCACGACCTGCGCGGTTTTCTCCCCGTTGTCCTGGTCGACTTTCCGCGTTGTCGCGCTCTCGGCGACAAGCGACGCCGCAAATTGCTCGGCGTCGGTCGGGGTGCGTATCGGTTTTCCTGCCTGATCCACGACCAGGCCAAGCAGGTAGGGCTCCTTGTCGCTGGTCAGCGTGACTTCCTTGTCTGAAAAGAGGTCGACGCTCCGCGGGTCATTCGGAGTCAGGAGGGTGGTGACCACGGCATTTTTTAGACTGGTCCGCGGGTCTCGCTCGTCGAGGGTTTCGATGAGAATCTTCCCCGCATCGAAATCGACGATCGCCCGGCTCCGATAATTCTGCGTATACTTCACATACTTTTTCTGCTCGGGCAGTTTGACCTCTTTGGTGCCCCACTTTTTACCGACCTCCCCGGTCAGCGCGGCCATCAGCGCTTGGAAGTCCCGCTGAACGGCCCGGAGGTCTCTCAGCAATGCTTGAGGGTCGCGGCCGTACTGCTCGACCCGTTGCCGTGCGATGTCGGCCGGATCCTTGCCTTGGACAATGCCCAGCACGGTCCGGCCGGTTGAGCTGCCGACGGCCCGCTCTGCGGCCCCGAGCATCTTATCGGTGGTTTCGCAGCCGGCGGAGAGGATTGAAACGGCTAAGCTGAATAGGAGTAATGGCCATCGTCGAGCAGGCATGGCGGGAGTATACCGAAGCTTGGTCGGCGAGGAAAAGACATTTTCACAATGTGCGAAGGCATACGCCACAAGCGGGGGGGGCTGGCTGGGAGAAGGCAGGTAGCTCTACGTGCTTGACGGAAGATTTTTGCGGTCGGTAGGATACCCTGGCGAGAAAGCCCGACAGGCAACGGCGGTGACACGGGGGGAGGCGGAGCCGTGAATGGTTGGTGGAAAGTGAGAGTCGACGCAGCGGTGTGGTGCGTAGGGCTCTTGTGTCTGGCTACCCTGTTGTCTGTGCCGAGACCGGGACGGGCAGCGCAGACGGCCACCGATACCGTGCAAGAGACGGTCAACGACGTCCTGTATCTTCTGGCCGAGTTGAAAGAGAACAGCCGGGCAGGGCAACGTCAGTGGGAAATCGAACAGGTTGTCCGGCGCGCGTTCAACTATCGAGATATGGCCGAACGTGCGTTGGGTGAAGCAGGGGCGGGAGCGACCGCCGCCGACCGTCGGCAGTTCGTTCGCCTCTTTGTGCAGGTGTTGCGCGACGATCTGACCGATCGGTTGCGTGACTACTCTGTCTCGCAAGTCGTGTACCTTGCCGAGCGGGAAGAGGCCGAAGGGGTGCAGGTGGTGGTCGCTCCTGCAGGGCTGGCGATCGATGCCAGAATGGCCTTTCATATGGTCGTGAGAAACGGAGGGTGGCTGGTCGACGACGTCAGCATCGATGGTACCAGCATCGTGGCGAGTTATCGCACACAGTTTACCCGCATTCTCCGCGAAGGTTCCTTTTCGGATCTGATGGAATACCTGAAGCTGAAGGCGCCGGTCGCCTAGCTGCCCGGTATAGCCTTCGATGCCCATCCACGAGGTGCTACTGTCCCTCCGTGCGTTGTTCCTCACGCGCAGCCCCCTACCCGTTGTCATTCAGTTGCAGGAGCCCATGCTGCTGTGCCCGCAGGAGAAGCTGTTGCCGACTGTTCACATCAAACTTGCTGAATATGTGGCTGAGGTGATGGCGAACAGTGGTGGGGCAAATGAAGAGTCGGCGGGCAATATCTTTATTGGTCAGACCCTCACCAAGTAGTGCCAGCACGTCAGACTCACGTTTGGTCAGGACCTCGGCCGCGCTCGACAGGACTGCGCCGCCGTCTGAGAGTCGGGCCGGCCGGGCTCGCTGTAGGGGGGCGTCACGTTGAACGAGGACAGCTTCGCCCTCCGTCGAATGAAGTCGCAGGACTGCATGGATGGCCGCGCACAGGGCTGTCAGTGGCTGATTCGTCAGTACGACACGGTCGACCGTCGGTGATCGGTCGGTCACCATGCAGTCCTTGTTCCTTGCACTGGAGAGCAGGATGATCCGGATGGTCGGAAGAATGGCACGCACGGTGCGAACACAGTCTCCGGTCTCAAAGGTCGTGTCCGGTTCGATGAGCAAGATCTGTGGTCTGGCTCGCGTGACGAGGGCCTCTGCTTCCTCTCCATTGACAGCGTGACCAATGAGCCGGATCTCCCGGTGTTGGGCAAGAAAGGACTGCAAACCGAGACGCGTCAGCTGATTCCTGCTCACGAGCGCAACGGTTGGGCCTGCCGGGCGTACGGGCGGTTCGGGCATCGGCGGTTCTCCTTGGTGATCGACTACACCGGTGACACTCCCGAGTGGTGGTTCGCCTGCTGTTGGCAATATGTATAACAGCTGGAGAGGACCAGGTCGCCGGAGAAGCGTACGGTGCCGCAGGCTTGTCCAGTGAGCAGGGCCCAATCGGCAACATGCCGAGCCAGTTGAGCCGGATGAATTCCCTGAACGCGGAAGAGGTTGATGGCTACCGTCGAGAGAATGACCTTGAGGTGCGACAGGGACGGTCCATAGCTGAAGACATATTCATGCTGCCCGGTGAACAGCAGTTGCACTCCGTCCCGTGCCTTCATGCCGCGATGTCCGCAACGAGGACAAAAGAGGCATTCGAGACCGCTGACCGCAGCGTACCCGGCACGAGAGTCCGGTTGCATCGCTTCCTTGCAGTCCGTCGTTGGGCAGCGCATCATCCTGTCTCCCTCATGCAGATCGCTAGAATATTCGACTCTCATCTCTGCTCTGCCGTTCCCGTCTCACTTTTCATCTGCACATCTTCGGCAAGGTGTTGCGATACCTCGCCCCTTATCGACCCGTGACAGGGGGAAGAAAATCGAGTTACTGTACGCGCATGCAGGGAATCCCGAGTTGTGCACGAAGGACGTCCTCGACACAGTGCTGTTGCAAGGCCGGAGGTGGAGGGGACGAGGGGAGGTCTGATGACTGCAAGCTAGCTGTCCTGTGTGCATTTCGTGATCGATTCAACGTGAGAACCGGGGCCTGGGGGCAGAACCTGCTGATGATCCGAAGTGAGTCGATGCCGGCGGAAGGCGGATGCCCGTCGGAAGAATCCTGGTTCAGGAGAATGATCGCAGGTTGAATTTCGCCGAGTTGAGCCAGTGTCGATTCGAGATCTCGAACCAGAACCGCCTGGTATCCGCTCGTCGCAAGGTAATCGGCCAGTCTGAGTCCGAGCTGCAACTCAGGATCGACGATCATGACCCGGACCCGTCCGGCCGGTTTGGTGTAGGTGCTGGTTGCGCTCATCACCCTGCCTCCTTCATGCCCCTAGGTATGTGACACGTGATCAGGCCGGTCGCCTCCGTTGTCCCGGCTGGGCTCAGAGGGCGGTTCGCGTCTCTCTGAGGTACGGCGAGCGATACGAGGTATTGGGATCGAGCCTGCGGCCGGAGACACAACGTTCCTTCTCGCGACAGCATATCGACGGCCATGAATAGTTGGTTCCAGGAGCAATGGGGAAGGGTGGAGGTTAGAGTTTCAAACGTGCAAGGTCCGCGATGCTTCAGCTCGTGAAGAATACGCGCCTCGACGGTGGGCGAGGCGTCGGCCCCGTTTCTCGCCGACTGCGCCGTGCTCCGTGTATCCTCGATCAGCCTCATCCGGGTTCTCCCCCACCGCCAGCTGCCATGGTGGTATTTCTACCCGAGATAGACCCGCACCAGCATCGCTCTTTGCGGAAATTCCGCGTCGCCGGTTGTGCGATCCGGGCTGTCGACGTTTATGCTACGAGCGATGACGGTGTCGGAGGGAGCGCGGTTCAGGAGACGAGCCGGTTCACGAGACGATTCTCGAGCGCATAATGGGTCAGTTCGGTATTGTTGCGGAGCTGCATTTTTTCGAGGATTCGTGCTCGATAGGTGTTGATGGTGCTGACGCCGACGCACAGGTCGTCAGCGATTTCTTTCAAGCTTTTTCCGACGGCGATCAAGCACATGACTTGATATTCACGGTCGGACAATTGCTCATGCAGCGGTTTTTCGCAATGGTCGTCCAAATTTGATGCCAAGAGTTCCGCGACTGCGGCGCTGACGAATTTGCCGCCGCCTAGAATCTTCCGCAAGGCACGTACGAGCTCGTTCGGGGCACTGTCTTTGTTCAGGTAGCCGGCGGCTCCCGCCTTCAACATGCGTCGCGCGAGCTGATCCTCAGGATAGGCGCTGAGCACGAGGACCGGGAGCTTGGGAGAGGCTTGCTTGAGATCCTTGAGCGCATCGAGTCCGCTTTTCCCCGGCATCCCCACATCGAGGACGACGACATCCCAATTGTGCGTGCGCATCTGCTCCATCATCTCCTGTGCACTGGCCGCTTCGCCGACGACCGCCTCCTGAAATTGCTCGCTGAGGATCTGCCGGACGCCCTGCCGCACGACTGCGTGATCGTCTACGACGAGAATGTGTGTCACGATGAGCTCCTTTCTTTCCGCTTCATCGATGCTCGGAGGAACTGGTCTGCTCTTGTGTTGCCGCAGGGATCATGCCGATTGCGATGGGCGAAGGGGAATCCGGACCTTCACCGTCGTGCCGCCGCGCGGAATTCCCGTCAGTATGGTCTCACCGCCAAGAAGCAGGGCCCGTTCCCGCATCCCGACCAACCCGAGCGAGTGTGGATTGGAGAGTTCGGACTCGGTCACTCCCCGACCGTTGTCGTGAACCTCCAACACCAGGTGGCCGGCCTGTTCCTGAAGGGTGATGGCGACGGCCGTCGCCTGGGAATGTCGGGCCACGTTGGTCAGAATTTCCTGAAAGATTCTGAACATCGCATTGGAGCCGGCATGGGACAACGCCACGGCTCTTAGGTAGATATCCAGCGTGCATTGAATACCCGTCCGCGTCTGGAACTCATGAGTCTGCCATTCGATGGCGGGGATAAGCCCGAGTTGATCCAACACGACGGGGCGCAATTCGGTGGCAATGCGTTGCACCGATTGGATGGCGGCGTCCACGAGCATGGCAATCGAGTGCAGTTTCTGGCGATGTGTCGACCCGGCTGCTTGCAGGTGGTCGCTCAGTGATGCCAGCTCGAGCTTCATGCCGGTCAGTTCCTGTCCGAGTTCGTCATGGATCTCACGGGCGATCCGGATGCGTTCTTCTTCGCGTACGAGTTCGAGACGGGCGGAGAGATTTCGCAGCTGGTCATGCGAGAGGGTCAATTGTTGTTCTGCCCGTTTGCGCTCGGTAATATCGAGGAACACCACGACGGCCCCGGTAATCTGTTCCTGCTCAATGACGGGAAAGGAAGAGTACTCCACCGGAAATGCGGTCCCGTCTTTCCGCCAGTAGACTTCGTGGTCGATCTTGCACCCGGTACCGCTGTTGAGCGTGTCGTGGATGTAGCAGCGTTCACGTGGATACGCGGCCCCATCCGGATAGCGGGAATGGATGCATGTATGCATGTCCTTCCCGAGGAGTTCATCCGGCACATAGCCCAGCATCCGCGCCGCCGCCGAGTTGATGAACGTACAGCGGCCGGCCTTGTCCATCCCGTAGATGCCTTCTCCTGTGGATTCCAGCAGGAGCAGGCGATCTTTGGCGAGTCGTTGTCGTGTTTCCTCCGCGCGCTTCCGGTCAGTGATATCGGTGGCGATTCCGCACAGCGCGTAGCACTGGCCCTGGGCATTGCGCAGGGGAAACTTGACGACAATGCTGGTATGGAGCCCGTCGGCATGAAGCGCCGACTCCTCGAACCACATCGGGGTGTCGGCCTCAAGGACTTGGCGATCATTCGCTCGGTACGCCTGAGCTTGGTTGGGAGGGAAGACCTGCTCATCCGTTTTCCCGACCAGATCGTGGTGCGACAACCGGGCGACGGTTGCAAATTGGCGGTTCGCCTGCAGGTAGCGTCCCTCGAGATTCTTGATGAAGATCAGCGCGGGGCTGTTGTCCATGATCGCACGAAAGCGTTCCTCGCTGTCCCGCAATGCTTCATCGGTGCGTTTGCCGGCGGTGATGTCGCGAAAGACCACGACTCCGCCCCTCGCCTGTCCGGTCTCGTCGCGTAGCGGCTGGGCGGACACGTCGAGCCAGAGCCCATCGGCCTCAGCCGACGGTCGGAAGAAGATCAGGGCATGGCTGACAGATTCGCCGCGGATCGCCTTAGCCAGCGGGACGTCCTCCGGCGGGTAGGGCGTGACTTTGTCCGGAAGGAAGATGGCAAAGTGCTCGGACCACTGGCCGATTTTCCTGCCGGCCGGCCTGCTCCCAAGAATGCGTTCGGCGGTGGGATTCCAGATTCGAAAGGCTCCCGTTTCATCCGCCATCACCACTCCGTCGTCCATGCTGTTCAGGACGGATTGGAGAAACCGCGTTTGTTCGTGAAGGGTTTCTTCCAGCCGCTTGCGGCCGACGGCGTATTTCAGTGTGCGAGCCAGCAGGGAGGCGGTCGTCTGGCCCTTGACGAGATAGTCTTGGGCTCCCGCCTGAATGAGTCGGAGACCTAATTCTTCGTCCTCCGTTCCGGTCATGACCACAATGGGAACCCCATGCGCTGCCGCATGTGCTTTGAGCAGTGTCTCGATGCCGTGACTGTCGGGCAGAGAAAGGTCCAGGAGTAGGACATCGATGGCGCACTCATCCAGATGCCGAATGCCGGCAGCCAGACGATCGACCTGGGTGAGAACAAATGCTCCGGCTCGGATGTTCCCCAGCCATTCACGCAACAGGCGAACGTCGCCCGGATTGTCCTCGATCAACAGCACATGCATCGGACCACTGCTCATGTTCCTCCATGTTGCGAGGCCGGCAACACCACGATGCCCAGCCAGAAGTCTTCGATCGATCGCACGACCCGGACGAATTGATCCAGGTCCACCGGTTTTGAGATGTAGCAATTGGCGTGAAGGTTATAACTTTTTAGCACGTCCTGTTCGTCTTGTGAGGTCGTCAGTACGACGACCGGGATGTGCTTCAGGCTCTCGTCGGCTTTGATGGCGGCTAGGACTTCGCGACCGTCCATTCTGGGAAGGTTCAAGTCGAGAAGCATGAGGTGGGGGCGTGGCGCCGCTGAGTACGGCGCCTGGCGGCGGAGAAACGCGAGCGCCTCCACGCCGTCCTTGAGCACGGTCAGATGGTTGATGACTTTCGCATCCTTCAGCGCCTCAACGGTCAAACGGACATCCCCCGGGTTGTCCTCCACCAGGAGAATTTCGATCGGTCTCACCAGATTGGGACTGGCCATAGGTAATACTCCTTTGCGTGCTGTCGCGACTTCACTCGGACCATGCGGTCTCACGTGTGTGGTGAACGGCTGATGGGGCCTGCGCAGGGTCAGGGATGCTGAACCAGAACGTGGCGCCTTTCCCGAGTTCCGACTCCACCCAGATGCGTCCGCCGTGGCGTTCGACGATCTTTTTGCAGATCGCCAGGCCGATTCCGGTGCCCGGATACTCCGCTCTGGTGTGAAGCCTTTGGAAAATGACGAAGATGCGGCCCGCATATTGGGGGTCGATGCCGATGCCTTCATCTCGTACCGAAAAGCGCCACTCCTCCCCCTCCCGCCGGGCGGAGATGTGAATGTGCGGGGGGGCGTTCCCGTTGAATTTAATGGCATTGCTCAGCAGGTTCTGGAATACGTGTGCCAACTGCTGGGCGTCGCCCCGTACCGTCGGCAGCCGGTCGTGGGTGATCACGGCGTGGCTTTCTTTTACGGCGTTGACCATGTTGTCCAGGGCACAGTTCAGCACCGCCCCCATCGGGGCCGGTTCGAACTCCCGTGCCGTCGTGCTGAGACGAGAATAGGCCAGGAGATCCTGAATCAGCTTTTGCATGCGGGTTGCCCCGTCTACGGCGTACCCGATGAATTCATCTGCATCGGCGTCGAGTTTGCCCCGGTACCGCTTTGCGATGAGTTGGGTATAGCTACTGACCATGCGGAGCGGCTCTTGGAGATCGTGCGAGGCGACATAGGCAAATTGTTGGAGATCGGCATTGGATCGCCCCAGCTCCGTCACGGACTGTCTCAGGGTGTGCTGCGTCAGGAGCAACCTGTTGCGTTCCCGTCCGAGTTGCCACGAAACCCAGATACCGAATCCCGTCAACGGTAGGATTACCAGGAGGCCCACTCCGCCCACTGTCCAGAGGAGTCGGTCGATCGGCGCATAGACCTGGTCGTGGGTTTGGCGGAACAGCACGATCCAGTCGAGCCCGGCAAAATTGTGATACCCCCTGGTTGAGGCGTAGCCGGTGACGACGGAATCCCCACGACGGTGGTGCGTCTCCTCGACAAAGCCCGGTTGATCGCGGTGAGCTGCCGCTTTTCCCACTGAGGGGATGTCCAGTTTCACCGGGTCCTCGGCCGTGCTGTCCTTAAGGTGTTTTTCGCTGATCAGGAGGCCATCTCGTGTGAGTAAGAGCCAGTCATAGGTTTCCTGGCCGTATCGCAGTCGGCCCTCCCGTTCGAAGATCGTCTTCAGATTCTCAATCGGGACGTACGACGCCACGGCTCCACGAAACGTGCCTTCAGGTCCATAGAGTGGAGCCATGAATCCTACGGCGTTCTGCCGCGCCGGGCTTGCAGCCGGAGGGAGCGTACTCACGAAAATGGTTCCCGTCCGACGTACGAACGCAAGCGCCTCGGGAGGGAGTGCGGTGGTGCCGGACGGGGCAAGCGAATCGGTCGCGGCGATGACATGGCCCTCGGCGTCGACCACGCCCAACCAGGAGTAGTACCAGTACAGCTGCTTATAGTGGAGAAGCCTGCGGTGCTGCTCATCCCGGGGGCCGTTCCGGAGGATGCCGTCGTTCGCAAACAATTGAATATCGCCGAATCGTTCGAAGAGGACACGATCGAGCGTATCCGCGACGGCAGCCGCGTTTCTTGCGAGCTCGTGTCCTCGCTCCGTGACCAGCATGGAGCGAAGGAACAATAAGGCATACAGCCCCAACGCGGTGGCGATGAGGAAACAGAGCAGAAGCAGCATCGGGAGGATGCTGCCGGTCCATCTGTTGCGGTGTGAGGGGAGGTCTGCCTGCGATGTCATGTGGTTCACGCGGTTGCTCATGGGCCTGTCCGGGCTGGTCATCTGCGGGTAACACCTTAGATATAGTAGCCGGTTCCCGTTCTCAGATCCAATCGGAAGCCTTCGGCCCGGTCCATTCAACGAACGGTCTCGTCCTCGCAGCCGGCGCGTGGCTGAAGAGTTGACTCGTCTGGTCTGGCCCGAGTACGTTCCTGGCACTGAGAGGTTCGATAGAGATGCTATTCATTTCGGCTCACGTGACGATTCCGGACGACGACATCGAATTGACGGCCGTGCGCGCCCAGGGGGCGGGCGGGCAGCATGTCAATAAGGTGTCGTCGGCGATCCATCTTCGCTTCGATATCCGAGCCTCATCCCTTCCTTCTGCTTACAAGGAGCGTCTGCTGGCGTTGCGCGACCATCGTGTCTCCCGTGAGGGCGTCATCATCATCAAGGCGCAGGACTCACGGAGTCAGGAGCGCAATCGCGAGTTGGCTTTGGAGCGTCTGCGAGAGATGATTCAGCAGGCAATGGTTTCACGCCCGCCGCGGCGTCAGACCAAGCCGACGCAAGGGGCCAAGAAGCGGCGTGTGGAGGAAAAGACAAAACGGGGGCGGCTGAAGGCATTGCGGGGACGGCCCGACAACGAGTGATGCGACGGCGGTCAAAAAAGGAAGGGGCGCGTCTGATGACGCGCCCCTTCAGCGCTCAAACGATGTTCGTTGTCGATTAGAAGCGGGACCGTCCGCCTCGGTCACCGCCGCCGAAACGTCCACCGCCGCCACCAGAACGGGACTCCTGCGGTTTCGCTTCATTGACGGTCAGTTGGCGTCCGCCCATGTCCGAACCGTTCAAGGCCGTGATGGCTGCCTTCGCCTCGTCCTCGGTCGACATTTCCACGAAGCCGAAGCCGCGTGATTGTCCGGTAAACTTGTCCGTGATCACGCGCGCCGATTCAACGGTGCCGTGAGCCGAAAACAAGTCGCTCAGTTGCGATTCAGTGGCAGCATACGGCAGTCCGCCGACATACAATTTAGTACCCATAGGGGTCTCTCCTTTTGAAAAATGACATTGTCGGCGACACGAGAACAGAGGAATGAGGGGAATGAGCGGGCCGAAGGCGCAATCATTGAGGCGACTTGGGTCTGACTTCCGATCAACTGCTCGCTAACAAACAATATCGGTGATGGGCCGTTTAGTGATGTGACCTTATGTGGCCCGTCATAAGCTCACAGGTCATCCTACCAGATGTTCAATGCGATTGCTAGAGCCGTGACAAAAGGTGGTTTCGTTATTCGGTGTCAAGTCTGGTCGTGCGGTGCATGAGTGGCACGGGCAACATCGGATGCGGCCGGATCAATTACCCGAGGAGGCCGTCCGGAGTGATGAGGCCAATCCCAATTTTGACAGGGTGTAGATAAGCCACTTCGACGGATCGAAGTTGTACCAGAGCGGGCCGTTGCGGTAATCGCTCGGGTACGTGTGGTGGTAGTTGTGATAACCCTCGCCGAACGTGAGCAGGGAGACGAGCCAGGAGTTGCGGCTCGAATCGGCTGTCCCATACGGTTGATCGCCCCAGATGTGACAGACGGAATTGATGCAGAATGTGGAATTCAGCACGGCAAAGGTACGCCCGACCCCTGCCAGCATGAATCCGCCGATCCCTCCCTGCCAGCCGTTATGGAGAAAACCGACGACAAAGGGCAGTGCCAGGCCGATCAGGACGATGGTTGCGTAGTTCCGGTGTTGCCACATGGCGACTGGGTCCTGCATTACGCGAGAACCGAAGCGCTCGTCATTGCAAGGAACAGGGTTCAGCAACCATCCGCAGTGGCTATACCAGAATCCTCGTTTGGCGTTGTAGGGATCTTGCGGGTCGTCGCAATGGGCGTGATGGCGTAAGTGATCGGCGGTCCATTTGGCGCCGGAGTTCTGCAAGGCCCATCCACCGGCGATCAAGAGGCAGGCTTTAACCCAGTCTGGACATTCGAAACTACGATGAGTCAACAGCCGGTGGTACCCGACTGTGATCCCGAGTCCGGTGACCACATAGAGCACGGCGAACATGGTCCAATCCAGCCACGAATAGCCGTACAGCAGTCCGTAACCCGGGACGGCAATGACGGAACCGGCTACGACCGACCAGAAGAGCAGGTAGGTCCAGAATTTATGATGAACCCGGTGGACAATGTGGGCTGGAATGGGGTTCGGGGACGCCTGTTGCATCCCGTTACAATAGATAAGCAGGCGGGATTTCGCAAGAGGTCCACCTGGACTGGAGCTTCATGATGGGTGTGAGGGGGCGCGTCAGTCGTGGGTGTGGTGTGGTGCCCCTGCATTCGTCAACCGTTCGTGCCGGGAGACGTTGAGTGGAGCAGAGGGAACAACGGCACCTGGCGTCACGACCGGGCCGGTCGCGGCAAGTGATGGTTGTCACCCAGTATCGAAGGGAGTGTGTAGGCGAATGGAATGCGAGAAACAAGGAACATGCAGGTTGGTGGTGCTCGTGTGCAGCGTCGTGCTTGGGATCGTGGGGACATGCGGGGTCGCCTGGTCGGCCGGCGATGCGGCTGTCCCGTCTGTACAAGATGCGCCGTCGGTATCCTCCGCGCCATCCGATGCAAACGGGGCGAAAGTTGAAGGCCGGAGGCGGGGTGGTCGTCCGGGGCGGAAAGCCTGCGCCGAGGATGTGAAGCGACTGTGTGCTAACGTCAAGCCGGGAGAGGGGAGAATCGCCCAGTGCTTGAGGGCCCATACGCAGGATCTGTCCCCCGCGTGCGCAGAAAGCGTGCAACAACGAAGCAAGCGCCGGCCATAGGCGTGTGGACGTGTCGAGGCGCGGATTGGTCACGTAGACGATCCGTGTCTGCGTGACCGTCTCACGGTTCGTGTGTCCCATGGCCGTCGGTCGATTTCGTCAATTTATTTTCGGAACCCCGTCCCGTGCGATAGAGTGACCGCTGGACATACGGGAGGGTACGTATGAGTGGCACTACGGGGCAGGAACAGTTCTCCGTCGACTTGCGTCAGCATCCCAGATTGCGCGTGCCGGCGCCATTTGTCTGCTCGTTGTCGCGCTTGGGCCTGGCCAAATGGCTCGGTCGCGGCGGCGATGGTATCGGTGTGGTGTTTGACGTGTCGATGAGGGGTGCCAAGGTCATGAGCGAGGCGGGGATTCAGCGGGGGGATAGGCTCTCGGTCAGTCTGTCCCTGCCGAATCAAGTGTCGCCGATGACGGTTGAGGAAGCTACCGTGCGGTGGGAGCGGGAGCAGGTGTACGGATTGGAGTTCGTCAATCTGTCGTCGGTGGCCGAGATGCGGCTGCGGAAGTTTATCACGCTCGCAACGAAGCCCACCTCCTAGCGCCACTGCGTGGCTGCCGTCTCTGATCACGCGCGTACCGGTGGGCTTGGTTGGAGCGGCTCCTCGTTCAATCGCGTTCACCGTGTCCCCGTCTCACAGCCTCCTTCGAGATTGCGCTCGCCGCGCCGTTTCCCTACAATGGCCTCCCCATTCGGCCATGTCTAGGACACTGACCCCACATACTCGGCGCCAGCCGCGCAGTCCCTACCACCCCATGTATTGGCCTACCTGGGTCGGCATTGCTCTGTTTCGTCTGCTGTCCTGGCTTCCCTATCGGTCACAACTGGCGTTCGGACGGCAGTGCGGCCGGCTGCTGCACGGTCTGCTCACCAAGCGACGGGAGATCGTGCGGGTCAACCTGAAACTCTGTTTCCCCGGACAGACGCAGGATGAACGGAACGCGGTGGCGTTGCATTGTTTCGAGTCCATGGGAATGGGAGTATTGGAAATTGCAATGGCCTGGTGGGCAAAGGACCCTCGGGAGCATTGCGAATGTACGATCAAAGGGTTGGACCATCTCCGGGAGGCGCTCCAGGCCGGGCGAGGTGTTTTGCTCTGCGGGGCACATTTACATTCGGCCGAACTGGCCGGCCGGTTTATGGCCTTGGAGCAGCCGGTCGCCATCGTGTATCGACCCCAAAACGATATCGTGGCGGACATGATCGCCAATCGCTGCCGGAGCCGGTACTATTCAGACCTGATTCAACACCGTGATATGCGGGGCATCCTCCGCGCGTTGGCGAGAAATCAGGTGGTCTGGTACGCCCCGGACATCGACGCGGGTACCAAGCGCAGTGTCTTTGCGCCATTCTTCGGGGTGCCGGCCGCATCATTGACTGCCACCTCCAGACTGGCCAAGGTCAGTGGCGCGGCGGTGGTTCCCTGTTTCTACTATCGACGAGCCGATGGGTCCGGGTATGACATCGAAGTCGGGCAGGCCCTCAATCAGTTTCCGTCAGGAGAAATGATCGAGGATGCCACACGGATCAATCGCTTGATCGAAGACGCCGTTCGTCGGGTGCCGGAGCAATATTTCTGGCAACATCGCCGCTTCAAGAGTCGTCCTCCCGGTGAACCGCCGCTCTACAGGCGGTAGGGAGTGCCGCAGAGCCCGACTGAGCTGCAGCGAGGCTCACCGGCGAGACGCCGGTGGATTCTCGCGAAGTACTCGGCGACGGCTCCCTTCTGCGATATACTGACCCTGCTGCGTCATACAGGCGTTCGCATCATCCGTTCCGTTATGGATCAATTCAGCAAGCGTCCCCCCGCTCAAAAGGAGCTGCGTCAGCATCAACGGCGTCTCGCGCCGCCCGGGTGTCTGCTGTCCTTCGCACCGTTTGCCCCGACCGTCAGTTTTAACGGCGACGTAGAAGGGGAGGGCATGATTCTTAATCTCTCGCCAGGTGGCTGCAAAATCAGCAGCGACGTGGGCGTGAAGGTGGGGGATGCGATGTCACTCATTCTCCTGTTGCCTGGAGAGTCGTCTCCCACGTCGGTGGATCTGGCGTTGGTGCGTTGGGGCGGTGAGGCCTGTTTCGGTGTGGAGTTCGTCTCCATGGGAACGGTCGAGCAGGCTCGCTTACGGCAGTTCGTGGCAGTCGCTCCAGTCGGGGGCTCCTAGGCCACAGGAGTCGGCAGTGAGAGGGGAGGGGTACGTGGAACAGACGAACACGCTGCGCAAGTCTCGTCGGGTCGCTACCGATTGTCGCCTGGAGTTTCTCGGAGAGGATGAGGTCGACGGGGATGCGGAAATGCTCGATGTCTCTTCCACCGGATGTATGGCACGATCGGAGCGGACCATGCCTCCGGGTTTTCGCATGCGGGTCTCCCTGTTCCTCGCGGACGGTCTGGACTGGCCGGTCCGTGTGGACGAGGCGGTGGTCCGATGGGCGCGGGGAGGCGAGTTCGGAATCGAGTTTCTGGTCATGCGACCTCCGCAACTCCAGCGTATTCAGCAGTTTGTCATCAAGCATCGGCCGGTCTCGTAGTCTTTCACTGAGCCGTTCGGCATCCTCCTTCCTTGTACCGAGAAGGTCCGGCTCAGGTCCTCGCTCCCATATCTCATCTCTCCGCCTCATGACGCCTGCCGGGGCCGGCCTCGTTGCTTTACGGGTAATGCTTCCCTACAATTTCGCCGTGACGCAAGGTGCGGAAGCAACGGCTTGGTGCATGCTGCCGCGTGGGGAGGCGCCGCACATCCGATGATCGAGTGGGTAGGACGGAAGACCGTCGCCGGATATGCCTACCTGGCGGCGTTGGCCACACTTTTCATACAAGCGGTGTTGGATCTGATATCCCCGGCGCGACAGGGGCGGCGGGAAACGTTGCGAGTGTTGATCCGTCAAATTCTCTTCACGGGTGTCGACGCGCTGCCCGTCACCAGCGTCATTGCGCTCTTGCTCGGCATCATCATTGTGACGCAGGCCGGGACGCAGCTTCCCAAGCTCGGGGCCGGCGGACTGGTGGGCAGCATCATCGTGGTCACGGTGATTCGGGAGCTCGGTCCCCTGATCACCGCCTTCATCGTCGTGGGGCGATCGGGCACGGCCATCGCGACCGAACTGGGCAACATGTCGGTGACGCGGGAAGTGGTCGCGCTCCGACTCATGGGAATTCCCATCAGCCAATTTGTCATTATGCCTCGTATGGTCGGCATGGTGCTCTCGATGTTGTGCCTGACCTTCTACTTTGACGTGGTGGCGGTGTTCGGCGGGTACCTGGTCGCCGATGCGCAACTGACCATTCCTTTTTCCGCATTTGTCGACAGTGTCACTCGGGCGTTGTCGACCACCGACCTGCTCATGACGGCGATCAAGGGACTCGGGTTCGGATCGGCCGTCGCGGCGGTCTGTTGTTACCATGGCCTGGCGGTGCGGTCTTCCTATACGGAAGTGCCGCAACAGACGACCCGAGCAGTAATCAATTCGTTCGTGCTGTGTCTGCTGGTGGATGTCGTCGTGACGGTGCCGCTCTACTTATGAGCGAAACAGCGATCAGCTTTGTGCAGGTTCGAGCGCCTCTCGCCGGGAGCACGTCCTGCTTGCATCTGGACCTTCGCATCGCGGCGGGACAGTTCGTTGCGCTGGTCGGGCCGAGCCGCTCGGGGAAAAGCCTGGCCATCGAGTTGGCGGCAGGGCTGTTGCCGCCGCAATCCGGGAAGGTGATGGTCTTAGGACAGGATTGGAGTGCTCTTGAGGAAGCAGGCGACGGCTCGATGCGACTCCGGGTGGGGACCGTGCTGCAACAGCCGGGGTTGCTGAGCAACATGACCCTCTTCAACAACGTGCTCCTCCCGCTGCGGTATCATCGCGGGGCGATGCCGGATCCTCAGCGAGAGCAGGCGGCGATGGCGCAGTTGGAACGATTGGGATTGGCCTCGTTACGGGACCGCTTTCCCGCGGAGCTCAATCACGGGGAGATTCGCCGAGGCGCCATTGCGCGGTCGTTGATGTTAGAGCCGGACGTCCTGCTGTTGGACGATCCCGTGGCAGGCTTGGATGCGGACATGGTGTTGGTCCTGAAACAGTATGTCGACGCGCGACGGCAGCAGCAGCCCTTGACGGTGGTGGCGGCGTTGCGTTCGTTTTCGCCTTTCATCGAAGGCGCGGATCGACTGATCGTCTTGCAGGACGGGCGGGTGGAGGCCGACGGCAGTGTGGAGTCGGTGGGCCGGACGGTCCCTCCTGCGTTACGACGATATGCGGGGTAGGCGGCTTCGGATCACGTTGTGGTCGCCGGGTCAAAGAGGAGCGCATGCATTATTCACATCGGCTGTCGAGCGGGCGACTGGCACAGATTGTCGGGACCTTTGTGGTGATCCCCCTGCTGATCCTGGCCGGGGCGGGGTTTTGGATGTCGCGGGCTGAACATCTCTTTGAGCCGAAGTATTCGCTCAAGGCCAGTCTCAGCAAATCCTATGGTCTGGAGCCTGGAGCGCCGGTGGTGGTCTCGGGCATTTCGATCGGGCGGGTCAAGCGGGTGGATTTGAACGATCGCGGAACCGTCGATGTGATGCTGCAGGTGTTGACGCGATACCAGAATATGGTGAAGGACAATTCGGAATTACGGATCACGAAGAGCGGTGTCGTGGTAGGGCAGACGCAAGTCGACATCGGAATGGGAACGGCCGGTAGCCCGGCGTTATCCGATGGCGCGACGATTCGAGCGGTGGAACCGAGGGACATCGGCGATCTGCTCAACGAGGTCGAGCCGGTGTTGATGGCGGTCAAGCAGACGTTGCTTCGGGTGGAAACGATCACGCAGGATGTGCAGGGCGGGCTCAAAGCCGGCGGGAAGGCCCTTGAGCAGGTGGCCGCGGCGACGCAGGATTTGCCCTCGGTGGTGGCATCGGTTCAGCGGACGATTGCCTCGGTCGAGCAAACGGCGACCGCACTGCCGACCATGACCGGCTCAATCACGCGAACCTTGAGCGTGGTGGATCGAGTGACCGCGGACGTGCAGCAGGCCACCGGCCGTCTACCGGCTATCTTGAATAGTGCCGAATCCACCCTGGCAAGCGTGAAGCGCCTCTCGGATTCCGTGGATGAGGTGAGCCAGGAATTAATCCCTGTCATTCGGACGGCCGAAGGCACCTTGACCGATGTCTCGACTCTGGTACGAGGCGCGAAGCAGACGTTTCCCTTCAACCGGTTTGCGCAGAACGCCGGGCCGCCACCGAAGGACTCGCCGATGCGGTCCCAGCCGGGAACTCAGAGCTTGAGAGGAGATCAACTGCGTCGATGAAGTCCCGACGAGTAGGGTTCCACGCAGGCATGAGCGTTCTGGCGCTCTGCGCGTTGCTGGGATGTGCGACTGCTCAGCCACCCGCGCCTCTGGAACCTCAGCCTGGTCTATGGGCGACACAGGGTGAGTCTCTGCGGCGGCAGGGCGATCGTTGGTTGACACGGGGGGATCCCGCCCGTGCAGCGGAGGCGTATGAGGCGGCGCGTCGCGTGGCGGAAAGTCTCGACGACAGAAGAACCCTCGTCGGCACGCTGAATGATATCGGTCGTGTGGCTCTCGGGCGTGGGGACTCGACTCTCGCGATCACCTCGCATGGGCGGGCGGTTACCCTGGCCCGGGAACTGGGCGCGTCAGACCTCTTACTCGAGAGCCTGACGGCGTTGGGGACGGCAACGCATGAGGCCGGACAGACCGAGGAGGCCGAGCCGCTCTATCAGGAGGCGCTGGACTTGGCTCAACAGAAGGCGGATCAAGCGGCGGAGGCGACGCTGCGGAACAACCTGGGTCTGCTGCGACAGGCGAAGGGAGACCTTGAGCAGGCTGCCCTGCAGTTCCGTCACGCCATGGCGTTGAATCAGGCTGCCGGCAACCTTCCCTCCGAAGCGAGCAACCACGTGAACCTGGGCATGGTCGCCGAGGCACGCCAGGCCTACGATGTGGCCGAGCAGGAGTTCGAACGGGCGCTGGAGCTAGACAAAGTCGCGGAACATCGGACCGGGATTGCCGCAGACCTCTCGCGGTTGGGACGGGTAGCCGACCGCCGGGGATTTCCCGATCGCGGCCTCGCTTTGTTTGAGCGTGCCTACCGCAGCTATCTAGCGCAGGGTGATCGGGGCGGCGCCGTGGCCGCTCTGACTCAGGCCGTGGCCTGCGCGAAGAAGTTGGGCCGAGATGCAGATGTCGCGCGATTAGGGCAGGCACTGAGCCGACTGTCCGTGCCTGCTTCTGCGAGGTAGGTCGTATGACGATCAGAGGCAGGCCGCCTACTTGATGGCGACGGCCTTGACCTCCTTGTAGGTCGTGTGCCCCTGCAGCACCTTCTGAATGCCGTCCTGCACCAGCGTAGTCATCCCGTCGTCCATGGCGGCTTTGAGCATTTCATCGGTCTTGGCTTTGTTCTGGATCAACTTTTTCATGTGATCCGTGCCCAGCAACAACTCGTGCAGCGCCACGCGGCCTTTCAGGCCGGTCCGGTTGCAGGTATCACACCCCTTCCCCCGATAGAGTCGAAAGTTGGCATCGAAGGGGACCTTCAGGGTGTCCCAATAATCCGGACCATACCCCAGCCGCAATTCCTCATATTCTTCCTTGGACGGTTGATACGCTTCCTTGCAATCTTTACAGATGCGTCGCGCCAACCGCTGGGCCAGTACGCCCAGCATGGCGTCGGCAAAACTGAAGGAGTCGCAGCCCATGTCCAACAGACGAGTAATAGTTTCCACCGCGCTGTTCGTGTGCAACGTGCTGAGCACCAAGTGGCCTGTCAGCGAGGCTTCGATGCCGGTATCCGCCGTTTCTTTATCCCGCATTTCTCCGACCATAATCACGTCCGGGTCGGCGCGGAGGAAGGCGCGCATGGCCGCCGCGAAGGTAAATCCGATTTTAGAATGGACCTGTACCTGGCGCAGTCCGTATTGCGTGATTTCGACCGGGTCTTCCGCCGTCCAGATTTTGATGTCCGGAGTGTTGATGTACCCGAGCACGGAGTGCAGCGTGGTGGTTTTTCCGGATCCGGTCGGTCCGACGCAGAGAATGATGCCGTAGGGTTTTTCGGCGATACTCTTAATTTCACGCAGGTTTCGATCCGAGAAGCCCATCTTATCGACCGGCAACGGTTCGCTCGCGGCCAGAATACGCATGACGACGTCTTCGTTGTAGCCGGCGGTCGGGATGGTGGCGACGCGCAGCTCGATTTCCTTGTTCTCACCGATCTTGAATTTGATTTTCCCGTCCTGGGGCTTCCGGCGTTCCGCGATGTCGAGGCTGGCCATGATCTTCAGTCGCGAGACGATGGCGCGGCGATAACTCGGCGGAATTTTCATGTACTCGAAGCAGTCGCCGTCGACTCGGAACCGCACGAGGGTATCGCGTTTTTCTCCATAGGGCTCGATATGAATATCTGACGTCCCTTGCCGGAAGGCATCGGCGATGATCTGGTTGGCGAGACGCACGATGGCGTTGTCGTTCTCATCGAGTCCTGCGCTGGATGCTTCCTCCTGCGCTTCCAGCTGGGACTCGCTGACCAACTCGCCGAGAATGTCGGAGACATTCTCGTTCATTTTGTTGCTGACCTCGGGACCGCCGGTGGTGCTCGTGAGAAAGAGGGCGATGTCGCGGCGCAGACTGACGGCGAAGCGGATATTGAGGCCAGGGAAGGTGCGCTTGATGTCCTGGACGCGATCCAAATCGCCGGGATCGTCGGTCAGAATCTCGATTGCGGCCCGGTCCCGCTTCAGGGGCATCCAGTGATTTTTCTTCAGGTAGTCGACGTTGAGGTTCTTAAGGAGTTCGATGTCGACGATGGTCCGTTCGTTGTACTCGATGTAGGGGCATTTGTGGAAATTGGCGAGCGATTTACCGATTTCGGCTTTCGGTACCTTATATTTCTCAATCAGGAGCGATTCGATGTCCGTCGTGCCCTTCTTCGCTTCGTTGAGGGCGACATCCAGATCTTGTTGTGAAATCTTGCCGTTGGTCAGCAGGTAATCGAATTTCGACGGCGGCTTCTTGGAGGTTTTGCGTAAGGTGTGAAATGCCGTGCCCAGGGCCTTGGCGATTTCCGCGACACACTCCTCGTCCTTGCGGGTGAATCGTCCGCCGCTTTTCTTGTTGAGGAGCTGGATGACGCCCATGAGATATTTGTTCTCGGCCACGACGGGATAGGTGAGGACCTGTTTGGTTTTGAACCCCGTGTTCTTGTCGTAGGTGGCGTCATGGGTCAGCGCAGGGTGAATCGTGGCAAGCTCCGGCAGGCTATAGGCGTCACCGACATTGACCGGGCGGAGGTATTTGGCGCAGAACCCCGGAAGACTTTGTTCCGTAATCGGTGTGCGGACTTCCTGGACCGTATCGAGGTGGGGAATTTTGGAAAAGATTTCCTTTTTTTCAGAGTCCACGACGAAGAGCGTGAGGTCTTCCGCGTCAAAACAGCCGAGAATGTCGTGGCGGAGATCCAGGAGGATTTGATCGATGTCTGCGGCGGCGAGAATCTGTGCGCTGATTCGCTTGACGTTTTCGGCGTTGCCGGCCTTGAGCGTGGTCTCACTGACACCAGGCAGCGGAGCTTTGGGCTGCATCAAGTTCTCTCCAAACAGGCTGAACGGGGAGCTACGCGTGGTGTCGGAATCGCACTCCTGAATCGGGAACCTGCTCCTGGCACGAGTTCCTGGCCGGGCTTCTTCCTTGTGTGTCAGTGTATCGCAACAGCGGGTCAAGGCAAGCAAAAGGCATTTTCTCAAACCTGTCTGCGGAGGCTCGGCTTCGCCGGTCAGGCCGAGACGTGCTGGGGGAGAGGGCCGTGAGGGTGGTGACGCGTGGGAGAGCGGAACAGCTACGATGCGGCGTGGATCAGCGCCGTGAGCGTGGGGAGCACCTGGTCGGGAGCGATTTTTTTGGTGTCGCCGGTCAGACGGACTTTGAGTTCGACCTGTCCTTGCGCCAGCCCTTTTTCTCCGATCACCAGATGGAAGGGAGCGCCGATCAGGTCGGCATCGTTGAATTTCACACCGGCGCGTTCGTCACGGTCGTCCCACAGCACCTCGATACCGGATTCCTGCATCGAGCGATAGAGGGAGCTGGCAAGTTGGGCGACCGGCTCGGACTGACTCAGCGGCAGAAGGGTGACGTGAAACGGCGCGATGGGAATCGGCCACTTGATGCCTTTGGCATCGTGGTTTTGCTCAACCGATGCGGCCGCCACCCGGCTCACCCCGATGCCGTAACAGCCCATGACGGCGAGCTGTTCTTGCCCCTGAGCGTCGAGGAAGGTGGCCTTCATGGCCTGGCTGTATTTCGTGCCTAGCATGAATACGTGACCGACCTCGATGCCTTTGGCCGTCTTCAACGTTCCGTCCCGGCGGGGCGAGGGGTCACCGGCCTGGGCATTCCGTAGATCGGCAAAGTGATCGACCGTAAAGTCACGTGCCCAGTTGGCGTCGACGAAGTGAGTGTCGGCCCGGTTGGCTCCCACGACAAAGTTGGCCATGGCTTTCACGGCCCAGTCGGCCAGGACCCGGATGTGTTTCAGCCCGACAGGCCCGGCGTATCCGACCGGCGCGCCGGTCAATTCTGGAACTCGTTCCGGTGCGACCAGCTCAACGTCGGTCACACCGAGGAGGCGCTTGACCTTGATTTCATTCACGTCGTGATCGCCACGAACCAAAACGGCGACGGTCTCTTTCCCTGACGTGTACAAAAGCGTTTTGACCAGTTGCGTCGGTGCGATCTTGAGGAACGTGGTCACTTCCTCGACCGTCCGTCGGCCCGGCGTCGAGACGGCTGTGAGCGGACGAGGAGCAGGCAACTCGGAGGCATCCGGCGGCAGGACCTCGGCGCGCTCGA
Organism: Nitrospira defluvii; assembly: GCA_011525625.1. Classification (GTDB taxonomy): domain Bacteria; phylum Nitrospirota; class Nitrospiria; order Nitrospirales; family Nitrospiraceae; genus Nitrospira_A. The sequence goes on from WYAX01000008.1 coordinate 39,891, forward strand.
CGTTGGCGGCGTAGGTGCCTTCTTCGCTGTAGACGATGGTTTCTTCTCCGGTCTCAGCCAGGACCATGAATTCGTGCGAGGATGTCCCGCCGATGAGGCCGGTGTCCGCCTCTACGGGTCTGAACGTGAGCCCGCAGCGGGCGAAGATCCGGTTGTACGCGTCGTACATTTTTTGATAACTCAGCTTGGCCCCGGCTTCATCCCTGTCGAAACTATAGGCATCCTTCATGATGAATTCGCGTCCGCGCATCAACCCGAAACGGGGACGGATTTCATCCCGGAACTTGGTTTGGATCTGGTAGAAGTTGAGCGGCATTTGGCGATAGGAACGCACCTCGCGGCGAAAGAGGTCCGTAATTACCTCCTCGTGCGTCGGACCCAGGCAGAAGTCCCGTTCGTGCCGATCCTTGAAACGCAGGAGTTCCTTGCCATAAAAGTCCCATCGTCCTGTCTCTCGCCACAGTTCCGCCGGGGAGGCGACCGGCATGAGGACTTCCTGTGCGCCGGCGCGGTTCATTTCCTCGCGGACGATCTTCTCGATTTTTCGCAGCACCCGCAGTCCAAGCGGTAGATAGGTATAGATGCCGGCCGCGACCTTTCGAATCATGCCGGCACGCAGCATGTATCGATGGCTGACGGTTTCAGCTTCGCCTGGATCTTCTCGTAGAGTTGGAATGAGGGTTTCAGAGACGCGCATGTGGGGTTATGGGGAAATCAGCCGCTCGATGTCGTTCCAGAAGGCGAAAATCATGATACCGACCAACAGTACCAATCCAACCTGTTGTGCCAGTTCTCGCTGCCGATCTTCAAGAGGTTTCCGTCGAATCGCTTCGATGAAGAAAAATAACAGGTGACCGCCGTCCAGAATGGGAATCGGCAGCAGGTTGAGCACACCCAGGTTGATGCTCAGCATAGCCATGAGGAACACCAGGCTCGAGGTCCCCTGTTCCGCGGCATCACCCGCCGTTTTCGCGATGGTGAGCGGTCCACCGATATTCTTGCGGGAAATGTCTCCGGTAATGATCTTGTAAATCCCCACCACTGTGAGTTCAGTCCATCCCCAGGTCGCTTGCGCTCCCAACCAGGGCGCCTTCAACGGTTCGTTGGTCTGGAGAATCGTCTGGTTCTGGGCCGAAATGCCGATCTTCCCGACCTCGGTCGGTTTCCCGTCCACGGTCGTCTTTTCGCCCATCGGAGTGACGGAGACCGTCTGTGCGGACCCGCTCCGTTGAACCTCAAACTGCAAGGCGTGATTCGGATTCTCTCGCACCAGTGCGGTCATTTGAGACCAAGTAAAGATGTCGTGTCCGTCGATGCGGATGACACGGTCTCCGGCAAGGAGCCCGGCCGCCTGGGCGCGCGATCCGGGGATGACGGCGGTGATGACCGGCGCCCGTTCTTCGATGCCGAGCTGGTAGATCGTCGTAGGCTTGCCGTTGCCCTGCACGGTGCTTTTACTCGGCGTCACAAGCACCGTCTTGATCTGTTCCCCGCGCGTGAGGTCCAGGGTCAGTTGTTTGCCGTTGCTCTGGGCGATGAATTTCAATAACTCCGCATTGGTGGAGATGTCCTTTTCATTGACCCGGATGATGCGGTCGCCGGGCTTCAACCCGGCCTGGTCGGCCGGTGATCCGGGAAGCACGGCTTCGATTTCCGGAATAATGTCCTTGAAGCTGGGAACCGGCAGGGTATAGCCCAGTCCGATATAGGTCGTATAAATCAAATAGGCCAGGATGAAGTTGAAGATCGGTCCGGCTGCCACGATGAGGGTCTTGCCCCAGAGCGATTGATGCACAAACGCGCGCTTTTTTTCTTCGGGGGTCAGGGGTTCGTGTTCGTCCTCGCCGAAGAGCTTGACGTAGCCACCGAGTGGAACGATCGAGAGAAGATATTCGGTTTCACCGATTTGCCGTCCGAAGATTTTGGGCCCGAAACCGAGGGAGAACTTGAGCACCTTGACCCCGACCCAGCGCGCGGCCAGGAAATGCCCCATTTCATGAAAGGCCACGAGGACGCCCAGTACCACCAGAAATGGAAGCGCCCAGTGGGTCAGAAGCGACACGATGTCAGGGGACCAGGCAAAGGTTGTTCCCACCACAACACTCCTTGGGTTCAGGGTATTACCGCGTCAGGGAATGGACCAGGGACTCTGCCGTTTCGCGAGCCCACCGGTCGGCCTCGAGTGCATCATCCAGCCCGGTGATCGGTCTCGGCGTGTGAGCTTTCATTGTACTCCGAATAATCTCCGGAATATCCAGAAAACGAATTCCGTTCTGGAGGAAGGCGTCCACGGCGACTTCGTTGGCGGCATTCATGGTGGCGGGCATGGTGCCTCCGATCCGTAAGGCATCAAACCCCAGCTGCAAACAGGGAAATCGGTCGTGGTCCGGCTTGTAAAACGTCAAGGTCGCGATCTCGGTCAAATCCAAGGATGGAAGGTCCAGCGGCATCCGCTCCGGGTACCGCATCGCATAGGAGATCGGCGTACGCATGTCCGGCAGCCCCAGTTGCGCGATCACCGATCGGTCTCTGTATTCTACCAGAGAATGGATGATGCTTTCCCGGTGCACCAGTACTTCGATCTGCGTCTCCGGAATATCGAACAGCCACCGGGCTTCGATGACTTCCAACCCCTTGTTCATCAAGGTGGCCGAGTCGATGGTGATCTTCGCTCCCATTTTCCAGTTGGGATGTTGCAAGGCACGCTCGGGCGCGACGTCCTGCAACTGTTCGCGGGAAAAGTTCCAGAGCGGTCCGCCCGATGCGGTCAGAATCACGCGTTTGACATCCTCGCGGCGATGTCCTTCCAGTGACTGAAAGATGGCGCTGTGCTCGCTGTCGATGGGAAAAATGCGGACATGGTGTTTCTTGGCCTCCGCTTGCATCAGCTCCCCGGCCATGACCATCGGTTCCTTATTGGCGAGGGCGATCTGTTTGCCGGCTCGGATGGCCGCTAACGTCGGGAGCAACCCGGCCCCGCCGACGATGGCGGAGATCACCAGCTCGGCGTCCGGCGATTGTGCGACCTGCGCCACCCCTTCCGGCCCCGCGAAGATTGTTACGGGAAAGTCGGTGCAGCGCCGGCGCAACCGTTCTGCGGCGGCTTCGCTGGCGAGGGCTGCGAATGCGGGACGGAAGCGGCGAATCTGGGCCTCAAGTTTGTCATCGTTCGAGCCGGCGGTCAGGCCAATGACGCGGAAGTCCTCAGGAAACCGATCCACAATATCGAGCGTGTTCGTGCCGATCGAGCCGGTCGAACCGAGAATGACGATGTTCTTCATGGCGTGCTCCAGAGCAGGCGGACAATCATGCGTTACACGGCGCCGACCATCGCGACATAGTAGTAGAACGCCGGTCCTGTGAACAAGAGGCTATCGAGTCGATCCAACATTCCGCCATGGCCGGGAATCAGTGCGCCGGAATCTTTGAATCCCGTGCTGCGTTTCATGGCCGATTCCGCGAGGTCGCCGATGAGGCCGGCGATCGTGAGCAGCACCCCGAGCGCGAGGCAATCGACCAACGAGAAGCGCGGCAGAAACCAGGCCCGTGCGAGGATGGCTGCCAGGCAGGCAAGGGCAAGTCCCCCGGCCAATCCTTCATACGTTTTCTTCGGGCTGATGATCGGCGCGAGCCTGTGCCGCCCCATGGATTTTCCCGCGATGTAGGCGCCGGTGTCCCCGGCCCAGGTCACGAGGACCACGAAAAAAATCAGCATGGCTCCATCCGGCTGGGCTCTCGTGAGCAGGAGATACCCGAGGGAAAGGCCGACGTACAAGACGCCCATGATCAGCACCATGCCGTCCTGCAGCGACTCCTTCAATGGCTTGTCGGAGAGCAGCGGCAGGCAGAGGGCTGTCGCCAGAGTCCCCATCAGCACGGTACGGTCGCTCAAGGATGCAGGCCACTGGGTACTGCTCAAGAGGAGACCGGTGGCGGCGACTCCCACCCAGCCCCACCAGGGCCACGCGGTAGGCCCGAGATGCAGGCGGTAAAACTCTCCCACGGCACACAAGCCTGACAGGGCGACCAGTAGGAAAAAGGCGATCGGCCCCAGGTCGTGCACGAGGACGACGAAGATCGGAACGAACACCACCGCAGCCAACACGCGGCGAATCGTTTCCGACGACGAACGGGGGCGCGCTTGGTCCTGGGGGGGCGGCATCGTCTCCTCGCACTGGCATGCTCCCGGTTCCACCACGAAGAGGCTAGGAGGACACGCTGCTGAACACTCGACCGAAACGGCGCTCGCGCCGCTGGTATTCAATCAGCGCGACTAACGTTTCGCGTCGACGGAAATCCGGCCAGAGAGTCGGGGTGAAGTAGAGTTCCGTGTAGGCCAGTTGCCATAACAGAAAATTGCTGATTCGAGTCTCCCCGCTGGTCCGAATCAGGAGATCGGGGTCGGGGAGATCGTGGGTATAGAGTGCCCCTTCCATCCTACGTTCGTCGATCTGATCGATCGAGAGCCGACCGTCTTGTACGGCCCGCGCGAGGTCCTTGGCCGCATCGACCAGTTCCGCCCGGCCGCCGTAACTGAGGGCGACGTTCAGGATCAGCTTGTCCAGATGCGCGGTGTCCTGTTCGGTAGTGCGGACCCACTGCAGTGCCGACGCAGGCAGTGCCGTGACGCGGCCGATCGTCTGGAAGCGTACGCCCTTTTCGACCAGGCTCGACCGTTCCGTCGAGAGATAATGTTCTAATAGTCCCATCAACGCCGTGATTTCCTGGGCCGGCCGGTTCCAATTCTCCTGCGAAAACGCATAGATCGTCAGGATTTTAATGCCGAGCTCCAGCGAGAGCGAAATAAGCTCCCGTACGGATTTGATGCCTTCCTGATGACCGGCGATGCGAGGCAATCCCCGGAGCTCGGCCCATCGACCGTTGCCGTCCATAATCACGGCCAGATGTTTGGGCAGCAGGTCCGGGTCGAGTTGCGAAAGCAGGTCGGCGTCGGGTGGTGGCTCAATGTCGGGGGATTGCGGATCGTTCATGGAGCGGCGTGCGCACCTGTTGCTGATGCACGTGATGTTTGCAGCGGAAGCCCTGATCTCGTAGGCCGAGTCTAGCGGTGAGGTCGGGTAAAGTCAAACAGTATTTCCCGATTTCGCTGTATTTGCCGATGGTTCGAGCGTGTTCGCATTGCGCCTCCGGAAATGAGTACGTTATACTCACGCACCGCAGAAGAGGAGAATATTCATGGCCAAGGACGAATCGGGGGCGTTGGCGCGTTTCGGGGTCACCGATCGAGACATCGAGCAGGCGTTGGGGCGCGTCAAGGTTTCCAACGTCGACTACGCCGACCTCTATTTCGAATATTGTCAGTCCGAGTCGGTCTCCATGGAAGAGGGGATCGTGAAACGGGCGACGAAGAGCATCGGTCAGGGAGTCGGGGTGCGGGCGACAGCCGGCGAGAAGACCGGATTTGCCTATTCCGATGAGCTGACTTCCAAAGATCTCAATATCGCTGCCGACACGGCGCGGTATATCGCGAATTCTGCCCAAGGAACCACTCCCGTTCCCGTCACGCATCGACCGGCTCTGGCGCGCAATCTCTACCCTCACGATCGTGCGAATGTGGAAGTCGCGACCCGGGATCGCGTGACACTCTTGAATGCCATCGACGCGGAAGCCAGGCGCTACGATCCGCGGATTAAGAACGTCATGGCCGCTTACAATACCGAATATAAAGTCATGCTGGTGGCGACGTCCGATGGGGTCATGGTCGGCGACATTCAGCCGTTGTCCCGGCTGCAGGTGACCTGTATCGCCGAAGAGAACGGAAACCGCCAAGTGGGCACCTTCGGTGGTGGAGGCCGGATCGGTTTGGAATATTTCCAGAACGATCAGCGGTATCTGCAGTTTGCTAGGGAAGCGGCTCGAGAGGCGATTCTGAATCTCAGTGCGGTGGAGGCTCCGGCAGGGGTCATGCCGGTCGTGCTGGGCGGAGGCTGGCCCGGGATTCTGCTGCACGAGGCCATCGGTCATGGGCTGGAAGCGGATTTCAACCGCAAGAAAACCTCGGCGTTTTCCAGTCTTGTGGGGAAACGCGTGGCCTCAGATGTCTGCACGATTGTGGATGACGGCACGCTCCCGTTCCGGCGCGGCTCGCTGAATGTCGACGACGAGGGAACGCCGACTAGCCGCACCGTGCTGATCGAACGGGGAATTTTGCGCGGCTACATTACCGATAAGTTGAATGCGCGGCTCATGGGCATACCCCTGACCGGCAACGGTCGGCGGGAAAGTTATCAGAGCGTGGTCTTGCCGCGCATGACCAACACCTTCATGCTGGCCGGGGAATCCGATCCGCAAGATATCATCAAGTCGGTGAAAAAGGGGTTGTACGCCGTCTCCTTCGGCGGCGGGCAGGTCGACATCACTAACGGCAAGTTCGTATTCTCGGCCAGCGAGGCCTATTTGATTGAAGACGGGAAGATCACCCGCCCGGTGAAGGGTGCCACCTTGATCGGCAGCGGCCCGGATATCCTGACCAAGGTCTCCATGGTGGGACATGATTTGAAGCTCGATGAAGGCATCGGTACGTGCGGAAAGGAAGGGCAGTCGGTGCCGGTCGGCGTCGGGTTGCCGACCATTCGGATCGATGAAATCACCGTCGGTGGAACGAAGGCATAACCATGACACGTGAAATTGCAGCACCGGACTATACAGATGTCGCCCAGGATTTGTTGGCACGCGCCGCGAAGCACGGGGCGACAGCAGCAGACGTGATGGTCGCCGACGGAGAGACCCTCTCGGTGCAAGTTCGAATGGGGGCCGTCGATCGTCTGACGAAGGCGCGTGAGAAGCGATTGGGACTGCGCGTCTTTTTCGGCCAACGCTCCGCGAGTGCCTCGACCTCCGACTTTTCTCTCGATTCCCTCGATCGGTTCGTGGGAGAGACCTGCGCCCTGGCCAAGGCGGTTGTTGAGGACCCCGTGTCCGGATTGCCCGAACCGGGTCACTATGCCACCGAATCTCCGGACCTGAACATCTACGATGCGACGAAACTTCAAACCGATCAGCAGATCGATCTCGCGCTTCGAGCTGAACGGGCAGCGTTTGCCGCGGATTCACGTATTACCAACTCGGAAGGCGGCGAATGCGATTCTTCCTCCGGGCGGATCATCCTGGCGAATAGTCACGGATTCTTCGGTCAGTATGCGAACAGTAGCTTTTCCCTATCGGTCTCGCCCATTGCCTCCAACGACGCAGGCATGCAGCGCGACTATTGGTACGGCGTCAATCGCGCATTCTCGAAGCTGGAGAGCCCGGAAGCCATCGGGCAGGAAGCGACAAGACGGACGGTCAGAAAACTGGGAGCGCGTAAAGTGCCGACCGGTCGCCTCCCGGTGATTTTCGATCCTGAGGTGGCCGGGAGTTTGCTCAGCCATCTTTGCAGTGCACTGTCGGGGTATGCGCTCTATAAAGGAGCGTCCTTCCTCATCGGGCAACTCGGCCGGCAAATCGCGCCGGACTTTGTGACCATTTATGACGATGGACGGATGCCTGGCGGGCTCGGTACGCGGCCGTTCGACGGTGAAGGCCTCCCGACGCGGAAGCAGGCGATGGTGGAACGCGGCCGCCTGGCGAGTTACTTGTTGGATACCTATTCGGGGAAAAAACTGGGGTTGCCCTCCACCGGCAACGCGTCGCGCAGCATTGGTGAGAGTCCTTCTGCCGGCCCGACCAATTTCTACATGGTGCCGGGAACCACCGGACCCGAGCAGATTCTCGCAACCGTGAAACAGGGACTGTATGTCACCGATTTGATCGGCTTCGGGATCAATATGGTGACCGGAGATTATTCACGCGGCGCGAGCGGGTTTTGGATCGAGAACGGCGAGTTGGCCTATCCGGTCGAAGAGATTACCATCGCCGGCAACCTCAAGCAGATGTACTCCACCATCGAGACCATCGGGTCCGATTTGGTGTTCCGTGGACGAATTGCCAGCCCGACCGTGAAGATTGCGGAAATGATGGTGGCGGGCAACTAGATCGGTTGGAAGGCCGGTGATGCGCAACCTGGCTCAGGCTCAGGGCGCTCCGCACTCGGCGATCAGCAATTATCAGCAGACAGTGAGGACACACATTATGGCGCTGGATGCCGAACTCGGAAAAAGCATGTTGCAGATGATCACCTCACGGTACGACGATCGACATTGGCGGAAGAAAATTGAGAAGACGCTCAGTCTGCCGCAGAGCGGAGTCGGCGATGAGCGGCAGCAGCAGATTTTTGTGTACCTGAAGTTGCATCTCAAGGCGTACAAGTCGAGGCGGGCCGATCCGGATTCCTGGATTCTCGGGGGGTATGCCACGAAAGAAGTGATCGATCAGGCAAAGTTCCAGCCGCATCTCGTCGGGCAGGGGATCACAGCCGAGGATGTCGCCTTTCTGGGGACCGACCCCGGGCCGGACATCGATGAGGCTTGGTGGGAAGAGATGCTTGTGCAGTGGTTCGGCGCTCCCGAGGATGAGGAGGCCGTCGAACCTGCGGCAGAGGAGACGGCCACCGAAGCCGGCACGGAAAGCAGCCCCGCTCGCAGCTAGCGATACCTCACCCCGGCCGTTCGCGTTTCCTGATCGGGCGAGGCGGGCGGCCCTTCTTCCTCCGGCTACGATCCGAATAATTCCATCTGCTGGGCCGCGGCGGCCGGCGGCTCGATCTGGACTGTCCGTGCGGTCCCGGACGAGTCGGCTGCCTCCGGTTCAGCAGGCGTGCTGTGCCGGTCGAGAAACGCCTTGAGTTTCTGGAAATCCTCACGCAACGGCGGCAGCATGGCCGCCTGATGCAACGCCGCGGCTGGATGCAGCAGAGGAAAGAGCACAAAATCTTTCAGGTAGAACACCTGTCCCCGCACTCGGGTAATGCCGACTTTACGTTCCAGTAACGTCTGGGTAGCCCAGTTGCCAAGCGAGCAGACAATCTTCGGGCGGATGAGCGCAATCTGTTTCAAGAGGAAGGGCTTGCAGGTATCGACTTCCTGAGGCTCGGGATCTCGATTATTGGGGGGCCGACACTTGATCACATTGGCGATATAGATGTCCGCCCGGGAGAGGCCGGCCGACTGGAGCAGTTCATTCAGCAATTGACCGGCCGCGCCGACAAACGGTTCCCCTTTCTGATCTTCGTGATATCCGGGCGCTTCCCCGACAAACATCACCGACGCCTGCGGGTTGCCCACGCCGAAAACGACTTGTCGCCGACCTAGCGTGGCGAGGGGACAGCGTTGGCAATTGTGTAATGACGCCGCAAGTTCTTGCAGCGCGATCTCAGGTGAGGACATGGAAGACAGATCCGATGGAGAGCCGAATCTTAGTCGCGGCCTCCCGTCTTGTCAACGTGACGCCGGGGGGGACGACGAAGATTACCGGTGTGAATCCGGCGGCGCGGCTGCGAGTGCGGTCGCGCAACGCTGGCCGCTCAGAACGGCCGATTCATGATTGGCCGGCCATCCCGTATCGGTCCAGGCCCCGGCGACCAACAGATTGGCGAAAGGGCTGGTCGAGAGGGGGCGAAATTGTTGCGCGCCGGGTCTGGCCGAGAGCATGGCCGAGGGCAGGCGGAGCACCTCCGCGTCGAGGACATGGCGGGACGGTGTCTCTGCCGGAAAGGCGGCTGCCACATCTTCCCGCGCGAGTCGGATCAGGTCCTCTTGGGATAGCGGCAGAAGCCCCGGCTCCCCGACGGCCATGGCCCAGATCACCGACGCCTGGTTGTGTCGGGTCTCATCGGCGTGCCGGATCATCCAATGGAACGTTTTCCCTTCCAACAGCACGAGTTGTGTGCGGTCGGCCGGCCGGTCGACATGGAGGCGAACCGCCAGCATGGAGGATTCGCTGAGGTGGCTCAGTTGCTGGAAATAGGCATAGTGGGTCACGACCCGTTCCGGCAGCAACGGGGTCAGCCGGTTGTGGGGCAGTGCGGAGAGGTACCAGTCGGCGGTCAGCCTGGAGCGATCCGTCAACTCGACGTTCGTCACACGGTGTTGGGCAAAGTGCAGTTGAGCGACCATGGCATTCAGACGGAATTGGACTCCCACTGCATCCAGGCGTGCCTTCAGCGGCGCCAGCAGGAACGTATCGACTCCCTGCGGAGGCACGATCAGCTTCGTGGCACGGGCACCGGTGAGGAAGCATCGCCGCAGGGTACGCATGAATAGACCCGCGGACACCGTCGGCAGCGCGGCTCCCAGCAACAACCGCGCGAGACTGTTCCAGACGCCGTGACGGGCCTGCTCCGACTGGCCGATACTCGTGAGCCATTCGTCGGCGGCTCGTGTATCGAGGTCGTTCGGCAAGGGCGGATCCTGCTCCCACGTCCGTTCGAGAAACGACAGCAGATGCCACCGATCACGCATGGAAAGGCCTTGAAACAGCGTCGTTCCGAGCAGGGTGTTGAGCGGGCTGGGCAGGGGAAGATGAAGAAACTGGACGCGCGCGCCGGTGGCTTGCAGAAACTCGAGCGGCGTGTGTCGCAGTTGACGGGCCATGGTGTCCCGGCCGAGGCTGTTCAGGAGCGACCAGGTGGCGTGGTGGGATTCGAGGAGAATCGGTGGGGGCGCATGGTGGAGACGCCCGCCCACCTGGTCGGCCTGGTCGAGGACAGTAACGGCATGGCCGGAAGTCGCAAGGTGCAGGGCGGCGGTGAGGCCTGCGAGTCCTCCGCCGAGAATGAGCACCTGACGCGTCATGGCGACGTGGACGGCAAGCGCGAGCGCAACCAGACGCCGGCGGCCACCGCTAATCGGTGGCTGGAAGACAGGGTGACGCGATCGCCCAGCACGCGATAGCCGGATTCCTCGATGCGCTGCAAAATTCGGCCATACACGCCGCGCATGATTTCAGCCACCGTCAGGGCCTGGCGTTCGTTCCGCGGCAGCGACTCCAGGGCCCGTGCGGCCTTGGCGTAATAGTCCTTGGCCCGCGCGACTTCGAATTGCATGAGTGCCGTGAATTCAGGCTTGTATCGCCGGTGAAGCAGGTCTTCCTCACGATAGCCGAAGCGCGCGAAATCTTCCTGCGGGAGGTATACGCGGCCGCATTCAGCGTCGTTGCCCAGATCGCGCAGAATGTTGGTCAATTGAAACGCCATGCCGAGATTGACCGCATAGTCCTGCGCCCGAGGTGAGGTGGTGCCGAATACATGGAGACAAATCAACCCCACGACCGAGGCGACACGATAACAGTAGAGCGATAGCTGATCGAAGGTGGCGTAGCGCTTGGTGGTGAGGTCCATCTCCACGCCCTTGATGAGTTCCTCGAAGTAAGCGTGTGGAATGGACAGGTCGCGGACGTGTTGCGCGAGGCTGATCGTGACGGGAACGGTTGGGGTCCCGTCGTACGCTGCGGCCAGTTCTCGACGCCAGCGTGCCAACTCCTCTTGGGGGTGGCTGCCGGGAGGCGGTTCATCGACCGCGTTATCCACCTCTTTGCAGAATGCGTAGACCGTGTACATGGCCTCCCGCCTGGCTTTCGGCAGAAACAGGAACGAGTAGTAAAAGTTACTCCCGCTTGTTTTCGTGAGGGTCGTGCAATAAGTTTGGGCTTGAGTCGGTGTCATCATCGTGTCATCGGGGTGGAGGTCTACGGCATCGCCAGTCGTTCGACGGTCGCCGGGAGGCGGCGGGCATAACAGGCTGGGTGAAGGATGGCGGCCAGTTGTTCGACACCGTCAACCAATCTCGGGCCGGGCCGGCTGAAGTAGGAGAGGGCATCGACCAGATAGACCTCGCCTCGTCGGACAGCCGGAAGGTGCTGCCAGCCAGGATGTTCGGTCACTGCGGTCAATTCGGCTCTGGTGCGTGCGACGGTGAAGCCGCAGGGCATCAGCACGATCACATCCGGCGCGCAACCCGCGAGCGCCTCCCACTCAATTTTCCGGGAGGGGGTTCCCGCAGTCACCAGTGCGTCGGTGCCGCCCGCGGCTGCTACCATGTCGGGCACCCAATGGCCGGCGCTGTAAAGCGGGGCGAGCCATTCCAGGCAGGCGACCTTCGGGCGTGACGGCTCGGCACCGACGGTGGTTCGGACCGCATCGAGTCTGCGGCGCAGAGCGGCAGCCAACTGTCTCCCGGCCTCTTCCCGCTCCATCGCCTCGCCGAGCGTTTCAATGTCGTGCAGCACATCGTCCAGCCGATGCGGACTGAGCGTAACCATGCGCGGTGAGGGCGACAGGGTCTGCACAACCCGGGCGAGCTGTGTCGGTGTGATGGCACAAACATCACAGAGATCCTGCGTGATGAGGAGATCCGGCTTGGCGGCCAGGAGTCGCGCCTCGTCCAACTCGTAGAGCCCGGAACCACCTGCAAGCCACTCGCCGACTTGTGCATCGATCGCTGCGCTCGAACGCGCGTGGCTGTCGATGCGTCCACGCACCATCACCGGAACATGGGCCAGGGTCCTGGGCGTGTCGCATTCATGGCTGATGCCGACGAGCCGGTCTTGCAGGCCCAGTGCGGCCACGACTTCGGTGGCTCCCGGTACGAGCGAGCAGATATTCATGAGTGCCCTTGCGCCGGTCCCCAGAGCCGTGACTGGAGGTCGGCGAGCCGGGTGTCGGCGAGGGAATGGGTAATCGCATCGGCTTCGCCCAGATCCTGTACGGTGTGGGTGTTGGCGACGGCCAGCACTTTCATGCCTGCCGCCCGCGCGGCCCTGATGCCGGGCAAGGAGTCTTCGATCACCAGGCAATCTTGCGGGGTCAACGTCGGCTGGTCCGGCTGTCGATTCAATCCGGCCATGGCATGGAGAAACGGGTCAGGTGCGGGCTTCCCTCGCGTCACGTCTTCGGCGCTGGTGATATGAGAAAACGCCTTCCGCAGTCCGGCCTCTTCCAAAATCACTTCGATTTCGTTCCGGAGCGCTCCCGAGGCGATGGCGAGCGGAACCCGCGCGGCGGCGTCGTGGACGAGTTCACGCACACCCGGGAAGATGGCGAGATGATCCCTGATGGCGGCAAGGTAGGCCTGCGCCTTGCGATCCATCAATTCGCCGACGAGTGTCGGTGAGGTCTCGCGTCGGTGCGCGCGCAAGGCTGCCAGGAAACAGCCGCGATCGTCGAAGCCGAGATAGTCTGCGTAATACTCCGCTTCTGTCAGCGTAATATCGATGCCGGCCAGAACCCGCTGGAGGGCGGCAAAGTGGAGCGGTTCGGTATCGGCAATCACTCCGTCGAAATCGAAAATAATGGCGCGTAGTGCATTCATGGGTCGTCCAGAGACATCCTTGTGCGGAGATACGCACGAGTTGGGGCCGGTGGAGCGGGCGCGGCATTATAACAAGGGTAGCCCGGCAAAAAAAGAGAACGGCCCGTTCCGGGAAGGAACGGGCCGTGGCAGGGGGAGGCGACCGATCGAACGAAGGTCAGCGTTTCAGCCGCAAATGGCGTTCGGAGATCCAGCCCTTTTTCCCATCCCGAGTGCGTACGGAATAGACCCACCCGCGTTTTTGATACTCGCCGTCCAGAACGGTGAGCGTCGCGCCCGCCGGTACGGTCGTGCTGGTCTTGCTGCCGACCGCATCGGTGAACAACGGCGTCGGGGCCTTGGGGCGAGTCGGATCGGCTACCACCGTCACTCGTTGGCTCTCGGCGAACAGCGGCCCGGGCACGCGCACAGTCGGCGGGGCCGGTTTGGCGACGGGTGCAGGAGCCGGGGCGGCGGCCGCAGGGATGGGCGTCGGGGCCGGCTTGTCCGGCGGGGGGGCAGGGGCGCTGTCAACTACCGCGGGTGGAGCGATCGTGTTCGGTGCGGGGGCCGGTGCTGCAAGGGGCGCAGGCGTCGGAACGGCGACCGGCTTCGGCACCGGCGGGGTAGGGCGTTGGGCGACCGGCGGACTGGGTTCCGCTCCGCCCTCAAGATATGGTTGGATGAGCTGCATGGCGCCGTCCGGATCCATGGCCACGTACCCGATGCCGCCCACGAGCAGGAGCAGCAGGATCCACAATAGCGGTCCTTTTTTCGACTGCTTCGGCTCGGGCATCGGCGGAGCGGGCGGGGGCGCCGCGCCGTCCAAGTCGTCTTCCGTAAACTCCAGGTCGGGCTCGGGCTGAGTTGCGAACAGGAGACGCCAGTCTGTCCGTTCACTGCCGATCGCGGGAATGCCCATGGATGACACCATCGAAGGACCTCCTCATTCGGAACCACTGCTCGTTCATCGTAGGTACTTAGCACCGGTACCGGGGCCTGTCAATTTTGTTCGAGAAAGCGACAGGATACGTTCCTCGCGTCGATCGAGGTCCGCGTGGGGGCTCGCGCTGCGGCGGCGAGAACCGGGAGTGCACCGCCTCGCGAGGGCATCGAGCACTGCGGCGATCGCCTGCACGTGTCGAGGGTTCGAGGGTGCAAGGGCTTGCAACTTTGAACAGTGCCGTTGCAGAATCGCCCACCGGATGCGAGCGAGGAGGACGATGAAATCGTATCGCGAGGAACTCTGGTTCGAGACGAACACCAGACGCGCCTATCTGAATATCACCGGGCAGGTGGAAGCCGCCGTGCGAAAAAGCGGCGTGCGCGAGGGACTGGTGTTGGTCAATGCCATGCACATCACCGCCAGCGTCTATATCAACGACGACGAGGGGGGACTGCTTCAGGATTACGATGCCTTTCTCGAACGGCTCGCGCCGCAGCAGGCGACGTATCGCCACAACGAAACCGGCGAGGACAACGGCGACGCGCATATCAAACGGCAACTGATGGGGCGGGAAGTGCTGGTGGCGATTACGGATGGAAAGTTGGATTTTGGGCCTTGGGAACAAATTTTTTACGGTGAGTTCGACGGGCGGCGGCGCAAGCGCGTGCTGGTGAAAGTGATCGGAGAGTAAGCTGCGGGCCTTCATGGAAACCGGCATCGGGATCCGTGCCACGAAGAACCGCATTCACGCTTGCCACGTCCCGGAAAGTTTGGCAACATGAACAACAGGATGACCGCAGACCGTGCATCGCGACGTCGCATCGACCTGGGAGGCCAGCCATGTTGAGTTGGTCACGACCGGATCCGCTGACGCGAGATTTGATTCACCTGATCAATGCCCGTCGTCACGACCATGGGGATACGGACGCGGCGATCGATACCCTGCAGGCGTTCATCGAGCAAGGGCGCGAACAGGATCTGCTGACGGTGCTGGCCGCGCTCGATGAAGAGATGGCCGAGTGGATGTTCGACCTGGTGGCGGAAGCCTCGTGCGCCGTCATCATGGACGGCCCGGACGAAGAGAAGGGCGCCTATGCGGTGATGGCCGCGTTGGAGTTGCCGTTGCAGGCCAATCTGGGGCAGCCGCTCGGGTTGAAAATCGATCCTGTCGCCACGGCAGATCTTCTCCATCGGCATTTGAAGGTTCCTTCCGGCGTGGTGGTGCGCGTGGAGCCTCGCCTGCTGACGGATGCCACTCTCGAAGGCTTGACCCTCCAGACCTTGAACGAGCATCTCGTCAGTATCGCCGATTCTCAACGAACCCAGCCGATCGCATCCCGGCTCTATCCCCCGGTGGAAAATACGGCATTCCTCTTTTTCCAACTGATCGGGCTGCCCGATCCGGGGCTGCCGGATGCATTGGAGGAACCGGAGCGCCGCGCATTGCTCGAAGGCCTGGTGACGCAATGCTCCGAGTTGGCCTTGGCGCCCGATACGCTGGAAGTGCCGGTGTATGCGTCTTATGCGTTGTTCGATGCGCAGAACGCGGTGCGATTACATCGACTGGCCGATGAAACGGCTGCGGTCTGGCGCGACCTCGACCCGATGGTGCGGGCGCGGACCATCGTCCATCTGCATACGCAGTGCGGGAACGGCGTGTACATGCCGGTCTGGACCGACCTTTTCGATCCGGAGCTGCCTGAAGACCATGGTCCGGTCTGGACATCACCGGATGTGTGGGTGTTCACAGCCGACCTCCCGATCGAATGGCCCGGCGAAATGCTGACGAATCGGCTGTTGGCCGAGGGCTGTACCCGGTTCGAGAATCACATCGTGGAAGCACCGGAAAACTGACCGGCATCGGGCTCGCGGCGAGTCTGGCGAACCGGGTGTTTCTTTCGAGCGACAGCGATCGCGCGTCCGCGACGTTGGGCGTCACACTGATCCATCGGCACCGACTATCCGTCACCGAGGAGTTCCTTGGCTGGCTCATCTCGAATCGGCGCCGTGATTCTGGTGACAGTGCTGAGTTGTCTGGTTCTGGGAGGGGTTTGGGGCTTGGTCCTCCTGCTCCTGCCGGAGAGCGAGATGCTGCCTGAGACGGCGCCAGGTTCCCCTGCCGCCCTGCCGGTTCCCGCTCCTTCCTCTACTGTTCCCCCAGTCAAGACGGTGCCCAACACACCTCCAGCACCGGTCGTTGCACCGGCAGAGGCGTCGCCTGTCGTGCAGGAACGACCCCGTCCATCTTCGATCGAGACCGTCGGGGGCTCGGCGGGGAGGGCGGCCAAATGCGACCTGGAAATCGCCGCGCTCTGCCCCGAAGAAGAAGGCGAGCGGCACGTGTGTTTACAGCGCAAGACGGCGCAACTGTCTCAGCCCTGCCGACCGATGCTACGGGAGAAACTTGTGCGGATGAAAGAGCGCACGCAGCAGCTGCTGGTCGCCTGCGACGCAGACCGGCAGCAGTTCTGTCGAGATGTGCCTGCGGGCGACGGGGAGCTGGTCCGGTGTTTGGAGTCCCATGCCCAGTCCGTCTCGGACCAGTGCTTCCAACTGTTGCCGAAGCGTGGGCGGTTGCTCAACTGAATCGGTGTGTTGCAGGTGCCGCGGGCGGGTCCGCCTGATGGTGGGCAGAGGCAGGCGTCACGAAAGGCAGCGGCCCCTCTTTCGTTCAGATGTTCGGCGAGGCGGCGTTCCGGTCCCGCAGGAGAAACCGCATCGTAATCCCGGCCACTTCCAGGACATCCCCATGTCGTAACGCCTGCGCTCCCTGCGCCACACGACCATTGATGAGAATGCGTTTCCCGCTCTCCGTCTGGCTCACCAGGTAGCTCTCGCCTTTTCGATTGATGACCGCCGCTGTTTTCGGTGCGAACCACCCGGTCAGGGTAATGACGGCGTCATCCTGTGCGCCGATCAGCGAGATCGGTCCGGTCAGCCGGTATTGGGACTGTCCGGTGTGTCCCGAGAGAATTTCCACGATCCCGATGTGGCGATCAGCCACGGGAGCCGGCTCTTCCGGTCGGCGCGGCAAGGGCAGGGCTGGAGCCACGACCGGCGCCTCCCGACCAGGGGCTGATTCTGCTGCCGTCCTCTGTTCCTGCCGGAAGATCAGACGATAGGTGCCAAGGCGGAGACGGTCCCCATGATGAAGCTGCCGACGGACGATTCGTTGTTCGTTGACGAAGGTGCCGCTGATGCTGCCCATGTCCTCGATGAACAGCGCGCCCTGCACCCGGACGATGCGAGCATGGCGGGACGAGACGGCGGTCTCTTTCAAACACAGATCGTTGTCCCGTGATCGTCCCAGGGTGAAGGGCGTATGCGAGAGTACCGCGATTCGCGTGTCGCCGTGCGGCGCCTTCACGAGGAGTGTGGGGGGCGAGTGGGGCTGCGACATGGCTGTGCCTTAGGATGGCTCCATTGCGGGCGAGGAACACAGTCGACCGTAGAGGCGATTCCACAAGCCCGGCTCCCGGTGCGTCACCTTCACGGCCACCACGGTCGTATTGTCGGACCCGCCCGCGTCGTTCGAGAGGGCGATGAGCCGGTTCGAGGCGGCCTGGAGATCGGGCGATTCCAGGAGGACACGGAGGATCGTGTCGGCGGAGACTCCGGCGGTCAATCCGTCGGAGCACAACAGGAAGAGATCCCCGTCCAAGACGGAAACCTCCCCCAGTTCCACCTCGACCTCGGGTTGGACGCCGACGGCGCGAGTCAGCACATGTTTGTGGGCGGCGCGCGGGGCGTCGGCCTCGGTCAACAGGCCGGCGCGCACCTGCTCCTGCACCAGGGAATGGTCTCGGGTGAGGAGCTGAATCGCCCGGTCGCGGATGAGGTAGAGCCGACTGTCTCCGACATGGGCAAGCGACATCGTCGACCCTGTGAGCCAGGCGGCGACCACCGTTGTGCCCATGCCGGCATAGGCCGGGTTGTGCACGGACTCCTGGTGGACCCGGTGATTGGCCAGCCGTACGGCACTCGCCAATCGGTTGGTTGCGGCCGACCACTCAGGCCGTGCGGGACCGAGCAGGGGCAACGTCGGCGCGGCAGCGGCGGCAGTCAGGTGCTGTGGAATCAGCGCCACGGTGCGGCTGCTGGCGACTTCTCCCGCTCGGTGTCCCCCCATGCCGTCGCAGACCAGAAACAGGCCGGCAGCCGGATCGGCATGAAAGCGGTCTTCATTGTGACGGCGGACGAGTCCGGTATCCGAAGCCGCGCTATGTGTGACGTGCCAGGTATGCATGGCGGCATTATCTCGGCATGACCTGAAAGATGTCGCGAAGGTCTTGCGCCATGTCGCTCGCATGACGGTAGCGATTCGGAATCTCCTTCTGGAGAGCCCGATCCAGGATGCTCTGGACGCGTGTCGGCAAGTCTTGACGGTACTTGAGGAGCGGCGCATGCGGGGCCTTGGCGATGCGGGTCACGAGCGCGGGCATGTTGTCCGCGTCGAACGGCCGTTCTCCGGTCAACAACTCGAACAGCACCACACCGAGCGAAAACACATCGGACCGGCCGTCCACATCCTTGCCGGTCGCCTGCTCCGGCGACATGTAGCGCGGGGTGCCGACGATCAGGCTGGGCTGAGTTTTCGAGGCGCTGGCCATTTTGGCGATGCCGAAGTCCATCACTTTCACATGGCGTTGTTTGAGGATCATGATGTTCGGCGGCTTCACGTCTCGATGCACAACGCCTTGGCCATGCGCATAATCGAGCGCGTCGGCGACGGCCGCCACGATCTGCAGCACCTGTTTGGAGGGTAACAGCCTCGATTTCTGACAGTAACCGCTGAGCAGCGTGCCTTCGAGGTATTCCATGGCGATATAGGCCAGGCCGTCCTGCTCGCCGGCGTCGTACACCGTGACAATGTTGGGATGGGACAGGCGTCCGGTCGATTCCGCTTCGCGAAAAAAGCGCTCACGAAACTCTTTGAGCTCCTCCGCGCTGTCGATATCGTCCAGGCGCATGGTTTTGATGGCGACGAGCCGTTGAATCGTGGGGTCCTTCCCCAGATACACCACGCCCATCGCGCCGCGCCCCAATTCCTTCATGACCTGATAGCGCCCCAACGTGGCCGGTGTACGCCCGCCGTTGCGGACCACGGCGGTTCCGGCTTGGCGGGCCGGCGCGGGTGCGGCAGGCTCGGCGGCCGTGCGTGCATCGGGTGCCTGGTTGGCCGGCGGACCGGTGCGCTTCGTCGGGTGGCTGCCGGGGCGGCGCGTGAAGGCCTGGGTCAAGGCATCGACATGTCGAACCCAGGCGAACGTCAGCCAGGTAGCCGCCCCGATGAGACCGCCCGTCACCAGCCAGGTATAGAGCGGCTGCTTCGGCGGGCCCAGGACCGGAATCCCGTGGGCTTCGTAGGCGCGGGATGCCGTTACTACGATCAGCAGCAGCGCGGAGGGAAACAAAATGGCGCGAATGAACGTTTGCCCCCTGCCGTTGTCGCGGAGGTCCTGTCTGGCCCTGGCCGCTCCCATCCAGAGCATGAGCAGGCAGATACCGTCGGCGATCAACAGGACGAGTTGCGAGGCGTTCAGCCCGAACGGACGGATGAAGGTGTGGACAAACAACGGGAGCGAGGCCAGAAACGGCCCCACCAGAATCGCAAGGACAATGACGATGACATACGGGCCGATCCAGCCCCAGGATGTGGTCATGAGTTGAAGTGACGCGTCGTTGTGACCCAGTGTAACGGAAGGTCCGGGGGTGTCAACGAAACGAGGGAATCATGCATCGCTGCAGGCGCGGCGAGGCCATGCCGGGAGGAGGGGGCGTGTCAGGCGGGGCCGACGTGTGTTAGGCGGCGGTCGCGGCTTTTTTTAGTGGATCGAGCAATTTGTGCGAAACCTTCAATTGGCCGCGTCCGATGCCGACCTCGATGTCCGGTTTGGTGACGCCATGAAAATCGCTGCCTCCCGTCACGAGCAGGTCGCAGTGCTTGGCCAAGTCGAGATACTCGGTCGTCTGGCTCGGCGTATGGGTGCTGTAGTGGACCTCGATGCCTCCCAACCCGACGGCTTTGAGGTCGCGGACCAGCGTGCGTAACCCGTCGGCCGAAGTGCGAACCCAGGTCGGATGGGCGAGGACCGGGACCCCGCCTGCCTCACGGATCCAGCGCACGGCCTCGGCCGGTTCCGGCAAGTCCCGATCGACGAATGCCGGCCGACCGTTGGCCAGATAGCGATCGAACGCTTCTTTCGCCGAGGTCACGAACTTCTTCTCCATCAGCAGGCGGGCGATGTGTGGCCGCCCCACGGATTCCGTACCCGCCAGGGCCCGCACTTCCTCATACGTGATGGGAATGCCCAGTTCATTGAGGCGCTGCACGATGCGCGGATTGCGCAGGTGCCGGCTGTCGCGGAGCGTTTGCAAGCGTTGCGCCAGCAGAGCATCGGTCCAATCGAAACAATAACCCAGAATGTGCAGCTCGTTGTCGCCGAGGCGTGAACTGATTTCGACGCCGGGCACGACCTCGATGCCCAGTTCCTGTCCGATCGCCGTCGCTTCGGGAATGCCGTCGACGATGTCGTGGTCGGTGATCGCCAGCGCGGCCACTCCGGCCTGTTTGGCGAAGTCCATGACCGCACGCGTGGAGAAGCTGCCGTCCGAATGGGTCGTGTGGAGATGTAGGTCGATACGGCTCATGTTGTCTCGGGCCCCGCTTTCTGCGCGACAAGGCGCGCGGTATCACTCGGTCCGCTGCCATGGCCGCCGTCGTGTTCACCTTCGTCGTAGTGCAGCACACGCAGTGGAGACGTGAGACGAAGGAGTTCGTTCGGCGCCAGGCAGAATTCCCGTCGCCGTGGATGACGATGGCGGAAATAGTTGTCGATGGTGAAGGTTTCGTAGAGCAACAGGCCGTTCGGTTTCAGCGCGTCGATGAGCGACGGAAACAGGGGACGGTGTAAGTAGTAGGAGACAAGGACTGCGTCGTAACAGGCCAAGCCCAGACTCGGCGGATGGTCCGGGTCGGTCTCCAAATCCAACACCCGGGTCGTGAGTCCGGTGAGATGCCGCGCCGTGGCTGCCGCCTGCAATTCGGCCAAGGCCTCCGCATCCCGGTCGAGGGCCTCAACCTGCGATCCCTGCGACAGGAGATAGAGGGTATTGCGGCCCCGCCCTGCGGCCACATCCAGCATGCGGCCTTTGGGGAGACGTCCCTGTTGCTCGACAAGAAACGGCAACGGCATCGGTTGCGTCGGCGGCGGCGCGCTGCGCGTGCGCTCGAAGCGAACCCCGACCGATCCGGCCACCAGGGCCAACGGGGCGTGGAGCTTGCGAATCCAGATGGAAAGATGCTCGACGGGGAACTCAGCGAACAACATGTCGACCAGCTGCTCGGCGAGGGTTTCCAGAAGTCGGCAGGTGCGGCCGGTACCCAGGGCCACCACACGGTCGGCCACGCGCGCGTAGTCGATGGTGTCGTCGAGGCGGTCCGACAGACCTGCCGGCTCCACCGCCGCGTCCAGTTCAAGGTCGACGGCGAGCAACTGGGGTTTCCGCCGTTCTTCCTCCGTGACGCCGCAGCGGCCGTAAAACTCCAAGCGTTCGATGACGATGCGCGCAGCCATGACGCATTGTCATGGATGGGCTTTTGGACTGTCAAGCCGAGCGGAGGCGTCCGGCGCGGTAGGGTGCGGCGAGAGGACACTGTCGAGGCGCATCATGGCTGGCGCTGCATCGAATGCGTGGCTGCATGCCAGAAGCGTGCGGTGAGGCGTCTGGCGAGGCCGTTCGCCGGTGACAAGATCCGGCGGAACGATGCGGCGATCACGGCCGGAGCAAGTTTCGGTGTGAGTTCCTGCCACAGGCGTAGGCCCACGACGTGCAAGAGTTCCACCACCTGGCTTGCGGTCGGGTGCGCAGGGCGCGCCACGCGGAGCTGCTGTAACTCTGCGCGATAGAGTTTCCGCCGGCGCCAGGCGACGTGAATGGCCACAGCTGCGGCGAACGTGAGCATCAGGGGATTCGGCGTCATCGAAAATAACCACCGCCACCATTCGTACAGCGCCAGCACGATCAGACAGAGCGGAAGCGACAAGGCGTCGCCCCAGGCTCCTTGCAGGGCGCGGATCTGGTCGTCTACCGACTGCGTGTTCGAGCGGCGGGGTGTCCATTGCAGCGGCGCGCGGCGGTTTTTCGAACTGAAGAAACGGGCGGGGCGGAACATGTCGGATACCTCCTGTCGTGAAACCTGGGTGACAGAAGGCATTGTAGGACAGGTCGGCCGAACGGGACAGCAAAGAGCGAATTTCTGCAGACGGTGGCTCAGTAGTTTTGCCTGGGTCGGTCTGCCGTTCACCGCAGCCGGTGCAGGATGCCTTCGGCGACGACGGCGTTCGGATCGCCGCCCACCATCATGTCCTTATCGCCGAAGTGGCTGGCCGTGTGTGTCGTGATGCGCAACTTCAGTCCGTCCGACACGAGGGCATATTCGAAGAGGGCGGCTTCCTGCTGCTGGTCGAGGTAGCCCTGGCTTGCCCGCTCGAAGGAACCGGAGATCCCCACCGTCAATCGTCCCGAGCCTTTCTCCACACGTGTCACGACCGTCCGTTGCACGCCCCCGCCCGAGGGGACGTATTCCACCGTTTGGCCCACGTGGGACAGCTCGACCTGCCGCGTGAGTCCCTTGTTGTTGGTGTACGAATAGAGAGGAAAACCCTGCGGACTGAAATCGATCTGGACTTCCGCCTGGCTGCCGTCGGCGCTGCTGAGCAGACCTTTCCAGGCGCCGGACATGTCCGCCGCGTACGGCATGCCGGAGACGGCACAGACGAACACCAGCGTCATGGCCAGTGTCACGAACGATTTGCCGATCATGAGCCTGACCTCCTGAGCCACGGAACAGGGAAGGGGCGCGCCTCCTCAGACCTTGAACGGCGGTTGTCGCAGGAACCGTGCGACGGCCCCCAGCGTGAACAGGTTCGGCGTCTGGCTGGCCGGCAATTCCGCACGGACAGCCGCATGGAAGGTGGCATAGTTTCCACGATACCTGCCATGGTTCCAGACGTTCAGCACCTGTTCGGTGAAGGCGCCGTTGTGCTCGCCGTCCATCGAGGTCTGGTTATCCTGGCAGCCCGAGATCAGGATCACGGAGGCTTTGACGCGCGTGGCGATCGTCGTCAGACGCGGGCTCACGGCCAGTTGCGCCAGCACACTGTCCGGATCCACGGTCGCCTTGCCCGCCAATTTGGCCACGTCGCGTTGCAGCTTGTCGTAGAACTGCTGGTGTTCGCGATAGGTGCGGAGGGCCACGGCAGGCGGCATCATTTTCGAACGGCTGGTCGGGGCGGCGTCAACGGGGGTTCGTGGTCTGGCCCGGGTCACGGTGCCGCTATGGCAGCTGTCGGAGAACACCAGAATGCGCACGCCCGCCGCAAAGCGGCTGAGTTCAACATACAACTCGTCGTCGATCACTTGGCCGTCGTACAAGCACCAGGTCTCATCCTGCTTGTCCGTTTCTTCGCCTGTGACATCGGGCACCTGTCCGCCGTGGCCGGAATAGGTGAGAAAGAAAAAGTCGCCCTTCTTCAGCTGCTTCGCCGCTTTGCGCATGGCGGCCAGCGTTTTCGCCCGGGTGCCTTGCTTGGTCAGCAGCACCGTGGACTTCATGCCCTGCGATTTGGCGATGGCCGCCATGTCCTTCGCGTCGAACTCGCAGGCCGTCAGGTCGCCGCTCCATCCCCCATAGGCGGAGGGGCTCACCGCATTGAGGCCGATGTGCAGGGATAGTGCCTTCGGTTTGCTGACGGATGCTGATGTGCTGTTGGCCATGGGTCCCTCCTTGGTCGACCGGATCGATGTCGTGCGTGTACGTGGAGATCATCGCGAATGATGGCGGTACGGTAATCGTTACGTCGACATCTGTCAACGGAGCCATGAGGGAAATCCTGGTATTTCACTCGCTCGGAGCAAGGGAGTCGTCGCTCGGGCCTCCCCGGAGTGTTCAATGCTCAGTGCGCAATGTTTATTCGAACATTCATCGTTGACCATTGTTTCGCAAACCGAGCTACGTTGCATGAGAGAGTTCTTCCTGAGTTATCGCGCTATGCTGGGTTATGGCCCAGGCCATGAGTACGGAGAATGCCCAACAGTTGTGTCGGGAGGGTCTTCAGACGATAATAGATCTGATGTCTGTAGTTCCGGAGGCCTGAAAAGGAGGTGTCGATGTCGACGGCGGAGAAAATTTTTAAGGAAGCACAAAAACTCCCAGATCCCCTCGCACAAGAGGTGCTGGATTTCATCGAATACATTGAGCTGAAGCACGGCCTTAGGGATCGTCAGACTGAAGAATTGAAACAGGCACAGGTGCCGGCCATGCGCCATGTGTGGGACAACCAAGACGACGAGGTATGGAATGGCATGTAAGCCAGGTGATCTCGTCTTGATCCCGTTTCCATTTTCGGACCTACAGTCAACGAAAAAGCGTCCCGTCATGGTGTTGACCCCGCCCGATCGCCACGCTGATTTTATCGGGCTCGCGATCACCACTGTCGAGCCACAACAGCAGGCACTGCCGGTGTAGGAGACACACTTGATTCAAGGGACTCTCCCCCGACCTTCCTGGATCAGGGTCGACAAGATCTTTACCCTTTCCGAGAGCAGTATCATCAAGACATTCGGCACCCTCTCTCCACAAACGGTGCAACGTGTGTTGAAGGGACTGTGTGCGGTCGTTGGCTACGCTCGCGAATAAGCAGAACCCAATGTCATCCTCGTCGACGCCGCCTTCTCTCCCCGGCTGCACGCGCTGCCCCCTGTGTTTCGCCATGCCTCTCTCATCCCACCTGGCCAAAGTCACCGGCGTCTGAGTGGCAGGAGTTGTACAAGGCCGTCCGGACTGGCCGCTTTTCTTCGCCCCACGAGATAGGCTTCACGGTGAACGAGAGATAAATATTTTTTCTGCTGTGACCCCGGATGTCACACCGCGGTGTTAGGGTGGCGGAGCGACGAGGAAGAGCCGATGGCTGGCCGATGGTTTGGGCGGGAGGCCGAGAGGCGGCGCCCGGGCCTTTTCGGAATGCTCAAGGCTCGGTGCTGAATGTTCGATCGAACATTCAGCGTTGAAAATTGAACATTGTTTCGCAATACGGGGCATGTTTCACGAGAGGGGCCCCTAGGCATTTGCCTAGCCGCAACACGCCCATTTCCCACGGGACGGGCGTCCTCGTTCTTGCTACAGTGCGCTGCGATTGGGAGGAACCATGGCGTGGAATGATGACGCGCAGATCGCATGCCGGTTCGCATTCACCTGCCCGCAACAGTGGAGCAAGCTGCAGCCGACGGAGACGGACGATGTGCGGCATTGTGCTGCATGCAACCGCGATGTGCACCTCGCCCTCACGGAGGCGGACCTGCGGCGACACTGTGAGCAGGGGCATTGCATTGCCGTGCCGCTGGCGCGAGAAGGTGAGGCCGCCGATCCCGATGAGTCGTGCTGGGTGGTGGGGCTGATGGAACTGCCGTATGGCGCAGGGAAAGAGGCGTAGGCCGGGTTGCGCCTGCCCAAACAAGTCCGGGGCGGCGGATGTGGGTGAACAGGGAGGGGCACGATGGACCAGCGGAGCATGAATCGACGCAAGCTGTGTCAGGCACTCGCCGCCATTGTCCTGACTGCATTCTCCAACCTGCCCAAGCGCGTGGCGGCTGAACCAGTTGCGCTACGAGCCTTGGGAAACAACCGGGCGAGTGGAACTCAGCAGAATCAACGAAAGCTCGTGGTCTGTATTCTCAGGCGCCAACCCCCAGGCAAGTGCGTGACGTTTTTGGGGGAGCCAGGCACTGCGAAGTAGGCATCATATGAGGGCAATAGATTTGGAAAAGGTTGGGATAGATCGAGATGAATCCAGCACGGCTTCGTGAACAATCCGAGAAACGTTATCTCGCCCATGTGTGCCAGAATAATGATGGATCATTCATTATCCATGATCTTGACGCACACCTGCGGGCGGTAGCCGCTCTCTCGAGTGAGTATGCCGCAGATTTTGGTGCTTCTGACTGGGGGCAGTTGGCAGGGCTCTGGCACGACCTCGGGAAATATTCTTCGGCCTTCCAGAGCTACATCGCTCGCGGAAGTGGGTTTAATCCAGAAGCACATATTGAGGGTGGGAAAGGACGGGTGAATCACTCTTCCGCCGGTGCGCTTCATGCCATCGAGAAGCTCGGCGCGAAAGGAAGACTGCTCGCCTATCTCATCGCGGGTCATCACGCTGGCTTGCCGGATTGGCACGCGGACGAACATGCCCTTTCGTCTCTCTCCAGCCGGTTAGCAGACAAGCAACACTTGCAGGCTATCTCGAGTGCCACGATTCCCAGTGACGTGCTTCATCCTGCGATTACTCCAGCCAATAAACCATTGGGCGGAGAAGCAGGCCTCGCACTCTGGCTGCGGATGCTATTTTCCTGTCTGGTTGACGGTGACTTTCTCGACACAGAGCGATTCATGGATGGCGGAAAAGCGCAGACTCGTGGAGAATTCTCCTCCCTGGGAACGCTTGCCGATCAGCTTGACAAACACATGACTACGCTGACTGCCGATGCTATGCCAACGCATGTGAACCGCGTGAGGGCCGAAGTTCTTCGTCAGTGCCGCGAACGCGCATCAGACTCGCCAGGCATCTTCTCGCTTACCGTTCCGACCGGTGGCGGCAAGACACTGTCCAGCCTGACCTTCGCCCTCATGCATGGGGTCCAGCATAGCAAACGCCGGATCATTTATGTCATCCCGTATACCAGCATCATCGAGCAGACTGCAGGAGTTTTCAGAGGCATCTTTGGTGAAAACGTCGTTGAGCATCACAGTAATCTCGATCCGGAAAAGGAAAGCGCCAAAAGCCGCTTGGCAACGGAAAATTGGGATGCGCCGGTCATCGTCACGACCAATGTCCAGTTCTTCGAGTCGCTATTCGCGGCTCGAACGTCAAGCTGTCGCAAGCTTCACAACATTGTAAACAGCATCGTGGTTTTGGATGAAGCGCAGCTACTTAACCCGGAGCTCCTGCAGCCAATTCTAGACAGCATGAATCTCTTGGTCCAGCATTATGGCCTCACATTTGTCCTCTCTACTGCGACTCAGCCCGCTTTGAATTCGCGTGAAGGGTTTGGATGGACGTTCCGAGGCTTGAATGGTGTGCATGAGATCATAGCCGATCCGGATGCACTGTATAGCGACCTGGAACGGGTCACGGTCGAGATGCCCGCTGATTTTCAGGCACGACGAGGATGGGAAGAAATTGCTGCCGAGTTAACGACTCATGATTCGGTGCTCGCTGTCGTCAATACCCGTGGTGACTGTCGCGATCTTCATCGGCTCATGCCTGAGGGGACAATTCACTTGTCGGCCGCCATGTGTGGCGAGCATCGCGCCCAAGCAATTTTAGACATCCGAAGGCGGCTCAATGAGAGGATCCCGATTCGTGTCATTAGCACTCAACTGGTTGAAGCTGGGGTGGATATCGATTTCCCGGTCGTCTACCGTGCGCTGTCTGGCCTGGAT
The DNA here is from genome assembly GCA_011525625.1 of Nitrospira defluvii. Taxonomy (GTDB): domain Bacteria; phylum Nitrospirota; class Nitrospiria; order Nitrospirales; family Nitrospiraceae; genus Nitrospira_A. The sequence continues at coordinate 67,522 of WYAX01000008.1, forward strand.
TCCATCGCGCAGGCAGCCGGGCGCTGCAACCGGGAAGGCAAGGCGGAGCGTGGAAAAGTCGTTGTCTTTGTTCCTCCCAAATCTTCACCTCCCGGCACGCTCCGCCGTGCTGAGCAAACCACCGTCAGCCTTCTGAGTAATAAGCCGAGCAATCCCATGGCAAGAGATCTATTCACGCGCTACTTCGAGCACTTTTATGTGCGAGCAGACTCGCTCGATAAGCATGGCATCAATGACTTACTGACAACAGACGCGCGAGAGGTAAAAATCCAATTCCGCACTGTTGCCGAGAGGTTCAAACTCATCGATGATGTTGAAAGCAAAGCCATCCTGGTCTGGTATGGCGAAAGTCAGGCGCTGATCGGGAGGCTTAAGAAGGACGGGCCGGAACGGTGGCTGATGCGCAAGCTGCAACGGTATAGCGTCAATATGCCTTGCCGTGTAGTCGAAAAACTGGTTGAGACCGGCGAAATCGAGGAAATCTGGCCGGGAGTTGTTGCGCAGGCAGTCAGCACCTTATATGACAGCGAAGTTGGTGTGACTGTGGGCGGCGCACTGGCTGCCGAACAACTGATTGGGTGAGGGACTCCATGAGCAAAACCTATTGTCTTGAAGTGTCGGGTGACTTTGCCTGTTTTACACGTCCAGAAATGAAGGTCGAACGTGTCTCCTACGACGTTATGACGCCATCGGCAGCACGGGCAGTATTCGAGGCGATTGTCTGGAAACCCGCTATCCGCTGGCAAATCACCAAGATCGAAGTGTTGAAACCCATCAAATGGATCAGCGTCCGTCGGAATGAAGTCGGGGCTGTGGCATCTACCAGGCATGCCCAGGCTGCGATGAGTGCAGGCTCCGGCGACCTGGGGCTTTATGTCGAAGACGAGCGCCAACAACGCGCAGGGCTATTCCTGCGCGATGTGGCCTACCGTCTCCATGCCTACTTTGAACTCCGCGATCCTAGCTTCCATAAGCCTCACTTCCCACATCTCTCCAAAGTCCTTATCAACAGAGGCGAGGATGATCTGCTCGCTCTACCCGACAACAACGCGGTGAAGTTCATGAGCATGTTTGAACGGAGGGCTTCACGCGGCCAATGCGTCAATCAGCCTTACCTCGGCTGTCGTGAGTTCGCCTGCGCGTTTCGGCTGATAGAAGATATGGCGACCGAACCGCAGCCGATCGGAGAGACCAAGAACCTAGGTTGGATGCTGTACGACTTGGATTACAGCGACCACACCGATCTCAAACCCCGTTTTTTCAAGGCTCATTTGGAGAATGGTGTCGTCACCGTACCGACTTGGGAAAGCATGGAGGTGCGGGGATGATCCTTCAATCACTGTACGACTATTACCAACGAAAGCCTGATCTTCCACGCGAGGGATTTGAATGGAAAGAAATCCCATTTGTTATCGAGGTGAACAGGAGCGGATCAGTGGTTCAGATTGAAGATACGAGGATCATCGAAGGAAAGAAGAAGCGGGCCAAAGCCTTTCTTGTCCCCCAGGCTGTCAAGAAGGCCAGCAATATCGCGTCGAATTTGCTGTGGGGAAATGCTGAATATGTCGTCGGTTGGGCTGACGAAAAGAAACTGGCTGACAGGAAAAGCAAGGGAAAGGCAGCAGATTACCAGGGACGACTGAAGGAAATGCACGTTGCCTTCGTCCAGGCGATCAAGGCTTTGCCTGAAGAAATCAAGGCCGATGAAGGCATACGTGCTGTCCTACAATTCATTGACCGTTCTGGAGTTTCAGCACTGAAGAAGTACGGAGAGGCATGGAAGGAGATAGGCAGTACCAATCCAAACCTGACTTTCCGTTTGCAAGGCGATACCGATTTGGTTTGCCAGCGTCCAGCAGTGGTCCAAAGCATAACGCACTCAGCAAGTAAGTACGACGTGGATGGCACCTGTCTCATTACGGGCGAAGAAACAGAAATAGAACGCCTACACCCTTCTATTACAGGGGTGTGGGGTGCTCAAACTTCTGGAGCTAATATCGTTTCTGTTAATGACGGCGAGAGCCCATCATTCGCCTCATATGGGAAACATCAGGGGTATAACTCGCCAATTGGGAAGCCCGCTGCCTTTGCTTACACCACGGCACTGAAACATCTACTGGCAAAAGGTAGTAAGCAGCGTCTTCAGGTTGGCGATGCTTCTACCGTGTTCTGGGCGGACAAACTCAACTCGCTCGAAGACATATTCGCTGACATCTTTGCCGAGCCACCTAAAGACGATCCGGACAGGAGCGCTCGTGCGATCAAAGCTCTGTATGAGGCACCGAAGCAGGGGGTTGCACCGATCAAGGATGAACAGACTCGTTTTTTTGTCTTGGGGCTTGGTCCCAATGCGGCCCGAATTGCTATCCGCTTTTGGCATGTGGGAACGGTGGCAGAGCTTGCGAAGAATATTCAGAAGCACTTCGACGATCTGGAGATTGTCCGGCCACCGTTTGAGAAACCACATCTTTCTGTTTTCCGGTTGCTCCTATCCACCGCCGCTCAAAGCAAGAGTGAAAACATACCGCCGAATCTCGGTGGCGAAGTGATGCGCGCTGTTATGCAATGTCTTCCCTATCCAGACACACTGTTGCAAGGCGCAATACGCCGCATAAGGGCAGAACAAGCCAGACGAGATCAGCGTACAGGCAGGCTTGTTCCCAATGTGACTTATTCTCGTGCAGCCTTGATTAAAGCTTGCCTCAACAGGCAGCAGCGTTTAGCAGATACAACCGAGAAGGAGGTAACCGTGTCACTCGACCATTCCAACGTCAACCCGGGTTATCGCCTGGGGCGTCTCTTTGCCGTCTTGGAGAAAGTCCAGGAGGAGGCAAATCCCGGCATCAATGCCACGATTCGTGAACGCTTTTACGGCGCGGCTTCTAGCACGCCAGTCACCGTGTTTTCCAATCTCATGAAGCTCAAGAACCACCATCTCGCCAAATTGGAGAACCCTGGTCGGAGAGTGAACCTGGAGCGTCTCATCAGCGAAATTGTGGAAGAGATCAGCGATTTCCCGTCCATCTTAAATCTTGCAGACCAAGGGCGCTTCGCCATCGGCTACTATCACCAGCGGCAGGCGTTGTTCTCGAAAACCCACTGGAGCTAAACAGGGAGACCAAACATGGCTATTCAGAATCGCTACGACTTTGTGTTGTTGTTCGACGTGAAGGACGGCAATCCCAACGGCGATCCCGATGCTGGCAACCTGCCGCGCTTGGATGCTGAGACCGGCCGTGGGTTGGTCACGGATGTGAGCTTGAAACGCAAGGTGAGAAACTTTGTTGCGATGAAGCACAACTATGCGAGGCCATTTGATATTTATGTCAAAGAGCGCGCAGTCCTTGGCAGGTCACACGTAGAGGCCTTCAAAGATCTCAACATCTCTCTTGGCGAGGACATGACCGTGCCCCTTCCCTCTGATGTGGTTGAGCAGCTAGGTGAGCTGGCTCTTCCAGAAGGATTGGAGGTTGCCACTCAGGAAGACGGGAGTTCATCCCTGATGGTGTCAGGCGTTCTCGATAAGAAAGAAGTTCAGCAATGGATGAAAGAGAACGAATTGCCCAAGCCAGTTAAGACATTTTTGAGCGAAACACTGAAAAGGGCAAAATCTCGGAAACCGACTCGGGAAGAATCTGATCAGGGGAGAGGCAAGATGTGCGAGACATTCTTTGACATTAGAACATTCGGGGCCGTGCTTGCTCTCAAGTCAGCTCCAAACTGCGGCCAGGTGCGGGGGCCCGTACAACTTACGTTCGCCCGCTCAGTTGATCCTATCGTAGCGTCGGAACATTCGATCACACGGATGGCTGTGGCTACTGAAGCTGAGGCTGAAAAACAGCAAGGCGACAATCGGACCATGGGTCGCAAGTTCACGGTTCCATACGGTCTCTACATGGCCCACGGCTTTGTCTCTTCATTCCTCGCCAAACAAACGGGTTTTTCCAATGATGACCTGACTCTACTCTGGGAAGCCCTGCGAAACATGTTCGAACATGACCGTTCCGCCGCCCGAGGCGAGATGGCAACGCGCGGGCTCTTTGTCTTTAAACACGACTCAGAACTCGGCAACGCCCATGCACATCAGTTATTTGATCTCATCAAGATCACAAGAGTAAACGGAGACAATACCCCGCCCCGAAGCTTCGGTGATTACCGGGTAGATGGGCCAGATTGCGGTCCGTTGAAAGGGTTTCCAGGTGTGACAGTTATACCGTAGATCATAGGAGAGTAATGTCGGCAGACGACGATCCCATCATGATCTCCGCGCTGGAGCACTACAGCTACTGCCCGCGCCAGTGTGCGTTGATTCATGTCGAGCAGACGTTCGATGAGAATCTCTACACGCTACGCGGGCAGGCGGTGCATAAGCGGGTGGATGAGCCCGAATCGGAAATCGTCGATGGGGTACGCGTGGAGCGTGCGGTGCCGCTCTGGTCGAAGCGGCTGGGGCTGATCGGTAGAGCCGATGTGGTGGAGTTTCACGGCGACGTGCCGTACCCGGTGGAATATAAACACGGCCCCCGTCGTGAACAAGAACACGATGACCTTCAGTTGTGTGCTCAAGCGATCTGCCTGGAGGAGATGACCGGAAAGGCGGTGCCGCGCGGCGCGATTTATCACCATAGTTCCAGGCGGCGGAGAGAGGTCATCTTCACGTCAGCCTTACGCGACAGAACCGCCGAGGTCGTGACGCTAATTCGGGCTATGGTAGAGGTCAAGCCCATTCCACCGCCTGTGAACGATGCACGATGCAACCACTGTTCGTTGCGCGAAGCCTGCATGCCTGCGGTGATCGGCGAGCAGCAGCGTGCCGCGGCGCTGGTCCGCAACTTGTTTGTCGTTAAAGATTTGCCTTAAGGCTACGATGCATCAGCTGCTGAATACGCTCTACCTGACGACTGAAGGCGCGTATCTCCATCTCGATCACGAGACTCTCCGGGTCGAGGTCGAACGGGAGACGAAGCTGCAGGTGCCGATCCACCACCTGGGCGGTATCGTGTGTTTTGGCGATGTGCTGGTCAGCCCCGCGGCGCTGGCGCGATGTGCCCAAGACGGCCGGTTCGTGGTGTTTCTTGATCGTAATGGCCGCTTTCAGGCGCGCGTGGAGGGCCCGATCTCGGGTAATGTGTTGCTGCGTTGTGCTCAACATGCCGCCATGCGCGAAATGGATACGACGTTGACGATTGCCCGCTACATTGTCGGCGGAAAAATTCAGAATAGCCGACAAATCGTCTTGCGTGCTGCTCGGGATACCGATGACCCAGACGACGGCGAGACATTGCGGCAGACGGCAGAGTCCCTCGCAAACGTATTGGGTCGCGTGCCGCTTTCCGAAGACCTCGACCACCTGCGGGGACTCGAAGGGGAAGCGGCGCGACACTACTTTTCAACCTTCGATCGCATGGTTCGAGAAGATCGCCTCACCTTTACCATGAATGGTCGGAATCGGCGTCCGCCGACCGATCCGGTGAATGCGCTGTTGTCCTTTCTCTATGCCTTGCTGATGAACGATTGTGTGGCGGCGCTGGAAGGCGTGGGCCTCGACCCACAGATGGGATTTCTGCATGCGTTGCGTCCAGGGCGGGCAGCTTTGGCGCTGGACCTCATGGAAGAGTTGCGGAGCGTCGTTGCCGATCGGCTTGCACTCACGTTGATCAACCGGAAACAGGTAGCCGCCGGTCAGTTTCATGCGAGGCCGGGCGGTGCAGTGCACCTGGAAGATGCCGCGCGCAAAGAGGTCATCGTGGCCTATCAGAAACGCAAACAGGAAGAGATTACCCATCCGGTACTGGATCAGAAGATGCCACTGGGGTTGGTTCCGCATGTGCAGGCTCGTCTGCTCGCCCGAGTGTTGCGAGGAGACCTAGAGGCCTATCCCCCGTTTTTGTACCGGTAGAAAAGGGCATGAATGTCTTGATCACGTATGACGTGGCCACGGAATCGCCGGGAGGGCGGCGACGCCTACGGAAAGTCGCACAAGCCTGCCAGGATTTCGGGCAACGAGTACAGAAATCCGTCTTCGAATGTGCGGTGAGTGAGATGCAGTTCGAAGAACTTGTGCGACGTCTTCTGGAAATTATCGATGAGGAAGAAGACAGCTTGCGGGTGTACCGGTTGATCGAACCCAAAGAAAAGTATGTGCAGGTCTACGGTGTGGACACGGCCGTAAATTTCGATGAGCCGTTGATTTTGTAATCGCGGACCTAGAGCGCTGCGGAAAACTCGGTGAGTTCGCGCAACGCAGAAACGTATGAGATGAAAGGAGAATTTTGAAGGTGACGAGAAACCATTGTCGCCGTTTCCGGATGATTCCGGCAGGTTCGCGCCAACACGAGACAAACCTGGCGGGTATTCAGGAGTTTTTGTTACCGCGGTAGCGCCCGTCCTTAGTGACGGGCGAGGATTGAAACTTGGATTGCGACATTCTGTGCCAGATGGATGTGATGTAGCGCCCGTCCTTAGTGACGGGCGAGGATTGAAACGTGAGCTGCGCGTTGAATTCGTGCCCGTTCGTGAGTAGCGCCCGTCCTTAGTGACGGGCGAGGATTGAAACTTGTATACCTTGCCATTCGGCGCGGCAGTCCCGTGTAGCGCCCGTCCTTAGTGACGGGCGAGGATTGAAACTCCGTATTACTGGCCGGCCCTGGCATTGCGGCACGTAGCGCCCGTCCTTAGTGACGGGCGAGGATTGAAACACGAAGACGGATTGACACTGCCATTGACCAAGGAAGTAGCGCCCGTCCTTAGTGACGGGCGAGGATTGAAACTCAAGAAATGGGAGGCTTTCAATCATGTCTCTAGCGTAGCGCCCGTCCTTAGTGACGGGCGAGGATTGAAACCAACTCCTCCGAGTTGGCGGTGAGCGCGTAATCCGTAGCGCCCGTCCTTAGTGACGGGCGAGGATTGAAACAACAATGCGGCATGCTTGTCGACAAAGTACCGTCGTAGCGCCCGTCCTTAGTGACGGGCGAGGATTGAAACGCTCCATGCTCGCTTGATTGACAATGCCGACGATGTAGCGCCCGTCCTTAGTGACGGGCGAGGATTGAAACTGTTGCGCCCGTTGCCCCGCCGCCCCGCCGCCCTGCGTAGCGCCCGTCCTTAGTGACGGGCGAGGATTGAAACGCTCCATGCTCGCTTGATTGACAATGCCGACGATGTAGCGCCCGTCCTTAGTGACGGGCGAGGATTGAA
>WYAX01000009.1 GCA_011525625.1 Nitrospira defluvii
AGTGACACCCTGACGCCGATGTTGGCGGTCATTTGTGCCACCCCTGGAGGGGAAGAATGGCTACTGAACGAAATTGTCAGGGGCATTGCTCGGTGGAAAGACCGACACCGCAATTTGCTCAAGCAACGACCCAATCGGTTTCACCGGTCTGCCGGCGGTCACGCGGGCAGCCCATGTTAGGGGGACTGGGGGTGTCGCGAGACTCCCCCGGTGTATCTGCATATGCTTACCGTCAAAGAACTTTCGGCGTGGCTCAATATCAAAGAATCCACACTGTACCTCTGGGTTTCCAAGAACAAAATCCCGTGCCGTCGCATTCATGGCCTCGTCCGCTTTGAACCTGAGGCGATCCAGGCCTGGCTCAATGGCTTTACTCCCCCCTCCCCCGAACAGCCTCCTGGCACTTCCCGGCAGAACGCTGAGGACGTAGACCACCTGATTGCGGCAGCCAAACATGCCGCCTATACTTCCCGCCACGGGGAAACCATCACACCGAGCCCACGCACGAAGGAGGAGCAGCATGGGGCTCGTTAAACGGAACAATACCTGGTGGATGTCATTTACGTTTCAAGGGCGGCAAGTACGGCGATCGACGGAAACCTCGGACAAAAAGTTGGCCGAAGCCATTCTGAGCAAGATCCGAGTGCAGATTGTCGAGGGGAAATATTTCGAAAAGCCGAAAGAAGACCCCTACACCTTTTCCCAGTTAATGGACCGGTATCTGAAAGAGCATGCGAGTCGCCGCGCCCACTATCGGCGCTATGTGAACATGGTGACGAATGTGAAGACGTTCTTCGGCAATCCGAACCTTTCGCAGATTACGCCGAAGACCATCGTCGCCTTCAAGGCGAAGCGCTATGCGGATGGCGTCATGCCGGCCACCATTAATCGAGAACTGGCCATGCTGAAAAAGGCCTTCAACCTCGCCTGTCGCGAATGGGAATGGGCAAAGGACAATCCGGTCTGTCGTGTGTCGATGGAGAAGGAGCAGAACTCACGAGACCGCTGGCTTACCGAACAGGAGGAAGCACGGCTGCTGATGGCTGCCGCTTCCTGGCTCAGAGAAGTGGTCACCTTCGCCGTTAATACTGGCATGCGTCGAGGAGAGATTCTTGCCCTTACATGGGCAGGGGTGGACTTCACGCGCCGAACCGTTACGGTGTTCAAATCCAAGAACGGGGAACGGCGGACGATTCCCGTCAACCAAACCGTACTGGAACTGCTCTCGCACAAATACGAGCAGGGCCGTGGGCTACGGGGAATTGAAACCCGAGTTGTGTTCTGCAGCGAAGCCGGTACCGAGTTGGATGGCAGCAACCTTCGACGAGGATTTACCTCAGCCCTTAAGGCGGCACAGATTGAGGACCTTCATTTCCACGATCTGCGCCATACCTTTGCTACGCGGCTGGTCCAGGCCGGGGTGGACTTATACAAAGTCCAGCGGCTGCTCGGGCACAAATCTCCGAGCATGACCCAACGGTATGCGCATCACTATCCGGAAAGTTTACGGGATGGGGTGGAGATTTTGGACCGGGGAAAGACCTTTAGCACAAATTTAGCACAACGACCATGTGCGCCAACGGTGGCAATGTAAGTGCTTGATAAATGGAGCCGGCGAGTGGAATCGAACCACCGACCTGCGGTTTACGAAGCGATCCCGAAGTAATTTCCCCACCTCATTCCACACCACAAAAACACACAGAAGAGCCTGATCCACCATTGGGTTAGGTGGGTCGTGCTTCGTCCTGTGGTGTGGTGCCTAAAACCGCCGGAAACGGTCTCGACGGTTACACTTTTGGTTACACTGCACGCCTCGCTTTTTGCGGGGCGTGCAACTTATCGGGGCCGGGTCCGCACGCGGATTCGAGAGCGGTCTACGATGATCAGGGATGTGGTGAGTTCAGCTTCAGTGACTTCACTGAGCAATCGTCCCAAAGCCTGCTCAGTTTCTTCAATCGTTGTCGGCCAAACCCGAAGGCGCACAATGCCATGGTGGCGCTGTGCTGGGAAGGAACGGCCATCGGCGAAGTCTTCATCGAAAGTCACAACGACAGCGCCCTGTTGCTGTGCCCAGGCAAAGACCTCTTCATCAGCCTTCCCGGACAATCCCACATCGCCGGTGTGGAAGACGGCCCACGTCGGCTTTAACAGCTTCAGCCAAGAAACGACGGCTTGGGGAACATTTTGGTCGAGAAGGATGGTCAGGCGGTCAGGCACGCGGAATGACTTTCTCTTCGTCAATCACCTGGCTGGCATACTCAAGCGCGGCAGTGACATCGTCGTTCGTCAATTCGGGGTACGTGTCAATGATTCGAGCCATGGTATAGCCACCGGCCACCATGCCAAGGATGTTCTTCACCATAATGCGGGTGCCTCGAATTGTGGGCTTCCCGCTGCAGATTTTGGAATCGACGACGATACGATCATCCATGATGAGTTCCTCACTGACTAATCGATTAGTCAACCTAAGGCTAGGAGGTTCCACGTGTCCTGTCAAGATAAGCCGCACGATTCAAACAGCAGGAACCCAAAGCCGGACGCCCGTGCGCGGGGTGGCGCAAGCCACCCGCGCAGGGGAGCCGCGCCAGCGGCCTCTCCTAAACTTGACAGGAGGACATTTCTCGGCAAACACACTTGGCCTCACATCACACTACCTCCCGCAGGGAACATCTGGTCCATCACGATTCATGATTTCGGCAAACAATGGGTCGAAATGTCTTGGGGAAGGTTAGACCCGATTCAAGGCAAGAGAGGAGAGAAAGGCACATCACGGAATAGAAAGATGAACGAGGCTCGGGCACGAGGCCGGGCCAAAAGCACGATTCGCAAGAAATGCCTGACCATCGGAGCCGACCATCTCGTGACCTTGACCTATCGAGCGAATGTGGAGGATCGAGAGCGTGTGTTACACGATCTCGAACGGTTACGGCGGGCACTCTCACGCTCGGGTTGTTCCATGCCCTACGTGGCGGTCCTGGAACGGCAACAGCGTGGGGCGCTGCATCCTCATCTCGCAGTGAAGGGGTTTCAGGATGTTCGGCTCTTACGACGTTGCTGGTACAAGATCGTCGGGAATGGCCAGGGCCAAGTGAATGTCCGAGGGCCTCGTCCTGGCAGTTCGCCCGTAAAGCTTGCTCGCTATCTCTCAAAGTACATCAGCAAGGATTTCGACAACATGCCGCGTGAGTTTGAAGAGCACCGATACTTCTGCTCCCTAGGCGTCAAGGTGCCGACGGAAAAGCATGAGTTTGTGCTGGACCGAAGAGCCAAGGACGTTGAAAGGAAAATGTATAGTCTCATTCGGCAAGAGGCCTTGCGTCGCGTCGGCGCCTGCTGTCGTCTTACGGAATGGATAGGTGGATCTGGCACCTACGGCTGGATGTCTGGGTTTGAAGATGGTTCGATACGATGGAGTACTGGAAGGCCTGAAGCGGTGGCGATTACTCCAAGCCCTTGACTCACTGCGCCGGCGCTTGTCGAAGCGCGGGCGCTCTCAGGGGGGGAAGAGGGGGTGTCGAAGACTCCCCCTCAAGTTCTGCAATAAGCCAGTTGTGCACCAATGGGATTATCTGAATTCCCTATTATTGTATGTATTTAATAGGATTGACCTAGACGGGTGGGCATATGTAAAACGCTTGACGTAGCAGGAGCCTGGCCTTTGGTGGAATCATTCGTAATCCTCATAGGCGCGATCGTATTATTAATATGGATTATCTCCAGACTGTTAGGCCGTTCTTCAAGCAATAATGTTTCTCCCTCCTTAAGTTTCCGACCGTCAGACAGAAAACAGCCAACTCAATCTGTCCCACATCCCTCTCTTACCAATTCACCGCTCTCTTTTGACGCTGCTTTTGACGAAGCTGTTACTAAGAAAAAGCGGCTCTGGATTGAGTATAGGGATCTGAACGCAGATATTAGCCAGCGAAATATTGAAGTTTATTTCCCCAAAGATAAGACCTATGTCTTCGCATGGTGCTGCCTGCGTAACGAACCTCGCACTTTCAGACGTGATGCTATTCTGCGTTGGAAAGTGCTGGATGAAAACTTTTCCGACAACCCTCTAGTTGAGCGGTACATTAGGCAAGAGAGCACAACGCTTAGTCTAGAGAATAAAGTTCCCTGGGCCGATTGGATAGCATCCCAAGCGAGGCCCCTCCCCGTCAGCTTTTCGGGCACTGCAAGAACAAAGGCGCGGTCTGAACCCAACCGTCTTGTTTTAGACAAGGATTCATGGGTCCCTCCTGGGGAAACCATCTCGGTCCAGACTTATTGTATCCGCGGAGGGGGAATATACGTCGGTTCTGGACTTCCATCTCTAAGCGGCCTTAGAAAAGCAGAGCCTGCTCTCATCGACCCAGGACTTAAGATAAACAGTCTCCGCCCAGACAAAACGGGATCAAATATCCCATATTGGCCGTCTTATGCAGAACTGTCACCGGAGTCACGAGCGGGGTATTTAGAGTGGCTGGTTTCCTCTCGACGAGACGCCGACGTTCACGTTGGATATCCGTTTCTTTTTTTCTATGGATTCGAACGGCGTGTATTTGGCAATAACAATCCATGGTCTCACCCTGCAAATGAATTGCGATTCATGCAAGAGGAGCTGACAGTTCTCCTCAATACATATGGGAACATAAAATCATTTTTCAATTACGCTTCGTCCTTCTCGGACATACTCGATACAGTTCTGTATAAAGACATTCTGTACACCCAGTCGCCCCCAACAGAGAGCCTGGGCAACCAACTCCCTCTCAGTCTTCAGGTGGTCATCTCGCAGTTCACCGCAAGAGGAGCGGCATTGCCGGCTAACTGGGCGCTTTCGTGGGTCCTCTGTCATCCAGACACTCGTCTTAGAACCTCTGGACGACGATGTGTTAATGAGTTGCGAGAATTATTCCACCTTCGCTACCAAAGCGAATTTGGTCAGGGCTTAAAGTTAAAACCAGTAAACCGAAAGTTGACCTATCGCTACCATCCAGCGAATCCGACATTTGGCGGGGATCTAGAACTCACCTTTCCTTCGGCAGAGATTGCAGGAGTCCCCACTATCCCAAAGAAATTAATCGACCTCTTGGATAGATGCATCGATGAACTTGATCCGTACTCTAGATGGATTGCTAGTCCGCTCGATGCGCATAGTGACATTCTGAAATTTGCTCTTTTGCCCACTGAGCTAGTTGAGAAACATAAAACAGCCCAGTCTTTACCGATCCGGCATTGGCTCAGCAGCCAGCAGAAAGATCAAGATATCCGGCCCGTTATGTCCAGCCAACTTCTTTCTCAAGTGATGATGAAGCCGGGGGAGAAGGTTTCTAAGGCACAAGGCGTGATGATCGCACAATTATTAGAAAAGCTTGGCTACGGAATTGAACCAGACGTGCGATTTGGAGGACCAGTTCTTCAGTGGGACAGCAAACTCATGCTGTTCAAATCCGATAACATCTCTGATAACACTCCGTCGCCTGAATATTCACTCGCAACTCTTTTGCTGCATATGGGTTCGATCGTCGCGATGGCCGATGGAGTGTTTGGTCCAGATGAAGAAACGCGGCTTGAAAACCAGCTTGAAACAATTTTGCATCTCAAAGAATCGGAGCGGCGGCGTCTCCGTGCCCATCTCCAGTGGCTTATCACAGATCCACCTTCTTTCGGCGGCTTAGCGAAGCGAGTAGAAAGTCTTAACTCGGCACAAAAACGAAGTATCGGTCAATTTGTCATTAGCCTAGCAGGTGCTGATGGGCAAATTGATACAGCAGAGATCAGGGCCTTAGAGAAGATTTATGCATTGCTCGGGTTTGAACGAGACAAATTATTCTCTGATCTGCATGGTCTCAGTATCCCGACAGATGCGGAGCCAAGTGTTGTACAAAAGGCCGAACCGGCAAAGAATCGTTATCGAATTCCTAAACCCACTACAGTCTCTCAACCTTCTGAATTTACCCTGGATATGTCAAAAGTTAATGCAAAGCTTGCCGAGACCGCATCCGTATCTGCTCTTCTCGGAAGTATTTTTGTTACAGATGACATCGAACCTCCTCATGTGCCGAAAGGCAATACTGTTGGAGCACTTGATGCCCGTCATTCGGCCTTTGTTCTATGTCTTCTTCAAAAGGAAAGTTGGGCACGCTGCGAAGTGGAAGAACTAGCCAAGAAGAATGGCTTGATGGTTGAAGGAGCATTGGAAAAGATTAATGACACGGCTTTTGAATTAGGCAATCAGCCGGTCTGTGAAGGTGACGATCCTATAGAGATAAATGTCAGTTTCGCGAGGGAGATGCTTAAATGACAAACCATTCGTCCATCAAACCAAAGGAGCGAGCAGCCATTCTCGATTCTTTGCGAGCGGGAGTTGTTCCGCGTATTGGGCAACGTCACATTCAAGTGGGTAGGGCACGGGAAGTCGAAGCTCTCGTCCAGAATATTGATCGGATAAGTGAAGGTGGGTCTGCGATCCGGTTCGTCATCGGTGAATATGGCTCTGGAAAAACATTTTTTATAAATCTTATTCGTTCCATCGCGCTAGAAAAGAAACTGGTCGCACTACACGCGGATCTGACTGTGGATCGTCGCCTACAATCGACGGGTGGTCATGCTAGGTCGCTATATGCCGAACTAGTGCGCAATGCGTCTACGCGGGCGAAGCCTGATGGTAACGCGCTTCCAAGTATCGTGGAACGATTCGTAACTTCGGCAATGGAAGAAGCCGAACAACAGGGTTGCAGCCCACAAGTCGTCATCCAGGAGCGAATAAAATCCTTAAATGAGCTTCTGGGAGGATACGATTTTAGTCAGGTAATATTGGCCTTTTGGCGCGGACACGATACTGGCAATGAAACGTTGAAATCAGATGCCCTGCGTTGGTTGCGAGGCGAGTTTGCCACCAAAACTGAAGCTCGTCAGGCCCTTGGGGTTCGAGTTATTGTGGAGGATGCGAATATATATGATCAGCTCAAGCTGCTTGCATTATTCGTTCGGTTGGCCGGATACGGTGGGATACTAGTTTGTTTGGATGAAATGGTAAATCTCTACAAGATCACTCAGACACAATCCAGAAATTCCAATTACGAACAGATTTTGCGGATCGTCAACGATTGCCTGCAAGGAGGTGTCAGCGGGTTGGGGTTTTTATTTGGAGGAACACCTGACTTCTTGATGGATCCTCGTCGAGGACTCTATAGTTATCCAGCACTACAAGGTCGCCTCAGCGAGAACCGGTTTTTGAAAGACGGGCTTGCGGATTATTCTGGCCCGGTTCTCAGATTGCCCAATCTGACGCAAGAGGAATTGTTTGTTCTGCTCAGAAACCTTATTCACATCCACGCAAATGGTGACGCCCGTGCATACCTATTGCCAGAGCAAGGTATAAAATCATTTATGGCGCACTGTTCGCAAAAGATTGGCGAAGCCTATTTCAGAACACCTCGAACCACGATTACCTCATTCCTCAGTATGCTTGCAGTGCTTGAGCAAAATCCCGGCGTGAACTTGTCGGACCTTATTGAGCATCTGCCCGTTTCCGGAGACGCCAACCCTGATTTATCTGCCCCTGACGATTTATCATCCGAACCTTTTTCAGCCCGATCCAACGATGACCTCACAAGCTTCAAGCTCTGACGAGAACCAATCAGCTGGATTCTTCAAACTGCATGAAGCAATTCGCAAGTGGATTTACGAGCAGAAGTGGGATGAGCTTCGTGAAATTCAGGAATTAGCCGTAGATCCGATATTAGAAAAGGAAAGAGACGTTATCTTAGCAGCCCCCACGGCTGCTGGAAAAACAGAAGCCGCTTTTCTGCCAATCTGCTCAGCATTGATCACCGAGCGAAAGCCAAGCATCGAGGCGGTATATATTGGACCTCTCAAGGCGCTGATAAACGATCAATTCGAACGTCTTGAAACGCTGTGCGAGCGTTTACAAATCCCAGTTTGCAAGTGGCATGGTGACGTAAGTACTAACGCAAAAAGCCGCCTGCTCGGAAGTCCTCAAGGCATTCTCCTCATTACACCCGAGTCGCTCGAAGCCCTATTCATGCGACGAGGATCAGCCATTCCTAGCCTCTTCAAACATGTGTCCTACCTTGTGATCGATGAATTGCACGCCTTCATTGGTGCTGAGCGAGGGGCTCAGTTGCAGTCTCTACTTCATCGTTTAGAGCGTGCCGTAGATCGCCGCATTCCTCGCATAGGCCTAAGCGCGACATTAGGAAACATGGGCATCGCAGCCGAGTTTTTACGTCCACGCTTTGGAAAGGATGTTTTTTTAATATCCCCAGAAGGGGCAAGCCAAGAAATCAGATTGCAGGTCAGGGGATATGTAAAAGATTTGGCGATGGAGCCGAACGATCAGTCGAAAGACAGTGAAACGGAGGCAAGTCCTGTAACAGGAGACGAGATAGCAATTGCCGATCACCTGATGGCCACCTTAAGGGGCAGCAATAACCTTGTGTTCTGCAACAGCCGCCGAGCAGTCGAATTCTATAGCGATTTACTGCGAACACTATCCGAGAAGCAAAACCTACCAAACGAATTTTTCCCGCACCATGGCAATCTAGCAAAACATTTGAGAGAGGATCTGGAGAAGCGCTTGAAGGCCGGAGAGGTGCCGACTACTGCCTTAGCCACTTCGACTCTTGAGCTTGGAATAGATATTGGGTCGGTGAAGTCGATTGCACAAATTGGTCCTCCCTTTTCCGTGGCGAGCATGCGCCAGCGACTAGGGCGATCGGGTCGTCGAGGGGAAGCTGCTACGATCCGTTTCTATATCCAAGAGTCGCCTTTAGGTTCAAAGACCTCGATTTTGGATAGTCTGCGCATGAACCTTTTTCAGACGACAGCGATGGTAAACCTCCTTCTTGCGAAGTGGTGTGAACCTCCCTCCAATCAAGCGCTTCATCTTTCAACGTTGGTTCAGCAGGCCCTATCTGTAATTGCGCAATACGGCGGAGCCAGACCAAAAGATTTATGGAAGGTCCTATGCCATGAAGGCCCTTTTCGGCAGGTGCCGGAGAGTATGTTTGCTGACTTACTTCGTTCCTTGGGAAGCCACGACATAATCACGCAGTGCCAGGATGGAACGTTAGTGACGGGCTTAGCAGGAGAGGCCTTGATCAATCATTATGAATTCTATACTGCCTTTTCAACTCCTGATGAATATCGTGTGGTAGCGGATGGAAAACAGCTTGGTACTATCCCTCTGGAGGGAGCTGTACTTCCTGGCATGTTTATAATTTTTGCGGGGCGACGGTGGGAAGTGCTTTCCGTGGAAGCAAAGAGTCGGTTGATTTTGGTGCGACACGCCGGCGGTGGGCGCCCACCGAAGTTTGGTGGCAGTATCGGATTTATAGATGCAGCAATCCGAAAAGAGATGGTCCGACTGTATACCTCAACAGATGTTCCTACTTTCTTGGATTCACAGGCCCGTGAGTTCCTGGCCGAGGGTCGGCAACATTTCAAACTCTACAAGCTTAATGAAACCTCCATAATAGAAGACAACGGGAATACGCTTATCTTTCCCTGGGATGGGGACAAGGTTGTTAATACTCTGGCTGTCGAATTATTGCAAAGCGGGCTAAAGCCCTATGTATGTCTTGGAGTCATTAATGTGACCGACATCAGTTCAGATAGTCTTGTTTCCCACATGCAAAGACTAGTGGCTGGGAGCCCACGCGATCCAGTGGAATTGGCCTCTCTAGTGCCGAACAAACTGAAGGAAAAGCATGATCGTCTGCTTTCTGAATCTTTACTGACTGATGAATATGCGACTAAATGGCTAGACACTCAAGGTGCCTGGGCTTTCTTGCAATCCCATTTCACATAGATAGGTGCATCGATCCCTTCCCCTTACCAGTATAGCGAGTGGTGCTGCATCCACATCTCGCCGTATAACGCTTCCAAGATAGCAAGGATTTCGACCATATGCCGCGTGAGTTTGAAGAACACCGATACTTTTGCTCCTTAGGCGTCAAGGTGCCTACGGAAAAGCATGAGTTTGTGCTGGATCGACGGGCAATGGATGTTGAAAGGAAAATGTACAGCCTCATTCGGCAAGAGGCCTTGCGTCGCGTCGGCGTGTGCTGCCGTCTAACAGAATGGATAGGTGGATCAGGCACCTACGGCTGGATGTCTGGGTTTGAAGATGCCTCAATACGGTGGGTTACGGGAAAGCCTGAACCGGTGCCGATTACTCCTAGCCCGTGACTCACTGCGCCGGCGCTTGCTGGGGCGCGGGCGCTCTTTGGCGGGATGGGGGTATGGGGGTGTCGAAGACTCCCCCAGAACAGTATGAAAAGCCCATATGTGAGGGTTACAAGTTCCAAAGGAAGAATTCGACGTCGTCTTGCCTCCACGAAGCGGGCAAAGATGGGCACGGATTGAGGCCTTCTCGCTGTTCTCACCGACTACAGACAACCCAAAGCCGAAGTCCACGACCGACCGCTATTTATTTCATGCATTACAAATTCGCCAGAATCCACAAGTCGTTACGAGTTACCCCCGCCATGGCAACAGGAGTATCTCATCATGTTGGTCCTCGGAAGAAATCTGCGGATGGGACAAATGAAACGGAGACACTACCCTCAGTCGAACTCTTTGATACGGGAGCAGTTATGGCGTATTCTTGACGAACCATAGTGGCGTCTTATACGGACAGAAACGGCCGATCCGTCTATGCGGATCGGCCTAAACATTGTTAGGCGGCACATCAAGGACTCTCAGATGTTTTTCTCAAGAAAACTAAACTCAGAAACAGGACAAGTGGAAGTCTGGGAATGTGATTGGTCAGACCCTGGTACCGGCATGGCAAAGAAAGAGTTCATCCGCAAACATTGCGATGAGGGTCAGCTTGAAGTTGTTCCAGAACAATACTCTGCCGCGTCCGCAATCTGCTGGGCTCCTGGACGTACCATCGGTAACATTGCTGTAAATTCAGAAGAAGTGTTTGGCAGCTTCGCAAACAAAGCAGGCGAAAATGCAATTCTTCCTTGTCATATAGTTCCTTGTGGAAAGTTTAGGAACGGTGCTGACCGATGGTACTGCAAGACGCACCAGATACATTGGGGAGTGAAAGCCGATATCGCTGCAGTACCACAATCCGGCGAAGTTACCTGCAGCAATCACCTTATGGCTATGAGCTACGTCGTAGATCCGCTTGAGCTCGATTTCAATGACTTTGAGGAAATTGGTGTTTGGTGCTCACTTCCACCGGCAATGGCTAGCAAACCCATTGAACCACGCGCTCCCAAAATTCATGTTCACAAGCGATTTACTGGCGTAGGGAAAAAAGCTCTTGATAAAGATTTTGATGCGATCGTTTGCTCATACAATCAGGATCTTGGACTTTTCGCTAGCGGCGAGATCACTCAAATCCAAATTACGCCCCCGGCTGCCTTTGAGTTTGTTAAATCGATTGAGGAGGGCCGATTGATGAGCTGCGTAACCTGCAAGAAGTGCGGGTATCCCCATTTAGATCTAGGCAGCTTCGCGAACACGCCTCACGCCAAACACTTCTGCGGCAATTGCGGCAATGACAGCGTATGGAGCGACGGGAAAATTGTATCAACGCCCCTAAAGCCGCTGCATGATCAATTCAACAACAGCAATAACTACGTTGTTCCGGAGCGAGATGTAAACCTAGCCAACTATGCGGGACTCGACTTTGAATTATGGTCGTCGACACCAGCTGTTTTATGGACCGCAGACCGGCCTCAAGAGAAGGGAATTCATGTGCACATCTATGAAGGAGGCAGGCGCGTTGTCGATGATACGTTTGGGAGAGTGATCCACAACGGAAAGGAATTAGATAGGCATGAGTTGTGGCAGCAAATGGCGAAAAATACAATCTACTAGTGCCGCCTAACAATTCGTTCAAGCCGCCACCCCGTTGTGGGACGGCTCAACTCAATCGTTAATGCGGCTGGGCTGAGGACCGCTTTATGGCGGTGCGATCGTGACGTCGAACTTCCGCTCGTGGCCGGTCCGCATGCGTGATGGAACATCCCGAAGCGGCGATTGAGTCTGATAAACACATCGCGGAAACTCCTTTCTACATGGACGTCGCCACAGTTAGTGCTTCGCATTGGCGGGCCCCGAATGGGGCGGCCTTAGTTTCGCCGCCTTTTTTAATCAAAGGAAACCAGTCGACCACCGAATTGAAAAGCGGCAGTTCAACGTCTGCATTCTAATGCAGGCGGCTCTGCTTCACGACCCGCGCACGTCGCAGGTAGACTTGCCGGCGTGTGTAGTGAGTTAGGAATGTGAGACTTCTCAAAGCGGTATTACGCCGAGCCGCATGCGAGGCCATGATAAATGGGTCGTGAGTGTAATTCATTGAACTGACAATGATTAGGCCCTATAGTTCAGGGAAATCGGTGGCGTGTTATACGGCCATAAATTGGGAGATCCGGTTCCTAGTATGGCTCTAGCCTAACGTTGTTAGGTGGCTTTCCTGGACACCGCGTGCATCGAGGATTTATGAGCAACGCAGATTCAGAAAATCAGAAATTTGCACTTTTCGGAGAGAACACACCAACGTTTGGTAACTCGATACAGCCAACTCTGGACCTGCGTAGTTGGACTGATGTCTCGAAAGAAGAGCGGGGTATAGCTCTGCAAGAGATTCTTAACTGCGGATGGCTGACGGGGAGGACAGAGAAGGAACTTATAGGCGCAATAGAGCACCTCAACCACACATACCTTCGACTGTGTCCGGCAAAAAACTTTCACAGCGCTCCGCAGCATGATGACGGCCACGGCAATTTTGACCGCGCCACACGGCAGGCGGCGGTAAAGGATTTCTCTCGCATCTTCTTGGAAGAGGCAGAGCCGCTTGTCCTAAGAATGTTGAGCAAGTTCGCGCAACTACTTATCGACAGCTTTAACTTAGAGCGAGCTAAGAAAACAGTCGATTCGAGTAAACGCGTAGAGTGCGTTACGGCAGCGTACAAGCAGTTTGATCGCTTCGCCAACTGCGTTAACCACGTCTTTGAACAGTTCGCCGTCAATCAACTGCTGACTCGTAGTGGGTTCATTCCTCGACAAGATGAGACGATTGAGCAGGAATTGTACAAGCCGACTCTTAAGGCACTATCAGATCCGAAGTGGGGGCCCGTAAATAAGATCCTTGCCCTAATGTTCGAGGATTTTCGGGAACGTAGGTATCCTGAAACGATAACGAAGGCTCACAGCGCTGTTCATAGCTTTCTGCAAATCCTTGTGGGGGAACTCGGGACTAACGGAAAGGGTGAAGTTGGAAGGCTAATGAAGGAAGGAAAGCTAGCGGGTTTGATCCCGACAAATCGATTCACTGAACCATTCTTAACAATTATCCAGAGCTTCATAACCTCCGAGAGAGCAACTAACAGCACTGCGAAGCCGTCACTAAGCCCGGCCTCGAGCTCTGATGCCTTACTGATGATGAATATGACGCTCTTGTTTTTGCAACATTGTCTTCAACCAGCTGGGAAATAGCAGCGTCACATAACATTTCGTTGAAGCGGACCCAACAGGGCCACTTAGCTCAACGTGAATGCGGTAGGGCTGAGGACTGCTTTTATGGCTGCGCAATCTCGTTGCCGACCTTCCGCTTCTGGCCGTTCTTCGACCATCGGTATCCGTCCCTTAGCCGAAGTCCACGACCGACCGCTATAAGAAAGAGGGGCTTACACCGATCCACATAAGAACCCGTGATACATGGTCCCACCGTCGCAACTCATTGAAACGACAACTAGCATGGCATATTCTTCACGAACTGTAGTGGCGTGTTATACGGATACAAATTGGCAAATCCGGTTCTTATGCGGATCGGCCCAAACATAGGTGGGCGTCAAAACGCTCCGCGCAGCTGGCTCCTGCGGCCATCGAATCCTAACGAGTAGACACGATGCCCGGCACATTCGACAGAGACGGCGCATTCTCAATGGGGCTGGGTGAAGACAAAGAGAATACGATCCAGGATATGCTCACACTGAATAAAAGCCTCTACGTCTTCTCAACCAAGAAGATCTTCCAAGTGCGTACCGCTGATGACGTTGACCCCGATCGTGCGAGTCCCGAGACACGCCACTCGTACCAAGAGATCTACCCGATAGGCTGCAACAACTCGTTCGTCGCACGCTCGATAATCCAGGCAAAGCAGATCTTCGATGGCGTGATCCTAAGGCCCGAACTGGCCAAGGAACGGCTACTCAACGCGGTCTGGGAAGCGACCCAGCTTCTGCTGCAGTGCGAGAATGCCCATTTCCGAATCTACAACGACGCCATGTCTCTCCTTGCGGAGATCGATGATGTCATCGAGAAGTCAAAATCACAAACTGCGATTCCTACCTTGCCCCAGGTCGCAGATCTAGAAGAACGGGTTGGCTCCTTTCTTGGTAGCGCCAAACGCTTCCTTGAGAAGGCGCACTCCCTACTCTCCATCTTTTACGGATCGGCCGATCACGGCTCGAACTTCAAGGCATACCGCGAGTGGATCTCAGCGAACCGAAGCACCAGCGTAAAAGTCGTAGACCTGCTTGCCAAAGACCAGGAATGGATCCGCTTCATCGCCGAATCAAGGAACGCTCTCCCCATCAATCACGCGAGAGCGCACTTCATCTTGGAGGTCCGCAACTTCTCGCTCGAGCCAGCAAACAAATTTTCCGTACCGAGTTGGCGCTATGATCTCTCCGAGCGTGGCGGAAGCGTTCAAGGCTATTGGTCCGACATTGTCAGGGACATGGATACTCACCTTCACAACATGCTCACGTTCTTCGAGGAACTGTACATCTTGTGCGTCCTAGACAACTGTGATCAGCAGCTTCCGTTCGAGTTCGGCGTATACCAGATTCCGAATGGCGAGGTTAAGAGGGAGTGCCCAGTGGTCTATGCCGCACGGGCCACGCGGCGCTCCGAGCAGGCTGGGGCGACAAATTGCGACGTGGATTACAGGTGAGCGCGAACAGCCGCCGAAGAAAGCGTTGAGCCGGACATGGCATAGCGCGCGGTTCTAATCCCCGCTGTACCATTCTGGCGTCAACTCTGGCATCAACCACTTCAGGCTCGGCAAAGTCCGGTGGCGCTATTCCACGCCGGTTAATGCCGGTCCATTGGGCCTTTAGACCATGAGCATTGAAGCAATTCGGTCGTGGTATGTTAGCACGCAACGACTACTTGAGTTCTTGGATGAAAGAAAATTGCCGCCTCAAGTCGCACAAGCCTTGCACTCACCGAACTCCCAGCCTAGCAAAATCATTCTTGCCAACCTTCTCGGCCCGCAGCTTCTTGGATTTCTTCGGACTGAAGGCATTCATCCGTTTCATCGGTTGGCGGCCGAAGGCAAGCTGGCGCCCGGCGTTCACTTTGCCTATCAAGGGCACTTCTTTGGGAAGGGTTTTGGCGCTGCCAACCGTACCCCGCTCGTTTCATTGTCGGAGGATGTCAGCGACGTACTTCCCGGAATGAAGCTGGTCATCGAGTTCTCAAAGAGTGGACTTGTAACTGATACCGCATATTCACGCCTTAGTGGTTCCACAAACCTGTTTGCTTTTTGCTCGGTTACGGAAATTGATGACGCGACGATTCGGGCTGTTCCGTATGTCGTCGGCGATCTCATAGAACGCACGGGGTCGGGTTTAGATCTGAGACTTATCGACTCCTTGCATCTTCCTGTTCAAAGGATCGACCAGTTCTCTCGAACCGACTTTCGCTGGACACCAACCGTCAAGCAATTCAATCTCCTGAAGAACATCCCTGAGCGGGATGTAAAAGCGCTGGTTTGTCGGCTTCTTGGCGAGGCGAACGTCCCAAGTGATTGGGGTGGTGAAGAGTGTGATCTCTTTTCAAGCAACCTATCTGTCGATGGAGAAAGGATGTCTGCTGCATTTCTTCTCAAGGGGCCTGCTCGGTTTCATGAAATGACACTGGCTGACTGTGGAAAGAATGGCGATCAAATCTACCGTCTGTTCAACACCCCGGCTGATGTCTTCGTGGTTCAGCACTGCCACAAAATTACTCCTGCCGTCCGAAAAACCGTAGAAGCTTTCGCCCTCTCGAACTACTCGCGCACTTGTAGGTTTACTCTCATCGATGGTTATGACACGGCTCGCATCCTTCACGCCAATGGGATGCTATAGGCCCAACCCGGCAGTCGAGCGGATCCGCGCGAAAATCTGCGCAGGCCGCTCACTTCTACCTTAATGCTACAGGGCTGAGGGCCGCTTTATGGCTGTGCGATCTCGGCGACGAACTTCAGTTCTTGGCCGGCCCGTGTCCGTGACCGGAACACCCCGAAACCGGCGATTGAATCTGATAAACACATTGCGAAAACTCCTTTCTGGATACCACGGGGGCCTAGGTATGCCCCCATTCTTCACCGCTTCGCGGCAGACTTGACACACCTATAGCCATACGATATATGTTCGCATCTATAACGGAGGGCCATAGATGAGTCCAAAGCCAAAAAACACGCCACATCGAGTTTTATTGTCGTTGCCCACGGATCTCTACCACACCATTTCACGTGTATCCGCTGCTATGGATAAGCCACGAGCCGAAATCATTCGCGACTTATTGGCCGAACAGCAGCCGATACTTGAACACATGGCGACGATGCTGGAACAGGCCAAGGCAGGCAAATTGGATCAGGCTATGAAGGGATGGCAGAAGATGACCGGGGAAGCATTAAAAGGCCTAGGCGTGCTCATGTCTCCCCCGGATATCAAAAAGGCGAAGCCTAAGGCGTAAGAGGGTGCAAATCTTCTATGCAATACAATCATTCGAGACGAAAGGGGGTGAGGAAGATGTCAGAGCAAGTGCTTAAACGACTGTATTCCGTGAGGGAAGCGGCTCGCTACCTGGGCGTCAGCCCTTGGTCGGTTCGCAATCTTCAGAAATTACGGACTTTGCCCTGTGTGCGGCAAGGCCGTCGAGTGCTGTTCGATATTCATGATTTGGAACGGCACATCGAGAACCACAAAACGGAGGTGCATGATGGGCATGCTTTATCGCCGCAAGAAACGTGATCCGACGACCGGCAAGCTAGAGGAACAAGGCCCCTACTGGATGAAATATTACGTCGAGGGCCGACCGATTCAGGAAAGCACGAAGGTGTTTGAGAAGGAGCAAGCCAAGAAGATTCTCAAGGTCAAAGAAGGAGAAGTCGCGGCTGGACTTTATCGCGGGCCGAGTATGGATCGAATCCGATTTGAAGACCTGGCGGCATTGGTCCAGCAGGACTACCAGATCAACAGGCGAAAAACGGTTCGACGGATCACAGAGTATCAGAAACACTTGGAACCGTATTTCCGCAAAGCCCGAGTGTCCTCCATGACCACGGACCGCATCAAAGCCTACATTATCAAACGACAGGAGCAAGGGGCGGCCAACGGAACTATCAACCGGGAAATTGGATTTCTCAAGCGGATGTTCCGCTTAGGCTACCAACAGACACCCCAGCTCGTGGCTCGTGTGCCCCACATTCCCCAGCTCAAAGAGCACAACATACGCTCCGGCTTCTTCGAGCATGAGGATTTCCTCGCCCTGCGCGGTGCCCTCCCCGACTATGCCCAAGTTCCAGCTACGCTGGCGTACTACAGCGGCATGAGGATGGGGGAAGTGTACTCGCTCCAATGGAAGCAGATTAACTGGACAGAGGGGAAACTCTTTCTGAAGGCTCAGGATACCAAAACGAACACACCACGGGTTCTCTATTTGACCGGAGACCTCTATCGGGTGTTGTTGGCCTGGAAGACCCGTTGCGACAAGAAATGGCCGGCCTGTCAGTGGATTTGCCATCGCGGTGGCATTCGCCTGCAGAGCTTCAAACGCTCCTGGTGGGAGGCCTGTGAAGCCGTAGGACTAGGAAACAGGGTGAAGGATGAGCGGAAGGGACGGCTCGTCTGGGATGGGAAGAGACCGCACGATTTCCGTCGTACAGCGGTGCGAAACATGATCCGGGCCGGAGTGCCGGAAAAGATCGCCATGGCCATTTCTGGCCACAAAACCAGAAGTGTCTTTGACCGGTACAACATCGTGAACGAGCGGGACCTCGAACAAGCCGCGCGATCACTCACGGCCTATTTCGAAAAGCAGACGGTTACACTGGCGGTTACACTGGCAGAATTGAGGGGTGAGAGCAGCGGTGTCGCAAACCGCCAACAGGTTGATTCGTCGGGGATATTTCTGGAGCCGGCGAGTGGAATCGAACCACCGACCTGCGGTTTACGAAACTCTGTCCTGGTAGCACATTGGGTTCTTGATCAGGGAATGCCTGTGCTCGGACAGCCTAGCGTGGTCGACAGTTTGTCGATACGCGGGAATGGCCCTCGCTCCATGTTGTACCCTAGTACTCAACCCCACCTCAGCATGTCGGCAGGCAGGGCATAAGTACCTGGTATACAATTCATTCCAACCACTACCCGTCCTGAGTCGAAGCAATTTCTCCGCAGAATTCCGGACATGCGCCCCAGGAACTGTTGCTATGAGCGGTGTGTTGTGGTATACCAGGTACTATGAAATCAGGTCGAACTCTTATCACACCCGATCAGGCCTCGACCCTGATCGCGGCATTTCTTCATGAGCGGGCGTCAGTGATTGCCGACACCACGGTCGCGACCTATGCGCGAAAACTCGCCACCTTTCACGAATGGTGGCAGCAGCATGAACCCACCCTCCCCGTCTCCGAGACATTGGCGACACGGTATGCATGCTGGCTTGCAACACCCGGCACACGGAGCAAGGCCTCACAAGGCCTACACCTGTCGGCCGTCCGGCAATGGGGATGCTTTCTCCTGGCCGCCGGCCACCTGTCCGTTAACCCCTTTGCGGCTGTCTCAGGGCCGCCGCGGGCTCGCTGGTTGCGGCATCGTTTGCTCACCCGAACGAATCTTCAAACACTCCTGAAGCAGTTCCCGGTGACCACGCTCGTGGGTCAACGGGACTACCTCCTCGCTGCGTTGATGATTCGCACGGGAGCACGGGAGTCCGAACTGGCCGCAGCCAACATCGGGGATCTCACGGAATACGGAGAGGAAGGCAGTCTGCTGTTGTTGCACAGCAAAGGCAAAGCCAAACAGGAGCCCGTCGTGGTTCGACCGGATCTCAGCACCAAGCTCTGGGCGTATCTCCGGCAGCGATATCCTGACGGCCACTTCCCGTCACAAGATCCGCTGTTCACGAATCATCATCCGCATTCCCGAGGGGAGCGCATGACGACACGCGGGATGCGGAAGCAGCTGAAGGCCGGGTTCAAAGAAGCGGGCCTTGCCCAACCCCATGTGACCGCCCTGTCACTCCGGCTGTCGGGCGGAGCCTTGGCCTATCGGAAAGGGGCGAGCCCGTCTGAGCTCAAAAGGACCATGCGGCATGAATCCATTCAGACGACCCAGGTCCTCATTGACCAGGTCAACCGCATACGATTTGGGGCGGAACGCTACCTGGACGATATTCAGTAGTTACGGAAATGGCGGTGCACCCGCCAAAAGGCTCTCGGAACAGCCTCTACCCACCGACTTCCCCCGGGT
This sequence comes from Nitrospira defluvii, assembly GCA_011525625.1. GTDB lineage: Bacteria > Nitrospirota > Nitrospiria > Nitrospirales > Nitrospiraceae > Nitrospira_A. The sequence goes on from WYAX01000009.1 coordinate 19,494, forward strand.
GACCAACCCAGGAACCGGTTGCCAAGTGAAACCGTGAATGAGTCAGACCTTCCTAGAATGCTTTCTGGCGGCGTACCCAGCACCCCACGGCCAAGGCAGGAGCGAACGAACGCACCACCGCTGGTCGGTCAGAGCGTGATAGACCCTTCACAACTCGGAACAGCCGCGGCCTTTCATTGATAATCTTCTGGTTTTCTTTGCAGGATCTCCATGAAAATCTTTGCCGCCAGATAGCGTCCCGCCGCTTCCACATATCGGAATTCCGCATCTACCGCAATGGGATAGCGCTCACCAACGACGAGCGACTCAGCCATCTCCACATGGTGGTTGATCTCGCCTTCATGACGAACCACGTGCAGGACGCGCGCAGGACCGATCCATCCTCGATCCGCCGTCTGTCCTTCTTCTTCCGGAAGAAAGATCGTACGCGACAGCCTCACCACAGGACGCTCACCAGGCACAATAGCCGTGACCACAGCGAAACTTTGCAAGCGTGGATCCGGAAGATCCTCGCCCCTGGTGATAGTGTTGAAGGCGTCGTCTTCGTCACTCACGCGGCAGGCCTTGGCTGATAGCGCTGAACGCGAATGTCTTTCGCCCGACTGCGCGTTTGGGTGATGTCATAGGAATTTTGCATTCGCATGAGCGTCTCCATATCGACTCCGAAGGCCTTCTCAAAGCGCAACGCCATGTCACCCGACAGATCCGCCTTGGCATTGAGCAAACTCGATAAGGTCGGGCGCGAGACACGTAGCACCTTAGCCGCTTCCGTCACAGACAGATGATGAGCCTCGATAACTTCCGATCGTAAAAAATGGCCCGGATGGACCGGCTTCAACATCCGCATAGCTTTCCCCTCAGTGATAGTCTTCATAATTCACCTCCACAATTTCCCCGTCCTTAATCTGGAACGTCAGACGCCAATTGCGTGTGACGTGCAGGCTCCAGACGCCTTTGCGATTGCCGGTGAGCTGATGGGCTTTCCATGAAGGAAAGGCGCGTAAATGCTCCGGCTCCCGCATATCCTGTAGAAAGGACAGCATGGCGCGGAGTTTATCCACCGCATCGGGAGGGAGACCTTTGGCCTTGTCCTCGAGATATAGTTTCTTCAATCCCTTATGGGAAAAATTCGTAATCTTCACTTCTTACTGTAGCCTGTTGCCTTACACATGTCAATATTGAGCTGGCGCGGCGATGAACTCTTAGCAGGAGTGGATGTAAGGAAACAGCTACCCAGCGTGGATTGCTCTTATGGTTCCTGCCGCCTAGTAACGAGCGGTTTCAAGCTCCAAGTGCAACGGGCGAATGATAGCGCACGTGCGCATAGACTTGCAGCGGGGTCGCAAAGGCGAGACATTTTCGTTGGCGCGTGTTCAGCCGATAGGCAATGGCGCTCAACTATCGCAGAGTATAGCAGGACAGGTCTGTCCCCTTGGGCAAGTACTGACGCAGCAACGCGTTGGTATACTCGTTGGTCCCGCGTTGCCACGGGCGCATGCGGATCGGCAAAAAGATCTGGATCGCAAGCCGCTGGGCCAAGCGCGTGTGCTCCACCATTTCTTTGCCCCGTAATAGGTCAGCGTTGTTCGCAATGGAGCGGGCGCCTGTCACAATATCCTGGTGAACCCTTGATAGGTACTCCAGGCATCCGGTCCATCCATTCGCGCCAGCAAGACCAGGCGCGTGATCCGCGAGCTGGGCTCTCATTGCCGACGACGAGAATCGACCGGCGTTGAGCCGACTGGCATCGTGGGAGACACACCACAGGGCTCATCGCCGATACAATCGGGAGGTATTCCCCCAGGTGGTCTCAACTGCCTCCTGTTTTTTCCAAGTCCAATTTTGCTACAGGGACACGTCTGGTCCTGAATGCAGCGCATCGCTTCGCACTTCAAATCGTATGTACTAAGCCGTTGCAGATCTCCAGCACTATTCTGCTTCTTTTCCTTGGCCCTTATCCCCACAGTGGAACAGTTGGGCTGCCTGGCCGATTCGAGTGGCTCTCGGCCAGCCTCTCTGCAAAGGCATCATGTCCTCGGTTACCCGGTGGGTTTTCATCCAATGCGCCCACATAGTGGAATAACGCGCCAAAGGCCGCCACGTTTAGGCCGTGCCCGGTCTCATGGCGAACCAGACCTGCATCGCCGCTCGCGCCCTCCCGCAGGAAGACGAAGTTACCGAGGTTGAAGCCATCCGCACCACCTGATGGCTCAATCAACCCGCCGCCCATCACGATGATGCCCGTGCCCCAATCAATGCTGATGTGGTCAATGCGCGCAGCATCCCAACCGCTGCCACCAAACCAGCCGGGGATAGTCACTGTGAAGAAGTGCATCACGACGTTGACGACGAAGAAGATGAGCCCCACGCCCGTCGCCAACCACGACATCGGCATCAGCCAACTCGCCCAGCCCAAAACGCCCTGGTAAAAACTGTTCTGCGCAACGCCATCGAACACGGCTAAAAAGTTGATGACGCCCAGCGACACACCCACAAACGGCCCAAAGATGGCGGTGGCCAAACCGGCGTTCAACCCCGCATTCATCCCAATCAAGAAGCCGCGCATAAAGTCGCCAAAGCCGGTGCCCGCCGTTGCGCTGGCGATGGCGTACAAGCCCACCATCACCCCAAACGCACCTACTGTTAAGCCTATGCCCACCAGCACGGCCACAAACACACCAAACGCGCCTGCCGTCATCACCGTGAGGGCCACAATCGCCACAGCAGCAATCACGCCCACAATCACACCCACAACGCCGCCCAGCACGCTCCAAAACGAGAGGCCGGTTGGGTCGGTCTTATTCAGCGGATCGTTGGCGACGTAGATAAACGGGTGCAGCGCCTTCGGGTTGTTCAAGAATTTTTCCGCCTGGTAAATCGCCAGCGGGTCGGGCGTCAAAAAGCGCCCGATCTCCGGTGCGTAATAGCGTTTGCGCATGTAGAAGAAGCCAGACTCGGCATCGAACGGATGCGCGCCGAAGGTTCGGAAATCCACATTGCCCGAACTGCTAAATACGTTGCCAAACGGGTGATACACAATCGCCGCGATCTTGGTGCCTGCGCCATCCGTAAAGAAGGCTGAGTTGCCCAGATAGTCATCATGCACAAAGCGTGTATTGCCATCGAACACAATGGCGACGCGCAAATGCCCCAGCCGCACAAAGTAGGCGGGTTTGTCATCGCGAATTTCGACCAGTGCGCCCACAAACAACGTGCGTGAGACATGCCCATGCCCGTCGTCCACGGTCTTGCTCACACGCTGGCCGGTGTGGTCGTAGGCATAGGTCGCACTCAGGCCGGATACGGCGGTAAAGCGCGTCAGTTCGTTCTTGGCGTCGTAGGCCAACGTCTTGCCGGGCAAGCTCAGCAAGTTTCCGTTGGTGTCATACGTCACATTCACGCGCGCTGCACCGTTGAGTGTCACACCAGCCACGCGGTCGGGGTGCGCGGCATCGTCGTAGTGCATCACACAGCCAGCCTCGTCAAATCGCGTCAGGTTGTAGTGGTTGGCGTAGTCATAGCTGCGGCTCACTGGCGCGCCGTTCTCAATCGTCGTCACACCTTTGATTTGATACAGCGGATCGTAGGAAAAGCTGCGCTGCCCTGCGCCACCCGCCGCGCTGTCCTGCCAATTCAACAGCATCTCCATCTGGTCAAAGTCCAGGGTACTGCTCTCCAAAATCTGGTTCTGGCTGTTGCGCGTGGTTTGGGTTTTGATGCGACCTGGGCCAGGCGTGTACTGCATGTCGCGCACCACGCCGTTGGCATACGTCACCTGCACCGGCAACCCGCGCGGGTCATAGCGCACGTTGCTCACAAAGCGAGGGATGGCTTGTGTCCACCCGTTCGACGTCAGCGTTCTTGCGAGACGTGTACCGTCGGGGTGTTGCACAGCCACTTCGCGCCCCAGCAAGTCATACTCGTGGCGCAGCGTGTGCCTCGCGGCTACCCCATCAAAACGATACTCGTGTTCCACCAGGCTGCCGGTCGGGTTATAGATGAACTTCTGGCTGCCGCCCACATAGCTCACCTCGGCCAGGCGCCCAAACGCGTGTTGCGCCAGGTCGTCGTAGCGGTATCGCTCCAGCGTTATGCCCCCGCTGACCAGTTGGGTGATGCGCCCATGCGTATCTATCATTGCGCGAATGTCGTTGCCGTTGGCATCCAGCGTGCGCACGATCAATTTGCGCGCGTTGTAATACAACCGCCGCGCCCCTGCATCGCGCTGCTGAATACTCAGCCGGTTGCCCAACCGGTCATACTCATATGTGGCCATCACGCCGTTCGCATCGCTCACGCTCAACACCTCGCCACCCGCACCCACGCTATAGCGCGTTGTCATCGTTGCGCCATTGCCCAGATCTTCAATCACCTGCGTGCGGTAGCGAAAAACATCGAACAGCTCGCGGTGAGGCGTGTTGAACTGCCCGCGCGCCACATTCGCCGCCGAAGCGTCGTGGTCGTTGGCGTCGCGGGTTACCACCTCAAACGGAAAATACGCCGCTGTCGAAACGCCGCCGTTGTAGTTTACGGTTTTCACCACTCGCCCGCGCCCGTCGTAAAACGTATCGCGGTGCGGCTTGGCGGTTAAGTCTGGCACGGCAAAGGCCAGGTTGTTGGAGAAGGTGGGCTCGTATTCGCGCTCGGCCTCGCCCCAGGCATTGGCGGCGCACCAGCCCGACACCACGAATTGCCCACCTTGCGTCTCGGCACGCTGTTGCACCTCTTTGCCGCCGCCATCGAAGTAGGCTACCGCTTGCGCCAGGCCAGCCGCGCCGGGCGCAAACCGCAATTGCGCGATGCGCGCGTGCGGCACATTGGCGTCGTCGTAACGGTATTGGCGCGGCGCATCGGCCAACGACTCACCGGGCAGCGCTGTAGCGGTGACACGCCCTTGTGCATCGTAGGCAAACTGCGCCTGTGTGCCATCGGCGTAGGCAATGCGAGTGGGTTGGCCGATGGCGCGGTCAAACGCAAACTGTGTCACTCCTGCCGCGTCGGTCAACTTGATGCGAAACAACTGGTCGGCATCGTGTTCATATGCAGATGTGTTGCCCAACTCATCCTGGATTGCCGTCTTTACGCCATGCGTGTTGTAGGCGCAGCGACCCGTCTGAGTGAACAAGGCAAGATGGCCGTCCACGTCGTTGCTTGCCGCATAGCCCAGGGTTGCGGCATTCATGCCCGCGTAGTGCGCGTCGAACTCAGCTTGGAGCAACACCAACGCTTCTTCGCGACTCAGCAACCCGCGCACCGTCTGGCCAAGGGGCAAGCCCACAAAGTCTGGCCCATCGTAATAACGGCGCGTCTCGGAGAGCAACGCGCCCGCTTCATCGCGCACCACAATGCGCGAAGCACGGTCCAACAACCAGGCTGTGGTACTGTTGGCATAGCTGATCTCGCTAGTGCGTTTACGTTCGGGCTGCGCTACGCCTGCATGCGTGCCATACCCACGATGCTGCTCCTTTGTCACGTTGCCGTTTGCGTCGTAGGTGTAGGTCTTCTCCTCTCCGCGCAGGTCGCCGGTGTTGGTTCGTTCGGTGTCCTCCAGGCGGTGTTTGGCTACAAACACGAACGAGCGTTTGCGGCCGTCGGGCAACATCCCCAATACGCTCAGCCCATACTCGGAGACTTCGGTGCGATACGGCCTGTTTTGATCGGGTGAGCCATCCAGGCTATAGGTCTCGCTGCGGTGCAACATGCCGTTGAGCGCAGCGTGTTCCAGCCCGTTGCCCGGCAAGCGCTCCTGACCCATTAGGTAGTGAAAGACGATGCGAACATCGGCGCGGCTGAGGCTGCCATTGCTTCGTTCGATGCGCTCACTGCGCCGAAAGCCGTGGAATTGGCGCGTGTTCGGCTCGTAATGCGCTTGGTGATAGTTGAAATCTAGCGCGGTGCTCCGACCGCTCACCAGGTCGCGCTCGCGCGTGCCCGCCACCACCAGATACGGAAACGGAAAGTGGGTGTCCCACAACTCGCCCGCTGCTTCGTCACGCGCAAAGTCTTCCACAGCCGAGCGATACAACAACTCCGACACCAGGCCAGACCCGTTCTCGACCGTGGTGAGCAAATAGGGCAACGAATTGCCAAACGCCAATTGCACGTACGCCATCGTCCGCCCGCGATAGCTGTTCCACACCAGCCCACTGCCCATTTGCCCCTGCATGTTGGCGGCACGCACCGTGCCCGAAATGGGCGGCGGCACATCGCGGATCAAAATCGCATCCGCAAACTGCATCCCGTTTTGGTTGATAAAAATCTCGATGCCTTCGGGCGTGAAGTGAACGAGATCGGCGCAGCCATCGCCATTCAGGTCGGCCAGCAGCACGCTTTGTGGCTGACGCAAGGCATCGCGCAGGCGTGGGCTATTGCGTAGCTGCATGGGTTGGCCAAAGCGCCCAATCCCCAGGCTCGGCCACACCTCCACCCGCCCAGACTGCACCCGCACCACATCTTGCAAACCATCACCGGTCATATCGGCCAGATGCACAGTGGGGTCGGCCAGGCTGGGAACGTTTTCGCTGTTGAAGATCAATTGCGGCTCGGCCCAGCCGCGCTCGCTTTGGTTTTGCCACAGTGCAATGGCGCGGCCCATGTTAGCCAGCGCATCTATGCGGCCATCGCCGTTGCAATCGGCCAGCTTTAGCGAGGGCGAACGCCAGGTTGGCGTCGTGCGCTGCCCACGAGGGAAAGCCACAAACCGCGACCAGCCCTCGCGACCGCCGTTTTCATAGTAGCCCTGCAATTTGTCATTGCCAGCCACCAGCAAATCGGCGGTGCCCGATGCGTTCATGTCCAGAAACGCCAGCCCCTCGCGCGAAAGCGAGCCAATGTGTGGCATGCGCTGCAATGGCACAGGGTGGCTCCAACGGCCGTCGCCTCGGTTACGCCAGTAATACTGCGCCCCGTTACGAATGTGTAGCACGCCCGGCAGCGGCGCGTTGTCCATCGTGACCAGCGCCACATCGTCCTCGTTCAGCGGGGGCGGTTGAGGGCCTTCCTCGGGCGGGTCAATCCAATTGATGGCGTACTGAGTGGGTTGGAAGCGCGTGTAGCCGAATTTGGTCGCTGGCCGTCGGACATCTTGCGAGCCATCTTGTGCTGCGCCGTGTGAGGTCATCCGCACCGAGGTCAGCAGCGACAGCCCACTCAGGGCATCGGGCTCGTAGCCCACGGTCCACGAGCGAATCAATCGCTCGTTGGGCGTGTCTGGGTCGAGGAACAACGCAAGGCGTTTGCAGCGCAAGGCGCGGTGGCGCACAAACCCCATCCGAGCATCGCTGCGCGCGTCGGGTCTCGACTCGTAGTCCAGCCGCACGGCGTAAATGGCGTAACGCACCTCGGCCAAATACGTCATGCCCGCGTCTTGGGTGTAACGGTACGTGATGGCGTTGCCGGAGGGGTCAATGGTGCGCTCGATCATCCACTCGTGGATGCGTGCGGGGTCAACTGGGTCGGCCACGCGCGAGTCGGCGGATTGGCCCAACTCGTGTATCACGCCGTTGCGGTCCTCAATCTTCCAGCCCAAATTGTGGCCCTGCCCAATGCGGGTATAGCGCGAGAAAGCGGTTTCGGCTAATGCGCGATAGCTGCCATCCACCATCGGCACAATCTCTGCGCCCGAATCGGTGAAGCGCTCTGGGGAGACCTCGTTGGGTACGCCAAGGTCCAGGCGTCGGGCGATTGCGCGCACGCCCAATCGCCATCCAAACCCAAACGGACTGTGGCCTTGCCCGTGCGCATATTCCATCGCCAGGCGTGGGGTGTGCCCGGCCACACCGTCGGGCAGGGGCAGCTTGTAGGAATACACGCCTTGCCCGGTGCTTAGATTGATGGTGAACGCCTCGCCCAGCCCTGGTACATTGCCTGTGCCTGCGGGTGGCGAGGTGATGGCTTGTTTGGCTCCAGTTGACATGGTCATTTCCAGTTCTTAGCGGTAGTCAAACCCGTACTCAAAGAACGCCAGCACATCGCTGATGCCGCTGAGGTCGAGGGTGCCGCCTTGCACCAGGGTCGGGTTGTCGTCGACGGTGATGCGGATCGTCCATTCGTCCAGCAGGGTTTGATTGCGCAGCGCGTTCAGCGGTTGCGGTGCAACGTCAGTAATCAAGCCTTGCGCATCGGTCTTCAACACTAACTCCGTGCCGTGGATTTTGGATTTGAGCCGCAGGGTGAGGCCGCTGATGGCCGCAGGCTTGCCTGATACCTTGAGCGTGGTTTGGTTGCGATTGAAGTTGGTCTGGTTGCGCGGGAACATAGCGGCATCGAAAACCACCTCTGCGTCGCCCTTGTTCTTCAGGTAGAACAACTCATCGGGGAAGGACAGGCGCATGGAGAAGGCGCGCGAGGCTGTGTCTTTGATGGGTAACGCGGCTTTGACTGTTTGCTCCAGCGTGGGGCTGAAGAAGCCGTCGTAATATAGCACCAGTTGCACATCCAGAATTTCACTGTAGTCGAAGTCGTTGGCGTTCAGCGGTAACTCGATCTGCCACATGGTCTCGATGCCGTTGTTCTCGAACAGGCGCAGGTCGTTGGGGTTGAAGCGAAAGGCCAGCGCATCCTGGCGCAGGTCATACTGCGATAGCGCCATCACATCCGATGGATACAGCCGTGAGGTCACTGTGCCATCTTCTTTGCGGAATTTGGAGACGCCAATGTTGCGCAGCGTACCCGCAATGGACGTGGCACCAGTGATGCCGACAAATACCAACTCCACGTTGCGCAGTTTGGCGAGGTAGAAGCCGGGGTGTTCGCGGTCAAAATGCGCCAACTCGGTGACGAAGAAGCACCGCCCCTGCGTCTTGAGTTGCTGAAACGCCATCGCATACGAATCGCCCAGGCTGATCGTCTTCTTCACCGGAATCTTCTTGGTCTTGGTCGTCGTTATATGATCCAGCGTGAAGTAGTCGACGTCGCCCAACAGCATGTCGGCCCCCAGCAGGTCTTTGGCGCTGGTGCGGCTGTAGTCGTAGCGGATGACATGCAGGCTGCGCTCGGTCTCGGCGTTGTAGGCACGCTCCATCAGGAAAGCGACCTCTGTCGCCATATCCAAATAGCGTTGCTTGATGAGTTTGGCTTGCTGCGCCAACTCGTACCACAGGCTGGCGCTGAACTCGCGCATGTCTAAAAAGTCGCGGTTCTCCTCGGCAAAGCGTTGCTGCAACTGAGCGATTTTTACGCGCTGCTCGGCAATGGCTTTGCGCGCCTGGGCTTGCCCGATCTGCGCCTGGGCGATGCCTTTGTAGGCGTTGGCCGATGCTATATCGCGTTGCAACCTTGCAGCCTCCAGATCATGCGAGATGCGCGTGCGGCGATAGGCCAAATCTTGAATGACCAATGAACGACGCTTGCCCCGGGCGTTGTAGTAGTTGCCGTTCCAGGTTTGCTTCACTTCGTCGTCTTGGTCTACGGCGGCGGCACCCGCCCATGCTTCTGCCTCCGATAGCTCCAGCAACTCCCAGCGCACATTATTGAAAGCGGTTTGCGCGGCCACGGCGTTCTGACGCTGGGTCTCGGCGTAGTTCAGGCCAGCCTGCGCCACGTTGATGCCCGCTTGGGCCTCAGCCACGCCGCGCTGCTCCAGCACCACGGTTTGGCGGGCGACCTCGGCCTGTTGGTCCAACTGCTCACGGCGGAATTCCTCGTTCTCGGCCTGATTTTTGAATTGAATGTAGCGCTGCTCGATTTGCGAGGCCTGCTGCGCAAAGTAGCGCGCGGTGTTTTGCAAATACTCGAAGCTGAAGGGTGGGACGTAGTTGGGCGCAAAGCCAAAAAAGTTCAACCCCGCTGCGATCTGTTGCAGTTTGTTCAACGCTTCTAACACCAGAATCAGGATGGTCGGGTTATCGTTGAATGTGGCTGGGTCTGCCGCAGCCAAAAAGTTGGTGACGCGCGTCTTGATGGTGGAGAATTTGCCATCTTGATACAACGGGGAGTTAACTTTGAGCGTCTTGTTGGTGAGAACGATGTTTTCGTAGACGGTTTTTGCCGCCGCAAACCCAGCGATGTTGTCCTTGGCCCCGCGATACAGCATGTCGCCCTGCGTCAGATAACTCTGTGCCAGGCGCGTCCACAACTTGGGAAGTTCGTAGCGTTTGTTGATGAATGGGTAGGCCAACACCTGCTTGTATTGCGCCTCGGCCAGTTGTGGGGTGCCCATCCCGGCAAAGCAATCGCCAATAGACATGGGGATGACGTAGAAGTACATGTGCGGTAAATAGGCCACCCACTGCGTATGCGTCGCGATAAACCCGGTGATGAGTTGCAGATCAACCGTGTTGGTGAGTACGCTGAGAAAATTCTTGACGTTGGCGGTCGCATTGGCATCCAACACAATATTGGCCGACTCGGCAGCGCCTCGAACCAAATACGATTTCTGCGGCACAGCTGTGGACACATACGTCAATGCCATCAGCGTGGGTGCATCGGCGGTGGATAGAAGCGCAGTTGGTTGAAGCACGGTCGGGCTAATAGGGCGATCAACCTGGATGCCCAATCCGCGCTTGAGGATGGGCGAGTTACCGCCGCTCAGCTTGTCAGTCAGCGTCTTGGTGGGGCGGATGAAGACCGGGTTGAGGTTGTTGCTATTGCGCAGGGCGCGGGCTTGCTTGGCAAACTCATCGGCCTGTGGCTTTTGCCCGGCGCGGGTGAAGATGCCGGCGGCGGTGTCCAACGCCTGCACCTGAGCGTCCACTTGCTTGGATTCTGCAAATAGTCTAGCGCTTGATTGGCTAAATTCCATCGCCTGGCCTTTGTTGCCTGCCTTCTCAAACAGCACGGCCAGGTCGTGGCTCAGCGACGCGCGCATCACCAGATCGTTGGCAGGCGTTTGCTGCAAGGCGGTTTGGTACTGCTTGACCGCCAGTGTCCACTCTTTGTCCTCGGCGGCGTCTAGCGCAGCCTTTACCCGATCGCCTACCACATTGTGGAATGAGGTAATCTGCAAACCACTCTCTAAGGCAGATTTGAGTTTCTCGATCACGGCGGGCGGCAGCGTCGTCTGCTCACTCACAATCGTGGGTGGAAAGTCATACCGTGTCAGTGGCGTCTTCTTCAGAATGTCGGCGGCTTTGGCGGAGAACGTGTCGATTAAGGCGATATCGCGCGGGAAGTCGAGGATATCGATGAAGATCGGGTTGATCGGCATCCTGGGATGTGCCGTGACCAAGATCAAACTCATCAACTCTTTGAACTTGTCCAGCGCCAGCGCATATTCCTCGTGCTGCAAATGCACCTGGCCTTCGTTGAACAGGCTTTGCACGCGCCGTTCAAATTGCGTCTCCGGGCTGTCGGCCTGGTAATCCACATTGGCTGGTGGCCGACGAACACCGATATACGAGTAACGATTCTCTGCAAAATAGTGCGGTTCCATCGCAAACCCCCTTTGATGCAAGAAGCTGAAATAGGTAACCAAACGTTATCGAATTGTTTGGTCAACCACGATTGACCAGCCGAATGAACGTTGGCCGCACCTAAATCTGGCAGGAGTCGTCCACGCGTTAGACTCTCTCTTGCGTGATTCTGCATTGGTCTCGTGCATGCGACGTGCCAATATCGGACAGAAGCATCGAATGGCAGCCTTAATCTCTATACTTTCAGCGTGATACGTTTTACAGAGTACGAAAACACCTGTTACGCATAGCTCCTGACCACAGACGGGTGTATCCAAAGAGATTCATGAGGTGAACCCAATTTGATTCACGAGAGGTGGTCCAATACGTTCGCGGCCTGGCTGCGCCAATGACCAGAGATCGTGGCCCTACTACCCTCATCCCGGCACACGTCCCCGTAGTCCCTCGGGACCTGAGGTATTTCGCCTGGAGTTAAAACGCAAGTTCACATTTTAGGTTGATCGTTCCGACGGATGGTTTGTCAGACTTAGGGAAGGTCCGATGAATTCACGTTTGTGCTCAGAAATCTGTTCTGGAGTCGGTCATCGAGGCGAATCAGGATCGGAAGGAGAACATCCGGGAACGGCCTCTGGGATTCGTCCGCCGTCGGGCGGCCCACCGGTGCAGGTCCTTTCCCCACTGGCGACACCACCGTCAACAGGCGCCGCCTTGCGACGTAGAAATTCGCCCAATCGCAGGCGACCCAGATCCAGTACGTATTCTTTGCCAGCCCGCCGGCGCGCACCTTGGCCCACTCAAAGATCCGCTTGGTCACCAAAAGCATATGTTCGACTTTCGTGCGGACCTTCGATTGTGTGCGATTGCGGGCGCTCTCCGCCTCGCTCACGAACCGATGGCGATGGGTGTTGACTAAGGAAGGTCTGATTATTTCGAAATCTCAGACAGCGACGAGATAAGTCCCCTGCGTTTTGGACACCGGCTGATCAATTAGCAGGGCCAAAGAGCGTACGCTGACAGGCAGCTGCGTTTCGCCGACTAATATCGCGTGATGGCGTATTCCGCGCCTTCCTCCAGCCGATCAATCGCGTGAAAATACTTTTGGGTGGTGCGGATGTCCTTGTGATCCAGCATGGCTTGGACTTTGAACGGTGATTCGGTTCGAGCGGCTTCCGTCGCGGCCGTATGACGGAGACTATGTGGCGTCACCCGTCGTTGCCGCCGGCGGCGACTTTCGGGCGGTAACGCTTCGCCAGGTCGCGCGGCATCCCGCAGCCCGCAGCGGGTCATGGCTTCCGTAATTCGAAGCTGGATGGCGCGAGTCGTAAGTCGCAACCGCTCATTCGGCGCCGAGTTTGAACTCTCCGCTCCACCCGGTTTCGACCGTGCCTGCTGAAGATGCGCGGTGAGCTTGTCATGATGCCGGGCAAATAGCGGTTCTCGTGGCGACACCGGCCCGCGAGCCTCCAGATATCGTTGCAGCCGGTTGTAGACCTCAGGCATCAGATTCACAAAACTCTCCTTCGTCTTCTGCCCCTTTCCTTGAGTCCGCAAGATCCATTGTGCTCGGATGACGTTCTCGCGACTGACTCCTTTTGTACCATCCGTTCCCTGATGTATCTGGATCTCCAGGCATTCGAGGTCCCCGCAATCCGCCCGCTGGATCTGAATCGCGCGCAAGCCGGTCTTCGCCATGAGATAGGTCATGGCGGCATCGCGCCGTCCGATAAGGGAGTCATCGAAACTGCCGATCAATGTGGTGACTTGCGTGGGGCTGAGTGGGAGGCGCTGATAGGTCTTATTGTCGACACGCTCGTCCGGAATCTCCCGGCCGGGCTCCCAACTGAGCGGGTATCGGGCGTGAATCCATCGACAGAAGGCCCGGACCGCCGCGAGGTAGTTGTTGATCGACCGTGCCTGCAATCGTTCTTGCCCCTGATCACGACTCTCACACAACCAAAGCTTGTAGGCATGGAGCAGTGGGGGGCCAAGCGTCTCATCTGGCCGTTCTTGCCTCCACCAGCGATAGAAAGCCCAGAGGGTGGATTGGTAGATTCGGTGCGTACTCGCCGCTTTGTTTGCCTGACAAAAGAGCAGGTAATGGTAGAACGTGGCCTGAAGATGCACGCGATCGCCGCCTCGCCCAGGCCGGAGTATTCCCGGGTTCCTGATCCCCTCCCCAATCTCACGCGGTGGCATGGGCATTGGCGACCCACCATCAGGCATCGCATCGGACTCGTCCACGGTCTCGCTCTCATCTCGGTTCGGCATGGAGGTCGGCATAGTAGCCTATCCATACTACTTCGTCAAAGGTTCTCTTTTATGAAGTAGTAGTCCAGCACTTGACATTTGTCCATAAGACGACTATACACATTTTCATATGGACAAATGACAAGCTAACGCAAAACCGCTAATCGCACTTAGACATCAATGGCTTAGATGAATATTCCTGAGCACAATCCTACCCCTGAAGGGACTGAATCTGCCCCTCTTCCAGCTCCCCTTCTTAGCGAGTCCGTCTGGTCACCCCTCGCCTACACCGGCCTTCTCCACTTTCTCTTGGATGGTGGGATGACGGCCCTGTCGGCGCCTACCCAACTCGTTTACTTACAACTTGTCCGAGAAGCATTCGGTCGCCGCCGCAATCCCGTGGCGATGACACTGGATCGTATGCAAGCTCGCACGGGATTGAGTCGCTCCACTATTCACCAGGCGCTCCAACGGCTGGCACATCCGGATGTGGATATCGTGAATGTCGTTCATCCAGGAGGGGGAAAACGCGCCGGTCTGTATGAGCTCAGACCATGCTCCTATCAAAAACTCGTAAGCCAGCAGGCGAAGCCATTGCGGACGCGTCGCCGGCCAAAGCTGCTAGATGCATCAGATGTGCGGTCGATTGAGAACTTGCTCGCACATTTAAGCGAGGAAGATCGGGCGGATTTGCAGATCGTCTACGAGTCGCTGCAGGCCTCTGAGCGGAAATCTCTTGAGGAAGAAGTGCGCGCTCGGTTTCATGATATCGGCCAGAATCCTGATAAAACGACGTTTCAGCAAGGCCTGCTCTTTTATTTGCTGAAGCAGCGAATGTACGGACGGCTCAGATCAAAGTACCCCACCTTATCTTCGCCATCCCAATAAGATCCCAATCCATCTCAGAGTTGCGCCCGCGCAACTCTCAAATATTCTACGATTGTCAGCTAGACCATTACGCGGAATATGAACATTTGTACATTATACGCTGGCTCATACAAACATACTTAAACCATATCGAGATTAATACAACGGCAAGATAAGGTTTATAATTATATTTCACGCACATTTAAAAGTATTGAATCGAACACTTATGCCATATCCAGCCCGCATCGCATCTCCTTGAGTTGCGCGGGCGCAACTGCGAAATATTTGTGCTTTGAGCTGAGTGAATATAGTTATTATATAAAGTAGTTGACAGACTGCACCGTCAGGCGTAAGGAAAACATCTAATTGCTGCCCCATGTCCACAAGCTAATCCTGTGCATGTTAGACAAAACGCCATGGCAAGTTAGATGTCCGGACCTGGTGGGTTATTCTTATCGTCCGGAGTCTGGCCTATACATAGTAGGTCAAGGAGGTACTAATGCCGAATGTAGTGGCCGTTATTAACCAGAAAGGTGGAGTTGGCAAAACCACGACGGTGGTGAACCTCGCGGCAGCACTTTCTAGACTTGGTCATCCCGTTTGCGTGGTCGATATTGACCCGCAAGCGAATGCATCTTCGACACTTGGGAAGGTAAGTCCATACGAAGCCAGAGTGACTGCCGCCACACTACTGATGGATAACAAACGCGATGAGGACATGACCGCACCGTGGTATGACACCATCGAGAAAGAAGTTCGCCTCATCTACGGCCATGTGTCCTTGACCAAAGCAGATCGTGAACTTCCCAGGGTGTATCCGACGATGCCCTCTATCGTGTTGAAGCGCCGCCTGGAGCAGATGGCATTTGGGGATGATGATATTGTCTTGATTGACTGTCCGCCAACCCTGTCGATCCTCACGATCAACGCTCTAGTCGCTTCAGACTACTACCTGACCCCCATGATGTCCGGATCTAAATACAGCATCACGGGATACGAGGACCTCATGGAGCTGGTGCGCGATGTAGTTGATAGCGCCAATCCTGCCCTGAAGTGTTTGGGGATCCTTGTCACGCAGCATGATGGGCGGAAAAACGTCTGCAAATCCATGCGGGGCGTGATTGAACGTCGTTTCGGAGACCTTGTATTTAAGACTGCCATCCCATTGGCCGCCAAGATCCAAGAATCGGAATCGCTAAAGAAGACGATCTTTCAACTAGATCGGCAGAGCAATGCCGCGCGCGAGTTTATGGATTTAGGCCGCGAGGTCTTGGCGCGCATGGGGTTAGGTGCATTGGCGGAGCCTGAAGACATGGACGAACCGGTCGAGGTTGGGGCAGGTGAATCATGACGACCAAACAAGTCTCCAAAGCCAAAGAGGAGAAACCCCCTCTCTCGAAAGGCAAAGAGGCTAAATCGGAACGCCCAAAGTCCTCGCACCTGGCTGATCTTGAAGCCTCGTTTGATCGTGATGCTCGTCGTATTCGCCCGTTTGCCCTTCTCGGCTTGGATACACAAGGTGAGCAGCCCGGACCAGAGCCCACAACGCCCAATAGCCCAATACCATCGACACCCCCCACCTCAGCTGTTGGTGGTAGCGCATCTGCATCCGTCCCGGTGAGTCCAGAAGCCACGGCTTCGTCTGTCGCTCCCAAAGTGGCTCCCGTGGTTGCGGAAGAGGGGGATCAACTACGTCGGCTAGAAGAGGTCGTCGAAGTGCCCCTCGATCGGCTGGTGCCGAGTCCTGACCAACCACGATCGGAGGTCGATCCTTCGGCTGACCAGGAGCTATTGGAATCAATTCGCGCTTATGGAGTCCTCACCCCCATTCAGATCCGACCTGTGGAGGAGGGCAAGTATGAAGTGGTGGCCGGCGAGCGGCGATGGCGGGCCTGTGCCTTGCTCGGCAAGACTTCGATTCCGGCTCTGGTACGTCGGAAGGACCGAGACCGCGCCGCCGCCGAGGCGTTGATCGACAACGTTGTCCGGAAGGACCTGTCGGCCCTAGAGGAAGCCAAGGCCTATCAAGCCCTAATCGAACGGTATGGTTTTCAGCAGTCCGAGTTAGCCGAGCGCCTGGGCTGTCATAAATCACGCATTTCAAAGGCGCTCAGCATTCTGAAATTGCCAGAGACTATCTTGAACGTGTTCTTTGGACCTGAAAGTCACATGACGGCGGCCCACGCAGAAGCATTACTCCCTCTGGCTCATGACGAGCCACGTCTCCACGCGATCGCTCGCCGTGCCTCAAAAGAATCGTGGACTCGAGATCGCATCCGACAGGAAATCGATCGCAAACCAAGAATTAATGAAGGCGCCCAAGCTGTGCGGTTCGTGGAGCGTGGGAGGGGTGGAGACCGTGGGTTCATGCTGACCATTCTCTTTCATTCCAACAAGCCGCATGAAATCCCAATGATTGAAGAAGCCTTAAAACAGGCGTCGGAGCGCATCCAGGAGTTTCGTGACAAGTTGACCTAGTCTGGGATCTTCGGTGAAAAGTTTCATTCAACTTACGAACAGACGGGCGGCATGCTGAACAACGTTGGCAATGGTTTTTCTCAGTCCGAAATATTTCAGCATTTTTGAATATTTATAGTATTACCGGATCGAGCACGAGCGATGAGAGGGTGCGAGAAGTGAGTTATCCACAGTCCCATCGCTACTTGAATGAAGATTTCGCGTTAGTTCGGTGAAGCTCACGCTAGTTGAGTGAAGAAAACGGCTCAATTCCTTCGCTAGTTGAGTGAAGAACGACGTAACTTGAATGAAGTCACGCTACTTCGATGAACAACACAGTTTTTGTAAGACATTGATTGTGCAATACAAAGCAAGAATTAAGCGCCTGACAAGTCGTGTCCCTACGTTAGAATCTTACGAAAGAATTAATACATAACGTTACGCTGATGGACGTTGATTTAACACCGCTTTCGGAACCGGATGAAGAGACTCTTTCCCCTGTCGGGATCTCCGCTGAGTTAGTCTTTCCCGGCACTCTTACCGATCCAGGCTCCTTGTCCGTTACCACTCCCGATCATCTCCTCAGCGAGCATATCTTGGGATCGATTCCACTGTGGGAAGCCAAAGGTCGGCCGACGGGAGCGAAACGAGCCTCTTACCAGAAGCAGATCTATAGAGATGTGTGGCGCAACGGCCGTCTGTGCAAAGTCTCGTTGGTGGTCTACGGTAGCGGCGATTTGGGGCTTCCAAATTCAATCGATCTCGAGTTCTTTCGGGGGTTTGAACGGTGGACGAAAGCCGCGATGAGCAGCGGCGAGCCGTTTAATCAGTTAGTCAAGATCTCAGGGCGCGAATTGTTGGAGGCGAGCGGGAAAGGTCTTGGCGGGGCTTCGTATCAGGAAATGGATCGATTCTTCCTACGCATGGCCGGGACGATGATTGGCGCCGGGCGGGATTGGCGACAGGAAGGCGAATCAGGAGGAACGGAGAAGCGTCCTCGCTCGAACAAGGGAATCGTTTTTCATATCTTTCAAACGGTAGTGTTGCCAGGGCAAGTCAATGCGGATGGCTTTGTGGCAGATAAGTACGAGGTTGAGCTTGCCACGTGGTATTGGATGAGCCTGCGGTCGGGCAATTGTATCGTCATCGATCATGAACTCTTTCGAGATCTTCATGGATCAATCACAAAACTGCTGCATCAACTGTTGCATAACCTGTTTTACCTTGGGCGTGGAACGGCTTCACAAAAGTATTCCGAACTGGTCCGGAATTGGCAGATCAAGCGACACAGTGCCCTGTCGCTGGTAAAGCAGCAATTAGATGAGGCTCATCGTGAGTTGCTCGAAAAGGAATTTATTTCGCGCTGGGAATATGTGCCGATTCGAACGCCTGAGGGGAAGGAGTTTGAGATTATTTGGGAGGCGGGGCCAGCCTGGTGGGCGACGGATAAAAAGACGCGAGAATTCCGTGAAGAGATGGTCGGAGCCAGTCAGCGTGAATTGCCGCAGCTCGGACGAGAGCTCGACCCGTTCCTCCTCATTGAGCAATCGGATGAGAGCAGTCCCGAGAAGGATGAGGAACGAGAAGCTTCGAACGCGAGGCTATTGAGCATCGTGCTAGAGTTGTCCGGCCGACGGAAGGACCCAAAGGTGTGGGAGAAATGGTGGAAGCGCGCGATTGCCAGCGTGCCACATCCGATGATCTGGAGACGGATCGGCGAAGTGCGTGAGCGCAATGCGCGCGGCGAGCGTCTCAATATGGGCAGTTATTTGGCTAAACTAGTCTCGATTGATGCGACGCGATTGAATCTCCCTTGGACCACTCGAGATTCTGGTTCTTCAGAAAAGTAGCATCCCTTCAACGCACACCCTCACGCGTCTACGTCTCGTATGATAGACGTCGCATATCAGCTAAATATGCTCCAAGTAGCATATTGCAACTTTATGTGATGTGACACATAATGATCAGCTAGGAAATAAGGCATGTCGATGAAAGACCTCGCACGCGATCCACGACAGGTTGGAAATCTCGTACGCCGCGCCCGGAAGAAGCAGGGGCTCAGCCAGTCACAGCTGGGCGATAAGGCGGGATTGCGACAGGAAACGATTTCTCTGATCGAGACGGGTCATCCGGCAGCGAAGCTGCAGACCATACTGGGGATTCTGGCGGCGCTCGATCTCGAGCTTCGGATTGTGCCACGGTCGAAGGGGCAGGCTGCGGACATCGAGGAGATCTTCTGATGTCCCGCCGCCGCGCCCATGCGCCATTGCGCGTGCTGCTAAATAACCGACCGGTCGGCCGACTCAACAAGGCTGCCACGGGCGCCATTGATTTCCAGTATGAGCCCGCGTGGCTCGACTGGGAGTATGCAATGCCCGTGTCGTTGTCGCTTCCTCTTCGGGAGGACGCATACAGGGGGGCGGCGGTCACGGCGGTCTTCGACAATCTGTTGCCGGATTCCGATACGTTACGCCGGCGCGTGGCCGAAAAGGTCGGCGCGGCCGGAACAGATTTTTACAGCCTGTTGGCGGCCATCGGGCGCGATTGCGTGGGCGCGCTGCAGTTCATGGGGCTCGACGAGAATGCGCCCGATGGTGAGAGCGGCGCGATCACAGGTGAGTTGGTGAACGAGTCGGCGATAGAGAGACTACTGCAGGGCCTGTCGCAGGCTCCGCTAGGGCTGAGTCGGGATGTGGACTTTCGGATTTCTGTGGCCGGAGCCCAGGAGAAAACAGCGCTGCTCCGGCACAAGGGACAGTGGTGGAAGCCGTCGGGTACCACGCCGACCACGCATATATTCAAAAAGCAGATTGGCCGCTTGCCAGATGGGATTGATCTGTCCAATAGTGTCGAGAATGAATTTTACTGCCTCAGGCTTGCCGCCGCGTTTGGGTTGCCGGTCACTAAGGCGGAGATGCAGGACTTCAATGGGATGCGGGCATTGGTCGTCGAACGGTTCGACCGGCGATGGACCGCGGACAAGCGCCTGCTGCGCATGCCCCAGGAGGACTTCTGTCAGGTGCTCTCGGTGCCGCCGACGAGAAAATATCAGAGTGAAGGCGGGCCGGGACTGATACAGATGCTTGAGGTCCTGAGAGGCAGCGATAGTCCGACGGTGGACCGAGAGACGCTATTGAAGGCGCAGATATTTTTTTGGCTCATTGGGGCCACGGACGGACATGCGAAGAATTTCAGCATCTTTCTCGGCCCCGGCGGCAGCTATCGCTTGACGCCGCTCTATGATGTGCTGACTGCCCAGCCAAGCCTTGAGGCAGGACAGGTGCAGCGCAAGCAGATGAAGCTTTCCATGTCGGTCGGCACGAACCGTCACTACCGGATCGATGAAATTCAGCGCCGGCATTTCGTGCAGACCGCACTAGCCGCCGGTCTCTCGAGATCAGCTATTGCCATGGTGCTAGAAGAGGTCGTGGACACGGCGCCCAAGGCGCTCGAAACAGTCGAGAATGCTCTGCCGAATGATTTTCCAACCGCTGTGTCTGTTTCCGTGAGCAGAGGTGTCAAACAGCGCCTCGACGTCCTTGTTGCCGCACCGTAGTCTGTGTTGAAGCGCGCGACGTGACTCCAGCACAAGTGGGGGCAGATCGCCACAGCGAAGAGATTCAAGAAATCACATGTCCGCGCGATGTCACTGCTCCGGTTCCCACTGCCACTTATCTATCTATCCCCGAGTTCACGTGTTTTCTCTGGCAGTGACTTCAGATGCAATTCTCCTCGGCTGCTGTCGAGGGTAATCTGATACGCCCCGAGAAAGCTCAATCCCAAGAGCCCGTCAACCGTAAATGGGAGATCGGGAAGGTCGTGGATTAAGACCTGGCTATTCCTGAGCTCTGCCCCGCCGATGCGAATCGCATCCAGTATCACCGCGTCCACCTGAACCGAACCGCTTGCGGTGTGCAACAGTACGCGTGTTGCGTAGGCGGTCGAGGCCAATCCAAGCTCCGTGGCAAGTCGACGCGAAATGATGGTCTGCGACGCACCGGTGTCGACAATGAGTCGTGCCTGTTTGGAGTCATTCAAGGTGGCCATGACAACGAGGACACTTCCCGAGCGTTCCACCGGAACGGCGGTAGCATGGGAATAGTCCAACAAGAGGGGAGAGGAGGGAGTTTTACCGACATGCTGCGGCGCGTTAGGGGGAAACGGCATGCCGGTCGGAGGCATCGGTCCTGTCGAGGCCTTAGGCGACAGAAGATTGACGGCGTGACAGGAGAGAAACTGGCGGGGACTATCTGTGAATACTGTCTTGCCATGGGCATCCACGCACTCAAAGAGGGTGCCGTTTGCGAAGGTAGTCGGTACGACCAGCGGCACTAGTGTTAAGACGGTGAGGACTGTTGCCGGTGCCATCCGCGGTATGGGCAGAACATCGAGCGGAGCTTGATTACACCGCGAGGTCATGGATGTCCTGGTCCGCGGAAGGGACGGGCGCATTTGCGAGTTGAGCGAGCAGACGGTGGTCACTCAGCAGTCGGCTGACCACGGCGGTTCGGGTCGTCACCCGAGTTTTTTTCATCAAGCGTTTCAGATGATCCTTCACCGTGTGCTCGCTGATGCTCAGCTTGTTCGCAATTTCTTTGTTCGTGAGGCCCTCGAGGAGGTAGCGCATGACCGCTGCTTCGCGTGGTGTCAAATGAATCGGCGTGGCCGAGGCGGGGTGTGCATAGCCTCGTTCATCTGACAGCTCAAGTCGGTCAATCAGCACGAGTAGCTGCCCGTCACCAGGATGCAGCGGTGACGGGATACCAAATGCGCGGAGCATGATTCGACCAGAGCGAGACAAGGCGGTCTGAGAGAGGCGCACATTCTCCCAGTCGGTCGATTCGGGAGACGGAGGAAGCATTTGGATGAGTTCCTGGCAGAATGATCGTATGACTGGAGGCAGGTCTACCGTTGGCCCTGGCCGCATGATCAATTCCTGAAGCAATGCGCGCCCGTCAGCATTGAGGTGCACCACTTGAAAGGTGGATGAAAGGAGAAGCACGCCGGTTTGAGCTGGTCGACTCGACTGGTCACTGTAGGGAAACGGCCAATGAGACTTCTGTGCAGCCACCATAGTATGTCCTTGCTCCGAACGGAAGCCTGAGTCGTTCTTGCTGGAGGAGAAGCACTCCGGCGAGTCTAATGCCAGTACATGCAGCACTCAATCCCGCCTTCGGGGGCCCTCCTTCTGAGTAAGCGTCGGCGCTCCCTCGCCACCGTGCTCTCTTCTGCTGCAAGGTCCAGACATGTTCACTCTTCTTTCCACGAACGCCAGATTGAAGCATTTACCACCCTTGACCCGTGTCGAATTCCTTCCTTTCTGTGAATCGACCAGCCTGTGACCTGATGCCCGCCAGATGGGTGTACATGCATCTGGGGTGATTGTGGAGATGACTCTGGCTCTACTACTCTCAGGCGCATGCACAAGTGGTTTCCCACCATCGACGTCATCGCGCAACAAGGAGCCAGAATGCGTACCATTCGTCGTCTGCCCTTCATATTCATACTGGTACTCGGCACGGCCTTGATGTTCATGCTTGGCTCCCCCAGCATGGCAAAAGAGACGGATACGGATTCTCCAATCGGTGGTGTTGGAGGTGCTGTCCACGCCGATCCATTCACGGGTATGGCGACGACGAGTATTCCCATTGACGTGGTACCTGGGAGAAACGGGGTGCAGCCGAATTTAGCGCTGACCTATGCGAGTGCTGGCGGAAATGGCTGGGTCGGGATGGGCTGGAAGCTGGAGGTCGGGGCCATTGAGCGACAAACTCGCTGGGGCGTGCCCTATCTTCCTACGGCGAGTGACGAACAAGCCGGCAGAGTCTATACCATTCGTGTCAATGGAGTGAGTGCTGATCTCGTGCCGGCTCCATCCCCCGCGTCGTCTGACGAATATCGCGCCAAGATTGAAGGCGGATTTCTCAGGGTCAAGAAGCTTTCTGGAGGATCAGCTGGGTGGGAGGTCACGGATAAGACGGGCAAGAAATATCTCTTTGGTACAACATCATCGACTCGGATGAGTGATCCTGCCGATGCAACAAGGATATTCAAATGGTGTTTAGAGCGAGTAGAAGACCGTGACGGCAATTTCATGACCGTCGCCTATGCGGGGGACCAGGGACAGGCCTATCTTGACCATATCGATTACACCGGGAATGGCGCAACAGCCCCAACGAACACGGTCAAATTCTATCTTGAAAATAGATCTGATGCACCGGCGATGTATCTCGGCAATTATCTCATCAAAACTGCGAAGCGATTGAAGACCATTGAGGTCAGGGCGAACTCGGCCCTCGTCCGCGCCTATGCGCTCACCTATAGTCAGAGTACCAGTACGTCCAACTCCATATTGGTCTCCATTCAGCAAACTGGGAAGGATGCTTTAATTGATGCCTCCGGAGCCGTGAGTGGGGGAAGCGTACTCCCTGCGATCACAATGGGCGTATCCAGTGCACTATCGAATTTTAGTAATGCCACTTGGTCGTCGTTTGGATCAGGGGGAGGAGATTTAAGGGATCGCATGCTCGTCGGCGACTTTAACGGTGACGGCAGGAATGATTTGGCGTTTCACGCTCCGTGGATGGGTCAGATTCTTGTCGGCATCTCGACAGGAACAAGTTTGAGCTGGTCCGCCTGGGCCGGTGCTGGCACGACAGATTTGATGGGACGATGGCTGGTGGGGGATTTCAACGGAGACGGCAAGAGCGATCTCACTTACCATGATCCGTGGGGCGGCCAACTGAATGTCTTTATATCCACAGGAAGCACTTTCGGTTCAGCGCAATGGGGCAATGCAGGGGCGACGGAGCTCAAAGGTCGGTGGTTGGTTGGGGATTTCAATGGGGATGGCAAGAGTGATCTCACGTATCACAACCCGTGGGGTGGCCAACTCTATGTCTTTCCATCTACCGGGAGCGGTTTTGGTTCGGCGCAATGGGGGAATGCGGGGGCGACCGAGCTCAAAGATCGGTGGATAGTGGGAGATTTTAACGGGGAAGGGAAACATGACCTCGTCTATATGAATCCCTGGGATGGTGGCTCCTACATGTTCCTGTCTGATCCGAACAATCCCCTGCCGGATTTGCTAACGAGTCTCTCCAATGGCCTTGGCGGAACAACAACCATCACTTACGTACCTTCGTCGCAGTACACGAATGCGCAGTTACCGTATCCCGTCCAGACCACCGCGACGATTACGACGTGCGACAATTGGAACAGCACGACTTCGGCCTGTGCTGGAACTGCGCTCACAACGGCCCACACCTACAGCGGTGGGTATCACCATATCGGCGAGCGGGAGTTCCGAGGTTTCAACTACGTCAAGGTGACTGGGCCGGTGGGGCCCACAGGCGAGCAGCTCCTTTCCGAGACATGGTTTCATCAAGGCAATGACGTGGCCGTGGGGACGAACAACCCGAACGTCGCGCATGGCTACACGAAGGGCCTGCCCTATCGGACAAAGGTGACTGATGCGACTGGCCATGTCTGGTCGGACGCAACGACGGCCTATTTGGCTGATGCCGATGGTGTGGCGCCATTCTTTACTCCAGTAACTCAGGTGGATGCCAGCATTGACAATGGGGCGAAGCAAACCAGAACCGTTTACGCCCAATATGACACCTACGGCAATGTCCTGCGCGAAGACCAGGTTGGAGACATTAGTACGACTACTGACGATCGGACATTGATCCGGACCTTCGCCAATAACACGGCGGATTGGTTGCTGGGGTTCCCGACCAGTGAGACGGTTTATGAAGGGATTGGACTCAGTCTTCAGGTCGCTCAGACTACGCTCTATTACGACGGCACGGCTAGTTGCGGGACGGCCTCGACGAACCAGACTCCCACGTTGGGGCATCTCACACGTACGGTCCGCTGGCTCAACGGTGGGACCAATCCCGAGACTCGCATGGCCTACGATGCCATGGGGAATATCCTCTGTACCCGCGACGCCAATGGAAATACCACGACCTTGACCTACGACAGCATGAATACCTTCGCGAAGACGACGGTCAATCCGCTGGGGCATGTGGTGACCACCCAATATTACGGGGTGGACGGCGTGGCCACGGACAAGGGGCTCTTTGGCCAGGTCAAGAGCGTAACCGATCCAAACAATCAAACGACGACCAGCGAATATGACGCCTTCGGCCGCAAGAGCAAAACCACGACTCCGGATGGGCTGATCACCACGGCTACCTACAACTACGGCATAGGTTTCACCATCGGCACCCAGCATGTGTTGACGAGCACCTCCGGCGCCGGCCTGGCTACGGCACTTACGAGCGCTACCTACTTTGATGGATTAGGCCGTTCGCTCAAGAAAGAAAGCACCGGACCGGATGCCAAGATCATTGTGACCGAGGTGCAATACGACAGCCGCGGAGCAGTCCGGAAGAAAAGCTTGGCCTATTTTAAAACCCTCGAATCCGTCACTAGCCGGTGGGCCACGACAAGCTATGATGCGCTCGGGCGGGTCGTGCGCATGGACAGTCCAGACAGCACCCGGGGCCTCGCTTGCTTCGCAGATTGGGTCACGGTCACGATTGATGCGGCCGACCATCGCAAGCGTGAGACTAAAGACGCCTACGGCCGGACGGTTCGTGTCGATGAATATCAAAGTACCACGAGTACTTGTGACACGGCGGTCGGCACCCCCTATGCTACGACCACTTATCAGTATGACGTACAGGGCAATCTTCTGTCCGTGACGGATGCCAAGGGCAACGTCTCAACTATGACCTATGACACCTTAGGCCGGAAGACCGCCATGCATGACCCCGATATGGGGAATTGGAGTTACCTGTACGATGCGGCCGGCAATTTGACCAAGCAGACCGATGCCAAAGGCCAGGTGCTGTGGTTCCAGTATGATGCGCTCAACCGTCGGGTGCAAAAGGACTTCACGACGCAGAAGGCCGTCGGCTCCGGGGATGTCCGCTACACCTATGACGGATCCACAAATAACCGAAAGGGGCGATTGCAACAGGTCGTCGATGCGTCAGGGACGGTCGTGTTCCAGTACGATGGACTCGGTCGTATTACCCAGTCGGACAAAACGTTGGATGGCACGACCTACACCACGCAAAGCACCTATGACGGGCTCGGGCGGCTCCTGACGGTGACCTATCCGAGCGCCCCTGCGAAGACCATTAGTTATGCCTACAATGGGCCGGTGTTGGACAAGGTGTTTGAAAGCACCACCACCTATATTCAGTACATCAACTACAATGCGTTTGGGCAGGCCGGCACGACGACCTATGGCAATGGCGTGTCCACCACGATGACCTATGCCAATGCCAGCAATACCGTCTGCAGCCAGCAGAACTTTCGGCTCTGTACCTTAAAGACGAATGGCCCAGGTTCTGGTGGCGGAGGTGGTGGAGGGGGATCCAATACCACTTATAGTGCTGTGGCCGATTTTTCCGGCACGCAGGGCTTCCATGGCTGGTACTACCTGAGCTCAACGGGAGCTCAGCTCACCTGGAACGGTAATTTTTGGAGTGGGACCGACGGCTATATCGGCCTGTGGAACGATGGGGGGCATCCGGGCAACAGCACCGATGCCGTGCGCCGCTGGGTGGCGCCCTCTGCTGGCAGCATCCAGATTACCGGTACGACGTTCGATAGGGACACCTCCTGCGGGATAGATGGTGTTCAGGTGACCATCAAGAAGAATGGGGCCGTCCTGTGGCAGCAGACCATCGCGGCCGGGGATACCACCGGCTACAGTTTCAATCTGTCCAATACGGTGGCGATGGGAGATCAGCTTGATTTTGTGACGAATAAGCTGACCACCTCGGCCTGCGACAACACCGTGTTCAGGCCCACGATTGTCCTGACGACTTCTGGCGGCGGCGGTGGCAGTAGCACGACCTATAGTGCCGTGGCGGACTTCTCTGGGGTACAGGGTCAGCAGGGCTGGTACTACCTGAGCTCAACGGGAGCCCAACTCACCTGGAATGGCAATTTTTGGAGTGGGACCGACGGCTATATCGGCTTGTGGGACGATGGGAGCCATCCGGGCAACAGCACCGATGCCGTGCGCCGATGGGTCGCGCCGTCTGCGGGTAGTGTCCAGATCACCGGTACGACCTTCGATGGGGACACCTCCTGCGGGATAGATGGTGTTCAGGTGACCATCAAGAAGAACGGGGCGGTCCTCTGGCAGCAGACCATCGCCGCCGGGGATACCACCGGCTACAGTTTCAATCTGTCCAATACGGTGGCGACGGGAGATCAGCTTGATTTTGTGACGAATAAGCTGACCACCTCAGCCTGCGACAATACCGTGTTCATGCCTACGATTGTCCTGACCACAGGCAGTGGTGGTGGCGGCAGTAGTGGTACGGCCTATCAGGATCTTCGGTATGTCTATACGCCAGACGGCAATGTCAGCGACATCTACGACAACCTGGTGGCGGGAGGAGGCGGGGATCAGCACTTGAGCTATGACAGCTTGAGTCGGCTGACCTTGGCGAACGGTCCTTATGGGACCAGCGGGACCAATACGTCACTCACGTACACCTACGATGAACTGGGGAATCTGACCTTCAATACCCAGGTAGGCACCTACACCTATCCCCCTAGCGGCTCGAGCAGTGTCCGTCCCCATGCGGTTGCGACCGCCGGCAGTAATACCTACAGTTACGACGCGAATGGCAACCTGACCAGCGGGGCGGGGCGCACGCTGACCTACAATCTCGAGAACAAGCCCGTAACGGTGACGACGGCGGGCCAAACTACCACCTTCGTCTATGACGGCGACGGCGAGCGGGTCAAAAAGAACGCAGGGTCCACGACCACGCGGTATATCAGTAAGCTCTACGAGTGTGACAACACGAGTTGTTCACGGATGATCTTCGCGGGCGGACAACGCATTGCGACCATCGGTTCCGGTGGAGCGACCTACTATTACCATGCGGACCACCTCGGCTCATCGAGTGTGATCACCGACAGCACGGGGTTGAAGGTTCAGTCCATCGCATATTATCCGTACGGCGCGCCACGCATGAATCAGAGCTTGATCACACCGGTCATCGACGTACCGTATAAGTATACGGGTAAGGAGCTCGATAGTACCACAAACCTCTACTACTACGAGGCACGCTACTACGATGCGACTATAGGGCGCTTTATGAGTGCAGATACGATCGTTCAAAACCCAAAGGATCCTCAGACGCTAAATCGCTATACATATGTACGAAACAATCCCTATAGGTACACAGATCCAACTGGTCAGCGCTTCCTGGGCGATGTGGGGAAATTCCTGGGCCGCTATGTAGCGCCCGTAGTGTCGGGGGCTATAGGCTATTGGGTTTGTGGCCCAGCGGGACCGATTTGCGCCGGCGCAGCATCAGGACTTACACAAGCTGCGGTTGCGCAATCCGAAGGAAAAAATGCCAATTTGGTAAGAGGAACTTTGGGCGGAGCTGCAGGTGTCGTTGCGATGGGAGTTGCGAATACGCTTCCGGTTTGCGCACAGCTTGGCGGTGCATGTGGATTTGCGGCATCCGGTGCAACCTATGCCGCAATTAACAAGAGAGACCCGAGAGAAGGGGCAAAGCAAGGCTTGATAGGGGGCGCGATTGCATTGCCTATCATAGTGGCAACATCGTATATAAATGCCAGCGGTCCCTCAGGTTCAAGAGAATTGACCCCTGATGAAGTTGAATTAGCCCGATCTGTTTTTAGTGAGAAGGTCGATCTATCGTCCGTGCGGATTTACAACTCTAAATACATTTTATTGCAGGGGCAACGATTTGCCATGGCTCCAGACGGAAATATCTATTGGCCACAGGATAATGGCAATATGGCTAACAGTTTCCCAAAACTGTTCATTCACGAAATGACTCATGTTATGCAATTTCAACACGGCATCAATGTGCTATTTCAAGGGTTTCTCCTACAAGGCGCGAAATACTTGAGTGGTCAGCTGTATGACCCCTACAAATTTAGTTATGATAAGGACCGCCTATTCAGTGATTATAATATTGAACAGCAAGGTGAATATGCCGTAGAAATCTATAAAGGTACGTACCCTTCAACCGCAATAGACTATTGAAAAATGGCAAGAAATCCGTTGATTTTCATTGTACTGCTAGCAGTTATTTCCTGTACCTTTTTGTCTTGCTCCCGGGGCTTTATTGTGACAGTGGAGGGTAAATATGGCGACGCAGTTTATTTCCGTTTCCATGACCCTGTCGACGGTAAGATTACGAAGTACAACGTAATCGAGCTCATCATTCAAGAGAAAAAGGAGGGTAATCAGTGGGATGTAATTTGGGCTTTAAGTGGGGAGCAATCGATTGATGAGGTGCAATATGGTAAGAAATATGAGGGCTTCAACGAGATTACCCAACCACGGGTCCTTTCGCTGAAAGGGGAATATCGTGTGCACGTCAAGGATATGCCAAGGTTCGAGCCTCCTGGATACGGCTATGCCCGATTTACATTCAATGAAAGTGGGGAAATAGTCATGCTGAGATAAGTGAAAATTACCGTTGGTCCCCACCAGATCTGTGCGATTCGGAGACATCGGTTCACTTTTCTTGGGCCTAAAATCTCGCTTCGATATGGCGCCTGAGTGCTAAGTCTGTTTGGTAGTGAATCACCTGGAATCGCTCACCAGTCGGGTCATACTTGGATTCGACCTCATCCCAAACCGACGTGGCTTCCTGCTTGGCACAGAACGTTTCGATTGGTTTGTGCTCGTTCAACGAGCCATGAGGCCGAGCCCAGTTGTAGTGGTGTTGCCACTCGGCCAACCGCAATTCCACGTCAGGTGTTCGCGGATCAGTCACAGCCCAGAATTCTTCGCGGTTGGTTTTCTGCGAGCGTTCGACTTTGCCATTCAAATGCGGAGAGGCCGGTCGATTGGGGCGGAATTTGATGCAGTGGTCCATGAGCCACTGCTGAGCGGCCATCGCGAAGAATTCGCGACCGCGATCCGTTTGGACCCGCTGCACAGGAAACGGCATTTCTTCGATGACAGGGTCCAAGAAGACCAGCGTGCTGGCCGCAGTGCGTCGAGGGAACACGGCTAGACGCGATAGAGTGTGCAGTCATCGACGGCCGTATACTGATAACAGCCCGGGGCAATCTTACACGTGTCGAGTTGCACGCGGTCTCCAGGAATCAGTCGGGCATACTGATGGCGTGACTTCCGTCGAGCTGGGCGAACCAAAGGGAGCACCTGATTGGTAACCAATACCTTGTGAATCGAGTCGAGCGAGAGGCAGAGATCATGATGGCGCCGCAATTCGTGTTGAATCCGGCGCGCCCCTAACTTCCGCTCCGTACGCAGACTCAGAATCAAGGCGCCTCGTGCTCGAAAATGCGTCGGTTTGGAGATCGGGTGAGACGGCGGCTGCGACTGAGCTTCGCGATCCTTCGCTCAAGGTGGTCGAATACGTTTTATGCCATGGGTACCTCTCTGGTCAACTTCTGGTTTTGGTCGCAGGGATAATCTCCATTGTACTAAGCGCGCGGTAACCTCTCGGTTTCTCTATCTGCCTGATACGGCTGGCGGAGCTGCTTCCAGGGATCGTTCCCTCCTTTTGAGTCCCTACCACTGGGGAGATTGTCGATTTAGGTATTCCGGGGTACACCTGATGAACGCCCATTCCAAATGTTCTTGGTTCTCTGCGACGGCTGAGTGTCTAAGGGGATGGTGCAATAGGGTGCAAAAGAATTCTTTCCGGGAGACCTGCTGTATGCGTGAACCCGCTTCGCGACCATGGTCTGGACTCACGTCTCTGGTCCTCGTGGTGACGTTGTTGGCTGGTTGTGCCTCACCGACCTTGCGACGCGCTGAGCGCTTGGCCGAGGACGGCGAATGGGATAAAGCCGTGGTGGCCTATCGGGATGCCCTCAAGACGGACCCTTTCGATGAAGCGCTCAAAGACAAACTCGAGGCCGCCAAGCAACAGGCGGCGGTCCCCCATTACAGCAATGGACGTCGGGCATTGGAGGAGCGTCGCATCGCGGACGCCCTGACTGAGTTTAAGGCCGCGCTTGGCCTTGACCCGACGAAGGTGGAGCACCATACGGGCATGGCGGATGCGCTCCGACTGAAGGAAGCGAACGATCAACTGCACATGGCCGATAAGCTGCTCAACCTGGGCCGTACCGAGGAAGCCCTCACGGCCTATGAACGGGCGGTCGAACTCGATCCGCATCTGACGCAAGCCCTGACTCACATCACCGAGATCACGGCACAACAGCGCTCCACGAAGATGTTCGGCGGATCCAGCCAGCCCATTTCGCTCCGATTCCAAAACGCCAAGCTCAAAGAGGTCTTCGAAATCGTCGCACGGACGGCCGGCCTGAATGTGATCTTCGATAAAGAAGTGCGGGACGAACCGATCACGATCTTCCTCAAGGAGATGGCGTTCGACGATGCGCTGAACCTCATCCTGAATACCAATGGCATGGTTGCCCAACGGGTGGCGCCCGAGACGCTGTTGATCATGCCGAACAACAAGCAGAAGCAGGCGCAATATCAGGATCTCCTGATGCGGACGTACTACTTGAATAATGCGAAGGCCAAAGACGCGGTGAATTTGCTCAGGACGATGTTGGAGAGCAAGCATATTTATGTCGATGAGAAGGTGAATGCGATCGTCGTACGTGAGGAGCCGGTAAAGCTGCAACTCGCTGAGAAATTACTCTTTGCGATCGATCGCCGTGAACCGGAGGTGGAGCTGGACGTCGAGGTGCTGGAGGTTAATCGCACGAAGAGTCTGAAGTACGGACTGAACTATGCCAAACAAGCCGGAACAGGACTGGTCCCGACGGGCGGATCGGGGGGGATCTCCACGGCGACAACTCAGTTTACGTATCAGCAGCTCACCTCCATTGGTCCACAAAGTTATCTGTTTACCTTGCCTGCGAGCGTCATCCTGGACTTTTTCAAACAGGAGTCCGATGCCCAGACCCTAGCCTCTCCCAAACTCCGCGTGATGAATAATAAGGCTGCATCCATCAACGTCGGCGACAAGCAGCCGATCTTGCTCTCCACGACGAACGTGTTGCCGGGTCAAGCTGCAACGGGCGCGGTGCCGACGACCTCCACGGTCACCTCCATTGAGTTCAAGGACGTGGGCGTCAAATTGACGGTCGAACCGACCATCAATTTGATGAACGAAGTGATGATGAAGATCAAGGTGGAGGTCACGCGGTTGGGCGATCAAGTGACCCTGCAGGCCGCGCCGGAGATCAAACAGTTTAAATTCGGCACGCGCACGGCAGAAACGGTCTTGATGTTGAAGGATGACGAAACGGTCGTGCTCGCGGGCCTCATTCAGGACGAAAAACGTAAGACTAAGTCCACCATCCCTTTCATCGGCGACATTCCCATCCTTGGCGACATTTTGACCTCCAAGCAGGATGATCGAGTGTCCACGGAGGTCGTGTTGACGATTACGCCTCGCGTGGTTCGTAACATGGATCTCCCGTCCTCGGCCGCACAGGCCTTTTGGTCGGGGACCGAGAATACCTTCGCGACATCGCAGCTCTATGCTCCGCAAGCGATCCCTGTGTCGCAGGCAACGAGTCAGAGCCAACGGCCGCATCCTGCTCCCGATTCGTTGGGATCGAAGCCAGGTATGCCTGCAGTCCCACCGAGTAGCGGGGCTCCAGCAATCGATACGGGATTGCCCGCTGGAGCAGGATCGGCACAGGAGGCACTTCC
This sequence comes from Nitrospira defluvii, assembly GCA_011525625.1. Classification (GTDB taxonomy): domain Bacteria; phylum Nitrospirota; class Nitrospiria; order Nitrospirales; family Nitrospiraceae; genus Nitrospira_A. The sequence goes on from WYAX01000009.1 coordinate 52,113, forward strand.
GCCATCAGGTCTTCCTACAGTGCCGAACGGGCAGGGCATAGTTCCCATGACCCCTGGCTCAGGTGGAGAGCGGGCGACCGGATCTCTGGTGCTCCGGCCGTTGGATGTATCCGCCGCAGTCGGGCAAGAGTTTCGAGTTGACCTGACGGCGTTGCATCTCGAACAGATCAGCGAGACCTCAGTCACCGTGACATTTGATCCCAAGCTCTTGGAGTTCCATCGAGTGACACCCGGGATGGTTGCACTGGCGTCTCGCACGGCCGAGGGCCAGGTCATGCTGACGCTGCGCCGCGATGGTGCCGTGCCGTCAGGCGAAGGGCTCCTCGCCATGCTGTTTTTCCAGGCCAAAGCCCCAGGACAGATTCCGCTGGATCTCCAGGTGTTGCCCGGGAAGGCCTCGCCGGCGGGGACTGATGTCACGGGCACCAGCCGCGCCATCATTCGGGCGCGATGAGGTCAATGGTGAGAGACACACCCCGACATGGCAACCGAGGCTTCACCCTCGTCGAACTGATGATGGTTGTGACGATTGTGGGAATTCTCGCGACGTTGGCGATTCCCTCATTTCAACGCTCGGTCATCAAGGCCCGTGAGGGGACGCTCAAGTATGACCTGGCCACTATGCGTGACGTGCTGGACCAGTATCGGGCGGACAAGGGAACCTATCCCCCAGCGCTGGGCGAGTTAGTGCAGGTGGGCTATCTCAAGCGGATTCCCGTCGATCCGTTTACCCACTCGGACCAAACCTGGCAGGTGATGGCCGATGAAGGAGAGAGCGGCGGCATTGCCGATATCCACAGTGGCAGTCCGCTCGTCGGACCAGAGGGCACTCCCTATAACACATGGTAGGTGTATGGACCGTCGTTCCCGAATCCGTACAGTCGCCGTTACGCTGATGGCCAGTGGTGTGATGCTGGTGGGGTGTGCAAGCCAGCGTCAGGATCGTCTTGCTTCCACTGACACACGGGAGCAGGTCCTGGCGGTGGCACGGGAGCGCGAAGCGGAGCTCTCGATGCTCCGGGCCGAGATGGCTGCGACCCGGATCGCCGCCGCGAAGAAAGAGGCCGAATTGGTTGAGCTGCGGGCGCTGGTCGCTCAACTCCGGCAAGAGAACACGGACAGCCACCAGCGATTGCTGGAAATCCGACAGGCCGTCGAGGTGCGTCAGACCGAGATGAATACCCTGAAGGCGGAGCGAGACCAATTGTTGGTCACGAAGCATGATCAGTCACTCACAGCTCTCAAGGAGGGGCTGATGGTGCTCACCAAACAACTCGACGACGTACGGCAGGACATCGGCCAGAAGGCTGCACGCACATCGGGGAAAGCACTTCGGCCGCCGGTGGAACGCACCACCGCATCGTCGCCACCAGTGGTGACGCCATCACCCGTCCAGGTGCGCCCCTCACACGTATACGAAGGTCCCTCTTCCACATCAGCCGTCTCGCTGGTGGCCATCCATGCCGCGCAGACCCCTTCGGACGTGCTTCGGATTCGCGTGCAACCAGGGGAGTCCTTGTCAGGTCTCGCGCGCCGCTACCGCACCACGGTGACGGCGATTGCGCAGCTCAATCAGTTGCACACCGATGTGATTGCCGTAGGCCAGGGGCTACTAATATCGTCCCCTAGTTCTTCACCGAGTGACCGGGAGCGTTAAACGATGCCGACACTGGTTCGACAGGCGACCCTGCTGGATGTCTTGGTTCGACGAGGTGTGCTGACAGCCGCCCAGGCTGATGAGGCGTCAGCTCAGGTGTCAGGCCCAGAACGGCAACTGCATGCGTCCTTAGTGGCTGATGGGCTTCTCACCGACGCGGAATTGGCTCAGGCGTTGGCCGAGCAGTGCGGAGTGCCCTACCACTCGCTTCACGAGTTCCGGGTGGACTTCGAATCGTTCCCCTCAATACCAGTCGACGTCATGCGGCAGTTCGAATGCGTACCCATTGGAGAGGAGGAGGGAGCATTCCTGTTGGCGCTGGCGGACCCCACTGATTTGCCGCGGCTTGATCAACTGGAACGAGCGCTTGGGCGGAGTTGTCGAATCCATGTGGCACCGCGTTCTGCCATCGCTGAGTCGCTTCGTGAGAGTACGCGGAATAGCCAGGTGGTTGCCAAAATTAAGGATGAATTCCGTCCGCTGTTGGTGCGTGAGAACGATGAAGGCGAAGAAGTCCTCTCCGTGGAGAAGGTGCAACGGGATCTGAGTCCGATTGTCCAACTGGTCGATACGATCATCCTCAACGCGCTGCAGAAACGAGCCAGTGATATCCATCTCGAGCCGGCAGATGGCGTCACGGAGATTAAGTATCGCATCGACGGCGTGTTGTACCTGGCCATGGAACCTTTGGATCTGCGCTTCCACAATCCGCTCGTCTCGCGCATCAAAGTCATGTCGGATCTCGACATTGCGGAGCGTCGGGTCCCACAAGATGGGCGGTTCAAGCTCCGCCTCGAGAAGCGCACCATCGATTTTCGTATCTCCGTCATCCCCAGCGCCTTCGGGGAATCGGTCGTTATTCGTATTCTCGCCAAGGAAGAATTTGCCGCGAAACGGAACGGCCTGCACCTCGACTCGCTGGGGCTGAAGAAAGACGATTTGGACCGGTTCCGCCGCGCCATCACGGCGTCCTATGGCATGGTGCTGGTCACCGGGCCGACGGGAAGCGGGAAGACGACGACGCTCTATGCCGCCCTGAACGAAGTGAACACGAAAGAGGACAAGATCATTACGATTGAAGATCCCGTCGAATATCAGCTGGCGGGCGTCGTGCAAATTCCCGTGAACGAGAAGAAGGGGCTCACCTTCGCAAAGGGATTGCGGTCGATTCTTCGTCACGACCCCGACAAGATCATGGTGGGGGAAATTCGTGATGCCGAGACGGCCCAGATTGCGATCCAATCGGCCCTGACCGGACACTTAGTCTTCTCAACCGTGCACGCCAACAATGCCTTTGATGTGATCGGCCGGTTCGTGAACATGGGGATCGAGCCCTATAACTTCGTCTCGTCTCTGAACTGCATCATGGCCCAACGGCTGGTCCGCACCATCTGTGAATCCTGTAAGGCCCCGCACACCGTGTCTCAAGCTCAGTGTGAACAACTGGGGTTTGATTACGAGCTCTTCAAGGACCGTCCCGTGTATGAAGGCAAAGGGTGCCTGGACTGTCATGGATTGGGGTATCGCGGGCGCCATGCCATTACAGAGTTTCTGCCGCTCACCGATCGGATTCGGGAGTTGATGTTAGATCGGCGGCCGCCGTCTGAGATCAGGCGCGCGGCGGTCGAACAGGGGATGACCGATTTGCGTCAAGCCGGCGTGGAGAAGGTACGACGAGGGGAGACCACCATGCGCGAAGTCAATCGGATGACATTTTTGGGATAGTCGTATGAGGCCCACACTCTTTCCTATCCATCGTCCCCGTGTCGGCATCAGCGTGTCTGCATCCGCACTGAGTCTGGTGGCTCTCCGCCGGCCGTGGTTCCGCAGGCCCATCGTGAAACAGGTCGTGGAGCGTTCGTTGCCCAGTGGCTTGCTGAAGGTCTCCGCAACTGAGCCGCACATCACCGATCTGGATGCCTTCGTGCAGGAGTTACGTGCCTTGACCGAGGGGCTCAGCGAGCGAACGGTCGCGCTGAGTGTGCCCAATCGCGCGATGCACATGGGGGTGTTTGCGTTTGATCGATTCCCTGACGCGCCCGAAGAACGAGCAGGTCTGATCAAGTGGCGGTTTCGCGAGGACCTCAACCTGACGATTGGCGACGCTCGGGTGATGCTGCGGGTCTTCCCCACCGGGACACGCACCCAGGTACTGGCCGTGGCGGTGCGTCAGACAATTCTGGATCAATATGAGGACGTCTGCGGCCGGGCTGGGCTCATCCCGGTCTCAATGGGATTTTCGCACCTTCAACTCATCGGTCTCTATCGTCGTCTGATGAAGGGCACTCGACGGCTGTGCGTGATGCACTGGACTGGGGACGAGTTCATGCTGCTGCTGTTCGATCAGGGGCAACCAGTGTTTCTTCGCACCAAATCAATGACCGGTGGGACGCAGGATCTTCGACGCGAACTGGTCGGAACCCTACAGTACATGGCAGATCAGGCGACGACTGTCCATGAAACGGGTGAGTCCTCGTTTCCCCTGTACCTGATCGGTGGTCAGTCGAACGCATTGATCACGCAGCTGCTCGGAGGGGAGGCAACGGTGACGGTGCCTGGCCTTCGGGGTGGATGGCAGCTCGAGGTCGTGCCATTGGGATGGGACAGTCTTCCGGCCCATCTCAACAACCAGACGGGATCGTTGAACGGACTCTCGGCGATGGCGACGGTGGTCGGATGATGAGAAATCCGGTGGGCCTAGTGTGGATTCCATTCCTGCGCTCGCCGAGTGCGGTCAGCCCCGTGCCTCACATCGCATTCTCGGTCACGCCGACTGCCATTACCATTCTGCGTGTCATGCAGTGGATGGCGGTCGTCCTGTGCTGTGCCTCATTGGCAGTTGCGTTCACGTGGTGGGACGACAGTGTGGTGATGGAGGAGACCGCAACCCATCTGGATAAGGCGGTGCAGCGGTTGAATCAGGCCAATACCAGCCGTGCAGAGCGCATGACCCGTGAGCGACTGACGTTGTCAGCGGATCAGATTGCGACCATCACGCGTGATGTGCGGTTTGTCAATCAGCTCGCCGAAAAGCGGGCGTTCTCATGGTCCCGTTTGTTGGCAGATTTGGAGACCACTATTCCTCCACATATGGCCCTTCGTACCGTTCAATTGAACTTTCAGGACTCGACGGTGGCGCTTCACGGATCGGCGGCGTCGCTGCAAGACATCCATACGTTCATGACTAATTTGGAACACCATGCGGCGTTCCGGCATGCGGCGTTGGCCAGTCATCGTCTTGAGCATCAGGAGAGTCAGCCGGCGGGAGGCTCGCAGGCGAGCATGGCGACGCCGGACACCGTGCATTCTGCGCGAGGCGTAGACTTTCAGTTGACCGTGGGGTACCGACCGTTATTGTAGGCTGAACACATGGCGAATCTGCTCAGACATAGACAGTTGCCAGTATGTAGCCGGTCGCTGCTCTTATCATGCGTACCGCTCATGAGTGTCACGGTATTGGCTTGTGTAATTGCCGCGACGAACTATTTTTACAAATTGAGTCCTGCGCAGGAACATCTTGCTCAGGCCGAAGCGGCCTATCAGACCACCTTGCGGGCGCAGGCCGCACTGCAGGCCACACGCAAGACACAGGAGGAGATGCGAACGATCAAGCTGAAACTCGACGAGGTCTGGCGGGGTCTTCCGACCGAGACGGAGTTTGCCTCACTGGCGCTCGCCATTTCTGAACTGGGACGCAGCGAGCGAGTGACCATTCCCGGAATGCAATATGCGGTCGAGCGATCGCCCGCCGATGGCATGCCAGTGAAGGCGTCGATCTCGTTTTCCGTGACCGGCGACTATGCGGCGGTCTATCGGTTCATCCACCGATTGGAATCCGCTGATTCCTATGTGGTCATCGAGAGTCTCAACGCGAGCCGAACCGCGAAAAGTGACAAGGGGAGTTCGTCTTCCGTGGTCTTTCATGTCACGGTCGCGACGTTCTTGCGGCCAAATCCACCGACGGGGAGTCTGTCATGAGAGTACCGGGCAAAAACGTGATGCTTGGGGGGCTGATGGGACTGTGGGCGACGGTGGCCGCGGTGCAGGTCAGCAGTCTGCCGGAGTTGAGTGAGGTGCCACTGACCTATACCTCTGGACAGTCTGTGGCGAAGGCGGCAGCATCACATGTCGCGAAGGATGCCCTGGAGCTACGTCCGATGCGGATTGTGGCGGCGCACTTGCCGTCGACGCCGACACGCAACATTTTCGAAGCAGCCGAGACACCGACATCCGAAAAGCGCCTCGTCAGGGCAGCGGTGAACAAGAAAGAGATGCCACCTCCGATCCCGGTGCCGGTGGTCGCGATGCCGGTGGTTCCGCCCGCGCCACCGATGCCCTCTCCGGAAGAAGTGGCCGAACAGGCCGCGCGACTGGCGCGGGAGCGCGCCCGGCAGCAACTGCGGGAAGTGATGGCGCAGTACCGCTATCTTGGGTACCTGACCGGGCGGGGTGAGCAACAGGCGTTTCTCGGCAAGGGCCAGGAGATCTATATCATTCATCTTGGAGATACGCTCGACGGTCAATTTCAGGTGGCCTCTATCACTCCCACGACCGTCAAGATCCTCGCGGCACACGCCGACGTCGAAACCACCATCCAGCTGAAGACCGACTCTTCGGTCGAACCTTCGTAATTTCTTCGCGTTCACGCACGCCGACGAACATCCGTTGCTCGGGCAGGCCTTGGTGGACCAGTCCCCGGGTGCACGGGATTCGCGCTAGGGCCGAACGGGCCTAGCACGCCGCCACTCGTCCCGAGCCGTTTTTGTACCCTCCAAAAACACGAATCTGTTCGCCAGAAGCCAGATGCCGTGCTAGTTAAGGCTACGTACGCCCGCTCCTCGCGTGCTTCCCGCACCACCTGCTGCTGTTCACCGCTCACAAAGGATCGTCGATGACCCACGCGCGTGTTCGAACCGGCATGCTGAGTCGCATCATCGGGGCGGGGGGCCTGGCCCTTCTGGGTGCCATCCTGCTCTCTGTCACCTCGGTCTTCGCACAATCCTCGACGGTCACGCTCGATGCTTATCTGCATGGGAGCGGGGGGACCGCCAATCCCCCGACCTTGACGGCGGACCTCATTCCACCGCTCAGCCTCACAGCCAAGACCAAGGACTCCGCCGGCCTCGCATTCAGTGGGGGCAATCCCTGGGTGACCATGGGTACATGGACCCCGCCCGCCGGGATCAATGGCAAAGCGACCCTGACGGCGCTCACGACGGCGCACCTGTGGATGGGCTTCAAGAGCAGCGGGGATGTCGGCGGCAAAGTCGATGTGTTGGTCGACGTGCTGGTCAACGGGCAAGTCCTGAGTTCCGGCCTGACGCGCTGCGTGAGTACCCTGACCGCCTCCGCCAGTACCGCCCAAGACATCAGCCTCGCGCTGGGCAGCATCCCGACGACCCAACTTGATACCATGACGCAGACCCTCGCGCTTCGGATTTCCACCCGCATGGGGACCACGGCCAGCAATACGGCCTGTGGCACTAAAGCCAGCGTGACGGGAGTCCGTACCTATTACGATGCCCTCACTCGGGCCAGCCGTCTTGGCGTCACGATCGCCCTGCCGCCGCCGCAGCCGGTCGTGCTGCTGCCGAATCCTAAAACCATCCAGGCCGGATCGACCAGCTCGATCCTCGCCCTGTTGTTCCCAGTTCCGCTCCAGGCGACGACCCTGTCGGTGGTCAGTACTGCGACCAATGTGGCTACAGTCCCCAGTAGCATCGCCGTCGGCATCGGACAAGCTGTGGTCTCCATCCCGGTCACGGGGGTGAGCGCCGGCACCACCCAGCTCAAAGTCACCCTCAATGGCAAGACCATCACCGGCACTGTTCGGGTGGTGGGTGGAACCGCCACCATCAGTAGCCTCATCCCTTCGCCCCTCAGCATCACTCAAGGCGGGAGCGGGCAGTTGACTGTCTCGCTCAATGCCACTCAGGCGACCAATACGGTCGTCGCCCTCAGCAGTTCCGCCGGCAGTATCGCGGCGGTCCCGGCGACCGTCACGGTGCCGGCCGGTCAGGTGAGTGCCGCGTTCAACGTGGCGGCGAACACGGCGGGTCAAGCGGACATCACGGCGACCCTCAATGGGACCAGTGCGACCAGCCATGTGACCGTCACCCCGGCCTTGCCCACGGTGGTCTCGCTCACGCCGCCGGCGAACCAGCTCACGCTCGGCGCCACGACGCCATTGACGGTGGCGATCTCTGCGGCCCAAGTCGGCCCGACGGTGGTGACCTTGACCAGCACCCCCAGTGGCCTCGTGACGGTCCCACCCTCGGTGATCGTTCCGGCTGGGCAGACGACCGTTTCGTTTACGGTGACCTCCGTCGCGTTGGGCACGGCCATGGTCCGGGCGACGCTTGGCAGTTCACTGGCGGAAGCCGCCATCGATGTCGTGCCACCAGTGGTGGCACTGGTGGACTTCCAGCCTGCGAGTCAGTCCCTCGTCGTCGGGGCCATTGGCACCCTGACCGTCACCCTCAACGCGGCCCAAAGCAGTCCGACGGATCTCGCGCTCTCCGTGGACCAGCCGACCGTACTCCAGATTCCCGCCACGCAGACGGTGACCGTCCCGCCCAACCAGACGCAGGCCATCTTCACGGTCACGGCCCTGGCCACGGGTACCGCGCAGGTGACGGCGACCCTGGGCGCCATCAGTAAGCAGGCGACCGTGACGGTGACGCCGCAGCCGCCGCAAGTGCTCTCGCTCACGCCGAGTCCGCTGGCCGTGGTGCAGGGGGCCACCGGGACGCTGACCGTCACCCTCAACGCCGCGCAAGCGACCGATACGGTGGTCCCGATCACGACCACCAATGCCACCATCGTGGGAGTTCCGGTCAGTGTCACCGTGCCGGCCGGGCTGACGACGGCGCCGGTTTCGGTGAGTGGCCTGACCATCGGGACCGCGCCGGTCACCGCCACGTTGAATGGGACGGCGACGGCGACCGTGAATATCGTGCCCCCTCCGCCGGTCGTCACGGCGCTTGCCCCGATTTCGCCGGTCACCGCTCCCTTGACCCTGGCCAAGGGCCGCACGGGCGTTTTGCAGGTCACGATCAATCGAGCCCCGACGGATCCGACGGTCATCACCCTCCAGAACAGTGCGACCTCCGTGGTGACGGTGCCGCCGAGTGTCACGGTCGCCGCCGGGCAACTGACGGCGTCATTCCCCGTCACGACTCAGACCCAAGGCCAGGCCACCATTACAGCCTCGTTCAATAGCACCAGCGCCACCGCCCAGGTCGTCGTCACGGCGCCGGAGGTGGAGTCGCTCACCGTTGCGCCTGCCGCCCCGACGGCTTTTGCAGGGGAATCAGTTGCCTTCACGGCCACGGGCTTGTTCACCGACGGCAGCAGCCAACCGCTAGCGAACGACATCACCTGGAGCTCGACCAATCAGTCGGTGGCCTCCGTCAGCAGCACCGGGTTGGCCACGGCGCTCACCGTGGGCACGACCACGATTAAGGCCACCGTGACCACGTCGCTCGGCCCGGTGACCGGCGAGACGACGCTCACGGTGCAACCCGCGCCGGCATTGGTGGTGACGCCGCTCACGACGTCGCTGACGGTCGGCCAGAGCGCGCTGTTCACGGTCGGGACCGCCGTGGCCCCCACCTCGGCGCTCACGGTCACGTTGGCCATTTCCGGCAGCGGCACTGCGCTCCTCAGCCCCGTCTCGGTCGTGATCTCTGCAGGACAAACCACCTCGCCTACGCCGGTGCAAGTCACCGCGACGGGGATCGGCTCGGTGATCCTCACCGCCACCGCGCCGGTGCGGCAACCGGCCAGCAGCACGCTCACGATCACCGCCGGCCTCCCGGTGATTACCAGCGTGAGCCCTGCCAGTGGTGTGATCGGATCGGTGGTGACCCTGAGCGGGTCGAGCTTTAATCCTGTTGCGGCCAACAATCAGGTCCGGTTCGGTGGTGTCCTTGCGACGGTTCTCTCCGTCAGCACGACCGGGAGCTCGCTCACCACCGCCGTGCCCGTCGGGGCCCTCACGGGAGCGGTGACGGTCACGACCCCCCTCGGCACCGCGACCAGTCCACTGCCGTTCACCCTCCTCAATAGTGCGCCCGTCCTCTCGCCCATCGGAAACAAAACGCTGTCGTTAGGCAGCACGCTGGCCTTTACAGTGTCCGGGGTCGATCCGAACGGACAACCCGTGACGTATAGTGCGGAGCAGGCCGCCCCGGCATCGCCGACGTTGCCGGCACATATGACGTTCAATGGCCTGACGGGTGTGTTCAGCTTTACGCCCGATGCGACGCAGGTGGGTACGTTCACTCTCGTGTTTGTGGCCTCTGACGGATCGGTCTCGTCGTCAGAAACCATTGCCCTCACCGTGACGGGGGCCGTCCCCGGTGCGCCGACCAGCTTGTCAGGACGTGTGGATGATAGCTCCGGCAATCCCGTTGTCGGCGTGGCCGTGTCGTTACGCGATGTGCCGACGACGACCACGACGAACACGGCGGGCGAATTCACCCTCGCCTTTGCCGGCCACCCAGCGGGGCGTCAACTCCTCGTCGTCACGGGGCTGCCGGCTGGATATGCGAACTTAGTGGCGCCCGTCGATCTGATCGCTAATACGGCGAATGTGTTGCCGAGTCCCGTCACCACGCCGCCGTTGGATCTGGCGACGGCGGTCACCGTGAACCCTGCGGCCACGACCACGCTGACGAGTGCGACCGCCCATGTGACCGTCGTGATTCCACCCGGCCGGGCGAAGAATGCTGATGGCACGCCCTATACGGGGCAGCTGACGATCAGTCCCGTCCCTGAATATGGCCGTCCCGAATCGCGACCCGTGGAATTGCGGCCGGGTCTCTCGGTGACCATTCAACCGGCGGGCGTCATCCTCGATCCACCCGTCCCCATCACCTTTCCGAATGTCGACAACATGCCGCCGGGCAACGAGTTTGACTTGTGGTCCTTGTATCCGGACACCGGCACGTTCTTGGTGGTGGGACGCATGCGGGTCAGTGCCGATGGGGCGACCGTGGAAATGATTCCCGGCACCGGAGGGGTTCGCAAGACGGCCTGGCATTTTGCCATGCCTCCGGAATCCAGAGGAGATGTCGCCGAAGTGCCGAGCAAGGAAGGGGAATGCGTGGCCTGTTGGACGGGCTCGGAAGCGGACCTCACGGCCGGTGCTCTGGCCCTGGACGAAATCATTCCGGGGATTCGCACGCTGGGGGCGACGCGGGATCTGGCCCTCCACTATCGATCGACCAATGCAGATGTGCAACGCATTGTCCCGGTGAACGCGACGCTTCGAGTCCAGGCGGCCGTACCAACGACCTTTTCAGCGCGCCTCTCAATCGGTGGTGTCCAGCTCGGACAAGACCGGTATTGGGATAGCCGTGCCTTGCCGGAGAATGCGGATTCCGTCTCCCGTCTCGGTGTGCAATTCGACGGCAGCGCCCTCCCGACCGGCGTCTATCCCTCTGAGCTCCTTCTGTTTTCCAACTACCCGCAGTCGAGCATCGGCGGAGTGACGCGGAGTCAGGTCTTGCTCCGGAATGAACAGGCGAGCCCGTTCGGTGCTGGGTGGACCGTGACGGCCCTGGATCGCCTCTACCCACAATCGGACGGATCGGTTGTGTTGGCCAAGGGTACCGGCAGTACGCTGCTCTATGGTGCGGCGGGACGGCCACTCGTGGTGGAGAGTTTCGATCAGACCCGCAGTCTCACGGTCAGCGGGGTCAACGCCAGTTTTGTCGCCGGTTCGATGCATGCGGCGGCGCGCGCCGACCTCTTGAATACTGCCAACTTCGGGGCGCTCGGGACGATTCGTCGACCCGTCACCCTTCGGAGCGGGCTCAACCTCGTCACGTTACCGGCCTTGACCGGCGTGGATGTGTTCGTCCTGAATCTTCTGACGACCGAATTGACGGCGACGGAAGTGCAAGTACTGGAGCAATTCGTGCGCGAAGGAGGGACCGTCCTGGAAATTCGGAATACGGCCGTGACCCGGCCGTTGCTCTTTGGAACCTTGCCCGCGCCGTTCATCGGCGACCTCACGGCAGACGTGACGCCGGAGGGCCTCACGTCGCTGCTGGGCAACGGGCCGTTCGGCACGATCATCAGTCCGCTGCTGACCGGCGGGAACGCGGGGTATGCGACCACCGGGTTGGCGACCGTGCTGGCCCGGAATGATCTCGGCCCGAACGTCCTCCTGCTGCCGCCCGGGACGGTCTTCTCCGGCGCGGGACGGGCGGTCTTGATCGGGGATGAAGAGATCGTCGCCTCAGGCTATACAGGTGGTGCGGGGTCGAACCGCTATACGGAAGGCTCGAATCGCACCTTCTTTCTGAACGCGATCGCCTACCTGGCCAGTGCGCCAGGATACAAGCCTGTCTTGCCGACGGGCCCGACCGCCATCACGCTGCAAGGCCCTCCGGATGAGTATGCGGTCTTGGTGCGACAGGTGGATGGCACCTATACCCGAACGGCCAAAGACGGCACGGTGTCCCAATTCAGCCCGCAGGGCCTGTTCACGAGTCTGCGCGATCGGAACGGGAACCAGACCACCTATGCCTATGACGGCAGCGGGCGACTGGTGACGATCACGGACCCGACCGGGCAGGTGACCACGCTGGCGTATAGTGGGACCAAGGTGCAGAGTATCACGGACCCGGCGGGCCGCGTGACGCAATTGGAGTATGATGCGGCGGGCAACCTCCAGCGGCTGCGCGGCGCGGATGGGACGGCGGTGACGTTCGCCTATGATGCACAGCATCGGCTGATTCGTCGGACAGACGCCCGGAATCAGATCACGCAGTACACCTATGATGCCAGCGGTCGCTTTGCCCAGGCGACCTCGCCGGACGGGGCGACCCGCGCGGTCACCCCCAGTCACACCATTGCGGTGCCCAATTTCGCGGCGGGGCAAGGGACGGCCGGCAACCCGGCGCCCTTGAGTGCCACGAGCGTCAACCGGGCGACGTTTACGGATGCCACCAATCACAGCACAACCTTTGAACTGGACGCGCTGAGCCGTATCACGAAGCAGACCGACGCGTTGAACCGAGTGACCACCATCACGCGGGATGCCCGAGGCAACCCCACGCAGATCGTCCGCTCCAATGGCGCGGTCACCACCATGACCTACGACGCCACGGGCAATCTACTCACGAGTACGGAGCAGGCCATTGCCGCGACGACCACGTTTACCTATGAGCCGACCTTCAACCAGGTGACCAGCATCCGCGATCCCAAGGGCAATCTGACCAGCATCACGTACGATGCGAAAGGCAATCCGCTCACGATCACCGACGCCCTGAACCAGGTGACCACGTTCACCTACAACCCGCAGGGCCTCTTGCTCACGACCAAGGACGCACTCAATCAGACCACCACCTTTACCTATGACGCGCTGGGCCGACTGCTCACCACGACCGATCCGCTGACTCGGACAACCACGCTGACCTACGATGCGGCGGGCAACGTCGCGACCAGCACCGATGCCCTCAACCGCGTCACCACGTTCGCCTATGACGTGAAGAACCGGCTCACGCAGGTGACCGATCCCAATACGGGTGTCACGGCCTATGCCTACGACGGCACCGGCAATCTCCTGACCGTGACCGACGCGAAGAACCAGGTGACCACCTTTGCCTACGATGGCCGGAACCGGCTGCTGAGCACCACCGATCCCCTCGGCAAGATCGAAACCTATACCTACGACGGCAACGACAACCTGCTCACCAGAATTACGCCCAAGAACGAGACCATCACCTTCGCCTACAATGCCGTGAACCAATTGCTCAGTAAGACCCTGCCGGGCAGCCAGGTGACGAGTTACCTCTATGATCTCGCCGGCAACGTGACCACCGTGACGGATCCCGATAGCGTGCTGACCATGACCTATGACCTGGCGAACCGCCTGACTACGGTCAAGACGGATGGCTCCCCAAATCAACCCGCCGTGACCTTAGCCTACAGCTATGACCCCACTGGGAACCGGCTGAGCCTGACCGATCCGGTTCAGGTGGCCAGCTACCGCTATGATGCGTTGAATCGCCTGCAGTCCTTGACCCAGCCGACAGCCCCGGCCACTCGGCTCCCCAATCTGCTCGCCACCTGGCCAGGGGATGGGAGTGCGGCCGATCCCGCGGGCGGCCAGTCGGGCACCGTGCAACTGGGCACCACCTTCGGACCCGGTGTCCGCCAGCAGGCCTTTGTTTTTGACGGGGTGGATGACTATGTGAGCATCCCGGATTCGGCGGTGCTCGATAGCCTCAGTACCAACGCCACCCTGGACGCCTGGGTCAAGCCGGAGATCCCCTTCGGGGCCGAAGCCTGGCTCTTTGCCCGGCGCGATCCCTTCGTGAGCGAAGGATTCTCCGTGGCCGTGTTGCAGGATGGAAAGATCCAACTCACGGTTCGGACGACCACCAGCCCCACCGTGTCCGGCTCCACATTCCGCTCGACCGCGAGTGTGATTACTTTCGACCAATGGCAACATGTGGCCGCAGCCGTGGATACCGTGGCGGGTACGGCGCAGATCTGGGTGAACGGGCAGGCCGTCAGCCTGACCGCCGTGTTTGGCCCGGCGTCCTTGAGTGGGACCCTCTTCAATGTGAACCAGCAGTATCTGGGGCGACGGCAAGACCCGAACACGGCGGGTGGGGGCGGGCATTTTAAGGGTGAGCTCGACGAAGTGCGACTCTACGGGCGGACGCTTACCCTGGCCGAGGTACAGAGCCGGGCGCAGGCCCAACCCGTGGCGACCTATGGGTATGACGCGCTCTCGCGTCGGGCAAGCCTGACGCTCCCGAACGGGATCCAGACGACCTATACCTATGATCCCGCCTCACAGATCACGAACATCCTGCATCAACTCACGGCCACCAGCAGCCAGATCAACAAAGCCGACTACGTCTATAATCTCGTCGGCAATCGGACCAGTCTGACGGACCGACGGGGACCGCAGACGTTTGGCTACGATCAGTTGGATCGGCTCACGAGTGCGAGCCATCCGCTGCTGCTGGATCCGCAAGCCTTCGCCTATGACGCGGTGGGGAATCGGACCACCGGCGGGAGTGTTGTGAACCCGGGGAATCAACTGACCGCGGATACGAACCATACCTATCAGTACGACGATAACGGGAACCTCATCAGAAAAACGCTGCTCGCCACGGGCAACTATACGCAATACAGCTATGATGCGGAGAATCGCCTGACGCAGGTGCAGGAGTTCGCCGCGGGGAATCCGACCGCCATCACGACCAGCAGCTATCGGTATGATGGCTTGGGGCGACGGATCGAAAAGGTGGCCAACGGCCAGACCACGCGCTACATCTACGATGGCGAAGATATTCTGCTGGAATATAATGGCAGCAACGTGCTGCAGGCACGCTACACCCACGGCCCCGGCATTGACGAGCCGTTGAGCCGGACGCCGATGGTGCCAGGCCTCGGCAGTGGTCAGACGGCGGTGCTGGCTTCCACTCCTGACGGCCTGCGTGGGCCGGTAGTGGATGATGGGATTAAGGTGAATGGCCAGGTATCGGTCGGCTTTGTCTTCGTCTCCGGGATGCCGGCTCCGGCCATCGGCCAGCCGATTGACTCGACTGGCCTCGAACAGCCGATCGCGCCGATCGATGTCACGGCTGCCGCGGCCACCGGCACGCTTGCGGTGGACCTGATCGATACGGGGGGCATCGGCGGCAATGCTCCACTCTATCTGGTGACGCGCGACCAGGCCACGAACCAGGTGCTCGAGAGCCGCCTGCTGTTTCCCGCCCGTGCCACGTTTGCCTCGACGACGCCGCTGGGGACACCGCTCGTGGTGGCCTCGGCGACGGTGCCCACGACCACACCGGTGGCGGATGGCACGCTGTACTATCACCAGGACGGCCTCGGTACGGTGACAGAACTCACCGATATCAACGGCAGCGTCGCCAAAGCATATGCGTATGATGCGTACGGGAATATTCTGGAGTCACCGGGTACGGTGGAGCAGCCCTATACGTATACGGGCAGGGAGTTCGATCAGGAAACGGGTCTCTACTACTACCGGGCTAGATATTATGATGCGGCGACGGGGCGTTTCCTGCAGAACGATCCGATAGGTTTCAGAGGAGGGGATGTTAACCTTTACCGGTATGTTTCGAACAACCCTATCTATTTCAGCGATCCAGTAGGTTTGCAAAATACAGCTGTGTTCCCTGGGACTGCAGCTGGTTCAGCGGCTCAGGGGACAAGCGCTGGTGTGAAAGGAGCTTTACAAGGCATCGGGCTAGGTCTTGGAACTGTAGCTGGTGCAATAACTGGAGTAACTATATTTCCCGACTCCGCTGGCGAGGGATCCGACATAATTCCTCTTCCTGATACCTATCCCGATACTCTGCTTCCTGAAGACGATACTGTACCAGATATTCTTCTACCCCCTTATATAGACATCGATACGGAGATTGCATGCCCAGTTGACCCACTTCAGTACAGTCCGCATAAAAAGAAGAGGCCATCGACTTACGATAAGCATACTAAACCTCGACCTGGACGACCGACAGAGAAGAAGAAGCAACAACCAGGTTGGAAGCCATTCAACGACAATAAGCGGAGACCATAATCGTGCAACGATTGCTGGCAATTACTAAGGGAGCTGAACTTCAATGCTAGCGGGAATAACCCTTCTCTTTAAGTGTAGATCGAGGAGTGCGCTTTTAGGGATGTTGAATGATTATGTTGTTTCAGCGAGGTCCCTTAGGGACCTCAAGAAGCGCGCAGTAAATCTAGGCAAAAGAGAGTCCCATCGCATTGCTGTTGATACGAAAATGAGCTGCGAATATTTGGGGCTTTACGATACATATTATGTCTGTGGACCATTAAAGTCAGGAGCCCTACTTGGATATACGAGCACATGGGGAATCAAACAAAAGACACTTCTTCCGATGATGAACGAAATTCGAATCAGGAAGGCACTCTCGGGAAGCTCTAAGGGTGCTTACGTTATTGATGCCGTGTATGTTATCGGCTCTCAAAAGCCTCCAATCTTCAAGCGAAGAATAATTGAAGCAGCTCTGCTCGTTGAGCATGACGGCAAAAAAGATATTCTTGAAGTCGCAGGTCGACTAGCTAACTCCCCACATGTAAAGCGCAAGATAACGAGAGACTTGAGACGCCAGGTTTTACCTGAAGAGTTAGAGATCGCTGGTTTTTCGAGCATTCGCAGATGGGCGAGCCCTTCTGTAGGTTTAGGGAGGTGCTTTAAGTGTAATGTGAAACGCTATGCGAAAGAATTTATGATCAGCAGGCTTCTTCACGAGGAAAAGAAGCTGGTTTTCCCGAAACCCTTGAGGTAACCATGTGCGTTCTCCGTCTGATAGTGAATTGGGCTCCTCCTACGATCCCGCCAATCGGGAGACCGCAATTAGCCATTAGCTCACGACCACCAGCAGCCAGATCAACAGGGCCGACTATGTCTATAATCCCGTCGGCAATCGGACCAGTCTGACGGATCGACGGGGCGCGCAGACGTTTGGCTATGACCGGTTGGACCGACTCACCTCAGCCAGCTACCCCTTGCTACTCGATTCGCAAGCGTTTGCCTATGACGCGGTGGGGAATCGCACCACCGGTGGTGTTGTCGTGAACCCAGGGAATCAACTCACGGCGGATACTAACCATAGCTACCGATGGCGAAGACATTCTGCTGGAATATAATGGCAGCAACGTGCTGTAAGCACGCTATACCCACGGCCCTGGCATCGACGAGCCCTTGAGCCGGACGCCGATGGTGCCGGGCCTCGGCAGCGGGCAGACGGCTGTGCTGGCTTCCACCCCGGATGGCCTGCGGGGGCCGGTGGTGGATGATGGGATCAAGGTGAACGGCCAGGTGTCGGTGGGCTTTGTGTTCGTCTCGGGGATGCCGGCGCCGGCGATCGGGCAGCCGATTGATTCAACCGGCCTCGAACAGCCGATCGCGCCGATCGACGTCACCGCCGCCGCGGCCACTGGCACCCTTGCGGTGGACCTGATCGATACGGGGGGCATCGGCGGCAATGCTCCACTCTATCTGGTGACGCGCGACCAGGCCACGAACCAGGTGCTCGAAAGCCGCCTCCTGTTTCCCGCCCGTGCCACGTTTGCCTCGACGACGCCGCTGGGGACGCCGCTCGTGGTGGTGTCCGAAGATGCAAAATCCTTACATGTCGAATCTCGCAAGCTCTTGATTATCCAAGAATGTATGAACGTTTTGCCCAGACGGCAACAGGTAATTGCGCGAACTAAATCTGTTGACAGAGGCGCGGTCGGAAGTAATTTTCTTTACAAAGATGCGGCATGATAAGACCATGATTTTTCTATGGAAATAGCGACGAATGAGTTGGACGTTCTCTGCTGTTTCAGACACACTCCGCGTCGAAGCGCGTACCAAACGCAGCATCAGTATAGAGAACAGATTTGCCAGAATGTTTCTCTCAATTACGAGGAAACAGGATCGATACCTTCGAGTCTTCAGCCAACGGGCTAGTAAATCCTTAGAATATTTCGAATCGTGTTTGGAGAGAGCTCTTTGAATTGGTTGGTGTTGTTGGCAAGTATTGGAGGGTATCTTTTAGGATCGATTCCTTTCGGCGTCGTCGTATCACGATGGTTGGGCTCGCCTGATCCCAGGCTGGCGGGGAGCCGGAATGTCGGATTCACCAATGTCTTGCGGGTCGGCGGGAAAAAGGCCGGGATCCTGACGTTGCTCGGTGACATTGGGAAGGGGTGGCTCGTCGGATGGATAGGTACTCTACTGTTCCACCAAGAATCCGCTATTCTGCTCGTGGCTCTGGCATCTATCGTTGGGCATCTCCATTCCGTCTTTCTGAATTTCAAAGGAGGGAAGGGCGTGGCCACGGCCTTAGGAGCGGTGCTGGGGGTCGCCCCCTGGGTCGGGCTCACCCTCATGGGCATATGGGTCGGAGTGGTCTTGTTGTGGAGATATTCTTCCGGGGGTGCACTCGTGGCCTTTGGATTGTTTCCAATTGTGGCGCTGCTGTTTCATCAATCCTGGCTCTTCGTGTTATTCGCCTGTCTAGTGGCTATCCTCATCTGGTCCAAGCACACCGATAATCTTGTCCGTCTCTGGATGGGTACAGAACGGCGCATTGGTGATCGTCCCTCCGATCAAGTCGCTCCTCGTTGAGGAGTAGATTCCATTCCAACCGATAGACTGCTAAGGGTGTTACGTGTGACTACACTCCAATACGCGCTGAATTCACCGTTTAGAGCATTGCTCACCGTATCCGCACTCGTGTCCGGAAGGATGCGCGCCACATGCTCATCGCTCGTTCTCTGCCATGCTTCACCTCGCGATCTTTGGTATCTTTGTCCTGCCATGTCAGCTTGGTTTTGATAAATCGCAATTTGCGAGTGTTGGCACACATGATTTAATCACATAGCTAATTACTGGTAACGCTTGGTCCTCAGATTCCTACTGTCTGATCTCACTTGGTGTGGAACCTGGGGCTGATGGATGGATCTGAACCCCATGAGGAATGGAATGCTCTGGGGGCAGTCAGCTAAACCAAGCCGCAGGAAAAGGGCGCAGTACTCATGGAATATGCCTTAGAGATTGCTCAAACACAGAAAGGGAAGCACAAAAAACGTCTAGTTAAGATCGACACACTTGATGGTCAAACAACCGGAAATTTTTTCTGTCCTGATCCCGAGTGTTCAGTTCCCGTTTTTCCAATCTTTCCTGATAAAACGAAAACGTCACAAAGCCCATACTTCAGAGCTGGTGCGAAGCAGGGTCATGTGGACAACTGTCGCCAAGATGGCACCCCTCGATATGAAGCCAAGGATGGTGGGTCGATGTGTGGGTCAGTCGTGGACCGTCCCCAGAAAATCTGCAGCGAGTTCCCAGTTCGCTTTATACGAGCGCGTGTTGATGCGGCTGAAGACCATAATGGTACCGACGGACAGCAAGGAGACCATTTGGAATCACTGGGAAGAGAACACCAGTATAGTGGAAGTAATACCACGGATCACCCAGAGAGCAAGCGCGGAAGTGCATTGATTCGAAACTTTGCCGAAGCGTTTGAACATTTGCCCCGGCCTCTGACCGAAATGAATATAGAAATTCCTAGATGCCCTGCAAAGACCTATGCCGAGACATTCTTAACTCCATCACGCGGTGTTCAGTACATCGGCCAGGCAATAATCCATATCTACCGTGGGCATTATAGTCACCACAATGAATATGGCTCCGGGGTGTCGATCTACTTTAAGGAGCAAGTCAATGGTAAGCCTTTGAGCGTTTGGATCGCTAATGCCTTGGGACCAGAGCTGATTCGATCTGAATTGATTAAACGATTACATCAGGCAGCAGCAGGCTGTTCGGCAATGGTGTATGTGCTTGGGAATTTCATCGCCACCCATGGCAAGTATGCCATTGAGGCTCTTGCCATCAATGACGTTTGGGTCACGCTTGAGAATGAGCACGAACTACGTTCCATACGAGAGCGTGAGACTCTGAACCTTGAGTCGCTGGCCTAGAAGGCAGACAATTCTCCAGGCCTCATCGAAATTGATGGCCGTCAAGTTAGTGAGTAGCGGATTGTGGCGCTCTCTTTGCCAGGCCTCCGATTCGAATTCCCTCCGTACTGGATAACCTTCTGGATTCTTCTCGCCAAACACAATTCCGATTGCGACCTCAGGTAAGTCCTGAGTATAGAGACTGATATCCAGGAATCCCTCTGGGTAGGTCCCAGGCTGGTACGGAGGAGTATAGCCTCCGATGTTCATGATACATCCTTCGTAGTCTTTAAGCACTTCAACGAGCAGAGTGACCATGTGGTCAGCAAAATTATGGTTTGATTTGGGACAGTACGTCGCCCCACGACGGGCAGCGGAATAACAAATAATTCGGTTTGGCAGCATCTGACCTTGTTCCATTTTTATTGTCTCGTCTGGTTGCATACAATTGAAGCAATTAAAAATATTGTGTTTATTTAACAAATCACGTGAAAGCTTGCGCGACAGACAGTTATTTGGAGGGCTGCAACCGAAGATTTAAGCAATGTGGATGATGTCATGACAAATATATGGGAGTCACTCTACGCCGTAGCAAAGTTATGGTCCTCTGCTCTTGTAATGGATAATTCATCGGCTACCTGTTCTCCATCTTTTCCTTTGACCATCTAATTTGGGAGGCATGACGAGCCGCCTCACGTCGCTGTTCGGGTGTCATCGTAAGGGTTCTTGCTCTGCCCCCTTCTAGTCGGACGGCCAAACGGCCCAATGCGACGGCATGTGGGTTCTTCACTCGCTTCTTCTCCATTGCTCACCTCGTTGTCGAGTGGTGTATTGTTGAAAAAGGATAGCCGACAATTGTCTCTGTCGGAACGGATTCTCCTGCCAGTTTTCTGCAGTTTGCGGCGTGCTTTGTGGCCCTTCTTGTTCTGTCTGAAGATGCAATCTCTTTGCATGTCGAATCTCGCAAGTTCTTAATTGTCCAAGAATTCATGAAAGTCTTGCCCAGACCGTCACAGGAGCTGGCAATGGCGGGAGAATCGGCGGAACCGATTGAACGGTGGACAGCCAACGTGGTTACGATGTGCTGCGACTGCAAAGTTTCCAGTACTGGCCCCAAAGGGATCGAACCCCAGGCGCAGTTGTTCGTCGACTTCGCGACCAGTGGAGTCACAATGCAAGGCAAGCCACTCTTGCGAGCAGACCCAAAGAGTGCTAAGGTTTTTGTACCCAGGAGACATCTCCATGCGCCGTTTCCATCCTCTCCTCTCCATAATGTTGGTCCTGCTCCTTCTTGTATTGAGTTTCAATGCCTATGCCTGCCTCTTGCCGGTGAGCAGCAGTTCAAGCACGGAGATGGGCAATGGCTGCTCCACACCTGCAGAGCAACCGGCACGGCAGGTGTGCGACGCCTTTAAGACGTTCAATGTCGAGGCATCCGGTCAGGGCCAACCCACGTTCGATAGCCAGATGCTCTGGTTCGGAGAAACTGTTTCGGATGTTCTTCTCTCGTTACCCTCCACAAACGGTATCCTCAAGTATCCTTTCCCCTCAGACAGTTCGTCTCAACTACTCCGGACAAGCACGACCGTTCTTCGCATTTGATCTTTCCATCCTGAGTTTTTTCAACCCATTGTTCTAAATCGTATTGCTCAGCCCTCGTGCTGAACGCGCCAGGCCATCCCGCTTGGCCGTTAGCACCGATCGCCGGTTGTTCAGTTGGAGTGCTGAGCCCAAGAGTTTGTGAAGGAGGATTCTCATGAGATGGAATCCATTACGCCAGTGCCTCACGATGGCCGTGGCCGGAGTGATGTTTGTCGGTGGACTCCCAGACTGTGCCGATGCGGATGAACGCGTTCAGCCAGCGACGTTGGGCTTGGCGGGGTTGATCCAGGAAGTCTTGGCGCGGAATCCTGAAATCCAGGCGGCGCGGCAGCAATGGGAGGCCGCCTCGAAACGAGTGCCGCAGGCGCGCTCGCTTGAGGATCCCACCCTGTCAGTCCAATGGTGGAATGCTCCCGAATCCTTCAATCTCGGTCGGGCGGAGAACACCATCATCGGACTGTCGCAAAAGTTCCCCTTTCCCGGAAAACTCACTCTGAAGGAAGAGGTTGCCAATCGGTCGGCTCACATGACAGAGCAGGCGTTGCGTGCCAAGGAACGCGACCTGATCGCCCGCGTCAAGCAGGCCTACTACGACCTGTTCCTCACCCACAAGGCGATCCACATCCACCACGAACAGATCGACCTGCTCAAACAGTTTCTTGAGATCGCTATTGCGAAGTTCCGGACTGGGAAGGGTAGCCAAGTGGACGTGCTCAAAGCCCAAGTCGAGCTCTCCACCCTGTACCAGCGTCTTCCGGTTCTGGAACAGCAGCGAGATACGGCCCAGGCCAAAGTGAACACCTTGTTGGATCGGGATCCGCGGTTTCCGTTGGGCTCTCCACAGGTGCCGCGCGACCAGCGGTTCGACAAGGAGCTTGAAGAACTGTATCAGACAGCCGTCACTGCCAGGCCTGAGCTCAAGGCCGGCGAGTTGGCCGTCCAGCTGAACGAAGGCGTCCGCGCCCTCGCTCAGCGCCAGTACTACCCGGATGTCAGTGTGGCGTTCCAGCGTTTCCAGAACTTTCATGCCAACGACGGGTTCGGCGCCATGGTGTCCATCAACATGCCGTTCGCGTTCTGGACCAAGCCGAAGTACGACGCGGCCGTGCAGGAGGCGTCGGCAGCGGTCGCGGCGGCACGCGCAGACCTCCACACAGCGGAAAACCTGACCCGGTTCCAGATCCGGGATCTGCTGGCAAAAGTCCGGGCGAGTTGGGAAGTGGCGGTGCTGTACCGGACCACGGTGCTGCCGCAGGCCGAGCAGGGCGTGGAAGCCGCGCGGGCCGACTATCGCACCGGAAGGACGTCCTTTCTGGATCTCATCGACGCAGACCGGGCCTGGCGGGAGTTTCAACTGGCGTACTGGCGAGTGCTGGTCGATCGCGAATCCCGCGTGGCTGAGCTCGAACAGGTCGTCGGCACGGAATTGTAAAAAGTGAGGGATGTCATGATGACGAAAATGTGGAGTCAAAGACGAACCATGTGGATCGCGATCGGAGCTGGAATCGTGATGCTGACGCTCGGGTCATGGTTCATGACCGGATGGGAGCGACACCAACTTCCTCTGCCTGACGAGAAGACGTCCGATCAAAGCCAGACGGAGCAGAAGGAGCGCAGCCTGCAGGGGATGCCGATGTCTCCCAGCCAGGAAACCGGTCCTCCCCAGGCCTATGCCATGGTGACGCCGACGAAACAGCAGCTGATTGGCGTGAAGACCGCGGTGGTCGAGACACGTCCGCTTGAGACCACCGTCCGGGCGGTCGGCAGAGTGGACTACAACGAAGAACGCATTACGCATATCAACCTGCGGGTCTCGGGATGGGTGGAAGAGCTCTTTGTGGACTATACGGGACAGGTCGTGCACAAGGGGCAGCCGCTGTTCACGCTGTACAGCCCTGACTTGGTCGCCAGCCAGGATGAGTACCTGCTGGCGCTGCGAACCCAAGCCAAGGTGAAAGACAGTCCTCTTGCCGACGTGCAAGAGCAGGCGGAGCACATGGTGGACGCGGCACGCGACCGGTTGCGCCTGTGGACGGTCTCGGAGCAACAGCTCGACGAGTTGGCTCGGAGGGGCAAGGCCAAGACCGCGATACCGATCTATTCGCCCTTCAGCGGCTACGTCACCGAGAAAAAAGTCTTCAGGGGGATGTTTGTGGAGCCCGGGATGAGGCTCTACACGATCGCGGACTTGTCGACGGTCTGGGTGAATGCCGAGATCTACGAGTTCGAGGTCCCGTTTGTCCAGGTCGATCAGCAAGCCGCTATCACGTTCTCCTCGTATCCCGGACAACCTTTTTATGGACGGGTCTCGTACATCTACCCCTACCTGAACGAGCAAGCTCGTACCGTCAAAGTCCGCCTGGAATTACCGAACCCGGGTTTACGACTCAAGCCGGAGATGTACGGAGACGTGCTGCTCAAGATCAATCGCGGAAACCAGGTCGCGGTTCCCGAACAGGCGGTGCTGGACTCTGGAACGCGGAAGCAGGTCTTTCTGGTTCGCGGAGAAGGGCTTTTTGAACCACGGGAAATCAAGGTGGGACCCAAGATCGGATCCTTTTATGAGGTTCAGGAGGGGATCGAGGCAGGTGACCGGGTGGTGACATCCGGAAACTTTCTGATCGATTCGGAGAGCAAGCTCATGGCCGCCATGGACATGATGGGTTCGCTGGGGATGGGCGGTATCAAAATGGAACAGGCGCAGATGGGACAAATGGACATGGGTGGCATGCCAATGGGAGAAACACAGCCGGAGAAGCCGACGCAAATGGCGAAGGCGTCGGGAGACAAGAAGGCAGGGGGACTGACTCTTGCGCTCTCGACAGAGCCCGCCTCACCGCGGATTGGCGAAAATCTCATCCGAGTCACCGTGAAAGGTGAGGGAGGCAAGCCGGTGGCAAATGCAAACGTTCAGCTCACCTACACGATGCCGATGCCGGGCATGATGCCGGCCACGGTGCCGATGAAACCCGGTAAGGATGGGGCCTATGAGGCGAAGGTCAATCTTGGCATGGGCGGCCGGTGGGACCTGACCGTCACCGTGCAGCGTGCTGGCGGGGCCGATGTGAAGGAAACGTTTTCCGTCACGGCAGGCGGCGCAGGTATGTCTGGTATGCCGGGAATGTGAGAGGGAGAGGGCTCGATGAGTCTGTGATAACGGAAGTCTGAGACAAGCGAGGTGCACCATGCAAAGCATCCGACGAAAAGGATTCATCAAAGTGCTTGCACTCCTGGTCGCGTTGGGACTGTCAGCCTGCTCATTCCTCGGAAGTCCTCCTGGTGAGCTGTTAGCCAGGAATGATCATGTGGCGTTGGCCGCTTGGTATGAGAATGAAGCGGGCAGGCTGCGCCAGAAGGCACAGGAGATGGATCAGATGGTGGAGGAATACCGGAAGAATCCAGAACATGCATCGCGGATGATGTTACACGGCCCCAAAGTTGATTTTGTCCAACAATGTCACATCCTCGCAGCGGCCTATCGGCATGCTGCGACGGAGGCGGAGACCTTGGCCAAATCGCATCGTGTGTTCATCCCGTGATGCCACAGAGAGAAGGGCATCCGGCCTTCGGCCTTACCAGAGGCATTCGGAACGAGATGGGTGAAAAATGATCGAACGGGTCATCGAGTGGAGTACAAAAAATACATTTCTGGTCTCGCTCGCGCTGCTCTTCCTGATGGGTTGGGGGGGATGGGCCGTCTATCACACGCCGTTAGATGCGATTCCGGATCTGTCTGATGTGCAGGTGATCATCTTCACCGAGTGGCCGGGACGCAGCCCAGACCTCGTGGAGGACCAAATCACCTATCCGATTATTACCTCGATGCTGGGGGCGCCCCGAGTCAAAAATGTCCGAGGACAATCCTTTCTTGGGCTGTCGTTTGTCTACATCATTTTCCAGGACGGAACGGACATCTACTGGGCCAGAAGCCGAGTCGTGGAGTACATGCAGGGGGTCAAGGAAAAGCTGCCGGAGGGCGTCTCGCCGACGCTGGGCCCTGATGCGACCGGTGTCGGCTGGGTCTTTCAGTATGCCCTCGTCGACAAGTCCGGCCAGCACGACCTCGCCGACCTGCGGACCTTTCAGGACTGGTATCTGCGGTACTGGTTGCAAAGCGTGCCGGGTGTGGCGCAGGTCGCGTCCATAGGCGGGTTCGTGAAGCAGTATCAGGTGCAAGTGGACCCCACGAAGCTGCTGGGGTATCACATTCCGCTCAAGAAGGTCATCGAGGCGATCCAGCGAAGTAACAACGATGTCGGAGGACGGGTGATGGAAGTCACGGAGCGCGAATATATGGTGCGCGGACGAGGGTATATTCGGTCGTTGGATGATATCCGCAAGATCGCCGTTGGGACGGATCAGCAGGGCACACCGATTACGGTGCAGGATCTTGCCCAGGTCATGGTGGGGCCCGACATGCGCCGCGGGGTGGCCGAACTGGACGGCCAAGGCGAGACGGTCGGCGGCATCATCGTGATGCGGTATGGGGAGAATGCGCTGGCGGTGATCGAGCGGGTCAAAGAGAAGTTGGCCGAAATCGGCCCGTCGCTCCCACCGGGCATGGAGATCATTCCGGTCTACGACCGGTCGGAATTAATCCGTCGAGCCATCGCCACGCTGAAGGAAAAACTGATTGAAGTGAGCGTGGTCGTCAGTCTGATTAGTCTACTGTTTCTCTTTCATCTCCGCTCGGCCCTCGTGGCCATCCTGACATTGCCGGTCGCGATCCTGCTGTCGTTTCTCGCCATGTACTATCTCGGGATCACCTCCAACATCATGTCCTTGGCCGGTATTGCGATTGCTATCGGCGCGATGGTCGATGCCGTGATCGTGATGATCGAGAATGCCCACAAACGCTTGGAGCAATGGGAGCGCGGCGGTCGCTCAGGCTCTCGGGCAGCCGTCATCGTGCAGGCCGCGCAGGAGGTCGGCAAGCCGCTGTTTTTCTCGCTCCTTATTATCACCATCTCCTTTCTGCCGGTCTTCACCCTGGAAGCGCAGGAGGGGCGTCTCTTCAAGCCGCTTGCGTTCACCAAGACGGCGGCCATGTTCTTTGCGGCCCTTGTCTCGATCACAGTTGCGCCGCTCTTGATGGTCTGGCTGCTGAAGGGAACGATCAGTTCTGAGGAGAGCAATCCGATCAATCGGGTCTTGCTGCGACTGTACCGGCCCATCGTCTCCGGTGCGTTGCGCGTCAGGTGGCTCGTCATCATCCTCGCCGTCCTGGCGGTGGCCGTCACCGTTCCTTTGTATGCACGGCTGGGCTCCGAATTCATGCCACCGCTCAACGAAGGGACGATCCTCTTCATGCCGACGGCGTTGCCGGGGATTTCGGTGACCGAGGCGACACGGCTCTTACAGCGACAAGACCAGCTGCTGAAGCAGTTTCCGGAGGTGGACCATGTGTTCGGAAAAGTCGGCCGGGCGGAAACACCCACGGATCCCGCCCATTTCAGTATGGCCGAGACGACGGTGACCTTGAAGCCCGAAGAGCAGTGGCGGCCAGGCGTCACCTGGGATTCGCTGATTGCTGAGCTGGACCCGCTGCTGAAATTCCCTGGGATGCCGAACATCTGGTGGATGCCGATTCAGACCAGGACGGAGATGCTGGCCACAGGGATCCGCAGCAATCTCGGCATTAAAATCCTGGGCCCGGACCTCGTTGAGATCGAGCGCATTGGGCTCACGATCGAAAGTCTGCTGCAAGGACTTCGCGGGACACGCAGCGCCTATTCCGAACGGGTCACAGGGGGCTACTACCTGGATGTTCAGGTCGATCGTGATGCGATCGCCCGGTACGGGTTGACCGTCGAAGATGTCGAGGACGTCATCGAGTCGGCCATCGGGGGGAAAAACATCTCGCAGACGGTCGAGGGTCGGGAACGGTATCCCATTAATGTCCGATATGCCAGGGCCCTGCGTGACGATCCGGAATCCCTAAGACGTGTCTTGGTGGAGACTCCGAGTGGAGCGACGATCCCCATGGCTCAGCTTGCCCAGATTTCGATGGTGACCGGACCCCCAACGGTGCGCGATGAACGAGGCTCGCTGTCCGGCATTGTGTTCGTGGACGTGACGGGACGGGACCTGGCCGGATATGTCGCCGAGGCGCAGCGGGTGGTGCGCGAGCACGTCCGCCTGAAACCCGGCTATCGACTGGAGTGGGGGGGGGGACAGTTCCAATATCTGGAGCGGGCCAAGGCCCGCCTCAGGATCGTGGTGCCGGTGACTATTTTTCTGATCTTCGTCTTGCTCTACATGAATTTTCGGTCCGTCACCCGGAGTCTGATCGTGCTGCTGTCGGTACCATTTGGGGTGATCGGGGCGATTGTGTATCTGTACCTGCTCAAGTATCACCTGAGCGTGGCCGTCTGGGTGGGGATCATTGCCTTGGCCGGCGTCGCGGCTGAGACGGGGGTGATCATGATTATCTTCCTCGACGAAGCCTATGAACGCTGGCAACGGGAGGGACGGCTTCACTCCATAACAGATCTCCACCTGGCGATTATCGAAGGCGCGGTCCAGCGCGTGCGGCCGAAGGTGATGACGGCATCGGCTATCTTGATCGGGCTGTTGCCGATTATGTGGAGCCATGGATCCGGTGCGGATGTGATGAAGCGGATCGCGGCACCGATGATCGGCGGCATGGTGTCGTCGACCCTGCTCACGTTGGTGGTCATTCCGGTGTTGTATGCCTTGTGGCGGGGGAGAGCTCTGCCGGCCGAGGCACCTGTCGAGGCCGAGGCAGAGAAACGTCTCGTCCCGTTAGAGAATCTTTGACTAATAACAACCTCAAGGAGGGAAGTGCGATGACATCCATAACCCAGTTTGTTGCAGCGTCCCTGATGCCGGCGTTGGTGTCGGGCTGTATGTGCATGATGCCGATGGAGAAGATGGATATGGGGAAGGACAACATGGGACAGATGGACATGGGGGACAAAGGCCGGAGTCATGAGATGACCGGAATGAAGATCGAAAAAACGAAGGCTGAAAAACGGGTGGGGGACCTGATCGTGGCCTTCTCGACCATTCCTGCGAAACCGACAGTGGGCGAGAACGTGTTGCGCGTGAAGCTGACCGATGCTTCCGGAGGAACCGTCAGAGACGCCGTGGTGACGTTTGATGTGACCATGACGATGCCAGGAATGGCCGTGATGGAAGAGAAAGCGGCCATGACCAGAGACGTGTATCAGGCAAACACGAACTTTGGCATGGCAGGAGAATGGCAAATCACCGTCAAGATCCAGCGGGCGGGGGAAGCCGAACGGCGTGAACACTTCACTGTCACCGTGACCTGAGAAGCAGGGCTCTTTAGAGCAACACTCTGACGGTGCGGTCCCCTGGCTGTGTCGCGACAGGTGGAGGACGATGAGCCGGTTGTGGGATGACGCTTCAAGGACCCCATTAGCCACGACTCTAGCACGCATCTTTATTGCGGCGGTTGTCGTCAATTATCCCTGGGAACGCGCGCAGTCCACGCTTTACGTGGCAAGGGATGGAACCTCTATTCCCTGGTGGCAGTGCTTCTCGATGAGTCTCGGCGACGGCCTGCTCGTCCTGCTCATGTTCTGGATCGGGTGGATCTGGTTTGGTCAGCCAGGATGGTTTCAGCATCCTGGGCTGCGAGGGTATGCGCTCATGGCCGTTACCGGGCTTGTCATGATCATTCCGCTTGAATGGATCATGATTTACGGGGCGAAATGGTGGAGCTATACCACACAGATGCCCCTCATTCCGGGCGTTGCCGTGGGCGTCAGCCCGGTGGCCCAGATGTTACTGCTCCCGCCGTTGATCCTCCGGGCCGTCGCGATGTGGCATCGCTGAAGAACGAAGGAGGCGCCGCATGGCGCAACAGCACTCACGATTCCAAGCAGAGTCGCTTCCGGACCTTTCAATTATCATCCCGGCTTTAAATGAAGCGGATGAGCTTGACGCGACCTTGCACGCCATCGCTTGCTTGCGAGGCCATAAAGAAGTGATCGTCGTCGATGGCGGGAGTCAGGACATGACGGCAGAGATTGCCCGACAGCATGGCGCATGCGTCATGCGGGAGCAAGGCGGCCGTGGAAGGCAGTTGCACGCGGGCGCCAGTCTGGCTAAGGCGGATATCTTATGGTTTCTGCATGCCGACACGATTCCACCTGCCAACGCTGTGGAGCATATCAAGGAGGCATTACAAGGTCCCGACATCGTGGGTGGATGCTTCGCGGTCACGTTCGCCGGCTCAACATCCAGCGCACGCTTCCTGACGTGGCTATTTCGTCGTTTGCATAAGGTAGGACTGTGTTATGGAGACGCGGCGATTTTTGTGAAACGCCATCACTACACCACTATGGGCGGCTTCCCGCCGTTTCCAATTTTCGAGGATGTTGCGCTCCTGCAATCCCTGAAGGCCATGGGCCGCCTCGTCGAATGTCCGGCTACCGTCACGACCTCTTCGCGCCGAATCGAACGATGTGGCTTGGTGAGGACCTTAGGACTGTGGACGGCCTTGCAAGTGCTGTACTGGCTCGGTGTCTCTCCCTATACTCTCGGTCGCTTCTATCGCCCCGTCAAAGGCCAGGTGCAAACTCCGCCATGAACAGTGCATGTGCGAGAAGAAGAGAACTTCAGCTGTCGTGCGGTAAAACGGACTCTCTTTCTGCTGTGGGCTGAGCGTCAGTCTTACGAAATGGGAAGGATGTTCGATGACGCAGGGAAGCGAACCTTCTAGCCGACTCTTCACAACCATGGTGTTGGTCCTCAGTGGCGCAGGCTTCTTTGCAATAGGTACTCTTGTGTCCTGCATGATGCCGATGATGGGGATGATGGGCATGGATGACAAGAACG
This sequence comes from Nitrospira defluvii, assembly GCA_011525625.1. GTDB lineage: Bacteria > Nitrospirota > Nitrospiria > Nitrospirales > Nitrospiraceae > Nitrospira_A. The sequence goes on from WYAX01000009.1 coordinate 82,675, forward strand.
ATCAGGGCATGATGGACCAGGGCCACATGAAGGACATGATGCAGCAGATGATGGGCGGGATGTTACCGCCAGGCATCACGCCTCAAGACCTTCCGGAGCCAGAGAGCCGTGGAGCGACATTGCTGAGCACTTACTGCTCTCAATGTCACAACCTTCCTAGTCCGCGGATGCACACGGCAGAAGACTGGCCTCGCGTGGCTGGCCGAATGTTGATGCGAGAGCGGATGATGGCCAGAATGCGCGGCATGATGATGCGGGTGAAAGCTCCCACACCCCAGGATGAGGAGGCGTTACTGCAATATCTGAAGGCCCACGCCATGCAGGCGTTGTCTCCCACAGCAGTTCCCGCACCGGATTCACCAGGTGCTGCCCTCTTTCAGCAGACATGCGCGCAATGCCATGCCCTGCCTGAGCCGAAACAGCACACAGCCTTAGAATGGACGGCCGTGGTGAAGCGGATGCGAGAGAACATGAAGAATATGGGACGCAGGGAGATCACCGATCAGGAGGCGAGGGACATTACCGCTTACTTGGAGCGACACTCACGTGAGAACGAGAGATGACAAGTCGACGATGTGTCCAGAACTACGCAGAAACAACAGGCGGGCGTTGAGGAGGAAGTGGGAACTGGATTATGCGAGCATCAAGAACTCATGGCGACGAGCACTATAAATCAGGAGGCGGGGAATCATGAGAGCCTGGTGGAATCTACTAAGGTCCCTTATACCGGTGCTGGTGATGTTTGGGCTCGTGGCATGCGCGGCCAGCGGGAGCCCTCCTCAAGAGCTTATTGCCAAGAATGACCACGCCGCCCTGGCAGCCTGGTATACAAGGGAGGCTGCGGGCCTACGATGGAAGGCCGAGGAGATGCGCCTGATGCTGGACATGTACGCGAACCCTTCTTATCAACCCGCTCCGAAAGAGTCCAAAGCGGAGTTGATCGCTCACTGTCAGCGCTTCATCGAGTACTACACCAAAGTCGCCGAGGAGGCCGAACGTATGGCCCAAGCTCATCGAGATGTCATGAAGCAATCGCAAGAGATGGACCGCAGATAACACGATTGATTCTAGCAGCTTGTAGTCTCCCTCCGGGTGGTCGGAGGAATGTTTGTCCTTTTTCTCCGATGCGAGGGATTCCCAATAGTCTCAAGACCAGTCTCCGGCAGCTTCTGGCCATGTATGTCGTGGCCGTCCTTTTCAATTATCCATGGGAACGAGTGCAGTCATCGCTCTACGTTGGCATGGACGGTGCCAACGTCGCGTCATGGCTTTGCCTTGTGGCAAGTCTGATCGATGGCCTGCTCGTCTTGGTCATCTTTACGGTCGGGTGCATCATACTTCGTCGGCGAGATTGGTTTGAGAACCCTGGCGTTCGCGGCTATGTCTTGATGCTAGCCATGGGGCTTGCGATCAGTGTGATCGTTGAATGGGCGACGGTTCACGTCGCGCACTGGTGGTCATACACGGAGCAGATGCCACTCGTGCCTTGGCTCGGTGTGGGGCTTCTGCCTCTCGCTCAGATGCTCTTTTTCCCACCTCTGATCTTCCGCATCGTCGCCTTCTGGCGCCATTGGTAGGTTTGGTTACATAGAGCCAGGAACTTGTCTCGGCTCCTGAATGGTGAGCGTTCGCGCAAGCAGGTTTCCATCCTCGATCACTTCTGCCCGCTGCATCTTCAGCAAGCCGAGATCTGACCTTCCTGAATCCTGTGACAGCCTAGGACGACATCATGGCAAATGGTGGCTATTGACAGGGATACCCGGTATGCCTATTATATAGGGGTACCAGGTACTCCTATATAGCTTGGAGGGACACGATGAAAATTCCATTTCTAGGCGAGAAAACCCAGATCATTACTGAGGAGCGCAAAGCCGACGCCACACTGCGACTCAATCGCATCGAGGGGCAAATCAAGGGTATCAAAAAAATGGTCGCCGAAGGACGTCCGTGTGTCGAAATCCTCACACAATTGGCCTCAACCCAGGAGGCGCTTCGGGGGCTCACCAAGTTGATGATGCGCAACTATCTGGAGAACTGTGCGACGGAGGCGATCCGCTCTAAGAGCGGCGACGAAATCTACGATGAGCTCATGAATGTGATTTTTAAGTTCGCCAAGTAGCACGGATTGCAGTAGCTGGCCGCTGCCCGATCCTGAAGAACTTGGTCGGGAAGAGGAGATTGCACCATGGTCGCCAAGATCGCCAAGCACCTGTTTGACTGTCCGCTCTACGATGAAACCGGGCTCTGTGGTTTCACTCCGTTACTTCTAGTGACGCTCGGAGCCATAGGACTGGGCTGGGTAACCGGGTACTTCGATGTCATATTGTTTCCAGCTCTGGCCGTGTTATTTACCCTGACCCTGTACAGGATTTTAAAGTGAACCTGGGTGCAAGCACGTTCTACCAGTGATCCAAGGCTGACGAGTCTACAAAGACGGAGCGCAAATGATCGTCGAGGAATTTCTCAAGACCTATGCCGAGGTGCTCCTTCATGGCTCTTGGTTGGTCGTCGGGATTGCCCTTGTGGCCGGCCTGCTCAGTAGCGCCATTTGTCCCTTCACGCTGCCCGTTGGCCTCGGCATCGTCGGCGTGGTCGGCACGGCGGAAAGTCGAATCTGTGGCACCGGTTTCCCGATTGCCATGGCCTTTTTTGCCGGCCTCGTCCTCAGTCTGACCGCGCTCGGCGCACTTGCGGGAGTCTTGGGCTTTGTCGCCACGCAAGCCATTGGCCAGTGGTGGATGCTGATCATGGCGGCGCTGGCGTTCGTCGCCGCGTTGGCGGTCCTTGCAGGGCCGTCGGTCAGGCTGCACGATGTGACGGTCCTGCGGCGGCCTGGGCTTCTTGGTGCCTTCGTCTATGGGCTTGTTTTCAGTCTTGGCACACCGGCGGTCTCCCTGCTCCTCGTGCTCACCGTCGCCGCGGCCGAACACCAGCCGGCCTATGGCGCTCTGTTGGCGCTGGGATATGGCGTAGGCCGGGGCCTACCCTTCCTACTGCTTGGGCTGTTTTCGGGTGTGGCGATGCGGCTGCGCTGTCAGCCGTCGTGGTCCCGCGCGGTTCAAGTCACCACCGGCAGCCTGCTGCTGGTGATCACGGGCTATTACCTCTGGATCTTTCTGCGACTCAGCTAAATGGAGGCTCACATGGCAAACAATACGTTCGAACCCATCCAGATGAAGGTCTCAGGGATGATGTGTTCCTTCTGCACGATGAGCATCGAGCGCGCGCTGAAGCGCTATCCCGGCGTCAAGAGCGTACTCGTCAATCTGGTCCACGGGATTGTCTTGGTAGAAGCCGATACCACACACATTACCCGAGCGGAATTGGCTACCGCGGTCGAAAAGCTTGGGTACAACGTCTCCTCCACCGAGGTGCAGCAGTACGCGACAGATGAGGCGATCTTCTCGGTGATTAAGCAGCGGGGACGGATCGGCATGGCTCTCGCCCTGCTCGATCTGATCGTGGACCCCTTCAATCTCTTCAGCTTGCCGGCGTACCCGCGAGCTCTGTTCAGCTTCGCGGTGGCCGCGGTGATGCTGTTGTGGGTCGGCTATCCCATCCTGCGCAAGACGCTGCTGGCCATCGGCCAACGCGTGATCAACGCGAACGTGCTCCTCTCCGCCGCGGCTTGGGGCTCGTTCATCGTGGGCAGCTTGTCGCTCGTCGATCCGCGCTGGCCGAACTTTCTGCCGGTGGCGGGATGGTTAATGGCGCTGCATCTGTTCTTTGGCTACTTCAAGCTCGATGTGCGCAAGAAGGCCTCCGAAGCTGTCCGGAAGCTGCTGTCGTTGCAACCACCGAAAGCCCGGGTCCGTCGAGGCGAGCAGCTCATCGAAGCGCTGACCAGTGACGTGACGGCCGGCGAGATCGTGGAGGTCCGGCCAGGGGAACATATTCCGCTCGATGGCGAGGTCATCGAAGGGATGGCCAGTGTCGATGAATCCAGCTTCACCGGGGAATCGATCCCCTCCGCCAAGGAGATCGGGACGAAGGTCATCGGCGGGACGCTGAATTTGGATGGGCGGCTCATCGTGCGGGTGACCAAAGTCGGCAGCGAGACCTTCCTGAGCCAAATCGTCCGGCTGATGACCCAAATCGCCGAGCGTAAGCCACCGATCGAACTGTTAGCCGATCGGCTCATGAACTACTACGGGCCAGTCGTCTTTCTCATCGCTGGCCTGGCCTTTGCGGTGTGGCTGCTCGTGACCGGCGATGCCACCAAGGCGACCCTGGTCCTGCTCACCACGGTTATTATGGGCTATCCCTGTGCCTTGGGGATCACGACGCCCATGCTGGCCGCGATTGCCGGCGGCAAGGGCATTGCGATCGGGCTGTTGGTCAAGGCAAGCGAGGTCTTCCACGGACTGTCGACCGTGAATACGGTGGTCTTCGACAAGACGGGGACGCTCACCTACGGTCGGCCAACGGTGACGGATCTGGTACCGATGGGCACCGACCGTGTGGAATTGTTGAAGGTGGCGGGGGCGGTGGAGGCATCCTCCGAACATCCCCTGGGTCAGGCTATCCGCTTCTTTTCGGAGCGGGAAGAGGTCCATACCGCTGCGGTCGAGCAGTTCCGGGCGTGGCCAGGCAAAGGCGTGTCAGGCACGGTCCAAGGCGCGGAGGTGCTCGCCGGTAAGCCCTCGTTCATTGAGGAACGCGGCGCGAAGCTGACCCAAGATGTTCGCACTCAGATTGATCGGCTCAATGGCGAAGGGAAAACGGTGGTAGTGATCGTTCGAGGAGGAACGTTGCTGGGACTCGTGGCGCTGCAAGATACGCCCCGGCCGGGCACCAAACGGCTGATCGAGAAGCTGCGCGAGAGGGGATACAGAACGGTGATGTTGACCGGGGATGCCCGCCGCGTGGCGGAAGCCATCGGCCAGACGCTCATGATTGATGAGGTCCGAGCGGAATTGCTCCCGCGAGAGAAGGTCGAGGCCATTGAAGGTCTCCAACGCGAAGGTCGGAAGGTCGCGATGGTGGGAGACGGTATTAACGATGCCCCTGCCCTGGCGCAAGCAGATGTCGGTATCGCAATCGGGGCCGGAACGGATGTCGCGATTGAATCGGCCGGCGTCATTCTGGTCGGCGACCGACCAGATGACGTCCTGAACGCCTTGACGTTGGGCAAGGCGAGTTACCGCACGTTGACCGGCAATGTGATCGTGGCCGTCTTCTTCAACATCGTGGGGATGCTCTTCGCCGCGTTCGGGTATGTCACCCCCCTGTTTGCGGTCGTCTTTATGGTCGTGAGCATCTTTGCCATCCTCCTCAACACGCTCAAGATCCGCTGGATGAAGCTGGAGCGCGAGGCCGTGTCGGAGCACGCCCCACTGGCAGAGCGGGAATTCCTGATCCCCAACATGGTTTGCGAGGGCTGCGCCACGAAGATTCAGCAGAGCTTGCAAGCAGTCCCTGGAGTCCGCGAGGTGAAACCCAAAGTGGCTCAGAAACATGTCCAGGTCACCTATGAGCCCGCAAAGGTTCCTGTAGAACGCCTGAAGGAAGTCATTGAGCAGGCGGGGTTTACAGCGCTCGAAGCGTAAAGGCGGTGATCGCCATGTGTCCATGGGTCGGCATGCTCGGCTTCTGCCCGTATGAGGTGGCATCCCGCGTCTGGCAGTGGGTGCAAGGCCTCTTTGCGTAAGCAGAAAAGGGCAACACGGGCGACCGGTCTACTGTGCGCCGGTCGCCATTTTATTGCATCAGACATGAGCAAGTCCGATCCTCTCTAAGTCGGCGCGTCCTAAATCCCTTGACTCGGTACTATGGTACAGGGGGTATCGTTCGCAATGGGTGATGGCATGGCCACTGAACTGACGATCGGACGGCTTGCAAAGCAAGTTGGCGTCAATGTTCAGACGGTCCGATATTATGAGCGGCGGAAGCTGCTCCCGCCGACCTCCCGCATGCCATCAGGCTACCGCCTCTACGGCAATGAGGCACTTAGGCGCTTACGGTTCATTCGGAACGCGCAGACGTTGGGTTTCACGCTGCAGGAGATTGCCGAACTGCTGAATCTGCGAGTCAGCTCGACCGCTCGTTGTTGGGACGTGCAACGGAAGGCGCAGGCCAAGCTGGTGCAGGTCGAGGCCAAGACCCGAGACTTGCGGGCGCTTGCCCGCTCGCTCCGAGTATTGGTCCGGAATTGTCAGGCTGGTCAGCCCACCGACCGCTGTCCGATCCTAACGAGTTTGGAAAAGGAGAGAGGAAGGCCGGTTGAGGCCAACACGAGGAGGTGACGACCATGTGTCCATTTGCGGAATGGCTGGGCTTCTGTCCATTTGCAGCGCCGAGCCGCATGGGTCGGCCGACGGAGACCAGATGGGTGCCATGAGATGGGTGCCATGAAATGGGCAACTCACGGGTAACGCATCTGCTGGATCTCCGGGCTTCGATGCGGCCAGCCTCGGGGCTGGCTACCTAAGGCGTTTAAGAGACAAGGAGAGAACTTATGGCAGACACATGCTGTGAAGGCGCTAGGGGCGTCGACAATATCTCAGGCTGGGCCGGTGAGACCGGCACAATTCAACCGGATACGGGGGAAAGGCCGGTTGTTCCAACAGCGACCGAAACCGCTAAAGGGCTCGTGGCTGAAGCCATGTCCATGCTCGGATGGGATCACACCAAGTTGAACCACACTGAAGATGCCGTTCGGCGTTACATCCTCACGCAGTACCCATTGCAAGGAGGAGCGCCAAGTTGCCGAGAGATCGAAGAGGTACTCGGGCTGGCCGGCACGGAGGTCCAGACCATTCTCAGGCGACTCCATGAGCTAGACATCCTCTATCTTGAGCCTGGGTGCCTTGAGATCCGGCTCGCCTATCCATTCTCTTCTGTCCCAACGCGACATGTCGTGAAGTTTGAGGATTGGGCGGAAGCGAAACCTGTCTACGCTCAGTGCGCGGTCGATGCGTTAGGAATTCCCTTCATGTTTAGTCACGACCTCTCCGTTGCTTCCTCATGTGCGCACTGCTCCAAGCCGGTCACACTTGAGGTGCGCAACCGGATGATTGTGACCCACAACCCGGCGGAAACCGTCGTGTGGGCGGGGACGACTCGTTCAGGGCCCGCGGCGACATCCGTCTGTCCCACCATCAATTTCTTTTGTTCTTCGGATCATGTCGTTGCATGGTTGCAAGGCCAAGCCGACACAAGGGGGGCGATTATCAGCCTCGCTGAGGCGTTCTACATCGGCAAGGAGCTATTTGAGCCTCTGCGCATTGCAGAATCGGATTCGACATCTCACTCGACGAGGAATGCGCAGACAGTTCACGCTGAAAGAGCGGCGTTGACGGCCACTTCAACGGGATCTCTGGTGGCGGCGTTTTTGGCATCTGTGTGTTGCATCGGCCCACTTGTGTTCGCTGCTCTGGGCGTAGGGATCGGAGGGACCGGATTGCTGGCCGGCGCGGCGGGATTTCTCAAGGGACTGCTGCCCTACCGACCGTGGTTCATCGGCCTGACCGTACTGTTGCTTGGAGTCAGCTTCTACCTGGCGTGCCGGAAACCAACGAGCGCATGTGCTCCCGGTTCGATCTGTGCTCTCCGTGAGACCACGCGAGCGTCTCGGGTGCTCCTGTGGGTCGTGACAGCCATTGCCCTCGGGTTGGTTTTGGCGCCCTATTGGTTGGGAGTCTAACGTTGGTCTTTGTGCGGAACAAAGAGAGGATGACCATGAAGTCAGGAACACTAACGTTAGGTTGCTTCCTTTTTGCGGTTTCTTCCCTGCTCCTTGGTGGTGGCTGGCAGATTGATGGCGATAGCCTAGCAGCAGAAGCTCAGGAGCTTCAGACGATCACCCTGCGGATTGAAGGAATGAGCTGTGGCGCCTGCATCAAAGATGTGCGGGCCGCCCTTTCCAAAGTGCCAGGTGTCAAGGTAGCAGAGGTCAAAGTTGGAACGAAGTGGTTCTTCTTGAATGACTACTCCGATGCACGGGCAATTGTCACATGCGAGCGAGGGACAACGACGGCTGACGAGTTGATCAAGGCAGTCGAGGCAGCGAGTAGCGCGATCAGTACTTACAAAGCCAAGCAAGTTGACTGAAGGCTTAAAGGAGGAACGATGAATAGAGCGCAAGAGACAGGAGTAAACGATTCCATCTTTGCGGAACTGCGTCGCTTGAGCCCGAAGGTAACCGGCGGGTTACTACGCATGCGCCAGGAGACCTATCGGGATGCGGCGGTCGCCGCCAAATATAAACTGCTGGCGGCAATGGTCGTCTCCATCACCATTCGTTGCGAACCCTGTCTCAGGGCTTATGTGAGGATGGCCCATGAGAAGGGTGTCTCTCAGGAGGAACTGATTGAATTCCTCGACGTGGCCATAACGATGCAAGGCTGTCCCGGCGAAGAGTGGGCGCTCAAGGCGTATCGAATCTACAAGGAATGTCTGATAGGTGGGCCCATAGACAAGACCACGCTGTGTTGCGAGCACGGCGGTTCCGACGCATGAGAGAACAAGACTGGCCGTGCATGATATTTCTGAACGTCTAGAATCTGTTGCGCGACTGGAGAGACGGTAGGCTACGAATCATGAGGCACTCCAGGAATAAAACGAACCGATCAGAACCGCCAAGTGAGGGCGTTTCCACCACATCGCTGGCGACGTCTGAGCCTCACCTGAACGACATGATCCAACGACTTCTAGAGCATGAGTCTGCGTTCCGAGTGTTTCTACGTCGTCGTGTTGGTGACGAGGCTCTGGCTGAGGACTTATTGCAACAAAGCATGATCCGAGCCGTTCACTGTCACCATTCCGTACGAAATGATGACAGTGTGGTGGCCTGGTTCTATACAATCATTCGCCGCACACTCATCGACTATTATCGCTCGAAAGGCGCGGAAGCTCGTCGTAATGAAGCCTTTCTCCAAGAACTGACTCTCTCTGGAGACGATACGGAGCCCCCACTCGACGAGGTGAAAGCCACCGTCTGCACCTGCCTTCACCGTCTCCTTCCGAAGCTACGTTCGAACTATGCCGAGCTCATCCGGAGAATCGATCTCGAGGACGAATCTCCGAAACGCGTCGCAGAGGAGTTGAAGATCTCCCACAACAATCTCACGGTTCGGTTGCACCGAGCCCGTCAAGCCTTGCGCGCCAGCCTGGAACAGTCCTGCGGGGTCTGCAGTACACACGGCTGCCTGAATTGCACCTGCGAATAAACCAGTTTGCCGGCATCGTCCGCAACGACGAGTCCTAGCCTCATACCCACGCCAGCTCAATTGTATCTACAGGCACTGTAATAATTGGCGCTCTCTTCCGTCTGAAGGGGTGAAGGATGCGCGTTTTTTGAATGTGAGACGCGCGAAACCCACTCACTGAGGAGGTTCGCCATGGACGAATTGACCCTGAAGATCACCGGGATGAGCTGCGGGCATTGCGTCGGACAGGTCACGAAGGCGCTGACCCGGCTCGACGGCGTGCAGGTAAACAGCGTAAAGGTCGGCGAAGCGATCGTCGTGTATGATCCGAGGGAAATCGTTCCCACGGAGATTATCCAGGCTGTGACCGAGGCAGGATATGAGACCCAATTGGTCAGGAGGGTGGCATGAGCGTGATGGAATGGATCGTCATCATCGGCGGCATCTCCTTAATCGCCTGGATCAATTGGTATTTCTTTCTGGCCCGACAGCCGGTGTCGAACGCCGGGATTGACGGGGAGGGAGTCCAGGAGGTCGCCATTGTGGTTGAAGGCGGCTATCACCCAGCCGTGGTAAGCGTGAAGAGGGACAGGCCGGTCCGGCTCGTCTTCGACCGCCGAGAACGGTCAGGTTGTTCGGAAGAGGTTGTCTTTCCGGATTTCGGGGTCCGCAAGTTTTTGCCCGCCTTCCGAAAGACCTCGATCGAGCTGACGCCGGCACAGACGGGCCATTTCGAATTCACCTGCGGGATGAGCATGTTGCACGGTCGGCTCATCGTGCAAGACTGACGAGGAGAAAACCATGCCAACTACGATTCCCCTGATGGTGATAGAGAAACGGAACCGGACAGAGACGACCGACACCGGAACCACAGCGACGACCCGTGAGAAGGTCATGATTCCCGTGAAGGGAATGACCTGCGCCGCCTGTCAGGCGCGAGTGCAACGGGCGTTGCAGGCAACGCCGGGCGTCCTCAACGCCTCAGTGAACCTCATGCTGAAGAATGCTGCCGTCACGTACGATCCTATGGTGACCTCCCCCATGGTCCTGGTCGAGGCGATCCGCGAGACCGGCTATGGCGCGGAACTAGCCGCGCAGGATCAGAGCGCGTTCGATGAGCAGGAGGCACAGGATCGGGCGCAGGAGGAAGAATATCGGGAACTCAGGCGCAAGGCGTTGTGGAGTGGAAGCATCGGTCTGCTGGCCATGGCACTGTCCATGCCGCTCATGGGGTCTGCCGAGGCGGATGTTCATGGACCGGTTGCCGATCCGTTCATGCGATGGGCGATGGAATCCATGACCCCCGCCATCCACGCCGTCGCTCCCTGGCTCTATGCGTTCACCCCATGGGTGCTCTCGTACGCGCTGCTCGCGCTGACCTTGCTCGTCATGGGTTGGGCGGGGCGGCATTTCTACGTGCGCGCCTGGTCCGCCTTCCGACATCACTCGGCGGACATGAACACACTCATCGCAGTCGGCACAGGGGCAGCCTTCCTCTACTCCGTGCTGGCGACTGTGGCGCCGGAGTTCTTTCTGAATCGGGGCGTGCTGCCGGACCTCTATTATGAGGCGGTGGTCATGATCATTGCGCTGATCCTGACCGGCAACGCGCTGGAGGCACGGGCCAAGCGCCAGACCTCTGCGGCCTTGAGGCGTCTGGTGGAACTCCAACCGAACACGGCGCGGGTGGTGCGGGCCGGCGCTGAGATAGACATCCCAGTGAACGAAGTGCAGAGCCAGGAGATCGTGATCGTGCGACCGGGAGAACGCATTCCTGTGGATGGAGCAATCATTTCCGGGACGAGCGCGGTCGATGAATCGATGGTGACGGGCGAATCATTGCCGGTCGAGAAACAGCCGGGGGATCGCCTCATCGGTGGCACGATCAATAGGACCGGCGCCTTCCGGTATCGCGCGACGACGCTGGGGGCGGACAGCGTCCTGGCCCATATCGTCAAGCTGATGCGTGATGCTCAGGGCTCACGGGCACCCATCCAGACGCTTGCCGATCAGGTCAGCGGGATCTTCGTGCCGATCGTGCTGTCACTCGCGATCGCGACGTTCGTGATCTGGTTTGTGACCGTTGACCAGGCGCCGGCCGTGCGTGCGTTTGCCGCGGCGGTGGCGGTCCTGATCATTGCCTGCCCCTGCGCGATGGGACTTGCCGTGCCGACTGCCGTCATGGTGGCGACCGGCAAGGGAGCCGAAGGGGGTATCCTGATCAAGGGCGGCGAGGCGTTGCAGCGGGCCGGCCAGATCAACGCCGTCGTGTTGGATAAGACCGGCACGATCACCGAGGGGCGGCCGACCGTCACGGACGTGGTACCGGTTTTGGGTTCAGAGTGGTCTGAAAACGATCTCGTACGGCTGGTCGCCTCGATCGAGACCTCCTCTGAACATCCGCTGGCTGAGGCGATCGTGCGCTATGCGAAGGAGCAGGCGCTGTCCCTCGCGACGGTAGACTCGTTCCACTCCGTCACGGGACGGGGCGCGACCGGCGTGGTAGACGGCGCCGCGCTGGCTGTCGGCAATGAGGCACTCATGGCTGATCATGCGGTGGATCTCACCACAATGAAAGCGGAAGCGGAACGTCTAGCCGGCGAGGGGAAAACGCCGATGTATATCGCGATCAACGGAACGTTGGCGGGGTTGATCGCCGTAGCCGATCCGATCAAGCCGACATCCCGTGAGGTCGTTCAACAATTGAACCGACTGGGGCTCACGGTCGTGATGCTGACGGGAGATCATCAACGCACCGCGGAGGCCATCGCACGGCAGGCCGGGATCGACCGCGTGGTCGCTGGGGTATTGCCGGATGGCAAAGTGGCCGAAGTCCGACGCCGTCAGCAGGCAGGAGAAGTTGTTGCGATGGTGGGCGATGGTATCAACGATGCTCCAGCCCTGGCGCAGGCCGATGTCGGATTCGCGATCGGCACCGGAACCGATATCGCCCTGGAGGCGAGCGGCGTGACGTTGATGCGGAACGATCTCCAGGGCGTCGCGTCGGCGATTCTTCTGGCCCGGCGAACGATGCGGACGATGAAACAGAATTTGTTCTGGGCATTCGTCTACAACGTCGTCGGCATTCCAGTAGCAGCCGGCATTCTCTACCCGGCCTTCGGTATTCTGCTCAGTCCCATTCTGGCCAGTGCGGCCATGGCGTTCAGTTCAGTCAGCGTGGTGACGAACAGCCTGCGGCTCCGGCGTGCGCGGGTGGCGTGAGGGATTCGGAGAGACGAAAGGAGAAGATGTGAGGCGCTTCGCTACGGTATGACATGGGCGATTGACCCGAAATGCCTCAAGAGGATCCGTCTATGAGGTTCATGGTTTGCGGTGAAGGTTTGCGTAAGTTGCTAAAATCACATGCAATAACTAAATGCTGCCGTTCTCATTGGCTGGGCACCGCTCATGCTTTATCTACAGGCGGGTGAGTCGATAGACTTGACGTGGTGGCTACAAATTGGCAGAAGCTGTGCACAAAGTCGGATGAGCCGTGCTCCAGGGAGTGCTTGGTTCAATGATTCCGCGGATGAATAGGCAGTGTATCGCGCTGGTACTTGCCTTCGCCCTCTGTCAGGTGATCGGGATGATGTGTGCCGTACCCGATCTGTCGGTCCCGAAAGGAACCGCCATCTTGCTGGAAGAAGCTATGACATGCCCGATGGATGGGACAGTCATGTGTCCACCGTCACTCACCTCGTCTCCCGAACGCCAGATAAAGAACAGCATGGTCACAGACATTGATCATGCGCCGATCCTGCTCAGCGTTGCCGTAGCTCTTAGAAGTCCTTCAGTCCCGACGCCGTGGTCTTGGAGCAGCGTGTTGTCCATTGTTTCCGTCTCCATAGGTTCTTCCCCGGTCCTCAGGATCTGATCCCACACCGCCAATTCGTTCACGTACCGCTCAATGTCCAACATTGAACGGTACGGATTCCATTACTCAACGTCCTCCTGGAGGTGCTGTCGTGAAACGATCACTCGTTCATAGCCTGCCGTGGGTCTTTTCTGCCCTCACACTCTCCATCTTAGACCTCACCCCACTGAGTGTCAGTGGCGCACAAGAGACTGGTGGGGTTACACGCTCGGATAGCGCGGTCCACACGGCACCCGGTGACGATCGGATTCATCTCCAGAGTCTCATCGAGGAATTCGCCCGGCAGAACCCGGAGATTAAGGCAGCGCGAGAGCGGTGGGAGGCAGCCAGAGCCGTCGTTCCCCAGGTGCAAACGCTCCCGGATCCCAAGCTTCAGGTCGGCTATCAACGGATGCCAATGGTGGAGCCGCTTCAAGGGGCCATGTACGGTCTTGCGCAGGAAATTCCATTCCCTGGCAAGCTGCGCCTCCGAGGCGAGGTCGCCACGAGAGAGGCGGAGCGGTTCGAGCAGGAGTATCTTGCGACGCGGCTCCGGTTGATCGCCCGGCTGAAGCAGGCTTATTTCGATCTGCATTTCATCCACAAAGGGATTGAGATTGTCGAGCGAAACAAGCAACTGCTGCTGCAGTTCGAGAAGACGGCCAAAGCCCGCTACAGTGTGGGGCAAGCAGCCCAGCAGGACATCTTTCGCGCCCAGGTAGAGATTTCCCGTGTCCTCGACCGGCTCGCCGTGCTCGAACAGCAAAAAGAAAGTCTGCACGCGGAGATCAATCGTCTCTTGAATCGTCCTCCTGCTGGGCCCCTCGGCACTCCCGAGGAGATCCATGTCACACTCCTGACTGTGCCATTGCCGGAGCTGAGTCAACGGGCCGAGGACTTCTCGCCTATCCTGAGAGCCTCCGTAAAGGGCGTGGAACGGGGCGAGCAAGCAGTCTCGCTCGCGCGGCGACAGTACTTTCCTGATTTTGACATCAATGCATTAGGACTGCGGAACGATCGCATTAACGACAACGGTTACCAGGTGATGCTCGGAATTAAGATTCCTCTCTGGTACGAAACGAAGCAGCGTCAAGGTGTGAGGGAGGCGGCTGCCGGCTTGAACAGTGCACGCGAAGAGTTTACGGCCACGCGTCAGGAGGTCCTGTTCCAAGTGAAGGATTCATTCGTCCAGGCTCAGCGGGCGGAGCGGCTCGTGATGATCCTGCGTGATGCCATCATTCCACAGGCAACGCTAGCGCTCCGAGCCGCGCAATCGAGCTACGCAGTCGGCAAAGTAGATTTCCTCACGCTCTTAAATAGTCTATTGACGTTACAGGACAGTGAACTCGAGCTTCATGGCGAGATGGTCTCACATGAGAAAGCGCTCGCGCGGTTGGAAGCCATAACCGGTGGGCCTTTGACTGGGGTAGTCCAGGAGGGAACTCAGGGCCAATGACTCGTCGGCCTCTGTATATCGGCCTTACACTTCTGCTGACTGTGGGGCTCGCCATTACGTGGTGGTGGGCAACTCGGGATTCCATGCCGGCACCTCCCGAGACGCAACCTGACGCGATGCCGACCCATGAGGCCATGCCCGGTATGGAACATCCAGGGGACAAGCCGGCATCGAAAGCACAGGCGGGAGGCGACCTGCCCTCGCCGCCACCGGATCTGACGTCGCGCACCGTGACGATCTCGCCCGAGCGGTTACAGACGATCGGCGTGAAATTTGAGGAGGTCGCACGGCGCCCGCTCGAAAAAGTCATTCGCACCGTCGGCCGGGTAGCGATCGATGAGCGCCGCTTCGCACGTGTCAACCTCAAATTCGCCGGCTGGATCGACGAACTCTTCGTGAGCGCCATCGGGGATCACGTGAAGAAGGGGCAGAGCCTCTTTACCATCTACAGCCCGGATATCGTCGCGACCCAAGAGGAATATCTGTTGGCCCTGCAGAGTATCAGGGAGCTTGGTCAAAGCGAGTTCCCTGAAGTGTCCCGTGGGGCGAAAGATCTGCTCGAAGCCACCCGGCGACGGTTCCAATTGTGGGATATCACGCCGGATCATATTCGGGACCTCGAGCAAACGGGAAAAGTTCTCCGAACCCTGCCAATGCATTCTCCGATTACGGGAACGGTCATTCGCATGGAAGCCCGAAGAGGCACCTACGTGAGTCCCGGGACAGAGCTGTATATGATTGCCGATCTCGCGCACATCTGGATCTTAGGCGACATCTATGAGTACGAGCTGCCCTTCATCACCATCGGTCAAGGGGCCACGGTCACGCTCTCCTACGATCCCAGTACGAAGCTCCACGGCCATGTCGGATTCATCTATCCGACGCTTGATCCCAAGACGCGGACGGCCAAGGTTCGATTCGAGCTGGAGAATCCCGGTGAAAAGCTCAAGCCGGAGATGTATGCGAATGTGGCGTTGAAGATCCCGTTTGGGACACGCCTGGCGGTCCCGCGCGACGCGGTCATTGAATCGGGGGAGCGCCAGTTGATTTTCATCCACCATGGAGGGGGCAAACTGGAATGGCGGTCCGTCAAGCTGGGCGTGAGTGCCGAGGACTGGGTGGAGGTGGTGGAGGGACTCAAGGAAGGTGATCACATCATCACGTCGGCGAACTTTTTGATCGACTCAGAGAGCCAATTGAAGGCAGCCGTGAGCGGTATGGCGGGGATGCCGGGCATGAAGATGAAGGATTGAACGCCCATGGTTGCACAGATCATCGAGTTCAGCGCGAGAAACCGCTTCATTGTCTTTCTGCTGGTCTCTGCATTCTCAGTGGTCGGACTCTGGGCGATGTGGCAAACACCAATCGATGCGTTGCCGGATATTTCCGACACGCAAGTCATCGTCTATACCACCTGGCCGGGGCGCTCGCCCGATCTCGTGGAAGATCAAATCACCTATCCGATCGTCACTGCCTTGCTCTCCGCGCCGAAGGTCACCGTCGTCCGTGGTTTCTCGGACTTCGGCTATTCCTACGTCTACATTCTCTTCAAAGACGGGACGAATATTTATTGGGCCAGGTCGCGCATCCTCGAACGGTTGAGCCAACTCTCTGGCCGCATGCCGGAGGGGGTCACGCCGCAACTCGGCCCAGACGCGACGGGCGTGGGATGGGTCTTTCAGTACGCCCTGGTCGATGAGACCGGCCAGCATGATCTCGCCGCCCTGCGCAGTTTCCAGGATTGGTATTTGCGGTACTGGATACGCGCCGTGGAAGGCGTGGCCGAGGTGGCCAGTATCGGCGGGTTTGTCCGGCAGTACCAAGTGAACCTTGATCCGACCAAAGTATTGGCCTATCGCCTCTCTCTCCCTTCTATTGTCGAAACGATTCGCCAGAGCAACAACGACGTAGGGGGCCGCGTCGTGGAGTTCTCCGGAATTGAATACTTGGTCCGTGGGAGAGGTTATATCAAGAAAGTTGGGGACATTGAGAAGATCGCTGTGGGGGTCAACGAAAACGGCACACCAATTCTGTTGCGCGACGTCGCGACGGTGCGACTGGGCCCCGACATGCGACGAGGACTGGCGGAGCTCAACGGCCAAGGCGAGGTCGCGGGCGGCATCGTCGTCATGCGCTTCGGCGAGAATGCGTTGACCGTAATTGAACGGGTCAAAGCCAAGCTCAAAGAACTAGAACCCTCCATGCCAAAAGGCATGAAGGTCGTCACGGTCTATGACCGGAGCGACTTGATCCATGAATCGATCGCCACGGCCAACGAAAGCCTGCTGGAAGAACTGATTGTGACCGGCTTGTTCATTATCGCCTTCTTGCTGCATGTCCGCTCCGCGATCGTGCCCATTCTCACCCTGCCGCTTGCGGTGCTGATCGCGTTCATTCCCATGTATCTGCTGGAGATCGGCATCAACATCATGTCACTGGGTGGCATCATCGTCGCGATCGGGGACATGGTGGATGCCGCGATTGTGATGGTGGATAACGCACACAAGCGTTTAGAGGACTGGGAGCGAGACGGACGCAAGGGTGAGCGGCTCCAGGTCCTGATTGATTCGGCCAAGGAAGTGGGCCCGCCGATTTTTGCCTCAGTCCTCGTCATTGCCATTTCGTTCATCCCGATCTTTGCCCTCGAATCCCAGGAAGGGCGCATGTTCAAGCCCCTGGCCTGGACGAATAATCTCGCGATCGCCATGTGCGCGGTGCTGGCCATTACCCTGGTGCCCGCCTGCCTGCCGACCTTCATTCGCGGAAAGATCTTTCCGGAACAGAAGCACCCGGTGAGCAGGAGCCTCCAGCGCCTCTATGCGCCGCTGTTGCGATGGACACTGGTGCATCGCGGAACCGTGGTGGCCCTCGCCATCGGACTCCTGCTGAGCATCGTCCCGGTCTATCAGCGTATGGGCTCCGAGTTCATGCCGCCTCTGTACGAAGGTACGATCCTCTATATGCCCACGACGCTCCCCGGGCTCTCGGTCACGGAGGCCAGTCGACTGCTCCAGATGATGGACCAGAAGCTTCGTACGTTCCCCGAGGTCGAGCATGTCTTCGGCAAAGCGGGACGGGCGGAGACCTCCACCGACCCGGCGCCCTTCAGCATGATGGAAGTGGTCGTCGAGCTGAAATCGAAGGACCAGTGGCGGCCAGGCCTCAGCTATGAAGGACTGGTCGATGAGATGGATCGCGCGCTCAACATTCCTGGCGTGACCAACGCTTGGACGATGCCGATTAAGGCGCGGATCGACATGTTGACCACCGGCGTCCGCACGCCGGTGGGGATCAAGATCTTCGGTCCCGATCTGAAGCAGATTGGACAGATCGGCGAGCATCTCGAGATGGTACTCAAAGAGGTCCCCGGCACGCGGAGCGTCTATGCAGAGCGGGTGTCCGGCGGATACTTTCTCGACTTCGATATCAACCGTGACGAGATCGCGCGTTACGGGCTCAAGCTGATGGATGTCGGCAAGATCATCGAAACGGCCATCGGGGGTGAAAGTATTGCGACCACGATCGAGGGCCGTGAGCGCTATCCCATCAACGTCCGTTATCTCCGTGAGTTGCGGGATGATCCTGAAAAACTGAAGCGCGTGCTCGTGGATACGCCGACCGGTGCGCAAGTGCCGCTCGCGCAACTCGCGACGCTCCGATTCGTCAAAGGCCCACCCATGGTCCGGGATGAAAACGGCATGTTGGCCGGCTACGTCTTTCTCGACATGACGGGGCGTGATGTCGGCGGATATGTGGAGGATCTCAAACGGGTTGTGGCGGCAAAAGTCGAACTGCCGCCGGGCTATACGATTGCCTGGTCCGGCCAATATGAGTTCATGGAGCGGGCGAAAGCTCGGTTGAAGTTCGTCGTGCCGTTGACGCTCATCATCATCTTCGTCATCTTCTATTTCACGTTCCAATCGGTGGCAGAAACCTGCATGGTGATGGTGGGGGTGCCGCTCTCGCTGGTGGGGGCCATCTGGTACCTGTCGATCCTTGGCTACAACATGAGCATTGCCGTGTGGGTAGGATTCATCACGGTCGTGGGCACGGCCGCGGAGACCAGTGCCGTCATGTTGGCCTACTTGGATGAGGCCTGTGCCCGGCGTAAAGCGGCTGGAGGTCTCACGACGCTTCAGGATGTAATCGAGACCGTCCATAGTGGGGCGGTGGAACGTATCCGACCGATGGCCATGATCGGCATCGTCGACGTGATAGGGCTCTTCCCAGTGATGTGGGCCACCGGCACTGGCGCCGATGTGATGAAACGAATTGCGGCTCCACAAGTCGGCGGGGTGTTCTCCGCCATGATCCTCACGCTGTTTGTCATTCCGCCCGTCTATGTCATGTGGCGGTGGTGGAAGGAACGGACAGCGACTCAGATGAGTGATGCGGCATTACCAAGAACGGAGGAGAAGGAAATGACAGGAAGAGGAGTGCTCACGCTCATGGTGCTGGTAGGTGCGATGGCAAGTCTTGGGTGCCAATCGACACCTAAGCCGACGGTTTTGTCTACACCGACCGGGACCAATGCCGCAGCGTCACAGCACAATGACGAAGGGATCCAGGCCTATCAGCAGCAACAGTGGGAGAGTGCGAAACAACATTTCGACGCGGCGATCGCCGCGTCTCTGGAGTTCGCCGAAGCCCATTACAACTTAGGCATGACCTTATATCGACTGAAGGCGATGCAAGAGGGTGACGCGCATTTCATCAAGGCAGCGAATCTAGCGCCGGGGAACAAGGTCATTTGGGATGCGCCGCCTCTGAGGGGTGTGACGGTTCCGGACAAGGAAGTTCCTGGAATGTCGTCGGATGGACATATGCACAGCCACTAGGCCGGAAGGGTATGCGTTCGCGAAGCACGCGAGTACAGCGTCACGATTACTTACTCACACAGTGAATTGGTTCACCGCCAACAAGAGAGGTTGTCATGCTAAACGGTCGATGGGCGTTCATGGTTGTCGCGGCTGGCTTGGTAGTGGTTCTTAACGGCTGTGCGGAGACATCTGCTCAGCGGATGATCAATGCAAACGATCATGTGGGTCTGGCCAATTACTATGCTCAGCAGGCGCAGGAGCTGAGGGAAAAGGCGAAGGCGTGGGAGGGGACAGCCGAATTTTATGAGAAGCATTCGGATCCCCACGGGAAAACTGAACCGAAGCAACATGCTGCTCACTGTCGGGCGATCGCTCACAACAACCTGAAAGCGGCGGACGAAGCGGATGCGCTGGCCCAAGAACACCGCGCGATGCGTCCGCACGGCATGATTCAGTAAATGACTCCGCAAAGCCGTTTTATGGGATCTGGCCCAAGGATGACAGCATGCGGTGCCTGACGAGATGGCTGGGGATTGGTGTAGCGCTCGGACTCTCGGCCTGTGCGCATACGATACCGGTGGATGCGCCGGTGGTGGATCGGGTCCTGGGAGATCAAGCCTTGCGAGAGCAACTGGTGGCACGAGGCACGCAGGATGAGCACTTTGTGCACGAGGTGCTCCATCAACTCGGACAGGGACCTGACGGGGATCGAAAGCTCGCTCGCCTCCTGGCTGAACATCTCGACCACCATCCGACGCTCGAGCGAACGGTATTTCAGGAACTGGCGGCGCACCGAACGTTTCAGGATTGGATACTGGAGAGGTTGCGTGGGCAGCAGAAACCGCATTGAGTCAGGAACGTCTCATGGCGACGAGAACGTGAGCGCGTCATCGTCCGAGCACTGGTCCGGCGATCTAGTCCGGCAGGTCACGATGCTTGTTGTCGTGGCGGTCCTGGTCAATTATCCCTGGGAGCGCCTGCAGTCGCCGCTCTACGTTCATCCCGGCCGAGCCGGTATTCCGTGGTGGCTCTGTCTGGCTGCGAGTCTGGCGGACGGCCTGTTCGTTGTGGCGATCTTCGGCGTCGGCTGGATAGCCCTGGGTCGCCGAAGATGGTTCGAGCAGCCGGGAATCGAAGGCTACATTGTGATGCTGATTTCAGGTGTCGCGATCAGCGTCGGAGTCGAGTGGACCACCGTTCATGTGCTGCGCTGGTGGACGTATGGTGAACAGATGCCGCTCGTGCCCATCGTCAACATCGGCCTTGTCCCTTTGACCCAGATGCTGGTGCTTCCGCCGCTGATCTTTCGGGGCGTCGCCGTCGTGTCTCGATATGTCGATAGCATGCGCGCCAAAGCCTGTGGACAATGAGCACAGAGTGTCATGAAGGCCAATATCGCGAAGAGATTCAGCTTGGTGACCGTTTCGATCCTGGTCGTTCTGTGAAAGGCGGTGAGGCACGAGTTCAAATGGGACAATACGATCATTGACGCCAACGGTTGAGAGTCGGTGGCGAAGAGTGAACGATGATGGCAGGCCCATGCGCGGTGGAAAGAGGAAGTACTATTCGATTGGATACCAGTAGAAGGGGGGGCGAAATGAAACAGCAATTTGTGAAGGGGAAGCGCGATGAAAAGGCCGTCAGCGCAAGAAAGGATAACCCCCAAGAGGGCGCCTTATCCGATGAGCGACAGGAGCGCATTGCGAAGCGGGCCTATGAGCTCTATCTCGAGCGAGGTTGCCGGGAGGGGTGCGACGTGGAGGATTGGGTCGACGCGGAGCGAGACATTCTTGCGTTACCCCGAGGATAGGAGCGAATGTTCTCCAGCCGACAGGTTCAACGTCGTCGCGACTCTGTGTGGGCGAAGAGAGAAGGTGCATAACCGATGAACACCGTGAAAGATCCGGTTTGTGGAATGATGATTTCGGTTGGTGAAGGACTCTCTGTCGTCTATCTGGGACAAGAGTTCCGGTTCTGTTCTGATCTCTGCAAACGAACCTTCCTGGCTACACCGGAACGCTACGCGGCTGG
The DNA here is from genome assembly GCA_011525625.1 of Nitrospira defluvii. Lineage (GTDB taxonomy): Bacteria > Nitrospirota > Nitrospiria > Nitrospirales > Nitrospiraceae > Nitrospira_A. Next base: position 103,984 of record WYAX01000009.1, read on the forward strand.
ACCGACAGGAACGGCACCGAGCGTCGCGGACGTGACCAGGCGCATTGCGTATTTTTCGATGGAAGTCGCAGTGGATTCGGGCATGCCGACCTACAGCGGAGGCTTAGGTGTCCTGGCCGGTGACACGTTGCGGTCCTGCGCCGATCTCAAAATTCCTCTCGTCGCCGTCACTCTTCTCTATGGACGCGGCTATTTCGAGCAACACCTGGATGAATGGGGCAATCAGCGTGAACAGCCTGCGCGTTGGGATCCCTCGAAGTTTGCCCGGTTGCTCCCTCCGACGGTCCACGTGTCCATTGAAGGCCGCCCCGTCGTGGTCCGGGCGTGGCAGTACGACATCACCGGCCTCTCGGGCTATGTGGTTCCCTTGCTGCTCTTAGATGCCAATGTCGAGGAGAACATAGCCGGCGATCGGGAACTGACCGGTGATCTTTATGGTGGCGATGAGCGGTACCGTCTGGCTCAGGAAATTCTGCTGGGTATCGGCGGCGTCCGGATGCTCCGTGCGTTGGGCTACATCCACATTGAACGGTTCCACATGAATGAAGGCCATGCGGCCTTGCTCACTCCTGAGCTGCTGCGTGAGCGCCAACAGAGAGAGCCGGCGGCGTGGGATTTCGACGGCGTGAGACGGGACTGCATCTTCACCACCCATACCCCTGTGCCGGCCGGCCATGATCAGTTCTCTTATGGACTGGTGAAGCAGCTGCTCGGTGAGACAGCGCCGCTGGAAGTCCTGCAGATGCTGGGCGGCAGGGACCGGCTGAACATGACGCTCCTGGCTTTGAATCTGAGCACCTACGTGAACGGGGTCGCCAAGCGTCACGGGCAGGTCTCTCAAGAAATGTTCCCGGGATATGCCATCGACTCCATTACGAACGGCGTGCATTCGGCCACCTGGACCTCGCCCAGCTTTCAGCAACTGTACGACCGGCATATTCCTGGCTGGCGGACTGATTCCTTCGCCCTCCGCTATGCCATCAGCATCCCTACTCAGGACATCTGGGCGGCGCATATTCAAGCGAAGGCACGACTGCTTGAAGAAATCCGGAGGCGGACCTCGTTACCGTTCCGCGATGAGGTGCTGACGATCGGATTTGCCCGGCGGGCCACCCAATACAAGCGGGGTGATCTGGTGTTCTCGGCCCCCGATGAGCTCGTCGACATTGCAAAGAAGGTTGGCCCGATTCAGCTGATTTTTGCGGGCAAGGCGCATCCCAAGGATGCGCCGGGAAAGGAGATCATTCGCCGTGTGGTTCGCGTCGCTGGTCAGGTCAAGCCGGAGGTCCAGATCGCGTATCTGGAGAATTATGATCTGGCCTTGGCACAGCTTCTGACTGCAGGGGTCGATCTCTGGCTGAACACGCCGCTTCCCCCCTTGGAGGCATCCGGCACGTCCGGGATGAAGGCCGCGCACAACGGGGTCCCCAGCTTGAGCGTGCTCGACGGCTGGTGGGTGGAAGGTCATATCGAAGGCATCACGGGGTGGTCCATCGGCCGTGGCCCTTCTGATGCCGCTTCCCAGGAAGGGCGCGATGCCCAGGATGCCCGCGAGCTGTACGACAAACTGCGAGGGGTCATCACGCCTTTATTCTATCAGAGCCACGAACGATGGAGCGAGCTCATGCGATCGACTATTACCTTCAACGCTTCCTTCTTCAACACGCACCGCATGGTCCAACAGTATGCGGCCAATGCCTATGTGTAAGGGAAGCCGTGCCCTAGTGAGAGTTAAAGCGGCTGAGCATCGTTCACACTAATGATCACCAAAGGAGGAGAGCAATGAATTTCACACGAGTGATTACCATAGGAGTTCTGTTTTTCTTGGCGGGGGCGAGTCCCGGTGTTGTCGGGGCGGATGACAAGTCTGGACACTCGAAGATGGATGGTGGTCACGAGGCGGCGACTTGTCGGCCATCCACCGGGCATTACCTCCATCATCTGCTGAAACATTCGAAGGAGATCGGCCTGACTGCCGACCAAGTGTCCAAACTGAAGGCGATCCAGCTCGACCTCAACCGAACGCGGATCAAAACCGAGGCTGATATGCAGGTGTCGGAGCTGGAGCTAGCGGTACTCACTGAGGACGAGAAAGCCGATCTGTCTGCGATCGAGACGAAAGCGAAAGAACGCGCAATGCTGGAGGTTGGCTTGCAGATGGCCGCTATCAAGGCCAAGCGGGATGCGGTGTCTCTGCTCACGCCGGAGCAACGCGAAAAAGTAACGGCCGAGCGCGAAAAAATGATGAAGGAGATGGGCGGGATGATGGGGAAAGGCGAGAAAGAAAAGAGCGAGGGTGAAAAGAAGAAACATATGGGCGGGATGATGAAGAAAGGCATGATGGGTGGGAAAAGCGGTGATGGAGACCCATCGCCGGCTCAGCCCAAAGAGGAAGAGTCTCATCAACACTAGGGTTCAAAGACCTCAATGGAACGTCGCACCCTGGGCGACGGAGGAGCAAGCTCAGTCTGTCATCATTCAGATGCTGAGTTTCCGGTGATAGTAAGGAGGTATGGGAATGGAGAAATTCATGGTTGCAAGACGCCGCGGTACAGATGAATCCACACTGGCGAACTTACCAGTTTGTGTTGGTAAGAGCGCGAAGAAGCAAGGCGATGAGGCGCCTCTCGGGAGGTGGAACGTAGCGCTGATGCTGGGGCGCAAAGTCCTCGGAGGCACGTTGGTCTTGACCGCGTGTCTGAGCGGGCCATGGACGCAATTTACGTGGGCGGACAGCAAGGACGGCGTCTTCCCCTCCGCGGATCAGGTGGGGGGGCAGGTGTACCGCGACCCTCTGGCGATAGGAACATACTTTCCGACGGATTTTGAACTGTATGACATGACCGGTGAGCGCGTCAATCTTTCACAACTCGTTTCCGTAAGGAAAACTGTCATTGCATTTTTCGTGGTGGCCGTTCCGGCTTCAGTCCTTGAGCTTAAAAAGTTACAGGATTTTGCTGCTGAGCAGGTGCCTCAGCTACAGGTGTTCAATGTGCATGCCAATACGATCCAAGCCGACCTTACGGGGGGCGGGCCCAACAGGGCTGTCGAGGACAGCATACGCACAGTAGCGCTTGCCCGGAAAGAACACGGTCTCAGAAATCCGACGTTTGTGGCGCCAAACGATACGATGAGTCCGACCGGATTGTCTAATCGTCTCGGCGTCCGCGGCGTGCCCACCATTTTCGTTTTGGGAGCCGACGGGAAGGTGCAGAACATCTTTATCGGCCCGCATAACTGGAAGCCGGGCGATCTGTGACCTGGTCACATGATCTAATGAACATTCAATCCATGATTGAGGAGGCGAAAACATGGCAATGTCCAGGCGAGAGTTTCTACAGCGTTCGCTTACCTTCGGCACTATTGGCGCGACATCAGGATTGACCGGTCTTTCGGCGTTTGCCGCGCGTCACAATCCTATCGGAGAAGGGACGGCGGAGTTGTTCGAAAAATTCGACGGTAATGTCGTCCTCTTGGCAGGCAAATATAGCGGGCTGGTGCATGTCATGGATTTAGCGGTCCCAGAGACACTGGCGTGGTTTCCTTATGGCCTCACCGGCATGGATATGCCGATCGCCCATCATATTGCAGCGATGCCATCGGCCGACCCCTACAGTGGGTTTGACTTTTATCAGACCTTTCAGCCACCGATGGCACCGTACGTCGATGAGAACTCGCCGGAATGGAGAAATCGGGGCGACTTCAGAATGTACAAGATGCGTTTCGACGGCTCGGGAAAGCAGAACCGCATTTCGCTGGTCAGCGACATCTCGGCCGCGACCGGCATGGCCTTGGGTGTCCACGTTGCGATCGGCGTTGGAGAGAACGCCAACAAATATGTCGCGTTTGCGGATGGTCAGAAAGACATGGTGCTGATCACCACGGTTGACGACAACCCGAAGACCGTGAGGGCATTCCGACTCGATTACGACATACTGGCGCGTCAACTGAGCGTGTCACATGTGTTTCCGGATCCCGCGACAGGCAAGTTTGATTACCAGGGTCGGAAGGGCGTGAAAACGACGCATGAAGCGATGCTCGGTGAAGAACTGATCCCTGCGGATACGACGGCGGTGTTCGTGGATGCCTTTACGTGGCATCCCACCTTGCCGCTGGGCGCCATCCTGATACGTCGACTCGGCTGTTGCTGCATTGTCGATACGCGAACGTGGGAACCATTAGCGTTACTCTCGACCGGCAAGGGATCGCCCGACAATTTTCAGTTGGTGAAACAGCAAGGTGACACCTGGACTTTCTCGGTGCCGGCGGTAGTGACTCCAATGCACGAATCTGGTTTTCTTACGAATGGTGAATACTTTCTTGCCTGTAACAATGTGCTGCAGAACCTCGTTACGGTCTATCAGTCTACCGATCCCAATCCGAATAAGTGGAAGAAGACACATTTCGTCGAGGGGTTCGGCAATATGTATATGCCGATGCACACGGGCAACGTTCCCGATTCTCGCTGGGCATGCTTGACGCTGTGGGCACGCAAACCGAACAACGGCTTCGTCTGCAAGATCGACACGAAGACATGGAAGGTGGTCGCAAAGTGGGACATCGGCCCTGATCCCCATACAGTCGACTGTACGGTGGATGGAAAGTACATGACGGCGGTCTATAGCGGGCATCAGGCAGGGCAATCCGGACTGGTGGTGATTAATTGCCATACAGACAAGATCGAAGCACGAATCCCGAGTCCTAGCGGACATCACGACCACGTGGTGGTCCCGCGCGATTGGGAAGGCATGAAGACATCACGCAGCACGTCGGTCTAAACAGGAGTCGCGGCTGATGCAGCACACCTGCGACCAGAAGCCCATACACAGAACGGCTGACTATCGGTTCAACCTATTGAGATAACTCAGTTGTCTGTAGCAAGTCTTGACGACGACGTGCCAAGCCACAGGAAGCAGCCGGGCATTGAGGAATGAGCGAGCGCATACGCCTTGCCACACTGAGTGCACGAGATGGACTCGATGTCGCCAAACAATGGGCACAACGGGCGGCAAGCCTCTATCGCCTGTCCGTCGGCGAGCCGACTCATTATGCGTCACAGCCGGACTGGAAACCGCTCTTTGAGCAGAGTATTCGTGAGTTGGTGGCTTTTGCAGAAACAGGAGTGATCTCATTACCTCCGACGCCGAATCGCAATTGATTGCTGATACGTCAATCATGAAACCCGCAAGGCAACAAAATAGTACAAATCACCTTCCCAGTATTTCTAGGCGTCTGCTGCTCAAGCGCGTAGGCGTGTTGGGGCTGATGGCCGGGGTTGCTTCACTGATTCCCGCCTGCGGCTGGACGAACGCCGCCACCAGGACCCGGACCGGCGTCGGTTCACAGACGCCCCTGCGTGGAGAGGTCATCGATCTAGCCATCAGCGAAACCCGCTTTATCCTTGACGGGCGAACTGCGATGGCGATGACCATCAACGGGACGATCCCGGGACCAGTGATTCGGCTGAAAGAAGGGCAGGACGTGACGCTGCGCGTGACAAACCAATTGACGGAAACGACCTCGATTCACTGGCACGGTTTGCTGCTGCCGCCCGAGATGGACGGCGTGCCCGGGGTGAGCTTCGGTGGTATCGAGCCGGGGACAACCTTTACTTACCATTTTCCAGTCAGGCAGAGCGGCACCTACTGGTTTCATAGCCATTCAGGCGGACAAGAGTTCTTGGGCATGTACGCTCCGATGATCATTGATCCACAAGAGCCGGAACCGTTTCAGTATGACCGGGACTATGTCGTGATGCTCTCGGATTGGACCTTCGAGCCACCCGAATCCGCACTCGCCAATCTAAAAAAACTCAACGGCTACTACAACTTCCAGAAACGCACCGCGCGCGAGTTTTTTGCCGACATCGCCAGATCCGGGCTGTTGCCGACACTGGCCAACTACTTGAGTTGGGACCGCATGCGCATGGACCCGACCGACTTCGCGGACGTCACCGGCTACACCTTCACGTATCTCATGAACGGCTTATCGCCCAACGGCAATTGGACCGGGGTCTTTCAGCCGGGCGAGAGAGTACGTCTGCGCTTCATCGACGCGGCGAGCATGACATTCTATGACGTGCGTATCCCGGGACTTAAGATGACAATCGTGCAGGCGGATGGCCAGAACGTCCAGCCCGTCGTGGTAGACGAGTTTCGCATTGGACCGGCCGAAACCTACGATGTCATCGTCGAACCGGTCGGGGAGCGCGTGTATACCATCTTTGCCGAAACTATGGATCGCAGCGGCTTCGCGCGGGGCACCTTGGCGACGAGTCAGGGCATGAGTGGGGAGGTCCCAGAACGGAGGCCCCGGCCGCTCCGTACGATGGAAGACATGGGCATGAGCATGGAAGGCATGGACATGCCGGGCATGAAGCACCATTCGAGCGGCAACGGGATGCAGATGCCCGACGTCGTTGCACAGGGCGAGATGCCGAGGGTGAAGGCAGCGGACGACAAGTCGAACATGGACCATGTGCAACACGGTGAAGGCATGCAGGAAATGCAAAGTATGGACACAGGGACGGACGGCCACGACCACTCGACGATTCCCGGTGCCGAGCCCGTCAAGCATGGGCCCGATGATCATGGGACCGGCAATCAAACGGTGGCCGAGTATTCGCAGAACCGCTTTGGAGAACCCGGGAGGGGGCTGGAACACAGTGACCGGAGGGTGCTGCTCTATACTGACTTGAAAAGTCTGGCGCCCTATCCTGATCAACGTGAGCCTGAGCGAGAAATAGAACTCCACCTGACGGGCCACATGAACCGGTACATGTGGTCGTTTGACGGCAAGAAGTATTCCGAGGCGAAAGAGCCGATTCGCTTCCGCTATGGCGAGCGCCTGCGCTTCACGTTCGTGAACGATACGATGATGGAACACCCCCTGCATCTGCACGGTATGTGGATGCATCTGGAAAACGGCGCGGGCGCATACTTGCCGCGCAAGCACACCGTCGTCGTCAAACCCGCCGAGCGAGTATCGGTCGCGATCACTGCGGATGCCCAGGGACGCTGGGCTTTTCACTGCCATCTATTGCTTCACATGGAAGCGGGTATGTTCCGGGTCGTTGAGGTCGCGGGTGAGGAGGGTGCGAGACCGTCATGACCATTTCTTGGCGAGCTCTGTTTGCCGCCCTTGCGGCATGCCTGTGCGGGGCTGCCCCGCATACAACAGCCGTCGCGGAAGTCGCATCCACGGTCTCAAACCCAAAGGGTTCAGCCAATTCAACTGCTTCTCAGGCGTCTGCGCCCATCGGTCCTTCACCCCAGGAGGAACGCATGCTCCAGAACGTGTCCCAGCCAAGCGGCTGGCTTTCTCCCGTCAATGATCAAGAGCACCGTCTCTTCACGCTCGTCGACGTCCTCGAATACCGTCCAAGTACAGGGGGAGGTGAGAGCCAGAGCGACTACCGATGGGATGTCGAGGGCTGGTACGGTGGGGACTACAACCGAGTCTGGTTCAAAAGCGAAGGGCAGCGGGACACGGCCTTCAAATCGGACTACGACGTGGACTTTCAGCTGCTCTACGGCCGGTTTATTCAGAAGTACTACGATTTTCAGATCGGCCCTCGTGTAGAAACGCAATCATTCCGCGGGCGCAATGTGACTCGTGGGCTCGCGTCAATCGGGATCGAGGGACTGGTTCCCTACAGCTATGATCTGGAAGCCAACCTGTTCATCGATCAGAACGGCGCGGTTTCTGCGCGCCTCTCGTTCACCAAAGATTTGCTCCTGACGCAAAGGCTGATCCTTCAAAGCCGATTTGAAACCAACGCAGCCATACAGCGAGTCGAGAGATTCACGACCGGCTCCGGCCTTAACAACCTCGAATTGGGGTTTCGGCTGCGCTATGAAATTCGACGACAGTTTGCGCCTTACGTGGGCGTCTCCCTGGACAGAAGTTTCGGCGAGACCGCCACACTCGTGCGCCAAGAGGGAGGAACCCCCAGCCAGGTGCGATTCGTGGCCGGAGTACGGATGTGGTTCTGAGGAGTCCGCAGAGACGTACAGACCGCTGCTTCGTAGTAACGATGCCGTTGCATCGTCTCATGGCTGATGGCCCGCGGTCATTGGCGAGGCTTCCCAGCACTATTGAAACGATGCGCCACTCGCGGCGGGAATATGACTGAATCCGGACAGTGGACGAGTCCTCCTCTGTGAAACAGATCGGAGTTCAACATGGACCATAGGACACGCGCCTGATCCACACGCTGGTTACACGATGTCGCGCGACCAGCGGAGCCATGACCGCCACGCGGGTCATTCCGTGGAGATGTTTCGCGATAAGTTTTGGTTGAGTTTCACCCTCACCATTCCTACGGTCTTCTGGTCGCCTGAAGTCCAGCACTGGCTTGGCTACACAGCACCCTCCTTCCCTGGCTCCAGATTCATTCCCGCCATCTTCGGGACCGCCGTATTCCTGTACGGCGGCCTCGTGTTCCTGCGGGGCGCACAAGGCGAGCTGGTCGAACGCAAGCCGGGCATGATGACGCTCATCAGCTTGGCCATCATCGTGGCGTTTGGGACGTCGCTGGCTGCCACATTCGGTCTCTTCCAGGTCGAAGTCTGGTGGGAGCTTGCCTCGTTGATTACGATCATGGTGTTGGGCCACTGGCTCGAAATGCGCGCCATTTCCCAAGCCCAGGGCGCGCTCACTGCACTCGCCGCGTTGCTCCCGGACACGGCTGAGAGAGAGGGCTCCGGAAATTCGGACAGTGTGCTAAGTGGTAGCCTGGCTTCACCCACACCACCGCGAGGTGGCCTACGAGAGGAGCGAGGCAATGAAGAGAACGAGACGGAATCATGGAGCCGCCTTCAAGGCGCAAGTGGCTGTCGCTGCCATCAAAGGCGACAAGACGCTGGCCGAGTTGGCCGAGCAATTCAGTGTCCATCCCACGCAGATCACCGAATGGAAGCAACAATTGCTGGCGCGGGCCGCGGACGTATTTGGCGGCACCACACCGACGTCAGACACGCCAGATCTCAAGGTCCTCCACGCGAAGATCGGCCAACTGGCCCTGGAGAATGATTTTTTAGAAGGGGCGCTCATCAAGGCGGGATTGTTGAGCGCAAAACGATGATCAACCGAACCCATGCCCTGCCAGTCGTTCGGCAATGTCAGATCCTCGGGTTGTCTCGCTCGACGGCCTACTACCAGCCGACGCCGGTGTCAGGGACGGAGCTGGCGCTGATGCGTCGGCTGGACGAACTCCACCTGCGTCATCCGTTTGCTGGCGCCCGCATGCTGCGCGATCTCTTGCGGCAAGAGGGCCAGGCCATTGGACGGCGACATGTGGCGACCCTGATGCGCCGCATGGGCCTGGAGGCCCTGTATCGCAAGCCGCGCACGAGCCACCGGCATCCGGCCCACCCCATCTACCCCTATCGCCTCAGGGATCTGACGATCAGTCGCCCCAATCACGTCTGGGCGGCGGATATCACCTACATTCCGATGGCGCAGGGCTTCGTCTATCTGTTCGCGGTGCTCGACTGGGCCAGTCGTCGGGTGTTGGCGTGGCGGCTGTCCAACACGCTGACCACCGACTTCTGCCTGGAAGCAGTCCAAGACGCCCTGGCCCACTATGGCACGCCGGAGATCTTCAATACCGATCAAGGGTGCCAATTCACCAGCCAGGAGTTCACCGGATTACTGAAAGATCACGGCATCCAGATCAGCATGGACGGGAAAGGCTGTTGGCGGGACAACGTGTTCGTGGAACGACTGTGGAAAAGCATTAAATACGAGGAAGTGTATCTGCACGCGTACGAGACCATCAGCGCCGCCCAGCAGGGGGTAGCACGCTACCTGACGTTCTACAACCAGACCAGGCCGCACCAGGCGCTTGACGGCCAGACGCCTGACCAGGTGTATTATGACCATCTGACGACACGGCGGACCGCCGCGTAATCAGCAACCCGCCAGGCGCCACTTAAGGAAGGGGTTACACTGTCCAACCAACCGGAGCCACCTCTGAGCGGATCACCGGCACGGAAGTCCACACCGTGCCATTGTCAGAATTGCACGTGGGTGACGTGGTCCTTGTCCGGCCCGGGACCCGCGTCCCGGCAGATGGCGCCGTCATCGAAGGCGCCGCCGATGTCGATGAGTCGATGATTACGGGCGAGTCGAAGGCCGTCTCGAAAGGACCAGGAGCCACCGTCATCGCGGGAACGGTCGCCGGCGGTGGCAGCCTACGGGTCCGCGTGACCGCAGTCGGCGAGGAGAGCGCCCTCTCCGGCATCATGCGGCTGGTTGCCGCCGCCCAAGCGTCGAGTTCTCGCACGCAAGCCCTGGCTGATCGTGCGGCCGCGATGCTGTTCTATGTGGCGGTCGGCGCCGGCGCAATCACGTTCATCTACTGGTGGTTATTGGGGGACACACAACACGCCCTGATCCGGACGGCCACCGTCCTCATCATTGCGTGCCCCCACGCCTTGGGGTTGGCGATTCCGCTGGTGATCGCCATTTCTACATCGCTCGGCGCGCGGAATGGGCTGCTTGTGAAGGACAGACTGGCACTTGAACGGGCCCGCCTGTTGGACATGGTGATCTTCGATAAGACCGGCACGCTGACTCGCGGTGCGCCTGCTGTCACCGGCATCGCAGCGGCGCCTGGGACGTCGGAGTTCGAATTGCTTGCGGTAGCCGCTGCGGTCGAGGCCAACTCCGAGCATCCGCTGGCTCAAGCTATTGTCGAAGAAGCCAGGCGCCGGGGTGCGCGCCAAGTGCAAGCGGCCGGCTTCGAAGCGCTGGCAGGGCGAGGGGCGCGGGCCATGGTGGACGGCAAAGGCATTGCCGTCGGTGGACCGCGTCTGTTGGCCGAGGCCAAGGCCACGGTGCCTCCAGAGGTGGAGAAGGTGACGAGCGCCTGGGCCTCAGAAGGAAGGACCGTGCTGTCTGTCATCGCCGAAGGACAACTGCTTGGTGTGCTTGCTGTAGAAGACGAGATCCGGCCCGAGTCCCGTGAAGCCGTCACCGACCTGCATCAGCTGGGTATTCGAGTCGCGATGATCACGGGAGATGCGAAACCTGTGGCGGAGTCCGTCGCCCGGCGCCTGGGGATTGACGAGATCGCAGCCGAGGTGCTGCCCAGTGATAAGGCCGCGGCCGTCAAGCGGTTTCAAGCGGGCGGCAAGCGGGTCGCCATGGTGGGAGACGGCGTGAACGATGCCCCGGCATTGGCCACCGCCGATGTCGGCATTGCGATCGGCGCGGGCACAGATGTCGCTATCGAATCCGCGGGCATCGTGCTTGTGCATAGCGATCCGCGTGACGTGGTCGGAGCCATCGAGCTCTCTCGTGCGACCTATCGAAAGATGATTCAAAATCTTGTGTGGGCGACCGCCTACAACCTGGTGGCGATCCCGGTCGCCGGAGGCCTGTTCGTCCGCTGGGGATTCGATCTCCCGATGAGCGTGGGCGCCGTCGCGATGAGCGCGTCCACGATCATTGTGGCAGTCAATGCGCAGTTGCTGCGTCACCTGAAACTGCGGCGTGCGGTCCCTTGATGAACTGCGCGGGGATAATCGGGGCGAACGGCTCAGAACGGCTTGCCAGTGGAGAGGCTGACTGGTGACGCTCTTCATAGCGGAGGGGACATGAACTCGCTTGATTGGTATACCCACACGCCGGATGAACTTGAGACGACCTTGCAGTCCAATCTGGACAAAGGATTGGCTGAGCGGGAGGCCCAGCAGCGCCTGGCTGAGCACGGCCCGAATGAACTGCCCGAGGCTCCCCCAGTCTCCGCCCTGACTCTCCTCCTCAGACAGTTTACAAGCATCATTATCTGGGTGCTGATCGGGGCAGCGGTCATCTCCGGGTTGCTGCAGGAATGGGTGGACGCCGCCGCGATCGTCGCCATCGTGCTGCTGAACGCTCTCCTGGGCTTTGTGCAGGAGTACCGGGCCGAGCGGTCCATTGCGGCGTTGAAAAAGCTCTCAATCACCATGGCGCGCGTGATCCGAGAAGGGGTCCTCCGGTCAATCCCAGCGCGTGACCTCGTGCCAGGCGATCTCATTCAGGTCGAAGCCGGCGATCGCGTTCCGGCAGACAGCCGCGTGGTCTATGCCACGGGTCTACAGACGCAGGAGGCCTCGCTGACCGGCGAATCTACACCAGTTGCCAAATCCATCGATCCGATTCCTCACGCAGACCTCCCGTTGGGTGACCGCCATAACATGGTTTTTATGGGAACTGTAGCTGTTTCGGGTAAAGGACGGGCGGTGGTGAGCGGAACCGGAGTCCAGACAGAGCTCGGGAAGATTGCCGCACTGATTCATCGAGAGGCGCGGGCCGAACAAGAAGAAACCCCGCTGCAACGTCGCTTGGAGCACCTCGGCCACACGTTGCTGTGGCTCTCACTCGGTATCGTACTCGTGGTGTTTCTGCTCGGAGCCTTCCGTGGTGTGCCGCTCGTGACGATGTTTCTCACCGCCGTGAGCCTGGCCGTGGCGGCCATCCCTGAAGGCCTGCCTGCCGTGGTGACCGTCACGCTCGCCTCGGGGGTGACGCGGATGGTGCAACGCCATGCCTTGATTCGCCGGCTACCGGCGGTTGAAACCCTCGGCTCGACTACGGTGATCTGCTCGGATAAGACCGGCACGCTGACCAAGAATGAAATGACCGTCACGATACTCTTTCAAGGTGGTGACGTTTTTACGATCTCGGGCGAAGGGTATACCCCTGCGGGCGAGATTCGTCGCAAGGAAGAACTCACGAATACCAGTAGGCATCTGGGACTGGCCAGTTTGTTGCGGGCGGGAGTGCTGTGTAACGGGGCTGAATTGCGCCTGGAAGGATTCGTCTGGCAGGTGCTCGGCGATCCGACCGAAGGGGCGCTTCTGGTGGCGGCAGCCAAAGCTGGCCTTTCAAAGAGCGATCTCGAACGCGAACATCCGGTATTGGGCGAAGTACCGTTCGATTCGGAACGAAAAAAGATGTGCGTGGTCCGCCAAACCACAACAGGCCCGGTGGCCTTCGTTAAAGGCGCGCCAGATGTGTTGCTGCGCGATTGTACGCTCTGGATGACAGGCGAGGGACGGATTGAGCCGCTGACGGATGAGATCCGCCGGCAAATCCTATCCACTAATCAGCAATTCGCCTCGCAGGCGTTACGGGTCCTTGGTGTGGCCATGCGGCCGTTGGATCACGTGCCGGAGTCCTATCAGGCTACCAGCTTGGAGCGAAAGTTGACATTTTTGGGGTTGGTCGGGATGAAAGACCCGATCAGACCGGAAGCCAAGACGGCGGTGGCGGGCTGTCTAGCGGCCGGGATTCGGACGGTGATGATCACAGGGGATCACAAGGATACCGCAGTCGCCATTGCGCATGACTTGGGCATCATGAATCCAGGCGCGCAGGCAATTTCCGGAACAGAGCTGAACCAGTTGTCGGATGAAGAACTGGAGAAGCGCGTCGCGAGCACGGCCGTCTATGCGCGTGTGACGGCAGAGCATAAGCTTCGAGTCGTCCGCGCGTGGAAGAAGCAAGGCGCAGTGGTGGCGATGACCGGTGATGGAGTCAATGATGCCCCGGCATTGAAGGCTGCGGATATCGGCGTGGCGATGGGGATCACCGGGACAGACGTGACTAAGGAAGCCTCTGACATGGTCGTGACCGACGATAACTTTGCCTCGATCGCCGCCGCGGTTGAGGAAGGGCGAGGCATCTACGACAATATCCGCAAATCCATTCACTATCTGCTCTCCTGCAACGTCAGCGAGATCCTGCTGATGCTGTTGGCCACGCTTTTCGCGTTGCCCCTTCCTCTGTTGCCGGTCCAAATCTTATGGATCAACCTGGTGACGGATGGGCTGCCGGCCCTGGCCTTGGCCGTGGACCCGAAAGAGCCGGATCTCATGCGACGCCCCCCGCGGACGCCGAATGAACAGTTTTTCACAACGCAGCGGTTCCTGCTGTTGTTCAGTCAAGGGTCGTTTCTGGCCCTCATGACTCTGGGAGCCTTTGTCTACTGTCTGTACGGCATGGACTTAAATCTCGAACGGGCACGAACTCTCACCTTTACTGTTCTGGTGTTGGCACAACTCTTCCCTGCCTTCAATAATCGGAGCGACCGCCGATCCATCTTCGAAATCGGGCTGATGACCAACAAGCCGCTGCTTGGCGCAGTCGCTGTTTCCATCATCCTGCAGGCCACGATTGTGCTCTTGCCGCCCATGCACGACATATTCAATGTGGTCCCCTTGGATCCTGAACACTGGCTTCTCGCAGTCGCAATCGGAATCTTACCGTTGGTCGCAATGGAGCTCTGGAAGGCATCAAGAAAGAAAGCTGACATATAGAAGCTGGACAGACACTGACGTCACGGCGTTCGCCTTTGTCTAGGACGTAGTCCTGTAGGACGCAAGGAGGTGTGAATGGAAAAGATGCGCGCTACCGTGTTTCATGGAATCAACGACATCCGTGTGGAAGAGGTGGAACAGCCACATGCTGGAGTCGGCGAGGCGATGATCCGCGTCACGTTGACGACGATCTGCGGAACCGACCTCCATATCGTACGGGGGGAATATTCAGTAAAGCCGGGTCTCATCATCGGCCACGAGCCGGTGGGTGTGATCGAAGAGCTCGGCCCGGGGGTCACCGGGTACGAGATTGGCGACCGCGTGTTGGTTGGCGCGATCACGCCTTGCGGCCAATGCCGCGCCTGCCTGTCAGGCCAGCTATCGCAGTGCGGCCACGGTCAAGGCTATGAGGCCATCGGTGGGTGGCGATTCGGCAACACCATCAACGGTGGGCAGGCAGAATACCTGCTGGTGCCATATGCGCAGGCCAATCTCGCGAAGATTCCCGATGAAGTGACCGATGAGCAGGTCGTCCTGCTGGCTGACATCGCCTCGACCGGGTTCAGCGGAGCGGAGTCGGGCGGGGTGCGGATTGGGGATGCGGTGGCGGTTTTTGCACAAGGACCGATCGGCCTGTGTGCGACTGTGGGAGCAAAGCTCATGGGCGCCGCGCTCGTAATCGGGATTGACGGCGATGAGACCCGGCTTGCGATGGCGCGACGGATGGGTGCCGATGTGGTCCTGGATTATCGCGAAGTGGACGTTGTGTCCGAAATCAAGCGACTGACGGGCGGCGGGGTTGATGTGGCGATCGAGGCGCTGGGCACCCAGCAAACGTTTGAGAATGGGCTGCGCTGTTTGCGGCCTGGCGGTACGCTCTCGAGCCTTGGCGTGTATTCCGGTAAGGTGCAAATGCCCTACGAGGCCTTTGCCGCGGGGCTGGGGGACCAGCGGATTGTCACCACTCTCTGTCCCGGGGGCAAGGAACGGATGAGACGGCTAATCGAAGTGGTCAAGCGCGGGCGTGTCGATCTCACACCGTTGCTCACACATAGGTTCTCGCTCAATGACATCAAAGAAGGCTACCGCATTTTCGGTGAACGGCTGGATGGGGTTTTGAAAGTCGCTATCAGACCATGAACAAGTTATCAGCCCCTAAACGGACACGAGGTCTACTGCGACGCACTTGCCCCATTTCACTCTCTTCTGTCCCCTTTGAAGTGTTCACCAGATGTTCACCAGGAGGCCAGAACTAGTCGGTTTGGGCGGGAAGAGATCGGATCGCGCGAAACAGGGAACCGCATTGGGTGCCGCGATTCTCTTGAGGAATGTGGTGTTTTGCGGGCGAAGGGGAGAAACGAGAGGCGGTTTATGAGTCCGCTGCTCTATCCACTTTGTAAGTGAAAGCCGAGAAGCTCAAGAAATGAAATGCGTGTCAGGTAGCGTCCAAGGCTCAATGTAACGCTCCCCATATCCCCGAGGAGCCAGCCACCGAGAGAGGCTCGTCTTTGTCGTTTACAGCCGGTCGGTCTTGGACAACCGTTTGGACAACCACTTTCTCGAAAGACCTCGAAAAGCCTCAAAAACGACCTATCGCGGATCGTCTGATCTGGAGCGGAACTTTTGAAGATTTTGAAGGGGTTGTGGTGCCGAGGGACAGAATCGAACTGTCGACACCAGCCTTTTCAGGACATGCTCTTTTTCTATAGCGAGCTGAAATTGTTGGTGATTTGTCTTTGCGAAGTATTTGGATAACCAAACGGACAACCGATCACTTCAGACTATCTGAGGGGCCACAGCGTACTCCGACTCGACAAGAGTATAGAGGGGATGAGTATTTTCTGAGTTGGACGGTCAACCCCGAGGACAGATCATCGATGGCCTCTCCATCCGGCACCGTCCCGCTGATGTGGACGATCGCGCGATTCCTGGTCACTGGGAAGGGGACTTGATTGCAGATTCCAAGAATACGCACATCGCCACCTTGGTGGAGCAACAGTCGCGCTTCACGATGTTGGTGAAAGTGCCGGGGAAAGACACGACGAGCGTGGTCACGGCGTTGAGTCAGCATGTGTGCACACTGCCCTCGGCATTACGTCGATCGTTGACCTGGGATCGCGGGATGGAATTGGCCCAGCACAAACGATTGACGGTCGATACAGAGGTGCGGGTCTACTTTTGCGACCCCCAAAGCCCCTGGCAACGTGGCACCAATGAAAACACAAACCGTTTGCTGTGTCAGTACCTCCCGAAAGGCACCGACCTCTCACGCTATTCCCAGGCCAACTTGAATACGATTGCGTTGCGCTTGAATCAACGCCCGAGGAAAACTTTGGGGTTTCAGACCCCAGCGGCTATATTGGAGGCAGCCGTTGCAACCACCGCTGAACCCACGATTTACAGCCTCACCGATCCTCCTCATCGACAAGATCCGAGCCTGTGCACCCCATGCGTGAGCATCCACGCCCGCTCACTCGGGGGTTTGGGCATTCAACCTTGTCTCGGTGACGATGGCTTCCGCCTCGAACCAATCTTCCAGGTCATGTCCGTGACGGCCTCCGCGTTCCTGCCAGAGCTCGTAAGCCTTGACCGCGATGCGTTCGCGCCGGTCTTCCGGCCACACCATGAATTTCTGAGCAGACTCGCTACTTGCCGGAGACGGTACGCCTTTTCCGGCCGATCTCGCTCCGGTCGGCGGCGGGACCACTCGCGCACCGACTATCTCCTTCGATTTCGACGACGGTACCATAGGGCTCACCTCCTTCTTGGTCCCATCACAGGGACAGACGTCCTCTCGCCAGGAAACCGCCTCCGGTTTCCCTTGTTTCACGTGTCGGCGTGGCAAGGGGAGGAGCTCCTGCAGGAACGCGATGCCTCATCCTCGCGGCTCGCCCCTCATCAACAACATCCCCTGCAGCTCTCCTCACAGACCTCCCACGCAGTGAGCGGCACGAAGGCTCGGCAGGTCACCGAACGCCGCAGGAACGCGCACGGGTGAACAGCTCTCTCTTCGAGAACGCGCAGACGCGGTGTGTACGAGCCTCCAAGCGCTATCAGCGGCTGGCATGTACGGTCCGGAGGCAAGGCGCCACCGATTTCTGTCGCCGCATCAGGATCACCGGGTCCACACGCACTCCGCACAGAATACACCGCCATTCGTTGAAGTCGTCGTACTCCTCCCACACCATCAGGCCGCCGCAACAGGCGCATTGAGTATCCTGTCGTGATCGCGCTGGGGCTGGCGGAAGGACCGGAGCATCCTCCAGCTGGGGTGCGCAACAGTTCTCCTCGGCGGGGACCATAATTGTATATCGACCGGTCCCCGCCACGGTCAGCTTCAGGATGCCGTCCCGACTCAAGCGGTCCACTTCAAGGAAAATCTGGTTCCAGGTCAATTCAGGGCAGAATGCTACCACGTCGTCCAGCCCGCAGCCTGGATGCTGAGTGATGACCGCGACGATCTGATCGGCTGGCGTGGTGCTCCGTGCCATAGCATCCCTCCTTTCAACCGCCTACGAACGATCGAGCGTGCTCCCACCGATGAGCAGATTTGATGCCACCTGTGAGAGACGCGCCCTTCGCCGCCCTATTGGCATAGATAGTGAGCGATCCCCGACGCGTATCAAGATCATGTGTAGGACCTCATGCCCTGTGACACGTTCTGAGAAAATGGAGACACGAGCCCACGCGCCGCTGTTGCAAAACGCGGCACAGAGACATCAGACATTCGGAGCGCGGCTCGTTCGATTCCGGGATTCACATTGGGCTGCGTCAGACAGGTTGTACTTTGACCTAGGCCGCCGTTCCGCCTCTGGTCTTGGTTGGGGCGATGACGGGCGGCGTCATGTCATCGTCACACGGAATAGGTTGGCAGACTGATGGTGGCGATGGGATGGACTGTCTAAAAGCTTGGACGGTCCCGTCGCAAATGTCGCCACCTCAGGTTCGAAAACGTCGGCGCGACGGTCGCGCTGTGGTCTGCGCCGAAGAAACTGGGCGACAGTGTCCTCTTCAACCGCACAAAGGACTCGCCGAAGGGAACGCCCTCGACCTCAAGGAAGCCTCGCCGCTGGAAGATTTCGATCTGGCGATCCAGGGCACCGATCGGTACGACGACACCAAGGCCTCCGATGTTGTGGGGAGCACGGCTGGGCTGCCTCGCCAGTCCGGCGATGTCGCGTGAAGAATGGCTCAAACGGACGCCTCGGTTGTCGGGGGCCGCTGACATCCGGATTGCCAAGTTCTCTCCAGGGAGGCGGTGCTCATCATGGTGAGCACCCCCGTTGATGCCATGCTGCGCGTGGCCGCCCGGCGGCCTCGTTCCCGAAGCGCCGGGTCATGGGAATGGCCGGCATTTTGGACTCCTCCGATTTCGAACCTGGATCGCCTTGGAACTCGAGGGTCGCTGGAAGGTACCAGCGTGTTCGTGCTGGGGAGGCTTCAAGGTACCACTCTCGCGTCATGCCTCAGTCGGTGCCATTCCGATCACCGATCGACTGTCGGTAGACTGTATCCAGGTGCTGATCGAGCGGACCCGAAAGGGCTGGGAAGAAATTCTAGCGCGCGAGAAGGTGAGCTCGGCCTGCTCTTGCCTCGGCCGCGGCTGTGGAGCACATGGTCGAAGCCGTGGTCAGGGAGAAGACACGTGTGTTGTCGCGCGTCGCCTCTCTTCAGGGGGAGTACGGCATCGACGGCATCTTGATGGGCGTGCCGATCATTATTGGAGCCACTGGGGTGGAACGTGTGTTGGAGCGGACAGTGAATGCGATGGAACGGGAGGCGATCCAAAGGTCGGCTGACGCGGTGAAGGGGCTCGTTGACCAACTGTCGTGGGAGTCGCTCATGCAAGCACAGACGCCCTCGGCCTTCTTCACTGAACTACGGGCAGCCTTCTGAAGGGGGAGCCTCCCGCTCACGGACGCGCGAGCCGAGGCGTGGAACACGTACTGCCTGCATGAAGCGGATGGCTTGACCGAGCCGCCCGTCTCCTCCCCCAGACGAACACCCTCATGAGTCGGGAGGAGAGGACGGGACGGACCTACGAGTGGGCAGGAGATCCCGCACCCGCTCGACCGGCACCCCGAAACTGACGGCGCCAAATCGGGTCATGGTCGCGGAGTGGATCGCGATGAGGGTCCCCCGGCGGTCAAAGACCGGGCTTCCGCTGCCCCCGCCCGTCGTTTGCGCATCATAGAGGATGCGGTTCGGCACGACGTCGGCGATATGGCCTTGCATGGCCAACGGCCAGATTCTCCCCTCGCGCGCGATCAGCCGCACCAAGAGGCCCAGATCGTTCCGAGCCTGTTGAATCAATCCGATGGCAACCGCGTCATCCATCCGCGCCAAGAGGCCCTCGACCCCAGTGGGGTAGCCCAGCACCATGACCGGCTCGCCGGCGGCTGGCTGAGCGGATGGCCGCATGAGGGGAATGGTCGGTATCCCGGTGGGCGGGGGAGACAGCTGACCGATCGCGAGGTCCACCTGATCGGACGCGCGGACGACGGAGACCGTCAAGGGCGTGGTCTGGCCTGGGCAGTGAGCGAGCAATGTCACCAGCTTCGGCTGTCGGCCAGTCGCGATCATCTCGGCGCTCTGTTTATCCATCGACCACGGTTCCATGAGGTGGCGGTTGGTGACCAATTGGCCCGAAGGCTCCACGAGGAACCCGGTCCCCATATAATCCAACAATACCGCGGGGGTCCCATCGTCGGCAGCGCCCTGCTCCAGAAATCCATAGGTCCCATAGAGCAAGCACACGGCGGGCCCATACCGCTTGATCAAGGACTCCGCGCGGGTCTGCTCCGCCTCGAGAGTCTGGAGCCGCCGGGTCAGGGCCTGTACGTCCTGTGGGGAGGCACCGGCGGAGCGTTGCTCGTCAAGCAGCGCGAGCAATCGGCGTACCTCGACTTCATGGGCCGTGAGTTGCTCCGCGACCCGCGCCCGCTCTGCCGCAGTCGCGTGCTCGAGGGTGGCTTGCCACTGCCGGGCCGATTCCAGCGTCTTCGACAGGAGGGTCTGCTGTCGCTCGTAGGCTTGCCGGGTGACGTAGGCGTAGTAGCCCAGCGTTCCGATGACCCCACACAGCCCGACGAACACCGTCACGATCACGAATCGGGCCGTGCGGGTCGCATGCCGTCGGAGGTCATACGCCAGTTGCGCGACGAAGCTCCCAACCCGTCCCCCGCGACCCAGGTCGCTCTCCGCGGCGATATCCCTGGCATCCTGCATGATCTCCCGCACGAGTTTACAGGCGGCATATTCCTCGGGGCGGATGCGAATGCGCAACTTGGGACCCTGCGGCCCCAATCGGATGAGATCGTTGTCGCGCAGCACGATCTCATCGATCGGCTGGTGATTGACCAGAGTGGGTGCCCCTGCAGCCAGATTCCGGACATGGAGTTCACAGTGTTCCTCAAAGATTTGTGCGTGCAGCGGCGCCACCGGCCCTTGATCATCGGAGGGAAACGGGACGTCGTTCTTCGCATCTTCCCCCAGCGTGAGCCAGGTCCGATCGAAATATTGGGTCTCGCCGCGATGACAGCCGGAGAGGTGCACCAACGAAAATTTCATGCAGCAGGGTCTTCTCCCTTCCAAGCCGGCCACGCGATGAATGCAAGCCCCACGTGTGGGGCTGCGAGGCGGCTGGCTCTGTTTCCGGCTTCGGTTGGGGAAGGATCCTATACGAACGCAGACCGAGCGGCAACGGTCTGCGTCGGCGATCCGCCGTGGCGGCCAGGTGCTGTGGCGGACGGCACTCGACGCATCTCTTGATGGAGCCATCGCGCATGGAGTGGGTGAAGACAGACACAGGTGTCGCAGGCACGATGACGAATGAGGCTCTGGTTTGCAGGCCTCTGATAGAGTATGGGAGGATGGATATGGCCGTAAGGATTGCGTTGATTGATGAGGGCAGAGAACTGTGCTACGCTAAGTACTCAATGCGATTAAAGCATGGCAACGCATCATGGTTTCGCGTCGCGGTTCTCATGTGGGCGTCCTTATGGGTGCTTGCCGTGCCGTTGGTCCATATTCATCCCGAGGCCGATCATCGCCATGGGGCCTCGGATCACGTGCATGGCGGCACGGTCCACACGGTTTTCTCCACAGACTTGGTTTGTGAGTTCTCCGGCCATGATCATGCCTCGATCGCAGACGGCGAAACCCGCTGTCCGCTCCATGTCATTACGCTCCTACCTCACGGGCCGGAGCACCTTGCAATTGATCTGGTTCTCGCTTTCTCCGGCGAGCCGCAAGTCGGCAAAGGCACCGCGCTGGATGTGGCCGCACATTCCTTCCATGCGAACCCGCCTGCGAGGCCTCATGCCGTATGGCAGCCGCGCCCCAGTTCTTCGCTGATGAATCTTTTCCTCACCACCAGTCTCTCATCTCGCGCTCCCCCTATCGTTTGATCGCGTCTTTTTATATCTCCTAACGTTTCGATCTATTGTGTCGGCGCTACACGTCCATCTCTTATTGTGACGGGGGCGAGTTGCCATGGCGCCGATGGGGAGGACCAGCATGAAACCTGCACTCGTTTGCAGAATTATGGCCGCGCTCGGATGCGTGATCATTTTGGAATCTCATCCGGCGGGCGATGCCGCCGAGCTCAGCCCGCCCGGATACACACTAAACCAAGTCGTACAGCTGGCGCTCCAACACAACCCCATGATGAACGGCGCGGAAGCAGTGCTGGAACAGAGTCAAAGTCAGCGCGTCACGGCCGGTGCCTATTTGAACCCCACCATCACGGGATCAGCTGGCCGCGGGTCGATTCGCGAGCCCAGCACCGGTGTGTCGATCACCGAGCGGACGATCACCGTGGAACAGCCGCTGGAGTGGCTGGGCAAACGCACAGCCCGACAACGCGCCGCCGACGCGGGGGTGGCCGGCGCTCTCGCCGGCGTGGACGAAACAAAAGTGCTGGTCATGACCGACGTAAAAGGGGCGTTTTTCCAGTTGCTCCTGGCGCAACAGGATGCACAGCTCGCGAGGGAGAACCTGAAGACGGTCGAAGATCTCGTGAAATTGGTGAGTGCGCGGGTCAGCACGCGAGAAGCGCCGAAATTCGAGTTGGTCAAGGCAACCGTTGAACTCCAAAAAACACGGAAGGATCTCGCGAGGGCGGACAACGCGCTCCTGGTGGCTCGTGCCAAACTCAATACGGTCACAGGCAAGGCCCTCGGAGAATCATTTGCCATCCAGGGGGAGTTTGAGACAGTGAGGTCGGGACTGGATCTACGTGTACTGACAGATCAAGCACTCGACCGACATCCCGCACTTCGCCGACAACAGAAAGCGGTCGAGCAAGCCGAGTTTACGATCGAACAGGAACGCGCCTCGCGCATGCCGAACGTGGCCGTGATCGGTCAGTATCATCGAGAAGCCGGTGACGAATCCGTCACGGCGGGGCTGAGCGTGCCGCTGCCCCTGTGGTATCGCCGACAGGGAGAGATCGGGACGGCGATGGGAGCTCATCGACGAGCGCAAGCCGAACGGGCTCGCGTGCAGCAAGAACTGGAGCAGACCATCACGCAGCATTTTCAGGAGGTGCGGACTGCTCAAGAACAGATGCAGGTCTTCGAGCAAGGACTCCTCTATCAAGCCAAAGAAGCGTTCGACATCGCCCAGTTCAGTTTTCGCCATGGAGTGGCGAGTTTGCTCGAAGTCATCGACGCGCAGCGTGTCTACCGCCAGACGCTCCTCGAATATGCCCAGGCACGAGCCGATCATTCCATCGCGCTGGCCCGATTGGAGCGGGCGGTGGGAGGGTTGCCATGAACGTTCGCGTCGTGAGGCGTTCATCACCGGTTTATCGAACGATCGGCCTGTTCCTGTTGGTCGCCATAGTGAATACGTCGTGTCAGTCAAAGCAAGAGGATGCGCCGAAACCGCCTGCCCAGGCGGCCACGGCGTTGAATGAACCCGGAATCATCGAACTGCCTGATGGGAGTCCGACTCTCACCCACCTGCAGACCGATCGAGCAGCGCTCCGGCCGATCCGCACGGTCCTCAAGGCCCAGGCAGGGAAGATTTTGCTCAATGAGAATCGACTAGCGCATCTGAGCGCGCGAGTTCCCGGCCGTATCGTGGCTGTGTATACCAACCTCGGCGACCGAGTCCGGGAAGGGGACCGGCTGCTGTTACTCGACAGCCCCGCCTTTGGAGGGGCCCAGTTGGAGTATCGGAAAGCGAGGACCACAGTGGGTGTGACGGAACAAGCGCTGGAGCGGGCCAAAGCCCTAATCGATCGCGGTGCGATCGGCGCGGGGGAATATCAACGGCGCGAGGCGGACCATGAGAATGCTCGTGCCGATCTCCACGAAGCGGAGGAAAAGCTGCATTTACTCGGCATGACGGAGCGGGAGATCGAGCGGTTGGCCGCCAAGACCTTGCCCCATGCGGAGGTGGCGCAAGTCTTCCTGCGGGCGCCCTTTACCGGTGAGGTGATTGAGCGGAACGCGACCATCGGCGAAGTCATTGATCCCAATAAGACGCTCTTCACAGTGGCAGACCTCTCGACTGTCTGGGTGCGTGCCGATTTCCCGGAGCAACAGGCTGGTCGACTGAAGACCGGCCTCACCATCGAGCTGCGAGTGTCGGCCTATCCGGAGACGGTGTTTCGAGGTGCCATTACCTATGTTGGCGCGGTGATCGATCCCACGACGCGGACCGTGACGGCACGGGCGGATGTATCCAACAGTGACGGCCGATTACGACCCGAAATGTTCGCCGACGTCACATTGATGACGGACGAGCAATTCGTCTTGAGCGTCCCGCGCTCCGCTGTGCAGCAGGTTGGCAGCCGGACGGTCGCGTTCATTGTGCAAGGAACGCGTCGGTTCGAATCCCGTGAGGTGACCGTCACCCAGGCCTCGGGCGACTACATCCAGGTTGTGGCCGGGCTCACGGCAGGAGAGGAAGTGGTCACGCAGGGCAGTTACGCCCTCAAGTCTGAGTTGCTCCGCGAGCACATGCCGTCGGAGGGCGCGCCATGATCGAACGGCTGATCCGCGGTGCGCTGGAACAACGACTCATCGTGCTGCTGCTTATGCTCGGGCTCATCGTGAGCGGCGTGGCCGCGTTCCGCCACCTCCCGATTGATGCCTTTCCCGATGTCACTCCGGTCCAGGTTCAAGTCATCACCCGGGCGCCCTCTCTGGCGCCTTCAGAAATCGAACGCCTCGTGACCTTTCCCCTGGAGATCGAGTTGACGAACCTGCCGGGCAAAACGGAAATGCGGTCCATTTCGCGATTCGGACTCTCCGTGATTACCGTGGTCTTTGAAGACAGGATGGATATCTACTTCGCCCGGCAACTCGTTTTGGAACGGATGCTCCAGGCGCGATCCCGGCTTCCCCAAACCGCCGAGCCCGAGCTCGGGCCGGTCAGTACGGGATTGAGCGAAGTCTACATGTATCTCGTCGAGGGCTCGACACAGAGCCTCATGGAGTTGCGGACCCTTCAAGACTGGGTCATTCGCCCGATGCTGCGGGCGGTCCCAGGCCTCGCGGATGTCGATACGTTGGGCGGCCTGGCCAAGCAGTACGAAGTGCTGGTCGATCCCAATCGATTGGCGAGCTTCGGACTCACGTTGCGCCAGGTGCATGCGGCGGTCGCAGGTAACAATCAAAATGCCGGAGGCAGTTATATCGAGCAGGGCGGAGATAAGTTGGTCGTCCATGGCGTAGGACTGGCCCGCTCTGCGGCGGACCTGGAACAGATCGTGGTCGCGGCGCACAAGGGCACACCAATCTATCTTCGGGATGTCGCGCAGGTTCGCCAAGGGACTGCCATCCGCTTGGGAGGGACGACGCGTGACGGGAAGGGCGAGGTGCTCGAAGGGATTGCCGTCATGCTGCGGGGTGGCAATAGTCGAGAGATTGTCTCTACAGTGAAAGACAAGGTCGAGCTGATCAATCGGGTCTTGCCGGCCGGTGTGAAGATGGTGCCTTTCCTGGATCGCATCGAATTAGTGACACGGGCCCTCGATACGGTCGAACGGGCCTTGCTGGAGGGTGTCGCGGTCGTCATCCTCGTGCTGTATTTGTTTCTCCGGAATTTCCGCGGGGCCCTTGTCGTCGCTCTGACATTGCCGCTGGCCACCCTGGGCACATTCCTGGTCATGCAACAGGTCGGCCTGTCTGCGAATTTGATGTCGTTGGGCGGCTTGGCGATCTCGCTGGGGATGATCGTCGATGCGGCCATCGTCCAGGTGGAGAACGTCGAGCGCCATCTGAGCGAGCAGGCGAAAGGCCTGGCCTTCTCGATCACGGACCGATTGCCGGTCGTCTTACGCGCCGTCCTGGAAGTGCGGAAGCCAAGTCTATTTGGGGAGTTGATCATTGCGTTGACCTTTGTCCCGCTCCTGACGCTCCAAGGGATGGAAGGCAAAATGTTCATCCCGCTGGCCATGACGGTGGTGATCGCCCTCCTCAGTTCGTTACTGCTCTCGATGACGGTGGTTCCGGTGCTGGCGGCAGTGCTTATGAAGCCTCGTGCCACGGAGAAGAGCGGGCACTTGTTGGAGAGGGGGCGACGGCTCTATCGCCAGCTGTTGGAGGGGGCCATCTGCAGAACTCGTCTGGTCGTCCTCATAGCGGCGGGTGTGCTCGTCGGGGGGGCGGCTTTGGTCCCATTCATCGGCCGGGAGTTCGTTCCCATCATGGATGAAGGCACGATCGTGGTGAATATGATGCGGCTTCCCAGCATCAGCTTGACCGAATCGCTGAAGATTTCAGGAGACGTCGAACGACTCTTGCTCGAGATCCCGGACGTGCGCTCTGTCATTTCCCGTACGGGAGCGAATGAACTGGGGACGGATCCGATGGGGATGGAACTCAGTGACATGTATGTCTTACTCAAGCCTACATCCGACTGGCACGCAAAGTCTAAAACGGGCATTGAGGAGCAGGTCCGCGGGCGACTGGAGCAAGTGCCCGGCATCGCGTTCGGGTTGTCCCAGCCGATCGCCATGCGCGTCGATGAATTGGTTTCGGGGGTCAGGTCTCAGGTCGCCGTCAAACTGTTCGGCGAGGATCTTGAAATCTTGCGGACGAAGGCGGATGAGATGGCCCGGGTGTTGCGGGATGTGCGCGGCATGTCCGATCTCCGGGTCGAACAGGTATCGGGGCTCTACTATCTGAAGATCGACATCGACCGTGCCAAGATCGCGCGTCATGGGATCAATGTGGCGGAGATCACGGAGGTGATCGAAGCCGTCGGTGGCGGGATTGCCGCCGGGGAGATGTTTGAAGGGCAATGGCGGTTTCCGATCAGAGTACGATTTCCGGATGATCGGCGCGCCGATGTGGCGACGATTTCGGCGCTGTGGGTGACGGCACCGGATGGCTCGCGTATTCCGCTTCGGGATCTGGCCGAGATTCGAATTGTGGAAGGGCCGGCGCAGATCAGCCGTGAGCACGCGAGCCGCCGGATTGTGATCGAAGCCAATGTGGTCGGACGCGACCTGGTCGGCGCGGTCGAAGAGGCGCAAGCCGCAGTCGATCGACTGGTGAAGCTTCCGCCAGGCTATTATGTCACCTGGGGCGGCCAATTCGAAAACCAACAACAGGCGATGGCGCGCTTGGCCGTCGTCGTTCCCCTGGTCGTTGGACTGATCTTTCTGCTGCTCTTTTTCACCTTCGGCAACCTGAGGCAAGCGGCGCTCATTCTCCTCGCGATTCCGTTTGCCATGGTCGGCGGCCTTCTGGCGCTCTGGCTCACGGGACTGTATCTCTCGGTGCCGGCCTCTGTCGGCTTTATTGCCTTGTTCGGCGTGGCGGTGCTCAACGGTGTGGTGAAGATCGCCTACATCAATCAATTGCGGGAGCAGGGCATGGCCTTGGACGAGGCGGTGCTGACCGGCATGGTCCTCCGGTTGCGTCCGGTTCTGATGACCGCGATCGTGGCGATGATGGCGCTCATGCCGCTGCTGTTGGCGACCGGCCCGGGTTCTGAGATCCAGCGGCCGCTCGCGACGGTCGTGATCGGAGGATTGTTTTCATCAACGGCCCTGACCTTGGTGGTGCTTCCCGTGCTCTACCGGTGGGTCGAGCAACGAATCGTGCGACGGCATGCTTCGGAGGCAGCCGTACTTACCACGGCTTCTGACAGAGAGGTGACAACGTGATGCGCATTTGTCGTGACGATCGTTGCTGGCTCTTGATCGTGATGCTGGCGATTCTCTCTCCTGCCACGCTCAGCGGCTGCGTCGAGACACCTTCCTCTCGCCACGTCACTGCCAAGCAAGCGCTCCTCGGCAAATCCGAAGCGGAGGTCCTGGCCTGCGCTGGGGCACCACAGGCGGTCTCGTCCCAGGATGGCCTGAGAGTCTTGAGCTACCACAAGGAGGGCGGATTGTTCGAACAGTCTTTCCCTGGAAGCAAGAGTAGCCGCCCGGAAGGCGTGCGGCACGCCTGTACGGCCATCGTGAAGGTGGAGAACGATCGGGTCACCCAGGTACAGTACCAGATGATGCCGGAATCAACGGCCATGCATGAGCATTGTGAAGAGATCTTTCAGCGCTGTGGGCCGTAGGCCCCAGTCTATTCATGAAATCGGACGGCGCAAGGGAAAGAAACGATGACGGCCGAAGCGAACAAAATGAGGGGCGCGGCGTCCGGAGCCACTAAGAGCGTGTGCGCGAGGCGCCGCCTCCTCCCCGCGTTTACCCTGATCCTTCTCTGCCTAAGCGGCGGATGCGCTGGCTGGTGGTCCAAGACGCTGCCGCCGCCAGAGCCCCCGCTGAAGATTGTGGTGGCGCAGATGGCGCTGGAGGCACCCATCACAAAGAGTACACAAATGCAGACGTTCGAGGAGACACCGTCGCCAGAGATCGAACCGGTCATCCGGACTCAGCTTATCGAGGAGGTAGAACTCAGAGCGCAGCGGCTGTTGACGGAACAGTTGGCGGCGCAACCGGGATTTCGGGTCATGCCATTCAGCGAGACCAGGCGTCTGGTCGGCAATCTTGGTGTTCGGTGGGAACCACTCAGTGACGCGCAACTCCGTGCCCTTGCCGACGAGAGCGGGGCCGATATTATTGTCACGGGACGCATCCCGGATTATGGGGCCGTGCGCTGGCAGTACTGGGTGGGAGGTTGGGCCATGACGGCGACCGCTCATCTTATGACCGTCGGGTTCGCCTCAGGCTGGAACCCGGCCATCGTGGGCGGCTTCATGGCGCTCGATCTGTCCACGGATCTGCCCTTTTGGTGGGGCGGGGCGTACGCCTTTGGTTGGGGACTTCGACCCGTGCGGGTCCAGGTCGAGGCCGTGCAAACAGGGCGCTGCGGCGGACCGCTTTGGGATACGCAGACGGTCATGGTCCTGATTCCCGGGAAAACGCTTGCCGTCTTCCCTCCTGAAGAGCGACGGCGGAAAGAGGTCCAACTCGGGGTCAATCTGGAACGCGCCATCCGAGACATTGCGGATGCAGCGGGCCGGTCGCTCCGGCTGAAGCCCTGTGGGCCAGAACCGGAATCCGAACAGGCGCCACAATGAGGCGTTGGTTGAAAAGCTACAGGAGACCAGCATGCACGAACCGATGATGGGACTTTGGGGTTTGGTTGGTTATGTGCTTATGGTTGCTTTTTTGGCAGTGGGGATAGTCGCACTCTTACTGTGGCTAAAGTCATGGTTAGAACAAGGACGGCTTGGCTCAGCGTCACGAGAACCGGAATCAACTTTGGAAATTCTGAAAAAACGCTATGCCCGTGGGGAGATCAGCAAAGAGGAATTCGAAGAGAAGCGCAAGGATCTTCTTTAAGAATCCGAAAGGGACAGAAGTCGAATCACGGCTCTACGAGTGGCACGCTCGTGATAGCAGTTCAACCCTGATGGAGGCCCAGAAGAAGGTGATGGATAAAGACCACGACCGAGGCTTTGCGGGCCCATGGTGGCAATACCCGGTCCTGCGCAATGCGCTGATGGCCGGCCTGCTGGCGGGCGTGGGATTTGCGCTGGCTCATCTGGGTCTGGTCTCTGAGCAGACCGAGGCCCTGTTCTATTTTGTAGCGATTCCGCTGGGCGGCTACCACTGGGGCTGGGAAGCCCTGGAGGCGCTGATCTACGAGCGGGTCATCGGGATCGACTTCCTCATGCTGGCGGCCACCGTCGGGTCCGGCATCCTGGGGCTGTGGGATGAAGCCGCCTTCCTCGTGTTCCTGTATGGGTCCGCTGAAGGCTTGGAGGAGTACACGTATGCGCGGACGCGGTCGGCGATTCGGGCTTTACTGGATCTTGCGCCGAAGGAAGCCCACGTTCTGCGCAACGGGGAGGAGCTGAACATCCCGGCTGAACAGCTGCAGGTGGGCGAGCACTTTCTCATTCGCCCCGGCGAGACGCTCCCCACCGATGGAATCATCCGATCAGGAACCTCGAGCCTCGATGAATCCGCAATAACGGGAGAGTCGATTCCGGTGGACAAAGGGCCTGGGCTTAAAGTCTTTGCCGGTTCGCTCAACCGACAGGGCCTCTTGGAAGTCGAAGCGACGGCTTCGTTTCAGGACAATACGCTCGCCAAGATTATTCACTTGGTCGAGGCCGCACAGGAACGAAAGGGCGAGGCCCAGCAATGGATCGAACGGTTTGGGCGGCGCTATAGCCCAACGGTCCTACTGGTGGCGCTTGGTTTTCTCGTGGTGCCCTTTCTCTTGGGCTTGCCGCCGGCCGACTGGGCGATGCGAGCCGTGGTCCTGCTTGTCGCAGCGGCCCCGTGCGCGCTGGTGATGTCCACGCCGGTGGCGACCGCCGCCGCGATCGGCTGGGCGGGCAAGCATGGCATCCTCATAAAAGGGGGCGTCCACCTGGAACATCTCGGCCGGATTTGCGCCGTCGCGTTCGACAAGACCGGGACGCTCACCTCCGGGAAACCAGAGGTGACGGATCTCGCCCCGTTCACCGGGTCGGAAGACGACCTGCTCGCCTTGGCTGCCGGTATCGAATATGGCTCGGAGCACCCACTAGCGAAGGCCATTGTTGACCGAGCGCGGATTTCCAAGACCGTTCTGGTTGAGGCGCGAGCGTTTCAAGGGCTTACGGGTGCGGGAGCGACCGCGGTCGTGGGAGACCAGAGCTGGTACGTGGGAAGTCCCGATCTGTTCCAACAGCTCGGCGTGGACCTGACGACGATCGAGGACCATGTGCGGGCGCTTCAGGCAGATGGAAAGACGGTGGTGCTGGTGGGCAATCAACACACCCTGCGAGGCCTGCTCGCGCTGCAGGACCGTATCCGTGAGGGCGCGCGCGAGGTCATCGCTGGCCTACATACCATGGGCGTC
Source organism: Nitrospira defluvii (assembly GCA_011525625.1). Classification (GTDB taxonomy): domain Bacteria; phylum Nitrospirota; class Nitrospiria; order Nitrospirales; family Nitrospiraceae; genus Nitrospira_A. The sequence goes on from WYAX01000009.1 coordinate 134,573, forward strand.
CGCGTCGTCATGCTGACAGGGGACAATGCGCGAACGGCGCGGAGCGTCGCCCAGGCGCTGGGAATCGACTCCTACCTGGCGGATCTCAAGCCGGAAGACAAAGTCCGAGCGGTGCACGACCTGGAAGCCCGCTATGGCGCTGTGCTGATGGTGGGGGACGGGATCAATGATGCGCCGGCCTTAGCCGCCGCTACCTGCGGGGTGGCAATGGGGGCTGCGGGGACCGATGCCGCCATCGAAGCCGCCGATGTGGCCCTGATGGCCGATGATCTCTCGAAGGTAGGTGAGGCGCTACGGCTGGGAGCCAAAGTGAGGCGGATCAGCACGGAGAACATTGCCTTCTCCCTCCTGCTGCTCGCGGTGCTTATTCCCTTGGCGGTCGGCGGCTTCCTCAGCGTCGCCGTTGCGGTCCTTGTCCATGAGGTGAGTGAACTTCTGGCCGTGGCGAATGGGCTCCGGGTTGGCTGGCCAGCAGCCCGCGTCTCAATCTCGGAGTAGCCGATCGAAGGAGGAATCGATGCGGCGCAAGACGGTGGTGGTTGTTCCAATCGTGTTAATCATGTGGAGCGGATGTCAGTCGACATCCCCGCCTACGTTGTTGTCCGCGCCGACAGGTGTCATCGCGAAGGCAGCCCAGCACAATGAAGAAGGGATCCTAGCGTACAAGCGGAACCAGTGGGTGCAAGCGAAGCAACATTTTGAAGCCGCGATCACAGCCATGCCAAGCTTGGCAGAGGCGCATTACAATCTCGGTATGGTTTTGTACCGGCTCGGAGCAGTGCGGGAAGGAGACGCACATTTTACGAAGGCTGCCGACTTGGCCCCAGGGAACACCGTCATTTGGGAGTCACCGCCGCTTCGGCACGTGACCGTGCCGGAAAAAGCATCGACAATCCCAGGGGCGTCTGATGGCCATGGCCATTAGAATTCGCAAGTCCTGGTGCGATCCGCAGCAGCGTGCGTCTCGTTTTGAAGAAAGTTGGTGAGTCTCAACGTAGCAGCTCTCATGCATAACAGCTCAGAAAGCAGATCCCTGCAGCAAAAAAACCTGCGACGCGTCCTACTGCTTACCGGGGCGTTCATGGTCGTCGAAGTGATCGCCGGCCTCTTCACGGGAAGTTTGGCGCTGCTAGCCGACGCCGGTCATATGCTGACGGATGTGGCGGCGCTGAGCCTGAGTGCCTTTGCCCTGTGGATGGCCGGGAAACCATCGACTCCGGAACACACCTATGGCTACCATCGCGCGGAGATTCTCGCCGCAGTAATCAATGCTGTCGTGCTGCTGCTCCTTGCGACGTGGATTCTCTATGAGGCCTATACCCGCTTCGGAGAGCCAAGTCAGGTGTTGGGCCTTCCGATGCTACTGGTTGGACTGGGTGGGTTGGCGGTGAATCTTGCCAGTATGAGACTGCTCGATGGTCATGCTGACGAGAGTCTGAACGTGCGCAGCGCCTACCTTGAAGTGATGAGTGATGCGATCAGTTCCATCGGCGTCGTTCTCGGTGGCGCGATTATATGGACGACCGGATGGGTGCTCATCGATCCACTCCTCAGTGTGGGGATCAGTGCGTTCGTCATCTGGCGCACATGGGCGCTCCTTTCTCAAGCCGTCCACATCCTCATGGAAGGAGCTCCAACCCGTGTAGATGCACGGGAGGTCGGATCGGCAATGACCGGCGTCCCGGGCGTGAAGGGGGTACACGACCTTCACATCTGGACGATTACGACCGGCCTGGATGCACTCAGTTCCCATGTTGTCGTCCCAGTTGGGGAGGATCGAGCTGCTGTGCTGCAACGCCTGCAACAAGTGTTGGCAGAGCAGTTTGGGATTGAACATGTCACGTTGCAGATTGTGGAGCAAGGTTCGGATCGGATTCATATCGATTCGCAGCCTTCTCGCAATGTGATTGAATAAATCCAGCTCTCAGGCATGACCGGGTCGACACGGATAACTCGTCATTGTTCTGAGGACCTCCAGCGTCCTCATCCTGTGACAATCATTCCAACTATGAGGACATCGCGATGTCTCTGCTCGCTTCGATAGGACTGTTCATACTGGCTGGGCTTTGTGAAATTGGCGGCGGTTACCTGGTGTGGTTATGGCTCCGTGAGGGGAAGCCGATCGGCTACGCACTCGCCGGTGCTCTTATCTTAGTACTCTATGCCATCATTCCAACTTTGCAGACGGCCCACTTTAGTCGAGTCTATGCGGCCTACGGAGGGATGTTCATCGTATTGTCGCTGCTCTGGGGCTGGGGCTTCGATGGCACAAGGCCAGACCGGCTCGATGCGGTCGGAGCGATGATTTGCCTGGTTGGCATGGGAGTGATCATGTACGGGCCACGTTCGTGAACGACGACGTTGCTGTGTCGTAAAAGAATCGGTGACGAGTACGGGCTGGCCTCCGCTGGGTCGGTGTCTCGCAATGACAGCAGCCGCCCGTACTCACGCCAACCGCTCTCGGTGCTTGGTTGACGGTCGGGTGAGGCGCTCATCCGCGAACGAGTTGGCATTGAACAGACGCAGTTCCAAGAGATCGCAGCCTCGAAACCGACTTCTATCAGTGAGGTGACAACATGAGGGGCAATTGTCGTGATGTTCCTGCATTGGTCATGGTCACGCTGCTGATGGCCCTCGCTTCTACCGCGATCAGTGGCTGCATCAAGACACCTTCGTCTCGCCTCGCCACTGCCAAGCAGGCGCTACTTGGCAAGCCGGAGTCAGCGATCCTGGCCCGCGCTGGCGCACCGCGGATGGTCTCATCGCAGCATGGTCTGAGAGTGTTGAGCTACTACAAGGGGGGAGGAGTGCTCGAACAGTCCTTCCCTGGAAGCAAAAGCGGTCGTCCGGAAGGCGTGCGGCACGCCTGTTTGGCGATCGTGACAATGGAGAACGATGGGGTTACAGAGGTGCAGTACCAGATCATGCCGGAGTCAACGGCCGGCCATGAGCATTGCGAAGAGCTGTTTCAGTACTGCAGGCCTAACCCCGAGTCTATCCACGACCAGACGTCATGTCGTTAACTCTTCGACGCGCTTCCTGAGCAGACAAAAAGCCTCGTCAAAGGCCGCCTCGATTTCGGCGTCAGATCCAATCGCCTTGGCTGGATCAGGCGTGCTCCAATGCAGCTTTGTTGGCTTCCCTGGAAATAGTGCACAGCTTTCGCCAGCGGCCTGATCACACACCGTAATCACGAGATCAAAGGATTGATTCGCAAACCGTCGAGATAGGTGATTTTATTGTCTACGCTCGATATGAGCGCCTGAAGGTCGGCGAGAAACCCTACCCAGCATTCAAGCTAGCTGAAATTGTGGGGGCAAACGAGCGAACCGATGCGAGGATGGGGGTTTCTCTACGAGGCGTGGGAGAAGCCGTTTCGCATCCAGCCTGACCGGCGTGAGGGCCGTTGACCAACTCCTGCCCACATGTGACAATACGGCCAGATTTCGAGGAGGATCCGATGAACGCTGAATACGAGCGCTGGGCCGAAACGCTGGATACTCTAGCCGACCCGGAGGAGATGGAGGCGATTCTTGAGGGTGAAGCCGATGTCCGCGCCGGGAATGTCGTGTCGTTCGCGGAAGTGTTTGGAGAGCCGCAGGGCAACGCCCCTATTCCTTCCTAACGAGCGGTTTATTGCTTACAAACGGCTCGTCGTAGAACCCCAGCTCCTGCGATAATTCCACTAGCTTATCGAGCGTTCGCATTCGCGCCGCTTTCAACTCCTCGTCTAACATCTGATCCGTCGGCTTCTCGCTCGGAGCCTCGGCCATGAGCTCGTCGAGCCGGGCGGCATCGTCGTGGTCTGGTTTGGGCATTTCAGAATCCGCCTTTAGGATCGTAGTGGCACATACGATCTCCATCTTTCTTCGTCCACTCCTCAACCTTAGCCATCCTCTCATTCGACGCATCACACAGCGCAATCGTCCGGTCGATGGACTTCTCGGCTCGTTGCGTGGCCTCTTTGACCGCGGCTAGGAGGGCGTGCCAGTCGGCTTCGCTGTGGGGTTGGTTGTGGGGTTTGGGCATGGTGGTGATATATTACAGCGATCAGCTAGTTGCTCACGAACGGCTTCTTGCGCTTGGCACGCAGGCGAGCCACCACATCACCCACCGGCTTGACCCGGCCCGCCGCTACATCCCTGTTGCCGAGCGCCAGGATCTTGAGCAATGCAAGCGTTTCCTGGTCTGGATTGGAAGGTGTGGGCATGATTGGGATATTATACGCTGGCAGGAGAGGGTGGAAAAGCGGGTTAGGCTCCTAATTCTATATGATGGTGGTCCGCATCTGAGTATCTGCGCCCAGGCTTCTCAAGGAGAATTGGCGTGTGATACGTGATGCCGGTTGTGGGGTGCGTGATGAACAGTGCCTGCTTCGGGTCGTCGTGACAGGCGGAACACCACCGAGTCTGAGGCGCGAGCCGAAATTTTCTTGGTCGGGCGGGGCTGAGCTTACTCATGATGTCACCGCGGTTCGCTTCACAGTCTTCAACTGAACACTCCGTAGTCGATGGGGCCGAGTACCGTCAACACTTGCTCTCTGCCGTCCGGCGTAGACAAGAGCGACCGCGGCGTGGCGCCAGCAAGGAGCCGATTCGGATCATCGAGCCAGCCGGTGGCCTTCTCAGCCTCCCCGAACACATCAACCGTCTTGGCGATCACTCCATCCACATCCATCATGTTCGACGCGCCTCCGCTCAGCTGCAAATGCGCGCTCCAGTCGCTTACACGGAGTAGGTGGGTTGATCAGAGCCTCAAAGAGGACTGCGCGGTCCGCCTCGGACAGTACGAGGACCTGAGGGGGCTCATCATTTTCCATACCGCAATGCTATCACCATAACAGTCCCGAATCCATCCACACTGTGCACAGCGTGCAGGGCACGCTGCGATCATGGCGGAGCCGCATCCATCGCATGTTTCAGCCAGTGCGATCATTTTTGGGAGCAGATTTGTGCGTTGGGGAGAAATGTTGGGGGTAGTGGTCAAAGATCTTGGTCATGATTTTCGGGAATACCTTTGCGATGAGGCCTGTTCCGATAATCAATACAGTGAATGCGACAACGTGATCCATTGGATCCCTCTTATCGAAGTGCTTCCCCCTCTCGGTCACGCAGCTGCTGAACCTCAGCGGGGAATCGTGGGAGGTCGCGATTGAAAAACTGGCTGAGGGCCTCGCGTGAGGCCACATCGACCCCATAACGGGCGGCAATGTCTCGATAGACCTGCATGGAGGTTGGCATCACGGTCTCCGCTCATGTCTTCCGCATAACCTTGCCCGAAGGAGACGTCGCGGCCACTAATTCCGTGAAGGCAGGAGATCAATGATGGCAAGTCGAATCTGAACGTTTCCTGCGCTTGCGCAATGTCCAACCGATCCAATAACACCGTCTCTGGCCGCCCTGTGACCTTTCGTGACGCCACATCCTTAGATGACATTTCCTTCTGTAGACTATGATGATACAAAGGTAGAAACGAGTGCAACTAGGACAGAGTTCAGTGTGCACGCAGCAATGCTGCAAGAGCCGAGAGGACTAAGAGCACGAGGAGCAATGTTGACCATGTGTCTGACGGTACCTTGTTTTACGAGCCGTGACGTGGGATGGGAAACCATAGCTCTGTAGGGTGATTGATCGGGTGTGCATGCTGACCGAGTCTTTTGTTGCACGGTCATCTTGCACACTCGCCTTGGCTTGATCGCCGTAGACCTTCTGAATGGCATACAGCATGGCCGCCGGCTCGATGAATTTTCGCTTGTGACGCTCGATTGCGTCCTCGTCCAACGTCTTAGCCACGCGCGCCGAGTTCCTTGAGTTCAGCCAGGAATACCGTGCGCCGACATTGACGGCTCGCTCTGCTCCATCCGCGTCGACGTTCACGCCATTCGGGCGAATGGGCTCGCAATGCATTATCTTGCACAAGACGAGGTCCAAACAACTAAACTAAGGACAAGATGGGCTGTGATTCTCACCGTGTCTTCGACGACATCCGTGATGGACGCATTGTTTCCACCAAACCAGACCGTGGCGGGTACCTTTCTGGGCCCAATCGGTTCCTCATCACGCTTGAGAATAGCCGCCGCTCCGGAATCAACCGGAAGGGTGCGTCGCGGCCAACATTGCGCCGCTTTGGCACTGGGACTGAGCTCAAACCACGCTCGACCGTGCGCACTTGCACAAATCAGCGCGGCGGGACGATCTGTCAGCTGGACCAAACGCATGGCGGTCGCGGTGACACTGGTTTCAAATTGTTCTGCCAACCCTCGAACCGTTTCTAAGGTGAGAGGCTTATCTTTCAAAAGCGGCTGAAACAAATACTGTGGCAGGAGCAATTCAGCTGCATAGCGGTTGGCCACGCTTTCTCTATCACGTCCTTCCCACTTACACATCAGCTGTTCATTATCGCAAACGAGGGCAACTTTGCCGCGATGCTTCATCCAATGGCCCAATTCATGAGCGGCCGAGAATCTCTTTCTCGACGTGGTCGCCCGTTGGTCCACTGTGATAATTGCGCGATTGCCGTGGCCGATAATCCGTCCTTCACACCCAACAAGCCGTTCGTACATCACTGTGGCGCCGCAGTATTGCGCAATGGCTTCAATATCGATGTCACGAGGAGCGGTGACGTGTAATGCTTTCAGCAACGCTTGTGGATCGTCAGCAATCATAATTAGCCGTACAGGGCAGAAGAGCCTTTTGAATTCACAGCCATCGCATCACGAAGCAGGAATTCTCCTGACGATCCAATTTTGAGAACATGGGAGATTGCATGAATAAAGCGGGCAGGTCTCATAGTACTGCACACCCGTCGCGACGGCAAGATAGCCACATTTTTATGCGTATATCTCAATTCAGAAGGGGAGGAACTATGACAACATCGAGGAGCCATTGGTCACGGAGTGTTTAACATGCAGTCTGCGCCTGATTGCCGTCAAATAAGAAGGGGATGCCCTAAGATGGCTTGAGCGATTGCACATATCATTGACTGTAATGCTTCGCAATGGTGCATCATCGCGTTAGGAAGAGAAAAGACCCTCGCCGCACTCTACTTCTCGACAGCTCGTAACTGTGGTGTCGCACCTCAACACGTCCCCACGGGTGACCTCATTAGGTTTTCTTGAATTTGAGAAGGCCCAAGACATGAAGCTGCCGCAAGAGGCTATCGATGTCTGCCGGCGCCATATCGCTCAGTTTGCGATACTGACCAGTTAGCACTGCGGGTTTCAGATAGTGATGGTGCGCCAGACAGGCCTTGAGGAGCTGTAACTTATCTTTCATCGAAGTCGGCAATGACAGGCGGACACGTTTTAGTGAAGTCACCTCTTTTTGGTACGTCTGGCGGGATTCAGCCAATGCTTGATGACCAGACTCTCCGAGCGCCTCTGCGAACACTCTTGTCGCGCGCTGACCAAACTGTTGTGGGTCCAAGCCACTTCCCCGAATTTCTTCGTCTAATTCTTCTTCTGAGAGGTTCATAATTGCTTCGGCCTCTAAATCGAGCAGGCGCTCATATTGAGACCAAACGTCGTTAGCTTTAGTTTTTGATTTCATAACAGTCCTTCCAAGTTGCGTTTCCTAATCTTACTCGTGGTTCGTACTATCTGCATATTGTATATGGCGTATTGCGGTTTTGTGATTTTTAGCCGCTGGCAGATTTCTGGACCGCTTAAGCCCTCAATTTGAAGCTGAAATACCTTCTCTCCCATGGAGTGTTGGCCTAGAAGAGCTGCCATGTGACGCTTAATCTTGTCCAGAATGATCTCGCGCCGCTTCAATTCCAACTCTTCTTCTGGACTTGGAAGGGCAGAGGGAAAGTCGTCTGCGGTCTTCGCCCTCACCTCGTTGTCGAGATCTTCTTCATGTTCCGCATTGAGCGAGGAGACAAGGATTGGCTCCTGATACCGTTGACTCTTGTGATGTTGCGCATGGTTACTCACTTCTGATCTGATTACCCAGCGCAGATGATCGCGCATCGAGTATTTTTTGTTCCAGAGCCGAGATCCTGCGAGTGTCGCCTCGATGGCTTCGTGCACGAAGTCTTCATCCTCCCGCCCTCCTGCCAATACGCCGATGCGAGCCACAAGCTGCCTTGCTAGCCACATTAAGCTCTTGCGTTCCTCTAGGCTTAGTGCCTCGATGGCGCGTCGGATTTCATCCTGAGTCGCTACCATAATTGACTTCGATCCAGAACTCGAAACTGCTGGCTCAAATATTTGTCTACGATCGTTCCGTTAAAAACCCGACGAAAGATCAGTATAGATGAGTATGCCTTAGGGAGAGTTACCTCCGAGGCGGCTAGGATAACACGACAAAGAAGGATGGAAATGAGAAAAGCGATTTGGGAACAGAAAACGGTCGAACGCGACGGCGTAAAGCCGGTGTGGAAACAACCGCGTGGGAACTACGGAAGTAACTTTTGGCAGATGTATAGCCGGAAATTGGATCGAGATGTCCACTTCTACAGCAGTCTTGAGCGCGACCACGGCGTGATCGTCGAAGCCGATCCCACGGTCGCATGGTTTTGCGAACAACCGCTACGCATCAACATTAAGGTGGATGGCCGAGATCGCGAAACAGTGATGGACATGTTGATCCAGTTCACGGACGGCCGAGAGGAATATCGTGAAGTCAAATATACGAGTGATGTGCAACGAGCCGACAATGGCTCACGAGTGGCTCGACAACTTGCCGCTCAGCGTGAATGGGCGTTCGTCACCGCGAATGGCTATAAGATCGTCACGGAGGAGGAAATCAGACGGAATACCATGTTCCTTCGGAACTGGAAACAGATCTTGGCGTATCTCGCCACCTACGCGTCCTATGATCTCGCGGAGATTGAAAATCAAATCCTCGCCGCGTTCGACATCGAGCCGTCCTGGTCCCTGAGAGATCTAGAACGTTATATCGCTCGTCCAGACCGTCAGACGGTAAAGGCCGCGATCTTTCGCCTCATCCATGGTGGTCTGTGCACGGCTCCGCTCGACGTGTACCCGTTGACCAACTCCTTAACCATACAGCGAGGGACAAAATGACGGTATCGAAGCCTCGAATGGATCGCGACTCACTCCCGCCCAATGTGACAAACCTCTCTCACTGGCCGACCATCGATCTCGCCCTTTTAGACGAGAACGATGCAGACCGAGTCGCAAGGCGGATTCAGGCCGTCCGTGCCTATATCGAAGGACAACCCGTTGGAATCCTCTCGAAACAAGCGTCCTTGCCACGGCAAGAAGTGTATCGGCTCGTCAAACGTTGCATGAAGCTTCACCCTGACGGCCGAATCTGGGGGTTTCGAGCCCTGCTGCCAGCATGTCGCATCACTCCCTACGTTCGAACAGCCACGATAGATGGCTCCAGACCTTCTCAGCAGGGAGGGGCAGCTGGGGCGCTCACAATGCTGTTCGATCGATACCCGACGATCCAAAAAGCGGTGGACTCCTTGTTCCTGAAGAAAGTCAAAGAGCATGTCGTCCAGGAGTCCCGCATGCCGGTCAAGACGATTCATAAGCACTTCATTGAGAAGTGCAAGGAAGCTGGCCTGACCGCAAGACACTATCCACTCAACATGAACCATCGGGGACGGCGTGCGCTGTCGACCTATCTGAAGCGGCTCTTCAAATCAAACCTGAAACAAGCAGTAAAGGCGCGCCATGGGGATGACGCCGCGCGCGCGCTGGCGTCGAGGGAAGCGGGACCTGACAGCATCGTGACCAGGCCGTTCGAACGGGTTGAGTTTGACGGCCATCGGATCGATGCGGTTTGTACGATTGACCTGCCGAATCCCTATGGAGGCATTCAACAGCTTGTCCTTGATCGACTGTGGCTACTCGCCATCATTGACGTGAAGACTCGCGCTATTTTGGGGTACACCTTGGTGCTAAATCCCGAATACAACGCAGAGGACGTCCTCCGTTGCATCAAGCATGCGCTGACGCCTTGGAGACCGATGACCTTAACCATCCCCGGATTGAAGTATACGAAGGGGAGTGGGCTCCCTTCTGGAGTCCATGCCGAATGCGCCTGGGCGTTGTGGGACGAATTATGGTTCGACAACGCCAAAGCCAATCTGGCCGATGCGGTCAGGTCGAATCTCAGTCGAGTAGTCGGATGCGCCATTAATGCTGGCCCTGTGAAAACCCCTCAGCGTCGACCGTTCATTGAACGGCTCTTTCAAACGTTGGAAGAGAACGGATTTCATCGGCTGCCGTCCACGACGGGCAACGGTCCAGATGATCCTCGCCGTGACGACCCAGAAGCCGCGGCGCTACGCTGGAATATCTCGTACCAACACCTTGTTGAACTGACCGACGTACTCATTGCTCGTTACAATGCCGAGCCGCACACGGGATTGGGCAATCGGTCACCGCTCGAGATGCTTGAGTATTTTATAGTGAATGAGGGATGCGAGTTCCGGGCAGTGCCTGAACAGAAGCGACAAGACCTCGCGCTGCTCCACATCCGCGTCGTGCGGTGTATTCGCGGAGATGTGACGCAGGGGAAGTGCCCCTACGTTGAATTTGAAGGCGTCCGCTATTACAACGATGTCCTCCGTCACAGTCCAGACCTCGTCGGAGAACACCTGTCGCTCCTCGTCGATCCGGACGATCTCCGTTGTGTCACCGCGTATCTCGAGGACGGCCGAGAATTTGGCGTGCTCACGGCCCATGGGCTTTGGGGCCGGACGCCGCATACGCTCACCGTTCGAAAGGCCATTCATAAACTCCGAGCTCGGAAGCTGATCTTCTATACGGATAATGAGGACCCGATCCTCGTCTATATGGACTTCCTCAATCGGCAAGCGGCGACGAGTAAGCTGGCGAGGGGACAGTCGGCAAAACTCCTGGCAGGGCTTCAGGCAGTTCCCCCGACTCAGCCCACGTCGTCGATCGCCGATGTCACAGAGTCGAATCCCCCAGCGTCGTCCCGCACGGTCTATACCCCCGCCATGAGGAAGACCCGCCTCGATTAACCTCAGTGAAAGGAGTAATAAATGTCACATGTCCTACACCTAAGACCTTCTGTGCCTTCTGGAACCCACCCGATCGAAACTGGACGATATACGCTCTTCACGCCACCATTGGGCCGCTTCTGCGACGACCTCAAAAACTGGGTCGATAATCGGGCTGTCGGTGCCATCGTGACGGCGCCGCCCAGATTTGGAAAATCCAAAGGGATTCGATTTGCTATTGATGAATTGCGCGCGGGACTTGGCGCGACGTTCCCGGTTTTGTCATTTAGCTGTCAGGACCATCAGCGTCCGACTGAAGCACGGTTTTTTGAAAATTTGCTCAGCGACTTCGGTCATGGCTTCAGTGACCGTGGATCCAGCAACGCCAGGCAAGCACGGCTCATACAGTTTTTAGTCCAGCAAGCCTGTGTGGGTCATCATCGGCGCCTGGTCTTAATTGCAGACGAGGCACAGAAACTCCAGGAACCGCACTATAACTGGTTGGTCGACATCTATAATAAGCTGGATCGTCACGATATCACGACAACCGTTGTGCTTGTCGGGCAACCGGAATTAATTCATCAACGAGCTGCCTTTGAAAAGGCAAAGAAAATGCAGATTGTCGGCCGGTTCATGGTGCATCTTCACGAATTCGCCGGTCTGCGAAACCAGAAGGATTTCGCCTACTGCCTGAAGGGCTACGATGATGAGTCCGAGTACCCTGAGGCCAGCGGCTATTCGTTCACACGATATTTCTTTCCCTCAGGATTTGAGGCGGGATGGCGCTTGGCCGGGGAAGCAAAGGTTCTCTGGGAGGCATTCCAGCATGTGAGGGCTGAGGCCAAGCTACCTGGTAAAGCTGAAATCCCGATGCAGTACTTTTCACGAACTGTGGAATTCGCTCTCAGGAACTACGGGTCGATGGACGGTGGCCAACCGACCATTTCATTGAATCAGTGGAAAGAAGCTATCGAACGTTCTGGATACCGTGAAGCGGGGCGATACTTATGAGCCACTTAAACGAAATACATGGTCAGATGATGCCACACGCACGATATACGTGGGATGCCAGCCAATGCGTTCCGTTTGAGTCCACGTGGTCAATGATTCAGAAGTTCATGTGGTTTAATACCTGTGGCACTCGAGATATTCAGCGCGAATTCGGTCTTGCGACGAAAAGACAACATCCTCAAAACTGGTCGGATCGGGATCGGAACTTACACAACTGGGGCGCGCTCAATCCGGAACTCTTGCAGCGCACACTGAACTTAACCGACCTCCACATGAGGACGGCACGCACTGTTGACTATATTCGCCCGGATGAAGCGAAAGTGTTGGCCAGTCGATCCCTTCGCATCTGCCCGAAATGTATCAAGGGAGGCTTTCATACCCCTTTCCATCAGTTGATATTCATTCCCCAATGCCCTCTGCACCAGGAGCCGCTCCTGGAGGTCTGTGGTGACTGCGGTAGGCCGACGCCTCTGTACTCTTTGTCGAGGCAGTCATGTTGTAACCCTTATGGGTGTGCTGAATGCGGAGCGATCTGGTGGCAACGGAGCCGTGTCGGACAGATGACAGCAGGGGAGCAAGAAGAGCGGTTTCGCATCATGTCTGAGATCGGGGAGTGGCTCATGAAAAGAAGGGAGGATCGAACGATTGAGGCGCAAGTCTCTAAATTAGCTCGGTTTATACCGGACGAGCATGAAATTCAGGCCTACGTTCGACGTCTGCCGGAGAGATGGGCGGACGTCTTGGGAGTGAACGTGCCGCACCAGATCGCTGAATTGCGAGAAACGGATTTGCATGTCACGGTGGAGTATTCGGCATTGAGTGTCGATGGATCGAGTTCATCCGGATCGTTAGACAACAGGAAATATTTCGAGGTGTATCGTGCGATTCGCCGTGCACTCACAAGGCGAGTTCATAAAGCCCACCGCGAGTGCTTTGAAAAAATGGGGCGTGGGATTTGGTTCCCGGTCACAGCCAGAGAAGTGCCCGTGCGGCATTTCTGCCAAGAAGCTTACGCGTTGCTTCTCTGGAGAATGTTCTGGGAAAACATCGATGTTCCGCAAAAGTTCTTTTCGCGACAGCTCGTACTCATTCATCGTGAGATAGATTTTGTATCCGACAGAATCCCGTCGGACCTCTCTCCGGAGGCCACCATGCGAATATTCGGACTGGAATGTCTGAGAACGTATCGGCGATGCCAGGAGCTTGGGAGCGTGATGCGGCAAAAAGAACATATCGGTTTCCCGTTGTATCGCCTGAATAAGGATCGCGCAGGCGAATGGGTTGTGAAGGTCCCTAAAATCGGAAACAGACAGAGGCTCCATTGGTGGTGGCCGAGGCGATGGGAGAAGGCTCTTTCGATTCAAGACCACGAATCAAAAAGGGCTGCTTAGAATGACATTCTAAAAAGGTATTTGTCGGTGAAGAATATACCGTAAGGGGGAGCATCGGCTTAATCCAGTGATTCGCGCGCATCCGACCCGGTTTCAGGCTGCTCTATAGAGGTTGGTCTGAAAGATACCATCCTTCTATTGCAAAGCTGTTTTCCGCCGTTCTCTCAAAAATCATCCAATTGACTGAGATCGGCACCTAAGCCTACACTCGGCACCCACAGTCATAAGTATCCGAGAGCAGTTGCTCCTAAGAGTTTTTCTATTAGGAGGACGGGGAATGAACATTTTTGTGCGGGTAGAGGACTGAAATCATTTTACTTCCAAAGTGTAATAAGATTTAGTTGTTCGGAGTGGTGGGCTCGGCGACGGTGCCCACGACCACACCGGTGGCGGATGGCACGCTGTACTATCATCAGGATGGCCTCGGTACGGTGACGGAACTCACCGATGTCAACGGCAGCGTGGCCAAAGCCTACGCGTATGATGCGTACGGGAATATTCTGGAGTCACCGGGTACGGTGGAGCAGCCCTATACGTATACGGGAAGAGAGTTGGATGCAGAGTCAGGGCTCTATTACTATCGGGCTAGATATTATGATGCACAGATTGGGAAATTCACTCAACGTGATCCTATTGGTCGTGTCGGAGGTAACAACTACTATGAGTATGCCCTTGGAAATCCGACATTGCACTTTGATCCATTTGGGTTAAAGGCACAGATTGTGATTTGGGCTCCGGTGGGAATTGGCACATCATCGTTTGGCCATGTGTCCACCAACATCAATGGCACAACCTATTCATTCGGGCCAAATGGGATGACGAACGAGCCCACTTCCGTATTTAATCAAAGGAACTCGTTCCGGAGTTCGCTGGGGTTGGATTTGACCCTCACAGCCGAACAGGAAAAGGCACTGGAAGAATGTCTCAAACGGGACCAACCCGACTATAACTTTCTGACGAACAACTGCGGTGCGCCAGTGCAGAGATGCCTGAATTGGATGGGTTACGACATTGGTAAAGTATTAACACCATCACAGCTTTACGAAAGTATGACTGGAGTTGGTCTCGTAGGCGGTACGATCTTTTATCCCGGAGCGGGTACCAAGCCTGCTCAAGCTAAATAGAGGTTTATGCTATGGCGATAAAAAGGTTGATCGGTCGGGGCATTTCGGTTGTTCTAGGGGTGATGATTCTCCATGTCTTCATGGGGTGCCAAGGTGAGGAGCTGGCCGAAATCGATGGTGATGTCAATGTGCTAGAGCATCCGTTGCCTCTAAGGTTTTCTGATCCCAAGACATATACTCATCCGCCAGATTCACTTCCCATCAATAAAGTGCTAGTTGTGCTCACGAAAGGGCAGATGGTTCCAGTCATGCGACGTATCTATGGGAAAGAGTTTCTGGCATATGAGATCCAATTGCCTGACAGTAGTAAAGGATATCTGTTCCATGGTGATGCCTTTCATCTTGTTGATTCGAGACGCGCTCCATAACTGCAACTGTTCGAGCCTGATATGGGCTACACCTATTATCCCGCCTCACAGGTCACCAGCATCCTGCTCAACTCACCGCGACCAGCAGCCAGATCAACAAGGCGGACTATGTCTACAACCCAGTCGGCAATCGAACGAGTCTGACGGATCGCCGAGGGTCGCAGACGTTTGGCTATGATCAATTGGATCGGCTGATCATTGCGAGCCATACGTGGCTGCCCGACGCTCAGGCACTTGTCTCTTAGGCAATCTCAGCTAGTGATGATGGCCTTCATCCACATGCTCACCATTTTAATCGTGCCCGATGGTCACCCTGTTCGTGACTCTTGATTCCACGACGTACGCGCCCTATCAGGGTCAGTCATTCTTTAGAAAAGTCCAGCTAAGGAATCCTCAAGTTTGTCACTGAGTACCTTGCTGGCTTCCGGAACGGACAGCCACATCTTTTGGTCAGACGCCACGATTCTCGCTTGGTGGAAGCGGCGAGTGCCTTTTCGGATTTCGCTGATCTGTTGGGTGACCTGTCCAGCTTGAGGCGGGGAGACACTTTGTTGATTCAGAAAGCCAAAAGCTCCAGGTTGTGACTGTGGTGTGCCTGGCCCTGGCATACTATTGGTCGTGACAGATTGTTGAATTTCTTCCTTGGTGCGCTCCTGTACCATCGCGTCGACCACGCAGGCGACGATAGAGTCCTCTGAGAATTTGCTCGCGGCAAATCCCCCAACCGCTCCTACCGCTCCGAGAATTGGAATCTGGCTAAGCGACGCCCCGCTGAGTGCTGCGGCCGAGCCAGCTGCGACTCCGATGGCCCCACCGAACCCGCCGGCGATCAAGGCATCGACGGTTTGCCCGGGCTTTAATTTATTGCAGAGTACTACCTGGCTCTGGAGGATGTACTGAGCTTTGTCGGGATTATCAACGATTGCATATCCCTTTGCTCTGATCTTGTTCGGGAGTTCAGCAAAGTTGATATTGGGGTTGTCGCTGGTGTTGCGATTTTGGAGATAGATTGTCTTCTCTTCCGACGGGGTGAGAAAGATGGCGTTACTGCTTGTGAGATTCACCTCATGACTTAGCGTCATGTGGCCAGCACACCCAACGATCGATCCTGTGGCGATAACGACACTAAGGCTGGCGAGAATTCTGCCGACTGAACAGTGGGTGCGACGGTTAATACGTGACATGCCTTCCTCCTGGGTATGTGAACGAGTGTGAACCGCTTCTGCTATGTATTACTGGATGGCAGTGGATGGTCCTTGGCGATACCCGTTTGCGTCGTCGTCACAGAGTGGATGAGACCGAACTAGTTGCCATGTGCCAATTTGAAACAATCAGACCGAAAGGAGTGTGTGTATGGAAAAAACCATGCGCAGGAAAGCTGGGTATTGAGTCACAGAACGTGTTTTTGTCATACTGCCGCCTGTGCTTGGGACGAGTAGTCGTAATACGTGTAATGTGCATAGAGTTGGCGTGACGTCCACGAGCGATTCTCTGACGGCAGAGTGAATCGGAGAGCGGCCTACTGAGTTGTGAGTTGGTGAGAGGGAGTTGGAGGGTAGTATGTCGTTGAGCGTCAAAGGCCAAGAATCGACGTTTGATCTCCGAGAGCTCTCCCTCGGTGATGCGTGTCGTTTAGGCTCGTGGGTACGAGATTTAGAGACAGTTGGAAAATCTTCCGAGGAGGTCTGTCAACTCATTGCGATGTCTCTGGCCCGGTCTTTCTGTTCCCAGGAGAGTCGTCAGTCTCAATTGTCTCTCGTCGAGGTCTTTCACACTCGTAATCTTGGTGATCTCCCAGCGCGCTACCAAGACCGATGGGTGTCTTCGGTTGATGGGGACCACGCCCCCGCTCAAACGCGAGTCCTTGCATTGATGGGCGTGGCCGGAGATTCTGCGGAGTGGACGATCGACAGACCTCCGTTCGGACTACATTGTGTCCCCATTCAAACGAAGTTCAGTTCCCAGGAAACTGCGTGGTACACGCAATCGTGGGAGGATTTGGGGCTGAGCAGTCCGGTGAATAATTTTGAGAAGAGTCTTACTGTCGCTAATTCACACAATCAATTGTTTGGAATCCTGGTGCATGAGATCCCACGCTCTTATAACCTCGCCGAAAGCAGAGCAGACTTTCTGCGGAGGCACGGAGTGAAACAGGTTATTTGCCTGGGTGGGCTGCTGCCTTCTGGAGGGAGCTACTGTGTCTTCCTCTACTCGAGGGTGACAGTTGAGCTAGGCTCGAAAAAGTGGACGCCTTCAACCTATGATCTGAGGTCTGGAGGTGTGGGATGGAACGGTTACCGCGACAGAAGTATACGAAGGAGTTCCGGGAAGAAGCCGTGCGGATGGTGCG
>WYAX01000027.1 GCA_011525625.1 Nitrospira defluvii
TGTCCATGCGGTACGGATCGCCGAAGTTCGACTCGTAAATCTGCACCCAGTCGTTCACCGACCATTGGCTATGCACCCGGTGGCGGGTTTTGGGCGTCACGCAGTAGAACTGGTAGCCCTTCTCCCACAACGGGTTCGGATGCCGCTTGATTTCCGCCCACGGCAGCTTGATATTCCGCACCGTCTTATCGTCATGGTGCTGTGCGGTGATTGCAATGCCGTAGTCGTCCGGCCTGATGTAAGGATTCGTCGACATGATTGAGTTCGGCAGATACGGCGTACACTCCGGGCCTTCCCGGTGGGAGATGAAGTTTTCGCCGTATTCAATGGCTTCCGGCTCAACACGATACGTCTCGATACGTCCCGACCGCGTCCACTGGGGCTTCGACTCGTTGGTCTCCTCCCAGAGCGGGTGCCGCGGATAGGTACGTCCCATGACCATCCAGCCCTTTTCCGACTTCAACATGACGTCCGCGCTGTACCCGTAGCAGGTGGCGCTGGCATCCAGCATCCGCTGCGGATAGACATCGACGCGGTTCATGTAGACGAAGTGGAATACGCCGCGGAATCGCGCATCGCCGGTCATTTCTGACAGCTTGGCTGCGACGCCGGCGAACGTGTCCGCATCGTTCCGGGTGTCGTACAGCGGACGGATACCACCCTTCCAGATCTGAATCCACGGGTTGGAGACCGTGCCAGTCATTTCCGGATAGGTGAACTCCATCCACGAGTTACAGGCGAACGCCACGTCGGCATGGTTGACGTCCGAGGTCATCTCGATGTCCTGAGTGACGATCATCTCGATGTTCGGATCGACGTTCTTCACCATGTCATAGTGGTGCTTGGCGTTGTTGAGGATGTTCACGTTGGTGACCCAGCGGACTTTGCTGGGGCTCGGCATGTGGGTCTTGCCGGTGAACACCTTCCGGCCGTACTTCGGCGTGTTGACGATCAAGGCCGTATCACCATGGTTCCAGTACCCGACTTCTTCACCATAGTAATAAGAGCGAGTCTTGATCTCTTTGCCGTGTGCGTTCGGATCCAAGGTCAGATTGAACGGATCCTCACCGGTGTGCACCGCGAGGCCCGCACCGGACCAGGGCACAGCGTTCCAGATACCGGCCTTGTAGTTACCGGACCAGGTATGGCAGCCCGTGCCGAACTTTCCGATGTTGCCGGTGATGGTCATAATGAACGCGGCCGCCCGGCCCATCGACGTCATGTGGAAATAGTGACAGACGCCTTCGCCGTTATGCATCGCCGCCGGCTTGATCGTGCCCGAATCACGCGCCCACCGGACAATGAGGTCCTTCGGCGCACGGGTGATCTGGTGCGTGGTATCCAGGTCATAGTCCTGGAGGTGCACCTGATACATCTGATAGACCGACATCACGTCGATCTCGCGGCCATTGAGCAGCTTCACCCGGTGGGTACCGGTCAACGCTGGATCGATGCCGCTTGCTTTGAAGTGGAAGCCGACCTGCTCACGGTGCAGAGGAACGGCTTGTCCCTTTGCCAGGTCCCAGACCATCATGCCACCGAGCCGTTCAACTTGCTCGGGCTTCAGGGACTGAATGCGCCCCGAATAGCTCTTGGAGAAATCCGGGAACTTGTAATCCGCGATCACATCGCGCGGATCGAGATACTGGAGCGTATCCGTCCGTACGAGCAACGGCAGGTCGGTGAACTCCTTGATGTAATCGATGTCCTGCAAGTTTTCATCAAAGATGATCTTTGCAGCACCGAGGAAGTTCGCGCCATCGGTCTCCGGCCGCACAGGAATCCAGTAGTCTGCGCGGTAGGCCGTTGGGTTGTACTCCGGGGTGATGACGACGATGCGCGCGCCGCGCTCGATGGACTCGAGCTTCCAGTGCGCTTCCGGCATTTTGTTCTCGGTGAAATTCTTCCCCCAGCTGGTGTTCATCTTGGAGAAGCGCATGTCCGAGAGGTCCACGTCGCAATTCTGGGTCCCGTTCCAGAACGGATGGGACGGATCCTGGTCGCCGTGCCAGGTGTAGTTCGTGTAGTACTTGCCGCCTTGTGCCTTTTCGGCATCGACCTTACGAATCCAGGAGTCCAGCAACGGCAAACATCCGCCGTTGAAGCGGGTGTTCATCATCTTGCCGACGATGCCGAGCACCGGCATACCAGCGCGATGCTTGAAGGTCCGTACGCCTGCACCCTTCATCATTTCGATCATTTCCGGAGCATACCCCTGCTCGCGGAGACGACGGGCACCGGCTTCACCGCTGTAGCGCGTCGCGATCAAGATCGCGGCTTTGGCCACGTAGGTGAAGGCCGTGTCCCACGACACCCGGTTGAGGTCGTCGAGGAAGCGGCTGTCGAATTTGTATTTGCGTTTCACATCGGGCGTCAGCTCAGGGGAGCCGTCGTCCATCCACTGCTTCCAGCCCTTCCGCATCAACGGACCCTTCAAGCGATAGGGACCGTATACGCGACGGTGGAAGGTGAAGCCCTTCAAGCACATGCGCGGGTTATGCGCGAACGTGCCGCGGTTGCCGTAAAGGTCTTCATAGGTTTGGTGGTCATAGTTCTGCTCAACGCGCATGACGACGCCGTTCCGGACGAAGGCCCGGACGCGGCAGCCGTGAGTGTCGTTCGGTGAACAGCACCAGGTAAAGGATGAGTCGTACCGGTACTGGTCGTGATACACACGCTCCCAGGACCGATCCGGATACTCACCCAGCGGGTTCCCAACCTCGATGACCGGCTGCAGCGCGGTCAGCGCGAGGACTTTGTCCGCCACGGCCACGGCCGCGACGGTTCCCGCCGAGATTTTGAGAAACTGTCTCCGTGAAACGGAAACCTGCATAATAGCTACCTCCTTGTGAGGCACATGAGTCCCTCATGCACCTGTTCGTACGACTTCACTACATTCACACGAATGCAAGTTCGTCTAGTGGACCTCCTTTCTTTGTGTCGAATTGGAAACATTCGTCACTCACAATTCGAAATTTGCGAGCGGACATTCGCTCGCGGTATTGGAGTATTACAATTCACGTGCCGTCACGGGAAAAACAATGCATTGGATCACACGCGATGGATGGCATTATTGTCTATATAAATCAATCGCTTGAACGAATGGTTTCGAGTGGGGAATAGTGATTCGGCAGGGCGTAATCACGAGGGTCAGGAAGTACTGACTAGGAAACAGGCTGATGAGTTTAAGTCATTGGTATTTATGATAAAAATGGTGTCTGGAAAGGCAGACGGCCACGCATTGTTCGTGAAAATTCAATTAAAACAAAGACTTTTGCATGGATGTGGGTTTCCTGTGTCATGCTTTCCTGACACCATTATTTTTCGTCTTTGGCGTACCGGCGCATGATTTCATGAAAGTAGGAACGGGGAAGGCCGGAGTCCTGCGCGGCATGGGTGACGTTGCCTTGGTGAATGGTCAGTTTGGTGGAGATATACCGTCGGTTGAACGCTTCCAGAACCTGTTCTTTCGCCTTGGCATAGGGGAGGTGGAGATAGTCCTCGTCGGGGACCTCTTGCTGCCGCCGGTCTGGAACCGCCAACATTCCTGCCACATCGGCGACGCCGATGCGATCCCCCTTGGCGAGCATGACGGCCCGCTCCATCACGTTGCGAAGTTCCCGTACGTTACCCGGCCAGGGGTAGGCGACGAGTTCCGTGACTGCTGTAGGGTGGAGATCCTCCACGTGTTTTGAAAACTCCTTCGCGTAGCGAGCGATAAAGTGTCGGGCAAGGACGGGAATGTCTTCCGTCCGCTCACGCAAGGGGGGCACGCGAATCACCATGACATTGAGACGAAAGAAAAGGTCTTTTCTGAACTCATTCCGCTTCACCTTTTCTGCCAGGTCTTGATTCGTTGCCGCGACGAAGCGGACATTGACCTTCCGTTGCTGCGTGCTGCCGACCGCGCGGACTTCCCCTGCTTCCAGCACGCGCAGCAGCTTGGCTTGGAGGTTCGCCGGTAAGTCGCCGATTTCGTCTAGGAACACGGTGCCATGACTGCCCGATTCGATCAGACCGGTTCGGTCGGACACCGCGCCGGTAAATGCGCCGCGGACATGACCGAACAATTCGCTCTCCACCGTCCCTTCTGAAAACGTCGTGCAGTCTACGACTTGAAATGGGCCATCGCTGTCGGGACTCCGCTCGTGAATCGCCTTGGCGATCAGTTCTTTCCCGGTACCCGTCTCTCCGATAATCAGCGTGGTCGAAGGGACGCGGGCGATCGCTTCGATCATGGCCATGACATTCCGGATTGGCGCGCTGACGCCGACGAGGTTTTTGAAGGGGATTCGAGGGGCGGCGGGTTCATCCGGAGCGGCTTGCAGGAGAATCTCCGACATCCGCATGGCCCGATGGATACGGGCCGCCAGGTCCATCGGGTCGTAGGGTTTGACGACATAATCGAAGGCCCCGTGTCGCATCGCATCGATGACCGTCTCCGTTGCATCTACCCGGCTCAGGATAATGACTGGGATCCGTCGGTTCAGGTCCTGAACACGCCGTAGCAGCTCAATGCCGCTGATTCCCGGCAAACGGACATCGGCGATGATGAGGTCAACGGGGTCTTTCTGGAGGCGTTCGATCGCCCCTTCGGCAGTCGCATTGATGACCAGCGTGACGTCGTCGTCTTCGTGGCGGGGGAGCTCCTGCTCAACCGTGCGCAAGAACAGGTCCACGTCGCCGGCGTCGTCCTCTACCAGCAGAATCGTGAAGGTCTTCTGTTTCGTGCTTGCCATACGTCTTGTCTCGGGACACATTTGCCGTCTGTCGGAACAGGGCACCCCCACTCCGTATTCCGGTAGTGGGTGGTCGCTAGGACGGTGGGGGTGGCTGATGACCGGCAGGCTCCTGGCACATGGTTTCTATCTTAGGAGGCTAGACAGAAGCAAATCAACTGCTTGCACGCGTCAACTCTCAAACCACGATGAATGTAAGGATGAGTGCCGCGGACCCTGAGCCGGCCTCAGAAAAGCTGTGCACTTGGCGGGGTGTACGAATGCCCAGTACCGCTGAGGTCGGGGTAATCCGTTTGAGCGTATAGCGCTCGGGTCGAAACGCGGAGCGGGGGGCCTCCACAAGAGGAAGCGCCGGACGTTTGTGGCTTCGCGGCATGTGGGGCGAGCAGAGATGTTCCGGGTCTGACATTCTCGCCTCGGTTAATTGCCTCCATGCAAGACCAGGTGTGATGCGTCATTCATTCGCCCGTACTCATTTCCCTCATACGGCATCTCGCCCATGATTGTGGAAGGCGGCCGGTGGTTGAGAGAGGGGGAGAGATCCGGTGCGAAGGCAGACGCTTCGGCTAAACGTGCGCCCGGAGTCTGAGATGGCGTTACTCCTGCGGAAGCTTGTCCTGGGCCGATGAAGAGTATCCGCAATTTCCCTTCGTCATCGAGTATCGGTGCCGGCGATCGTGGGTGGAAGGTTGGCGGGTGCACTGGGGTATAGCGGGCGAGGGCTATATTCATCTGCTGGCGAGGGGCAGCAGGTGTCGTCCAGGTCTGTCTGTTCGTTGTTGTGAGTGCCCCTCTCGACGTTCGGGGGAGTCGCAGTGATATGGGGGGAGGTTGGCTCAATGATGGAAGCTCCGAGGGAAGGAGTCTCCCTGCTGTTCGGGTGGTATCGAGGGGATCCAGGACTGTTGCGCACAGGAGCGCTGCATGAAGCCACGACGTGAAACACGTGCGCATGCGTTGCCGCCTTTCTCTGGAGAGGGCGAGTGTGTTGACCGGCCTGCCGTCGGTGTCGGGATGGCAGGGTCGGATGGTGTATAGGTCGAGGCATATTTCGTTCCATTCTGTTTGAACTTCGGTGTGAGCGATGTCGAAAGGAGGAGGTGGCGGATTGATTGGAGCAATTGAGTCAACAGTCCGCCTGCGTTGGCACTCGACGACCGTGTCGGTTTCTCCCTCAAGGAAGTCGCACGGTGCTCCCTGTGCGGATTCGATCGGTCGGGCGCAACATACCTGGAGGCCTTCTATCCATGGGCAGAGTCTGTCGCATCACAGAGTCGAACATGGCGAACTTTGTCCGGCCGACGGCATCATGAGTGTGCGAAAGGCGCTTGAGCATGCTGGTTGCAGGGCTGTTCGTGATCCCGCAGGCGGCCGAGCGGTAGGAATATTCCATCACCGTCTGCCGAGCGTGTCGCTGCGGGATCGGGACGAATCCCGTGGAGGCCGGGGAACCAAGCACGACCGGTCGAGTGGGGCAGTGGCGGGGCACGCGCCGACTGTGGTTCAGGCGCTGCTTTTGAGTCCGATGATGCCGAGTATGATGCAGAAGAGAGAAGCCAGTTTGATGAGCGACACCGTTTCGGCGAAGATGACCATGCCCAATACTGCCGTGCCTGCGGCGCCGATGCCTGTCCAGACCGCATAGCCTGTGCCGACAGGGATACTCTTTAACGCGTGGGCGAGACAGCCGAAGCTCGCCGCCATGGCGACAAGCGTGAGGGCAGTCGGCCAGAATCGAGAGAACCCTTCCGTATACTTGAGCCCGATGGCCCAACAAATTTCAAACAATCCGGCGACAACCAGGAACGTCCATGCCATACGCTTCGACTCATCCTTCGTCTGGGTGAATGGGCCTGTGCGACTCCGCGAAATCAGACCTGCTTGCAGTGTGCGTTTCGTACAGGATCATGTGCACGATACCACCTCGGCATTTCACTAGCCTGCATGATTCGCTGGTCCGTGTGAATCATGCGGAGCCAGGGAGAGTCTCAGAGTGTAGGCGTAGCCCGCACAGAAACCGCCGTGGTCATGTCGCCTGTTCCTCACTGCGGGCACCGGGTGCATCCGGCCGATCAAACCATTGGTAGAGCACGGGTAGGACGATCAACGTCAGCAGAGTCGAACTGACGAGCCCTCCGATGACGACGACGGCGAGGGGACGTTGCACTTCCGATCCAATCCCATGGGCGAACGCGAGAGGCATCAAACCGAGGAGGGCGACCAGGGCAGTCATGAGCACGGGTCTGAGCCGAAGCGTACACCCTTTGATGATGGCCTCGTCGCAGGGAAGGCCGTCCTCGCGCAGCTTGTTGAAGTAGGAGACCAGGACAATTCCGTTGAGCACTGCTACGCCGAACAAGTTGATGAACCCCACCGAGGCCGGGACACTGAGATATTCACCGGTTAGCCAGAGGGCGACGATTCCGCCGATCATCGCGAACGGCAAGTTCATGATGATCAGCGCGGCATGACGGACGGAATTGAAAGAGGCAAACAAGAGCATGAAAATCAGGCCGATCGTGATCGGTAAGATGATTTTCAGTCGGGCCATGGCGCGCTGCATATTCTCAAACGAGCCGCCCCATACCAGATGATAGCCGGCCGGAAGATGAATCTCTTTCGCGATCTTCGCTTGGGCTTCCGCGACGACGCTCTCAATATCCCGGCCGAGCGTGTTGAACCCGACATAGATCCGACGCTGTAGTCCTTCGCGACTGATCAATGAGGGGCCTTCTTGCAGTTCGACTGTGGCGAGATCTCCGAGGGGAATCAGGGCGCCGGAGGAGGTCGTCAGCAGGATGTTCTTAATCGTGTCGACGCTGTTGCGGTACTTTTCAGGATACCGCAGGGTCAGGTCGAATCGTTTGTTTCCCTCATACACATGGGTGGCCGGTTCCTGTCCGATCGCTGTGGTGATGATTTCTTGAATATGGGCGACATTGATGCCGTGGCGAGCGATTTTGCTGCGATCGATGTCGATGGTGAGGTAGGTCTGGCCGAAGAGTTGTTCGACCCGCACATCGCCGACGCCCCTGACCGATGCCATGATGGTTTGAATTTTTTCCGCCGTACTCCTCAGCACCGACAGGTCGTCTCCGAGAATTTTGATGGTGGCTTCCGATCGAACGCCGGACAGCAGTTCATCCACGCGTTGTTGGATCGGTTGGCTGAGCAGGTAATTGGCTCCGGGCACTTTTTCAATGCGTTTGCGAATGGCATCGTCAAGCCCGGCTTTGGTCTTGGCCGTGGTCCATTCGTCCATGGGGCGGAGCGTCACGGTTGGGTCGCTTGCGTTCGGCTCCTGGGGATCGTTTCCCATTTCCGAGCGGCCGATCTTCGATACCACCATGCGCACTTCGGGAAACTCCATGACTGCGCGCTGCATTTCTTTTTCGATCTCGATGGATCGATCCAGCGCGATGCTGGGATATCGAATGGTCTGGGGCGAAATCGATCCTTCGTTCAAGATAGGAATAAACTCTCCTCCGAGAAAGGGAAACAAGGAGAGACTGGCGCCGAGGAGGCCGAGGGCGAGGGCCAGCACGGTGACGCGATGTCCCGTCGCCCAGCGCAGGGTCGGGAGATAAGCCCACTTGGCCCAGCGGAGCAGGAATGTGTCCTCTTCTGTGCCTCGCTTCAGCGCCATGGCGCAGAGCACCGGGGAGAGTGTCAGCGATAAGACCAACGACACCAGCAGCGCGATGATGATCGTGTTGGCGAGCGGCTGAAACATTTTTCCTTCCATGCCCTGCAGCGTCAGAATCGGAAGGAACACGAGGATAATGATCAGGATGCCGAAAATCACCGGTTGTCCGACTTCGGTGACTGCATGCAAAATGACCCCGGTTTTACTGAGGCGATCGTCGCGCTGTTCGGCAAGATGCCGATAGACATTTTCCACCACCACGACAGAGCCATCGACCATCATGCCGATGGCGATGACCAATCCGCCGAGTGACATGAGATTGGCCGTCAGTCCGACCTGGTCCATGATGATGAAGGTGACAAGCGGCGTCACGATCAGGGTGGCGGTGACGATGAGGGCGCTTCGCACGTTGCCAAGAAACAGAAACAGGATGACGACCACGAGCACAATGCCCTCAAGCAGGGCTTTGTAGACCGTATCCAGCGCCGCCGTAATCAGTTCGATCCGGTCGTAGAATGGAATGATGCGCAATCCGTCCGGCAAGAGCCGTTTGTGGTGAATTTCTGAAATTTTGTCCTTGATGGATTGCACGACGTCTCTGGCGTTGCCGCCGCGCAGCATGAGGACGATGCCGGTGATCACCTCGTGTTTTCCATTCAGCACGGCGGCGCCGTGGCGGACGGCATGCCCGATCCGGACCTCCGCCACATCCCGAACGTAGACGGGGGTCCCACCCACCTGTTTGACGACGATGTGGTCGATGTCTTCCAGCGTCTTGATCAACCCGACACCGCGCACCACATATTTTTCGTCGTCTTTTTCGAGGATGTTCCCGCCGGCATTGGCGTTGTTCTTCGCTACGGCATCGAACACATCATGAAGCGCCAGGCCGTATTTGCGAAGCAAACCCGGTTCGACCATCACCTGGTATTGTTTGACGAATCCTCCCAGCGAGTTCACGTCCACGACATCGGGGAGTCCTTTGAGCAGCGGTCGAATGACCCAGTCCTCAATGGTCCGCCGCTCCATGAGGTCGGAATCACTCATCACAAAGTCTTTGTCGTGGTCGTGCGGTCCCTCAAGATAGAATTGATAGACTTCCCCCAATCCGGTGGTATTCGGGACCAATTGCGATGTGGAGCCAGGCGGCAGCAGCTCTTGAATTTCGAGTATTCGTTCGAGGACGACCTGTCTGGCCAAATAAATGTCGATATCGTCCTTGAAGACGACGGTGATCATCGACAGCCCGACCTTTGAAAACGACCGAATGTCCGTCAGCCCCGGCGCCCCCATCAGTTGGAGTTCCATCGGGAAGGTAACGAAACGTTCCACTTCAGCCGGAGACATGCCGGGCACTTTTGTGACGACCTGAACCAGGACGGTGGTCACGTCCGGGAAGGCGTCGATGGCGATGGTGCGGAAGGCGTAGATTCCTCCGGCGGTCAAAATGCACGCCATGACGACGACCAGGACACGTTGGCGGAGAGCAAAGGCCAGAAGGGAAGACAGCATCGGGTTACATCTGTTCCCCGAGCAGTTCGGATTTCAGCACAAACGCGCCGTTCGTCACGATGGATTCTCCCTCCAGCAGTCCGTCTTCCACCTTGATCTCACGGCCGTTCGAATTGCCTAACTTGACATCGCGTGCCTCGAAGATGGCGGGCTCGCGTTCGACAAAGACGAATTGCCGGTCACGGTCGCGTTGCACGGCGGAGACGGGAATGAGAAGCGCATTCGCCTCCGGCTCGGAATAGACGCGAACGGTGGCATACATGGCGGGCTTCAGTTTACGCTCGGGATTCGGCAATTCCAGCCGAAGGCGCATCGTTCGCGTCGCAGGGTCCAACACGTCTCCGACGTAGGTGATGCGTCCCTGGAAGGTCTGTCCGGGATAAGCTGCCACATGGACTTCCACCGATTGCCCTGTTCCTGTCTGATCAGGTCGGATGTAGGGAATATCTTTTTCGGGAATGACGGCCGTCACCCAGACATCCGAGAGGTCGGCGACCACGAACAGTTTTTCCGTGGTTTCCACCACTTCGCCCTTCGTCAGGTTGCGAGCGATGATGCGGCCGTCGAAGGGCGCCACCACCGGGACGTGTGAACGGATCGTGTGATTGCGATCTAAATTGCGCAAGTCTTCATCCGTGAGACCCAGAATCAACAGGCGGTCCCGGGCTTCTCGCAACTCGGCCCGAAGGCTCAGCATTTCTCCTTCACGCCGTTGCAACTCAGCCACGCCGATGACTTTTTCCTTCAAGAGCAGTTCTGCCCGGCGGAACGCCCGTTCGGCAACGTTCAGCTTGGCCGTCGCTTTCAGGTACGCGGATTGGGCCATCCCCAGTTCGCTGCTGTAGAGGAGGGCCAGCAGGGTCCCTCCTTTGACCTCACGGCCCAGGTCGGCATACACGTCGATGACCCGCCCGCGGACGAGCGTCGTGATTTCTGCCAGGGCATGTTCGTTCGGCTCGACGGTGCCAGGGAAATCACGGATCGTGCGAAATTCTGAGCGTGTGACGGGTTGGACGATGATGCCAGCTGATTTGATTTCCTCGGCGGTCAATCGGACCAGGCTCTTGTCGACAGTAGGCGGCGGATTGGCTCCCGTCGCGTTGGGAGGAGGGCCATCGCATCCGGACAAAGCGAACAACGCAAGCGTACCGGTCAGCACCACGGCGGCACACGTTCGCTCAGCGGTCTCCCGGATCGGTCTCGGTCGGCTGGTTGCCTGTGAAAGGTCGGTCCTCATATGGCGCCTCCTACCGCACGTTCCAGGAGCGCGATTGACATGGACAGATCAAACTGAGCCTGCGCATAGTCCAACAGAATCTGCCGCTGCACCCGTTGGGCGTCGAGGACTTCGATCAGGCTCGATGCCCCTTGTTGGAAGCTGAATTTCGCAATTCGCAGTGCTTCATCGGCCTGTTTCAAGAGTCCCTTTTCATAGACTTCGATCAAGTCCGCCGTGGTTTTGGCATCCTGGAAATGTTGGCTGATGTTTCGGATCAGTTCATTGCGCGCGCGGAGAAATTCCGCCTCACCTTTGCGTTTGCTCCCCAACGCTGAAATGATTTCGCCTTGCCGCCGATCCCACACAGGAGTGGGAAAGGATACGCCGCCGGTGAAGGCTTCCCGACCGATCTCCCGCCAGTAGCTGCCGCCGATCGTGATGTTGGGGACGCGGGCCTGACGTTCGAATTCGAGGCTATGATCGGCCTGTTCAACCGACTTGCGCAGGCGCACCATGGTCGGATGTTGGCTGAGCGCGCGCTCGGTCAGAATGTCGATGCCGAATCCCGGACCGACCCGGTGGAGCTGCCCATCGATGGCATAGGTGGAGCCCAATGAACCGGCCGTCAGGGTATCCAGCATCACCCGATTGACACGCACGGTATTGGCCGCTCGGGTCAAGGACTGATTCGCTTTGAGCACTTCCACACCGGAGCGAATCGCTTCGAACTGCGGACTTTCTCCCAGACGGACTCGTGTGCGTACTGCCTTGTCGACGTCTTCGACCGTGGCCAGATTCTGCTGTGCGAGCACCAGCGCCCGCTGGGCCAGCAGGAGATCATAAAAGGCGACCTTGACGTCGGCAATCAAATTCAACTGGGTTTCCGCCAGGCCGGCCGAGGCGCTGGCCACGCCCGCTTCTGTCGCCCGTTGGCGGGCTGCGCGCTTCGACGGCCACTCGATCGGTTGGCCGACAGTCAGGTTAAATTCGGTGAGGGATTCCCGCACCGCCGGATCGAAGAGACCCAAGTCCCTCATTCGACCGCGGCCACTATTGGCGTTCACCGACGGGTTGAGATAGGTATAGGCGGCGACCTGCTGTCCGCGATTTTGCTCGATGGTCCCTTCGGCGCTGGCGACGGTGGGGTTACGCGCGAGAGCCAGATCCAGCACGCTCTGAAGGGAATAGACCGGTTCAGGCCCGGTCTGAGCGGTGGAACTCCCCGCGGGGCCTGCGCACCAACCGGTCGCCGGAAGCAACCAGGCGAGCCCCAGGAGCACGAGCACGACAGGCCCGATGAGTCTCGGTCTGATAGCAGGCTTCTGAGGAGGAAGACCTCCTGCGGTTCGGCGTCCAGCGGCGCATATCGATGGCCGGAGTCCCAGGCGATTCGCCGTGGGACCGGCAGGGATGCCCTGAGAGAAACTGAGCGCCGGTTTGCTTCTAGGTATGAGTGTCATGGTTCGCGCGTCCCTCCTCCGTCGGATCGTCAGCCATCAGGCGCGGGGAATTCACCTTGTTGCGCATGGTATCCGATGAAAATACCGTATCACCTTCGCTGGGTGAAGTCGATCAGACAGAGAGGAACTTGCAGCTGGGGCCAGGGTGGACGCCAGGTCAGGGATTCCAACGAACAACCAGTCTGTGTGGTACAGGAGGGGGCTCCCGGTGACTCCCCATTGGAAGAGTCCAGTACTGTGTGGGTGATGGAGCTGACCTGGCGAGTGTTTCATCCGTAACTTCTCAGTGCACGGTGGGCGTTGTGTTAGATGCAGGGACGTGCCCGGCGGGCGGAAGGCCCTACAGCCCGTCGTGACGAATTGTGGGCGTTCCGGCCTCGGCAATCGAGCCATGGATGGGCCGCTGCCACGACTCTGCCCGTCGAACCGAGGGTATAACATCGACGGCAGTGCAGGAAAGAGGGGGAGACTATAGGTGGCATGAGCCTGTTGCGGCTGGGAGCGGTGGATTGCATGCCATTGTCGAACCGAGCTCGTGCGAGACCGTCGCTCATGAATCGTACAGATGCGCTTGTGTGAGGCGACAGTAGAGTTGCGTGCATTGTGGACAATACCCATCGCTGAAACGGAGATCCTGCGTCGGAAGATTATGTGTGCGGATGAAGGTCGAGAGATCCGACCATCCGGCTGACTCCCCACCTCCCGCTCCCTGATCGTGAATCCGCCAACAAAACTGGCATTGGGTGGCTGTGGGTTCCATTGGAGAGGAACTCCTTTTCTGGCTCAGGGTGGCGGCGCTGGGCACGGGTACGGCGCAGGCTGCTGACAGCACCCTACAGAACGCAGACGCGCCTGGCAACTAGGTGATCTCCTAGGTCGGATGCAACAGTGTGCGAGGGGACGTGTGCAGGGGCAGACCTGACACCCTATGCGGTCTCAGGTTTGCCGAATGTCGCTCGCGGGTCAGGCGGACGTGAGTCCGTGCGCGAGCGCATACTTGGTCAACTCGGCGGTGGTGCGTAGGTTCAAATGAAAAATGATCTGAGCCTTGTGAAACTCGACGGTCTTGGGAGAGATATTCAGGAGCGCTGCGATCTCCTTGATCGTGCGTCCTTCGGCGATGAGCTGTAAGACTTCGCGCTGTCGCGGCGTCAGCTCCTGTCGCTGTGAAAACATCCCCCCGTCCTCGGAGGAGAGACCGGTGACAAGTTCTCGCGTCAGCAGGGACGTGACGAAATACTGCCCCTTCAAGACTGCCTCGATGGCTTGGTCCAATTCTCTTGCCGCCGAGCGTTTGAGGAGGTAGGCCGAGGCGCCGGCCTTGAAGGCTTCGCTGACATAGGCGGGGTCCGCGTGCATGGTCACGAAGATCAACTTGGCCTCGGGTAGCAGTTTCTTCAGCTGGCGCCCCGCGTCGACACCGTTCAAGAGAGGCATGGAGATGTCCAGGAGAATCAAGTCGGGGCGCAATCGCACGGCGGCCTCCAGCAGAGCGCGGCCGTCTTCCACCGCGCCCACGACCTCGCAGCGTTGTTCGACGATGCGTCGGAATCCTTCCAGGACCAGAGTATGGTCATCGGCCAGCAGTACTCGAGGGGGCGGTGTCGTGCTCATACGGAAACCTCCGCGTAGGGAACGTGAATGGAGAGACGCGTGCCTTTCCGGGGGATCGAATCGATGGTGATGGTGCCGTGGACCAGGCGCACCCGCTCCGCCATGCTGACCAGGCCAAGGCCGCGTGGATTGTCCGTCACGCGCTGTGTGTCGAAACCGATGCCGTTATCCTGCACGGTCAGGGTGAGAGCGTCCGCTGCCCAGGCCAGAGTCACCGTCGCCTGTGAGGCCCTGGCATGTTTGATCACATTGGCGAGGCATTCCTGTGCGATGCGATACAAGCAGGTAGACACGGTCTGAGGGATCGGGTGGGCGATGCGGTCGACTTCCAGGGAAATTTCCAGCGTCGAGCGCAGGGCGCACTCATCGACCAGGCGTTGCAAGGCCACGGGGAGTCCCAGATCGTCCAGGATCGACGGATGAAACTGATAGGCCAAGTGGCGGACGTCATCGGACAGTTCCGTCAAGCGGTCCTGGATCGAGCGCAATTCTTTGCGGCAGACATCGGCGGAAGCGGGAAGGGTGCTTTCAAGGGACTCGGCCTGGACCACCAGCATCGCCAGCCGTTGGTTGATGTCGTCATGGAGATCTCTGGAGATGCGGCGGCGTTCCTCTTCCTGCACCGTGAGCAGCCGGGCGGCCAGGTCGCGCAATTCTTGTCGACTGGTGGCCAGTGCCTGCTCGCTTGCGCGGAGAAATCCTTCCGTTTCGACATGCCCGGAGATTTCCTGCACGAGGGTCTGGTTCACGTCGGCCAGCTCCTTCGTCCGGGCGTCGACACGCGCCTCCAGCTCGCCCTTAGCCTGGCGCAACTCGGCGACTGCCCGTTGCCGCTGCCATAAGAGGATTGCGGCAGTCCAAAGCACGACCAGGCTGAAGATCCGGTTGCTCACGCCGACCCGGAGGGGAATCTCATGGTCCTGCGGACCGAGTACCGCCCCCGCAATGATGAGAGGGGTTGACGCGACGGCGGTGAAAAACGGCAGTCGGCTATTCGACGAAGCTGCTGCCAACAGCACGATGCCCGCGTACAACACGCCGATGGCGACGCCGAGCGGCATGAACAGATCAATGACGAACAGCAGGCTGCCCAGGCCGAGGACGAGCGCTAGAATGTTGCGATCGTGCGTCGCCTGCGTCGGAAGTCGATTCATTTGAACATTATGCGTGTCTTGGAGAGTGGGTTCAACTCCGGTGCGGTATCCGCATGGTCTGTAGCGCTACTCCTGCTCCAATTGTTTCTTGAGTCGGCGATCCAGCGCGAAACGGGTCAACCCCAAATGCTTGGCCGCCAATGTCTTGTTGTGATCGGAGAGACGCACGACCTCCTCGATCAGCGCTGTCTCGATGTCCGCCAACGTTTGCTGTCCCAACACCATTTCGATCCGCAATGTGGGATGTTCCCCTTGGGCCATGGCGACCGTGATCTGCGACGCCTGGTCGCGAAGTTCTCGCGGGAGGCAGCCGGCTGTCAGGGTTTTCTCGTGACACAGGATCATCGCACGCTCGATGATGTTCTGTAATTCGCGGATATTCCCGGGGTAGCTGTATCGTTGGAGCAGTTCCTGCGCCTCCGATTCAATGTCGAGGACGTCTTTCCCGAATTCCTTGCCGAACCGTAACATCGCCTGCATGCAGAGCGGGAGGATGTCCTCCGCTCGTGTGCGCAGCGGTGGCAGCTCGAACGTCACGACGTTGAGACGGAAAAAGAGATCCTCGCGGAAGGTGCCGCGAGCCGTGTCCTTCTTGAGGTCGCGATTCGTAGCGGTCATCAGACGGAAATCGACCGACAGGTCTTCGGTGCCGCCCAGCCGCCGGAAGGTACGCTCCTGGAGCACGCGCAGAAGCTTCGCCTGCATGGCCGGGTCCAAATCGCCGATTTCGTCCAGAAAAAGGGTACCGCCCTCGGCCTTTTCAAGCAAGCCGCGTTTGCGCTGGTGTGCGCCGGTGAAGGCTCCCCGCTCGTAGCCGAACAGCTCGCTTTCGAACAGCTCCTTCGGAATGGCGGTGCAATTGACGGCGACAAACGGGCCGGTCGCCCGGGGCCCGTTACAGTGGATGACTCGCGCGAGAAACTCCTTGCCGGTTCCGGTTTCGCCCTGGAGGAGGACGGTCGCCTTTGCATTTTGTGCCACGTCCCGCACTTGACCGAGGAGCCGTTGCATGGTCGGGCTGCGCGCGTCGATATTCGAGAGGGTATAGGCGCTGTTCTGATCTTCCAACGCGAATTCGACGCGGTGCCGCAGGGCGAGAAATTCGAGGGCCCGGTCGACGACGGGGTCGACCCCGGACAGGTCGACGGACTTGATCAGAAAATCGTAGGCGCCCAAACGCATCGCTTCGACTGCGTTTTCTACTGTTCCATAGGCCGTCAGCATAATGACGAGGGTGTGTGGCGCGAGCGGACGGATCTGCCGAAGCGTTTCGATGCCGCCCATGCCGGGCATCTTCAAATCGAGCAGGATCAGGTCGGGAGGATGCTGCGTGACCGCTCGGACCAATTCCTCCCCTGAGTCGAGCCCGGTGACGGTGTGGTTGCGTCGAGACAGACGTTTGACGATGGCGGAGCGAATGGCCGGTTCGTCATCCGTTACGTAGATCGTGGCCTGCATGGGTTCCTTCTTCCTGCATTCGTTGCGGCTGTTGTCGTAAGGGCGCCCAAACGCGAACTGTGGTGCCGTGTCCCGGCTGACTGTCGAGGGCGATGTCTCCGCCGTGGGCATCGAGAATATTGCGGCAGATGGCCAACCCCAACCCGGTTCCGCGCGGCTTGCCGCTTGTGAAGAACGGCTCAAGCACATGTGGCAAGTGGGAAGGGCTGATACCCTGCCCGTCGTCCGTGACCGCCACTTCAAGTCCCGGTTCGAGGCCGCGGGCGAGTGGGGTCATGGTCACGGTAATCGATCCTCCGGTCGGCGTGGCCTCGACGGCATTTTGCATCACGTTGAGCAGCACCTGTTTGAATTGATCACGGTCGGCCTGAATCATGGAGGGGGAGGCCGGGGCCGGCAGCGTGATCGTTGCCTGTTTTCGCGCAAGGGGCTCATCCAACACCTTTGAGACCTCCTGCACCAGTTGTGCCATGTCGAAGGTGAAGGGCACCACCTCACGGGGACGCGCATAGTCGATGATCTGGTTGACGATCCGGTCGAGGCGTTTGGTCTCTTGCAGGATGACCTCGAGGTCCGGGCGACGGGCGTCATCGGCGGCGGTGTCGTCGAGCAGGAGAGAGGTCGTCGAGCCGATTCCTACGAGGGGGTTTCTGATCTCATGTGCGATGCCGGCGGCGACCTGCCCCAAGGTGGCCAGTCGTTCGGCCCGACGCAATCGCGTTTGCATGAAGTCCAGGGCAGTGATGTCCACGTTGAAGCCCTGATACATGACGACCTGTCCGGACTGGTCTCGAATCGGGATGCGTCGGCTCAAGACCTTGCGGACCGTGCCGTCGGCGTGCAGAAACCGGAAGACCATTTCGGAGGGTTGTCCTTCCGCCACCGCCCTGGCGAATTCCTCGATGACTCGGTCACGGTCTTCCGGGTGGATGGCGCGGCGAACCGCGTCGGGATCTTTCTCCTCCCCTGGATCGAGGCCCGCGAGCAGACTGTTGTACCGGTTGCTGAAGACCAGGGTCATGCCGCGTGTGGTGAAAATGCCGAAGGGGGCGTGGTCCACGATGCTGCGGTATTTGGCCTCGGATCCGGCCAGATCCTGATTGAGCTGACGGAGGTTCGCTTCCGATTGTTGGACCATGGCGATGTGCGATTCAATCGCCGCGCTCATCGCCCGCATCACTCTCGACAAATGGCCGATTTCATCGGCTCTGGTCATGACGGGAACTTGCGGGATCGGGTTACTGTCGGATGTGACGACGGCGGAAGCGAGGCGTGCCAGCGGAGTCGTGATCGAGTGGGCGATAAGGTGTAAGGCCGCGACCATGCAGATGAGGGCGAAAAGTCCGCCGCCGAGAATGGTCATCAGCATGGCGTCGCGATCCTGGGCGATTTTTGCCAGCTTGGTATTCAAGGCGGTCTGCGTGAGATGTTCGAACCGGCCCATGTCTTGCCGGATTTTCAACATCAACGTACGCCCTTTGCCCTCCTCGATGTATTCCCGCGCCTCCTCCGTATGGTCGGCCTTCACGGCATCGATCAGCACATCCTTCTCATGGATGAACTGTTTGACGAGTTGCTGCACCGAGATGATCAGCGCGCGTTGATCGTCCTGTTGGGAGACCTGCGCCTCCAGTGTGCGGCCGATGTTCAGCACATGGTCCTGGGCCGTGCGATAGGGAAACAGATAATGTTCCTGGCTGGTGAGCACAAATCCGCGGAATCCCGTTTCAAGGTCGACCACGAGCCGCAGGTATTCCGACGCCAGACGTTGCGAGTAGTAGATGTCGTTCAGCTGACCTTCATCGTCGGAGAAGGTCGTGACGCTGCGATAGGTCAAGATGCTGAGGAGCAGCACCGTCAGCGCAGGGATGACCGACGCAAGAAACAGCTTGCGGGCGATAGGCAGGTTGCTTAACAGGTCACTCAAGGCGGATTTCAGTCTCCGTGGGTATCGTAGTCCGCGCCCCTGTCTCTGTGCAACTTTGCAGCCTGATCAGTGTTCCAAGCGATCGCGACGGCCGAGGGCCACTCTGTTCGCCGGCGGATGAATCGCCCGATGCTGCAGGGGGTCGCGCCCGCCTTCCTGAGGGAATGAGCGATTTCGCACCGTGCGCTCGTGCGATCCCGCCCGTATGGTCAGTTGATCGGCCCATCGCAGGACCGTGCGAAACGCTCCACCAACAGAGGCGAGGAGTCTCATCCGTCGCGACGAGGTCGTCGGTGCGTGACGTTTCTTCGCGAGGCATGCGCCTTGCTCAGCTCTTCTGTCGTCAGGGTCTCGGTGATCGTGTCGGTGAATCGCGCGGAGTGCGAGGAATGGCGGACCGAACAAGGAGGAGACAATGGACTATGTAAAGCCGCACAGCGTCGTAGACAGTATGTTGGCGGGTGGGGCCCTTAAGCTGAGTTTGCCTCCGCGGCAGCTGATCCTTCGCGGCATGCTGGCCGGCGCCTATCTGGGAATTGGAACCAGCATGGCGGTGACGGTTGCCGTTGAAACGGGCTATTGGATTATTGGAAGCCTCCTCTTTCCGTTCGGATTGGCATTGGCCATCCTGCTCGGCGCGGAGATCATCACCGGAAGTTTCGCGCTGCTCCCCGTGGCGGTGGCCGACGGTCAGAAGAACGCCGGCCTTCCTCATGTGCTGGCAAACATGGGTTGGGTCTTCCTGGGCAATCTCCTGGGCAGCGTCTTGTACGCGGGGTTGTTCGCGATTGCCCTGACCACCGCCGGAGATGCCCATATCAATGCGGTTGGGACCAAGCTCATTGCGGTTGCCGAAGCGAAGACCAACTATTATGTGTCGCACGGCTCCTCCGGCCTTTTCGCGGCCTTTACCAAAGGGATGCTCTGTAACTGGATGGTCAGTCTCGCCGTTGTCGCTGCCTACATGTCGACGTCGTTTTCCGGGAAAATTCTCGCCATCTGGGGGCCGACGCTGTTGTTCTTTTCGCAAGGATTCGAGCATGCGGTCGTGAACATGTTTGTGATTCCGGTCGGCATGATGCTGGGAGGCAATATCAGTATCTCCACCTGGTGGCTCTGGAATCAGATTCCGGTGACGCTGGGGAATTTGGTCGGGGGCATGCTGTTTACCGGATTGGCGATTTATGCGGCTCATCGTGGTACGGCACCTGCCATGGCGCATCCGGTTCCGACGGCGGTCCCGCTCCAGCCGGTGAACCAGCGGCCTGATCAGCCGGGCTATTTACCGTCGTACTAGGCACGGACGGCAGGACATTCATTCATGGCAGCGGTATACCTCAGGCGATTACATGGATGGCGTTTCGTGCTCTTCAATGCCGTGCTCGGCTTGGCGCACATCGTCGTGCTCTTCAACGCCGGCTCCTATATCGCGCTCCTGCCGCATGTGTCCGGGGATCTCGGCGGGGTGTTGCCCAGCTTTCTCACGTGGGCACAAACCGACTTCATGGTCGGCCTCGCCCTGGGGTTTCCCCTCGCGCGCTACCTCTCGGGACGGCTCGGCGAATATCGCCTGATGATCGGTGCGTTCATGGTGTACAGCCTGGCGTCGTACTTGTGCGGCGACAGTCGAACGCTCGCGCAATTCGTCCCTGCCCGTATCGTGCAGGGGATCGCCGGAGGCATCACGATCCCGCTGGCACAATCCATGTTGCTGAATGAATATCCCAAACGCCTCAAGGCGCTCGCGCTGACGGTGTGGGGCCTGTTCAGCATTACGCCCTTCACCATCGGTATGCCGGTCGGCGGCTACATTGCCTACATGTTGGGCTGGCGGTCCCTGTTTTATCTGGATTTCGTGCTGACCTTGGTTATTGTCGGGACACTGAGCGCGCTGTTGTATGGCCGGGGATTTCGGCGCCGGTATGCGCGTTTCGATCTGGTGGGATTTCTGCTACTCGCGGTGTTGCTGCTGGGATTGCAGACGTTGCTCAACATGGGCAATGACTTCGACTGGTTGGATTCGCCGTTCCTCCAGGCTGTCGCGGTCGTCCTCGTCATCGCGTTTCCATGTTTCATCATCTGGGAACTCGGTGAGCGCCACCCCACGCTGGATCTTCGAGTGTTCATGCATCGGAATTTCGTGATCGGACTCATCGGGTTGACGCTCGGGTTTTTCTCGATCCAGGGGCTCCTGTCGCTTCTGATCGTCCAGATCCAATTGTTGCTGGGCTATTCCTCGAAGCTGGCCGGTCTCGCGCTGCTCCCGTTGGTGCTGTTGGGCGCGCCAACGATTGCCGTGATGCACTACCTGTGCAAATACCTCGATGCGCGCTGGTTGGTCTGCTTGAACTGCCTCGGTTTTGCCTGGACGTTCTATTGGATCGGCCTGTTCGACGATCCGCATTCATACGAGGAACTGTTCTGGCCCATGGTCGTCGAGGGGATCTTTTTGGGCTCCTTCTTTACTCCGGTGACGGTGCTCACGCTGCACGGCCTGTCCGGCCCGTTGATGACCCGTGCGGCGGAGGTGGCCAATCTGTTGCGGGTGGCCGCCGGTGCGTTCGGTATCACGTTCCAGGGGATCGTGTTGTTTCGTCGGGCGCATTTTCATCAGCTGCACCTGGCCGACCATTTCGGCGGGCGTCAGTCGGTCTCCTTCGATCCGCTCGGGCAACTGACGGCCAAACTGAGTTCGTCCGGGCTCACCCCCGGCGAAGTGCAAGCGAAGTTGGGGCTGCTCATCAAACAGGAGGCAGCGATTCTCAGTATGAACGATGCCTTCCTCGTCGCCAGTTGGGTGTTTGTCGGCCTCGGGGTGCTGGTGTGGTTCGCCCATCCGACGCATCTACCGGTGCCGATGTCGCCGGCCGAGGAGCTCCGGCGGATGCGTGCGGAAGAATTGCTGGAGGAGGTGCCATGACATCCTGTC
The DNA here is from genome assembly GCA_011525625.1 of Nitrospira defluvii. Lineage (GTDB taxonomy): Bacteria > Nitrospirota > Nitrospiria > Nitrospirales > Nitrospiraceae > Nitrospira_A. The sequence goes on from WYAX01000027.1 coordinate 21,659, forward strand.
GCAGGGCGGCAGATCATCTGCGTCTCGGTTTCGCGCTCGGCTGCGCGCTGCTCTTCGGCAGCTGCGCCTGGATTCCGCAAGGCGACGCGCCGGCCGAGTATCTTGAGCCACCCGAAATACGCGAGACGTTGTCCGAAGTGACCAGCCGACTCCAGCAGTGGCCGGAGGATCGCTGGTGGGAGCAGTTCGGTAGCCCCGAGTTGAACGAGTTGATCGCCGGCGCCCTCAAAGACAATCCCGGGCTCAAACAAGCCTCGGCCCGTCTGCGCCAGGCGCAATCGCTCGTGAAAGTGGAAGGGGCCCGGCTTTTGCCGTTTCTGGAAGCGGACGCCTCCCTCACGTACGAACGCATTTCTCAGCACGGGGTGTTCGCCGCGCTCAATAAGGAAGTGGCGGGCATCAAGATCATGTACGGCATCATCAACCCGCTGAGCTTCCGGTACGAGTTCGATTTCTGGGGAAAGAATCGGGCAATGCTTGAGGCGGCGCTCGGCCATGCAGCCGCAGAAGAGGCGGAGCGAGCGGAGGTTCGCCTTCGGCTGACCACCGGTATTGCCCGCGCCTACTTTCGAGGGCAGGCGCTTCAACAGCAGCTCCATGTGGTGAAGGCGATGGTCGGGATCCGTCGGGATCTGAAAAAGCTGGCGGAGACCCGTTTCCAACTGGGGCTGGACAACGACCAGCCTGTCAAAATCGCCGTGGCGGACTATGAAGCCGCCTTCAAGCGCCAGGCGGCCATTCGCGATCAACTCGACGTCCAACGCCACCTTCTTGCGCGACTGGCTGGCAAAGGGCCGGACGAGGCCGTGCACCTCTTTGCCACACCACGGGTGGCGGTGCCGCGCCAGATTCCGGCGCCCGATCATTTGTCCATGGGGTTGCTGGTTCATCGGCCGGATCTGGCCGCAGCCCTCTATCGGGCGCATGCCGCGTCGAGACTCGTGAAGGTCGCCACAACGCAGTTTTACCCGACGATCGATCTCACCGGGTTCGTCGGGTTCAACGCGCTGACGCTGGCCAAGGGGACCGACAAACTGGCCAATTTTCTGTTCAGCGGCCAAAGTTTTGCCTACGGCCTGGCGCCGGGGCTGCGCATGCCCTGGTTCGAAGGGGGCCGGCTGCGGGGGGAGTTGGGGGCACAACGCGCGGAATACGACGCCGCCGTGGAATTGTACAACGACACCTTGCTGGATGCGATGCGGGAGGTCGCAGATAGTCTCAGTGCCTGGCAGACGACGGGAGAGATCATGGCGTCCCACAAGCGCTTGCTGGCGTCCCTCGGGGATGATTGGCGGTTGGCGAAGGTGCGGCTCGTCAACGGCCTCGACGACGATCGGGAAGTGTTGCTGCATCGACATCCGGTGCTGGAACAGGAATATGCCCTGAGCGCGCTGGAGAGCGACCAACTGGTGGCCGCGGTCGATCTCATCGAGTCCTTGGGCGGCGGCTACTACAATCCGGATATTGAAAAACGACCGACACAGAACCCGAGCTAATTCTATGACCACATCAGACACGACACCGTCCCCACAGCCTTCCGCACCTGCGCCGAGTCCTGGATCTGCTCGCATTCATCCGAAGGCGATCCGGGCGCAGCGGAATCGCCGATTGCTGGCCGTTGCCTTCCTGACCTTGATCTGCGCCATCGGCTATCTCGCCTATTGGTGGAGTTATGACCGCTTCTGGGTCCGGACCGACAATGCCTACGTCACGGGCAATCTGGTGCCGGTGGCGGCGCAAGCGTCCGGCATCGTCACCCAGGTGCTGGCCGAGGAAACGCAATTTGTGAATCGGGGCGATCTGATGATCCGGCTTGACGAACACAACGCCTACGCCGCGCTGGGGCGTGCGCGCGGACGGTTGGGTGAAGAAGTTCGGCGCATTGCCGCTCTGTTCATGACCAGAAAGCAAGTAGCGGAGAAGTTAGCTTCGCGTCTGGCGCGGTTGAATCTGGCGCAGCACGATATGGATCGCTATCGGGCGGCCTCGCCGAGCGGCGCCATCTCCAAGCAGATCGTCCAGAATACCGCCGACAAGATTCTGGCGCTGGAGGCGGAGGTGCGGGAGACGCAGGCCGAACTCAACACCCTGGATGCGCAGGTCGGGGGTACGACTGTGATGGCCCATCCTGCCGTCGATCTGGCCAAGCACCAGCTCATCGAGGCCTACTTGGAGTATACGCGCCAGCAGATCAGAGCGCCGATCTCGGGGTACGTCGCCAAGCGGAAAGCGCAGGTCGGCGATCGTGTGCAGCCCGGGGCGCCGCTGATGACGATTGTGCCGCTGGATCACCTCTGGGTGGAAGCCAATCTGCGCGAAACCGAGCTGCAACATGTGCGGCCTGGGCAGTCGGCCTTGGTCACCGTCAGTCTCTATGGATCGAAGCAAACGTTCCACGGCACCGTCGAGGGGTTGGTGCCTGGAAGCGGGAGCGCCTTTGCTCTGCTGCCCCCGGACAATTCGACCGGCAACTTCATTCATATCGTCGAACGAGTCCCGGTGCGTATCGCATTGCCGGCGGAGGAAATCCGCGAGCATCCGATCAGACCGGGTCTGTCGACGGTCACGAGCATCAATGTGACCGAGTCCGGGCAATCTGTCTGGACGTCGCTGGCCACGCCCTCGACGGCGGAATACGAAACCGATGTCTACGCGGACGAGCTTCCGACTGCGGAATCCATGGCGAAAGAAGTGATGGTCAGCAATTTAGTGGTGGCCGACGATGAGGTGGCAGGGGCTGCGTTTCTCGAGGAGCCGGACAGGAATAGGATCGCCCCGAGAGAGGGTGATCGCGCGCTCTCGCCTGCTGGGCGGGGTGCATTGGAGAGAGCGCGCCTACGGAGGACTTGGGATAATCAGCCCAGTTCATTTGTCCCGCGGCGGAGCCCGGACATGGGCGTCGCCGCGTTTCCGCTCACGCCCTCGATCGGTCCGAGCTCGGGCGCCTTGGGGCCTGACGCGGGGCGTGGGGCCTCGCGGATGAGACCCGGTTCGAGCGTGGCGGCGGAGAAGCCGTCGCTCGGCACGGGGCGTCACTAGCCTCCGATGGGGCACGACCGGCCGGACGGATTCCCCGGCATTGTGCGACGACGACGCGACGCGACATTAAAGTTTGATGAAGATTTGACGAACCGATGTGAATACGTAATCGTCCCGGCCTATAATGCCGGCAGCGTGCCAGCCGCACCGACATCTGAGGCCGGGCCCTGATCCGTCCTGTGCTTCGCCTCTCCTGATGCGGTGTCGCTCCAGCGCGCACCATCACACGCCGTCCGGCTACAACGGATGATCCGGAAGGAGTCCACGCGTCGTGCAAAACCTCGCCGTCACCTACCGCACGCTCCTCTCCGTCACCAATGTGTTGAACTCCCAGCGGAGCCGCCAGAGTCTGTTTCGGGCCATCACGGAGCAATTGGCCAACGTCGTTCGGTGGGAACGTGCCGGCGTGACGGTCTACGACCTGGAGTCGGACGCCTTTCGATTCTATGCCGTGGAAACGAATTTGCCGAAAGTGGTGCTTCGCAGCGACGCCATGATTCCCCATGCGCGTAGTGCGGTCGGGTGGGTGTATGACCATCAGCGCGTGCATGTGCGGCCGCATCTCCAAAAAGAAAGACTGTTCATCGAGGACGAGAGTTATTTGCAGGAAGGTCTCGGCCGGATGATCAATATTCCTATGATGGTGCAGGAGGCCTGCCTCGGGACCTTGAACATCGGGAGTGTCGAAGCGGGCCCACCGGATCCCGACGATGTGGACTTTCTCCAGCAGGTGGCGACGCAAATCGGCTTTGCGATCGCCCATGTGAACGCCTACGAAGAGATCAATGATCTTCGGGAGCAACTTGCCCGCGAAAACATGTATCTGACGGAGGAGCTCAAGGCGACCCAGGATTTTGGCATCGTCGTGGGGAAAAGTCGGGCATTCGAGGACGTCCTGAGACTGGCGCGGCAGGCGGCGCCGACGACGGCAACCGTCATGGTGACGGGGGAGACCGGTACCGGCAAGGAAGTTCTGGCGCGGGCTATCCATGAACGGAGCCTGCGCCGTGACCGGGCGTTTGTGCGCCTGAACTGCGCGGCGCTGCCGTCCGGATTAATTGAGAGCGAGTTATTCGGCCATGAACGCGGCGCCTTCACCGGAGCCGATCAGCGGCGTATCGGGCGGTTCGAGCTCGCTGACGGTGGCACACTGTTCCTCGATGAAATCGGTGAACTGCCCCTGGAGGCGCAGGCAAAACTGTTGCGCGTGTTGCAGGACGGGTTGGTCGATCGTGTCGGCGGGACGAAGCCTGTTCCGGTCGATGTGCGAGTGATCGCCGCCACCAATGCCGATTTGCCGGCCGCGATTCGGGCCGGCCGGTTTCGCAGCGATTTGTACTATCGACTGAATGTGTTTCCCATCCATATGCCTCCGTTGCGAGAGCGTCCCGAAGATATTCCTATCCTCGCCCGGCATTTTCTGCAGGTGCATGCGCAGCGACTGAAGCGTACCTGCGAAGACTTCGACGCCTCCGCGATGGAGCGCCTGGTCCGGTACGCTTGGCCGGGGAATGTCCGGGAGCTGGAGAACATCGTGGAGCGGGGACTGATCCTCTGTCAGGACCGGCTGCTCTCGCTCGATTCGCTCATGATGTGTCCGCCCGCGTCCATGGGAACGGATGCGCGACGTACTCTGCAGGATCAAGAACGTCACCATATTCTCCATGCGCTCACCCTGTTGGATTGGCGCATCGAAGGTTCGGGAGGAGCCGCGGAACAACTCGGTCTTGCCCCGAGCACGCTCCGCAGTCGACTCCACAAACTCGGCATTCGTCGTCCTGCCCGCACCTAACCATCCCTGCTCTCCCGGTTTCTCCTCCAGGCGCCGTCGACGCGTCCGCCCCACGATTAATCGTGGTGGGGCCGTGACCTTCCACCGCATGTGCTCGTGGGTGCCTGGGTGTGACCGGAGCTCGTCCTGCCCATGGATCTGGACGGTCATTGATTTCAACGAGATAGCCTGATGGTGCGATCCGCGCACCGTGGCATGCAGGGTGCACAGGGGGTGCTCGTGAATTTTGCTGCCCTCATTTCCATTTACGAGGAGCGCCCTGCGTTGCGAGGGGGATCGCGCCGTGTCTCGCTGCTGATGTGCGGGTCGCAGGTGTGCCGGAACATTCACGATCCCAGAAAGGGGGGACATCGTCTCGTTCCTATCCACGGTGCGGTGGTGCGCGACAGCAGGATGCGTCGCGCCGGTTCTGTGTCCTGTCTTCATCTGAGGAGGTATTCATGATGCAGGTATCTCGCAGGCAGTTTTTGAAGGTCTCGGCGGGGACCGTCGCGGCGGCGGCCGTGGCCGACAAGGCCCTGGCGCTGACCGCCTTACAGCCGGTGGTGGAAGTCGACAATCCGTTGGGCGAGTATCCGGATCGGTCTTGGGAACGTGTGTATCACGACCAGTACCGGTACGACTCATCGTTCACCTGGTGCTGCTCGCCGAACGACACCCATGCTTGCCGCATCCGGGCCTTCGTCCGGAACGGCGTCGTCATGCGGGTCGAGCAAAATTATGATCATCAGACATACGAAGACCTCTACGGCAACCGCGGCACGTTCGCGCATAACCCACGCATGTGCTTGAAGGGCTTCACCTTCCATCGTCGCGTGTACGGTCCCTATCGCTTGAAGGGGCCGTTGATGCGGAAGGGCTGGAAGCAGTGGATGGACGACGGCTCTCCCGAACTGACATCGGATGTGAAGCGGAAGTACAAGTTCGACAGCCGCTTCCTTGACGACATGGTGCGCGTCTCCTGGGATACGGCGTTTACCTATGTGGCCAAAGGGTTGGTGGTCATCGGCACGCGGTACAGCGGTGAAGCCGGTGCCCGTCGTCTCCGCGAGCAGGGGTATGCGCCGGAAATGATCGAAATGATGAAGGGGGCAGGCGTACGGACCTTCAAACATCGCGCCGGGATGCCGATTCTCGGCATGATGGGCAAACATGCCAATACCCGGTTCAACAATTGCGTCTTGCCGTTATTGGACAGTTGGATTCGCAAGGTGAATCCGGATCAGGCGCAAGGCGGGCGGTATTGGAACAATTATACGTGGCACGGCGATCAAGACCCGTCGCAGCCCTGGTGGAACGGCACGCAAAACTGCGATGTCGACTTGTCGGACATGCGCTTTACCAAGCTGAATACCAGTTGGGGGAAAAACTTTGTCGAAAACAAGATGCCGGAAGCGCATTGGAAATTGGAGAGTATCGAACGGGGCGCGCGCCTGGTCGTGATCACTCCGGAATACAATCCGACGGCCAGCCGTGCGGACTATTGGATTCCGGTCCGTCCCGAGACGGATGGGGCGCTGTTTCTCGGCGCGTCGAAAATTATTCTGGATGAGAACTATCAGGACATCGACTTTATCAAAGGCTTTACCGATATGCCGCTGCTGGTTCGGACGGACACGCTGCAATACTTGGATCCGTACGAAGTGGTGAAGGAGTATCAGTTGCCGGATTTCACCAAGTCGTATTCGGGTCGGATACAGGGGTTGACCCAGGATCACATACGGCGGCTGGGCGGCATGATGGTGTGGGATCTCGCCAAAGGGCAGGCTGTGCCGTTACATCGTGAGCAGGTCGGGTTGCATTTCGCTCAGACCGGGATCGACCCGGCGTTGACCGGCACCTATCGGGTGAAGTTGCTGAACGGGCGTGAAATCGACGTCATGCCCGTCTACCAAATGTACACGATTCATTTCCAGGACTACGACTTGGATACAGTGCACCAGATCAACCGGGCCCCGAAGGATCTCATCGTCCGTTGGGCGCGGGATTGCGGGACGGTGAAGCCCGCTGCCATCCACAACGGCGAAGGGGTTTGCCACTACTTCCATATGACATCGATGGGACGGGCGGCGGCGTTGGTCATGATGCTGACGGGCAACATCGGAAAATTCGGCACCGGCTGCCATACCTGGTCCGGCAACTACAAGGTCGGTATTTGGCAGGCAGCCCCCTGGTCCGGCGCCGGGGCGAGCGTCTATCTGGGGGAGGATCCGTGGAATTTGAACCTCAAGGATGACGTGCACGGCAAGGAGATCAAGTACCGCAAGTATTATTATGGCGAGGAGCCGGGCTATTGGAATCACGGCGACAACGCGTTGATCGTCAATACGCCGAAGTACGGGCGGAAGGTGTTCACCGGCAAGACGCATATGCCGAGTCCCAGCAAAGTTCGCTGGGTGGTGAACGTCAACATTCTCAACAATGCCAAACACCACTATGACATGGTGAAGAACGTCGATCCGAACATCGAAATGCTGGTCACCCAAGACATCGAGATGACATCCGACGTCAACCATGCCGACGTGGCGTTTGCCGTGAACTCCTGGATGGAGTTCACCTATCCGGAAATGACCGCCACGGTGTCTAATCCCTGGGTGCAGATTTGGAAAGGCGGGATTCGCCCCTTGTACGACACCAGAAACGATCTCGATAGTTTTTCTGGTGTGGCCGTGAAGTTGAAGGAGATTACCGGTGATCAGCGGATGGCGGATACGTACAAGTTCGTCTACCAGAATCGTGTCGATATCTATGTGCAGCGGATTCTTGACGCGTCCAGCACGTTTTTCGGGTACAGCGCGGACGTCATGCTGAAGTCGGAAAAGGGGTGGATGGTCATGTGCCGCACCTATCCGCGGCATCCGCTCTGGGAGGAGACCAACGAGTCGAAACCCCACTGGACACGATCCGGACGGTTGGAGTCGTATCGAATCGAACCGGAGGCCATCGAATACGGCGAAAACTTCATCTCCCACCGGGAAGGTCCGGAGTGTACGCCGTATCTGCCGAATGCCATTATGACGACCAATCCCTATGTGCGGCCGGATGACTACGGGATTCCGATCACCGCGCAACACCATGACGATAAAACGGTGCGGAATATCAAGCTGCCCTGGTCGGAGATCAAGCAGCAAGCGAATCCGTTATGGGAGAAGGGCTACCAGTTCTACTGCGTGACGCCCAAAACCCGCCACCGGGTGCATAGCCAATGGTCGGTGAACGACTGGGTGCAGATTTACGAGTCGAACTTCGGCGATCCGTACCGCATGGACA
>WYAX01000028.1 GCA_011525625.1 Nitrospira defluvii
GAAAGACACCACCGTCGAGTTGGCCGGTGCCGACCCGTCGCTGCAAGAGTGGGTACGTGAGCGGTTGTGGACCCAGGGGATGCACCTGGCCTCTGCCTCCTTCGAGGAAGGCGACGGGAAATATGTGCTGGCCTTTGATCCGGACGAAGATCCTGCCCTACCGCATCCGCGGGGGCGGCGCGTGTTGCTCACCGGCGGGCGACTCGAGTCGTGGTATCGAATCAAGGATCATCTGTATACCCAGATCGGTCGTCTCACCCCATTGTCCGAACGTCGCGTGAACACGATTGAACGATACGACCGGGCTCCGGATGGCCGGCAGTATTCTTCACACTACGTCATGACGTATTTCACGCTGGATGGGCAATCGGTCGTGGGGATGGAGAGTTACGTCAACGAGTATCTGGAGGTGAGCGGCATCTGGTTGCCGTTGCGCCGGTGCGTGTCGTTCGGGGAAAGCGGGGCGGTCAAGACACGGGTGATCGAACTCTCACAGCATGAGGTGTGGTGATGGAGGACAACCAGATGGACGGGGCTCGCCTGATACCGGAGCGGCCGGAGTTGCGGGCAGGGGAATTGGCGCTGGACACAGCCCAGATCCGAGACCGCCGAACGGCCTCCATGTTGCCGTTGGTGGTGTTGTATCAACGGGCCTGGGACCTGGCGCAAGCCGAAGAGGGGTCCCTTGCCTGTCTGGTGCATTCGGCGGAAGCGGCGGCTTTGGCAGATGCGATACGGCATCTGTTGGATGAGGTCGGCGACCAAGAAGGCAGCACGAGGTGGAGCGTGCGGCTCTCGGAAGCCAGACACTTGAGCGCGGTGCTGCAGGACGCGCTCACGGAAGGAAGGGAAGCGGAATCATGACGGGGATCACGAAGGCCGGGGCGCCGGTTGCTGTGGCGGTACTGACGGTGTCGGATAGCCGAACGCAGGCGACGGATCGGAGCGGCGATACGATCGTCGATCGACTGACCCAGGCAGGTCACCGCCTCGCCGACCGACAGTTGTGCAAGGACGATTTTCAAACGATCCGCGAGACGATTGCCGCCTGGGTTGCCGATCCGAAGGTCGACTTCGTGATCGTGACGGGAGGAACCGGTGTCACGCAACGCGATGTCACCCCGGATGCCGTCCGCTCCCTGTTCACCAAACCGCTTCCCGGTTTCGGCGAACTGTTTCGCTGGTTGAGTTATGGGGAAATCGGCACCTCGACGATTCAGTCGCGGGCCGATGCCGGCGTGTGTGGAGACACGATTGTGTTTCTGCTTCCCGGAAGTCCCGGGGCCTGCCGTCTCGGCCTGGAGCAGATCATCCTGCCCCAGTTGGACATCCAGCATCGACCCTGCAATCTGGTGGAGCTGCTGCCGAGGGTGCGAGATGAACAGGAGCCGCATGTCGACGAATAACGACTTCATATTACATGGCATGCGGGGTTGGAGGGCATTCGCATGATGGTCCCCTCCGAGCCGACCTGGGGATTTGCCGTTCTGATGGGGCTACTCGGAAGTCTGGGGGCCTTGATTCCGGCCTGTCTCGTGCTGTTCATCCCCGACGGATGGCGCCGCCGTGCGATGCCATACTTGTTGAGTTATGCAACCGGGACGATGCTGGCCACCGCGATCATCGGACTCATTCCCGAAGCGTTGGAACACGTCCCCGTCTATGAAGTCGGAATTTCGCTGCTGGCCGGTCTGGTGCTGTTTTTCGTGCTGGAGTGGGCGGTGATCTGGCGGCATGCGCACGGTGATGAATCGGAAGCAGACCGGCCTGGCCATGTGCATCACCACAATCATGCAGAGGGGACGGCGAAGAAGACCGGGATGCTGGTGCTGATCGGCGACGGGGTTCACAACATGGCGGACGGGATCGCCATCGGTGCCGCCTGTGTGGCCTCGCCGGGTCTCGGGTTGGTGACGACGTTGGCGGTATTGGGGCATGAAGTCCCGCAAGAATTGAGCGACTTCACGATTCTCCTCTCGAGCGGCTTTTCACGTTGGCGGGCGTTCTTCTGGAACACAGTCTCAGGGTTGGGCACCCTCGTCGGGGTGGTGATCGCCTATGGAGGGCTCGGATATGCAGAAGCGATTGTGCCCTACGCGCTCAGCGTGGCGGCTGCCAGCTTCCTCTACATCGGCCTCGCGGATTTGGTGCCGGGATTACACGGTCGGGTCGGCGCGGCCAAGGGCCTGTGGCAATTCGCCATGATGATTGCGGGAATGGTCACAATCGGGGCGCTGACGATGTTACCGCATTGATGGCGAGGAGACGGCATGGACGCGACGAGAAGACAGGCGCAACTGGGCACACAGACTATTCAGTTAACGGGATTCATTCCCCGACCCGGAGAGCGGCTTCGGGCGAAGTTCACGATTCCGGCAGCCAGGCGAGCGGATCGGCCGCTGACGACGGAAGACTTGTGCCGAGGCCTGATCCTGGTCTCGACCCTTCCGAACATTCACAAGCACGCCTGCCTCTCACAGATCGTCGATCTGGAGGAACGAAGCCGTGCCCTCTCCGGACCGCTGCGGATCGTGCACGTCTCGGCGGATCACGAGAGCTATTGGCAGGAGGTCGATCAGTTCCATCCGAACATCCAGGCTGCCGGCTATTCCTTGTACTCTGCCGACCCTTCGAGTCGTGGGGCGTTCGTGACCGCCTTCGGAGTCGGCGTGGAAGGGCACCATCGTATTGCGCATGGGTTGTTTCTCCTACGAGAGGGAATGTTCCTGAAGAGCGAGGTCCCGACGGATCAGATGCAGTCGGTCGAGGTGACTCAGTTCCTGCGTGACTCCGCGCGGTGTCTGATGGCGGCCGACCGGAGCGGGATTGGTCGTCCCGCGTGATGCTGATTCATGGCGGACAAGTATTGGACCCAGGCCATTACGTGGGCGAGGCCGATGTCTTGATCGGCGAAGGAAGGGTCATGGCCGTGCAGGCAGGGCTGGTCACGCGTATTGAGCTACGCCACGTGACCAGGATCGATGCGGAGGGATTGCTGGTGGTGCCGGGTTTAGTCGATCTCCACGCACACCTTCGGGAGCCGGTGTTTGAATACAAGGAGACGCTCGCCACCGGAACTGCTGCCGCGGCGGCAGGCGGGTTTACGACGGTTTGCTGCATGCCGAATACGAAGCCGGTCAACGACGACATCGCGGTGACAGGCTGGATCATCGAACGGGCGAAGGCGGCGTCGGCCCATGTTCATCCGATCGGGGCGATGACCCTGGGGTCGGCTGGCCGCGAACTCGCCGATTTTCGCGCTCTCAAACAAGCCGGGTGCGTGGCCGTCTCCGATGATGGCCGGCCGGTCATGTGCGAGGAGATCATGCGGCGGGTGATGCAGTCTGCGGCTGAATCGAATCTGCCGGTCATCGACCATTGCGAAGATACCATGGCCTCGGGATGCGGGTGTATGAACGACGGGCCGGTGTCGCGGGCCATGGGGTTGAGGGGTATGCCTGGCGACGCGGAAAACCGAATGATCGCCCGCGACATCCGGTTGGCCAGGAAGGTCGGAGCCCGACTGCACGTCGCACATCTGAGCACGGCAGGCGGAGTCGAGATGGTGCGCAAGGCCAAATCGGATGGAGTGCGGATCACGGCGGAAGTCTGCCCGCATCATTTTACGCTGACCGATGAAGCGGTGCCGACCTATGGAGCGAATGCCAAGATGAACCCGCCCTTGCGGAGTGAGCGGGATCGTACCGCGCTGATTGAGGGACTGGCGGATGGCACCATCGACGCGATCGCGACGGACCATGCTCCGCATGCCGAATACGAGAAACAGTGGGGAATGGATCGGGCACCCTTCGGCGTCGTCGGGTTGGAAACAGCCCTCGCGTTGACCCTGCGACTGGTCCAGCAGGGACGATTGACGTTGCTGCGGGCGATCACGTGTTTGACCAGCGCGCCCGCTGCGGTCCTTGGGCTGCAGAACGGCACGCTCAAGCCGGGGGCTGCCGCTGACGTCACGCTGATCAATCTTGACGCGTCTTGGACGGTGGACCCTGAACGGTTTCGATCCAAAGGGCGCAATACGCCGTTTGGCGGCTGGGCGCTGAAGGGCCAAGTCATACGAACCCTGGTGATGGGGAAGACCGTCTATCAGGGGTCCGAAACAAGATGAGGAACTATGGTCTGTGAGGAGCACCATGACTGACCCGCTCGCAACGCCGCCGTCCGGCTTTCTTGCGTTTCTTCCTCAAGAGTATCAGGGGGAATTCTCGCGCGATTGGATCCTGGGGCTCTCTCCCTTTTCCGACCAGACCTGTCGGCGGTGTTTTCCCGTGCAGCAGAGCCAATGGATCAGGGTAGGAACGGAGGAATTCGATGAGCAGGACTTGAAGTGTGAACTGTGGTTTCAATCGGTGTAGTTCCGAGGATCGACGAAAGGGGGAGGAATGTTACCTGAACGACGGCGTCGAGTCATCGACGACACCACGCCGGTGGACTGGAAGAATGTCGAGTGGTTACGGAGCTTTCTCAGCGAACGGGGAAGGATGTTGCCGAGGCGAATGACGGGCAACAGTTTGCAGCGGCAACGGGTGATCGCGCAGGCCATCAAGCGGGCACGCCATATGGCATTACTCCCGTTTGCGGGGCCGGAAGGATCGTAGTCTGGAGCAGAACCGGTCGATCAACCAATGAGGAGAGAGCCATGGCTAAATTGAGCAGCCAGTTGAGAAACGAGAAGCGCAAGCAGTTGGTGGCGAAGTATGCCGAACAACGCCGAACCTTGAAAGCAGTCGTCAGGAATCAGGCCGCTAGTCTGGAAGAGAAACAGGAGGCCCAGAGCAGGTTGAACTCGTTGCCGCGCAATGCGTCTCCGGTGCGGGTCCGGAACCGTTGCGGGATTTCCGGCCGGGTGCGCGGCTACCTGAGACGATTCGGTCTGTCGCGCATCGATTTCAGGTTGTTGGCGCTGAAGGGGGAGATTCCCGGCGTGCGTAAGTCGAGTTGGTGATCATGCGGCGTGAGCTCGAAGTCGGAAGATACCGGAGGTGACCCATGTCGACTGAGCAGATCCCATCGCGTCCGTTGCCGGTTACGATGGTGTGCGGATGTGCTGGAGCGGGAAAGAGCAGGGTGATTCGGGAATGGGTCGCCGAATGTGGAGGCGAACGATGGGCGTTGCTCCTCCACGACCGGAGCGAGCATGAGTGGGCGGCGGTCGACGGGACCGGTCACGCCATGAACATCTACTCGTTGGGGGAGTCATTGGCCGAGTTGATGCGGTCGTGCGCGAGCTGTTCGTTTCGCGAAGCACTGACGGACGCAATCCTGACCATCGCCGGTATGCGTCGATTTGATCGATTGATCGTCGAATGTTCAGGTCTGGTCGAAGCGACCATGGCGGCGGCGGTCTTCAATGATGCCATTGCAGATGAGGAGCCGCTCGCCGGGCTGGCGCGACTGGATCAACTGGTGACGGTCGTGGATGCCGCGACCGTCTGGGAAGGCGTTCGCAGCGCCGATGCGTTGGGGGAGCGGGGAATGAGTGGCGGCGAAGACGATACCAGGGTGCTCTCGGAACTGCTGGTGGAGCAGATCGAGCACTGCTCATTGATCGCTCTCAATAGGAGTGAAGCGATCGATGCGGACTGCCGTGAACGGGTCATCACGCTCCTCCGGTGTCTGAATCCGGAGGCAGAGGTCCTGTTGGCGTCCGACAGGGTAGCAGGGGCAGCGCGCATCCTGGCCCCTAGGGTCGGAGCGGAGCACGGCATCAGTTTCCAGCCCGGCTGGGCCAAGCTGATCGACGGGAACGACAGTCTGCCTGAGTCATCGCAAGAATGGAGCACTGGAGTGTTCCGCGCGAGCCGTCCGTTTCACCCGGAACGCTTGTGGCGCTGTGTTGAAGAGGACTGGCCCGGTGTCCTGCGGTGTAAGGGGTATTTCTGGTTGGCATCGCAGCCTGACCGCTGCTTCTCCTGGGAGCAGACGGCCGGTAGCCGGCACTTCGAATGGGTGGGGCACTGGTGGGTGGCGACGCCGCAGCCTGAGTGGCCGACTAACGAGACGTTTCTGCGCCGCCTGAAGTCGCAGTGGACGATCGAGTTCGGAGATCGCCGCCAGGAACTGGCGTGTATAGGGTATGGAGCCGACCAGGAGACGCTCTTCGCACGGCTGAAGCGGTGCCTGCTGACCACCGATGAACTCTTGCTCGGCGAGGAGGCCTGGCGCCGATTCGCCGACCCCTTCGAGCAGGCAACGCAGGAGGCGGGATCGCGCGAGGATGAAACGGATCCGGAATGAAAGGAGTCGAACGATGACAACCACGACGACGCAGATTTCGCAAGACCGCCGCTTGCCGGTGACGGTGTTGTCGGGATTTTTAGGTGCGGGGAAGACGACCTTGCTCAATCATGTCCTGCACAATCGGGAGGGGCTTCGAGTGGCCGTGATCGTCAACGACATGAGCGAGGTGAATATCGACGCCACCATCCTGGCACAGGGGGATGCGTCGTTGAGCCGCACTGAGGAACAGCTGGTCGAAATGAGCAACGGGTGCATCTGCTGCACCTTGCGGGAGGATCTCCTCAAAGAGGTCGCGCGGTTGGCTCAGGCGGAACGGTTCGACTACTTACTGATCGAGTCGACCGGGATTTCAGAGCCGATGCCGGTGGCGGAAACGTTTCAATTTCAGGACGAAGGCGGACGAAGTCTCTCGACGGTGGCTCGATTGGATACGATGGTCACCGTGATCGACGCGGCCAGTTTCTTGAAGGACTATCAGGAGGCGGAGGATCTGGCGGCGCGGGGATTGGCGCTTGGCGAGCAGGACGAGCGCACGATCACGGATCTCCTCATCGATCAGGTGGAATTCGCCAATGTCTTGGTCATCAATAAGACGGACCTGGTCTCCACGGAAGAATTGGCGACGCTCGAGGCGATTCTTGCGAAGCTGAATCCCGAGGCCCGGATCTTCCGTGCCGAGCAAGGGCGTGTTCCGGTGGCGGCGCTGCTCGACACCAAGCGCTTTGATTTTGAGCGGGCCGGCCAGGCGGCGGGTTGGATGAAGACCTTGCGCGGCGAGGAGTCTTCGGAAGCCGATGAATACGGGATCACGAGCTTCGTCTACCGGGCGCGGCGGCCGTTCCATCCGACACGCTGGTGGAACGCGATGCAACTGACGTGGCCTGGCGTGCTCCGATCCAAAGGGCTGTTTTGGATTGCGTCGAGGCCTGACTTGATCGGCCTCTGGTCGCAGGCCGGTGGGGCCGGTTCGGTGCGGTGGATCGGGCGCTGGTTTGCTGCGATCCCGGAAACGGAATGGCCGGACGGCGAGGCGGACCATCGGCGCATGGACAACGGCTGGGACCCCGAGTTCGGCGATCGGACGCAGGAACTGGTCGTGATCGGACGGAATATGGACCAGATCTCACTCACCTCCATGCTCGACGAATGTCTGTTGACAGACGACGAATGGCGACCGGGTTTGGCCGCATGGCGTGCGGCGGCGGATCCGTTTCCGCGACAGGCGCCCGACCCGGAACTGGAGTCGGCCGGCGCATAAGCCGGCTGGACATGAAGGGAAGCACAGGAGGACTTGATGGCACGCTATTGTCAGGTGACGGGAAAAAAGCCGATGGCCGGGAACCATGTGAGTCATGCAAACAACCGAACGAGGCGGAGGTTTTTGCCGAACCTTCAGCGGAAGCGTTATTTCCTGCCGGATGAGAACCGCTGGATCACGCTGTCGGTGTCGACCCGTGGCATGAGAATCATCGATAAGAAGGGGCTGGCGCGCGTCGTGGCGGATCTGCGGGCGGCCGGCCAGACGCTCTAACAGGATGCGGAAAAAGTCCGCCAGCGGCGTTCTCGCATCGCTCAGAGGCTCACCGTACGGCACAAGTACGATTCGCCTCTTCGTTCGCTGCGGCCTTGCTGGACGGCCTTTTTACGCATCCTGCGGGCTATTCTGACGCGACACGGCCCGTGTGCGAAATGCGACGTATGACGCAATCATCGAGTTTTTTCCGCAGACTACTAACCGAGAAAGGACGAAGTCATGCGTGAGATCGTGGCATTGGCTTGCACCGGTTGTGAGACGCCGGGCATGTCGCTCTATTGGACGATGAAGAATAAGAAGAATGATCCCGATCGCATCGAGCTGAAGAAGTACTGCGCGCGCTGCCGCCGGCATGCGACGCACAAGGAGAAACGATAAGTCATCATGCCGATTTATGAATACCAGACGCGCGAATGCCGGGGGCCGGCTGACTGTCCGAAGCGATTCGCCTTTTGGCAGTCGATGAATGACCACCCTGTCACGAATTGCGTGATATGCCGGGCTCCGTTGGAACGCATTCCGTCGCTGTTTTCGGCCGGGGTTGGTCTTGTCGCGCGCAGCGTCGCGATGGCCGATGTCCCGGCCGGGTCCCAGGCCCCTCCGCCGACCGTGAAGAACATCTTCGGCGGCGGTCTCAATATCCAGGGCTGCGGTCATGGTCCTATCCCCGGCCAGGATGCTTCATCGGAGAAGAAATCCTCATGATCCGTGGCCGTGCCTGCAACGCCATCATCCTCATCCTGCCCCTGTACCTGGCGCTGGCCCTGGCCTTGCCGATGGTCTTGCTCGACCATGAGCTGGGTGTCCTGACGGGAGACCCGTCCCACGGGGACCTCGACGACCACGCCTGGCTTGACCATGCGGCGGGGGCTGGGCTGTCAGAGTGCGGGCCCTTGCTTGAGGCTGGGAATCTTCCGATCTCTCCGGTCTACCAGACTCATTCAAACCCCTCGCTCACCTTCTTTTGCAAGTCCGGTCTTAGTCGGGGTCCGCCGCTCGTTTGACAGTTGTCCCTGTTCATCAGCACGTCGGATGTCATGCAAGCCGTACCAAGCGTTTGCGAAGGCTCGTCGTGTCTCAATTCATTCGAAGAGACCGCACGCACCTTAAAGACCATGGCTTGCAGGATGCCTCGGGGGGCCGGATGAACGACGGATCTCAGTTGTGCCTGTCGTCGTGTGCCGCAAATCGTTCGTTGCAGATTGAGATGTCAGGGCCACGATCGGGTATTCCGTGACTATTCACCGGCGAGACGGTTGTGAACCGACGTTGATAGATCGTCTCGCTGAGTCGGCAGGAAGGGGTGACCATGTCTGATTATGAATTCCGCTGCTGCGGAAACCCTCGACGGAGTCTGGTGGAACGGTTGCTCATGCAGGAACGGCGGCGGCCGCAGGCGCGGTATGTGGTGAAGCCGGATGGGGAGAGCTTGGATACAGGATCGGCGCTCCAAATCAGCGCGCGCCATCGCTGTCGGGCCGTTCGCCAAGCCGTGCGGACGAGGCTGGTGAAACGATTGTTGCAGCGTCTGGGATTCCCGCTCGGTCTTAGTCTGGGAACGTTCTTCTGATGGCCATTCCGGCATTCACGATCCGTCTCTGCTTCGTGCTCGCGTACCTGGCGCTGGCCCTGGCCTTGCCGATGGTCTTACTCGACCATGAGCTGGGTGTCCTGACGGGAGACCCGTCCCACGGGGAGCTCGACGACCATGCCTGGCTCGAACATGCCGCCGGGTCAGCCCTCGAGTCGAATGACGGATGGGCCGCTACGGTCGACCCCGCCGTTCCGCTCCCTCTGCCCACCCAACCAGGCTACGAATCTGCCGGCGTGCTGACTCCATCTGTCCGCGGCCCTCCCGTTTGCTGAGATCCTTGTGTTCACGAAAGACGAGTGGCGAGCGCGTCGAATGCCAGTGATGGCCTGGGCGACGTGCCCATCGCGGCGCTCGCTCACGGACAACAACCGGATGGTGTGTGGAACAAACGCTGCAATGGGCCGAGGGAGGGTCGAAGGTTTCGATCGTCATCAGTCAATCGCCAGGCGAGTCGGATAGGGGAAGAGGGTGTAAGTCCCTCGTGGAGCCGCCACTGTGATCGAGCCGTAGGGTTCGTCAGCCAGGGTACCAGTCCACTCCATGTTCCACCACATCCTTTGCGTGCTCAGGGAGGTGGTCATCATGCAGAAGCGAGAACAGCGGGAGTGTCAACGCGATCGCGATATCTCAGGGCTCCTGGCGGCCGGTGCCCAGGCAGTTCGGAACGCATGGCCGGAAGGGATGGTTCGTCGACTCGGGCAGCGGATGCCTGTTGTGAGTCTGTGTATGTTGTGGGTGACCCTGTCGGGAGTTCATCCGGCGGTGGGCGCCGAAGGAGACACGGGGGACGTGTTGTCAACCGCATCGGTCAGCGAGAGGACCGTGATGGAGGAGGTGTCGGTCGATCCGGTCGTCGTGTCGGAGACGAGGACGGAAAAGCCGCTAAGCCAGGCAACCGGCTCGGTGTTTGTTGTTACGCGCGATCAGTTGGAGCAAAGACAGTTTCCTTACTTGCGGGAAGTGTTGCGGGACGTACCGGGACTCACGATTGTGCAGAGTGGTTCGCGCGGTGGCGCCACGTCGTTGTTTACACGCGGCGGAGAGGCGGATTTTACGATGGTGATGATCGACGGGGTCAAGGTCAATGACGCCGGCGGCGGCTTCGACTTCGCCAATCTGACGACGACCAACGTTGAGCGCATCGAAGTCATCAAAGGTCCGCAAAGTGCGCTCTATGGTTCCGATGCCATCGGCGGGGTCATCAACATCATCACGCGCAAAGGCAGCGGACCTACCAGAGTCGTCGGTGAAATCATGGGCGGTGTGGGTCGCGGAGACGGCTCCAACATGGGCACCCATCAAGAGCGGGTGGGTGTCAGCGGCTCGACAGGAAAGATCGACTATTCGGCGGAATGGACCAGGATGGACCATGCCGGGCAATACGGCTTGAACAATAAATTCCTCAATAATGTCTTCAGCGGAAACTTCGGGGTGCGCGCGACAGATAACCTCCAGTTTCGCAGCAACTTTCGCTACACCGACAGTACGTTTCAATTTCCTACCGACTCGGTATTCGGCGTGGGGTATCCACCCATCGATCCAAATCAAGGCCAGGAACGTACGCTCCTGTCTTTCGGCACCTCTGCCACCTACCAGATGAATTCTTGGTGGGAGCATGTCGTGCAATGGTCTCATTTGGAATCTCGCTATAAATTTTACGACTTCAACGATCCAATTCCATCCGATTTTGGTGCTTCCCAGACGGATGGCACACAACGGCGGGACATGCTGGACTATCACACGAATCTTCGAATAGGCACAGGAGTCTGGCAGGGTACTGCTGCGACCTTCGGTGTGGAGTTCCAGGAGGAACGCATGACTCAGTCGAGCGTCGGGTTTACCAGTGCCTCGACCGGCTTGTCGCGTCGGAACATGGGGTACTACGCCCAATTGCAGGGCGTCTATGCGGATCGACTTTTCATTACGCCGGGGATTCGAGTGGAGGAAAACGAATACTTCGGGCAGTTCGTCAATCCGAAACTGTCAGGAGCCTATATCCACAAGGAAACGGGCACGAAGATCCGCGGAAGTGTAGGACGAGGCATTCGCGCGCCGTCGTTCACTGAGCTCATTGGATTTCCGAATTTCGGCATCCCCGGAAACTTCAATTTGAAACCGGAGGAGGCCACGAGCTGGGAAGTGGGGGTGGATCAAGACATTCTCGGAAAAAATCTCACGGCTTCGGTGACCTGGTTTCACAACGACTACACCAATCTCATCGTGCTCAATACCGGTGTGAATCAGAATATCCAGGGGGCGGAAACGGAAGGACTGGAGTCTCAGCTCCGGTGGCGAGCTACTCCTGCGCTCTCGTTCGTTGTGACGCACACCTACCTCAAGACGGAGGTCACGGATATCGGACCTGGCCAAAATTTCGGTGGGTTGTTTGTGGCCGGGGGGCGACTGCTTCGTCGGCCTGAACATAGCGGCAACGTGCAGGTGGATTACCGTGCCAAGACCTGGGGCGTCAACCTCATGGTGCTCGGAACCGGTGATCGAGTCGACCGTGATTTTTCAGTCGGTGGATCTCCCCGCATCAAAAATACCGCCTATTGGCGTGCGGATGTATCCGGTTGGTATGCACTGGGTCGTTTTGAAGGTGCGGACTGGAAAGCCAAGCTCCGCATCGAAAATCTCACGGATACCCATTACCAGGAAGCCTATGGATTTCAAAATCCTGGCATCTTTGCCATGGCGGGTCTGGAGGCAGCGTTCTAGGAGATGGCTCTTACGATGATGCTCACGAGTGAAACGCCAATTGAGGATACCGGTCGTTCGGCTTGGACCTACGGCTGGGTTGTCTCAGCCCTGGTGCATCTCCTGTTGGCAGGAGCAATTTTCATGGGCCTTGCACCAGAGCGGATGGTGGAGCGGCGGGAGAGCTTCCAGTGGACTGTGCAGCTGATCGGGCGGACCCCGTCGGACAGTTCTGCCCTGCCGCCGTCGCCGGGGCGGACTGAGTCGAACCCTTCGACCCGGCCGGATCGGCGGGCGCTCGAGGGTCGGAAGGCGGTGCGGCCGATTGAGCGCGGCGTCGCGCATCGTCGTCCGGTCTTTGAGGCGCCAAGCGTCGTCGAACGGGCAAATCCGCCGCACAGGACGATGCAGCCTGTCGTATCGGAACCGGTTCAGCGGGAGGTGCGGGATCCCGTGCAGATGCCAGTGCGGCAGAAGGTCCCGGGCGCCGTTTCGCAAGAGGTGGCCCTGGTTGCGCTGTCCGGTGCCAGCGAACAGACGTCCCTGCCGGTCATCCGGCGTGTGGATCGTTCCCCGGATGAGACTTCCGACAAAGATCCCCTTGCGGCCGGTTTGGCGGAACCGGCCGATCCGGCCATCAGCCTGCAGGCGGAGTCGGCGGGCGTGGCGGATGACCACGCCGGATCCGGAGCAGACACGGAGTGGATCGCGTCCGGGGACTCGTCGCTTAAGGTTTCCGTTCCTGCAGACGAGGCGTCGGCCAGGGTTTCTTCGGAGCAGACGCAGCCGCAGTCGAGCGCGAACGGCGCACAGCGGGGCACGTCTTCCTCATCCGGATCGCAGGGCGCGTCGACTCAACCGGAGTATGGCTGGGTGGCACGCGCCATTCGCGTGAGGATTGAGGAGGTCAAACGGTACTCGCCGGAGGCGAAGCGGAATGAATGGGAAGGGCAGGTCGTGCTGACGGCGTCCGTTCAAGCCGACGGCCAGATTGTCGACATTCAGGTTCGAACCAGTTCCGGCAATGCGGGCCTGGATGAAAACGCACGGGCCATCGTTGCGGAGGCCTCGCCGTTGCATCTTCCGCAGCCGCTCGGAGTGGCGCGGATACGGTTGCGCATCCCGCTTCAGTTTGGGTTGGAGTAGTCAGGTCGGATCATTACACAAAGGAGGAGGAGATGATTGCGGAACAGTATCGAATTGAGACAGTCGAGGATTCGGACGGCAGCCACACTACGTATGAATACCTCTTGCCGGAAGAAGCCGCGCTCAAGTCGTTTTTCTACGAGATGTTTCAGCAACACTGGGGCGACATGGTGTTCGGGCCCTGCCTTGAGGGAGCCGTGTTCGAGATCCAACTGACGGAGCCCCCCCAGCTCGGCTATCTGGACGGTTACCTGACCGTCAATTTGAAGGATTGGCATTTTCACCTGTGTTTAGGAATCCACAAGGGGTCCAAAGCCAATCCTACTTCCGATGCGCTGGCACAGCAGCGGCGACCTTCGAAGGCCGCATTTTTCCGAAGTATCGGCCGCGGAGGGCGCTTCGGAAGCTGGGGATTCCGCATGTGGAACGGTGGGCAGGAACAGATGCTTACGATCTTTTTTCCGAATCCATACCTCAGCGAGCGGATGAAACCTCAAAAACCCGACTGGAGCCGTCTGGCGCTTTGGAATGCGATGCGGTGCCGATACCTACCTGAAGCGGCGGCATGGTCGCCGGAAGGTGTCATGAGCGAGGACTCGTGGAGCGGACATTGAGGACGGTCCTCCACGCAAGCGGGCTTCGCGGCATCCTGGCCGGATTGGCCGCCGGGGCACTGGCGCTCGGCGGTCTAGCCCTGATGGTCTCGACGGGAATCGGGGAGTCGACCTCATTTCTGAATGTGACGGGGCGGCAGGCCGGTACAGTGTCACGCATCCTGTCGGCCAACCTGGCAAGCGATGAAATTCTGCTCTCAATGGCGCCGGAACGTTTGATCGGCGTCAGTTCGTTGGCCGATGACCCGCGTGTGTCGAACGTCGTGTACGAGGCCTCCACTCGGTCCGGCAAGATCACCGGGCATATCGAACAGGTGCTGGCTGCCGATCCAGGCCTCGTTGTGCTGGGTGCACATAGCGCTGATCTGGCGCGGCAAGTCACTGAATTTGGCATTCGCGTGATGATGCTGTCCGGTTACGAGTCGCTGGATTGGATTCGGGCCGTGATTCGCGCGCTCGGTCGAGAAACCAACTCCTCCGATCGGGCAGAGGCCCTCATTGCCGAGATGGATCGGAGAATCCGGGCGGTTGCGGACCGAGTGGACGGCCGCCCGCGCCCCGTAGTCCTGTCCTATTCGGAATCCGGATATGTGCCGGGTGCCCACACCACGATGGATGAGGTAATCAGGCTTGCCGGGGGAGACAACCTCGGCGGGCAATTGGGCTTCGTGGGGTGGCAGATCCTCTCGCGGGAGCAGGTGGTGTGGAGAGACCCAGAGGTGATCCTGCTCCGAAGCGATACCGCAGAAGAAGCCGACTTCCAACGGCAGTTTATGGCGAATCCTGCGTTTCGTGGGGTGCGGGCGGTTCGAGATGGTCGAGTGTATACGATACCCGGGAGGCTCATGGTGACGAGCTCGCATTACATCGCCGAGACGGTTGAACAGGTGGCTCGAGTCCTCCATCCGGAGGCGTTTGCCGACCGATGACCAGCATGACTGTCTCGACGAGCGGTCGGCGAAGGGTGAGAGGAGCATGGAGATGAAACAGCGGGTGGTGTTGCTGGTGCTGCTGGGGACCGTGGTCGTAAGCGCGGTGACGGCGTTGGTGCTCGGGTCGGTCGATCTGACGGTAGAAACGATCGGGCGTGCTCTGTTGAGCGCTCTGACCGGTATGGGCGGCGGCGACGTGCTGGCGGCTCATCAGGCGATCGTGGTGCATTTGCGTTTGCCCCGAGTCCTGCTGGCCGGCCTGGTGGGGGCGGCCCTGGCGCTTGCAGGCGCCGTGTTGCAGGGATTGTTTCGAAATCCGATGGCCGATCCGGGATTGATCGGGGTGAGCAGTGGCGGCGCGTTCGGCGCGGTGGCGGCGATGGTGCTGGGGTTGGCTTCCCTCTCGATATGGGCCCTGCCGGCCCTGGCTTTCGTCGGGGCGGGTATGGCCACGTGGGTCATCTTTCGACTGGCAACACGCCACGGACGAACGCCCTTCGCCACGCTCCTCCTGGCGGGGTTGGCCGTCAGTGCCTTCCTCACGGCCATGACGTCGCTCCTGCTCAGTCTTACGAAGGATGTGTATGTGATGCGCGAGGTGTTGTTCTGGTTGATGGGAGGGCTGGAGGGACGAGGATGGCCGCATGTGTGGGTGGCGGCCGTCCCGACGGTGATCGGCGGGGCGGCACTCTGTTGGTTTTCGCAAGACCTCAACATCCTGACGGCATCGGGAGAGGAAGGGGCGCGCAGCCTGGGACTCGACATGGACCGGTTGAAGCGGTGGCTGTTGACCTTGACGGCGTTGGTGGTCGGCGCTGTGGTTTCGGTGAGCGGGATCATCGGGTTTGTCGGCCTGATCGTGCCGCACATCGCACGGCTGATCGTAGGACCCGATCACCGCACCTTGCTGCCGACGGTGGCGCTCGGCGGAGGCATCCTGCTCATCTGGGCCGACTTGCTGGCACGCACGCTGGCGCCTGCTCAAGAACTGCGTCTCGGTGTCGTGGCGGCGTTCGTCGGCGCGCCGTTTTTCATCGCACTCCTGCGCCGACACCAGATAGAAAGCGAGGCGATCTAGATGAAGCCGCCGATTCTCCGCGTTTCGTCGGTGAGTCGCCACGTTGAGGGGCGAGCCATCCTCGAGAACGTCGATCTGACGATCGGGCAAGGCGAGTGTATCGGCCTGGTAGGACCCAACGGCGCGGGGAAAACAACCTTGCTGCGGGTGCTCGCCAGGTTGCTCGAACAGACGGGAGGCAGTGTTCACTTCGATGCCCGGCCTCTGGATCAGTGGGCCCGTCGAGACATTGCGGCTCAGATGGCCGTCGTTCCCCAGGTCGGGCCCCAGGCCGACTTTCGATTCTCGTGCGCCGAAATCGTCGGCATGGGCCGGTATCCCCATCGTGGGCGCTGGCAGTCGGAGAGTATTCGGGATCGTGAGATCGTGGACAGGGCCATGGACGAGACGGGCACCGCGCCCCTCGCGGCCCGTTCCATCACGGAGTTGTCGGGTGGCGAACGTCAGCGAGTGGCGCTGGCTCGTGCGCTGGCGCAGACGCCGCGCGTGTTACTGCTGGACGAGCCGACGGCCAGCCTCGATCTCAGCCATCAACTTCAGGTGCTGGAGCTGGTCAGAAATCTGGTCAGAACAAAGGGGCTGACCGTGGTCGTCGCGCTGCACGATTTGGGACTGGCGAGCCGTTTTTGCAACCGGCTTCTATTGATGCGCCAGGGACGGGTCGTGGCTGACGGATCACCGGTCGAGGTCCTGACGCCGGATTGGTTGGCCGACGTGTACAACGTGAGAGCTTTGGTCGAGCCGGATCAGCACCTTGGCGGACTGCTTATACGGGTCTTGGGGATCCTGAAGGAACGCACCGGGGAAGGAGACACATGAGAACGGAAGCAGAGACGACACCGGAGATCCGTGATGCACCGTCAGAGGCCAGTGAAGTTCTGGTGCCGGAGTTGCACTCCTTCGCGTTGGTTCCTGAGGGGCCTCTCGCGGATCTGTTGGCGGCCCAACGCGCGCGGTTCGATCCCGTCCATGCCGCAGTGACCGTGCCACATGTGACCATGAAGCTCGCCTGTATGCTCAACGGAAGCGCATTGCCCACCCACGAAGCGCTCATCACATGGCTCGCCCGTGAATGTCTCAAACAACCGCCATTCCCAGTTCACCTGGGCGAAGTGGGAACCTTTGAATCTTGCAACGGCCACGGGCATGTACTCTATATCGCGGTTCGTGCAACGGCGCCGCTGATCGAGTTGCACGATCGACTGGTGCAGCGGGTGGCTCTTGCGGGAGTCAAGACAGCAGGCCTCAGTATTGAACGGGAGGTGGCGATGTTCTTTCCCCACCTGACGCTGGCGCAGGGTCTCTCGGCGGACGCGGCGCGGGAAGTCTTGTCGATCGCCAAGCGGGAGCATGTCGCATCGGCCTTCGTGGCCGATCGGCTCGTGACTGCGCGTTCGGTGGATGGAACACGATGGGAAGTGATCGGAAGTGTTCGGTTCAGTGGGGAGGATGGTGGAAGGGCATCATCTCTGCGAGGATGAGACGACAGGGGGCGTAAGAATGCTTGGGGGCATGTCGCTCAAACCGATCCGGAGTGCGGCACGTCTGGTACTGTCCGAAGGTCGGCGTCGGGGGCCGGCCCCTGGTTGGAGGGTAGACGAGGAGCCTCGACATCGTGGGCTGCGCAATTCCAGATTGAGTTACCTGGCCTGCCGGTTCGTCGAATGGCAGCGCCCACGCACCGTCTGACCGAAGGTGCCTAGACGGGTCGTGTCGCCAGCGACTCCGCCATGCCGTACAGCAACGCTTCGGTGTCGCTCCAGCACAGGCAGGAATCGGTGATGGACATGCCGTAGGTCAACGCCTTGTTCGGGTCCCAGCTTTGCCGGCCGCCTTGCAGGTGGCTCTCCAACATGAGGCCCATGATCGAACGGCGGCCTTGCTGGAATTGTTTGAGCACCTCGCCGGCGACTTCCACCTGGCGTTGGTGATTCTTGCCGGAATTGTCGTGCGAACAGTCCACCATCACGCCACGGGCGAGTCCTTCGCTGGCGACGGCTGCTTCTGCGCGGGCGATATCTTCGACACTATAGTTCGTGCGTCCGCCGCCGCCGCGCAGGACGATGTGATGGTCGGGGTTGCCGGTGGTCTTGATAATGGAGGTGATGCCGTCGGCGTTGACGCCGACAAAATGGTGCGGGCTGCGGCTGGTGATCATCGCATTGATGGCCACCTGCAGGCTGCCTTCCGTGCCGTTCTTGAACCCGACCGGCATGGAGAGGCCGCTGGCCATTTCCCGGTGAATCTGGCTTTCGGTTGTCCGTGCGCCGATCGCGGTCCAACTCAGCAGGTCGGCAATGTATTGCGGGGTCACCGGGTCGAGCAGTTCCGTGGCGCAGGGGAGGCCTTTGCCGTTGATGTTCAAGAGAATCGTGCGGGCCAATTGGATGCCTTGGGCTATCTCGCAGGTGCCGTCGAGATGAGGATCGTTGATCAGGCCCTTCCAGCCGACCGTCGTTCTGGGCTTTTCAAAGTAGGTGCGCATGACGACCAGCAGCTTCTCTCGCACGGCATCGGCGACCGGTTTGAGCCGGTCGGCATATTCGTAGGCGGCGGCAGGGTCATGAATTGAACAGGGACCGACGATCACGATCAGCCGGTCATTGTCACGGCCGTGCAGAATGTTTCTGATCGCCTGTCTGGTCTGAAACACCAGCTCGGACACCGCGTCCGTGATGGGCAGTTGGGTCTTGACCTCGCGGGGTGAGGGCAGCGGCTTGATTTCAATGACGTGCTGGTTGTCTATCGGCCTGGTCATGGTGGTCCTTGTTGAAAGATCCGGCGAGTTCGCGTGGCAATTCGAGATTGCGAGTTAACATATCGAATTTTGTAGGATAAAGTCCAGCGTGAGGGAGCACCGGAGGGTCGGCTTGCATTCGCGGCGGCCCCTTTGTTACAACTCACGCCTTACGAATCTGTCGGCCTGGACGGTGATGTTTCGTCATTGTGCCCATCAAAAAACCAGCTCGGTCGTTGCGCTGCTGCTTGTCTGTATGTTGCTCGCGATGGCGCCCTTTGCCGCCGCGCTGGAGATCCATCACGAGCTGGCGGCTGCCGACCATGATGGGCACGAACATTCCGACACCGACCTCTGCCAGTGGGTGCAATATCACACCGGCCATTCGCTGGTGGGGGACGCACCGCCGCCCTGCTCGTTCCTAGAGGAAGCTCCGCCACCTCCTGTCTATCGATCGATCCTCAGTTCTCAGTCTCTCTCGACCACCAGAACGTCTCGCGCACCGCCTCTACCCTAACCTTCACGCCATCGCTACGTTCATTTTGGCTTTCACCGCTTCGTCTGAGCTACGGCCTTGCGTCGGGCTCTGACCTGTGCGGGATTATTTGGGGGAGGTTCGCATGCTGTTGTCGGTCAGAGGTGTGTCTCTACTGTGTCTTGGATTGTTGTTGATGGCTCTTGCGCCAGATCTCCCGCCGGTGTTCGGGCAGGAGCCGGCGGTAGCCAAAACGCGAACGATAACCGGGATGGTGCAAAATCAGGATCTCCGGCGGGTGCCCCAGGCCTCGGTGGAGGTAAAGGATCAGGAAGGGACGGTCGTGGGCACGGCGGTCGCGAACGACGCCGGAGAATTCTCCGTCGATCTGCCGTCCGAGGGAACCTATTCGGTGAGTGCGGTACAGGATACCTATCGCAGTGAATATGCCATCATGAAGGTCGGGGCTGATCTTGCCGCTCCAGTGACCCTCACCCTCTCGAAGACCAAAGAGATCGCGCTCGAGGTGGTCTCGCCTCTGGCGCCTATTCACTACAAAGCCTCCAGTGAAACCTATGCCCTGAGTCGGAAGGAGATCGAGGCCTTACCGCGCGGGAATAACAATGAGCTCCACGATGTGCTGCTGACGATCCCGAGTGCGGTCTACGGGTCGCTCAAGCAAGTGCACATTCGCCAGGATCACGCGAATTTGCAGTTGCGGATCGACGGCGTGCCGATTCCGGACACGGTATCGTCGACATTCTCGGATGTCATCAGTCCCAGGGCCTGGGAGCGGGCGGACATTATTCTTGGCGGCATGGAGGCGCAATACGGAAATAAAGCGGCGGCGGTGCTGGACATCACGACGAAGAGCGGCACGAAGCCGTCGTTCGGATCGGTGCAGGTGATGGGCGGGTCGAACAAGACCATTAATCCGTCTTTTGAATACGGCGGGACGATCGGCGAGAAGTTTCGATTCTATATCCTGAACAGCCACACGGCGACCAATCGGGGTATCGAGCCACCGACGTTGGGCCGAACCGTCTATCACGGACAGAGCGAGCGCAATCAGACCTTCATTCGCGGCGACTACCAACACGACAATAAAAACAACTTCACCTGGTTGTTCTTGAACTCCATCGCCAAGTATCAAATCCCCACGGCCCCGGGCGGCGAACTGGATCCGAGCGGGCAGCTGTTGCCGCTCTTGCAGGCCAGCCGACCCGGGTTCTCGCCCGTCGCCTCGCAGGCCATCGACGAGTTTCAGAAGGAAAACAATCAATATGGCCACATGGTTTGGCGGCATGACGTGAATGCCAACAACTTTTTCAGCCTGTCGGGCTACATGCGGCATACGCGCGCCACGTTCAAAACCGATCCGTTGAACCTGCTGGCCTACACGGCCGATCCGGCCGAGCCGTTTTCGGCCGCCGATCAGGATCGTAACGCCTATTCGACCGGGGTGCGATTCGACTACACCTACGTGCACAGCAAGCAACATCTCATCAAGGCCGGCTTCCAGCTCGACCGGACGCAGTCGGTCAACAAGACCCGGCTGTTTACGTTTCTGGACGACGGGGCCGGCAGTCCGACGGGCGACCTGTTGAGCCTCAATGCCGACAACCGGCAGATCGGCTACCGGCAAGAGTTCTGGATTCAGGATCAGTGGAGTCCCAACGACCAGTGGACCTTCAACCTCGGACTGCGCGGCGACATCGTGCAGTATCAGCGCAATGAAGGTCAGGTCAGTCCGCGCATCGGCGTGAGCTACAAGTACAATCCGTCGAACGTGTTCCACGTGTTTTACGGCCGCATGTTCACGCCGCCGAATCTGGAAGCGATCTCGTTTGCGAAACTCAACACGCTCGGGACCAGGGCCCAGCCGGAAGACCTGACGAACAACACGGTGCGGGCGGAACGGGCGCACTACTTCGAGGTCGGCAGTTACCATGCGTTGAACCGGTACGCCACATTACAGTTCACCGGTTGGTACAAGCTCAGCAATTTCCTGTCGGATGCGGGGCAGTTCGGCACCACGCCGCTGCTGAACTATTTTGCGTTCGAGCGCGGCTGGCAACGCGGCATCGACGGGGCCTTGAAACTCCAACTCACCGAGAACCTCACGGCCCGCGGCAACGTCGCCTGGGGGCAGTGTAAAGGCTACGGATTGCAGTCCGGGCATTTCCTGCTGGAGGCTAAGGAAATTGCCGACATCAATTCGCAGGGCGGGGTCTTCTGCGATCACATGCAGACCCTCACGAGCTCCGCCATCGTGAGTTACCGGCTGCTGGAACGGACGACCTTTACGGGGCAGATGTTGTTTGCCTCAGGGTTGCGCACCTCGGAGAACGAAGATGCGAAGACGAACTCCAGTCACAGCCCGTCTTATACCATCTACAATCTCTCCATCGCGCATGTGTTTCCGTTGCCCTGGGAAGGGCAGAAATTCCTGCTCGGCTTCGATATCGTTAACCTCTTAGATCAGCGATATTTCATCAACCAGGGCGAGGGGAGTATCGGGTTAGGTGTGTCGCATGCGGGGATGCCGCGGTCGTTTTTCTTCCGGGGCCAATGGTTCTTTTAACCGGATGCTGAAACGGGCCACCAGCATCGTTCTCGGCTTGCACGAATCCTCAACGTACCCCCGAGGGTACGCCTCCGGTTCGTCCGTCGCCCGCGGCCTTGCTGGCTGGCCCGTTTGAGCATCCGGTCTCGATGGGGAAGGATGGCTTCCTCGGTGCATACGTTCTCTGCGGCCTTGCCGGACAACCTTGTTGGGCATCTGCCTCCGACAGGGGGAACATATCGCCTTGTTGGATGGTCTGTCGGTGCAACTTGCTCAGAAGTACCGGACGGTATAAGCGCGAATCAGAAGCTGCTACACTGCGGCCTTGTTGGATGGCCCGTTTGAGCGTCATCATGCTGCAATTGGTTGGAAGGCGATATGACAAACTTCATCGATAGAATTCGACCGGTTAGAGTGCCTATGGTAGCCCTCTGGATACTGTGTCTCGTGCCTGTATCCGCCTTGGCCGTGACCGGCGATGAGGCGACGCATGAGGCGGACCATGCGTTGGATGCGGACATCATCGAACTGCCGGAAGTGCATGTGCATGGACTGCCGCTGAACAAGGATCAGCAAGTCGGGCCGGTACCGAAAGCGACGCCTTGGCCTGCCATTCCCTCATCGTTGGACGGCAAGCCGCTCGATGATTGGATGAAAGCCCGTCTGCTCGTCTCAAAAGATGCCCAGGTGACGGTGGTGGTGTTGGAGCCGGCGAAACATCGCGAGCTGACCGTCGCCGGCATCATCGCGCTCAACAAATGGACGTTTCTCCCTCAACTCAAAGGCGATGACCCTGTCGACGGCGAACTCACCGTGCGGATTCACTTCCGGTCACAGTAAGGTAGCGTACTGGTCACGTATCGCTTCTGGTGGAAGCGCACGTAACCGGGGATCACTCAGTGGGGACTATCGACCTGCCCGGATGCACCTTCCAGGATCCCATGTTCTATCGGCCTCTCATGCCTAATCAGCTTGCGTCCCGAGAGCATACGCAGACCGACATAAAACACCGGCGTCAGAAACAGGCCGAACAGGGTTACGCCGATCATGCCGGAGAAGACGGTGACGCCCGTGGCGGACCGCACCTCTGCGCCGGCGCCGTGGGACAGCACGAGGGGAATCGTGCCGGCGATGAAGGCGACCGACGTCATCACGATGGGGCGCAACCGGAGGCGGCAGGCTTCGAGTGCCGCCTCGACGATGCCCTTTCCCTGCAGTTCCAACTCGCGTGCAAATTCGACGATCAAAATCGCGTTCTTACAAGCCAGACCCATCAACACGACTAACCCGACTTGCACAAAGGTATTGTTGTCGCCGCCGGTGAGTTTGACGCCGGCGAGCGCGCAGAGCATACACATCGGCACGATCAGGATCACCGCCAGCGGCAAGGTCCAGGATTCATATAGGGCTGCGAGGACGAGGAAGGCCAGTAAGATGGCCACCGGGAAGACCAGCAGTGCCGCCCGTCCTTGCGACGCTTCCTGAAAACTCAAATCCGTCCATTCAATGGACATGCCGTTCGGCAACACCTTCCCGGCGATGTCGCGAATCGTATCCATGGCCTGGGCCGACGAATACTTGGTAGGATCGGCCTCTCCCATAAAATCGGCGGCAGGATAGCCGTTGTAGCGCAGCACGGGGTCTGGCCCATACGTTTGGCTGAATTTCACCATCGAGCCGATCGGGACCATTTCGCCGCGATCGTTGCGGGTTTTCAGATTCGCAATGTCTTCGACTTTTCCGCGGAAGTCGCCGTCGGCTTGGGCATACACGCGCCAGGTCCGGCCGAAGAGGTTGAAGTCGTTCACATAGGCTGAGCCGAGGTAGATCTGCATCGTGGCGAACAGATCCGTCAACGCAATGCCCTGTGTCTTGGTCTTGACGCGATCCACCTCGGCGTCCAGTTGCGGCACGTTGGCCTGATAGCCGGAAATCGGGTATCCCATCCCCGGCGTTTGCATGACCGCCCCTTGCAAGGCACCGACGGCATTCTGCAGCGCTCCGAAGCCGAGTCCCGCCCGGTCTTCGACAAATAATCCATACCCGGCGCCGTTGCCGAGTCCGAGAATCGGCGGCGGCATCAACACGAAGGTGATGCCTTCCTTGATGGCGGAGATCTTGTGATTCATCTCTTCGCTGATTTCCTTGGCGCTACGGTGGCGCTCGTCGAACGGCTTCAAGATGAGAAAAGCGATGCCGTAGTTCGGCGTATTCGTAAATTGCAACGGATTCAGCCCAGTCATGGCCACGACATGGGCGACACCGTCCACGGTCTTGCTGATCGCGACGACTTGCCGCAACACCGCATCCGTGCGGTCGAGCGAGGCGCCTTCCGGCAGTTTCACCCCCGCCATCAGATACAACTTGTCCTGGGTGGGAATGAAGCCGCGAGGCACCGCTTGGAACAGCATGCCCGTGACGACCAGCAGCAACGCATACACGGCAAAGACAGACCCGCGATGTTTCAGCGTGCGCGAGACGGTGCCCTGATATCGGTCTGAACTGGCCTTGAAGAAACGATTGAACGGCCGGAATACCCAGCCGAAGAGACGTTCGATCACCCGTGAAAGGGCATCCTTCGGTGTGCCGTGGCTTTTGAGCAGTTTGGCCGCCAGGGCCGGCGAGAGCGTTAATGAATTGATGGCCGAGATGACCGTCGAAATGGCAATCGTCACGGCGAATTGTTTGTAGAACTGGCCGGTGACGCCGCTGAGAAACGCCATTGGTACGAACACAGCGCACAACACGAGCGCGATGGCGACGATCGGCCCAGACACTTCCTGCATCGCTTGGTGTGCGGCTTGTAGCGGTGTGCGGCCTTCTTCGATGTTGCGCTCGACGTTTTCCACCACCACGATCGCGTCATCCACCACGATCCCGATCGCGAGGACGAGGCCGAAGAGGGTGAGGGTATTGATGGAGAAGCCGAAGAGGTACAGCGCGGCAAACGTGCCGACCACCGACACCGGCACGGCGATCAGGGGAATAATCGACGCGCGCCACGTCTGCAAGAACAGAATCACGACGAGCACGACGAGCAGGATCGCTTCCATCAGCGTCTGGACGACGGCTTGGATCGAGTCGCGCACGAACACCGTGGTGTCGTAATCCGAGCGGTAGGTGAGGCCGGGAGGAAAGCGTGTCTTCAGTTCTTCCATCTTGGCGATCACGGCATCGCGCACGGTCAGTGCATTCGCGCCGGGGGCCTGGAAGATACCGATGGGCGGGGCATCTTGATTGTCGAGTTGTCCGCGCAAGGTATAGTCGTTCGCCCCGAGTTCGATGCGCGCCACGTCGGAGAGGCGAACGACTTCGCCGCCGGCACCGATTTTCAACACGACGTTGCCGAACTCCTGGGCTGTGCGTAGACGACCCTGGGCATTGATGGAAATGAGAAAGTCCGTGTCTGTCGCGATCGGTTCTGCGCCAAGCTGCCCGGCCGAGACCTGGATGTTTTGCTCCCGCACAGCCGCGACGACGTCGCTCGCGGTCATCCCGCGCGACGCGATCTTGTCGGGGTTGAGCCAGATACGCATCGCATAGTCGCCGCTCCCGAAAATCTGGACCTGGCCGACACCGGGCAGTCGCGCCAGTTCGTCCTTGATCTTGATGTTGGCGTAGTTGCGCAGGTAGAGCGCGTCGTATTTGCCCTCCGGTGAGAGGAGCTGAACCATCACTAAGAAGGTCGGCGACTGCTTCTGCGTTGTGACGCCTAGGCTGACCACTTCCGACGGCAGCCGCGAGAGCGCCTGGCTGACGCGGTTCTGCACCTGCACCTGAGCGGCATCCGGATCGGTGCCGGGACGGAAGGTGATGGTCATCTGCAAGACGCCATCGGAGCCGGCGACCGACTTCATGTACATCATGTTCTCGACGCCGTTGATCTGTTCTTCCAGCGGCGTGGACACGGTTTCGGCGATCACCTTGGGATTGGCTCCCGGATAGATGGCACGCACGATCACGGCGGGCGGGACGACTTCGGGGTATTCGCTGATCGGCAGGATGGGAATGGCGATCAACCCGGCGGCGAAGATCACAATCGACAGCACTGCGGCGAAGATCGGCCGATCGATGAAAAACTTGGAAAAGTCCATGGCCGGCGCTCCCTACTTCCCGGCCATGGCTGGAGGGACGCCCGGTGCCGATGGCTTGTCCATCGGGACCTCGGCGGGCGTCACCGGCATGCCGGGGTAGAAGACTTTTTGCAGGCCGACCACGACAATCCTGTCATCCGGTGAGAGGCCGGATTGCACCACGCGCAACCCGTCGACCATGCCTCCCAGCACGACATCTTTGCGCTGCGCCTTTCCCTCTTTGTCGACCGCATACACATATTTGCGATCCTGGTCGGTGAGAATGGCCTTGTCGTCGATCAAGAGGGCCTGAGCCTTCCGGCCGCTGACGAATCGCACGCGCGCGAAGAGGCCCGGGGTAAAGATGCGATCGGGGTTCGGCAGCACGGCGCGCGCGCGCACGGTGCCGAGGGTGGGATTCACCTGGGTGTCGAGAAAATCGACCCTGCCTGTATGTGGATAGCCGGTTTCGTTCGCGAGGCCGACATGAACGGCATTATCCTGCGCGCTGCGCTCGTTCTTGCGTTCCTGCTCTCTATAGCGCAAGTAGCTGTTTTCGTCGGCATCAAAATAGACGTACATCGGGTCTTGGGATACCACCGTCGTCAGCAGGGTGTCGTCGGCAGTTGCAAGATTGCCGACTGTCACCAAAGCCCGGCTTGCCCGTCCCGAGACCGGGGCGCGGACCTCCGTGAAAGATAAGTTGAGCTTGGCAGTGGCCACCGCGGCCTCGGCGGCGTGGACGTCCGCCGCGCTTTGCGCCTGCGCGGCACGCCGTAAGTCGAGTTCTTCGTGCGAGATCGCGTTATCGTCGATCAAGGCCTGGGCGCGCTTGTTGCGAATGGTCTCCAACTGCTGCGCCACGCGGGCTCGGGCCAGCTGCGCCTGGGCGTTTTCCAGTGCGGCGCGGTAGGGGCGGGGGTCGATCAGGAACATCAAGTCGCCCTGTTTCACATCCTGGCCTTCCTTGTAGGCCACTTTCTGCACATAGCCGCTGGCCCGTGGGCGTAATTCCACCGTGTCGATGGCGTTGATGCGGCCTGTGTATTCGTCCCATTGCTGGACCGGCTTCGAGATCACCTGGGCGACGCCGACTTCAGGGGGAGGGGGCGCTTGGCCGCCGCTGCTGGCCTGTTCGTTGTTGCAGCCGGCCGCGGTTAGGAGCGCTGCCAGCAGCCAGGATGTATATCGGATCGTGCGCATGGTGTACCTGTTGAAAGAGTGATCGTGAACGAGCAGGTTCGATCGAAACGGCATCGATGCGTTGTCCCTGTTTCCTGTCGTGCAGTATCCGGCACGCTGCGAAACATAGTCAATATATGAATGATGTATTTATGAATAATTTAGGATTGAAAGGTGTCGCGTTCTTGAAGTACCGTGTGTGTACGATGAAACGTGTGAAAGTTGCGTCGCGAGTCAAAGCCAAGCAGAGGTCCTCCGTCTCTCCTTGTATCTCGACGTTGCCGAGGCACCGGTTGGTTGAACTCTTATGGAGTTTCGCCCCGGCCTATCAGCGCTGGTCGGAATCGCTCCTGGTGGAAAAAGGGTTGTCACCCCAGCGGTTGCGCATTCTCGGCTCGATTCATGAGCGCGGCCCCAGGATCATGAGCGACCTCAAAAAGGAACTCGGTGTCACGGCGACGAATGTGACGGCGTTGGTCGATTCACTGGAAAAAGACGGCCTGGTCGTGCGGAGACGACACCCCACGGATCGCCGGGCCACCATGATTGAACTCTCAGGAAAAGTCATGACCGAGCTCTCACCCCGCTGTACGGAATACAAAGAGCAGGTGGCGGAACTATTTTCAGAACTGAGCGAGCAGGAGTGTAAGGCGTTCGTCAAAACGCTGGAGAAGCTGTGGGGACGATTGCAGGGGTAGAAGAGTTGCAGGCATCTATAGGCGTAAGGGTGTGCGATGCCGCAGGAGCTTTCAGGAAGGTTCGCGGTAACTTCGGCGAGGCCACTTCGATTGAGCTTTGCGATACGGGCGTGACGGAGGTTTGCGTATCACGAGGCGCTTGAACAGAACTGCTAATGCAGCCAGCGACAGAGTTGCGAATAGACGAGCAAGCATGTTTCACGATAACGCCCTACGATGAGACTGTCAAACACGTGCTGGGTCGAAGCTAGGACGAATTCTTTGGTGAATCCCGCACACTTCGAGAAGTGTGTGTCTCCCAGATCCGGACGGCATCCGGAACTCCCGCCCAAACCGGTAACGAGATCATCATCAAGGAAGATCCACTACCATTGCTCCTTTCGACCGTGCGTCGAAGGGAGGATGCTCACTCCGTGGGCATTCACATACACCGTCTTCCCCATCTGCTCTGTGATGGCGGGAAGAATTGTGTCTTCCAACAAGCCTTGCAGCGTAGCGAGCGTGGTGTCGTCAAAATAATTCCTGGAAAATTCTAGTTCTGTTTGAAACCGGCCGTCGCTAAACAGAAAACGTTTGGGGACGACGTTCAGCCTGATGTCTTGATAGCCGGCTGACACCAGTGCCTGAATAATGGCCTCGTTCTTCGTCAGATCTGCCATCGGGCCGCTCCTCTCTCCGTCTATCTGGCTATCAATACGGGGTGACTTGCCGATGCTTCGGTCGTCGAGCATGTGAGCGCGGGCTTGGACTGCAGCGCGGGAGGTTTTCGCTCACAGGTGATAAATGGAATGAACGGATGCTCCACTGGTAGGCCGGGACTCGGTCATCTGTACAGCGACCATGGTGCGAGCCGCAGTCTTCAGCTTATCGAATTCCGCGAAGAGCGTCTCTTCCTCTCGACGGATGCGTGTTTGTAACAGAAAAAGGATGTTCCCAATGTCCTGTGTCGTGTGATGGTGCGTAGCACCGATGTGGTACTGCTCAAAAAAGCTCATCACCTCTTTCGAAACGCCTACCATGTCTTTCCCGAGGAATTGCAATGTGTGCTTCAGCTCCACATTCTTTTCGGCCGCTTCGAACAAGACGGGATACAAGAGCGTGTCTTCCAATTTGAGGTGGGCCAAGAGGTGTATTTTCGCCGCCCTCAGTTTCCTTTGCGCTTCCAGTTTTTCAATGCCAATCCACTGCGCGGCTTCCACCAAGTTGGAGATGAACACATGTTGCAATTTCAGTGTCGCGGTTAAATTTGTCATGAGACTCCTTGCTCCATCGTTTTGTCTATGACTTGGCTGACCGAGGGGCCAACTAGAATCAGTAACAGATTGCCGCGATCGTCCTCGTATCTTGTAACCGTAGCAGTGATTCTAGAAATGTCTGTAGGTATGAGTCGGATAAGGACCTGGGGAAATCCATGGGGGCGTGATTTTTCTTTGTCAGGTTTATTCCTACGCTCTATGTTCATAGGTGGGACCTGGGGAGATTGATGAGGATTGCTTGAAGCAACCGTGAGCCGACGATGATGTTGGAAGAATAGAGGGACAGAGGCTTCTGAGGCCCGGGAACCGTGCGGGAGACGGCAGTGTCATGAGCCTCGAGCCGCGGTAGGGTAATAGGCAAACCTACGGCCCGCTGATTAGGAGTTCCGTCGAAACCCTACCCGAGTACAGTCAACAAGAGTAATCCGCAACAAAAGGCGAGGATTCGTGATGTCACAGTTCATCATGAATCATGGTGTATCAGGGTGTTTTGTCACCAACTTGGCACCAGACGCTTCAGTTAGTCCAGACCACGTAGAACCGTCATGGGCGGACACCATACTTTCAATGAGGGTTCCGGCGTCCAAGGAAAATTCAGAGCAATCAAAAACGACGCCCATGCCGCGTAGATCGGGGCGTCTAGTGTCGCCACGCAGGAGATCCAAGGCTTCCCAATTTATGTGAGTGCGATCTTGTTCCATTATTTGCTTTATCTGGTGTCCGGCTTTTTCCATGAATCGGTCATTCTGATCGCGTGCATCTAGAGCAAAATCCACTGTGAATGATGTTGGCGACAACTGACGAATAAAAGGTGACAAATGGTACAGGTCGCTTCCCATTTCCACTGCAACTCGTCCCAGCTCCAATTCACCCAACGATTCAGGGGCGAGGGCTTTTACTTTCTAGTAAGCCTGCGTTCGGAGGGTGGTTCCATATACCACTCCGCGCCCCTCCGCTATATATTCCCAAAGTGGTTCCGCTTGTGGATAGGCCTCGCCTCGCCAGTAGCTATGCATCCAATCCAGGCAGTTTCGATCCAGTGGAACATTGTCAGGAAGCAGGTTTGCATCAATCCAATTAGTATCGACCTTGGTTAACCGATTGTATGTGAATCCTACTTCAACGAGGTAGTCCGCGTGAAAATGATTCCTTTCTGTTCCACGCCATCGTTCCCCTCGTTTCGCAGACTGCTCATCCCCCCACAAATAAATGCCATGCAGGCGAGACACGTGGTCCTGATAAAACTTCCTTCTAATTTGCTCAAGTTCGATTTCTTTTTGAAAACGAAGCGTGCGCTTAGTTCTCAAGAGATTGTAGGGCCAGTAGCTAATCGGTCGGAAGCTTTGCGTGCCGTAATTCGCTGGGGTGATCAGCATGCCGCGATAGGCGGCCCATGCTGCGGGGAATACGTCGATGTTTAAGTACAGAAAAAATGTCTGCGATGGGTACGTTGATGTCATGCGGTCACAATCAGCAAGGGCTGCTTTCCTCTATCCATCAATTCTAACTAGCACCCGCTAATTAAGGTCAGAGGTACCTACGAATTCCCTTCCTCCCTCTTCTCTGCCACATCGAATTGCAGCCCGCTCGACCCTTCCCCTCTGTCTGGTCCTTTGCGTCGACCGATCCACAGGTGCGTCGAGCCGTCGATCCAGCGCGCGTATTGATAGGTCCTGGGGAGGCGCGCGCCTTCGCGAGACATTTCCTCCTCGAACAG
Source organism: Nitrospira defluvii (assembly GCA_011525625.1). Taxonomy (GTDB): domain Bacteria; phylum Nitrospirota; class Nitrospiria; order Nitrospirales; family Nitrospiraceae; genus Nitrospira_A. Next base: position 30,558 of record WYAX01000028.1, read on the forward strand.
CAGGAGTTCTCGGTCGGGTTCGAGGAGTCGTCCTTTGGGACATTGCGCCCCCTGAATGCCGTCCTCGCCGAATGCCGGGAGTGCGCCACGCTTGAGCCGCAAGGCATTGCCGTCCTTGACCGGGAGCAACGGAATCCGATAGTCGGGCACCGTCGTGCCGAGCCGATTCTGGCTCGCTGCGCCTCTTGCCCCATCGCGTCGGTTCGCCAACCCCTTAGCCCTTGATGTCGCCCATAGGGATGCCCAGCGCATTCGCGAGACCGGCGCCATAGGCTTGGTCGGCCTTGAGGCAATTGCGGATGTGTCGGATCTGGACGTCACGGGAAGCGTTGGCGATCGAGGCCGCGGTGTTGGCGAACAGGGCTTGCTGCTGCGCCGGCGTCATGAGGCGAAAAAGCGCGCCCGGTTGCGAGTAATAGTCGGTATCCTCGCGATGGTTCCAGTGGTCGGCCGCCCCCTCCACAGATAGGGGCGGCTCGCGAAAGTCCGGCTGCTCCTGCCATTCTCCCAGGCTATTCGGTTCGTAGCCTTTCGTGCTGTCGAAGTTGCCGTCCACTCGCATCGAGCCGTCGCGGTGGTAGTGGTGTGCAGGGCAGCGTGGAGCGTTGACAGGAATCTGATAGTGGTTGACGCCGAGACGATAGCGCTGTGCGTCTCCATAGGAGAACAGCCGGGCCTGCAACATCTTGTCCGGCGAGAAGCCGATGCCGGGGACGACGCTCGCGGGATTGAAGGCCGACTGCTCGACTTCGGCGAAGAAGTTTTCCGGATTGCGGTTCAACTCCATGACTCCCACCTCGATCAGGGGGTAGTCCTTATGCGGCCAGACCTTGGTGAGATCGAAAGGATGGTAGGGCACCTTCGACGCGTCTTTCTCCGGCATGATCTGCACTTTAAGCGTCCACTTCGGAAAGTGTTTGTGCTCGATAGCCTCGTAGAGATCACGTTGATGACTCTCGCGATCCTTTCCGACGATCGCTTCCGCCTCCGCATCGGTCAGGTTGCGAATGCCCTGCTGGCACTTGAAGTGAAACTTGACCCAGTAGCGCTCGTTCTTGGCGCTGATGAAGCTGAACGTATGGGAACCGAAGCCGTGCATCGTGCGATAACTAGCCGGGATTCCTCGGTCGGACATGACAATGGTGACTTGATGGAGCGCCTCGGGCAGCGAGGTCCAGAAGTCCCAATTGTTCTGTGCGCTCCGCATGTTGGTGCGAGGGTCGCGTTTGACGGCGTGGTTGAGGTCGGGAAACTTCAGCGGGTCCCGCAGAAAGAATACGGGCGTGTTGTTGCCGACCATGTCCCAATTGCCTTCCTCGGTGTAGAACTTCACGGCGAAGCCGCGGATGTCACGCTCGGCGTCCGCTGCGCCGCGTTCGCCCGCGACCGTGGTGAATCGGGCGAAAAGGTCGGTCTTCTTGCCGATCTGAGAAAAGATCTTGGCCCTGGTGTATTTCGTGATGTCGTGAGTCACCGTGAAGGTGCCGTACGCGCCGCTGCCTTTGGCGTGCATGCGCCGTTCCGGAATGACCTCGCGGTCGAAGTGCGCAAGCTTCTCGAGCAGCCACACGTCCTGTAGAAGGACGGGGCCGCGCGGCCCGGCGGTCATGCTGTTCTGGTTGTCCGAGACCGGACAACCGAATGCGGTGGTCAGCTTCTTTTTATCGGTCATGAGTGAACTCCTTCTATGATGGTATCGAATTGCAGCCCGCTCGACCCTTCCCCTCTGTCTGGTGCCTTGCGTCGACCGATCCAGAGGTGCGTGGAGCCGTCGATCCAGCGCGCGTATTGATAGGTCCTGGTGACGCGCGCCCCTTCGCGGGGAACTTCCTCCTCGAACAGCAAGAGTTCTCGGTCGGGTTCGAGGAGTCGTCCCTTTGGACGTTGCACCCCCTGAATGCCGCCCTCGCCGAATGCCGGGAGTGCGCCACGCTTGAGCCGCAAGGCATTGCCGTCCTTGACCGGGAGCAACGGAATCCAATAGTCGGGCACCGACGTCCCGAGGCGGTAGACCAATGGATCGCCTTCACTGCCGGCGGGTGGTGGCGGAGGTTGCGCCGCCAACGTCTCTTGATAGGCTTCATGCCGATCCAACGGTCGGCCGGCGACGCTTTCAACAATGCGCTCGACGGCCCAGGCCACGTTGGCCATTTCATCCCTCAGCAACGAGAGGTCTTCCACCGGCCGGCTTTCCAACATCGGTCCCAACACCGGCGGCAGGAAGAACAATTTCTGGGTATCGTTCGTCAGATTGAACATGCGCCATGGCGACGTGGGGCCATCCACGTCGGTCGTGTGGGAAATGAGGAGCCGTTCGCCGAACGTGTTGGTCACGACGAGGGCACGGATCTGTGAGACGGTGCCGACGGGAAGTTCGAGCGGCAGCAGGAACCAATCGTTGCTGTATTCCAATGCGAACTTCACGAGCAGCAGGCGGGCCAGGTCCTGCGGCGCGGCCTGGATGCTCGCAAAATTCACCGCGCCGTCCTCGAATTCCCACAAGCGCGCGGAGGGCATGCCGCGAAACGAAACCGGCGCGGGGAGAAAGGCCTCTGTCAGCGATGTGCGGCTTTCGGTAGCGCCCAGACTGTTTCCTGAACTGGTCGTGAACGAGAACCAGTCCAATCGTCCATCCAGATATTCCGGCGCCGTCAGCACGACTTCGCTCGACGTCGTCTGGGCGGAGACACTGAGGGCGTACTCCATCCGTTCAGGAATCCAGGCGGAAGGGGCGGCGCCCTGTTGGAACAGCCCGTCCAGCCAAGTCAGCCAGGCGGTCACGATGCCGATGACCGTTGCTTGTACTCCTGCAGCAGTCTGATCGAACGGCGCGTCGCGAAACAGGTCATTCATCGTGTTGCCGGACTGCAAGACGCGAAGTCGTGCCGCGAACCGCAGCCCATCGATAGTGCGGCCCGCCAGCACGCGGATGAACGACAGGCTTTGGGTGTCGATCTGCTTGGCTTGCTCAGCAGTTGGAGCTGCCAGGACGTAGTTGCTCGCGAGCCACTGGGCGCGGGTGGGGCCGAGCCGCGCCGTCTCCAGCAGCCGCATCAGATGCTGCCCTGATTCGGCCGCCAGCCGCCAGTTGGGGCGCGAGTCGTCCGTCACTGGTTCCGCTTCAACCAGGGTTTCCAACGCCAGGCCGGCGGCAGCGTACGGTCTTGCCGGATGCGGGCCGGAACGTGGGCCCGGTTGATAACGAGTGACGGCGGCCGTGTCCACGATCACCTGCGCGGCGGCAGGCGATCCGGCATCCGCCCCGTTGAACTCCCCGAACTGCCATTGGCGCCCCAGCATCCAGAGCGGATCGTGGATGCGCGCTTGCAGCCCGTCTTGCAAGTCGGGGTTGTGGGTGCTGAGGTCGAGTCTGATTCGGGAGGGCATGGTTATGCTCCTATCGCTGGGTCGATCACGCTGCTGAAGTCGAGGGTGCCTCCGGTAAACAGCAGCGCGGGCGCCGATGGGTCCTGCTCGCCGGAACCGACCGGCTGCAACGCGCGCTTGCCGGCGCGATCCCATGTCGCCGTGCCGTCGAACAGGGTGAAGGCCATGCCGTCCACGATCCGTCCCTCGAGCCCCACCGTTGCGGCAGGCACCTCGAGACGCACCCACCGGCCTGGCGGCGGCAGGGGTCCCATGTACTGGCGACTGACCGTATTGTCGGTGCCCCATGGAATGAGGTTCTCACCCCAATAGGCGCGATGCTCCCAACTGCCGTCATGCCATTGCAACATGACCTGTCGCGGCATCCGCGCAGGGTCGAGATAGATGTGCGCGAAGAGCCGGTCTCCCACGCTGACGAACAACGCGGCTTTGGCGCCTCGGAAATAATGTTGGTGCATCCCGGCGGCGACCACCGATTGATGGGCGCGTGTCCCGGAGAGCGGTTCCGGTTTCATGCGAATCCAGGTCCAGGTCTCGCCGTCCCCCAATGGTGCGCCGCCTTCCGGTAGGTGATCTTCCAGCCAGATCAATTCATCCCCGCTGTCGGGTGCCACGGCGCGGAGTCTGGCTAAGTCCATCGTCTCCTGGAGGACGGCCTCCAGGCTGTTGAGATCCCACGTCGTTCGCCGCTCAGCCGGCACGGCGAGCAGTAGCGCCTGTGGAGGCGCGTTGTTGGGTTGATCGTAGTGGAAAGTCACGCCGGTCGTTTCGCGGGGGCTCGGGACCGTCTCCACCCATTCGTCGATCAAGAGGCCGGCGAAGGCTTGATCGAAGCGGATCGGTTGTGCCGAAGACATCTGTGCGACAAGGGAGAGGCGCCCCCGTGGAATCGGCTGGTCCGGCGCTGGCGGCAGGGCGACCCAGCGATCTTGTGCCTGAAACGGAAGTTGTCCGACGTGGAAGCGAAGCGCGGCAGTGCCAACGGTTTCGGCGTACAGCATGGATTCGTTCAAGCGCGTCGCACCAGGCCTGACGTAGGCGGCACGCTGAAACCAGGTGACGGCGGCCATCGGGTCCTGTCCTTGGAGCGAAAGACCGGCGGCGAACGTCTCGTTCAGTTGCGCGGCATTGGCTGCGGTCATCCGGGGTAGCGCCAGGAAATCCTGGCCGAAGACGATGCGGAATCGAGCCAGGTCGTGATCGCGCCGTTCCTCCGGCGTGGCATTCGCGCGTACAAAGCCCTGGTCCGATTCGGCGATACGGTCTACGCGCCGTTGGGCTTCGAGGACGACCGACCGCGCCTGAGTCAGGAGCATCGATCGCGCGTCCGGTCCCGTGCCGCCGATGTCCATCGGCACTGCGCTCGGTATGCCGAAGCTCGCCAAGCTGAAGAGGGCGCGGCGCACCTCGTCGAGGTCGGCAGTCAGCTCATCCGAAGAGGGCGGCGGCAGGAGGCCGTTGAGCCTATCGCGCGCATCGGTCAGAGCTTGCAACGCGCGGGTCGCGCGCCCGGCGAACTCGTCATGGTTGAGCCCGGAGTCGGCAGGCGATTCGGGCAACGACAGGTCGCGGCCGTCGAGCGAGCGGGCGTTACTGAGCAGTCGGCGCACCGTGGTCGCGACCTCGCACCATTCGCTCACACTCACGATCTCCGGGCCCCAGCCGTTGTCGCGGCCGAACTGCAGCCGAATGATCGCATCCGGAGGGACGGTCGCGGGCCGGGTCTGCTGCAGCACGAATCGCCAACGTTGCTCCAGCTCGGCCTGCTGCGCCAGGGTGTTGCCCTCAGCCAGGTAGACGGCATCCAGCGGCGCCAGTCCAAGCGAGGTCAGCGCGCTTTCAACGGTCTCATAGACCTCTCCGCTCTGCTCATTGACGTAGTCCGCCTTGCAACGGACCTGGGCCGGATTGGGCAAGAGCGTGGCCACCCAGGCGTTGAGGATCGGTTCGGCTTGGGCGCGTGGCGATAGGCTATTTGTCGGCCAGCTTGCCGGGGCCGTGCTGTCCGTTGCGGGGAACAGCGTACAGAGGCGATGGGTCAACCCGATGCCGCTCCTCGGCGTGCGGATCACGTCCAATTCCGGGGGCGGCACTTCACCTGCGGCGATGGCATCCAGCGTGGCGCCGGAGCGCAGAGGATTGCCTTGCACGATTTGGTAGACGCTCTCGGCGACGACACTGTCACCCACGGAATCGACCAGATCCTCGAGCGCCTTCAGCGCCTCCACCAGCGCCGTGAAGTCCGCGCTGCCGGGCGGCGGAAATCCCAAGGTCGCGTTGCCGAACGGAATGGTGGTGACATCCCAGGGAGATTGCGGCGCCTGGCGTTGCTGGCTCGCGGTCCATCGCCGGTGCAGGGCCAGCCCGTCGACGACGGCGGCAGCCGGCAGCGACTTCAGTGCCTCATTCCATTGCGCGGCAAGGCGCGTGGTGAGGGCCGCCCTTGCGGCGATGAGGTCGGCCATGGCTTTGCCACGCTGCCCCCCTTCCTTCGCGAGCGCTTGACGGTCGAGCTCTGCGGCGAGGGTCTCTTGTCGTGCGGCCATCTGTTGCGCGGCGGGAATGGAATCCGGATCGGCGGCGTTGAGCAACTTGGCCTGGGCCCGTTCCGCGAGGAGGCGTGAGCTATCGCGCGCGCCGACGAGCTGCTGCGCGGCGGCGGCCTGGGCCAGGGCGGTGGCATGGGTCTGGGTCAGCTGTTCCACGCGGTTGTCCCACTCATCCAAGTCCCGCGCTTCCAATAATTGGACGGCATAACGCCGCACGGTCGGTTGGATCACTTTGCCCTGCGGTTTCGCCGCCTGTTGTTGCGCCAGTACCTGGGCCGCCTGCGCCACCTGTGCCTGGGCCGCCTGCGCCTGTTGCGCGAGCGTGGCGATCGTCCCCAGTTCGACGCGATAGGTGTCCGCCTGGCGCTGGCGCTGGACCTGCAAGCCCCTGGCGTCTTCGGCTCTTCGTGCCGCCTGGTCACGTTGCGACGTCAGCAGGGTCACCTCATGTGCCAGCCGTTCAGCTCGCGTGAGGGTGTCGCGGATGTCGGCGAAGCGGTCGGTGGCGGTGAAGCTGGTGAGGGCGCGGAATCGTTGGATGTAGCGGTCCAGGCCGCGATCGTGGAGATGGCGCTCGAATCGATAACCGAGCAGGGCGGTCAGGGACTGACCTTGGCGTACGCCGTCGAGCAGCCACTTGGCGCGATGGACCCGTTCGGACGACAGGTCGACGGCAAAGGGGGAGGCGCCGGATGCGCGAGTCGATTCCTGCGAGAGATAGCCGCTCCGTAGTACGGCAGCGGTTGCCGCATGCCCCAGTGAGGGAGCGTGGACAAAGCCCTTGTTTTGTGCCGAGCGCGAGAGTGGTGCAGGGACACCGGTCGGAAGTGCCGGGACCGGTTGCAGCGGGGCCGCGCGCCGGACCTGTTCGACCCAGCCGTAGGCGCCGAGCCTGATGCCGGTGGGTGCCGTCTGCCGCATCACCGCCAGCCGTCGTGTCGCCAGCGAAGTGCCCCATGCGTCGATTCGATAGGTCAGCAGATCCATCACCTCCGCGAGCAGTTGCTGCCGAACCGGTTCGGACAGGGTCGTCAATTCGTCCCAGGCCGGTTCGTGCGGGGACGAGAGCGCGCGAGTCAACAGCAGCGTCCGCAAGGCCGGGGAGAGGAGCCGTTGCGGGACAGGCGGTTGCTGCGTGGAGATCTCAGGAAATTCGCGCACAGTGTAGCGAAAGGCGTTCGCTTCCTGCGCCAGGAGCACGACGGGGTTGGATTCCACTGTGGTCTGGATGGCCTGTGGTACGTGCCGGCGTCGTGTCAGTCGTTGGGCGCGCCACCAGGTCGCCAGCGCCCTGTCCGGGTCCTGATCGGTTGTCGAGATCCAGCGGTCGAGTGCTGCGACCGGCAGGAGGCCGTAGGGTTGGCTGTCGATACGCAGGACGGGCAGCGGCCCGCGAGCACGGACGTACTGTGTGAAGTGGTCACGCAGCATGTCAGTTCCGGTTGCGCCGAGCAGCTGTCGCAGCAGTGGACTGTCACAGATCGCCAGCAGGGCTGATTGCATGAGCGAGGATCGGCGTTGTTCCGCTCCGTCGGCGCCGCGGACATGCGCGAAGAGGGCCGTCGGTAGGCCCAGGGCCTGCGCCAGGAGCTCGCCGTCTGAGCCGGGGCGGATCAGCGAGGAGCCCAACTCCACGACCATGCTGTCGGCGGCATCACGCCCGGTCGAGCGATACCCGGCGGAGGCTTCCGCCGTGTTGTTCGTCGGCACCTGTTGCTCGACGAGCGCAAGGCTGGCGGTGTAATGGTGGGCGTTAAACAGTTCGACCAGCCGGCCGGCCGTGGTCGGTGCGTCCCATGAGGCCTTGAGGCCCAGCACCACAATCCGATCGAATCCCGCCTGGGCGTCTTCGTCAGTGATGGGAATACGGAGACCCATCCCGATCGATTCCGCCGTATCGAAATCGGTGATCCACTTCATGCCCTCATCGACAGGCGGCAACCCATTGCTGGCGAGCGGGCCCGTGCTGCCTGGGTTAGGTCCGACCGCCACGGTCTCTGGAATTGCCTTGCCCCAGGCGGTGACACGCACTGCATCGCTGCGATAGCCGACGGCGACCCAGCGATCAGGCAGAACTTGCGTGTGGGGGGCGCGGGTCCAGCTGTCGTTTCGACGCGAGACCGTTCGGCCTTGAGCAGGATCGAGCACATGGGCGATCCAGGCGGCGCGGGTCGTGCCGAATTGTTCGGTGAGTCGTTGCCAGCCTTGCCTGATGTGCTCCTGTCGGTCCGTGCCTGCGGGCGCGGCGGCGACATGGGCCCAGAATTCCTTGCCCAGCCGTTCTTCTTCTTCCGTCAGTGCCGGTTCGTGACTATCGAGATGGATGTCGTCGGGATACACGCGGAGCAGAAGGTCGGTGCCCGGACCCGTCCGTCTTGCCACAAACCTGGTCTCCACGCGGACGGGAAACAGCAGCAGTGGGTGGGTCGCGGCGACCGTACCGCTGAGGCGATCCGTGCCGAGCAGTCTGGCCGTTGCGGCATCGCGTGCGGCTCGGTGCTCATCGACTTGCGCGGATAGGGCCGCGACCTCGGATCGTTTGCGAGTCACCGTCTCCTGCGTGGCCGTGATCTGCGCGTTCACCCGAGCCAACTCGGCCTGGTGGAGCGCCCGTTGCCTGATGAGCAGGGCAGCCCGCCGTTGCGCAGCCTGGGCTCTCGCGACGGCCCGGTCGTGGGCCACCTGTAGTTGCCTGAGTTTGGTCGCCCATGCCCGGAGCAATGCCGGCGGCACCCGTTCGGGAATATCCGGTCCTTCGGAGATCGGTCTCACGCGGCTGATCCTTTCCGTAACTGAAACCTATGGCCCATCCTGCAAATGTGTGCTGACCTCGGCTTCGGCCGCCGCCAGCGCCTGTTGGGCTGCTGTCTGTTGCGCCTCCGCCTCAGGGATTTGCCTGGCGAGGTCGGCGAGCAGCGTCGTCAGTTCGTTGCGCCTGGTGATCAAGCTTGCGAAGAGCGTCTCGGCGTCCTCCAATTCGAACCGCGTCGTCAGAAGGGAATCTTCCAACGTGGCCGTGCGGGCCGACAGGTCTGCCGCCACCTGTTGCAGGGCTTCTCTCGCCAGCGGGTCGCGCGTGATCTCTGCATTCATGCGCTCGATCCCGGCGAGCTTCGCTTGGAGTTCCTGCCGGCGGGGTTGCAGAGCGGCGATCGCAGTCTGGGTAGCCTGCATCGCGGCGGATGCCGCTGCAACCTGGACATCGGCCGCCCGTACTTGCGCCTGCGCTTGCGCCACGCCCTGCTGAGCGACAGTTACCTTGGCATGGGCCGCGGTTGCGGCGGTCTGGGCTTGGGCGAGTTGTTTTCGCAACGCGGTCAGGCGCGCCCTCCAGGCAGCCGGGGGAATCCCTTGCGGCGGTTCGGCTGCGTCCTGAAGGTTCTGTTGCGCCTCTGCGACCTGCGCGTCTGCCGCGGCGGCGGCCGTTTGCAACGGCGGAACACGTGCCTGGGCCTGGGCTACGCCGGTCTGCGCGTTGGTGCGCTGCGTCTGCGCCGCCGTCACCGCCTGCTGCTGGGTGGTGAGTTGAGTCGTCAACGTCGTCTGTTGCGCGGCCAGGGCCTGCAGGGCCGTCTGGAGTCGCGCGGTCTCTTGTTGCAAAAAAGGCATGGTGTCGTCTCTTTCCGCTGCTACTGCCGGGCCGGCAGCCAGGTTCTCGCATGGACCGCCACGCGGAAGGGCGGTTGTCTGGTGATGGTGGCCATGTGTGCCGAATTTTTCCCCCAAGGAATCTGATCGAACACGGTATTTTTCAGCAGGCCGTCGATCGGCACATACACAATCTGTTTGAGCGCCGCTTCGTCCGGCGCCAGATGTCCCCACGTCAGGTCACGCCAATGGGCCGGCGTGCCGCCAAAGGTCGTGGCGACATCCAGGCCGAATCGCGGTTCCGTCGGCTGCTCCTGCAGCACGAAGAACCAGCCCGGATGTCCTCCGGCCTTGTTGTCGGCTCCACGCACCTGATCTTCAGTGAGGGGAAACCCCAGCATGGTGATGTCGGGTGACTGCGTGGCGCGAAATATCGGATAGCGTTCCGTCGTGCCGAGCTCACGCCTGGTGCCGTCCGCAGACCAGACACTCTCCAATGCGTAGACCATGGCGCGCGGGTACCGCCGCAGCATGTCGCCGCGGATGAGCAGCACCATCTGGCCCACCGCCGAACCGCGCGCACTGTGGGAACCGAGACGGCTGTCCGCAGCCCAGGCAGTGATTCGCGTGATGTCGAAGCGGGACTCACGCTCTGCATCATTCGTAGGCAGTTCCTCGCCGCCGGCGTCCCAGAATTGCCGGAAGTAGGTGCCGCGCTGATCGGTCGGAAATCCACGCCAGAGGAGTTCGCGACTCATCTCATGGTTCAGGCCGACCATGTAGGCTTCGATCAATGTCGGATTCGTTTTCAGGAGCGCAATGGTGTTCGACGGCACCTGGTCCATGCCGGGCAACAGCAGGTCCGGTGCGTAGTCGCGGAGAGGTTCGTACATCGGTTGGGGGAAAGTCGGCGCGAAGGTCGTCAGCTCCGTACTCTCGATGGCAGGCATCGACTTCTTCACTGCGGCCAACACCGCATCTTTCGGCGCCAGGCGCCGCAGCACGTCCGCCTTCAGCTCCGACCACTCGCGCAGCGCCGGGGCCTGCCGCTGCTTGGTCGCGACGGCGAACTGCATGAGCGGGCGAAACGCCTGTCCTGCCGTCGAGGCTGGCGAGGTGGCGGGGAGCCGCAACGCGTCGACCGTGGCGGCGTGGGAGGTGATCGGCCCATTCATCCGGGTCAGGCGACGGAAGGCACCGGTGACGGCCGGATGGCCGCTGAGTAAGTTGCTGGTCTCGGCGGTCGGCGGCGTCGCGGGGGACGTGGCGATGCCCGCCAATGCCTGCACCGCAGGGCCCGTGAGTTGCAGCAGTCCGGCCGGGTCGAGTGCGGCGAAATGTTTTTTCGAGAGACTGACGCCGACGGCCTCCGCCAATTGCGCGCGCTTGAGCCGCTGCCGATCCCGTCGTTGTTGTTCCAGCTGGTCCCAGGCCGACGCCATCAACGACTCCTGCTCATTGCGAATCACCATGGTGCCGATGCCGGCGGCGATGCGGTGGCGCGGATCCAGATTGAGATCGCGGAACCAGTGCGGCGGTTGATCGGCGGGCGGCACACTGTCCCGGTCTACGTACCATTGCCCATACAGGGGCGGGCCGAGGAGCGCCGGGGCGCCGCTTGTGCCGGCCATGGCTGCCGGCGCGTTGAGGATGGCGCCGAGAGCCAGTTGGAACGTTTTGCGGGGTGAATCGGGCCAATCGCGCGGTTGGGTCTCCGGAGTCTGCAGGGCTCCGCCAAGATCCAACAGGCTGCCGGGTGCGCCAGGCGGCAACGTCGGCATGCCCCAGCCAGGGGTGCGGATGTCCACCGGCCGCAGTCCCACGCTGGACGGCAGGGGCTGGGCCTTCAAGCGGCGTGCAAGTGATTCGAAGTCTCCCGCGAGGCCGGTTCGAAATTCCCACTGGAAAAACACGGGCAATGTGACCGGTCCAGGCGTAGCGGCTTTCACCCAAGCCGGTTTTAATGCCTGTTCATCCTCAAGTTTGATCGGCTCGCCGAGCCCGGCTTTTTTTCCGACGTCGTACGTGGGCACGAGGCAGGCATAGTACGCGGTATTGGGATCGAGGCGGCGCGGAGCCAGGAGTCGCGAGAGTGTGCGTTCGGGATGATCGTTGAGGATTTGTTGCAGCGTCGCGCGGGGTGAAGGATCGGGCGTCGAGCGCTGTTCCCCCACAATTTGAGCATGGGCCCAAGCCCAGGACTGATCAAGGTCAGGTAAGTCTTCCAAGCCGCAGGTGATTGCCGGCAAGGGTCGCTGCGGGTTGGTCTTGAGCGTAGCCCGTTCTTTGGGAACGACGATTAAACAGATCCACGGACGGAGTCGCCGTGCGCCGTCTGCCGCCGCCGGGCTGAAGAGCCAGGGGAAATCAGGGCGGTCGAATTCGATGGCCGGAAAATAATTCGGCTCGAAGTCGGTCATGTGGGCATGCGGTTCGGTGCGAATAATCTCGCGTGCGTCGAGGCCGGTGATATCGCCGGGACCATAGAGTTGCACGTTCACGTCGATGGGCGCGCGGTCGTTCACTCGAAGACGAATGGGTAACGAGAGGCGGCCCGCCGTCGGCTGGCTGGAGGTACCGGGACCGGAGAGTCCTGCCAGAAGCCCTTGGCGAAGCCAGGAGTAAAAGCGATAGGTGGCTGTGGTTTGTTCAGGCATGTCTTGTCATTCCCGTTGAATTACATCGTGACAGCTGTGCGCATCTGCCGTCGTTTGCGCGCCGGGGCCTGACCGGCGGCCCCGAAGCGGGCGACCCGTTCCAACACGGCCGCCGAGAGCACGTAGCCCGGCTTGGGCCGCTCCGGCGGCCGCGTCGGATCGATCACCACCGTCTCATAGGCAATCGGCGCGGCGAGGCCTGCC
>WYAX01000029.1 GCA_011525625.1 Nitrospira defluvii
CGCCGCCCCGCCGCCCTGCGTAGCGCCCGTCCTTAGTGACGGGCGAGGATTGAAACGCTCCATGCTCGCTTGATTGACAATGCCGACGATGTAGCGCCCGTCCTTAGTGACGGGCGAGGATTGAAACACGATCTTGTAGCGCTTCGGCTTGAATAACGGCTGTAGCGCCCGTCCTTAGTGACGGGCGAGGATTGAAACGCCACACCACTGTGGCAAATCGCCACTGCGAATAGTAGCGCCCGTCCTTAGTGACGGGCGAGGATTGAAACCTCACAATCGTACGTCTTCGTCGAAGCGGCATGGCGTAGCGCCCGTCCTTAGTGACGGGCGAGGATTGAAACAGCGGCGTAGAATGACCAGTAGGGCCGCTGCGTTGTAGCGCCCGTCCTTAGTGACGGGCGAGGATTGAAACGCCAACTCCCTTGAATCACTCGCGAATGCGCGTAGTAGCGCCCGTCCTTAGTGACGGGCGAGGATTGAAACCTGCACAACACGTGCGATAAACCCATCATGTCGCGTAGCGCCCGTCCTTAGTGACGGGCGAGGATTGAAACACACAACCTGTAGTCTGGTGCTCCTATCGCAGATGTAGCGCCCGTCCTTAGTGACGGGCGAGGATTGAAACAATGGGGCCGCGCCAGCCGTGTGAGTATATGCTGTAGCGCCCGTCCTTAGTGACGGGCGAGGATTGAAACCACTAGATTATATCCGTGGAACAGGGGGGTCTTGCAGTAGCGCCCGTCCTTAGTGACGGGCGAGGATTGAAACACCGCATCTTCCATTGAGGAATCGTGGTCATGTGGTAGCGCCCGTCCTTAGTGACGGGCGAGGATTGAAACCCTTGTGAGTACCTGGATGCCTGCTGGACATATGGTAGCGCCCGTCCTTAGTGACGGGCGAGGATTGAAACCTTGGCAATATTAGTGGCTACCAGCGTACTCGGCGTAGCGCCCGTCCTTAGTGACGGGCGAGGATTGAAACCTGAAACCAGGCTTATATGCCAGCCGTTGAAGGTGTAGCGCCCGTCCTTAGTGACGGGCGAGGATTGAAACATGGACCAGCCCGGCAAGATTGAAGACGTGCAGCAGTAGCGCCCGTCCTTAGTGACGGGCGAGGATTGAAACATCTCGAAAGATGGCACCGTGTCTCATGTCACGTAGTAGCGCCCGTCCTTAGTGACGGGCGAGGATTGAAACTTACGCTCAGCCATGCGCTGTTCTAGCTCTAGGAGTAGCGCCCGTCCTTAGTGACGGGCGAGGATTGAAACACCGCCTGCTGCCAGTTCTTCCCGTACCGCTTTGTAGCGCCCGTCCTTAGTGACGGGCGAGGATTGAGCCGTGCTCCGTTCCAGGTTGGGGATTCAGGTCGGCGAGCCATATCTCGCCCCGCTTACGCATGCGGGTCGGTTTCTATGGCGTCGAACTCCGCATTGACACGCAGGCTTTCGCCACGCACCTTGCGCGAGGCTTGGGTGAGACGATCCGCTCGCAGGTGCCGTTCAGTTTCACGGTTCATGCGTTCCAGGGATTGCCGGATGTAGGCCGCCCTCGATAGGTGAAGCGACCGGGCATAGCGTGTGCTGTTCTTGAGCAGGTCGTCCGGCAATGTCACGGTAATGGTGCGCATCGATACCTCCCGATGCTATCGGATCGTACTCTCGAAGAGCGCTGTAATCGACTATGCAAGCAGAGGCAAGTCATACCGCTACGCGGGAAATGCAACAGCACGGTAGCTGGAGAATCAATTTGACCCTACGGTCTTCCTTTGCCAATTGAGATTTCAGCGCTCTTCGACGATAGTTCCCCTCCCTCATGGCTCCGCGTCTTCAATCGCCTCGATCGAGTCCTTGAGCGCTGCGACGAACGCGTCCGGGGCGGCGAGGGCCTGTTCGGTCAGCTGAAATTCCGACACCAGTACGCCATCTTTATCCACCACGATCAAACGATACCCCTGTTTCACAACGATGCCTTTCTCTCCGGAGTTCGTGTCAGGCCCGGATGCCCTTGACTGTGTGCCATGCTGTCAGGCTAGTGTACAAGACGCAAGCCGTCCTGTACTCGTCGTATCGAGGCGGCCGGCGAATCAGACGTGGCCGGGTATGTCTGGTACGATGGTGACACATGTCGAGCGACTCGATCGTTCAGAGAAAGGATGCATCACGTGAATACAACGAAGCTCATGGCCGCATGTCTGGTGTGTGCGCTGGTCGGTGTGCCGACCCTGTCGTTTGCGAAGGCGCGCGGGGGATCGGGGGGCGGGTTCTCTAGCGGTTCGCGCGGCGGCAGTTCCTCGGGCAGCATGGGCAGCCGCGGATCGCGGACCTACCAAGACAACGGGGCTAAGCCCATCGAGCAATCCACGACGGCGAGACCTTCCGCTGCTCCTCCGCCTTCCACGGTCGGGAGTGCGTCAAGCACGTCGAGACCTGCGCCTGCGGCGCAGCCGTCCTGGATTCAACGCAACCCGTTGCTTGCCGGGATCGCCGGTGGTCTGGCGGGTACCTGGCTGGGGCACATGATTTTCGGGGCGACCGACACGAGCGCGCGTACGACGGAGGGGGGCGAAGGTGAACAGGCCGCCGCCGGAGGCGGTTCCAATGGTCTGCTGCTCCTGCTGCTGATGATGGGTGGCGGCGCGCTCTGGTGGTACATGCGGTCGCGGCGCACGCCGGCGCCGAACTTCGCCGGACTCTCCCGAACCAGTGCCGCGAGCGGCTCGCTCCTGGCTGAATCGTCGCATGCAGGATTCGGGACGGCGGCAGTGGAAGACGACGAGCTCACGTCGTCGGACAAGGCGGCCTTTCAGCAGGCGCTGACCGATATTCAATCCGCGTGGAGCCGTCAGGACCTGTCGGGCCTGCGCCGACTGGTGACGCCGGAAATGTTGGAGTATTTCAGCACCGGCCTGGCCGAACAGGCCAGCGAGGGTGTGGCCAATCGGGTGGAAGCTGTCGAGTTAGGACGGGCAGAGGTGATGGAATCTTGGAGCGAAGGGGCGACGCGGTATGCGACTGTGCGCTTGAGCTGGACGGCTCGCGACTATACGGTCTCGCTCGCGAAACAGCCCGGCGAGGCCGGTTATGTGGTGGAGGGGGATGCCGAGCGGTCGGTCAAAACGACCGAGGTCTGGACCTTCATGCGGTTCGGGAAGGGAACGTGGCTTCTGTCCGCGATTCAGCAGCCTTCGTGACGGGATGGTGAAACCGTCCTCCGGCGTTGTGCTTGCGTCGCTCCGACACGCAGCGTGCCGAAAGGGGACGCCTGGCCCTTAGGATACTGGGCGCTCACCGACTCGCGCCCGTCCGCAGACGTAACGCTCCTTCTTCGTCGCGTCGCGGACCTCGCTGCGGCCGCGCCGGACGGGTTTGTTGACCATCTCCTGGTCTGTCCGGCACTCCCGGCTTATCGCGGGGGTGCCGTCGGGTCTGCGTCAGGCGAGGGCCTGACTTCGATCGGGAGGAACGTTTGCGCCCGGGAGATGGCTTCCATCAAGGCATTGCGCTCGCGATCCGTCTCCTGCGTCGGCGGCAGGCTGTGCGCGAACGCTTCCGCTGCGTCCACCAGGGTCTGCAATGCCGTGTCGATGCCGGTCGGGGGTTGAGCCGGCATCGACGCGGTGATTCTCGCCAAAGCCCGTTTCCGTCTCGGCCCGACATAGATCTGCGGTGCCACGGGATTATCTTTTTCTAGTTCCGGTCGTCTCGATATCGACATGCGATGTGCGCTCCCTCAATCCTGATGTCTGTGTCGTCCCACTCTACTCGATCTTGGATGGCATTTGCACCGGAGCCGTGCCTGCGGTGGATGACCGACGGTGAGTCGATGGTTGCCGGGTGTGGCCTTGGGCGTGTGGCTTGACTCCCATTTTGACCGGCTCCTATAATTCGGCGGTTTTCGATCGGCAACCAACTGATTTGGCGCGGAGAATGGCCGAGTTTACGCATTTCAACGAGTCGGGGCGGGCGCGGATGGTCGATGTCGGAGCGAAGGCTTCCACAGAGCGGCTCGCGACCGCACAAGCCATCGTCTTTCTTCAGCCCAAAACCCTCGAAACGATTCAGCAGGGCAAGATCGCCAAGGGCGATGTGCTGTCCGTCGCGCAGGTGGCGGGTGTCATGGGGGCCAAGAAGACGCCGGATTTGATTCCCATGTGCCATCCCATTTTGCTGACCAGCGTGGACATTTCCTTTCAAGAGGTCACTCAGCCGGACCAGCAGGGGCGCTGCTCCATTATTATTACCGCGACGGCCAAGACGACCGGCCCGACCGGCGTGGAGATGGAAGCGATGACGGCGGCCTCGGTGGCCGCGTTGACGATTTATGACATGTGCAAGGCCGTGGACCGGGGCATGAGTTTCGGCGATATCTGCCTGTTGACGAAATCGGGCGGGAAATCCGGCACCTATCGGCGCCCGGTTCCCGTCTGAACACAGTGGGTCCGTTGCCTGCGATGATGGAGCGGTAAAATGGTGACGGTGCGACTCTTCGGCATGACGAAAATGTTGGCCGGCAATCAGGGCACGCTATCCCTGGCGCTGCCCGAGGGCGGGCGGGTGAAGGACCTGGTGGCGGTCATCGACGCGGCCTATCCGAAGATCGGCGAATTGCTGCAGAAGAAGAAGGTGCTCGTGTCGATCAATCAGGATATCGCGCACGAAGACCTTGCCGTGCGGGACGGAGATGAAGTGGCGTTGTTGCCACCCTTCGCGGGCGGGAGTGAGGAATGCCGAACAGGCCTGCCAGCGGCGAAGCCGGAGAGGATACACAATGAGTCTTGAACAGGTCACCGAAGCCGGGCGACCCGCCACCGACGATGAGGCCATGCTGGTCCGGGTGCAGCGGGAGGATTTTTCGATCGACGAAGAACTCCGTCGCGTGCGCGCGCGGTCGAAGCGCATCGGCGGGATTGCCATCTTCCTGGGGACGGCCCGGGACCGTTCTAAGGGTAAGGATGTGGACGGCATCACCTTCGAGCATTACGAGGGGATGGCGCAGAAGAAACTGCGGGAGATCCGCGAGCGCGCGCTGAAAGACTTCGGCGCGATCGAACTGCTGATCTTGCATCGCTACGGCGAGATCGGCATCGGCGACAACATCGTGTTGATCATCGCCGGCGCCGAACATCGAGCGGAGGCCTTTCAGGCCTGTAAATGGGCCATCGACGAACTGAAGCAAATTACGCCGATTTGGAAACTCGAACACACCACCGAGGGAGAGGTGTGGGTCGAGGAGCACCCGTAGCCCTCCTACGGCATGCAGTGAGAGGAGAGGCCCGCGCCTTCGAGTCTCGATGGACCAGAGTACGCTCGATACACCGATTCCTCCCATTTACGACCGCTTGGGGCGTCCGCTCCGGAGCCTGCGGCTCTCCGTCACGGACCGCTGTAATCTGCGGTGCAAGTATTGTATGCCCGAAGACGATTATGCCTGGTTGCCGCGCGACACCATCCTGACGTTCGAAGAGATGGCCGAACTGACGGCGGTCTTCACTGAACTGGGGGTCGACAAGGTACGATTGACCGGCGGCGAGCCGCTGTTGCGACGAGATCTGCCGCGGTTTGTCCGGCAATTGTCCATGAATCGCCGCATCACCGAAATTGCCCTGACCAGCAACGGCGTGCTGATGGCGGACCAGGCGGCCGACCTCTCGTTTGCCGGGTTGAACCGTGTCACGATCAGTTTGGACACGTTGCGGGCGGACCGGTTCCGCGCGTTGACCAAACGGGATTTGCACCACCAGGTGTTCGACGGCATCAAGGCGGTCGTGCGGGCCGGGTTTCCGTCCCTGAAATTCGACACGGTCATCATCAAGGGGTACAACGACGACGAACTCATCGACCTCCTCGAATACGGCAAGACCGTGGGCGGCGAGGTGCGGTTCATCGAGTATATGGATGTCGGCGGCGCCACGGATTGGTCCATGAATCAGGTGCTCTCACGGGCGGAGATGTTGGACCGGATCGGCCGCCACTATGGCGGCGTGACTCCGGTGGTAGAGAACAGCGTGGCGCCGGCGGAGCGGTTTCTGTTGCCGGACGGCACGGTGTTCGGCATCATTCCTTCAACCACGACGCCGTTCTGCCGCTCCTGCGATCGCAGCCGGCTGACGGCCGACGGGATGTGGTATCTCTGCCTCTACGCCAAAGACGGCCTCGATCTTCGCGCGCCGCTTCGTCAGGGGCGCAGCCGTGAGGAACTGAAAGCCTTGATCACTGCCGCCTGGGAAGGGCGGGCCGATCGGGGCGCCGAAGAACGCAAGGCCCTCGAAGCCGTGGGGCGGCGTGAGCAACACCTCATCGAGATCAACCGGCTCCGTGAAGATCCCCACCTGGAAATGCATGCGCGCGGGGGATGACCGCCCGTTCGTGCTGCTCCCGTTCGACGCGCAACCGGTCCCCTCTCCCGGAGCAGTGGATGTTTGATCCTGAGACCCTGACCATTTTGAGCCTTGGATTTGTCCTGGGGCTTCGCCATGCCTTGGATGCGGATCACCTGGCCGCGCTCTCGACGGTGCTGGCGGAACGCCCCACGGTCCAGGCGTCCACGGCCATCGGATTGTTTTGGGGACTCGGGCACACCCTCATGCTGCTCTGTGTGGGGACGGTCCTCTTGGGCTTGAACCTCACGATTCCTGAATCGCTGGCCAGTGTCTTCGAGTTTGCCGTCGGCGTGATGTTGATCGTGCTCGGTGTGTCGTTGGCCCGCCGTATCTACAGGGAGCGATGGCACCTGCATGTCCACGAACATGACGGACGCGCGCATGTGCATGTGCATAGTCACCGCGTGCAGGCGGATCACGCGCATGGGCATTGGTATCAAGGGTCCCTGCGGCCGCTCTTGATCGGTATGGCCCACGGACTGGCCGGTTCGGCGGCATTGATGCTGATTGTACTGTCCACGGTCACCGGGATCGGTCAAGGCATCGGGTATATTGTGGTGTTCGGCGTCGGCTCGATTCTAGGGATGGTCGGTGTCGGCGCGGTCCTCAGTGTGCCGGTGATTTATTCTGCGACAGTCGGGCCCCGCGCCTATTATGTGGTGCAGGGACTCGCCTGCGTGGCCAGCATCGGGCTGGGTGTGCTGATGATGGTTCGAATCGGCCTCGGGAGCGGCTGGTCGTAGCGTCGGCCGACGGGCTCTCACAGCGCCTCGCATCCGGGCGCGGGCCTGTGCCAAGTTCGTCGGCTAAGCGGAGCCGGCCCTCGCTTCGACCGTGCAAATCTGTGTGCGCCTTTGTCTGAGGTATGCTATTCTGCCGCGCAGTGCGGAGCATCCATCCATCAGCCTCTGAGCAGTTGCCGGGACCAGGCTGCCGAGCCGGAAGGCCGCGGCCATGAATCTCCGGGTGTTGGGCTGTCACGGGTCCGGGCAGCTTGTCGCCGGCGAGCGCGGTCCGGTGCAGTGCGGCACCTGCGGCTTTCTGATCAACGATCGGGTGGTCGTGGATGCCGGGACGATCGGCTCCCGGCTGTACCTCGACGAGCAGCGGCGTATTCGGGTGGTGCTGCTGACGCATTTGCATTTCGATCATATTCGCGAGTTGCCGACGCTGGCCGACAATCTGGTCGGAGAAATCGATGAGCCGGTGGTCATCGCGGCTGTTCCCGAAGTGTTGGACGGTCTGCGTCGACACATTTTTAATGGAGCCGTCTACCCCGATTTCTTCCGGTTGCCCGACCCCGCCCAGCCGGTCTTTGTGTCCTATGAACTATGCCCTGGACGGGAGACCGAGCTGGGCGGGTTGGGCGTGACGCCGATTCGCGTGAATCACGTGGTGCCGACCGTGGGGTTTCTGCTCCGCGACGGAGATCGAACGGTGCTCTACAGCGGCGATACCTATCGCACCGACGAGCTCTGGCAGGTTGCCAAGGGTGTGGCCGGATTGACGGCCGCGTTTATCGAATGTTCGTTTCCCGACGAGATGGATGCCTTGGCCGGAGTGGCGAAGCATCTGACGCCGGCGCTGCTGGCTGAGGAATTGGCCAAGCTGGCGCGACCGGAATTGCCGGTCTTCGCGTATCATCTCAAACCGCGATTTCGCGAGCGGATCCGGGAGGAGCTCGGTCAGCTGGGCATTCAACGGTTGACCGCGCTTGAAGAGGGCCAAACCCTTGTACTATAGGTGAGCAGGATGGCGTGGTTTAAAAAAGGCAAAACCGAGGAGGCCGAGCCCCCCAAACGCTCCAAAGTCGCGGAGGGGATGTGGCTGAAGTGCAATCACTGCCGGGAGATCGTGTATCGCAAAGAGGTCGACCGTAACAACAAGGTCTGCCCGAAGTGCGAGTATCATTTTCCGATCTCGGTCATTGAACGCATCAACCTCTTGGTCGATCTGGGGACGTTCAAGGAGTGGGATCCCGAGCTGGAGCCTCAAGATCCCCTGCAGTTCCAAGATACGCGGACCTACAAGGACCGGATCAAGGCACAGCAGGAGAAAACGGGTCGCAAAGACGCCATGGTCATCGGCCAGGGGGCGATCAACGGGCGCAAGGTGGCGCTGTGCGTCTTCGATTTCGGGTTCATGGGCGGCAGCATGGGGTCGGTCGTCGGCGAAAAGATCTGTCGGGCGGTCGATCGTGCGCTGGAGGGGCGCATGCCGTTGATTCTCGTAACCGCCTCCGGCGGCGCACGCATGCAGGAGGGAATTCTCTCGCTCATGCAAATGGCAAAAACCTCTGCGGCGGTTGCCAAACTGGGCGAGGCCAAACTGCCCTTCATCTCGATACTGGCCGATCCGACGTTCGGCGGGGTGACGGCGAGTATCGCCATGCTGGGAGATGTGATCATCGCCGAACCGAAAGCGTTGATCGGCTTCGCCGGTCCGCGCGTGATCGAGCAAACGATCAAGCAGCAATTGCCGGATCAGTTTCAACGGGCTGAGTTCCTGCTCGACCATGGCATGATCGACATGATCGTCGAACGCAAACAGCTGAAGGAAGCGGTGAGTACGCTGGTCGGGCATTTCTAGCAGGATGTGGAAAAAGTCCGCCGCCGGCGTTCTCGCTCTGCGCGGTGGCTCGACGTACCGGCAACGTACGCCTCGCCTCCGTGCTCGCTGCGGCCTTGCCGGACGAACTTTTTGCGCATCCTATTGGACCCTCCGATTCCATCATGCTATGTGAGTGTCTCGTGACCACGATGACGTATCCCGCCACAGTGCAGTTCCTCTACAGCCTGCAACAGCACGGCATCAAGCTGGGGTTGGAGACGATCCGTGCGCTGCTTGCCCGGGTGGGCGATCCACACCGCCGTTATCCTGTGCTGCATATCGGCGGGACCAACGGGAAGGGCTCGACGGCGGCGATGACGGCCTCGATGCTCCAAGCCGCCGGCCATCGCGTAGGACTCTATACATCGCCCCATCTGATCGATTTTCGCGAGCGCATCCGTGTCGACGGCGTCATGATTCCGGAAGCGCGCGTCAGTGAGTCGGTGGAGTCTCTGCGCGCGGCGGCGAGTCCCGATTTGGCGCCGACCTTTTTCGAATTCACGACCGCGCTCGCCTTCCGGTATTTTGCGGAGTGCCGGGTGGATGCGGCGGTCCTCGAGGTGGGATTGGGCGGGCGGTTCGATGCCACCAATGTGGTGACGCCGCTGGCCTCAGCCATTACGACCATCGGGCTGGATCATGAGGCGTACCTGGGTTCGACGATCGAGGCGATCGCGTATGAAAAGGCCGGGATCATCAAGCCGAGGGTGCCGGTGGTGCTCGGCCGGATGGACGCATCGGCCCGCCGGGTCATGGAGGAACGTGCGTCGGCCGAGGCTGCGCCTGTGTCTCTCCTGGATCGGGACTTTCGCTCCGAAGGTGAATCAGCGGCGGATTGCGGCTATGCCGGAATGCGGCGACGCTACACCGGGTTGACCTGTCCATTGGAAGGACGGTTTCAACTCGACAACCTGGCTTGTGCGCTTGCCCTGATCGAGCTGGCGGATGAAGCGGGGGTGACGGTGCCTGAGACGGCGGTCCGTGCGGGGCTCCGGCAGGTTGCCTGGGAGGGGCGAATGGAGGTGCTCGGCCGGGACCCGACGGTAATGGTCGATGGCGCGCACAATCCTGCTGCGGCTCGTGTGCTCGCCGACGCGCTCGCCGAGTGGCGACGTGCCGACCCGGCCGGCCGCATCACACTCATTGTCGGAATGATGCGGGATAAACATCCGCGAGCATTCCTGGCTCCGCTGCTGCCGGTCGTCGATACGCTGATTCTCACCCAGGCCGATCTCCCGCGCGCCTCCAGCGGTTCAGAACTCCGAGCCCTGCTGGCCGACGTTGCGCCTATGGCGCAGGTGGCGCCGACAGCCGCGGATGCAATGGCTCTGGCCAAACGTTCCGCTGCCTCGTCCGATCTGATTTGTGTCACGGGCTCCTTGATGCTGGTCGGCGAGATCAAGGCCCTTTTCCGAGGGTGTTCCCTCTCACCTCTTCGTGGTTGAGATGGGGCCAGACCGTTACCCCGCTTCCAGACACTGGTCTACGGTCGGTCGCTCGGCGGTGGGGGTGATCGTCGCCCTGCTGTTCGGTCCGCTTCTCTTCCTCGACCTCGTCTGGGCGCAATCGACGGTGACCACGGCGTCGCCCGCCAATCAGCCCCTCACGGTGACCGCCGAGCGCATCGATCATCTCCAGGAACAAGAAGTCTACGAGGCGGACGGATCCGTGGTGGTGACGCAAGGATCGCTACGATTGACCGCCGATCATGTGACGATCAATTCGCTGCCGGGCACGCTGGTGGCGACCGGGCATGTGCATTTCCGCGATCCGAACACCGATCTGAAGTCTGAACGGCTGGAATTGAACGTCAATACGGAAGCCGGCGTTGTGACGAACGGCTCGATGTATGTCCGGCCGAGTAACTCGTTTTTCACCGGGCGCAGCATCCGCCGCCTCTCCGAGGATCACTATCGCATCAAGGAAGGGACGTTCACCAATTGCGACGCGAAAGACGGAGAAAAGCCGGCCTGGCGCTTCACGTTCGAGGACCTCGATGTGAACACCGGGGAGAGTATCGGCATGAAGCGCGCCTGGCTCTGCATGCGGGATACGCCGATCATTCCCGTCCCGACGTTGACCTATCCGCTGAGCAACCGCCACAGCGGGTTTCTGATTCCCACGCCGGGCTATGACAACCGGTTCGGTCTACATTATCAGCAGGGTTACTTCTGGGCGATCAACCCCAGCCAGGATTTGACCATCGCGCCCTCGTACTACAACAACCTCGGGTACGGCAGCGATTTTACGTACCGGTATTATCTCGACCGTCGATCCAGCGGCCAGTGGTTCGCGAGTTTTCTGCAGCAAACCAAACTGCCGAATGTGTCGGGCGTGGATCAGTCCAGTTCGGATGAGCGGCGGTTGCGCGGCTTGATCAGCGGCCAGCATGTGCAGCAGGTGACGGACACCTTGCTGGTTCGCGGGCAGGCCTCCTTCGTCTCGGACCGGCAGTACCTGCAACAACTCAGCAATTCAGGCGCTCAGCGGGCGTCGCCCAGCGGTGAATCGACGTTGCTCGCGACGCAGCGGCTCCCCTACGGGAGCGCCTATTTTCTGGGCCAGTATCTGCAGCCGTTGAACTCCGGCGGCCCCGACACGTTCCAGCGCCTTCCCGAAGTGGGGTATGTGTTGCCGAACACGTCGCCGTTCGGCCTGCCGTTTCTCGTGAACCTCGATACCAATTTCGTGAATTTTTATCGTGAGCAGGGGTTTGCGGTGAATCGCATGGACTTCATGCCGGGGATCACCACCGACGTGATCGATATCGGGCATGTGGTCGGACTGGTGCCGCATTTCAAATTCAAGGAGGTCTACTACACACGCGGTATTCAGGACGCCAGCCCGCTGCGCCGCGAAACCTTCTGGGCCGCCATGGATGCGTCGTCTAAACTGAGTCGCCGGTACACCGGCGCCGAGGGCGGGAGTTTCCTGCATACCATCGAGCCCAGCGTGATGTATGAGTATGTGCCTGGCAGCGACCAGAGCAAGATCGCGCAGATCGACCAGATCGACGACATTCCGAAGAAGAACCTGTTGACGTACTCCCTACGCACGAAGTTGCTGGAGCAGCAGATCAACGGGCAGAGTTTTAACTGGCTGGATCTGACGGTGGCGCAGAGTTATCACGTGGGGGGGGTGCAGACGCGGGCGCGTGAGTTTACCCCTGGAGTCTTGCCGTTTATCGGTTCCTTGACGCAGCCGCTGCAGCCGGCCACGGTGGAGGTGCAGGGGCGTAAACTGTCCGATGTGTGGTTGCGCGCCGTGATCGGCAATACGGCCCCGGAGTTCTTTCGTCCTCCCGGACAAACGGAAGCGCTGGGAAAAAACATCATGGCCGGCCAGATCCTGCCGCCGACGAATTCATACCTGACGGTCGATGCCTTTGTGGATCCCTATCGAGGAACGCTGAGCCAGTGGAACACCGATCTGCGGATTCAACAATCGAACTATTGGTACTTCGAGGTCGGGCAGCGCTATAGCCACGACGGAAATCGAGTGCGACGCGGCGATATTTGGAATCCCGTGTCGTTCAATGAAGTCTATGCGCCGACCAAGGAGATTCAGTTCGCCACGATCGGCGGTGGATTCCGCACCCCGTGGGGATGGACGATCGGTGCGAAGGGGTATTACGATGTGAAAAACGGACGCAGTCCGGAATACGACGTCGTGGCGCTCTACCAGAATCCCTGTAAGTGCTGGTCGCTCGGCCTGTATTATCTGCAGTTCCCGGATCGTCAGAGTTACTCCTTCATGCTCAGTATGACCGGCATCGGGTGGACGGAAAACTTCGGGACGATTGTGGCAAGGACCATTCTGGGACCGCTGTTGGTCGGAGACCGTGGCTTGCCGTGGGCGGCTCCGGGCGGCCCCTATGGCCGAGTGACGAATCCGTTGCCGGTGCAGTCGATGCCCATGGGACGGTATTAGGTCGGGCGGGCCGGCAGAGCCCTCGAATGAATGTGTCTCGGCCAGGGGGAGGAGGAGGAGACCGATGAGGCCTGGACTGAGCAGTCTCTCCGTGTGGGCGGCACTGGCCTTCTGGCTTACCCTCCAATGGGCCGGCCCGGTTCAGGTCGACGCGGCAGAGCCATCCTCACACTTGCAACGAGCCGCAGTGTTCATGCGGGCGGGCGACTACCGTCAGGCCGTGGAAGCCTGTCAGTCGGAAGTACGGGATTTTCCGTCGGCCCGAAGTTATACCTTTCTAACCTATGTGTACCATGCACTCGATGGCTATGTAGCTCATCTGGCCGGCACCGATCAATGGGTGCGCGTCGAACAGTTGTACCTGAATCTGGCTGCCGCGAGAACCGAAGACCTGCTGGATCCACCGGATGTGTTGGCGCGCATCGCGAAAGAGGTGATCCAACAGGCTGTGCAGCGACAGGCTGATGTGACGGCGGCCATGGCGAATCGTCTGGATCATGCGCTGGTGACGCGGTTGTGGCAGGAGCAGACGGCCTGGCGGCAAGCGAGACCGGACGACTGGTGGGCCAGTGCGCCGCCGCAGTGGCAGTGGGAGCGGCCGTCATTTGACTCTCCGTAAAACCGTGGTATAGGATGACCGAATAGGCCCGAAGCGGCTTCGGGGCGAGAGCAGCGATGGACGTGTAGGTTGCTTGGGAGAAGGAGGCGTACTGTGGCAGGCGATGCGATGAAAGTGACGGATGCGACGTGGGATCAGGATGTCATGAAGGCATCCGAGTTGGTCATGGTAGACTTTTGGGCGGTGTGGTGCGGACCCTGTCAGATGGTCGCTCCGATCGTGGATGAACTGGCGACCGAATATGCGGGCAAGGTGAAGGTCCGCAAGCTCAATACCGATGAAAATCCCGAGATCGCCGGCCGCTATCAAGTGATGAGCATTCCGACCATTTTGTTCTTCAAGAACGGCCAAGCCGTGGAACGCCTTGTGGGAGCGCGTCCGAAGCGCCAGTTTAAAGAGCTGATCGATTCGTTGCTCGCGCAACATTCCGGCGCTGCCTAGCGTCAGACACGCCGCGGCATGCTGACCGAGCTGCGCATTTCGAATTTTGGCGTCATCGAGCAGCTGGCCGTCACCTTCGGCTCCGGTTTCATCGTGTTCACCGGTGAAACCGGGGCCGGAAAATCTCTCCTCATCGATGCCGTCACTCTGTTGATCGGGGGGCGCGCCTCTGCAGATCAAATCCGCGCCCAGGCAGACGAGGCCGACTTAGAGGCCGCCTTTCAGTTGGCTCCTGAACATCCCCTGCTGCAGCTGCTTCAGACCAAGGGCTTTGCGCGTCCCGGGGAAACGGACATCGTGATCCGGCGCGTCATCTCCCGCACAGGCCGCAATCGGACGTATCTCAACGGAAATCTGTGCCCCGTGCATGTGTTGGAGGAATTAGGCGGGGCGTTGGTGGATGTGCACGGGCAGCATGAACAACAGTCCTTACTCTCTCC
This sequence comes from Nitrospira defluvii, assembly GCA_011525625.1. Taxonomy (GTDB): domain Bacteria; phylum Nitrospirota; class Nitrospiria; order Nitrospirales; family Nitrospiraceae; genus Nitrospira_A. The sequence continues at coordinate 14,419 of WYAX01000029.1, forward strand.
GTCCGCCCAATTAGATGCACTGGACGCCTACGGTAGACTCCAGACGCTTCGTCAGGAATATCATGACGCTCGCGCGTTGTGGGGCAAACGGGTCGGTGAATTGGAGATGCGTACGGCTGAGATTGCCCGGCGCCGTGAACGGGAGGATCTGCTGCGGTTTCAGTTTCAGGAGATCACGGAGGCCGCCATCGAGGCGGGCGAAGACGTGAGGCTTGACCAGGAACGGCCTCGCTTGATGCATAGTCAGCAACTCGGGGATCTGGCGGATCAACTGCATGAGCTGCTCTATGCGGGGGAGGACAGTGTCCTGAGTCAACTGGCGTCCGCGCGCAAGCTGGTCTCCAGAATGGAGACGATCGATGCCGCCGTGAGCGACTGGGCGAGGAGTGTCGAGGACGCGGTCGTACCTCTTCGCGAGTTCGCTGCGCAGGTCCGCCACTATCGTGATCAGGTGGACGCCAATCCGGCGAGATTGGCGGAGATTGAACAGCGGATGGATCGACTGCAACGCCTTAGCAAGAAATACGGCGGATCGCTGGATGCCGTGTTGACGCTCCAGGAGTCTCTGCGTGCGCAGCTGGATCAACTGGATACGGCGGAGACGCAGGTCCAGGAATTGACTCGGGCGGTTGAGGCGGGCAGGCGTCAGCTCGGCGAGGTAGCCGAGCGGTTGACGCGGAAGCGTGTCGAGGCGGCCAAGGCACTCACGACCTCGGTGACGAAGGAGTTGGGGGCCCTCCGCATGGAGCGGACTCGATTTGCCGTGGTGGTCGCTCAGGTGGCCGGCGACGAGCCTTACGGTCAGACGGGACAGGATGCCGTTGAGTTTGTCTTCTCGGCGAATCCGGGAGAACCGGTCAAGTCGATCGCGAAAGTGGCGTCCGGGGGGGAGCTGTCACGGATCATGTTGGCGTTGAAAACGATTCTTGCCGAGAGCGATCGAGTTCCCGTCCTGATTTTTGACGAGGTGGATGCGGGGGTTGGAGGGGCAGTCGCCGAGGTGATGGGTGCGCGTCTTCGCGACCTCAGCCGGCATCATCAAGTGTTGTGCGTCACGCATCTTCCCCAGGTCGGATCTCAGGCCCATGCCCATTTTGTGGTGGAAAAACAGGTTCGGCAGAAGCGCACGGTGACGCACGTGCGGCAGCTCACGCCCCAGGAGCGCGAAGAGGAAATCGCACGGATGCTGGCGGGCGTGACGGTGACGAAGACCGCCAGGGCAGCGGCCGCGGAGATGATCGAAAGTGCGAGGGATCGGCGGTCGTGACCGGGTCAGCTTCCCGGTGAGGTTTTCGCGATGGCAAGGGCAGGCAGCGACGACTTGCATTCCCGTACGACCTGCGCAAACAACTCAGTCAGTTTCGGGTCGAAGCGCGTACCCGCCTCGAGCAGAATCTGCCGGATGGCGTCCTCAATGGAGGTCGGTTGATGCCCGGGCATGTCCACCGTGAGGTTGTCGAACGCCTGTGCGATGGCCACGATGCGAGCCAGGAGTGGGATCCCTTCCCGAGCCAGTCCATGGGGATTGCCCAGACCGTCGAAGCGTTCATGGTGATAAGACACGATTTGTCCTACCTCCGCCTGAAATCCGAGCGGCAACAGCATGCGAGCTCCGGCTTCTGAGTAATCCTTGTCCCGAGCGCCGCCTTTTGAGCTGTCGTCGTCGTCGGCAGCATACTTATAGTTGGACAGGCTGATCTTTCCGATATCGTGGAGGAATGCGCCCAGCGCCAATGCTTTTTGGTCGGGTAGGGGCAAGTTCAGCTGGTTGGCCAAGAGCGAGGCATAAAAGCTCACCCGGCTGCAGTGGTTGAGCAGTTGACGGTCTTTGGCTTCGAGAAGATCGGATAAGAGCGGGATCAGCGACGTGACATCCGCTGCGCCGCCCGCCGCCTCGTTCGTCGCATTCCCGATGGCGAAATAGTTGGTCCGAAGCTCTTTCCACGCTTGCGCCGCCTTCTCCTCGTTCTCCCACAAGGCCGTCGAGGTTTTCAGAAACGATCGCAAGTAATCCAGCCGCTGTTTTTTCTCCAACGTCTGATTGATGAGGGTGATCAGTTCAGTGACGTTAAAGGGCTTGAGCAGATAGCCCGCCGCGCCGTGTCGAATGCCCTCCATAGCCGACTTTAAACTGCCGTATCCGGTAATGATGATGACTTCGATATCCGCGTAGTCCTGCTTAATGTCCTGGAGGAGATCGATGCCCTGTCGATCGGGGAGCTTCTGGTCGAGGGTGATCAGGTCGATATGTTGCTCCTTGAGAACTCGGAGCGCGGATTTGGCATTATCGGCGGAGTGGATGGTGAAGAAGGGGCGAAGAATGACCTTCAGCGCGTCTCGCGGTCCGGTCTCATCGTCGACGACGAGTACAGATGGTTTACTCTCCACGCGTTCGCCTGTTGACTGAGTCCCCATTCAGCATGCTCCCGAGTGCGTTGCAAGCGGTCACGGATACAAAACGCTAGACCTGTACCGAGTGGATCTACCCTGATCCGCCAATATATAGCAGGTCCGGAACCTTCAGGCCACTGGATATTTGCCGTAAGGGTATTGTTCTCACTGAAGTGGAACAGTGGGGCAGGCACTGGTGTGCCAACCTGTGTCACTCTTGAGGCGTTGCGGGATCCGGCTGTCCTCCATTGTCAGGCCGACTGATTCCCAAGGTGTCCATGCGATATTTCAACATGCGTCGGCTGATGCCCAGCATGGTGGCCGCATGGGTCTGCACGTAAGTGGTTCGCTTGAGGGCGTCCAGAATAATTTCGCGTTCGAATTCCATCACGGCCTTCTCCAACGACATGCGCCCGGCAAGCGTGTCGTCTCGAAGCGAGCTTGAGCGTGTATCGGTGCGGAGGATATTCGGCAAATGCTCGGGTGTGATAACGGGTGATCCCTTCGACCAGATAAATGCCTGTTCGATGATATTTTCCATCTCGCGCACGTTCCCCGGCCAGGGGTAATGCGAGATCAATTCCAACGCGTCTTTCGTGAACTCTTGCGACGGTCGCTTTTCTTCTTCGATCCGTTTCGCAAGAAAGTGTTTGGCCAGGAGCGCGATGTCCTCCCCGCGCTCGCGCAACGGGGGAAGGTAGAGGGCGATGACGTTGATGCGGTAGTACAGATCTTCACGAAATTGGTTCTTCCGCACCATGTCGTCGAGATTTTTGTTGGTGGCTGCGACGATGCGGACATCGACCTTGATGGACTGTACGCCGCCGACTCTGGTGAATTCCCGCTCTTGCAGCACGCGGAGGAGCTTGGCTTGTGTGGCCGGGCTGAGATCTCCGATTTCGTCGAGGAACAGCGTGCCGGTATTCGCCAATTCGAACTGCCCCACCCGTCTGGCCGTGGCATCGGTAAACGAGCCCTTCTCGTGGCCGAAGAGTTCGCTTTCGATGAGCGTCTCCGGCAAGGCCGCGCAGTTCAGCGCCACGAACGGGCGATCGCGGCGGGAGCTGTTGTAGTGAATGGCCTTGGCCGCTAATTCTTTTCCGGTTCCGCTCTCGCCCGTGACCAAGACGGTCGTGCGACTGTCGGCCACTTGTTCGATCTTTGCGTAGATCTCCTGCATGGCCGGGCTTTTTCCGATCAGATTGTGAAAGGCGTAGCGTTGTACGACCTGGGCTCGCAACTGGCGGACTTCCTGTTCCAATTCCTGCTTGCCCAGCGTTCGTTCGATCACGATTTGGAGTTCTTCCACATCGAATGGCTTGGAGAGGTAGTCGGCCGCCCCGAGCTTCATGGCATCGACGGCGGTTTTTACCGATTTCGTGCCGGTCAGCATGATGACCGGCACGGCGCGATTCTCGGTGCGCATGGTTTGCAGAGCCGACAATCCGTCCGCACCAGGCAGAATCACATCCAGCAGCACCAGGTCAGGGGCGTCATGCTTGAACATTCGAAGCCCCTCGGCGGCATCGGCCGCTTCGAAGACCTCGTAGGTCGGTTCCAGCACCGTTTTGAGCGAAGCGCGCACCCGTGGCTCATCATCGACAAGTAGGACTCGTTTCTTCATGTTACTCCCGTACGGCTGAACCAGTGGCGCCGCGATCCGGCACCGGAAGATTGACGGAAAATGTGGACCCTGCTCCGACTCGGCTTTCGACTGTCAGTGTGCCGCCATGCTCTCGGACGATCTGGTGTGCGGTGGTGAGTCCGAGGCCCGCGCCATCTCCCGCGCTGTTTGAATGTTTGGTTGTGAAAAAGGGGTCGAAAATATGCTCCAGATGTTCCAGTGCAATGCCACAGCCTTCGTCTTCGACCTGCAGTTGCACCCAGGATGTGCGGTCGGGGGCAAGCGACGGTCTGGTGTGAATCCGAATGGCCCCGTTGCCCGAGGGCATCGCATCGAGCGCATTGAGGAGGAGGTTCAGCAGGACTTGTTTGATTTGTTGGCGGTCCAGAAGGAGAAGGGGTAATTGAGGGGACAGCAGCGTCTGCAATTCGATGTTGCGCCGCGATGCGGTTGAGGACACGAAGCCGATGCAAGAAGTGACCAGTTCGTTCACGTCCACTTCGGACGGTTGTGGCGTCATGTAGCTGGCGTAGTCGAGAATTTCATGGAGGAGGCGTTCGATTCGGTGTATGTCCTCGAGTGCAAGTGCGCTGAATTCGTTGATGAAGACCGGGTCTCTCTGCCGTTGAGGGGCCAACTGGACAAAGGTTTTGATCGATGTGAGCGGATTTCTGATTTCGTGGGCGAATCCGCCCGCCATGATCTCCAATGAACGCAGCCGGTCCGTTCGTCTCATTAAAGTGGAGGAGCGGCGAAGATCATCCTGAGCAAGATAGTGGGCAAATGTCGTGCTCGCGATTCGCGCGAGGGCTTCGACGAGAGCTCTTTGGTCCTCCTCAAGGTAACCGTTCTGGTCGATTGGCCCGAGGGTGCAGAGTCCGAGAAGTCTCGTTTTGTTTCGGAGCGCGAGGCAGAGCGAGGACCCAGTTGCACGCATCGCCTGCTCCGCCGGTGACGTGGGGACTTGGTCGGAGTGGAGCATCGACGGTTTGTCGGCAAGACCGTGAACCAGGGGATGATCGCCGGGCAAGAGTGGGGGCAATCTCACGCGGGGATCCTGCCGGAGCGACGCAATGAGGCGATAACGATCACCGTCGGACTCCCGTATCCAGAGTCCGCCTTGCGCCAGCTGTGTCTGTTGAGCGAGGAGCGTTAGCAGAACATCGCCGAGACGTGAAACATCGGAGGCTCCTCCGACGGCTTCAGAAAATTCGCTGATGATTCTGAGTATGTCCACAGAGCCTTGAAGGGTGGAGATCTGCCGACTGGAGGGATGGAGTGTCATAGTCCTGCACAGGAAATGCCAGGCCACACACCTGGCTGTTCACGGTGGCGCCAATGCCGTCTGCACGTTGTGTGCTAGTGAGTGAAGTATATATGCGAGGTATGGTTTCAGCCAGCGGAATCAGGTTTTTCAGCGGCCGCGAGGAGAAGCTGGCCGGAGAGCGCACGTACGAATCTCGGTGGGAGAGGTGTGACTTGTGAGAGGTAGCCGTGTAGGTCCTCCTCTTCCAACCCGTGCAGCTGTCCGATACGAAGGGCCATGCAGCATTGACCCATTCGATTCATGGTCGTGCGCGATTCGCCCGTGAACGCATTGAGACCGAGTTCCGGCAGCGCCGGTCGGTAAAGGCGAGCCACGTCTGTCGAGGGTGTGAATCCACTGATGACGAGTTTTCCGCCGGGCTTGAGTACGCGGAACAGTTCACGCAGTACGTGGAGAGGAGAGCGGGCGAAGGTGAGCGAGTGGTTGGCGACAATACGATTAAATGAGTGGTCGGCGAATGGGAGGGCTTCTGTGGATCGACTCAGTACCCATTGGCGATGAATAGGCGTCGCGCCGGACAGACGACCGGAGAAGAGTTGCTCGACGTGTTGCAGGGCGCGTCCGGTCGCTTCTCGTGCCTGGTGTAGTGCCATGGGGGAGAAGTCGGTGCCGACATACTGAAGCAACGCTCCGGGCCTCCAGGTTTGGGCGCGAAGTCGGTAGGAGAGATTGAGCAGCAGCAATCGGGCAAACGCATGCAGTCCGCATCCAACATCGAGGATCGTGAGGTTTCCGTCGAGCGGCTGGAGTAGTTGATACAACTGATCGACCGTGTGCCAATGCGCGGGTAGGTCGTCGAGGGTGGGGGCCAGGTCGGAGTAAGTGTTCCAAAGCCGTTCGCGGCCGGCTGTACCTACTGAGTACGTGATGCGCAGTCGATCCAATTCCACACGGGCACGGGCCGCTGTAGTTTGGGCGAGCGTGGGGGTGACAATGGCTTCAGGCTCTTGCGGGGTGTGTCCCGGTCGGCAGAGCTGTATCAGTTGCTGAGAACTCGCCGTGAGCAGTGACGGTGTGAGACCGCCGGTGGCGAGAATGGGAGGCGTAAGACTCACTCTTCTGGCTCTCGCTCCGAGACGATTCATTGTATCGCTGAGGACGGAAGGTGACGGTGCAGGAATGGCGCAATCCGGTGCCGCATCTCCTGCTGTGAGAATCACCACGTTTGTGGCGCAATGCGAGAGCTCCTCCTGGAGGGCAGCAGCATTGGTGTACTGCGCGGCCACCGCGTCGGCGAGGAAATGATCGATGTCGAGTGGGAGCCCCAGCAGGTTGCCCAACCCCAGCCTCGCTCCTGCCAGATGTTCCTGTACCAGATCTCGCTGATGGAGAGAGAACAGACAATCTTGGAGGTCGAGCGTTGGATTGAGGAGAATCAGTCGGTGCAACTGTCTTTGCCAATCCTGACGTCGCAGCGCAATCCGTCCGCAGAGATCCGGTGCCAGTAGGGTAAGCGGTGCTCTCGGCCATTGTGTGCGAACAAAGGCCAACACCGCGTCGAGATCGTCTTCCATCGACGTAAAGGTGGTGTGCGAAGGATCTCCGTCGCTCAGCCCGATGTGACGGCTGTGATCGTATCGTAAGACCTGAAGTCCGGTACCGGCGAGGGCGTAGGCAACAGCCACATACTGTTGCTGAGTCGTGCCGTATCCGGGGCAGAGCAGGACCAGGGGCGACTGCGCTGTTGCGGCTTGCCCGGAATAGTCATGGGACAGTGCGAGTCGATGCCCTTGATGATTCTGCAGCGTGTGTGAGTACGTGAGGATGGGGGAATCTGTGCGGGAGGTGAAGCGATCATGAAACAGATTGCTGTGGTCGGCGATGACGCGTCGGAGTTCATGCTCCTGCGCGGGGGAAAGATGATCGAACCGCACTCCGATGTAGGCCGCTGCGTGCTCCGCAGGATCGGCTGGTCGTGTCGAACGCCGTTGAGAAACTGCCCAGACAATACGGGCAGCCCACGGTTTCCGCGGAGCGTTTGGCTCATGGTGCTCCGGCGGCAGGCGGTTCGTTTCGAGAGGCAATAGGTGGAGCGTGAGATGACTTTCTTTGAAGTCGATGCTGGTGGGGAGTTCGAGGCATGCGCCGTCCAGGCTGAGATTTACGATCCGACCCAGCAGTCGGTGCGCAGGGGTATCCGGCGCGACCAATTGAACGGAATAGCGGAGCCTGAAGCGGGTGGTCTCGCGGCGTTCGGTTGCCGGTTGCGCCGACCCCGGAAGCGCTGGGCGGGTGGGCTCGACGGTCGCGGCGGTCGGCAGGATCAACCCCTCGAAGGTGACGGTTGTCGAGCCATCCTGTAGCCCATCAATCAGCGATCGGAGCACATTGCGGTCCCGTTCAACGTTGAGTAGGAACGTAATGGCAAATTCTTTGATGTCGGGGTGTGGGACATCAGCCGTTTCCGAAAATCGTTCGTGGACGACGCCCTGCAATTCCAGAAAACTCACCGGTGTCTTGATGACGATATAGGCCGGTTGTCGATGAATCGACGTCGAGATGTCCCGAATCGTGAACAGTGCACCTCCGGTGCTCATATTTCGCAGGATGCCACGAAGTGTGGTTCCTCCGATCGACAACTGAACAGGGAGGGAAAGACGTTGTCGCTCAGACCGGCGCCGCTCAGGGTGAACACGGGCAGTCGGCTGCGCCCGCTGCCGTCGACTCATGTCGACGCGAGGGAGATCCTTCGATGCCGTCGGCTGACGTTCCGACCGAGCACTCTGTGTGGAGCTTTCCGTCGTCGCGGGAATACGAACTGAAATAGTCAGCTGTCTATCGCCCGGGTGTTCGATGTGAAGGCTGCCCCCATGAGCTTGAACGATCTGATGAGCTTGGAGCAGCTGATCTGCCGACATCGGTTCAGGCGATTCATCGTTCGTCCGTACGTCCGCACTGGCGACAGCGGCCCGGATCGTAAAGCCGGCGAATGTACGCGCGGGTTCAGCCTCTTCCGTTATCTTGTCCGGAGCGGTCGAATGGCTTCCGGACGCATCGGTTTCCGTTTCCACGACGAGGTTGGCTGAGGCGTAAGGCGTCGAGACGCAGCGTCGTGCATACTCGATGAGGATGTGTGCCAGGTTGTCAATATCCGTGCGCGATCCAAGAATGGTCGGGATAGCTTGCCCCAAGCGGCTCGTGAGAATGATGCCGGCTCCATCAGGGGACCGGTGTCTCGTCTGCACGACGGCGTGAAGAATATCGTTCAGGTTGAGCGGAATAAACTCGGCAGGGTGAGTGTGGATGACTTGCGCGAGATGGTGGCTCAGCCGGCTTGCGTGCGACGCTTTGGCGATCATCGTTTCCACACGTTGCTCGATTCTGCTGTGCTGGATCGATGTCAGTAATCGCTGCGAGTCCTGCAAGAGCGTGGTGAGAGGCTGCTGCAACTGACGGGATACTCGCGCCGCCTCACGCGTGAGTGTGAGTTGTCGATGGGATTCTTGAAGACGGGATTCCAATTCCGTCAGACGATCCCGTTGAGCCTTCTCCTGCGACAGGTCGTGGAGCAACCCGACGGTGCCCAAATAACGGTTGGCGGAGTCGAAGAGCCCTTTAGCCGTGACGTCGACGGTTACCGCCAGGGTCGGGGTATTCGGGAGAGGCTTGCGGTGGAGTGTGATTTCCAGTTTTCGCGTGGAGCGACTTCCTGCCCGACGCTCGTTCAACCGGAAACGCCCCAACTGCTCCTGTTGCGGCGCGAGGAGGATCGAGTAATGCTGTCCCGCGAGTTCTTCTGGGCTGTACCCAAGCAGGGCGGTGACGGTCGCGCTCACGTAGACAAATCGTCCTTCCGCGTCCAGTTCATATAACAGGTCGCTGAGTGTTTCGATGAATCGCAAATGGCGTTGGAAGGTATGGTCCAACTTCATTTGGAGATCGTGCTTTTCAACGGCCTCCTGCACGGAGAACAACAGTTCGGTGATGAAGCCGGGAGATTGTTTGAACAGGAGGAAGTCGGCCCCGTTTTGTAAGGCATGGATAGCCGTGCGCGAATCATGGTCGTTCGTCTGGAGGAGGATCGCCGCATAGGGGGCATGTCGACGAAGGCGGGCGATCACATCCATGCCGCGTTCCGGAGCCAAGTCCTGATCGATCAGAATGATGTGCCAATCACCTTGTTGGCTGAAGGTCAAGGCGTCGTCCGAGGAGTAGCCGGCTTCGATGCGACAACCGGAGAAAAAGCTGCGCAGGCTGGTCGTCACCAGTTTGATTTCTTCGGGATGTTCGTTGATCAGCAGGATATTGAGCGATGGTTCCGGAAGGGACATGGAAGATCTCATGCTCGTCAAGCAGGGGTGCGATCAGGATGCCCGGCGCAAGTTGCGTAGAAGCTCGGGCCTGCACCACCGCACAGTAATGAACATGCGCTCCCAGTTCGAAGGGAAATGGCGTCCTTGGAAAGCGGATCACTGTGCATGGGTGGTTCAATATCATACACCTTCTTGAGAATCCCAGTCCGCTGCCCGAGGGGGCGGTCCAACTTCCGTAGGGTCGAGTGGAGATCTGGGCGTGCAGAATCCCCTGTGCCCGGACGCTCGTCGAGAGCGTTGTGACGGACAGTGGTTGGGTAAAGGGGATGAATCGGATGCGGGGAAGGGCTTCTGCAGGCGGGGCCACCGCGACACAATGTACGCGGTGACCCTCGATGTGTTTGGCCTAGTGCGCCGACGCGGTAGTCGCGCCCTGCGGACAGACACCCGGCGTCATATAGAGAAGGTAGTTCCCCATCCCGTGTTGAATGTTTGGGTTGTGTAGCGGGTGGTGGTGAACCATCACCATCTCATAGTCATCCTGCTTGGTGACGGTGAACCCCTTTCCATCTCGGTACACTTGATGCGGAAGGAAATCACGAAAGGTCCCGTCCGCATCGACCTCAGGAACGGTGCGGAGGAGTGTTTGTCGAGAAGTCTTGTTCTCCAGCGCGACCATAAGGAGTTCGTCATGGCCGTGCGGATAGGCGAATTTCACGCAGCCGTCCATGTTGAATTTCAGCGGAGCCGACAGCACCGAAACCCCGGGCTTGATCTCGATGCCTTCGTCCGTCTGGTCCGCGCCACGTTGGCCGAATTTGCTATAACATACGATGTTCACGCCCACCTGGTAGACGTCCATTTCCTGCACCTTTGTGCCTTTCGGGGCCACATACATCGTGAATCGGGCCATCACATCCTTCGTCGGAGGGGCCTTATGATAGAAGGCCACGACCGACATGAGGTTCTGTCCCTTCCCGAGCTTGACGCCATACCCTTCCGGGAAACGGGCTTCCGTCATTTCCAAGCCGGCCCCGGCGAAAAAGAGCGGTTCGCCGTCGCACGAGACGCTAGGTTTGTCATTGTTCAGCATGAGTATGTGGTGAAGATAATTTTTCGGGAGAGGCTTGCCGTCTTTTGTAAAGACCTCGGACTTGTATCCGATCATGTACGTGTCTTCGGGGAGTTGAAACACCTTTTTGGGCATGCTGGATGCCAAGTCGCCGTCGTGGCCGGTGGGTAGGTCGACGGGGCCGAATGTGAGGGTGACCGTGTGGTCGTCGATGGCCAGCGTGGTTTGGCCCAAGCTTGGCATGGTGGGGATGGTATGATGCGAGTGCCCACCATCGGCGTAGGCCGGACCGGTAATTCCCAAGAGCAAGCCCATTGCTAGAAGCGCACGATTCATAGCTCCTCCTCGTTGTGACAGACCGGCCGTGCTCACTGTCGCTGATGTGATTGGGGTAAGTGCCACCCGTCCGCTAAGGCGCCGGCGGGGGCGGGGTGAGTCGTTTCCACTGATAGGTGCCGCCATGCTGTCGAGGTGGAATATTGTTCCGGGTACCGACACGCACATACCACCAAATACCCTTGGCTTCGCTCCCATCTTCCGAAAGAATCACTTCGAAGGCGCCTTCCCGGTCGTTTCCGGTCTGTTTCCAGGTGCCTTGCCACCTGCGATCGTCGAAGCTGGTAGTGGTGAATTGTCCCTCTTGCCAGGTATAAGGGCCGTTCCCCTGGGCATCCAGGCTTGCGACGTATTTCTTGTTGTCCTCGACCTCCGTCACTTCCCATTGTCCGCTGAGATCGATACCATTCGGCACAGCCGGCTGGTTGTCCGATGCCCGATGAAGGAGTGTGGTCGTGTCGGCGGCGGATTCGTGATTATTGCCGTGATGACGAGTGGATTCGTGCCAGGCCACGAGGATCCAACGGCCGTCTCGCCGCTCCAACACGCCCGTTTCGCGTAAAGGGAGAATCATGCGCTGGGCGAGATCCTCCGGGTCGACGTAGCGGATATAGTTCAATTCCATGGCAAACCAGGCGATATCGCCTTTGGTCCACATGTGAAGGCTGGTGATGGGAATTTCGAGTTTGGCGACGGAGTCGAATTCACTGCGCATGTCGCCGGCGAGGTCCGGCCAACCGACATATTTGCGTCCGTCGATCGTATACCCGATGGCATCTGTATCGTGAGACATGTATTTCGACATCGTGTCGAGGTCCCGCGCGGCATTCGCGTGCACCAGGGCACGTAGGGTGGCCTCGGGTCCGACGGGTTCTGCCGCCGCAGCGAGGGAAACACAGAGCACGCTCAATAATGAGCCAAGCCAAAGACAGCGTAGGAAGAATCGGACGCGTGTTGGGTCAACGATGGGTTGGGCGCTCATTTGTGGGGCATGTCGCAGGTTACAGGCTCGTGATTTTACGGGGCGTGATACTGTGAGGCTACCTGTAGGCTGGAGGTGGTGTCAATGCCAATTTGCCTGCGGCATCGTCTCCATCGCAGAACAGGTGACGACCGTCACGTTGTCGGATGGTCGCATGGGCCTGCTCCGCCGTGGCGGGGAGGAGAAATCGTCTGTGCGCGTCGTCGGTGTTCAGGTTGGAGGGGGTATCACGGCAGAGGGGCGGGGCGAAATCTGCGAGGGTGTCTACGACCAATCGGCCGGCCACATCCCCTCCGGGATTGGCCGCCCATGCCGTCGGCCACGGCCTAGAGTCGACCAGGAACGCATCCTGGTGACTGGCCCGGAACAGTCATCGGCCTGTCTGTCTGTGCCCCGTCCATTCCCACCTCTGGTCTTGGCCGTCCATGTTATCCGCGGCGCGCCGGTGCGGGCGGCCCGTATCGCACGACGAGTTGTTCGTAGAGGCAGGCCGCCAAGGGCTCCAGATTTCTGGTGTCGGCTGCGTTGTAGCGGACGAGTTGATCCAGTGCAGCCTCCTGTCCGGTGCGGTACTGCTGCCAGAGTCGCACCGCTTCCAGTCCATCAAGTTGCAGCAGATCCGACTCTCGTGCGATGTCCAACTCCCGTTCGATCGATTTCAGGCCGCCCTGTAAGCCGACACGTCTCGCGGCAAAGCAGAGATCGAAGTGGGGAATCTCAACCCGCAAGCCGGCGAAACTGGTTTGCAGATAGGGAATATCGAACACGGTCCCGAAGAAGGTGATCAACAGGTCGGCCTGATCCAGTTCATCCTGAATGGCTGCCTGTGTGAGGGACTCACCGTGAATCAGGGTGCGCATGCGTCCCAGGCGGTAGAGCCCGACGATGGTGACCTGCCCGTCGCGGGCCGATAGTCCGGTGGTTTCAATGTCGAGGTAGAGTGCGCGTGCGCCGAAGGTGGGAAGCAACCGCCAGTGGTCGCGAGTGTGTAAGCAGTCGGCAAAGTATCGGGCGTTGTGGCGATCCAGATGGGTCTGGGCAACGGTGAGGTCCGCGTCATAAGCGACCTTACGGGCGGGGGAAATGCCCGGCACCTGCGTCTCCCGGCGAAAGGTATTCCAGTCGGCGATGCCGCTGTCCCACAGTCGCCGCTCGGTCGCGGGACCGATGCCGTTCAAATGCACAAATGTCGAGGTCAACATAGAGCGTCGAGATGTGCCGTGCGAGGGATTGTAGCCTTGATTTCAAGGGATAAACAAGTTAGAGTCCGCGACTGGTGCGGAGTTTCGTCACTCTGGAGTCGCGCGCAGCGTGGCGGCGTAGGCGAGGGGGCATGAACAGCAACGGGACAGCGAAACGGATCCGAATTACAGTGGGCGGGATACAGTTGGACGCCGAGTTGAAGGGGAATAAGACGGCGGAGGAACTCTATCGGGCATTGCCCGCGGAGGGACCGTTGAACGTGTGGGGCGAAGAGTTTTATTTGAAGATTTCCGGCGTCAAAGATCACCGGGAGACGGCCACCACGCAGGTCAAGGTGGGGGACGTGGCATTTTGGGGAGCAGGCCAGGTGTTGGCGATCTTCTTCGGACGTACGCCGATGAGCATGGGGGCCGACCCGGTGCCGGCCGATCGGGTCAATGTCGTGGGTCGGGTGGTGGGTGATGCCGCAAGGCTGCGGCAGGTCATGAACGCGAGTACGATTCGAGTCGAGCGTGTCGAAACGGTGTCGCCGGCCGGTTGAGCGGCGAGACCCACTCGGCATCGTTCCTCATAAACCTTCAGAGGGCCCTCGGATCATGAGGCTGGCGAAAGAGCGTGTGCACCACATGGCGGAATCGCTGATCGTCCGCTTGCATGAATTGCAGTACCTTGAGATCAGCGGCGATCGAAAAGCACTCCGGGACTCGTTGGAGCACGCGATGACGGAGGAATTGCTGGTGGAAGATCGATTGAATGCCGAAGTGCGCCGGATGATGCAGCCGTACGAACGCCAAATCGAACAAGGGCAAGTCGATTACCAGAAGATGTTCACCATGATCAAGCAAAAGCTGGTGCGGGAACGAGGCATCATTTTATGACGCAACGGTTCTGTCCCAGACGGTGGCTTCACGACGGGTGGGGGAGAAGATGATCAGCGACGACAAGGCCAGTCACCTCGCTCATCTTGCGCTCGGTGCGCTGAAAAAGAGCCCGCTGTGCCGGCTGACCGAGGATGATGGAAAGGTCTTGCGTGAAATCAAGCGGGTGATTGCGGCAGAACTCGCCCTGGAGGCGGAGATCGATAAGAAAGTGCGCGCGAAACTGGCGTCCTACACCAAGCAGATTGTGGAGGGGAGTGCGGAGTGGGAGGTGATGTATCGCAAAACCTCCGAAGAAGAGCAGAAGAAACGCGCGAAGCCCTGACGCGACGGCATAAATGGATCACTTGCACGAGGTTCAGTCATGAGAGTCAGTCTGTGGATCGCCTTGTCCCTGCTTGTTTTGTCGGCGGGGGCTTGCAGCCATTCCAAGCCGAAACCACTTGTTCCGTTGGACTTGGCGTTTGGCGCCAAGGCGGAAACGATCGCGCTCAACAGCCAAGCGAGTCAGGCATTTCTGGCCGGCCAAATCGCGGAAGCCAAGGCCTTGTTTGCCCGGGTGATCGAAGCGGTGCCGGATTCGGGGCAGGCCCACTATAATTATGCGCTGGCATTGAACGCATTGGGGCAAACCGATCAAGCGCGTCAGGAGTTTATTACCGCGGCGAATCTCGCTCCGGGAGACAAGGTGATTTGGGACTCTCCGGCGCTGCGTCCGTTCGGCAATCCTCAGGCGGCAAAGGGGCCGGCGAGGGAACATCCCTACGGTACGAGCCGACCCATGGTCGGGAGCGGGCCTCGATAATCGAGGGACGGTAATCAGTTGAGAAGGAGATCGAACCCAGATGGCGACTGAGTTAGCGGTGGGCACCAAAGCCCCGGAGTTTTCTCTGCCGGATCAGGATGGCAAGCGCGTCACGCTGAAGAGTTTCAAGGGAAAGCAGGTGGTGTTGTACTTCTATCCCAAAGACGATACCTCCGGTTGTACCAAAGAAGCCTGTGATTTTCGCGATTCCCTCGGGCCTATCACAAAAGCCGGTGCGGTGGTGGTCGGAGTGAGCAAGGATGGACAGGCCGCACACCAGAAGTTTATCGCTAAGTACGGCTTACCCTTTGCTTTGTTGAGCGACGAGGACGCGGCGGTCTGTACGGCCTACGGCGTCTACAAAGAGAAGAGCATGTACGGGCGGACCTACATGGGGATTGAGCGAAGTACGTTTGTCATCGACGCCACCGGACGGATCAAGGCCCTGTTTCGGAAGGTCAAAGTCCCGGGACATGTGGACGAAGTGTTGGCGGCGGTGAAGGCCTAGCAGGTGAATGCGCGCCGCGCCCTCGTCGCGGGTGATGGTATGGATCCGCTGGAAAAAACATCCCATGCCTGTCGTGCTGCCGGATTGTCGCTTCTGCCGGGATTGGGGCATCTCTACATCGGAGAAAAACGTGGCGGACCGTTGCTCATCGCCGGTCTGGTGTTGATCGTCCTCTGGATGGGGCGGTTCTCCTTTGCCCTTGTGCCGCTGGTCGGGCTGATCCTGTTTTGCATGGGCGATACCTATCTCACCGTGAGCCGCGACCGCGGACTCCTCTCGTAACGACGCACCATGGGTCCTCAACCACAAGCCTACCGAGCTCTTGCCGTTGTGTTGGCCATGTTCGTGTGGGTGAGTGCCGGCACGGGTAGCGAAGCGGCCGACAAAATCGCCGGCCTGCTGACCCTCCGGGACGCGTTGACCTTGCCGAACCATCCGGTGCGGATCGACGCTCGATTGACGGCTGCAGGTCAGGCCGATCATCGCCCGCTGGGCGGAGTTCCGCTCCACCTGCGCATCGACGGGAAGGACATTGCGACCGGAACGACCGACGAGGCAGGTCGTGTTTTGTTCGAGTATCTGCCGAAGATGCGAGGCACCACTGTCATGAGCCTGTCGGTCGATCCGGCGGCCTCCGTGTCGGCGGAGCCGCGAGAAGCCACCCTCTGCGTATGGGAACGCCGGAGACCGATCGTGTTGGTCGAACTGGAGTCGCTCATGCTGCCGGTGGCGTCCTCCGCGCCGGCCGAGCCAGTGGGAACCGGCGCGAAGCTCCCGACAGAGCCGGTACCCGATGCGGCGGACGAGCTCTCAAAGTTGACGCAGTATTACTACAATGTGGTGTATGTGCCGGGTGGCGAACGGTCTTTGCCGGAGAGCGACGTCGGTCAGAGGCTTCGCCAGTGGTTAACGTCACATAAGTTCCCTCCGGGCTTCGTTGCGGTGCCGGGAACCGGGGGCCTCAGTGCCACCTTAGACGGCTTCAAGCAAGAAGGATGGACCACGATGAAGTCGGGGATCGGGCGCACGCGATCCTTCGCGGAGACGTTGCTCCAGCACCGGATGGAGGTGGTGGTGGTACCGGAACTGCCCAAGGGGGAACTTCCGCGAAAAGCCAAGGGTGCGAAGGATTGGAAAGAGGTGCGAAAGAAGTTGTGAGCGTGGCTGCAATCCCTTTCTTGCTCGCGCAACGCGCGGCCTGAGAAGGCCTTCGTAGGACGCGCGCACGAGAAAGCTCGCCCCGCCCGTCTATTTGCAGGCGCAGCACGTCGATGGGCTCGGCTGATGCGCGCGATCTATGGCCGGATGGTCATTCACTCCAAGAACGAATCGTGTTATGGTGAGCGCCCGCGGGTGCGGGATTTTATTGAAGGAGCAGGAGACGGCATGTTGTTAGAAGGTAAAAAAGGACTCATCATCGGTGTGGCCAATAAGCACAGCATCGCCTGGGCCATCGCCCAGGCTGCGGCGCGCGAGGGCGCCCAGATGCTGTTCAGCTATCAAAATGAGCGGTTGCGCGAAAACGTCGAAGAATTGGTGCAGACCTTGCCTGGTGCGTCGGCCTGCGTATGCGACGTCGGCGACGACAGTCAGATCGACGCGATGATGAAACAGGCCGCTGAGCAGCTGGGGCGATTGGACTTTGTCGTTCACTCGCTCGCCTTTGCGCCACGGGAGGAACTCAGCGGAGAGTTTGTCAACACCAGCCGTCAAGGATTTGCGACGGCCCTCGATGTGAGCGCCTATTCCCTCGTCGCGGTGACGCGGGCGGCGATGCCGTTGATGACGGAAGGCGGTTCGGTCGTTACGCTGACCTATCTCGGCAGCGAGCGAGTCGTCCCGCACTATAATGTCATGGGCGTGGCCAAAGCCGCGCTGGAGGCTACGGTGCGGTATTTGGCTCACGATCTTGGTCCCAAGAACATTCGGGTCAATGCCGTATCCGCCGGGCCGATCAAGACATTGGCGGCGCGCGGTGTGTCCGGGATCAGTAAGATGGTCGATCATCATCGGGCCTTCGCGCCGCTGCGGCGGGCGACCGAGCAGGGCGAAGTCGGCGACACGGCATTGTTCCTCGTCAGTCCGTTAGGCCGCGGTATCACCGGAGAGGTGATTTACGTCGATGGGGGCTACCATATTCTCGGCTCGTTGGCGTCCGTCGAGTAAGTTGCCGGAAAGTGTGTCTCTTCAATTGTTTCCCGGTACCGCTCCCGGCCGGTCCCTGCCTCGGCCGAGCCGGAAGCGGTGCTGCATATATCTCTCCATCGTCGGCACCCTCCTCACCGCGGTGCTTGCTCCGGCTCACTCCACAGCACTGTCCGATCGCGAAGAGGACGGACTGAAGGGCTCGGTCCGGTCCGTCGAAACCAGAGAAAGCCTCCTCATTCAAACCGATCGATACGATCAGCAGGGACGCCTGCTTGAACGTGTACAGGAAGGCAGGGAGACCGTTCAAGGCGTATGGCCGTTACGATTTGCCTATACCTACGATCAGTCGGGGAGACGGACTGCCGAAGTGATACGCGACGCCCGGGGTAAAGTCGTGAAGGAAACTCGCTCCGTGTATGACGATCGCGGCAATCGATCCGCAGAGCTGGCGGTGTGGGGGGACGGCACGTTCGAAAATGTGTCTCTCTACGAGTACGACGACGCACATCGCCGCATACGCGCCCTGCATTACAACGCGGTGCAGGTCATCAACCGAAATCTGTATCGCTACGACGAGGCGGGTCGCATATCACGAGAACGTTTCGAGCGCAATTATCGGTATGACGCGGCGGGGCAGCAGATGGTGACGACGGATCGGTTCGACATCGGGTATGACGTGGCCATCGACTATGACGATCGTGGGCATGTCCGCGAAAAGGTCGTGTCCGATCTCAAGGGGCGGAGGCAGGGCCGTTCCGAGTTTCGCTACGATGAACGCGGAAGTCAGATCGAAGAGCGCAGCTACGATGCCGCCGGGCGTCTCACCGACCGAAAAGCCTATCGCTATGCATACGATGCCGTGGGGAATTGGATCACGGAAGCGCTGCAGTGGTGGGAGGTGACCGATGGCCGTGAATCGATCACGCAGTCCTCCCTTCGGGAAAGAAGCCTCTCCTACTATGACGCCGCTCATTTGGATCGGCACCGCTGGATCGGCACCGCCGACCGTGCGGACCCTGCAACGAACCCGCGCGCGATCGGTACGGCGAATACCCCTTCCGGTGACCGCCGTCTGTCGTCAGGACCGCAACCGGCGCTACCACGAGTCCAAGTGCCGCAGCACTTCTTCGGCGACCAGTCTGTGCCCGGCTTCGTTGTAGTGGGCATATCGTCGAAACGGAAACAGCGACAAAGGATCGGGGTGGGAGGCGAATACCGGGTGCAAGTCCACTACGCGCAGGTCGAGACGTCGGGCGAGGTCGAGCACCCGATCCCGGTCCTTGCTGGCCAATTCGGGAATTCGATATCGCTCCCAGGTGGGCAGATAGACAAAGACGACGCGACCGTTCCACGTTTCGGCGGTGGTCCGGGCTTCCGCGAGAATGCGCTCGAACAACTGCAAGTCCCCCGCGGTTGCCGGTGCTCCACGCTGGCTAAGGTGCTTGAGCAATTCGGCCGGCAAGCCCTGCTCGACAGGGCGTCGCTCATAAAACGACTGGAGGGCCTGGCGGAGATGGTGCAACTTGACGATGGCCTCGAACGGCACGGGCGCCGGGGACGTCGCCTGAGCGATGGCGGTATCCAGATAGCCCCGCAACGCCTGATCGATTTCAGGTTGCCGTTCGAATAGATGCTGTGAGAAGGGGGAGGACACGTACTTCATCAACAGCGGGGAGTTCTTCTCCCATCCGTCGAGATCCCGCAGGTCATTTCCCTCGTAGTAGAACCACAGCACCAGTTTGGGCTTGAGAGTCGGTCCGTATTCCTTAAGCGTGGCCAAACTGGTCAGCGGGCCATGACTGTTCACACCCAAATTCACCGTAGCCGGATGTTGCGCTCGGATGACGGCGACAAATCCTTTCTCCGAAGGAACGCAGACACCATGAGTATACGAGTCGCCCAGCGCGACAATTTCGGCCGGTCGCCGCTCCCAAATACCGCGGGGATTGTGGAAGCCATGCTCATCGCTTTCATAAACGATATATTCGCCGCTTTCGTTGCAAAAGACCGTCGTGGTCATGCCCATGCCCGCGACGGGCAAGAATTCCCCACGTTGGCCAGCGAGGACGGATCGGATATGTGCTCCGGAAGACGGCGTGAATAACACCATGGGAAACACATCCGGATACGCCATGACCCCGTGTGCCCGCATATCCAAGACCACTTCCAATCGTGATCGGGTATCAAATGTCCGATGAGTCTCCTGCACCGTCTTCATGCGCTCGGCCGCAACCCGCACGTTTCCATCCTGGGGAAAGCTCAGCCACGCCTGTGCGCCCAGGGCCGTGATCGCCGAGCCGGAGTAGGCCACCAGCAATTCGGCCGCATAGAACGCAATGAGGGTAGACAGGACAATCAGCACGCTGTTGATCCTCAAGGATGCCGGCATCCGAACGCCGAACCCCAACAGCAGGGCGAACCCGAGCAGGACCAGATAGTGAAGCGAGAATCCGTGACGCCAGACCAGAAATGCGAACAGCGCCACGCACAGCCCGGCCCCCCATGAAAGCAGCGTGCCGGCGAGGCGCCCTAATCGGTGTTCGAGTTGTGCCATTCGTCTGTTTAGACTCCGGAGGTCGAGTGATGGGGGCGTGCATGTAAGACCATGGCTCTTGCGGTCTCCTGCAGCCGAGTGTAGAGACCGTGTGCCTGTGTCTGTGCCGTCACCTCCCGTGGCGTGCCAAGATGGTTTCTATCGCCGCTCGATAGGCGTGCTCGAAGTGTTCGGGCCTATGTTTGGCGGCCGCGGTCTCCCACGCGTTCCGGGATCGGCGACGCAATTCGTTGCCTGGCATCTGGGCGATCGCCCGTATCTCCTGCACGATGTGTTCGATCGACGTGTCCTTGACGAGCACGCCGTAATCCTCGACATCCACGGACGCTTCATAGGTCACCATGGGGATCAGCCCTGCAGCCATCGTCTCGATGACAGCCGCGGCTCCGGCTTCCGAACAGGAAAGAAACACGTGCGCGATGGATTGCTCCAAAATCTTGTGAAACTCGTCGCCCGACTTATCGAGCCAGCCGACGTACCTGATGTTTGCCGTGCGGAAGAGTTCTCGGCGATACGCAGTTGCAAACTCCGGTTCATTCTCAACCGGCCCCACGACAGTGAGGTGACAGTCGGGCAACTGCGCGAAGGCCTCAAGGACCAGGTCCAGACCCTTGTGGATCATCCCGCGGCTGCCGTACCACAAAAAGCGACGGCGACAGGCCTCGAAATCTTTGTCTTCGAACCAGGGCCATGTCGTTTGCGTGATGGAGGGCAGGCGAAACATCGGCTTGCCGGAGTAGGCATAGGTGCTGATCGTGAACTCATTCCCGCAGGTAGTGAGGTAGTGCGCATGGTCGATGCCCAGATGGGGCGTCTCCAATCGGTTGGCCGGAACGGTGATGCCCTTGCGCTGTTGGAACGCCAACATGCGGTTCATTTCGGCCACGTTCTGAAAGACGGCCTGTGCGGTATCACAGTGAAAGATCTTGATGCAGCGGTCGGGCAGGTAGGGCTTGAGCCGTTGCAAATTGAACCGGACGTCCACGACCACATCGTACGGTTTCCATGGAATAAACCGCTGATTTTCACAGTGAATGGCATCGACGTCATAGCCCAGGTCGAGGAAGGTCTGAGCCATCACCATGCCTTTATAGTAGCTCGGGTGGCTGATAGGGACGGCCTCACCGCGCTTCTGGAACAGGAAGCCCTCATTGTTATAGGAGATCAGGACATGGCCTTTTGCCGGCCCCGCGGTACGTAGGGACACCACGCCGCCGCGGAACTTGCGATCCACGGCGCGAAGGGACATGATCGCTTCTTGGCACCAGAGCACCGATTGAAAGCGCTGAAGATAGCGACGTAGTCGTTTCATCACCGACCTCTCTGCCATCCCTCTGGGATCGGCCATCCGACTTGCCGCCACCCGTCTACCGTGGCAATCCACTGATGGGAGTTCAGCCGCTGGGCGTCGATATGATGCATCCCGCCCTGCGTCCAGAGTCTCCAGCTCGGGCCGAACAATGGCCCGAATGACGCGGGACGTTCACGGTAGGTCGAGGGCGTCAGTTCCGTAATCTCGAAGGCGCGCACCCTGGTTCCATAGACAGGAAAACAGTCCTGTGCAAACCGGAAGAGGCGAGGTCCGTCTTGGAGGATGCGGCCTGCCGGTCTTGCGATATGCGGGTTTGCTTGGATAATCGGCGACAGCGGATGTTCCTCCCAGGGGCCGCGAAGGGCAGGTGCCTGGTAGAGCCGAAGCGTGTCGTGGGCAAGGGCGGGGTTGGTTTCGGTGAATAACCACCAGCGATCCTCATGCCTGAAGATCGAACTGTCGGCAAACCGGTGTCCTTGCAGTAAGGTATCGGTGCAGACCCATTCCGTCGGAAACGTCTTCGCTTCGTACAGGCGTACACTCCCTGCTTGATGGGTTTCCGGAATCATATAGTATCGCCCTTCCCATTCAAAGACGTAGGGGTAGGATAAGTGAAACGCTTCCCGGAGCACGATCCTCTGATAGGTCCAAGTGAATCCATCCTGGCTTGTCGCCCAGGCGATCTCCCCTCGATCTGTATCGAAGTTATAGACTTCAAAAAACATGTGCCAGAGATCTCCTACACGAATCAGGAAGGGATCCGCCACGAAGAGTGCCCTGACGTCCGATACCGAGTATCGGGTCAGTACCGGATTGCTGCTGCCTGAAGCGTGACGAAGCCGCAAGGGCGATGCCCCGCTCACGATTCCGATGGACCATTCCTGGTGAATCGGGCCCTGCGGACCCAGGAGGCGATCTGCGATCTTCGAAGGCCAATGCTCGCGAAGGTGTCGCTTCACATACCATTTACAGATTTGACGTAGTGACGCTGCTGTCATGCCCCCTCCGTTACGGAACGTGTGGAACACTGAGGTGGCCCGTCCACCGGGTGAGGAGTGAGGTCGGCGTCACTCCGGAGCGGTGCAGATGGTCGGTTCGGCAACATGGCGCATCGCGAGTGCGCCTGACCGTCCCTCAGAATAGGTGTCGACCTCGCGCCGACCGAGTGAGCCAGTCGTGCCCACACGGTCGTTTCACCTCTATGTCGAGAAGGAACAGACCGGTACATTCCTGCTCGGTGCCCCTTCGCCACCCAGGCGTGACAGAGGCCCCTGTAGGTCGAGAGAGACGGTGCCGGATGCTCCCGCGAACCACATGGTTCCGTGCATCCCGAGCGCCTTGCAGAGGGGCAGGAGACTCACGCGAGGAGCATTCATGAAGGCTTCGAGAGACCGGATGAGGAGCCGGGCCTTCGCCGTCAGAGGATGAAATATATAGCTGACTTCATAGGGCATGGTCCACTGGGAAGAATCGTGAATGATGGAGTCATGTGCAGCCGCCGGACTGCACTCCCGGTAGGACGCATGGCTACGGCGTCAGGGGCCCGGGAATGGGCTTCCCGGCCTCGATGTCTGTCGAAGGGCCCCCGCTTTCCTGGGGCAGGATCCGAAAGTGCGTTACCGCGAACGAGACGGCCTGCCCGACGACAAACCGGTAGCGGCGAAACTCTTCCTTGTTCATACGGGAACGCAGGACGAGCCCGTCGGCTGTCTCGATCTCCAGCCGGTACGCGACACCGAGAAAATACACGTGCCGGAGTTTGGCCTGCTGCCGATAACGGGTTGCATCTTCGGCGACCTTCACATAGTACGGGCGGAAGCCGACTTGGAGCTTCTGGCCGTCGGAGAATCCCGGAGCGGGGAATTCCAGTGAGCCCACCTGCACCTGCCCGCGCCGCACGATGCCTTCCACGATGTTCATCGATCCGATAAAGCGCGCCACAAATTCCGTCGCCGGTTCTTCGTAGACGTCGGCGGGCGAGCCGGCCTGCTCCAGTTTGCCTTTGGAGAAGACGATGATGCGGCCGGACACTTCCATCGCTTCTTCCTGATCGTGAGTGACGAAGAGACTGGTGACGTTCAAATCCGTATGCAGGCGAATGAGCCACTCTCGCAACTCCTGCCGGACCTTCGCATCGACGGCGCCGAACGGTTCATCCATCAGCAGCACGGAAGGACGTGGCGCGAGTGCCCGCGCGATGGCGACACGCTGACGTTGCCCACCGGAGAGTTGGTGCGGGTAGCGACGGCCCAGTCCGTCCAGGCTCATGAGCGCGAGCAACTCCAAGACGCGCTGTTCGATATCGTGCCGGTTCCACTTCTTGATCTTGAGGCCGAAGGCGATGTTGTCGAAGACCGTCAGGTGTTTGAAGAGGGCGTAATGTTGGAACACAAAGCCGATGTTGCGTTCCTGCACGGTGAGGTCGTTGACGCGTTTGCCGTCGATGAAGATGTCGCCGGAGGTCGGAACTTCAAGGCCGGCGATCAACCGCAACACCGTGGTCTTGCCGCTGCCGCTCGGGCCGAGCAAGCCGAGCAACTCGCCTTCGTTCACCACGAACGAGACATTGCCGACCGCCGTTCCGGAACCGAATTTCTTGGTGAGCCCGCGTACTTCTATTTTCACCGGCTTACTGCGCTCCCGCTTCCGCGACGGTCGTCTCCGCTCTGGCCTTGGCGATCTCCAACACGGTGAGGATCGCGAAAGAGACGGCGAGCAGGGTCAAGGCCACGGCATTGGCCGCCACGTAATTAAAATCGACATAACTTTGATAGATATGCAAGGTGGCGGTCTGCGTGAGCAGCAGAATGTTCCCCGACACCACTAATACGGCCCCGAATTCGCCGATCGCGCGCGCCACCGTGAGGGTGGCTCCGTACACCAGGCCCCAGCGCAGGGCCGGTAGGGTGACTTTCACGAAGACCTGCCACTCGTTGGCACCCAACGTGCGCGCCGCCTCTTCTTCCTCGGTGCCCAGGGTCTGCAACAGCGGCGTGAGTTCCCGCACCATGAACGGAAAGGTGACGAACAGGGTGGCGAGAATCATGGCGGGCAGTGCGAAGAGTACCTTGATGTGAGCCTGGCCGAACAAGGCACCCAGCATGGTGTCCGGCCCAAAAAGTAGGATCAGCATGAATCCGGCGATCACGGGCGACACGGCAAAGGGCAGGTCGATCACGCCACTGACCAGACTGCGGCCCCAGAACTGTTGCCGTGCCAACACCAGCGCCGTCAGTGTGCCGAAGACGAGGTTCAGCACCAGCACGATCAGCGTGATCTCAGCGGTGAGCGTAAAGCCGTGCAGTGCCTCCGGCCGGGAAATTTCCGCCCAGAAGGCTGCCAGCCCTTCGCTGAAGCTCTGGCTCGCCATGTAGAGGATCGGGCCCACCAAAAGGACGAGAAAATAGAGCCAGACGATCCCGATCAACAACCAACGCATGCCCGCACTCCCGTGACATTCACCACGATCTCAACCCGGTTCGCCTTTCAGTGCGCAGCCGTCGGCACGGCCGAATCCTGGCCCGGTTGCTCATTCCGACTCGACCAGCGAAACAGTTGAGGCAACCGTTCGCCGGGACGCCGGGTCAGCCGTTCCAGCAGCAGCAGCACCACAAACGAAATGAGCAGAATCAACACGGAGACGGATGTCGCCGCCTGCGGGTTGTAGCTTTCGATTTCTCCGTACACGTACACCGACGCGACCTGTGTCTTCATCGGGATATTGCCCGCCACGATGACGATCGAGCCGAACTCGCCCAGCGCCCGAACAAAGGTCAGGAACACGCCGGTTAATAGGCCTGGTAGGACGGAGGGGACCGTTACCTTCCAGAAGGTCATCCAGGGGCTCGCTCCGAGGGTGAACGCCGCTTCCTCCTGATCGCGCTCGAGTCCCATCAACACCGGCTGGAGGGAGCGAATCGTAAACGGCATGGTGACAAACAGCATGGCCAGAATGATGCCGGGCTGGTTGTACAGGACCGTCAGGCCACCCTGCTGGAGCCAGGTGCCGATGACACTCGTCGGCCCATAGATGGCGGCAATCATCAATCCCGCAACCAGGGTGGGGATGGCGAATGGCAGATCGACCAGGGCGTTCAAGAGCCAGCGACCGGGAAATTCGTACCGCAC
Source organism: Nitrospira defluvii (assembly GCA_011525625.1). Lineage (GTDB taxonomy): Bacteria > Nitrospirota > Nitrospiria > Nitrospirales > Nitrospiraceae > Nitrospira_A. The sequence continues at coordinate 39,940 of WYAX01000029.1, forward strand.
GAGTACAAGGGCCGACAAGGTGCCGAAGACGGCATTGATGGCCGTCGCAATGGCGGCAGTTTCCACGGTCAGCCAGAGTGCCGCTGCGGCTTGTGGTGCCGATAAATCCTGGATGAAGCGATCCCAGCCTGCGGCGACGGACTGTTGCCCGAGCGCCGCGAGCGGCAGGAAGATCAGCAGCAGCACATAGCCGACCGCTGCGGACCGAAGCGCCAGGCTCAAGAGCATGTGTGAGGTCATGCGCTCGTTCCGTGTCTTTGGTGACGGTCATTTATGTTCGGCATGCAATCATGTCCACTCGTGGCGATCATGTCCCACCAATTCATTCACAGGATGCTCGACAGGTCAGTCCAGCAAGGCCGCATCGTTCAGCATCCTGCTACCTCTTTGATACGTCTTCGACGATTTTCGTCCACAATCCCTGGGGGCCGAACAACGTGGTGCTGACCTGCTCCCATCCGCCGAGGTCCGCGATTGTAAAGAGGCGGGCGGGCTGCGGGAGCCCGGCTGCCGCAGCCGGAGTCTGGGCGGTTCGATCCAAGGGGCGGAATCCCAACTCGATGAAGGCCGCCTGCGCCTCCGGTCCATGGAGAAACGCAACAAACGCTTCGGCCAGATCCTTGGCCTTATGTCGATCGGCATAGGTATCGACGACCGCTGCCGGATTTTCGATCCACACGGTTTCGGCCGGCACAATGATCTCGTAGGGGCGGCCGCTTTTGACGCGCGGTAACAGTTCGTTTTCGTAGGTCACAATCACATCGCCCACGCCGCGCTCGAAAGTCGTCACCGATTCCCGACCGCTTTTATCCATGACCTTCACGTTGCGTTGGATGCGCGTGAGCAGGTCGACCGCTTGCGTCGCAGCCGCATCCGGAGCCACCGGTTTCCCCGCCCGTTGCTCGGCGAGTTTCAGTCCCGCGCCATACATCGCGATCACATCCCACATGGCACCGCCGGACGTTTTGGGATTGGGGTAGAGAACCTCGACCCCGGGCCGCGCCGCATCTTCCCAGCCCTTCACGTTTTTGGGATTGCCTTTCCGGACGCCGAGGGCGACGACCGAGGCGGAGATCATGCCTCCATGCGGGGCTTTTCTCCAGTCATGCGTAATCAAGCCGGCTTTGGTGATTTGATCGACATCGCCTTCCAGCGAAAGGACGGCGACATCCGCATCGAATCCCCCGATGATCGCGCGAGCCTGGGCTCCGGAGGCTCCATAGGAACTGCGGACCCGCACGTCCTGTCCCGTCTTTTGTTTCCACGCCCGCTGAAAAGCGGGGATGATGCGGCGCTCATAGGCTTCCTTCGGCACGCTGTACGCGGCCAAAATCAAATCGCGGGTTTCGGCATGCGCCGGAGCCGGGCTCACCGTGAAGAGCGAGCACGCGACAAGGACTGACAGGAGCAGGCTTGTAGTCGGACGGCCGATGGTCAGCATGAGGATCCTTCCGCCAGTTTGGTATGGGCGAATCGACTCAACGTGTAATGGTCGAGAATGTTGGCAATGGCATCACGGACTTCCCCCATGGCCTGTTGCAGCGGGCATGCGGCTTTGGCGGCATAGGGGCAGTCGGCGCATTTCTGGTAGGCCGTCTTGCTGACGCAGCTGATCGGGGCCAGCGGTCCGTCCAAAATCCGAATCACTTGGCCCAGTGTGATGTCGTCGGGAGACTTGATCAGGGCGTATCCGCCACGCATACCACGACGACTGGCCAGCAACCCGGCACGTTTGAGTGCCAGCAGAATCTGTTCGAGAAACTCGACCGGGATGTTCTGCCGCTCGGCGATCTCGTGTCGCTGGAGCACGCGGCCTCCGTAAGTCTCGCAGAGTTCGAGCAGTGCACGGAGCCCGTATTCACTCTTCTTGGAGAACTTCATACCGTGAGAAGTTGTCTAGTGAGTTGCTCAAGATTTTGCAGAATAAACCAGCGCGCGCCGCGATTCAAGCGATTCGACGGGGAGACGGCGAGCAAGAAATCTGCGCCGTCTCATGCAAGCTTCCGCACCGCAACCTATTGAAATCGGAGCTTCAATTTCTTGACACCCCCTTACCGTTCTTGCTAGCTTCAGGCCTGTTTTTTCATCCGTCACCACGAGCAGCCAGCGGCTAGATCTGGACATCCGGTGAATTTCCAAGACCTCATTCTCACCCTGCATCGTTTTTGGGCCGACCGTGGATGTGTCGTGCATCAACCCTACGATTTGGAAATGGGCGCGGGGACGTTCCATCCTGCGACATTTCTTCGTTCGCTTGGGCCGGAGCCCTGGCGTGCCGCCTATCCACAGGCCTGCCGCCGTCCGACCGACGGGCGATACGGGGAAAACCCCAATCGCATGCAGCACTATTACCAGTATCAGGTGGTGCTGAAGCCGGCGCCGGACGACATTCAAGGCCTCTATCTCGAAAGCCTCAAACAACTCGGCATCGATCCGAAGAAACACGACATCCGGTTTGTGCAGGACGACTGGGAATCCCCCACCCTCGGGGCATGGGGGTTGGGCTGGGAAGTCCGTCTCGATGGAATGGAGATTACGCAGTTCACCTATTTCCAGGAGATCGGCGGAATCCCGCTCAGTCCGATCACCGGCGAGATCACGTACGGGACCGAACGCATCGCGATGTATCTGCAGCAGGTCGATAACGTCTACGATCTGCAGTGGACCGACGGCGTGACCTACGGCGATGTGCACCACCGCAGCGAAGTCGAATTTTCACGCTACAACTTCGAAGAGGGCGAGGTGCCCATGCTCATGGCCACCTTCCAAGCGTTCGAAGGGGAATGTCAGCGGCTGCTCGAAAAGAAGTTGACCTTGCCGGCCTACGATTACTGCATCAAAACCTCGCACATGTTTAATCTGCTCGACGCGCGTGGCGCGATCAGCGTGACCGAACGGACGTCCTACATCGCCAGGGTGCGGGCGTTGGCGCGGCGCTGCGCGGAATCGTATCTGGCCGACCGGGAAGCCATGGGCCATCCTTTGATCAAACAACCGGGGCGGGTAGGTAAAGGAATCACCAGCCACACACCGGTCACCACCAAGTAGCCTGCGGACCCGACTCCACGATGCCAACGAAAAAACCCAAGACCAAGACCGCTTCACGTGCGAAGAAGCCTGCATCGGCCTCACGCGCCAAAACTCTTGTCACGACGGAACTGCTGCTCGAAATCGGCACGGAGGAGTTGCCCTATCAGGTTGTAGCCCCGGCCTTACGCGCCTTGCAACAGAGTGCGGAAGTTTTGCTGAAAGACCTGCGGCTGACCTACGACTCTGTGCGGACCATGGGCACTCCGCGTCGACTGGTGTTGTTGGTCGAGGGGCTGGCCACACAGCAAGCCTCCGCGGTGAAAGAGGCCATGGGGCCGTCGAAAGCCGTAGCCTTCGACCAATCCGGCCAGCCTACGAGAGCCGCCATCGGATTTGCCGCCGGCCAGGGCGTGCCCGTTGAGTCGCTGGAAGTTCGACAGACGCCCAAGGGCGAATACCTCTTTGCCGTCAAGCAGGAGAAGGGGCAGGCTGTGGCGGCGGTGCTGACGCAGGCTCTGCCGCAATTACTGGCGAAGTTGTCGTTTCCCAAGGCCATGCAGTGGAACCAGACCGGCGTGCGTTTTGCCAGGCCGGTGCGGTGGCTCGTCGCGCTCTGCGGTGGGAAGGTCCTGCCGATTCACTTTGCGACGATCAAGGCCGGCAATCTCAGTCAGGGGCATCGGGTGCTGGGGGCCAAGGTGTCCAGTCCGAAGGGCTTTGCGGTCAAGTCTCTCGCGCACTACATGAAGGAAATCGAACGCCACAGTGTGATCGTCGACCAGGATCGCCGGCGGGCCATGATTCTCGAGCAACTGGCCTCACTGGCCAAGTCCGCGCGAGGGCATGTGCACCAGGACGACGAGTTGCTGGAGCAGGCCGTCTATATGGTCGAGTCTCCCCACACGATCCTCGGTTCCTTTAAGCCGCACTATCTCTCGCTCCCGAAAGAAATTCTGATGACCTCGATGAAAGAGCACCAGGGATATTTCTCCCTTGTGGACTCGAAAGGCGCGTTGCTGCCGAACTTCCTCGCGGTCACGAATATGAAGCTCGCGAACATGCAGTTGATCCGCGAAGGCAACGAGCGGGTCCTTGCCGCCCGCCTGGCGGACGCGAAGTTCTTCTTCGACGAGGACCGCAAGACATCCCTGGTCGATCGTGTGGCGAAGCAGTTGGCGGTGACGTTCCATCAAAAACTCGGCAGCCTGCATCAGAAGACCCAGCGCGTGGTGGCGATGGCGGAACATATCGCCGGTCAGGTGGGCGATGAGCCGCTGCGGCAGGCCTGCCGGCGTGCGGCCGAACTCAGCAAGGCCGATCTGCTGACCGGGATCGTCGGAGAGTTTCCGACCCTTCAAGGGATCATGGGCGGCGAATACGCGGCGCATGACGGGGAATCTCCCGTCGTCAGCGCGGCGATTCGCGAGCAGTACATGCCTCGCGCCATGGAAGGGGAGTTGCCGGAGTCCTTGGCCGGCAAGGTGCTGTCTCTGGCCGATCGATTGGACAGTATCGCGGGATTTTTCCTCGTGGGCCTGGTCCCGAGCGGCTCCGAAGATCCCTTCGCCCTCAGGCGCCACGCTACGGCCATCGTGCGTATTCTGATCGAGAGCCGGTTACGCCTGAATCTCGCGCAAGCCGTGCAAACCGCTCAGGAGGTCTTGGCCGGTCAGCATGTGACGGCTGCGCCTCAGACGGGCAAAGGCGGGGCGCCGGACGTGATCGGCTTTCTCTTTGAGCGGGTCCGCTTCTACGGAAAGAGTACGCATCAATTGCGCGACGATGTCATGGAGGCAGTCCTGAAATCGGTCGATCGCGGGAGCCTCGACCTGGTGGACCTCTTCGACAAGATGACGGCGTTGCAGCAGATTACCGTGCGGGCCGAGTTCGATCCCTTGATCGTCGGATTCAAACGCGCCCACCGGTTGACGGAAAAAGAGCAGTGGGATCGTAAGCCGGTGGAATCCGGGTTATTCCGCGAGGCTGCCGAATCGGCATTGCATGAGACCGTCCAGAGCAGCCATGCGGCCTATGCGGCGGCCATGCGCAGCGGGGAATACGGGCAGGCGCTGGACGTGCTGGTCCGCATGAAAGGATCGATCGACGATTTTTTCAACGCGGTCATGGTGAATGCCGAGGATCCGGCGATACGCGGAAATCGCCTGTCGCTCTTGAAGGAAGTCGACGATTTGTTCATGTCGTTCGCTGATTTCTCCCAGATTGTGGTACAAGGGACATAGCGGATGGTGAACGATTGGACGCGACTTCCGAGAGCTTCCCTCAGTCACCCGAGGCACGCGACGCGGCCCAGGTAAGGGCGACCAAAGTCCGGCGGTTTGCGTCCGGCATCAGCGTCGTCATGATGGTGGTGTGCAACGCGGTGTTTCTCTTCGGCATCTGGGTGACCGGCCTGAATTTTGAGCGGCTGGTGCGGACACCGGATATCTATGATTCCAGACAAGACATTTGCCTGCGACTGGCCTACCAGCATGTGCCGGGCTCGGAAAACCCCGTGCAGTTCTGTTCGGAGTGGCTCAACCTCGCCGACCCGACCGGCAAGACTCATACGTTTCAGAAAGACGCGCAACTTAAGCAAGGTGCAGACGGATCGTATTATTTCGACTATGGACCGTTCGTGGACTACCGGCTGTTTGCGGTCGGCGCGTTCGTGGTGGGAATCATCGTGTGCGGCATTCGCGTGACCAGACACGTCGTCAACCGCTATCGTATGCGATTGGAAGCCGCCGCCCGCCCATCGGTCCCGACTCATTGACCTCATAGCAGAAGGAGAGCGTCGCGTGGCCAAGAAATACGTCTATTACTTCGGAGATGGAAAAGCCGAGGGCAAGGGCAACATGAAGGAATTGCTCGGCGGCAAGGGCGCAGGACTCGCCGAGATGACCAATCTCAAAGTGTCCGTGCCCCCCGGGTTTACGATCTCCACCGAGGCCTGCGTCGAATACTACAAGCGCGGCAAGGCGTATCCTCCGGGCATGATGGACGAAGCGTTGCACGCCCTCAAGAAGATCGAACGATCGATGAAAGCGGGTTTCGGCGATCCGGACAATCCCTTGCTGGTCTCCGTGCGTTCCGGCGCACGCGCGTCGATGCCGGGCATGATGGACACTGTGTTGAACGTCGGGTTGACCACCAAGACGGTCCATGGGCTGGCCATCAAGACCAAGAACGAGCGGTTTGCTCAAGACAGCTATCGCCGCTTCATCAGCATGTTCGGCAGCATCGTCATGGGCATCAATCGCGAACACTTCGAGGACATTCTCAAGCACAAGAAGCGGGACCTCGGGGTGACGCAGGACACGCATCTTGACGCGAGGGCCCTTAAGGAACTCGTCGTCAGTTTCAAAGAGCTCGTAAAGGAAGAAACCAAGCGGGATTTTCCGGACGACCCGCTCGAACAGCTGCGGATGGCGATCAATGCCGTGTTCTCCTCCTGGTACGGCGCGCGGGCGGTGACCTACCGCCGTCTCTACAACATCCCCGAAACTTGGGGCACGGCGGTGAACGTGGTGGCCATGGTGTTCGGCAACATGGGCGAGACCAGCGGCACGGGCGTGGCCTTCACGCGCGACCCCGCAACCGGACAACGCCAGTTCTTCGGCGAATGTTTGACGAACGCCCAGGGCGAAGACGTGGTCGCCGGCATCCGGACCCCGCTGCCCGTGAACCAGCTCGAAAAGTTCATGCCGCAGGCCTACAAGGATTTAGAAACCACCTATAAGCGATTGGAGCGTCACTATCGGGACATGCTCGACCTGGAGTTCACCATCCAGGAGGGCAAGCTCTACATGTTGCAGACCCGCGTCGGCAAACGTACCGGAGTCGCGGCGGTCCGGATTGCCGTCGACATGGTGAAGGAAGGACTCATCACCAAGAAAGAGGCGCTCCAGCGGATCGGACCCGATCAGCTCGCGCAGTACCTCTACCCGATTTTCGATGCGAAAGAAGAATCGCAGTGCATCCCGCTCGGCAAGGGGTTGCCGGCCGGTCCTGGCGCGGCGGCCGGGAAAGTCGCGTTGACGGCCGACCGTGCGGTCGAAATGAAAGCCGCCGGCAATCGCGTCGTGCTGGTACGGCAGGAGACCAGCCCTGACGATATTCACGGCATGAACGCGGCCCTGGGTTTTCTCACCGCGCGCGGCGGCATGACGTCTCACGCGGCCGTCGTCGCCCGGCAGATGGGCAAAGTCTGCGTCGCCGGATGTGAGGCCATTGAGGTGGTGGATAGCCAGACCGTGCGCATCGGCAGCCAGATTTTCCGCGAAGGGGACTATCTGTCCGTCAACGGGTCGACCGGCAATGTCTACGGCGGTGACATTCCCGTTGTGGAGTCCGAAGTCATCCAGGTGCTGCAGGGCAAGATGGAAGCCGCGGCCTCGGAGAAATATCAGTTGTTCGAATCGGTTCTGAAGTGGGCCGACGGGGTGCGCACCTTGAAAGTTCGCGCGAACGCGGATGTGCCGGATCAAGCCCGTATCGCGCGGAGCTTCGGTGCCGAAGGGATCGGCTTGTGCCGGACCGAACACATGTTCTTCGCCGAGGATCGCATCCAAATCATGCAGAAGATGATCCTCGCGCGCAAACGCGAAGAGCGGGAGATGTACCTGGAGCAGCTGCTGCCGTTGCAGAAACAGGATTTCATCGGGCTCTACCGCGAGATGAAGGGTTTCCCGGTCACCATCCGGTTGCTCGATCCGCCGTTGCATGAGTTTCTCCCGAAGCGTGAAGATCTGATGGTCGAAATTGCGCAACTGGAACTGACCAGCGGCTCGCCGACCGTGCTCGAAGAGAAAAAACGGTTGCTGGCCCGTGTCGAAGAACTGCATGAGTTCAACCCCATGCTGGGTCTGCGCGGCTGCCGCCTCGGGATCACGATGCCGGAAATTACGAAGATGCAAGCGCGTGCGATCATCGAAGCCGCCTGCGAATTGGCCAAGGAAGGCACGAAGATCGTTCCGGAAATCATGATTCCTCTGGTCGGCATGGTGTCGGAAATGAAGGCGCAGAAGGATCTTGTGCGCGAGGTCGCCACGGAAACAATGAAGCGGTACGGCGTGAAGTTGTCTTATCTCGTCGGCACCATGATCGAGTTGCCGCGCGCCGCCGTCACGGCCGATCGGATTGCGGAGGAGGCGGAGTTCTTCTCCTTCGGTACGAACGACTTGACCCAAACCACCTTTGGCTTCTCCCGCGATGACGCAGCCAAGTTTATCGATTTCTACAAGACCGCCAACATTCTGGGAAGCGACCCGTTTGCCGAGCTTGACCGTGAGGGTGTCGGGTCCCTCATGCGCACCGCGATCACCGGCGGGCGCAAGACCAGGCCCACGATCAAGCTGGGTATTTGCGGCGAGCATGGGGGTGATCCGAGTTCCGTCGAGTTCTGTCACCTGTTGGGGTTGGACTACGTGAGTTGTTCGCCCTATCGCGTCGGCATCGCCAGATTGGCGGCGGCACAGGCGGCGCTGACGCAGGAAGAGGCGGAAAAAGCCAAGCCGAAGAAAGCTCGACCGAGCACGAAGGGAGCGGCCAAGGCCAAGGCGACCAAGAAGGCTGCGAAGCCTGTGGCGGTCAAGAAGCGGCCTGCCGCAAAACGCGCGGTGCGGAGCCCGAAGCGTACGAAACGGTGAGATCGTCTTCCCGCGATCTTGAGTTCATGGCCCTGGCGCTTCGCCTTGCCGCGAAGGGTCGGGGCCACACCAGCCCCAACCCCATGGTCGGCGCCGTTGTCGTCCACCGCGGGACCATCGTCGGGCAAGGATCCCATCGCAAAGTCGGCGGCCCCCACGCCGAAGTGATTGCCCTCAGTCAGGCCGGCTCTCGTGCCAAGGGCGGCACCCTCTACGTCACCCTCGAACCCTGCAGTCATCTGAAAAAACGCACCCCGCCCTGTGTCCCGCTTGTCATCGCGTCCGGTGTCCGCCGCGTTGTCGTGGGCATGGTCGATCCGAATCCTCAGGTGCAGGGTCGCGGCGTCGCCCAACTCAAGCGGGCGGGGATCGCGGTCGACGTCGGGTGCCGCGAACGTGAAGCCAGGCAACTCAACGAGGCCTACATCCATTGGGTGCAAACCGGCCGGCCCTTTACCATCCTGAAGGCCGGAATGACGTTGGATGGGCAGATCGCGACCGCCGGCGGCGAATCGCAATGGATTACCGACGAGGCGGCGCGGATGCGGGCCCATGGGCTTCGCGCGGACGTCGACGCGGTGCTCGTCGGGATCGGCACGGTCTTGCGAGACAATCCCCAATTGACCGCCAGGCCGGGCGGAGACCTGTCCCCACGGCAGCCGCTGCGTATCGCGGTGGACAGCCGTTTACGGATTCCGCTGAAGGCCGCGGTGCTCGAAGCGCAGCAAGAAGCTCACACCCTACTCGTCACGACCAGTGCGGCTCAGCCACGCAAGATGGCCACGTTGAAAAGCCGTGGCGTCGATGTACTGGTCTTGCCGAAAGCCGGTAGGCATGTCGATCTGCGGGTGCTGTGGGCGCGGCTTGGCCAACTGGGCATCACGAGTCTGCTCGTCGAAGGGGGCAGCGAGCTCAATGCCGCCGTGGTACGGGCCGGCCTCGCCCAACGGCTCATGTGTTTCGTTGCGCCGCTCCTGCTGGGCGGACAGGATGCCAAGGGGTTGCTGGGCGGCTGGTCGCCGCGCCGCCTGCGAGAAGCCGTGCCCCTCAAGAATGTGCGCATCGAGCCGGTCGGGCGTGATATGCTCGTCCAGGCTGATTTTTCTCCTGACTAGGAGCGCGGTTCAATTGTTAATCCGTTCTGTTCCTAATGCTCACTCACGCAGATCCTTTGTGCTGTTGTGTTTCCTGTGCTGCCTTGTGACGATCGGCCTTATGGTCACGACGGCCGATGCCGATGAGCAGCCCTCCGCCAGAGACCTTGCCGCCCAGGTGTGGCAATACCTCACAACCGATGACGGGGAGCAGGCACGCGCGGTGCTGACGACGATTCTGCAACGCCCCGATGCGACCGTGCCGGCGGTACAGGAGATTGTGCGCAAGGGACAGCCCCATGGTCTCCAACCGGTCGGTTTGCTGCCGGACGAACAGATCGTTGTGCGTGATCGCCCCTATCGGCTGAGCTTGTCGGTCCCGCAGAGTTATGAGCCGACCAAGGACTATGCGTTGGTCGTCTGCCTGCACGGGGCCGGGTTCACCGGTGAAGCCTATCTGGATCGATGGAAGTCCCGGTTGGGGGAACAGTACATCCTGGCCTGTCCGACCTATCCGGCCGGTGCCTGGTTTACGAGGCGGGCAGAAGATCTCGTGTTGGCGACGGTGCGCAACCTCCAACAGCGCTATCGGATCGACCCGAACCGGATCTTTTTGAGCGGCATGTCCAACGGCGGAATCGGCGCCTGGTTGATCGGGATGCACCATGCCCCGCTCTTCGCCGGTCTCGCGCCGATGGCCAGCGGGATCGACGATGTGCTGTTTCCGTTCCTCGAGAATCTCCGTACGACGCCGATCTATATCATCCATGGATCGCAGGATCAGGTCATGCCGGTGGAGTTGAGCCGCAAACTGGCCGGTGAGTTGAAGAATCTCGGGTACCCGTTCATCTACCGGGAGCATGACCGTACCCACGCGATGGCCGGGGGCCATTTTTTCCCGCGTGAAGAACTCCCCGATCTGGTCAAGTGGTTCGATCATCAGCGCCGGACTCCGGTGCCGAAGACCGTGACGGTCGTGCGCGACGCGAGCCATCTGTTGCCCTTCGGCTGGGTCCGGATCGATGCGACGGATCAGATCGCCTCCTTTTCTGAAGATCTCATCGACAAACGGGACGACAGTATTCGCCGACGGACCTATGCCCGATTGACCGCACAAGTGACGGGGCCGAATAGAATCGACGTACAGACCGACCATGTACGGCAGTATGTGCTGTATCTGAATGACGAACTCGTCGATCTCTCCCAGCCGGTCCTCATCACCACCAACGGACAGGTGTCCTTCGAAGGTGTGGTCGCTCCACAGGTCGATACGTTGCTGCGACAGGCACGTCTCAGGCACGACCCTGCACAGCTCTTTCCCGCTCAGGTGACGATCTCCGTGCTGCAGCGGCCTTCATGACCAGGACCGGCCTGGCCGTTCGGCGCATCGGCGCGGCGGCGGTCGTCTTCGTGGCCGGGTCCGTCGTCTTTCTCTCCAGCGGGTATACCGAATCAGACCGTTGCCCGCTTCCCTCGTTCCATGCCGGGGTCCGATTTCCGCTCGACCGGATCGATGCGGCCTGGGCTTGCCGGATCGAGCCGATCGTCACGCATTACACCACCGCCAACAAAGTCGGTCCGATCCGCACGCCGTTACCCGAACAGATCTATTTGTATTTGCTGGAGCATCCGGTGATGGCCGCGGCCCTTGCCAATCGTCTCGACCTTGGACTCTACAAGGCCGAGTTGCGCGGGCCGGATGAGTTTTGGGCGACGGACGGTGAAGGCACGGAAGGCATCGTGCATCCGCTCTATCAGGATCGAAGCACGCGGATCTACTATGTCGAAGGCACTCATGACGGACGGTTTGTGCCGCGCGTCAGCGGCAAGGCCCTGGTGTTGTTCAAGCTGCATCCGGTACAAGACGGGCAGGGGATTGAATCGACCGACAATACGATGGTGGCCTACCTGCGGCTCGATAACCGGTTGTACTCGGGGTTGCTCTCGCTGCTTCGTCCGCTCATCGGCAACGTGGTGAACCGGCAAGTCGTGAAGGCGTTCGATGCCGCTCGTCGTCTGGCCATGGCCATGCATCAGCACCCGGATCAGGTGTTGTTCGAGGCGACCGACCCGCCGGGATTACCGGATGAACAGGTCGCCTTCTTGAAAGCCGCGCTCGCATCCTTGCACAATCCGGCGCAGCGATCGGGCCCTGCTGTACCATGAGATCGTGATGACTACCTCTCGAAGTTTTTTCTACCTCTGCACCCTCGGCGTGTTTTGTTTCATCAGTTATAACCTGGTACGTATGCCGGTCTTGTCGCTCTTTGCCGAATCGCTCGGTGCAGGACCGGAGCGGATCGGCTTGATCGTCTCCGTATCCACGATCACCGGGGTGCTGCTGAAGTTGCCTTCGGGAGCACTGTCCGATATTTACGGGAGAAAGATGCTGCTGCGTATCGGTGTGGTGGCCTTTGGATTGCCGCCGTTCATCTATCCGTTCATTTCGGATCTCAATGCGCTGACGGCCTTACGATTCGTGCATGGGCTGGCGACGGCCATCTTCGCCCCCAGCGCCCTGGCGACCGTGGCCGATCTTTACAAAGAGCGGCGAGGGGCTGCGTTGGGAACCTATACGGCTTGCACCCAGTCCGGGTCGCTCCTGGGTCCGTTTCTCGGGGGGTGGCTGGCCCACACGGCCGGGTTTCCCACTGCCTTTGTCACTGCCGGAGTCTTCGGGTGCATCGCCATTCTGATCTTTTTCAGCCTTCAGTTGAATGAGCCGCCTCCGCGCGTGCGTGAGAAGGGCCTGGCTCCGGTCATCACAGAAATGGGGAAGGGCTTTCTCGCGGTGGCCCGCAACCGGAAAGTGCTGATCACCAGTTCCACCGACGCGGCCAAGATGATCGCCAACGGCGCGCTCATGGCGTTCCTGCCGCTCTACGGCCTGTCCGTCGGGCTGAATGCCGGAGAGGTGGGCCTGCTCTTCACGGTGCAGGCCTTCACGTCGTTTTTCTCGAAGCCTGTGATGGGGCGTGTCTCGGACCGGATCGGACGGCAGCCGTTGATCCTGCTGGGTCTGGTCATTTGCGCCACGACCTTCATCTCGATGCCCCACGTCGAATCGTTCGCGGTGATGCTGCTGCTGTCCTCGGGGTTTGGATTCGGAGAGGCGGTGGTCTCCTCCTCATCGGCCGCGCTGGTGGCTGATAGTTCGGAATTCAAACGGCTGGGAGCGGGCATGGGCATGCAGGGGACGGTCATGGATATCGGCCATGCCAGCGGCCCGCTCTTGGCCGGGCTTTTGATTGCCCACGCCAGCTATCAAGGGGCATTCGCGGTGATCGCCGGAATCCAGATCCTCGCGGCTGTCGCGTTTTGGGCGACGATGAGATCGCTCACGCGGTAGTGTTATAATGCCGCCGCTTTTTCCGGGATGACGACGATTCATTGAGAGGAACGCAGGGAAAGATGGATACGGACTTTATCGAAACGTTGCAGCGCGGGATCGCGGTGGTCGGGGGCATCGGGCTGGTGGGATTCTGTCTGTATCTCATAAAGACTCACAGGGGAGCCTAGCGCATGTTCAGCGGCATTGTGGAGGAAATGGGCGCGGTGTCGGTGCTGAATCGGAGTTTGGCGGGCACGCGCCTGACGATTATTGCTTCGACCGTGATGGGCGATCTCACGATCGGCGCCAGTGTCAGTGTGAACGGTGTCTGCCTCACGGCGGTCGCGCGCACCGATCACGACTTCTCGGTCGACGTGTCGCCGGAAACGCTCAACGTCACGACGCTCGGCAGTCTCACGTCCGGTTCACCGGTGAATCTCGAGCGTGCGATGAAACTGAACGAACGCATCGGCGGCCACATGGTCTCCGGCCATGTCGACGGGATCGGCGTGATTCGGAGCCGGCATCAGGACGGGAATGCGGTGATTCTGGAGATCGAGGCACCCAGAGAAATCTTGCGACTCTGTGTCGGCAAGGGATCGATCACGGTAGATGGCATCAGCCTGACGATCAACGAGGTAACCGACCGCTCGTTTGTGGTGGCCATTATTCCCCACACGGCGAAGGTCACGACACTCGGACTGAAGCAGGTGGGGGACCAGGTCAACCTGGAATCGGACCTGATCGGCAAGTACGTCGAGCGGCTCTTACAGGAGCGCGGCCTGCTCCCTCCACAACCAACCCCGGTCATCGATAAGGACTATCTGCAGCGTCGGGGCTTGTTGTAACTGTTCCCGTCGCGGTTCCGGTCACGAACGCTCTCCGGTTTATTTCACAAGAAACCCTTTTGAATCTTCTCCCGAGGCTGTGGTGAGGGTCATCATGGCCATGCCTTTGCGTCTGCCTTTGGGCACGACGGCGGTGATCTGCGTATCATTGACGAAGGTGAACGTCGCGGGATAGCCGGGACCAAACGATAACGAACGCAGACAAGCGGCCGGCCCGAAACCTTTCCCGAAGAGGGTCACGGCGTCGCCGGGCTTGCCCTCGTCCGGTTTCACCGATTGGATCTTCGGTGCCTCACCGAAACAGACCGGAGCCTTGGCCGCCGTTTCCGCCGAGGCATATCGTGGGGTCGACCCCTTGGCTGGGGCGGAGGTGGCCTTCTGGGTTTTCCCCCTGGCTCCCGGCTTGGTGTGAAGCGCGATGTCGGTTGACCCGTTTCCGCCTCCCTCGGCCGCAGTCAGGGCTGTTCCGCTTCCGAGCAGCAAGGGTCCGATAACCGTCCAACAGAGAAGAGATCGACGCGAGCAGTGTGTATGCATGACCGGCCTCCATGCAGACAGTGAACGATCGTGTTCGACTGAATGTGAATGCGATTAGTCTTCGATGGTAGAGATGTCCCCCACGTCCTGTCCCAATTCCTTCGCTTTCAGCACCCGCCGCATGATCTTTCCGGATCGTGTCTTCGGAAGCGACGGCACGATATCGATTTCCTGCGGCACCGCGATTTTCCCCAGTTCCTTCAGCACATGGTCTTTCAGCGATTGAATCAACTCTTTTGAGTCCTGATACCCCTGCTTCAAGATGACGAAGGCTTTGATCGCTTCTCCGGCGGTGCGATGCGGCTTGCCGATGACCGCGGCTTCGGCCACCGCCTCGTGGCTGACCAGCGCGCTTTCGACCTCCGCCGTGCCGATGCGGTTACCCGCCACCTTGATCACGTCGTCGGCTCGGCCCATGAACCACATGTAGCCGTCCTGGTCCTTGCGGCAGACATCGCCGGCGGTATAGCAGTTGGGGATGGTATTCCAGTAGACCTTGTAGCGATCGGGATCTTTGTAGATCGTCCGCATCATAGCCGGCCAAGGTTTCTTGATGACGGCGAAACCGCCGGCATTGCTGGGCAGGCTGTGCCCTTCTTTGTCCACCACGTCGGCTTCGATTCCCAAAAACGGCCTCGTGGCGGAGCCGGGCTTGAGTGGGACGGAGGGGAGTGGCGTGACGAGAATGGCACCGGTCTCCGTTTGCCACCAGGTGTCCATGATCGGTTTATCGCTGCCGGTGACACGATAGAACCATTCCCAGGCTTCCGGGTTGATCGGCTCGCCGACGCTACCAAGCACGCGCAGAGTGGAGAGGTCGTATTTCTTCGGCCAGTCCTCTCCGTATTTCATCAGCAACCGCACGGCGGTCGGCGTGGTGTAGAAAATGGAGACGCCGTACCGAGCGATAAGATCCCACCAGCGACCGGGATTCGGATAGTCGGGCTTCCCTTCGGCCATCAGGATCGTGGCGCCGTTCAACAGCGGGCCGTACACGATGTAGCTGTGCCCGGTGACCCAACCCGGATCGGCGACGCAGAAGTAGACATCGTCTTCCTTCAAGTCGAACACATACTTCGTCGTGATATAGGTGCCGACCATGTAGCCGCCGTGCACATGCACCACCCCTTTGGGTTTGCCGGTCGTGCCGGAGGTATACAGAATATAGAGTGGAGTTTCGGCGTCCAGCGGTTCCGCCGGGCAGGCGGCGCTCTGTTCCTTCAACCAATCGGCCCAATCGATTTCCTTCGGCGCGGTGAGCGCGACGCCGAGGGCATCCCGGCGCACGACCACGACCTTTTCCACGGAAGGGCAGGATTGCACCGCCGCGTCTACCACGGGCTTGAGCGGGATCGTCTTCCCGCGGTCGTAGCCGACATCCGCGGTAATGACCAGCCGTGCTTCGGCATCCTGGATGCGGCTGGCCAGGGCGGGAGCGCTGAACCCGGAATACACCACGCTGTGAATGACACCGATGCGTGCGCAGGCCAGCATGGCCACGACCTGTTCGGGAATTTTGGGGAGGTAGATGGTAACGCGGTCGCCCTGCTTCAAACCGAGCGCCTTGAGCGCATTGGCGCAACGGTTGACCTGGCGCAAGAGTTCGCCATACGTAAAGATGCGTTCGTCCCCGTTTTCGCCCACCCAGATGATGGCGACTTTGTTCCGTCGCCAGCCGTTGGCGTGGCGGTCGAGACAGTTGTAGGCGATGTTGCAGGTCGCGCCGACGAACCACTTGGCCCAGGGGTAGTTCCACTCCAGCACCTGGGTCCAGGGGGTAAACCAATCCAGTTCCTTGGCCACCCCGCCCCAAAAGGCTTCCGGGTCGGCGATGGAGGCCTTGTATGCCTGATCGTAATCGGGGATATGCGCCGCCGCTTTGGTCCTGGCGGAGGGCTGAATGACACGTCCTTCCTTGAGTAGCGTATCGATTTTGTCGCTCATGGGTCCCATCACCTCCACAAATCGCGGGCACGTCGGCGCACGGCTGTATTCTGTACGGCATTATGCGGATGGGAGGAGGGAACTGCAACCCTGGGCGCGGCCGCACAACCCGGTGATCATGCGGGAGCAGGCGCGCGTGAGGCGCCTCGAAGTGCCAGGCCTTCCTTGACAGTCGAGACGGAGCGAGGGTAGGCTGAGCCTGTGGTTCTCATAGGATCAGCTGCTTGATGCGCTCGTCGACATCACCCCGTTTCCTCCGGATCGTGACCGCATTGGCGGTCTTCTTCGCCGCCGACATTGTGGCCGATGTCTCTTTCGCCAAGGCCCAGGTGGGGAAACCCGAGGGCCTCTACTATAAGTCATGGGCGGTGGTCATCGGGGTAGAGAACTACCTCGTGGCGCCGAAGCTGCCCGGGGCTCTTGAAAGCGCCCATGCGGTCGCGGCCGCGTTGCGCGAACTCGGCTTCGACGAAGTCATCGAATTGCAAGACAAGGACGCCAGTTCACGGCGGCTCCTGCAGATTCTGAACGACTATCTGCCGCGCAAGGTCGGACGGCAGGATCGGGTCGTGATCTTTTTTTCCGGTCATGCCGGGGTGACCCAGGACGCGCAATCGAAAGATCTCGGCTATGTCGTCCCCTGGGATGCACAGGTCAACAATCCTGGGAAAGCGATTACCCTCGATCAATTTAAAGAATTCAGCCGCAGGTCCGCATCCAAACATCTGCTCCTGCTGTTCGATGCCAACCTTCGCGGCTGGGATGTCACCGCGCCGCAGCCCCTCTCGTTGGAAGGCCGTCTGTCGCCGGAAGACGATACGGAAAAACGTTCCGTTCAGGTAATCACCGCCGCCGAGAAAGAAGAGACGGTGGCGCACGGGTCCGGACAGAGTCCGTTTGTCACGGCGTTGGTAGCCGGATTGAAGGGGGCAGCCGATCTCAACAAGAACGGCTGGGTCATGGCGAGTGAACTCGCGACCCAGGTAAGGCAGGACGTCGAGCGCGAGACCAGAGGGGCGCAACATCCGCAGTTCGTTCAACTCGAAGGGGACGGCGATGTCATCCTGGTCGAGGGGCGGAAAGAAACGTTTTCACTCGGGAAGGAACCGAGCACCGAAGCGGACCGGATCAAAGAAGCCCGCGCGCAATATGAGCAGGCGTTTGCCCTGCTTCAGCAGCAGAAGTCGGCGGAAGAAGCGCTGGAACGGCTCAACCGCGCGATCGCCTACGATCCGTCCTTCGGCGATGCCTACGTGCTGAAGAGTTACATCCGGTTGGAGGTGTTGCCCGACCTGGATGAGTCGTTGGCGGCGGCGCGCGCCGCAGTCCAGCACGCGCCGCAGAATCCCGATTCGCACTACTCCTTGGGACTGGCGCTCGAAAAGAAAGGTCAGCCGAAGGAGGCCGAGCAGGCCATGCAGCAAGCATTGGTCGTCAATCCCGCGTACACGGATGTCTATTTTTCGCTCGGAACCCTCTATGCCGACCACCTCAACGAGCCGCAGAAATCCGTCGATGCGTTCCGCCGGTACCTGGAGTTGGGCGGACAAAGCGAACGTGCCCTCCATGCCGTCCAAGGCAGCGTGGCGCCGGCCCCCTAGTCTTTCCCCCCGCCTTTCAGATACCCCAGCCCGATTTTCAATGCGCGTCGTGTAATTTCCGGCCAGCGCACCTGCGGATATTCCGCCAGCACGGCGGCGGCTTTGGGATCCTGAATATCCAATTGGACGACCCGAATAATACCGTCTTCGATCTGCACGTCGGCCATCTGTTGTCTCTCCTTTGTGGTATGCGGGGTGTCGTGATCGTGTTGCGAGCGATGCCGTCAACCGAAAGACTGCTTCCGCGTTGACAGTCTTGGGGGTGCATGTTAGCCTAACCTCGTTTTTTCGCGCAATTGTCTCTCGTCATCCCGTGACGCACACACGTCGATCTTCCACCAGCTTGCCGGGCAGCATCGAGCCATCAGCGCTTACAGGTGTCACACCAAGGAGGATTCGTATGAGCAGAGCAGAGGGGGTGTTGTCGAAGTTCACCGGGAGCGCGCTGGCGCTCGTGCTCCTCATCGGGCTGACGGCCTGCGGTGGTCCTCCGAATTGGGTCAAGAAAGGTTCCGGCGCGTTCAACGAAAAAAGCGACAAATCGTTCTACGGAGTCGGCTCGGTCGTCGGCGTGCGGAATGAACCGCTTGCCTGGGATACCGCAGAGAACCGCAGCCGGGCTGAAATCGCCAAGACCTTCGAAACCTACACCGCCTATCTCATGCGGGACTATGCGGCGTCCACGACCGCCGGGGACTTTTCCCGCAACAGTGAAGAACAGAATATCGAACGAGCCGTGAAAACGTTCTCCGCGGTGACGCTGAACGGCGTCAAGCCGATGGATCGCTACAAGGATGAAAAGTCCGGCACCTATTACGTGCTGACCAAGCTCAGTCTCGAGGACATGAAGAACAATCTGGAGCAGGCGAAGGAACTGAATAGCCAGGTCCGCGATTTTGTGCGAAAGAATGCCGACCGGTTGTTCGATCGTCTGGAAAAGGAAGAAGATAAGCGCGCCAACCAGTAGCGTGTGTGACAGGGGCGAGGCCTGTCCTTCAGGAGGAGAGCGCATGATCGAGTGGCGTGGGAGGAGAGTGGGCCGGAGCGTCGCAGTCGTCGTGTTGGCCGGAGTCGCCGTGGCGGCCGGCGGATGCGGACATGAAACCAGAGTGACACGCGTCGATACCGGTGTGGTGACCGATCTCAGTGGACGCTGGAACGACACGGATTCCCAGATGGTGGCCGAGGCCATGGTCAAGGAAGCGTTGGCGAATCCCTGGCTCGGCAACTTCACGAAGGGAAAGAACCGGCAACCGGTCGTCATCGTCGGGACTGTGTTGAACAAGAGCCACGAACATATCAATGTGCAGACGTTCGTGAACGATCTGGAGAGGGAGCTGACCAATTCGCAGAAAGTGACGTTTGTCGCCGGAAAGGGCGAACGGGAGGAAGTACGTGAGGAACGGCGCGAACAGGCCGTGTATGCCCGTGAAGATACCCAAAAGGCGCCGGGCAAGGAAATCGGCGCTGACTACATGATGCGCGGGAGTATTGCGACGATTCTGGACGAACAGGACGGAGCCAAAGCGGTGTTCTACCAGGTCGATCTGGAAATGGTCGATTTGGAAAACAATGTCAAGTCCTGGTTCGGACAAAAGAAAATCAAGAAAGTGGTTGAGAAGAAACGCACCATTTTCTAGCCCGACGTCGACTGTTGAGACCGCACCCTCCATCGACCACGGCCTCCCTTCGGGGAGGCCGTTTCATTTCATCCCCCTGCGTGTCGGTACTCTGCTGGGCCCTGCTGTGGATGGTATCCGGCTGCGGCCTCGCCGACAACCATTACCTCCTCATCGACCAGAGTCTTGCGGCGTACGATCCTCGTCGGGCTGATGCCGTCATGGCGCAGGCGGAGTCCGACTATGGACGGCGCAACCGGCTGCTTTACAGCATGGATCGGGGGATGACGCTGCATCTCGCCGGCGACTACGTACAGAGCAACAATCTGCTGGAACAGGCGGCGGTGGAGGTCGAACGGCTGTATACCAGGAGTATCCGGACCGAGACCACCGCCTTCCTGACAAACGACAACATGCTGCCCTTCGAAGGCGACCCGTATGAACATGTGATGATCAACGTCGTCAAGGCGCTGAACTATGCGGCGATGGGGCAGTTGACGGAGGCCGTCGTCGAAGCGCGGCAGATCGATCATCGCTTGAACGTGTTGTCGGACAGCGCAAAAGACAAGGACGGGTATCGCGAGGATGCCTTCGCCCGCTATTTGACCGGGGTGTTGTACGAGTCGACGGGCGATCTGAACAATGCGTTTATCGCCTATCGCAAGGCCTATGACATTTATGAGGCGACCAAAGCCTGGTCGCGCACGCCGATGCCGCCGATGTTACGGGCCGACTTGCTGAGGACGACCGATGCACTGCATATGACGGCTGAGTTTGACGAGTACCGGCGTCAGTTTCCCGAGACACGGTGGGTGTCGCGAGGAGAGCAGCCGAATCTCGCTCAGGTGGTGGTGATCGGCTATAATGGCCGCGCCCCGCGCAAAGAAGAAGCGTATCTCGATATCCCGATCAGTCTGAGCGCGCTGCAGTTGGTGTTGTTGAATCGCGGGGTGGTGCATGCGTCGAATCGCCAGGAACGTCGAGTCGCGGACAGTGTGTTGTACGGCCTGAACGGTCGTGTGGTGCGTGTGGCCTTGCCGAAATTAGTGCCACAGAAGACGCAGGTGATGCAGGAGTCCGTCAGTCTGGTGCCCAAGGAAGGCGCGCCTATCTCCGCAACATCCGAATTGGTCTATAACGGCACGGCGCTGGCCGAGCGGGCCCTGTCCGACCGCATGCCAGGCATCACGACTAAGGCCCTTGCGCGGGCGGCGGTAAAATTTGCCGCAGCCGAAGCCGCGACACGCGGATCGCAACATGCGGTCAACAAAGGCGACGCACCATGGGTCGGGTTGCTCGTGGGGGTCCTCACGCATGGTCTGGCGGTGGCCTCCGAGGCCGCAGATACGAGGAGCTGGCGCACGTTGCCGGATGAAATTCAGATTTCCCGCCTATGGGTACCGCCCGGCGAGTATGAAAGCCGCATTCAGGCTGTGACGCGAAGCGGCGGGACCGCGCAGACAGGTCCCTCCCGCCCACTGATGCTCCGAGCGGGGGAGACCGTCTTCCTGATCCAACGGGTGATGTTATGAGGTCGTCCATGACTCTCTTCGTGCAGCGCATGAGAGGGGCCGGCTTGGCCATCCTGTTGGTCTTTTGTGCCGGTTGCGGGTGGATGGGTGGACCGGCCCGCCCCGCCTGGATCGATGGGGACAGCGCACAATATCCTGCCTCGCAGTTTCTGGTGGGTGTCGGGCAGGCCGAATCCCGGCCGCAAGCCACGGAACAGGCCTATGCGGCGGTGTCGCGGATTTTTAAGGCGGAGATTACCGCCCAAGCGAAGGATTGGGAATCGTACCTGGTAGTGGAATCGCGCGGGCAGACCAGCACCGAGCGCCGTCTCACGTTGGATAACGTAACCAGGGTGACGACGGATAAGGTGTTGGAGAATGTCCAGATTCTCGATACCTGGTTTGACCAAAAGGCGCGACAGTACTATGCTCTGGCAGGCATGAACCGGGCGCAGGCGGAATCGGCGATGGTCGAACGCCTCGCGGAGCTCGATCGCACGATTCAGACCCAGGTCGCCGAAGCGCGTCACACCCAGGACAAACTCTCGCGAGTGCGTAATCTCAAACGAGCCGCCAAGAATCTGGTCCTGCGCGAGGCCTACAACACCGATCTTCGCACCATTCGATCGAGCGGGCAGGGGAATCCGGCTGCCTATCGAGTAGCCGAGCTGGCTGCTGAATTGGAGCAGTTTCTCTCCACCCAGTACGGGATGGCCGTGGAGGTTTCCGGCGAACAGGCTGAACCGCTCGAACGGGCACTGATCGAGGGCCTTACGCAGGAGGGATTTGCTGTCGCCGGAGGCGGCGCCGTCTCCGGTACCATGCCGGTGGAGTTGTCGATCAAGGGAACCGTGCGGCTGTGGCCGATTGACGTCCACGATCCCCACTTCCGGTATGTCCGCTGGTGCACGGATGCCGTGATCGAAGAAACGGCCACGCATCGTGTGATCGGGGCTGTGTCGAAAGGCGGCAAAGAAGGGCACGTGACGGAGCGCGAGGCCGCAGCGAAAGCTGTGCGCGTCATGCAGCAGGAGTTTTCCGCGGAGCTGGCCCGCTCCGTGGCCGCGCATATTTATGGAGAGGCGGATCTTCCGGCTGCGGCCGCAGCGCCGTCCGGTTGTCCGAAGGAGACGGGGGCGTCGCCCCTCGGTCGATGACGGCGGTGCATTAACCACAGGAGAGAGGAGAGGAGATGCGTAAAACAGGAACCCGGAAGGCGGGGGAGCAAGCCAACGGCGGACGCCGGTTGTCGAGCCAGGCGATGAAGAAGCGTCTGCGCGAGCGGTTGGCCGCCGATACGCAACAGGTGCTCAAGAGCGATTTGGTCAGTATTTTCCGCAAACAGGGCTACTACGAGGAACTGCCGCTGGATGAATTGCAGGATCGCCTTTCCAAGCTCCAGTCGCCGCTGGCAGAGAGTCTCTTGAAGGGGAGGGTCTAGGATGCCGTATTACTATTTCGACTCGACGGCGCTGGTGAAACGCTACAGCATGGAACGCGGGACGCGGGTCGTCAACAAGCTCATGGTGAAGCGCGGGAAGGTGGCGATTCTTCCCATGTGGAGCGTGACGGAGCTGTACTCGGTCTTGTCCGTTCGCGCGCAGCAAGGAGAAATCACCCGGGACGATTGTTATTCCGTCCTCTACAAGTTCGAGATGGAAGCCGCGCAAGGACTCTTTCAGTTCATCTCGCCGACGATGGAGACCTATCTGGCGGCAAGGGAACTGATTCTCGACTATCCGGCCCTGCGCTCTCCGCAGCTCTTGCATCTGGCCCTGGCATTGGAATTGAAACCGCTCCGGCTGACGGTCGTCAGCGCGGATAAGCAGCTCTTGGCCGCCTGTCGCCCGGCGGGGTTGCATATCGTGAATCCCGAAGACGACTAGCCGGTGCGGGCTGCGGACACAAGCCGCCGGCGGCGTCGTCATAGCGAGATGCGATCCGCTACCGTGATCGTTTACTCTGCAGGCCGTTCAAAAGGGCCGTTCAGCAAGGCCGCAGCAATGCGAGGAGGCGAGGCGTACCCTTGCGGTACGTTGAGCCTCGGAGCGATGCGAGAACGAAGCTGGCGGCCTTTTTCAACGGCTTGCTACCTTGAGCAGCGAAAGTCCGCGTGCATCGATTCCAACAGAGTTGTCCAATCGTCCGTTGTCTGACGGACCGTGCCCAGACGAGCCGCATGCGCGTTCGTGGCAGGAGCCTGTACCTGCCGGTTGAGGCCCTCTTGCGCATGCTGCAGTTCGAGTTGCGCAAGTTGAAGGCTCCCGCAGACGCCTGCTGAGGCCGGGAGTTCCCCGCCGGCCCGCCTGAACAGGGCGATGGCGCGATAACCATGTTCCTGCGAGCGGTACAAATGTTCCGCGGTCTTGAAGGTGTGTTGCAACCCGGAGTCCGATTGGCGCTTGGCCAGTTGTCCCGCCATCAAGGCCGCTCGGCCCATGCTCATGGCCGCGCTCTCCGCGTCGTCATTGCCCATCGCGTCTTCGGCCTTGACTCGTAAGCGATCGAGTTCCGCCTCCTCCCCTATGACCTGAGCCTGTCCCATGCCTGCGACGGAGAGCACGCACAGCGCCACGAGGACCGGTGCGGCGACAACACGCCTGTGCCGAATCCTGCCGGCGGTCGCGGCTCTTGCGCCTGTCCCCACGTCTCGATTCGCTTGATCGATCAATTGGCAGCTCCCTGTAGCGTCATCCGGTTCGGATCGGCGTCGTTCTCATGGACACCCAACAGCGACGTCCGGGCCGGATTCGATCTGCTGGAGGTCGAGGATCGCAACGAGACCGGTCACTCTATAACAATCCCGTCCGTCGGTTGCAAGTTGCGCCGGCCGGAGGGCCGTCCGTATAATCGCGCCATGTTGACTGGACGGCAGATCGGATTTGTCGGCGGCGGCAACATGGCCGAGGCCTTGCTGGCGGGCTTGTTGCGAAAAGGTCTGACTACGCCCGATCGTCTCGTCGTCAGCGACCCGCTCTCGTCCAGACGCGAACTCCTGAACCGGACCTTGGGCGTGGCCGTGACCGCCGACAACCACGTGGCGGTTCGAGGCGCCGACATCGTGGTGCTCTGTGTCGAGCCGCAGGTGCTCGACCACGTGCTTACTGAACTCGCGTCCTCGCTCCAGTCGAACCCGCTGCTCATCTCGGTCGCTGCCGGATATCCCTTGTCCCGCATACAAGACCGGCTTGCCGGAGCCGGCAGACTGCTCCGTGCCATGCCCAATACGCCATCGGCCATCGGAGTAGGCGTGACGGCGATGAGCCTGGTAGGGGGCTTGTCGGCGGCGGATCGTCAGGCAGCCGAGCAGGTGTTCGAATCGGTCGGCAGTGTCGTGGTGGTGGAGGAGCGGTTGATGGATGCCGTCACCGGTCTGAGTGGAAGCGGTCCGGCCTATGTGTTCGCCATGATCGAGGCCCTTGCCGACGGCGGAGTCTTGGCCGGATTGCCCAGGGGCACCGCGCAACAATTGGCGGCGCACACGGTCGCGGGCGCGGCTCGCATGGTGCTGGAGCAGGGGGAGCATCCGGCGGTGTTGAAAGACCGGGTGGCCTCGCCCGGCGGAACCACGATCGCCGGATTGTCTCGATTGGAGCAGGGGCGGTTGCGGGCGACTCTGATCTCGGCGGTTGAGTCGGCCACGCAACGGTCACAGGAATTGGGCCGGGCGGAAAGCGATCATCTCTAACAAGGAGCGCGTCTCGTGCAATATTGGGTGAAAATCGTGTTTGCCGACAATCAGGAACTGCTGGTGAAAGAGGCGATTCGTCACACGATCAGCGAGGACATGGAAGTGCTCGAAGTGGATACGGCCAAAGAAGTCATCATCGTGCCGATGAAGCAGATTAAGTACATCGCCTGCGATGCCACTGTTTTTGCTCAAAAATCAAAGACTTAGGAGTTTTCGTGGGCTTTGGTCACGGTTTTGGTCACGGTTCCAGAACCGATTTTTAACGAATCCAGCTTATCGACCGCTTGCCGATTCCCGCCTGGAATCAGATGCCCATAGGTGTCACAGGTGATGGTAATCGACGCATGGCCCAGTTGTGCTTGGACGTATTTCAGGTTCTCCCCATTCGCGATGAGTCGGCTTGCATAGGTATGGCGGACACTATGCATATCCAGTCGTCGTAGTCCTGCCTTCGCGATCATCGGAAACCACAGTTTGTAGCGCAACCAATTTTCGGCCATATAACTGGGCTCCCGTCTGGTTCCGCCAAGGTTGCCTGGAAAGAGGATTTCAGTCGCTGGGTGTCCAGCGGCTGCCGCCTCCAGATCCTGTAGCTCGATCCATTCCGTCAGAGCCGTTGCGAGTCCCTGGGACATGTCCACCCGCCGGGCCTTCCCGTTCTTGGGTGTGCCCAGGATTCCGCGCGACCAGTTCCGTTGCACGTAGATTGATCGGCTGTGAAAGTTCAGATCGCCCCGATGGAGTCCTAGCACTTCTCCGGCTCGGAGGCCGGTGCGAAAGAAGGTCAGGGCCATCGGGTAAAACAGCGGGCGTTCGCGTCGGACGGTCTCCAGCAACAAGCTTTCTTCTTCCGGCGTGAAGATCGCAAGTTCTGATTCCTCGATGGTCGCCGGCCGTTTCAGCAGTTTCCCGGAACGGAGGGCAGGATTATGAGTGATCAGCCCGTCTTCCACGGCTTCGGTCAATACCGCGCTGAGCGTGAGTAGCGCATTGAGAGCCGTATCGAAATCGAGCCCCTTTTCAAGCAGCCCTGCGGCCCATGCTTTGATTCGGGGTCGTGAGATGGCGGAGAGTTGCGAAGTCCCAAAGGCGGGGAGGGCATGTTTTCGTAATCGCGACTCGTACGTCTTGATCGTCGTAACCTTCTTGCCGCGTGCGGGTTGGTTTTTGAGCCACGTCACGAAGTAATCTTTCAGGAGGATTGATTTTGTCTTTTTCGGTTTGGGAAAGAGTTTTCCCTCTCGTGCTTCGGCCTTCAACTTGCCATACAGCGTGCGTGCTTGGCTTTTGGTGTCGCACTTGTGCCATGTCTGGCGTCCCTCTTCATAGACACGCACCCACCAGCCTTCCCGGCCTTTCCGCTGGGTAATCCCTCTATCCTTTCCCGCTTTTCTTGCCATGGCGGTCCTCCTTTCGTCGTGCGGTCTTGCGGTCAGTCTTCTGGCTGTCGCGCCACTTTCTCGCCGCGACGCGGTTTTGACAGCGGGGCTGACAGTACAGCTGGTCGCGTCTGATCGCGAAAAAGATCGTGGCGCATTCCGGACAACGCCGGATGTAGTCCCCCGTGTGGGCCAGGAGGTGGACAAACCGGTATTCAAACTCCTTCGCCTTGCGTTTCGCACTCACGATGACCGTCCCGGCCTCGTCAGAGCCCTCACCCGGCGACACCACGACCAGCGTCATCTGCGGAAACGTGAAGGCGGTGTAGCCTTCGTGCCAATAGAGCTCCAAGTGCTCCAGGACGGCAGCCTGAATGTCCAGGGCTTCTTTGCGACTGGGTATCGTCTGATAGTTCTTCGCGTGAGGCACGCCCTCCACGCTCCAGCCACTCTCCGGGGCCACCATCCCGCCATAGCGCTCCCCCGTCTCATCGACAAAGGCCGCGACCTCAAACGCTACCAGCGTCCATTCCGTGGGCGTCAAAGCCTCCAGATCGGTCTGTAAAAACCGGAGCACCCACCCCACGGCGCCATCCGGCATCGTCTGGATACGCTCCATCGCCTTCTGATACTCCAGTTGAAAGTCCTGCTCTGCGTGCCCCTGTGCGCTCATGCCTTCAGCTCCTTTTTCACGCTGACCCCTCCCTAAATTCCTGATCCCAACACCACCGAAAAATGTGTCGTGCGAAAGGGCTCTCTGCACCGGAATGTGTTTGGCAAGTGTACCTCCGGCTTGTTAATGGGTGTCAAGAAGAATCACGGCTCAACAATATAAGCCGTGATCATTTTTGAACCATTCTTGAAGGAGGTGCCCGATGGTCCCCAGTACAAAATTGATCACCATTCGAGAAGCGGCCAACCGGTTAGGGCTGAAGGAAAGCACGATCAGGAAATACATCCTGAATCGGCAGATTGCCTATGTGAAGCCGTCGGTGCGAGCCGTGAGGATTCCTATCGAAGAACTGGAACGGATTCTGGCTGCCGGCCTGAGGCCGGCCATTCCTCAAGCGGAGGCTGCCCGATGAGCCGCTGGAAGGAGTTCCGGCGGGAGCCTGTCGCCGGGGAATGGACTAGGAAGCAGAAGCGGGGCTATCACCGCGTCCGGTCGCTACTCTGGTTCTGGGAATGCCACCAGTTCCAAGTGCTGTGGGTCACCCTCTCGACGGCAGAGGGCGGGGATGCCGAGAAGCTGACGTATCACCACAAGCAGCTGAGGCAACGCATCGAACGCCAGCTGGGGTTTCAGGGGTTGGAGTATTACCAGGTCCGAACGGAAGAAGGGCATGGGGTGCTCCATATCTTCTGGGCCTGGCGGGTGTCGGATGGGGAACGCGCTCGCCGCTTTTGGATCTCCCAGGAATGGCTGTCGGCGCAATGGCAAGCCCTCCACGGGGCTCCGGTCGTCTGGATCAAGGCGTATCAGCCCAGCCATCGTTCCCGGAACCGTCTCAGCCGCTACGTCATTAGCCAATATGTCCAGGATCAATGCGGCTACGTGAACATGTGCTGGTCCTGGAAACGGTCTCTGGGGTTCCCTATCAGCCGACTGTGGGAAGAGATGCGGTACCAATGGTCTACGAGGAACGCCTATCGCCGGATCAGGGGTGAGATCGAAATCCCAAAGATCGTCTTTCTGAAGACCTGGGAGGATCTGCTCTCGGGGCATCCCATCTGGTTTAGCGGCACCATTCTGCAACTCGTATTGGGGAAGGGGCTCGTCTACCAGGAGGTCTAAGGATGATCTGGCATCGATGTAGTCTCAAGCAGCCCAGCCTGTTTGGTCCAGCCTGTTGCGGACGGGAAGCGACCACGTACGACCGGGCGAGGAAAGCCTGGCTCTGTCCTGAACATACCAAGGAACGACTCTGTGAATTCTGCCAGTCAGAACGGGCCTGGGCGAGACTCTGTTATGTCGTGGACGATGTCCTCAGTGAGGTCTGGCTCTGTGCGGATTGTGCGGGACTGACGCGGCGACGATGAGACCATCAAATTAATGTGTCCCTGTCACCCGTCCACTATCCGCCACGGGTGAGAGGGAGCAATGCTCCTTCCTCGTACCAGGCGGCGATGCGTCAGCTTGGCCGCCTCTCTGGTTGATCGTTGAGTACAAACACAGAATGAAGAACAGGGATACTGAAACCATGGGGAGAATTAAACGCAAAGATTCCGCCCAACGAGGCCGCCCGGCCGTTCCGGACCGATGGACCGGACGGCCGGGGGGATCGGGGGCGCAGCCCCCGCTTCACTTGATCTATATGGTCAAAGTAGGAAGCTTTTTTGTTGAAGTCTCGGCCACTAGGTAAATTATCTATGCCCCACTATTGACACACCATTTATTTTGCCGATAATAAGCAATAAAAATAGTCCAATAGCACTAGTGGGGATAGCTAATGGCGAAAGCAACTATTAAATCAAAAACGGGACTCGCAATAACGATTGAAGGAAATGATAGAGAAGTTGCCCATATTTTGAAGATTATCGAGCATGGCGACTCAGTTGGTCAGGGCAGGGGGGCGGCGACCAATGCCAAGGGATCTCACTCGCGAGGGGATGAGAAAAAGCGCTCCGCGACCTCCGATTTAATAATGGGATTAAAGGATGAGGGATTTTTTAATAAGCCAAGAGGGTTATCGGATATAGCAGGTTCATTGGAAGAAAAAGGTTACATTTACCCCGTAACGACGTTATCAGGCGTAATGTTAGGTTTGGTTCAGAAGAGACTGTTGGGTCGGAAGAAAGTTGAAGGAAAGTGGGTATACGGAAAATGAGCTCTGCAAATCCGGAGAGTATTTTTAAAACATATGAAAGAAGACTCTATGGGGATTGCAAATGATAAAAGAGGAGATGTTGGCCAAGCTCGATCGCATTAAATCTCTTGCTGATGAAGTGATAGGCGAATTAAACGGAAAGCAGTCCGATCGGTCTAAGCCTCGTACAACTGGCGATAACAAGCACGTTCATGTGTCTTTTCATCCTAATACACTTGCTTTCATGAAACAGCATTCTCGAGGCTGCTCTGGACCGGAAAAGGTCACTCTCTTGTTGGCACGTTTGACTAAAGGAAACATTGCCGAACAAGTCTCCTCCATAGAAATTGAAAAACAGTGGAACAAAATGAAGAGTGTCTTAGGAGGGAGATTTAATTCCGCGTATCTGAATAGAGCAAAAGCCAACGGGTGGATAGATAGCACTAAGCATGGAATCTACACGTTGACGAATGTATGGAATGAGGCTTTGAAAGCATAAATGAGCCTTACTACTCTCAACCACCTCCTAATCCCGTTTTTTGTCAAGAAGCACGTCGAGGCATCAACGCGCCATTTTGTGGGTATGGTCAAACATTTTGAGCTTCAGGAATGGGAAGACTGCATAGCAAAGGCTGGAAAATTTATTGAAGCCACTTTAAAGGCATTGTGGGTTCGCGCTGGAAAGACCGTGCCGGACGGAAGAGCTTTTAGCGCGGGCAGCCTGATTGATGGCTTGGGGCAGCTTTCCCAGGGATCTATTAGTGATTCCATTCGACTAACAATTCCGCGAGTAGGTCGTTTTGTTTATGAAGTCGCTAGTAATCGTGGGGGAAGACACGATCCGAATGAAATTGACCCAAACGAAATGGATGCCAATGTCGTTACAATGAATTGTTCTTGGGTTCTAGCGGAGATGGTCAGGTGTGCTCAGCACGGGATTGTCGGTAGCGATGTGGCTAAGGTCATGGTGGACTCTCTGGTCAAGAAAAGGTATCCGCTCATTGAGGAAGTGGACGGTAGAACATACTTCCACTTTCATGGAGCAAGCGCGGTCGATATTGCCCTGCTAGCGTTGGCACATGTATCGCCACGACGGATATCGTCTTCGGAGTTGTCTTTGCTGTTAAAAAGACATCGATTCTCAACCCAAAATGCCAGGGTCGCTGTTAGTCGAATTAGAAGATATGTGGATGAAGATGAAAATGGTGGAATGCGGCTATTAATACCAGGTCTTCGGAAAGCGGAGAATTTGAAGAATGGGCGGCAGACTTAAGGAGTTTATATGAGCGCAAATCCCTTGGAAGAAATCCTTGCGCGTTTAGACCGTCTTGAGAAGGTGGTTTTCCCCGCGTCGCCGAAGGTCAGGAGTGTTAAGAATCCATCGTCTGTAGCGGACAATGGCTTGCCCACCCATATACTAAAACTACGAGATCAGGGCTTTTTCCAAACACCCAAAACAATAAAAGAGGTTCACGGTAAGCTGGGATCTAGTTATCACTGCGAGGCAGATCGTGTAGCGATGGCTTTATTGAGGCTCCAACGCAGAAAGGAGCTTCGAAAAGGTTCCAAGATCATAGGCAAAAGGAAGCAAGTCGCCTACATCTGGTAGTCCACCCCTCGATACCAACCCCGCGTTATATTCTCAGGCAGAAACTTTGGTCTTCCTCATATAAGTAGTTTCTTGGTCACGGTTTTGGTCACGGTTCCAGGTCAAATTTGGTCATAAATGGTCGCAACCAAGTTGGGGCGGCGATGGCCACTTTCTCTTTATATTTCATGGACTAGCGCGATAAATCGCAGTCAGTCGCAATTTGGGCCTTTCGAATAAGTACATCGCCTGCGATGCGACGGTATTTGCGCAGAAGGCAAAAGGGTAGGGGCGTGACGTTTTCCCAAAACGACGGCAATCTAAAGTTATAACAATATGTCATAGTACGGCCCGCCGCCGACTCTGTAAATCGATGAACGGGCAGGGACCCAAATGGACTCAGATCGCAACTCAGTCATAGAGCTCTTCAAACCAGAGCGGCAATACTGTGTGCCATTCTATCAACGGGCATATGTTTGGAATCAGGAAGACCAATGGTCGCGCTTGTGGTCCGACATTCAGGAAAAGGCTGAGGCACGCCTTTCCGGCCTCACTGCCACGCCTCATTTCATGGGTGCCGTTGTTCTCGACCCCCAAGACCGCAAGAAACTCATCGGCGTTGAGAGGGTTCACATCATCGACGGCCAGCAACGCTTCACGACAATTCAATTTGCGCTCGCGGCGCTTTCAATTATGCTCCGCGCATGGGGGCACACCGATGTCCTCTCGGTCGTTGAGGCATGTCTGCGCAACTCCGATGAAAGGAATATGCGCAACAAGAAGTCTGAGGTTTTCAAAGTCTGGCCCACGTTCTACGACCGGAAGTCATACGCGCAGGCTATCCACGCAACGAAGCTCGACGATCTTCGGATCTCGTTTCCTGAACATTTTACACAGCAGAGAAGCCTCAAAAAGATTGGTGTGCGGCACCCGCCAGCGCTGGCCGCAATTTGGTATTTCGCAACACAAATGGACGCGTGGCTACCTAAGACGGGCAAGCCAGGCCAAGAATCCGACGAAGCCTTGGCCTCTGCCATCCTGGAGGACCTTGTCGTCGTCTCGATCACGCTGGATGCCGAAGATGACGCGCAAGTCATTTTCGAGACTCTCAATGGTCATGGCGTAGAGCTGACGGCGAGGGACTTAATTCGCAACTATGTATTCCTTCGTGCCGAGGCGGAAGCAGTGGATGCGGAGAAGTTGTACCAAGAGCAATGGCGACGATATGAGAGCGATGGATGGAAACAGGATGAGCGGCGCGGTCGTCTCGTGCGGTCACGCGTTGAATGGTTTATCCAGACCGTTCTGCAGGCAGAGATGCGCGACGACATCGACCAAGGGCGGATATATGCGGAATACCAACGCTATACACGCCAAACCAATCTGACCGCATCAGCGCAGTTGACGACCCTTGCCAACTATGCGGATGCATATGAGGCCTTGCTCGATGGTGATGAGAGCAAGCCTATCGGACGCTTCGGCAGGCGCTACGCGCCGTGGGACGCGAGTACGACCTACGTGCTAGCTCTCGCAATCGCAAAGAGCGGAGTCTCTGAACAAGAACAAGACGCCATGCTCGGCATGCTTGGTTCCTATCTTGTGCGCCGTGCTATCTGCGGCCTTACGAACAAAAACTACAACAAGGTCTTTCTTCAACTGCTCAAAAACGTGAAAGGAAACCCGCTTGATCCTGAGAGTCTTCGTGACGCCGTCTCGGCATTCACTGGGGAGGCCACGCGCTTTCCCACAGACGATGAGTTTCGCGCAGCAATCCTCCGTGGTCCGATGTATCCGGGGCGTCTCGATGCGCCGAAGGTGCGGTCGATTCTTGTCGAGCTGGAGAATGAGCTACGGACCCAGCGTACGGAGGAACCTGTTGCTCCCGCGCTGGCAAACTTGGACATCGACCACCTGATGCCCCAGGAATGGCCTGCCTACTGGCCATTGATGGACGGAACGAGCGCGACTGCGCAGGAACTGGCTCAATCGCAGACTGCCCAGTGGGTTGATGAGAAGAAGTTGACGGACCGGCAGAACTCCTTGCTCGCACGCGAGGCTGCAATTCCAACGTTCGGTAATCTCACCTTGCTTCACTACGGGACTAACAGGGCTGCCAAGAATCGAGAGTTCGGATTCAAGCGCGACCTGTTCTTGCAACATTCAAATCTACACCTGAACCGCGAAATACTGATTGCTGAAAAGTGGGACGAAGATAGCATCCTCAAGCGAGCGGAGGTGCTTAGTATTAATGCGCTCCGAATCTGGCCGGGGTTGTAGGGATCGCTTGGACTATCTACATTTTGGCGATGGCGCATCAGCGTTTTTTTGTGATTCTCGATAAGAAGGATGGTGGTTCGTTTTTCGTGATGCTCCGCTGTTCCTGTAAGCTTTACGTTCACGAAGGCACAGCTGGCAAAGAATCTCCAGCTCCTGCTGTTGCCGAGAAAAGTCTGGCAGCGTAGTGCCCGCTTGTCTACACCCGATCCCCGACCGGGTCCCATTCGTGGTCTCGCTCGACGGCGCTGGTCAGCCGTTCGAAAATATCCGGGATGGCGCCGGTGACCCGGCTCCAGTTCGAGATCATCGGGACCCCGAGCGGGTCTTCGAGAAACGCGTCCGTGGCGATCTTCATGCCCTTCAAAAACACTTCCACGGCCATTCGCTCTGCGTGCCGATCGAACTGCAGACTGTTGATGGCGGCATCGTTCTGATAGCGCGTGATGGCTTCCTGCGCCGACTGCAAATAGGTCGCGCGCAAGGTTTTGAGCACGCCCTCCGACAGCACCACGCCTTCGCTGGCCAGGTTTCGGAACAGCGACTTGGTGATGTCCACACACATTTTCTGCAGTCCCTGTTCGGCATTGTCCGCCGACAAACCTTGGTGCTTGTGTTCGTAGGCGTCGGCGATATCGGCTTGGCAAATTCGTCTGAGCGCGCAATTACGATAGATTTCGGAGAGGACGCCGACTTCCAACCCCCAGTCGCCGGGCACCCGGTTGATCCAGGCCAGATCGCGCACCATGGCAAATTCTCCCGCGAGCGGGTAGCGAAAGCTGTCGAGAAAGGTCAGCAACGGATGGACGCCGGCCACCTGCTGGAGGCTTCGAATCAGCGGGGTGAAATACAGGCGTGTCACGCGGCCGTGCAGGCGATTCGTCACCCGGCTGTAATAGCCCTTGCAGAATTCGTAACCGAGATTGGGGTTGACGATCGGATAGCAGAGTCGGGCGAGATATTCGCGGTTATAGCTGAGAATGTCGCAGTCGTGCAGCGCGATGACGTTGCTCTGGCCACGAGCTAGTACGTAGCCGAAGGCCATCCAGCAGCCCCGGCCTTTGCCCTGCAATCCGGTGTCGAGTTCGGCATGGGCCAGCAGTTTGAGGATGTCCTGAATACCCGTCCCGTCGTTCCAAACGATCCGCACCCGTTGGGGCAGGACGGAGAAGAACTGTTTGGCCAGGCGAAACTCCAGGGCTGAGGCGCGATCCAATGAAATGACGATTTCGTTGACGTACCGGATGTCTTTGAGGACTTCGACGATGTGTTTGAGCGCGGGGTTCTCCAGCTCGGAATAGAGCGAGGGGAGGACCAGGGCGATCGGGTTCGTCGCCGCGTGCCGTTCCAGTTCCTTTTCGAGTTGGTCGAGATTAGGTGCGCCGATACGGTGCAAGACGGTGACAAGACCGTTCTGATGAAAATCGGACATGGTCCCTCCATTGCAGGGTTCGGGGCGGATACTGGTCAGCAAATACCCGGCACGGGTAGGGAGTGGTTCCGCCGTTCGCGGCGGGCACCGACCGTGCCGGGTGGGTGAATGTGCTGAGAGGAGATCGCTGTTACTGAGCCGGAGGCATCGCTTTGCTGGTGACGACCGACTTCACGATCTTGGCTCGCTTCACGGACTCCAGAAACCGGTCCGGCGGTTCAGGATGCGGCAGATTCACTTCGACGGAATACCAGCCGGACTTCATCGGGCCCTTTTTGATGCCGTTGATTTCCTGAACCAGCTCCTCGATGCTTTTTTCGGTGGTGCCGTCCTGGAATGCGACCCAGAACATAAAAGCCTGCCGATCCGCTTCGCGAATTGCGTCCGAGACCGGCACGGCGGTCGCGACCGGCGTGTCCTTCGGCGGATCGTTCTTCGCCACGACCGTGGGTTTCGGGGCGGCGGCGTTGGCCTTGGCGACTTCCAACGATGTCAGCGCCAGCCTTGCATGTAGTTCGCGGTTGCGGCTTTCCAGCAGGGCCACCTGCTTGATCAGGGTTTCGTTCACCGACTTAATCGACTGCAGATCCTGCCGCACCATGTCACGATCGGCTTCGACCGCGCTGACCGCCACGCGCATGCCGCTCTGGACTTCCTGGGCCACGTCGGTTTTGACGGTCTTGAGATCCTCCTGAACGGCCACCACCTGAGAGCTCAGCTTTTGCTGCGTACGCGCGACGGTGTCCACGAGCGTATTCAATTGCGCGATACGGTCCTGTTCCCCGCGGGATACGGCCATCGCTGCCGACTGGGCCTCGACCAGTTGCGCCAGCTGCCGATGCACCTGGTCGATCTGATCCTGCGTCGATTGCCGCGCCGCCATTTCTTCCTCTACTTGATGGGCGCGATCCTCGGAGCCCAGCCAATTGGGGACCCGCTCAGCCAGCAGCGCCACGACACCCACGGCCAACACAATCTGAGCGAACGCGGTGGTCATGGTCCATACCGGAACCTTGGGGGCTGCGGTGGAGGGGGCGCCGGCCGGCAGTCCGATGGCGGAGGCCACCTGTGACCACCACCCCGGAGCGCCTTCGTAGCGCAACTGGAGCGAGCCGCCGTCGAAGTGGTTTTGCACGCTGAGGATCAGGCTGCCTTTGCCGACCGGCAGGCGCAGGTTTCGTTGGCCCGCTTCCGGAGCGACACAGCCACCCAACAGCACACCGGACTCGCTCCGGATTTCGAGGTGCTGAATGCTGCGATCCTTGGTCGTGCAGGCGAAGGCGGGGTTGGGCTCTGCACAGTTGATCGAGCCGACGCGCTCGTGGTTGACCAGCACCTGGAGAAATACAGGGCGTTCCTCAGCCGCGCGTCGCGGTTGATCATCCAGGGCGTCAAGCAGATGTGCGCGATAATCGTTGAGCTCTGGTGTGTCCATGTTGCCGTCCTCCCCGATCGCCGCCGAAGAGAGCCAGGACGCCTCCCTTTTTCAGCGGATGTATATGCAAATTGACCTGCGGCTTCGACCCGTTGCTCAGCTCGGCCTGCCGGTGATCGGCCACTTCCATGAAGCAGTCGCGGCAAAAGGCCAAGTGCCACACGCGGTAGTCGTGGCCGTAGTCATCGTGAAAGAGTTGTCCCCACTTCTGTTCCGACAGGCAGGGATAATGCTCCGGTTCACTTTTTCGATAATGCGATTGCAACACCGGCATCAGCCGGTCGACTTCGTTGTTCAGGTGGTCCGGTCTCGCGCGCAGTTCTTGTTCTAGTACCTCGATCTCGGACAGGCTCAACCCGGTTTCATTCATCGTGCGTTGCCAGCCCGACTGTCGCCAGCGTTCGAAGTTCTTGTAGACCCGCTGGCTTTCAGCCTGCCCAAAGCCCAGCAGCTTCACCACATGGGCCTGGCTGAATCCGTAGAAGTGGTAGAAGAGGGCGATCAATGCATCGCGGCTGACGACGGCGCGCGACGCCAAGCCATCGAGAAACCGTCCCACCGGGGTCAGCAGTTCCTTGTGGTAACACAAGGGGTCCGGTTGACTGAACGACTTCGCGATCAAGCTGTCCAGCAGGAAGAAGGGGCGGCAGGGGACTTCGGTGCGACCGAACACCACAAACCGTTCCACCAACTCATAGCCCCAGCGGAGCGCCAATTTTTCGTGGGTGATGTCGTCGCCCCACTGGTTCGTTTCACGGAGGAAGCGCTTGGTTTGACTGGTCGCGCGGTCCAACAATTCGGGGAGCGATTTCGTGACCAACTCGTCGAACTCGCGTTCCGTGGTCACAACATTGTTGAGGCGCGCGGAAAAAATCTGACCGTCTCGCATGGCCTTTCCATCCGGCATCTTGGACGTCATAGTGGCGAATTCCCCGACGAATGACAATTCGACAAGTCCGCCCCTAGAAGACCATATTTGTCCATGAGGGGTCAATGGGGGAAAAGGCCTCAACCCCGCACCGTATCAGGGTGAAACAGGCCTGGCGATTCGAGATCCGTGAAGCGTGAAGCGTCCCTTGTCATGATCCGCGCCCGGGCCGTCACGAGAGACGAACGACGTGTCACGGACGACGGGCGATGAGGGTGTGCGGTTTCCGCATCCTGCTACGGTCGGTCGGTAGAGAGTCGCTTGGCCAGTCGTCTGGCGAGGCGCATCATGGCCGGGGACCGGTCCGACGGATCGAGTAGGACATTGATGACATAGGGCTGGCTGGGGTCGGCCAACGCTTTGCCCAGGGTTTCGACGAATTCACCGTGGGTGGCGACCCTCGAGCCCTGTCCACCGCCGATGAGGTCGCAGATGCGTTCATAACGCCATTCGTGGATGTCATTGAACGGGCCTTCCAGGATCTCGCGTTCGGTGGAATAGCCGTGGTTGTTCAACACGATGACTACCGGCGCCTGCCGGTACCGAACCGCGGTGGCCAGTTCAGACCCGGTCATCTGAAAGGCCCCGTCTCCTACTAACACGATGGGTCGGAGGGACGGATCGGCGAATCCGGCCCCGATGGCGGCGGGGACAGCGAACCCCATCGAGGTGTAGTAGGCAGGCGAGAGAAACTCAAACCGCCGGTGGACGTGGAGATCGACGGAGGCAAAGAGCGACTCCCCCACGTCGGCGATAACCAGCGTTTTTTCCTGCAGCACCGTGTCGAGATGCCGGAACACACCCAGCAAGCTCACGGCGGCGTGGGCGGGTGGCATGGGCTCCTCGGGCTTGGCGGTCGTCGGCAATTGCGGCGAAGGGAAGGAGGGCAGTGACGCGTTAGCCAGGCCCTTCACGAAATCCTCGAACAAAATCGAGTCATAGCGATGATGTTTGATCGCCACCCGATCCGCCGTCGCATGGATGGTGTGGCCGTCCGAGAAGAGGGCGCTGCGCGCATCTAAATCTTCGACATCGGAGAGAATCGACCCCAGGATCAGGAGGCAGTCGGTCTGGTTGACGAACTCCTTCACTTCATCGCGGGCGACCAGGCCGCTATACACGCCGACGTACAGGGGATGGTCTTCGCGAATGATCGACTTGCCGAGGAGCGTCGAGGCGATCGGCACATTCAATCGTTCGACGAGGGTGGTGAGCTCATCATGCAGTCCGAACCGGCCCACTTCGGCGCCGGCCAGAATCACCGGACGTTTGGCCGATTCCAACATGGTGCGAACTTCGGCCAAGGCTTCGCGCAAGGCGGCCTTGTCGGTCGGTTCGTCCACGGTGCTGGTCGTGTGGGAGGTGTATGCCAGCGGCACATGCACCATGTCGCGCGGAATTTCGAGATAGATCGGGCGTCGATAGCGCAGCAGGGCCGCGAAGGCGCGATCCATTTCACGCTCCGCCGTGACCGGGTCCTCTAGGCTGACCGCTGCGACTGTCATCTTCTCGAACACCTCGCGCTGTGTCGAAAACTCGCGCACCATGTGGTGGAGATAGGGGTTGCGGGCCCGCTCCGACAGCCCCGGCGATCCGGTGAGGAGCACGACCGGTGATCGTTCGGCATAGGCGCAGGCGATGGCGTTGACCGTGTTGAGTCCCCCGACGCAATAGGTGACGCAGAGGGCGCCGATGCCGTTGATGCGGGCGTAGGCGTCGGCGGCAAAGCCGGCGCAATCCTCGCGTGTCGTGGCCACGTGTTGGATCGGCGAGGACTCCATGAGTTTATACAAGCCCAGGACATAGTCGCCGGGAATGCCGAACATATGGCGGACGCCCAACCGGTGAAGTCGATCGAGCACTGCGGTGCCGATAGTATGGGTGGTCATAGCTGTCAGCCGCTCCCTGGTGGTTCACCGCTTGCTGTCTACGCTTCTCGCAGCAAACCATAGGTGTAGGGGAAGGTCAAGCGCTGCGTCTCCATTACGCCGTGAGACCGGACAGCGGTTGCTTCGCCGCGCCGTTTCAGGCACCCTCGGGTGCCCTGCGCTGCGCCGCGGCGATGCCCTTTGCTACTGGATGGACGGAGTACCATGACTCAACTTGTGACCGGTTCTACTGGAAAAGTTCTTCTCACTGCCGAGCGCGACCAGCCTCGCTACTACGGTCATCTCTGGGTCTTCGATACCAATGTTGCCGACGTGCTGGGCACCCCGGCGCCCGGGGATCTGGTCGATGTCTACACATACCGGAAACGATTCCTGGGGCGTGGCCTGTTCAACCCCCATTCCAAAATCCGGGTCCGCCTGCTGACCTTCCAAGAGGAACCGGTCGACGAGGCGTTTTTTGCCGCGCGTCTCCGTGCCGCTGCGACGCTCCGTCGCACCGTGACGCCCCATGCGAATGCCTGTCGTCTGGTCCACGGCGAGAGCGATCTGTTGCCGGGTCTCGTGGTCGACCGTTTTGCCGATGTGGCGGTGATGCAAACCCTGGGCTACGGTATGGATGTGCGAAAGGAACTCTTGGGTGATGTGTTGATGCAGGAGGCGGGGGTGAAGACCGTCTATCTACGCAACGATGCGAAAAGCCGGGCGCTGGAGGGGCTGCCCTTGTCGAAAGGATTTCTTCGCGGCGAGGGGCCGACGACGGTGCAGATTCATGAGGGCAAGGCACAGTTTACGGTCGACATTGCGGAGGGACAAAAAACCGGATGGTTTTGCGATCAACGGGAGAATCGGCTGGCGGCGGCGGTCTATGCCAAGGGCAAGCGCGTATTGGAAGCGTTTTGTCATACCGGCGCGTTCGGTATGCAGGCCGCGCTTGCGGGGGCGCAATCCGTCGAAGGGCTGGATGTCAGTGCGGCGGCCGTGTCGTTGGCGCAGGCCCATGCGGAGCAGAACCATGTCGCGTCCATCTGCACCTACCGGCAGGCCGATGCCTTCGATGAACTGCGAGTGCTTGAACGGAACCAGCAACGGTACGATGTGGTCATTCTCGATCCACCCGCGTTTGCGCGCAGCAAGAAGGCGGTGCCCCATGCGCTGGCCGGATACAAAGACGTCAATTTGCGGGGCCTTCGGCTCTTACAAGCGGGTGGCGTGCTGGTCAGTTGTTCCTGCTCGCAACCGGTCACCGATGACGAGTTTTGGAAAATGCTTCAATCGGCCGCGCGCGATGCGCATCGACAAATCCGCCTCTTGGAACAACGCGGGCAGGGGCCGGACCATCCGGTGCTCGCCGGCATGCCGGAGACACGGTATTTGAAATGTCTCATCGTCCAGGTGTTGTAAGGCCATGAGGCGCGAGCCGGAGGCATTGAC
Source organism: Nitrospira defluvii (assembly GCA_011525625.1). GTDB lineage: Bacteria > Nitrospirota > Nitrospiria > Nitrospirales > Nitrospiraceae > Nitrospira_A. The sequence continues at coordinate 79,957 of WYAX01000029.1, forward strand.
GGAGGCCGCGGACGTTCCGCTGGTTCCGCCGTCTGTGTCGCTGCCTGAGATCACGCCGAAAGCGGTGGTCCTGTCGGTGGTATTGGCCGCCGTGCTGGCGGGCGCAAATGCCTACCTCGGGCTGTTTGCAGGCATGACCGTGTCTGCCTCCATTCCTGCCGCCGTGGTGTCCATGGCGGTGCTGCGTCTCTTCCGCCAGTCGAACATTCTGGAAAACAACATCGTGCAGACGGCGGCCTCATCCGGCGAGGCGTTGGCGGCCGGGGTCATCTTCACGATTCCGGGTCTGGTCCTTCTCGGCTACTGGGAGTCCTTCGACTATTGGCAGACCGTGACCGTGTCATTGGTGGGCGGGGTGCTGGGGGTGCTGTTCACCATTCCTCTGAGGCGCGCCTTGATCGTCCATGCCCGACTGCGGTTCCCCGAAGGCGTGGCTACGGCGGAAGTGTTGAAGGTAGGGGCGACCGCGGATGCGCAAGCGGGCGGGCCGGTTCGGTTGTTGCTGGCAGCCGCGGCGTTGGGCGGTGGATTTAAGTTTGCCGAAGGGGGATTCAAACTCTGGAGCGAATCGTTGGAAGGGGCGCTTCAGCTTGGCCGCTCGACATTCTATGGAGGGCTCAATCTGTCCCCCGCCCTGGTGGCGGTGGGGTATATCGTCGGTCTGCATACGGCCACCGTGGTGTTTCTCGGCGGAGCCATAGGCTGGCTGGTGCTGTTGCCGCTGCACCAGGCCATTGTGCCGCCGGCGGAGGCGCTCACGGGGGTGGCAGCCGCGAAGGCCACCTGGAGTGGTCAGATTCGTTACATTGGGATCGGCGCCATGCTGATCGGTGGCGTGTGGACGCTCATTCAAATTCGCGATCCGATCGTGCAGAGTCTGCAACAGTTGCTGGCGCTGTACCGGACTCGCAATGCCTCCCGTGCCCAGGGGGGCCTTCCACGGACTGAGCAGGATGCGGGAGTTGTCTGGTTGATCGGCCTGACGGTCGCCTCGCTGCTTCCCATGTTGCTGTTGTATCGGGGGTTGCTGGGCCAGAGCTTGTGGGCTGGAATCGGCCTGACGCTGCTCATGGTCGTCGCGGCGTTTCTATTTTCCGCCGTGGCCGGGTACATGGCCGGCCTGGTGGGCAGTTCGAGCAATCCGGTCTCCGGCGTGACCATCGCGACCATCATGCTCGCCTCACTGCTGTTGCTGGGCATCATGGGGCAAGGTAATCCGGCCGGTCCGGCTGCGGCGTTGCTGGTCGGAGCGGTCGTCTGCTGTGCTGCTGCCATGGGCGGCGACAATATGCAGGATCTGAAGACCGGCCACTTGGTCGGCGCGACTCCCTGGAAACAGCAGGTGATGCAAGTCATTGGCGTGGCAACCGGTGCGGTCGTCATCGTGCCGGTCCTGTCATTGCTGCAGGCGAAGTATGGGATCGGGGAGGTCACGGAGGCCCATCCCCATCCGCTCACGGCTCCTCAAGCCACGCTCATGGCGAAGCTGGCCAGCGGTGTGTTTGGTGGCTCGTTGCCCTGGCATCTGCTGGTGGTCGGCATGCTGCTGGGGGTGGCGGTCATTCTGTTGGACACCCGACAGGCCCGGCGGCAGGCTGAACTCCGGTTCCCCGTATTGGCCGTGGCACTGGGCATGTATCTGCCGCTGAAATTATCGGCCACCATCTTGATCGGAGGGTGTCTGGCAGAGTGGGTTCGAAAAAATCGATCGAGGTCAGAGGGGACGACGGAGGATCGGGGCCTGCTGTGCGCCGCTGGATTGGTCACGGGGGAAGCGCTGGTGGGGATTTTGTTAGCTCTGCCGATTGCGCTGAGTTCTGTCTGGCCCTCACTGTCGGGCGATCCGTTTCAGCTCTTTGTGGCCCCGCCATGGGGAGGCTGGCCTGGGCTCCTGGCCCTGGCCCTGGTCGGGCTGGTTCTCCTGCGATCCGCTCAATCGAGGGTTGCTAGTCGGAAGAGTCCTACGCCGAGAGGCTGATCCAAAGGATCGACCTGGCTGACGGTTGAATGGAACTAGTCGCTGGGAGGCTCGAAATGTCCAGGCGGGCGGGATTGCCAGGGAACCGTGGCCTGCTTGGACTGTTTGACCAGACTGCGCAGACTCACTTCTGCAGCGCGGAGGAGTTTCGGCTCTCCGCTTTGGATCAGCGCCGTGAGCAGCACGTACAGGGTACGGTCGTGGCCCGCGGCCAGGAGCAGTCTGTCCAACACCGGATCGGCACCCGTCAAGGTCGAGAGAGACAGCCCTTCCTCTTCATCGTCTCTGCAGAGGAGATCCAACTCACTGGGATGGATGAACAGCCAGGGGAGCGGAATCTTCAGCGCTCCGGCGAGCGCTTCGAGCGTCGAGGCGTTCGGATCGGCTAGTTCCGTCTCCAGCGACTCCAGAAGGCTTGCGTCAATGCCGGCTCGTTGGGCAAACGCCTGCTCGGAACATTTCTGAGACAGCCTCCAGGCACGGATCAAGCTTCCAATGTGTGGCATGGCCGCGATCATACTGCATCGCGTTTCTGCCCTGCAACCCGTTGATTGTTTAGGTTGTTCCGCACTTGTCCGCAACATCAACGCCTTACGTCCCATTCTCCTAGGTAGAACAAACACCATGAAATCGGGTAGAATAGCTCGTTGGTATTGATATTCTCAGCGAGGAGGATCAGCCGATGTTAGGAACCGACATTCGCGGCATCATGGCCGAAGAGGAAGAAGTCCAGCGGCGGCAGGAAGCCTTGCAGTCTTTGATGTCGATGCGTGAGAAGCTCTTGCGGGAATCCTTGGAGGCGCGGATTAAGCGGGCACGTGGAACGGGAGACTGGACGAACCTGTCCCCGGCCGAATGCGCCAGTATCTATAAGGAAGAACGGGTGCACCTTCGTGCGCAATTGGAGCGGCTGAAGGCCGAACGGGATCGTACGCGCGGCAAACTGTCGGCCCTCAAGCGGGCAAAGGTCCGTGCGCAACGCATCCGTGCTGCGGAAGCCGCGTCCGGCAAGAAACGCAAATAGCGCCATGGCAGGGGCTCGGCCGGACGGGCCGGGCTCCCTGCCGCTTCGGCTCCTACCTGGGTGACTTTGACCTCCTTACTTCGTATCGTTTCACGTAACTTTCTCTCGCACATCCGGGACGTCATTAAGACCAAGCGGACCCGCGACCGCGAACGAGTCTTTGTGCTCGAAGGCACGAAGCCGATCGTGGAATTACTGCGTGCGTCTCCCAATCGATTTGTCTGTGTGATTGTGGCGCCGGGGTTTCTGGAGCGCCAATCGGAGGACATCAAGAATCTCTTTCTGGAAAGTCGGGTGACGCTCTATGGCTGTCCGGAGGACACGCTGGCGCAGTTGTCGCAGGTTGATACGTCCAACGGCGCCTTGGCGATCGTCCATCAACCGACGTGGGACCAGGCCGCCATTGTGGCACAGCCCAAGATTTTTGGCTTGTACGGCGATATGCTGCAAGATCCGGCGAACATCGGCACGATCATTCGTACGGCAGCGGGGTTCAATGTCAGCGCCCTTTGGATGGCGCCCCATTCGGTTGATGTCTTTAATCCGAAAGTCGTGCGCGGGACCGCCGGTACGCTCTTTCAGCTTCCGATTTTTTCTCACACCCCCGTGGAGCAGTTGCTCCAGCTTGGATGTACCATCATGGCAGCCGACGTTGAGGCCAGTGAGGGGACGGTCCCCATTCGATCGATCCGAACCTTACCGGCACGAACCGTCGTGGCCATCGGAAGTGAGAGTCGGGGACTATCGGAGGCGGTGCTCCAGGCTGCGACGGTCCGCTTTACGATTCCGCTGCGGCCCGAGGTCGAGTCTCTCAATGCTGCCACCGCGGCCGCCATTGCACTCTTCCACTTTTCAGGCCTGCCGACCGCGGCTCCGCACTCCTGAGATCTCAGTTCTCTTACCTGACCGTTCGGTCCCAGTAAATCGGGTGACATCCTCATGGAGTGCACTGCCTGTAAGCCTCTGTCCTCCTTCCTTTTTCTGTCTGGTTTCCTTTACGATGGGTTGAGATTTCCGGAGAAGGACGACCCGGGCGGATGAAAGAAAAAACCACGTTTCATTGTCAGACTTGCGGCCATCAGGCGCCGCGTTGGCTCGGTCGCTGTCCGGACTGCGGGGGCTGGAATAGCTTCAAGGAAGAACGGGTGGCCTCGGCTCCCAAAGGTCGGCAAAGCCTGGTGAAAGCGGCCGTGGCCGTCGCCACTCCCATTTCCGACATCGAAATCGTGGGTGAGCCCAGACGGAGCACTGGGCTGGGAGAATTCGACCGTGTGTTGGGCGGCGGGGTGGTGCCCGGCTCCGTCATGTTGATCGGCGGCGATCCCGGGATCGGCAAGACGACGTTATTGCTCCAGGCGCTGCCGTTGCTGGCAGAGGCGGGTGAGCAAGTCTTGTACGTATCAGGCGAAGAGTCCCCCCGGCAGATCAAGATGCGAGGGCAGCGTCTTGGCATCGACGGCAAGCATCTGTTGATCCTGGGGGAAACCTCGCTCGAACAAATTCTGAAAGCCATTCAGGAGGTGAAGCCGGCGGCCGTTGTCGTCGATTCGATTCAGACGGTCTACACCGAACAACTCACCTCGGCCCCCGGAAGTATCAGCCAGGTGCAGGAAGTGGCCGGTCAGTTGATGTGGTTTGCCAAGCGAAACAACGTGCCGGTGTTTATCATCGGGCATGTCACGAAAGAGGGGGCGATTGCGGGCCCGCGTTTGCTGGAGCACATCGTCGATACGGTGCTGTACTTCGAGGGCGACAAAAGTCATAGCTTCCGCATATTGCGCGCGGTGAAAAACCGGTTCGGGTCCACGAACGAGATCGGAGTGTTCGAAATGAAGGACGGCGGGTTGGAGGAAGTCAGCAATCCGTCCGAACTGTTTCTGGCCGAGCGGCCTCAGCGCAGCACCGGCTCTGTGGTGGTGTCCAGCCTGGAAGGCACGCGGCCGATTCTCGTCGAACTCCAGGCACTGGTGTCGAGCACCAATTATCCCATGCCCAAGCGGATGGCCAACGGGGTGGAAGCCAACCGTCTCTCGCTGCTGCTGGCGGTGATGGAAAAGCGGCTGGGCATGCATCTCTCCGGGCAGGATGTCTATGTGAACGTCGTGGGCGGCATTCATATCGACGAACCGGCGATTGATTTGGGGATTGTCGCCGCCGTGACTTCGAGTCTGCGCGAGTGTCCGATCGATTTTACGACGCTGGTGATGGGCGAAGTGGGCCTCGGCGGCGAGGTACGGGCCATCAGTCAGGCGGAATTGCGTATTCGTGAGGCGGCGAAGATGGGCTTTAAACGGTGTCTCCTGCCGGAGCGGAATGTCGCGAAGCTGGACCCTGTAGAGGGCATTGAATTGGTCGGCATCAGAGAAGTGGGAGATGCATTGGATGTGGTCCTGGCGTGAGGGACGTAACACGTAAGATGGCATACGTGAAGCGGGCGCGCCACTTCGTCTGTGCCCTCCTGCTGTGCAGCCTCACGGTTTCCGGCTGTGCGCTGTTCGGCCCGAGTGAGACGGTCGTTCTCAAACAGGCGACGGCCGAACAACTCACTGCGCTGTTGCAGGAGCAGGCGGGAGAGGTGCGCACAATCAAGGGACTTTTCAGCGCCAAAATCACCGGCGGTATTCTCCCGATCGGCCAGCGCGTCCAGGGCACCGTGTTTTATCAGCGTCCGAATGCCATCCGGTTGCGGGGGTTTTCGGCGGTGGGCAGTGAAATTTTCGAGTTCGTGCAAATTGAGGATCAGTTCAAGCTTCGCCTCCCCACCATGGGACGGGAAGTGACCGGTCGTCCGTCCGAGGCCGATCAACTCGGGAAGCTCACGCGTCCGTTTCAGTTGAGTGTCTGGGCCATGAGCGGCATTACCGGTACGCAGGCTGTGGGGCCGCAGGAACAGGTTCGTGTGGCGGAAGATGGCACTCGCTATCGACTCGATGTGTTGACAGCGGCGGGGCCGAACGGCGCGGCACCATTTGTCAGCCGGCGCATCTGGTTCGATCGCCGGAATTTGCTGGTGGTGCAGGAAGAACGGCTGACGCCGACCGGTGAAATCGAAGCCACGATGCAGTTTGATGACTATCGTGCGGTCGGGGCTGCGCCGGAGGTGGCCCCGACGTCGAACGAGCAGTCCCCTCCCGGCGACAAGCGCATCATGCGCCCGTTTGTCATTCGAATGACCGACGGCCAAGGTTCAGGCAGTCTCCAGGTCACGTTTCACGAGTTGGTGCCGAATGAGCCGATCAAGCCGGGCGAACTGGGTCGGGTATGACGGCGCCATCGGCGGAACATCTGCTGGCGGTTGAGACCGCGACGGCCTGGCAAAGCGTGGCTTTGTTGCGCGGTGAGCGGGTTGCGGCCTTGGCCGAACAGGACGCAGCCGGCTCTCACGCGCGGTCGCTGATGGGCGCCATCGACCGTGTGTTGGGCGAAGCGGGCCTCCGGTTGACGGATCTCCAGGGAATGGCCGTGTCGATCGGGCCCGGCTCGTTTACCGGACTCCGTGTCGGGCTGGCGACTATGCTGGGGTTTCGCGCGGTGCTGGGGACGTCCATCATTCCGGTGCCGACGCTGGAAGCGATGGTGTGGAACCTGCGTGATGTGTCAGGGGTGCTGGTCCCGGTGCTCAAGAGTCGTCACAACGAGGTCTATTGGGCTGCCTATGAGTGGCAGCCCGGACAAGGATTGCGGACACATATCGCCGAACAGGTCGGGCCACCGTCTTCCGTGGCCCGGGCATGCAAGGATGTGGCGGGCGTCACGCTGTTTGGCGACGGCTGGCAGGCCTATGGGCAGGAAATCCGTCAGGCCGTGGAGGCGATGGGTGTGATAGTGCGGGAAGTCGATGCGGACCGTCAGCGTCCTTCGGCGGTCAGTGTCGGCCTGGCGGCGCGACTGCGCCGGGCGACGGGTCAGGTTGGAGAAGAGGCGTTGGTTCCGCGGTACGTGCAACGCACGGAAGCGGAGATCAAGTTCGACGAACTGCAAGGCGTCTCGGCGCTCGAGCGGCGGCGGGAACGGGTGGCCAAGAAGCTGGCCCAGAGGACAACGGGCCGCCGCAGCGGCCGTGATTCGCAAGCCAAGCAATAGGCCGAGAAGGCAAACCGGGCGCTGAATATGGCATTGGATTCGGTCATCATAGAGCCGGCAACCGCCGAGGTGTTGGATGAAGTCTTGGCCATCGAACAGGCTTGCTTCTCGGCCCCCTGGACGCGCAAAATGTTGGCGGCGGAATTGTCCGGCAATCAGTTTGCGCGCTTTCTGATCGCGAAATGTCTCGATCCGCACTCAGGGGCGCTCGTGATTTCCGGGTATTTCTGTTACTGGATTGTCTTCGAGGAACTACGGTTGATGAACCTGGCGGTACTCGCCCCGTTTCGCCGGCGACGGGTGGCGAGCAAACTCGTGTGTACGGCGATTCGGGCCGGTGTCGAGCGCGGGGCGAATCGGGCGATGTTGGAAGTGCGGGCGTCCAACCAGGAGGCCCGTGCCCTATATGAGCGGCTGGGGTTTCGTCGGACGGCCATCCGTGCGCGGTATTATGTGAAACCTGAAGAAGACGCGGTGCTGATGGAACTGGCGCCGCTGGAGGTGAGTGCTTTGTGCGGGCAGCCCTGAGAGCTGATTCTCCGGGCGGCGGGTAACACGACGGTCATCCACGAACGTATGTAGTCAACCAGGAGGTGCGACATGCAGACGGAGACGGCGATCACTGAGCGGTTACGGCAGTCCAACACAGAGTTCCGGGCACTAGAAGAATCTCACCATCGCCTCGATGCGGAGCTTGCCGACCTCCAGCGGCGGCATGTGCTCACGCCGGCCGAAGAAGTGCTGAAGAAACAACTGCAAAAAGAGAAGTTGGCCACCAAGGACAAGATCGCCGAGCTCATTCGGGCCTCGCGGTAACGCGGGGCGGAGATCCCGTGCCCAACTCGTCGTGCCCCTCCGCGCGGGTAGAGCCTGATGCGACGAGGCGGAGCGACGGGGCATTCATTCAGACAGGCAATGCTCGCACCACTGGCCGCCCATATTCAGTCGCTGAAGAAGCGGCTGCTGATCATCGCGGTGACCTTGGGGGTCGCGTTTGCGACGGCGTTTGCCTACTCCGCGGACATGGTTGCCTGGCTGAACCGGCCGTTTCCCAATCAGTTGGTGTTCTACGGACCGACGGAGGCTCTGTTCGCCTCGATCAAGGTCTCGTTCCTCGCCGGCATCATCCTGAGCCTGCCGGTCGTCTTTTATCAGTGTTGGAAGTTCATCGAACCGGCGTTGCTCCCTAAGGAGCAACGCTGGGCCATTCCCCTGTTCCTCCTGGCCGCCTTGTTGTTTGCGCTTGGCCTCGTCTTCTGCAACCTTGTCATCCTGCCGCTGGTTATCGACTTCTTCGTCAGCTTCGGTATGGATCGCGACATTACGCCGGCGCTGGGGGTGGGAACCTACATCGACTTCAACGTCAAATTTCTGCTGATCTTCGGCTGCGCCTTCGAATTGCCGCTGGTGTTGACGTTGCTGTCGAGGGTCGGGGTGGTTTCGGCAGCGGCGCTGGCCCACTATCGCAAACATGCCATTATGGCGGCGCTGATCATCTCGGCCGTCGTGACGCCGGATGCCACGTTGTTCACGATGTTGCTGATGGCGGTCCCGCTCATGGTACTCTATGAGATCGGGATCATCGGCGCCAAGATCTTCGGGCGGGCGACAGGCCCGGCGCCCGACATGAATTTGCCGCTCGACCCTGATATACCCATTGGCACCGCCGGTCATCGCGTCCGTTGATCCGGCGTTCACAATTTGAAAAGGGTGGCTCACTATGCTGCGTCACATTATTGTGCTGACGGCGCTCTCGGTCGGCAGTCTGCAGGGGGTCGCGCAGGCGGTTTCCTTTTCGGGCGGCAATGAGAGCGGCGGGTCCTTGAAATTGGAACAGGCGCATCCGGGCCAGGAGCCGGCAGGGTCTGCCGACATCGGCAATACGAGCATTCAGGCGTTGGCCGCCGGCGCCGGCGGGGTGATCTACGCCGGATCGTTCGGAATGGGTATTTTCCGCAGCGGTGACCGAGGCGCCTCCTGGGCATCGGCCAACGACGGCCTGACGGATCCGTTCGTGTTATGCCTCACCACCGGAAAAGACGGGGCCATCTATGCGGGCACGTTTCGAGGCGGCGTCTTCCGTTCTCGCGACGCCGGAAAAACCTGGCAGGCGATCAACAACGGGCTGAAGCGCCTCGAAATTAAAGCCTTGATGATGGATCCCAAAGGACTCTACGCCGGGACCGGAGATGGGGTGTATCTCTTGAATGCCGCACAGGATCAATGGAAGACGGTGAGTGCCGGATTGGATGAAATTCTCGTGCATGCCTTGGCGCGGACGAACGACGGGACGCTCTATGCCGGTACGTCCGGGAAGGGCGTACACAGTTATAAGGAGCGAAGTGCGGGATGGACGCGTCTCCGGCAGGGCTTGAAGGACCATGAAGGCCTTGTGGAGAACTTTATTCGCGTGTTGGCTGTCGACAAGGAACAGGGTGTGTACGCGGGTACGTTCGACGGCGGGGTGTTCCGGAGCGGCGACGGCGGCAAAACCTGGTTGCCGATCAGCCGGGCCCTCCCGAACGATTCGATCCGGGGACTGATCAGCAACGAGCGCGGGGTCTATGTCGCGACGGGTCGGGGCATTTTCAAGACCGTCGATAAGGGGCGGCAATGGGTGCCGTTGAACAAGGGCCTGAGCAATTTGTCGGTGCAGGTGTTGATCGAGGGCGAACAAGGCGGCTTCTATGCCGGTACCAGCTCCGGGGTCTATCGCAGCGACGATGACGGCCTCACCTGGACGGCCGTGAGCCAAGGATTGGAAGGGGAGAGCATCGCGCCCTTCAAGTTTAACTGAGCGAGGAAAGGATACGAGATGTCGGCACAACCCAGTTCACCACAAGCCACCATTACCGTGACGTCGAAGAACGAGCCGTGGGGCCAGATTGTCCTGCGATTTTTTCCGGACGTGGCGCCGAATCATGTGAAGAATTTCGTCGATCTGGCCAAACAGGGGTTCTACAACGGCACCACCTTTCATCGGGTCATTCCCGGATTCATGATTCAGGGCGGCGACCCCAACAGCAAGAATCCGGATCGTGCGACGCACGGCATGGGAGGACCAGGCCATAAGGTGAATGCCGAGTTCAACAGTAAGCCGCACAAGCGAGGCACTCTCTCCATGGCCCGCGCCAACGACCCGAACAGCGCCGGATCGCAGTTTTTCATCTGCGTGAACGATGCCAACTTTCTGGATTGGCAGTACACGGTGTTCGGCGAAGTGCAGAGCGGGCTTGAGGTGGTCGACAAGGTCGTGTCGGCCAAACGCGATGGACGCGACAATCCGCTGGAGCGTGTCGAAATGACGGTGACGATCACGGAATAGGGGACGTGAGAAGGAAGACGTGAAACGGCGCACGTGAAGAGAGAAGATTCACAAGGAGGGGGGCGGCGCGGGCGCCGGTTCGCGCGCTACGTGTCACCAATCGGGCTATACGCCGCAGCGGTGCTTGCCGCTGCGGGTTGTGCCATTCCTCAGGTCCCGTCGAGGACCGTCTACGAAGATCCCGTCAATTTCGTCAGACTGGAGTTGGATGCGAATGTGTTGCCGGAATGGCCGCCCGGACATTTCACGCATCCGGTTCAGTTTTCTCCTGAACAGATCCGGCGTGTGTTGATGGGCCTGACCGTGCAAGAGCACCGGACGGCGCTGCAACGCTGGCTTGGGGGCGAACCGCGGCGGGTGCCCATGTTTCGTGACGCAGAGATCGCTATTCTGGTGCCGCAACTGGTCGAGGCGTTGCGGCTGGCCAAGGAAAACGAACGGGTCACGTATTACCTGAGCCAGCCGCAGACCTCGATCAAGCGCATCATCACCTCAGGCGGACTCTATGTCCGGGGGACCGAACTCCACTTCATTCTCGGGAACTGGCAGACCCTCTACGGTATTCCGGCCTACGGCATGATCTACGATCGGCGCTATCCGATGAACCCGATCATCTCCAAAGGTTTCGACCTGTTCTTCGACTTGGATCAAGCCAGGGTGCAGCAGACCACCAGCATCTGGGATTCGCTCCTCGCCAACACCAAAGACGAGCTGGTTATCGATCTCGCGATCGTGTTTCCCGGCCAACCGGTCTAGCCCGGACTATTCATGACCGCCCGCTCCGGCGTCCGATCCTCTCGCCCGGCGGGGCTTTTCTCGCTCGGCCTCCTCGACGGACTGCCAGCACGCCTGCGTCGGCCTCACGTGCGAGAAGCCCCGGCGGGCTTCGGTCTCAAACGCTTCGCGAAGGCATTCATGAATAATCCGGGCTAGGCTGAAACACGCATCCATTGTGAAGCGGGACGACACGTCGCCACGCATCATGCTTCCCGCCGACCCTCATGGGAGGAGATACGAACGACGCTTGACGAACCACGAGACCCGCTTCGGCCGCGCCTCACCGCGATCTAATCGGCCGGGTGCGGCCCCACTGCGTCCGGTGAAGGGGCGCTGGCGCGGCTCAGCAGTAGAATGCGCCCTGTGTCGTCGCCCTGGGAGGTATACGCGAGGGTGACCTCTGCGATCTTGTAGTCGTACTGCGTTTCCGCCAGCCGCGTTTGTGCCGCGGTGAGTGCCACTTCCGATTGTGTGACCTCCACCACCGTTCCCAAGCCGAGTTTGTAGCGCTGTTTCGAGAGCTGTAACGCTTCCTGCGCGGTCTTGACCTGTTCTTCCGCCAACGTGATTTGCTGCGCGAAGGTGAGGGTGTCGAGGTAGGCGTTGGTCACCTGCTGGGTCAACGCCTGCTCGATGTTGGTGGTGGCGGCGGAGGCAGCCTGCCGATTGGCGCTGGCCTCGACCACCTGGTTTTCGATGAGGAAGCCGGTGAAGAGCGGCATGGACACCATGGCACCGGCCATCCACCACCCGCCGGTCTGTTGATTCTGGCGAGGATCGAAGGGATCGAACGTCCCGCCGCTGGCAATCGCCGACACCGTCGGCAGGTATTGGCGTTTGGTCGCCGTCAGTCTGGCGTCGGCCGAAGCGGTCTGCTCCTTGGCGCGTTTGACTTCCGGATGTGAGAGGCTTTCCGTGACCAGGGTGTCGAGTGTCTTTTGCGGACGCACATCCACCGAAATGTCTTCGAGGACATAGTCGTCTCCCCCTGTGATTCCCATGGTCCGGTTGAGATCGGCAAAGCTGGCTTTGAGATCGTTCCGGCTGCGCACCAGGAGCGATTGCGCGTTGACCAGTTCGACCCGTGCCAGATCGAAGTCGAGCTTTGATTTCAGTTGTTGCCGGTAGAGGGTCTCGATCTGCCCGGCGATGAGGCCCCGTTCCCGCACCGTTTCTTCGGCGATCTGGACCAGCCGTTTCCGCTTAAGACTGTTGAGGTAGGCGCGTTGCACGTAGAGCAAGACGAGCGCGCGTCGCGCGTTCACATCCTGGCCCTGGGCACGTTCCGCGAGCTTGTTCGACTCGACGAGGTTGCTGGTGTAGCCGAAGTCATAGATACGTTGATTCGCGATGACCCCGCCGGTAAAGGTGCTTTGGTTTTCCCGAAGGAGTCCGCCACCGACCATAAAGCGCGGATTGCTGACCCCGGCGCCGGCGATGGTATTCGCATTCGCATAGACCTGCGGATAGTAGAGCGAACGCGCCTGCTCGGTACGTGCTTCGGAGGCTTTCAAGTTCGCGGTACCTTCGAGCAGCATCGGATGGTTTTTTACGGCAATATCGACGGCGCGCTGCACGCCGAGCACAGTTCCGCGGGGCAGCGACTCGAGCTGTTCCGCGTCTTGGGCCCTGGCGGCCAGGGCGGGCAGCAGGGTCAACGCCGTTGTCGCCAGTGTCAGGAGCATCGTGGTAGGCCATATGCGGCTCATGAACGTTCTCCCTGTTTCTGCGAGGTCTCGTTGGGGGCCGAAGGCGGCGGCGGTGGCGTGCCGCCGGGGACGCGCCGCTCGAACTTCTGTTGAGATGGTGTGGCATCGGGCAGATTAAACGGCGACGCTTGGACCGGTGTGCCGTCCAGCAGACGTCGTTTTCCGACGGCGACGACATCTTCGTGTCCCTGAAGACCGGAGGTGATTTCCATCCACCGGCCGTCGCTGATGCCCGTCTGAACCGGGACCGACGTGACCTTGCCGTCTTCGACAATGAAGACCGACTTGCCTTTGGGCGTGCTGTTCACGGCCTGCGGCGGTACGACCAGGGCTTGGGGAATCTCTCGCAGCCCCAATGAGACCTCGGCAAAGGTGCCTGGCCGGAGGGCATGGTCTCTGTTCGGTAAATCGATTTCGACAAGCAGACTTCGTGTTGCGGGATCGAGCGCCAGAGTGGAACGGGTTACGACGCCGCTGAACGACCGGCTGGGGAGCTCCGCGACCCTCACGGTGGCGGTGGTTTTTCCGGGCAAGACCCAGGGGCTATCGTCCTGTGGGACGTTCGCATAGACTCGAACCGTATCGAGATCCATGATCGTAAACAACGGAATCGCGTTGGTGGCCGAGGAGGTCGCGATCTGGATCAAGGAGCCCGGGTCGGCGAAGCGGGCGGTGACGACGCCGTCATAGGGCGCGCGGACTTTTGTATAGTCGCGCATCACAATCCGCTGTTCCATCAGATGCCGGGCCCCCTGATACGCCGCTTCCGCCACGTCCACGTCCTGCTTAGCGATGACGTCGGGCGACTCGTTCCACACCTTGTCGAGCCGTTCATAGGTCAGTTTCTTGATTTTGTAGTCCGACACCGCCTGCTGGTACTGCTCTTCCACTTCAGGCGCGTCGATGACGGCGACCACTTCGTTCTTTTTCACCGCGTCGCCTTTGTCCGGGCCGATCCATTTCAAATAGCCGGAGACTTTGGCGTACAGCGTGGTTTGGTACAACGGCGAGACGTTGGCCGGCAGTTTGATCGTATAGACCAGGTCTCGGCGGGTCGGTTTGGTGACCTGCACATCGACCGGTGCGGAGTCCCCTTCCGAGCGACTCTGCCCGGCCGACGGTTCCGATTGAGCCGTTACGGAGGGTGTTGCCGGATCCGAGGGGGGAGTCGATTCATCTCCTTGCCAGTACAGGTAGGCGCCGATAGCCAGGACGAGAAGCGCACCGGTTCCGATCCAGAGGGGCATACGGGTCGAAGGTTGCACCAGAGCGGGCGGGACTACCTGATCGGTCATCGAATTTCCTCCGGCGTCGCGGGTGCGGACGAAGACTCAAGGGACCGTACCCGTCGACTGAGCACGAGTGAGTGCATGATGGGAACAACCAACAACGTCATGATCGTGCTGACCGCCAACCCGCCGACGACCGCCCGCGCCAAGGGCACCATCGTCTCATTGCCCTCGCCGAACCCGAGGGCCAGCGGCAGCAGGCCGAGAATCGTCGCCAAGGCCGTCATGATGATCGGGCGAATGCGTCGGCGACCCGCTTCGAGCACGGCATGTTCGGCCGTGGCTCCGTGACGGACCATGCGATTGGCAAAATCGACTAAGAGAATGCTGTTCGAGACCACGATCCCCATCATCATCAACGTGCCGATCATCGACTCGACGTTGACCGACGTGTTCGTGAGGTGCAGGGTGAGCACGGTGCCGATCCAGCCCAACGGAACCGCTACCAGGATAATCAGCGGGTCGATGAAGGAGCGGAAGAGTGCGACCATGACCAGGTAGATCAGCACGACGGCGAGGGGAAGCGCCAAGGCGAAGTTCTGAATTGCGGCCCGCATGTTGGCCACCTCGCCGCGTAACCGCACCGTGACGTCCTTCGGCAGTTGGATGCCGGCCAGTACCTGCTCGATGTCTTTGGCGACCCGGCCCAGGTCGTTGCCGACCGGTGTGACCAGGACGTTGATCAATCGAGAGAGATCGTAATGATCGACCGAATCGGGGCCGGTTTTAAATTTCAGAGAGGCCACGTCCCGCAGCATGACGGGAGGCCCTCGCCGGTCGTCGCCCGATGCGTAATAGCCGCTCGTCAGTTCCATCTGCCGCCCCGCGAACG
This sequence comes from Nitrospira defluvii, assembly GCA_011525625.1. Classification (GTDB taxonomy): domain Bacteria; phylum Nitrospirota; class Nitrospiria; order Nitrospirales; family Nitrospiraceae; genus Nitrospira_A. Next base: position 94,974 of record WYAX01000029.1, read on the forward strand.
GTGTGTTCTGGAGGGCCAGACTGGAACCGGGCATGCCGCCGCCGGTGAGGCTGGCCGTCGGCAGCAGCGGTGTGCGGGCGCCGATGATCGGAATGTTCAGCAAGTCTTCCGTGGTGGTGAGGGATTGCTCCGGATACTGGGCCAGCAGAAAATATCCATTGGCGGTCTTGGGATCCAGCCAGTAGTTGGGGGAGAGGGCGATGTTCGAGCTGATGCCGGTCACCACGTCCACCACGACACGGTTCTGGTTGATGCCGTAGTAGGCGGCTTTGGTGCGATCTACATCGATATGTAGTTCGGGATAACTCTTGCCTTGCTTGATCCGCACATCGACCGTGTTGGGTACCTGTGCGATCCGTTGTTGGATTTGCTCCGCGACCTGTCTGATGACATCGAGTTTCGGACCCTTCACCTGAATGTCGATCGGGGCCTTGAGGCCGAAATTCAACACGTCGCTGATGATGCCTCCGGTTTGAAACGCGATTTCGACGCCCGGCAAGGAGGCGCTCAATCGCTTGCGCAGGTCCGCAATGTAGTCGTCCGTGTGGCCCTGGTGACCGGTGGCCAGATTGACGAGCACGAAGGCCGTATGGTTGCCCGTGTTCGGCGCAAAGCGGGCGGCATCGCCGTAGTAGAGTCCGGTGTTCGAGATGACTTCCTCAAGGTCGTCCTTGGGGATCGTGTCGTGCACGAGTTGTTCGATTTGCGCCACGATCGCCGTGGTCTTTTCGATGCGCGAACCTTCCGGCGCTATCACCGACATGGTGAAATTGCCCGCATCCACCTTGGGGAAGAATTCTGTATGGAGCCGCGGCAACAGAAAGACGCCGGTACCGACCAGGGCGAGCATGGCCAGGCCGATGACCACCGGTTTGAACCGCACCCCGGCCCTGAGCATCGGTTCATAGATCGCCAGCACATGCCGAAACCATCCCTCGTCGGCCGAGGCCTCATGATCGGAAGACGTCGCATGTCCGGCCCGGTAGAGCCAGGCCAGGACGACCGGTGTCACCGACATGGACACGACATAGTCGGCCAGCATGGCAAAGGCCACCGTCATGGCCAGCGGCACAAACAGGTACTTCACGATGCCGGTGAAAAACATGATCGGCAAGTAGACGATCAGGATGCAGATCGTGGCCACGAGAATGGGCAGCGTCAATTCCATCGCGCTGTCTTCAGCCGCCGAGCGTCCGTCTTTGCCCATCTCCAAATGCCGGTGCAGGTTTTCCTGTACCACGATGTTGTTGTCCAGCAAGGTGCCGATCACCAGCGCGAGTCCGCCCAACGTCATCAAGTTCACGCTTTGTCCGGTCAGATAGAGGGCCACCAGCGCGGCGGTCAAAGAGAGAGGAATGGCCAAGCCGACGACGAGCGCGGCTTTGATACTCGCGAGAAAAATGAAAATCATGAGGCCGGCCAGACTTGCGCCCAGAAGGCCCTCTTTCTGTAAGTTGGCGATGGCCTGGCGGATGTAGAGCGACTGATCGTAAATGAACTTGATGGCAGTCCCGGACGGAATCTCCGTGAGCTTGGAGAGCTTCGCGCGAATGCCGTCGGTCACTTCCAACGTGTTGGCGCCTTCCTGTCGGGTGATAGGAATGTAGGTCGCCTCGCGCCCGTTTACCCGCACGATCGACGTCTGGACAGCGGCGCTGTCGGCGGCGGTGCCGATGTCGCGGATCAGCACCGGCGTGCCGTTGACGATCTTGATGGGAATGTCGTTGATCTTGTCCACCGCCTCTACGAGGCTGTTGGAGTAGACGTAATAATCGAGGTCGCCGATCTTAATGTTGCCGGCCGGGATGATCGCGCTCTGCGCGTTGAGCGCAGAGACCACCTCGGACGGAGAGACCCCGCGCGCGAGCAGTCGTTGTTGGTCGAGAAAGACCGTGATCTGCCTGACCTTCCCGCCCAAGGGCGGACCGAAGGAAATGCCGGGGATGGTTGCGATTTGGTTGCGCACGTTGAAATAGGCCAGATCGCGAATTTCTTTCGGGCCAAGGGTCTCACTGGAGATGGATAAATGCCCGATCGGGAGACTCGAGACCCCGAACTTAAAGACGGACGGCGGGTAGACGCCGGGCGGCAGGAGGCGAATGATGCTGTAGGCCAGGCTGGTCAGCTCCGACTGCGCCGCGTCGATGCCGTAGTCGGGTTGAAAGAAGACCTTGATGTAACTCATGCCGGAGAGCGATTGGGATTCGATATGTTCGACGTAACTCGCCTCGACAAACCGTTGTTCCATCTTGAGCGTGATGGCGCCTTCCATTTCGGTGGGACTCATGCCGCGGTAAAACGTGGTCACGAGGATCGAGGGCAATTTGATCTCGGGGAAGATGTCCACGCGCATCTTCTGATAGGACACCGCGCCCAGGATCATCGCGATCATGCAGATCGCAAAGACCGCGTAGGGATTCTTGAGGGCTGCACGGGTCAGCATGCGGCCATCCGTTTGCTGTAGTTGTGGACCAACCAGAACTTCCAGAGATGCAAGGCGAGCGTGACCAAGTCGTTGAATTGTCCCGGCTTCACCACGTAGCCGTTGGCTCCGGCTTGGTAGCAGGCGTGCACATCGAGGGGATCATCGGAACTGGTGAGGATCACCACGGGAATGTGGGCAAGTCCCAGATCCTGCTTCAGTTGTGTCAGGACATCCGTTCCGCGCTCGCCCCGCAGTTTGAGGTCGAGCAGAATTAAGTTGGGCTCATCGCCGGTGGCGTGATCGCGCAAGGAGGATAGGGCCGCGCTGCCGCTTTCGGCTATCTCCAACCGTCCGGTGAAACCAGCCTGGGTCAGAGCCTGCCGAAACAGTTCGCATTCGCCTGTGCTGTCGTCGATGAGGAGAATGGATGCGGTCATGGTACTCCTGCTCAACAAGCCTGTACCCGCCTTTTGCAGAGATCGTTCCTCACGCGATGACTGCGCGCCCGTGGCCGGAAACGCCTGCACAACCAATAGGTTCAGTTCGGCAGCTGACCGGATGCATATGAGGCGGTCGATGGAGAGGGCGAGGGAGTCTGGAGAAACTCCTCAGTCTCTGTGGAATTTCTCCAGAGCCCGAAGCGTGGGGAGCCTGGCTAAGCGGCCTTGGCCGTAGTCTTCTTCCACTCCATCATCTTGGCCGTCAATGTGGACGAGGCGGCCGTGTAGTCGCCTTTGAACCCGATCGACGCTTCCGCCCCGGCCTTATCTCCCGCTTGTACTTTGGTGACGACCGTCGCCGCGACCTTATGAAACGCCTTGTGCAGCTCCAGGATCTCCTTGTAGTAGGGATCGTTGGCGACCGGAGAGCCGGCTAGGCTGTAGAGCCACTTGCCGAACTCACAGCGGTTATCCACACCGACCTCGGCCGGAACGAGCGCCAGTGTCCCGTCGATGTTTTGTCGCAGTTTGACCTTCCATGCTCCATGCGCGCCGATTGCCTTGTCGATCTGCTCAACGATGTGTGACATACCGCCTCCTGAGGATAATAGGGAACTCCATGTACCCTGTCGGAATGGAGAAGAGGAATCTTGAGGTCGCAGACGACAGGGGTGCTGGAGGTGATCGGGTTTACTCGCGTACCGGGTGGTCTCGGAAGGCCCGCGCAGTTCGGCGGACGGCGCGTTCACGCGCGTGGGACCTCTGCGGCAACCCCGACCAGGTCTGTGCCGACCGACGACCAGGGCCTTTCCTAGGCCGGTCGTTGGGTCGAAACGGGTAGCATGACAGCAGGCGCTCGGAAGAGCCCGGACGGTATAGATCCGATCCGACGGTCGCTCCAGGAGGGAAGGGCCATCATGTCGGCACCGCAACCAACCTCAAGCACGAGTCGCGGATGGCGTCTGATCAACACCAGGGACTTCGGCTTGCTGTGGTGGGGGCAAACTACCTCGCAAATCGGCGAGGGCCTCAACAGGGTGGCGCTCCTTTGGTTTGTGTACGAGTTGACCGGCTCGGCCATGAAGATGACGATGGTCGGACTTCTCCAGACCATTCCGCCGCTGGTGTTCGGGCCGCTCATCGGGGTCTATCTGGACCGGTTGCCCAAGAAGGCCGTGATGGTGTGGGTCGATCTGGTTCGTGCGCTGCTCACCGTCCTCATTCCCGTACTGTATGCTCTGGACACGTTATCGATCGAGGGACTCTACGGGTTGATATTCCTGACCTCGGTCGTCTCTACAGTTTTCGGTCCCGCGCTGGTGTCCGCCGTGCCCTTGCTCGTGCGGCCGTCCGAGCTGATGTCGGCGAATGCGTTGATTCAGGGCACGAACAACATCGGGATGTTATTGGGACCGGCCATCAGCGGGATCATGATCGCCCTCATCGATGCGGAAAACGTGTTGTTCGTCAATTCCGCCACGTTCCTCATCTCCGCCTTCTGTCTCATGCCGATTCGTTTTGCCGTCAGTCACCGGAGAACAGTGGAAGGGGCGTCTTCCGTCTGGGAGGAACTTCGCGGGGGATTTCGTTTCGTATTCGCGCAGCGGTCCATGGTCTTCACGTTGGTCATCATTTCTTCCCTCTACAATCTTGGGGTGAGTGCCTTCGTCTTTATTTTGCCGGTGTACGCCAAAGAGTTTCTTCAGGTTGGCCCCGTTCAATTGGGCTGGTTGTGGTCTGCCTTGGGCGTGGGCATGTTGGCCGCGTCCACCTGGCTGGCCTGGAGGAAACAGAGCGACATGCAGGGGCGACTGCGTATCGTCGTCCGTGGCATGACCATCGGCGGGCTGGCGGTGTGTAGTCTGAGCCTCCTGGAAACTCCGCTGGTGGCCGCGGGCATCGTCGTGATTGTCGGCGGCAGCACGGCCGTGCTCAATCCGATCGTCTGGGCGCTGTTGCAGGAGGTGACGCCTGAACACCTGATCGGCCGCGTCCTCACGACGTTCAGCGTGGGGTCCATGGCGTCGGCCATGGCCGGGATGACGGGATTCGGGTGGGTGGCCGACGCAATCGGCCCCGCCGCGAGCCTGGTGGGATTGGGGCTGGTGCTCTTGCTCACCGCGGCCGTGGCGGTTCCTTGTGCGCGCAGGGCTTGTGTTCCTCCTGCCCTGCGAACGTGAGCAGCGCTGCGGTTGGTGACCGAATCCCTCCCCGCGCCTAGCCCATGTGCAGGGGCGGCACGCCGGGCATGGCGTGGAAGGACCATGCGTGGGACACGCCTCCTCGACATCTCTTCCTGCTGATTCCTCACCTCACGCAAACGTTTATACTGGCGACATGGCCGAAGCCCCCCGGTGGCTGCTCACGCGCGACTTTCGCCTCATGTGGTGGAGTCAGGTGCTGTCCCAGGTTGCTGAAGGCGTCAGCAAGCTGGCGTTGCTCTGGTTTGTCTATGCGGTGACCGGGTCGCCGCTCAAGACGACCGTCATCGGCCTGCTGCTGACCCTGCCGCCGATTCTCTTCGGCCCGTTCATCGGCGTCGTCGTCGACCGATTCCCGAAGAAGGTGATTTTGATCGGCAGCGATCTGGCGAGGGGGGTGCTGATCGGCGTCATTCCCTGCCTGGTGTCAGTGGAGCATTTCACGGTCGCCTCGCTCTATGGGCTGACGTTTCTCTACGGTGTCGCCACCGCGTTGTTTGTGCCCACGCTGTCCTCCGTCGTTCCCTTCATGGTCAACCGTCCACAGTTCACTGCGGCCAATGCGCTGCTCCAGAGTACGACCAGCATCGGCATCATCCTTGGGCCCGCTGCAAGCGGACTCGGCATTGCGTTTTCCGGTTCGCAGGATGTGCTGTGCATCAATGCGCTGACCTATTTTGCGTCGGCGGCCTGCCTGTTACCCATCCGGTTGCATGGCCAGGAGAAGCGGGAGCCCTCGTCCCTTGCGGAGGAGAGGCGATTCTTCGGGCAGCTGCTCGAAGGGATGCGATGGGCGTTGGTCAGCCGGCAGGCCATTCTGGTGCTGATTGTCCTCGCATCGGTCTACACATTCGGCAGCGGCGCATTCACCACACTGTTTCCTGTGTTCGGCCGCCACCTGCTCGGACTCGGACCGGTGGAGATCGGCTATCTCTGGTCGTGGCTCGGGACTGGGTTGCTCCTCGCGTCGATCGGATTGGTGCGCGTGAGTGCGTGGGACCTTGCGCGTCGGCTCTCAGTGATTGCGATCTCCAGCGCACTGGCGGGGGTGGCGCTGGTCGGCGTGACATGGACGCAAGATGTGCGGATCGCCTCACTGCTCGTGGCCTGCGTCGGCCTCGGCTTCGGCACCTGGACACCCATCGCCTGGGGCATCATTCAAGAAGTCGCCCCGCCGGGATTGGTCGGGCGGGTCATGGCGGTATACACAGCGGTGGCCACGGCCACCTCCATGCTCGGTATGACGGTGTTCGGTTGGGTCGCGGAGTCGTTCGGCTCCGTCCCCAGTGTCCTCGGGATCGGTGTGGTGATGGGTGTGCTGGCTGGTGGGACGGTATGGTTCAGGGGGCAGGTGGGTGGGGATCGCGATGAGCTAAAGCAGTAGCCAATCACGATGCCTTAGTGGCGCAATCACACTTCACGATGAAAGACGGTTGTCTCCGCTGATCGAAGGTCGTTCGCCTCGCCGCCCCGCCGATTCTTCCGGATCTTCCATTCCACCAGCCAAGATCTTCCAAATTCGACCTCAGAAAATTTCCCTCCCTTACTTCCTCGGCTTTCTTTCCGACGCGATCTCAATGCGATGAGGAACCTACGGGAAGTCATGGGAATCATACCTAACGTGTCTGAAGAATGGTGGTATTTCAATGTATTGTAGGGCCATTCGGACGTATTGCGACTGCGTAGTATTTCGTCTACAAGATCTCCCGATTTATCAACCGGTCAGCCTTGAATTCCTAATCGTATATGAATTGAGGAGGCCTATGTCTCGGAACTTGGTGGTTTGCTGTGATGGCACAGGCAATATCTGGGGCAATAATCACGATACGAATGTTGTGAAGCTTGTTCGGCTGCTTCAGAGAAACACCCAGCAGATTCTCTACTATGATCCCGGCGTTGGGACCAGCGACACCTACCCAGCGATAGGCTGGACCAATCGATTAAAGGTTCGTGCCAATCAAGTGCTTGGATTGGCGCTTGGAGGAGGTGTCTATGAAAATATCGGTGGAGCTTATGGATTCCTCGTGGATCACTACCAACCCGGTGACCGTTTGTTCTTCTTTGGTTTTTCACGCGGAGCATTTACCGCACGTTGTGTGGCTGGAATGGTGAATCTATTTGGCATTGTATCTCGTGGGTCTGAGCAGATGATTCCAACCATGACACGCATATACTTTCAGCCCATCGAAGGTGTTGGGGTTACGGGGAAAGATCGAAAGAGTTATGGCGATGATATACGCGCAGCGTTTGCACGTGAGGGACAGGATGCGCGGGTGCATTTCTTGGGAGTATGGGACACCGTTAGTACTGTCGGTGGGCTTCCGTGGTCCAAGAAGAACATTTCGAGCTCCGGAAAAATTCAGGGGAAAAGCTACAATCACGTTCGACATGCTGTAGCGCTTCACGAGTATCGGTATCCCTACGCCCCACGCCTGTTTTCCGAGCCCTGCTTCGAAAATGAGAATGCCTCATTGAAACAGTACTATTTTGCAGGCGCTCACAGTGATGTTGGAGGCTCTTACGATGAGGACGGGCTCTCAGATTGCAGTTTGAAATGGATGGTTGAGGAGGCGATTGCCAAAGGCTTGCAGTGTGATCAAACTTTGATTGACAAGATTCAGCCCAACCCATTGGCTCTGGCTCATGATCAACCCTTTAGACAGTCTTTGTGGGCGCTTTCAGGCTTACAAACCCGTCTCCTTTCGCAGATTGTTCCCAAGCATGAATCGCTGAAGGCCCGCGAACGCGCCCTGAAATCCACAACGAGTCCGAAGACAGAATGGACACCGTTATTACGTAACCCTAGGGTGGCTGGTTCAGCCGGAATTGTACTTGTGATGCTGTCTGTCCTCTACCTGCTTGGAAGCTGGGCTTGTTTGAATATCTGTGACGGAGAATTTAATTTCGCCATCCTCAGATCACTCATTGAAGGCAGGGGTGGGTGGGATGTTTTTAGTACGGTCAACACCGAACGCATGACCCTGCGTTACACAGCAGATTTAATTTTTATCGTCGCCTATACGTATATGATCTGTTGGCTTCTCGTATATGCACGACGTGCCCTTGCTGAACGAAGCGCAAGCGCTGACGTGCATCAATTCGCCCAATGGGCAGGATTACTTCCATTGTGGACCCTCATTGGGAGCGACGTCATCGAAAATCTGGCAACGCTGTATCTCACGAGCCAGCCAGCAGGTGTTCGCGAAACTCACGTTGTTTTATTGTACGGGCTGGGATTCTTTACTGGCATAAAGCTGTTTGCCATGGTGGCGCTCGTCGGATATTTCGTCTGGCTTGGAGCAAATTTGGCTTCTCATCCAAGGTTGTTCCGTTATGTTTGAACGAAGCCGCACTGACGATAGAAAGGGATCAGACCATGGAGCAAGAACAAAGGCCTATACCGCCAGAGGTTGAGCAACGTTTGAAAACATGGATGCGTATGTGGAGAGTGTTTCTTCATGCTCACTATTCATTGGGAATAGTGGGAGTATTGTCGAGCACTCTCGCTGCGGCCCTTCCAAAACAAAATGACATATGGTCTGGGCTTATCCCAATTAACGCCGTATCTTTTTTTGCCGTCATTTCTGCGTGTTGTTTTGCCATCATCGGTTTTGTTGCGCCTGATAAGCGCTATATCGGCCTGATCCGGGCCTGGCGTGCGCTTGATGTAGCGCTTGCCAGATATCGGCGAGGACTAATCACGGTGGAGCAATTGTTTGAGACATTAGAACAGTGCGAGACACTAGCCACTGAACCATCTCGGCATGAATCGTCCTTGGATAAACTCGATCTTCCCGCTGCGGAAGGCAAATTATAGCCCCAGCAATTGGGCAAGATGAGATTGCCCTGTAGGTACACAATATGCCGGTGCCATTCTCCGCTGAAAGTCTGACCTTACAGCTGAAATTAGTCTCGTCGCAGTCAAACGTTAACTGCAATGGAACATTTCTTGGATCATCCTTCAGAATCAGCCCACTGTGGCCAGCCCCGACCGAGGCGTTGCGCGTCGCCGAATGTGCTAAATGTGTGTTCTACCACGCCCTTAGGGCTCGCCTATCGGTCGCCTCATTCAATCTGCGTATAAGTGGTTACTCTGTGCGAATTGATAGCCAGAGGCGCGAGGTCCCGTATTCATTGCCTATTCCAGTGTTTGTATTGCAGTGAGAGTCTTTGGCAAAAAGGGAGGTGGCCACAATGCCTGTCATTAGATTCCCCGCTGGGGACAAGGATGTACGGCTGCGTACGTTGGATGTTCGAGCCGACGATTCCGATGCTCGAGATTATATCTTTCAACCGAGCCTCACCCTGCTCCCTGAAGAGAAGCACCCACTTGCTGGTATCCCTGTGCTCGACCAGAGGCAGGAGGGCGCATGTGTTGGATTTGCGTTGGCCACGGTGATCAATATCAGCATGCGTGCGCGTGGCGAAAATCGCCGCTCGGGACGGTTTAACCAAGTCAGCGCGCGGATGCTGTACGAGATCGCTAAACGGTACGATGAGTGGAAAGGCGAACATTACGATGGGACCAGCCCCCGTGGTGCCATGAAGGGCTGGCATCACCATGGGGTGGCTTCGGAAAAGGTCTGGTCGTCAAAAGGGAAGCTCGCGAAAAGCGGTTTGTGGGTTACTGACCGATCTTTCACGGTTGCTAGAGCTGAGGAGGCGAAACGGCGTCCCATTGGCGCCTACTATCGTCTCATCGACAGCGATGTCGGGAATGTGCAGGCGGCGCTTGTCGAAGGAGATGCCGTTCTCGCGTCAGCCTGGGTCCACGACGGCTGGGATCAGGAGAATGTGAAGATGCGTCGACGTATTGCCTATCCGACCATTCGCTTTCAAGCGAGATCGAAGGGGCTCCATGCCTTTGCGATGGTGGGATATACAGCGGACGGATTCATTATCCAGAACTCCTGGGGACGCAGTTGGGGAAAGAACGGTCTAGCTTTGTTGCACTATGAAGATTGGATGGAGCATCGACAGGACGCCTGGGTATCCAGGCCAGGACCCGAGACCAGAGACTCCAAAGGACGACCGGCTGTCTTTGTGGCGGGCTTTGCCGGTTCGTCTATCCCGCTCGGCAAGGATACGCAGGTACGGAGTTCTGGTGACGGCCTCGAACTCAGCGATCCGGAGGTCCTGTCCCATCTGATCAATACGGGCGATCGGGGAGCGCTTTCGACCGGCGGATCATTAACGACCTGCCCTGCTCAGTTACCTGGAATGGCTCAGCGAGCGCTTGCCGCTCCAAAACTGAATGATGGATATCACCACGTGATGCTATATGCGCACGGTGGGCTTAATTCGGAAACATATGCCATTACTGTCGCGAATCGCATCTGGGGAATCGCCAAGAGCCAGGGCATCTGCCCCTATTTGTTCATTTGGGAGAGTAGCTGGGATGAATCGCTTATGGGATATCTCCGAAGTGAAGATGATCAGGCGGGGCCTGCGGGATTCAGATTTGGGGATGCTTGGAGCAAGTTCAAGGAAAGCCTAGGAAAGGTCGTCAGAGAGGGGCAAGAGTGGATGGGAGAACAACTCGCTCCTGCCGTGCGCACTGCCTTTTGGAACGAAATGAAAGGCCGCTGCGAGGGCGCCACAAAGACAAACGGAGGCGTAAAACTGTTTCTTGATCAATTGTTCAAGGCCATGCAGACAACACCAGGTGAACGGTACAAGATTCATTTGGTTGGCCATAGCGCGGGGTCCATCCTGCACGGGTTCTTGTACGAGAATGTGCTACGGGACAGACTGCCGGATATGCCAAACGTTTCCTTGGCGTCGATTCAGTTTCTCGCGCCGGCAATCTCCATAGCTCGCGCGAAGCAGGCATTTGGTTCTGGAAACAGTAAGGCGGTCCCCGAATCAAACTTTCTGGTGCATACATTGGCGCCCAAAGATGAGGCGTCCGATAGCATCGTCCTATACCCCAGTTCTCTACTGACTTATGTGGCAGATCACCTGGAGGGTTCCACTCGGGTCCCTGTCCTTGGAATTAGGGATGATTTTGAGTCGGGAGGTGTGACCTTTGCCACTGGTCGGTACGCCACCGCTTCTCATCGCCATGGAGAATTCGATGATAAGGGACATGAAATTGAAGATGTGATCCAAGCGATAGGGGATGCCCGGTAGTGAATGCTATGAATCGTTTGGCATGGTTCTGAGTCTTGGCGAGGGACTGAAATGGACGATTGTACCCTGTAGGCATCTGAGCTTCGAAGCTCAGCAGAGGCTTCGACGGCCTAGATCTTGGTGCTACCGGACAATGACGAGGTGATCTATGGACGAGTCAACGCAGGTGATTAGCTCTGAACTAAGGGAAGCACGAGAAGCAGCTAGAGGTGCGGTGATTGCTTATAGAGGGCAATTTGAGCAGTCTGTTAGCGTGAGTCGGGGTATGTCGGCTCCTCTCGATGAGGAGCTGATCAAAGTTGTGATAAGAAAGTTCGGCGACCTAGAAGCCAGGGCTGAAAAAGCCGCAACGGAAACCGAGTTGGAACAGATAGAGGATGAGGCTGCAATCTCGTATCGGCTCCGTGCATATACTTTCGCCTTGCCTGAGATCCCGATACAAGGTGCAAGTGTGTTGAGTAACATGGAGCAGTGGACACTTCCTGCGTCTGCTCTGGAGATTTTAAAGAAAGAGGTGGTCTCAGAGCTCAAGTCGACCGATCTTCAAAAGTCTCGTGCTGCACTTCATGCTTTGTTTAAAGAGTATGACGAGTGGAGTGAGTACCAGGACAATTACAATAGGGAGATGAGTCGGCTGACTTGGTGGCTTACCGGTGGAATTGCAGGGTCTCTATCGTTGGCGTTGACATGCCTTTCCCATGGCTTTGTCTCTTTCGGGGTTGCGTTTGCCGGTATTACTGGATCCTGCGTAAGTGTCATTTCGAAAATACCAAGCGTAATCGTGTCGGGAGATTCGGCTCCATATCACCGAAGCGCGATCCGGAGGCTTGCTACGGGGTTTGTTGCAAGTATGGTAGGTGTAGGTGTTCTGCTATCTGGCATGGTGCCGATTAGCCTGCCAGGCGGAGAAACGTTTCAGGATATAATCGCCGGTCTATCTGGTGCCTCTGCGAGTTCCACGAAGAGTTTGTCGAATATAATACAGGTGTTTGAGGCTTTAGCAATTGTCACCCTCTTGGGAATAAGTGAGCGAGCACTTACGACCTTTGATGAGAAAATATTTCAAGCGAAGGACCCAAAGTCATAGGATAACCTCGTCATTACGTGGGCGGAATTGTGCCTTGGATGTTGCCCCTTCAACGTGAGAGCATCCTTGAGCGGCTGTTGGCGTCTGGTGCTTCATTAACTGACCGCCTTGGCGGACGTGACGGAAACTCATGCTATTGAAACCTCGAGAGGAAGGCGGTGTCGTGCATGGGGAGCAATGGTGGTTGGCCTGAGGGCCACCTCTCTGGGCGCCAGGTAGTTTCTCGCGTTGCCTTTTGTTCCATGCAATCTCTCAAATATTAGTATTCAGGCATGTAAGGGATGCCCGTTAGTGTTCAGTATGGCTGGTGTCCGGACGTGCGCGGCCATCCCATTACTCCTCAAACGTCCCGGTCCCGCAGCCCAGCCCACCGTATACCATCCCGAAATATCCGCAGTAGGCGCCGCCTTTAAACGCCCAGTCTCGACGCGTGGCTTGCTCAACCTGGCCTTCGTGAACGACGAACGACACCGTTTGTGGCCCCACCGGAACCATCGCGGGCAGGGGGACCACCACAAGGTAGAGCACCAGGCCTGCCCACCGGAGGCCGGGTGTCTTGTATATCCACTCATGTTTCCCGTCCTCCCGCCGGTCGATTCGATCCGGCTCGCCCCACGCACTGCGCAGGTCGGCAGCTGAGGTAATTTCGGCGACGGGCGTTACCTTGTGAAGGTCGAGCGCTCCTCTGGTTGGATGGATAGTCGGGTGTTCTCTGGATTCGGTGCGGCTTCCCAGCGTCCATGCGCCCAGGCCGATGCAGCCTTGAATCGAGAGGGCCGTCACAAAGCAGAAGATAAGCTTCAGAGATCTACACATGGTTGCCTTTCCGTGATGATGCGAAGCCGCAGCCTACTCAGGTCCTCATCACAAAACAAGGCGGGTGGGCGGGAGTCGCGTTGTGCCCCGGGACTGGAAGTGAAGTGATCCACCCTCGTCCCCTCCCAAGGTAGGATACCGCTCAGCCGGTGCCTCTCGATAGGATCCGTCGACAAGGAGGTTGACATGGCACCTCGTCGGTATGTCCGAACCTACTACCGGTTTCCGCTGCAGTACCCTGTAATCTTCGGGGGAGCGCCGTTTGTCGGCGAAGGGGTATTGAGCAACTTGTCGTTAAAAGGGTGCTCGGTGACGTGCGATCGGGAAGCCCTGTGTGGAAGCGAGGTGCGGGTGAGCATGTTGCTCAACAACGAACCGCCGGCCTTGCCGGTCGAACTCGGCACCATCAAATGGGTCAAAGGGAATCAGTTCGGCGTGGAGTTTCAGCGCGTACCGGTGGACGCCCAGCAACGGCTGAATCGACTGTTGCGGCTGGAATTGATCGAATGGCTGGAAAAACGCCATCGTCGCGGTTCGTCATCCGGCTCGGGCCGCCAAGAGTACTGACCTCCTGTTTCCCAGGTTTCTCCCTCGTCCACTGCCGACTCAACAGTTCCTGCCTCGCTCCACGGATTCCATCAAGCCGACTAGCTCCGTCCGGTTCACCCGAAACCATGGAGTCGGTCGCGCGATTCCTGTACACTGAGGTTCGTAGCGGCAGATACGGTCTCGGTGCGTCGGTTGAACGCCGGCGGCGCCGTCTCGCACTGTGCCGATGCATCGCTCGCCGATGGAGCCCATGGCTTCAGAACCGATCTCGCCAGACGCTCAGATGCTCAACGAGTCCCGCCAGGGCCCTCTCTCCTGGTGGTCCCACTTTGCTGAAAGGCATCCCACCCTGCTGACGGCCGTCGTGCTTGGCATTGCGACCGGACTGCGTATGGCCCTCACTCCCCTCTGGGGATCCGGCTACACCTTCATTACGTACTATCCTGCGATTATGTTCGTGGCGGTGGCCTGCGGATGGCGCCATGGTACCGGTGCCACGCTGGTGTCGGCGACCCTGTCCGGTTGGTTTTTTCTTGATGTGCAGGGATCGGTCCGTGAACAGCAAGCGGCTCTGGCCATCTTCATCGCCGCGAATCTCATCATCGTATCCCTGTCCGAAGCGATCACACGGGCGCGTCTTCGCGCGCAGGCCGAGACCACGCAGGTGCGGGCTGAGGAACAGCACTTGAGACTGGAAATCGAGGCTCGCGCTCAGGCGGAAGAACGGGTGCGCGCGAGCCAGCGCCAGATGCAATTCGTCACGGATCATGCTCCGGTCCTTATTGCGCAATGCGGCACAGACTCCCGGTACCGGTTCGTCAATCGGCAATACGCGGAGTTGTTGGGGCGAACGCCGGAGCAGCTCATCGGCCGGCATCCGAGCGAGGTCCTGGCGGCGGAGGTCTACCAGCAGTCGGCGTCATACATGGCGGAAGCCCTCGCCGGGCGACAGGTGCGGTTCGATCAACAGTTTCCGGGCACCAACTCCGGCAGCCGGCTCTTGCAAGTCACCTATGCGCCGGAGTGCGACGAGCGAGGAACGGTCACGGGATGTATCGCCGCGATTGTCGATATCACCGAGCGAAAACGGGCGGAAGAGGCGCGTGCGATGCTGGCGGCCATTGTGGAGTCGTCGGAAGATGCCATCGTCAGCAAGGATTTGAACGGAATCATCACCAGCTGGAATCGCGGGGCCGAACGACTATACGGATACAGTCAACAGGAAGCGGTCGGGCGGCCGGTGACCATGCTGGTGCCGGAAGACCGGCTCGATCACGAGGTGCCGATTCTCGAGCAGATCGGCCGGGGCGAGGCGGTTCAGCAATATGAAACCGAGCGACGGAGAAAGGACGGCACGCGCATCCATATTGCCCTGACGGTGTCGGCCATTCGCAATGATGAAGGGCGGATCGTGGGAGTGTCGAAAGTCGCCCACGATATTACCGAACGCCAACAGGCTGAGGCCGCGTTGCGGGAAAGTGAAGAACGACTCCGTCTCTTCATCGAACATGCGCCCGCGGCGATCGCGATGTTCGACCGGCAGATGCGATACGTCGCGGTGAGCCGGCGGTGGTTGGCGGACTATGGACTCGAAGGGGAGGTCTTGGGGCGCAGTCACTATGATGTCTTTCCGGATGTTCCGGACGGATGGCGGAGGGCGCATCAGCAAGGCTTGGCTGGAATGGTCATGCGTGCCGAGGAAGACCGGTTCGAGCGTTCAGACGGGACGGTCTTTTGGATTCGATGGGAGATTCACCCCTGGCGGGACAAGTCAGGCGGCATCGGCGGCATCATTATTTTTGCCGAAGATATCACCGACGGAAGAATGGCGGAGCAGGCGCTGCGCGAAAGCGAAGCCCAGCATCGAGCCACCTTCGACAACGCAGCGGTCGGCATCGCGCATGTGGGGCTGGATGGACGCTGGCTGCGTTGCAACGATGCCGTCTGCGCACTGACCGGTTATTCACGAGCAGAACTGTTGGGCAAAACCTTTGCCGACATCACGTACCCGGAGGACCTTGAGCCGGACTGGGCGGCAGTGCGCCGGTTGCTCACTGGTGAGATCGAGACCTTCTCCATGGAAAAGCGCTACATCCGGAAAGACGGCTCGCTGATCTGGGTGCATTTGACCGTGTCCTTGCTGCGCGATGCGCAGGGTTGTCCCCAACAGTTCATTTCGATCGTGCAGGATATCCAAAGCCGGAAGGAAGCCCAGTCGCAATTGCTGCAGCTCGCAGACGACTTGGAGCGGCGTGTCGAGGAACGAACGCGGGAATTGGCCGATTCGCAAGACAGGCTGCGTGCCCTGACGACCGACCTGAATCTCGCCGAGCATCGTATCCGCAAGCAGCTCGCCACCGATTTGCATGACTATCTCGCGCAGTTGCTGGTCCTGAGCCGTATCAAGTTGGGGCAGGCCAAATTAGAAGAGGTGACGCCGGCGGCGGCTCAGGCGATGACGGACGTGCAAGAGGTGATGGACCAGGCGCTGGCGTACACAAGGACGTTGGTGGCGCAGCTCAGCCCTCCGATTCTGAATGAGTTCGGCCTGCTCATGGCGTTGCGGTGGCTGGCGGATCGGATGCAGCGTGAGCTGACGGTGGTGCTGGAGTCGGAGACGATCACGGAGAGTCTTCCGTTGTCCGAAGAGCAATCGGTGCTGCTGTTTCAGTCCGTCCGCGAACTCTTGATGAACATCGTGAAGCATGCGGGAACATCCGAAGCCCGGATCACGGTGGCCCAGTCTGAAGCGTCCCTGTCTATCACGGTGTCCGACCGCGGTGCCGGTTGCGATCCAGTGGCGGCCGAAACGGGGCTTGAGGCAGGGTTTGGGCTGTTCAGCATCCGCGAGCGGATGAAGGCGCTTGGTGGATCGTTCGACGTCCAGTCGATGCCGGGTGAAGGCACGATCGCCATCCTGACCTTGCCCCTGGATCGTGAATCGCTACCTCCGGTGAAACCTGTAGCCGAGTCGGCCGCGCAAGCGGCCCTGACCGACGCGTTGTCTTTCGAAGCAGAGACTCCTGGAGTCCAACGATCAGGCCACGTACCCTCGCTCATGCGTTCGAAGATCCGGGTCGTGCTGGTGGATGATCATCAGATGTTGCGTCAGGGGATCCGGACCATCGTCAACGGGCATCCGCAACTGGAGGTGGTCGGCGAGGCAGGCGACGGGCTGGAGGCTATCGAATTGGTCCGTGTCCTGAAGCCCAACGTGGTCGTGATGGATGTCAACATGCCCCGCTGTGACGGGGTACAGGCGACTAAACGGATCAAGGAGGAATGCCCGGAGATCCATATTCTCGCCTTGTCCATGCACAGTTCGTCGGATATGTTCGAGCGGATGAAGCAGGCCGGCGCGTGTGGCTATCTCACCAAGGAGAGCGCAGGGGGACGATTATGTCAGGCGATCGTCGACGCGACGGTCGGTGTGGAGTCGTCGAGTGAAGCGCGGCCTATTCACGGCCGCGGTGAAACGAATCGGCGGGGCGACATTGTTTCATGATCGGCGAGGTAGTTGTTCGGCCAGCACGTCGAAGAGCTTTTCCGGCACCAGCTCCTTCGGTAGGAACGCGTTTGCGCCGACGGCCCGCAGAGCCGCTTCGACTTCTCGGCTGGTATGGCAGGACATCCCGATCACCACGGTATTCGGGAGAAGCGCTCGGATGCGTCGTGTGGCTTCGACCCCATCCATGCGCGCCATCCCTACGTCCATCAGGACCACTGCAGGGCGAAGGGTCTGAGCCAGTTGCGAGGCGGCGATGCCGTCGGCTGCTTCGCCGACGACCTGAAATCCCGGCCGCTTGTTCAAGATGGTTCGCAAGGCATCTCGCAATTGCTGGTTGTCGTCGACGACGAGGATGTCGATCATGGAGCGCCTCAGTCGGGAGGAGAGAAGGACTGTCATGGTTAGGCTAACACAAGTCCGACAGGACACGAACGATATTGTGGAAGTCGTCGGACGTGACTGCTCCGCCGCCGTTCTTGACGGCCTTCCCTGCGCGGTGTAGGGTCCCGTCAGTTCCTGGATTGAACAGCCGGCGCGCCCGGCGCCACGAGTGGCAATGGAACAGCGGCAGTGGCGGACGGCGACGGAAAAGAGAGGAGCAGGAGTACACATGGGAACAGGTGAGCGGCGACCGGTTGTAGCAATCTTAGTGGGTGGCGGGCCGGCCCCCGGGATCAACAGCGTCATCGGCGCTGCGACGATTCGCAGCATTCTCGGCGGGTGCGAGGTGATCGGAGTTCAGGACGGGTTCAAGTGGATCATGGCGGGCAACAAGGACAAGATCAAACGCCTCTCCATCGAGGATATCAGCCGCATCCATTTCAGCGGCGGTTCCTACCTGGGGACGGCGCGCGCCAACCCGACGCAAAAACCGGAATACCTGGAGGCCTGTCTGGCCAGTCTCGGCGCGTTGGGTGTGACGAGGCTGATCACGATCGGCGGAGACGATACGGCGTTTTCCGCGCTCAGATTGGAGCAGCGGGCGCAAGGACGACTCCAGGTGGTGCATGTCCCGAAAACGATCGACAACGATCTCGACCTGCCGCATGGGATTCCGACATTCGGCTTTCAGACGGCCCGGCACATCGGTGTGGAGTTGGTCAAAAGTTTGATGGTCGATGCGGAGACGACCTCTCGCTGGTATTTCGTGGTGACCATGGGGCGCAAGGCCGGTCATCTGGCCTTAGGCATCGGCAAGGCCGCCGGTGCGACGTTGACGATCATTCCGGAAGAGTTTCGCCGGAAGCCCATTCGCCTGAAGACGCTGGTGGATATCCTGGTAGCGGCCTTTATCAAGCGGCTCGCGGCCGGTCGTTCGGACGGAGTGGCGGTGTTGGCGGAAGGGCTGGTCGAATTTCTCGATCAACAGGACTTGAACGGTCTGGACGATGTCGAGCGTGATCAGCATGGGCATGTGCGCCTGGCCGAGGTCAATTTCGGCGTCGTGCTGAAGCGCGCGGTGGAACGGGAACTGCGTACCTTCGGCGTGAAGACGACCATCGTCGAGAAAAACATCGGCTATGAGCTGCGGTGCGCGGACCCGATTTCGTTCGACATGGAATATACCAGAGACCTTGGTTATTGCGCGGCGCAGTTTCTGCTGGAGGGCGGCAACGCCGCCATGGTGTCGATTCAAAACGGCCGGTTTATTCCGATTCCGTTCGCCGACATTTTGGATCCGGCGACCGGCCGCACCAGGGTGCGCATGGTGGATGTCGAATCCGAATCCTACGTCATCGCCCGACGCTATATGATTCGACTCTCCCAGGAAGACTTGAGCCATCCGCAGGACGTGGTACGTTTGGCCACGGCGGCGGGCATGGCGGAAGACGATTTCAGGAAGCGATTCGAGTATCTGGTGGACAAGGATGTGTAAGGCCGGCCCCGCCGACAAGGCGACAAGGCCGAGGCATCTCCGGAGGTGTCATGGCGTCGAGCCTCAGTCCTGATACGGAAATTCAACTTACCTTCGAGCGACAGCGGGCTTGGCTGTCGCCCTGGGGTGCCTCATTGCGGCGCTACGCAGTGGTGCATGCCGGCGGTGGCCAAACCGACATCGTCTGGGGGTATTCCGGCGGCGCGAACAAGAAAGGCGGGCAGGGGGATGTGCTCATTCCCTTTCCAGGCCGCGTGGCCGAGGGGCGGTATCGTTTCAACGGGCAGAATCTGCAACTCGAACGGAACGATAAGGAGGGCCCGAACGCGATCCATGGATTCGTGCGCGCCCTGCCGTGGACGGTGCAGCAGGCCGGACCGGGCGAGGTGACGTTTGGAGTGCGGTTGGATGCGGCGACCTATGGCCCTCGCGGGTATCCTTTTTCGCTTGCGGTCGAAGTGAGGTATCGCCTCGATGCGGAGGGATTGACCTGCGCCTTTTCCGTGCGGAATGTCGGTCGGTCGGCGGCGCCGGTCGGTGTGGGGTTCCATCCCTATTTCACCGTAGGCACCCCGCTGGTCGATCTCGCGGAGGCCAGGATTCCGGCGACCGGCTATCTGGAATTTAACGAGAGGCTCGTGCCGACGGGCAGGGTGGTGGACGCGCGTGGAACGGAATGGGACTACCGCACGTATCGAGCGATCGGCTCGCGGCGTTTCAACCACTGTTATCTCGGCTTGGAACGCGGCGACGATGGGCTCGCCGTGGCTTCATTGCGGCACCCGGTCACGGGGACGACGGTCGACGTCGTGATGGACCAGGCGTTTTCCGCGATAGTCGTGTACACCGGAGATGCGATTGCCGATGCGCCGCGGCGCGCCCTGGCGATCGAGCCGATGACCTGCGCGACCGACGCCTTCAACCACCCCGAATGGGGGCTGAAACGACTGCTTCCCGACGATACCTTCACCGGCCGATACCGGGTGACTGCCTCTCTGGGCTCAGGCAAGTAGCCGGCTCTTCCATTGTTGGGCTCTCTGCGACTACGACGACCTGCTTGGTTCGACAATGCGGAAGCGCACTTCATCGACCTGGGTATAGGCCGATGTCTCCTCTCCCGCGAATAACCCGCATCGGTAGAGGCCCGGCGTCCATCCCGTAGCCGGGCGCGGGAGCAGGAAATAGCCGGACTGATCGTTGGTCGACATGATCAGGCGGTCTTGCGCCACAGCGGGCTGAGCACCGGCTAGTTCGGCTTTCTCCTTGAAGCAGCGCGCGGCAAGGGGAACCTCGTCATACGAGGCGGTGACCAACCCGAAGACAAGATAGATGTCCGGTTGATTCGCGGGGAAGCTGATTCCCGGGTCCAGCGGAATAAAGTCATGGGCTCCGGTCGGGGAATCATCGCGCATGACCCGCTGGGCCGGGATGACGAATCGGAACCAGGCAAAGTCGGCGTCGCGACCGACCAGTGAGGCCGCCGTGTCCAGCGTGTTTTGCGGTTTCAGGTGCTCCCTGGCTTTCGCCGCCAGTTCGGCTTCCGGCGGGGTGGATGCGGCGGCAGCGTCCGCCTGCGCAGTCGCGGCTGCCGCTCGGGCTTCGGCCTCGACTTCTTTGGCAAACTCTGGAACATGCGGTCGAATCTTGTCTAGCCAATGCGTCAGCCTGGTTTTATCCAAGATGCGAGTGCCGGAAGGCAGTTGGACTTCTCGCGTCGATTTTTCAAATTCGATGGTTGCATTGTAGAGCGTGGTGAATTGGATGTAGGCCTCCTCCCAGCGTCCGAGTTCGACCAGGCACTGGCCCATGCGAAATGCCGTAGTCGTCTGGTCCTCGTCGGTCGGGTCGAGTTCCGCGGCAGGCTGTGAGAAGGCAAGCGCCTCCTTGCACCTCCCAAGCCCCATTAGGATCAAACTCAAGTGCTGAGTGGCATAGGGATCCATCGGATTGAGGCGCAAGAGTTCGCGGTACACCGGTTCGGCTTCTTGAAATCGTCCGGCTTCGAACAGCCGGTATCCTTCGGCGCGAATCATCGACCAATCCCGCAGTTGTTTCGGGTTCGCATCCGGCGTCATCACCGGGGAAAACCGTCGGCCTCGTTCCGTAGAGCCGAAGAATAACGTGAGCAGATTTTTGGCGGAGAGCTCAAGCGGCGAGCCCGGTGCCACCCGTTCGAGCACGAATTGCACGTCCCGCTCCGCGCCTTCGTAATCCAGAAGGTCGAACCGTGCCCGGGCCAGCGCCAAACGCCAGTTGAGCATGTCCGGGCCGAGGTCCACAGCTTGCTTGGAGGCCGCGAAGGCTTCCTCCAGCCGGTCCAGTTTCCGGAGTTCGCGGGCGAGGCGCAGATAGATGAGCGGATTGTGCGGGTCGATGCCGGCAATGCGCTGCAGTTCGGTGATGGCTTCCTCGGCCTGTCCCGACCGTACCAGCACGCTCCATCTGGCCCACCGGACGTTCAACGCGGTGGGAAGACTGGCGAGGACCGTGTCGTAGGATTGAAGCGCAGCTTCCGTTTGCCGCGACGTGGCCAACATATCCCCCCGGAGTTGATGGAGCGCCAGGGCTTGGGGGTGGTTCTGAAGTCCCTGGTCCAGAATGTCGAGCGCGAGGTCTAACGTGCCCTGTTCCCAGGCGGCCTTGGCATGTTGGGCGATTTGACGTTCCGCCTGTGGGGGCTCGGTCGCGAGCGCCGGAGTCGCCGCGCCAATCGCACAGGGGAGGAAGAGCAGTGAAAGAACTCTCGACAGATGGAGAGGTGTCGTCGCACTGGTTTTGCCGCTCGTTCGAGGGAGAGCGGTCTCGCACGCCGTATATGTGCTCATCATGTGTATCTCTGGTGGAGGTGAATAAACGATTCCCACGTCTGTAACGATTAGAGGCACCGTCGGCCGGAAGGATTCGTGGTCGATCGGTCTCCTACCCGTGACCATCCATCTTACTGTATGAAGGATGGTGGCTGCGAGATGGCCCGGTGGGCCTGCGCGGCAGTGAAGGCGGTGGGCCCGGTAGGGGGGGCGACCGATGCACGTCAGGACGACGATGGGCGACCGCGTGCGGAGCCGGCGGCGTGGCTCAGCGGACGTTGACGAATCGGCCCTGGGCCATGGCGCGGAGGTGAGCAATCTCCTCGCTCCTGGTGACGGAGAGCGGGACGGTCTGAGTCAGTTCTTCGAGTAACAGGTCGGTGGTCAGCGCCTGCTTGCGGTACAACGCGCGATAGAGGGCGGCGACCACGGCCTGTTCGATTTCCGATCCGCTGAATCCTGTACTGGCGTCGACGATCTGCTTCAGATCGACTCGGGTATGATCCTGTTTGCGGAGGCCCAGGTGAATGGTCCAGATGGCCGTGCGTTCTATGGCGTCCGGGAGGTCCACGAAGAAGATTTCATCGAACCGGCCTTTGCGCAGCAGTTCCGGCGGCAGCGACGTGAGAGTATTGGCCGTGGCGACCACAAAGACCTCCTGACGTTTCTCCTGCAGCCAGGTCAGAAACGCTCCGAAGAGGCGCCGGCTCAGGCCCGCGTCCGCATCAGCGCTCCCTCCACCAGCCACCATAGCCTTTTCGATCTCGTCGATCCACAACACGATCGGTGAGAGCGATTCCGCCATGTCGATCGCCTTGCGAAAGTTCTTCTCCGATTCGCCGACGAATTTGTCGAATAGTCGACCTGCGTCGAGTTTCAGCAGCGGCAGGTGCCATTCGCGCGCAATCGCTTTGGCCGCCAGCGATTTGCCGCACCCGGGGACCCCCACCAACATGATGCCGCGCGGCGGGCTCAGATTGAGGGCTTTGGCTTCGGCCGTGAAGCCCACTTTCGCCCGTTCCAGCCAGGATTTCAAATTGACGAATCCGCCCAGTTCGAAACGATTGTCTTCCAGCGGATAATATTCGAGCAGACCCCCGTCCCTAATCGCCTGGACCTTTCGCTTCACGATGGTCTGCACGTCGTCCGCGGAGAGAGTACCGTCTTCGACGATGCATTGAGTCACGACCTGACGGGCCTGATGGAGAGTCAATCCCTGGAGTGCGCGGAGGATCGCCTCCCGTTCCTGTGCGGAGGGCCCGCTGTCCGCCCCCTTGGATGTGCTCATGGAATTGAGCAGGCTCTGGACGACGGTTGTCGAGGCGGGGCGGCGAGCGGCCGTTCTGGTGCCCAACGACTGCAAGACCGTCTGGAGCATCGCCTGCAGTTCATCGCGACCCGGCAGGTGCAGGTCGAGCCGGACGGCGATGTGTTCCAGATCGGGAGGCAGAGTAATAGGATGACCGGTCAACAGGCACGTGGATCGGGAGCGGCCATAGGCGGCGGCCACCTCGCGCAGTTGGCGAGCCGCGGCGGCGTCCTGGAGGTGCGGCGTCAAATCTTTGAGCCAGAAGATCGCTTCGACGGTCAATCCGTTGAGATGCTGGAGGAGCGCCGACGGAGCGGCGGTGAGTTTGTTGACGGTCTGGGAGTCGTCGCACCGCGTCAGGCCGCGGGTGATCGACCATTCGAACAGTGGCATCCGTTCTTGCGCCGCCACGGACTGGAGGAGGGCGAACACGCGCTCCTCTTCCACCGTTTCGATCACGATAAGCGGATGGGCGGAGCGAATGAGAGTACGGAGATCGTGCACGCTGGTGGAGACCGGCATAGATGCGACATGCTATCACGAGGTCGACTCCTCACCAAGCAAAGGGGCGATTGCGGGCCAGTGCGAGGGGATGCGCAGACGGACCTGTTCGACACGCCTGTCAGGCATCGTTCTCCGTGAGGCACCGACCGAGTCCCTGTTGTTCGGCGAGATAGTAGGCGTAATGGATCGCGGCCAGATTGGCGACTCGTTCCTCGGCGTCGTCTCGACTCTCGGCATGGACAATCTGTATCCCGAATCGCGCCGTGACGGAATCGAGAAAATCTATCAAGCCGTTGCGATGATACTGCCCCAGTCGTCCGCCGCCGCGGTTGACCTGAATCGCGCCTTCGATGACGAGAAAACGGTGAGGGATCGCACAGAGCGGTTCGAGTTCGCGGAGAAATTGCGGGCGGTTGTCCGACGGATTCGAAAAAATGGTATTGAACTCTTCCGCGCGCCGGCGTTCGACGCGGAAGATCTCGGGGGCTTCCGCGATGGCGTAGTCCCCGGCCGGCAGGGCCTGTGTCCGCGTTCCGGCGATCCGGATGAGTCCCTTGAAGTCATAGGGCTGCGTTTCGTGCACATCGACGAGGAGGTGGATGGCGGGGACCATGATTTTTGGATGACTGAACCGGGTCACGTTCAGCATCGTTTGCGGTCCTCGCAATTCTTGGCGGGGGCGTACGGCCGGTTGCGGACGAGCCGCCGGAGAATGGCGCGGAGGGGGAGGCGCCGCTGAAGGATGGTGTCGTTCGGCATCGTAGCGGGCGCGGGAGGTTGGGTCGCTGAGCGTTTGATAGGCCTGATTGATCAACTGGGTGCGGGTTTCGGCTTTTCGGTGCAGCGTGGGCGAATGCACAAACCGATCGGGATGCCACACCTGCATCTGTTCATGCCAGGCGCGCTTAATCTCAATGTCCGTCGCGTCGGAGCCAAGTTCCAGGACGGCGTAGTAGTCGGCGGTGCGTCTGTTCTGCATCGGTGTCCCTGCGCGATCGAAGTGTAGCGGAGTGCGATGGAAAACAGCTAGCCTGCATGATTCATGAGTGCTTCTGCCGGCTGCGGCCTCGCCGGAGGCCTGTTCCGAACAGCTTACGCACAATGGTGCGCGTGGCGTTGCGATCTGCCATTGTGTGAGCGTTCGAGGCGGTGTATCGTAGGTCGGAGGCGGCCGGGTGTTCTTTTCATTTCAGCGGAGGCGAGGCGCATGATCTTGGTGACGGGGGGTGCCGGCTATATCGGTTCGCATACCTGTGTGGAACTGCTCAATGCCGGCTCGGCGGTGACGGTCTTCGACAACTTCTCCAACAGCCATCCTGAGGCCTTGGCGCGCGTGCAACGGATCACCGGGAAATCTCTTCGCGTGGTGCATGGCGACCTTCGGGATCGGGCGGCCCTGGTCGCGGCACTTCGGGAGAGCGGGGCCACGTCGGTCATCCATTTCGCAGGATTGAAAGCCGTGGGTGAATCGGTTCAACAGCCGCTGGCCTATTACGACAACAACGTGGTGGGCTCCCTGCGTCTGTTGGAGGCGATGAAAGAGTGCGGAGTGACCAACCTGGTCTTCAGTTCTTCCGCGACCGTGTACGGTGAACCGCAGCGGTTGCCGTTGACCGAGGACCACCCCCTGTCCGCCACGAATCCCTATGGCCGGACGAAGTTGATGGTAGAAGAGATGTTGCGCGATGTGCAGAAGAGCGACGCATCCTGGCGAATCTGTATCCTACGCTACTTCAATCCGGTAGGGGCCCATGCCAGCGGATTGATCGGCGAAGATCCCCAGGGCATGCCGAATAACCTGCTTCCGTTTGTGGCGCAGGTGGCGGTCGGTCGGCGCGAACATCTGAACGTCTGGGGGAATGATTATGCCACCCCCGACGGCACCGGGGTTCGCGACTACATTCACGTGGTGGACCTGGCGTTCGGGCATTTGAAAGCGCTGGAGGCCTTGGATCGGTTGGAACGCCCAGGAGAATGTTTGACGGTGAATCTCGGCACCGGGAACGGATACAGCGTGCTGGACATCGTCCGTGCCTTTGAGAAGGCCAGTGGGAAGCCGGTGCCCTACAAGGTTGCGCCGAGGCGCCTGGGCGATGTGGCCTCCTGTTATGCCGATCCGGGGTATGCACTCAAATCGTTGGAGTGGCGGGCCGCTCGCGGGTTGGACGAGATGTGTGCCGATGCCTGGCGTTGGCAGCGGACCAATCCCAACGGCTACGCGGGCTGATCGCCAAGGTTTGGGTGTGAGACAGGGTGCCTGCCCGCTCCTGCGGTGTCCCGTCGATGAGTGCGCACGAGGAAATCATGAATCGAGTATCAGGCGAGTCCCGCCAGGGTCATGGCCTCGACGAGAAGGTCCGTCTACGGCTCTGGGCCATCGGCATCGGAGTAACGGTCTCCGGGCTTGCGCTCGTGGTGCCGGTGCAGGCAGATCATCGAGAGCATGCGCCTCATACCGACTCCCGGGGTCATGAGGTCACAGGAGAGGGGCAGGCCATTCCCGGTGCTTCATTTCGCGTCTTTTGGGGCACGGGCAAGGACACGCTTGAAGCGAGTGGATTGACGGCCGATGATCAGGCTGCAGTCCTGCAGACCGTGGTGGATGCCTTTGCCTTCATGTTGCAGCATCGGACCGACTATCCGCGATTCGATGAAAGTCTCACCAAATCGGCGCTCCAGCAGGTGGTGATCGAACCCATCGTGGTCAATGACGAGGGAAAGACCTTTCCCTTTCTCGTCACTCGCACCAAAGAACCGGGACGGGTCATCCTGCTGATCAGCGCGGCCTCGCTCAAAGAGAAGGGATATCTCCATCATCCGGACAGCCTGGGTCCGGTACTGGCGAGAGAGTTTCACTGGGTGGTGAGTAAAGCCGATACTGCGCCCAAGGCGAAGATGCTCGCGGCGGAACGTGATCTGAAGCAGGCGCCCATTCTGACGGACCGGGAGATCCAGCAGCTCTCCGCGCAGGAACGGACGCAGTTGCTACAGGCCCTCTTTGAAACCTACCTGAAAACGGTCGACGATCTGAACAGTCTCGACGGCCAACCCTATTTTGAAGTCGGCGCGAAGACGCCGATTCCACCGACACAGCAGGATTCGACGACCAAACTATACGAGATTCGGGTTCGAGAGGCACTACAGCACATCGTGCGGGAGCCCTATTTCCAGGAGCATACGCCGAAGGCAGTCACACACTTACTCAATGGAAGAGTCTGGACGGTGGCCTTCGTGAAGATCGATCAGCGCGATTGGGCGACTCGCACGAGAGTCCTGCCGGAAGAGAAGGCTGTGGTGGTCGGTATGCGAAACCAACGGCTGCAGCCGGCTGCTGTTCTTGTGAACGTCCATCGCCTGGCTGCGCCGGACGATCCCTTTTACCCCGACGCCCAAGGGCTACCGATGGGTGCGTTGTCCACCGATCAGCTCGCGCGCGTGATTGCGCGGGAGATTCAGTACAATATTCTAGAAAAATCTCAGAGCGGCCACACCGCCCAGGATGCGCTCACCGCTCCCAAGTGAGAGGCGAGGCTAGGGAGATGTCCGCAGTCTATGGCGCGATGGCTTGGACTGCGTCGTCTTTCGTGTAGCGGACGCTCTCCACCTGAAACGATGGCATTCCGATTGGAGCTATCGTGACGTGTTGAAGGTGGCCAGGCCGCAAGTGAATGCGTTGGATCACCTGCGCAAACAGGGCGTCGTCGTCGCGGTTGTGGCGTATTTTCGAGAGATGCAGGTTGGCGTAGACATGCCCTTCCGCCATGCAGGCATAGATGCTCTTCTGGTCCAAACGTACGCCGTGCACACGGTGCAGGGTATATTCAAGCGTTTGGACAGCGGGCGTGGTGGTGATCACGATATCGTGTCCCCGGCTGACGGCCGATCCCCGACGCAGCCGACGCAATCTGTCGACGCACCCGTCGGCGGAGGCTGTGCCCGGTATCGGTTCCATCGAGATCGAGAGGTTCAAACCGGTAGCCGGGTGTGAGACGGTGATATAGCGCCGCCCGTCCGCTTTGATCTGATCCCGTTCGATCCGGAATCCCTGAAACTCGATGGCCAGCTCAACGCTGCTCATCGATTCCGCCGGAGGGTGGTGCACGTCCGGCTCTGCAAAGGCCTGCGGCATGCCGATCGCTCCCACAAGCCATGCCATGCAGAGACTGAGGATCGAGCACGAGAGACTGTTCAGGTGCGCGGTTGCGGTGTGTCGGGTGATCATGGTTGCTCCTTCGCGCGAAAGTGTCGGTACGTATGGCCAGTGTAGGTCGAACCGAAGCGCATCCCAAGCGAATTGCTCATTCCTGCGTCGTTCGGCGAGGGATGATACGTAGGTATTCGACCTTGAGCAGGTTGCACGGTGTCTCGGCCGGGTGTGGAATGGGAAAAGGTTTTGTCGTCGCACCCGTTGCCGGTACACTAGGGGAGACAAGCGGTCTCTTCCCTACGGTCAGCCCCGTATATCTCTCGATCATGCCGCCACTCCTCCGACGTCGCCCGACTGTGAGTTGGTTCTGTGCCGGCACGGCCTTGTCTGCCCTCTGTTTTTGGTCTCTGTCGTCCTGGTTCACCATTGCCAACGACTGGCTGGGCCTTCGGATCACCTACGACACCAGACCGTGGTGGCTGGTCTCTGCCATGACGACGGCTTCTCTGCTGCCCTGGCTGTCGCTGGGGCTGGTGGTGCTGCTGAGGCGGTGGCGGGGGGCTGCGTACAGGGCGACGGCCTTCGGGTCCGGGATTCTGGCGCCGTATCTCCTGGCGATAGGGTGCCTGTTGCTTCTGCCGACGCTGGACGATCATTGGCATCGGCGCGGATTCGACGCTGCTCTGTGGAAGGCGAATCGGGCGGCAGATCCGCTCTGGCCGGACCGTCTCTGCATGGTCGACGATCTGCTCGCACACGTCACGTTCGTCGGTCTGCCGCAGGAGCATGTGGTCGAACTACTCGGGCCTGGTGACAGGGATCGTGCCCGGAGCGGGTGGGATGTGGTGTATGAGTTGGGACCGCAGCGAGGCGCGTTCCGGATGGATAAAGAATCGTTGGCCATGCGGTTTAGCCGGGACGGCCGGGTAGTGGAGTCTCGAATTCTGGTCGACTAGCGGCTGCGGTGATGACCCCTCTGCGGGCGCCAGACTCCTTTCCCGCCTCCCCCCTGCCACACTCCTCGCATCGACCGGTTGCCGGTTTTCAGGTCGTCGGCGCCGGTCCGGGGGGGTAGGCTTCCTCTGGCGGATTCGGACGTTTCATGTAGTCGGATTCAATTAGGATGTCCCATGTGGATC
This sequence comes from Nitrospira defluvii, assembly GCA_011525625.1. Lineage (GTDB taxonomy): Bacteria > Nitrospirota > Nitrospiria > Nitrospirales > Nitrospiraceae > Nitrospira_A. Next base: position 123,914 of record WYAX01000029.1, read on the forward strand.
TACAAAGTCGGGTAAATCGTCCCGCTCCGTGGTTTTCTGTGCTTCTTGTCTTGACCTCACCTCCGACTGCGTGTATTTTTCGCGCCTAAATTTTCTATATACGTATTCTTGCGTTGTACGCAGGGTTCAGCTGGTGGAACGAGTAGGGATGGCTTTCTACTCGGCGGAGCGTGGCCGGCCTCCGTTGCACATCAGCGGCGGCCCCTGTTTGGATGAGGAGGGATGAATGAGCCGTGTTGTCGGGCTCTGGTGTATGTTGGTGACCCTCTGGGCCGGATGCGGAACGGCAGATGCCGCGATAGAGTCCTCTTCAGGATCCGGCGAAGAGACGATGCGAATCATGTATGTTTCCCTGGCCGGGACCGACCCGCTGGAGCGTGCGCGTGAACTGGTGAATACGGCGCAGGCAGCGGGATTTACCGCGATTCAGGTGTTGCTGGCCGATGGGGTGCAATTCGACCATGCGCCCTGGAAGCCGGCGAAGGGGGCATGGACCAAAGCGGAATTTCTGTCGTGGGCGGCCTATGCCCGTGCTCACGGACTGGAGGTGATTCCGGAGGTCAAACTGCTCACCCATCAGGAACAGTTTTTTCAAAAGCGTTATCCCACCCTCATGTTTAATTCCGTGTCCTACGATCCGCGGAAAGATGAGACCTATACGGTCGTCTTTGCCTTTCTCGATGAGGTGATCGAGGCCTTGCATCCCAAGGCGATCCATATCGGACATGACGAGGCGTTCGGATGGACGGTCGGGCAGGTCTCAAAATGGTTGAAGTTCGGGGAGAGTATGATTCCCGCGGACCTGTTCATGCGGGATGTGCGGCGGGTTCATGCCTATCTGACGGCGAAAGGCATCGGGACCTGGATGTGGGCCGACATGCTCTTGAGCCCGGCGGAGTTTCCCGGCCTTCCGACACGACATCTGCACGGGGTCGCGGCCGGGTACGGCAAACCGCTTCGTGACCAGCTCCCACGAGATATCGTGATGTGCGAATGGCATTATGGGGAAGCGCAGGCACAGTTTCCGTCGATGGCCGCGATGCAGAGGGAGGGATTTCGGGTGATCGGTGCGACCTGGAAACAAGAGGCGACGATGCGCAGCGTCAGCCGCTATGCCTTGTCCCGGCGTGCCTATGGCCTGATGGCGACGACCTGGCTCCATGTGCGACAGAGCGACACCGAGCTGGTCAAGTGGATTATCCAGGCCTCCGGCGCGCTATTCCGGAATCCCGATGCGGTCGTTCCGCCGATGCCCGCCTCCGTCGGCACTTCCAAGGGGCGCGGATAGAAGACCGGCCTCTGCGCCTGCCCCCGATGAGCCAACGACATGCCTCTCCCGGTCGAGACCCAGTTCTGAACGTCTGCCCCCCACACGTCCTTCTCCGGTCGCTCGTGGCTGTCGTCGATGTCTCCAAGCCAGGGCTGCCCCCGTCATCCAGGCCACGGTTGTAAGTTCAGCCGTCACGATGCCGGTCTTCCTGCATGCGAGCTGCGGCGATGCGGAACGCCATGCTGCAGAGAGACGGGAGTGGACCGCGCCGGTCCGGAACACGTAGAATGCGCCTCCGCCCTGTCCGCGCCGCCGGGATCACGCGGGCGAGGGCACGGCGGGTTCGGAGCAATCGTGTAATGACTAGGAAGGGATCGTCATGAGTGTGAAATGTGGAATCGTCGGGCTGCCGAACGTGGGCAAGTCCACCCTCTTCAACGCGCTGACCAAGTCGGGGATTGCGGCGGAGAATTACCCGTTCTGTACCATTGAACCGAATATCGGAGTGGTGGAAGTCCCCGATGCGAGAATGCAGGCGCTGGCGGATATCGTCAAGCCGCAGCGGATGCAGTATGCCACGACCGAGTTTGTGGACATTGCCGGCTTGGTCGCCGGGGCCTCCAAGGGCGAAGGCTTGGGCAACCAGTTTCTCGCCAATATTCGTGAAACCGACGGGATCGTCAATGTGGTGCGCTGTTTTGAGGACGACAATGTCGTCCACGTGGCGGGCAAGGTCGATCCGATCTCCGATATTACCACGATCGTGACGGAGCTCGCGCTGGCCGACCTGACGACTGTTGAAAAGGCGCAGGAACGGAACGTCAAACTCGTCCGGTCGGGCGATAAAGACGCGGCGAAGCTGGGCGAGTTGCTGGTCCAGGCGGCGGCTTGTCTGAACGACGGGAAGCCGGCCCGGACGTTGAAACTCGATCCAGCGCAGCGGGCCCTGCTCAAACCCCTGTGCCTGCTGACAATGAAACCGGTGATGTACGTGGCCAATGTGTCGGAGCGGGGATTTACCGACAATCCCCTGCTGACCCGCGTGCAGGACTATGCCGCACAGGAAGGCGCCCCGGTCGTGGCAATCTGTGCGGCGTTGGAATCGGAAATCGCGGTGCTCTCCGATGAGGAGAAGCAGGAATTTCTGGCCGATATCGGGATGAAGGAGCCGGGGTTGAATCGTCTCATCCGCGCGGCCTATCAACTGCTTGGGCTTCAGACGTACTTTACGGCGGGTGTGAAAGAAGTTCGCGCGTGGACGATTCATATCGGCGACACGGCTCCGCAGGCCGCGGGAGTCATCCACGGCGATTTCGAAAAGGGGTTCATTCGCGCGGAAGTGATCGGCTATGACGATTACATCGCCTGCAAAGGTGAGGCGGGGGCGAAGGAAAAGGGCAAGATGCGGCTGGAAGGGAAGGAGTATGTGGTGCAGGACGGCGACGTGATGCACTTCCGCTTCAACGTCTAGCCCGGTGCGAAGACCATAGGATGAGGCAGGGCATTCCTGCCTGATGGGAGATCGATGATGAACGAACAAGACACAGAGCGCGCGGTAGGCATTCTTAACCGTATCATGGAACTCGAGCTGGCCGGTGTCGTGCGATACACGCACTATGCGTTGATGATCTATGGATACAACCGGATTCCGATCGTGTCGTGGCTGAAGGGCAATGCGGACGAGAGCCTGGCCCATGCGCACAAAGCCGGCGAACTCGTGACGTTGCTCGGCGGGCATCCGTCGCTGAAAATCGGGACCCTGCTCGAAACCGAAAAACACGACGTCGGGGATATTCTGCGGGAAAGCCTGGAGCATGAGAAAGCGGCCGTCGCCTCCTATTACGAACTGCTCACGCTTGCGGAGGGCAAGTCGGTGTTGTTGGAAGAATATGCCCGGGAAATGATCGTGGGCGAAGAATTGCATCTCGATGAAGTGAATAAGATGCTGCGCAAATCGGGCGATGTACAGGCCTTTCGTTCCTGAGTCACACATTGATTGGACGGGTGAGTCGTCCGGGCGACCGTCGGCTCCTCCGTCCATTCGCTGCTGCCGATCGCCCCGTACTCCATCTTCCTGCCATCATGTTTGATGTCATCCTGTACCAGCCGGAAATCCCTCCGAACACCGGCAATATCATCCGGCTCTGCGCCAATACCGGCGCGAGGCTGCATCTCGTCAAACCGCTGGGATTCACGCTGGAAGACAAGCAGCTGCTGCGGGCGGGGCTCGACTACCATGAATTCGCCACGATGACGGTCCACGAGACCTGGGAGATCTGTCGCGACCGCTTCACCGGCAGGAGACTGTTCGCGGTGTCGACCAAGGGCAGGCAACGGTACGATCTGGTTCGCTATGCGGAGGGGGATGTGTTTGTATTTGGCCCGGAAAGCCGAGGACTACCGGCAGAGATTCTCGACAGCGTGTCTGATCAGCAACGCATCCGTGTGCCGATGGTGCCAGGCAGCCGCAGTCTCAATCTCTCCAATTCGGTCGCGGTGGTATTGTATGAAGCCTGGCGGCAGGCGGAGTTCGGACAGTGCCGGTGATCGGCCGGTGCTGAACTCTCCATGCGCGGCTCTATCCACGAAGGACACGGGTGTTTCAGCGCCGTGCACCTGGACCTTGTCGCAGTGTTTTGATAAGTTCTCTCCGCAGGTCCACGGGCTAGACGGTTTAACATCACCTCAAATGGAAGTGTGCATGGGGCCGGCCGGGCAGGCGCTCCTCTCGCGCGACTTCGGAAACGTCACACAGGGTATATGACTGCACTATCGACGCCGACCATCTCTCCCGCAGCACAACAGCGTATTGTCGATCTCATTGCCAAGGAATTGGGGGTGGGCGCACCGCAGGTGGCGGCCGCGGTCACCCTGCTGGACGGGGGTGCGACGGTGCCCTTTATTGCGCGGTATCGCAAAGAGGCCACCGACAATCTGGACGACACGCATTTGCGTACGTTGGAAGAGCGGTTGCTGTACCTGCGGGAACTGGAAGAGCGACGGCAGACGATTCTGGCCTCGATCGAAGAACAGGGCAAACTGACCGATGAGTTGCGTCGGGCGATCGAGCAGGCGGCGACAAAGCAAGCCGTGGAGGACATCTATCTGCCCTTCAAGCCCAAGCGCCGCACGAAGGCGCAGATTGCGCGCGAAGCAGGGCTGCAGCCGCTGGCCGACGCACTGCTGGCTGATCCCACGCTCGATCCGGAACAGGAAGCGGCGAAGTATGTGAAGGTGGTGGCCGCCGCCGAAGGCGTCGAGGCGATCAATGTGCCGGACGCGAAGGCCGCACTTGAAGGCGCGCGCGACATTCTGGTCGAGCGGTTCGCCGAAACCGCCGACCTGTTGGCGACGTTGCGCGCGAAATTGTGGAACGAAGGGATCGTTACCTCCACCGTCATGCCCGGCAAGGAAACGGCAGAAGAAGAAAAGTTCCGGGACTACTACGCCTATTCTGAAACCATTCGCACGATTCCTTCGCATCGCGCCTTGGCCATGTTCCGGGGCAGGACGCTGGGCGTGCTGAAACTGGACCTAGGGTTGGGGGACACGCTCGATGCCCAGGTGCCGCATCCCTGCGCTGCGCTCATTGCGTCTCATTTCGGCATTGAGAACCGCGGGCGGCGTGCCGATAAATGGCTCAACGATGTGTGTTACTGGGCCTGGCGGGTGAAGGTGCATCTCCATCTCAGCACCGAGTTATTGCTCCAGGTGCGCGAGGCGGCGGAAGCGGAGGCGATCAAAATCTTCGGGCGCAATCTTCATGAACTCTTGCTGGCCGCACCGGCCGGTCCCAAAGCGGTGCTTGGGCTCGACCCCGGTATCCGCACCGGCTGTAAGGTGGCGGTGGTGGATGCCACGGGGAAACTCCTCGAGACCACCACGATCTATCCGCATCAGCCTCGTAATGACTGGCAGGGGGCGCTGGCCACCCTCGTCGACTTGGTGATCAGGCATGGGGTCGAACTGATTTCGATCGGCAACGGCACCGCCAGTCGTGAGACGGACAAGCTGGCCGTTGAGGTGGTCAAAATGGTGGCCGACCGGAAGCCGGAGCAGAAGGTCGCCAAAATCGTGGTGAGCGAAGCGGGAGCCTCCGTCTACTCCGCCTCGGCCTTTGCTGCGGCTGAATTTCCCACGTTGGATGTCAGTTTGCGCGGTGCCGTGTCGATCGCCAGACGCTTGCAGGATCCATTGGCTGAACTGGTGAAGATCGATCCCAAATCCATCGGGGTGGGGCAGTATCAGCACGACGTCAACCAGCGGGCGCTGGCGCGATCGCTCGATGCGACCGTCGAAGATTGCGTCAATGCCGTAGGCGTGGATGTGAATACCGCGTCGGCTCCGCTTCTGGCGAGAGTGTCGGGTCTGAATCGCGTGCTGGCGCAGAATATCGTCGAGTATCGAGATGCACACGGTCCGTTCCCGAATCGAATGACGATTCGTAATGTCCCGCGTCTGGGCGAGAAGACCTTCGAACAGGCGGCTGGATTCTTGCGAATCAATCACGGCGACAATCCCTTGGATCGTTCCGCCGTCCATCCCGAGGCCTATCCGGTGGTCGAGCGCATGTTGGCGCGTTTGAATAAAAGCATCGCCGAAGTCATGGGGAAGCCGACCGTGTTGAAAGATCTCTCGCCGGCGGACTTCACCAACGAGACATTCGGCTTGCCTACGGTGCGGGACATCCTCGCCGAGCTGGAAAAACCCGGCCGCGATCCGCGTCCGGAATTTAAGACGGCCGCGTTTCGCGAGGGGGTGGAGTCGCTCGCAGATTTACAGCCCGGAATGGTGCTCGAAGGCGTGGTGACCAATGTCGCGGCGTTCGGAGCCTTTGTCGATATCGGCGTGCATCAAGATGGGCTCGTGCATGTATCGGCATTGGCGAACAAGTTCGTGAAGGATCCACACGAGGTCGTGAAACCCGGCCAGATCGTGAAAGTGAAAGTGTTGTCCGTCGATGTGCCGCGGCAGCGGATTTCGCTGACCATGCGCATGGACGATGCTGCGGCGACATCCCCCCAACCCGATTCCCGTACCGGTGGTCTTCGCGACCGCCGTTCCGCAGATTCCTCACGGGCGGCGGCCAAAAATCCTCAACCGGTCAATGCGTTTGCTCTGGCGATGGCCCGCGCCCAACAGAAGAAAGCGTGATCGCTGCCGGTGCGGAGGCTGTGGCGCCGGTCGTGCCGTCTAGGGCGTGCTCTTGAAGAAGTTGCCCCCTTTGAGCCGTTCGTCATCGGTGCCCCACACGATGTGTTTCTCACGTCTTGCGAGGAGCGGCACGTGTTTGGAGCAATGGATGTAGGCCTCTTCCACCTGGATCAGAATCCAGGCCTTCGGTGTCGGTCCCGCGTCATGAGGATCGAGCGTCAGTTGGGGAACGGCCGCCATGTCCTGAGGATCCAGGACCCGCGCGCTGCCGTTCACATGTAGCCCCACCGTCGTCTGAAAGTAATCCAGAAACACCATCCCGATACGCGGGTTCTCCAGCATATTCCCCACGCTCGCCAATACGCCGTTGCCCCGGTACTCCGGATACGCAAGCGTCCGGTCATCAAACACCTGCACGAATCCCGGCGCGCCGGCGCGAAACGAACAGTCGCAGTTGCCACGCGCATCCGCGGTCGCGATATAGACCATCTCCATGCGGGCGATGAATTCCCGCATGGGCCGATTCAGATAGGCCAAGACTTGATGCTCGTAAAACGCCGCGGCGCGAACGGATGTCCCGAATCGTGCCTGAGCCCGTTGTTCGCCAGGGGAACCAGGCCCTGTCATAGATGTCGCTCCTTTCTCACGAGAGTGCCCGAAGAATGCCGGCCGGGCCATTGTCCGTCACTGAGGGGGGTGTTGTCGATGCGCCGGGGGAGATCGTCGGAAGAATCCGACACTACCGGTCCGCTTCGTATTTCTTCAGTTTGCTGAGGAGGGTTTTGTAGTCGATTCGGAGGAGTTGCGCGGCCTTGCTCTTGTTGCCGTCGCTCGCATTCAGGACGCGCTCGATATGCAGGCGTTCGACCTGGTCGAGCGAGACGAGTGTCTGGTCATCGGCAGGAGGCTTGGCCGCCGAATGAGGCAGTACCTGCAGGACCTCTTCGCCGGTGATCGGCCCACGGTTCGGACTCATCAGCACGATCCGCTCGATGACGTTGCGCAATTCGCGAATGTTTCCCGGCCAGGGATAGGCGGTCAGGGCCCTCAGGCTGTCGGTCGTGAGGGTTCTCGTCGTGTTGCCGGGGAGGCGAAGCGTCTCCAGGATATGGGCGGCGAGCGGCCCGATGTCCTCGGGCCGCTCCCGCAACGGTGGGACCTTCAGCGTGACGGTATTGATGCGATAAAGCAGGTCGTCGCGAAATCGACCTTGCAGGACGAGTTCCTGCAGATCCCGGTTCGTGGCGCAGAGGATCCGCACATCGGCTCGAAGCGTGCGTGTGCTGCCGACGGGACGGTATTCGTTCCGGTCCAGGAAGCGCAGCAGGCTGATCTGCATCGGCCCCGGCATCTCCCCCACCTCATCCAAAAACAATGAACCGCCTTCGGCGGCGGCGATGAGGCCGGGCTTCGCCGTCGTGGCGCCGGTGAAGGCGCCTTTTTCGTAGCCGAACAATTCACTCTCTAACAACTCGCGGCTCACGGCTCCGCAGTTGACGGCGATGCAGGGCCCGGCGGCCCGGCGGCTTTGCGCATGGAGCAGACGCGCCACCACTTCCTTTCCGGACCCGGTTTCCCCTTGAATGAGGACCGGGGCTTGCGACGGCGCCACCTGGGCGATGTGAGTTCGCACCCGCTGCCAGGCCGGACTCGGGCCATCGACAATGACATCCTGTCGGTAGCCGCCGTGGCGTGCCGCGAGATTTTCTCTGCGGAGTTCACGAACCGTCCGCAGCTTGGCCAGGGCGGCTTTCACAGCGGTCCCGTCGAACGGAATATCTTTCAGGAGGAAATCCCAAGCCCCGTCCTTGATGGCCGCCACCGCATCCTTCACGTCGCCATGACCGGTCAAGACGATGACATCCACATCCGGTTGATGGTCTTTAACCCAGCGCAGGACTGTACGACCGTCGACGCCGGGCATGCGCAAATCGGTGATGACACAGTCGAAGGCGCCGGTGCGAAGCAGATCGAGACCCTCCTGTCCGCCGCCTGCAATCCGAGTGTCACACCCTTCCTCCCGGAGCGCTTGTTCGACGACCAGTCGGACAAACTCTTCATCATCGATGATGAGGGTGCGGATACGTTCTGTGCTCATGGGTCAAGCCGATGGTGGATCGGACGAGTGGGATGGGGGCGATGCTCGATCCACAACGATGTCGGCCCGTTCGGGAAATGCCAGCGAGAACTTGCTGCCTGCGCCGGGCGTGGATTCGGCCCACACGCGGCCCTCATGTTTATCCATCACGAGCTTGACGATCGCCAGGCCCACGCCAGTGCCTTCATAGTCCTGTGGGCTGTGCAGCCGTTCAAACAGGCCGAAGATTTTGTCGGTCTGGGCCGGATCGAAGCCGATGCCGTTGTCCTGAATCCAGAGAATCCGTTCGTGGTCGGTCCTGCTGCCGCCGATGGTGATGGTCGGCGCCGCCGTGCGGCGGGAAAACTTTGCCGCGTTGTCGAGGAGGTTGGCGATCGCCTGACGAATACTCACGGGTTCTCCATAGAGATCGGCAAACGGTAAGGCGACCAGGATCTTGGGTTTCGGACCAGCAAGGCCGCTGAAGCGATCCGTGATCAGGGTGGTGATCATCTCCAACACATTGAAGCGCTGGCGCGGCAGGTCTTGCTGTTCCAATCGCGAATATTTGAGCAGCGCGTCGATCATATGCGTGAGGCGCAACGAAGACCGACGGATGACATCGATCTGATGGCGGGTTTCGGCGTCACCGCCTTCGAGGAATCGTTTCTCGAGCAGGGAGGAAAACCCCTCGATTTCCCGTAACGGGCCTTTGAGATCGTGAGCAACCGAGTAGGTAAAGGCTTCGAGCTCTTTGGTCTTCCTGGCCGTGGCGGCCGTCTGTTCGCGCAGACTTTTCAGCATGGAGGAGAGCGAGGCCGACAAGGTCCCGACTTCATCACGGGCCGGCCAGGATTCGAACTGCGCCGTCAGATCGTGATGGGCCACACGGTCGGCGGTGATCGAGAGGCGTTGAAGCGGTTTTGCGATGCGACGGTTGACCGAGACGTAGATCACGCCGATGACGAGCCCGAGGATGGCGACCAACCCCAGTGCGATCATCCTGGCCTGTTGAAGCAAAAGATCTCCCTCGATCTTCATTTCGACGTCGATATCGCGATGGGCGCCGACCAACTGATCGAGGTTCTGGGTGAGTCGTGCAATCAGGGCATCGGCCTTGGCGGTCGGCGGCTGGGGAGCGCCGGGGGCCTGCGACTGTGTAAGCGCCGCACTCCATAAGCCGCTCAATTCCTGCAGGGCGTGATCGATTTCGGCGATGGCTTGGTCTTCTTGATCGGCCAGATCCAGGCGCTGGTGTTGATTCAGCATCCCCAGGAGAATCGGGTGAGTCCGTGCCGCATGCGTGGACCGATAGAGCTGCAGTGATTGACGAACGGCATCGGCATGTGTGGTCAAGCGGGTGAGGACATCGTCTGCGCCGGTCCTGGTTCCCTGCTCGAGAAACAGGTGCAGGGTGAGATTCATCTCATAGGCGGAGCGCTGCATTGTCGCCGCAGTCACGATGGCCGGCACGGTGATCCGTTTGTGGCGATCGACATAACTGTTGATCCGGCTGAGATAAACCAGGAGCGCCGTGAGGCTCAACGCCAGGAGGCTGAGGATGACTCCGAAGGAGAGGAGAAATTTCTGTCCGATCGAACGATCATGGAGCCAGCGCATGCAGGCCTCGTGTGAGCGCCTACGGTACCACAGTGACAGGTCCGGTGCCAGTCAGTGCGGGGCCGGTGGTGCATGGCGGTTGTGGTTCTCGTGCCACGCCGATACCTCACATTTAGCAGCCTGTTGGCAATGCCCCGGACCCGGCCGGCCGGTGCCTCAAAGAAGATAAAAAGGCCGCGCCCGCTCGTTTCGGCGTGCACCGCGTGTATCGGGCCGCTTAGCGCCGTTCCGGGGCTGGTTTGCGATCTCGCTCCAATCCAGGTTGCGCGGGCATGGCGGTCAGCGCCTCCAGGTACCGGATGAGAAGTTCCTCCTCTTGATCCGGCGCAAAAAGACTCCCGCCGGACCGGACCTTCACCAGGTATTCTTCCGGCTCAAAGGTGGCGTCGAAGGCCGGAGACCGTTCCGGCACGTTCGGCATCTGCCGGTCATACTTACTGATATCGGGTCCCGGTCCGTGCAGGTCGTGGGCTTCGCGCAACGCCAGATGCAGCGTCGTGTCTCGTATGGACAGCCACCCCGTACTGGTCTCTTCTTCGCCATGTTCGGTCGCATGGCTGAGATGATAGTAGACGCGCTCGGAAGGCGACGCTTGCGACAAGGCTTTCGCCAGGGCCGGCGCCAGGACTGCAATTTCACCGTCGCGGAAGGCTCTGGTTTTATCGGCCTGCCCAACGAAGAGACGATGCAGCGGGTTGCGTCGTTCCCAGATACGCACGCCTCGCAACAATGTGCCGACTTCGGTTGCGGTCAACGAGGCTGGATGGGCGTTCGTTGTGGACGCGGGATCCTTCTCGATCCGCACCTGGTTCAATCCCGATTGATAGACCGTCTTGGGTGGCATCGTGGCTGGTGACGCGCAACCGGTCGCCATCACCACACCAACGAGGGCGAGGATAAGACTGGCGCGACGAGTGGCTGTGCGCTGTTGCGAATGTTCGATGCCGTTCATGGTTTCACCTCTTCTCGTTGAGTGAATCCGACTTCGGGAGACACACGATCGAATCCGAATTCCTGCAATTGGGTCTGGATGGCGGGGCTCAGGAGAAATTCAATAAAGTCGCCGGCTCCGGTAATGTTCTGCGCGGTCCATGCAGCCGCGACGCCGTAGCGCACCGGGGTGTGAGAGCTGACCGGTGCGGTGTCGAGAATCCGCACGCCCGGGTTGGAGATGGCATCGGTGCGATAGACCACGCCGATTTCGGCCTCGCCTTTGGCCACCAAGTCGAGCACGGCTCGTGAATGTTCACCCAGGACGTATTGCGATTTCAGCTTGGGCTCAAGTTTGCTGTGCTTCAAAAACTGCGCGGACACTTTTCCCACCGATGAGGTCTTCGGATCGCCGACGGCAATCCGGCGAATCGGGACAGTTTGCAAATCTTGAATCGTACTGACGGGGGCGGGGAGGGTCGTCCCGGTTATCAGAACCAGCGAGGTCGCCGCAAAAGCGCGTGTGGTTCCTTGGATGATCAGTCCTTTCGCTTCGAGCTGGTCGATTTCTTCGAAGAGCGACGGCAGGAAGATGTCGACCGGCGCACCCTGTTCGATCTGGCTGCGAAGGGTTTGAGACGGACCGTAAATCACGCGAACATTGATGGTGCGATGCTCCGTTTCGAACAACGGAAGGATTCTACGAAGGGCGTCCTTCAAGCTGTTGGCGGCGGCGATGGTAATGGTCTCAGTCTGTGCCAGGGCCGGCTGGCTATTCCAGCCCAGGCCGATCAGCACGCTCAGGGTAGCGATAGTGCTAATGAAACGGGATGTGACTCGCATCGTGTCCTCCGCCTGCGATGACTTGTCGGGTCGTTCTAGAAATAGAACTGGTACTGCACGTTAATCCGGTTCTCGACGAGGTCGCGTCCGAATCCTGGTTCGCTTTCAAAGGGAAACCGGTCCGGTGCTCGTCCGCCGCTGCCCATCGTGATATTCGAGTAGTCGATCACGAGACGGTTGTTGTACGTGCCGTCGAAGCTGTAGTTGATCGCGGCGCCGAATTCCTTGACCAGATCATTCACCTGTTGAGTGGAAGGATCCATGAATCCATACCGCACCGCCAGTTCGAGTTTGCGCGGAATGATGTATTTTCCCACCTGTGCATACCATCCGTAGGCTTGCCCGAGGTTCACCGGTGGCCCGAGAAATTGAGCTGCTGGAATCGTATTCAAATCAAACGGGCTGGCTCCGCTATTGGCGTTTCGCACGCGCTGGTGCCGGTAATAGCCTTCCGCCTGGAACGACCAGCCTTGATACTTGGCGATGAAGTCGGTTTCATAGGTCTGGAAGTCGTAGATGCCGCCGGCCAGGAGGCGCCCGTTAAAGGCCTTGGTGACCGCCTGGCGATAGGCGCGATCGACAATGTCCGAGCGAATGGAGCTCAGGTAATTCTGCGCCGGGTTGTAGGCATAGCCGAAGGCGATGGCGGACTGGAGCGTGCGCGAATTGAGAATGTCTCCCTGTCCATAGCCGGGGTTCCCTGCGATTTTGTACAGCAATCGCACGGTGTACATCATTTCGCCGGTCATGAAGCGCGTGTCGTAATTATAGGTACGCGTGGTTGCTGCTCCCGGAGCGCCCGGCGTGCCTGTTTGGGGTAACACATTCTGGCTCACGGAGGTGCCTTCCCGTGCGAGATTCGCCCCCACGCCGCCCCAGATACCAAACGCGTAGTTGAACTTGTACTGGTCCTCGTCGCTTGAAACGCTCACTCCGATATCGCGGGCGCCTTGCTGGTTGGCGGCAAAGGCGTTTTGCAAAATGAGGTTGTCGGCGAAGGTGGAGGTCGCCATCGAACTGATGGTGGCTCGGTTGAACCAGACACGTTGTTGTCCGGCCTGAACGGTGAGCCAGGGAATATGCCAGGACGAGATGTAGGCATCGAGAAGGCCGGCCCTGCCGCTCCCCCCCTCTTGGTTCCATGTCGTTTGATCGAACGCCCAGGAAATGTTGTAGCGAAAGTCAGGGTCGAAGGCATAACCGAGGAATTGCAGTCGGACGCGGGGTACGCTGAACTGATTGGAGTCGCTCTGTTTCCGGATCGCTCGGAATTCGACCTGGCCGCCCAGGATTTCCGGATTGCGCGAATCACCGACTGTTCCCCAGGCACTGTTGTAGGCGCTGTGGGAATAGCGGACTTGGGTGAGCAGGCGCAGCTTGAGAAAAAACTTGTCTCCCACGCGGAAGTTTAGGCCATTGTTAACGTCGATCGTGTAGTTTGGTTTTGACACCTGTTCCCGCTTCTCGATGACTTTCAGGCCCCGGTCATATTCGTCCTGCGTGATGATCCCCTTAAGGAGGAGATATTTCAGGCCGGGGTCTTCGTCCGAGTAGTACTCCCATTTTCCGTCTTTCTTGATGAACTGGCCCTCCTCGACCGCCTGGGCAGGCAGGGTCATGCCGCCCCAGAAGATGGCCAGGCTTGCCCCGAGGGCCAATGTAGATCGTTTCATCGCGTTCGTTCCAATCTTATGGTTTGAATGACTCGGGAAATGGTGAATTGAAGTTTGTAATAACTTAGTATTCAATGAGTTATGAAATATCTGTTATCCGATGATGTATGAAATACATTATCTTTAATAATTTTGTCAACACTAATACAATTCGATTTCTCTTCAGCCCACATTTCACCGACACTTCGGGAAAAATGCGGTTCTCAGAGCAACATCAATACTATCCCCCAGACCCTCAAACCTTGCCGAACGACCGTATCCGTTTACTTGTTTGCGGCGAAGTATCCAGGAACGCCCGGATCTGAAGTAGTCAATGATAATTGACACAAATTTATCTATCATGATACATGTCTGCCATCATGAGCGAGAAAAGCAAAGCAGAGCCAGCTTCCAATGTCGTCAATTCGCTCCGCGCGCTGCGCATGGCGAAAGGCCTCTCCCAAGGCCAGCTTGCCGACGGGGCTTTGATCACTCGGCAGGCCGTCTGCGCCATCGAAGCCGATCAGTACCTCCCGACCACGGCGGTGGCCTTGCGACTCGCCAGCGTCTTGGGCTGCCACGTCGAAGACATTTTCAGTCTCAAGACGACCGGCGAGTTGATCGAAGGTGATTGGGTCTGGCCGGGATTGGGCGTGTCGGCTGTCCAACCCCGTACCAGAGTCAAGGTGGCCAAGGTCGAGGACCGGTTCGTCGTTCGCCCGGTTGCGGCCTTGGGGGAAATCCTCAACTACACGGTGCCTGCTGATGGCCTCATCGTCGGCAAGGCGGGATCAGGGACTCGTGCGGCAAAATCCGATCGGCGGGTTCTCGTCCGTTTGCTGCGTGAGCGGCAGATCGTCGAACGGGAAATCGCGGTGGCTGGTTGTGACCCGGCCATCAATCTGGCGAGCGAATATTTACATCGGCATAAAGACACTTCGACGGTCGTCGGCTGGTCGATGGGGAGTGCGGCGGCCCTAGAAGCGCTCAAGCGCAAAGAAGTGCACATGGCGGGGTTGCACATACTGGATACCAAGACCGGGGAATCGAATTTGCCGTATCTCAGACGGCATCTGCAGGGCGACGACTACATCGTCGTGACCTTTGCTGCGTGGGAAGAGGGGCTCATCGTGCGAGCGGGGAATCCCAAGCGAATCCGTGCGGTGGAGGATCTGGCCCGTCCCAACGTGGTGCTGGTCAATCGTGAAGAGGGAGCTGCAGCCAGGATGTTGTTGGATCAGCGGCTTGAGGCGTCGGGGATCGAGGGTACCGAGATAAAGGGGTACGGAGTGAACGTGAGTTCGCACTTTGAGGTCGCACGTCATATTGCCGAGGGACATGGTGATGTTGGGATCGGCGTGCGGTCCGCTGCGCAGATCTTCGGGCTCGATTTTGTGCCGTTGCAACAGGCCCGGTATGATCTGGTCTTGCCGAAGCGATACCTCTCCAGTCACCCAGGCCTTTCGCATCTCCTCGACGCGATTGCCAGCCGGCAGTTTCGTACCGAAGTGGAAGCGCTGGGCGGGTATGACATGACGGAGACGGGGAAGGTGCGCAGTCTGAGGGCCGGGTAGCGAAGTCGAGATGGGGGCGGTATCCGGTTGGGTCCGATGAGCGTGAGGGTCTTGATGAAAAGGCAGTGGCACACGAATCACGTCGTGCAGGTATTCGTCTGTGTGGCATTGTTTCTCTTGATGCCCGATTGGTTTGGAGTCCGGCAGGCTCGCGCGGCCGAAACATTTGTTATTGCGGCTTCGCCCAGCCTCAAAGGATTATTGGAGCGATTAGGCAGCGGGTTCGAAAAAGCGCATCCTGAGGTGCGGGTGAAGCTCTATTTCGACTCGGGGCTCGAGCTGCGCCAAACCATCGCTGGAATGGAAAACAGTATGGTCGGGCAGTACTTCATCGGCAGCGGTCCGATCAATCTCGTGGCGCCCGGTGGTGATGAGCTGATCGCACGACTGCAGGGGAAATACTATGTGTTGCCCGGCACTGCACGTTCGTATGCCATGGATCAGTTGGTGCTGGTGGTGCCCGAGTCCCTAGTGGAGGCACCGGAGTCACTTGCGGAGATCGCGCAGGGACAAACACGTCTTGCGATTGCCGATCCGATACGAACGAAGCTAGGGGTGCAGACAACCGACATGTTACGCGCGTCGGGAATGGGAGAGTTGTTGAAGGGCCGATTGGATCTGGCGACCGATGGACGCGGAGTCATCGACCATGTGCTCAGCGGGCAGGCAGATGTCGGCATCATTTTTGGTGATCAGGCGGTTGCACAACAGCAGCGCTTGCGGGTCGTGGGAGTCGTCAATAAGGGCTACAGCCCGACGGTGCACTCCATGGCCATGGAACGGTACTGTCCCAATCGTCGGCTCTGCGAAGAGTTTCTCGCCTATATCCAGAGCGGCGAGGCGCATCGGCTGGTGCGGCAAGCGGGCTATGCGGTTCCGCTTGCAGGGGAATGGTAAAAAAATTTGCCCTGAGTGCAAGGATACATTTATTTAATGCCTGTATTCATGATTCTTGATTGTGTGTAAGGAGGTGTGATGCGGAATACATTCTTGAAAAGCGACCGGCGCGGAGTATGGATCCTCGCGTCCGTGCTCGTCTGGGCCCTGGCTGCCGCCGGTTGTGCCAGATTGCCCTACACCACCAAAACGATTCATGAAGACCAGCGCGTCGTGGTGGCGGTCCAGCGAGATGTGCAGCCGCAAACCTATACACATCCGGTGCAATTGACGGGTGCTGAACTCACCAGTTTGTTGAGGGGGTTTTCAATTCGTGAACAGCAACGTTTGCCGTTGAGATGGTTTGCGGAAGAGCAACCACCGAAGCCGCTCTTTCGTGAGGACGATCTGCACGTTCTGGCGCCGTATCTCGCGCAGGGGTTTCAGCAAGTCGGCCCCAACGACCGAGTACACTTCGAAGTGCGCAACCCGGGGTTTAATCCGGCGTACGGACGGGACACGATTGCCGGCTGGATCGCCGTGCGCGATCCCTATCTGTACCTGACGATCGAATATTTCCATACACAGATTCCCGTCCGGAAATCAGATGATTACGACTCCAACTATCCGCTCCCACCACCGACGCCGAAAGAGTACCTCCTCAATTTCGAACCAGGCCGCTTTTACACCAGCGACGACAAGCGCGTGCCGGCGGTCGAATTTCGGCAATTCTTGAAATCGGGTGAGGCAGGTGCCACGGCGCCTCGCTGACGGTCGGGAAGTCGCTACGCTTCCGATCGTTTCACGAACTCACTGACAGTGATGGAGCCATGTATGAAGAGACGCAGGGAAGGTCTGTATATGTTTTGCCATGTGCTGCTGGGCATTGCCGCGGTATTAGCGGCCTGGCTGTTCTCTGCGGGAGCAAGCGAGGCGGCTGACACCGGAAAGCTGGTCGAAAAAGACGGCAAGTATGTGTTTGTCGAAAGCATGGACCCCTCGCTCAAGCTCCTGCTCGAACGATCGGTCAAGAGCGGCATGATTACACAGGAGGAGTACGATCAGGTTGTCAAAGATTCCGAGGAGCGGACGCAACTGTTGTCGCCTACCTTCCGCGGGTGGTACGACCGCGGATTTAATCTTTCGATGAACGACAATGCCTTCTTCCTCAAGATCCGCTTCCGTTCCCAACTCCGGTTTACTCAACGGTTCCGTAACGATGCCTGGCGAAATCCCGGTGAAGCGAAGAACTTTCCCGAGCTCCTGGGCGTATTCGGCGACTATCGAGCCAACCGGTCGGAGAACAGTACGTCCTCCTTCAATGTCCGCCGGCTGCGGTTTTACTTCATGGGCCATCTCTTCGACCCGGATTTCAAATACTACATCCAGATGCGGGCGGAGACCGCCGAGAATGCGCAGTCGCCGGGCTCGCTCTCCCTCTTCGACGTCAACTTCACCTACACGAAGCTGCCCTGGGCTAACGTGCAGTTCGGGCAGTACAAGGTGTACTTCAACCGATCGCAGATCAATTCGACGGCATCGATGCAATTCGCCGAACGCGCTCTGGTGCAGGATGCCTTTACCGCGAGCGGTCTCGACCGACGCGATATCGGCATCACGATTATGAACGATGAAGAATTGTTCCCCGTGAACTATTACGTCGGGGTGTTCAATGGCGCCGGACCAAGCTTCAACCGCCTGGGTTCTTTCACGTCAGAGGAAGCTACGGTTGGTTGTCCCGGGGGCCAGACGAGTGGTAATCCCTTCCCCTCTCCCGCCGGCTGTCCTGCCAATCAGCGCAATTTGAACGCCAATACGCGTTTCGACCTGGATCGACTGATGTATGTGGCTCGACTGAATTGGAATATTCTCGGACGTCCGGGCTATGGAGAAGGCGATCTCGCCTATTCTGAAACACCCCAATTCGCCGTCGGCGGAGGATACTCCTACAATCCGGGGGTCAATACCAGCTCCGATAACGCCTTTGTCGGCCTCGATTTGGCCAACCTCAACATCAGGCGTCAACTGGCGGCGTTCGGCAACGGCCGCCAGCTTGGGCTTGGCATTGTGGACTATTCCACCTGGGCGGCGGACGGGGTGTTCAAGTATCGCGGCTTCTCACTGCAGGGCGAGTTCTACTTCAAGAACGTCATTCGTCACGACAAGGGACTGCCTTGCATGAATGCGACCTGTACGGCGACGGCGCCGAATAACTTCGGGAATGCCATGGGCTGGTATGTGCAAAGCGGATACTATCTGGTCCCGCGTACGGTGGAACTGGCGGCCCGGTATGCTTACTGGGATCCTGACACCAACTCCGCCAACGACCTGATCCGGCAGGCTGATGTGTCATTGAACTGGTTTCTGAACGGAACCTATGACCACCAAATCATGGTGACCTACAGCAATACGCAATTCGGTACGGGCGGGTACGCCATCGGCCGGAGCGCACCGCTGCCTCCCGGCTCGGGGACCGTTCCTCTGGATGCGGTGGGAGGCACCTTGATTGAAAATGCCATACGTGTTCAATATCAAATCTTCTTCTAACAGGATGCGGAAAACGTCCGCCAGCGGCGTTCTTGCGAGACACGGCCGCCTCACCGGCTCGGCGGCGTTCACACGCGTGACGCGCGTTACTCCGCGCGTCGTGAACCTCAGAGGCTCACCGTACCCCAGAGTACGATTCGCCTCCTCGTTCGCTGCGGCCTTGCTGGACGGCCATTTTCGCATCCTGCGGTGAAGGTTGACGCGAGACGGCATGTAGATAGTGTGCAGACGCATCAAGCCATCTTTGGCCGACTTTCTAGGGAGTACCGAATATGAGAAGATTCTTCACCATCATTCTGTTCATCGTGTGTGCGGTAAGCCCTGTCAGTGCCGAGGAGATCGCCGTGGCGGCCGCCTCCGATCTCAACTTTGCCATCAAGGAGGTGATCGGAGAATTTGAGAAGCAGACGGGTCATCGCGTGAAGTTATCGCTTGGTTCATCGGGCAACTTTTACGCGCAACTCCAGCAGGGTGCGCCTTTCGATCTCTATTTCTCAGCGGATATCGGGTATCCCAAAAAACTTGAGGAAGCGGGCCTGACCGTGCCTGGTTCGCTGTATCGGTATGCAGTGGGACGTGTGGTGCTGTGGGCGCCGAAGACCTCTTCATTGGATGTGAATAAGGGTTTGACCGTCCTGCGGGAAGCGACGATCAAAAAGATCGCCATTGCCAATCCAAAACACGCGCCTTACGGGCGTGCCGCGGTGGCCGCGTTGGAGCATGCCCGGGTTTATGCGGATGTCAAAGACCGGTTGGTCTTGGGTGAAAACATTTCTCAGGCGGCGCAGTTCATCGAATCGGGTGCCTGCGATGTGGGGATCATTGCCCTCTCGCTGGCGATGGCACCGGCCATGAAGAGTGCCGGCCACTATTGGCAAATTCCTGCGGAGGCGCATCCGCCCTTGGAGCAGGGGGCAGCCATCTTAAAGCAGTCGAAGCATCAGGAACTTGCCCGAACGTTTTTGGGCTTTCTGCAGGGGTCGCAAGGCCAGGAGATCATGATCCGGTATGGGTTCACATTACCGAATTAACCAGTTGCGGTTGGTACTGTTCGGTGCCGCGTTTCTGACGGCCGGCTGTTCCCAGGCGGTGCTCATGGAGCAGGAGTCCGCGCAGGGCGGGGTGGTGACCTACAGCTACAAGCAGGATCGGGGCGGGCCGATGGGTTCGCCCTATCGGAAGCAGGCGTTGGATCTCATGCAGGCCAAGTGCGCGGGTGGTTCGCGTCTGCTGAGAGAAGGGGAGGTCCGGGGCTATACCAGCGCCGGCATGGGCACGATCGAAGGGACGGAAGACGAGGAACGCGGAAGACGGTGGGGGATCCGGTTTGAATGTAAGGGCAGTGACCAAGGCGAGAAACCGGTTGACTCACCTCCGCGCAAATAGAAGAAGCAGGGGATGAAGCCGAGCGTACGAAAGCAATTTCAAGGCAACGTGGTCCATATTGATGAAGGGCAGACGACGGCATCGGTGGTGGTGAAGGCGGGTATGCTGGTGAAGGACGCCGGGGTCATGATCGGAAAATAATATCCGGAGGCAGTTGATCTTCTCAACCGGTGTTCCTAGGATGGCGCCGGTCGGGAGCGTCAGGTCGTGGCTGGGGCGCGCGCGTGAACTGGATCGCAATTTGGGTGACGTGTAAGTTAGCCGGCCTCACGGCGTTGGCGCTGCTATTCGTCGGCCTCCCCATCGCCTATTGGCTCAGCTTCTCCCGTTGGCGATGGAAATTTCTTGTCGAGTCCGTGGTGGCGTTGCCGCTGGTGCTCCCTCCCACCGTCCTGGGTTTTTATATTCTCATCGCCATCGGTCCCCACAGCCCGTTCGGGCGTCTCTATACCGAGTTGGTCGGCCATCCGCTGCCCTTTACCTTCGAAGGATTACTCCTCGCGTCGATCCTCTATAGTCTCCCGTTCGCCGTGCAGCCGTTCGCGGCGGCGTTCGATCAGGTCGACCGGCGGTTGATCGAAGCCTCCTGGACGCTGGGCGTGTCGAAACTCCAGACATTTTTCAAATTGATCGTCCCGCTGTCCACCGCCGGTCTGGTGACCGGCGCCGTGTTGAGTTTTGCCCATACAATGGGAGAATTCGGCGTGGTGTTGATGATCGGCGGCAACCTCGAAGGCTCCACCCGCACGGTCTCCATCGATATTTATGATGAGGTCCAGGCGTTGAATTATGCCGGCGCGGCGAAGACGGCCTTGTTTCTCCTATTGGTGTCGTACGCGGTGTTGCTCGTGGTGTATGCGGTGAATCGAAACGTGTGGGCAGCATGGCCGCAGAAATAACCATCCACCTCGTCAAGACGTTTCCCGGTCGGCCGCCGATTCGCGCTCAGATTCGCTACCCGGTCGAGGGGGCGACGGTCCTGATTCTGTTCGGCCCGTCGGGGTCGGGGAAGACGACGATTCTGCGATCCGTGGCGGGGCTTGAATGGCCGGAGGAAGGCACCATCCGTTTCGTGTCGCGGGTCTGGCTGGAGACCGCGTCGGGGATTCGTATTCCGCCTCAAGATCGTCATATTGGCTACATGTCGCAAGATTATGCGTTGTTTCCGACCTATACCGTGGCGGGAAATATCGCCTATGGATTGAGCCACCTTCCTTCCGTTGAACGCAAGAAACGGGTCAATGAAGTGCTGGAGCTGTTTCAACTGCGGGGGTTGGAGCAGGCGAAGCCGAGAGAACTCTCCGGAGGACAGCAGCAGCGTGTGGCATTGGCCAGAGCCGTGGCGCCTCGGCCCCTGTTATTGCTGCTGGATGAGCCGCTGTCGGCCTTGGATGCGCCGACTCGACTGCATTTGCGCGATGAGCTCCGGGTGCTCCTGAAACAGTTGGCGCTGCCGTCCATTATTGTGACACACGATTGGGCGGAAGCCCTGACATTGGGCGATGTGATGGCGGTCATCAGTGCAGGAGAGGTCTTACAGGTCGGGGCTCCGATCGACGTGTTCAGCCGTCCGCAGAACGCAGACGTTGCGCGCGTCGTCGGTGTCGAAACCGTGGTGAAGGGGCGGGTGGTGGAGGCCACCGGCGGGATGGTGCGCGTGAGCGTCAATGGGACGACACTCCTTGCGCTCGAAACGGAGTTGAGCGGGCCGGACGTGTTTGCCTGTATCAGGGCAGAAGATGTCGTGCTTGAACAGGGACGAGCCTCGGCGAGCAGCGCGCGCAACCACCTCACAGGCACAGTGCAATCGGTGACCATCTTGGGTGCGTTGGCGCGGGTTACTCTGGATTGTGGATTTCCCCTCGTCGCGATGGTGACGCGGTCGACAGCGGACGAGTTCAAGCTTGCCCTTGGGCTGGTGATCACCGCCGCGATCAAGGCCGGAGCCGTCCATTTGGTCTCGAGGCAGGAATCCTAGCCAGCGACCTGACGCCGGGTGACAGGATGCCTCTCTGCGTCACGCTGGCCCAGGTTGTCCCAGCCGCTACGGTCATGCCGGACCCGAAGATCTCTCGCACGATGGGCGTGGCTTCCTCGATCCGCAAGGTTGTCTGCCGCATTGAGGGTACGAATCTTCCCCCGCCTTCCCCCCAAGAAAGCAAATTCTCGACGGGCAGGTCCCGTTTGCGTCCGGCGTTCGTAGAGGGTGCTCGTCTGCGCCGCGTAAGCGGCAGCCCGTGGAATATGACCCGCCGAGGATCCGTTGGGTCAGACGGGACCCTGGATTCTCGAACCAGAGGCGCCGGTTTCCGGCACGATGAACTCTCGGAAATCGGAGTATCGGCGAGAGGAATGCGCGGCGCGATTCTAGGGGAATGGGGGGGAGGTTTCAATCAAGAAAATGGCGATGCCGCGAAAAAAATCCTCTCCCCAAAATCTGTGGATATCTCTGTTGATAGTCTTTCCACCGAGCGCGAATAACGCCTGTAATTCATGTCACACACCAATTTGCCTATTTGTTGAGCATAGAGACGGATTGGCGTTTACCCACTATATATTGTGGGTGGGAGATCATGTGTATGTATTAGCATTCATATTTGTACACTGCCACGTGAATTCCGACACTCGCCTGTGAATGCAATTTTATTTTTCGGCCTTCCCCAAATGGCCCTTGACTTATGCACAGAAGAATCCGGTGTTTGCAGAAACAGGTCGCGATTCTCATCGTGTTTCGTCAAGAAATCAGACCGTTCCCAAGGCAAGGACCTGCGCAGATCAGGCCGTTCGTCACTGGAGTCGAGTCGCTTGAGCCGATTGAACGTTGGCGCACCAGGTCCCGTCCAGTCGGTGGTCGATCCGACGACGTGTCCAGGGGCTGGACGTCGGCCGAGGGGACTGCATTGGGATGTTCGGAACGAGCAGATCGTCGATCCCAATGACATGCCTGGAGTGTGACTCTGGTCGCCGACTACCGCAGATGGCGAGAGGTTGAAGAGGAACATGCCGGACTCCGGTGGAAGTTCGATGGCTTGACCTGTGAGAAGCAACTCTCCATGATGAGCCGCAACCAGGGCTCTTGCTATTAAGGGCCTCCTGACATCTCGCGATGTCTCGCAATCTGTGGCGTATGAAAGGAGTGCGATGAAAAAGAAAACCAAAGCTCGGTTGGATCAAATGGAGCAACGCCTCCAGCAACTGGCGGAAATGGTGCAGGAACTCAAAGGACAGCGGCATGCCGGAGAAGGCGCGAGGACGCGGGACGTCAGCCCCGGCGCGCCCCGAGCCAAGGCTATCGCTACCAAGAAGTTGACGAAACCAAGCAAGTCCGCGGCGGTCAAACAAGTTGACGCGGCGAAAAACCTCCAGGCTACGTCTGCGTCCGTAAGAAACAGCGCCCCGAAGCGGGCTCGAACACCGACCAAGAAGAAAGTGGCAGGGACAGCCCAGCGTCCTGTCAACGCGAAACCGGCGGCCAAGTCTGCACCGAAATTGGCCGTCACATTTCAGCAGAAATCGACGAGGCCCTCGATTCCGAAGCCCTCGGGTGAACCTGCTGCGGCTCTGTCCGATCCCAAACCACCCACGCCTGTCATGGGAGAAGCGGGGAAAGGCGGAGAGTTTTCGGCGTAAGTGTCCGCAACCGGCCTGTGATGCCTCACGTTCCGGCAAGGCTCGAAACGGGGTGGCCGTTATTTCGAGCCGACACCGCGTCCCACTGATGTGTTCCTCGATGGCGGTGCCTCCAATTGTGCGATGTCGCCATCGCCTGTGAGCCTGATCGCTCACCAATGGTGATCATGGGAGTGTCTGACGATTTCGCGCACGCGGCCTGCGGGCTACACCCGATCTGAAACCGCAGTCGCCGGATTCCGCTCGCCTCCACGGGCCGACGGTCGCTCCTTGACGCGGTGTTCAATGTGTCTTGGCTCATTCACATCGGGACACGTACGACGCAGTGCATGTCACTCGACGGGCTTCTGCACGATTTGCCCCGTGAATAATACTTGCGTCGGCGGTCTCTGAGGACGGAAGATGCCGATTTCTCCGGAAGCAGGGAGTCCATGAGGGGGGGCGTCTTCGGCTTGCATGCCAGGCTAGCGTCAGCTGGATGATTCCCCGTGAGACATCGAGTTCGAATGCGGGTCATGAACTCTCAGCGGGTTGCGTGTGAATCACGACAAAGGCGCCGCATTCACAGCATCGCAATGTGCCGGTGCTGTTGCCGTACGTATCCAGGATATTTTCGAGTATGCGGCTATGCAAGCAGCTGGAGGCAGGGTGCGAGGGCCGCGTCGCGACGACTTTTTCGGCGTTCATGGTCAGTCCCCTTTGGTGGTGCACGTGCTCATAGGCGATGATGACATCCGGCGTGTTTCCGCCGACCGCGCGTGTTGAGCCGCAACAGGCAGAACATGGGTGCGGAGTCGACTGATGGCACTATCGTAGGACTTCGGTACCGGGTCGTTGGCGTTGCGTGAAGTTTTTGTTACAAGGGTATCGACTGTAGCCGCCGGCCTAGAATCGGGTTGTACGATCGACGAACGACGATTCGCGCACGCCGGATTATGAGGGTGGTTTTTTTTCGTCTCCTGCCGTGCGGTATGCGGCGAGACGGCACGCAGAGTCCGGCGTCCGCTCTGAGGTAAGGAACGACATGTTCTCCAGTCTGCAGGAGGAACCGGACTCGGTGAGGGGACACCAATAAGTTTTCCGTTTCTTAATACTTTTCAAAGCGAGAAGTTGCGTCAGTGCACTACAGTGCGCAATTCTCTGAAACACGCGGATACGGTCATCGGAGTGACGATCACCGACCATCCGATGCCGTACTCGAATTGTATCGGTGTGAAGAAGGGGAGGGTACCAGATGCTGGAGTTTCGGAATCGCATCTTGTTCGTGGGGTTTGGGGCTGTGGCGCGATGTACGTTGCCGATTTTGTTGAAGCACCTTCGTGTCGATCCCAAACGCATCACCATCGTAGATTTTGAGCCGAACGATGCGGCGCTGCGGCCCTGGATCGAGCAAGGCGTGACCTTCGTCAAGGATCGCGTGACGCCGGAGAATTTGGGCACGCTCCTGGGGCGGCACGTGTCGGCGGGAGACCTCCTCATCGACCTGGCCTGGAACATCGATTGCTGTGAAATCGTTCAGTGGTGCCATGACCGGGGTGTGTTGTACGTCAACACATCGGTGGAGCTCTGGGACCCCTATAGCGGTGTCGACGACAAGCACCCGACCGAGCGGACACTCTATTGGCGGCACATGAATCTCCGGAAGATGATCGCCAAGTGGCGCGAGCCGGGGCCGACGGCGGTCCTCGAGCATGGAGCGAACCCGGGGCTGATCAGCCATTTCACGAAGCAGGCGCTGTTGGACATTGCGCGGCAGGCTCTGGCGGATAACAAGTTCAGCGGCGCACAGGCGGAAAAAATTGCGCACCACGCTCGGGCGCAGGAGTTCAATCACCTGGCTCACCAGCTCGGTGTCCGGGTCATTCACTGCAGCGAACGCGATACGCAGATCACGAATCAGCCCAAGCAAGTGAACGAATTCGTCAACACCTGGAGCGTCGAGGGGTTCCGCGAGGAAGGCACGACGACGGCTGAAATGGGTTGGGGAACCCATGAAAAACGGCTGCCCCCCTTCGCCTACGAGCACCCGGACGGGCCCAAGAGCCAGATTTGTCTCGCGCGGATGGGCATGAACACGTTCGTGGCAAGCTGGGTGCCGCCGGACCATAACATTGTGGGGATGGTCGTCCGGCACGGCGAAGCCTTCAGCATTACCGAAAAGCTGACGGTGTGGGAAGGCGACAAGGCTATTTACCGGCCCACGGTCCACTATGCCTATTGCCCGTGCGATTCCGCGATCGCCTCCCTCCATGAGCTACGCGGGTCGGACTACAGGCTGCAGCCTCGTGTCCGTATCATGACCGACGAGATTATCGGGGGGGCGGACATCCTTGGTGTGCTGGTGATGGGGCACCCGTACCAGTCGTGGTGGTGCGGCTCCCATCTCGACATCGAGGAGTCGCGTCGCTTGGCACCGCACAACAATGCCACCACCGTGCAAGTGGCCATCTCTGTCGTGGCGGCTTCTTTGTGGATGCTCGAGAACCCTTCCCGAGGGGTGTGTCTGCCCGACAACCTGCCGCACGAGTATGTGCTCGGCGTCAGTAAGCCGTACCTTGGGAAATTCATTTCAGACCCGTCGGACTGGAACCCGCTGAAGCACTACTCCAACGTCTTCCGCGGTTACAATCAGCCCCAACTCGACCTGTCCGATCCATGGCAATTCACCAATTTTCTGATTATGGAAGGAGACTAAGTCAGCCTACACGAACATCATGCAGCTGAGGCGGGTTATGCAGCCGATATCGGAGGGCAGTGCAATCAAAGGGAGACACCATGGACGAAGAGACGCTGCTTCAACTGGCCCAAATTCATAGCACCCCGCTGGTCGTGGTGGACCACAAGGTGTTGCGGGAGAACTACCAGCAGTTTCGGAAACACCTGCCGCGTGTACAGGTCTATTATGCGGTCAAGGCCAACAGCGATCCGGACATCGTCCAGACCTTCTACGACGAGGGAGCCAGCTTCGACGTCGCCAGCATGGCCGAGTTTTTGATCGTGCACGAGAAGATCAAGCACCTGTCGGCGCGGGAGCAGCAGGATTACATTTGGGATCGCATCATCTACGCCAACCCGATCAAGGCTATCGAGACCCTCAAGCAGCTGGATCAATACAAGCCGTTGATCACCTACGACAACCATGAGGAGGTGCTCAAAATCGCCCGCCACGCCCCTCACTCGGGTCTCGTGCTGCGGGTGGCCGTGCCGAATACCGGGTCGATCGTCGAACTGTCGAGTAAATTCGGCGCCTTACCGGGCGAAGCCGTAGACCTCATCGCCTTCGCGCATCACAACAAGCTTGAGGTTGAGGGGCTCAGTTTCCACGTCGGCAGCCAGTGTATGAACGTACAAAACTATGTCCAGGCGCTGCACCTGGCAGCCGGCATCTTTTCCGAGGCCAAGACGTGTGGCTTCAACCTCAAGTTGCTGGACATCGGTGGCGGCTTTCCTGCCCATTACGACGACTCGGTTCCTGCCTTCAGGAGCCTGGCTGAAACCATCAACGCCGAACTCGATCGCCTGTTTCCCGAGCCGATTGAGATCCTCGCCGAGCCTGGACGGTTCCTGGTCGCGTCAGCCGCCACCGCCGTCTCACAGGTTGTCGGCAAGACGGTCCGTGGCGGTAAACTCTGTTACTATCTCGACGACGGCGTCTATCACACCTACAGCGGCGTGATCTTCGACCACTGTCAGTACCATCTGAAAAGCTTCAGGAAAGACCCCACGCAGCTCTGTGCCGTGTTTGGGCCGACCTGTGATGCCCTCGACACTATCAGCTTGGCTGAGCAGTTGCCCGACATGGAGCTGGGCGAATTAGTCTATTCCGAGAACATGGGCGCCTACTGCGCCGCCAGCAGTACGTACTTCAATGGCTTCCCGCCGGCCAAGGTCGTGCATGTAAATCGTGATCCCTCGTCGGACGGATAGGTCATGATGGGGGCCCCTGAGATCGAGCCACCTGAGTCGATCTTAGGGGCACCGTCGGCAGTATCCAGCCGAATCGGACGCGAGAAATTTCCCACTCCGTGGTGCCGTTCGTGCGATTGAGCCGACGACGGTCTGCGGGAAACCTCCCTTCATCGCTCCAACAGTGACGACTTCCGGTGTGATCGAAGTCCCCTTGGTGTGTTCATATCCATGAACCCACAGCGTTGCGCCATGGAGACGGTCATCTCCTACTTCGGCGCGCCTTCGTGGACGCATCAAGGTAGCCACGCCATGGGAACGTAGGAGCCCCGTCTGTCCCCAGGAAAGATGTCGCAGGTCGAGAGGTGAGCGCTTGATGCTTGACAGGGTATGTATCGACGTGTAACCATTGGTTACACTATGACGGCGAGTGAATTCAAACGATGTCGGGAACAGCTTGGGCTCACCCAGGAGCAACTGGCCGACGCGCTCCATACGACGCGGGTGTCGGTGGCCCGTTACGAATCCGGCATGCGTCGGATCAGTGGCGCGGTGCAGGTGGCGTTGACCCAGTTGATGAAACGAACCGAGGTCCCCATGGCGGGGGTCGTGGCCGCCGGGTTGCCCATTGAGCCGGTCGCCCAGTCGGAGTGGGTCGAGGTTCCTCCCAGTATGGTGCGGCCCGGCGAGACGTTCGCCCTGCGTGTGAAGGGGGAGTCGATGATCGAGGACGGGATTCTGCCCGGTGATCTGGTGGTGGTTCGAAAGCAATCCACCGCGCGGAACGGGCAGACCGTTGTGGCGCTCGTCAACCGTGACGCGACGATCAAGACCTACTTCAAGCGTGCGGACTCCATTGAACTCCATCCCGCCAATGCCGCGATGCGTCCGTTTGTGATCACTTCCAAAGACGAATTTTCCATCGAAGGGATCCTTGTCGGTGTGATTCGCCACTGCGACAACTCGTAATGCAAGGAGGCAAGACAATGAGCAGCCCGCAACAGATGATGGTCGAACGGGTCGATGAATTGGAGCGCATGATTGTCCGCTTGAATGGCCGGATCGGGGAATTGCAGCGGGAGCTGAACCTCACCAAGGGGATGACGGGTCCGGGATGGGGGAGCGCGTCCCGGCTACGAGCGATCTGGGGAGGCGGCAAACCCGTGGTTCCCACGGCTCATCCCGTCCGGGAAAACAGGAGGGTCGAACGCCATGAGCACTGTCTGCTCTGATAGTGAGACCGTGACGGCCGGTTGTTGTGCAGACTGCGGGCAACTGGTGATGAGGCGCACCCCCCTGTCCGACGAACGGGCGAAGACTGTGCGAGCGGTCTGCATCCGTTGTCTGGTCTTCGCCTATCAGCGCCGGCAGTTCGAGAGTGGCTGTTGCGGTTGAAGCTCGCGTCCGACAACCGGCAGACTTCTACCGGAAGGTGACATCCCTTGGTGCGAAGCAAGGGCCGGATTGACTGGATGTTGGTGGCGGTGACCCGGATTGAACGGGTGACCCGCGGCTTATGAGTCCGCTGCTCTGCCAACTGAGCTACACCGCCACGGTCGTATCGAAGGCTGGCTGAAACGAATCGCCATCATAGCCGAAGAGGCCCTGAAGTGTCTACCGAGGGCGTGAGGAAAACTGCAAAGCGGATTGACAGGTCGAGGTGGGGAGAAGTTGTTCCGGTGTGTGTGAATCGGCGAATGTGTGCTGGCGCTCCTCGAGTGTGACGCAGCGAAAGATGGAAAGATGATCCGCTCCACACTGTTCATGCTCACGAAACAGACCGTCGGCCGGTGCCCTGCCGGACCTTGCCGAAGCAGCGTTCAATGACATGGGTGGTGCGCAGTTTTCCTCTGAGATCCGCAGGCCTTGTAAAAGGACCAGCATCTCCGGGAAAGCGCGCAGCAGCCGGCTTACCGTTTGCGGCGACATCCTGCGCCTCCGTCGCGCGAACGCGCGAATGACGCCGGTCGCCTCCTGTCGACTACTCGCCTGATAATTGCGCGGGCCACCCCTGTTCTCCGGCGGTTGAACTGGCGGTTTGTGCCCACTACACTGGCTATTCTGTACCTCAGTACCGGACAAGTTCCAGAAACCGGGTCTCGAACCATGCCGTCCGGCTCGTCTGCAGAGCACTCTCGCCCGAGAGTTTACGGAGGATCCGTTGAGATGACCTCTCATCCTGTCCCACCGCGTATGCCGCCTTCGAACAGATGGTCGACCGCCTTGTTTGCAAATGGGGTCAAGTGTGCGCGCGCAGGCGGATGGTTGGAGGCCGGCCTGGTTGTGTTGATGCTTGGCATTTTCGGCCTGGATGTGGACCTGCCCCTCGGTGTGGCTCCGGAATTCCTGTATCCGGCCATTGTGTACTTTTCACTGTGGTCTCTTCGTCGACGCTTCCCGATCGTGATGACTGTCTCTTGTACGGGACTCATTTTCCTGGGCAGCGTGCTTTCTCCTCCCGGCTCCCCGATCTGGATCGATCTGGCAAATCGCTTTATCGGAGCAGTGTTGTTGTGGATCACGCTGGAATTGGGGTTGGCCAGGAGAGAAGCGCGTGAAGCGCTGGAGCAGTCTCACGCCGGCTTGGAGCTTCAGGTGCAATGCCGTACGCATGAATTGTCTCGTGCCATTGATTCGCTGCAATCTGAATTGGTGTGCCGGACCGAGGTAGAGCAGCAGTTGGCCGAAAGCCAAGAGCAATATCGGCAGCTGTTCGATCATGCGCCCTATCCGATGTTCATCGTGGACCTGGAGACACTGGGATTTCTGGATGTCAATCAGGCCACTGTTCGGCACTACGGATATTCACGAGATGAATTGTTGGCGATGACCATCAAGGATATTCGCCCGCGTGAGGACGTGCCTCGGCTGTTACAGGCACTGCCGTCTCTGGTCGACAGTTCGCGGATCGAAGGACCCTGGCGGCATCGTAAGAAAGATGGATCGGTGATCGACGTCGAAATCGGGGTCTATTCGTTCGACTATGCCGGGCGAAAGGCGCGGCTGGCTATCATCAACGACATTACCGACTCCCAGCGGGCGATGGAGCGAGTAAAGGAAAGCGAGGCACGATTTCGCAAGGTATTCGACGACGCACCGATCGGGATGGGCATCGTCGGAACGGATGGCCGCTTTGTGCAGGTGAACGAGGCGCTCTGCGAACTGATCGGGTTCAGCCGTGAAGAACTGAGTGAGCAAACATTTCGAGAGATCACCCACCCCGACGATCTCGATAAAGATGTGCGCTTGGTCGACGAAATGTTCGCCGGCAAACGTCGATCCTACCAACTTGAAAAGCGGTATCTCACCAAAGGGGGCGGGATGATATGGGGACATCTGACAGTCACAATTCTGCGAGAGGGTGAGGGGAAGCCGCTCTACTTGCTGGGGATGATCAAAGACATCTCGGAACGGAAGCGGGCCGAAGCGATGCGGGGCCGACTGCTCAATGGGATCATGACGGCTCAAGAAGATGAACGGCAGCGCATCGCGCACGAATTGCATGACGGGATCGGGCAAACGCTCACGGCCCTTGCCGTAGGGTTGCGCTCGGTGGAGGATATGGAGAGTGCGGAGGGGATGTTGGTTCAGATACGGAGATTGCGCGAAGTTGCCGCGAATGCGGTGGATGAAACACGGCGGATCGCGCGCGGGCTCAGGCCGAGCGTCCTCGATGATCTGGGACTGGAAGAAGCGTTGCGTCAATATCTGCGCGACTACACAGTATCGTATGGAATCGCAGCCGATCTGCAGGTGGGACGCCCGACGACGGCGCGATTGCCGGGTATGGTCGAGACCGTGCTCTATCGGATCATCCAGGAAGCCATGACCAATACCGCCAAACATTCAGGCGCACGACATGTCAGTGTGGTGTTGGATCACGGAGCCTCGATGGTCGATGCGGTGGTTGAAGATGACGGATGTGGATTCCAGATACAGAAGGAACAGCTCGATGGTTCGGCAGGACTCGGCATCCAGGGGATGTATGAACGGGCGAAGCTACTGGGCGGTAGGGTGGACATTGAAACGTCCTTGGGAAGAGGCGCCGCAGTCTATGTTCATCTACCGTTGAAAGAGGCGTCCCAATGACAATCCGTGTGTTGCTGGTGGACGATCATCAGGTGTTGAGGGCCGGTTTATCGATGTTGATGAATGCTCACCCACAGCTTGAAGTGGTAGGAGAGGCAGGAAACGGCCTGGATGCCTTGTCACAGGTGCAGGCGACTAAGCCGGATGTGGTCGTCATGGACCTGTCGATGGGCCCTCACTCCGGCCTCGAAGCGATTTCGAAGATACGCAGCACCTATCCCAACACCTACGTGTTGGTGCTGAGCATGCACACGGATGTGTCCTATGTCCGAACCGCACTGGCGGCCGGCGCGAGCGGCTACGTCGCGAAGAGCGCGGCCGACACGGAATTGTTGACTGCCGTTCAGGCTGTAGCGCAAGGACGCATGTTCGTGGATTTGCCCGTGGAGGATGCTGCTGCGGGGGGGCAGACCGTCGGCCCGTATCTGGTCGGCATGGCAGCTCAGCCCTCTGTGCCTCTTCGGTCCCTCAGTCGCAGGGAACGCGAGGTATTGAGGCGCATTGCACAGGGGTTTACCAATCTCCAGGTCGCGGAAGAGCTGAGTCTGAGCGTCAAATCGGTAGAAACCTACCGCGCGAGAGTGCTGGACAAACTCGGGTTGCGCACCAGGGCGGAACTGGTCCGATTCGCCGTGGGATCCGGGCTGTTGACCCAAGATACTCCCCCCTCGCTGGAGTAATGTTTCTCTGAGCATGTACGGTCACTGGTCTCGAAGGTTTCCGAGAGCGCGTGATTTGTGATCTGTTGCTCGGCAATATCCGCCCGCTCTACGTCTTGGAACAGGGAGCACGATGCAGACGCAAGCCGCCGATCATGGGTGTAGACACCGCGGTCGACTTGAGCTTCTGGGCGACGGCGTTGGACTGTCTCGAATGTTTCGCGTGTTCGCAGTGGCATGGATCCTCCTGACAGGTCTGCTGATTCTGGCGCGTGTTCAGGACAGCCAGGCTGCTTCGAGAGAAGCGTCCCTTGCACCGCCATCGGGCGTCTAGTCTTCACATCATTCCCCAAACGCCTCGGTCCGGCGTGCAGGTCGGCGAAGCCGAGAGTCTGTACTGCGCCGGTGTGGCGCTCCCCGCGAAGCGCAACTACGCAGAAGCGGTGGAAACATTCAAAGCCGCATTGCAAGATCGGGCCGATTTTCCGGAGGCGCGTCATGCCATGGGGCTGTCGCTGGCGGCGCAGGGCGCGCTCGACGAGGCCATTCGCGAGTATCGCGTCGCGCTCAGCGTGCAGCCCGAATTCGCCGCCATTCACAATAACCTCGGCGTGGCGTTGCGCGAGAAGGGGAAGGTCGACGACGCGATCGAGGCCTATCGATCCGCCATTCGACTTCAACCGGGCAATGCCGCTCCCCATCACAATCTCGCCCTGGCGCTCGAAGCAAAGGATGATGTCGACGGGGCGGTCGAGGAATACCGCGAAACCTTGCGGCTGCAGCCGGACCACGCAACCGCCCATAACAACCTGGGGTTGGTGTTGCAACGCAAGGGACAGCTCGACGCGGCCATCGGCGAGTATCGTGCAGCATTACGACTCCAAGCCGGGCCGGCGGCCGCCCTGTACAGTTTGAACCTCAGCGCCGTCCTGTTGGCGAAGGGGGAGCTCGACGGCGCGATCGGGTCCGGACGTACAGCCATTCGCTTGCAACCTCAGAATGCGGATGCCCATTGCAATCTCGGGTTGGCGCTCAAGGCCAAAGGTGAGTTTGACGGAGCGTTGGCTGCATTCCGGTACGACGTGGCCCAGTTGCTGGACCGGGTCGGGGATCTCGATGGAGCCATCGGCGAATATCGCGCCATGTTGGCTTCCCGTCGGACCCATGCGTCAACGTAGGAAGCTCAGCCGGATCATCGCGAGAAGGTGGACGCGGGGCGCAAGCAGCTCGCGGCCTTGGAGCGATAGGCGATTGATGAAGTGCGGCGGGATGCAGCCATCGAGTCTGCGGACAGTGCCGAGCGCCGTCGTACTGGGTCTCCTGTCTCTCCTGTCGGCGGGCGGCCTCTCGCCCATTGCGCTTCACCAAGCCGTGCTCGAATACGATCGCGCGGTGGGGCGGGTCGAAGCCCGAATGCTGCTGCTCAACATCGCCCGGTCGAGGCATTGTCTCCCGCGGCACTTTACCGGCGTGTCCGGTGTGGCCGCCATGTTCGAATTCCAGGCAACCGCCGGCTCGACGCATACCGTCGTCGCACCGAGGCCGGACTCGCTCGGGCTTTCGTTCGGCGGCAGTATGGCCGAAGGCCAGACCATGGCCATCGTGCCGATTCAAGGCGAAGAATGTACCCGTCGCATCCTGACTCCGTTCGATGAACGTCGCGGGACCTTCATGTGTCGGCAGGGCGTCGAACCTTGCGATCATCCTGCGTCTGATGGCGAGCGGCATCCAAGCGAGCGGGTACGGCGAGTCGGCCTTCTACCGCAACATGCCCTATTTCGAGGAGGAGTATCGGGAGTCTCGCCGGCCTGTCATGCACCGGTCGTCGTTGAACCTGTCGCGCGAATTGCAAGTGACGCCGTGGATCTTCGAGCAGACCGTGGCGCTGCCGCTTTCCACTCGTTCGGGTTCCGGCGATGTGGTGCGCGGGCTCGATAAGATCCTCGACGCACTGGACCTCGGGTATGCCATCGGCGGCGTGAACGAGGAGCCGGCCCTTACTGTCCGGCGCCGGGACACAGGCCGGACGATCATCGCGAATTACGACCCCATGCAATTGCCGAATGAGGAGCGTCGGCTGCTGCACGAGGAAGCACAACGATACCCGCGCAACGATATCCTCATCGATACCCGGCCGGACGGGCCTGGCGGAGACTATCCTCTGCACGGATTTCTAGTCATCCGCAGCGTCAATAAGATCATGCAGCTTCTCTCGCACGGCATCGCCGTAGACCCTGAATTTCAGGTCGAGCCCGACGAACGCACGGGGGAGATTGTGCTTAATCCGGTGAGCACGCTCGACATCGTGGAAGCCGACTCCCGACCGGACAATGCCGCCCTCTCGGTGAAATTCGAGAATCGCTGCTACTCCATCGCCAAGGCCTCGAATGACGACGGCAAGTTGGACCCGTGGAATCTAGGCACGTTTCGCGTGCTGGTGCAGCTCTACCGGATGACCGTCACGGACATCTCCAAGACGCCCACTCCCGCCATCACCATCGCAGCATAGTCGTCAGGGTGCGCGCGCAACCAGGCCCGGGCGTCGTATCAGTATACCGGCCTCGGATTCCACCCTCCGTCTGTCATGTCTGTCTCCATAAGGTCCTACGTCAGGGTTTTCCTGACACGATTGCCGTTCTGTGGGAGTTTCCCCGCTGGTTGCGTCCGCTCCGCGATGGTACTAGTGAAGAGTGTTCAAGCTGAGCAGATCATATAGGAAGGTGTCGATTGGTGCCGCGGCCGTGATGGCGACGGGAGCCCTGTCTCTATAGTGGCCTCGAGCCGGTTCTTGTTGCGGGAAGTGTCATCCCGTTGACTCAGAGAATGGCCCCTTGTCGTGTGGCGTGCTCGGCGATCGGTTAGAGCGTGCCCCGATGCTCTTACCGGCTCTGACTGGGCGCTTGTGGATGTCGTCAATGAAGGTACGTTCCGTACGGCGCGGGTCGGTGACCGATCGCGGGGGGTTGGTTATTACGCCGGTACTGATGACCCCGCGAGGGGACGCTGAGTGATACGGGAAGTCTGAGCGGGAAGAGCGGGAAAGGAGGGGGCATGGAATCAATGACGTTGCTCGGTATCCTGGCGATTATCATCGGCATCGTCGGCGTTATCGTGCTTCTAAAAGGCAGGAAGAAGAACGTCCGTTGAACTGGCGACTCGGGTCGGTAGCCCGGTTGTGTGTCACGCGCACCTGCTCGACCCGCCGGTCAGATGACCGTAGTGACTCTGTTATGCCAGCAACAACTGGCCGAGGCGCACATCGAAGCGCCTGTCTGGAGATCAGGCATGATCGGACAATCGCTGAAATTGACGACGATCCGAGGCATCGAGGTCGGGATTCATTATTCCTGGTTCATCATCTTTTTTCTGCTGACGTTTTCTTTGACCGCTCGATTCGCATCGGAACATGCCCACTGGACGATGGCGGAGCATTACGCCGTCGGGATCGCCACGAGCCTGCTGTTCTTCGCGTCGATCCTGCTGCACGAATTGGCGCATAGTTTTGTCGCGCTGGCCAAGGGGCTTCCGGTCCGCGCGATTACGCTGTTTGTGTTCGGCGGCGTGGCCCAGATCGGACGAGAGCCGGACCGGCCGATCACGGAGTTTCAGATCGCAATCGCCGGGCCGATCGCAAGTGCGCTGTTGGCGCTGGGATTCGGATCGGTGGCCTATCTGGCCGGCGACCGGTTGGAACACCTGGCTGCGCTCGCCGGCTGGCTCTCCTCGATCAACCTTGTTCTGGCCATTTTCAATCTCGTGCCGGGGTTCCCGCTTGATGGGGGGCGTCTCTTCAGGGCTCTCCTCTGGCATGTGACCGGCAATTTGACCAGAGCCACGCGCATCGCCGCGCGAGCAGGGCAAACGGTGGGTTATACGTTCATCATCTTCGGCATCTGGACCAGCTTTACCATCACATGGTTCAGCGGATTGTGGCTCGCGTTTATCGGTTGGTTCCTTCTGAATGCGGCGCAGGAAAGCGTCGTGCAGGTCAGTGTGCGGTCCGCGTTGACCGGGTTGACGACCGAAGACGTGATGGCCCGGGACTGTCCGGCCGTGTCCGGACGGATGCGTCTTGTTGAGCTGGTGCAGGAGCAGATTCTCAAGACAGGGCAGCGGTGTTTCGTCGTGACCGATGGCAGCCGGTTGGAAGGGCTGGTCACCCTCCATCAGGTCAAGGCGGTGCCTCAGGACCAATGGAGCAGGATATCGGTGAGTGAGGCCATGACGCCGTCGTCGCAGGTGCGTACGGTCGCGCCCGGCACACCGATTCTAGAGGTGCTGCAGGTCATGGAAAGAGAGGACATCAATCAGGTTCCGGTCGTCGCGGGTGATCGGTTGGTGGGCATGATCACGCGCGATCATGTGTTGCGCGTACTCGCCGCGAAGGTGGAACTCGAACTTCCCGCAATCCCAGGCCTGATTCAGGGATCGGGGGACCTGCCACCACGGAGCAGGGTTGCCTCATGATGATGGAGCTTGTCGGAACCGAGGCCGGGCGAACGAAGAGGTATAGCTGGTTGGATTGCTCGGGATCGTTGCGGACCCATCGGTGGTCGCAGGACATCACCCTCGTAGAGAGTGATCTCGTGGAAAGTCGTCCGGTGATCACCCGGTTCGTGGTTGCCTGGCTCACGGGCCGACAGCATGATGGCGTTGACCCTGATGGTGGTGACCGAGGTGGAAGCATGGAAGACGATCGCGTATCTGCGGACCTTCTGTAAGTCCTGACGGAATTCCAGCCACTCAGGCCCTAACAGGGATTTTGTACCGTCCTGTGGATGTACGATCATGTGATCAAGATTGTCCACGACGACGAACCTACCTATCCGGCAGATCAGCCGGGTAGGCCCTGACGGAGGGGTGATCAGAAAGGACCCATCGGATGATTGCGACTCTCGTTATTTTTGGCGCCTCTGGAGATTTGACGTCGCGCTTCCTGATGCCCGCCATCATGCGGCTCTACGAGGCAGGGCAGCTGCCTGCTGGATTCCGGGTCGTCGGGCTCGCGCGGGACGACTGGGATACCGCGATGTTTCGACGCCATCTTGAGGAGAAGCTTAGGTCATCCGCGCGACAGGCGGTCCTTGCGCGTACGGAATATCGCCCTGTGGACGTGACAGATCCCGATCAACTCGCGGAGGTGTTGGGGAAAGAGACACAACCTGTCGTGGCGTATCTGGCTCTGCCTCCCTCTCTCTTTACGCCGACTATTGAGACAATGGCGACGTGCAGGTTACCCAGGGGCAGTAAGCTGGTGGTGGAAAAGCCGTTCGGAACCGATCTCGCCTCCGCATGTGATCTCAACCGCCTGCTTCACGAATCGTTTCCTGAACAGGACGTCTTCCGGTTGGACCATTTTCTAGGGAAACAGACGGTGCAAAACATTCTCGGCTTGCGGTTCGCCAACCGGGTCTTCGAACCCCTGTGGAACGCCCAACATATCGAACGGGTCGAGATTGTATGGGAGGAAACCCTGACGGCGGCCGGTCGGGCATCATTTTACGACGGGACCGGCGCGCTTCGAGACATGATTCAGAATCATTTGCTCCAGTTGCTGGCATTGGTCGCGATGGAACCGCTGCACAGCCTGGATGCACGCACGCTTCGCGATCGAAAGGTGGATGTATTTCGCGCGGTCCGTCGGCTCGCGCCTGGTGAGATTGATCGGCACACGGTGCGTGGCCGGTACGGGCACGGGGCTGCGGACGGCCGTGAAGTATCGCCGTATGTCGACGAAGCAGGCGTGGATCCAGGGCGGAAGACGGAAACCTTTGCTCAGGTGGTGTTGTCGATCGATAACTGGCGCTGGGCCGGCGTGCCGTTTGTGCTGCGGACAGGGAAAGCTCTGGGGCGTAATCGCCGTGAAGTGGTCGTTCATTTCAAACCTGTCCCTCACGTGGCGTTCGGGCAGGAGACGCAACCCCCGTCCAATGTGTTGACGATCGAACTGGCGCCAGACCGGATCGCGCTCTCGGTGAATGTCAACAAGCCGGGCGACCTATTCGAGATGGAACAAGTCGCGTTGGACCGATCATTCGGTTCGGAAGGACTTCCGGCCTATGCGCGGTTGTTACTCGATGTCCTGAATGGCGACCCGATGTTGTCGATTCGTGATGATGAAGCGGAAGAGTCCTGGCGGATCGTGGAACCGATTCTCGCGCGATGGGCGGAGGGAGGTGTGCCGCTGCTGGAATATGCCGCCGGTACGGAGGGACCACCGCTGTTGCCTTCACGAGGAGGTTTGACAGCGCCTGCGCAGGATCGGCAATCCCTGGAACTGATCACCATCCGAGATCGTGAAGCGGGGACTCGGCAGTCCTAGCCGCCGGACGCCAACGGCGTCATCGCGTGGACCGGAATTGCTTCGGACAGGATCGCCATTGCGCGCCGGCGGTCAAGGGAATCGTCAGTGCGTCGATCGATAAGGGTGCACAGGGGACAGGAGACGACCTGAATTCCACATCGGAAGGTCGAGAGGAACGCCATGATGCAACCGGTATTGAAGGAACTGCGGCGAGTGGACGGATATTTGCCGATCGAAGATTACGGCCTCGTTGGAGAGGGCGCCACCGCGGCGCTCATCGGACGGGACGGAAGCCTGGCCTGGTTGTGCCTGCCTCGCTTCGATTCACCACCCTTGTTCTGCAGTCTGCTGGATCGCACGCATGGGGGGCAGTTCACCGTCGCACCTGCCGGCGTACTGGAGTCCCGTCAATTCTATGAATACGACACCGCTCTGTTGGTGACAGAAATGCGAACGTCCACCGGTTTGTTGCGGGTCACGGATCTGTGTCCCTTACTGGCGGGATCCGATCTCTCGGAAGACGTGCCGGCGACGCGACGAGAACTCCTGCGGACGGCCACTGTCGTCGAGGGAAGCATAGACCTGACGATTCACGTCGAGCCGCGTGGCGGAGCTGAGGCAGAGCCGCGTGATGGTGGGCTTCGCATTCATTGTCGTGCGCAGCCTGATCTGAACCTTCACCTCTACTCCACGTCGCCATTGACCGGATTGCGCACGTCCCTGACGATCAAGGCCGGGCAATCGGTCCACCTGCTTCTCTGTTGGAGGCCAGGTGCTGGGCATGCTCCAGGCTTCGATGAGGCCGCGCTTCGCCGGGACACGGTGGCCGTCTGGCGGCGGTGGCTGCAGTGTCTGGACTACCACGGCCCCCAGGAAGCGTTGATTCGGCGTTCCGCGATCACCATCAAACTGCTGGATCACTTTGAGAACGGCGCGATCGTCGCGGCGCCGACCTCGTCGCTTCCGGAGCTCATCGGTGGGGAGCGCAACTGGGATTACCGTTATGCTTGGGTGCGGGATGCAGCCTTTTCCGTCTATGCCCTGCATCGCATCGGGCTCTCGCACGAGGCCGCCGGCTTTCTTGCCTGGGTATTGGATGCTGTGGAGCGTGATGGAGAACCTCGTGTCATGTATGACCTCGACGGACGGATGCCTCCGGAGGAGCGACGTGACACCGGCTTGGAAGGCTACCGTCGTTCGACACCTGTGCGCTGGGGCAATGCGGCGGCGGAGCAACATCAGCACGATGTCTACGGCGAGATCCTGGACTGTGCCTATCAATGGGCGGCGCATCACGGCAGGACATCTGAACGAGTATGGAGTCGACTCCTGAAGCTGGTTGACGCCGCGGCAGGGGCATGGCGCAAGTCCGATCACGGCATCTGGGAGGTCCGTACCAGCGGACGCCCCTTTACCTATTCGGCGGCCATGTGCCAGGTGGCGTTGGACCGTGCGGCCAGGATGGCCGAGCGGTTCAGATTGCCTGGACCAGCTGAGGCCTGGAGGCGGACTGCCAAGGAGATTCAGGACGCGATCTTGGAGGAAGCGTGGGATCCGAAGATGCAGTCGTTGACGGAACATCTGGGCGGTGGGGGATTGGACGCAAGTCTTCTGACGTTGCCGCTCCGTCGAGTGGTGTCGGCGAATCATCCGAAGATGGTGGCCACGAGCCGTGCGATCGTTGAGCGACTGGGAGCAGGGCAGGGGCTGTTGTATCGCTACCTGCCGGAAGAATCGCCTGATGGGATCGCCGGTCATGAGGGCGCATTTCTTCTATGCAGCTTCTGGCTCGTGGATAACCTGGCAGA
Organism: Nitrospira defluvii; assembly: GCA_011525625.1. Taxonomy (GTDB): domain Bacteria; phylum Nitrospirota; class Nitrospiria; order Nitrospirales; family Nitrospiraceae; genus Nitrospira_A. Next base: position 164,239 of record WYAX01000029.1, read on the forward strand.
GCAAGGTCGGCTGGATGAGGCCATGGAGTTGTATGCTTCTCTCTGTGCGAGAGCGGGCCCGCTCGGACTCCTGCCGGAAGAAATCGATCCCCCGACCGGCGCCTTTCTCGGCAACTATCCTCAAGCATTCAGCCATATCGGGGTGATTTCGAGCGGGGTGAATCTGGCACGCCTGTTCGAGAAAGCCGGCCGAACGTGTTAGACGGTGAACGTGATGAGGGAACACCTTCGTTACAGGCTCAGGCCATCGCTCGACGACAGAGTGGCCCTGGTTCTCTGCAGAGTCCGTGAATCGTTGCGCCGATCTAATGGCGGAGTCTCCATGCGCTCGACGCCGTCAACTGGTTCGGGTTGCTCATCGACGGCTTTGATAGCAAGTAGGCTCCGTAGTCGCCTGCATGAATCCTTACACCGACAAGAAGGTCTGACGCCATGACACAGCACTGGATCGACATCTCAGTCCCCTTGCGTAACGGGATGCCACACTGGCCGGACAACCCTCCGTTGCGGATCGATCGGACCATGGATCTCAACTGCGGAGATGAGGCCACAGTCTCGACCCTTTTCATGGGATCTCACACCGGTACTCACATGGATGCGCCACTGCATTTCGTCAAGGCCGGACGAGCGATCCATGAGATGCCGCTGACCGCCACGATCGGCCCCGCGCAGGTCATCGAGATTCATGATCCGAGCGCCATCACACTGGACGAACTACGCCGGCATCTCATCCGGCCGGGAGCACGTGTGTTGTTCAAAACGAGAAATTCCCTGCGGCGATGGGGGGAGCAGGATTTCATGGAGGACTTTGTCTATCTGACCACAGAGGCCGCTCGCTGGCTCGTACAGCAGCGTGTGCGGACGGTGGGTATCGATTACCTGTCGGTCGGCGGGTACAAGAGAAATGGGCCTGAAGTCCACCATGTGCTGCTGGAGGCACAGATCTGGATCATTGAGGGCCTGGATCTCTCCGCCGCGATCCCGGGATTCTACGATCTGATTTGCCTTCCGCTCAACATCCTGCAAGGTGACGGCGCTCCCGCGCGAGCCCTGTTGCGTCCACGCGACGAATCGACCGCGGACGACGAATCGGTGGAGATTGTGGAGACAGGGGAGATCCACGATTCCTGATGGAACCGGACCGGCTAGAGGATTCTACCCCTGTTGCTTCGCGGACTATCGAAAGCCGGCGAACCAGGGGCCCGGCCTCTCACACGGCGTTTCCTTTCTGCTAGGAGACATCGCCGACGCGGTCGTGATCAACGACGACGATCTATGTTTTGTGAAGGACTATCATCGTCAAACCGTGATGCACCGTGCGAGGACGCGGCGGGCTGTGGTGGCTCGCTGTTGGTTCTCATGCCCATCCACAAAAGGAGGCCTTATGGCTGTCTGTGGTCCGCGAGATCGTGAGTGGCTGAGCGTCACAGCGTTCACGCTCATTGAGTCGAGCAGGCCCGCGCAGATCAAAGCATTCACCATGGCTCAATTAAGAGCCGGGAGCATGCGGGCCAGGAAGTACTGGGAACACTATCGGACTCTCTCGAGACAACAACGTCGCACGAATAAATCGGACGTGAGGAAAGACCGATCACAGCCACTCTCGAATGTTCGGACAGAGCGGAAGGCCCAGCTCTTCGCCGAGGCCTTGCGCCGGTTTGAAATACGCGCGACACAGATTCAGACACGAGATCAGCCGCAGCAAGGTGCGCGTGCGAAGGCACGCGTGATGCACGATAACGAGCGGAAGGGCGGCGATAAGGGCCTGCCGTTCGCAAGACGAGGTATGCCACCGTCGAGCCGTCCGGGCTTGTCTGCAGAGGAATACCTTCCGGGAGGAGGATCACGATGACCGACCAAGACCTGATCAACCGTCCATTAATCAAAGCCTGGTTGTGGTGGGCGCTGATCTGGCTGACATTGTTCCCCATCGTCGGGGTGGTGGTCTCGATCAAATTTCATAATCCGGAATTTCTCGATGGCGTATCCTGGCTGACGTTTGGCCGCTTGCGGCCGATCCATGTCAACGGCGTGATCTTCGGATCCTTCTCGACCGTGTTCTTAGGACTGCTGTACTACATCGTTCCGCGTCTGTGCGGCGTGCGCATGTATAAGGAGGCATGGGGATGGTGGCTGCTCTGGGCGTGGAACGCATTTCTCGTGCTCGGGAGCGCATCGTTCCTGTTTGGTCTCAACATGGGATTGGAGGCAGGGGAGTTCGAGTGGCCCTTCAATCTCCTACGGTTTCTGATTCTCGGCCTGATTACCGTGCAGGTCCTGGGGACCGTCTTCCGGCGGACGGAGCGGCGTTTCTACGTCGCCATGTGGTACACGACCGCCGCGCTCATCTGGACGATCATGAACCTGATCCTTGGCAATGTGCTGTTGACCTATGCGGACGACATTGCCGGCGTGAACAGCGCAGCGATGCATGGCCTGTATATTCACTATATTGTCGGTCTCTGGATCACCCCAGCCGGGCTGGCCCTGATTTATTATTTTCTTCCGCTGAGCGCCAGGAGCCCGCTGTATAGCCACAAGCTTTCGCTCTTGGGATTCTGGGGGCTGGCGTTTTTTTATCCGTTCGTCGGCACGCATCATTATCTATACAGTCCGATTCCTCACTGGACCCAGACGGTCTCGATCGTGACCAGTATGCTGCTCATCATTCCGGTCTGGACGGTCGTGGTGAACTTCTTCGGTACGATGTTCGGGCGCTGGGGCGCCGTCGCGGGCGGGGGCGGCGGCGACAATTATGCCGCCAAGTTTCTGATGATGGGCGCGGTCTATTACTTGATCGGGTGTTTTCAAGGCTCGGTTGAGGCGCTGCGTCGAGTTCAGGAACTCACCCATTTCAATGATTTTGTGATCGCCCATTCTCATCTCACGGTGTTCGGCACCTTCGTGGTCTGGGCGGTCGGCTCCGCCTATTATGTCTGGCCCAGGGTCACCGGCCGACGCTTGTGGAGCGACAGACTGGCGAGTTGGCATCTGTGGTTGACCGTCGCCGGATTCACTGTCATGGCTGTCGGCTTATCGGCGCAAGGATTCGTCCAAGGATCGATGCTGGAATATGGCGCGAACTTCGTGGACACGGTCAAGGAAATGAAACCCTGGTGGGTGGCACGCACATTAGGCGGCCTGGCCATGGACGTCGCGCTGCTGCTGATGGTGATCAATTTCTACAAAACGGCGCAGGAGGGCGAGCTGTTGGCGCAAGACGGCGACGCGGCCACCCGGTCGGTCGATACGCCGGTCCACGTCGTCGCAACGGGAAGCTGGATCGAAAGTCCTTCCACGGTACTCCTGATCGCCGGCTTCGGCTTTTTCTTTCTTGCCGTTGGGGTACAGGGGGTGACTCCCTGGTTGATGGCCGAAACTCGAACGGCCACAGTTCAGGACACGGTCACACAGCTGCCGATTCAGGTGGCGGACTATACGCCGCAAGAGCTGAAGGGCAGGCACGTGTACATCCGCGAAGGTTGTTGGTATTGCCACTCGCAATACGTACGCCCCGTCACCGGCGAATCGTTTCGCTGGGGACCTGTATCCCAGGCCGGTGAATATGCGCATGATCGGCCGCATCTCTTTAGTACCCGTCGCATCGGCCCGGACCTGACCAGAGTCGGACGAAAGTATGGCGACGATTGGCACGCCGCCCATTATTGGAATCCGAGGGAGGTCGTGCCGGATTCCATCATGCCGGCCTTTCCTTGGCTGTACGAGTCTGCGAACGACGGCGACGCACCGCACGTGAACGAAGACGGCAAGGCTCTGATTGCCTATCTGCAGAAACTGGGGACCGGTATCGGGGATTGGCGGGAAGGGTTCGCCGCGACTCAGGTCACAGGTGGCCAGGTACTCAATACAAGTCCGCAATCGCAGGAGGATTTGCTCGTGTTGGGTCAAACTGTTTACGAGCGTCGTTGCGTCGGTTGCCATGGCGTCAACGGAGACGGGCGTGGGCCCGCTGCTCGATTTATGGAACCGCGCCCGCGCGATTTTACCAAGGGCATCTTCAAGTTCAGATCGACGCAGGGGAAAGATTCGCTGCCCACCGACGTCGATCTTTATAGCACGGTGACGCACGGGCTCTGGGGCACTTCGATGCCGGCCTGGCAGGAAATGTCTGAGCATGAACGGCGGGCGGTGGTGCAGTATATCAAGACCTTTTCCGATCGTTGGGTCACGGAGACGGTCCCACCGTCGATCACGATTGCGCCCGAACCGGCGGTCACGGACATTTCTCTGGAGCAAGGCAAGACTCTATTTATAGCAAACTGCATGCTCTGTCACGGAGCCGGGGGCCAGGGAAATGGTCCGATGGCTCCGGTGATCAAGGATATTTGGGGACAGCAGCTCAAGCCGGCCAATTTCACGCTGGCGGCCGGCCTCTCGGGGGGCGTGAAACTTGGTCATGATGGAGCACATCTGTTCAGAGCGGTGACGACAGGCATCGGAGGAACCCCTATGCCTGTGTTCGGAGAGCATCTGAAACCGGAGGAGATCTGGGACATCGTCCACTATGTTCAATCGTTGCGCGTGGCGGCTCACGAGCAGGAGCTTGTGGCGGTGGGTCTAAAAGAGGGGGATCTGGAGCAGGCAAGGACCCGCATGTGGGCAGCGCTTTCGCCGGCCGCCAGGCGGGGTGATTTGGAGAAGACCATCATTCAGGCTCCATCCGATTCGCCCCGCACGGCTCGGGTGACCGGCGGGACCGTCAATGGAAGGCGACGACCATGAGTGAACGAAAGGACACGCAGAAGGATGATTCGCGTTTCGAGCACCAGTCGGAGCCGCGGGACGACTTTGAGGCCGAGCCACCGTATGTGTATCGGCATGCGGGGATTGCAGAGCGGGACGGACGCATTCCTGTGTGGTTGAAGCTGGTGGTGGTAGGGTTGCTCGTGTGGAGCGCCTATTACACCATCCGCTATTGGAGCGCGTCGTAAGGGAGGCACCAGGAGACGAAGCGTACGACATCCCATCGGCGATCGCGTGATGCATGTTGCCGGCGTGAGTAGATTGATCACGTCTTTTCCGGTCCATTGTTCTGCAGCCGGAGCGGGAAGCCTCTGCGATGACGTCGGCCTTGTAGGACAGGGCCGTGCTCCTCTGCAGTTCTCACCGTACGTTCCCTACAGACGCACATACCGCGTGGTACGGGCGAAGGTTCGCGGGCACGGTTGGAATGCTCACGGCCCGACCGGGGGCAGGCTCGCATTGCTCAGGGTATCCCCGGTGCATAGTCGCGCTTCAGCTGTGCACAGGCAAACATTGGGTGCGATGGGCGATGATGCGAGTCTTGTCGTATGGTCGGGCGCCGAGTCATAGCACGAAATGGTGGGTGTACCTGATGGTTCTTACCGGCCTCGTTGCGAGGCCAACCGCGCAGGCGGAGATGATCGGACCTCCCGTTCCGTTCCGATCCATCGCTCCCCCTGTGACCTGGATGTCGGATCGGTTTGGGCCGTCTCTCCGTGTGCCCCCTGCGGATATCCTCGGAGAGGCGCTCGAATTCAGGCTACAGACACACAGGGGCCCGGCGTTCGAGGGTGATGCGCCGACGATCGACCGGGCTTCCGGAGAAGAGAAGGGCCCTCGGATACCTGAGCCGATGGTCTTCGATCTCGTGCGTCCTCTCGGTGCCGGGCGTGGGGAGGCGGAATTCAATACGTTGGGGCTGGTGCCGCTCACGCGCAAAACGAGGAGAGTGGACGACGTGACCGATCCGCTGGGCTTGGTGCGGCGAAGTCCGGATACCCAAGGTGTCGAATGGGCGCCGGAGGTGGAATTCGTGCTGACGGACGGACTCGCGTTCGAGTTGGAATTGCCGCTGGAGAATGGTTCCGTCGAAGCCTACAAGGTAGCCGGTCAAGCCACGTTCGGCACCTTGTGGGACCATCGGTTTATTCACGGCGCGCAAGTGATCGCTCAATATGATCGGCAGCCCGGAACCTGGACCACGACGTGGTTGTATTTGGCCGGGGCTCGATTGAACAACCTCTGGAGTCTCTTCGGCATGGTCGGCCCTCGCTTCGAGCACGGGAGTCCGGTCGGCGGACGACATGCAGAGATCCTGGGTAATGTGACCCTGTTTGCTGATATCACAGACAGGTGGGTCGGCGGAGTAGAAATGAATGTCGGGCAGGTTCTCGACGGCAGCGGATCTCTGCTGGTGATGCCGCAAGTGCACTATGAAGTCGATTCCCATTGGATGGTGCAGGCGGGAGTCGGCGCCCGTGTGATCGATGATGCGATCTTGGCAGAGATTGGGTTTCGACTCATTCGAGAGTTCTAGTGGGTGCGGCAGCAGGCAAGACCTGAGAAGAGAGAATGTTGTGGGGCGACGCGCTGTCAGATTGAGCAACGGGCCTGTGCAGCGATTCCAACGGCACGGGACTCTCGTGAGCCGCTCTCTTGTATCGGCGCACCCCAGCTACTAGGATGGACGAAAGACGGGCTTCCACCGTCATCATCCGATCTCTCAGCCACGCAGCGGCACAACGATCCTGACCGGGACGGGCCGCCGACGTAGCTCTCGATCCTGCGATGCACAACAACGGCTGGCGCAGAAAGTGAGCAGAACATGGGACTGGGTGAACAGCGCCACGGAGAGCGCCGAGATATCGCATTGATCCGGCCGGTGGTGGCACCTTTCGAAACATTCATCCATGCCGAGTCCAGCGGCGGCCTGTTGCTTTTGGGTGCGACGGTGGTGGCCTTGCTGTGGGCCAATTCGCCCTGGGCCGCCTCGTACGCGGCTCTATGGAGCACACCCATCAGCTTGGTGGTCGGCTCGCATGCCTTGACGGAAACGTTGTTGGAGTGGATCAACGACGGCCTGATGGCGATGTTCTTTTTCGTCATCGGGTTGGAGATCAAACGCGAGGTGCTCGTCGGCGAACTGGCCTCGTGGCGTCGCGCGGCCCTGCCGCTGGTGGCGGCGCTCGGCGGCACCATCGTACCCGCATCGCTGTACGTACTTGTGAACGGCACCGGTCAAGGCGCAGCGGGCTGGGGCATTCCCATGGCCACCGACATCGCCTTCGCCCTGGGCGTCTTGACGCTGCTGGGACCGCGCGTTCCCCTTTCGCTCAAGATATTCCTCACGGCCTTGGCGATCGGCGACGACTTGATGGCGGTGTTGGTCATCGCACTCTTTTACACTTCGACCATTTCCTGGGTGAACCTCGGCATCGGAGCCCTGTTCTTGATCCTGCTCGCGGCGGCGAATGTCGTGGGTATCCGGCATCCTCTCGTGTATGCGCTGTTGGGAATCGGTGGACTCTGGCTGGCGTTTCTCCTCTCCGGTGTGCATGCCACCATCGCGGGCGTGTTGGCGGCCATGACGATTCCGGCCCGCACGCGCGTGAGCGGCAGCGAGTTTGTAGCGCGTGGGCAGGCGCTGTTGAAACGCTTTGAAGAGGTCACCTCCGCGGAACGGCCGCCGTTGGCCAACGCAGAGCGTCATCACGTGACGCAGCGATTGGAGATGGAGGTGAAGGACGTGGAGACGCCGTTACAACGCTTGGAGCATGCGTTGCATCCCTGGGTAACCGTCGTCGTGATGCCGCTCTTTGCCTTGGCCAATGCCGGGATCACGCTCGATGCGGATGGGTGGACTCACCTGACGCATCCGGTCGCGCTGGGCATCATGGCGGGGTTGTTCGTGGGGAAACCGGTCGGTATTCTGCTCGCCACCTGGGCTGCGGTGCGAGTGGGCCTCGTGTCGATGCCGGAAGAGGTCACGTGGCGACAGTTGGCCGGCGTCGGCGTGCTGGCGGGCATCGGGTTCACCATGTCGTTGTTCATTGCCGGGCTGGCCTTTCCGCCCGGTCCCTTGCAGCTGTCGGCCAAAGTCGGGATTCTCTGTGCCTCGACCGTCGCCGGCCTGGTTGGTTGGGGATGGTTGCGGGCCGGCAGTCAGACGGGTGCTTGATCGAGGCGGAACGTCGGGAGGGGACGTATGGTGAGCAGAGGGATCGCGTTGGTGGGGCTGTTTGCGTTGGCCTTATTCGCGCTCCAGAACATGGAGGCGGTCAGCGTGCGGTTCCTGCTGTGGAGTTATGACACCACCCTGGTCCTGATTATTCTCGGGTCGGCCGCGATTGGCGCCTCCCTCGTCGCGATCGTCTCCCTGGGGGCGCGAATGCGGCGGGCTCGTGAGGTCGATCGGTTGGCCGTGACTGTCCATGCCCAGGCCGAGCGGATCCGACGATTGGAAACCCAGGATCGGGACGCATTGCAACAGGCGGGTTCGTTGTTGCCTACCCGTTCGACCGACCATGTGAAAGGAGAACATGCATGATGACCGGATTCTCGATCGAGACCGCCTGGCCATGGTTGATCAGCCTGGCCACGACCGTGGGTCTGGCTCTCTTCCGTGTAGGAGTGGTCCTTGTGGTCGGCTATATTGCGCTGCGTTTTACCCGCCTGGGGCTGCTGCAACTGGAGCGGGTGATGGTGGCTGCGAGCGACACGGCGGATCAGCAGGCGGGGACGGCTCAGAAACGGGCCGCCACCTTGACCGGCATCCTCAGGACCATCGCGCTCACGGCGATTTGGGCGGTCGTCATCATCGAATCGTTGCAGGTCGTCGGGCTGGACGTGGCGCCGATCCTCGCCGGGGCGGGGATCATCGGGCTGGCCGTGGGCTTCGGCGCTCAGAATCTGGTTCGGGATCTCATCAGCGGATTCTTCATCATCCTGGAAGATCACATCCGGCTGGGGGATGTGGCGGTGATCAACGGGACCGGCGGACTGGTCGAGACCATTACGTTCAGGACCATCGCGTTGCGCGACTTTTCCGGTGTGGTCCACGTGTTTCCCAATGGCGGCATCAACACCCTGTCGAACATGACCAAAGATTGGTCGGCCTTTGTGTTGGATATGGGGGTGGCCTACAAGGAGGATACGGATCGGGTGGTGGCGGTGATGCGGGCGGTCGGGGACGACTTGCGTCAGGACCGCGAGTTGGGCAGCCTGATTCTGGAACCCATCGAGATCGTGGGCGTAGAGAACTTTGCCGACAGCGCCGTGACCATACGGGCGCGCATCAAGACCAAACCGCTTGAACAATGGAAAGTCGGGCGCGAGTATCGACGCCGGCTCAAGAAGGCCTTCGACGTCGAAGGCATCGACATCCCCTTCCCGCAACGCACCCTCTCAGTTCTTGAAGCCGGGCATCCGTTTAAAGTCGAATTGGTGGGCGGGTTGAAGCAATCCGGCTCGTAAGATCACCCGGCCGGCGGCTTCGCGCGATAGTCTTCCAACCGACGGTGCACAATCCCCGACGACAAGCTGGGGTAATAGCCCTTCAGGGCCTGGATGCCGGTTGTCGCGGTCACGCGGTCTCCCTGTTCCCGGCATGCTGCGAGGCGTCGGATCACACGCTGCTTCGCGATGGCACAGAACGCCTCCGCCAATTCCCAGACCGTCGTCCTTCCTTCCAGTCTGGTCTGTTCTTCGGCGTACAGGACGGTCGCCGAGATAGCCAGCAGATCCTCGCCGACCGACTCGAACAGGTTCTGGAGCCGTTGTTCATCCTGAAACGAGGTCTGAAATTGCACCATCGTTCGGAAGATCTCGCGGGCCAACCGTCGACTGGTGCGTTCGACATCGCGCGCCATCGCCCCCACCTGAGGGTGCGTGAACTCAGGGCAGGCCGGCAACGGCCGTTTCAGCCATTGCTTCAGGTACCAGGGAAGGTAGAAGCCGGCCAATTTCAGGGCCTGTCGCGACTGGTCGAGGATGGACAGGTCTCCGGCGTAAAGAGCCTTGGCACGATCCAGATGATGGCTCAGACCTTCGCGCACGATGAACGGCCGGAGGACATCCGTCGCGCCTTCGCCGATCCGGTACATTTCGGCATCGCGTACCAGTTGTTCGATGCCGAAAGCCGGTTCTCCTCGCCGGCTCTTCGACTCCGCCGTTTCGTATCCCATGCCGCCGAAGAGAATCTGAGCATCGCGGAGGAAGCGAATCGTATGCTCGGAGCAAAAGACTTTGGCCACGGCGGCTTCGATCCGGATATCGTGCCGGTGTTGATCGGCGAGTCGCCACACCAGCATGGCCAACGCTTCCATGGCAAAGAGATGTCCGGCCATATCCCCGAGGCGAATCTGCTGCGTTTGGCGTTCGGCCAGCGGCTTCTGGAAGGTGACTCGTGCATTCGCCCGATCCAGGGTCGGTTGCCAGGCCTGTTTCGCCATGCCGAGGCAAATGGCCGGAATGCTGACTCCGCGCCCCACATTCAGAATGGTGAGGGCATATTTCAACCCCTTGCCCACCTCGCCGATTACGTTCTCGACCGGGATCTGCACCTGCTTCAACGTGATGTGGGCGTTCTCAATGCCGCGACAGCCTTCAAATTGGCACCGTTGCCGCACACGTAGGCCCGGCGCGGACATATCGAGGATAAAGGCCGTGTGGACCCGATCGTCGGCAGCCTGTCCTTCGTGAAGGGGCACCCATTCTGTTCGTCCGTCCCGCGACATCCGCTTGGCCGGCACCCTGGCGATGAGCGTGAGGTAGCGGGCGATCGGCCCGTTGGTACACCAGAGTTTTTCGCCGTCGACCAGAAAGTGGCTGCCGGTCCGGTCGAGCACCGCCTCCGTTCGCACGTGGGCGGCGTCGGAGCCGGTCAACGGTTCCGTGAGGGCGAAAGCCGAGATCGCTTCCCTCGCCACGAGCGGGAGATACTTGCGTTTCTGATCTTCGTTGCCGAAGAGGAGAATCGGCATGGCAATGCCGATGGATTGCGGGACTGCCACGGTGAGCGCGAGAATGTTGCTCCAACCGGCGATCAATGTCAGGACGCGGCCATAGTTGGTATAGGAGAATCCCTGGCCGCCGTACTCCTTCGGGATTTTCATCCCGAACGCGCCGAGCTTGAAGAGCCCCTGAATGACTGAGTCCGGAATTTTAGCCTGGCGTTCGATGGCGTCAGGATCGACCTCCTGTCGCAAAAAATGTTCGATCTGCCGGCAGAAGGCGTCACCGGCCGCCTTTTCCTCCGGCGGTTGCGGCGGAGTCAGCAGCAGCGTGAAGTCGGGCTTCCCGTCATAGAGTCCGGCCAGAAAACTCCCGCCCGTCAACCCTTCACGGGCTTCCTCGATCCGTTCGAATCCTTTGAAGAGGGTGCTCATACGGTGCCTCACCCGTGGTGGTCATGCCTGCTCTCTGAACTGTCTGTCTCGGTACTGCGCCAGGGTGGACGCCAGCCTGGCGCGGAGCTCCAATCGTTTGGGTTTGCCTGTCGCGGTATACGGTACTTCGTTACCGAGGAGGACGATTTTGGGCTGCTTGGCGAAGGGTAATCGGCTGCGGCAATGGGTCAGCACCTCCGCCTCGGTGGGAGGCGCCGCGGGATCGTGCGGAACGATGTAGGCTGCGATTTCGTCGCCGTAGTAGCGATTTTCAAAGGGGATGGCCATGGCGAACTTGACGCCCTGGTGCCCCTTCAGGACATCGTCGATTTCCAACGGCGAGATGTTGACTCCACCGCGAATAATGAGTTCCTTCAATCGTCCGGCAATAAAAAAGAACGGCCTGCCCCGTCCATCTGTTCGGTAGAAGCCCTCATCGCCGGAGCGGAACCAGCCCCATTGGAATGCCGCTTCGTTGGCGTCGTCGCGCCGGAAATAGCCTGCGCACAGGGTGCGTCCGCGGATGCAGATTTCTCCGCGAACACCTTCGGGAAGCGGCTGTCCCCGGTCGTTCAGAATCGTCATGACGTTGTGCCGTAGCGCCAACCCCACCGAGGGAAATTCATAGTCGGCGAGCCAGTGGCGGTGCTGGTCCGGGGTGAGGTCGGTGGGCAGGAACGACGAATAACAGGTCGTCTCCGACAAACCGTACCCATGGTGAATCGGGAAGCCGAATCGATCTTCGAACCGCAGGGCCGTCTCTTTCAGCAAGGGACCAGCTCCACAGATGGGTCCGCGGAAGAGGTCGAGTCGGTAGGAGGCGAGGTCTTCATCGGCGTCGAGGAGGAATTCCAGCAACGTGGGGACGACGCTCACGGAGGTGACGGTTTCTTCGTGCATCCGCCGCCAAAAGCTGCCGGTCTTGAACTTGCGATTGAGCACCACGCTGCCCTTGCAATACAGCGGCGTGACCAGCGTGACCACGATCCCGTTCACATGGTGTATGGGCAACACGCACATCAGACGGTCGTTGAGACCGAATCCGTGCCAGGCCGAGATGGCATCGGCATCGATCAGCAGATTCGTCGCCGTGAGGACCACACCTTTCGGCTGGCCGGTGGTGCCGGAGGTATACACGATGAGTGCCGGGTCATCGAGTTGCGCCGTCGAGGGGCAGAGTCCGGGTGAACGAAGCGGGCTACGCTTCCTGCCGTCTACCGACGGGCCTGTCGTGTCGTGGAGGCCGCCGTCGCCTACGCACACGACTTCGCGCAGGGCCGGAAGGTGCGCGTGAAGGTCCTTGATCTCGGCGTAGACATCTTCCCAGCAGAACGCCACCGAGACCTCGGCCTGTTCGAGGATGTACCGTTTCCTCTCGATCGCTTCCTCGATGTTGATCGGGACCACCGCGATACCCGACACCCAGGCGGCCAAGTAGGTGAGGACCGTCAGATCATCGTTGAAGAGCAGCGTGGCGATCCGGTCGCCGCGCGTGAGGCCGAGCCTCGTGTGAAGCACCTTCGCCAGGCGATCGACGGTGGCACCCAACTCCGCATAGGTGTATGTGCGGCGCACGTGCCGCTCATCGTCGCAATACGTAAGGAAGTTTCTGGTAGCGAGCTGCGGGTCGTAGACGCGCGAGCGAAAGAACTCAGCAAACGACACCCAGGGAAGTTCCGCAGCCGATTCGGATGCAGCGCGAGCCTGCTCGATGCTGTCAGATGCGCCGGTGAAGAGGCTCATAGGTCCTCGGCGACGGGCCGGTATACCGGGCCCGCGGTCGGATGAGACGATTGTGCCGCTGTTGTTCCATGGCATGGGCGCACCACCCGGTGATTCGGGAGCAGACAAACAGCGGGGTGGCCAGTTCAGGTGGAATACCCATCACCAAGTAGGCGACGGCGGTGTAGAAATCGAGATTCGGGCGGAGTCCCTTTTCCGCCAGCATGATGCGGTCGATGGTCGAAGCGATGTCATACCATCGACCGTCGTGACACAGTCGGCTCAAACGCTTCGCATGGCGCTGGATGATCGTCGACCGGGCGTCGCCCTGTTTGAGGACGCGATGCCCGAATCCCATCACGCGCTGTTTCCTGGCGAGGGCGTTACGCACCCAGGATTCCGCCCGTTCCGGCCTGCCGATCTCCAGCAGCATCGAAGCCACGGCTTCATTGGCCCCGCCGTGGAGCGGACCTTTCAGGGTGGCCACCGCAGCCGTCAGGGCGCCGTGCAGATCCGTCAGAGTGGATGCCGTGACCCTGGCTGAAAACGTGGAGGCATTGAACTCATGCTCCGCATAGAGGATCAGCGACACGTTCAGGGCTTGCGTCATGGCGTTGCCGACCTCGCCCCGCAGTTCTCCGACGATGAGACGCAGCAAATGCTCTGCATATCCGCCGGAGTGGTCACGCGTCTCAGATTGCCTGCCTGCCAGTATCCGGTGACACTCGGCGACGAGAGAGGGAACCTGGCCTAATAACCGTATCGATTTACGAAGGTTCCCTTCCGGTGATCCGTCTTGCGCGTCGGGATCCGTCATCCCCAGCAGCGATATTCCGGTCCGCAACACGTCCATCTGGTGCAGCCCGGGACGCAGGGTTTCGAGAAGCCGCTCCACCGGATCCGGCAACTGCCGATTGCGCACGATCAGATCGGAGAAGGTGTGTAATTCTGTGCCTGTCGGTAATCGCCCGACCAGCAGCAGGTGGGCGACTTCTTCGAAACTGCTCCACTCCGCAAGATCACCGATGGCATAGCCTCGATACCGGAGGCCGGAGTCTCCCTCATCCACCTGACAGATTTCCGATTCGCCGGCGATCACGCCTTCGAGTCCTGGGCTGTAGCCGGTGTGAGGTGCGAGCTTAGCCGCCGCTTGTTCCTGCATAACCTCGTTCATGGGTCCTCCCTGTGGATGCGTCGCGATCGTCGTAGCGCAGCAGGTCGTAGAGTGCCTGTCTGGGCATCATGCGATCGAGCCACTCGCGCTGAGTTCCGATGCACGCGAGTTCGGCCAGGAGTGTTTCGACCGCGCGCGCGGCGACACGCAACGCACTGACCGGAAACAGCACCGCGCGGTAGCCCAGGGCTTGAAATTCGCTCACACGTAAATAAGGCGTCTTGCCGAACTCTGTCATGTTGGCCATGAGCGGCACGTGCACGCCCGATTGTGTCATCTCGCGGGCGAAGGCGCCGAACTCCTCCGCGGATAACAGGGCCTCTGGAAAGAGCATATCCGCCCCCGCGTCGGCATAGGCCTTGGCGCGGCGAATGGCTGCCTCCATGCCTTCGACGGCGCGCGCGTCGGTCCGTGCCACAATGAGAAAATCGGGATGGCTTCGTGCCTGGACGGCCGCGGTGAGCTTGGCAACCATGTCTTCGATGGGGACCACGCGCTTTCCCGGAAGATGGCCGCACTTCTTGGCCGCGTCCTGATCTTCGAGTTGCATGCCGGCCAATCCGGCCCGTTCAAACTCCCGGACGGCTTCTCTGACCATCGACGGCGGCCCGTATCCGGTGTCTGCATCGACAATGGCCGGAATCGCCACGGCGTTCGCGATCACGGCTGCATCGGCCGCCATCTCCGCCAGCGAGATCACCCCGGTATCCGGCAGGCCGCGCGCGGCCGAAATGGCCGCTCCCGACACATAGAGCGCACCGAACCCGGCCCGCTCAATCTGCAAGGCCGTCAGCGCGTTGAAGGCTCCGGGCATGGCGATGGTGCTGGCCGCCAACAGTTCTCGCAGGCGCTGTCCTTTGCTGATGGTCGATCGCTCGGTCGTCATGTTGTGACCTTGAGGAGCGGCATCACGGTGCCGATGTCTTTTACCTGCTCCAAGTTCCAAACGGTCTCGATGAGACGAGCGAGTCGTGTCCCGCCGATGCGCCTCGATGCCAGGCGTCGGAACTTGTCTTCCACTTGCTGATCCGACAGGGGACGGGCCGGGTGGCCCAAGGGCAGGTCGACTTGCGTGCGGTGAGTGGTGCCCTTGGTGGTGGTGACCGTGAGACGGGTCGGCATCCGGTCGGGGTAGGCCTCGTCGAATTCCGGCAATCGAACCACGCGGATGTGACTCATGAGTGTGCGCAGCGTCGGATCGGACAGTCGTTTGGCGCTGAAGGATTGGAGCGTCAGGCGGCCGTCCAACAGGGCCGCGGCGACGCAGTAGGGAAAACTATGGTCGGCCGTTTCTCTCGTTGCGGGGCGCCACTTCTCCGGATCGCGCCCGATAATGTCTCGCGCCACCTCATAACTGCCGATTTCCACATCGGCCAGGTTGTGGATCGCATCAGGTCCCCCTTCCGTGATCAGCTCCGCCCGCAGCGTCAAGGCAGCCTCAACGGCCGTCTGGGCATGGTACTCGACCGGAACATGCTTGATGTAGGTGTCGAGAATCTTGAAGGGAACCGAAGCGCCGGTCGCGGCCTGCCGACCACCAAGCTTCGGCAGTTCGAAGGGCCCGGACACCAGCTTCATGAATCCCTTGTCGCCTTCAAAAATCGGCGCTGGTCCGGTCATGCCCAGCTTGGCCAGCTGCGCCGCAAACACGCCGTTACGCGCAGCATTCGAAAAAGCGCACGCTTTCCACATGGAGAGGTCGCCGACTCTGGTTTGCCGCAGGGCGACGTTCGCCACCGCGGCCAAGTTGATTGCCTGACGCGTCTGCGTTTCCGACAGTGTCATCACCTTGGCTGCGCCGAGCGCGGAGGAGATCGGCCCGTACGTGACATGGTCCCACCCTCGGGGTCGCAACGCCGCGGCGTCGCAGAGCCGACATTGGATCTCATAGGCCAGCGCGATGGCTTGGATGACACGGGCGCCCGAGGCATGGACCGCTTCTCCCGCCGCGACGACCGCTGCGATATTGTCGGAAGGGTGGGCCGGTTCCTTCGCCAGGTAGGTGTCGTTGAAATCCAGATAGCGAACCATGGCGCCATTGGCAAAGGTCGCGAGATCCGCCAGGGTTCTGTGCCCTGTGCCCCAGACGGTTGCGCCGTGCAACACTTTCACCGACTGCGCCATCTCTCGTGCGATGGAGCAGGGTGGGGAGTTCCAGGCGCCGAATGCGCAGCCCAGGCTGTCCAACATTCGTCGCTTGACCTCATGCACCACGAGTTCCGGAAGATCGTCGTCACAGAGTGAACGTGTGTACTGTGCAAGGTGATCGGCCAACATGTTCGCGATCTCCTAGCCTCCGCTTGTTGCTCCACGCTGCACGAGTCGTTCCGCAGGCTTGCCCCATCTCGGCCCGTTAAGGTCCTGGACTCGTCGGTATTCCGCGATGACGGCGATCAATTCCGAGATCCCTTCGCCCGTATGGGCTCCGGTCCGGAGCACCGTCCGGCACTGTTCGCGCAGATCTCGCATGGTGCGGTCGGCACCGTCATGATCGGCCTTGTTCATGACGACAATGTCCGCGACCTCCAGTAACCCCGCCTTCATAGCCTGGATCTCGTCACCGAGCCCCGGTGCCACCACCGCGATCACGATGGGGGCGACCTGCACGATTTCCAGCTCGTTCTGCCCGACGCCGACGGTTTCGATCAGCATCACGTCATAGGCTGCTGCCTCCAGGACCCGCAACGCTTCCCCGGTGGTGCCTGCCAGCCCACCCTGGTGCCCGCGTGTCGCCATGCTCCGGATGAAGACCATGGGATCATGTGCATGCTGCTGCATCCGGATGCGGTCGCCCAATATCGCACCACCCGTGATGGGACTGCTGATATCGACCGCCAACACACCGACCTTCTGTCCGAGTCGCCGGTAGGCAGTGATGAGTTGATCGATCAATGTGCTCTTTCCGGTTCCGGGATATCCGGTGATGCCGATCACCGAAGCCTGCGTACGCGAAGGCGTGAGTTGCGCCAGGACTGCCGTTCCGACCGGGTCCCGGTTTTCGATGAGTGACATGACGCGCGCGATGGCCCGAACCTCACCCTTTGCGATCTGATCTGCCAGGGTCTCGGCTACGAGCCGCATGAACGATCGATCGAGACAGGCCTGGTCCACATCACACCTTTACCGTTGCCGGTGGTTCGCAATGGCGTGGCACGTGAGCGAGTCGGGAGCTGAGTGGACGCCGTAGCGCTTCGGCCAACTGTTGCGCGCAAGCCGCCACCAGCCCTTCATCGACCGGCACCCTCGCGCCGGAGGCTTTTAAGGCAAACACGACATCTTCCGTCGCCACATTGCCGGAGGCGCCCGGCGCATAGGGGCAACCGCCCAGACCTCCCGCCGAACAGTCGAAGGTCGTCAGTCCATATTCGTCCCAGGCCGTGAGGACATTTGCGATCCCCATGCCATAGGTGTCGTGACAATGCAGCGACAACCGGGCCGAGCCGATATGGGGAATCACGGTATCCAATAACATGCGGAGGTCAGACGGTGCGGCCTTGCCGACGGTTTCGCCCAACGACAGCTCATCCACGCCGAGATCGAGCAGTTGTTTCATGACATCCAGCACGCGCGTCGGAGCGATACGTCCTTCATAGGGACAGAACACGACGGTGGAGATGTAGGTGCGCACCAGCATGCCGTCACGTTCGGCCGCTCTGACGATCGGCCCAAAACGCATCAGCGATTCATGAACCGTGGCCTTGATGTTGTGGCGGGTGAAACTGTCCGACGCGGCGGTGAAGAGGGCAATCTTGGTGACGGCTGCCGCTCGGGCCCGCTCGAAGCCGCGCGCGTTCGGCACCAGGGCCGAATAGGTGACACCGGGGAGGCGTTCGATGCTCCGGAAGACTTCGTCTGCATCCGCTAACTGTGGAATGGCCGTGGGGGAGACGAACGAGCCGGCCTCGATCTCCGCGACACCGGTTCGCGACAGGGCGTTGATCAGGGCGATTTTCCGCGCCGTGGGCAGAAAGGTGGACTCGTGCTGCAATCCGTCGCGCGGGGAGACCTCGATAATGCGGACGGACGATCGACGCAGGTCATGTGTTCCTGAGAGAGCCATGTTCCGACGTGCTCGCCTCCTCCGTTTGCCGTCCGGATGTCTGAGCCCAGGACGGCAACCGTTTGTTGAGAAATGCCGAGAGGCCTTCCGCGGCTTCCGGTCCGCTGCGAGCGCTCGCATTCACATCCACGCCGAGCGACCGGCAGTCGTGATCGGTCAGGGTCGGCATGCGCCGAAACAGGACTTTGCTGTCCCTGACTGCGCGAGGAGCCAGCTTCATGATGGCGTTCGACAGTTCGGCGACGCGATCGTCAAGCGCATGCGGTGGAACCATGTCATGCACCAACAGGAACCGCCTGGCTGTTGTGGCGTCGAACGTCTCGCCGCTCAGACCATAGCGTCGGAGAAAGGATTCCCCGGTTCTCCGCAGTAAAAATGGAGTGATGACCGCCGGGACCAATCCGAGTGTGGTTTCGCTCAGCGCAAACGTCGCATCTTCCGAGGCCACGACGATATCGCAGGCGGCCAGCAGACCGAGTCCGCCTCCAAAGGCCGCCCCCTGTACCCTTGCGATGACCGGGCAAGGACATTCATCGACCGCACGGAGCATGCCTGTCAGTTGCTGCGCATCATTCCTGGCGCGGGCCTCGGAGACGGGCGATTCTGCCTGCATCCAGCGAATGTCGGCCCCGGCGCAGAAGACGGAGCCGGCCGCAGCCAATACGATGCCTTTCAACGTGGGTTCCTGCTCCAGCGTCTCAAAGGCCTGCCCGAGTTCGGCCACCATCACACTGTCGAAGGCATTACGCTGCTGCGGACGGTTGAGCGTAATTCTGGCCATGGTGCCCTGTGATTCAACCATGAGGGTTGCGAATCGCCGCATGGCGTCCTCCCTGGGGTGCGCCGGTCTACATACGGAACACCGGCGCCCGACTGTCTTTGCTCGGCGCCGCCGTCGCAATGTCGAGACAGATCCCTATCGCCCTGCGCGTCTCCATGGGATCGAGGATGCCGTCATCCCACAGGCGGGCGCTGCTGAAATAGGGGCTGCCTTCCTGTTCAAATTGCCTTGCGGTGGAATCGGTGATCCGCCGCCGTTCGTCGTCGGGTAAGGGAGAGCGGTCCCGTGCCCGTTGCTGCTGCTTCACCGTGACCAGGACCTGGCCGGCCTGTTGCGCGCCCATGACCGAGATCCTGGCGTTGGGCCAGGTAAAGAGGAATCGCGGCCCGTACGCCCGGCCGCACATGGCGTAATTGCCGGCCCCGTGGGAGGCCCCGACGACGAGGGTCAATTTGGGCACGTCCGCGGTCGCCACCGCCTGCACCATCTTGGCCCCGTCCTTGATGATGCCTCTGCCTTCGTACTCCTTGCCGACCATGAACCCGGTGATGTTCTGGAGAAACAGCAAGGGAATCCGGCGCTGCGAACAGAGTTGGACGAAATGCGCGCCTTTCAGCGAAGACTCCGGGAGCAGCACGCCGTTATTGGCGACGATGCCGATCAGATGGCCCATCCAATGGGCGAAGCCGCAGACCAGCGTCGATCCATAACGCGCCTTGAATTCATGCCAGCGGCTCCCGTCCACGAGGCGTGCAATGACCTCGCGAATGTCCCAGGCCTGACGGGGATTCCGGGGAATAATTCCATAGAGGTCGTCGGCCGGATACAGCGGCTCCTCGATGCGCTCGCGCCTGAGCTTCGGCGGCCGGCGTCCCAATGTGGCGACTGAGGTACGACAGAGTTCAATCGCGTCGAGATCGTCTTCCGCCAAGTGGTCGCTGACCCCCGACAGGCGCGTGTGAAGGTCGGCCCCGCCGAGCTCCTCGCTGGTGACCTCCTCGCCGGTCGCGGCTCTCACGAGCGGCGGTCCGGCCAGATAAATAGTCCCGGTGCCTTTGACGATGATGTTCTCGTCGCACATCGCCGGGACATAGGCGCCGCCGGCCGTGCACATGCCCATGACGACGGCAATCTGCGGGATACCGGCGGCGGACATGCGGGCCTGGTTAAAGAAGATCCGCCCGAAATGCTCCTTGTCGGCGAAGACCTCCGCCTGCAAGGGCAGGAACACGCCGCCTGAGTCGACGAGGTAAATCGCCGGGAGACGGTTCTCCAGCGCGATCTCTTGTGCCCGCAAGTGCTTTTTGATGGTCAGGGGAAAATAGGTGCCGCCCTTGACGGTGGCGTCATTGGCCGTAATGACGCAAAACCGATCGGACACGGAACCGATGCCGGTGATGATCCCGGCGGAGGGCACCCGATTGTCGTAGAGGCCGAAGGCGGCGAGGGGGCTCAGTTCGAGCCAGGGCGAGTCCGGATCGAGCAGGGCGGCGATCCGTTCGCGTGCGGTCAGCTTACCGCGTTCCTTCTGCAGCGCCACCGCATCGGCCGGGCCGCCCGCCTGCGAGAGCGCGAGATGCTTCTGCAAGTCGGCCGACAGCTGTTCGTAAGACGACCGGTTCTGGAGGAATTCTTCGGAGTCACGATTCACGGCGGTGTTCAGCGCGCGCATAGGTGTGCTCCTCAGTGTCCGACGTGGAGCCCCTTCACAAAGTCCAGGATCTCCTGCATCGGTGTCGCGGGTCGAAATAACATCTGTACACCGGCCGACTTCAGCCGCGGCACATCCTCATCGGGGATGATCCCTCCGCCGAATAGGGCGATGTCTCCGGCGCCTTGTTCCCGCAGCAGATGCAGCACCCGGGGAAACAGCGAGTTATGCGCGCCGGAATGGATGCTGAGGCCGATGGCGTGGACATCTTCCTGGATGGCGGTGGCCACAACCTGCTCCGGAGTCTGGTGAAGCCCGGTATAAATGATCTCGACGCCGGCATCCCGGAGGGCGCGTGCCACGAGTTTGACGCCGCGGTCATGTCCGTCCAGTCCGACTTTCCCGATCAAAATCCGCAGGGGAGCCGTTGCTACTGCCATAGCCGCACCTCCTCCAGCACATACCGTCCTTCGGCCGTCTTTCGGACATGGCCGGCTTGGACCAAGGGATCATGTTCAAAGATCAACAACCAATGTTCTGCCACGGCTTGCTCCAGGACCCACCGTTTCGTGTCCAGGGTCCGGATTGGGTTGAGATCGTACCCCATGATGTAGGGAAGAGGCAGATGCGAGACGGTGGGGATGAGATCACCCAGAAAAAATGCGGTCTCTCCGTCGGACTCCACTTTCACGCTTTGATGGTATCGGGTATGCCCGGCGGTGACGACGGCGGTGATGCCGGGAAGGAGTTCCGTGTCTCCCCGGATAAATTCCCACTGTCCGGCATGGGAGACGGGCGACAAATTGTCGTGGCGATAACTGGCCCTCGTCCGTTCATTAGCCTGGACCGCGTCTTCGTATTCTCCCAGTTGGACGCAATAGGCCGCTTTTGGAAAAGCCGGTTTCACAATCTGGGCTTCTGCCGTAACGGTGTTGCCTCCCGCATGGTCGAAGTGCAGATGCGTGTTTACGACCAAATGGATGTCGTCAGGGCTGAGGCCTCGTTGTGCGAGGGATTCGCGTAACGTCGGCCTGCGCTCGACCGCAAAAATCGACTGGAATTTGGCATTTTCCTTATCGCCGAGCCCTGTATCCACCAAGACATGTGTGCCGTGCGCGTGGATCAACAGACAGGTCAGGCTCAGCGGAATGCGGTTGAGGTCGTCCGCGGGGCAGCATCGTTCCCAGAGCGTTTTCGGGACGACGCCGAACATGGCCCCGCCGTCCAACCGAAATCGTCCGTCCGTCACGGGATAGATCTCAAACGCTCCGAGTTTCATGTCCTACAGATCCTCCTATGCTCC
The DNA here is from genome assembly GCA_011525625.1 of Nitrospira defluvii. GTDB lineage: Bacteria > Nitrospirota > Nitrospiria > Nitrospirales > Nitrospiraceae > Nitrospira_A. The sequence goes on from WYAX01000029.1 coordinate 186,080, forward strand.
CGCTTCTCATGTTCACCTGTGTCTCAGTGGTGACGACCAGGAGGCCTCCGGCTGCGCCGGTTCCACGAGGGCTTCTGCGCCGCGCGTTGCGCGAGCAGAGATGGCACCTGGTGGCCGCTGCCTCACAACACCACCGGTTCGCGGTAGGTTCCATACACCTCGCGTAATGCGCTGCAGATCTCGCCCACCGTCGCCTTCGCCAGAACGGCCTCAATGAGCGCGGGCATGAGATTCTGATGGCAGGCCGCCGTCTCCTGCACTTCTTCCAACGCGCCGGCCATTCGGAAAGGATCGCGAGATTTGCGTAGATCGGACAGCCGCGCCACCTGCTCCTGTTCCACCTCGGACCCGATTCGTAAAATGGGAATCGGCCGTTGAGTGTTCTCCACATATTCGGTGACGCCGACCAGACTCCGCTCGCCCCGCTCGAGCTCCCGCTGATACCGTTGCGACGCGTCAAGAATCTCGCGCTGCGGAAACCCACCTTCGATGGCGCGAATCATCCCTCCCATTCCGTCCAATCGGCGGAAATAGTCCCGCGCTCCTTCTTCCAGGCGATTCGTCAACGACTCGACAAAATACGACCCGCCCAGGGGATCGACGGTATTCACGGTTTCGCTCTCGGCGGCAATGATCTGTTGGGTTCTCAGGGCGAGTGTCACCGCCTCTTCCGTGGGCAGTGCCAGGGATTCGTCCATCGAGTTCGTATGGAGCGACTGGGTGCCACCCAGCACCGCTGCCAATGCCTGGAGGCTGGTCCGCACGATGTTGTTCATGGGTTGTTGTGCGGTGAGGGAGCATCCGGCGGTCTGTGCATGGCAACGGAGCTGGAGCGAGCGCGGGTTCTTCGGATGATAACGCCGTTCCATTTCACGCGCCCACAGCCGTCGAGCCGCACGGAACTTGGCGATCTCCTCAAAGAAGTCGTTGTGGACGTTAAAGAAGAACGACAATTGCGGGGCGAATGCGTCGACATCGAGTCCGGCCTTCACGGCGGCGTCCACGTAGGTCAGCCCGTCGTACAGAGTAAACGCGAGTTCCTGGACAGCCGTCGAACCGGCTTCCCGGATGTGATAGCCGCTGATACTGATCGGATGCCATTTCGGCACGTGGGCGGCGCAGTAAGCGATCGTGTCGACGATTAAGGCCATATGGGGTTCCGGGGGGAAGAGCCACTCCTTTTGGGCGATGTATTCCTTCAGGATGTCGTTTTGGATGGTGCCGCCGAGTTGCGAAAACGGAATGCCGCGTTTCTGGGCAACGGCGAGGTACATGGCGAACAGCACGGCGGCCGGCCCGTTGATCGTCATCGAAGTCGTGACCTGATCGAGCGGGATGCCGTCGAAGAGTCGCTCCATGTCGGCAAGCGAAGAGATCGCGACGCCGCAATGGCCCACTTCGCCCTGTGCTCGTGGATCATCCGAGTCGAGTCCCATCAACGTCGGCAAGTCGAAGGCCACACTCAGTCCGGTTTGGCCCTGGTGAAGTAAGTAGTGGAAGCGCCGGTTGGTGTCCTCTGCCGAGCCGAAGCCGGCGAATTGCCGCATCGTCCAGAGACGGCCACGGTACATGGTCGAATGGATGCCGCGGGTGTAGGGAAATGCGCCCGGGAGGCCGAGATCCTGATCGGCATGCCAGTCTTTGAGGTGGTCCGGCGTGTAGACCGGTTCGATCGAGAGACCGGAGAGGGAGGTGAATCGAGATGTCCGCACACTCATGACGCGGCCCTCCAGCGTACGGGCTGGAACGTCAGGGCATCTGCATCGCGGGCTGCTCTCCATGAAGATAGAATCCATGCCCGCTTTTCCTGCCCAGCCAGCCGGCTTCCACGTATTTCCGCAACAGGGGACAGGGACGAAACTTCGGATCACCCAGGTCCTGATGCAAGACCTCGCAGATGGCGAGCACCGTATCCAGGCCGATCCGGTCCGCCAATGCAAGGGGACCTACGGGATGGTGCGTCCCTTCCACCATGGCCAGGTCGATTTCCTCGGCTGTCGCCACGCCGTCCTCCAGCGCGAAGATGGCTTCGTTGATCATGGGAATCAGGACACGATTGACGATGAATCCGGGGAAGTCTTTGCAGACAACCGGAATTTTTCCTGCGCGTCGGACCAGGTCCAGAGCGAGGTGCACGGTCGGCTCCGAGGTGCCGATGGCGCGCACCACTTCCACGAGGCGCATCACGGGCACAGGATTCATAAAATGAAGGCCGACGACGCGATCCGGCCGGCCTGACGCCATGCCTAGACTCGCGATGGAAATCGACGAGGTGTTGCTGGCCAGCAGCGCGGACGGCTCGCAGACGTGGCCCAGTTGGGCGAACAGCGCCCGCTTCATGACCGCATCCTCCGGTATGGCTTCAATCACCACCTGTGCCTCACGCAATCGCTGCAGGTGGCGCATGGGATGGATGACGGCCATGGCTGCGCCGGCTTGATCGCCGCGCAGGGCTCCCTTTTCGACGGCTTTCGTCACGCCCTGCCAGAGTTTCTTCGTGGCCTCTTCCAGCACCGCTTCCGCCACGTCTACCAGCAGGACATTCCACCCGCAGGTGGCTAGCACCTGCGTGATGCCGCGTCCCATCTGGCCCGCTCCCACCACACCGATGGTCTTGATGTCGTCGATGGTCATCTCCACTCTCTGCTCCCTCGCATCTTCCCTCAACGTTCCACGAGCAGCGCCAAGGCCTCGCCGCCGCCGATGCAGAGAGCCGCCAGCCCTCGACGGGCAGCCCGCGCTTCCATTGCGTACAGCAGCGTGGTCAGAATTCTGGCTCCCGTCGCGCCGATGGGATGGCCTAACGCGACGGCGCCGCCGTGCACGTTGACTTTCTTTGTGTCCAACCCCAGTTCCCGGTTGATGGCGACCGAGACGGAGGAAAAGGCCTCGTTGATCTCAAACAGGTCGATGTCTCCGATGGCCAATCCAGTCTGCGTAAGCAGGCGGCGAATTGCCTCGATCGGTGCAATGGTGAACCATTCGGGAGCGAGCGCGGCCCCCGCATATCCTGCAATCGTGGCCATCGGCCTCAGGCCCACTCGCCGGGCCTCGTCCTCTGCCATGATCACCAGCGCCGCCGCACCGTCGTTGCAGGACGGGGAGTTGCCTACCGTCAGGACTCCGTCGTCCTGGAAGACGGGTTTCAGTTGCCGCAGCCTTGAGAGATCGACCCGGTTGGGCTCCTCATCGTCCGTGACGACGATCGCAGCCCCCTTCTTCTGCGGGACGTCGACCGGGATGATCTCTCTGGTGAATGCGCCTGACGCGATGGCGGCACGCGCGCGGCGATAACTTTCGAGGGCGAAGTCGTCTATTTCTTGCCGGGAAAAGCTATAGGCGGCTGCACACCGTTCCCCGGCGTGGCCCATGTGAAACTGGTTATACACATCCCACAGCCCGTCTTTGATGAGACTGTCGGTCAATTCTCCATGGCCCAGCCGATAGCCCTGCCGAGCCTTGTCCAACAGAAACGGGGCACGAGTCATGTTTTCCATTCCACCGGCCACGATGACGCGCGCGTCCCCTACGGCGATGGCTCTGGTTGCCATGATGACGCTCTGGAGGCTGCTGCCGCAGACCTTGTTGACGGTGACGGCTCCGACCTTGTGGGGGAGCCCGGCGCCGATTGCCGCCTGCCTGGCCGGAGCCTGGCCCAGCCCGGCGCTGAGCACGCAGCCCATCACCACTTCATCGACCTGCTCTCCGGGCAGGTGAATGCGTGTGAGGGCCTCGGCAATGGCGAGACTTCCCAAGGTGGGGGAAGGCATTGAGCTGAAGGCGCCGTTGAAGCTGCCCATGGGGGTTCGAGCCGCGCTCACGATCACGGCCCGTTGTCCGGTGCTCATAGCCGTGTGTCCCACTCGTTGGTTTCCAAACGGTGCTTCACGATGCTCACGAAGCGATCGGCCGTTGCGCCATCGATGATGCGGTGGTCGAAGGAAAGGCTCAGGTAACACATGGGGCGGATCGCGATGGCATCTTGGATGACGACGGCGCGCTTCTGTACGGCACCCACGCCGAGAATGGCGGCCTGCGGTTGATTGATGATCGGCGTGCTGAACAGGCTGCCGAATCCGCCGTGGTTGGTAATGGTGAAGGTTCCGTCCAGTACTTCCTCCGGAGTCAGGCGTTTGCTTCTGGCGCGTTGCGCCAAGTCGGCGACTTCTGTTGCGATCTGTGTCAATCCCTTCCGATCGGCGTGACGAATCACCGGGACGAGCAGTCCGTCTTCGATGGCTACCGCAATGCCGATGTGCAAGGTCTTCCGGATGACGATACCTTGGTCGCGCCAGCAGGCGTTCACGATCGGCACGTCCTTCAAGGCCTGGGTTACGGCACTGATGACAAAGGGCAGGTACGTGAATGAACGACCGACGCGGAATCGTTCGATGCCGGAGCAATCGGCCTCGAAGAAGGTCGCCACGTGCGCGGAGGTGCGGCGGCTGAGGAGCATTCGTTCAGCGATGGTGGCACGCATTTGGGTCAACGGCACCAGCTGTTCTTCATCCGCGGATGGCGTCGGCAAAACGGCGCGGCTCTGTGCGGAAGTTTCTCGCTTGGCGGCGGCGTCCATGACATCCTTCCTGGTGATCCGTCCCCCCTCGCCGGTCCCCGTGACGCCCGACAAGTCGATAGCATAATCACGGGCTACTTGCTTCACCGCCGGCGAATAGTGCGGCTCTCCGTCTGACGGCGCGCGGCGCGTCCGTACCCCTACGCCTCCCACTCGACTCATCACGGCTTCCGCCGGCTCATGCTCCAGTCTGGCCAGCAGGGTTCCGACCGGGACGGTCGCGCCTTCTTGTACGAGAACCTCGCGGAGAATTCCGGTGGCGGGCGATGGGATATCGAGCGCCACTTTTTCCGTTTCCACTTCCAGCAGGGGCTGATCCTTCTCGACCATGCCGCCCGGAGGGATCAGCCACTTGACGACGGTCCCTTCGGCGATGCTTTCCCCAAGTTGCGGCATGACGATATCAGTGGCCACTTCGACCTCCGGCTCTTAGCTGTCGGCGCTCAGCGGTGAACCTCAGCACCTCGACATATTCTCCGGCTGGGGGCTGAACGCCGATGGCTTGTTTACCCCCGGTTCAATAGGCCGCGAGCCTCCTGGCTCCGGAGACAATATCGCTTACCTTAGGCAGAAAGAATTCTTCCAACGGCGTACTGAACGGCACCGGCGTGTCGGGCGGGGCGATGCGGAGGATAGGCCCGTCCAGACAATCGAAGCATTCTTCCGCCAGCAGTGCGGCGATTTCGGCCCCGATGCCGCCGGTCTTGTTGTCTTCATGCAGGAGAATGACTTTGCTGGTTTTGCGGACCGATTCGTAGAGGGTTTCCTTGTCGAGCGGGATCAACGTGCGGAGATCCACGACCTCGAGGTCGATGCCTTCCTTGTTCAACAGCTCCGCGGCCTCCAACGCCAGGTGCACCATCGCTCCATATGTGATGACCGACAGGTCGCGGCCGCGTCGTTTGACGTCGGCTTTGCCGAGCGGCACGACAAAATCCTCTTGCGGTAAGACAGCTTTAATGCGCCGATAGAGAAACTTGTGTTCGAAATAGAGGACCGGGTTGGGATCGCGAATCGCGGCCTTCAAGAGGCCCTTCGCATCATAGGGCGTGGACGGTGCCACGATCTTGAGCCCCGGCGAATGGAAGAACCAGCCTTCGGGACATTCCGAATGGAACGGCCCACCATGGACACCGCCTCCAAAAGGCGCCCGGATGACCAGGGGCACCGCTGCGCCCCACCGATAGTGGTTTTTGGCCGCGACTTCGGTGATCTGATCGAAGGCGCAGGAAATGAAGTCCGCAAACTGCATCTCGACGACCGGACGTAATCCCATCATGGCCGCGCCGATCGCCGCTCCGACGAAGCCGGATTCCGACAGGGGCGTATCGAGCACGCGCCATTCGCCGTATTTCTGTAGGAGGCCTTCCGTCACCTTGAACGCCCCGCCGTAGGTCCCGATGTCCTCCCCCATGAGAAACACCCGTTCGTCCCGAGTCATCTCCTCGTCCAGGGCCTGTGAGATCGCGTCGACGTACGTGACTTCGTGGGTAGTCGTTGCGGTGGTCATGCCGACACCTCATCGACCGATGCAAATACGCCGGTCAGCGTTTCAGGTCCTTCCGGGAGCGGGCTCTGTTCGGCGAACTCCGTGCCGGCGTCGACTTCTTTCCTGACCCGCTCGCCCACATCGTGGAAATACGATTCGTCCGCATAGCCGAGTGTCATCAGCAATCGTTCTGCGCGGAGGATCGGATCTTTGGCCTTCCATTCCTCCAACAATTCGTGCGGCACATACTTGGCCGCGTCGTGTTCGGAATGCCCGTGCATGCGCATGGTTTTAAACTCGAGGAAGGTCGGCCCGTTGCCGGCTCTGGCATTGGCGATAGCCCGACGGCTGGCCTGGTAGACGGCGGCGACATCGTTGCCGTCCACAATGTCACCCGGCATGCCATAGGCTTTCGCCCGTTCGACCACGTCCGTAATCGCCATTTGGCAGCGCACCGGGGTGGAGTAGGCATATTGATTGTTCGTGCAAAAATAGACGACCGGGAGTCGCCGAACCGCCGCGAAGTTCATGGCCTCATGGAAATCCCCGCGGCTCGTCCCCCCGTCGCCGGTTCCGGCAAATGCCACGCGCGCTTCTCTCCGGATTTTGAATGCGAGTGCGGCGCCGGCTGCGACCGGCAGATTGTCGGCCAGGTGGCTGACGAATCCGATCATTCCCCGCTTCAAGTCGCCCATGTGGACGTTGCCGTCTTTCCCTTTGGTGGGGCCGGTTCGTTTGCCGAGGTACTGCGCAAGGATTTCACCCGGCGTGAATCCGCGAATCAAAAAGGCGCCCATATCGCGATGAAACGGGGCAATGACATCATCGGGCTGCAATGCCGAGGCGTAGCCGACCGCAATCGCTTCCATACCGTGGCTGGTGTAGACACCGCCGACGATGCGTCCTTGTCGATAGAGGGCGGTGATCCGGTCCTCCAGGCTTCTCGTCAGCCTGAGGTACCAGTACATGTTCAGGAGGTCGCTGCGCGGGATGTCGTTCGATACGGTGGCCTGATCCATAGCCCCTCCTCCTGTCCCGGTCGTCCCCGGTCTCGTTACCACGCGGGCAGATCCCTCCAGAGGAACAGCGGTTTCTTTGCTGTGCAGAGATGACAATCAGCCGGCTCCCACTGGGGCATCTCCAGATCGGCGCTGAAATAAAACGGGTAGGTGCCGGTCAGTTCGGCCATGAAGGGAAATTGGCCGCTGTCGCGTCTGGCAAAGACCATCATGCCCGCCACCTGTCCGCCGTGATCCGTGACGACCGTGCCGAGTTTGTTGACACACATCCCTCGCGTCGTCACATCATTCAAGGCGAGGAACCGTTCTCCAGTGCTGATTGTGCCTTGGACGATGTCCGTGCCGATTCTTCCCGTCCGGTGGTCGAACGGCGTAAGGACCACCTGGAGCGGCATCTGCATGGCAAGGAGATCGCTGGTGCGTTGAGCCAACAGGCGAGCGTCCGACGATGTCGTGATAATCCCGGTCGGTGGATCGTGTCCGAAGGTTTCGACGATCCATTCCGCCATGTTGGAGGCGATGCGCGTGATCAGGTCCGGAAACCGGGCGATGGATTCGAAGCGCAGATAGATCCCTGTGTGGTGGCCGGAGACCACTTCGACGTGACAATCGAAGTACAAGGCCCTGGAGCTACGCAGCAGTTGCTGAATATCCCATGGCGACAGCGTAGGATGCGGGGTCTCGCGAATGAGGTGATCGAGCATGCTGTCGATCTCGGGTCCCTCATAAAGCGTTCTCTGCCGTGCTACTAGCTCCAGCGTGGCGGTATCCGGTGATTTTTCGATGGATGGCAGCATGATGGTCACGCGCTCCTCTCGTCCGGCGCCGCGATCGTGGTGCGGAGGATGCCGATCGGCTGAATTTCCAACTCGACGACATCACCAGGCTGTAGATAGCGATCCAGCTCCAAGCCGCATCCGCCGCCGACCGTGCCGGAGCCCAGCAGATCGCCGGGGTAAATCGCCTCGTCTCGAGACACATGCTCAATCATCTGCGGGAACGACCAGTGAATCGAACCGAACCGTCCCCGCGACCAGACGTCTCCGTTGACGCGGGCGATCATCTCCAGGGCGGCGAGATCCGGGATGTCTTCAGGCGTCACGATGCAGGGGCCGATCGCCGTCGCGAAGTCTTTTCCCTTGGCGGGGCCGAGGCGGCAGGCCATCTCCTGAAATTGGACATCCCTCGCGCTGAAGTCGTTCATGATCGTGTAGCCGGCAATGTATCCTGATGCGTCGCGCTCGGCGATATTCATGCCTGTGCGTCCGATGATGCAGGCCAGCTCGAGCTCGTAGTCCAGTTTCTGCGTCCGTAACGGCCAAGGTAGCCGTTGGTCCGGCCCGATGATCGTCCGGTGGTTGCCTTTGTAGTAGACAGGGGCCTTGTACCACTCTGGCGGAATCGGTTGGCCCCGCCGTTTGGAAGTGGCGGCAATGTGGTCTTCAAAGGCGATAAAGTCGCGCAGGGATGCCGGAGTGGGGAGGGGTGCCGCCAGAGAAACGGCGGCGGGATCGTAGGAAATCGTTTCACCGGCCGGGCCTGTGGCGGATGTGCCCAGGTGTGCCGCATGGGTCAACGCCTGGCGTGCCGCGTTCATGGCGGAGGCGCCGCCCGCCAAGAACTCCGACATGGTAGACGCGAGCTGCGCATCGGCAAGGCGCCGGGGTTGCGGTTCTCCCTGATCGGACAGCCAACGGGCATAAGCCATGTTGAGATCGACGATGACCTGTCCCAGATCTGCACCGATCCTGGTGAACGTACCGACCGGGGTACGGACAGTGAAACTCACGAGTTTCATGAACGACTCCAACTCATGGCGTAATCTTTGAGTTCAATCGTTTCAAATTCCGCAGTCACCACAAAGGGCTGTCGAGATTCGATCATGACGGCGACCTCGCTGGTCTGGTCTTTCGTTTTGCTGGCCGCCACGGCCTGAGGATGTGGTCCGTGATGAATGCCCTGGGGATGCAGCGTCAACATGCCGGCGCGAATGCCGGCGCGGCTGAAGAACTCTCCCCGGTGATAGAACAGGACTTCGTCATAATCCATATTGCGGTGGTAGAACGGCACACGCAGTGCTTGGGGATCGGTCTCCAACGGCCGTGGCGCAAACGTGGAGATCATGAGTCCCCCCGCTTGAAACGTGGCATGCACGCTGGGGGGAAGGTGATAGCGCGGGCTGATGACCGGGCGAAAATCACGGACGTTCAACTTCGCCGCCCACAGGTCGCCCTTCCAGCCGGCGACATCCATGGGATAGTAGGGATAGGTGACGCGGGTCTCTTCTCCATCGCGCGCGATACGGACCTCCCATTCCCGTTTGTGTTTCGCATCAGCCGGCGGTGGCCCGAGTTCCGGTACCATGATGACGCCAGGATCAAACAGCGCATGCCGACCCAGCGGACCTCGCTCCGGCAGGGTGACCGGCGCGCTGGTTTCGACAATCAGGAAGAGGCACTCGTCCTGTATCGATTCGACATGCACTCGATACGTGGTGCCTTTCGGGATGACCAGATAGTCGCCTGGCTCGTAGGGTAACAGGCCATAGTCGGTTTCGAAGCGTCCATGCCCCTGGTGGACGAAGACGATTTCGTCGCCGCCGGCGTTGCGCACAAAATGTGTCATCGTGCTTCGCCGTCGTGAGATAGATACGCGCGCATCAGCGCTGTGGAGAATCGTGACCGGTCGCCCGTCGGGCGTGCGTTGATCGGGGGTGGGTAATTCGCTGCAGGTGCAGGCTCGCGGCCGCAGAGGCCCTTCGATCCTGCTCCATTCGGTCGGAGGACGACGATGATAGAGATGCGAGGAAGGGCCGGAGAATCCCTGCCGACCGTGCTCTTCCTCGTACAGGCCCTCGGGGATGCCCACGTGGGCCTGGCCTGGGGCGGCGCCTTGTCTCACCAGATACATCGGGAACCTCCTGACTGGTCAGGTATGGCTCGATGTTTCAGGATGCGTGCTGAAAGGATGTGGCCTCAGCCGTTTCAAACGGAAGCGGCAAGGTCTCGTAGTCGACGATCGTGCGTGTTATTCCTCTCGTTTGATCTCGCTCGATATCCCGATAGAGCGCCTCGACGGTGGCGCGGACAAACGTTTTAGATTCCTCTAACCCGTGCTGCCGTTGAGTCAATTCGAGGAAGAGTCCGCACCCGGGGAACAGGGGATACGTAAAGCGTTGTCTCAGCGGGCCGAACCCGTCCCTCCCGTCCTTAATATCTCCGCTGAACCTCACGCCCCTGGCTTCCCATTCGCGGCACACTGCGTCGATATCGTCGACTTCAAGCGCGATATGTTGGACGCCCTCGCCGTACTTCTCGATGAACTCGCAGATCTGGGACTTCTGCTCTTTGTTTCGCCCCTGCATCAAGGCGATCTTCGCATCGCCCCTCTGGACGACGACGGTGTCCATAGAGGACGTGTCGCTTCCCACATCCTGCGCGGCCCAGATGACATGAAATCCGAGAATGTGCGTGAACAGATAACGTGTGGCTGCCAGATTGTTCACGCACAAGGTGACGTGGTCAATGCCGATGGCTTCTTTCATGACGGTTCCTCCTGCTCGGTATCCCTGGAACCTCAGGTTGTCTTACCCACCGCCGTTGTCGTGCATCGAGCATGAGTCGACTATATAACAAAAGAGTTGCATCATTCAATATAGTTTTTGTATTATTTTGATGTGTCGCAAGAGAAAAGCAATTGCGACAGGCTCGATCTGAGTTGATCGAGACGAAGTGCCTTCACGGCTGATGCAGAGAGGGAGCGGAAAGAGGGGGCGAGATGGAGAACGTATCAATCGTATCGATGGCGGAAACACAATCCTCTGGCAGGTGGGGAGGTGCGCCATGCCGTTTTACGACGACGTTCGTGCTGAGGTGCTCCGGCACGGTGCGATCCACAATTCTTTTCTGACACGCTTTCGGGCCGGGGACGTGAGTGATGAAGAGTTTCGTGAATTCGCCGTGCAGTTCTACAGCTTCGCGCGGTTTTTTCCCCGCATCCTTGCCGCTCAGTTGGTCAACACAGAGGATGAGGCCGTTGCCGATGAACTGACCAGGGTTCTCTATTCGGAACTCGGCGACGGACTGGTCAAGAATCGGCATGAATTGCTGTACCGGCGGTTTCTCTGCTCCATCGGCATTTCCATTCATGATGCGATGATGACGCCGATGCGCGCCTCCACGCGCGCGTATATCGATGGCATGGAAGGCCTGTACGGCAGCCGAAACCATGCGACCGCATTGGGGGCATCGTTTGGTCTGGAGAACATGGCCATTACGATGTGGGATCAGCTGATTCCAGGCCTCTCGATCATACGGACCACCCGATACCCTCACATGGACATGACCTACTTTACGTTTCACCGGCAACTCGAGTCTGAGCACGAAAAAGCCATGGCGCTGGCCATGGCGGCGGTCGACGGCACGGGATCCGTCTCACAGGCCGGCATGACGGATCTGGAGAAGCGTGAGTTTCGCCTCGGGATGAACGCGGTGCTCGATTATCTCCAAGGATTTTGGATGGGGTTGGAGCGGGAACCGGCTGGTGCCATGCAGGGATGGACCGGGCCGGTGCCACAGCTCCCCAGTGAGTGGCGCGGATAATCTCGTCGCCCGGCCAGGGATGGAGGCGTCCATGCCGCGGTCGTGGATCAGCCGGTATGATCCGGGTGTTCCTGCCACTGCCGACTATCCGGAATGGACCGTTCCGGATTTGCTCCGGCGCTCTGCCTCACGCTTCCCCGATTCTCCTGCGCTCTCCTTCTACGGAACGACCCTTTCCTTCCGAGAGCTGAACGACGTCACCACCCGCTGCGCCCTCGGTCTGCGCCGGCTTGGCGTGCGGGCGGGTGATCGTGTGGCACTCATGCTGCCGAATATCCCGCAGGCGGTCATTGCCTACTACGGTGTGTTGAAAGCCGGGGCCGTCGTCGCACCGATGAATCCGCTCTCTGTCGAGCGCGAAATTCAGAGTCAGGTGATGGATGCAGGTACTGAGACGATCGTCGCCTTGGATCTGTTGTATCCACGCATCCACGCCGTCCGCGAGCGCGCAGGCCTGCCGAAACGGATCATCGTCACCAGCCTGCGGGATTTTCTGCCGACCGCGAAGCGACTGTTGTATCCGATCAAGGCCTGGTGGGCAAAACGCTGGATCGTGGTGGAGAAGAGTCCACCGGTCTATGGCTTTCTCGAGCTTCTCGATGCGGCATTCCCGGGAATGGACGTGGGTGACTCGCCCTTGCCCTCGTTGGCGCCCGACTCGCTGGCACAGATCCAATACACCGGCGGTACGACCGGCTCGCCCAAAGGCGTCATGCTCACGCATCGTAACGTGCTGGTCAGCGCGCTACAGGGCCGCCTGTGGTGTTCGAATTTCCGTGAGGGCCAGGAAGTGTTTCTTGGCGCGGTGCCGCTGTTTCATTGTTATGGATTAAGCACGTGCCAGAATCTTGCCGTGGCGACGGGTTCTCGCATCGTGTTGCTCCCGCGTTTTCATGCCGACGAGGTCGTGAAGGCCATCCAGAAACATCGTGTCACCATCATGTCCGGTGTCCCGATGATGTTCTCCATGATCACCGATGTGGCCAAAGCTAGGCGGCACGACTTGCGTTCGATTCGTGTCTGTCTCTGCGGAGCCAGCCCGCTCCCGGCCGAAGTGCAACAGGAGTTCGAGCGGTTAAGCGGGGTGACCATTTCAGAAGGGTACGGGTTGACCGAAGCGGGTCCTACGACTCACTGCAATCCGATTCAGGGCACGCATCCCCGCGGCTCGATGGGGCTGCCGTTTCCGGACACGGACGCGCGGATCGTGGATCTGGAGACCGGGCGCAGAGACGTGCCGATAGGCGAGGCCGGGGAGCTCATCGTTCGCGGGCCGCAGGTAATGCGGGGCTATTGGAATAAAGCGGCGGAGACGCAGGCCGTGTTACGGGAGGGGTGGCTCTTTACCGGAGACATCGTGAGGTGTGACGAGCAGGGATTTTTCTTTTTCATGGAGCGCAAGAAGGATGTGATCAAACCGTGGGGTGAGACGGTCTACCCGCGAGAGGTGGAAGACATTCTGTTCCAGCACCCCGCCGTGCATGAAGCCGCAGTCGTCGGTATTCCCGATCGTCATTACGGAGAAGCGGTCAAGGCGTTTGTCGTGCCCGCTCAAGGAGCCTGTGTGACGGAACGGGACCTGATCGAGCATTGTCGCAAGTCGCTGGCGCGATTCAAGGTTCCGTCGGCGATCGAGTTCCGCACTGAATTGCCGCGGACGGTAATCGGCAAGGTGCTGCGAAGAGCGCTACGTGATGAGTCGGGGGTGCCTGTCGTGGATGCTTCGCCGTCACGGAAGGCGATGTGACGGGCTGGAAGGAGGCTCTGTGAAGCAGGTAGTGGTCACGGCCGGTGCGCGAACTCCCATCGGCAACTTCGGCGGCGCGCTGAAGGATGTCACGCCCCAGAGGATGGGAGAGTTGGCCGTGCGAGAGGTGATCGCACGCGCCCAGGTCGATCCTCGACTCATCGATGAGGTGATCATCGGTTCCGTCGGACATACGAGCGATGCCTACAACGTCGCGCGTGTCATCGCTCTTCTGGCAGGCATCCCTGTACGGACGCCCGCCTATTCGGTGCAGCGCAACTGTTCCTCCGGCCTCCAACCGTTCGTCAACGCCTATCAAAATATCCAGAGTGAGGATGCGGATGTGCAGATCGTCGGCGGGGTCGAAAGCATGAGCCGCGCCCCGTTTGTCTCGCGGGATATGCGATGGGGGAAACGACTGCGCCACGCGGAATTCATCGACAGCATCTGGGAAGGATTGACCGATGCCTTTTGCGGTCAGTTGATGGGGCTGACGGCGGAGAATCTGGCGGAAGAATTCGGCATCAGCCGTGAAGCGCAGGATCGGTTTGCCGTGGATAGCCATCGCCGTGCGTTCAACGCCATTCGAGAGGGGCGACTGAAGGACGAGCTGTTTCCGGTCAGCATCCCCAAATCAGTGGGGGGGCGGGACGTGGCGCCGGTCGCGTTGACGCAGGATGAAGGGCCGAATGTCGGGTTGACCGAACAGCAACTCGCGCTCTATCCGCCGCTGTTCAAGGAAGGCGGCACCGTCACGGCGGGCAACAGTTGCCCGCTGAACGACGGCGCGGCGGCGGCGATGGTCATGTCTGCCGCGCGTGCGCGCGAGATGAACTGCCGGCCGCTGGGACGCCTCAGGAGTTACGCGTTCATCGGCGTGGATCCGACCCGCATGGGGATCGGGCCGGCGGAGGCGTTGCCGTTGGCCCTCACACGTGCCGGTGTGAGTCTCACGGACCTGGAGTTGATCGAAGTGAATGAAGCCTTTGCCGCACAATACCTTGCGGTGGAGCGGGTCTTGGGGCTGAAGCGCGACCGCGTCAATGTGAACGGCGGGGCCATCGCGCTGGGACACCCGGTCGGTATGACCGGGGCGCGTCTGGTGATTGCGCTGCTCTATGAAATGCAGCGGCGAGGCGCTGCGCTCGGCGCAGTGGCCATGTGCGTCGGAGGCGGGCAGGGGGCGGCGATGGTGCTGGAGCAGATCTGAGGCCGAAGAGTGAACGGTGAGCGCTGACGGCTGGAAGATCGACATGTGGTGACGCTATGTACATCTACAAGGTCGGTGTCGTAGGGGCGGGCACCATGGGTGCACAGATCGCGGAAGTCGTGAGCTATGCCGGTCTGCCGGTGCTGGTGGTGGATCGACAGGAGGACCTGGCCATGCAAGGGGTTGCGGCGGTGCGCAGGATCTACCAGGCCCGCGTGGACAAGGGCAAGATGACACCTGAACAGCTGGAAGACAAAATGCTGTTGGTTCACGCCTCGACGAACCTCGAAGACTTGAAGGATGTTGATCTGGTGATCGAGGCCGTGCCGGAGGATCTGACACTGAAACAGCAGGTTTTCCACACGCTCGATCGACTCTGTCCGCGAAATGCCATCCTGGCGAGTAACACCTCCGCACTCTCCATCTCAGCGTTGGGGGCTGGAGCCGGGCGTCCCGGTCAGGTGATCGGACTGCATTTTTTCAATCCGGCCTATGCGATGCCGCTGGTCGAAGTCATCCCCGGACTGGCAACCGATCCGCACACGGTCGATGACGTGGTCGGTTTCGCAGAGAGTCTCCGGAAGACGCCGGTGATCGTGAAGGAGTGCGCAGGGTTCCTCGTCAATCGGCTGCTGTTACCCTATATGAATGAGGCTGTCTGGTGCCTTCAAGACAGCGGCCTCTCCATCAAAGACATCGATCAAGACATGGTGTCCTTCGGCATGCCTGTTGGTCCCTTTGCCCTCTTGGATAGCGTCGGGTTGGATATTGCGCTGGAGGTCGCGAGGATTCTTCATCGATCGTATGGGCCGCGGATGGCGCCGGCGCCGTTGCTGGAGGCGTTGGTCAAGGCGGGACGGACGGGCGTCAAAGCGGGACATGGTTTTTACGAGTATGGGAACGAAGACGAGCGAGCCGGTACCCAACGCCTTGAAGACCTCGTGCAGCAGCTTCGGCAGCTCAGTGGATCGCATCGGCGCGATTGGACGAGGGCACGGCCTCTGTTGGCCATGGTGAACGAGGCGGTCATCGCGCTGCAGGAGGGTGTGGCGTCGGCGCGTGATATCGATCTCGCGGTCGTGGCGGGAACGGGATTTCCAAATGACAAGGGAGGGCCACTGCACCTTGCCGACCAGCTGGGAATCGATCAGGTTCTTCGGCAGCTGGAGGAGTTCACGGAGAGCCTGGGAATCCGGTTCTGGCCCGCGCCGATGTTGCGACGAATGGTGGATGCCGGTTTTACCGGCCGGCCGGCCGGGAGGGGCTTTTTCCAATACTGATGCGCCCGTGCCGGATCGTCGGCCAACGCAAAGTGACGAACGTGTTCAATGTCTCCTGTCGATCTACGAACAGGTGATCCAACCATTGCATGATGCGAGGTTCCTATGACCACAACAGCCGACTCGATGCTCTCGTGCAGCGTGGACGGGGCAGTGGCCACGCTGGTGATCAATCGTCCTCCGGCGAACGCCCTCACGCCCGACCTGCTCGCCGAGCTGAGCAGGGCCTTCGGTCACTGTGCGGAGGATGATGCCGTCAAAGCGGTGGTCTTGACCGGGACGGGCCGGTTTTTTATCGCGGGGGCAGACATTCGCCTGTTGGCGTCGATTGCCTCGGCGCAGGAAGGCGAAGCGATCGCGCAGCAAGGACAGGCCGTCTTGCACCGGATCGACACCTTGGAGAAGCCGGTCATCGCGGCGATCAATGGTGTCTGCCTCGGGGGAGGTCTGGAACTCGCCATGTGTTGCCACATTCGCCTCGCGGCTGAAGGCAGCCGGTTGGGCCAGCCGGAAATCAACTTGGGCATCATGCCCGGTTTTGGGGGCACCCAGCGGCTTCCAAGAATCGTCGGTCAATCGAAGGCGATGGAATTGATCTTGACGGGGGATCCGATCTCGGCACAGGAGGCCAAGTCGCTCGGATTGGTGTCGCAGGTCATCCCGCCGGAAGATCTCCTGCGTCACGCGCAAGGCATGGCACGGAACCTGGCCTCCAAGAGTCTGGCTGCGCTGGGTGCCTCGTTGCGAGCGATACGTGACGGTCATCGGCTGACGTTACCGGAAGGTCTGGCGTTGGAGGCGCGCCTGTTCGGCGGGCTCTGTGAGACGGAGGATAAGCGGGAAGGCGTGGCCGCCTTCTTGGAGAAACGTCAACCGCATTTCGTCGACCGCTGAGCACCGGTGAGGACGAGGCAGTCGATGACAGGAAAGGGGCGACATGGCACCGGCGTGCGGTAAGCGGGCGTTGGCCTTAGGCGGAGGAGGCTTCACGGGCTATCTCTTCGAGATCGGCGCGTTGACCGCTCTCGATGATTTGGTCGAGGACGGCACCGGTATGAATGACCTCGACCTGTACGTCGGTGTCAGTGCCGGAGCCGCGGCGGCGTCTCTGATCGCCAATGGTGTCACCCCGCGTGAGATTTTGGAGACGAATCTGTCCGGAACCCGGCCCTATTATTTCGACCATCGCAACGTCTTCTCGCCTGCGATCGGCGAAGGGCTCAAGACCCTCTGGCGTGTCACCCGCCAGTTGGTGCCATTGCTCAAACTCTATGTGCGGCACTATCGCGAGATGACGCTCATCGATCTTCTTGATAAGGCGCAGGATGCGCTCCCCAGCGGTATCTATACCCTGGAGCCGTTCGCGGCCTATCTCTCGGCGATCTTCAAGGCGAGACGTCTGAGCGACACATTCGCCGGACTTTCAAAGGAACTCTATATCCCGGCCATCGATCTCGAAACCGGCGACGGGGTGATGTTCGGTGACGAGGGCTGGCGGGAGGTTCCTATCTCCCGTGCCGTCACCGCCTCTTCCGCCGTGCCCATCTACTTCTGTCCCGTGCGGATCCAGGGGCGCGATTATATCGATGCAGGGATCGGCCGCATGGCGTTTTTTGAGATCGCCGTTCACAAGCATGTGGATTTCACGATCATGATCAATCCCATGGTCCGGGCACCTCAGCGCCGGTCGTCGCCCGGCGGGACAGCCGAGAAGCGAGTGCGGGAGCGGGGGTTTCTGTCCATCGGCGAGCAGGCGTCCAGGATCAACTACGATGCCCGGTTTTCGCACGCGTTAGAACGGTTCCAACATGACCACCCGGACAAAGAAGTGCTGGTCATCTCTCCGGTGGAAGAGGATGCGTTGTTGTTCGAGCGCAGTTTTCTGAGTTACCGCGACCGTATCCATCTTCTCCGGGCCGGATACATGTCGGTGACGATGCTGGCCAGGGACCGATTCGAAACGTTGTCGGCACAGTTCGCCCGCCATGGTATGCCCCTCTCACGTATGACATTCGAGGAACGGGCCCGAGGACGACTGGCCGCACTTCACCAGGCGGAGAGGGAGGTCCTCCCGCGCGCGCCTCAGTCCGTCGCGGCGCCGGTCTGCGTCGGCGGGGTCGGGGTGGCCTGGCGGAAGGCGAAGTAGTGGAAACAACGGAGGGCACCGATGGCGACCAGGGGGCCTCTCTTCAACGGTTCGCTCGCGGCTGCCGAGGCCGCGCGCGATACCCGCGCCTATGCAGGGTTCATTTCAGGTCTGTTCGAAGGAAAAGTTCGCCGACACCTATTTGCCGACAGTGCGATTCCTGCGACCAGCGAGGCTGCGAGCGTCTTTCTCCATCGGCTCAGGCGTGTGCTGATCGAGCGGGTGAATCCGGAAGCGATCGACAGGGAGGGGGCCATCGGCGAGGATGTGTTTGCGGCGTTGAAGGGGATCGGTGCGTTCGGGATTAAGATTCCCCGTTGCCATGGCGGACTGGGGTTGTCCCAGTCGGAGTACCACGCGGTGGGGACCCTGCTGGGCAGTCATGATGCGGCGACCACCGTCCTTCTGTCGGCCCACAACTCGATCGGGGCGGCCGAACCTGTCAAGTTGGTGGGAAATCCGGAGCAACAGACCCGATGGTTGCCTCGTTTGGCGAAAGGCGCAATTTCGGGATTTGCGCTGACCGAGAAGGAGGCGGGGTGCGATATCTGGGATCTGCACACCTATGCGATTCCCATTCACGAAGGCGGTGTGTTGGTCGGCTATCGACTGACCGGCGACAAATTGTATACGACGAATGCAGCGCGGGGGAACCAGGTCTTCCTGGCCTCGCTGCTCGTGGTCATTGCGCAGATCGTGAATGCCCCTCACGAGGTGCATCGTCCGAAAGAGGCGCGAAGGTTCGGCGCGTTTCTCGTCGATACCCAGTCGCACGGGTGCCGCTGTACGAGGCTCAGTTTTATGGGCGTGCGGGGCATCTATAACGGGCAGGTGCATTTGCGCGAGGTGTTCGTGCCGGTCGCCGATCGGCTGGGTGACGAAGGCGACGGCTTGCGGCGCGCCCTGGAGAGTCTGACGGTGGGGCGACTCACGCTGCCTGCCGCCTGCTTGGGCAATCTCAAACAATGTTTATGGTTCGCACGACAGCGAGCGCAAGGGCGTGTGCAGTACGACCGTCCGATCGGTGAACATACGGACATCGGTGCCAAGCTCGTCTTGATGGCCTCGCGGGTGTTGGCGCTGGAAGCCATCGTGAAGATCACAGGCATCTGGGCCGACGGCAAGCAGGATGTACGGCTGGAGTCTGCGGCCGCCAAAATTCTTGCGACGGAATGGTTGCTGGAGTCGTTGCTGGACTTGTTTCGCATCTATGGCGGGCGCGCATTCGAGACGCCGGACTCGCTCCGGCTCCATGGAGATGTGCCGGTGCCGGTTGAACGGATGATCCGCGACGCGCTCATCAATGTGATTTGGGAAGGAACCAACGGGATCTTGACGCTCTGGATCGGGCGGGAGGGATTGGCGGAGTTTGTGACGCACGGCCGGGCCTTTCTCGACTACCAGGTTGCCGAGATGTTGCAGGCCGCGCCCTTTTTCGTGAAGACTGCGGCCAGGTCGGTCCATGCCCTGTCCGCCTTCGAGAAGCACGGCGGGACGGTCGGCGCATTCGATCGCGTGTGGGAGCCGTTTGTGGTCCGAAAGAGTCGGGAGCTGGCGCAGACGACGTTGTGGGTCGCGATACGCGACCGACAGGGCTTGGCGCGGAAACAACTTCTCACGACTCGTCTGGTCAAAGCGGCGATGCATCTCTTTGCCGTCGAAACGTTGCTGTGGTACAAGTCGCGCGAGCAGCTTCGAGACCGGCCTCATATCCAGAGTCTGGTCGCGTATTTCTGCTCAAAAGTGGAAGGGGAGTTCGATCCCTCGCCGCTGCTGTCCTGGCGGTCGTCGGGGTGGGATGACGATACCGTTCTCCATCCGCTGGCCAACGCCATTGTGTCCGGCCGTCTGGATTGGTTGGAGGAGGGCATTATTCGTGGTCAGGCGACCGGGTCCGGTGTGGCAAGCGAGGCGGAACGGTTGGTGGGCGCCTCTCTCTCAGACTGAGCCCGGGGGGCCGGACGCCCATGCTGGGGGATGTGCGACAGGAGGGCGGTTCGACTGCACCGGAGGGTGATGACGATGTTGGCGAGAGGACACTGATGGAGATTGCCCGATATTTCGACGCGGTCAAGGAACGGTATGGCCTCAGCAGCGACTATGCCCTCGCGAAAAAATTGGGCATTGCTCAACCGGAAGCGAACCTGATGCGGCGCGGGCTGAAAATTCCCAAGCCGGAACTCTGCATCAAGATGGCCAAGTTGCTCGACCGGAATCCCGTGGAACTCCTGCTGATCGCGCAAAAGGACAAGGCGCCCAAGCAGGCCAAGGAATACTGGACCCTGGCCCTGACGGCGGTGGACGTGATGTTACACGTCCCCAAACATCCACGGTACTTGCCGAAGAAGGTCGAAGCCATCGGACGGGAACTCAAGCAACTGGAGGCGCAAACCCTCACGTATGAAGGTGCGGCTGCGAACGCCGAGGCGGTTCGGCTGATGGAGACGGCCGAGCGTTCGGTCGATGCGATGATGGAACGCTGGAATATCTGGAAAAAGGGCGAGGCCCTCTATCCCAACTATTTGCTGGCCAACCAGGCGGCGGCGCGACGGCATGTGCGGATTCGCCGCTTGCTCATCCTGACGCAGGCGCAAATGGAGGATGAGGCGACGGTCGCCGATGCCATCCAGGTCATGGAGGATCAACGGCGCGCAGGGATCAAGATCTTCTATGCGTTCCGCGAGGCCCTGGTCCATTCGCCGACGTTCCAGCGACTGGAGGAGGATTTCAGAAAATACGGCGCGGCTGACGATATGAACACCGCGATGTTCGATCGCGAAGTGTTGATCTTTTCTCAAACCTACGGCACCGTTCCGCTGGGCATGGTCGGGACCCCTACACCGATTACGATGATCAATCGCCTGCAGATTTCGTGGAAGCCGGAGATGATCAGGGAACTCGATCCGGCGCCGCTCTTCGACATGACACGCTACGTGTTCGACTACCAAGGCCCCGGTCCGTTTCACGAGCAGTTGGCCTACTTCAAGAGGTCGATCCGTGAACTCCCCATACGAGCCGTATAGGATCAAGGTCGTCGAGCCGATCGAGCCGACCGGTCGAGAGGAGCGATGCCGGTTGCTCCACGAGGCCGGTTTCAATCTCTTCCGGCTCCCTGCGGAGAGTGTGGCGATCGACCTGTTGACGGATAGCGGCACCTCTGCCATGAGCGATTCCCAATAGGCCGGGCTGATGCTCGGCGACGAATCCTACGCCGGCGGCAGGAATGTGTATCACTTCGAGGCGGCGGTGCGCTCGCTGTGCGGGTATCGGTATGTGGTGTCCACACATCAGGGGCGGGCGGCGGAGCATGTGCTGTGTGCGTCCGTCGTCAAGCCCGGCATGTGTGTGCCGAACAATATGCACTTCGACACCACTCGGGCCAACATCGAACATCGGGGGGCCGAGGCGCTCGATCTCGTGATTAAGGAGGCCTAGGATCCGCATTGCGAGCTGCCGTTCAAAGACAACAGGGATGTGGACCGCCTGGAAGCGACCATCGAACGAGTCGGGCCCGATCGGGTTCCGTTCGTATTGATCACCATCATTAACAACAGCGGCGGTGGGCAGCCCGTCTCGATGGCGAACATTCGTGCGACCAGCCGGTTGCTGAAGCGCTACGGCATCCCCCTGGTCTTCGATGCCTGCCGGTTTGCGGAACATTGCTTCTTCAGTAAGGAACGGGAACCCGGGTATGCCGATGTGCCGGTGCGGGAGATTGCCCGGTTGCTGTTTAGTCCGGGGGACGGCTGCCTCATGTCGGCGAAGAAAGACGGGTTGGTCAACATCGGAGGATTTCTGAGTGTCAATGATGAGCGCTGGGCCCAGGCGATCACCTGATCCTGGTTGAGGGGTTTCCGAGCTACGGCGGGCTGGCAGGGCGTGATTTAGAGGCCATGGTCAGAGGTCTTGCCGAGGTGTTGGATAAAGACGATCTGCGGTTCAGAATCAGTCAGGTGCGTTATCTGGGGGAATTGCTCGCACGCGGCGGGGTGCCGATCCTCCATCCCATCGGGGGGCACGCGGTGTCCCTCAATGCGAGGGAATTGCTGCCGCGTCTCGAACAACACCGGTTCCCGGCGCAGGCGCTGGCCGTGGCCCTCTATCGTGAGTATGGCATTCGGGGTGTGGAGATTGGATCTGCGTTGTTCGAGAGGCGGAACCCGGTGACGGGGCAGGCGATCTCTCCAGAACTGGAACTGGTCCGGATGGCTATTCCGCGCCGCGTCTATACGAATTCGCATCTGACCCATGTCGCAGAATCGGTCGTCGATCTCTTCCATCACCGCGACGCTATCAGGGGACTGGTCATGACCTATGGGGCGCCTCAGTTGCGATACGACACGGCGCGTTTTGCAGAGGACGTTCCTGTCGGGAATTCATGGCCGGTCGTACGGTTCGTGGGTGCGCCATCGTCATGAAGCGGCAGAGGCATGCGAGGGGTAGGTATGGTATCACGCCTCGAACCGGGCCTTTACGGAACGCCTCATTCCGCCCGGATCTGCCGGTGTATCGTCCGATCCTGCCGGAGTTGACTTCGTCCCTTACCCTGGTTCTGTCGCGGCCTGACTCACCGTCGTTCCCATCGACCAAAAAACTTCCCGGCCCCAGGAGTATTTTGTTTCGAGACATGTTATAAGCAATTCCTTCCAACACGGACTCTCCAAACAGCTACGTATCGCCTCGGCCGATAGACGAGTGCCGCGCGACTGCGTTGATTCTCGGGAGTGCGTGATGTGCGGCACGGCGGTGTCATGCAGGAGCAATGAGTGCGAGCAGATGATTTTACGGGCACTGATTCACGATCTCCGTGCCCCGTCATCAAGAAAGAGGGGAGGCCTTGATGGCTTGTGTGAAGACTTCGCTAGGGCAGGAAGCAGGCATCAACAGGCAGGCCGAGGTGTGCTCGGCTCCATGGTGCCGTTCATCCCGTCGCAGGAACCGCGAGACCATGCTACGTTGCTGGCGTGGGGCCGTTGTGGGTGTGGCGACTCTTGTGTTGCTTGGCGTGCTGGTCGTGCCGGCCTATTCGCAGACCGGCCCGTTGCCCCCGCAGACCGGCGGCCCGTTGCCCCCGAAGCCGCCGCAAGTGCCTGTTGTGCCTCCACCCGCACAGCCCCCCTCACTTGAGCTTCCGACCCCGACGCCCCCGGGCGCACTTGAGCAGGCGGCGAAGGGGCCCAAAATCATGGTCAAGGATATCCGACTCGTCGGAAACACCGCCTTTACCTCGCAACAGTTGTCGGAGATCACCGATCCCTATACGCATCGAGAGTTGACGGCGGAAGATTTGGAAGCGTTGCGTCTCGCGCTCACCTACTACTACGTCAACCATGGCTATTTGACGTCGGGCGCGGTGGTTCCGGAGCAGGATGTCGCCGACGGCACGCTGACGATGCAGATCATCGAGGGGAAAATTACGCAGGTCAACGTCGAGGATACCAAGTGGTTCCGGCCCTCGTATTTTCAGAGCCGGGTGAATTTGGCGGCCGGCCCTCCGCTCCATGTCGAGGCACTCCAGGAACGGTTGCGGGTGATGCAGGTCAATCCTCGGATCGAACGGATCAATGCCGAACTCTTACCGGGTGCGATGCTTGGAGAGAGTACGCTGAACGTGAAAGTGAAGGAAGCCAATCCGCTGAAGGCCTGGTTGGAATTCAATAACTATCAGTCTCCCGTGGTCGGTGCGGAGCAAGGCTTCGTCACGCTGGCTCACCGGAATCTCCTCGGATTCGGCGATACGCTGAGTTTGCAATATGGTCGCTCGGCGGGGGTCAATCCGATGCTCAATTTTAAATACGAAATTCCCGTGAATCCTCGTGACACGACGGTCGCGTTCCAGTATCGCCGGTTTGATTTCGGGGTTGAGGAGTCACCCTTCGATGCATTGGATATCAAGAACAAGGCTCAGATATTCGGCCTTGCGGTCAGGCATCCTGTGATTCGAAAAGCCGACGAGGAATTCGCATTGTCGCTGACGGGAGAGCATGCCCGGAACGAGAGCACGGTGGGAGGCGCTCCGCAGGAATTGATCACCGGGTCGCCGAACGGCAAGTTCCGCGTAACATCGCTCCGCTTCGGTCAGGAATATGCGCGGCGTTCCGCCGAACAGGTGATTTCCCTGTTATCGCGTTTCTCGGTCGGTGTCGGAGCCATGGGGGCTACGGCGAACGGCGATCCGAACCTGCCGGATGCGCGGTTTTTCTCCTGGTTGGGCGAAGCCCAGTGGATCCGTCAGCTTCCTCTATGGCGGACGCAGTTGGTCAGCAGGGGAGTTGTGCAATTATCCAACGACCACCTGTTCCCTCTCGAACAGATTGCGGTGGGCGGCCGGTACAGCGTGCGCGGGTATCGGGAATTCACGCTGATTCGTGACAATGCCGCCATGTTATCCATCGAGGCCCGCGTTCCGGTGTATACGACGAAGGCCGGCGTCGATTCGGTGTTTCTCGCGCCTTTTTTCGATTTGGGGCATGGCTGGCAAACGACGGTCCAAACGCCCGGGACGCCCCCCAAAACCTTGGCGAGCCTCGGGGCCGGGGTCATTTGGAATTTTTGGCGCGGGAGTCATTTCGAACTCTATTATGGAAAACAGTTGAAGCGGTACGATACCGATCGCAACAACCTGCAGGATCACGGCATCCATCTGCAACTGGTGGTTGAGGCCTTCTAAGTGGGACCAACAGTCTTTTCTGCCGGCGCGCTGGCCTTGCTGACACAATCGGACTGCCGCGGAGCGTGACCGGCTGTGTGCTGAGCGAATTCTTGTTCGATGGCTTGCCCGCCCAGCGGCAGGAGGCGAAATTGCCGATCCGGTCAGGGCCCAATGGCCAGGGCCGAACGGTCGGGTCCGTGCACGTGCCACCCATGGGTCGCGGCGGCGTGTGCGTGTTGAAGTTGCGCAGGTTTTAAGGTAAGAGAGGGGGCCTCCCACACACATGAGGAGATTGAGCATGATATGTCGCCCCGCCGGGATGCCGTTGTTGGTGCATGGGTTTCTCGCCTTCCTGATGCTTCTGGGCTCAACCGGGTCGATCGCCTATGGACAGGCTACGAACATCGTCGCAACTCCACCGGGACCGGGCGGCCTGGGAACGACTCTCAGCACGTCGGGTAATACGACAAACATTGCGGGCGGCACGAGACCGGGCGGTGGGCCGAACCTCTTTCATAGCTTCAATCAATTCTCCGTCGGCGCCGGGGATGTCGCGGCGTTTGTGAACCCCGGCGGCGTCTCCAACGTCATCAGTCGCGTGATCGGAGGCTCCCCCTCCAACATTAACGGTACCGTTCAAGCGCTCAACGCGAATTTGTTCTTCGTCAATCCGTCCGGCATCGTGTTCGGCCCTTCGGCTCAGTTGAATGTGTCCGGATCTGCGTATTTCAGCACCGCTCAGCAATTACGATTGAGCGACGGCGGAATCTTTACGGCGAACACCGCTCTTCTGGCCTTCGACTCGACGTTATCAGTCGGTTCACCGGTGTCCTTCGGGTTTTTGGGGCAAGGCCCCTACGGTTCGATCGTGCTCTCGTCTCCCTCGACAGTGCTTCAGACAGGGGCTGTGCTCGGTTTGATGGGAGGCGGCATCCAGATCAACGGATCGAAAATCAGCGCGCAGCGAGTCATCGTCGGCAGTACGAGCTCCGCCGGTGAAATGAGCACGCAACCGTTTGTCGCAAATCCTTTCTCCGGAGCGGCAGGCGACGGCCAGGTCCAAGCGTTGCCTGGAACGTTGATCGTCGCGGGCGGGGGTGGCGTGATTCCCCCCTCCATCGATGTGAGTCCGAACCTGACCGTGCCGACGGGCGCACAGATCAACACGACGACGAATTCGTTTACCCAACGTGTGACCCAAATTCAGGTCGTGGGAGTGAACCTTGGCGGTCTCGCGCCTCTTGCGACTGCGAATGTGGCCAACGTGAATCCGGCGAATCCGGTCGAGCCTCTCGCCTTCTTGAATCGTGCAGCCATGGTCCTTCCTCAGGAAGCTCCTGCTCCACCGGCCCCCTTATTGACCAGCCGGTGCGCCGCGCGAAAAGACGGTGCGTTCAGTAGTCTGGTGCAGGCCTCGCGCGACGTGACGCCGTCGCAGCCCGGACCATCCCTGGCGGCGCCCGTTGTATTGGAGGAAGTCGGTAGCGACGTTGAGTCCGGCACGTCGGCGGCACTGACACCGGCGGCACAGAATCAAGCTCGGTCGACCGCACAACGTATGGAATCATGGCAGGGGTGCTAGTCCCCCAGGAGGACGTGATGGCTAGGAAGCGTACCATGGTCACTCGGCGCGGCATGAAGCGTAGTCATAGGGCTGCAACTCCCGCACGTTCGCGCACACGTTCTTTGCCGTTGACGATACTCAGCCTCGGGGCGCTGGCGTTGGGTGGATTCGCCTGGCCCGCCAACGCGGCGGCATTGGAATTGTTGGGCGGCTCAGGCGCGTCGATGACGCCGGCGCAAGAAATGCGACAGGGCACCGCGCAGTTTCAGCAGGGTGCCTTTGCCCAGGCGGCCACGCACTGGATGAATGCCGCGCGTGAATACGAAGAACGCGGGCAAGCCAAATTGCAGTGCCAGGCGTTGATCAACGTCGCGCATGCGCTTCGGCAGGAGGGGCAGATCCGTCGCGCGCAGACAACCTTGCAAGCCGCACTCACACTGTCCGAGCAAACCGGTGAGCGCGGGCTTACGGCGACGATCCTCGCTCAGCTCGGCAATACCTTCCATGTGCTGGGGAAGGATGAACCGGCTACAGAACATTTGACCAGAGCCTTGACCCTGGCGCGAGAAGAGAACAAGCCCGTTTTGGTCGCCGGGATTTTGAACGATCTGGGTAATGCTCTGACTGCCCGGCGGCAGTTTGCGGAAGCGATCGACGTCTATGCTGAAAGCCGGACGCGTGCTGTCGAGACCAAGCAGCAGGCGTTGGCGGCGACGGCGCAGCTCAATGGCGCGATGGCCCTGCTCCAGAACCGGCAATTGGGAGAAGCGCACCGCCACTTGGATCAAGCCTGGTCCGATATGCGGTCGCTCGGCGACGGCCAAGCAAAAACCGCCGGGTTGTTGAATATCGGCCTTGGGTATCAGGAGTTGTTTGCCGCCATGACCGGAAAAGCCGGTGCGGCCGGGAAAGCCGATGCCGTGAAAGGCCGCGTCACGGAGGCCGTGGCTGCTACGGGGTCCGCGGCGGGCCTGTTGCGTCAATCGGCGGATGCTTTTACCGCCGCCGGTGAGGCCGCCGGGCGCGTGGGCGATGCGCGCGGTCAGTCCTACGCCTGGGGGTATCTCGGAGAATTACGAGAGCGTGAGCATCGCCATCCGGAGGCCTTGGAGTATTCGCGGAAGGCCACCTTCGCCGCTCAAAAAGTACATGCGCCGGAATCGCTGTACCGTTGGCAATGGCAAACGGCGAGATTGTTACGTGCGGAGGGCAAGGAAGAAGAGGCGCTGACGGCCTACCAGCGTGCTGTGACTCTCCTGAAGCCGATTCATTACGAATACTCTGTGGGGAATCAGGGGCGGTATCATTCGTACTACGAATCGGTCGCGCCGTTGTTTGCAGAGTACGAGGATGTCTTGTTGCGGAGAGCGGCAGCGGCAAAGACACCGGATCAGAACGAGCAGTTGCTCGTCAGGGTGAAAGAGACGATCGAAGTCTCGCGGGCGGCCGAATTGCAGGACTATTTCCAAGACGATTGTGTTGCGACGGTCGCGAGCCACCGAGGGGCCGGCTCCTTAGCGCCCGACACTGCGGTGATCTATCCCCTTGCGTTTCCCGACCGGCTCGAATTGCTCCTGGAAACGGCCAACGGACTGAA
Organism: Nitrospira defluvii; assembly: GCA_011525625.1. Taxonomy (GTDB): domain Bacteria; phylum Nitrospirota; class Nitrospiria; order Nitrospirales; family Nitrospiraceae; genus Nitrospira_A. The sequence goes on from WYAX01000029.1 coordinate 213,961, forward strand.
GCAGGTCAGGGTTCCTGTAACGGGCGACAAGCTGACGAATGAAATTCGTGCGTTCAGGCGGCTGATTCAGGACTCGCAGTCGCAGAATTATCTGGCTTCCGCCCAGGCGCTGCATGGCTGGTTGATTGCGCCCATTCAGCAGGATTTACAAGGGGCCGGCGTACATACGCTCGTGATGGTAGCTGAGGGGTCGCTGAGGACCATTCCCATGGGGGCTTTGCACGATGGCCGGCATTTTCTCGTGGATTCACTCGCCGTGGCCGTCACACCGAGTCTCGCCTTAACCGATATGAGTCCCACCCAACGCCGAAAAGGCGGTCTGCTGTCGGTCGGCTTGACGGAGTCGGTCGAAGGCCAATCCGCTCCGCGTTATGCAGAGAGCGAAGTGCAGGCGATCAGGACGATGTATGGCGGGAAGCTGCTGATGAACAAGCAGTTCTCTTCGCCTGCCTTGGAAGAAGAGATCAAAGACCAGGGATTGGGCATCGTTCATGTGGCCTCTCATACGGTCGTCGGTGCCGAGGCGAGGGAGTCCTTCGTATTGGCGCATGACGGCAAGATCACGATGGATCGGTTGTCGCAGCTGGTCGGACTGCAGCAGTACCGGGAGCAACCGCTGGATCTACTGACGCTTAGCTCGTGCGAGATTGCGGCCGAGGATGATCGCGCGGCGCTCGGGTTGACCGGCGTGGCCGTGAAGACGGGGGCGCGAACGGCATTGGCGAGTTTGTGGACCTCAGATGATGAAACGACTACGGAACTCGTCTCGGAGTTCTATCGGCAGCTGCAGGACCCGGCCGTATCCAAGGCGGTCGCGCTGCAGCGGGCTCAGCAGAAAATTCTTGCCCAACGCGGACATAACCATCCCAGTTTCTGGTCGGCATTCCTGCTGATTAATAACTGGATGTGACAATCGGTGCGCACGCACTTGCGGGGGTCTTGGAGGGCGGGGCCTAGAGCTTCCTGCCGGTCATGATCTCGTAGGCTTCTTCGATCGTGTCTACTTCTCGCACCAGGACCTGCGACTCCAGCGACAGGCTGACTCTGTTGACGCGAGGCGTGTAGAACTGACCTCGCGGCACCAGCAACACGTGGTAGCCCGCTCGCGCCGCCGCCGTCGTGTGTTCAGCAACCTGACTGACTTGTCCGATCCGTCCGCCGTCTTCCAGCGTTCCGGTGATCGTAATGTCGTGCTTCAGATGGTCGCCTTTCAGCAATGCGAGAAAACCGATGGCCAGGGCCGCCTCGGCCGTCGATCCTTCCGAGCTGAGCGGACCTGAAAACGTCGCATAGAGCGATAAGGTGCCGGTCGGGTGGAGGGTAGGACCAAGCCGTTCCACAGCAAACCGGAATGCGTGCTGAATGGATGTCATACCGGTGCCTCTCACCGGAACCTGACTACGTCCCCATTTCAATGCCAGCGGATCGGGTTGGCGACCTTCGTCCCATTTCATGACGAACGTCGGGAATCCCGACTGAGTGTCCGTGTACGTGGCGACGGAGATAGGGACGACCAGGGTGCGATTGGCAAGGGCCGTGGAAGGGAGGACCAACAGGCAACCGAGCAACGAGACCATTCCAAAGGTCAACACGTGCGACCGTGTGCCGCTTCTGGGAAATGTGGTGTGCGTGCGCATGAACCAAGTCTAGATGAGGATGCTCGATTGTCAAATCTGTCCGATCCGGCCCGTGCGCTGCGCACAACAGCGTAGACGTCATCCACACCATGAACGAAGCAAGGAAGTGAAAACATTGCACTCTTGTTTCTGCTCCGGAATTCCCCTACGGAATTGCGTGAAGGGGTAATCTGTCCGAGTGCCGGATGCCTCGTGCCCCGCGCGCATGCTAATCTAGCGGGCCGGGTTGTGTAAGACATCCGTACAATCGCCGACGGCCGTATCGGCGGAGCGTGATGGGGTCCGAAGGAGGTCCGTGAGTGGGAGGAGCGGTCGTCGTCACCGGTGCGTCATCAGGAATCGGCGCGGCTTGCGCGAAACATCTCGATCGGCTGGGGTTCACGGTCTTTGCGGGTGTGCGGCGCCAGGTGGATGGAGACGCGTTGGTTCGTGCGGCCTCTCCGCGTCTCCGTGTCGTGATGCTGGACGTGACCGATCCGATGTCCATCGCCGACGCGGGACGCACCATCGCTGAAGCGACCTCCGGATCGGGTCTGGCGGCCCTGGTCAATAACGCCGGAATTTCAGTCGCCGGGCCGCTCGAACTCTTGCCCCTCGCCGACGTGCGCACGCAGTTCGAGGTCAACGTCATCGGCGCGCTCGCCGTCACCCAGGCGCTCCTTCCGTTACTGCGACTCGCGCGCGGCCGTATCGTCAATATCAGTTCGATCGCCGGCCTGGCGGCGACGCCGTTTCTTGGCGCCTACTGCGGGTCGAAATTTGCGCTGGAAGCGATGAGTGATGCGTTGCGGTTGGAATTGGCACCCTGGGGCATCGCGGTCTCGCTTGTTGAACCCGGTGCCATTCAATCTCAGATCTGGCGGCGTGCCATGATGTCGGCGACGCGCACGCTCGGCGAGGCCGCGCCGGAGTCGCTCGCACTGTATGCACAACCGCTGAGTCGTATGCAGCAGGTGATCGCCGGTGCGGCTGCACGTGCGATCCCGGCGGATGCGGTGGCTCGCACTGTCGCCCGCGCGTTGACGTCCTCGCGCCCGCGGACGCGATACCTGGTCGGTACAGACGCACGGTTTAGGGCCCTGCTGAAACGAATCCTCCCTGATCGCGTGCAGGATCGGCTCTTGGCGTGGTTTATGGGGATTCCATATCAGGCTTGAGTGTGGAGTTGTGCGTTAGTCTGAAGGTGTGAAGGAGTTGAGATGCCTGAATCAGGGTGGGTGCGATCGGCAGGCGGGGTCGTGGTGCGGCAACAGGAGGTCTTGTTGATCCGGGTGTCCGATATCAAAGGTCGGCCTGTGTGGTCCTTTCCCAAGGGGCGGCTGGACGCCGGTGAAACTCCTGCACAGGCGGCGGTGCGCGAGGTCATGGAAGAAACCGGGTGGTACTGTCGGATCGAGGCCGATCTCTCCACGACGGAATATTGGTTTCAGCGGGAGGGGCGACGATTTCGAAAGACCGTCGTCTGGTTCAAGATGACTCCGCTCGAGCGCGCCGGTGTGCCGGACGGGGAGGTGGAAGAGGTGGAGTGGGTCGAGCGTGAGGCGGCGTTGCAGCGACTGACTTATCCGTCCGACGTCGCCCTGTTGTCGCAAGCGTTCATCTAGGTGCTATCCTCACGGTAGGGAAACGCCACTCTTCCGATATCGATGACGCGGGCGTCTGGAGTCGTTCATCAGAACCGAGGCGTGTTCTATCCGGGCACACAACTTGACAAGGCCGGCCCCCTTCACTAGACTCGCCTGAACAATCGTTCCTCGCCTCGCGTTGCAAGGCACTGTGCTGCAGGTACGCGCTTCCTCCCTCGATTCGGCATTTCTCGACGCGCGTCACCCGTCGGCGCGTTGATCACGTCCTCCCCCATCGTTCACCCGAGGGCACGCCTGTGTATAGTCTGGCTCGCTTCTCGCTGTTGGAAGTGACTGAATGCTCCGCTGTCTTGCGTCAGTTGGGTGAACAGTCGAGCTCTCTCCAGCAAGCGGCCTCGCGGGCGGTGCACTATCTCTACACCCATCTCGGCAACGAAGAGATGGGGGGGCGTGACTGTGCGTTGGTCCGGTGCTTCAAAACCACCTCCTACAGCCGACTCGATCCGGCCACTCAGCAACTGGCTCGTGAGAAGCTTGGCGGCATCGCCCCGTTTCCTGAGATGAAGTGTTTCACGCTGCTGGCCTCGGTCGGTGAGGAAGCGGCATGGAACCATGTGGAACGGTCGCACCGGTATCGAGTGATCCCGATGGTCAGCGCCGATTTCGTCAAACAGTTTCCGATGTTTTCCCAGCTGCTGCATCAGTTCGGCGCGTCGACGGCCTTCGACGTCATTCCGGGGGGGGAATGGCTGGTGGACTTGGAAGAGAAAACGTACAACGTGTTTTACGTCCCCGAGGCAGTCGGGAGTCCCTATGTGCCGGTGCAGGAAGGCTTCGTCGGGAAGTACGGCATCAAATCCGTTCTGTGTTTCGGGGGTATGCTGCCCTCCCGCGATTTATTCGCGGTCATTGTGTTTTCGAAAGTGTCGGTCCCTCGGGAGGCCGCCGCCCTCTGCAAATCCCTCGCGCTGAGCCTGAAAACATCCTTGCTGGCGTTCGATGAGGCCTCTCCGATGGAAGCGGTTCGGGAGGGTACGTCGGTATCGCCCGCCGTGGCGCCTCAGGAGCACAGTGCCGAAGTGCGTCATCAGTCCAGGTTGGCGGTGGCCGAACAGTTGCTGCGGGTCTACGAAGATGCTGTCCGGACGCAGTCGGCCGGAATTGTGGAGGCGGAGCGAGCACTGAGGGAACGGGCCGAGGCGTTGGCACGATCGGAACAGGCCCTGAGCGACCAGACCAGAATCGTCAACTCGGTCCTGCGAAGCATGGGGGACGGCGTCGTCGTCACCGATGCGGAAGGGCAGCTGCTGGTCGTCAATCGCGCCGTAGAAAGTATTCTCGGGTTTGCGCCGGGCCTCCTTCCTCCGACCGAGTGGGCGGAACGGTACGAGTTCCTTCATGGGGACACGGTGACGCCGTTTCTGCGCGATGAATGGCCGCTGGTGCGTGCACTGCGCGGAGAAAAGGTCGATTGGCTGGAAGCCTATCTGCGCGCCTCACAGGGCGTCCCGGGTCGTTGGATCAGTATCAATGCCAGGCCGATCAGGGACGACGTGGGGGTGTTGTGCGGAACCGTCTTGGTGTTTCATGACATTACGTGGCTCAAGCGGGCTCAGGATGCGTTGTTCGAATCGGAATACCGCTTCCGCAGTCTGGTGGAGGGCGCGCGCGATATTATCTTTACACTGTCGGCCGATGCGACCATCACTTCGCTGAATCCCGCGTTTGAAACGGTGACCAATTGGGCCCGGTCGCAATGGATCGGCGAGCCGCTCGTTGCCCTGCTGCACCCTGATGATGCGGGGTTTTGCCGAGATGTCCTGCAGGCGATTCTGGAGAGGGGAACGCCCTTGACCTGTTCCATGCAAATCAGCACGAAGCAAGGCGGGTACGTGACCGGGGAGTTCGTGGGTACGCCGCAGATGCGCCAGGGACGGGTCGTCGGTGTCTTGGGCATCATACGCGATGTCACCGAGCGTCGGCGGATCGAGGATGCACTGCGCGTCAGCGAGGAGCGATTGCGATCCATTGTGCAGTCGACGACCGATGCCATCGTGCTGGTGAATGCGTTGATGAAGGTGGCGTTCTGGAACAAGGGCGCCGAGGCGATCTTCGGGTATTCGGCGGAAGAGATCATCGGTCAACCCGTCACATTGATCATTCCCGAGCGGTTTCACGAGGAACTGGAGCGTAACATGCAACGGGTCCGGTTGCTGGAGCGGCTCCACTCGATGAGCAAGACCCTGGAACTCATGGGTCGGCGAAAAGCGGCGGATGAATTTCCCGTGGAGCTGAGCGTGACCTCGTGGAAGGGAAAGTCGGATCTGTTTTTTACCATGATCATGCGCGATATCAGCGAGCGAAAGTCGGCGGAAGAACAACTGGACCGGCTGCACTATCACAATCAGGTCGTGTTGAATTCCGCCGGGGAAGGAATCTTCGGTGTGGATCGTGACGGGTGTTTCACGTTCCTGAACCCGGCCGCGGCGAAAATGTTCGGCGCGGAGGCAGAGCACGTGATCGGTCACTCCATGCACGGGTTCGTCTTTCCTCCCGATCTGGGCGTGCGCCCGCTCGGGGAACTGCGTTGCCCGATTGCGGAGACGATTGCGGCGGGAGAGATCCGTGAGCAGGTCGATGGCGTATTTTGGCGTCCGGACGGCACGAATTTTCCCGTGGAATATGTCAGTACCCCGATGTGGGAGCGGCGGGAGATCGTGGGGGCCGTCGTGGTCTTCAAAGACACCACGGATCGGAAGCGGGCGGAGGCGCAGTTGCAGGATTCTCTTCGCCGGTTACGGAAACTGTCTGGACGGATGGAGGGAATTCGTGAGGAGGAGCGCGGGCGGATCGCGCGTGAATTGCACGATGAATTGGGCGTGGGACTGACCTGTCTCAAGATCGATTTGTCTCGCCTCGGCGGGTTGCTGGGAGAGCGCCTTATCCCGCGCGATCGAGAAAAAGTGGACGAAAAAATTCGCGGCATGAAGGAGCAAGTCGACAGTACCATCACCTCAGTTCAACGGATTGTGGCTGAATTGCGTCCTGGAGTGTTGGACGACTTGGGATTGGTCGCCGCAATCGAGTGGCAATGCCGAGATTTTCAGCGCCGCACAGGGATCCTGTGTCACTGTACGGTCAGTCACGAAGACTTACGGGTCGAGCCCGAACAGGCGACGGCCGTTTTCCGCATTTGCCAGGAGGCCCTGACCAACGTGACCCGGCATGCGCAGGCAACCGAGGTCCACGTGTCCCTGGAGGACCACGGCGTAGGGTTGGTGCTGCAGGTGCGAGACAACGGGAGAGGAATTCCCACGGATCGGCTGGCCGATGCAAGATCCTTCGGCCTGCTGGGTATGCGAGAGCGTGCCGGCCTACTCGGCGGGGACGTTCAGATTGAAACGCAGGAAGGTCGCGGGACAACGATTGCCCTGCAGTTGCCTCGATAAGGAAGGAAGGTGACAAGATGGAGAGCACGATGCGCACAACAACCACCGTACGAATTCTGGTTGTCGATGATCATCCGTCGTTCCGGCGCGGTGTGAAAGATATCCTCGAAGAGGGATTTGAAGGCGCCAGCATGGGCGAGTGCGGAAATGCTCAAGAGATGCTGGAGCAGGTGCGCGAACAGCCGTATGACCTCGTTGTCATGGATATCAGCATGCCCGGACGGTCGGGTCCTGAAGTCTTGAAGGAGCTGAAGCAATTGGCGCCGACCTTGCCGGTGTTGATTCTCAGCATGCATCCGGAAGATCAATATGCCATCCGGATGTTTAAAGCCGGTGCCGCAGGGTACCTTACGAAAGCGAGCGCGCCGGAGGAATTGGTGCATGCGGCCAAAAAGGTAATGGCCGGTGGTCAATATGTGAGCGCGTCGGTGGGCGAAGCCTTGGCGTTGACGGTGAGAACGGGCGTCGACAAGTTGCCCCACGAGCGTCTGTCGGATCGGGAATATGAGGTGCTGTGCCTGATCGCTTCCGGGCAGACCGTCAGCGACATCGCTGAGAGTATTCATCTCAGTGTGACGACGATCAGCACGTATCGTGCGAGGATTCTGGACAAGATGAGCCTCAAGAACAACGCTGAATTGACCCGGTACGCGTTGCAGCACGGGCTCGTCGTCTGACAGGATGCGAGACGGTCCGTCAGTGGTCATCTCGCAAGATGCCCCCGGCCCGGCGGCATTCACCGGCGCGACGCCTGTGCCCCTAGGTGTCGCGAACCTCGGCGCCTAGGTGCGATTTGCCGAAGGTGTACCATAATGTCGTGCCAACGATGACGATGGACACTGTTGTTTTGTGACACGGAAATCGGTCGCGCAGCGATAGCCTCCCCTTCCGTTCCGGCCTATTCTCACCTGCATGCCGAAGCTCTGGATCACAGGAGCGACTACTCTATTGGCCGTGTTCGAGGCAGTACGTGAACGCCGTACGGTTGAACGGTCCGGCGTGGACCCGCGTACCGGCGCATTTCGGCAGGGCTGGCCTGAGATTGTGGCGCAACTGAGCACGGTCGACGCCGCCTTGTTGCAGGATGTCCCCTGGTGGGGGCCGCAGATGGAACGTCGACTGACGCAACTCACAGATGTCGGGCCTGTGACGTGACTCGATCCGGAGGGGAGGGATGTATGATGCAACCGAATGGGAGACAAGGCGTACGAGTAAGGAAGCGGCCTACGGTTGCGGTGGTGTACGACGACGTGACGAAGGGGTATCGGTGCGCTGACTGGTTGGCCCTTCACGGCTACCAGGCCACGATGACCTCGACGGTTCATCCGTGGGAACAGAGTCTGAAAGAGCTTCGTCCCGACCTCATTGTGGTCGGCTTCCCCTCTGCGACCACACCTCTTCAGGCCACGGTCCCGCGCCTCCAAATGACCTGCCCGCAAGTGCCCATCATCGCGATGATGGAACGTTCGATCGCCCAGGGCGTCGGCTCTGCTCTCGACTCTGCGAAAGCCTTCGGTGCCGACGTGTTCATGTGTGATTCGCTCGGTCCCCCGCCGCCGATTCCGTAGCACGTCGTCCGGTCAATCCAGAGCGATCTCACGGTCTCAAAGGCTGTGAAAAGGGGGCCTCAGGGCCGGCGTCCTCCTTCCCATCTTTTGAAAGGAGCCGAATCGTGGTGAAACCTATTGTATTCATTGTGGAGCAGGATGAGTTGGTGGCCTCTGCCTTGCGCGCGTTGCTTGAGGACGAATTCGACGTGTGCCTGGCCGGGTGGAATGCGCACACTGTCAACCAGATTCACGAGTGGGCACCGATGGTCATTCTGCTGGATCTTGATTGGTCGTCGAGTCCGACCGGCGAGGAGGGCATTGCGGTTCTCCAGCACCTGCGCCAGGCCGGCCATACGGGAAAAATCATCGTGTATACGGCGATCACGGAAAGACGCCTTGCGGTCCGAGCCATTCAGCACGGCGCGTGCGAAATCCTGAACAAGCCGCTGGACTTGACCCTGCTGAAGCAGCTCGTTCACCGTGTCGCCAGGATTGCCGATTTGGAACAGGAAGTACGGGAAGCGACCGTTGGTACCGGGCACGAGGAATTCAGCGGTATGCTCGGGACCAGCTCCAGTATTCATCGCATTTATGAGGCCATTCGAAAAGTCTCGACGAACGATGCGCCGATTCTGATCACCGGCGAAAGCGGGACCGGCAAAGAATCGACTGCCCGCGCGATCCATGAGCGGGGGCTTCGCCGGCAGGGCCCGTTCATCCCGATTAATTGCGGGGCAATTCCGGAAAGTCTTCTCGAGTCGGAACTATTTGGATACGAGCGGGGCACGTCTACCGGTGCGGCGGGACAGAAAAAAGGCAAAGTGGAGTATGCCCAGGGCGGGACGCTGTTTCTCGACGAGGTCGGGGAGCTGCCTCACGCACTGCAAGTGAAGTTGCTGCGCTTTCTGCAGGATCATACCTTCGAACGGGCCGGCGGCCACCAGCCGATTGAGATGAATGTTCGCATCATTGCGGGGACGAATGTGAACCTCAAGGAAGCGATCGAGAAGGGCACCTTCCGCGAAGATCTCTATTACCGGCTCGGGGTCGTGCACATCAATCTCCCACCGCTGCGTGAGCGCGGCGAGGACGTCTCACTCATTGCCATGGCGTTTCTGCGCCAAACGGCCTCACGCTACAACAAACGTGTCTACGGCTTCACCCGAGAGGCGCAGGAGGCCTTGCAAGCCTACGCGTGGCCGGGCAATGTGCGTGAGTTGTCCAATCGTGTCGGCCGTGCCGTGGTGATGGCGGAGGCGGCACATGTCACGTCGGATGACCTGGACTTGCCGCGTCAGGCGCCGCGTCAGGATGAGGGATCGATTTCACTAAAGGTCAATCAACAGCGGATCGAGACGGATCTGATCTTGAAGGCATTTACGTTGTCTCAGGGGAACTTGAGTCGAGCGGCTCACGAGTTGGGAATCAGCCGCTCGACGCTCTATCGACGCTTGCGCCAATATGGAATGGAACGAAGCCTCGAAGCACGTCGATTTCCCGGTATGTCGCCGCGTGCGTCGATGACGGAGCATTGATCGGCACGTCAGCACTCTTGACCGCAGGTGCTGTCGTACCGGTGGGTCGCCGGATGCACTCCGGGTGCGAGCGCTGAATTGGTTGACCGTTAGGGCGGTATTTGTTAAGAAAGAGAGTCTTCCAGTCTCTGCTGGCTTGGTCCTGCCGAGGTCTCGTCGGCCCATTGTCTGTCGGCCCGCCCTGTTTCGTCATTTGCGTGAGCCATCTGTGACACGCACGAGGAAAGCCGCGTTGCCTAATCGCGTCCTGTGAAGGGCGTGGGGCGAGCGAAGAAGACATCCTTTCGTGGAGTGTATTGATGCCTGAGCAAGCCCCGGCCCTTTGGACGAGGCGGAGTCTGTTCCGCACTGTGACCGCCTGTGCGGCCCTGACGGTCGCCAAGCTGGTGTTGCCTTCAGCGGCCTGGGCATCGCGACTCCCTGACGGGCAGGTGCGTTTGTACAATCTGCACACGGATGAGCACCTGTCGATCAGGTACCGGAATGAGATCGGCGACTATGATCAAGGTGCGCTCAATGAGCTCAATTATTTTCTACGCTGTCACCATACCAATGAGTCGAGGACCATGGATGTCCAACTCATCGAGTTCGTGAATCTCGTACAGAAGCGGATCGGGGGGCGGCGCGATATCCATGTGGTGTCCGGGTATCGTTCCCCCGAGTACAACGAACAACTTATTAAAATGGGCACTCGTGCGGCGCGCCACAGCTATCACGTGTCCGGCCAGGCGGTCGATGTGCAAATCCCCGGTGTGCCGTTGCGGACTCTACGAGAGGTCGCATTACGACTCGGCTGTGGCGGTGTCGGCTACTATCCGCGCGGCAAGTTCGTGCATCTCGACTCGGGCCCCTTCCGTCACTGGTAAGTCCCTCGCGTCTCCTCTCCGCCACTGTCTGTGCTCAATCAACGATTCTCCGAGCCACTGCTTGTGTCCCCTTTTCGATCGGAGTCGAGCGGTCGACCGCCCTGTGCGGAATCTTCGATGTGCATTCGGCCATGTGGAAGGCGAATGGGCCGGGGGCGACGCAGGTATCTGGAGCAGGCCGGGAAGTGCGCACGGACAAACCCGTCACCGAGCGAGAGGGAGAAGAATCGAGTTGCAGAACGAGAGGGGTGGATGGAGGGGCGTTCGTATCGTGAGTGGTTAGCCCACCAGATCAGGATTCATCTTCGTCATCGACTGAACGGATGTGGCCTTGATTTCATTGTAGACAATGGCACGGCCGGCCTGGCGCAAGCGGCTGAAAATCCCTTCGACCACCACGTAGTCGCCTTCCCGTACATCCGCCTTTCCGAGTCCGACGACTTTTACGGTGCCGGCTGTGTCCTGGAGAAGAAAACCGAATGCTGGTTGGCCATCGCGATTCGTTGCCAGCTGATAGTTGGTCACGCGCCCGCTGACCGTGACGACCTGATGATCGTAATGGTCGGGATGAGCGATGAGTTCCGTGACCTCGACCAGGACGGCCGCAGAGAGAGGGCCGACAGACATGGTCATCAGTACAGAGGTAAGCGCCAGCGCTATGAGTCTCCGCATTCTCACTCGTGCCCCGATCGCTTGTGTAGTATGAGCATGATGCACTGTTTCATGAATTATACAAAATTCATCCGAGAGTGAGAAGCCGGACGCAAAATAAATTTTGAGGCGATTCGCGAACCTTCCTTCTGCGTGAGGTGCCGACCGGTATGAGCCTTCCTGAAGAAGATCCCTTACCGTTGAAGGTCGTTGTGCAACTCGCCGATGAAACTGTTCAACACGTGTTGCTGCATTTGTCCGATTTTTTCGGCATCTGACTGAATCGTGCCGTCGGTCAGGGCCGGGGCATCCTTGGGGATCGGCGCCGTTCGAGCCAGCAGTTCCTCTTCGAGTGCGTCAGGGCTGGAATCGATTTCCGAGAGCACAGCCAGCAAACGCTGTAGGCCGAAGACCGACCGAGCATTTTCAGAATGCACGGCATTCGAACTCGCGCCATGCACAAGGGACAGCCAGAATTTCGCTTCCAGATCTTCCCCAAGGGTACCCCAGGCAAACGTCCGCAGTTTTTCCACCAACGCTTCTTCAGTTCGCTCAAGCCCGTCATAGTGCGCAATCGAACGTTCGACCGGTCGTTCGCCCAAGACCGCAAGCGTCTCTTTCCACAGATCGAGCGCTCCCGTTGCCGGGACAGTCTGAGGGGATGCCTTCTGCAAGTTCGTTTGAATCGCGTGAAGGTACTGATGGAGATGCTTCACCTTCCGGCCGGCCAGACTTCCGGCCGGGATCCCCCAAATATGACCGATCTCATGATCTTGCAGGGGAGCGGCATTGATGGATTTCCATTCTCGTTCTGAGACTTCGAGGCGTTTCTTGTACTTCTCCATCAAGCGGAGTTGGGCCTGAATTTCAAGACCGAGTCTGGCTTCCTGATAAGCCTCGGCCGAGATATCATCCTCATCCCACCTGCGGTTCAGCGATCGGATCGCCGGCTTGGGGACTGCGGCGCGTGCGCCTTGCTTGATCGCATCCACGGCTGCAGGATCCAGCTTGTAGCGGGTGCGCAGGAGATCTGCGGCCGCGCGCACTTGTCCTTCAGCCAGGGCGATCATTCCCTTCATGGCTTCCATTTGCAGCCAAAGACGCTCCCGTCGGAGCCTGACCCGGCGGCGATATTCATCTCTCCGGTTGGTGACGTCCCGCAACGCGTCCTGTTTGACCATCTGGTGGATCGGTTTGGACCCCGCCACGCAGCGAGGGTCTGGTCGGTCGGCTGCGATATGGCTGATCTCCTCAGGCGTGATGTCAAAGTGCTGCAAGAGCAGGAGTTTGAGCATGATCCGGCCCTGGATCGGTGCTTGTTCGATGGTGGAGGCGATAAGTTCAGGGGTCAGTAAGGCGGACATGATAGGCCTCTCGTGCGAGGTAAAAGGTTCGCTCAGGCCGTGCCCTGATGACTGTTTTCAAGGTAGACCGCGACGTATTCGCGAATTTCTTGGATGCTGCCGCTGGCAAACAGTTCGCGGGGAATTTCGACCCGCACCAGCTTGGCCGGATCGACGCCACGGTCGATCGCATATTCATCGTCGATGTACAAGGTCACAGAACCGTCGGGGTGGCGAATCGCATAGACCGCATTGTTTTCGGCCATAGGAGCTGCTCCGTCTGAGGATGTGGAACGGTGTCGCTCCTACTGGTAACACAGGCTCCGGCTGAGTGTCAAAACGTCACCGGCCGTTCTTCACACTGTCTTCAGCGCCGGAACATGTGTCGCCGCCAGAGGATGTAGCTGGTGAAGGCAAGGAGGGCGATCAGCAGGGTGTTTCGGATTCGACCCGGACCGAAACAGGTCAAGTTGACGACTGCGTTCGTGGTGCCGTATGCGGCATACACCAAGTACACGAGGAGTGACCATTTTTTGAGGCGAAGGAACCCGTATCCGACCCAGGTGTGGAGAACGGGAGAGAGGGCTTTAGTCACGAAGCCGGCGGCTCCGTCCAGTTTCGTGCAGAAAAATGGCAGCAGGTATTCAGGATTCTTGGCGATGATAATCGCATCGTTAGCGGCGCTGACCAGGAAGAGGAGACCGAGAAATCTAATGTCATGTCCCTCGGCCCATGCCTTGCGGCCGGTTCTCGCGACATCGGAGCCTGAACCTGCCGGTCCGAGTGCGGCGTCGTAACTCTGAAGTGCCCACCAGGGAAGCGCCAGCAGCATGAAGAAGAAGACTTCGGCGGCTCGACCGGAGAGGCGTCCCAACGCGTAACTCAAAACAATCAGTAAGATAGTCATGAAGCCATAGAAGACGGCGGCTCGACGCCGCCCGCGAAGCAGCTGGCCGAGTCCGGGGAGAAGCGCTGAGTAGAGGGCCGCACGGTGGTCCGAGGTCGAATGGGTCGGAGCGTTCACGGGCATGGATGTGGCGGTGCGAGCTACGATCACGTGTTGGAGCAGAACGCACACGGCCCTCGATCAGCAGATCGAAGGCCGTGAGAACCGTTCAAACGCGAGGGGCTGTTAGCCACCCAGCGTATCGAGAGTTTCTTTGAGACTTTTGCGGATGCAGGTGAAGATCGGGGTGTCCCGCAAAGTATAGCGGCTGCCTTCGGTTTCCCGAAGCGCCATGACGAGGTCGAGGAAGTCTTCCGGCTTGTCGCTTTCGAAGGCTACAACCCATTCTTGATCGTCGAGTCCGAAAGAGTAGGTCGTATTCAGTTTGACCGACGGGAAGCGATGGCCGACTTCAATGTGCTCGTCCATCATGCCCTGACGCGCGGCCTTGGTGAGCAGGAACCACTCGCGAGTTTTCACAAATGGATACACGAAGATGTACTTCGCCTTGCCGGGGACCACGGTCAGCCGTTTGCTTTCCTGGTTCTCGTGGGTGTGATTGTCGACGTAAATGGAGCGTTTGGTGATCGCGAGGTACGAGTAGGGGTTGAGCAGATACTTGCCCAATCCGGACGCCAGGATCTTGGTGCTCATTTCCTGGAACAGCTCAAGTTCGTAGCTGATGCGCCAGAGCATCAGGTCGCAGTCGCCGCGAATACCGACGGTCGTATACGCAATGACGAGCACTTTGCCCTGGTATTCTTCCACGGCACGGAGAAACTCCTGCTTGCCACGTGTGCGCTCATCTTCGGGAAGGCGACGCCACGCCGGATCAACCTTGTAGAATGTGAAATTGACGTACTGGCGGCGGGCCGCTTGTTCGGGGCTGGACATGAGGAACCCTCCAGGCAACTTCTTGATAATGTAAAAGAATAAGAGCTAGCTCTTTAGCATTTCGTCTCCTGGGCTGTCAACACAGTCCACGGTGGTGAGGCAGCGAATTGACAGGCCTTCACCGATCTGGTACTGCCTGCACACGATGAGCCGCATGCGGAGATGGGGGGCCGAGTTCCCGTGTCTACGGGGCTTGCTGATCGCGGCAGGTCTGAGCGCTCCTGCGCTGTCGCATGGGATCGAGGTCCAGCCGACTCCCGAACAGATTCATGCCGCAGTGGAGCGTGGACAAGCGGCTGCGGCTCAAGGCATTTCTCCCGATCAACTCCACACCTGGTTCGGTTCCGAAAAAGATCTGGCTCCCCGCGGGTTCATCATGACCAAGCTCGGGAGCCTGTTGGTGATGGCCAACCATTTGTCCTTGCGAGCGTTGTCGCCGACCGAACAGGACATCGCCCAGGTCATGGCCAATGAGAACCTGCTCATCAATGTAGTGCTCTACGGGGACCGACTCAATTTCGCGGCCGACAGTTACGTGGTCCTGGAGCAGGCCGGCCGGACCGTCAAGCCTGCCACGGTGCGATTTGATGCGCGAGGCGATCGCACAGCCGTGTGGCCGCAACAGCCGGCCTATCGGGCGAAGGTGATTGCGCAATTCCCCTATGCAGAGCTGGACCCGCGTGCGAAGACGACCCTCACCGTGTTTCCATCCGGCGGCGGGCAAGTCAGCTTCGACCTTGATTTCGCCCGTATCGAATAGTGTGAACATCCCGTCAATGCCCGTGTCCAGTATAAAGGTTGATGCCGTATGAACAAGTCGAACGCCTGGACGGCCGAAACCGTCGCCATTGGGTCTGAACTCCTCCTCGGTGGGCGTCTGGATACGAATTCCCTCTTCATCGCCGGCTGCCTGGCGGCCAGCGGAATCGAACTTCGGTACAAAACGACGGTGGGCGATGATCTCTCGGACATGGTGACGGTGCTCAAGGCGGCGGCCCGGCGTGTGCGGGTGGTGATCATCACGGGAGGATTGGGCCCAACCGTCGACGACCTCACGCGCGAGGCGGTTGCGCAGGCCACCGGGCATCGCTTGGTCCGGCGAAAGACCGCGCTGGACGAAATGACGGCCCGATTGGCTCAGTGGGGCAGAACCCCCACGACGTCGCAGTTTCGACAGGCGAGGATTCCGTCGGGTGCGGACATCCTGTCCAATCCGGTCGGCACCGCGCCGGGATTCGCCCTGGTGTGGAACGGAACGTTTGTTGCCGCGCTTCCCGGAGTCCCGCGTGAGATGGAGCCGATGCTGCGCGAAGGGGTGTTGCCACGTCTACAAGCCTGGATGCCTACGCAGAAGGTGCGGCCGGCGACACCGATGATTCGGCGGGTGCTGCATACGTCGGGCGTGCCGGAATCGGTTGTGGATCAGAAGCTGGCGGGGTTGGTGCCGCAACACAGTTCGGTCCAACTGGGCATCTATGCGTCTCCTATGGAAGTGATGGTGTCCTTGACCGGACCGGCCGATGCACCGGGCACCGTGGCTCTGGAGCGATTGTGCGAAGAAGCCAACGCGAAGCTCGGCGATATTGTGTACGGTCAAGAAGCGGACACGATGGAATCGGTGGTCGGCCGCCTGTTGACCGACCAACGGATGACGCTGGCAGTGGCTGAGTCCTGCACGGGGGGACTGATCGGCCATCGGTTGACGCAAGTGCCCGGCTCTTCCTCCTATGTGGACCGGATCGTGGTCTGTTACAGCAACCGGGCGAAGATCGAGTTGGTGGGGGTGCCTGAGGATCTGATCGATCGGCATGGAGCCGTGAGTGCGGAGGTGGCGGCAGCCATGGCACGAGGCATCCGTGAGCGCAGCGGCGTGTCCGTCGGGTTGAGCGTGACCGGCATTGCGGGGCCGGGAGGGGCGACAGAGACAAAACCGGTGGGGTTGGTCTATGTGGGGCTCGACGGTGGCCCGGGCAAGGCGATGACGAAGGAGTTTCGCTTCCATGGCGCAGACCGTTCCGTCATCAAGCAGCGCGCGTCGCAGGCCGCACTGGATCTGTTGCGTCGTTGGCTGATTCAACACAGGCTCGCATGATCCGGGCATTTCTCGCCATTGAGGTGCCTCCGGAACTCCGCGCGGCCTTGTCGGCGGTCCAGCAGGACCTCAAGCGACGGTTCGAGCGAACGGTCGATCGGCGGGCGCACATCACTTGGGTGCAACCGGCTTCCATGCATCTGACGCTGAAGTTTCTGGGCGACATACCGGAAGGTCTGATCGAGTCGCTGCATGTGAGGCTTGCGCAGGCGGTGGCCGGTCATCGCATGATCGAGGTGCCCTTCTCGCGACTGGGAACGTTTCCCCGATCGCAGCAACCGAGGGTCCTCTGGGCAGGCCCGCCTGAAAGTTGGGAGCAGGGGAACGAGGGAGAACGATTACAGGCATTGTCTCGGACGGTGGAGGACGTGTGCCTGGCCGGGGGGCTGGCGGCGGACGTGCGGCCATTCAGTCCGCATCTGACATTGGCACGCATCAAAGAAGGGGAACGGCAGGTCGGGCAGGTCTTGGCGGAGAGTGGGGTGTTGACTCAGTCCCTGACCTGTGGCCTGTTGGAGATCAAGGCGGTGGTCATGATGAAAAGCCAGCTGCGGCCCACAGGGTCGGTCTATACCCAACTGTGGGAATGCCCCTTGAACCCAATTGTTTGAAATCCGGTCCGGGAGCGGGACCTGTCATTGGGCGCGATGGTCACGGATCGCCGGCGGCTCTCTCAACGGGTGACGCATTCCTCAGGGACAGGAACGGCGTCTAATTCGGTCAGTGCGGCCACCTGCATGCGGCACATGGCGGACACGATCCCTTCGTAGACGGTTGCGGCGGCAACAGACCAAGCGGGATTAAACGGCTCGCCACGGAACGCCGCTTCGGCCGCTTTCTTTTCGTCATATGTCAGGTCGCGCGGGCTAGGCACGGCGGGCTCCTGCAGCTGTGCGGCAGACTGTCCGAATCCGTCATCCATTCGCGGTTGTGGCATGGAGGCCTCCTGCATCAAGTGAGGAAATCGGTCACCACTGGTGATCCAGAGCAATCTTGGTGCCAGGGGTATGTTCATGCAGAACGCATCTCGATGGAGATATTCAGAAGCCTCACACGCAACAACTAGAGTAGATTTTCTGCGGTCTCCAAAATGTTTTCATGGACTTACGCGTCCGGGCGCACGACGAGTCGAGCATACGTGATCGAGCAAATTGAGTCAGGGGTATGTTGGTGCGGTGACGGTTATGACAGTACCTCGCGGGATTTCTGACGTTGGTCACGTCTGCGTCCATGCGGGCGACGGCGCTGACCGACGGGGGCTCGCGAGATTGCTTGAGGGGAATCACGTGGATGTGTCGTCCGTCGAGGTCGACTGAGGGACGTGCAGGCTAGGTTTCTTTCATCTCAGTCCGGTATAATCCGCTGTTCTGTCCGCGTTCATGGTCTGAGTCTGGTCCGGTTGGCGCGTGGTCAACTCATGGCCGGCTGGTGCGTTGTTTCCGACGACATGCGAGACACGCACACTTCACGAGTCATGTTGCGAGAAGGAGTTTCGAATGACTGAAAAAGACGAGAAAAAGCGCGCGTTGGACTTGGCACTGGCTCAGATTGAAAAGCAATACGGCAAGGGTGCGGTCATGAAGTTGGGGACCGAGGATCGACCGGCCGATGTGCCGGCAATTTCAAGCGGGTCCTTGGGGTTGGATATTGCGCTCGGCGTGGGCGGATTTCCTCGTGGACGGGTCATCGAGATTTTTGGTCCGGAGTCGTCCGGTAAAACCACCCTGACGCTGCATGCCATCGCCGAAGCGCAGAAGGCCGGCGGGGTGGCGGCGTTCATCGATGCCGAACATGCGCTGGATTTGACCTATGCCAAGAAGTTGGGTGTGCAGACCGACGACTTGCTCGTGTCGCAGCCGGATACCGGCGAGCAGGCGCTCGAAATCGCCGAAACTCTCGTACGCAGCGGCGCGATCGACGTGATTGTCGTCGACTCCGTGGCGGCGTTGGTGCCGCGGGCTGAGATTGAAGGCGAAATGGGCGATGCCCACATGGGTTTGCAGGCGCGCTTGATGTCGCAGGCCTTACGCAAACTGACGGCGGCGATCGCCAAATCGCAGACGACCTTGATCTTCATCAACCAGATCCGCATGAAAATCGGGGTGATGTTCGGGAACCCCGAAACGACGACCGGCGGCAATGCGTTGAAGTTCTATTCGTCCGTGCGCCTGGATATTCGTCGAATCGAGTCGATCAAGGATGGTCAGGACGTCACCGGAAGCCGTGTCCGGGTGAAGGTGGTGAAGAACAAGATGGCCCCGCCGTTCAGGCAGGCGGAATTCGACATCATGTTTGCCGAAGGCATTTCCAAGTCGGGCGAGATCGTCGATATGGGGGTGGAGAAGCGCGTGGTGGAGAAGGCCGGTGCCTGGTACTCCTATAAAGGGGAACGATTGGGACAGGGTCGGGAAGCCGTCCGCGATTTTCTGAAGACCAATCCGGCCATTGCCAGGGAGATTGAAGGCAAGGTGCGCGAACTCGCGGGTCTGCCTGCCCGTGGGGCCGACAAGAAGGCGGATGCCAAAGAGGCCAAAGACGAGAAACCCGAGCGCAAGGTGGAGAGCCGGCAGGACGAGAAGCGCGGCCACAGTGCGAGAGCGACGACGTAGGGAGCGGCATGCCGGCTGGACCTGGTGGACGACGACGTGCGGAGTCGCCGCCGGATTTCCTGACCATGGCGATCCGGTACCTGGCCCGTGCCGAGCGGACCGCATCACAGGTCGAGCGGTACGTTCAGGGAAAAGGGGCGAGCCGGGCGCAGGGGTACGCGGTTGTACGCGAACTGGAGCGACGAGGCTATCTCGACGATCAGGCCTATGCCGCTCGTTGGGCGGAATCTCGGTTGTGGCGGCGCCCGATGGGGCGTGAGCGGCTGAAACTGGAGCTCCTCGGTCGAGGCTTCGAGGACAGGGTGGCGGAGCGGGCCTTAGATCTTGCTTACCGGTCGATTTCCGAACAGGAGTTCGCGTGCCGGGCGTTAGAGGGGCGCAGGACGAGCATGCGTCCGCTACAGTGGGTGAGATTTTTGCGGCAACGCGGGTTTGATGACGACACCATTCAGCAAGTCACGCAAGTCGACTTGGAGACGGGGTTAGACGAGTTATGAGCCAGAGTGTAAACGATCTGCGGCGAGCCTTCATCCGGTACTTTGAACAGCAGGGCCATCGGGCGGTGCCGAGCGCGCCGTTGATTCCACAGGCGGATCCGACGTTGCTGTTCACGAACGCCGGGATGAATCAATTCAAACGGGTGTTTCTGGGTGAAGAGACGCGCGCCTATCAGCGGGCCGTGACCGTGCAGAAGTGTCTGCGCGCGGGCGGCAAGCACAATGATCTCGAAAACGTCGGTTACACCAGGCGTCATCATACGTTCTTTGAAATGCTCGGCAACTTTTCCTTCGGCGACTATTTCAAGGAAGACGCCATCCGATTCGGCTGGGAGTTTCTGACCTCGGTGGTCGGACTGTCGAAAGACCGGATGTGGATCACGATCTTTCGCGAAGACGACGAAGCCGATCGGCTGTGGCGAAAGATCGGTGTCTCTCCAAACCGGATCGTGCGTTGTGGCGAAAAGGATAACTTCTGGCAGATGGCCGATACGGGTCCCTGTGGGCCTTGTTCGGAATTGCACTTCGACCAGGGCCCGTCGGTGCCGGGCGACGACACGCCGAACGGTGAAGGGGATCGGGTCATTGAGATCTGGAATCTGGTGTTCATGCAATTCAATCGCGATAGCGCGGGGACGCTCAATCCTCTCCCCAAGCCGAGTATCGATACCGGCATGGGGCTGGAGCGCCTCACGGCGGTCGCACAGGGCCGGCTCAGCAATTACGACAGTGATTTGTTCGCGCCGTTGTTGGCCGCAATCGGGCGGCGAGCCGGTGCCGAGTATGGCGCGATGGAACAGGCGGATCGTTCCATGCGGGTTATTGCCGACCACCTTCGGGCGATTACCTTTTTGATGGCGGACGGCGTGTTACCGTCGAATGAAGGGCGGGGATACGTGCTGCGTCGAATCCTCCGGCGCGCGGCCCGGCACGGCCGGTTGCTCGGCATCACCGAGCCATTCCTGCATGAGCTGACGGCGACGGTCGTGGACCACATGGGTGAGGCCTATCACGAACTGCGGCCTGCGGCCGGGACGGTGGCCGAAGCGACGCGCGGCGAAGAAGAGCGGTTTATCGCCACACTCGATCAAGGGTTGCCGATCCTGAACGACCTGCTCTCGAAGGTGAAGACGTCGGGGCAACAGGTGTTGCAAGGGGCGGAGATTTTTAAGCTCTACGACACGTATGGGTTTCCGATGGACCTCATCGCAGAAGCCTGCCGTGAGCAAGGGGTGGCCCTCGACGAAACCGGATTTGAAGCGGCCATCGAAGAGCAGCGGACACGCGCCAGAAAGACGGGGGGCTTCGAGAGTGAGACGGCGAGGCCGGTCCTCAGCGACGTGGCCGCGCGTGTCGGAACCACCTCCTTTGTCGGTTACGAGCGGTTGGATTCAGAGGGCGTGGTGCAGGCACTCCTTCAGGGTGATCGCCTGATCAAGGAAGCCCGCGAGGGCGACGATATTGAAATCGTGCTCGATGTCACGCCCTTTTATGCGGAGGGTGGCGGACAGGCCGGCGACCAGGGTGTTTTGACCGGCCCCGACGGGCGAGTGGAGATCCGTGAAACCACCAGACCGGTCCCGACGTTGATCGTCCATAAGGGCGTGGTGATATCAGGGTCCATTCGTGAAGGCGAACGGCTCCAGCTTTCTGTGAATCCTCGCACCAGGCAGGCTGCGGCGCGTAACCATACGGCCACGCATTTGGTGCATGCCGCGCTACGCGATCTCCTCGGTCCGCACGTCAAGCAGTATGGTTCACTGGTGGCGCCGAACCGCCTGCGCTTCGATTTTGCCCACTTCCGTCCTCTCTCCTCCCGCGATATCGACGAGATCGAGTCGATCGTCAATGAACAAGTCCGTCAGGATCGGCCGGTACAGACGGATGTGATGGGTGTGCAGGATGCCGTAGCCGGCGGGGCCTTGGCGTTTTTTGGCGATAAGTATGGCGACCGGGTGAGGGTGGTGCAGATCGACACCTTCAGCAAGGAATTGTGCGGAGGCACCCATTGCCGGCGTACGGGCGAAATCGGATTGTTCCGGATCGTCTCAGAATCCGGAGTGGCGGCCGGGGTGCGGCGGATCGAGTGTTTGACCGGGAGCGGGGCATTGGATTCCCTCAAACGCCTGGAAGCAGATGTGCGGGAGCTGTCCGATCTTCTCAAGGTCGCACCGAATGAAGTCGTCGCGCGCACCAGGAAGTTGAGCGAACAGTTAAAAGACAAGGAGCGGGAACTGGCAGAGGTG
Source organism: Nitrospira defluvii (assembly GCA_011525625.1). GTDB lineage: Bacteria > Nitrospirota > Nitrospiria > Nitrospirales > Nitrospiraceae > Nitrospira_A. Next base: position 235,862 of record WYAX01000029.1, read on the forward strand.
AAGCTGAAGATGGCAAGTACCTCGTCCGGCGACGCGCAGGCGCGCGAAATCAAGGGCGTGCAAGTGCACGCGCAGCGTACGGATGGCCTCGATGTGAACGGCATGCGGGCGCTCGCCGATCAATTGCGCGACAAACTCCGGAGCGGCGTGGTCGCTCTTGGCGCGGCCAACGACGGCAAGGTGTCGTTGCTGGTGGTGGTGACCAAGGATCTGGTGGGCCGTCTCAAGGCAGGCGAATTGATCAAGGGGATGGCGGTCGAAGTCGGCGGCACCGGCGGCGGTCGTCCCGAGATGGCGCAGGCCGGTGGGAAAAATCCCGAAGGGCTGAATACGGCGCTCGAAAAAGTTTTTGGGTTGGTCCAAAAGGCCTTGGAAGGGTAAACTGATGAAAGGCCAGCGGATTCTTGCGATCGATCACGGCTCGAAACGGATCGGTTTTGCGCTGAGCGATGAGCTCGGGTGGACGGCCCAACCGTTGGAGACGTTTTACCGCCGCAATCCCGAGGCCGACATCCGACATATTCAGGAGCTCGTGCGCGAGCACGAGGTCGGCCGGGTGCTGGTCGGCCTGCCGCTTCGGTTGGACGGCGAAAGCGGTCCGGCAGCCAAAGTGGTCGAGGAATTTATCCAGTTGCTCGAACCGGCCTTGTCGGTCCCGGTGGTGACCTGGGATGAACGGATGACGACCTGTGCGGCGGAGGACCTCTTGATTGCCGCCGATGTCGGGCGTCGGAAGCGGAAAGGCATCGTCGACCGAATCGCCGCGGCCATTTTGCTCCAGAGTTACCTCGCGAGTTTGGAGAAGCCGTCGTCGCACCCGGAGCAGGGTGTGGGTGACTCACAACACGACGATCCCTGGTCTTTTGACGAACCACGAGTCGATGATGCAGAGAAGATTGATTGCGTGTCTGGCACTGGCGGCTGTGATGCTCCTGAGCATCTTGGGGTATCTGATGCTGCACTGGGCTCAGAGTCCGGTCGCCGGCGGGCTTCCTAAGCCCCCCTCTCAAATTGTCGTTGTTCCAGACGGCAGTACCTTTCAGCAAGTCGCGGGCATCTTATACGGCGAGCACCTGATTCGTAGTCGGTGGGCATTCCTCCTCCTCGGCAAAACCGGGGATATTGATCGAAAAATTCGCCCCGGCGAATACGAGTTAGATGGAAGCATGTCCTCGCAGGCGATCCTGGCGAAGCTGTTGGCCGGTCGAGTCGTGTTGCATCCGGTCACAATTCCTGAAGGATACAATTTGTCGCAGATCGCCGAGGTGTTTGCGGCACAGCAAGTCACCGACGTCCAGGAGTTCTCAAAGCTGGTGCGCGATCGCACGTTTATCGCGACGCTGGGGATTGAAGCGGACTCGTTGGAAGGGTACTTGTTTCCGGAGACGTATTCATTTCCTCGCCAGGCCAAGGCCCGTGATGTCATCAAGGCCATGGTCGACGGTCTCCATCGCGTATGGAGCGCCGAGTTGCAGGAACAAGCCACGCGCATGAAGTTGTCTCTGCATCAGGTATTGACGCTCGCGTCCGTCATCGAAAAAGAGACCGGCTCGAAGGAAGAGCGTGAACTGATTGCGGCGGTCTTTCACAACCGATTGCGAAAGAAGATTCCCCTGCAGAGCGATCCGACGGTCATCTACGGGCTGCCGGCGTTTGACGGCAATATTCATAAACGCGACCTGTCTGTCATAAGCCCCTACAATACCTATCGCGTGCAGGGACTTCCGCCGGGACCGATCGCCAGCCCTGGGGCCCACTCGCTCCGTGCGGCATTGTTCCCGGCTCAGGCGTCGTATCTCTATTTTGTGTCGCGCAACGACGGCACCCATCAATTTTCTTCCACGCTGGCCGAACATAATCAAGCTGTGGAGAAGTATCAGAAGCAGCCCTTCCGGAAGCGCACCAGAGGAAGCCTCGCTGTTCACGGTGCGTGACCTACCGTTGCCTGCACCTGTACTTCGTCTCGCCTCAGTGTGATCGATCACAACAGTGAGACCGACAAGCTGAAAGGACTACGCATATGGGACTTGTGTCGTGGAATGACAATCTTCCTGGGCTGTTGGATCACACGGTGCTGCGTCCGGAGGCGACCAAGGCGGACGTGTTGCAACTGTGTGCCGAGGCGAAGGAGCAGGGATTTGTCGTCATCTTTGTGCCGCCCTGTTACGTCGATGAGGCGGTCGCGGCAGTCGCTGGAACGGCGGTGCAGGTCGGCATTCCGATCGGGTTCCCCCTCGGTGGCCACTCGACCCATACCAAGGTGACGGAGGCGATCGAGGCGGTCGCGCATGGCGCGCAGGTGCTCGATATGGTCATCAACATCAGCCGCCTGAAATCCGGCGACTACGATTTCGTGCGGCAGGATATGGCGGCTGTCGTCCGGGCTACGCCTGGCGTCAACCACAAGGTCATTCTCGAAACCTGTTTGCTCACTCGCGAAGAAAAAATCATGGCCTGCCGCCTGGCCGTGGAGGCGGGGATGGACTATGTCAAGACGTCGACAGGGTTCAATCAGGCCGGCGCCACGGTGGAAGACGTGCGGCTGATGAAGGAGGCCGTTGCCGGACGGGCGAAAGTGAAGGCCTCCGGCGGCGTTCGAGACTGGAAGGCGACGGCTGCCTTGCTGGAGGCTGGGGCAGACCGCATCGGCACCAGCGCAAGTCTGAAGATTGTGGGCGAATGGCGCGCGGAACAGGCCACCGGTCGCTGAGCTGCCTTGCGAGTTGTCCTCGGACATGTGCTGCATTGACGGGACGGTGAGATTGGCTTGCTCGTTCCGATGGATTTGATATAGTGCCTCGATGATGACTCGAATCGTGCTGTTGGTGTTGGATGGCTGCGGCATCGGATCACTGCCCGATGCAGAATCGTACGGTGATGCCGGATGCAATACGCTGCAGCGGCTGGCCGCCATTTCCAAGGGACTCACCCTTCCGAATCTTGAACAGCTCGGCCTCGGTCTCCTTGGCCAATTCCAAGGCATTCGCCCCATGACCCAGCCTGAGGGGTGCTATGGGATGCTGGGGTTTTCGACCAAGGGTAAGCACTCGCTCGCCGGACATTGGGAACTAGCCGGCTACGTGATCGAAGACGGCCCGCCTCCATGTGAAACGTTTACGGGAGAACTGGCTTCCGGACTCGAAGCCGCATTGGGACAAAAGACGCTGGGGAATTGTCGCACGATTCATTTGGAGCCGATCGCAGAGTTCGGCGCGCAACATCAAAAATCGGGCATGCCCATCGCGTGGATCGATACCGCGGGGACCATCATGCTGGCCGCTCACGAGCAGGTCGTCCCGCCTGAGGAGTTGTATCGCCTGGCGCGTGAAGCGAGGCGGCGGCTCAAGGCGACCATGCCGATCGTTCGCGTGGTGGCCTATCCGTTTGCCGGGCAGCCCGGGCGATTTGCCGTCACGGAACGTCGTCGTGATTTTGCTGTGGAACCGCCGGGCCTCACGCTCCTGGATCATTTGAGCCGCGCCAGCCAACTGGTATTCGGGGTGGGAAAAGTCGGCGATCTCTTCAGCGGACGCGGCGTCACCAGGTCGGTGCCTCTGTTTCAGGCCCATGCCGTCATGGACGAAGTTATGGGTCTGTTCAGTAAGGCGCCACGCGGCTTGATCTATGCGAATCTTCCGATCATGAGCCCTGACCTGCAGGAGACTGTATCGACGCTCCAATACGTCGATCGTCGGCTGCGTGAATTGCAGGACTGCCTCAAGGTCGGTGATGTCCTCATCATCACCGGCGATCATGGGTTCGACTGCGCCAGACCCAATCCCGGTCATTCGCGCGAGTATGTGCCCTGTCTCGTAACCGGTCCGCGCCTTGCACGGGGTGTGAACCTCGGAACCAGAACAACCGCCGCCGACCTTGCGCAGACGATCGGCGAAGCGTTAGGCGCGACGAGACTTCCTTGGGGCGACAGCTTCCTGGATGCCCTGCAGTCCCGCTAGCGGGCATATCCAACTTACTCAGCCAGTCTGTGCCTTCGACAGCTACTCACGACCTGTGTGGTCGATCACGGCCGCTTCACATACTTTCCACTCCAGAACGACGAGGGTTGTCTGACGGTCGTGTCCTATGCCGAGCGCAATCCCTGATGGGCTCCTTTCGTGACGCGAGGGGACGACTCGTCGTGGCTTGGTGTTGGACAAGCGGCCACATGATTCGGATTGGGGCCGGCGGAGCCGTCATACTTCCTTCGTCATCCATTGCGAGTTAGGATCGAAGTGATGGTAACAGTATGAGAATTCTAGCCCTCGTAGAGCACCGATGGACGCGCGAATGAAATTTCAAATGGTCATCCCTGCTCTAATAGCTGGTTCGCTTATCTGTATCTACGGAAGTTATCGAAGGTGGAAATGGTTAGTCGATCCGCCAGAACATCTGGCGTTGGTTTATTCTCAATCACTCCTTAAAGTGTTGTTCGGCAGTGTATTCGTGCGCAACTTTACAATGATTGTGGGATGGTTGGTGCTCGCTTACGCGGTTGCGCTTCTTTTAACGGAATGAAAAGCAGATGATCTGACCGGGAAAGAAAGTGGTCAGGCCTAGTTGATGCGAATGCGAAAGTGCGTTAGCGTTTTGTTGTGGGCAAGCGGCGGGAGCGTTGCGTGTGGTGGGCAAATTCCAGCGCGGCTTCCAGGCAAATGGCGCGGGCGTTCAGATCTTCAATGTGAGACTGCTGCTTGGCGACCGTGGCGTTCAGTTGTTCCACTTTGTCGTTCGGCTTGATGGTGTTGGCGAGGGCATCCCACACACGCTCAGTGAGTCCCATCGTCGTCCTTTCTTGCGGGCTTGGCGAGCGCCAGCATGCGCGCTTCCGACTCCGCCACGAGGGCGAGGGTTTTGTCGATGGCGCGAAGGGTTTTCTTCGTCTCCCGGATGACTTGCTTGGCCATGTGATCCAACAGCGTGGGATCATCGGCTGGAACGTACCGCTCGCCCCCTTCTCGAAGCAGCTCCGCCATGGTGAGATTGGCGGCTTTCGCCTTCTGTGCGAGACGGCGTTTCTGGCTGGGGCTCATGAGGATGGGGACTTGGACCATCGTAGATGGCATGGTGCCTCCCTCGGCGTGGATATATAGGCCATATATCTCACGGGACCGAATGTGCTGTCGATGCGCCCCATTTTCTCGCTCGTGTTGTCATGCATGCCGAATGCCTTCATCTTGCCGCACGACCCCCGGATGGCGTATACGTACGATGCGTTTGAGAGCGACTATCTGAGGAAAGACATGAGACGGTTGACTCCCTCTTGCGTGACTGCCGGTGAAGTCGTGATCAAGAAAGGATCGTATGGTGTCGATTGACGAGAAGCTCAGCAACCTCGGTCTCACCCTTCCGCCTCCGCCGAAACCGGTCGCGAGTTATGTGCCGGCTGTGCTTGCCGGTGACCTGCTGTACCTGAGCGGCATCTTGCCGTTTCGCGACGGGCAGGTGGCCATCACAGGCAAGCTGGGACAGGATGTGACGGTTGAGCGGGGAGCCGAAGCGGCGAGGCTGGCGCTCCTGAACGCTTTGGCAGTCGTGAAACAGGAACTCGGTTCGCTGGACCGTGTGCAGCGCATTGTGCGAGTCGTGGGGCATGTGGCGTCGGCCAGCGGATTTGTGCAACAGCCGGCTGTGATCAATGGAGCGTCCGATTTGCTGGTGCAAATTTTCGGTGAAGCGGGACGCCACGCGCGAGTAGCGCTCGGGGCGGCTGAGCTGCCGCTTCATGCCGCCATCGAACTTGAACTGCTGGTGCAAGTCAGAGCCTGACGCAGCCATGCTCCCGTGTCCGTCTCGCCGTCTCCGCCTGCCTTGACATCAAAAAAAACCGCTTGTTATAGTCCCGAAGTCCCCTGGTTTGATGCCACACCCCCCCATCCGGCTTCGTTGCCTCAGTTGCGTGGGGTTTTGTGCCACGTTCGGGGCGTTCATCTGGCGTACCATCATGTCATCCTCACGAGGGCTGCACGTCGAGCTCAGTTAGAGGGTATCGGCAGGGAGTGAATCCCATGAAATATATTACTTGTACGATCGTTGGCTTGGCCCTTCTGGCGTATTCCGTTGATTGCATGGCAGCCCGGGCCGAAGCTCCGGCTCTGCACCCGAGTGCCGCGGTGCCTGGCGCCACACTGTCGATTACGGGCAAAGGATTCGGTCCGTTCAAATCCACCCGGTTTAATCAGGTGATGTTTCAAGGCGTGCCTGCGCTGATTCAGCGGTGGGATCCGGATCTCATCGAAGTGCGGGTGCCGTCACAGGCTGCGAATGGTCCGGTTGATGTCATCATCGGCAAGAAACACGTAAAGGCCGGCTCATTTACGCGGCTGCAACCCACGATTCAGTCTGTCTCGCCGGCCGAAGCGGAGCCGGGCTCGATTCTCGAAATCACCGGCGAACATTTCGGCAATACCGCCGGCCCGCGCGATCCGAACACGATTTTTGGCGTGAACAGTGTGATCGTCGGCGACGTGAGCGTGCGCGTCCGTAAGTGGCGTGACGACAAGATCGAAGTGGAGTTGCCCGGCAATGTGCAGTCGGGGGATGTGGCCATTCGCATGGCCTCTTCCGATCCGTTGCCGGACGGGTCGTGCTGCGCTCCGGTGAAGCTGGTGGTGAGCAATTCGATGCCGGTGAAAGTGCTGGCGTCGGTGCGCGTCGATCCAACGAGCGGTCCGGTCGGCACGAAAGTCGTGCTCTTCGGCAAAGGGTTCGGGACGGCCAGAAACCCTGAAGATGGTGTGCTGTTCGGCGGCCATTTGGCCACGGTGTCGCAGTGGACGGATACGACCGTTGTGGTGCATGTGCCGCTTGACGCCCAAACCGGCCCGGTCGTGATGAAGCGTAACGGGCAAGAGCGGGCGCTCGGGACGTATACCGTGCAGACGCCTAAGGCCACGGCGCTGACTCCGACCGAGGCCCCGATTGGCACGTTGTTGAAAATCACAGGCGAGAACTTTGGGTTTTATTCGGAGGCCGGGTCCACACCCTTTAACTATATCGATTTTTCGTTGAGTGAAAACACCGTCGAGATCGGCGGAGTTCAGGCAATCGTGTATCGATGGGGGCATGACCGCATCGATGTCTGGGTGCCGTTCAGTGCCAAAAGCGGTCCAGTGGTGGTCAAACGCGCCGCCAACACTCCGAAACCGGACGGCACATGCTGCGCGGACAAGCAGGTGCTGGAGACGCAAGCGGGCAACTTCACGCTCGTGACGCCGAAGATCGATTCGTACAGCCCGAACACCGGCGGACTTGACGAGATAGTGACCATCAAAGGGAGCGGGTTCGGCAAGTTTTTGAAAACGATGGAGCCGAGTAAGCTCATTACCGACAGTGTCTATGCCAGAGCGGCCCCGGAGTTAGGGGAAAACGTTTCGCGCACCGAGGTCTTATTCAACGGGGTGGGGGCGATTGTCGAATCCTGGACGGATACGGAGATCAAGGTCCGTATTCCGCATCGTCATTCCTACGGCGTCGGCAAACTCGGCGAATTTAATCCGGACCTGACCTCGGGGCCGCTGGTGGTGCGGCGCGGGTCGTGGGATTTGCTGCCGGATGGATCCTGCTGCACGCCGAAGAAATGGCTCACGCTGGAGGCCGGCACTTTTACGATTCAACCGTCAGGATTGCCCGACGCCAGTTACTGGCGGAATCCCAATCCTGAAAACTCTCACTTTCATTGAGGCATTGAACGTTGCGTACGCTGGCTGCAGTGGTGTGTTCGCTTGTGACCCTGGTGTGTATGGGTACGGTGGAGGCGGCTTCCCTCGCCATTCCGGTGACCGTGGCCATGCAGAAGAGCGGATCTGAGGCGACCCTGTTGGGAGTGTTTTTTCACGACCCTCAGCTTGGGTGGGCTGTCGGCTCCGGAGGAACGATCCTGAAAACCACCGACGGTGGTCACAAGTGGAAGAAAGTCTCGAGCGGCACCAGTGCGCTCCTGACAGCCGTCTACTTTCGCGATGCGCAGCGCGGCTGGGTTGTCGGTGCCAACGGCACGGTCAGAACGAGCAGAGATGGTGGAGAGACGTGGAGTGTCGTCGTGGTTTCCACTCAGGCGCCCCTCTACGGAATTGCATTCGCATCTCCGACGAAGGGATGGATGGTGGGCGGGAACGGCACCATCTTGCAGACCACCGACGGTGGGGAGAACTGGATCGATCAAGCCAGCGGCACAAGTGCGGCATTGTACGCCATTGCGCTGACCAACGAAGAGCAGGGTGCCGTCGTGGGGGCATTGGGGACGATTCTCACCACGGCAGACGGTGGGAAAAATTGGACCGTGCAGCTAAGTCAAAGCTCGGCGACGTTTTTTGATGTGGCCTTCGCGGATGAGGCCAACGGTTGGGCGGTCGGGAATGCGGGTGCGTTATTCCAAACGACCGACGGAGGCACACATTGGATCGACCGGACATTGCCCTGTGGACGAACCTGTAACAAACTCACCGACCTGATCCGGGTGCGGTTTACGGATCCGCAGCAGGGCTGGATTGTCGGGGAACGCGGTCAGATTCTGCGAACCAGCGATGCGGGCTTCAACTGGGTGGAAGAGATCAGTCCCGTCAAACGTTCTCTGATGGCTCTCAGTTTTCCTCGTGCCTCAGCCGGGTGGGCGGCAGGTGAAGGAGGGACCATTATCTCAATCAGCGCAGGAAAGAAATAAGCGCTCGCCAGTCTCTGCCGTTCTAGCCTAATCTTCCCAATCGACTCTGCACGATGCTGAGGGCGGTCAACGCCGCGGTATCCGCTCGAAGAATGTGCTCACCTAAACTCACGGTCCTGCACTGCCCCTGGATGGCCTGAGAGAGCTCTTCGTCTGCCCATCCCCCTTCCGGTCCGACAATCAAGGTTATCGTGTCGTTTGCAAGAGTCGGCAGGGGAACAGCGGCCAATCCGAGAGTGTCTTGCCGCTCGGCGAGCAACAACGCACAGGTAGTCGAAAGGGTGGAAAATAAACGACGCGACTCCATCGGTTCCAATAGGTGAGGAGGTTGCCACTGTTCCGATTGTTGTGCGGCTTCAGTGGCAATGCGCTGCCAGCGGGCCACCTGGGCGGCAACTCTGTCTGGGTGCGGTCGTACGACGCCGTGCCGTGATATCAGCGGCACAATCGTCCGCACGCCCAGTTCGCTCGCCTTCTGCACCACCCAATCCATATGGTCTCCTTTGAGCAGAGCTTGCGCGAGGAGAAGGCTTGGGGCCCTGTCGATCGGTCCTGGACGGCATTCGAGGATGTCTCCCGTCAACGATTGCGGGGCGACGGTGTGCACGCGCATCTGATACCGTTGTCGGCGCTCATCGGTGAGCCGCAAGACCTCTCCTGGCTTGATGCGCAGGCTGGCCCGCAGATGGTGGCAGAGGTCGCCGGTGAGGGTGAGTTCGGTGCCGCGGATTGCGGATGACGAGATGAAAAACGCCGGCATGGTGGTCGGCCTGTCTGGCGGGGAAGCAGGGTCGGGTTATTCGAAGAACGTCTTCATTTTATCAAGAAATCCTTCACCTTCGCTGTCCTTCGTGTACCCGCTTTCCTTCGCAAATTCTTCCAGCAGCTCTTTCTGTCGGGCACTCAGCTTTGTGGGGATCTCAATTTTGACATTGAATAACTGATCGCCGGTATGGCCGCCCTTAAGGTTTGGAAATCCGAGGCCCTTAAGTCGCAGCACCTTGTCGGGCTGTGTCCCTGCAGGAATTTTCATGAAGGTGTTGCCCTTGAGCGTCGGGACCTCCACGCGGCCGCCGAGTATCGCGGTCACAAGATTGATCGGAAGATCTGCGGCAATGTCCTGCCCGTCACGGCGAAAGTGGGGATGGGACTGCACATTGACCACGACGTACAAATCCCCCGGCGGACCGCCTTGCACGCCGTGCTCACCTTCATTGGCCAGGCGTAGGCGCATACCGGTCTCGATGCCCCCGGGAATTTGAACGGAGAGCATGCGCTCTTTGCGAACCCGTTGGCGTCCGCTGCAGGTCTGGCAGGGCTCCGTGATGATCTGTCCCGCTCCTTCGCATTGCCCGCAGGGGCGGCTGACGCTGAAGAAGCCTTGCTGGAAACGCATTTGGCCCTGTCCCTTGCAGGATGGGCACATCTTGATGGCGGTGGCGGATTTTGCGCCGGTTCCCTTGCAGTCTGCACAGGTTTCCCAACGAGGAATTTTGAGTTTGGCTTCTTTGCCGAAGACCGATTCTTCGAAACTCAGTTCGAGATTGTATTGGAGATCGTTACCGCGCTCCGCTCGCGCACGTCCGCGAGGCTGCCCAAAAAAGTCTTCGAAGATGTCGTTGAAAATATCGCCGAAGCCGCCTTGTCCTCCGAAGTCGAATCCCTCGGCTCCCTGTGGTCCACCGGCATGGCCGAATGTATCGTACCGACGGCGTTTCTCTTGGTCGCTGATGACCTCGTAAGCTTCGTTGAGCTCCTTGAATTTTTCCTCTGCGGCCTTCTTTTGCTCGGGAGAGGTGTGTAGGTCGGGATGATGTTGGCGAGCGAGCTTTCGAAATGCTTTTTTGACTTCCTCATCGGACGCATTCCGCTCGATACCGAGGGTTTCGTAATAGTCGCGCTTTGCCACGGAAAGAGTCTACCTGGTTGAAGGTGCCACACGACCGGCTTCCACCGGAACGGGGAAGCCGGTCGTGCGATCTATCGGAAGTTTACTTCTTATCCTTGTCGACTTCTTCGAACTCGGCATCGACGACCTTTTCGTCGGTCTTGGCCTGCGCCCCTGCGTCCCCGGCCGAAGCGCCTGCATCGGCTGCGCCCGCACCGGCGGCCGCCGAAGCTTTCTTGTACATCTCCTCAGCCAGTTTGTGGGAGGCGGTGGTCAATGCCTGTGTGGCCGACTCGATGGCGGCGGGATCATCTCCCTCCATGGCCTTGCGGAGCCCGGCGATCGCCTCGGTGATTTTCGTCTTGTCGTCCTCGCTGATCTTATCGCCATGCTCCGTCAGGTTCTTCTCGGTGCTGTAGAGCAGGGAGTCGGCTTGATTGCGGGCCTCAGCGACCCGACGACGCTTCTTGTCATCTTCCGTATGGGCTTGCGCATCCTTGACGAGCTTGTCCACTTCGTCTTTGCTGAGTCCGCTTGATGCGGTAATCTTGATGGACTGTTCCTTCTGCGTGGCCAGATCCTTGGCTGCGACATGCACGATGCCGTTGGCATCAATGTCAAAGGACACTTCAATCTGCGGCATGCCGCGCGGGGCGGGGGGAATGCCGACGAGATCAAACTGCCCCAGCAGCTTGTTATCGTTCGCCATCTCACGTTCGCCCTGGAAGACCCGGATGGTCACGGCGGTCTGGTTATCGGCGGCCGTCGAGAAGACCTGGCTCTTCTTCGTCGGGATCGTCGTGTTGCGCTCGATCAGTTTCGTGAACACGCCACCCAGGGTCTCGATGCCGAGGGAGAGCGGGGTCACGTCGAGCAACAGCACGTCCTTCACCTCGCCCTTGAGCACGCCCCCCTGGACGCCGGCGCCGATCGCAACGACTTCGTCGGGGTTCACGCCGCGATGAGGCTCTTTGCCGAAGAATTCCTTGACGACTTGGATGACTTTCGGCATCCGGGTCATACCGCCGACCAGCACCACTTCTTGAATGTCCTTGGCGCTGACACCGGCATCGGCCAAGGCCTTGCGGCAAGGCTCAATGGTCTTCTGGATGAGATCGCCCACCAACTGTTCCAATTTGGCACGGGTCAGCTTCGTGACCAGGTGTTTCGGTCCGCTGGCGTCGGCCGTGATAAAGGGCAGGTTGATTTCGCTTTCCTGAGAGGACGAGAGTTCGATCTTCGCCCGCTCGGCCGCTTCTTTCAGGCGTTGCAACGCCATGCGGTCCTTGCGCAGGTCGATGCCTTGATCTTTCTTGAACTCTTCGACCAGCCAATCCATGACGCGTTCATCGAAGTCGTCGCCACCGAGGTAGGTGTCGCCGTTCGTAGACTTGACCTCGAACACGCCGTCGCCGATTTCGAGCACCGACACGTCGAAGGTTCCTCCGCCAAGGTCATAGACCGCGATGCGCTCGTCTTTCTTCTTGTCGAGACCGTAGGCCAATGACGCTGCCGTCGGTTCATTGATGATGCGTAACACGTTCAATCCGGCGATCTGCCCGGCGTCCTTGGTGGCCTGGCGCTGGCTGTCGTCGAAATAGGCCGGGACGGTGACGACGGCTTCGGTGACCTTTTCACCGAGATAGTCTTCCGCAGTCTGTCGCATCTTCTGCAGAATCATCGCCGAGACTTCCGGTGGGCTATAGCGCTTGCCGCGCAGTTCGACGTGTGCATCACCGTTATCTGCTTCTACCACCTTGTAGGGGAGCCGTTTCATGGCTTCCTGCACTTCTTTGCTCTTGAATTTGCGCCCCATCAACCGCTTCACGGAGAAGATGGTATTTTCGGGATTCGTGATAGCCTGCCGCTTGGCAATCTGTCCCACCAAGCGCTCGTTCTTGTCCGTGATGCCCACCACAGAAGGGGTTGTGCGACTGCCTTCTGCATTGGCGATGACGACCGGGTCTCCACCGCTCATAATGGCCACGCAGGAGTTCGTCGTGCCGAGGTCGATTCCGATAACTTTGCCCATGGGTTGGCTCCTTCGCAAAAAATATCAATACGTGAACGATTGTCTCAGCTTCTCTCGTGAAACGCGCACGGTCTCTGAAGGGCCGACGTTAATTCGCCGCACCGGTAGAGACGGTCACCATGGCGGCCCGAAGGATGCGGTCCTGGAGGAGATAGCCTTTTTGATACTCTTCCACGACGTGGTTCTCAGGGACGGTATCCGACGGAACCTGCGCGACCGCTTGCTGCGTGGCCGGGTCAAAGGCCTGTCCGACGCTTTCAACGGCCTTGACGCCGAATTTCGTGAGCGCGCCGACCAACTGCTTGAGGGTGAGTTCCACTCCCTCCGTCAATGCGTCGATCGTTCCCGTTCCCTTGGCAGACTTGATAGCCCGCTCAAGATTGTCCACCACAGGGAGCAGCTCCTTGAGAATCTGTTCGTTGCCGAACTTGATCTGTTCCCGTTGATCCCGCTGGGCGAGTCGCTTGTAGTTGTCGAACTCTGCCGCCAGTCGGAGATACTTTTCGTGAGCGGCCTTGCACTCGTCGGCCTTGGCGTCCAGTGCTTGCTGCAGTTCGCTCATGGCGTCACTCGTGCCTGCTGCCGCCTCGCCGGGATCGTCTAAGTTGTCGATACTGTGAATGTTCTTCTCGTCGTCAGCCATTGATTACACCTATGATGGGGAGTGAGATAGCCACACGTGAAAGGAAGTCAACGGGGAATAAAAAGAAAACATCGTTTTTTCAGGTCCCTACGGGTTTGATCGTGGCTGCAGCGATGGGCCGAGGAGAGCCGGCCCTATGTGAGGCGATTGCGGTGGTACAAAAACTCCAAGCCTTCGAGGGTGAGGAAGGGGAGCACCTCCTGGATCGTTTCGGCTTCTTTGGCAATGACGGTCGCAAGGCCGCCTGTAGCGATGACCGTGGAACGGCGACCGAGTTCGCGCTCCATCCGGTGAACGATACCGTCCACAAGTCCGACGTAGCCGAACAGCAGTCCGCTTTGAATGCCCCCGATCGTGTCTGTCCCGATGACGGTTTTCGGACGGATGATTTCGACCTTCGGCAGTTTGGCGGTGCGGGAAAAGAGCGCATCGGCAGAAATGCCCAGGCCGGGTGCGATCACCCCGCCGAGATATTCCCCCGATCTGGTAACGGCGCAGAATGTGGTGGCGGTGCCGAAGTCGACGATGATCAGGTCGGAACGATATCGCGCATAGGCGGCAGCGGCATTGACGATGCGGTCGCTCCCGATTTCTTTCGGATTGGCATAACGGAGCGTCAATCCTGAATCGGTGTCAGGGCCGACGATCACGGGGGTGTGATGAAAGTAGGCCTGAAGCAGCGAATCGAAGGTCGCGGTCAACGCGGGGACGACGCTGGACAGGATGCAGCCGCTGATGTGCCCGGGGGAGAATCCCGCGTTGTGAAGCAGGTTGAGGAGCAATATGCCGTATTCATTGTCGGTTCGTCGCGATTCCGTGGCCAAGCGCCAGTGCGCCTGCAGGGTCGACCCTTCGAACAGGCCGCACACCACGTTGGTATTCCCGATGTCGATCGCTAATAGCATGGTCTGCTCACTCTACCCCAACCGGAAAGCGCATTTCACCCCCGCAGGTGCACGACCTCTGCGCTCCTGACCTCCAGCAGCGACGGGCTAGGCGGTTGAGCGCTGTCGGAGCTGACACGGACCCGGAGGCAGCCGTCGGGACCGATGGATTCGGCGACGCCTTCGACGATGCGTTCTTGCTCAAGGCTGACGCGGACGGTCCTGCCGAGGGTCGAGCATCGTTGGGTGTATTCGTCGATCATGCCGGTCGGCCCATCGGTGAGGAGACCATCCAGGCGCTGCTCGAGCCTGAGAAATAACTCAGTCAGGAGGGCGGCACGGTCAACGAGGCGACCCGCTTCTGCGGCGAGGGTAGTGGCGCCGGCTTTGAGCTCTTCTGGAAAACTATCGAGTGGAGCGTTGATGTTCAATCCAATGCCGATGACCACCGCGATCGTCTTATCGGGCCTGCTGGTCTGTTCGCATAGGATGCCACCGATTTTTTTTCGCTCGACCAGGAGATCGTTCGGCCACTTGACGGAAATGGGCAGTCCGGTGGCGGCAACGAGCGCATCTGCGGTGGCCAATGCCGCAAACAGGGGAATCCAGGACAACCAAGGGCCGACGCGCGTGGTTCCTGGTGCGGGGAGCACGATCACGGATGTGTAGATATTGCCTTGCGGGGGCGAGTGCCAGGTTCGGCCCCGCCGTCCTCTGCCGGCGGTTTGGCACTCGGTGAGGAACACTGAGCCGTGTGGAGTCGGCGTCGCACTCGGTTGTTGCAGGGCCAGGAGCGCATCCGCGTTGGTGGAGGTCGTGGAGGGGGTGTATCGCAGAACTTGGCCGAACGCGCGTGTGCGCAATGACGCCTTGAGATGGTCGATGTTCAACGGATCCGCGAATGATGAATGGTCAGCGGGCTCGGGCACGACGCCCCCGAGAGACGGCGAGGTCCATGCTAAGGTTGGCGGCGGGGGCTGAATGGGTCAGGGCGCCGACTGAGATGAAATCTGCACCGGCCTGGGCCATGGCGGCGACGGTCTGCAGAGTCATTCCGCCCGAGACTTCCACCAGGGCTCGTTGTTTGATGAGAGCCACGGCCTGTCTGACCATTGCAGGCGACATATTGTCGAGAAGAATGATATCGGCCTTGCCGGCCAGCGCCTCCTTCACTTCCTGTAAGGTCTTGGCTTCAACTTCGATACGAAGGCCATGAGGAGCGCCGGCACGCGCCAGACGACAGGCTCCGGCCACATCGACGCCTGTTGCGCGTAGCACAGCGAGGTGATTGTCCTTGATGAGTACGCCGTCGCCTAAGGAGAACCGATGATTCTTGCCACCTCCCAGCTGCACCGCCCATTTTTCGAAGGCCCGTAACCCCGGCGTAGTCTTGCGCGTATCGAGGATTCTGGTTGAGAAGCCATGAACAGCGGCGCAAAACCGTGCCGTGAGCGTTGCGATACCTGAGAGTTGCTGGAGGAAGTTGACGGCCACCCGTTCGGCCATCAGCAGCGAGCGCACATCGCCGCGCACTGCAAGCACCGGGGTGTCCGGTTTCACGACGTCTCCGTCTCTCACGGGTGTGGTCATGCGTACGGAAGGATCCACCGCCAGGAACACTTCGCGGGCGACGGCGACGCCTGCAACGGTCATCGGCTGATGGGCGACAATGGTCGCCGTGGCCTGAATCGCAGTTGGAAACAATGCGCTGGTGGTGACGTCGCCGGAGGCGAGATCTTCGCTCAGTGCTTGCTGAACTGCGCTCCGAATAGTGTGGAGGCTAGGAGGCCTGGTGTGGTGTCTGTTCAAGGGTGATCTGGCTCAACGCCTGTTGCAGCAACTCAATCATGCGCGATTCACGAGCAAGCCTGTCACGGTGGTCGGTGAGCACCTCGGGCGGCGCCTTGGCGACGAAATCGGGATTGCCCAGTTTCTGCCGGGTGCGCGCGACTTCTTTTTGCAGCACGGCCATTTGTTTGGTCACGTTGTCCTTGGCTTTGTGAAGATCCGCTCCCTCCATGCTCGTCCCCACTTCGGTCGAGCCGCTGGTGAGTGTGAGCAGATGTGGCGCGGCAATATCGACGCCACCGCTGATCGAGAGGTTCTCCACGTTTTCCATGTACTCGATTAGGGCTTTGTGTTTTATAAAGGCGGAATGAGCGACGTCGGTTTTGCCGTGAATGTTGAAATGGAGACGTTTGCCCGCCGTATGCCCAAGAATCGCGCGTTCCTGGTTCATCAGGGCTCGGCACTCTTCCAGTAGGGCGAACTCCTGTTCGACTTCCTGTGACTCCCATTCCGTTTTGGTGGTCGGGAAGGGCTTGCGGACGATACTGGTACCGTCATGCGGGAGCGTTTGCCAGATTTCTTCCGTAATGAACGGCATGAAGGGATGCAGTAGCCGCATCATGGTCTCGAATGTCTCGGCCAAGGTTTGCCGGGTGCTCTTTGCCTGCTCGGAATTCGGATCTTTGAGTGCGGGCTTCACCATCTCGATGTACTTGTCGCAGTACTCGTACCAGATGAATTGATAAATCGCACTGGAGGCACGGTCGAACCGATACTGCTCCAATTCATGGGTGACGGTGCTGATGGCGGTATTCAGGCGACTCAGAATCCAACGATCTGGGAACGACCGTTGTGCCGGCGGGAGCTCGGCGCGTTCGCCGTTGAGATGCATCAGGAGAAAGCGGGCGGCGTTCCAGATTTTATTCGTAAAGTTCCGATAGCCCTCGATGCGCTCCTCGGCCAGTTTCACATCGCGACCGGGAGAAGCCATGGCCGCCAGCGTGAAGCGCAGCGCGTCCGTGCCGTATTGCTCCATCACATGCAGCGGATCGATCACGTTGCCCTTCGACTTGCTCATCTTCTGGCCTTCGGCATCGCGAACCAGCGCGTGGATGTACACGTCGCGGAACGGCACCTCGCCCATGAACTTCAAGCCCATCATGATCATGCGGGCGACCCAGAAGAAGAGAATGTCGAGCCCGGTGACCAGAGTGGAGGTTGGATAAAAGGCCTTCAACTCCGGTGTCTGCTTGGGCCATCCCAGGGTGGAGAAGGGCCAGAGGGCGGAAGAAAACCACGTGTCCAGCACATCAGGATCTTGGACAAGCGCGTCGCGATGGCCCTGCGGGCAGGCATCCGGCTGCGTCTTCGCTACGATTGCGACCGCATCCGAAGGTATCAGTGGCGCTCCATCGGAGCTGCGTCGCAAGAAAGGCGTGCCATGGCAGGTTTCGCAGTACCAGGCGGGGATTTGGTGCCCCCACCAAATCTGCCGCGAGACGCACCAGTCTTTGATGTCCCGCATCCAGCCCAGATAGTTGTTCTTCCAGGCCTCAGGGATGATTCTGACGCGACCATCTTCCACCACCTGGATCGCCGGTTCGGCCAGCGGCTTAATTTTGACGAACCACTGATCCGATAGGAAGGGTTCAACCACCGTTTTGCAGCGGTAACATTTGCCGAGTGCCATCTTGTGAGGTTCGGATTTGTCCAGGAACCCTTGATCGGTCAGGAATTGTTCGATCTTGGGGCGTGCCTTTGCGACGGGAAGATTCTCGACCGCCTCCGCGACGGCGGAATCGGCGAGGCAACCGGCCAATCGAAGGTGAGCATGGAGATCGAGAATCTTGATGCGCTTCAGCTCGTGCCGTTCTCCCGCTTCGAAGTCGTTAAAGTCGTGAGCGGGCGTAATCTTGACGGCGCCGGTACCGAACTCACGATCGACGAGAATCGAATCGCCGACGATCGGAATCGTGCGGCTTGTCAATGGTAGCCGGACGTGTTTGCCGATCAGATGCCGAAAGCGCTCGTCTTCCGGGTGCACCGCCACGGCCGTGTCGCCGAAGAGGGTTTCCGGGCGCGTGGTCGCCACCAGGAGACACTGGGTCGGATCGTCCACCAAGTGATAGCGGATCGTGTACAGCTTGCCGGTCGCCTCTTCGTGTTCAACTTCGATGTCCGACAAGGCCGTCAGGCACCGCGGGCACCAGTTGATCAACCGCTCGCCACGATAGAGGAGTCCGTCCTGATGCAGTCGAACGAAGACCTCGCGGACCGCTTCCGAGAGACCGGGATCCATGGTGAACCGTTCCCGCTCCCAATCGCAGGAGGCTCCGAGCTTCTTGAGCTGGCCGATGATCGTCCCGCCGGATTGTTCCTTCCAACTCCAGACCCGTTTCAGAAATTCTTCGCGTCCCAGCGCTTCCCTCGAGGTGCCTTCGGCCTGCAGTTGCCGCTCCACCACATTTTGCGTGGCAATGCCGGCGTGGTCGGTGCCGGGCATCCACAGCACATTGCGCCCTTGCATCCGGCGCCAGCGGATCAGGATGTCTTGCAGCGTGTTGTTCAGGGCGTGGCCCACATGCAGCGATCCCGTGACGTTCGGCGGAGGGATCACCATGGAATAGGGCTGTCCGGCATGGGTGGGGTCGGCGTGAAACAGGCCGGCGTCGATCCAGCGCTGGTACCAGCGGTTTTCGACGTCGTGGGGACTGTAGGTTTTATCGAGTTGTGGAGTGGACATAGGCTAGGCAGGACGCTGGACCGTGAGCATCCTGCACAGAAACATGATCATGGTATCGAGTGAATCAGGCGCGCATGCTGCGGCGCGGGCGCATCTTACCATGTGCTGCCCAGGTGCTCAAGGTAACGATCGTGCTTCAATTACGTTGCAACAGGTTGTAGCGGAGTGAAGCCCTGTGATATACATCCGGCGGTTCATTCGATGTCGATTGGGCTCGCCGGCAGGAAGCCGGTTTACCGTTGAAGGAGAGACTATGCCGAGGGGACGTGAGAAGGATCGGAAGGTTCGGAAGAAGCACCGCAAGAATGTGGCGCGCGTGAAGGCGCTCGCCAAGACCCGCCGTGCAGCGGCCAAAAAGGTGAAGCGAGGCTAACCCCGCGAGGCGTTAGTCGGGTGAGCTCAATCGTGTGATCTCGGCCCGGATCTGAGTTTCCGCCACGCCTGGAACGATCCGTTGCACAGCCTGCAAGATCGGGTCTTTCGCCATTTCCCGCACAATCTCGTCGGCTGCCTGTCGCGCATAGGTGGCAGCGGCGTGTTCGACGTCCTTTTTCACTAATTCCGTGATCAGGTCACGATGGCTCTGTATGGCTTGCGGCAGGTGTTTCTGGATGCCGCGATCCGTGAGCTCGCCGAGTCGTTTGTCCGTAGCTTGCTCCACGAGTGCAGGCGTCTGGTCTGTGACGACCTGGCGGAACGTTGCCTCCACACCAGCCAGCAGCGCTTCGCGCTGACGTGTCAATTCCTCTTGGATGACCGTGCGCAGACTCGTCTGTATCCGTTCCGGAGCGATCGCCTCCGCGACCTGTTTGCTCACTTCAACCTGCACGGCTTTCGCCAGCACATTTCCCAATTGTCCTGCGACCTCCTTGGCGACGGCGGCGGGTAACAGTTCGGTGATGGCGCGGTCGGCTTTGACGGTCGCCGATTGGAGGAGATGTTCGACCAGACCCTTTATCAACTCTTCGCCCGTGGGTGTGGTTGCGGGTGCTGATGAGGACATCGGGGCCTGCTCCTTCTTTTCCGCCTGACACGAGGTGTGAACGGCAGAGGCATCCGGCGCGGTCTCGTCATCGTCGTCCGCCCCTGTGGTGGCCGGAGGCCAGGTACGAGACTTGGCCGGTTTCTGGCCGCGGGATCCTTCCGGTTTGCTGAGGACGCCTTGAATCGTCTCAAGGAGTTGTTCGCGTTGAAGCGGTTTCTTGAGGAACGCGTGGACGCCGAGTGAACGCAGTTTGTTTTCATCGAGACGATCCGAACCGTCGACGATTGAGACGATGAGCGTTTCAGCCAGATTGTCCTGTCGTCCGATCTCTTTGCAGAATCCAGAGAACGTCATGTGCTGGAGATGGTAGTCGGCAATGATCAGGGCGGGGCTTTGTGAGCGGGCGGCTTCAAGGGCGGTGGGGCCGTCCTGAAATGCCAAGACCCGATGTCCATCGGGGGCGGAGAGTTGCTCCACCATGCGTTGCACGGCCGGGCTGTTGTCGATGACGAAGATCGTGGAACCCATTGGAAACCCTCGCTCTACCCACTCCAGCGAAGCTAACAAAGGGTCTGAAACCTGTCAAAGAAAACACTGAATCCTACTGCTTGTGATCAGTCAGGTGTGAGCCTCAGTGCGGACAGCGCTGGCGGAGGTTTTGTGCATCCTGATACAATCCGCCCGCTTTACCGGTTGTCGGGTGCCGGCTGAGAGGACCGAACATGAGGAGTGAGTCCGCACGATGAGCCAGAGTCGCATCCAGGTCGTCTTTTTTGATGCTGCCGATACCCTGTTCCACATTCAGGGATCCGTGGCCGAAATCTATCTGCAGCATGCGGAACGCCATGGTTTCCGCACCACGCCTGATTCCTTAGCCGCGATCAAAGCGGCCTTTGCTCGATCGTTCCGCGATGCGCCGCCGCCGGTGTTCGCCGCGACGGAACCGGGCGCGATCAAGCAATCAGAGCGCCTGTGGTGGTTCGATATCGTCCACAATGTGTTTTACCGCGTCGGCATGTTCGAGGGGTTCGATGAGTTTTTTGACGAGGTGTTCGAGCGGTTCGCACAAGCAGAGTCCTGGAAGCTCTTTCCGGAGACGCTGGATGTCCTGAAGACGCTCAAGGATCAGGGCTATGAATTGGGAATCATTTCCAATTTCGACTCGCGGCTGTTTTCTGTGTTGCGGGGGCTCGGGATCGCCGAGTACTTCGATACGATCACGATTTCCAGCTTGGCCCATGCCGCGAAGCCATCCGCGCGAATTTTCGAGCAGGCGTTGGAGAAACATGCCGTCGACCCGGAAGATGCGCTGCACGTCGGGGATAGCGAGCGTGATGATGTGAAGGGTGCAGTCGGAGTCGGACTGACGGGGGTATTGCTGGCGAGAGGTCTGCCGTCCGGGGCATCGAATGGAACGACGATCGGAACGCTCAACGAACTTCTGCCGCTCTTGTCACGCCTCCAATAACAATGGCACGAGATCTCGCGCGCGTCCCTGCAGGGTCGCGTCGGCTAGGTTCGATTGCGGCGTCGAGTCAAGATTGATCTCCACGATAAACGCGCCAGCCTGTTTGGCGATGGCCCCGAATCCCGCCGCCGGATAAACCAGACCGGACGTACCGATAATTAAACAGACATCGCTGCGTTGCAGTGCGGTAGCGCTCTGTTCCAGATCTTCCTCCGCCAGTGATTCCCCGAACCAGACAATGTGCGGGCGAAGCAGTCCGCCGCACGATTGGCAAAGGGGCAGTAAAGCGATGGGCACGTCCCGGTTTTCGCTCACGTCCCGGCATCGCGTGCAGCGGACCTTCCAGATGTTGCCGTGAATTTCGGACAGCCGCCGCGAGCCGGCGTCGCGGTGCAGCCCGTCCACGTTCTGTGTGATGAGCCAGAACTGCTCGAATCGTTGCTCCATCGAGGCGACTGCTTCGTGTGCGGGATTGGGCCGTTTGGTGGCGATGAGTTCTCGCCGCCAGTTGTACCATTCCCAGACCAGCTGCGGGTCACGTGCGAAGGCTTCCGGTGTGGCGAGATCTTCCGCGCGGTATTGCTTCCACAGCCCATCGGCGCCGCGAAACGTCGGGACGCCGCTGTCGGCGGAGATTCCCGCACCGGTCAGCACGGTGACGGACCGTGCCGTGGAGAGTTTGTGTCGAACAAGGCTCAGCGTGGATCCGGTTCCCATGACGGTGGTCACCCGCGGTTGATCACTGTTTCAGGTGCGCGGCTGCATGCTATAGTACGCGTCTTTTGAACGCAACGAGTGAGGCATCTCATGAAGCAGATCATGGTGGTCGGGGCCGGTTCGGTCGGCGGATTTTTTGGGGCGCATCTTGCCAAGAGTAATCCCAATGTCTCCTTTCTCCTCAGGCCCCGCACGCTGGAGGCGGTGAAGCGGAATGGGCTGACGATCAAGAGCGCCAAGGGAAATTTTACCGTCCATCCGCCGGCCGCCTCCGATCCCCGGGAGCTTGCGCCACCCGATCTCATTATCCTGGCCGTGAAGGCCTACGACCTCGATGAGGTCATGACGCAGTTGGAACCGGTGCTGACGGATCGTACCGTCATTCTCACGCTGCAGAACGGCATCGATACGGAAGATCGCATCATTGCTCGCCTGCACCGCGACTGCGTGGTCGGCGGGGTGGCATTCATCTACTCCAAGATCGTCGAGCCCGGCGTTATTGAGCATTACAAGCGCGGCGGGGTCGCCATCGGGGAACTGATGGGCCACAAGAGCGAGCGCGTCTCCCAGATCGCCGAGGTGTTCAAACAGGCGGGGATTTCCTGCCAATTGAGCGAGGATATCCGGAAAAGCAAATGGGAGAAGATGTGCTGGAATTGTGTCTTTAATCCTCTCACGGTGGTCATCGACGACAAGGTGGCGAAGGCACTCGATCACCCGGAAATGGCCGGGGTGATCCGGCAGATTGTCGGCGAAGTGGCGGCAGTCTCTGCGGCGGTGAAGGTGCCGTTAGCGCTCGACATGGCCGAGAAGGTGGTGAAGTGGACGCAGGAGCTGCGCGATATCCACACCTCGATGTATGACGATTGGAAAGCCAAGCGCCCGACGGAGATCGACTACCTGAACGGCTACATCGTGCGTCTCGGACGTGAATTGGGCATTCCGACGCCGGTCAATGAAGCGCTGACGGCGATGGTGAAGACGATTACCGAGAAGGAGCTGTCGGGGCCCGGCATCGTCCGTATCGACGGGGCCGTCGTGCAGCCGGTTTCATTGACCAGAACCGCGCTGGGACAATTGCCGCAGGAACAACGGGTGGACGATATCAGCGAGGTGATGCCGTCCATGCGGGGCCGCGCGATCCGCGTGAAGGGCCTGTTGGAGATTCCGGCGCTCGCGGTGGACGCCGACCATGTCACGTTTCACTCCATCGACGGCAAGTATGCCGCCACCCTCACCTTGCAACAGGCGCGGGACTTCGGGCTGTTGCTGTACGAGCTTGACGGGCAGCCTCTTCCGGACGGCAAGGGTGGGCCCTATCGCTTGGTGACGCCTGGCCTGGGCGATCTTTGCGCGAATGTGAAGGCTGTCGGACGCCTCGAGGTACGAGCCGGATCGGGTAAGGACACCCGGCCGGCCGTTCGCCCCCCGGAATGTGCGGTCGACGGGAACAACTGAAGGGCTCAGGTGGGAGAGGACCGGAGCACCTGGATGCTTCTCCACCGCTCCGAGCGGTGCCGCCAGAGCATGAGTGCCATGCGCAGCGTCCAGTCTGCGATCATCGCCAGCCACACGTAGAACACTCCAAGGCTTAGCCAGTAGCCTGCCACGATGGCCAGGGGAATCCGCACGCCCCACATGCCGATCATCGTCGCGATCATGACGAACCTGGTATCACCCGCCCCGCGCAGGGAGCCGGCCACCACCATGGTGAGGGCGAGCGGAATCTGCAGCAGGGCCACGATTTTCAGAAACAGTGTGCCCAACTCAACGACGGCCTCATCGCTGGTGAAGGCGCGGAGCAGAGCATAAGGGAACAAGAAAAAGACCAGCCCCATGGTTGACATCAGGTAGGCGGCCAGTCGGTTCGCTTCCCAGGTTTCGAGCTTCGCCCGGGTGTACTTGCCGGCGCCAATGCTCTGTCCCACCATCGTGGCTGCCGCAATCGCGAAGCCGTACCCTGGAAGAAACGACAGGGATTCAATCGACAAGCCGACCTGGTGTGCCGCGTACGCCACGGTCCCGTAAATCAACACGATCTTGGTGTACAGCAAAATGCCGGCTTGCTGGACGACGCGCTCGCCCGAGACCGGTGCCCCCACATGCCAAATTGTGCGAACCAAATCGAATCGGAATCGATGGGCGTGGCGGAGCATGGGCCGACAGCGTGTCAGGAGATACAGACATCCGGTCGCTTCCGCGATGCCGACTGCGATGGCGGCGCCATTGATACCCAAGGACGGAAGCCCCCAGTGACCGTAGATGAGAGGAATCGCGATGGCAATGTGGAGCAGATTCACCACGATCATGGCATACATCGGCGTTTTGGTGTCACCTGTGCCCTGCAAGATCGAAGAGAGGACCTGCAGCAGGATCGTGAAGGGAATGAGCAAGAAGATCAGGTTCGAGTAGGGGAGCGCGAGCTGGATCACGTCTGCTTGCGCCCCGAGTAACTCCATCGCAAGCCCATTCACCAGAAGCCCGAACGTCAACAGACCGAGAGAGATGAGGATGGAGAGTCCGAGGAAATGGCGCGCGGCTTGGCCTGCATCGTCGTAACGCCGGGCCCCCCACAATTGAGCCATGACGACATTGGAGCCGACCGAGAGGCCGGATACCAGGGTTGTGGCGATAAAGGCCAGCAGCTGGCCGAGGCCGACGGCCGCAATCGGGACGGCACCCAATCCTCCTACCAGGAAGACGGCGACGATGCCTTCAGCCCGTTGCAATAGGCTGCTGACGGTGACGGGAAGGGCTAACGTGAGGACTGAGCGTCTGATCTGTGCGATGCCGGTTGCCATGCGGCGTCATCCTAACAGAACCGAGTCCGCTTCGTGGGGCAGGTTGTCGGACGGACGGGGCTGGACAACTCCCACTGCCCTTCGGTAGCCTGCAGAAGCCTATGTTGATCTCACCAGAGCCTGCTGCGCGCGCATCCTATCGGTTGTCCAAATCACGGTATTTGTCGGGGCTGCAGTGCCATAAACGTCTGTACCTGGAGGTGCATGCTCCGGCATTGGCGACCAAACCGGATGCCGCCACACAGGCGATTCTGGATATGGGCACCGATCTCGGCGAATTGGCACGTCAACGGTTCCCCGGAGGCCGTCTTGTCACGGCCGGGTATCGTCAATCTCAGGAGGCGTTGGCGCAAACGGCCGAACTACTGAAAGACCCTACGGTCCCGGCGATCTTTGAAGGGGCCTTTCAATTCAACCAGGTCTTGATTCGCGTCGACGTGCTTGAACGCGTAGGAGTGGACGAGCTGGGGCAACCGACCTGGCGCCTTGTGGAGGTGAAGTCTTCGAGCAAGGTCAAGGCGACCCATGTGGATGATCTGACGATCCAAAGTTACGTGCTGGAGGGAATCGGTCTGGCGCTTGCGGAGGTATGCCTGATGCACGTCAATACGCAGTACGTGTTTGACGGTCGCCATCTGGATCTCGACCAACTGTTTACCCTGCGTTCGCTGACCGACACGGTGCGGCCACGGCTGCCCGAAGTTGCGACGCGGCTCGGGGCGATGCAGGCGATGTTGGAAGAGTTGTCGGCGCCTGCCATCGGTCCGGATGAGCATTGTCACAGTCCCTATGAATGCCCGTTCTGGGATCATTGCACGCGGGATAAGCCGGCGCGCTGGATCTACCACCTGCCTGGGAGCAGTAAGACAGTCATCCAGCTTCGCGAGCTGGGGGTGGAGACCATCGATAACATTCCCGATCACATTGCCCTGACGCCGGTGCAGCGTCGGGTAAAGGAGAACCGGGAATGGGTGGGGGACGGCTTGCGGTCGGCGTTGGAGACAATTGTCTATCCCGTCCACCATCTCGATTTTGAGACCTTCATGCCGGCGGTGCCGAAGTATACGGATACCAGACCGTATCAGGTGATCCCGACTCAATGGTCCAACCACATCGAACATCCCGACGGCTCATTGTCGCATGCCGAGTTCCTATGCCGGGACGAACGGGATCCGCGCGAAGACCTGGCGGTGACGTTGCTGGAGTCGTTGGGGCGGGAGGGCAGCATCTGCGTCTACTCGAGTTACGAACGGTCCGTAATCGAGCGGCTGGCGGAGGACTTTCCCTCGTTACGAAAGAATTTGAAGCGGATTGTGGCTAGATTGTGGGATCTTCATGTGATCATCCGGGATCACTATTATCATCCGGCCTTCGAGGGCAGCTATTCGATCAAAACCGTCTTACCGGCCGTCGTGCCGTCCCTGAGTTATGCCGACTTGGTGATTCGGGATGGGGGTGTGGCGGCGTGTGAATACAGCCGCATGATTTTTACCGTGACCGACTGGATCGAGAAAGCCCAGATTCAAGAGGCCCTGCTGCGATACTGTGAACGCGATACCCTGGCGATGGTCGAGTTACGGAGGGAATTGAGGAAACGAGCCGGTTAATGCTTGCCCCGCGTGCGAATCCATTTCACCATCTCTAAGCAGGTGGATCCGAGTTTTTCATCCGCCATCAGTGCGACTCCACCCAAGGCCAACAGCGACATGACCAGCGCAGCTTCGGTTTGTTCGAACATGCGGTCCTCCTGTGTGGACCAGAGACTACCCTGGATCTGCGGAGGCGAATAGACCACCAGAGGTGGGGGGCCGCGGCCAGTCCGGATGGTGCGTTACCGGGATGGGAAAGACATCGAAGCCCAGGCGATGTCGGCGGAAGACGAATGATCACGGAGGCTGATGCTGCGGGAAGTGAAGGATGCAGGCTAGTCGTCCCTGCGTGGCGGAGAGGGTGGGATTCGAACCCACGGTCCCTTTCAGGACAACGGTTTTCGAGACCGTCCGATTCGGCCGCTCTCGCACCTCTCCGCGCAAGGTCGGGCAAAGACGTGCAGCTTACCCTGGACGGCTTCGAGATTCAAATGAAATCATATGCTTGAGCCAGACTTTCTTCCGTCAGGAGGGAAATCCATATGAGTGGGGAAAAGGTGATTCCGTTTTGTAATGCATTGATTCCGCCGTAGACTCACCTCGTACCGTGAGAGCGGCCGGGGGCAGTGGTGTGACCAGATTTTTTGTGGTTACATCAAGATGGGTCTGCGACCTGAACTTTCTCCACGCCTCTCGGTCCCACTGGGGTTGAGCGTTTTGTGGTCAGACATCCACCGGTAATCAATCCACCTGGCGACACGTTGTGTGATGTGCTCCGCTGGCGGGCAGAACATCAGCCCGACCAGACGGCCTACATGTTTCTCCGCGACGGCGGCAGCAGCGAGGCTGTCCTCACCTATCGCGACCTTGACATGAGGGCTCGCGCGATCGCCGGATACCTCCAATCCCGAATGGCTCCGGGAGAACGGCTGCTCCTGGTCTTTCCCCCGGGCCTTGAGTTTGTGCAGTCTTTCTGGGGCGCTCTCTACGCGGGCGTAATTGCCGTGCCGGTGCCGCCTCCGGATGCATTTCGCGTGAAGTCCGGCGCGTCGCGCGTGCAGGGCATCCTCCAGGACGCCGGCGCCGTCGGCGCATTCACCACCAGTACCATCTCACAGACGCTGCAATTGCAGAATCAGCTGTCCTCGTTGGGGCAGTGGCTGTCGATTGAAGACACGGCCTTGGCATCCGCTTCCGATTGGCGTCCGACGCATCTATCCCCTGCTGCGGTTGCGTACCTGCAGTACACGTCCGGCTCGACCGCCGCCCCGAAAGGGGTGATGGTCAGCCATGGGAATATGACTGCTCAGAGCCGGTGCATTACCGAGGCCGGTTCTTATGACGCCGGATCGGTCACCCTGTCGTGGATGCCCCATTTTCACGACTATGGGCTGGTGAAGGGCATCATTCAGCCTGCGTCGATCGGCCGTCCTTCCTATCTCATGTCGCCGCTCACGTTCCTCAAACGCCCGGTTCGCTGGCTTGAGGCCATCCAGCATTATGGCGTCACCCACAGCGGCGCGCCAAATTTTGCCTATCGTCGTTGTGTCGACGCCATCGCGCCGGAGGATCGCGCCGAATTGGATCTTTCCGGATGGCAGGTGGCCAGTTGCGGCGCTGAGCCCATTGCGCCGGACACGATCGAGAGATTTCTGGAGGCCTTCGGACCGGCGGGATTTCGGCGTGAGGCGTTCTATCCTGCCTACGGCATGGCGGAATATACGCTCCTCATTTCTCTGAAGCGGCAAGGTGTGTCACCCACGATTCAGGCGCTCGATGCGGCCGCGCTTGAGGAGGGAGTTGTGGCAGGGCCCGCGTCGGGGCCCTGGCCGGTCCGGCGGGTGGTCGGGTGCGGGCTCCCGGTCGGGGATACCAGAGTGGTCATTGCGCACCACGAAACCCTGTCCCGCTGTGCGGCGCACCAGGTCGGAGAAATCTGGCTGGCCGGTGCCAGTACGACGCAAGGGTATTGGAACAATCCGGAGGAGACGGCGCGAACCTTCGGCGCGACGCTGCGGGATACGGGCGAGGGGCCATTCCTGCGCACCGGCGACCTCGGGTTCGTGAAAGACGGCGAAGTGTTTGTCACGGGTCGTGTGAAAGACCTGCTCATCGTTCGAGGCAGAAATCATTACCCCCAGGACCTCGAGCGTACGGTGGAGTCGTGCCATGCCGGCTTTCGGGTCGGGGGCACGGCGGCCTTCTCCGTCGAGGATGCCGGTGAAGAAGCTGTCGTGGTCGTACAGGAACTCGAACGGCAGGCCGTACCTCCGCCTATCGAGGAACTGGCTTCTGCGATCCGCCTTGCCCTGTCGGAACAGCATGATCTGCATGTGTCTGCCGTGGTGTTCATCAAGGCGGGCAGCCTGCCCAAAACCTCCAGCGGAAAAGTGCAACGCCGAGCCTGTCGCGAGCAGTACTTGGCGGATCGATTGGCGGTGATCGGCCAGAGTCGGGTGCCGCTGCCGTCTGTCGTCCCCTTGGCGAGGACCGGCGAACCAGCCGACCTGCGCACGCTCCCGCCGGATGCACGCCGCCAAAAGATCGCGCAGGAGGTGCAGAGGATCATTGCTGGTCGACTAGGGAGGAGCGAAGAAGCGATTCAGGCGGATCAACCGATCCATCGTGTGGGTCTCGACTCGTTGATGGCCGCCGACGTGCTGCATCGCGTGGAGGAGTTGTTCCATGTGGCGTTTTCCCTTTCCGCCCTCTTGGGAGGCGCGACGATCAATGACCTTGCTGCGACGATTGAGAGGAAATGGGGTGCGGGGGAGCCACCCAGGATGGGGGTCTCCTCGATGGGCGCTGATGCCGAGACCTCGAGATCGTTGTCTGAAAATCAAGCCGCCTTGTGGTTCTTGAGTCGCCTCGCGCCTGACAGTGCCGCGGCCAACGTCTCGGTGTTGCTGCATGTGCCGGTTACCGTCGATCCGCCCACCGTACGGCAGGCGCTGAACCGGCTGGCTGCCAGGCATGCGATGCTTCGCACGACGTTTGAGATGGAGGCGGATATCCCAGTCCAACGTGTTCATGACCAGCTCCCGCCTGGCTGGATGCTGGTTGAGAGTGCGACCTGGGATTGGAGCCGCTTGCGACAGGCGGCGATGACCGCGGCGGCGATGCCGTTTGATCTTGAACAGGGACCGTTGTGGAATGCCCGCTTCTTTCAGGGGGCTACACAGCATTGGTTGTTGCTCGTCGCCCACCATATCGTGGTTGACGGGTGGTCGATGCTCCAACTCGTCGAGGAACTTAAGAGTGACTGTGCGTCGGCAGGGCAGCTTGCATCTGAAACGAGTGAAGCGGTCACCGGAGCTCCCGTACCCTACGGGCAGTTTGTCGAATGGCATCGTGCCTTGTTGGCCGGCGACGAAGGCAGACGCCTGTCACAATTTTGGAAGGTGCAATTGAGCGGTGAGCTGCCGAGCTACGACATGTTGTATGACCGGCCGGAGCAGACGCTTGAACCTGGTCACTATGCCTGGCACGCGTTTCATCTCGAACGACCACTCGTGGAGCGTCTCACAGCATTGGCCCATGAAGAAGGAACGACCCTGTACGTCCTGTGTCTGGCCGCCCTTCAAGTTCTGCTGTACCGATACACGGATCACGAAGACACGATGGTGGTCACCCCTGTGTTCGGTCGCAGTCTGGCTCGATTCGCGCGGACCATCGGAGATTTCGTCAACATGCTGGTCCTGCGCGATAGGCTACGGTCTGACTGTACCGGACGCGAGTTGTTGACACGGACGAAACAGCGCTTGCTCGACGCCCTCGCGCACCAAGACTATCCTTATGGACGCGTCGTGTCGGATGTGCGCCCGACTGGTCAGGGACATCGTGCTCCGTTGGCGCAAGTGTTGTTCGTACTACAACCGTTCACCCTCCTGGCCGAACTCGACGGCCGGCAACATGCCCTGCCGCATGCTGCTTCCGACGTCCGGCAGCCTGCGTGGGCCTCCTATGTCATTCCCCAACAGAGCGGCCAGTTCGATCTCTGTGTCGAAATGGCGGAGTCGGAACAGGGCATGAGCGGGTATTTCGAATACAAAGACGCCCTGTTCACGCCGGACCGGATCGCACGCATGCAGGAGCATTTTGTTCGCCTGCTGGAAGCCATGGTGGGCGATCCCGGTCGGACGATCGGTTCGCTGCCGCTCATGTCCGAGGCCGAACGACGCCACACGCTGTTGGCCTGGGGGCAGTCATCCGGCGGCATAGAGCCGGTCGAATGTCTCCACCGTCTGATCGAACGGCAGTCGCAACGCACACCCGATGGCATCGCCCTGGAGCAAGACGGGCAGTTGGTGACCTATCGAGACCTGGAGTCGCGCGCGAACCGCCTGGCCCATTACCTGCGCCGCCGGGGTGTCGAACCGGGGATTGTCGTTGGGCTCTGTCTCGAACGTTCGATCAATCTGATCGTGGGCATGTTGGGGATTCTGAAATCCGGCGGGGCCTACCTGCCGTTGGATGCGGATTATCCCACCGAGCGACTGGAATACATGCTGCGCGACAGCGAAGTTCGTGTGCTGGTCACGCAACAGGACCAACTCGCTCGTTTGCCTGCGACGAATCCCCATACCGTTTGTCTCGACTCCGAATGGGAACAGATTGCGCGGTTTCCTGACACCCCGATTCCGGGCACCGATGCCATCGAGAATGTGGCCTATGTGATCTACACGTCCGGGTCCACCGGGCACCCGAAGGGCGTGATGGTTGAGCATCGATCGATCGTCAATTATGTCCAGGGCATCACCGGCATTGTCGGTCTGATGCCTGACGATCGAGTCTTGCAATTCGCATCGATGAGCTTTGACACCGCCGCAGAGGAGATTTTCCCTTGCCTGGCCATCGGAGCGACGCTGGTGCTGCGCACCGCGATGATGGTGGATTCGGTGTCGGGATTTCTGGCGCGATGCCGCGAGTGGAATCTGACGGTGCTCGACCTGCCGACGGCCTACTGGCACGAAGTCGTGGCGCGTATGGAACTGGAGCAGCTGCCCTTCCCCGAATCGGTGAAGACCGTGATCATAGGCGGTGAGCGGGTGCTTCCGCAACTTGTGCACCGGTGGAGCCGACAGGTCGGGACAAGTGTTCGCTTGATCAATACTTACGGGCCGACCGAAACCACCGTGGCCGCCACCTGGGCGGACCTGACCGGTGCGAATACGAACGGCGAGGTCATCGGTGATCTCCCGATCGGGCGCCCTATTCCGCATGCCTCCGTCTATGTGTTGGATCGTCAGCAGCAGCCGGTGCCGGTGGGGGTGCCTGGAGAGTTGTATATCGGCGGTCTGGGGGTGGCGAGGGGGTATCGAGGTCGCCCCGATCTGACCGCGGTCAAATTTGATTCCGACCCCTTCTCCAGTCGTCCCGAAGCCCGCCTCTATCGGACCGGAGACCTGGTGCGATGGCGGGCGGACGGGCAGCTGGAGTTTCGCGGCCGCGTGGATCGCCAGGTCAAGATTCGTGGATTCAGAGTGGAGCTCGAGGAAATTGAAGCGGTGCTGAATCGCCATCCCGATCTGGAGCGGGCTGTTGTGGAGGTGCGGGAGGATCAGCCCGGTGACAAGCGGATCGTGGCGTTCATGGTTCCGCGCCCGACCAATCGTTTGGGACTTGGGCAGTTGCGGGAACAACTGCGCGCACAACTGCCCGCCCACATGATTCCCTCGACGTTCATCGAGCTGGAGGCGCTCCCGCTGACCGTCAACGGAAAAGTCGATCGGCGCGCATTGCTGGTGGCTGCGGACAGCCGGGCCAGCAAAGTCGACTTGACCTCTACGTATCTCGCCCCGCGAACTCCCCTTGAGCAGGTGTTGGCCGACATCTGGGGGGAGATCCTGCACCTCAAAGATGTCGGCGTGCACGACAACTTTTTCGAGTTGGGTGGACATTCCCTGCTGGCGACCCAGCTCGTGTCGCGGGTGCAGGCGCTGTTCCGGATCACGGTGCCCCTGCGGCAGGTCTTCGAGCGCCCAACCATCGCCACCCTGGCCGAGGTGGTGAAGGACTCGCAGCAGGGCCAGTCGGCGATACAGAACACGAAGGGGTACGAGATTACGAAAACCGGTCGTGGCGTGCCGCTTCGGCTGTCGTTCGCGCAGGAACGGATGTGGTTTCTCTACCGACTCTCGCCGGAGGCTGCGGCCTATAACATTCCCGCCAGCGTGCGTCTCCATGGTCCGCTGAACAAGGCGGCGCTGCGATGGGCGGTCGGCGAGTTGGTTCGACGCCACGAATCGCTTCGGACCACCTTCGCACAGGTCGACGGACAACCGCGTCAGATGATTCATGATTCGTTGGAGCCGTTGTGGGCGGAGGAGGATGTCCGGCGGCTACCGGCGGATATGCGTGAGCCGCAAGCATTCGAGGCCGCGACCGCGGAAGCGCGCCGGCCGTTCGATTTGGAACGTGGTCCTCTCCTGCGCATACTGCTCATTCAGGTCGGCGATGAAGACCATGTGCTGGTCGTCAGCACGCATCACATCATCTCCGATCAATGGTCCTACGGCGTGATCGCCCGTGAATTGGTGGGTAGTTACAACGCCTTCTGCGGCAGGAAACCGTTTGCGCCGCCGCCTGACCTTGCCATTCAGTATGCCGATTTCGCCCAGTGGCAACGGGGCTGGCTTACGGGATCGGTCCTGGCCGAGCAGCTCGCACATTGGAAATCCAAACTGACCGATCTTCCAGTCATGGCCTTGCCGGCCGATCGGCCGCGGCCGCCCGTGCATTCGTTCAAGGGCGATCATGTCTCGATCGACCTCTCCTGGTCTTTGGTGAACCGATTGAAGCAGTTGAGTGTGCGCGAGGGCGTGACCCTGTACATGGTGTTCCTGGCCGGCTTCTTCAGCCTGCTGCACCGGTTGACGCAGCAACGGGATCTCGTCATCGGGACGCCCATCGCCAATCGCAACCGGTTGGAAATCGAAGATCTCATCGGCACATTTGTGAATACGCTGGTGTTGCGCACCGAAGTGACGGGCGAGGTGACCTTCCGCGAACTGCTCAGGCAGGTGCGCGATGTCACCTTGGACGCCTACGCGCACCAGGATGTGCCGTTCGAGAAGCTCGTGGAGGAATTGCGGCCGGACCGCAGTCAGGGCGGGCTTCCGTTGGTGCAGGTGCTGTTCAATTTTGCGAACACGCCGTTTGCCCGGACAGAATTCCAGCACCTGTCCTGGACGCCGTACGAAGTCAGCCGTGGCGCGGCTCAGCTGGATGTGGGGCTTTCCATCGACCCGCTTGCGTCGCGCAAAGCCTATCTGGAATTTAATACGGACCTGTTCGACCGGAGTTCGGCTGAACGGTGGATCTCGCAATACCGGCAACTCATGGAAACCGTCGCCGATCATCCGGACGCCACACTGGGACGGATCTCCATGCTGACGACGGAGGAACAGCATCGGATGCTGCGTGAGTGGAACGCGACCGACAGACCCTTCGACGAGGCCGTCTGTTTTCCTCACCTCTTCGAATCGCAGGTGGCACGAACGCCCGATGCCATTGCGATGGTGTTCGAGGGCGTCGAATGGTCATACGCGGAACTTAATCGGCGCGCGAACCAGTTGGCGCATCACTTGCGGGATTGTGGGGTTGGGCCGGACGTCGTCGTGCCGGTGTTGTTGGAGCGGTCACCTGAACTGTTGATCACGCTGTTGGCCGTCATGAAAGCCGGTGGGGCGTATTTGCCCCTGGTTCCGGGGTTGCCCGTCCGGAGACTGGCCGCCATGATCGAAACCAGTCATGCGGCGGTGGTGGTGACGGATTCCACGCTGCTCGCCGGACTGCCACAGCATCAGTTGCCCGTCGTCTGTCTGGATCGGGAAGCGGAGACGATCGCACGTTGCGGGGAAGGAAATCCTTGCCCGGTAGCCGGCCCGGAGCATCTGGTATACGTGCTCTTTACGTCGGGATCGACGGGGCAACCGAAGGGTGTGGAGATCGAGCATCGCGCCCTCGTGAACTTTTTGCACGCCATGCACCAGGAACCGGGAGTGAACGCTCGCGACGTGGTGATGGCGCTGACGCCGCTCTCCTTCGACATTGCCGGTCTGGAATTGTACCTCCCGCTCCTCGCCGGCGCGCGGATTATTCTCGCAACCCGGCAGCAGGCCATGGATGGGGCTTGGCTTCAGCGTGAGTTGGATCAGGGGACGGTCACCGTCATGCAGGCGACGCCTGCCACCTGGCGCATGGTGCTGCAGTCCGGCTGGAAGGGGGGGCGAGGAGTCACAGTGTTATGCGGCGGAGAGGCACTTCCTCGGGAACTGGCGCAGGAGCTGCTTGCCAGGGCCGGGTCGGTGTGGAACGTGTATGGACCCACAGAGACAACCATCTGGTCCACTCTTGAACGAGTCCGCACGGCCGATCGGGTGATCGCCCTCGGGAAGCCGATCGCGAATACACAGGTCTATGTCTTGGACGTCAATCGGGAACCGGTGCCGGTCGGTACACCGGGCGAACTCTATATCGGCGGCATGGGGTTGGCGCGTGGATACCGGAGAGCGCCGCAGCTCACGGCGGAGCGGTTTGTGGCGAGCCCGTTCCGCGCGGGTGAGCGACTCTATCGCACAGGCGATCAGGTCAAGTGGATGCCGGATGGACGATTGGAGTACATCGGCCGTATCGACTATCAGGTGAAATTGCGCGGATTCCGGATCGAACTCGGGGAAATCGAATCGGTGTTGGCGGATGATCCGACCGTCAAGCAGGCCGTCGTCATTGTACGCGAAGATGTCCCGGGCGACAAACGATTGGTCGCCTATGTGCTGCCGCGAGCGGGCACGACGTGCGATCCGCAGGCCCTTCGCAAGGCGGTGCGGGACGTGGTTCCCGATTACATGGTGCCGGCGGCGATTGTTCCGATGACGGATTTCCCGCTGACGCCGAACGGAAAAGTGGATCGGCATGCCTTGCCCGCGCCGACCCTCGAACCGGAGCATGCGAGTGCTCCGGCGATCGAACCCCGGAATCGTCTCGAACTGCAATTGGTCGCGATCTGGGAACAGGTCTTGGGCATCACGCCCATCGGCGTGCGCGACAACTTTTTTGCCCTCGGCGGGTACTCTCTGCTCGCGCTCCGGATGTTCAGTGCCATCGAGCAGACGTTCGGCAAACGCCTGCCGATGGCCGTGTTGTTCCAGGCTCCGACGATCGAACAGTTGGCCGACGTGCTGGCCGATGAAGGCTGCACCGTACGCTGGCGATCGCTGGTGGCGATCCAGCCGGAAGGACGGAAGACGCCGTTTTTTGCGGTCCCGGGGGTCGGGGGCAATGTGCTGGTGTTCGCTCGCCTGGCCAAGTTGCTGGGAGAGGACCAACCCTTTTACGGACTGCAGGCGCGTGGTCTGGACGGGAAGGAAAAGCCGTTCATGCGGGTTGAGGACATGGCGGCTCATTTCATCGCGGAGATCCGGACCGTGCAGCCGCGAGGGCCGTATCTGATCGGCGGTACCTGTACCGGGGGGCTGGCGGCCTATGAAATCGCTCAACAGCTGACCGCGCAGGGCGAAACCGTCATTCTGACCGTGATGGAGTCGTGGCATCCGCGCTCCTACGTGAGACATTGGAGTCGTCCGCCCTATCTCTTCTGGCCACTGTTATTCGTATGGATAAAAGTCACGACCTACCTCCGGCTCATGCGGCAGCTGCCTGCCAGTGAATGGGCGACATTCTGGAAGGGAAAATTCAATCGCCTATGGAATATGATGCATCACACGGAAGCCGCCGAGCATCAAGACGAATTTCTCTACAAGGATCAGGTGACCTACGCGACCTTCCATGCCGTGGCCCGATATGAGTTGAAGCCGTTCCGCGGGCAGGTGTTGAACGTCATTGCCTCCAAGCATCCGCTCACGAACTCCAGCGACGACACGCGCTTGGTCTTCGGTGAGTGGGCCATGGGTACCAGCCGGACCATCTATTTGCCGGCTGAAGATTCCGGTCGGTTGTTTGTCGCTCCGCAGGTGCAGGAGTTGGCGCAGCATCTCACTGCGTTCTGGCAAGAGGCCGGCGCTGCGATACGGGAACATCCGGACGGGCAGGGAGACGGACCGGCTTCGAAAGCCGCCTAGCAGACGGCGGGTTCACCATGATGAAACTCTACCGATTCCTCCTCTTCCTGTTGCGTGACGCCAGGACCATGATGGTGCTGATGGTGTTGACCGGCCTGTTGGCGGGCCTGTCCAGCGTAGGCCTGCTTGCGGTCATCAACAAGTTGATCAATGGGGCGGGGACGACCGCCGACGGGTTTGCGGTTGCCTTCATCGGATTGGCGTTGTTGAAAGTCAGTTCGAACTATCTCTCGCAACTGCTGCTCGTCACCTTCGCGCAGAAAACGATTCTGAGGCTGGGAATGGACCTGTGCTGGAAGGTGGTCCGCGCGCCCTACCGTACATTGGAGCGTCGGGGACCGCACGAGATTCTCGCGACCCTGACGGATGACACGAACGCCATGGCTTGGGCGGTCAATGGATTGCCCGGCTTGGCGATCAATGTGGCCATTCTCGCCGGCTGCTCACTCTATCTGGCATGGCTGTCCTGGCAGGCGTTTCTTGGCGTCGTGGTCCTTGCCGTGTTGGGGCTGCTGGGTTATCGCCGACTGTATCAGCGGGTGCTGCAGTCGTCGCTGGCGGTTCGCGAGTCGAAGGGCGTGCTGTTCGAACATTTCCGCAGCTTGACGGAGGGGATGAAGGAACTGATGTTGCATCGCGGCCGTCGCGACACGTTTGTCGAGCAGGACATTCGACAGGCTGCCGAATCCCTACGGCGCCACAATTTGATCACCACGAAGCACTACCTGACCACGGATTCCTGGACCCAAGTCCTCTTTTATGGGTTGATCGGGGTCATTCTACTGCTGTTCCCACGTCTGTTGTCCCTGTCCGGTGAATCACTGACGGGTTACGCTTTTGCCATGTTGTATATGATCGGTCCGATGTGGGGCCTGCTGGGTATGGTGCCGACGCTGAGCCGCGGCCAGGTCGCGCTAGAAAAAATTGAATCGTTGGGGCTGGCCCTCGAAGAGGGGAGTCGGGAAGGCGGGGCGGAGCGGCCGGTGGCGCAGGGGAGTCATTGCGTGGAATTCTCCCAGGCGCTATTTGCCTACGAATCGAGAGGGGAGGATGAACGCCCCTTCAACCTGGGCCCATTGGAGCTGTCGATTCGTTCAGGGGAGCTGGTCTTCATTATCGGAGGAAACGGCAGCGGCAAGTCCACGTTCGTCAAACTGCTCACGGGCCTGTATTTGCCGCAACAGGGCCGGGTCACGCTGAACGGAGAAGCCATTGTGCCGGCCACGCAGGATTGGTATCGGCAGCATTTTGCGGCGGTGTTTTCGGATTTTTATCTCTTCAAGAAGTTGCTGGGGCTTGATCCCTCCCTTGTCGCCAGCCAGGCAGACGGGTGGTTGAAGACTCTGCGCATCAATCACAAGGTCACCATTCAGGACGGGGAATATTCCACGATCAACCTCTCGCAGGGGCAGCGGAAACGCCTGGCGCTCGTCACCGCGATGTTGGAGGACCGGCCGTTTTATGTGTTCGACGAATGGGCGGCCGATCAAGATCCGCAATATAAGGACGTGTTTTACGGCGAGTTGCTGCCGGAACTGCGGGCGCGGGGGAAGGGTGTGATCGTCGTGACGCACGATGATCGGTATTTTCATGTGGGCGACCGCGTGTTAAAACTGGATGACGGACGGATCGTGGAAACCTCACCCGGTACTGCTTTTTCTGCCGGGTTTCGTGCCGCTCCCGTTTTGAAACCGGTCGCGCGGTCGTCGGGGTAGTGCGTGCGATATGGATCCTGCTGATTGAATGATGTCGCGTTCTTCGAATCCCCCCTCCGTCTCCACGACGTTTCCCTCCCTCGGACCTTCGGACGTCCACGTCTGGTTCTGCGATCTCCCGCGGTATGCCGAAGATCAGCATGCCCTCGCTGCGTTGTTGTCCGGCGACGAGCAGACGCGTGCGGCCCGGTTCGCCTTCGATCGAGATCGTCAACGCTATATCCTTTCCCATGCGTTGTTGCGCCTGCTGCTCTCCCGCTACACACACACGATGGCCGCGCAGATTCGATTTTCAACCGGCCGGCATGGAAAACCTGCGATCAGTGGGACGAGCGCGGCGACTGAGGACATCCAGTTCAGTCTGTCTCACTCCGGACCCTATGCGTTGGTGGCGGTGGCAAAAGGTCGGGCGTTGGGGGCGG
Organism: Nitrospira defluvii; assembly: GCA_011525625.1. Lineage (GTDB taxonomy): Bacteria > Nitrospirota > Nitrospiria > Nitrospirales > Nitrospiraceae > Nitrospira_A. Next base: position 274,278 of record WYAX01000029.1, read on the forward strand.
ACGTGGAGGTCTTGAAGGCGGATGCCGACGCACTCAAACTGGCACAGCGGTTCTTTGCGCCCGGCGAATCAGCGCTCATCACGACGTGTGAGGGCGAGGCCAGGCGGCACATGTTTTATCGGTTCTGGACGGCGAAGGAAGCCTATCTGAAAGGCAAAGGCGTAGGGCTCTCGCTCGGACTGGATCGGTTTGAAGTGTTGTTCGAAGGGGACTCCTCGCTCGCCCGGATACGGTGGACGGACTCCGGGGCGTTCGACCCGGGCTGGCACATTCGGTCGCTGTCGTTGCTCGATCACCTGGCGGGAGCGGTTGCCGTGCAGGGCGAGGCGTGGGACCTGCATCAACTCGAGTCAACGGCGTATTCTCTGTACTGATCTAACCCGACTGCCTCTGTGCTGCGTTTTTCCTCAGGGCTCGAAAAAAATCCTGCAAGAGGGACTGGCTCTCTTCCGCGTAGACCCCTCCCACGACGTCTACGCGATGGTTCAGCCTGGGTTCCGGCGGAATGTCCATGATGGATCCGCAGGCACCGGCTTTCGGATCGAGGGCGCCGAAGACGAGGCGCGGGATGCGGGCCAGCACGATCGCTCCGATGCACATCGTGCACGGTTCTAAGGTGACATACAGCGTGCTTTCAGTCAGGCGCCAGCTCTTCGTCTGCTTGGCTGCTTCCCGGATCACGAGCAGCTCCGCATGCGCGGTGGGGTCCTGTTCGGTTTCCCGTAGATTATGAGCGCCGGCGATAACGAGGCCCTCGCGGACGAGCAGGGCGGCGATCGGTACTTCACCGATGAGAGGCGCCTCCCGGGCAAGGGCCAGGGCTTGCTGCATGAACCGTCTATCGAGATCGTCGTGCAGGGGCATGGCGTGGTCGAGGTCGGTCGGTGGCATGAGGCGTCGTCAATCGGGCGATTCCATGATGCTAGCACGTTCGTGGGGAGAACCGCAGCGGGAGGTTCGTCGAGGGACGTTGGTTGAAGGCTAGACCTGGCCGATGAGGTAGATGGCACCTGTCGGTTCCGGGCGTCCGCCGTCCGGTTCCACCGTCACCGCGAACTTCTTCATTCTCGGAAAGTCGCCCATGTTCTTCATCAACAGGCGGGCCTTCTGGCCTGCGTCCAATGCAAACACGCCGGCGCTGACCGGTTTGTCGTCGATCGCCCAGAGCTGATAGACCTTTCCGCTCGGAAGTGCGGGCAGGTTGAAGGCATAGAGCCAGGCTTTCTTGGTTGCCGGATCGAACAGCAGAAAGGCGCCTGCCGACTTCGCTATCTCAGAGCCGGAGAGGGAGACGAGTCTGGACGCAGGATTTTTGAACAGGCCGGCAAACTCTTCACCCTGACGGGCGAGTCGCTGCAACGAACTGTCGTGCTGCGTCAGCTGGGCATGGGCGTCGTCCAGCTCAGCCTCCCGTTGCAACAACTGATCTCGCAGTTCGGCCACCTCTGTCGTGCGCTGTTCCAGTGCAGACGTCAGGGAGCCGAGCGTGTGCTCACGTTGCTGCAGCTCCGTTTGTAACGCCGCCACACGCGCGGATCCCTGTTGCACCGCCGCCTGTAGTTGTTGGATTTCACCGGAACGTTGCGCCGTCTGCGTAGAGGTCAGCCAGGCGACATAGCCGCCTCCGACGATCAGCGCCAGGAGAGCGAAGCCCATGGCGAACCGGAAGGGCAGTGATCGGGCGGGCGTGATTGGAGGAAACAGATGGTTCATCCACTCGCCCGGTTCCAGGCTGGATCGCGGGCCTGGCTGCTCCGGTTCGGCCAGGCTCGTGGTCGACGCCGGCGCCATCATGATTTTGGCTTTCAGCGTATTGGGGGGCGTTGCGGGAGTCAGTCCGAACGGCAACAGCGATGCGACGGTCTGATAGTCCTTCAAGGCGGCATGGCAAGCCGTGCATCCGGACAGCAGATGCGCTTCGATAGTTTGCCGCTCCGAACGCTCCAGGGCGCCGATGGCATACAGGGGAACGGCTTCTTCCAATTCCTCGTGAGTCATGACTGGTGCCCTTGCGGTAAGGTCTCCTGCAAGGAGGCGCGGAGCTTGATCATGGCCAGTTTGATTCTGGTTTTCACGGTTCCCAACGGCTGATTCAACTTGGCGGCGATCTCCGTATGGGTCAATCCCTGGTAAAACGCCATTTCAATGGCTTGCTGTTGCGGGAGCGGCAGGTCGAGAATCGCCTTCGCCATGAGCTGCCGGATTTCGGTATCCTCACGGGCTTCGTACGGGCTTGGGCTGACCTCGGGGGTGACGGACGCCAGCGGGTGCTCCAAGGAGTCGGCCACGATAGGTTGTCCGCGCGACGCGCGCGCGCGTAGCCGATCGATCGCGCGACTGCGCGTCAGGGTCACCAGCCAGGCGATCGGACTGCCACGGCCCACATCGTACTTGGCGACTTTTCGCCAGACCTCGAGGTACACGTCCTGCAGCAACTCCGCCGCCTCGTCGCGATTGTTGAGAATGCGAGAGGCCAGGGTGAACAACAGCGTGCTCGATTGGTCGTAGAGTTGGCCGAATGCCTCTTGATCACCCCTGGCCACGCGGGCCAAGAGTTTAGGATCGATCGATGATGCGGCGTGTCGTGGAGCGTCCATGCAGTCGGCCTAGATGCGTGCGGCTCTCCTCGGATTCTGAATAGGGCCCACTATAACACTGTAGGTAAAAAACGACTAATCGGATGTCAGTTTGCGCAGGAAGCGGGAATGTGCGCGGCGGTGGTCATACGTAGCGGGCGAGAAACCGGGCGGCATCCTCCGGCCCGGAGAGCGGCGGGGGAGGGGCCGCCGGCTGTTGTGCCAGTGCCAGGCGCACGGCGGGCTCCCATGCGCCCCGGTCAAAATCCTCCCGCGACAGCTCGGCTCCGCGCCCATAACGATGGAGATAGTCCACCAACGACTGCTCGTCGGCGAAATTGTAGCGGCATACGTAGACGACAGGAATGCCGAGGGCGACGGATTCGACAATCGTGCCGTACCCGGGCTTGGTGAGGATAAGGTCCACCGATGCCAGGACCTGTTTGAACGGGAGGGCAAGCGCAGAGAGCGGGACGACTCGCGAAGATCCCTTCGGGACGGGGCCGTCAAAGATGAAGCGGCTGGCAGGCATGCGTTCCATTCGTTCGAACGGGAGCGTGTCGAGCGGAATCCCGCCGAACCCGACGAGGATGATCCGGTCGGCATCGTCCGCCCCGAGTGATCGACGGAGTGTCATACGCGCTGGAGTGCTTGGCTCAGCAATGGGGCCGATGTCGTCCATGGCCCGAAATGCCGTCATCGCCAGGCCCGGTGTCACACGCAGGAATCGGTCGGCCTTGCCGTAGGCTTCGCGGATCTGTCGCAAGATCACGGCGTGGTTCGGGATCGCGGGATCGATGAACGGTTCGAGAACGAGATCCCAGGAGAGGGAAGAGAGGCCGATAGTCGGGATCCCGGCCGCGGCTCCGGCGGCGATTCCGAGGTGAGAAATATCCGAGAGGACCACAGCCGGATGTGCCTCGCGAATCACGGCGGCTTCCGTCTCGATCTTCTGATCCCACTCTGCATGAAATGCCCGGTGCGCCTCCCAGGTTCCAGGCACGTCGATGGCGAGGGGGCCGTGCTGAATGCAACCGATATCCTGCTGAGCAGGACTCATTTCCCAGGCCATTGTCAGGCGAGGTTCGAAGAAGGTGGACGGGAGCGAGGTCCGGAGGAGGGCCTTCAGGTGTGGGGCCCTCCGAGCCAAGGCGTTCAGGACCGGCACGACCTGCGCAGCGTGGCCATACCCGTGGCCTGAGATCGAGCACCAGATTAATGACATGGCGGGATGCCGAACACGTCCTTCAGTCTCGTTCTCGACACGCAATTGCCCTCAACATGCCTCTGCACCTACGTCTCCGGGGCTTCCTGGGTGGCGGCCATCGCCGGATGGTCCTGTTAAGCACCTCGAAGCTGTGCAGATCAGCTGCATCCTGGTTCAGCTGTTCGAGTAGTCGGATTCCATCGGAGCGATATTGTACATAAGTTCCAAGTCGAACTCATCGATCAACTCGTTGACGGCGTCGCGGCCCATGTCGGAGCGCACTTCATTGATCACCAATTCGATGGCCATGGCCGCATGCTGGCCGTATTGGGTAATTGCGGATTCGATCCGTTGTCTGGCTACGTCGAGATCCATAGATCCTCCACCCTGGATTATCCAAGCGTTCGCAGGAGTTGCTGCAGTTCCGGCACCAAGTCTACGCCGCCGTTGGATCGACCGGAGACAGCGGCATCGATCCCGGCCTTTAAGACCGGTTTCGCTTCCTCCTTCTTTCCCAGTTTCACGAGCGCCCGCCCGAGGGCGAGGTGTGAAGCCACGTGAGTGGGGTCCAATTGGGTGGCGACGGTGAGGTGCTCCGCCGCCTCCTCCAGGCTGCCGCCTTCCTGCAGTATTTTGTTTCCCAGACCATACCGGCCGAGGAATCCTTTCGGGTTCTTCTCTACCATTTGACGAAATGCACTGATATCCATAGGGCTCCTTGTGATGCATGCATGACGAGAGTGAAGAGCGCGAAATTCTACCATCACCCCTGTCGGTTCAGCTACGGGCGGCGCGCAGCCGTGTGAGGCGATCGCGATCGGCAGCGGAGGGGGCGCGTCCGGTTCCCAGCGCCAGATGATGCAGACGTTCCACACAGCGGATGGCTGCGACGGTGTCCTGCCGCCGCTCGTAGAGATCGGCGAGCTCCCGCAGGACGGCTGCTTCACCGGCCGGATTACCGAGTTTGATGAAATGTTCGGTAGCGTTGTTGAAACAGCGTTCTGCTTCCACAGATTGCCCACTGTCCAGAAACATTTTTCCCATCTGGCTGTAGGTGCCGGCCAACCCCTCTTCGTTCCCGACGATACGATGGGCATCCAACGCCTGGGTGAAGAGCCGCAGGGATTCCTCCCAATGTTGCTGACGCGCTTCGTCCATAGCCAGGTTATGATACAGAATGCCTAATGCGCGATGGTCGTTGAGCGGCTTCAGGAGGTCGAGCGCTTCCAGGTAGTAGGGACGGGCCTTCTCCGGTTTGTCGGCACCGATGTACAGGTTACCGAGGTTCACGAGCGTGTGGGCAATGGCATGCGGGTCTCGCTCATCCCGTTGGATGGCGAGCACTTCCTTGTAACAGGCGTCGGCTTCCTCAAACAGGCCGGCCAGGGCCAGGGTGTTGCCCAGATTGCCGAGACTATTGGAGAGTTCGCGTGGCGTTCCCGTGCGGCGGTCGTCTGTGACTGCGGCTTCCCATGCGGCCCGCGCCTGGACAAGATCGCCTCTGTGAAGAAAAATGCGGGCGCGATGTTTATCGTTTTCAGCCATGGTCTGCGTGAAAGGTGAACGGTGAAACGTGAAACGTAAGGTATGTCACGAGAAATGACATCGCCACTGTCAGTCGCCGCCTTTGGGGGTATCCTTGCGGAACTCCACCAGGATGTCGTCCTCTTCATCAAGTCCCAGGCCCGCACGAAACGAGTCGAGTAGTTCGGCGACATGGGCCAGATGCCTGGGATCTTTTCCCTCCGGCGAGGCCAGGTACGCTTCGGCGAGGGTCATGCCGGTTTGAAAATGACGGGCAATCGTTTCCTCGGTCACTTGTTGCCAGGTAATGTAAATGCAAAAGGCCTGAAATCGGTGCGCGTTGGGGTGGCGGGCGGCCAGTGCGAGGAGTTGCTCGTAGGCCTCCCTGGCTGTGGCGCCGGCGTTGGAAGAAAAGGTCTCTTCGAGTTCAGCAGCCTCGTCCCAGTCGGCACCAAGCTCGGATTCCGCTTCCTGTAATGTCTCTTGCGCGGCTAACGCGGCGTCGAATTGCATGCAGTCCTCACCAGAGTTGCGTGTCCGGTATCTGTCCCGGTCGCAGGATACTGGGTACGCGGAAGGTAGGTCAATGGGTGCATCCGTAAGTGGAAACCCGGTAGTCTCCGTGATGGGGCTCGCTGCCATTCAGGTCTTTTTAATGACGCGTCTCCACACCAAGTCGTTCAGATCCTGAGTGATTGCTCCCTTGCCTTCTTGGTCCTTCCTGTTCGTTTGCTTAAGTTTCTCTCCACTGTGACCGATGGTACAGCCTGAAGGGGAGTTCTGTCAGCCGTATTCCTACGTGGAAGTCCGCGCAGTGGGAGAGATGAGGGGCATGGTTGTGTATCGTGTGTGGTGCGGTGCGACGGTTCTGTTGTTGGTGACCGGTTGTATGGTCACCCCAAGCCCCGTGACAAAAGAAGAGATTCAAGGGCGTGTCAGCCAGGATCTCCGGGCGATTTTACAGGAGCAGGAACCGATCGAGAAGCCGATCGATTTCTATGAGGCGACGGCCAGGGCCCTCCGCTACAACCTCGATGCGAAGGTCAAGGCCATGCAGTCTGCCTTGGCGCATCAGCAGCTCAACGTGGCGCATTACACGCTGCTCCCGCAAGTGGCGGTGAATGCGGGGTTCGACGGGCGAAACAATTTCGCCGGCGGCGGCGCCCAATCGCTGGTGGACGGCCGTCCGATTCTCGAACCCTTTACCTCGATGGACAAGAATGTGTTCAGCGGGAATCTGTCGCTCAGCTGGGACGTATTGGATTTCGGACTGTCCTACATCCGTGCCAAGCAGGCCGGCGACAATATGCTGATCGCGGAGGAAGAACGCCGCCGGATTGCCGTTCGCCTGTTGCAGGATGTGCGGAATGCCTACTGGCGGGCGGTCAGCGCCGAACGACTGTTGCCGCAAGTTCGGCAGCTCGACGGCATAATCGACAAGGCCCTCAGCCAAAGCCAGGCGATCGTGCAACGCAAACTCCAGGCGCCGCTTACGCCGCTGAACTACCGAAGAGACATGCTGAACATTCAGCGGGAAGTGCAGAAGCTGCTTCGAGAACTCAGCACGGCCAAGATCCAATTGGCGTCGCTGATGGGGCTTCCACCCGGGGTGTCCTTCGAGGTACAGCAGCCATCCCGTCAGGCCGCCCCAGTGATCGACAGCCTGGATGCGGACAATTTGGAGCAGCAGGCGTTGACGTTCCGACCGGAGTTACGGACGATCGATTACCAAAAGCGGATCAACGCGAAAGAAGCCAAAGCGACGCTGCTGGAGCTGTTCCCCAGCATGAAGTTGCAGTTCGGCGGGTATTACAACTCGAATTCCTTCTTCCTCTATCAAAACTGGCTGAATTATGCGGCCCAAGTCAGTTGGAACCTCATGGGGGTCTTCCGAGTCCCGGCCAAGTATAAGGCGATCGAGGCACAACGGGCGGTGCTCGACGCCCAGAGTTTGGCGCTGACGATGACCGTGTTGACGGAAGTGCATGTGGGGGCGGCGCAGTTCATGTTGGCCAAAGACGAACTGGGCAATGCCCGCACCTATCAGGAAACGCAACAGGCGATCGTCGAGCACACCCACAGCCTATGGATTACCAATAGCACGAGCGAACTGGTGCTATTGAGGGAACAGGTCAACCAGATTCTCGCTGAAGTCAGGCTGGACGTGGCGCACGCGGGCGTCGAGACGGCGTATGCCACCCTCCGGTCCGCAGTCGGCGAGGAGGCGGTTCCACCGTCCGGCCCGGAGCAGACGCTGTCCGGTCTGGCGGATGCATTGCGACAGTTGTGGGAGCCGATGCCCGGCGGCGTTTCCGGACCCTCCGGAGAAAGGCAGAACGATGCGACAGCCGTGGTTCCATAGTGCAATAGCGCTGCTGGCGTTGGGATGGGTGGGACTCGCGACCTCCGCGAGCGAGGCGAAGGGGGAACGTCCGTTGCAGGTGGTGCGGGCGGACAAGAGCGTAATCCGGGGGATCGTGAAGGCGGCCGCCCAGGCGGTGTTGTATGCACAGGTTCAAGGCCGGATCAGCCAGGTTCCCTTCAAGGAAGGTCAACGGTTCGAGAAAGGAAAGGTGTTGGTCCAGCTTGACTGCGAGAAGTACAAGGCCGAACTTGCGGCAGCGAAAGCCGAACATGAAGCGAAGGACAAAACCGCGCAGAACAACCGCTCGCTCATGACGCTCAATGCCGTCAGTACGCTGGATCTCGAGATCTCCGAGGCGGAAGAGAAAAAAGCGGCGGCGGCCATCAAGGTGGCCGAGGTCAATGTGAAGGGATGCCATATCACGGCCCCTTTTGCCGGACGCGTCGTCGGTGTGATGGTCAATGAGTATGAGAACGTGTTCCCGAACGACAAGCTGGTGAGCGTGTTGGACGATACGAGTCTGGAAATCGAGCTCGTGGTGCCTTCGTCCGCATTGGCCTGGTTGCGGCGAAAGGCGCCGTTCACGTTTGTGGTCGACGAAACTCAGCATGGATATCCGGCGACGATCAAAGAGATCGGCGCCAATGTCGATCCGGCCAGTCAGACCATCAAGATTGTCGGGACCTTCGACCGGTTGCCGGCTGACATTCTCGCAGGGATGAGCGGGTCCGCTCAATTTTCCGCGGGTCAGCCTAAGGGGGAGTAGATCGTGCAGGCGACCACCACTGCGGAACCAACAGCCCGGGAAATTGCGACACTGGTCCATCTGGCGACGTTGACGCACCTCGAAGCGCAGGTGCGTGCGGCGACGACGTTGGAAGAATTGCAGTTCGTCGCGGTCAATGAAACCCGCCGGTTGGTTCCCTATGAGCAGGCGATTCTCCTGAGCGCCACCGATTCGAAGGACACTCCCTATCGGGCCGTCACGGCATCGAGCGTGGCGGTGATCGATCGGGATGCCCCCATGATGGTCTGGCTGGAAGAAGTGGTGCAGGCCGTGCGGCAGGCGCAGCCGGGGGATGCGCCGATCGTGCTCGAGCAGGAGGCCATCCCGGAATCCCTGGGTGCCGGATGGCAGGAATTCGTCCACGGCCACGTCCTCTGGTGTCCCCTGAAGCATCCCGACGACTCGATTCTGGGAGGACTGTGGATCGAGCGGGAGAGCCCTTGGCAGGAGAACGATGTGACGATCGTGCGTCGCCTGACCGGGAGCTTCGCCTATGCGTGGAAGGCCCTGTCGACTCGCCACATCGGGTGGACGGCGAAGCTCAAGCAGCCTTCGCTGATCGTAATTGCCGTTGCAGTCGCCGGCCTGCTCTGTCTCCCGGTCCGCGTCTCGACCGTGGCTCCGGTGAAAGTCGTCGCAACGGATCCGGTGATCGTGAGTGCGCCCATGGATGGCGTGATCGCCGATGTAGTGGTCGAGCCGAATATCATGGTGGAGCAGGATCGTCTGCTGCTGCGGTACGACGATACCAATATTCGGAACCAGTTCCGGGTGACGGAGCAACAACTGGCGGTGGCCAGGGCCGAACAGGCCCAGGCGATCCAGTCGGGGTTCGGCGATCCGGCGCGCAAGGCGGAGGTACCGCTGAAGGCTGCGGAAGTCTCGCTCAAGGAGACGGAACTCGACTATGCCCAGGAGATGCTTGGACAGATCGAGGTCCGGGCGCCTCGAGCGGGCTTGCTTCTCTATACGGACAAGTCAGACTGGATCGGGAAACCGGTGTCGGTCGGTGAGCGAATCATGGAAATCGCTGATCCACGCCACATCGAGCTCCGCATCGATCTTCCCGTCGGCGACGCGCTGCTATTGCGGGAAGGCGGGGAGGTCGTCGCCTTTTTTGATGCGCTGCCCTTGGAATCGTTTCCGGGCGCGGTGCGACGGACCAGTTATCACGCCGAGGTCTTGCCGGGGGATATCTTGGCCTATCGGGTCATGGCAGATCTTTCCCGTGTCGATCCTCGCATCCGCATCGGGTGGCAGGGATCGGCCAAGGTGTATGGTGAACAAGGGCCGCTGGCGTTCCTGTTGTTCCGCCGCCCGTTTGCCGCGCTCCGTCAACTCGTGGGGTTGTAAGGTATGGCCGGTGTCACCCCCGCTCAGTCTCTCAAGGAGCGCCCGCTTCCTCCGCTTCGCAAGAATCTCCAGTTTCTCCGCGGCGCCCCGTCGCCGGAAGGCGTGCCCACGTGGACGATCGTCGACCCGGTCCGTAATAAGTATTTTCAGATCGAATGGCAGGTCTACCAGCTCCTGGAGCGATGGAGTGCCGGCACGATCGAGTCGCTCGTACAGGTGGTCGCGCGCGACACCACCTCGCGTCTCGGCGTTGAAGACGTCGAAGACTTCGTTCGATTTCTCTATGCGAACAATCTGACGGATCAATCGGCGAGCGGGCACACGAAAGATTATGTCGAGCAGCAGGCCGCGCGCCGTCAGGCCTGGTGGCAGTGGCTGTTGCACCACTACCTGTTCATCAAAATCCCGCTCCTTCGTCCGGATGCGTTCCTCCGCAGGACGCTCCCGCTGGTTGCGCCCCTGTATACCGCGGCCGCGGCCTGGATCTTCGCCCTCCTGCTCTGTGCCGGCCTCTTCCTCGTCAGTCGCCAGTGGGAGACGTTCCTGTCGACCTTCCTGCACTTCTTTAGCTGGCGCGGAGCCGTCATGTACGGGGCCGTGCTCTGCGGCGTCAAAGTCGTTCATGAGTTGGGCCATGCGTACACCGCGACGCGATTCGGATGCCGGGTCCCGACCATCGGGGTGGCGTTCATGGTGATGATGCCGGTGCTCTACTCCGACGTGAGCGACGCGTACCGCCTGACCGACAAGCGCAAGCGATTGGCCGTGGCGGCTGCAGGGGTGCTGGCGGAACTGGGTTTGGCTGCCGTGGCGACGGTGCTGTGGTCGTTTTTGCCGGACGGAACCGTGCGCAGCCTGGCGTTCGTTGTGGCCACGACGAGCTGGATCATGAGTCTGTCGGTCAATCTCAACCCGCTGATGCGATTCGACGGCTACTACCTGCTGGCCGATGGATTGGGAGTAGCGAATCTCCAGGATCGTGCCTTCGCCTTCGGTCAGTGGCGCCTGCGGGAATGGCTCTTTGCTCCGGGGGCCGCGCCGCCGGAGATGGTCGGAACGTCGAGGCGAAATAGTCTCGTGGCCTATGCCTGGGCTGTGTGGAGTTACCGGATCGTGCTGTTCACCGGCATCGCGATCATGGTGTACCACTACTTCTTCAAACTACTCGGGATAGCCTTGTTTCTCGTGGAGATCCTGTTTTTTGTCTGCCTTCCGGTCTGGCGCGAGTTGGGAGCCTGGTGGACTCGTCGAACTGTGTATGCCTCGACCCGGCGGTCGGCGTTGACGATGGCGATCCTGACGACCGGCATCCTGTTGCTGTGCATTCCCTGGGGCGGCCGTATCTCGATTCCTGCGGTGTTGCAATCGGCCACGTATGCTACGGTCTATGCGCCCGCTCCTGGACGGATCGTCTCGGTGAGCGCACGCCCCGGGCAATTCGTGCAGGAGGGCGAGACGTTGCTGGTCATGGAAAGCCCGGAACTGATCAAGGCAGTTAAAGCCGCTCAGATTCACCTGGCGCGACTGGACCTCCGGACGCAGCGCCAAGCCGGCAACGCCGACGATCGTGCGCAGAGGTTGGTCATTCGCGAGGCGCTGAGCGCCAAGCAGGCGGAGTTGGAGGGCATGATCGAGCGGCAAGAGGATTTCCTGCTGCGCGCACCGATCGCAGGGGTGGTGGTTGACCGTGCGGAGTCGCTGTACCCCGGTCGATGGATCAACGCCGACCTGCCGGTTGCCTATCTCGTCGATCCGCTGCACGCGCATCTTACCGCGCTGGTATCCGTCGAGGATGTCCGGTTTCTTGCACCTGGGCAGGAAGCACGGTTCATTCCCGATGATTTGACGCGTAGCACGAGACAGGCGCGGGTGCTCGCCATCAGGGATCTCGATGAGCACGATGTGTCGGTTCCCTATTTTGCCTCGATTTATGGAGGGGAGGTCCCTGTCCGGAAAGATGTTCGGGGACGACTCCAAGCCGAACAGTCTGTGTACCGGGTGGAGTTCGAGGTGCAAGATCACGATGAGCCCCTGCAGCAGGCCGTCACGGGGCATGCCGTAGTCACAGGGCAAGACCGCAGTCTCGCCGGGCGGATTTGGGACCGGATAGCAGCCGTCTTGGTTCGAGAAAGCGGATTCTGACGGCGATTGGTGCCGAGCACGCTTGCCCCGGGGAATCTGCTGGGCGGCCGACGGGGTCGTCGTGGTGAGTCTGCCTGCGCGTGTGTGCGTGTTGGAAGCCGTTCAACGTCCCGCAGTCCGGGCCGCGCCTGGCTCCGCCCGATCTGCTGCTTAGATGTCAGCTGATGTAACGCTAATCCGATGAAGACACAGGGGAATTGGAATCTGAAGGCGGGGCAAGGATGGGGTGGTTCGGCTTCATGAGCAAGCAATCGAGCGACGACGCGAATGCGCGCACGTCTTCCCAGTCTTCGAAGGCACCGGCGACGAAGAGCTCCTTGACGTCGTTGTTTCTCTCCCTCGAGCAGCGCTTGATGTTCGATGCGGCTGCGGCAGCCAGCGCAGCCGAGGTTGCCGGTGAAGCGGTCGCACAGGAACAGGCCGACGCAGCCGTCTCGGCGGACGGCCCGGCAGAGGGCTCAGCTCACGATTCACACGGGGGCCATGAGGTGGTCGACGCCCTGGCGACGTTTCTGCCTGAGAAATCTCCGGTTGAGATCGTCTTTGTCGATCCGACCGTGCCGGACTATGCCACGCTGCTTGCCGGAATCACTCTCGACATCGAAGTGGTCATGCTCGACGGCGGTCAGGATGGCGTCACGCAGATGGCCGAGGCCTTGTCGGGTCGCACGGGAGTCGACGCCGTTCATATCATCTCGCATGGTGAAGCGGGCACGTTGCAATTGGGCACGGGCACGCTCAATGCCGAGACCATGTCCGGTCACTACGCGGAAGCGCTTTCAACGATACGGCAGGCGCTCTCGGAGCAGGCCGACATTCTGGTGTACGGCTGCGATTTTGCCGCGGGTGAAACAGGACAGGAGGCCGTCGACTGTCTCGCGCAACTCACGGGTGCCGACGTGCAAGCCAGTAGTGATGTGACCGGTCATGCGTCACTGGGGGGAGATTGGGATCTCGAAGTGCGAACCGGCGCTATTGAAGCCCGCATCGCGATCGATGTCCAGGAACAGACAGACTGGGTAGGGTTACTGGCGGCGCCGGTATTGGATGCCACAAGGAGTCCCACCCTCAATGCCGTGACCGAGGATGCCGGCGCGCCGTCCGGCTCGGTGGGTACCCTCGTGTCCTCGCTCGTCGATTTCGCCGCACCATCCGGGCAAGTGGACAACGTGACCGATGCAGATGCCGGAGCGCAACTCGGTATTGCGATTTCGGGTGCGAATACCAGCAACGGGACCTGGTGGTACAGCATCAACAATGGTTCGACATGGAATGCGCTGGGGGCCGTCAGTGACGGGAGCGCCCGTCTCCTGGCCGCCGATGCGAGTACGCGGATCTATTTCCAGGCGGATGCGAACTACAACGGCACCGTGAGCGATGCGATTACCTTTCATGCCTGGGATCAGACGAGTGGAACCAACGGCGGAACGGCCGATCTGACCACGACATCGACGGTGCGGGACCAGTTCAACACGGTTTCCTATTCCAACAATAACGGGACGGTCGATTGGGGCGGGTCCTGGCAAGAGATCGGAGAAAGCAACGGGACGGGCAGCGGCATGGTGGTCGTGAACAGTTACGCCGGTTTGTCAGGGAGTTCTCTGCAGATTGAAACCGATTCCCTGTCCCGCGGGGCGAGTCGGCACGTTGATCTGAGCACCGCCACTTCCGCCACGCTTTCATTCGACTATATTCGCCAACATGGCGGCGGTACCAATGGAGCGGTTTCCATAGATGTCTACAATGGGTCGGCCTGGACCAGGCTGCAGACCTTTGCGATCAATGCGACGGATGCTTCGGCGCAACGCTACAGTGTCGACATCAGTACCTACGCGAATGCCGACACGCAGATCCGGTTTATCGTGAGTGGAAGCGACTCCATGGGCCGCTTCCATGCCGACAACATCCAGGTGACGGCAACCGGCACAGGCGGGGGGACAAGTGCGTACAGCCACACGAGTGATACGGCTGCGCTGACGGTGACTGCGGTCAACGATGCCCCGACGGGTGTGAGCTTGTCCGCCAATACCGTGGCGGAGAATGCCGCGAACGGGACCGTGGTGGGGACGGTCAGCGGGTCAGACCCCGACAGCGGCGACACGAAGACATACAGCCTGACGGACAATGCCGGGGGCCGCTTTGCGATCAACAGCGGGACAGGCGTGATCACGGTGGCAGACGGCAGCCAACTGAGCTACGAAGCGGCCACGAGCCATTCCGTGACGGTAAGGGTGACCGATGCGGGAGGACTGACGTACGACGAGACGTTCACCGTCAATCTGACCGACGTCAATGAAGCCACCCCCACGATCACCAGTAACCGAGGGGGAGCGACGGCGTCAATCCGAATCAATGAACACTCCGCCATCGTCACCACCGTGACGGCAACCGACGGCGACAGCAGGCAGACCCTCGCCTATTCCATCAGCGGCGGTGCGGACGCATCCAAGTTTACGATCGACAACAGTACGGGCGCGCTGAGGTTCGTGACCGCGCCGAACTATGAAGCGCCGACCGACAGCGGAGCGAACAATGTCTACGACGTCGCGGTGCAAGTGTCGGACAGCAACGGAGGTATCGACACACAAGCCATCGCGGTGACGGTAAGCAATGTGAATGAGGCGCCGACAGATCTGGCGCTCTCGGCGAATACGGTAGCGGAGAATGCGGCGAACGGGACGGTGGTGGGGACGGTGACCGGGACCGACGTGGATGCCGGCGAGACCAAGAGCTACACGCTCCTCGACAGCGCGGGCGGACGGTTTGCGATCAACCGGACGACCGGGGTCATCACGGTGGCCAACGGGACGTTGCTGAACTATGAAGCGGCCACGAGCCATAGCGTGACGGTGCGGGTGACGGATCGGGGCGGGCTGACCTACCACG
>WYAX01000010.1 GCA_011525625.1 Nitrospira defluvii
AATTGCGGTGTCGGTCTTTCCACCGAGCAATGCCCCTGACAATTTCGTTCAGTAGCCATTCTTCCCCTCCAGGGGTGGCACAAATGACCGCCAACATCGGCGTCAGGGTGTCACTCACCCATCGTTTCACGTTCTGCAGGGTCTGCACCTGCTTTTCCTGGGCCAATCGCCCCTTCTGAAATCCCTCCGTCAGGAGGGCGTACCACTCCAAGACTGGAGCCCGGTAGCGTTCTTCCTCTTCGGTGTCTTTGGTAATATCTCGGAAATCCACATACGAGCGAAGCAAACCGACTACCAACTCCTTCCAGTCGGCTTCATCTAACGTCGCTAATGCTCGGGCACACTGTTCCGCACGGTCTTTCTTGAGTTCCAATTCCCACCGGACTCCGTAGTCCTGCCAGTTCTCCTGACTCTTGCTCTGCAGTTCCAGCCGCTTGTCATAAATTCGCAGCAACGTCTGACTCTGTGGACTCCCGAAGTACATCGTCTCACCCGTCGTCGCTCCGGTCCCATGCGTCAGATTCGAGACGATATGGCGTACCTGAGCCGCCCTTGTGACGCATTGGCCTGCCGAGACCGCTTCTCGGATGGTTGAGACCGGCACCGTGCCGGTTCGGTCATCCAGGGCGCAATCAATGCGCGTCACATGCCCTTGCTGCTTATGCACCCACTGCAGGAGCCCTCGGATCTGATCCCGTGTCAGGGCGGACGCGAGGCCGCCCGACAGATCCACATGGATTTCATTCGGACGACGAGGGGCGTTGGTGCCCAATTTCCCGACCCCGCGCAGGCCGTCTGACCTCATCCAGGACAAGGGATACCCTCGGAAGCCACCCTTGGCCTTACTCCAATCGCCACCCAATACCCGCATGGTCTCTTGAGGGTTACTGGCTAAGACCGTAAAGGCGAGCCAATCAATCGTGAGGGTGAAGCTAGAATCCATAGACTCTATCGAACTCCTGTACGAAGCGCTGTGGGTAGCGCCCCCGTGTTACCAAGACGGGGGCCATTCCGCTCCGCCCCGCAGCCTGCCGGCATGCGGCGCGGACCGGCTTTGCCTGTTGATAGTGAGACGGATAGCACTCGTTTCAGCGTCCTTCCTGCGTCGGTCGCGCGAGTTTCTGTCGAACTGCAGCAAAGGCTTTCTCTCCGACCTCTCTCGCCACAATCTTGATGGCCTCGGCTTTCCCATCCATCACCATGCTCATCAAGACGGCCCCGCGCACATACTTGGAGACGGTCGTCCCTTCTTCCGCCGCGCAGCGTTCGATAAGTTTGCGTTCTTGGTCTGTGACTTTGAACTGCAGGGTTTCGGTTTTGGTTTCGTCTGATTTCATGGCTCTCCTATAATGTGTAATCCATAATATAATATATAAATTATGTCCGTCAACCGGCCACCCTTCATGGAGGCACGACTAAAAGGTAATAGACTGTTTAGTTAGACGTGTTGGCTGAGACGGGTAAATTGATCGACTTGAATTCTGGCAACGGCTTCAAAAGCGCACTGAGTGTTCAATTAACGTTGCAGAGGGCCAGACAAGACGATGCGGCGTGAGTCAGTCGGTACATGCCGAGCGCACATGTTAAGTCAATAGAAGCTATGACGTGGATGAAGGATTGCTTGCCGCGAAACTATTATCATTTTTCCGCTTTTCTCTTTCCCTTGTCCTTGCGTAGCGTAGCGACTTCTTTTTCGAGTTCACCTATGCGACGATCAGAATCTCTTAACCTTTTCGAATAATTTCGTTTTGTATACTGCAATTGTTCCGCCAGGTCTTCCTGTACTTCCTTATTCAACTTCTCCAACTCCTCCTGAAAATCGTCGATCCCCATCTCCTCTCTAGGTGTCTTCTTTCTCATTTTCTTCTTGAGACGTTCGAGTAACCCAAAAAATTTTCCATCAGATAGCGCCACTTGTACAGATGCCGCTTCCTCTTTCGAGACAACTCTCGCCCCAAATACAGATTTTTTAACCAAGCTAACAGAATCGGGAAGACTATATGATGTGGAATTACCACGGATAATCGCATTAAGAATATCTTTTCGATTCCTTGGTTGAGAAAGGAGACGGGAATCGAGAAAGCTGGCCCACGCAGAAACGGGGAATGTTGGAGGTTTGCCCCAAGTAGTGGGATCTCGAAGAAACACTCTTTCCAATATGGTCTCGAAAGATAGAAACCAAACGTTGTCGGAGCTGCCTTGAGATATTCGGTCTTTTCGCCGGTGATATAAATATAAGAACTGCTTAGCCTCATTTTGATTAAGTATGTCCGGACGCATTCCGTGAGCTTCTCCGGAAGTGTCTCCTCCTCCCCTTCTTCCCCACTCCTCGGCGATGGCGGTCACCATTCCGCTATATGCGTTCCTGTCAAAATGTACCTCTGTACTTGGTATGACCTCGATCCCAAATTCAGTCAAAACGGCCAAGATCTTTTTTGTGTTATACGCCGTGAGATATTCCTTGAGAGTAGAACTACTACGTTGTGGTGCACGTAAAAATCCCTGAACGAAGCAATTCCCTCGATCTCCATTTAGTGCTAGATAAACCGCTAAATCCTTTCGGCTTTGACCGAAGGACTGAGCTATCGTATCCGTGACAGCCCTATGGGCAAAAACTTCATTAAGAATATCCTCGATGACGGCTAGTGAGCATCCAGCATTCTTCGAATCTCTTAAAAGGCTCGCCATCCAAACATGGTTTTTGTGCTCTTTTATTATAAGAGGTAGAAGAACATTTGAATCGAGATAAAGATCATAGCTAGAAACATATTCTTTGAGAAAACTGGTCGCCGTCGGATCCAGCTTTACGGAATTCAGTAAGAATGCGGAACTCAGTAGACGGTAAATGTATCCAATTTCTGAATCATCAGGTTGTTCAAAGACGACTCCAAGCAGCTCTTCTGCAATTCTTCGTTCTTCTGCATCATCGAAATACACTGAAACCAATTCACGTATATGAGAAAGACCTAGCTCTCGACCTATCCCACCATCTATCCATTCGGCCATACGCTTCCCGAAACCGAGACAAAGATGCTGAAAAACCAAATCTAAATTGCTGAGAAACGAGTCGGATATTTGGCCAGCTTTTGCTAAACGACGACGGATGGAAGCAGTGAAAGATGTTTTGTCATCCTCCCACTCTAGGCGCGATCGTTTCTGGATTTGCGCAACTCGTGTAGATACTACCCGATATTGCTGGACCCCCTCCTCGAATGAAATCAGTTTAAGATCTCGCAATTGGTTCAATGCCCTGGCAGCGAAGGTTTCGGCCCAAATAGGACCAATGTTCAAAACCTTTTGCACAAATTGACAGACCCATTCTAGGTCAATGGTTGTCTTCTCGGAGAGGCTTGGCACAAGGATACTGACAATGGTCTTGGATGGAAGATCATCAGATTCAAGCCCGTGAAGATACTCACTCAATGCGGTCAACGCACTCTTGGTCTCATCAGTAACCTTACTAACCGCGATGACGGATTTTGTACTTGCAGGAGATAGCTTTCTTCTTTCAACGTTCAGCGTTTCAATCCATTGAGGGAGGTGAGCCCAGCTCTCGAAAGGCTGAATTGCTGCGACATTTGCAGGAAGAGGCGGAAGACGATCGCCTTTAAGGCCTACGAACCATGATTGTTTCGAGAACTGGCAATGTTCAGTTAAAAACTCCAGAATTTCGAGTATGTATGGGTCGCCAAAGCTGTACCCAAGAAACATGACCGAGCATTGTTGAAGTATGGCGTGCATTGCCAGGCGGATAGAATCTAATCTGCTACTCTTCAGTACTAAATAATCTGCCTTCGACAGGACCAAGAATGGTCCACCTTGAACAACCTTCATATCGTCGGGAGGGAGCGCATTGTCTATATCTCCGTGAAGTTTGAGCAAGAATTGAGAGTCTTGGCTATTCACTGCTGAATGAACCAGCTTAAGCTCGGGCAAAGAATTACTTAACTTCCATGATTGATCGGATACTACTCTGTTCAATAGCCGGTCGTAATTCGTAGTAACAAATCCTTTGAGATCCAAACCCGCAAGTGCCAAGTGAACTTGGCTTTCACTTTTCGGCTTCAGAATTTCCCTTAACACCGTTGCCAACTCACTTCTCCTGGTGACCATGGCAATATTGTCTAGACCAATTTGAAACGTCTCCCGGCTAGAAACTAATTGCCCGATTGTGCCCTGTAATACCTCCGGAATGTGGCCCTTAGCTTTCAATCGCTCATACAGCTCTGTTGCCAGAGCTAACCAGTCTGGAAGGCCTGCGTCTCTGGAGATCCCGGCACCTGCAAAGACCACACAAGATTTGTCTTTGATGGCTTGAACTATTTCCAGAATTTCAGACATTTATTGCCTCTTAACAGAAAACTCATTCATAGGATGGGTCTAGCAGGGATTCCTCTGCCTGAAGATGTTCGAGCCGAGTTTAGTAAATTGTGGACAATCCTGCAAATTTTGTTGCAAACAGAAGAGCCGAAAAAGCCATTTGTAGAGATGGCATGACTGTTATTAGAGGAATACCTTGGTGACACTGGAGCAGGCTGTCCATTTCGGGGAAGAACGCGGCACCTTCTTAATGCATCACGACCTTCAAAACTTCTAAAATAGACGCGACTAACTAGCACAGCATCGGACTAGGTCGGAGCTGTGGATGACTCTCAAAAAAAGTATTTCTTGAGAATTGAGTTCAAATGAACCTGACTCATGCCCTAATCCTATTGCTGGTAACCTGGATTTGCTTTGCCCCAACGAGTGCATCTTGCTTAAATTCTTATCAAGTGGGTGAAGCCATAGAAGGTGAGACTTATAGCGAGGCAACCAAGGCATGGAACAAGAGGGAATTGTCTTTGTGGGTTGGCATAGATTCCTCGGGCGAGGAATTTGTGCTTTTCAGCGCGGAAGGCGGTATTGGAGAGGTCAATGTTTGGATGCCTTATGCATCGGGGGAAGTGGCTAAAATTGAGAAGCTATTAATAAAAGCTACTGAATGGATAAATATTGCGCGCAGCAATCGCGTAGACACATCCAAGGTCCTTGGATGCTTCCCCGATGCACAATATTTGATCTGTGAACGTGATGGAACGCCCCATGGGCGCAGGCAACTTGGAATACGTTTCTTTGCCATTAACGATGGCCAGACGAGTGGGGTTATCTTTGAT
Organism: Nitrospira defluvii; assembly: GCA_011525625.1. Taxonomy (GTDB): domain Bacteria; phylum Nitrospirota; class Nitrospiria; order Nitrospirales; family Nitrospiraceae; genus Nitrospira_A. The sequence goes on from WYAX01000010.1 coordinate 5,154, forward strand.
ATGGCAGATGGAGACAACCAATTTAGGCGGGCAACCATACAATTCGGCCCCACTGAGATAGAGAAGCTTCTGCAATCCCTTCATAAAGTCGAACATACTTTTAAGAAGGCTAGAGACATGGCTAAAAAGCAGGACCTATTTACTGCGCCATAAGGACTCTTTGTTGCGCTTCTCAAGAAGACGATACCCATGAGTCCAAGTACTCTACCTTTTCCTGATCGGTCATTTAGAGCGGAGAAACACCTCATTGTGATTCGTGGTGAGTGAGTGACTGCCTGACAGCGGTTTTCGTGTGCTAGATTTGTGCTAGAACTTGTCAAAAGCTATCAAACTCGCCAGAACCTATCGACTTAGTAGGCACCGTCTAAACTGAGCCGCTACAAAAGAAAATCGGGGAAACCACGGCTCAATCAAGCCCTTACGAAATTGCTCTTTTCAGAATTGCCAAGGCGAGGGTCGCGGGTTCAAATCCCGTTTCCCGCTCCAATTTTTTCTACTCTTACCCGTTCTTGCCCGCTCATCAGGCTGTGTTCAGGCAATGTGCATGACAGACCTTGAGCGGTCAGCCTCTCGTCAACGCTCTCTTTTTCAGAGTCGCATTCGTACGCCATATCTGAGACACCGATTTTCCATAACGAAGAAATATCTGTACTGAAAGGATACGGCTGTCACTAAGGAGAGAGCCGGTTTCTCCACTTTCTCACATTCGCCATGCCATGAATTTAGCCAAATGGCAGGGTACGAATAGGCTGCCCCCTGCTCAATGGAGACCATCGCTAAGACATGGTCTCCTCGCAACGCTCATCGTCTCGTGATCGATCGCGAATGAGGTAGCGATATTTCCAGGAAACCATCGGGCGACAACGATGGCCAACCCGTTCCGATTTCCCATCTCTCGACCTGACTTTCTCACCCGCTGAACCAACAGATCTGGAGTGTCTTCAGCCGCGAGGCGCTGACGTGAGAGCAGTCTCGTGATGTCTTGGGGTAAGTCGGGCTCCTCTTCGATATGAGCCAACTCATCGCTCGACGAGCCTAGCGCTAGGGGCAGCAGTTCCCAGGCTTCGGATCGACCTTCGAAAAGGTCGAAGGACTCTGTGCAAACACGAGGTCAGTGGGGAGTTGAGGGTGCAGGAGGAGGCGGGAGTGTGGGAAACAGAGATACGTCTACATCATCTTCTTAAATATCGTCAGAAGCCGTTGGCAGTAACTAGGATCGGAGGAGAACTCGGCACCGGTAAGCGGCATGTTCAAGAACTCGTTATATCCGGGCAGCGATCGTACTTCGGGAGAGTTCAGGTCGCGAAAACCCATGGACCAATCCGGAAATTGTCGCGCCGGTATGGTTGTCTGCAAGAGCGTGAGTATTCCGCTATGGCGCTCATCCCGGAAGATTTTTGCATAGAGACTCAATACCGCCTGCTCTTCGCCCTCGAGCGCCTGCATAAAATTTCCGTTTTTGTAGAGCAACATTCCCGTGATGCCCACTCGACCGTTGTTTGCATGACAAGAGGCGAGTAGGTCGGTCAGCTGAGAGGGAGAAAACGGTCTCGTAGCAGAACTGGCGTAAACGAGACAAAAGATCATATCTTCCCTATGACGGTAAGGTTGTTATGGTCAATCGTGACAAAAGCCCGCGACATGTTTCGAGGAAAGTCAGCTGGGCTTACAATGACTCTACGCCGTTCTTTCGCTGAATCAAGCCAATTTGAATTTTGCCTTCCCTTCCGATCATCTTCGGTCGTGTCGCTGTCTTCATGCCCGTCTTGTCCTCTGGAAAAGCCGAGGTTGTGCGACTCTGCTCCGATTCATGTTCGCGAAAACAGTCCACATCCTGCCACTCATCTGTTCGAGGGGTGAGAGGGTGCTAGCTGGTGCTACGTACCGTGGGGGACTGTTCAATCTTATCAACGGTGCTATTGAACCAGTTGTGCGCTGATTCTCTCCTCCTCACTCGCGTTGAAGAAAGTGACGTTCACTCCAAGGACCGTGCGGCCACCGAACACCGACCCTTTGACCTCTTTCTGAAGTCGAGCGGTTTGGACAGCGCGTGCAGCAGAAGGCAGTGGCACGTATCCGGCCTTCGAGACGTATTGCTCGCTTTCGTGGGAGAGGTAGAAGTGCGCGAAGGCCTCGATATCCGGGCGGGCGGCGGCAGCAGCGTTGACATAGATGAACAACGGTCGTGAAAGCGGTTCGTACGTAGCATCGATGACCGTTTGTGTGCTGGGGGCAACGCAGCCATGCCCGTTGTCTACAGAAACAAGCTTTAGCGTCTCTCTCTTGCTCCGGTAGTAGGCGTAGCCGAGGTAGCCGATGGCGTGTGGGTTCGCCGCCACGCCTCGCTGGATCACCATGTCGTCTTCGCTCATGGTGACGTCGCCTCTGCTTTTGCCTTCGCTGCCGACTATGGCCAGTGTGAAATAATCGAAAGTCCCGGAGTCTTTGCCTGGGCTGAACAGCACCAACGGGTCGGCCGGGAAACTCTGTCGGATCTGCCGCCATGTGGTGATCGTGCGTTCAGCAGCCGGTTCCCACATGCGTCGAAGCTCGTTCATGCTGAGGCAATCGGCGAAGGTGTTCTTGGCATTGACCACCAGGGAGAGGGTGTCGAACGCGACCGGTAACTCGATGTACTCGATGTGCTGAGCTTGGCACTCCTGGCTTTCTAAGGTGTTGATGGGGCGTGAGGCGCCGGCGATATCGATTTGACCCGCACACAATTTCTTGAAGCCTCCACCGGTACCGGAGAATTCAATCTGGAATTTCACGCTGGGATTCGTTTTGCTGAAGGCCTCCGCAATTGCCTTGGAGAGAGGGTAGACCGTGCTTGACCCGTCGATCGAGATGGCTCCCGAGGGTTGCTCGGGATTGCACGCGGATAGGCAACCGGCCATGATCACAGTTAAAGAAAGGACTGTGCGCCATTGTGTCGATTGCCTCAGGATGTCGGCCCGTGGTTGGGAGATGCGTGGAGAACATAGCGATCCATTGTTACCGGCCTTCAGCATCTGCACGTTCTGTAGAGTGGCCGCACTCATTGCGTTCCTCCGTAATGCTGGTTGGAACACGCACGTAGGAGATCCTCGACACGTTGCCTCAGTAAACGAAATGCACTGTCAAACGCCGTCTGGATGTCAGCATCGGTCCCGGTCGCCTTTGCCGGGTCGGGTGTGCTCCAATGAAGCTTTTTCGGTGTTCCGTGAAAGAGAGGACAGCTTTCTCCGGCGGCCTGATCGCACACGGTAATGACGAGATCGAAGGAGTGTTCGGTAAACTCACTCCACGATTTGCTGCGGGGCCGACCCGGTTCAATGCCGTGCCGCTTGAGGGTGGCGATGGATTGTGGATGTACAGATCCCGTTGGATGGCTGCCGGCACTCCATGCCTGATAGCGACCGCCTCCTAGGTCGTTGATCAGCGCTTCCGCCATCACTGAGCGGCAGGAATTCCCCGTGCAGAGGACTAAGACTCTGGTGATGTCGGTTCCCATTAATCGCAACACCCCGCAGTGGTGTCGGATGGTTCACAGCAGTTCGGCGTGGCCATGGTCAGAGGCGTACAACAGGCGCCCTCCGACGATTCACTGGAGTCTGAGAAGAGGTGCGCATCCTCCATCGTTCGGTATGTTTCCTATGGAAGACCGGACGGATCCTGTATCCACGATTTGTCCGACAGCGCATAGCAGCACACTTTGGTTCCTTCATTGACGACCGGCAAGTGGCCCGCTTGAATCCGTCCGCGTAGCTGGGCGAGTTCGTCTTCGCCCTCGGCCTGAATGCCCAGATGATCGACGCCTTTCGTGGCGCGCGTGGATATGGCGAAATTGATGCACGGGTCGTCCAGCATCCATTTGGCATAATCCGGTTTTGTTTTGACGGGCGGAGCCCCAAACAGCGCCGTATAGAAACGAATGGACTCGTCCAGATCCTCTACCCCCATGTGGAGATGAAAGCGTTTCATGATGCTGCCTCCCTCTTAGTCATTCAGTTTGTCATCACGTCTGCTAACAACTGATTGAGCATGCGAACTTCAGCAATTGCTCTAGCAAGGTGCCCAGGCCTGCGAACAGGAGCATATACAGCAACCACTCGCCGAGCAGCTGTCTGAGAGTGAACGGCCTGTGGAATCCAGGCCATGTCCTGCCGCCCCATCTTTCAAAGGCATACGCCACCAACAGTACGCTCAAGGCCACGATTCCGATGGTTCCATACAACTCCAGGAAATGCCCCACCGTTCATGCCCTCGCCTCACTGACAGGGAACCAGTGCCGGGTTCGATTGCACACATGACAGACGGACAGCATGACCGGTACCTCCACCAAGACGCCGACGACGGTTGCCAGTGCTGCCCCTGATTCCGGGCCGAATAAGGCAATGGCTGTGGCCACGGCCAGTTCAAAGAAGTTGCTCGCGCCGATCAACGCTCCCGGTGCTGCGACCGCATGGGGTACGTGCAACCACTTCATCAGCCCATAGGCGAGAGACGCATTGAAATAGACTTGGAAAAGAATCGGGATCGCAATGAGCAGCACGTGAAGGGGCTTCCCAAGAATGTTCTCTGCTTGAAAGGCAAAGATGAGAATCAAGGTGATGAGTAACGCCGCGATTGTGATGGGGGCAAACCGAGGGAGGAGGGTCTCTTCAAACCACTTCTTCCCATGCTGTGCAATCAGCCTATGGCGGATGAGAACACCCAGGAGCAACGGAACCACAATAAATCCCACGACCGAATAGAGGAGCACGGTGAAAGGAACGGTGAGAGCAGACGCGCCGCTGACCAGCAAGCCGACGATCGGCGCAAACAGTATCAGCATAATCAAATCATTCACCGATACTTGGACAAGGGTATAAGCCGGATCGCCATCCGTGAGATAGCTCCAGACGAAGACCATTGCGGTACAGGGGGCGGCTGCCAAAATAATGGTTCCAGCGATGTATTGGTCGGCTTCGGCAGAAGTCATCCACAGTGAGAACATGACTCGAAAGAAGACCCAGGCTAAGAGGGCCATTGAGAACGGCTTCACGACCCAATTCACGAACAAGGTGACAAGCAACCCTTGAGGGCGTTGGCCAACCTTTGTCACGGAGCGAAAGTCGACTTTCATCATCATGGGGGTGATCATGAGCCAGATCAGGATGGCCATCGGGAAATTCACATGACTGTTCTGGCCAAACTCCATTTCCCGCAGGGCTTGAATCACGACCGGCGCTGATTTTCCCAGGAAGATGCCCGCGAGCATACAAAGTCCCACCCAGACCGTAAGGTAGCGCTCGAACATATTGAGTTTCTTTTCCGCCGGAATACTCTGCTGATGGATGGCAGCAATCGCGTCCATGGTGTCCCGTAATATCAATAAAGGTTGATGGATAATGGCAAAAAAAAGCTACAGACAACACCCTTTCTTGGTGCCCTTGTGCGGTGGAGACTTGAAATCATTGACTGCTTCTAGGAGCTCTTCCAGTGCGTCTGGGTTGAGGGAGTAGTAGACCCAGCGTCCTTCAGGCCGATCAAGGACCAAACCAGCGTCTTTCAAAACTCGCAGGTGGAAGGAGAGCCGTGACTGCCCCGTTTTGAACGCGCTTGTGAGGTCGCACACACATTGCTCGCCTTCTTTCAGTTGTTCCAGTATCAGTAATCTCGTTTCATCCGACAGGGCCTGGAACACTTTGGCAATGGCTGCTATTGGTGTAGCTGTCTTCGCGCGCATGCGTCACGATATATCAATGAACATTGATTAGTCAAGGGCGGCCGTCGTGCGCCCTTGCCGTAGGGTGACGGGGGCTGGTTCGACCGCGAGAGGCGCTAGTGTGACGACCGTGGAGCGGCTCTGACAGATCGGCTGAGTACGCGGAGTCGACGGACGTCGTGTTCCGCGGTCGTGACCTCTTCTGCAGTAAGCGGGGCCTCTCCGAATCGAACTCGCGCATACAGTTGCGTGACGGACTCGACGATGGGCCATGCCTCGCTCCATCGCTCACGAATCTCGTGAAGAAATTCCTGCGGTGTGTTGCTGGCCGGTTTCACGATTCCCTGCCTTGCGCAAGAGTGGACCATGTCGGTGTAGAGCGCAATGACGGTCTGTTGTTGGGCCGAGCATGTGTTCTGCCGCGAGGGTGTGCTCTTGTGCCGTCGGAGGAGCGTGATGCCTGCATAGGCCGCGATGATCAGTAGGAGGAGCATCACGGCGTGGTGTGGAATGCCGGCGGGAGTCAGGTTGGTCACCAGGCGATCGATGATGGCCAGAGCCTGGGCCGACAGGGCGCTCATGGTTTCGTACAGTCCTGCCCGTACGGCCTCCCCGCCCTCTCGAATGCCTTGCACGACCGTGAATTGGTCGTGCGCGCTGTAGTGGACGAACAGCCGATCCCATTTGAGTCGCATGGAGTCCATCGCGCTGGTCGCTGCATGCCACCAAGTAGGGCCGACTGCGCCCGGTGCGGGCGGGGTCGGATCAATCGTGAGCCACCCTGATTGTGGAAAGTAGACTTCCACCCAGGCGTGGGCATCTCGCTGCCGGACCGTATAATAGCCGCCGAATTCGTTCCACTCGGTGGCGAGGAATCCTGTCACGAGTCGTGCCGGAATGCCAACTGTTCGGAGCAGGACCACCATGGCCGTGGCGTAGTGCTCGCAATAGCCGGTTTTTCGAGTCAGCAGGAAGTCGTCGAGGGGATGGGAGGATTGCAGAGAGGGAACATCCAAACTGTACCGATAACTGGTCAGTAAGTGAGTGTGGACCAGGGAAACCGCCTGCATCACGCTGGTCGCCGGCTGTGTGATCTGTCTCGCGAGGTCCACGATCTGGGGATTGACGTCAGGTGTGTGAAGGTAATGCCGGAGGATAAAGTCCGGATAGAGTAGCGCGCTCGCGGTCTTCTCCGTCGTGTTCAGGCCCGGGGATGAGGAATAGGCGGTGTATTGGATGCGGGTATGCAAGGGGTACGGCAGGTGGAACGATCCGGTGAGGTCCGATTGGACGGAGAGGAAATTACCTTTGACGCTGGTCAGCAACGGGGCTCCGAAGAGCACCGCTGTGTCGAGTGGCTCAAGGAGAATGTCCTGCCGAAGTGGCCGAGCGGTGGCTTGCGGTTTGGTCCCAGGGGTGCGGAGCGAGAAGGTGCCTTCGGGAACTTCCGTCAGCATCCGCCGCTGCGGCAGACTGTTGCTCCATGATTTCCCGTCGTATCGGTTGTAGGCCACGCCTCGCAGGTAGAGCGGTTCCTGTCTGAGTTCGTGGCCGACGCGGTCAGGTAATTCAACGCGCATGACGATACTCGGGTCTTGTTTTACCGGACCGATGACTCCCAGATCGACTTGTTCGGAGAATCCGGTGGTCCGCAAGCTCTCCCCCTGGTCGTGTTGAAAGAATCCTACTCCGACTCGCGGGATTGAGAAGAAAAACAGCAGCGTGAAGCCGAACGCGACGGCCGCCATGACATTGGTCGTCCAGAAAAAACGAATCGTCAATCGAGGGAAGCATGTGCCAGGCGTCGTTGCCGGAGGAACATGATCAGAAAGACCGACCTGCTCTTCCTGTTCTTGCACGAGGTGATGGAGGAGCAGTGTCCAGACGCCGATGATCAGATAGATGAAAAAAAATGGCGCGTACCAGATCTGTGTCGTCAAGGCGGCTGATGCCAGGAGCGCGATCAGGCTGATGGCGTAGAGATGCAGGAAGTCTCGCCGCAAGTCGAGGTTGGAGAGTTTGTTGACCAGCAGGAGCACGAGGAAGTGAATGCCGGCTGGTAGGACTTCCTGAGAAACGAGCAACAGGTCGATCCAGAATCCGGCGAAGGCAAGCAGGAGAAAGATATTCCACGTGAGGGCGGAGAGCCGGAAGTGGTGCATGGTGTCGGAGATCGCGGCGGGGTGCCGAACTCGCAGGAGGGCCATGGTAAATGCCCCGCCGGCTACGACAAGCAGCCAGGGTGGCAGGGCGATGGCGAGAGTCAGGCTCGCAAAGCCGGCTGCCGCAAGGAGGATTGAACTAAGCCGGAAGGCCTGATCCAGCGGCATCGAAGAGATCCTTGTGGGTGTGAGGCGAGAGCATCAGGTCGACGGCCGGAACGGCATCGAACCAGGCTACGTCCATCCAGGCACACAGCCAGATGGTCGGCCCCTCCGATGCATCGCCCAACGCGTGGGCCATCGCCTGATGGACGAAGGCACTGGCGGTCACCGGACGTCGTTCGCAGAGCGCCAGGGCGTGAAAGAGATCCCGGGATTGTTCTTCCCCATCCGCCAACAGATGCGGCTGGTCGCCCATGAGCAGGCGCAGACGTACCCCGCGCTTCACATAATAATCAATCAGCGAGGCGGCGATGGACAGGGTGCGCTCGAAGGTGCGGTCCTCTTCGTCCGGGCAGACTGTGAGCAGGGCCAGCGTGATCATGTGCTGGTCTTCGGCTTCGGTTTCCTTGATCATCAATTTGGCTGTCCTGGCCGTGGTGAGCCAGTGAATGGCGCGGGAATCGTCGCCGGGCCGAAATTCTCTGAGGTTGTAGAGGGACGTACCTGGGCCGCGTCGCGCCAGCGCCTGTTCGTGCCCGATCGATTGCAACTCCTGGAGGCGTAGCGGCGGGAGCGGGATGATGGCGGGACACACCAGCAGGGTCGCTTCGCAGGGATAGAAGGCTTTTTTCTGGAACAGCCCGAACGGAAACGGTGTGATAACGCGAATGCCGTCGATGCCGTACCGCCCGCGCCGATGGGCGATTAGCTGGTAGGAGCGCAGCGTTGAGGCTTCAGGCGTAAGGTGGGTGAGGTGGATGCCGCGATCCTGGTCCTGTCCGGCCACGACATCGAGGATCCGTAACGAGACACTCGGAATATGCCTCTTGCGATTGGCGATCCAGAGTGTCGCCACGGCCGGTTGGTTCACGAACAGTGACTCCGGTAGGTGGCGATGGAAGTCCAAGCGGCGAACACACTGTTCCGACAAGAGCCCGGAGAGCACAATCAGGCTCAGCATCATCGCGAGTAGGAGATAGAACAGATTGTTGCCGGTATTGACGGCGGCGATCCCGACGGCGAGGGTCAACAGGAGGAAACGAGTCCCCTCCGTCGTCACGCGAATCGCGCGATGGTGAGAGAGGCGATGGAGGAACGCGCGAAAATCTCGTGGGGCCATGTTGGTGGCCGGTCGCATCGTGGGGTGCCTGTCCTGGACGTGGTTCGTCGGGCCCTGGTTTCAGTGTCCTGGCTGAGTCACACAGGGACCGGGACGCTCTCGAGCAGATCGTGAATGATGCCTTCTGCCTGTTCGACGCTTCTTGCCCGCGCGCCCTGGGCTCGGTTCGGCATCACCCGATGCGAGAGGACGGCAGGAGCGAGCTCTTTGATGTCCTCCGGCAGGCAGTAGGTCCTATCCCGCACCAGCGCGAGCGCTTTGGCCGCCTTGGTCAGCGCGAGTGCGCCCCGCGTGCTGACTCCGAGCGACAGCACATCGGCCTGCCTGGTGGCCTGTACGATTGCGAGCAGGTAGTCCATCAAACTGTCGTCGATCCTGACCTTTTCGACAAGGGCTTGGAGATCCAGGATGTGTTGTGCGGTGAGGACGGGCTGCAGGTCGCTGGCCGGATGCAGCGACTGTGGCCGCTCCAACACCTTTCGTTCCTCGTCCGGCGTGGGATAGCCGATGCGAAGTCGCATCAGGAATCGATCTAATTGCGATTCGGGGAGCGGGAACGTGCCGTGATACTCCGCGGGATTTTGCGTGGCAATGACCATGAACGGCTGATGCAGCGGGTAGGTTTGGTTATCCACGGAAATTTGCGCTTCGCTCATCGCTTCCAGCAGGCTGCTTTGCGTTTTCGGGGTGGTGCGATTGATTTCATCGGCCAGCACGATGTGGGCAAATAGGGGGCCGGGGATAAACTCAAAGGATTGTTTCTGACGATTGAAGACAGAAATGCCGACGATGTCGGAGGGCAACAGGTCGCTCGTGAACTGAATCCGTTTGAAGGAGCAGTCGAGCGAGCGTGCCAAACTGTGCGCCAAGGTGGTCTTGCCCACGCCGGGCACATCCTCGATCAGGAGATGTCCGCGCGCCAACAGGCAGACGACGGCGAGTTCAATGACTCGCGACTTGCCTTTAATGACCTGCGCGATATTGTCCTGTAACAATTTGATTGATTGAGAGGAATTCACGATTGGGGTGTTGGTGACGAGGATTATGATCGGCGCATGGCGTGTATGTCCGAAGTCTAACAAAGGGTCTGGAGACCGTCAATTTATAGGGCGGTTCGCGCTGGTGAAGGGGGGCTGGGGCATGCCCGGTCGGCTGTATTTAGCCGGTCATGTGGTTTCTTGCCGTTCCGGCACCAGGCTGAGAAACCAGGGAGGAGTTTCTTCCGCCATGCCCTGGAACTTCCTGGCGGTGCTGCTTGCGGGCACACCCTCGAACAAGGCACCCCGCTGGATCGTCACCTCTCGGAACCGATAGGATGCGACCTGGCCTCCTGCTGCGCGGAGGACAGAGGGAAATCGACTCCGCAGCGGGGCGAGGTCGACCAAACGACAGGGCTGGCCGAGCGGGAGGCCTGAGAGGTGGTGGTAGATTTTCCCGAAGACGGCCGGCAGAGTCTGAGGGGAGAAGACGGTATCAGGCGGTCTCATGGCCGGGTCGTCAACCAACTGGGACAGTATCTCCCAAAACACCTGAGAATCGACGGCGCCGAGCAGGCACAAGGCTCCTCGGGTGGCCATCAACTCCAGCAAGGCGAGCGGGCCGCGGATATCGAATTTCCAGGGAGGGAAGAGCAGGCTTCGTCCGTCATGCAGCACCTCGAGTGCGGGCTCTTTCCCATGCCGGATCTGGCGGGAATCGCCCTTTGTGCGTCGCAATTCTTCGGCGAGGTAGGCCGGGGAGAAGCGTGTCGGTTCATAGGCGAAGGTCGGCGTGGCCGGAGCCCAGCAGGTGACGATGAGATAGCGCGAGGCAAGACGCTGGTCTCGTTCCAGCACGTCTAGTCCAAACATGTCCTGATCGCCGTAGAAACGAAAGTCCAGGTTCGGCATGGCCCGCAAACGGCTGAGGCGAAGCGGATGGGCGTGTAGCGGTCCACCGAGTTGCGAGCGCGGGTCCAGCCGGTCGAGGCAGTGCAGGATCAGGGGCCTCTGTTGGGCTGCCAGGGATGAGCCATACCGGGTGGCCAGTTCTTCCGCAAAGGAGAGGTCGCCTGCTCCCAAATCCAACAGGGATGCGGGAACCTCATCTAACAACAGATCGAAGGGGTTGCGGTGGCGCTGAAGGAACGTGTCTACCGTCGCAGGTGAAACCGAGGGGCTGAGCCATTTCGCAACGGATGCTGCCCGCACTCCAAAGAAGACGCACAGGGCGCGCAGGCCTTTGGTCGTCGGCAACCCGGTGAGTTGCTTGAGTACGTCGGGGTACGATGTGCGGCCTGTCGAGGACTGGTCATCGGCGAAGGCGGCCGCAAGGTGCTGTTTGATGTCCTCCGAAACGGCTGAGGCCGCGATGGCCTTAAGGAGACGGTCCCGCGTGACGGGCCATTCAGTCGGATGGAGCAGGTGGCGAGTGCCTTCCCACGCTGTGGGATCGGCGGACCTGGCGGCCGCGACCTGTTTGCGGAATGCGGCCAATCTGTCTGGCTCAAGTCCCATGAAAAATCAGCAGTTGATGGGCGCGTGGGCGATACGCAAATGCTATGCTGTGAAATGGCGTTGCGCAGAGTATCGAGCCTGTCGTAAAGGAGTCAAGCGACGTGCACTTGCGGCTGCGCCATGCGGAGAGAAGGAGATGCGATGTGTAGAGCAGAGATGGGGTCCTGCCAGAAGTGGATTGGTAGAGTCGGTGGATTCCTCACCCTGGCGATGGTGCTGTTGGGTCTGTGGGGGTGCCAGACGAACGGGTCTGTGGCAATGCCTGCGGGGCAACCGTGGAGTGACTGGTCGCCGGGGCAGCTGCTGGATGCGAAGACCGGCCTCGTCGTGCCGACCGATACATGGTTGGAGCAAGTGACCGGGTATGATGTCATTTATCTGGGTGAGGAGCATCACAACCGCTTCCACATTGATGCGGCCTTGACCGTGCTTCGGTCGCTCGCCGACCGAGGGCGCAAGCCGGTGCTGACGATGGAGATGTTCGGGTGGGACGGTCAATCAGCGCTGGACCGCTACCTCACGTCCACAGATGTGACTCGCACTGGTTTTTTGGAGGATGTGGGGTGGAAGCAAAACTGGGGTGGTGCGTTCGAGGATTATGAGCCGTTGGTGCAGTTTGTGAGGGATCACCGATTTCCGCTGATGGCGATGAATCCACCAAAGCTCTTGATCCGCCAGGTTGTGAAGCAAGGACTCGCTCAGGCAAAAGCGTCGCCGCAATGGCGTCAGTGGGGGATGGAGGGAGAGGCCATCGTCGATGATGCTGCGTACCGTTCGCGAATTTTGTCACAGCTGCAGGCTTGTCACGGGGGTGGGGCCCCCGAAGACTATCTGACGATGTATGAGGCGTCCATGGTACGGGATGAGGGCATGGCGAAGACGGTAGCGGACGCTGTTCGCAGGGTTCGAGCCGAAGTGGATCTCGCTCAAGGCCCTGTGGTGAGTTACACCGGTGGAGGCCATGTCCAGTACCGATTGCCCGTTCCGAATCGTGCGGCCAGGCGGGTGCCTGCCGGACTCAAGCAGGTGACGGTGTATCTGGCGACCTTTGAGCGGGATCGGGCTGTGGAGCTCTACCAGTCGATGCAAGAGGGAATCGCGGATTTTGTCTGGTTGACGCCGCCCGGATCTCAAGGCGCTCCTCGGCGATGCCGATAAGAAGAGTCAGCGGGTGGCTGGGGCTGGGAGTGTTCCGCACTGTGCCGTTGCTCGTCCCCTCACTTGCGGGGATGTGTGGGGAGAGGCCGTCTGTCGTGCACTCGGCTCTCCTCTCGAACTGGCGTCAGCCGGGGTGGTGAATGCATCGGCCGCGGGCGATCGTTCGCAGCGTGTGAGGGCGATTCAGCAGGAGCAATCATGTTGCAGGTGACACGATGAGGGGCAAAATCGCATGTTCGGCTGATCGCCTGGGGTTATTGGAGGCGGCCATGATCAGTTCGGTCGTGGAGCCTAAAGCGTTTCAGATCGGGAAGCAGTACCAGTCGGAACGGCGTGTGCAACTGACAGATGCGTCGGATACGGAATTGACCTCCTCGGTCATGGGTAATTCCGGGTTGTACGAGCAAACCATTCGCCTCGCCAACGGTCAGCTGGAAGCCAAGTGTTCTTGCACGTTGCCTGAGCAGCCCATGTGTCGGCATGGTGTGGCCGCGCTCCTGGAGTATCAGCGATGGTCGAACGCACGGATCGTTCCCAAGGCCAGACCGACCGTCCCTCGCCATGAAGCGGTGCGCGTTGCCCAGAAGACGGTGCCGTCCAATGATGTGAAATTGGGCGAACTGACTCAATTTACGGAATGGATGCAGGGAGTGGTGCAGGCGATTCAGAGTGGCCAGCCGGTTCCGGAGCAGCCCAATATCGAACCAGGACTTGTCTCAACCTGGACTCACATCATTCAGCAGCTGGATGAACGTCGCCGCGAAAGCGAGGTGACGCAAATTCAACTCGATACGGACATCCGCAACCGGGAAGCAGCGGTTGGCCGTCTCACCCAGGACCTAGAGGCGTCGGTGAAGGAGGCAAAATCTCTGCAGGTCCTCTGCCGAGATCTGCAGCGAGAGGTGGAGCAACAGAAGGCGGTGCTTACCAAAACCGCTGATCTCTCGCGCCATGTCGAGCAGGTCGAGGGAGAGGTCAAAGCCATTGCCGCGCTTGTGACCGAAAAGGGACGCCGGCTAGAGGGGCTCTCTGACACCTGTCGTGAAGTATCGACCATGCTCAAGGCTCTCGGCAAGGCGTAACGGCCATCGAGCGGCACTCGACCTCGTGCCAGCCACGGGGTGAACGCCCCCCCCAGTCCTTCTCTCTCATACCCCCTTGCGTCCTCCCTCGTCGCTTCAGTACAATGCGGGCCTCTTTGGGTAGTCCTTGATTACAAGGGGGAGATCATGAACAAGCTGATACTGGGAGTCTTGGGCGGAGTGGGGGTCCTTCAGGCAGCCAATGCGTTTGCCAATGTCAGCGAGGGGCCGCCGGATTACAGTGGCATCACGGGTCTCTACTACACCCTGATCGCCCTCATCTTGGGCTTCGGCGTGTACGACACCTTTTTCAAGAAGAGCTAACCAACCCGTTCTGATTTCTCGGCGTGAAATGTTGCTCTGTTCGCGACGGCAGAGACGATGTTTCACGCCGACTTTTTATTCCGGTCTTAGCGGGCGCACGCTCGTTCAGCACTGGCAGCAGGCTCTTCAGCACGTTCTCGACAACCATCCGATACCCTTCCGCCGTGGGGTGGATGCCGTCTGCCTGATTAAGCGATTTCTCTCCCCCTACCCCTTCCAACAAGAATGGAATTAAGGGAAGAGAATGGACTTGGGCAAGCTCCCTGTACATTGCCTCAAACTTGCTCGTGTAGTCTTCTCCGTAGTTCGGTGGGAGCTTCATCCCGGCAAGGATCACCTGCACCTCCGCCTCTTTTAATCGCCTGATGATCGTGTCCAGGTGAGAACGGGTTTCCATGAGACCCAAACCTCGCAGTCCGTCGTTCCCTCCCAATTCCAGGATCACCACACGCGGGTTGCCCGCAAGCACCCAGGAAACGCGCCGGAGACCGCCCGCAGACGTGTCACCGCTGACTCCGGCGTTGAGCACGAGATAGGGCTGACCTAACGCATCGAGCCGTTTCTGTAACTGTGCGGGATAGGTCTGGTCGGGGGCCACTCCAAGACCGGCCGTCAAGCTATCGCCGAACGCCACAATTTTGGGGCGATCGTCAGCGTGCGGGGGGGGCGTGGAGGCCGAGGACGTCTGAGGAGGGGCCTCCCCAGGGGCGGGTTGTGGCGTCGAACCGGTGGTCGGTGAGGATGGCGATGTCGGAGTCGTCGAGGGATCACAACCACACAGGCCGATAATGAGGAGCGCCGCGAAGCAGCTCGTCTGAAGACGCAGCGCAATTGGAGAATGGTCCGAGCCGGCTTTCATGACTACAGTATAATATGAATTTGCGGATGCGTGCCGTCGTCAACGGAGCAGACACACCATGATCGCGACTCAACATGTGACGATGCAACTCGAGGCCGGCGGGGAAATGGTGAGGATTCTCGATGATGTCACGCTGGAGATTCCAGACAAGCAGACGGTCGCGATTGTCGGACCATCCGGGAGCGGCAAGTCCACGCTACTGGGTTTGATCGCGGGGCTTGACCGACCAACCTCCGGAACGATCTGGCTCAACGGCGTTGACATCACGGCACTCGGAGAGAAGGCGATGGCTCGTCTGCGCCTCGCGAGTATCGGGTATATTTTTCAGTCCTTCCACCTGATTCCGACGCTCACGGCGTTGGAGAATGTGTCGATTCCACTTGAACTCGCCGGCGATACGCGCAGCCGTGAGCGGGCTCGTGACTTATTGGAGGAGGTCGGATTGGGCCATCGGATGTCGCACTATCCTGTGCAGTTGTCGGGAGGGGAACAGCAGCGTGTGGCCGTGGCGCGCGCCTTTGCCTGTCGGCCGCCGATTCTGCTGGCAGACGAGCCGACCGGAAACTTAGATTCCGCCACAGGTCGGCAAGTGATCGAGCTGATCATGTCGTTGCACCGCGATGCGGGAACCACACTGGTCTTGGTGACTCACGATCCGCAGCTGGCTGCCACGATGGAGCGGGTCATCACTATTCGGGACGGCCGGATTGCGTCAGACCACCTGACGGATGGTCACCACAACCAGTCTGATCCTCTCTCATGATGCCCTTCTGGTTCATCATGGGCTGGCGGGAATTGCGGTCCGCCTGGCGCCATTTCGTCTATTTCCTGGCATGTATCGCGCTGGGTGTCGGCGCCGTCGTCGGAGTGTCCCTCTTTTCGGCGAACGTTGAGCGCGCCGTGCTCAAAGAAGCGCGAGGCCTGCTCGGTGGTGATCTGGAAATTCGAGTATCCAGACCCATGGGAGATGCCGGCTTGGCTGTGATCAAGCCGCTCGCGGAACGTGGGATTCTTATCACACGTGTGAGCGAGTTAGTGGCGATGGTGGCTCGAATCGATCGTGCCGCAGGCGGGGCCGACGTCACCCAGCTGGTTGAATTGAAAGCGGTCGAGCCTGGGTATCCGCTCTATGGTGCGGTAAGGACGGAGCCGGATCGTCCGCTCACAGCGTTACTGCATCCCTCAAGCAGTGGTTGTCGAGAGGCCTGCCACGGCGCAGTCGTACAGGACGGGCTCTTGATTCGTCTGGGGCTGGCTGTTGGTGACGCGATCAAGATCGGCCAGGTCTCCTTTGTCATCACGGGGGTGATTCACACCGAGCCCGATCGGATGGCCAACATGTTCAGCTTGGGGCCGCGGGTGCTGATTTCCCAAGAAGGGCTCGCGGCGGCGAATCTGATTAAGCCAGGCAGTCGCTTGCGCGAGCGGCACCTCTTGAAGCTGCCGGGAACCATGGCTCCCTCGCCGCTGCTGCACGAGTTGCGGGGGCGTCTGGTCGCCGAGTCTGCGCGTGTGTCCTCCTATCGGGATGCGCAGCCTCAGCTCAAGCAGTTTCTGGAGCAATTGGCGCGCTATTTGGGACTTGTCGGCCTGACGGCGCTGTTTGTCGGTGGAATCGGTGTAGCACTCTCGATTCAGGCATTCTTGCGCGAGAAGCTGCAATCCATCGCCATTCTGAAGACCGTGGGGGCGGATAGCCGGACCATCATCGTCTCCTATCTGTGGCAGGCCGTCGGATTGGGTTTCCTTGGCAGTGCGGCTGGTATCGCGATCGGCGTCGCGCTGCAGTCGGTCCTCCCGCAGGCCGTCTCCACTGTACTGGCCACCGATGTGCTGCAGCAGATCGAGTATTCGGCTGTGCTCTCACGCTCGGCGTTGGCGCCACTGGCGAAAGGCGTGGCCTTGGGCGTCCTGACGACGTTGTTGTTTAGTCTGTGGCCCTTGCTGACGATTCGTGAAATCAAGCCGGCTTCCATTTTCCGGCATGAGGTGGAGGGGGGGCCTGTGCCGGCGGTGCGACGGGGCACATCGTGGCGGGTGCGAGCGGTTCGTATGATCATGGCGGATCCCGTTCGGGCGGCAACGGCGGCCGGCATCGGACTCGGCTTGGCAGGACTTTCGGTGTGGCAGGCAGGCTCGTTCGCCATCGGCGGTCTGTTTATCGCCGGTTTAGTGGTGGCCTTGCTGGTGTTGAGCCTGGCGGCCAATCTGTTGTTGTGGGCATTGCGCACGATTCCCGTGCCGCGGGTGCTCTCTGTGCGACAGGCGCTCGGCAATCTTCAGCGTCCCGGTGCGCAGACGCTTGGCGTGATGGTCGCGATCGGCGTCGGGGTGATGGTGATTCTCGCGATTGGGCTGCTGGAGCAGGCCTTGGTGCGGCAGGTGGGCGAGAATCGGCCATCCGATTCGCCGACGTTCTTCTTTATCGACATTCAGCCGGATCAAGTGGCTCCGTTCGCCGAGCTGGTCCATCGACGGACCGGCGATTTTTCCCCCGATCTGACGCCGTTGGTTCGCTCTCGATTGCATGCCATCGACGGTCGGGTCGTCACCGTGGACCGTGAATCCGAACAGGACGAACCGCCCAATCAGTCACGTGAGGAGAAGCGCAAGAACTGGTATGTGAACCGTGAGTATGTGCTGACCTTTCTGGATGACGTGCCCAAGGACAACCGGATCCTGCGGGGCGAGTGGTGGAAGCCCGGGCAGAAGTTCGTACGACCGCAGGTGTCCGTGGAAGAGGAAGCGGCGAAAAGTCTCGGGATCGATCTCGGCATGGTCGTGGATCTCAACATCCAGGGCACGATCCTCCAAGCCGAGGTGAGCAGCATTCGAAAGGTCGAGTGGGGGAATTTTTCGACGAATTTCTATCTGATCATGTCGCCGGGGTCACTGGATGGTGCGCCGATGACCTATGTGGCTACGGTTCGCGTCGCGCCGCAGGACGAGGCAGCCTTTCAGTCGGCCGTGGTGGCGGCGTTTCCCAATGTGACCGCCATCAACATCGGCGAAGTGTTGAGCAGTTTTGCCCGGGTACTCGATCGCTTATCGCTGGCCATTCGCGCCGTCGCGGTGTTCTGCCTGCTGGCCGGCGCGTTGGTGATGGCGGCCGCATTGGCCGCTACGCGGTATCGACGACTCTATGAGGCGGTGATTTTGAAAGCACTTGGCGCGAGCCGCGGGTTGCTCGCCCGGTCCTTTGCTGCCGAGTATGCGATGCTGGGTTGCGTGGCGGGCACGATCGGCGTCGTCCTCGCGAGTGCGTTTTCGTGGGCGATCCTACGGTATATCTTAGAATTGCCCTGGGCGCTGGAGCCTGAACTGTTGGGCATCGGCCTGGGCTGCACTATCCTGCTCACCCTTCTGGTAGGATTTCTCAGTACCTACCGCCTTCTCGGGCAACCTCCCTTAAGCGTGCTGCGGCACGAATAACGGGCTTCCAAGGTCGCTTCCGGTCAGGTGGCCTTGCGGGCCAGTACGGCGCGAATCGCCTCGCGATCTCGTTCGCCAAAGCGCACCGCGATATGCAGTTGTTCGAGGTATTGCTCCAGGCTTTTCCCACCGAGGTCGATCTTGCGGGTGGCAAAGAACTGCCGCACGTCTCGTTCCAGTTCAGGCGTGGAGAGCCCGACAATGCCTCCACACATCCGGCGCAGGCCGCTCTTGGGAAACACACGGTCCATCTGTTCCCAATGTGTTTTCACAAACTCCCAGGCCTTTTCGCGAATGTAGATATTGTGGAGGAGGCTGCTGACGAGGAAGGGCGCATCCTGGGTCCGGACTTCATCGGTGAGGGTTTTTGCCAGCGTGCGCTCCAGCAATGCAGGGTTTCGAAAGGCCGCAAGCGAAAAGAGATAGCGGCGTTCCTCTTGCGGGGTGGTCGCCTCACGGAAGTGTCGGGCGAATTCTTCGTAGCGAGTCTCGTCCCCTGTGAATGCCAAAATGGAGACCAGCGCGGGAATGACGTTTGGGTCTATGGGTCTGGTTTGGGTTTGTAGCGCACGGTAGGCCTCGACCGCCTGTGCCTGAACGGTCTCGTCGCGCCCCAGGGTGCCCAGCGCGCGTATGATATCGCCGCGCAATTCCCTGACCAGTTCACGTTCATCGGCACGCGGTGCCCATCCCAGATCGGCGAACGTCGTAGCGAGGCGCTTCCGCACAAGCGCGGCCAGCAGCGGGCGATCGTCCTCGGCGAGCAGCTGATGCAGGGTGGAAAACGACCCCAACATCACGGCCCAGACATGCGGATCGCGCTCTCCGTGAAAATGCTCGGTCAGAGCGAGGTAGTCTGCGGGGGGCACCATGCCCGCGACGGTAGATGCCCAGGTGTCGTTCAAGAGATTGAATCGCTCGACCGGATCCAGTGTATCCAGGCCTCGCGCCTGCAACCCGACCAGCAATTCTGCGCTGTAGCGGACGCGATAAAATCCATGTCCGCCTTCATTTGCTAGGATCGATGTCCAATTGTTCGGCAAGGGGATACGACTCTCCCGCTCGCGAAGCAGCACGCGTCTGGTTTCAGCTCCTTGCTCGGTGACAATGCGCAATTGGACCGGAATCTGCCAGTGTGGCGCGGCCGCCGGCGACGCGGCTGCCGAAGCATCCTCGGCATACGTAAACCTATGTTGCCTGAGGGTGAGCGTCGAGTGCGTGTCCACGCTCAGCGAGAGCAACGGATAGCCGGGTGAGAAAATCCACTCGTTCATGAGAGCCGGAACATCCTGCTGTGATGCGTGCCCGAGCGACACCCAGAGGTCGGTGGTTTCGGCATTTCCATAGGCATGCGATGTGAGATAGTGACGGACTCCGTCGCGGAACACCGTCGACCCGAGATGTTGTTCCAGCATGCGCAACACCGAGGCCCCCTTCTCATAGGTCAAGACATCGAACATCGCCTCGGCTTCTTTGGGGGCACGTACGGGAAACTCAATCGGCCTGGTGCTGAGGAGCCCATCCACCGACAAGGCAGCAGCGCGCGCGATGCCGAACGCCGTCCAGCGTTCCCATTGTGGCTTCCATGCATCGACCACGAGCATTTCCATAAAGGTCGCAAACGCCTCGTTGAGCCAGAGCCCGTTCCACCAGGCCATCGTGACCAGGTCTCCGAACCACATATGGGCATTCTCGTGTGCCACGACATCGGCCACGCGCCCCTGCTCAGCGTGCGTGGCGGTTCGCTGGTCGAGGAGCAAGGCTGTCTCTCGAAAGGTGATCGCGCCCAGATTCTCCATAGCACCGGAGGCGAAGTCCGGAATGGCAATCAGATCCAACTTGTCCCCTGGATAGGGGATGCCGTAGTAGTCGGCTAGAAAGTTGAGCGAATAGACCGCGATCTCATGGCCAAAGGAGGTGAGGTGTTGTTTGCCCGGCACGGACCACAACCTGACTGGAGTCTGTTGGGCCATGATCGGGGGAGTCGCCACCAGTTCTCCGACGATGAATGCGACCAGATAGGTCGACATCTTGATGGATTCCGCAAAGCGGACCACGCGTTTGCCCTGTTCCTGCCGATCCTCGATGATTCGCGTGTTTGAAATGGCCGTCAGAGAGGGATCGATCACCAACGTCACGGCGAACATGGCCTTGAAGTGGGGTTCATCCCAACAAGGGAAGGCCCGCCGCGCGTCCGTGGCCTCAAATTGCGTAGCGGCCAGATTGTGGACGCCGCCGTGACTATCTTTATAGCTGCTGCGATAGAACCCGCGGAGTTTGTCGTTCAAGGTTCCACGAAAGGCGAGGTGCAAGATCCAGATGCCGACCGGAATCTCTTGTTGAAAGCTGATACGGCATCGCTGATGTTCCTCGTCCATCTGGACGGTTCCGGTTCTGGGCTGTCGTCCCTCCGCGGACACCATCGCCGAGGAGATATCCAGCTCTGTGGCATTCAGCAGGATTTCCGAGGTCGGTTCGGTCACCGTCACGGTGACGAGCTCATGGCCGATGAAGGAATGGGTCGTGAGATCAGGCTCGATGCGCAAGTCGTAATGAGTCGGCCGGACGTGGTGCGGGAGTCGGTAGGGATCTTGAAGGTTCATGGATGACGCCCCGGGGTTATGAGTGAACTGTCGTCGGTTGTGAGAGGGAGTCGGACCACTCCACGCGGTGCGTGCGAAGAGCAGCCATGAGGCGCCCTGCCAGGTCCCGATCCACAGGATTGCGTTGGCGGTGGCGCGAACGGCCAGCAGAGCCGTCTGCCGGCGTGTGACCGGCGGATCGGCAGATCCGTCGGTCATGGTTTCGAGGCATGGGTCACGTCGACACCCTGTGCGTGGCCGACGATGAGAATACTGGTCCGCCCGATGAATAGTCCGGTTTCGACGATACCGGGGATTTGATTCAACTCGATTTCCAGCGTCGCTGGGTCGGGGATCTTGGGCATGTGGAGATCGAGGATCACATGGCCGGCCTCGGTCTGAAACACGGTTCCATTGCGTTCGCGTAACACGGCCTTTCCGCCGGAAGCCTGCTCGATGTTTCGTGCGGTGCTGCCCCATCCGAACGGCACGACTTCGATCGGCAGCGGGAAGCTTCCTCCGAGTCCCGGCACGAGCTTCGTATGATCGACCATGACGATGAATTGCTTCGCGGCGGCGGCCACGATTTTTTCCTTCAGCAGCGCGCCGCCGCCGCCTTTCACGAGATTCAACGCGGGATCGACCTGGTCCGCTCCGTCGATGGCGACATCGATCATCCAGGCATTGTCGGACTCGATCAGGGGAATGCCGGATTGTCGTGCCAGGGCGGCGGTGTCGTGGGAGGTCGGGACAGCCTGAATCGTGAGCCCGGCACGGACACGCTCCCCCAAAGCTAGGATCAAATGTTTGGACGTCGTACCGGTGCCCAGTCCGACGACCATACCGTCGCGCACAAATTCGGTGGCTTTCAGGGCGGCGTGCCGCTTTTCAGCATCGAGATCGTATGATGGTGTCATGATGAGTGTGTGGAGGTGAGTTGAGCAGCCATGGAGGCCGCACCGAGCAGGGCGGTCTTATCGTTCATGACGACTTTCACGGGGATCTGGGTCATCAGGCGCTTGTATCGGCCTTTGTTCGTAAAGCCGCGCATAAACGAGCCATCCTGCAGTTTAGTGAGTAATTTGGGGGCGATGCCTCCGGCGACATAGACTCCGTCCAGCGTGAGGGCCTTCAAGGCCAAATTGCCCGCTTCTGCGCCATAGATGGTGGCGAATAAATCCAGGGCCTGCTTGGCGATCTCGGCCTGGCCCTTCAGTCCTGCTTCGGCAATCTCGGCGGCTGGATTACCCACCTTGATCTTTTCCGCCAGCCAGGTCGGCTCATTTTTTTTGGTGTCGCGGAGATATTCATAGACGGCGTGCAGGCCGGGGCCGGACACGATCCGCTCGTAGCTGACATGGAGGTAACTGCCTCGGAGATGGCGGAGCAATTCGATCTCGGTGTCGCTGTTGGGCGCGAAGTCCGTGTGCCCGCCTTCTGAGGGCATGGGGCGATAGCGGGTCCCGTCCCAAAACAGAATACATTCGCCAAGGCCGGTGCCGGCCGCGATGAGGGCCAGGGCTTGTTTCTTCTTGGGCGGCGCTCCGGCATTCAGCACGACGATTTCATCCGGCGTGAGGAGGAGGAGGCCATGAGCCGTGGCTTCGAGATCATTTAAGAGTCGCACTTGGGGAATAGCAAAGCGCTCCGCGAGGGTGGCCCCCTCGATGACCCACGGCAGATTGGTCGTGCGACAGCGATTGTCGATCACGGGACCCGCCACACCGAAGCATGCCGCGGTGACGCGGATCGGTTCGGGAGTCGCCTCATCGGCCCCCGGATCTGACTTCGGAGCCGTATTACCGGACTCTTGCTCTTCCTCGCCCTCTATCCCCGGTTTGGCCAGGGGAGTGCTCAGAAATTCTTCGACGATGTCTTCTAAGGCTTTGTAGTCCGCGCTGTGGAAACTGTCTTCGCGGACCGGCTCGACACGTCCGTTGGTCCATTCGTAGAGGGCTAAATTCGTTTTCGTGCCGCCGATATCACCTGCCAGAATCATGGATCCTCATGCGATGTCGAATGTGGTGGTGTCGTTGTCAATTTGGATGCTGCGGCGCAGTCAAGATACCACAACAGCCGTCCGTGCTCAGGCCGAACCAATGCCGCCGGGTAGGGGCTTGGATCATCGGCGCTCTTTTCCAAGATGCGTTGGACGACCGTTGCCTTCTTGTGCCCGGTGACGAGAAACAGTATCACACTCGCATGATTGATCACACCTAGGGTGATGGTGATGCGAGACCGGGCTCCCTGCGGAGCGGAACTCGGGACTACCCAACGAGTCGATTCGCTCACCGCCGGAGTGCCGGGGAACAGTGAGGCGGTGTGGCCATCATCGCCCATCCCTAACAGCACCAGGTCGAAAACCGGCCATGGCTCTTCCGGCTTTGCGGTTAGACGGCGAAGAAGCGTCTCGTAGCTGATCGCCGCTGCCTCCGGGAGATCCTCGCCCTGTATGCGGTGGATCGAGGACGGCGGAATGTGTAAGGGCGCGAACAACATCGCCTGGGCGAGCCCAAAATTGCTCTCGGGGTGCTCAGGGGGAACGCAGCGCTCGTCTCCGAAGAAAAAGTGAACTTTGGTCCAGTCTAACCGGCGCGCGAGGGTTGGACTCGTGAGGGTGGCGTAGAGCGTTTTCGGCGTCGATCCGCCGGAGAGAGCCACCAGAAAACGGTTGCGTTCGGCAATCGCGCGCTGTCCCAGTTGTACGAGAAGGTCTGCCGCGGCCTGTACAAGTTCCTGTGTGTCTGCAAAGGTATGCAGCTCCGGTGCGGGTGGCATCTCAGCGACGGGCTCGACGTGCTGAGGGAGTCGGTCTGGTTGTCGCAGGCTTCTTCCGACCGGCGCGCGCGGAGGGGGTAAGCAGTGCAACGAGCCGGCGTATGGTACGAACAGGATCTGCGCCTAGGCTGATGCGAACGGCAGGACGTTGGTGGCTGTGCAGCGACTGGAGGTCGCCCAGCGCCTGGGCTTGCGCCAGCGTGCCGAATGTATACGACTGTTCTGGAATCGGCAGATCCGGCTTCATGGCATCGACCAGCTCCAGAAACAGCCCGCTGTTGGGGCCACCCTTGTGCAGTTGCCCTGTGGAGTGCAGATAGCGCGGGCCGTACCCGGCCGTGGTGGCTATGTGATGTCGGACCATGATGGCCTTGCGCAGGGCGCGCAGTGCGGCATCAATTTTAGGGCTTGGAGTCGTGTAGGCGAGAATCGCCACATATCGATGAGGCGCCGATTGCTCAAGCAGCTGCGCAAGGGCCTGCCGGGGGGGCGGCATCGGTAGTGCCGGAAGTCGTCCCTGACTGTCGACCTCCTTCAAGACGCGGGCAGTGTTGTCTTTGCTTTCCTGAACATTCGGTTGATCGAATGGATGAATCCCGAGGATGTGGCCCGCGACCGCGGTGGCGAATTCCCAGCGGAAAAATTCTGCGCCCAGGTCATACAGATCGTTTAGGTTGAGTCGGAAGATCGGATGTCCCGCCTTGTGGAGGGCGGCGAGGCCCCGGTCTAACGACGCATTGCGGTCCCCCTTCAATCGAAGGCAGACGAAAAATCGATCGGTTCCATAGGCCGATGGTGCCGCGAGGGCCTCTCCTGCTATGGGGACGAGCCCTGTGCCTTCCTTGCCGGTACTTTCCGCCAGGAGTTGCTCTACCCAGAGGCCGAACGAATTCAGGGTCGGCGAGGTAAGCAGCGTAACTTTGTCGCGTCCGGCGCGGGCCAGGGCGGCCATCATCGCCCCCAGGACTGCGCCGGGATTGTCTTGCGGCGAAGATGAATGCCGACACGCTTCGCGCATGGAGAGGGCTCGGGAGAGGAGCTTGTTCACATTGAGTCCCAGTAGGGCCGCGGGAACGAGGCCGAAGTAGGAGAGTACGGAATAGCGCCCGCCGATATCGGGTTGGTTGATGAATGTGCGCCAGAACCCGCGCTGACGCGCCAGTCGTTCGAGGCCTGTCCCGGGATCGGTGATGGCAACAAACTGGGCTCCACCCCGATGCCCTTTAGTTCGGTGTACGAGGTTCCAGAAGTGCGCGAAGAGCGACATGACTTCGATCGTTCCGCCGGACTTGCTGGCCACAAGGAAGAGGGTTCGGGCCGGCTGGATAGCGTTGGTAACCCGCCGGACCCAACCGGGCACTGTGGAGTCCAGCACCCAGAGCTGCGGGGCGCCTTTGGCGGGGCCGAATGTACAACGCAAGACTTCGGGGCCGAGACTGCTTCCGCCCATGCCGAGCAGGACCACGTCGGTGATGCGAGCTTCCCGCGCCGCTTGCGCGAAGGTTCGCAAATCGGACAGTCCATCTTGCATCTGATCAAGGACTGTCAGCCAACCGAGGCGGTTTTCGATTTCCGCCGGGGTCGGTTTCCATACGGTGTGGTCTCGAGTCCAGATCCGCTCGATGGTGTGGCTTCCGGCGAGGTCCTCGAGTGTTCGGGTGATGGCCTGGTCGGTCGGTCGTGACGATGGGTTGGGGCGGATCGGCATAACACGCTCTCTTCCATAAGGTGGAGGAACGACAATGCGCGTCGGCTCTGTCGTATCTTAGGTTCGGGAGATTGAAAAGGCAAACGCCGGGAAGAGGTGCAGGCTGTGATCGCGAAGAAATCGTGCCCACCGGGGAGGTTGGACATACGTATCTGTCCACCTATATGGCATGGTAATGCGAGTACCACTGTTGCTTACAATTCGGCGAGGAAATGGGGACGAGTGTTGTAGGGGGTTCTGCGAAATTTACCGTATGCTATTTTGACAGGTTGCATTTCCTCATAGGCCGAAGGTACTTAACAGACTGTAGGGCTTCATCGTATTGGTCTCATAGAATCAGTGCCAACCCTTGAGTTCATAGCCGCTCTTTTTGAGGCAAGCGCCGAAATAAGCTGCGTAATCACTGTTTGGGTCTAGCGGCGACATTGCTCCCGCAACACCACCAACAAGTCCAAGAACGCTTCCTGCTATAAGGGCCGCTATGGCAGACATACCGCTCGTTATTCCTCCAACAGCTCCTATGACAGCACCGCCCAAGGCGTACAGGGCAGCCCCTTGAGCAATCTTCTGGCCGCGAGTTTCTCCAGGATCAATCTGTTCCTTCTCGGCCTTCTGAGTGCATTCTGAAATAGCTTCTTGTGCCAGCGGTTCTCCCGTGGTCATTAAATGAGCATTCGATTGCAATATTGGCTTAGGGCCCGCGCACGCGCTCAGACTGAGAGAAGCCGCCAGCAGCAGTGCTAGCGTTTGGTTCCGAAAGAGCATCAATTGTCTGGCGTTCTCGGATGGTGGGATCTGTGGAATCGAAGCCCCGTTGGGAGGCAGCATGGTGGGCACAGTAAGTGCTAGGTTTCTTCTTCTTGATCGCCCAGGTCGGCCAGTACGAGTGAGATGGAGTTGTGTGATTCCAACGCACCAACGATGTTGACCGGCGTGCCCACGGCTACCTGATCGAACAGTACGGCAATCTGTGGATTGTCCAGCACGATGCTGCCGTATGGCTGATCTGTAATACCCTGGGCCATACCGTGAAGCTGAATGAGTCCAGGCATCTGCCGGTGCTTGGGGATCAGCCCCGCTTGTTGCGCGGCTTCAAACCGGCGTCGGTCCTCCGCGTTAGGGTAGTCAAGAATTAAGGCGCGAAAGAAAGGCGTTTGTCCGGGCCCGCGTTTGCGCTGGATGCGATACTCGCCCTCTGGGGTCGCGCCATCTCCGTAGTGTTGTTTCGCACGGATACCTCTCGAACCTAGGCGGATCGGATAGGTCAGAATTTTCCGGCCGCTTTTATAGACTGTGAGGACGCGGTCGGCCTTACTGATCACAATGGCATGCGCGCGGTTTTTTCGGGACCAATCGATGGTGCGTTGTGCAGATTCCCGCCAGGCGGCAATCAGGTCGTCGTCGGCATACCGTCCCAATTCATTCGTGAGCAGGGCGGTTTGGGTCAGGAGGATTTTGCCTGCGCGTTCTGAGGTCTGATTCGCATACTCAAACTGTCCCTGGTCAAGATAATGGCGAGCTTGTTTCACGAGCAGTTCGGTTTCGAGTGGATGTTCGCCGAGGACCACGCGACTGTCGATGTCTCCCACGCGCGCGTTCAGGAGCCGCAGGCGTTGCTCAACTTTGGCCAGTTTGGCCTCCGCTGCGGTTCGTTGTGCGAGGATTTGGCTGTTGACCTCGGTTATGAGCTGGGTTCCTTCGGCCTGAAGCGCTTCCAACTCCGTTTCCAGCTCATTATCTTCCCAGGGCCAGCGAACGATATTCTCCTCCGATCGGACGCGGCTTCTGAGGGCCATCCATTGGCGAGAGAACTTGGAATAGGCCTCGGGCGTGATTGTTGAGGCTCGCAAGGTGCCGAGGTCACGATCAATGCTTTCGATCGCTTCCACCAATTCTTCAGGCACGGTCTCGACGCACCCGCCCAGGCTCATCGAGAAGAGGCCGACGAGGACCATGCGTGAAACGGTGCGAAAGATGTTGCGCCTGTGATCCATGCTGGGTGTATTCTATCGCGTGCGGTGAGTCCCTGCGAGTTCTTCCTGCCATTTCGCAAGCTCGTTTCGCAAGGATCCTCAAGAAACCCTTGCGCGTGCTGATCGGCGAGATCTTCGAAGGCTGCTCGCAGTGGATTCTTCTCCTGAGCGTTGAAACGCAATGTGAGTGCCAGAGATGTATCATCCCGCTTGGTCGAGCAATTGTATTGTGGAACAAATAGTTAGGCGTATATGGCCGAGACAGCGCCTAGGGTGACGCTGTGGCATCTTTGCCGATCGAGGGCAAGAGTGCCTCAAGCATTTCGCGTTCGCCCTGGACGATTCGGCTTCCTCGTGCCGTGATGCTGACGGTTGGTGCTCCCGCTGGCGACCGCCGTGCGGGTGCGCATCGATTGACACCCTCCTGTCCCGCCCCTATAATGCGACCTCTTGATTGAAAATTGACTTCTCGAGAAGGAGTGCGCAATGTCGTTCACTTTTAAGCAGCCCTCGAATCTCAAGCGCAAGCGGGAGCATGGATTTCGGAAGCGCATGAGCACCAAAAACGGCCGAAGAGTTATTGCTCGTCGTCGAGCCAAAGGCCGCGCTCGCCTCACCGTCTGATTCTTTCCTGCCGCTAGGCTATCTGCATGTAGGCAAACATCCAGGTGGTGGGTCCTTAACCTGGCGTGGGTACTGCCGCCTTACCTGGTTGTCGTATATCAATGTGACGATGCGCGATTGCTGGTCTTCCAGGGCTCGCGGTCAGGTAACCAGCGTGCGGGTTTGTGATGACGGCAGGACAAAAGTCTGTGCCGTTTTTCTTGAAGCGTAGCCGGGAGATCCAGCACATCAAGAAGAGCGGACGGCGTGTCTCAACGGGATTGTTCAATCTCCAAATTTGTTCGGGCTTGTCCCAGGAAGCAATGATGGGGATTGTGATCGGGCGGCGGTTTGGAACGGCCGTGCGCCGGAATCGCGCGAAACGCCTGTTTCGAGAGCTGGGCCGTGCGGCTCGGTCTGTATTAGTGCCAGGGCAGGCTTTTCTGGTGTTTCCGAAACGCGAGTGCCTGAATCTGCCGTTTGTGGAATTGCAGAACATATGGCGAGCCACATTGGAAAGACAGCGGTTGGCCCGTTTTGGGGAGCCCTCGCGCTGAGGCGACTCTGTCTCATACTCTTGACGGTCTATCGCGCCTGCGTTTCGCCATTGCTCGGGCCAGCTTGTCGTTTCTATCCGACCTGTTCGGTCTATGCGCAGGATGCCATCGAGCGGTATGGCGTGATCAAGGGGGGGCTTATGGCAGTTCGACGGCTGCTGAAATGCCATCCCTTCCATCCCGGCGGTGTGGATCCCGTACGGTAACCGTCGTGGCAACAACTCCTCAGACCTCACTCATCAGCTGAACATCCATGGAAAAACGAGTCGTTGTGTTCCTCATTGTGTCCTTGGCCGTCATTATCGGCTACGACTACCTGCTGAAAGGTATGGGTTTGTTGCCGCCCTCGGAGCCGGTGCAGGTCGCCACCACGGGTACTTCCTCCGGTGCCACCAACCAGCCGTCGGGCCTGGAGAATGGTGCCGCGCAGAGCGCCAGCGCCGAGGCGACGACATCCTCGCCCGCCTCCGCAAAGCCTGCGCCAATCGACAACGCTGCAGGCGCGGTCAAGGAGGAGCAAACGGTCGAGGTGGATACCGAACTGTTTCGGGCCAAGTTCAGTACTCGCGGCGCAGTACTCAAATCGTGGGAACTGAAGCGCTATACGACGTCGGGTGAAAATGGCGCCACGCCGGTGCAGCTGGTCTACAGCGGGGGGCGATTTAAGGGACCGCTCAGTCTCGTCACCAGCGATCAGGCGCTTACGGGCGATCTTGGAACCGCTGTCTACCAGGTGAGTCAGGATATTACTCGTCTGGACAGCGCACATCCTGTCGGCCATCTCACGTTCCGGTATCACGATGCTCAGCGAAATCTACAAGTCGAAAAAGAGCTGACCTTCCATCACGGATCCTACGTCGTGGACATTGCGATCAGAACTCAGGGGATGACGACTCCGCTCGATGTGACACTGGGGACCAATTTCGGCATCGTGGAGTGGGGAGAAGGCTTCATTGGGCTCATGGGGTCGGCCTCGTCGGTCGATGACAAGGTGTTGAAGGAAACGCCGGATGGCGAGTCCGAGCGCAAAGGTGACGTAAAGTGGTCTGCTATTCAGGATAAGTACTTCTTGAGCGTGCTCATGCCGCAGAAGGCCGCGGCGGCCCTTGCCAAGAAGGAGGGGGACAAGCTGGTGTCGGCTGGTGTCCGATTCCCCGCCCCCGCAAATGGATCCGTGCTGACGATGCAATTGTATGCCGGCCCTAAGGAGTATGACATTCTCAAGGCGTTGAATGTCGGCCTGGAGGATACGATTGACTTCGGTTGGTTTGTGTTCGGCAGCTGGGCGTTGGTCAAAGCGGTGGCCAAGCCGATTTTCTACGTGCTGCGCTTCCTGTACGAATTTACGCATAACTATGGCATCACGATCATTTTGCTGACCATGCTCATCAAGCTCATGTTCGTGCCCTTGCAGTACAAGAGCTACAAATCGATGAAGCAGATGCAGGTGATTCAGCCGAAAGTGCTGGCGATCCAGAATAAGTTTAAAGATGACCGCGATCGGCTGAACAAGGAATTGATCAAGCTGTATAAGGATCACCGGGTCAATCCGGTCGGCGGCTGCTTGCCGATGGTGCTGCAGATGCCGGTGTTCGTCGCGCTCTTCAACATCCTCTACATGACCATCGATCTTCGGCAGGCCCCGTTCATGCTCTGGATCAAGGACCTCTCCGTGCAGGATCCCTATTACGTGCTGCCGATCATCATGGGTGCGACGATGGTCATTCAGCAGAAGATCACGCCTACCACCATGGACCCGACGCAGGCGAAGATCATGCTGTTCTTGCCGGTCTTCATGACTTTTCTCTTCGTGAATTTCCCTGCGGGCTTGGTGCTCTATTGGTTGACGAACAATACGCTCACGATCACCCAGCAGGTGGTGACAGAGCGGCTGTTCGGCAAGAAGTGGCAAGTTCCGGCTGCGGACGGTGAGGTTCCCGGCGGAGACGAGTCGAAAGAGCAGAAGTCCAACGGCAAACGGCAAAAGGGTCAGTCCGAATAACTCCACCCTACTGGGTGCGTCATGCACGGCGCGCTGGACGATACCATCTGTGCCATCGCCACTCCCCCCGGGGAAGGGGGTATCGGCGTCATTCGCGTGAGCGGGCTTCATGCCCTTGATGTAGCCGCTCAGGTGATCCTTCCCCGCTCAGGCAAGCTCCTTCACGAACTGGTGTCCCACAAAATGACGGTTGCGGATGTCTGTGCTCCAGCTATCACTGCAGGAACGGTCCGAGGAGAACAGCTTCCGGCGAGGTTCGTCATCGATGAGGCGTTGGTCGTCGTGATGAAGGGCCCGCATTCTTACACGGGGGAAGATGTCGTGGAGGTGCAATGCCATGGAGGTCCCGTGGTGCTCGATCAGCTCTGTCGTGGGTTGCTCGCTGCCGGCGCGCGGCTCGCTGAGCCAGGTGAATTTACCCGACGCGCGTTTCTCAACGGGAGGCTCGATCTTGCACAAGCCGAGGCCGTGCTTGAGACCATTCGTGCCAAGACCGCCCGTAGCCTGACCATCGCCCAGTCGCAGCGGCGCGGCGAATTGTCGCGTAAGGTGGAGTTGATTCGCTCCGATGTAGTGACCGCCCTGGCACACATCGAAGCTGCGCTCGACTTTGGCGACGAGGATATTACGTTTGTGGAAAAGTCTGAACTTGTCGGGCTCCTGGAGGCGATCGGCCTCAAGCTCCAGCGTTTGGTTGAATCCGGCAACGAAGGGCGTATCTTGAGGGAAGGCGCTGTGGTCGCGATCCTCGGCCGGCCTAATGTGGGGAAGTCCAGCTTGCTGAACGCGTTGCTACAGAGCGACCGAGCCATCGTGACTCCCATTCCCGGCACGACACGAGACGTACTCGAGGAATTCGTGAGTATCGAGGGGATTCCGGTGCGATTGGTTGATACCGCAGGCATCCGCCACACCGATGATCCCGTGGAGGCAGAAGGGATTCGTCGTAGCAGGCTCGCTTGGCAAGATGCGGACGTGGCATTGATCCTTCTGGACGGGTCCGAGGCGCTTTCTGACGACGACCGTTCCCTCCTATCCAGTTGCGAGGCCGCGCATGTGATCCTGGTTCTGAACAAGTGTGATCTGCCACGTCAGTTATCTCGGGCACAACTCGAGGCCCTGAGTCCCGGTCATGGGGGCGTGGTCGATATTTCTGCCACGATGCGTCTCGGCTTGGATGAATTACGTGGAACAATCCGTACACGCTTGATGACCAGCGGCTTGGAATCGCGTGAGGGGGTGTTGGTGACCAACCTTCGGCACATCGATGCCTGTTCACGTGCACTGCTGGGGGTTAGGCAGGCTCAGCAATCGGTCGCGGATGACCGTGCGGGTGAATTGATTGCGGTCGATCTCCGCATTGCGGCAGATGCGTTAGGGGAGATCACCGGGGTCATCACGACGGACGACATCCTCGAACGAATTTTTTCCGAGTTTTGTATCGGGAAATGAAGGGATCATTGTGATGGGGGAACGGTGTGATGTGATCGTGGTCGGGGGAGGTCACGCAGGGTGTGAAGCCGCTCTGGCCGCAGCGCGCATGGGGGCGCGGACATTGTTGCTGACCATGGACCCCGACCGGATTGCCCAGATGTCCTGCAATCCTGCCATCGGCGGTATCGCGAAGGGGCACCTGGTGAAAGAGATCGATGCCTTGGGTGGTGAGATGGGCCGGAATACGGACCAGGCGGGCATTCAGTTTCGCATGATCAACACGAGTAAAGGGCCGGCAGTTCGTGCCTTGAGGGCGCAGTGCGACAAAAAGGTCTATCGACAGGTCATGCAGAAAACGCTCACAGAGCAGCCCGGACTCACGATCATGGGCGGGACGGTCGCTCGCGTACTCACGCACGCTGGGGCAGTCACGGGCATCATCACCGATTCCGGAATGCGCATTCAGGCGAGCGCCGTCGTGCTTACGTCCGGGACGTTTTTGAAGGGGCTCATCCATATCGGTCTGAACCATTTCCCTGCTGGGAGAGCTGGGGAGTCGTCGGCGGAGGAGCTGTCGGACTGCATGCGTGATTTTGGCTTCGAAGTCGGGCGTCTGAAAACAGGAACTCCGCCTCGATTGGACCGGGATTCCATCGATTTTTCTGTCATGGAACTGCAGCCGGGAGATGACCCGCCTCCGCCATTCTCGTACCGAACTACGCGGATTCCTCTGCGTCAGGTGCCATGCCACCTGACCCACACGAACTCGCAAACGCATGATATTATTGCAAAAAATGTCGATAGATCGCCGCTCTTCAGTGGAGTGATTGCGTCTGTTGGTCCTCGGTATTGTCCATCCATTGAAGATAAGGTCGTCAGGTTCGCCGACAAGAACCGCCACCAAATCTTCATCGAACCGGAGGGGCTTGAGACCAACGAGTTTTACCCGAACGGCATCTCAACCAGCTTACCCGTTGATGTCCAGGCCTCCATGTTGAAAACCATCCCAGGGCTGGAGCAGGCGAAAATACTTAAGCCCGGGTACGCCGTGGAATATGACTATTTCCCCCCACGGCAACTGCATGGCACCCTGGAGACCAAGTTGGTCGAGGGTCTGTACCATGCGGGGCAAATCAATGGGACATCCGGTTATGAAGAGGCGGGGGCTCAGGGCATCATGGCTGGCATTAATGCGGCCCTGAAGCTCCGTGGAGCAAAGCCGCTTGTGCTTGACCGGTCACAGGCCTATATCGGCGTCTTGATTGACGATTTGATTACGAAGGATGCCAGAGAACCCTATCGCATGTTTACGTCACGAGCTGAGTATCGTCTATTGCTTCGTCATGACAATGCGGATGTACGCCTGATGGAAATCGGTCACCGTATCGGACTGATTGCCGAGGAGGCTTGTGAAAGGCTTCTCACGAAGCGGGAGCGGATCGAGCGAGAGGTCATGCGGCTGAGGGAAACGAGGCCAAAGCTCACGCCTGAGGTGAGACGCCTTATCGAAGATGAGGCCGTCGGCGCAGTGTCTCCCACGCAATCGCTTGCTGAGATTTTGCGCCGCCAGGACATGACCTATGAAAAGGTTGCCGCTGTATTCGGCGGGCCGGGCATTCTGGATCCTGATGTGGTGGAAGCCGTTCAGCTTGAAGTGAAATATGAGGGGTATATCAAAAGGCAGCTCCAGCAGATTCAGCGATCGCAAAAGTTTGAGCATAGAGCCATACCCGCTGAGTTTGACTATGACAACGTGTCCGGATTTTCCGCCGAGGTCAGAGAGAAGCTCAAGCGAGTGAGGCCGGCGTCGGTGGGGCAAGCGTCCCGCATTGCCGGTGTGACGCCTGCCGCTATGTCGCTCCTGCTGGTTGCGATCGAGCGCTGGCGGCGGCAACCGGCAAGGGGTGAGTAGGTGTGGCGCGATGTGAATGATCGTCCCGTGCGGTTTTCAGTAAGAACCGTGCCCTGGACCTTGACCACTGGGATCCCTTTCGCGTAATTGTTCCACGTGGAACAGGACGCAATTCAGTTCGAACACTCCCTTCGTGCATTCGCCGCGCAGCTCTCACTGCCACTTCCTGATTTATCAATACCCTATTTCTCTCGCTATTTGAACGAACTCAAAGCGTGGAACCGGGCCATCAATCTCACGGCTATCGACCAGGATATCGAGATTGTGGTGAAGCATTTTATTGATTCAATGGCTGGCGTGAAAGTCATTGATGACAATAGTGAAAAGTCAATTTTGGACATTGGGGCCGGAGCCGGTTTCCCGTCGCTACCCATCAAATTTATACGGCCGGACTCGGCCATGGTACTGCTCGAGCCGAGCGAGAAGCGGAGCTCGTTTTTGCGGTACATGATTGGAACGCTTGGTTTGAGAAAGATGGCTGTGGTGACCGCCAAAGTGGAAGATTACATTGAGAGGCAGGAATCGGCGCAGATATTTGATTACCTTGTTGTTCGGGCCTTGAAGGTTGACGGACGCGGCCTGGAGCTTGAAAAGTTGCTCAAGCCGGGCGGGAAGGCGGTGTTGTACCGAGCTGAACGGGTTGAGAAGGGGTTTGAGCTGGCCAACCTTGCTTTGCTCGAAGAAGTCGAGTATGAGCTTCCGTCTGGATATGGTCATCGAGTGTTGTCGGTCTTTTCGAGGTGAGTCGATGTTCCACGTGGAACATCGGCAATGAAGCGGTTAAGTGCTAGCGAAAATTGGGGGCGATATGGCTCGAATCATTGCTGTTGCAAACCAAAAAGGTGGAGTGGGCAAAACGACCACCTCGGTGAATCTTGCCGCAGCCCTGGCGATTGAAGGGGGGTCTGTCCTGTTGGTGGATATTGATCCTCAGGGTAATGCCACCAGCGGGCTGGGTGTGGATGCCATGGCGCTCGGGAAAACGATTTACAATGCATTGATTGTGAAGGAAAGCCTTGTCTCGCTTACTATGAGCACCGCGGTCAACGGCTTGTCGCTGGTCCCCGCCAATTCCCACCTGGCCGGCGCTGAGGTTGAGTTGGTGAATATTGAGGGGCGAGAGCAGCGGTTGAAAGAGGCATTGGCTGAAGTCGACGACCGCTATGACACGATCTTGCTGGATTGCCCTCCTGCTCTGGGCCTCTTGACGATCAATGCGATGGTGGCTGCCCATTCCGTCCTGATTCCTGTGCAGTGTGAATACTATGCGATGGAAGGATTGGGGCGGCTTATGGAGAGCATTCAGCGTCTCCGTCAATCGCTCAATCCGAACCTTGAGATTGAGGGCATTGTCCTCACGATGTATGACGCGCGTAACTCGCTGGCACGTCAGGTCGTCGAGCAGATTCGCGGGCATTTTGGCGAGAGTGTGTATCAAACCATGATTCCCCGCAATGTGACCTTGGCCGAGGC
Source organism: Nitrospira defluvii (assembly GCA_011525625.1). GTDB lineage: Bacteria > Nitrospirota > Nitrospiria > Nitrospirales > Nitrospiraceae > Nitrospira_A. The sequence goes on from WYAX01000010.1 coordinate 40,659, forward strand.
GCCAAGCTACGGCCGTCCTGCGCTGCTCTACAACGTGGCATCCTCTGGTGCCCAAGCCTATCTTTCCTTAGCCAAGGAGTTTGTGGTCCATGGAGAAAAAAGCCCTCGGTAGAGGTCTCGATGCGCTCTTGCCGAGCGGTCGAACAACGGCGGATCCTGAGCGTGGTGATGTTCAGGAGTTGCGCTTGGAAGCCATTGTCCCGAACCGGTTTCAACCGCGACAGCAATTCTCGGAACTTGAATTGGCCGAACTGACGGCATCCCTGAAAGAAAATGGCCTACTTCAGCCGATTCTCGTGCGGCGCAAGGGTGATGGCATCTACGAATTGATTGCCGGTGAACGCCGGTTGAGAGCTGCTAAGTTGGCGGGAATGCAGAAGATTCCTGCTCTTGTTCGGAACGTGTCTGATCAAGAGTCCATGGTCCTTGCGTTGGTGGAAAACCTACAACGGGACGACCTGAATCCCATGGAGACTGCACGGGCCTATCAGCGGATGTTGAATGAGTTCGGGCTCACCCAGGAGGCCATCGCGCAGAAGGTGGCCTGCGATCGGTCGTCTGTGGCCAACATGTTGCGGTTGACCTCGTTGCCTGCAGAGGTGCAGCACATGATCGAGACCGATCAATTGTCGACAGGGCACGCGAAGGTCATTCTGGGGCTTGTGACCCCGGCTGCGCAAATCAGCTTGGCGGCTCAAATCGTTAGTGAGCAATTGTCGGTGCGTGATGCGGAACGGATGGTGCAGGGGCACGCGGAGGCGAAAAAGGCCGGCAAGCGACCGGCCAGAGCCCCCCTGCGATCGGACCTTGAGGAGCGGCTGCAGAAACGCTTGGGAACGAGGGTGGACGTTCAGCGAGGGCGTCGCAGCGGCAAGATCGTCATCCATTATTTTTCCCCTGAAGAATTAGACGGGTTGGTGGAGCGATTGCTCGATTGATGGTCGACGCATTTTCAAGGCAGATTTTCTCGCCTTGACCGGAGTAGAATGCCGTCAGAATTTGAGAGTCGAGAGTGGCATCAGCCTGCGGTACTGTGCATGTCCTCCACTCAGCGGGTGAGTGGTTGTCATTTGTTGGAGGTGTGAGAAATGGCGTGGATTAGTAAGGACAAGCCAGAAGGCAAGCGTCAAGCGGGACAAAGTGAGGGGACTGAAATGGATAATTTGGAAGCTGCGGTACCACGTGAGGGGAGCGAAGAAATCAATGCATTTGTCGGGAAGGGCGTGAGCTTTAAGGGGGTCATTTCCTATAACGGCACGGTCCGCATTGATGGCAATCTGGACGGGGAAATTCATACCGAAGGGGTGTTGCTGGTCGGTGAGGATGCGGTCCTGACGGCGAAGATCACGGCCGGGACGGTCGTGTGTAAGGGGAAAATCACCGGCGATATCAGCGCGCGCGAGAAGGTGAAATTGCGGGCTCCTGCCGTTGTGAATGCCGGGGTGAAGGCACCACTGCTGGCTATGGAAGAGGGCGTGGTCTTCAATGGCACGTTGGAGATGAGCCAGACCGGTACGCGCGAGCCTCAGGGGACTACGCGGGGACAGGGCGTGAAGCTGGTGAACGGATAGTTCCTTTCGACGCCGAATTCGTGTAGGCAGATGTGGCCTTGCGCGCATGAAGTGGGCAGGGTGGTTGATTCAGTCCGCGCCACGGCTGGTTATCGCCGTGGGGGATGTCAAGGAGGACGCTGATGTGGGGTGAGACCAAAAAGCAGTCCGTCGCGGAAGACGACAAGTTCACCTTTCTCGGGAAGGGCACGAGTTTTAAGGGCATCGTCACGTTTGATGGGACGGTCCGGATCGATGGGCGTGTCGAGGGGGAAGTGCATACCGGCGGAGCCGTGATTGTCGGGGAGAGTGCGGTGATCAAGGGCGTGATTGCCGCCGGTTCAGTTGAGATCAGTGGGCGAGTGAAGGGGTCCATCACGGCAGTTCAGAAAGTCGAGATCCAGAAGCCGGGAATTCTGATCGGCGACATCCAGAGTCCGGTGGTCGTGATCGAAGAAGGAGCTCATTTCCACGGAATGAGTAATATGGGAGCGGAGAAGTGGGTAGAGGACGAGGCGGCGGACTTCGCCGCACCGCAAGATCCTGGAGTCCGTGACCTGGTCGCCCACCGCGGCAAGGTTAAAACGCAAGAGCCGTAACCCATCGTCCTAATGCCCTCCCGGTCGTCATGATGAAACGCCCAACCGTGCTGCTAGGTATGAGCGGCGGAGTGGATAGCTCCGTCGCTGCATCGTTGCTCGTGCGACAAGGTTACGATGTCCACGGGGTTACGCTGCAGGTGTGGGAGCATGAAGACGAGCAGGTTGCCGTCTCGAAACGCTGGGAAGAGCGGGGATGCTGCAAGATCGGCATCGCGAAGTTCGTCGCGCAGCGTCTACGTATTCCTTATGAGGTGGTCGATCGCCGAGCCGTCTTTCAGCAGGGGGTTATCGACGACTTCGTGACGGGGTATGCGTCTGGCACGACCCCGAATCCCTGCGTCCGGTGCAATGAACGCGTGAAGCTACATTCGCTCTACGCGCTGGCTCAGGAGCGTGGGGTGGACTATGTCGCGACCGGGCATTATGCGCGTGTCGAGCAGGCCGAGGACGGCTGGTCGTTGCACCGGGCGGTAGACGCGCATAAGGACCAGAGCTACTTTCTCTATCGCATGGATGCCGCCTGGTTGCCCAAGATGCTCTTTCCGGTTGGAGGCATGCGCAAGCAGGAAGTGTGGCAGGAGGCTGAAGCCCTGGGATTGCCGGTCGAGGAGCTGAAAGAAAGTCAGGAAATTTGTTTCGTGAGCCATGGTGACTATCGCACGTTCCTGGAGAAGGAGCGGCCGGAACTGAGGCAGCCGGGGACCTTCGTCGGCCTCGATGGAGAAGTGCTGGGACGGCATGAGGGCATTGCCTTTTATACGCCTGGCCAGCGTCGTGGACTCGGCGTCGCGGTGGGGCAGCGGTTATATGTGCAGAAGGTGGTGCCGGAGTCGGGTCAGGTCGTGTTGTGTGCCGGGGAGCAGCTGGCGCAGTCGCATTGTCTGGTCGGCGATCTCAGGCTTTTCGCCGAGCCGATTGGCGCGCACCCGGTGGAAGCCGAGGTGAAGATTCGCCATGCGACGCCGCCGACCGCTGCGACCCTCCTTCCCTCAGGTGACGGGAGTCTGTTGGTTCGGTTTCACCAGCCGCAGCGGGCTCTGAGTCCCGGACAGTCTGCGGTCTTTTATCGTGGAGACCGGGTTCTCGGGGGCGGGATTATTCAGCGTTCCTAGGTCGCAGGTCGTTCGTGCCCACCGGGTCACGTTCTCTCCTTGACAGTGCCCGCGTTTGAATGCTAACTTGGCGCGCTTTTTGTCGTGCCCACCGCACGCAAGCTTCCCGTTTGATCAAAACACGGTTAACCGTAGCGGATAGTCATTGTGATTAAGACAGCCGTCGCACGTCGATACGCAAAAGCTCTGTTTGAACTCCTTGACACTCCCAGCATCGAGTCGGCTCGCTTGGCGTTGAATGCCTTAGGGGAGGCCTTCGCGCACTCAGCCGCCCTACGGCATGCCGTCGCCTCACCGGTATTCCCGGAAGCCACCAAGCTCGGTGTGCTGATAGAGGTGGCGACCAAGCTCGGGTGTCCGGCGGTCGTCCAGCGTTTCCTCGATCAGTTAGTAAAAAAGAATCGCGTCAGTTTCCTGCCCGACATCGCCGAGGCCTTTGCCAAGCTGGTGGACGAATCCAAGGGGACGCAGCAAGTGCTGGTGTCCTCCGCAACCGCCTTGCCTGCGAGCGAGCAGGATCGGATCACGACCCGATTGCGCGATGTCTTGCAGCGCGATGTCGATGTCACTTTCCATACAGAACCTGAACATGTCGCCGGCCTCCATATCCGACTGGGCAGCACCGTCGTAGATAGCACGGTCCGGGGCCGACTGAGCGCCATGCAGCGTGTGTTGACCAAGGAGTAGCCATGCAGATCAAGGCAGAAGAGATCAGCTCCATTATCAAAGAGAAGATCAAGGGCTTCGACCAACAAGTCGATGTCAGCCAGACCGGCTCCGTCATTCAGGTCGGAGACGGCATTGCAAAAGTCTACGGACTCGATGGTGCCATGGCCGGAGAAATGCTTGAATTCCCCGGTGGCCTGTATGGCATCGCCTTGAACCTCGAAGAAGACAATGTCGGCGCCGTGTTGATGGGTGACGATGTCGGGATCAAAGAAGGCGACCCCGTCAAGCGCACCGGCCGAATTGCGGAAATCCCTGTCGGCGAAGCCCTGGTCGGCCGCGTGGTCAACGCGATCGGACAGCCGATCGATGGCAAGGGCCCGATCAACTCGCAACATTCCTCTCGTATCGAAGTGGTGGCGCCTGGTGTGAATACCAGACAGTCCGTGCGCGAGCCGCTGCAGACGGGCATCAAGGCCATCGATGCCATGATTCCCATCGGTCGTGGTCAGCGTGAGTTGATCATCGGAGACCGCCAGACCGGCAAAACCGCGATCGCCGTCGACACCATCATCAATCAGAAGGGGCTCGGCGTATTTTGTATTTATGTCGCCGTAGGCCAGAAGCGGTCGACCGTTGCGCGCGTCGTGAAGACGCTCGAAGAAAACCACGCCATGGAATACAGCATGGTGGTGGCGGCAACGGCCAGCGACCCGGCGCCGATGCAGTTCTTGGCCCCGTTTGCCGGCGCTGCGATCGGTGAGTATTTCCGCGACAACGGCAAGCACGCATTGATCGTGTATGACGATCTGTCAAAACACGCCGTTGCCTATCGTCAGCTGTCCCTCTTGCTCCGTCGTCCGCCCGGTCGTGAAGCCTATCCAGGCGATGTGTTCTATCTGCACTCCCGTCTCTTGGAGCGCGCCGCGAAATTGAGCGATAAGTTGGGCGGCGGCAGTTTGACGGCCCTGCCGATCATCGAGACGCAGGCCGGCGACGTGTCGGCCTATATTCCGACGAACGTCATCTCGATCACCGACGGCCAGATCTATCTGGGCAGCGACTTGTTCTACTCCGGTATTCGTCCGGCGATTAACGTCGGTCTGTCCGTGTCCCGCGTCGGCGGATCGGCGCAGATCAAGACCATGAAGCAGGTCGCGGGTACGCTCCGCCTTGATCTTGCGCAGTACCGCGAAATGGCGGCCTTCTCACAGTTCGGCAGCGAACTCGACAAGGCGACCCAGATGCAGCTCGCTCGTGGCGTCCGCATGGTGGAACTGCTGAAGCAAGGGCAATACAAGCCGATGCCCGTAGCCGACCAAGTGCTGTCGATTTATGCGGGTGTCAACGGATTCCTTGACGATGTCCCCGTGGACAAGGTCCTGCAATTCGAGGCCGATCTGCTCCACTATGTCGCGCAGAACCATCAGGACATGCGCAAAGACATCGCCACGGTCGGAAAGATCGATGACAAAGTGGGCGGGAAGCTCAAAGAAATCATTTCGACGTTCAAGCAGAAAATGGGCTATGGAGGAAAGTAAGACTTCGTGATTGCGTGATTGAGGAGTGACCATTCCTCTTTTCACTGAATCATCCAATCGGACCGGTCTGCTTCCGTAAAATATGCCGAGCTTACAATCTCTCAGGCGGAAAATTGCCGCCTTCAAAAATACGCAGAAGATCACCAAGGCCATGAAAATGGTCGCGGCGGCCAAGCTCAAGCGCTCGCAAGATCGTATTCTTGCCGCCCGTCCGTACGCGCACAAAATGCGCGGCGTGCTCAGCAATCTGAGTCAGCGCGTGAACCGTACCTCCCATCCCTTGCTTCAGAAGCGTGAGGGGAGGAAAATCGAAATCCTCGTCGTCACGAGCGATCGCGGTCTCTGCGGCGGTTTCAACGGCAACATCGTCAGAAAGAGCGCCGAATTTGTCCGGCAATGCGAGTCGCAAGGGTTGTCGGTCAATCTCAGTCTGATCGGTCGGAAAGGCCGGGATTATTTCCGCCGCCGATCCTGGCCGATCCGGCAGGAATGGACCGGGATTTTCGATAAGTTGAGTTTCGAGCACGCGATCGACATCGGTGGTGATCTGACCGAAAATTTCATCAAGGGTACGTTCGACGAACTCTATGTGGTCTACAACGAGTTTAAGTCCGCCATCCAGCAGCGCGTGATTGTCGAAAAACTGTTCCCTATCGATGCAACGGCGGAGTTCGGAGCGCCACAAGCCACCGAGGGTTCCTCCCTTGGGGGTAGTTATCTGTATGAGCCTGATGAGGGCGAGCTGCTGAACGCGCTGGTTCCGAAGCACTTTCAAATTCAGACCTACCGAATTTTGCTGGAGTCGGCGGCCGCGGAACACGGCGCACGAATGGCGGCCATGGACGGCGCGACCCGCAATGCCGGTCAGCTGATCAAAAAGGTCACCTTGTATTACAACAAGACCCGTCAGGCGGCCATTACCAAAGAGCTCATGGACATCGTGGGTGGCGCAGAGGCCCTGAAATAAAATCTCGACTGAGGAATGCTGCACGACGGTAAGCTGCCGGGTGCATCAGTGACGACAAGAGGAGCGTTATGAGCACAGGAAAAGTCATTCAAGTTATCGGCCCCGTGGTCGACGTGGAGTTTCCTCCCGGTCAATTGCCGAATATTTACAACGCACTCAAGGTGACGCAAGAAGAGAACAAGGCGGCCGGCAAGCCCGCGGTGCGGATCACCCTGGAAGTGGCTTCTCACCTTGGTGAGAATCGTGTGCGCGGCATTGCGATGTCCACGACCGATGGTCTGACGCGCGGAATGGACGTGACCGACACCGGTGCGCCGATCGCCGTCCCTGTCGGCCGAGAAACGCTGGGCCGATTGATCAATGTCCTTGGCGAACCAGTCGACGAAAAGGGCCCGATCAAGTCGAACAAGACCTATCCCATCCATCGCCCAGCCCCGAGATTGGAAGATCAAGACACGAAGACGGAAGTGTTGGAGACCGGGATCAAGGTCGTTGACTTGTTGGAGCCCTACAGCAAGGGCGGAAAAGTCGGCCTCTTCGGCGGAGCCGGAGTCGGTAAGACCGTCATTATCATGGAACTCATCAACAACATCGCGCTCCACCATGGTGGATTCTCGGTGTTTGCGGGCGTCGGAGAGCGGACGCGCGAGGGTAACGACCTCTGGCACGAAATGCAGGAGTCGAAGGTCATCGATCCCGATGACCACACCAAGTCCAAAGCGGCGTTGGTGTACGGACAGATGAACGAGCCACCGGGAGCGCGTCTCCGGGTCGCGTTGACGGGACTGGCCGTCGCCGAATTTTTCCGTGACGAAGAAAATCAAGACGTGTTGCTCTTCGTGGATAACATCTTCCGGTTTACCCAAGCCGGTTCTGAGGTGTCGGCGTTGCTCGGCCGTATGCCGTCAGCCGTGGGTTATCAACCCAACCTTTCGACTGAAATGGGTGCACTGCAGGAACGGATTACGTCGACGAAAAAGGGGTCCATCACGTCCGTGCAAGCCATTTACGTCCCTGCTGACGACTTGACGGACCCCGCGCCGGCCACCGCCTTCGCGCATTTGGATGCCACCACGGTGCTGTCTCGCCAATTGGCTGAGTTGGGCATCTATCCGGCTGTGGATCCCCTCGATTCGACCTCACGTATTCTCGATCCCCAGGTCATCGGCGAAGAGCATTACAAGGTCGCCCGAGGCGTCCAGTCTGTGTTACAGCGGTACAAAGATTTGCAAGACATCATTGCCATTCTAGGCATGGACGAACTGTCCGAAGACGACAAGATGGTGGTGGCGCGCGCACGAAAGATTCAGCGGTTCCTGTCGCAGCCGTTCCACGTAGCCGAAGCATTCACCGGCGCTCCAGGGAAGTACGTGAAGCTGAAGGACACGGTCCGCAGCTTCAAGGAAATCCTCGAAGGGAAATACGACCATCTGCCGGAGCAGGCGTTCTACATGGTCGGTCCGATCGAAGAAGCGGTGGCGAAGGCTGAAAAGATGGGAGTGAAGGTCTAGCAGCCAGGTGCCCTTGTGCTCGCAGACCGCGCACGCTCGGAAGGTGCTCGGCCGATGCGCGCATGACAGGGCATCCTCACCGCTAGCCCTTTCGTGAGAGAGCAGGAAAAAGAACAATGGCAGGAAAGATTCTTTTAGAAGTTGTGACGCCGGAAAAATTGCTCTTGAGTCAGGAGGTCGATGAGGTCATCGCTCCAGGCAGCGAGGGCGAGTTCGGTGTCCTGCCGGGTCATTGCCACCTGTTGTCTAGTCTACGTATCGGCGAGCTTCGTTATAAAACGCACGATATCTGGCACTATATGTCGATCCTGTGGGGCTACGCCGAGGTGACACCAGCCAAAGTCACCGTCATGGCCGAAATTGCTGAGAAGGCAGAGGATATCGATGTCGGTCGCGCGCAACAGGCCGTCGAAAAAGCCGAACAGCGGCTGCAGGCAGGGGGGCTCCCCTCCGAAGTCAAAGAAGCGCAGATCAGTCTCGAAAAGGCTCGTCTTCGCAAGAAGATTGCCGATCGTGCGCGGAAGGCCGGCCACGCGTAAGCGATCCATCTCTCGGTTTTCCGGTGACGGCGCATCTCCTGGCCTCCGCTCCTCTCGTACCAAAGTGTTCTGCACCAATTTCCTCCGTTCCTTCTTTGCACTGCTTTTTCTCGCCCTCACTTCGGCTTGTGCCGTCCCCTCAATCCATAGTCGACCGGTGCAAGAGGAGCCGACCTGGTTCGTTCGATTGGATTCGGTCGATCCTGTTGATCGGCGCACTGTGGGATACCAGCATCCGGCGACCTGGAGTGAACAGGATCTTTTTGCCATCCTCAGCCGGCTGTTCCTCGAACAGCGCGTAGGCCTGATGGATGATCCGAGGCCCGTGCGCCAAGTCTTTTCTCGTGAGGAGCTACAGCACATCGTGCCTAGCGTCAGAGAGGCCTTTCACACTGCCATGCCACAGGAATGGGTGGCCTTCACGATTGTCCAGCCAAGCGGGACTGAAAACCATGCCTTGACGTCAGGTGGTCTGTTTCTGGAGGCCGATCGGCTGCACATTGTGGTCGCCAATCACCGGACCATCCTGCCGACGAATTCCCCTGAAGGTCTGAAGGTCCGACACAATCCCCTGTATTCGGTCAACGGAAGTGGGGGCATCCTCGGGCTCGAACCACGCCGCTACGTGCTCTCAACGAAGGCCAACTGGTCCGGAGGCTACCGCGCGTCGGCGAACGAAATGGTTCTGGACCATGTGGGCTTGTTGGCGAGTATCAACCTGTCGGATCGCATGGAGTCGACCAGGCTCATCTCGCCATCTGGGCCACCTGGTCTGCCCCAAACCCTTCACAGCAATGTGGAGTCGACAGCCGAGGCGACCACCAGCGATCCAGCGGCAGCCATTCATCGCCTCGAAGGTGAAATCGAGCATCTCAAGCGGCAGCTTGCAGACAAGCAGCGGGAGGTGGAGCGTCTGAAGGCCAATTCCCTAGGCCAACCGACCAGCCGCTGAGTCGCGCAGGACCATGGTCGAGTTCCCCAAGGCCGTGAGGGGAAGGGCGGCTCCCGAAAGCACAACCACTCTCGCTGAGCGTGAGCATTGCCATGTCACAACGGTGTAGCTCGGGAACACGTGCAGACACACTTTATTATTTCCGCGGGTGAACGACCGAAACGATTAGACATGTTTCTGGTTTATCGTGAGCCGAAACTGTCGCGAGCGGCATTGCAGCGGATGATCCAAGCCGGGTGGGTGAGGATCAACGACCGTGACGCCAAACCGAGTCGGAAGGTGAAGCCGGGAGATGTCGTACGACTCGACAGCCCACAACCGGCGCCACTATTGTGCAATGGTCAGAATCGGGGTCTCGACATTCTCTTTGAGGACGGTGCCTGCCTCGTCGTGAACAAACCGCCTGGGATTGTCTGTCACCCGGGGCCGGGCCATTGGAGCGACACTCTGCTGAACGCGCTCCTTGACCACGTGGGTCCGAACGGAGGAGTAGGAAAAATCGGCTTTGTCCATCGACTCGACAAGGATACATCCGGGGTGCTGCTGGTGGCCAAAACTCAGGAGGCTCACCGGAGTCTATCGGCACAATTCGCGCGCCACTCGACTACGAGGGAATACGAAGCCTTGGTCCATGGCGTCCCACGACGCTCCTCAGGCCTCATCGACAGAGCGTTAGGTCCGGAGACGGGCAATCCCACACGCACGTCGATCCATACGCTCCGTCCAAAGTCCTCAGCGACAGCCTACCGGGTCGAGGAAACGTTTGATGGGATGGCTGCGCGCCTGTTGCTGATGCCGCAGACCGGCAGGACGCATCAAATTCGCGCGCATCTTGAAACGATCGGCCATCCGATCATCGGCGACCGGCTCTATGGCGGTAGCGCCATTTGTGTAGCCGAGGGGCTTCCGGCCCCCAGGGTGATGTTGCATGCGAGAAAGCTCGGCTTTCACCACCCGGAGCATCACGATTATTGTGAATTCGAGGTGGAGGCTCCAGGGGATTTTCAGTCGATTCGTCGAATGCTTCAGCTCGGCCTGCCCGGTCATTAGAGAGTCTAGAAAGCTGCCGCCGGATGTCGGAGACAGTGGTGCCAACTCTATTGCTGGCCGCGCCATATCGCGCCTCCCGTGAGTCTCCGTTCACTGTGCGAATTGCGGCAGACGTCAATACCGCGGCGATCACCCTCTCTCCCTACCATGCGAACAGGCGCGCTGCTGACCCCGCGGACCCTGTCGGCAGTCTCAGGCAAGCGAGGGCCTCAGTCCTTTAGGCAATCCTGTCGAGAATGATGGCATACACACGTTAAAGTGAAAGGCTGGAAATATCGCGGTCGAGATGCCGGCGCTGGAGAAGAAAGAAGGGAAAGCGTCCAAAGGCGAGATGGCACCCGACAAGATAGCAGGGCTGTTGCGGGCCGACAGGAAGTTCGGTCGTCCATCTCACTTCAAACAGACTCGACTCCCGCTGCGTCTGGAGAGCGGGATTGTGGAGCATGAGCATTTCCACGCCGCGAGGCTGTTGATCCAGCAGCAAGAGAATCCCGCCTGAACTAATGTTCAGCGAATGCGCCTTCCCGGAGATGAGCGGCGCTTCCTGCCGCTGTCCCTGTACGAACCCATAGAGACAAGGGGTCTTCACCGCAAATCGCGCATCGATGCGTCGCTCATGCCGGGCAACCGGTTCAACAAACGCCGGTTGGTTGTCCACAGTGGTTGACGGCGCACCTACGTTAGGGCTCAGAGCCTGCTGTAGCGACCTGAGCATTCTGTGGATAAAATCTGGGGTCATCGCGGCGCCCTGTTCCGACAACTGTGTGACGCGAACTCTCACTGATGAAGAAAGCAATTCGAGTGCCTAATGGCGCACTGTGCAGGTGGGGCGCCAACAATATGATTTTGGTTCAAGGAAGACGGTGAGGGTGGCGCAACCCGTCGTCTGTGCCGCATGGTCGTGGTGTCAAAATCTCCGCAGGAGCGTCAGAACTGTAAACCTCTGTAAGGGGGCAGGCCGCGGATGTGCGAGTAGTGCGACGTTTCTTCGTTGTGGATGGGGTGTGGATGACATGTGTGTGATATGTGTAGAACCGGTGTATGGTTCGGCATCTTGTTTTTGCTGAGCCCCCTATGTCAGCCTACGCACGCATTCATGCTGGTCATCCATCAAGCAACCAGAACGAGATGAGAGTGAGTACGACCCCGGTCGAAATTGTGGTGACGGGAGGGGAATCGACAAAACGGATCGACGTCTTTCTTGCCAATCGTGATCCAACGTTTTCCCGCTCGGCGTTGCAGCGTTTGATCGGGGAGGGACGCATCCAGATCAATGGCCGGACTGTGCGGCCGAGTCAGAAGATCAAACCGGGGGACCGGATTAGGTTGGAAGTCCCTCGTCCTGAGCCGCTCGATCTCCACCCAGAGGCGATTCCCTTTGAGATTTTGTATGAAGACAGCGATGTGTTAGTGCTGAACAAGCCGGCGGGTTTGGTGGTGCATCCAGCGCCGGGGAATTGGTCGGGTACGCTCGTGAATGCGTTGCTGCATCATTTTGCGACATCCGGCGTGACACCGTCGCAAGTGGGGGGAAAGGAACGGCCGGGTCTGGTCCACCGACTCGACAAGGAGACCTCCGGTGTGATGGTCATTGCCAAGACCGATCAAGCTCATCGCGCGTTGGCCGCCCAGTTCAAGCTTCATACGATCACCAGGGTCTATGAGGCGTTGATTTGGGGGGTCCCTAAGAAGGGCCATGGTCTCATTGAACTCGCCATCGGCCGTGACACGAAGGAACGGAAAAAATTTTCAGTCCGGACGACGAAACCGAAAGCCTCAGCGACCGAGTATCGAGTGGAGGCACGGTATGGAAAGATGGCCGCGCATGTGCGTCTTGTTCCGAGGACAGGGCGTACGCATCAATTGCGGGTGCATCTCAGCTCGATCGACCACCCCATCCTCGGCGATAAGACCTATGGTGGTGCTAAAGTAATGACTGTGTCGGGAATTCAGGTTCCACGTGTGATGCTCCATGCCCGCACGCTCGGCTTCACACACCCCACCGGTGGTCAGTATCATCAGTTCGACGTGCCGGTTCCCGTCGATATCGCGCAGGTACGAGACGGGCTTGAGGGGGCGACCGCGCGTGAGCTCAGAGGCGGGTCGTAAGCGACATGCCTGTGGGGGAGGTTGCAAGGTCTGCTGGTGAGTGTCAGGAAAGGAATGTTATGGAAACCAGTGCCGTACTTGATCGGATCGGGGAGTTGATCGCGCAGCTCAAAGGCTACGCGTCAAAGTTGCCGACAGTCGTGCATCTCGCATCCGTGCCGACCGGGGTCAAACCTAAACCGGAAGCCGTCGAGGCGTTCGAGCAGGCACTCTTGCGATTTCGGGAGCAAAGCGGGCGTTCCCCATTCAGGGGTCTGCAGGACTATCTCATCGAATCGCTCGAAGCGTTCGAGGTCGGCAATGTGCTGGGCGCGGTGCAGCCGCTGCTGGCTGTCCTCGATCATCTTGAACGTATGCAGCGGGACAAGGAAATTAAGGTGGTTCCCGCAGAAGAGAAGCGAATGGGGGAGTACCGCAGTGCCTTGGTGAAAATTCTCCCTGGTAGTCAGCCGGAGCTTGAGGGGGCGGGGCGGGGCATGTAGGGAGACAGTCGTGAGTGCTCCGTGTTGCGTGATGAATCGAATGCCGACTCAGCACGCAGAGCTCGTCCGGTGAATCAGTGCCCCATCTTCGGGCCGGTTGCATTCGCTCCGGCGGTCACGAGTTGAAACCGGACGGTTGAGCCGCAATGCGGGCACTTGGCACGGACGGTCTGCTCATCGATGACTTCGTAGTGATCTTGCTTGAGCCACATCAATTGAAAGCACTTCGGACAGCTTCGTACTTGCGTTCCCATGGTCTTCCCCTTACACTACGGTGAATCGTCTCCCCACGCGCGGAGGGATTAATTTAGTACAAGATGCCTCCTGCTCTCAAGACCGGCCAACGACCCATCACATTTTCCGATCGCAACGATTTCGACGCGGCAGAACTGATTCAATTGTACCGGCAGGCTCCGTGGGCGAAGGATCGGGCCCTCGAGCAGGCGAAGGCGATGTTAGCCCAGACGGATCTCGTGATTTCGGCGTGGGACGGATCCCGGCTTGTCGGCTTCGGGCGCGTGCTGACGGATTACGTGTTCCGAGCCTCCATCTGGGATGTGATCGTCGACCGCGACTATCAAGGTCAGAGGATCGGTACCGAGATTGTGCGCCGCATTCTCGACCATCCCACGTTGCAACAGGTTGAGCTGTTCTGGCTGTGTACGCGACGACCGGGCTTTTACGAGCGGCTTGGCTTCAGCGCCAAAGAGCAGACCGGCATGGTCTGGTCGCGAAATACGTCCGGCTCGAAGAGCTGATTCGTCGCTGTTCCTGTCAAGATCCCCCGTTCACATGTGTGCTGTGATGAGCCTGAGCCTCAGGGGATTTCTCTGTCCAAACAGGGCTATTCAGGGTGCACGCGATGGAGTCGTTTGGGGGAGCAGCAGACCGCGAGGAAAAAGAGTGCGGTGGCGAGCAAGACGATGGACGGCCCCGAGGGTAGGTCGAACATGTACGACAGCAGGACGCCTGTGACGGCGCAGAATACGCCAATGAGCATGGAGTAGAGCGTCATCTGGGCGAGGCTGTGGGTGAGCTGGTAGGCCGTAGAAGCCGGAATGAGGATCATGGCAAAGACTAAAATGGCGCCGACGGTCTTGAGTGCGATCACGACGGTCAGCGCCACCAGCGTCAGGAGGAGGTAGAAAATCTGCCGGGCCGGCACACCGGAGGCTGCGGCCATTTCCTGATCGAACGCGATGAAATATAACTCCTTGGACAAGAGAAGGATCGTTCCCAACACCCCGACGCTTAACCCGCCGATCGTGATGAGTTCCTCCTTGGTGACCGACAACACACTGCCGAAGAGGTATCCGTAGACCTCCGGGTTGTATGTCTTCATCAAGCCGAGAAACAGAATCGCCAACGCCATGGTGGCGGTATAAAGGATGCCGATCGAGACATCCAGTTTCATGCGGCCCTTTTCCTCGACCCATCCGGTGATCCAGACCGTAGCCAGTCCAAAGACGATGGCGAGGCTCAAGGGCGGAAGCCCGAGCAGGTAGGCAAGCGTCACGCCGGCGAAAGCGGCATGGGCCGTTCCGGCTCCGGCAAAGGCCAGTCCACGCAGCACCACGAACACACCGATGACGGAACAGACCGAACCAACCAGGGCGGCGGCCAGCAGGGAACGTTGCATGAAATCGTATGCGAGCAGTTCAAGCATGGTGTGAGTCGATCATGGGAACATGTCGGGCCAGCAGAGAGGATGTGGCCGATCCTTCAGCCGCCCAATGGTTAGGGCGCCTGCTTCACCCCTCACGAGTCCTCAATGGTGGTGATAATCCTCTACGATCACAAAGTCTTTATCGGTGATGACCAGTTCCTTGCCATACACCTGACTGAGGATATCCGGTTGCAGCACCTCCTGCGGGGGCCCCGCCGCAAACAGTTTTGTCTTGAGCAGCACTAACCGGTCGACTCGTGAACGAATCATGTTGATGTCGTGGGTAATCATGAGAATGGTGAGTTTCAATTGTTGATGCAGTTGTTGGATGAGTTCGACCACGCTGTGTTGCGCCGTCAGGTCCAGGCCGGTGGTGGGCTCGTCCAGCAGAAGAATGCGGGGCTGTTGCGCCAGTGCGCGGGCGATGAAGACGCGCTGCTGTTGCCCGCCGGACAGGGCCCCCAGGGCCGAGTCCCGGTGGTGGTCCATGCCGACTTGCGTCAGGGCTTGCCGGGCGATGTCACGATCCTTTCCCGATGGCCGCCGAAACAGGCCGAGCGCTCCGTAGCGACCCATCATGACGGCTTCCAGGACAGTGACCGGAAAGTTGCGATCGAGCATGCCCTTTTGCGGGAGATAGCCGATGAGTGCCCGGTGGTGGCAACGGAGCTCTTCACAGGCACAGTCGAGGACACGCAGGGTGCCGCGGAGTGGGGCCATCAAGCCAAGCACGGCGCGGCAGAGCGTGGTTTTTCCCGATCCGTTCGGGCCGATCACGCCGACAAATTCCGACTCGGGAATCGAGAGTGTAATATCCTCCAGCGCGATGGTGCCGGGAAATCCGAAGGTGGCATGGTCGAAGCGAATAATGGGATGGTTCATGCGCGGCGTGTTCACTGAAGCTGCTGGGTTGTCGTCGATGTTCGGGTGGAAGCGGCGGTTATGTCTGTTCCAGGGCCCGTGCCAATTGGAGCACATTATAGCGGAGCATGTCGAGGTAGGTCTCGGTGCCCGGCAGCCCGCCGGGGAGCGTGGTCAAGACAGCGATATGCGCTCCGGTTTCCCGTGCCAGGAGCTGCGGAACCTTCTGATTCAGCTGCACCTCGGAAATGATGACCCGAATGTGGTCGCGCTTGATGGTCTCGATCAGCGAATGGAGGTGTCGTGCAGAAGGCTCCCCTCCGGGTTGCGTGAGGATGGTGCCCGCGATGCGTAGGTCGTAGCGCTTGGCGAAATAGGGCCAGGCCGGGTGATGAACGATGACCGCGCGATTCGCCAGTTGTTTCAGGAGGCCCAGCGTTTCATCCTGGACGCGGGCGAGTGTTTGAAGGTAGGTCGTGGCATTTGTCCGGTAGTCTGTCGCATGGGCCGGGTCGGCCGAGGCCATGGCGTTGAAAATGTGCTGCACCATCGTGGCGGCGGAAGAGGGGTCGAGCCATACGTGGGGATTCCCGACCTGATGGGCATGCCCATGTGCCTCTCCGGTCGATTCGGGTTGATCGTGAATCAGCGGGATGTCTTTGGATGTCGTGATGACTTGCAGCGAGGCATTCCCCGCGTTTTTGACGAGCGACGTCACCCAGACCTCAAGTCCCGCCCCGACTTCGAACAACAGCGCCGCCTTTCGGACCGCGACCAGGTCGCTGGGTTTGGGCGAGTAGGTGTGCTCGCTCTCGTAGCCTGTCATGAGGGAGACGACGCGCACATGCGCGCCCCCGACCTGTTGCACCCAGTCTTTCAAGACAGGGAGCGTGACGACGACGTTGAGTGGTTCAGCTGCGGCCGCCACGTGAACCGGAGCGCAGACGCTCCACTCAAACGGTGCGGCAAGGGCGATGAGCAACACAGAGAGGATCAGACGACACATCCGGCGGACGGTAACACCCGATTTCCACAAAGTCAACGCGACGTCGCAGGTTGGGTGCGCCGCTTGACCCGTTCCCGGCTTTCGATTAGCGTAGCGCACCGAAGCCGAAGGGGAGGTGTGGGTTTGGTGAGCGGGAGGAGCGCAATATGAAGGTGGTGGGGCTCATGTCCGGAACGTCGGCTGACGGGGTGGACGCCGCGTTGGTGAATATCGTTCGACGGGGCGGCACGTCGCAGATCACCCCGCTGGCCTTTGCGTCTGTGCCCTATTCGCGCACCCTGCAGCATCGACTGGTGGAGCTCTCGCTTCGTGGACAGGTGGCGGAGATCTGCCACATGAATGCCTACCTAGGGGAGCTGTTCGCAAACGCGGCGCTCCGTGTTATTCGCCACGCCAAGTGTCGGCCGGCCGAGATCGATCTGATCGGCTCGCATGGGCAAACGATTCACCATTTGCCCAAGGGCATTCGGGAGCCTGGCGTGGGAGTAGTTCGATCGACGCTGCAGATCGGCGAGCCGGCTGTTATCGCGGAACGCACAGGCATCACCACGGTGGCGAATTTCAGGCCGCGTGACATGGCGGCGGGTGGAGAGGGGGCTCCACTGGTTCCCTATGCCCATGCGATGGCGTTCCGCCATGCTCGGCGAAGTCGCCTGGTCGTGAATATCGGCGGGATCAGTAACGTCACCTATCTCCCTAAGGGAGGGGGAGTGAACGCGTTGCGTGCGTTTGACACTGGCCCCGGCAATATGGTGCTGGATGCGATCGTGCGGGAGGCGACGCAGGGGAAGCGGACGTATGATGCCGGGGGGCGTATGGCGAGGCGAGGAAGGGTCGATCGGGCGCTGCTTGGAGAACTCATGGCTCATCCCTTCCTTATTCGGCGTCCGCCGAAGTCGACCGGACGGGAAGAATTCGGTGCCCCGTTCGTTCAGGCGCTCGTGGCCAGGCGGCGAACAACGCGGTTGTCTATCGAGGACGTGCTGGCGACCTGCGCGGCCTGGACCGCCGAGGCGATCGGCTCCTGTCGGCGATGGGTCTCCGGTGAGATCGATGAGGTGATCGTCGGTGGCGGCGGGGTGTACAACCGCGCCATTATGGATGCGCTGCGCGGGGTGTTTGCGCCGGCGCCGGTGTTGACCTTCGACGACTGCGGGTGGAGCAGCAAAGCGTTTGAAGCGACGGCGTTTGCCCTCCTTGCGCACGATATGCTGCAGGGGGACTGCACGAACGTTCCAGGGGTAACAGGGGCTCATCATCCCGTGGTGCTCGGCTCAGTGGTGCCCGGCAGGGCGGGTGTGCCGATCCTACAGGCACGGCGTCCCCGCTGATCGACAAAGGCTCGTATGGAATTACTGTATCCGATACTAGGGATCGGCGCGCTGGTGTTTCTGGGAAGTCTGGCTTGGGAGACATTCGCTCGCCGACGCGCACCAGACGCGTCGATGGCCAGCCCTCCGTCCGGGATGACGTTTGCCGCGAAACCTTTGCTGACCGATCAGGAGGTGCAGCTCTATAACCTGCTGCGACTGGCGGTGGAAGATCGATATTTGTTGTTCGCGCAAGTTCCGCTGTGGAGCATGCTGGATCTCCGGGCGCCTTCCGGCACACCACCGGCGACGACGCTTCGTGAACTGGCGCTCACACGCGCCACGTTTGTGCTGGTGCATCCGGGGAGCCGGTTAGTGGAGAAGGTGGTACAAGTCGAGCCGCCGATGCCGCATGATGCCCCGGCTGCCGCCGACGATGCGTTGTTCGATGGCGCGCTCCGGGCAGCCGGTGTTCAACTTGTGCGACTGAGCCCCCTGCATACCTACACCGTTCCGGGGCTCGTGACGGTGTTGGATCTTGCCGAGCCGGACTGAGGCTGCGTGATGACCTGGGCGGTGAAGGGTAGGCGGTGCGGGGGCCGTTGTCAATTCGGCTCGGCTGCGACTGGGTCACCCTTTGCAGCCTCGGCTTCCAACGCCTTCCGTGCCACGTCGGCTTCCGGGCTGTCGGGATACTGGCCGGTGACCCGCTCATACATCATCTGCGCTTTGTCGCGATCGCCCTGCTTGGTATAGATTTGTCCGATCTTGAGGGTTGAGGCGGCGAGTTTCTGGCTCATCGGGTAATCGGAGATGAGCTTAAAGAACGAGGCCAGCGCATCGTTGTGCCGACCCATACGGTACTGACATTCACCCATCCAGTACTGCGCATTGGCTGAGAGGGATGACTGCCCATGGAGTTCGAGGAAGAAGCGAAAGCCCGCGAGCGCGGCCGGGTAGTCCTTATGTCGAAACTCCTCCATGACGCGATCGTAGAGGCGGTGTGCGGCATCCGGAGGCTGGGGCGTTGCCGCGAACAGGTTGGGCGTGGCGGTGAGGGTGCCCAAGAGCAGCAGTGCGGCGGTGAGGCCTCGTAGTGAATCTGCGATGAATCGAGCCATGGTCATGAGAGTCCCTCTTGCTTCCGTGGTGATCGAGGTGGTTCCGGCCGCTCGTTGTGCCGTCTCACTATGAAAGAACTGCACCAGTGTGAGGGCCGACAGAAATTTGCTGTGAAATTGGATGGTTCGAGTCGTGATGGCATCGGAGGCATCCGGTTTGAGCCGAACATCCTGTGCGGAAAGCAGACAGAAGTGTACGGAAACTGCTTGGGGTGAAGTCGACACAAGCGCAGCTTGACAGATGCCGGTTGGTCAGTTGTTATTGGTTAGCATGCGTTCGTTTCGCTGAGTCGCGAATTCGTGCAAGCCGGACGAGCATGGTGCAGGTGTGTATGGAAAGACCCTATGGCCCTGGCTCCCCTGGAGCAGGGAACGAACCGCTGCATGAACCGCCGCCCAATCCTAAAGGGGGCAAGACGCTGATCGTCGATGCCCGCGATCCCCACGCGTACCTCCTGCCGAGCGCGGCGTTGAAGGATGCCGGGGAGAATGATCAGATATTTATCCGTCCCGGTGTGTACGAAGATAAGGTGTTCGTGGCTGATCGGCCTGTGCGGATCATTGGGGCGGGCCGAGATCATGTGCAGATTTACAGCCGCCGTGGGGGACCGTTGTATTTGCAACGAGTGCCCAGTGGCCTCATTACGGGGGTCACCTTCCGGTACGTAGGAAGCGATCAGCATTCAGCGATGAATCTGCTGGATTCGGTCTGTACCGTCACGCAATGCCGGGCCACGGAAGGCGTGTTGTCGGGAGTCGTCATCTATGGTCCGGAGGCCCGCACCACCTTTGTCGACAACGAGATCTGTTACAACCGGGAGTCCGGCATTTTTGTATTTGCGGGCGCCCAGCCGCGCGTGGCCGACAACCAGTGTTTCGGCAACCATCATTTTGGACTAGCCGTGCGAGATCCCGGTAGCCATCCGGAATGTGTGCGCAATGTGTGCCACGCCAACATGCTCAGCGGCATCCTGCTCTTCCACCACGCAGAGGCACTGTTGTTGGGTAATACCTGTCGCGACAATCAGCACTGGGGACTTGTGATGACCCCGGATACGCATCCGACGCCGTCGCACGAAGAGCTGGTGAGCGCGAATGTGTTCCTGCCCAATCCCCGAGGTTCGCTGGTTGTGACGGAGCAGCCGCTTGCCGATATCGGACGGTAGGAACGCGGGGTTTGCGGTTAGGGCCGCGACGCAGGCTCGCTCGATGCTGAGCGCCCGGCTGGTGCGTGAAAATGAAACCGCCCTCCACCTTGCTGTTTTGCGGCATACATGGCTTTGTCCGCATGCCTGAGCAGTTCGTCGATATTGTCATCATCAGACGGGTAGAGTGTGATGCCGATGCTCACGCCGATGGAGAGAGAATGCGGCCCGATCTGAAACGGAGAACCGATCGACTCCACGATCCGCTTTGCGACAACCAAGACATCGTCTTCGCCTGAAATGCCTTCCAGGATCGCCGTGAATTCATCGCCGCCCATGCGTGCGACGGTATCGACTTCACGCACGGAGTCCAGCAAACGCGTGGAGACTTCCTTTAGCAGCTGATCGCCGACATCGTGCCCGAGGGTGTCGTTGACGGCTTTGAAGCGATCGAGGTCGAGCAGCATGACGGCCAGGGGCTGATCCTTCCGCTTGCTGCGCGCCATCGCATGGACGAGGCGGTCACGAAAGAGGGGGCGGTTGATCAGTCCGGTAAGTTGGTCGTGCTGCGCCAGATAGGTCAGCCGCTCCTGTGCTTTCTTGCGCTCGATCGCATACAGAATCGAGCGCGCAAGAAACTCGGTTCCGCCGTCTCCTTTCACCAGATAGTCCTGCGCGCCGTGTTGGAGCGCTTGCAACGCAAGCGGGTGGTCATCATGTCCGCTTAAGACCACGACCGGCACGTCGGGGCTGGTTGCCAGCACCTGGGTGACCGTGCTGAGGCCATGGGTGTCGGGGAGCGAGAGGTCGAGCAGCACGGCGTCGAACCGGCCGCGGCTCAGTTTGACGAGTCCGTCCGACAACGTGGAGGCATGGGTGATCTCGAACTGATTGAGGGACCACTCGGCGAGGAGGTCCTGCGTGAGTTGGGCGTCCACGGCGTTGTCTTCGACGAGCAGCAGCTTGATCATGAGGTTGTGTCCATGCCCTGGACAAAGGCAGTTGTGGCGGTCCAACGGTGTAAGGGGGGGGCTGCGACACAGTGGGTGAAAATCCTGGAGAGGAGAGTCGTCATCGTGGGCGGAGTCTATCCTGCTGACAAATCAGTATGTCGGCTGCACATTCCGTAGGGGTGATCCCTGCGCTGGAGCGATTCTAACACGACGATTTCAACCTTCAAACAAGAGCCTGTTTCTGCGTGGGGGCTTTCCTGCCGGCTGATTCCATTCAGATCGGCGCAGGAGACGCCCTGTCCGCAACGACCATGCCGAGCGTGCCGGCGATACTGTCAGGACGAGGAATGAGCGAACGGCCCAAATATGGCCAGGCCATGACCAAAACAGTTCTCCTCGCTCGACTGTTTGTCCAAGAGTTGTCCATCGGGGCGGGCGCTAAACACATGAAGAGATTGGGGGCGGGCGCTTTTGTGCGCGAGAAGCGAGTGGCACGAAATCTGCGGGAGTCAGGCTAGTTCGCGACGTGCCGGAGTGCCTGCACCGTCTGCTGCGGGAACAATGGGAGGGTGTATGCCCCACGCAGGATGTGTCACGAAGGAGCTGGGTCCCACAATCATGGAGCAGAGCGAGGCCGGGGAGCGGACATCTGTCGCCTGGGTGATTCCACTGGTGATTGCGAGTGCGCTGGTCGTCGGAGAGTCGGCGTCCGCCGAAAGCGAGATCTATGGATATGTGGGGGCGAACGGCCTGTTTGAACTGACGAATGTCCCGACTGAGGAGCGGTTTCGCTCCACTGATTCCCACGCGCATCGATTGACGCATCGGGTGTCGGTGGAGGAAGTGGAAGAGGCCGTGGAGCGGTACGCCTGGCAGTTCCGTCTCCATCCGGCCCTGCTCCTGGCTGTGATCAAGGCCGAGTCGGACTTCAACCCGACGGTCATTTCGAGAGCGGGGGCGGTGGGGCTGATGCAATTGATTCCCGAAACGGCGATTCGGCACGGTGTGCGCAACTTATACGACACCGGTGACAATATTCGCGGTGGCGCGCGGCACCTGCGCTATTTGCTGGATCGCTTCAACGGCAACCTACGGTTGGCGGTGGCCGCGTATAATGCGGGAGAACGACGAGTCGAGCGATATCGTGCCATCCCGCCTTATCAGGAAACCCGTGACTACGTTCGGAAGGTGATGATCTACTACAGGAATTTCCGCGGAGATTATCAAGTCAGTCCTGGAAAGGCGGTGCTGCTTGCCATGCATCACAGGCCGTTGCAACTGGCATCGCAGTCTACATCCGCGGAGCTTCGCAGCACCCGGCCCATATTGAGTAAATAGCGTTCTTGCGTAGGCGTCCGTATTCAGCCGGAGCCGTTACAAGACGAAGAAATGAAAAAGCCGACCAGGTGGTCGGCTGCTGTTTGGATGTTCGGGGTAAGAGGCGTTGGTTGCGGGGGCCGGATTTGAACCGACGACCTTTGGGTTATGAGATGCTTAATGGGTAATTTGCTAACACTCTGATCTTTCGTTTGGTTTCTCGCTTTATATAATAAAATCAGCGCCTTGCAACATTCTATGTATTCGATTTGTTCGAGTGATTCTGATCTGTTTCGGTGTGGTTTAGCACAAATTTAGCACAAGCAACGACACGTCTGAACATCGGGTCGCTATAAGCGACCTAGTATATTTTGCACGAGCGTTGAAAATACTATGGGGGCAGATCATCCTCTCTGAGTCGGCACTTTTTGGCATGAATGAACCAGCGCAGCCTGCCGGTCTGCTATCGATCTCGTTGGCAAGAAGTCATTCACTTTATCTGGTATATAAGTGCGGGGTTTTCGCACTCGCGCGCAAGGTTATGCACTGAACGTCGAGCGGATTCACAGATGGTCATAAACAGAATTGCTTGGGAATTTCCGCAGTCGGTGGGATAGTAGAAAGAGACTATCCCGAACGTGTTGACGTCATAACGAGCAGCTGTTAGAAATCTCCTTAGCGCTTAACCTGTATAAGGCCGTATACCCATGGGCAATTGGAGTACCTTTACCGCTCGATTATCATTGTTTATTCCACCAGCTGCTGCTGTAGAAAAGGCCGTTGAAATTTACCAGCGCCTATGGGAAACCTTTCCTGACGGCTACCAAAGTGACCCTAACCCTCTTGCCCCTTCAATAGCTCGTGCGAAGCGTAATAATTTATCCTTAACTTGCCAGTCTGCCCGTTCACGAATCGACATATCGTTTTCTGCGGTACCGCGTGAAAAAGGTGCAAATCTTGATTTAATCCAGGATAGTTCGGAGCTGCTTGCTGAACTCAGACGTGTTATCACAGGCCTCAATGGCAGAGGGCCCAGGTCTCCAGTAATGCGGGTCGCTCTAATTCTTCAAGTTGTCTCTCCATCTTCGAGTGTGGCAGAGGCAAATAGAGAATTGACTAAAATCATGCCTCCAGATTATCGCCTTAAGCTTACGGATGAAACTGATTTTATCCTACAAGTCAATCATCCGCTTGAATCTGTAGGTTCCTCAAGACGACAAATCAATTTCATTAAGAAATGGAGTACAGAGCGAATTCAAATTCAATTTTTCGAGGTGCCTGGAGGTGCGGGAGCTCCTCCAATCCATTCGGCAGCTATCAATCCGATGACCGAAAAGGAATTCACTGTTTCAAGTGTTACTCTAGACATTAACAACTCTCCGACAAGCGAGTCACTCCCGCCACCAACACAGGCTGAGATTTTAGGTGGAGCGGTGAGTATGGCGTCAGAGTTCTTGCGCAAATCCGACCTGCACATAACAGGATTTTGAGATGTCAACCTTTTACCCAGCTATCCATGAGCATGGACTACTTGTTTTGCAGTCTAGATCTCAGTCTGAGGGGTTAGAAGGGCCAGAACCTACGGTTACTAACGAACCGGTTATCCCAAGAATCGTTAGTAACTCTAGTGGCATGCCGAGTGACAGTTTCGAGACGCGCACGATTCGGATTTCCAGTCCCGTTGTTTCTGTCGTTTCAACAAACGAAATCTATCAGGAATATCATGATCTCGGGAACGCATTAAAAGACCTTAGGGAATTGGCTGACGATGAGGATTGGGGAATTGAGAAGCCTGTTTTCGATTCTGCCTGTCAAATTGCAGGTGAACTAATGCAGCTCAGCATTCCGGCGCCACGAATTTTCACGCACGGCCAAAAATCAGTGGTGTTCAATTGGTCCGATAGCAGTGGCAATAACTTATATTTTACCATCAGCTCTGACGAACTTTCCGTCCTAATCTCTTCTCGGGAACGAATCAAGAAGCGAGACGACTATCTGATTCGAGAGTTGCCAGAATCGTCTAAAGTATTTGTCGAGAGCCGTCTCGCATTCTTGGACCGCCCAATATTCCTCACCCACAGATCATCATCTGACTTCGATCGCGGAATTGAATATACGCAAGCATGAGTACATGCAGAGTGCCCGAGGGCGAAATTGTATTCAGGCATTCCGTATTTCCAGGCTCCTTTACCACAAACTCCCGAAAGCAGTTCGTCCTTAAGGGGTTTTTTTACCTAAAAGACAGGGGAGGCACTCTTGTGACATCTCTCGCATGGGGGAGGCACTTGCCTTCTCATGCAGATATTCACTCTTACGGCTGCCGCTTGGCAGCGAGAAGGAATAGCCAGCGTCACTCTGATGGGACATTCCGCAAGGAAAAACAAGAAATTTATTGCGGGGCCTTTCAGATGAAATCGGAGGATATATACTCACTCGCTGGAATGCCTGAGATTCCGCAAATCCAATCAGTGGACATCCTGCATGAAATTGAACACGACGAAATCGCTCATGCGAATCTGAAGATTGTCCTGAATACGGAACGATCAATCGAGGGTACAAAAACTGCTATCCTGGCTCAACTATGGAATGTTTGCTCGGGACCGCTAAGACACGTCTGTCCTTGCGACATCGAGATGGCTAATCACCCCTCAATTAACTTAGAAGTTGGACCGAATCCCATGCTGAGTTTCGAGAATTCCTCACCGGTCGATGTAGAGACTCCAGATTTATCTCCTCCGCCACCACTCGGCAATACCAATCAAGGTCATCAGAACACTGCTAACAGTTAATGACATGTAGTTTTTACTAATTTCTCCCACCTTGCTTTGATAACCCCGATGGTTTTGCCCCCTTATTTCAGAAATATTGCTATCGAGCTCAACCGCAAATCTGAATCGATTCGTGGTGCATTCTTTTCTCATCATGGCTCAGCAGGTGAAAATCGCGAGTCTTTGGTCGCCGAGTTTCTTCGTGACTATCTGCCTAACAGATACGGAATTGACACCGGGCTTATTAACTCGTTTGATGGCCAGTTTTCTAACCAGGCTGATTTGATCATAGCGGATACAAGCTTTAATTCACCCCTGTACCCGTCGAGCCCTAACCGGATATGGCTTGTTGAGGCAGTGTATGCACTGATCGAGGTCAAAACTTCGTTATCCCCAAGCGATATCCAAGATAGCGTTGACAAATGCAGACGCTTCAAGCGCTTACCTAGGAAATTCTCTGACGCACCTAGCATGCCTAGTATTTCCGATTCGCTTTTCATTCTGTGGGCATTCGAAAGTTCAAAATCTGAAACACTGAAACTCAATCTGATCAAATCAATCGTCAACGTGCCGCGTGCGGAGCAACCGGATTTCGTGATCGTTCCTGGTCAATTGGTTGCGACGACTGGGCAATACATGGAGCTGGCGAAGCATGGTCAACATGGAAGCGAGTACCGAAAGAAATTGGAGAAGCAACATGGTCCCGACCTCACTGGGTTGCAGCTGGATCTAATTCAAGTAGATGAATGCGGTCCGGACTCACTTTTTGTATGGCTAATTTGGATGTTGTCGTGGTTAAAGCGGGCCGGTTCTAGGAGTTCGGACTTGCTAGCTTATTTGCCTCCTGATGTGGTCTGGGGGCGGCGAGTCTGATAACCGGACACAACTGACTCTCTGACCCGCTCTTCGCCCTGAATGGCATACTATTACTATGTCGCGTAATTGAGGAAATAATGAAGGAGTGGGCAGAACTAATTCGCTCAATCGCAGATCTTCTTTGGCCTATTTTGTTCTTCATAGTCCTTCTCATTTTCAGGAAAAATATTAGCGACCTTCTTACTAGAGTAAAAAAGGGAAAGCTTTTTGGGCAAGAATTAGAGCTAGAAGAATCGCTAAAGAGACTTGAGACAAGTACTGCGGTGGCTGCGTCTCAGATACCAGCAACAGGCGAGCCCCCCTTAACTGTCGGAAAGGAATCTAGAGATCCTCAAGCAAGTGACAAGATTCTAGAGCTAGCGGCGAGCTCCCCAAAGGCTGCGCTAATGCTACTTGCTTCAGAAATAGAAAAGCGCCTTCGCGTTTTTATGGCCACATCTGGCCATCATACCAACTTGAGAGACCCATCCCCTTCGGCAATCGCAGCATACCTAGGCCAGGTTGGCTGGCTGACAAAATCGATGGTAGATACAATCCATAACTTTTGGAAAACTCGAAACCAGATTGTTCATGGCCATGAAGCCACCCCAGACCAAGTATTAAGGGCAATTGATTCAGGCATGACTATCCTGAAAGCATTGGAAGCAATTCCTTCTGAAGTCAATATCGTGTATCACACAGGGGTCCCCATATTTTCTGATAGAGAGTGCCATGAGCAGCGATTGGATGTGCGTGGCTTAATATTAGAAACCACAAGCCCGGGCCGGACAGTCGTTTCATTTCGAATTTTTCCCACTACTCGAACTAACTATCAGAAAGGCAAGCAGGTTACTTGGGAATGGGACATGAGCAAAACATGGGACGCTTCTTGGTATCGTGATCCTGACACTAACTTCATTAAACAAGCATGGAGTGGTTCTACTGAATTTATTGGTCGGCATGTTGAAGAAGTATGACTTAACGATTGCTGCCTCATCGAAAGAGGTTGCCATTCTAAAATACTGGCCAGTTGAGGCCGGGCTGAAGTTGCCTTTTTCTATCCCCTGCGTCGTTATCCCATAAACCGTAGGAGCGACCTGACTCTTGCTCCAAGCCATCTCATCCTCCCACTCTCCTCAGACCATCCGCTAATCGCGTATCGCCAGTGCATGCAGATTGACCTTCGGCATAAATGTAGTGCAATATATAATATCTTCGTATGGAGGTTTGCATGAAATCAGATGACGCCAAAACGGAAACATTGCAGTTCAAAGTAACGGACTCAGAACGGAAGCTCATTGAGAAGTGCGCAGCAGATGAAGGGACAACCATCTCGAAATATGTGCGCGGGGCGGTGCTCATGAGCATGGTGATGGATGGGAAGGCAGAGGCCATCAAGATCGTGGCGAGAGAGGTTGGCGAGAAAGCCTTTGGTATGGTCCGACAGAAACTTACTCGACCGACTCAGGAAGGACGGTGAAAGAGTGCTATCCGTCACACCATCAGGAGGCAAAGCCGGTCCGCGCCGCATGCCGATAGGCTGCGGGGCGGACCGGAATGGCCCCCGTCTTGGTAACACGGGGGCGCTACCTACAGCGCTCAGTACAGGAGTTCGATAGATTCCATGGATTCTGGCTTCACACTCTCGATTGACTGGCTCGCCTTTACCGTATTGGCGAGTAATCCCCAAGAGACCATGCAGGTCCTGGGTGGCGATTGGAGTAAGGCCAAAGGTGGGTTCCGAGGATATCCGTTGTCCTGGATGAGAACTGACGGTCTGCGCGGGGTCGGCAAACTGGGCACCAATGCGCCGCGTCGTCCCAATGAAATCCATGTGGACTTGTCGGGCGGCCTCGCGTCCGCCCTGACACGGGATCAAATCCGCACCCTCCTCCAGTGGGTCCATGCGCAGCAGGGGCATGTCACGCGCATCGACTGTGCCCTGGATGATCGAGCCGGATCGGTCCCAGTCAGCGCGATTCGAGAGGCCGTCGCTGCAGGTCAGTGTGTGACTCGAGCGGCTCAGGTCCGGCATATCGTCTCGAACCTCACGCATGGGACAGGAGCGACGACGGGCGAGACCATGTACTTCGGCAGTCCGCAGAGTCAGACCCTGCTGCGCATCTATGACAAACGACTCGAACTCCAAAGCAAAGGGCAGGCGCACTATCAGGACTACGGGACGCGATGGGAATTAGAACTGAAGAAAGATCGGGCCGAACAGTGTGCCCGTGCATTGGCCACGTTAGACGAAGCCGATTGGAAGGAGTTGGTGGTCGGCTTACTTCGCTCGTATGTGGATTTCCGGCAGATCCCGAAGGATGCCGAGGATGAAGAACGATACCGGGCTCCAGTCTTGGAGTGGTATGCCTTCCTGACGGAGGGATTTCAGAAGGGGCGATTGGCCCAGGAGAAGCAGGTGCAGACCCTGCAAAACGTAAAACGATGGGTGAGTGACACCCTGACGCCGATGTTGGCGGTCATTTGTGCCACCCCTGGAGGGGAAGAATGGCTACTGAACGAAATTGTCAGGGGCATTGCTCGGTGGAAAGACCGACACC
>WYAX01000011.1 GCA_011525625.1 Nitrospira defluvii
GCCCCACAGGAGGCGCGAGCAGGCAGCTGCCCGGTCTTCCCCTGCACAAGACGCGTGAGGGGGACCATCAGCACAACGAGACGAGTGTTAGAGAAGGATGGGAGGACCGCGGACGGAGACGTGAGAGCGCACAGTGGAACGGTGCGGAGCCGTCAAGACGGAAGTGACGGACGTGATGATCTGCACCAGCGACAGAGGAGGGGCGCTGGAGTGCAGGCCGGCGCTCGCCGCATGGTCCAGCCAGGCACAGGCATCCTGGTCTGAATGTTCATGCGAGGTGCCTGCCGCAAACGTATGATCGAGTAGGAGCGGCTGGAGAGAGAACAGCAGCAGGGCATACAGAGCGACAAGCGCCCACCGTTTCCCGGCCGTTGCAAGAGCGTTCATCGACATTGCGGACACCAACCGAAAAATTCCAGGGAATGGCCTTCTACCGCAAACTTGGTTTGGGCTTCGACAAGTTCCGTGAGTTTCTTGATCGGGCACAGCATGAGATCGACGATCCGACCACACCCGCGACACTGAATGTGATGATGGTGTTCCCGCCCATGCCGCACCTCATACCGCATCTGCCCCTCGCGCAATCCCACTGGATCGACGAGGCCCAATTCCTGGAGCATGGTCAGGTTCCGGTAGACGGTGGCAAGATCCATGTGCGCGTGGGCCTTCTTCAATCGGGCATGCACCTCAGCGGCAGTGACTGGTAATGCGTTCGATTCCAGGATGGCCAGAATCGCCTGCCTGGGCTTCGTAAGCTTTTTCCCGCCGGCCTTCAGACTGTCAACGATTGAATCTGCCATCTCATTCTCGCGGTGTTGCAAGTGATTTGCATTTAACACTCATTCCAAAAACTTGTCAAGCGGGCGAGGGGCGGCAGTCGTCACGACCTCACCAACCATGGTAGGATGCGCCCGATGCTGATCGACACACATGCGCATCTCGACGATGCGCGTTACGAAGCGGACCGCGAGGCGATGATCTCCCGCGCACGGGAAGCCGGCGTGGAGTCGATGATCACGATCGGCTGCGATCTTACGACGAGCCGCTCAGCCGTTGCGCTCGCGAATCAATACCCGTTTGTCTATGCGTCGATCGGTGTGCATCCCCACGAAGTCAAACACATTACCGCCGATTGGTATGATGAGTTCCGGACACTCGCGCACGACCGCAAGGTGGTGGCGTACGGCGAGATCGGGCTCGATTACCATTACAACCACTCCGATCCTGAACTGCAGCGCCGGCGGTTTCGCGAGCAACTTCAGCTGGCGCGTGAGTTGACGCTCCCGGTCATCATTCACACCAGGGAAGCGCAAGACGATACGATTCGTATCCTCAAGGAAGAACGAGCGTCAGAAATCGGCGGGGTCTTTCACTGTTTTTCTGGGGATGCCTGGCTGGCGAAGGATGCGATCGAGTTAGGATTTTATCTGTCGTTCTCCGGCATTCTGACGTTCCAGAACGCCACGATGTTGCGCGAGATTGCCAAGACAGTTCCGGCGGATCGGTTGCTCATCGAAACGGATTGCCCCTACCTCACGCCGGTGCCGCATCGCGGCAAGCGTAACGAGCCCGCCTATGTGAAACATGTCGCGGACCTGCTGGCGACTATCACGTCAGACGGAGCCACCGTGACGGCGGATGAGATCGGCCGTCGCACCAGCGACAATGCACGCCGCCTCTTCAGAATTCCCTGAGTTGATGATTGCGTTTGCGCTGCGACTTGGGGAGCTTTCGAGGGTTCCCGCCCTTGTCCTTCGACCGTTTCACCACCTCGGCCTCGCCGAGATCTAATTCTTTGAAGGCGAGCGTTGGCCCCGGTGAAGCCCGTTCGTGCAGCTTGGCTCGAAACTCCGCCGCGCCGATCACAAACGCGCCGGCTCCTCTCGCCGCGTTGACCACCTCATGATCAGAGGACACCACCGCGCAATCCTTGCCGAATACCCGCGCGAGTCGCTGAATCACTTGATCGGCCCGTTCACCGCGTTTCGAGTATACGACCTCGATCCCCGATTGGAACTCCCGATGCTCCGCTCCCAGGCCGCCCTGCCAGCCATCGAACACAACGGTAATGGCGTGACCCTTTCGCCGGCGATACCCGGCCAAGTCCCGAACCAACGCCTCGCGCGCCATCTCGAGACGACCGGACCCGCTGGGCCCCGCCATTCCTGCGGCCCCGACGAGGTTATATCCATCGACAAGAAGATGTGTGGCCATCTAGAATTACGAAGTTTGAGAGCTTTTGTTGACAATAGCACAAACATCTGAGAAAAGGCCTAGATGGTACCTTCTCGATGGGAGTCTCCGCTCCTGCCCTCCATCTCCCGGCTGCTCCGCACCTGTCTCCTGCTGACGGTTGCCTGGTGCCTGGCAGCGACCATGTCTGTGGCGAACGCCGACGTGCCGGTGGAAGCTGCCTGGCCGGACGTGCCGAACTTCTCTGCTGAACCTGCGTCTCCGCACTTCCTCCTGATCAAGCAGGAGAAGGCCGGCCGCACACGGTACCCGCTCGTCGTCCGTGACCTTCGTACCTGGTCGACCCCCGACGGCACACGTCTGGTCCTCGATCTGAATCACAAGGCCTCCTTCACTGAGAGCCACTTGCGCAACCCGGACCGCGTCGTGATTGAAGTCAGCAATGCGATCCTCGGAAAATCATCCCGTCAGCGCGTCTCGGGCGGCACCATTCCGCAGTCGTTTCACATCGCCCAAAGCCGTCCGCGGGTCGTGACGATTACCCTGCCGCGGACCCAGGGATTGAAGTACAAGGCCTTTGCGCTGACGAACCCGGATCGGCTCGTGATCGACCTGTACCACAAAGCGAAAGATCAGATCCGGCAGATCGGCGAGACGTCGTCGACCTCCCCCTCGGCCCCTGCCGTGGCTTTGCCGACGCCCCCGACCATCCCGAGTCCCACGGTCACAGAGCCGGTCCGGCCGACCGTTCCCAAACCGGCAAACCAAACACAGACGATCGTCATCGATCCAGGGCACGGCGGAAAAGATCCCGGCACCATCGGGCAACATGGCACGACGGAAAAAGACGTGACGCTGAAAGTCGGTCTCCTGCTAAAGGATCTGCTCGCCACGTTGCCCAACACGCGCGTACTCATGACCCGCGATCGGGACTCCTTTATCGAACTGGAAGACCGGGCGAAGTTTGCGAACGGCAAAGACGCCGACCTGTTCATCTCAATCCATGTCAATTCGCACCCGCACAAAGGCGTACGCGGGCTGGAAATCTATCATTTCGGCGAAGCGAAGGATCAGCGTGCGCTGGAAGTCGCCGCGCGGGAAAACGGCACGCCGCTGAACAGCACCGGCGTGGGATGGGAATACATCGTCGCCGACCTCCTGACCTCCAAGAAAATCGAACACTCTCAGGAGCTTGCCTGGACCGCCAAGCAGGCCATGGTCACGAATCTCAACGGGCGCTACAGCACGATCGACCACGGCGTCAAGACGGCGCCGTTCTATGTACTTCGCTTCACCACCATGCCCAGCATCCTCGCGGAAATCGCTTTCATGTCGAATCCCGCCGAAGAAGAGCAGATGCGCTCCCAACCGTTCCTGGCCCATATCGCCGAATCGATCTTCGAAGGGGTGAAAACCTACCTCCGCACGACCCCGTCCAGGTGACAGGTATCGCTCCATTGAGCTAGAGTTCTTCCGTTCCCACGCACACCATGACCACATTCAAACTCGTCCTCGAGTATGACGGGACGCACTATGCCGGCTGGCAGCGCCAGCTGAACGTGCCGACCGTCCAGGAAACGGTGGAAACCGCACTCTCGGCGATCGCTCAGACGCGCCTCACCGTCGTCGGGGCCGGGCGCACCGATGCCGGCGTGCACGCGTTAGGACAGGTCGCCAGCTTTCGCACTGACCGCGGCCTCTCCGAACGCGAGTGGCTGCGCGCGTTGAACGCCCACCTCCCGGCCGACATCAGCGTCCTGTCGGTTGTGCACGTCGCCGATGACTTTCATGCGCGTTATTCCGCCAAGGGCAAGCTGTACGAATACCACGTGCTGAATCGCCCGGAGCGCGCGCCGCTGCTCCGTGAACGTGCCTGGATGCTCTACAAACCGCTCAACCTGTCCGCCATGATGGAAGCCGCTGCCTGCCTGACCGGGAGACAGGATTTTTCATCCTTCGAAACCGCCCCGACCGACAACGATAACCCGCAGTGCCACATGCAGCAGGCCGAACTCCGCAGGCAGGGCGATCTCATCGTCTGTGCGTTTTACGCCGACCGGTTTCTCAAACAAATGGTTCGCTCGATCGTGGGTACCCTGGTCGAGGTGGGCCAGGGCAAACGGTCTGCCGCCGATATGCCACGCGTGCTGGCGGCCCGCGCCCGCGCCGCAGCAGGAAGAACCGCCCCCGCTCATGGCTTGTATCTGGTACGGGTCGACTATTCGGAAGCGCCCCTCCCGGGTCCCAAGTAAGGGTCTTCCCCCTGAGACAGACACACCGACATTTGTTATCGTTTCGCCGACAATCCCCCCTCACCTTCATAAGGAGGCGTCGATGAAACATCTGACCACCACCCTTTCTCCATTCTGTTCGCAGCCGTTCTGGTCACCCCGTCGCTGACTTACGCGGGAGCACAGCAGAACAAGATGGCAACGTGCAACAAAGAAGCAAAGGCCAAGCATCTGGCCGGTGACGAGCGGAAGAAGTTCATGAAGAGCTGTCTCTCCAACTAGTGGAGCGCTGTACTCCGGCGACGTCCGCGTGGAGCTGTCGGAGTATGCCCACACTGACATATCTGGGCTGTGGCACTCCGCCCCCTTGCTGAACCGGTGGAACCTGTGAGGATAGTCGAGGAGGAACGGGCCGGTGTGTTAACGGGATCCGTTGGCACCGTGATTTTCGAGTTTCTTGCGCAACTCGATGAGTTCCATCTCAAGCGCGGCGAATCGGTCAGCCGTGGGGTCCGGCATGTTGGTGTGATCCATCGTGGCATCCGGAAGCCGCTCGCCCTGCGACTTAATGATACGGCCCGGCACGCCGATCACCGTGGAATTCGGCGGCACTGATTTCAACACGACGGAGTTGGCCCCGATTTTCACGTTGTCGCCGATCGTGATGCCGCCCAGAATCTTGGCACCGGCCCCGACCACCACATGATTGCCGAGCGTCGGGTGTCGCTTCCCGCGTTCCTTCCCGGTTCCACCCAACGTCACGCCTTGGAACAGCGTGACATGGTCTCCGACCTCCGCCGTCTCGCCGATCACCACCCCCATGCCATGATCGATAAAAAACCCACAGCCGATCTTAGCAGACGGATGGATTTCGATCCCGGTCAACCAGCGGGCCAGTTGGGAGATCGCTCGCGGCAGAAGCGGCACC
Source organism: Nitrospira defluvii (assembly GCA_011525625.1). GTDB lineage: Bacteria > Nitrospirota > Nitrospiria > Nitrospirales > Nitrospiraceae > Nitrospira_A. The sequence goes on from WYAX01000011.1 coordinate 5,353, forward strand.
TGATGCTGCTTCAGCCAATGCGCCAACCGGTAGGCCAGCAGCGCGTGAAACCCCGCATAAGTCAGCACGACTTCCAGCCTGCTGGTCGCAGCAGGATCGCGTTCGAACACCGCGTGGAGGTCCTGAGCAATCGTTTTCAACATAATCGCGACGGATGCACCATCGAGTGACGGCCGGTTCTTATGCCCGCTCAATCAGGCAGACGGCCTGAGCGGCAATCGCCTCTTCGCGTCCCACCGCATCCAACCCTTCACCGCTCTTGACCTTCACATTCACGAGATCCGGCTCGACCTGCAACACGCCGGCGATGATCGTTTGCATCGATGCCAGATGCGAACTTAGCCGAGGCGCCTGGGCGATGATCGTACTGTCCACATTGGCCAGTCGGTAGCCCTTTGCCCGCAACTTCCCGACGACGTCTTCCAGCAACTTCAGGCTGGAAATATTCTTGAATCGCTGGTCCGAGCTGGGATAGTGGCGACCGAGATCCCCTTCCCCCATGGCGCCCAGGAGCGCATCGCAAATGGCATGCACAAGGGCGTCGGAATCGGAATGCCCTTGTAGGCCTTTATGATGCGGAATGTCGAGCCCGCCCAGAATCAACTTCCGCCCTGCAACCAAAGGATGAATATCCCATCCGCACCCTACACGTACCGCCGTCATTCTGCACTCCTCGCCGCCGTCCGTGAGCGGAGAATGGCCTCTCCGATCACGAGATCTTCCGGCCTTGTGACCTTGATGTTTTCCCCGCTGCCCTCGACCACGACGACCGGTTTCCCGAGCAGTTCCACAAGGTGCGCGTCGTCCGTCGCCTGCACGCCCCCTAGCAGGGCCTTACGATGGCCCTCCTCCAACCACTCACGGCGGAACGCTTGCGGGGTTTGCGCAAGCCAGAGGGGTCGACGATCCACCGTCCGCTCGATCACCTTTCCATCACCTACGTATTTGACCGTGTCGCGCATCGGCAGCGCGATGATCGCAGCGCCATGCTCGACGGCGGCCTCCACCACCTCGCGAATCATGGTAACCGTCAGGAACGGCCGTACCGCATCGTGCACAAGCACAATGTCCGTCTCAGGGTCGACTTCCGCGAGGGCGTGACGCACGGAATCCTGCCGCTGCTCCCCGCCCGGAACCACTTTGGTGATCTTGGGGAAATCCCCCGTCGCCACAATGTGATCGAGACAGTATTGACGTTCGGATTGCGGGACGGCCAGGATGATCTCGTGGATGACCGGCGAAGCCTGGAGCACGGTGAGCGACTGCGCCAGGATGGGGCGGCCGCCCAGGGTGAGAAACTGTTTGGGGATGTGGCCTCCCATCCGGAGGCCACGACCGGCCGCGGGAACCAGCGCCACGGTTCGCGGCCCTGTGTGTGCAGGCTCCGCCTTACGAACAGACACGGATTGGCTTTCGGACGGAAGAATCGGCACGGGAGCGGCGATGTCTCCGCCGATCAGGTGATCGATACGAACGACCGGGCCAAGCCGAGCCGTCGCCCATCTTTATCACCCTGCTACCCACGCGCAACCTGATACTCTTCCCGCTCTGACTCTTCCTTCAAACGGGTGAAAATCATGCGCCCCGCCGTCGTTTGGAGCACGCTGGTGACCGTCACATCCACATTGCGGCCGATGCAGCGACGGGCGTTGTCCACCACGATCATCGTACCGTCATCCAGATAGGCCACGCCCTGCCCGGCTTCCTTGCCTTCCTTCAACACGAATACGCGAATCGTTTCTCCAGGAAGCACCACCGGCCGTAGAGCGTTGCAGAGTTCATTGATGTTCAACACGCGAACACCCTGCAATTCCGCGACCTTGTTCAAATTCAAATCATTGGTGACGATCCGTCCGCCCACCTTCTTGGCCAACACCACAAGTTTGGCGTCGACTTCCTTCACATGCGGGAAGTCTTCCTCGACGATGCGCACGTCCACATCGGGCATTTTCTGAATCTTGTTCAGAATATCCAACCCTCGACGACCCCGCGCCCGCTTGAGTGAATCGGACGAATCCGCGATGTGCTGCAACTCATGCAAGATGAAATGCGGAACCAGAAACGGACCTTCGAGAAAGCCCGTCTCGCACAAGTCTGCAACCCGGCCGTCGATAATCACGCTCGTATCCAACACCTTGAGGCAAGCCGTCGTGGCACTTGACGAGGCCCCCCCTGGGTGTGCCGAGGGAAACTGCTCGTTTCCAAACCGCGCCCCCATGGCAAGCCCCAGATAGGGAAACCCCAACAGGAACACCAGCCCCCCGATATGGAATAGAAAGGTTTCAACGTCGAAGACCGCGCTCCCGACCCATTCCACCAATCCCGTGAGGACTAACCCGCCGGACAAACCGACCGCACCACCGACAATAATGCCCAATGAAAGTCTGCGAAGCGCATATTCGCCGGCTAGAATGAGGCCGCCGGCCACCGCCCCCATAGCCAACCCGATGAGCAGAAACTCCCGGCTAGAATCCTGGGCCCGCAAAAACAGGGCCATTCCTGCAAGAGCGCTGAGAAGAACAAATATGGCCCGCGCTACCATACTGTTTTCCTCCTCTCTGTGATTGGCCTCAAACGGACGATTCGAAGCAATCACGGCCTCAGCGTCAGATAAATGGCTCGCCCTTGCCGTCTCAGCAAGAGCAGCACCGCCTGGTCCTTCGGCAGATTTGCAGCGACCTGTTCGTACGACTTCACCGTTCCCACCGACTTGCGATTGACCTCAAGTACGAGATCCCCTTCACGCACACCGGCCTCTTCCGCGGGGCTGCCGGGTTTGACCCGGACCACCACCACACCGCGATCACTCCCCTTCAATCCGTACCGGCCGGCAAGTTCCGTGTTCAGCTCCCTCACCTCAATGTCGGAGAGCAATCCCGCAGGTGCAACCGACTCTCCGCCCTCTTCCACACCGGCTTGCGCCAGATTCTTGGGCTGCTCGGCGATCGTCAACTCGATGGACTTCGCTTTTTTCTCACGGATGATTTTGACGGAGACCTTTTTCCCGACATTCGTCTGGGCAACGGCATTGCGGAGGTGCGCCGGCGAATCCATCGGTTTACCGTCATACTCCACGATGACATCGCCACGCTCGAACCCTGCTTTCTTGGCCGGGCTGTCGTCCATGACGTCACTAACCAGCACACCCTTCACATCTTTGGGCACACCGAACTGAGAAGACAATTCAGGCGTCAGTTCCTGGATGGAGACACCCAACCAGCCCCGTACGACTTTGCCGTGCTGAACTAGCTGGTCCATGATGGAATGGGCCATGTTGCTCGGCACTGCGAAGCCGATACCCATGTTTCCACCGCTCTGGCTATAGATGGCCGTATTGATACCGACCAGTTCGCCACGCACGTTCACCAACGCGCCACCGGAATTGCCGGGGTTGATGGCCGCATCGGTCTGGATGAAGTCTTCGTATTCAGCGATACCCGCCGCACGCCCGAGGGCGCTGACGATGCCCAATGTCACGGTCTGCGTGAGGCCGAAAGGATTCCCGACCGCGAGTACAAACTCTCCGACTTCCAGTTTGTCGGAATCGGCCCAGGCGACGGTCGGCAATCCGGTCGCTTCGATTTTCAGCACTGCCACATCGGTCTTGGCATCGGTTCCGACCAACTTCGCTTTGAACTCGCGTTTATCGGACAAGAACACTTTGATGTCGTCGGCCTTGTTCACCACGTGATTGTTGGTGATGATCAACCCGTTGGTATCGACGATCACTCCCGATCCTAGTCCGCGCTCCTTCCGTTCCTTCGGCGCCTCGAAGCGTTTCATCCATTCTTCGCCGAAAAATCGCCTGAAGAACGGATCTTCGAACGGCGTCCCCTTGCTCTCCTCGCTCGATCCGTTCCGCGTCGCAAAAATGTTCACGACGGCCGGCTTCACGGCCTTGGCCACGTCGACAAAACTCTGCCCTCCGGAACCGGGCAGGCTGGGCTGCACCGCCGTCGACACCGGTCGGGGAACAGGAGCGGACGCCGTCGGAGGGACGGTTTCCGGAACGGCATGCCCGGTCGGCAACCACCCCAGATCGGAAGTGAGGACGATGCCGATGAGTATCCCCGCCGCCAGCAGCATCGCGGGAAAGATCCAAGACCGCGTCGAAGGGCGCGGTTCGGTTGAGGGACGAAAGTCATCCATGGTCGATCCGGTCTGACAGGTTTCCGCTTAGGGCTTCTCGCCCGCGTACAGGGCCATAATCGTGTTCAAGAACTTCACGGCGTCCGCTTTCGGCCGCTGGAACGAATTGCGTCCGATGATCGAACCGAATCCCCCGCCGTCACGAATCGCGCGCACTTCGTCGAACACCGTCTTTTCGTCGCTCTTCGCCCCGCCGGAGAAAATGACGATCCGTCGCCCGTCGAACGAACTCTGCACGATATGCTTCACACGTTCGGCCAAGGTCGCGGCAGGAATCTTCTCCGCCTCATACACCTTCTTGGCCGCAGCCTGCTCCAGATGGGCCGTGGGTAATTTGACCTTGATGATATGCGCGCCCAGCTGCGCCGCAATCTGGGCGGCATAGGCCACAACGTCCAAGGCGGTCTCGCCTTCTTTGCTCAACGCCGAACCTCGCGGATAGGACCAGACCACGACGGCCAGGCCGCAACTCTTCGCTTCCGCCGCGATCGCGCGCAACTGTTCATACATCGGGTTGCAGTGAGAAGAGCCGGGATAAATCGTGAACCCCACCGCCGAACAGCCCAGCCGCAACGCATCCTGCACGCTACCGGTGACCGAGGGGAGGGGATCTTTCTCATCGTGCAACACATCGTGGTTGTTCAGCTTGAGGATCAGCGGAATCCGGCCGGCAAAGTGGCTGGCGCCGGCCTCGATGAACCCCAGCGGCGCCGCATACGCGTTGCAGCCGGCATCGATCGCCAGTTGGAAATGGTAATGCGGGTGATAGCCTCCCGGGTTCGGCGCAAAGCTTCTTGCCGGGCCATGCTCGAATCCCTGATCGACCGGCAGAATGACCAACTTGCCTGTCCCCGCCAATTTTCCGGCATTCAGCAGCCGGGCAATGTTCGTCTTCGTGCCCGCGTTGTCGCTCTCGTACCAGCTCACAATTTCCTGGACCCGATTGCTCATAATCAACCTCCCAACAAACCTCGGTCACATTAGTCGTTACGCACGTCCTTGAATAGAGGCCTCCGCCTGTTCCACGTCTTCGGCACTGCCGATGATGAGCGGCACCCGCTGATGGAGCGCCTTGGGCTCCAGGTCCAGAATGCGCTCGGTCCCGGTGCTCGCTTTCCCGCCGGCATGCTCCACCACCATGGCCATCGGATTGGCCTCATAGAGCAATCGCAACTTCCCCTCCGGCTTATCGATCTCCCCTGGATAGAGGTAGATCCCTCCGCCCAGCAGAATCCGATGCACATCTGCGACCAGACAGCCCGAATACCTGGCGCTGTAGGGCCGTCCGGCCGCCTTGTCTTTCACTTTTAACGCGTCGACATATTTCTGGGTCCCCGGCAACCAGCGATGATAATTGCCCTCGTTCGCCGCATAGACCTTGCCCTTCTTCGGAATCCGGATATTTTCGTGCGACAGCAGATACTCTCCGATGGACGGGTCCAGCGTGAACCCGTGCACCCGCTGACCGACGCTGAACACCAGCATCGTACTCGATCCGAACAACAGGTACCCTGCGGCCACCTGCTCGGTTCCCTTCCGGAACAATTCCGCTTCCGCCGGGAGCCGCCCGCGGCCGTCGTGTTTCAAAATCGAAAAAATCGCTCCGAGGGGCATGTTCACGTCGGTATTCGAAGAACCGTCCAAGGGATCGAACAGCAACATGTATTTGCCCTTCGGCCAATGCTGCGGCAATTGAATCGGCTTTTCCATCTCTTCCGACGCCAGCACACACACCAGACCGCTGTGCTCGAACACCCGGAGAAACGTGTCGTTGGCGATCATATCCAGCCGCTTGACGACCTCGCCCTGCACGTTGGTTTCCCCGGTGGTCCCGAGAACGTCGATCAGACCCGCCCGGCGAAGATCACGGGCGATTAATTTACCGACCAGCCCGATTTGGGTCAGGAGGACGGAAAACTCACCGGTGGCCTCCGGATAGGCCGTCTGCTGCTCGATGATAAATCGGCTTAAGGTCACGGGGACATTCGCCATACTGCTGATTCCTTTAGGAACTCGGACGACAGGTCGAAACGACGAGGGCTTCGGACAGAGCCGAAGCCCTCCCCACGAACGTGGCGTGATTATAGCGGTTTCCGGCCGAGCGAGCAAACCACGGAGGAGAGATTAGGGCCGCGCGACGGTTCCATAGCCCTCGGTGAGTTCCGCCACAATCGACCCGATGACGACTTTGGCCTTCATCCGGACCGGCACACGGTGCTCATCGGTGGTGAACCAGACACGAATATTGCCTTCGTTCAGGAAAATGCCCTGGAACGGCATGATCACGACCACCCGAGCCGTTTCTCGCGTCCCCCAGAGCCCTTCCACCGTTTCAAGGCCTTCGACCCGCACGTCCATCTTGTAGTTTTTCTTATCGTGGTGCACGGTCAGGGCCAGTGCGGCTCCCGGGACGAAGGGCAGGACCTTCCGAACGTAATATAAACACGACATGGCATCTTGCACGTCGGGCGGGATGGCCAGCTCGTCGGTTTTGCCGTCCTTCACCGCGGTCACCAGGCCTTCGCTGTGCCGAAAGGTATAGTCGAAGTCGTTGAACCGTTTACCCTCTCGTCGCGCAAAGGTCATGTGCCGGGGTAGAAACGACTCCAGATCGACCTGGGACAGGCCGCGATTGTCGACGGGATAAAACCTCGTCACCGTGGGGCTCGACCGGGCCGTCATGCTGAGCATGAGCTGCGGCCGGCCCCGGTCGTCGACACCGTCCTGCACGACCATGGTGGCAATGCCCGCGCGCAGGCCCAACCAGGTCACGTCGTAGGCCAGGCGTTCACCGTCGACGAAGGGCAGGGAGGCAGAGGCAGAAGAGATCGAGCCGGGGCCGGCCTCCGCCGATACGTCTGCCGGCGACAAGGGGCCGGCGAGCACGGCTGCCAGCAGACACAAGATCGGACCGATTCGAGCAGGAAGGAAGATCGGCCTAGACAGCCAAGACACGCCGTGCCTGCGCCAGTTCGGTTTCGATGGTCGCGCGGATCACATCCAGCCGGGCTTGCGAAGGAGCCTCAAACCGGAGCACTAATGCCGGTTGAGTATTCGATGCCCGGATCAATCCCCAGCCATCATCGAAAATCGCGCGTACCCCGTCGATCGTCACCAATTCACGCATCGTGAGCGTCGAGGCTCCCACAGGCTTGCCCGCCTCAAGATAGGAGCTCAGCTGGGCGCGCACTTGATCGACCAGTTGAAACTTGACGGTGTCGGGACAATCCACGCGAATTTCCGGTGTCACGGTGGTCTGTGGCAAATCGGCGACCAAGCTCGACAACGATTGTTTCGTCTTGGCGAGAATCTCCACCAACCGGCAGGAGGCATAAATCGCGTCGTCGAACCCGAAGTACCGGTCGGCAAAAAACATGTGGCCGGACATTTCGCCGGCCAACACGGCCGATTCCGCCTTGAGTTTCGCCTTCATCAGCGAATGGCCGGTCTTCCACATGATCGGACGTCCGCCTTTGGCGGCGATGTCGTCGTACAAACATTGCGAGGCCTTGACCTCGGAGATAAAGGTCGTGCCGGGCCGACGGCTCAAAATCTCGCGCGCATAGACCACCATCAAGCGATCGCCCCACAGAATGTGGCCCCGCTCGTCGATCGCGCCGATGCGGTCCGCATCGCCGTCATAGCCGATGCCGACATCCGCTTTCTGCTGCTGCACGGTCGCAATCAGGTCTTGGAGATTGTCGACCACGGTGGGGTCGGGATGATGGTTGGGAAAACGCCCGTCCAATTCATCGTAGAGACCGGTGACACGACAGCCCATTTGCTCCAGCGCCTGTTTGGCGACCAACGACGCGGCGCCGTTGCCGCAATCGATGACGACATGCAGGTGGTCCGCCCGTACGTCGGCAAAGCTGCGCTTCAGATGCTCAAGGTAGTCCGGAATAATGGGGTGAGATGACAGCCGGCCAGAGCCGGTCGCAAATCGCCCGGCTTCCATCACCCGGCGCAAGTGCTGAATCTCTTCGCCGTGAATGGCCTCTTGGCCGATGCAGATCTTAAACCCGTTGTATTCGGCGGCATTGTGGCTGCCCGTGATCATGATCCCGCCCTGCACGGGCAAGGTGAAGAGGGAGAAATAGAGCAGCGGCGAGGCGCAGAGCCCCAGATCGACCACATCGAGACCACCGGCGAGCAGGCCCTTGATCAACGCCTGCTGCAACGCGGGCGAACTCAACCGGCCGTCTCTTCCGAGGCTGATCCGTGACGCGCCCTGCTCGCGGGCCATCGTGGCATAGGCGCGGCCCACCTGCTCCGCAATCGCATCCGTCAGTTCTTCACCGACAATGCCTCTGAGGTCATATTCACGGAAGAGCGCCATCAGTCACTCCAGGTATGAAGTTGGATCGGACAATCGAGGGGAGAAAATCCCTCGCCGGTGCGCCGAATCATCACGTCGGCGGTTACGTGCTGGCCGTGCGACCATAGTCGTCTTTGAACCTCACAATGTCGTCCTCTCCGAGGTAGGGGCCGTTTTGTACCTCGATGATATGCAAGGTGTCGCTGCCGAGGTTTTCGAGTCGGTGCGGCGTCTCCACCGGAATAGCCGTACTCTGCCCCACCCGCAAATCCAACAGCTCATCCCCTCTGGTCACCCGTGCGGTTCCAGCAATCACCACCCAATGCTCACTGCGTTTGTGATGCAACTGCAACGACAAGCGTCCGCCGGGATTGACCGTCACACGCTTCACCTTGTACCCGGGGCCTTCTTCCAACACCGTGTACGATCCCCAGGGACGGAACACGGTCAGATGCTCCAGATGCTCAGGGGCACCCTGCTGCTTCAAGATCTCGACCATCTGCTTGACGTCTTGCGAGCGGGACTTCGGACAGATCAACGTCGCGTCGGGGGTATCTACCACGACCATGTCGGACAGGCCGATCGTCGCCACGACCCGTCGATCGGCATAGAGCACGGAGTTGCTGCTGTCCATGTCGATGACACGCCCACTCACCACGTTGCCGGCCTTATCGCGCGGAGCCACTTCTTCCAAACTGCTCCAATTCCCCACATCCGACCACCCGAAGCCGACCGGAATCATCGCCGCATTGGCCGACAGTTCCATCACACCGTTGTCGATCGACACCGACGGCACCTTCTTATAGGCCGCCTCAATGTCCTTTGGATCGGCGCCGGAAGCCATCAAGGCATGAACCCGGCCAATCGCTTTGGCGAGCTGCGGCTGATGCCGGCGGATTTCTTCCAAAATGGTGGCCGCCTTCCAGACAAACATTCCGCTGTTCCAGAAATAATTGCCGTTCTTCAGATACTGCGCCGCCTTGGCGCGATTCGGCTTTTCGACAAACCGTGCCACCGGGTGGCCGGTCAGACGTCCCTTCTTGGCCAACGCGGTTCGCCGATTCGGCTGGATGTACCCGTACCCGGTTTCCGGCCTAGTCGGCTTGATCCCGAATGTAACCAACCTGCCCTGGTCCGCGAGGTGGGCACCCAGAGCCACGGCTGCCTGAAACGCCTTCTCCCCGGTCACCACATGGTCCGCCGGTAGGACCAACATCATGGCCTCGGGGTCGCGCCGGACCAGTTCTGCCGCAACCAACGCAATCGCCGGTGCCGTATTGCGACCGACAGGCTCCACCACATAGTTGTGCTGCAAGGCGGATTTCCACTCGCTTAACTGCACGCGAATGGAATCGGCCTGACCGGGATTCGTGGAGATGATGACGTGATCGGGTGTGGCACAGGAGAGCACACGCCGCATGGTTTGCTGGATCAGCGTTTCGTCGCCGATGATACGCAGCAACTGCTTCGGGTAGAGATGCCGGCTGAGCGGCCAGAAGCGGGTTCCGCTCCCCCCGGCCAAAATCACTGGATAGAGATGCGTCGTCAGATTCATGGAATTACACCCATCGTTCGCACCATATGCCGGTCATCGACTCAGCGCGGCTGCTGCGCCTCAAGGATGAGATCGGCGATTTCGCGCACCGCTCCTTCGCCACCTTTTTTCTTGCAGATGTACCGGACCGTCTGTTGCACCTGAGGGATGCCGTCGGCGGGGCAGGCGGAGAACCCGACCGCTCCCAGCGCCTGCAGGTCGTTCACATCGTCGCCGATGTAGGCCACCTGTTCCATGGTGAGCCCGTACCGGGCGATGAGATCGTTCAGCACAGTCAGCTTATCGTAAGCCCCCTGGTGCACTTCGGGAATCGTCAACTTCTGCGCGCGGCGCATCACCATTTTCGTCGACTCTTGCGTGATGATCGCCGTGATCAGCCCTGCCTTTTGCAGCAGTTTAATCCCCATTCCGTCACGCGTATGGAATTTCTTCCATTCATCGCCGGACTCGGAATAGTACATCCCGGCATCGGTCAGGACCCCGTCGACATCCGTCGCAAACAAACGAATGCCCCGGAGAATCCGAGGGAGAGACACACGGGGTTTCGCTGGAGCCGTGGTTCGGCGTTTCGTGCTGGGCATGCCTGGGCTTTCGACTGGGGCGATGTTAACAAGGCACCGTCGGAAACTCAAGAAAACTCAGCTATGGGCGAGGGCCAGACACTCGCCCCTCAGGCCGGTTCACAACAGGCAGGAGGCGCGAACGGCAGGAGCCGTCAGTAGGCATGTCGGTGGATGAAGCCGCGCCAGAATGTCAGCAGCATGATCTTGATATCGAACCAGATCGACCAATGCTCGATGTAATACAGATCGTGCTCGATACGCTTTTCAAGCGAGGTGTTGCCGCGCCACCCGTTGATTTGCGCCCATCCGGTGATGCCGGCCTTCATCTTGTGTCGCAGCATGTACTGCGGCAGCGTTTCTCGAAACCGGGCAATGAACTCCGGCCGTTCCGGGCGCGGGCCGACGATACTCATCTCCCCACGCAAGACGTTCCAGAATTGCGGCAGTTCGTCGAGACTGGTTCGACGCAAAAAGGCCCCGATCGGCGTCCGCCGGTCGTCGTTCGGCTGGGTCCAGACCGGCCCCGTCTCCGACTCCGCATCAACCCTCATAGAGCGAAACTTCAACATCTCGAACGCCTGCCCATCCAATCCCATCCGGAGCTGTCGGTAAAACACCGGACCGGGCGACGTGACCTTGACCAGTGCCGCTACCAGGCACAACAACGGCGCAAACACCACGAGGGCCGCCGAAGCCCCCACCACATCCAGCATCCGTTTGATCACGAGATTCCACCCGTGCAGCGGCGATCCCTGCAAAGTGATCAACGGAAGGCCTTCGAACATCTCGGCTTCTGCCCGCAGGCTGACGAACTCGCACATGGCCGGCAGCGCTTTGACCTCAACCATCGTGGTGGCCAGAAACGCGAACATTTTTTCGGCCCACTGCTCGTCTTCCGGAGGGAGGCAGACGAACACGATGTCGACGCCCGACTGCACCCGGGCCTGGAGATCGTCGTATTGGCCGATGACCGGCACATCATGAATGCGCTCGCCCACCTTCCGGCGATCGGCACTCAGAAACCCCTGAACCTTCACGCCTAGCTCCGGATGCTCGGCGAGCGCCGCCACCACCCGCCGCCCCAATCGACTCGTACCGATCACGAGCGCATGGCGCTGGTTATAGCCCTGACGGCGAAGGAACCGCAGCGCTTCTCTGAACAGCACACGGGAAAATCCCAATGCGATGAGATTCAACAACCAGAAGTAGAGCAGCACCAGTCGGGAGTATTCATACTGTCGCAGGAAAAAGGTCAGCGCCACCAGGATGAGGACCGACAGGGTATTGGCCTTGGCTACATCCAAGAACTCCGACAGGCGTGTACCCATGCGCCGAGGGCGGTACAGGTCGAAGGCCTGAAACGACATCCCCCACACCGCGACGATCGGCACCAGCAACAACAAATAGGTCCGCAAGGGGGGAATCCCCTTGGGCGCAGGCTCCATGATTTCGGAGAAACGAAGGTAGTAGGCGCCGATCCAACAGGCGCAGATCAGCCCCAGATCGATGCAGAACAACAGACTCTTGAGAAACTGCGAGTGGCGCTTCAGCATGCTCCCTCTACAATGCAGGCCCGTGTAGAGCCGCCATGGCGAAGGCGTTGATGCGCTCCTTGAATAACCGTCGGTCGAATGGTGCGACGTGGTCGCGGATGGAACGCGGATCAAATTCGGTCTGCCGGCGTTCACACGACTCCATCGCCTGAACGAGCGACTCCGTCGAAGGCTCGAAAAAGAACACCCCGGTAGGAGCACCGCTGGGGTGATTGCGACCCGGCTGGTCTCCTCGCGAAACCTCACCCCCGAGGGCCGATTGGCCGGCCAACGGACACACCGTTTCCAACGCGCCGCCCCGCCCGAAGGCAATCACCGGTTTGCCGCAGGCCATGGCCTCCAGCGGGACGATACCAAAATCCTCCTCCCCTGGAAAGAGCAACGCCCGGCAGCGCGCATAGTGATCCCGCACGACCTCGTCCGGCTGCCACCCGAGGAACTCGATGGTGGGACCGGCCAGCTTCCGCAATCGAGCCTCCTCCTGCCCCTTGCCGATGATCTTCAGTCGTCGCTTCATAACATTGCACGCCTGAATCGCGAGATCAACCCGTTTGTACGGGGCAAACGCCGTCACCATCAGATAAAAGTCCTCGGACCGCTCCGCAAGCTGAAAGGAATGCCAGTCCACGGGCGGGTGGACGACAGCCGCAGGCCTCCCATAGTACCGTTGCACCTTTGCGGCGATATTGTGCGAATTCGCGACAAACTGATCGACCTGCGCGGCAGACGCCACATCCCATCGTTGCAAGCGAGTTCGAAAAAGTCCCATGCCCACCCGCGCCACCAAGCCGGACCGTCCCCCGCCGGAATAGTTCTCGAATTGATCCCACACATATCGCATGGGCGCGTGAATGTAGCAGAGGTGCTTCGCCCCCGGAGGCGAACGAATTCCCTTCGCCACGCAGTGGCTGGAACTCAGGATGAGATCGTACGATCCGAGCCGGAACCGCTCGATCGCCGCGGGAAACAACGGCAAGTAGTAGCGATAGAACCGTTGCGCCAGGGGAAAGGACTGAATGAAACTCGTCCGGATCCGATGCCGTTCGATCGTGGGTGACACCGTCCCTTTGACGTGCAGCAGGGTGTAGAGATCCGCATCAGGAAATAACTCGCAAAAGACGTCCAGGCATCGCTCGCCGCCCCGCATCCCGGTCAACCAGTCATGAACAATCGCAACACGCATGCATTCCGTTCATCATCTCACGCCGGCTTGCTCAGAGCGCCGCGCGACGGGTCAGCGGCGACTCCTGATTCGCCTGAGTCGTTCGAGTGACAGACATAAACAGGGACATGAGTAATGCGCAGGCCGCCGCTTCCAACGTCAGCCATGCGACGACCGGGCCCCACAGATTGAAATAGACGATACCTGCAGGCACCAGAACAAGACCGGCCAGGGCGGACAGCAGGTTTACACGACACACCGCCCGCTCCTGGTAGAGCGCGATCAGGCCGGACACGAACGGCCGTTTCAACGAACTCAGCACGATGGCCAGACTCCCCACTTTCAGCAACGACAAGGCCAGGGTTGCGTCGTTCGAGAGAGTCATGTTGTCGCCGATCACCACGATCCCGAACCACAGGCCGGCCGCCAGCGTGGCCGTCATCAGACCAGTCAGCCGCGCCGCACGCCACACCCGTACGTCCACCTCCCCGACTTGATTGCTCGCACCGAGTTCCGAATAGGACGTGATCAGCAATCGGGAGATCGAGGCCCAGGCCAATTCCACCACCGCAGTCGTACGTTGCACCAACCCGTAGAGGCCGACAGCCGTCTCCCCCAGCATGAGCCCCAGAATGATCAAGGGCGCCCGCACGTCGATCACGATTGCCAACTGATTGAGGCCGAGCCAGCGTGACTGCCACAAGACCTCGCGAAACCCGGCACCGGCTTCGTCGCTTACGGCCAGCGTAGAGGCGATCGCGACGAGGTACAGGCACGACATGCCGAAGCCCGCGAGGGCGGCTATCACCAGCACGGTGACGAGGCCGCCTAATGCCGGTGCTTCGCCCAGAAAGTACACCCACGCCACCGGCGCGAGATAGCCTCCGATCGCCAGGAACCACCGGAACCGCGAGACCGTGCCATAACGGTGAGCCGAGAGCCCGACCGCATCACAGGTCTCTGCCCACGACTGGCTCACCATCAACGCCATCCCAAGCACCATGGCAGCGGGCGTCGCGAGAGGCCACAAGCCCAATCCAACGGGAGCGGCGACCAGGAGCATGCCGAACAGCGAGAGTACGACTTTCCCTCGCATCGCCCGGAGAAACGTTCCTCTGGACAGGGGCGGGACTGCGCCTCCCAGCCGCAGCCAGTGTTGACTGATGCCGAAATCCGCAGCCACCCCGATCAGCGATCCCGCCGCAGCTCCCATCAGGAACGATCCCAACAACGACAAAGACTGATACCCGAGGTACAGGATCAGGAGATACCGCGCCCCTTGCAGGACCGCATCGGAAACAATCAAGGGCAGTGCGGCGCGTCCCAATCGGCCCGGATCCCCGGTCAATTCCTGCGCAATAGACACCGGCGCTCGGGCATCGGCGGATTCGGACGACCTGTGACGCCCCGCGCCCTTCTCACGCATTCGCGACACCCCACCCGTTCACGCGATCCCCGGCGGGACGATTCGTGCGCCCACCATAGCAACACCGCTTCATCATCTACCCGGGTAGCGGCAGCTCTGCGGAGTATGATGTCACCGCGCACCTTGGCACAGCCGCCCCCTGCGTCTCACTCCGTCGCAGACCCGACACTCTTGGTCCCAGCACGTCATAGTACACCCCATCCAAGACCGCCAGCATCCGCGACAGGGAAAACTCGGTCTGGCGCACATGACGCCCCGTCTCGATCAATTGCGCGCGCAACGAGGCATCGGTGCCCACGCGCAACTGCGCCGAGGCCGCCGCGGCCGCATCATTGGCCGCGAAGAGCACACCCCACCCGCTCAGCACATCGCGATTGCCCACCACGTCGCTGGCGACAATGGGCACCCCCTGCTCCATCACTTCCAGCAACACGAGCGGCAGCCCCTCCCATCGTGAGGTGGAGACATACAGATCGAAGCCCGGGATCAGCCGATCGGCATCCGTGCGGCTCCCCAGGAACAGAACTCGGCCGACGAGCGCCGGATCCAACCCACGGCGGTACGTTTCGCAACAGCCATCTCCGTCTCCATCACCGATGATCACCCAGACGGCATTGGGAAGCTGCGCCGCCACGGCCGGAATGGACGCCACCAGCAGATCCACCCCCTTGGCATAGTCGAATCGCCCGATCCAGCCGATCACGAACCGATCGGGAGGCACCCCCCACTCGCGATGCAAGGCGTCCCGCGCTCCAGAAGCTGGAGCGGTTGTCCGGCCCTCGTCCAGCAATCCTGTCACTACCACGCGCGACCGGCCGACGGGTAGATGATGTGCAGCCGCCAGCGCTTGCTCGCCGGGGGATACATAGAGGACCGCATCGAAGACCAGGCGAAAGAGACATTCCATGACCCACGCACTGGCATATCGCCACCCTCGCGCAAACGCATAGTGGGGACCATGCGGCGTATAGAGCACCGGAATGCGCACCAAGACCTTGACCCAGAAGGCGAAAAAGGCCGCGCCGCGCCCATGAGCATGGATGGGCGCCGGTGCCCGCAACAGTTCCGTGAGCAAGCGCCAGACCGAGCGTGCGTTCGGCCGTCGCATGGGCAACACCGAGACCTCCACCCCCATGCCTCGCCAGATACCCACGAACGGCTGCTCGTCGGAACAAAACACCCGCACCTGAGTTCCGGCCTGTTGCTGATGCCGTACGACCGCCGTCACATAGGCCGGCCCGCCGCCGATTCCGGCTCGGGCGGTCATGTGCAACATGCGGTTCGGAAGCCAGTCCGATAGGGCCAAGCCTACCAAGCCGAGCAACAGACCGAACAACGTCGTCCAATGCAGCAGCAGATTGTCGGTGAGCAGCTCCTCACCGGCCAGGCTACAAGCCAGCACCGCGGGCCAGAACGCAATAAGCATCCACCCCAAACCGATGCGAGCGATCGACTCCCGGCCACGCACGGGGATCAGCACGCTTTTCACGGCACTCCAGAACAACCAGGCACAGGCGAGCAGGAGCGGAAGCAGCGGCCCGACGCCGCCCTTGAGCAAAATGTCGAGAAAAAGATTATGCGCGGTTTGGAGATTGACGTTGGAGCCCTCATAGGGAAGCCCGACGACAGTCTCCACGAACCGCCGGCGATCGTACCCGATACCCCAGATGACGGTCTGCGGATGCGCAAGGAGATGACGGATCGACTGTCCCCAAATCCACAACCGGGTCTGCACATTCCTGACGGACTGCTTGGTGAGCGCATGATCCGGCAACACCGGCGTGGCCTCCCCTGTGACGTTTTGCGTAATGTCCAACCGGCCGACCAACGTCTCCTGCAGTCTCTCCACGGTCGGCAAGGCGGTACGGAAGAGGGCGGTGACAGACAGCAACACAAGCGGCACGACCACGAGCAGGACGGCGCAGAGCAGGCGCCGGCGCGGAGACAACCACGCACCAGGATTCAGCCGCAGCAGCACGAACAACCCGCACAATGAGACGGCCAGCGCAAGCAGGCTGGTGCGCGACCCGCTCAACAGAATGCCGCTCAAGGCGAGGGGGCCCAGCACGCCGACTTGGGCCACGGCATAGTGCGGGTTCACGAGGCCGTTCCAGCCGCTGAACAGCGCCAGACAGCAGCTGAACATCAGCGCACAGACCAGATACATGCCATAGGCCGTGTGGCCCATGGTATCGCTCCTCACCGACAATCCGTCGAACGACCAGGCCTCGGCAAATGTCCCCATGGCAAAGAAGATCGACGCCCCATCCGTATACACGTTGGTGTACTGGCCGCCCAACGCCTGCCACAGCCTGAACGCGGAATAACAAAGCGTACCGAACGCCACCGGCGGCACGAGATAACTCACAAGCCGGATGACGGCCACAGGGCGGCGAAGCGTCAACAAGGCCGCCAGCGGAAGCGGCGCAAGGTAGAGCACCCACTTCACGAGGAGCAACAGACCGGTCTTTTGAAACGAACCGAACCAGATCGAATTGACGGCCAGACTGAGCAAGAGACCTGCGACCGAGAGTCCGAGCAACAGCACCGGCACGTTCCACGCCTGCCGCTCGGCGACGTACCAACCTTGCCTCAGCGAGGACCATGTGCGCCGACTCTCCCATGCTACCCAGGCCCATGCCGCCGCCAGGAGGGGCACGAACGGATGCAGCACGATGCTGTCCGTCAGGCGCAACTTGAAGAACAGCGGCGAACAGAGCAGACCGCCCAGGAGCGCCAGCCCGACGAGGTCCGAGGTGGCGAGACCGTCCTGCTCCACGCGTGCCACCTCACGCGGCACGCTGTCTCCGTCGGACGGACCGTTAGTGACCGGCGAGAACCTGTGCATAGACCTCCTCAAGATCGGCCACATGGTTCTCCAGCGAACGGGGATGGCGCCAATAGTGCCGGTGGGCGGCACGGCCCAATCGCCGCACGAGGTGATCGTCCTGCAGCCGCGCGATGGCCGCCTGCAGCGCCTTCGCATCTCCCCCTCGAAAATACAGTCCCGTCTCCCCGTCGATCACCAGATCGCGCGCCGCACAGGAATCTGCCACCACTGCCGGGACCCCGAGCGCGGCGGCCTCCAACACCACCAACCCTTCGGTCTCATACCACAAAGACGGAAAAATCAGGGCACGCGCACCGGACAGTTCCTGCGTCACCAGCTCGCGGGACAGCCAACCGGTCAGGGTGGCGGCCGGAGCCAGACGGCGAACCTCCTCGGCGCTCTCGCCTTCGCCCACAAAACGGACAGGCCAGTCGGTTTGCTGCGCGACCGCGGCCAGAAGGTGCGGGCCTTTTTCGCGCGACAGCCGTCCCACCATCACGAAGGGCTTGTTCGATTCAGCCTCGACCGGCTCGGCCTGTGCCACCTCGATCATATTCGGCACGCGATGCACCTGCGTTCCGTCAGGGAAAAACGGCTTGAGAATCCGCCGGCTGAAGTCGGACACGACCACCACGTGTTTGACCTCCCCCGGAATCCCCCCCCATTGTCGCTGTACCGCACTTCTGGCGACCCGCCACCACTTATGCGCGGCATTCCGCCGGTCACACCCTTCCCGCAGGCAGGCGGCAGAGAGCGGTCGCAGTCCACAAATCGTATCCTTCGGATGGTTGTAGAACCCGCCGGTCGGACAGACGGATACGTAGTCATGATACGTACAGACGACCTTCGCCCCCATCGACAGGGCCGTCCGGACCACACTGCTGGAGAGCACCTTGTCCCACCCGTGGATATGCACCACCGTGCGGTCGAGGTCCATGCGCCGTAGCAACGTGCCCATCGCCCGCGCGGCCCCGGCATTCCACATTCCCTGCACCATCGCGCGCAGCCGGTGCGGATCGTCGGCAATGGAATACTGGTCGGTGCAGACGACGTCAATCGAACTGGCTCTGATTCGGTTGTCGACCGGACCGGCACCGGCGAACAGCGTCACCGCGTGCCCTCTGGCCGCCAGGCCCACGGCGCTCCCCAAGGCCACCGCGGCGTTCCCGCCGTTCACATGGGCGAAGTCGCTGACGACGACAATGTTCACATTCGCTCCGTTGACCGCAGAGTCCGCGCCGGACTACTTCGCCGGAACGCCGAGGGCTTTCAGCAGGCTGGACACCCGAGCGCCCCAGTCGTGTTGCGCTGCATAGGCCTGTAGTGCAGCCCGGTCCGGCGGGCTCGCCAGCGACTGCTCAATCGCGCGCGAGAAGGCGTCGGTTCCTCGACACAGTTGCGCCAGGCTCTTCAGATGCCTCAATTCTTCCCATTCCGTCGCCACGATCGGCAGACCGCAGGCGGCATACTCGTACAACTTGAGGGGGTGGATGCTGTTGACCAACTCCGCATGGTTCACCACATCGAATGGAATGAGACCGACATCCGCATGCTGGAGATAGGCCGGCACATCGGCGTAGGGCCGTCGCCCCAACAGATGCAGGTTGGGGCGCGGGCGCAAGCGCTGCCTCGCCAGCTCATCCGGGCCGATCAAGACAAACGACACATGCGGCAGCCGGTCCAGGACCTCGTCCATCAAGCGGTAATCGAACCAGACATCCATCGCGCCGACATACACTGCTATCGGCCGTGGGATCCCGGCGTAGTCTTGCGGGCACTCTCGTGTC
Organism: Nitrospira defluvii; assembly: GCA_011525625.1. GTDB lineage: Bacteria > Nitrospirota > Nitrospiria > Nitrospirales > Nitrospiraceae > Nitrospira_A. The sequence continues at coordinate 24,696 of WYAX01000011.1, forward strand.
GCTGCGCTGAAATGCGCATAATTGACGGCGTTGGGCAGATAGACCATCGACGTCGGCCGCAGCGCCTTCACGTAGCCTTCAAGGCTGTGGGCGGCATAGACCACCAGGTCGACCGAGCGGGCCACCATCCGCTCTAATTGCACAATGGCCGGTGTGGTCTTCGCAAAGCCGGACAAGGCGTCGGCGATACGATAGACTGACTTCCCGGCTCGAATATGCTTCAGCCAGCCCTGGTGGACCACACTGTCACAATAAAGCACGTCCACTTCGCCAAACCCCTGTTGTCGCAACGTGCCGACAAGATTGGGCATGGTGAGTCGACTCCACTGTTTGGCGATCCAGGGTTGGTTGAGCACCGGCTTATTGTGCGGCGTGAAGAGCGCGCCCGGCACATAGGCCCAGATCCTTTCCGATCCTGCGCGCGCACCACCACTGCGATAGAGGCGATACCGATCCCTGAATTCCTCCGCATTGCCGCCCAACAGATGCCAGGGAGAAATCGGCTCCGAGACGAACCCGACCTCCCATCCCGCCTCGGCAAAGCCGCGGGCCAGGTGGTGGCTGCCGACCTGAAAGGGCGAATGCCACTGGTTCACGGTGGCCATCAACACTCGTCTGCGTGGCATCGACCATTCCCCCCGCGTGCCCGGTTACTTTCGCGCGCGCACCACGATAAACCATCCCCAATGAGCAGGGAACAGCCGGTGCATCCAGCGGGGAAACCAACTGCGGTCGTAGACCGTGACGATTTGCTGTGTCTCGCAGGACGAAAACCCCGACCACACCTGTTGGACTTCTGCGATGGTATAGGCCTTCGTTCCGGGGCTCTCCATGTGGTTCGCCACCAGGTCGGCCCATGAGGTCCAAGGCCGCCCCTTGAGCAAGGCATGTTTGATCCACAACTTCAACGCAACCAGTGAATGTCGCGCATAGACCATCCCGATGAACAGCCCATCAGGCTTCAGCACTCGCCGGATTTCCCGAACGATCTGTTCTGGATGGGCGGAGTGGTGGATGACGCCCCAGGAATACACCACATCGAAGGTCCCATCGGGAAACGGCAAGGTTTCAGCATCGATACGTTGCAGTGTCGAACTCAGCCCGTGCAATGCGAGATGCGCCCGCGTCGTCTCGATGGCGCGTTGAGTGAGGTCCACACCATAACAGACCGCGCCGGCACGAGCCCATTGCAGGTGATCGGTACCGGCCCCGACCCCGACCTCCAGGACGGTCTTGCCTCGATGAGTCTCGAACTGCGCAACAGTCGGGATACAGGGTTCCACGGCATACCGATGCCGCTCGATCTGCGCAAACCACTCGCGGCTCAATGCCGGTAACGATCCCACGATATAGTCGTAGGTGCCGCACGCGCCCTGATCCCAATAGCGCCGGACATCGTCATTCGGAGTCGATGCTGCCTGCCCTGCTGCAGTATTCGCGCCTGTTCGCTGAGATTCGTCCACCTTGCTCATCGTCTCCACATCAGCGGTTCTGCCGCGTTCGCCCCGATCGGCAGCGACTCGGCGCCGTCTCCGAACCGTCGGGCGTGCTCGTCAGCCGCTCGCTCAGCTCGGGGACACCGTTCCTGCCGCCGCGGTCAGACTCCGCCAAAACTCCCTGCGTACCCGTTCGGCATCGTGCCGTGCGACCGCCACCGCCTGAGCTCGTCGCCCCAGCCGCTCCCGCAGCGACGCATCATCCATCAGTCTCGTCAGCGCCGCCTTCACGGCCTCCTGCCCCTGCTCCGATACGACGTAGCCCCAGGCCTCGCGGGTCGCGTACCGGGCGGTCGCGACATCGGCCGGAGCATACACCAAAACCGGAGTGCCGGAAATCATATAGGCCGGCGCCTTCGTCGGAAGCGACAGCCGGATATAGCGGGCGCTTCGCGCATCGAAATTGTAGGGCAGTAGCAACAGGTCGGATTCCGCCAACAATCGGGGAACGATTGAGGACTCCGGCGGTCCCTCGATCCTGATTGCCCCGGAGGGCAACGGTACCGATCGGAGATACTCCGTATCCCTTTGCGGAGAATGGATGCGCAGCTCGATCTGTCGTCCGGCCGCCCACATCTCCGCCACCGCCTGCGCGATATCGCGAAGGCTTTCCTTTTGTCCGTCCGGCACAATGGAGCCGACATACCGCACCACGAACGGCTGCCCGGCCTGCCACTGGGTCCGAGCATGCGGCAACCACTCCGCGGGAACCAGGGCGTTTTGAAATGACTGAAACGCGTACCCGTAACGCTGTGCATACTCCTCACACATGGCGTCACAAATCGCAAAACGGCCACGCGCCTCCCTCAGGACACGGCGGAGTTCGTGCCGGACCACCGGTCCCATGACCGGGCTCAACAACCCGCTGCGATACAGGACCGCGGGCCAATCATCCATCATGTGGATGACGAGGGGCACCTTGAAGCGCCTTGCCAATGCCCTGGTGAGCGTGAGCTGCTCCAGCGAGCCGAGGAATCCGTACAGGAGAGTCGGGCGGAATCGCTCCACCCAGTCGATGAGTGCCGGTGTCAGTCGCGCCCGCTTCGGCGCGCCGTCGCCGATGAGCCGCTTGAGCGAGCCAAGCCAGCTCGGCCCGGCTGAGCCGGAGTGGCCGCCTTCGCTCACGAGAGCCTGCTGCTTCTTGCGGCCGTACCAGGTACGCACCAGAGAAAAGGGCCAGACCCAGCGGATTTCCTCGTCCGTCAATCGATAAACGGTGCGACAGACGCTGTGATCGTCCGGCAAGACATCTTCATGCAGGTTCGCCAATCGGTCGTGCGGCCATCCGCGGAACAGATTGGTCAGCGTGATGCCGCCGCCGGTGACCAGATTGAAATTGTTCGACGTGACGATCAGAACCCGCGGTAATTCCTGGTTCACTGCGCCCCCGCCCCGCGATGCTCCAGCAGGAACATCCAGTCCGCCGCCCAGGAGAACGGCAACAGATCTGCCAGCCGGTTGTTCGCGCGACACAACACCGGTTCACAGGGCGCCAGGCGAAAGAGCACATCCACGTAGGGACCGCACAATAGCGTGCGGGCCCGCCGTTCGATAATGCGAAATCCACCGTCGGAAAATATCCGTTCCAGTTCACCGATCCGGAAAAACTGCACGTGCGTCGAGTCCATATTGAGGAAACCGGTCGTCGGCACGACTGTTTCCGCTTCAGTCCCCGGCGTCGTGGCGGCCTCCCGGGAACGCGAACAGGCATGGGCCACCCGCCGAAGCAGGCCATGGATTCCGGCACGGGCAAGCAGTCCGTGAAGACTGCTCAACCACTCGAACGAGCCGTAACCGTTGGGCGTGGTGATGATCACGCCGCCGCCCGGCTCCAGTACCCGGGTAAGCATGTCCAAAAATTTCCCTGGGTGGTAGAGGTGCTCCAGCACCTCCGAACAGACCACCAGATCAAACCGCGCCCCATCGTTCACCAGCGCGTCGATGTCCGCAAGCCGAAACGACAGGGTCGGCGACTGATACCGGATCGACGCCTGGCGAATCGACTCCTCATGCACATCCACGCCCAGCACGTGATGCCCCAGGCAGGCCAGGGGATAGGTCACGTGATCGCCGGTGCCGCAGCCATAGTCCAACACCGTGAGCGACGATTTTCTCAGTCGGCGCGCCACCGTCTCCGTCCAGGCCTCGATCGTGTGCCAGCGCTTGACGATTCCATACGAGGTTTCGGGAAACCGCACCGACCGGCTATCGGTCACGGAGCACCCGCCGATACAAGGTTTCGAAGCGTTGCGTCTGTAGCTCCATGTCGTACTCCGCCTCCGCCACGGCACGACCGCGCCTGCCGAGACGGCGCCGGAGATCGTCGTCATCCAACAGCTGTTGTAACCCCGCCGCCAAATCCTGCGCATCGTTGTGGCGTGCGAGGTACCCCGTCTCCATCGGCCGCACGGCTTCCCCCACACCACCCACGTCGAACGCCACGACCGGCGTGCCGCAGGCCAGACTCTCCAGCACCCCATTCGGCAGATTATCCGCCAGCGCGGGATGCACGAACACATCGGCCGCGGAATACACGGTCGCCAGGAGGTGATCGTCTTTGACCGCATCGATCGCGGTGACGGGAACATCGACGGCTTGTTCCCATTCGGCGGCCCGATTGCCGACGACCAGCAATCGAAACGGAGTACGGGTATTTCCTTTCAGCCGCTGGACAGCCTCCGCCACAAAGGTGCCGCCTTTTCGATAGGCTTTGGTCTCCACTGAACTGAACAGGATCAGCGCCTCCTCCTGCGGCAGGCCGAGGACTTCCCGGGCAGCCGCTCGCGCGATGGGACGAAACACCTTGAGGTTGAGTCCGTTCGGAATGATCTCCAGCGGCCAATGCTGCACCAACGGGCTTTGGGCGGCAAGGCCGGCGATCCAGCGGGAAGGGGCCACCAGCGTCACCTTCGCGTCTGCGTAGATACTCCGTTTCGCCCGCCACAGCAGCGCCGTGCGATCCTCGCGCAGCGCCGGCTCATCGCTCAGCAGCGGACAGGACCCGCACCCGGTCTTCCAGCGATCGCACTCGTAGGAATAACAACAATGGCCCGTCAAGGGCCACATGTCCGACAAGCGCCAGACGAACGGCTTCCGCCGGCTCGCGACACCCAGCACCGAGTGGCTGAAATAGCCGCCGTGCGTATTATAGAGCTGCACGACATCGGCTGCGCGAAACCAGGGATGCCGCAGGAGGGCCCAGGACGAGGGCAGGAACAGATACTGGAGACTCAACGCCTCCGTGAAACTGCGCGCGAGCCAGTCTCCCGCACGCCAGGGCAGCGTGCGCCAGATCGGCCCGGCCTCCGGCACCCCGTACACCGAGCCCGACACCAACATACGCGACGTATGTCCCCGCCTCAGGAGACTGGAGTGAATGCGATGGGCGGCCCGCCCGGATCCCCCCAGATTATATTCCGTGCTGAGATGGAGAATATTCATGACCATCGGCGCGGGCGTTCAGGCCGGGGCCTTCCCGTTTCCCAGTACCCCGTTGCCTCCGATTCGTACCCGCACATCCGTCAACTGCGCGCTCCGGAACCACTCAGCGATCGTGTCGGGAGTTTGCGGATCGTCATAGACCGGGGCCAAGGCGTCGAAGGTATCAAGGATGGCCCATTCAACCTGCTGCTCATGGGACAGCGGCAGGTAGTGGTAATTCCAACAGGGGATCCCCATGCCCAGGACGCGCCCGATCAGCGGCAGTCGTTTGATGAAGGTATCCAGCGGGAGCCATTTCGGGATGTACCACTGCAACAAGCGAAACAACAGGTGTCGAGGCATCCGGGTCGTCAGCGGACGATAGAGGTACTTACTCTTGTACGGCTCCAACGCCCAACCTTTAAGATAGACATCGACAGCCAGCTCGCCGCCCGGTTTTAGAAAAGGCACAAGGTTCATGAAGGAGGCACGAGGATCCGGCGTATGTTGCAACACGCCGTAACAGAACACCTTGTCGAAGGAGTGCCGCCGGAACGGTATCCGACACAGATCGGCCTGGGCGACGCACAAGCGCTCACGCGGGCCGTTGTTGGCCAGGCAGGCATCCACCGCTGAACTCAGGTCGACCGAGTACACCTGCGCCCCGGCATCGAGCATGACCTGCGTAAAACGCCCGGCGCCGCAACCGGCTTCCAGCACCCTGGCCCCATTCAACTCGTCGGGCGACCAACCCGTGCCGCTGTAGAAGCGCTCCTTGGAGAGGCTCGTTCCGTTGAACTTGTCCAGCTGCGTGCGGCGAAATCGATTCCACTGTTCGCCGAAGTTTTCCGAATAGCCGCTGTCCGGCACAAACCGCGGAACAAAACCCCGGATCGGCACGGTCAGGCCATGCTCGGAACACCGCAGTTCTCCGGTCTTGATTTCTCCCTGCTCTTCACTGGCGCCGTGCTGCAACGTGAGTCCGTGCGGCCCGCACGGACAGACCAATTCCTCGATATGCTCCCGACGCATCTTCTTTCGACTGGCTCCTTTCTATGGAATCCCCCGCTCCGCCGATGCCCCGGCGATCACCAGATCCGTACCTGCACGTATTGCTTTAACATAATTCCTGCCAGGAAAAACCGGGGCATTGCGTGAGTGTTCGTTCGATATACAGATTGTGCCAGATCTGAAACATCAACACGGTCCAGATCTGGGGATGATAGTCGGCCTGCCCTCGCAGATGGGGCTCGACCACACGCGCGTAAAACTCAGGCTTGAACAACCCCTGTTCGGCCAGCCGAGCCGGAGCCAGCAACCGTTCCGTCAACGGGCGTAGCGGACCACGCAACCACTGAGCCGTGGGAAGCACAAAGCCGCGTTTGGGTGCATGCAGCAGTTCCTCCGGTAACAGATCGCGGACGGCCTGTCGCAGCAGGTACTTCGGATCTTCCGGCTTGGTGCGAATCGCCGCGGGAATCCGCAGCATCGCGTCGACGAAAACTTGATCGAGAAACGGCACCCGCGCCTCCAGCGAATGCGCCATGGAAAAGCGATCCGTCATGAACAGAAACTCTTCCGGCAACTGGGTTTGCAGCGCCAGTTGCATCAGCCCATCGCGCGGCAGCACGCCGTCCGATTCTTCGTACAGCCTTCGCAGGAATTCCGTGGTATCCGTCGTCCCCTCGTCGCCCCCACCCGCGAGGACCTCATTCCGCTTCATGGCATCGGAGAAATAGTAGAACGCCTGCACATACTCCCACTGAAACGGATCTCGCCCGATCTGCGGCCAATGACGCCACCGTTCTCGCGCCCGCCATCCACCGACCCCATGCGGAAGGCGATCGACCAACGAAGAGACCAGGGGCCACGCGCGATCCAGCCAGGCTGAGGCGTGCGGGGCGGCGGCTCCCGCTTGCCGACCCGCGAGTCGCCGCTCCAGGCCGATGTACCGTCCGTAGTCGCCGAACAGCTCGTCGCCGCCCGTGCCCGTCATGCCGACTTTCACGTCCCGATGCATAAACTGAAACACGTACCAGGAGGGCAACCCACCTCCGTACGGTTCGTCCAAAAACCAGACCATCTTCAGGAGATCGCGGAGCAAATCGTCGGGGCGTAGGATCAGTTCGTGGTGATCGGTTCCCCAACGCTCCGCGACTGTCCTCGCCAGCGGCAATTCATCCAGCTCGGCCGCCCCCTCGAATCCCAGCGAATAGGTCTTGAGCTTCGAATGACCGGTCTCGGCCAGCAACCCCACGATGCTGGAAGAATCCAGCCCGCCGGACAAGGAACAGCCGATCGGCACATCGCTCAGGCTCCAGCGCTGGACGGCCGCCCGCAACTCCGTCCGCACCAGTTCTGTCCATTCCCCGACCGATCGCTCTTCGTGCGAGGCAAACGACGGCCGCCAATAGCGCTGCGTCTCGAACGTGCCGGTCTCCAACTCGTATCGAAACCAATGCCCCGGCGCGAGACGCGACACCCCCTTGACGATGGACGACGTGCCGGGAACAAACCGCAGGGTGAGATAGTGAAACAGACTGGCCTGGTCGAGATCGCGTCTCAGGCTCGGCACCGTGAGCAGGCTTTTGAGTTCCGAGGCAAACGCAAACGCCGAAGCCGTCTTGGCGTAGTAGAGGGGCTTGATCCCCATCCTGTCGCGAGCGCCGAACAACAGGTTCCGCCGCTTGTCATGGAGCACGAACGCGAACATGCCGTTCAAGTCCCCCAGCATGTCCTCCTGCTTGTCGTCGTAGAGCTGCAACAGCGTTTCCGTATCGGAGTTGTCCGTCACGAATCGATGCTGTTTCTGTTCGAGACGCCGCCGTAATTCCGGCGAATTGAAAATCTCCCCGTTGTAGACGATCCATACGGATCGGTCCCGGTTGGTCATGGGTTGGTGCCCATGTTCGAGGTCCAGAATGCTGAGTCGCTGCATGCCTAACCCGACATGCGCGGAAGGATCGTCGTAGTACCCGACATCGTCCGGCCCGCGGTGCAGCAGCGCCTGCGTCATAACGCGCACCAGTTCAGCCGATCCCGGTCCCACCATTCCTGCTATTCCGCACATGACGACGACCTCTCGGAACACAATGTAGCCGGGCGGCCCTGCAGCAAGTCAGGCCTCCGGTACCAGGAAATCTTCCATCCCGCTGCGAACCCAGTCGGTCAGCAGTCTGAGGTCCGGCGCTGCAGCCAGATCCTGTCCCTGCGGCACATGCACGGTCGACTGCAAGCTCACCTTGGCATCACGCTGAAACTCCATCGTCACCGTGCGCAGACTGAACGGCCTGGCGAGGAAGATCCCGTAGGCAAACCGCTCGGCGAGATCCCGTTGATCGGCAGACATGGGCGGGGTCTCATGAATCCGCCTGAGGCGATCCAGATATTGCGTCCGTGTGTCGGAGTCGATCGTGAATCCACGGCGGTCATAACGCCCCGTGCCTGCGGTGAACACCGGAATGCCGAAGCTGGCGGCCTCGATCCCCACCGTTCCACGCACGGTCACACAATAGTCCATCACGCTGTACAGCGAGAGGGTGCTCATGCGGCTGTCCGGCTGAATGATCCGTACATGGGACGGCACGACTGCTCCCAGCGAACGAAGAGCGACGAGTTCGGAGGGTTCCGCACCGACCCCGTCCCGCGCGTTCTTGACGAGATTGGCCGGGTGGATCTTCACGACCCAATTCACCTGCCTGTTCGCGCAGGCCACCTTCATGGTTTCGATGAACCATTCTTCATAACTCTCGAACAGGTCAGTCCCGTAGAAGAACGTGCCGTCCCAGAAGATGTGGGGAAAAATGACGGCCGTCTTCTTGCCCTCGTCCAGGGCCAGCGCCCGGCGAACCTCCGCCGCATCCTGACTGGCCGTATGAAATTGTGTGCCGACCTCGCTGTACCATTCGCCGCTGTGATAACTGCCGACGAGTTCCTGGCGCAATCGCGCTCGCTCCACGTCGGTCCAGGGCCTTGTCTGCAACTCACGCCAGGTGTCGGACGAGAGCGACGCCGGATGCACATCGCGATTCGATTGCCGATACCGCTTCAGCATGAGGCTGTTGTTTTTGTGCGCGGCATTCCAGGTGATAGTATCGATCCCCGCTGTCAGGCACACGTCGAACAGTTCCCCCCGAGGCGTATAGCCCGGATCGACCGAGAGCACGAGATCCGGCTTCACAGTTGCCACAATCTCTTGCGCCGCCCGGGCGGAAGACATGGCACGATGGAGAAAGGGCAGCAGCGCCTCGCGCACCGGGGGGCTGGACAGATCCAGACGGCCGACACGCAGATGGCGCAACCCCGTCGAGGCCGCATACTTCCCGACACGGGCGCCGCAATAGTCGGCGTGAATGAACTGTTCGAAAGACCCGAGGCCGTGCATCATCGCGGCAGCCTCGGCTGGTGAAACCGGCCGTTGCCACTCTTCCCAGTAGGACAATTCTTCTACGCCAGCCGCTCGATAGTAGCGGTCGACCCACCGGTCATAATCCGTGAGGATCACCGGGCGATACCCGGCGGCTTGGATGGCTTTCACCAACGCGATCTCGACCAGCAATCCCAGCGAGCCGGAACTGACGACCAGTACCCGCTGCTGAAGCTGCGTCGCAGGAGGAGCCGCGCGCCGGAACGCCGCCCCATGCTCGGCATCGAACCGGAGAAGCTCTTCTTGCCGTCTGGCTTCCTGCTCACGAAAAGCAGGGTCGGCCATCCGTCTGACGTGGTAATGAAACGATCGGGCAGCGGGAAGCAACCGGGCGCTGGCAAGAGCACGCTTGAATGTCGTTTTCCAATTACCGTGGGTCATGAAGGCAGGCGAACGTTCGAAGCTCTCCCTTCCAGCTGGGATAATGCATTCATCGTCCCGGCTAGGTCATTTCATCGATCAGATACGGAAGCTCAGTACTTTCCCATTTCTCAAAAATGCTGTTCATCTCGATGATCCGCCGGATGCCGTCTTCCAGCGTGACCCGCGATTCGAACCCCAGCAGTCGTTTGGCCTTCTCCCCGGAACAGTAGCGGCGATGGATCTCGCGGCCGGCATGGCGATCCGTCCCTTGAAAATCCCCGGCGTACCGGATTTCCACCGACGGATTGCCGCTGGCCGCCACCACGAGATTCGCCAGTTCCTTGATGGAAATCGGCCGATCGCTGTTGCCGAGATTAATCACCTGGCCGACCGCCTCCGGCCGGAGGAGCGCCTCGACGACGCCTCGTCCCGTATCTTCGCTGTAGCAATAGGAGCGGATCTGCTCCCCGCTGCCGTTGATCACGATCGGCTTACCGGTCATGGCATTTTGAATGAACTTCGGGAGGACGAACTGCGCCGCCTGGTAGGGCCCGTACGCGTTAAAGAACCGGAGGATGACATGTTCGAATTCCGGATACCGCTGCGCATACCCGATACACAGTTCCTCACCCGCCAGCTTGCTGACGGCATACACGGTCTTGCCTTGGGTGATGGTCTCTTCGGTGATGGGGTTCTCGATCGGTTCGCCGTACACTTCCGACGAGGACGCAAACACCAGCCGCTTGATCCGATGCTGAATGGCACAATCCAGCACCCGCTTCGTTCCGTCGACGTTGATCTCCAGACAACGCAGCCGGTTGACCTCGGTCCGCCGCACCCCAAGCAACGCCGCGAGGTGAATGACGGCCCCGCACCCGTCCATGGCTTCTCGAATCGACGAGACGTCCAGAATCGAGCCGTAAAACACTTTGACCTTCGGAGGGAGCGCCTGACGTACCCGGGCGATCTGCTCGCCGAGATCCAAGAGGTGCACCTCGATTCCCCGACGATCCAATTCGCGGCAGACCTGAATTCCGATACAGCCGGCACCGCCGGTCACCAATACGGGAGCGTTCATCGCCATCTGCGCCTCTAGTAGGTTGCGGAACAACTCACTGTTTCACCATCGTGCCTGTGGGGCTCCACGCGTCGCCCCGCATCGACACACAGTGCACGATGCGCCAAAAGACCGTCCTCATCGTCCGTCGTTCCTGAAAACATCGTTCCTCTTTCGTGGCGGCCGGGCTGCGGATCCTGACGAGATACGCCTCACGATTCACGGATGTCGAGATCGCCGCCGGCGGACTTGTTCCGCATCCTGCTAGTAGGTCATCTGTTTGTTGAGCAACCGGCTGAGATCCGCCGCTTCCAACACTTGGCAAATCCGTTCCGAACTCTGGCCGTCACCGTAGGGATTCTCGCAGGTTGCCAGCTTCGCTCGAAACTCGCGGTCGTGGAGCGCCCGCTCGATCGCCTGACCGATCGACCGGCGGTCGAATTCCGGGACCGTAATGACGTTGCACGCCCGCATACGTCCCGTCTGGCGGCTCCCGATGTCCAGAGCCGGCAGCTTAAACGACGGCGCTTCCAGAATCCCGACACTGGAATTGCCGATCAGCACGGACACGGCGGCCAGCAGGCTCAGAAAGACCTCCCGATCGAGATTCTTAAAGGTCTTGATGGTCGGGACCTGCTCATACTGCCGGATGACGCTGATGATCTCCTGCCCCGCCGCATCCACGTTGGGATAGATCACCAGGGCCTGATGCCCGCTGTCCTTCACGGCAGCGAGGGTCTCTTCCATCTGCTTCCTGGCCAGGTGCACCTCGGCCAACACCGCATGCTGGATCACCAGCAGCACCGGCTTGCCGAAATCCACGCCGAACTGCTTGGCGAGTTCGTCGCGACCCAGCTTTTTCCCCTGCACGACGTCATCCAATTGCGGCGCGCCCACGTTATGAATGCGCCAAGGCTCCTCTCCCATTTTGCGTACCCGTTCGGCCGAGTCTTCGCAGGCCGGCAGATGGAGATGCGCCAGTTTGGTGATCGCATGCCGCGCCGACCCGTCGATATGGCCGGACAGGTCGCCGGATTGGATATGCGCCACCGGAATGTTCATGTACGCTGCCGTCACAGTCGCCGCAAGAATCTCCGCCCGATCGCCTGCCACCAGCAAGAGGTCCGGCTTCAGCATGTCGAACACCTGCGCGAGCCCCTGCATTTCCACTCCCAGCGACTTCGACCAGGCTGTGGGACTGTCTCCCCCCACATACATGTCGACACACGCCGCCGGCGTGAATCCGTCCCGCAGGATTTCGTTGATGGACGAACCATATTCCTTCAGCAGATGCATACCGGTCACGATGAGCTGCAGCTCCAGCTTCTCCGACCGCTTAATCAGGTGCATGACCCGTTTGACATACCCATAGGTCGCCCTGGCCTCGGAGACGACGGCGATCTTGCGCGGCTTCATGCGTTTAATTGCTCCCAACGAATCTGGCTGTCCTTCGGAATATCCACTTGCGCCACCTTGCCGATGACCTTGCGAAGATCCTTCGCCGCCACGACACCGGGACCGGGACTCGGCCGCTTCACCCACACCATCTTCTCCGTAATCACACTGCCGCGCGGAATGGCGACCTCGGAGACCACACTCTCCCTGGCCCAGGCGACGATCTCACGTTCTTCCGGGAAAATCTGCCGGTCGGCACCGCGCCCCCGAAACACCGCATCCACCCCTTTCACCAATTCGCTCAATTCGTCGGGTTCGAGCGAGACCGGATGGTCCGGTCCAGGCTGCTGCCGGTCGAGCGTAAAATGTTTCTCGATCACACAGGCGCCCAACGCCGCAGCCCCGATGCCGGTGTAAATGCCTCGCGAGTGATCGGACAACCCGACCGGCACGGAAAACAGCTCACGATAGCGGGCAATCATCCCCAGGTTCACCCGGTCATAGGGCGTCGGATAGGCGGAAACACAGTGAGTCAGCGCAAACGGGGTCTTGAGCGCCCGCAACAGCGCCACGGTCTCCCCGACTTCTTCGATCGTGCACATCCCGGTCGACACGATCATCGGTTTGCCCTTGCGGCCGATATGCTCGATCAGGGGTAGATTCGTCAGTTCCCCGGAACCCGTCTTATACGCGACCACGCCGAGATCCTCCAGGATATCGGCACCGATCCGGCTGAACGGCGTACAGAGGTACAAAATCCCCAGCGACTCGCAGAGCCGTTTCAACTCCCGGTGCTGATCGACGGACAAATTGGTTTTATCCAGCGTCACGTAAAGCGGCTCCGCAAAGTTGGCGGATTGCGGCGTCTCGCGCAACATCTCATTGTCCAAGACGTGGATCTGAAACTTGATGATGTGGGCGCCCATCGCATGGGCGATATAGACCATGCGCTTCGCCGTCTCAAAGTCGCCCTGATGATTGACCGCCGCTTCAGCGATGACCAAGGGCGCATGGTCGGGGCCGATGCGATAGGGACCGATGGGAATGGATGCAATCTCAGCCATGCTGTTCCTCCAGACGACGCTGCGCCAGTACCGCTTCCGCTATAAGAAAATCCAACGGCTCATTGATGTCGAGCGCCTCGCGTGCATCCGTCACCACCACGCCGACCCTCGATCGGCCCAGCACGGACCGGTCACGCTCCAACGCCGTCGTCCTGGTGACATACACGGTACTGCTCTCCTCGTACAGGGGCTGCCGCTCCTGCCGTCGGCGCGGTTGATCGGGAAAGAGATACTCGAACCGCCCGCCCACCAGACGACCATAACACTTCCGCGTTTCTGTGACGGTCAACACACAATCAATATCCTGTTGCCCTATCGCCGTCGCGACACAGCGGTCGATCAAGGCCGCGGTCCGAAACGGTGAGGTCGGCTCCAAGGTCACGACATACTCCGGCCGGTACCCCTGCCGCCCCAGCACATCCAACACCTGCAGCAACGCGCCTTCCGTGGGCGCCTGATCGGTGGCCAGTTCGGCCGGTCGATCGATCACCTCTGCGCCATGGGCCCGCGCTGCCGCGGCAATATCGGGATGGTCGGTCGACACGACACACCGATCCAGGAATCTCGACTGTGTCGCCGCCCGAATCGTGAAGGCCAGTAGCGGCATTCCGTTCAAGGGACGAATATTCTTGAGCGGAATCGACTTCGATCCACCGCGCGCCGGAATGACGCCGAGCACATGCGGCGACGCACTCATGCTTCCCCCGCCCGCCGTTTCTCCACTTCGAGGTGAATGACATTCAATCCGAGTCCGGCAAGATCGGAACTAAAGGGTGCGCGCGTCGCCCTGGCTTCGGAATGGTATCCGGCCAGATCGTAACTCTTCAACGTATTATCCTGAAAATATCGGGAAATCTCAAAGTTCATCGAGACGAATCGCCCCGCAACTCGCAGCGTGCGCGCGATGAGCGCAAGATAATGATTGACGGTCGCGATGGACATTTCCTGAAAGGAGGCCATGTTGAAGCAGAAGTCCATGGTTTCATCCGGGATGAGATCCGTCTGGGTCGGAAGCAGAAAGACGACATCGGCGTCATGCGACACACTGCCGCCGACCTCGTGCGGCAAGAGAATCCTCATGTCCGGAAACACCGTCCGCAGGAAGGTGTACCCGAAAAACATGGTTTCGGGAAGATCTACCACGATGCTCTGCATCCGCCGATTCAGGCTGTGGTAGAAGGCCACATTCACACAAGCCCCGCCGCCTACCTCCAGCATCCGCGCCGGCAACGCTGCGTCCCTCCGCAGCAAATAGGCTTCGAGGCACCGAAAGTACGGGTTCGGGTGGCGAGCATACCAGGATTCATGTTCCGACGGTATGCGCGCCTGGGGATAGACCCGTGCAAACGCGGCGGCGAGTGAACGGGGATCCCGGCCTTCGCGCATGCGGGTCCTGGTCGAAGCCCCGAGCACATTCCCCACACACTCCCTCAGCGCAGCCAGGAGACCGGTCGGACGTTCTTCAGCCGCCACCTCGATGGACTGGGGGAAGGCATGGCCGCCTTGCAAGATCAGCTTCTCCAGGGACAGGCCGACAAAGGATTGGCCGGCCCAGTGTCGCCACAAGGCGGACGGCGCGAAGAGCGGGTGCGAGACAACTTGGTCGGCAATGTTTTCAGCCCAGAGATACCGGGCGAAGTCCATCAGCTGCAAGGCCTCGTCGCGAGACGGCGAAAACACCGTTTGAAACATCACCTTGTCGCGAGCGGACCATAACATCGTCTCTTCTCACTTCACGCGAAGGCCGTCGGTCTTATGCCAAGGGGGAGAGCAGCTTGCGACAGAGATACAGCCGTCGTTCCAACAATGCCCGCACCAAGCGAGGTCGAGACGACGCGTTCATATATTCCCATTGATCCGGAGCCAACCAATCCAACAACAGACGGAATCGGCCCGGCACCTGCGCCTTGTCGGCGGTGGAAAAGTACCCCAGCCGGCAGCCCAGATCACAGGTCCGGAAGAGAATCAACTGGCGCTCGCGCTCGGTGAGAATCTCGTCGTAGCCGAATTGCTTGGCCATATCGGACACCACCTGCGCCGGCGTATCGACACCCTTTAAACTGGGATTACTCGGCAAGGCCTTGAGATGTTTTCCACCCAACACGGTCTGGATCGTGGGTTCCTCCGGGGGAGCGACGCCCAACCAGGCACACATGTCCGTCACGATGCGTGAGGGGGACTCGCACAGGTCCTCGTACCGCACCACATGGTGTCTCGACGGTTCGGCGGCGAGCCCCTGCAATGCAAACTGCGCGTGGGGAATCCAGCGGGACTCCAACTGCAAGCGGAGAATGTCGCCCCCCTGGTACCAGAACGGCTTCTGCTTCTGCACCATGTCCGTGCGTTTGAGAGAGCTGTAGTTGGAATAGGGGTGCCGCATGATGTGGATGAACTTCATCTCGGGGAACATGCGCCCGTAGCGGGGGAGATCCGAGACCTCGAT
This sequence comes from Nitrospira defluvii, assembly GCA_011525625.1. Classification (GTDB taxonomy): domain Bacteria; phylum Nitrospirota; class Nitrospiria; order Nitrospirales; family Nitrospiraceae; genus Nitrospira_A. The sequence continues at coordinate 40,360 of WYAX01000011.1, forward strand.
CGACTTGAACATCAAGTGGGGAGGTGAGGGAAGACGGCGCTCGTCGTAACAGGACCGGATGACATCCAGATACGCGTCAAGATCCCCCGATACATCGCCCGTCACCCGCCGGGCAATGGCCTGGAGCGGATCTTCGGCGACCGGGATCGGCTGCACGAGTTTATCTACGTAGGTCTCTTTCAATTCTTGCAGTTGTTCGGCCGCCCAGGTACCGACCAATCGCCGACGACGGCGTTCGAACGCGTCGACCGCCTGTCGAGGCAGCATCGGCGCGCAGGCGGCCAACGTCTGCTTGACCGCGCCCTTGAGGGTGCGCGGAGCAAAGGTGCGCAAATAATTCAGCTCGATGGGATAGATCCACAACCCCGGACTGCCGTCCAGCAGCCGCATGAGCAGCGACGATCCGTTGCGACCCGCGCCAAAAATACCGACCAGCACGAATGCCTCCTTGCGACACGCGCTCGACTTCAGCCCATCGATTCACCCACATAGGCGGATGAAACGGGCGCAGTCGTTGACGAGATCCTTCAGCGGTCGACCACTACGACCTGGCCGACCCTACCGCCCCCGCGTTCACCCCCGCGCACCGGCCAGTTGTTCCAGCTCATCGACGATGGCTTGGCCCGCTACGGCTTCAGAAAACCATTTCTCGAAGGTCTGACGCCCCCCAATCGACAACTTCCGACGCAACGCCTCGTCTCCCAAGGCCCGGGACACCGCGTCGGCCAGTTCCGCGTCGGTATCCGCCAGTAACGCATTCTCGCCGTCCTGCATCTCCGGAATTCCTGCCGCATTCGCCCGGTGGGCGACGATGGGGCACGCGAAGGACCAGGCGGTGACGACCCTCACGCGAATACCCAGAGGAATATTCGTCGGGACAATCATGAGGTCGGCGGCCAGAAATTCAGGATCTGCCGGAACCACACGCCCGACCACGCGCACCGCCGGATGTCTGAAGGCCTGGGCAAGCTCCGGAGGCGGACTGCCGCCTCCCACCAGACGCAGTTCAAAACCGTCTTCGCCGAATTGCTCAATCAACCGGGGAAGCACCGACCACGCCACGGCCCGCAAGCCGGAAGACGTCGAGGTCGTCGCCAGATCTCCGATGACCAACAGGCGAGGTTTTTTCGAATCGCGGCGCGTACGGGCTATCTCCCTCAAGGGCTCCCACTGAGCCCCCGTCACATCCGGTACCGGCGTCCTGAAATAGCGCACGTTCGGAGCGCCATGCGTCTTGAGCCATTCGGCATAGTGCCCGGCGAATGCCCCACAGGACTGGGTCGGCGTCAGCAAGGTCGACATGGCCCGCTGCCCCATCAGAGACTCCAGCGCCACCTTCAAACCACGAGACGAATACTTCGCCAGGGAGAACGGACTGTCTTTCCAGCGGAAATAGGCCGGCAGATGCCAAAGGTCGCCGACTGCCGCCAGTAGCGGCGACAGCCGCAACGGATGCATTGCGGCCAGCGCGTCGAAGTGGTAGCAGAGATGGGCATCGAATGGTCGCGTCCCCATCGCAACCCGAATCTTCTCCGCCAGCGCCACCCAGGGCATGACATAGGCCAAACCCTTCGATCCGTCGCTCAGTCGTCCGAACCAGCGTCCAAGCTTGGCCGTGGCCCCCCCCCCACGCGGACCGAGCAAGGATGCCATCTCATACTCCACAACGACGACTTCAGCCCCCTCCCCGCGCAATGCCGCTTCCTGCCGCTCGCGGGAGGCCAGATAGGGATTGTCGCTCGTGACATCGAACAGGCTGACGACACAAACCTGATGGCCCGATCGAATCAGCGCCCTCACGATGGCCCAGCAGGTCAGCGCCCCGCCATGGTATCCCTCACCCGGCAACCCTTGGACAATGAATGCGACCCGCACGACCTATCCGCTCCTTGATCGATTCCATCCTGAACTGGAACTGCCGATCCTGCGCCATCAACGCCGGCCGATTCAACAGGACCGGCTAGCAGGCTGTTGGAAAACGTTTTGTGTCACGCTTATGAACGCCGCCGAGAACGTGAGGCGGCAGCGTCTTGCGAGAACAACGCCGGCGGACTTGTTCAACATCCTGCTAGATGCCGCTCCCGATGATGGGTCTGAGCGCCTGCTCGTGATCCCGAATCCACCCGGCGATACTCTCGACGATGCGGTCCACGGTCCAGCGTGGCTTCCAGGCCACAACCGAGCGCACTTTCGACGTATCTGTGAGATAGATCCGCACATCCCCCGGCCTGGTCCCCGCTTCCGAACCGATGGGAATCGTCTTCCCGGTCGCGCGCCGGCAAAGCTCAGTGAGCTCACGTAGCGAGAGACTCCCCTCTGGTCCGCCGCCGACGTTGTACACCTGTCCGCTATGCGCGTCCACATTGTGCAACTGCGCGTGCAGCAACTCGAAGAGATCCTCGACATGCAGAACATCCCGCACCTGCTTCCCGGTCCCACCGAATCCGATATAGGACAGGGGGCCTCCGAAATGGTGTCGCGCAACCCACAACACGGCCACCCCCTGGTCGACCTTGCCCATCTGCCAGGGACCGGCAAGAACGCCGCAGCGATTCACGACGGCCCGGAGGTGATAGGACGCGACATATTCGTTGATGAGCAGTTCCGCGCAGAGCTTGGTTGCCCCGTACAGCGTTCTGGCCCCGACCAGGGGAAAGTCCTCCGCGACGCCTTGCAAGGAGACACCCGTGCATCCCCGATCCAGGTTCCACTCGAACCGTGTCGCCGTTTCCCGACAGGGCAGCGCGTTCAACGCCTCATAGGGATACACCCGGCTGGTCGACAAGAACACCAGCTCCGCCTGATGCCGCCTGGCCAATTCCAAACAGTTGACGGTGCCGACCAGATTGGTGTCCACGACATATGCCGCGTCCCCATCGAGACCGGCAAGAGCCGATGGCTCCGCCGAACACTCGATGATCGTATCCACCCGGCCGACCGCATCCAGGTCGGTGCGGTTGCGAACGTCTCCATGGCAGAAATGAATGCCGTGACGACGAAGGCGTTCCAGGTTCAACTCCGACCCGCGCCGTTTCAAATTATCGAGAGAGATAATGTGCCAATCAGGGTAGGCCTCACGAAACAACAGCGCGAGATTGGATCCCACAAATCCCGCGCCGCCCGTGATGAGCAGTCGCTTACCCATGGTCTACCTCCGAACCCGTCTCAGCGCGAACGTCGAGGCCGTTCATTTCGACGGCACCATCGCCGTCAACAGCTGCTGAACCGAGACCCGCTTCAGGATCTGTATGAGCGCTACACCGGCGACCAGGATACCGATGACCGCTTTGACGGACAGCGGAATATCGATCAGCCGGCTGACAATGTAGACCACGACCATGACGCCGACCCCCAAGAGCATGGCCGGTTCGACCCCGTAGGGGCATCCGAACCGGCGCGCCAGAACGCATCGCATCCCGTGCAGAGCCAGCGCGCCGAACACCGCGGCGCTCGTCGCCCCGATCACTCCGAATTGCCAGGTGGCAAGACAGACCAGCCCCATGGTTCCCGCACTCATGAGGATGGATGTCCAAGATAGGAGAACGTTCTTCCGCGCCGTGAGCAAATACTGCGTGTATGGAATGGCCGTGCTGTGTGCGAACATCAGAAGAAACCAGATCGGCACCAACTGCGCCGCCTGATCGAACTTGCCATGCGTCAACAGGTGGATCACCTCGGGCGAAAAGAGAACGACCAGAATGCCCCCCGCCGTGACACAGAGGTACCACAGCGACACCATCTCTTCAACTTGCCTCGGCGTCCGCGTGGAACTTCCGGTGAACAATTCCAAAAAGGTAGGCGTCATAGTCCGTGAATAGGCTTTCGTCACCGTCACGAACATCCCGCGATAACTTTGCGAATGCGCATAGGCGCCCAAGGTCGCAAGGTCCAGCCAGCGCTGAATGACGAAGCGGTCCAAACTGTTGGCCACGACGTCCATCAGACTGAACGGAATGGCCGGCATGCCGCTCCGCACGATTTCCTTTCCCCACTGCAGGCTGGAACGAGGCGACAATTTTCCGACCGCGTACCAGAGGCCATGCAGGGCCGACATCAGCCCAGCGGCGATGGGAGCCAGGAACAGTGCCAGCACGCCGACATGCGCCACCGTCAGGCCGACGAACGTTGTGCCGGCACCGGCCAGCCATTGCAGGGATTCGTTCACCGCATGGCTCACAGGCGCTCGCTCGATCACCATCAGCGAACTCAACGTGACCCACAAGGCCCCGGCCAGCACCCCGAGCAAGGCCAATCCGAAATACTGCTGATGCTCAGGACGATAGTCGGCAATGGCATGCGGGAGCACGAAAGGCGAAAGCCACCAGAACAGGACGATCCACAACGCTTTCATGCCCACATTGGCAAGCAGGAGGGTGAACAACAATTCTTTCCGGCCGGACACCGACGTGGCATGCCAGTGGGTCGACAACACCCAGTTGTCGCCGGTCGAGGCCAACGGCGTCACAAGCATGGCCAGTGAGGTCAGAATGGCGACCGTACCGATATCGGCCGGATCAAGGTAATAGGTGGTGAGGGGCACCATCACACCGACGCCCAACACGGTTTGGAGCAGCGGCGGAAGGAGAAACCACAGGAAGCTCCTATCCACAACCGATCGGCCCTTTGCGGGGATGTGAACGACGCCTGTCAGCGTGAGGATGCCGCACGATGAATGACCTCCAGAATTCGATTCACCGACTCCGAGGGCGTCTCCGTTCCGGTGTTCACCACCACATCCGCCTTGAGCGGTTCTTCGTAGGGGTCCGAAACCCCCGTGAACTGCTCGATTTCTCCCCGCAGGGCTTTGGCATACATGCCCTTCACGTCACGCCTGATGCACTCCTCTACGCCGCAGCGCACCCAGACCTCCACGAAGGACCCGGGGCCGCCGACCTCCTCGACCATGGCGCGCACGTCATCCCGCACGGCTCGAAACGGCGAGACGGCGGCGACGATACTGCAGACGCCATGTTTAGTCAGGACCCGGCACACCCACCCGATCCGTCGAATATTCGTATCGCGGTCCGCCCGCGAAAATCCCAATCCTTTGGAAAGATGGGTACGCACGACATCGCCGTCCAACACCTCGACATTCGTCACCCCCTGTTCCAGCAAACTGCGAAACAACAGGGTGGCCAGGGTCGTCTTTCCCGCGCACGGCAATCCCGTCAGCCAGATGGTCTGCGCTTTCATGCGTTCAACTGCCATGGTTCAGAATCGGCCTCATGACGAACCCGTCCCGTCGCGCCCGGCGCGCGAAATCGACACACGGCTCTCCACCGGAAGCACTCCGTCCCAAGACCAACGCAACACCGGAGCGGGCTGCACCTGGCCGTATTGAGGGGCAACCAGACCCTCCTCGAGGTGAGACGCCGGAGCGACAGCCCTGCCTCCGGACCGCAACTGCGGCCCTTCCAACCAGAGACGCTGGGAAGGAGTCGACACGTGCCATCCTGATCGCGCGGCAAGCAGGGAGCAGTGGGGAGCAAACGTCAACGTCCACTCCACATGATGGGACAGGGGACGATCATCACGGGGGGTCAGCCGGTCGGTCACCTGCCAGGTCCCACTCAACCGATCGACGACGATCTCACGCCGATGCCGAACCGGATGGGAGAGCCGTTCGTACCCATCATGCTCCGCCACCAGCCGTTCAACCGGTCCCCCTGGTTCCCACTGCAACACCTGCACGCGGCTATCCGGGTGTAGGCAAAAGAGTTTTCCGGGAATCAACCGATTCTGCTCCGCCTGATCCACGGTGACGGTGGAGTGCGCACGGGTGCTGCGAAAGCGATTATAGGCTTGCGGGTCGGAAGTATAGAGGAAACAACCAGGGTCCACAAGAATATCTTCCCCGCCGATGTGCAATTCCACGGAGAGCAGGTCGTTGTGTTTGTGGGTGCCTACCCCGTTCGTGCCCGGCGGATTACCGTTCACCAGCAGGTAATTCCGCTCGTGTCGCAGAATGTAGAACCCGCCGACAGGAAAGGCGACCGTGCAAGGCGAGAACGCCGCCGGAGTCGGCTCCGCCCCCGGCTCAGCCCCGAACCACAGCCCTTCAATCCACGCAGGCCCCGCGGCCGCTCGCCACTCTTCACGGTCGAAGTACCAGGCGCCAAGTCCCAAGAGATGCCGGTGATCCCGCACATCACGGCGGCCATACCCGGTCAACACATGCAGGCGGCCATTGTCGCCGTCGCCGATCTGCGGGGCGAGCCCATTCGGCTTCGTATATCCCGCGACCACCTCGCACATTTTCTCCAGCCGACGGTGAAACCCCTGCGGCAACTCGATCCCGTGGCGACGGCAGAGCGCTGCCGACGACAGAAAACATTCCGTCACCAGGCGATGATACGAGAGGCTTGATTCGAAGTGTACGCCGTCCGTCAGCACCTGCCGGTCCATCTCACGCACCAACTCACGGACCGCAAAATCCCGCCATCGCCCGGCCTCGCGCACCTCTTTCACACAGCAGCCCAGATACAGCAATCCGACCACGTTCGCCAGATAGTGGTTGGCCGTCACGCCGTCGTCGCGCAGTTCCAGGTTTTCCATCAAGAAGCGGCCGTGCGCAACCAACGTAGCGACAACGTCAGACAACCAGGCGCCAGCCGCAAGCGGATGGTCGACCACCATGGCAAGGGTCCAGAGCCAGTTCACCGCCCGGATCGCCACATCCATCGGACAGGCCCAGTTGACACCGTACCCCGGGTGGTTGGCCTCGATCCACGCGGTCATCTGCGTGAGACATTCGCGTGCGTACGTCTCCTCGCCGGTCAACTGCGCCGCCTGAGCCAGGAGAACGAGATGGTGCCCCCGGGACAGCTCCCAGGGAACTTTGATATCGACCCCGTTTCCCTGCCCGTGCGGGATGTCTGCATAATACGATCCCCGATCCCAGCGATACCCACTCTTGAAATCCTGGTGCCAGTCGATCGGCTCTCCCAGGGACACGGGCCCCGATCCCAACAGATCACAGACATGATTGCAGACCCGCTCTGCTGATTCGAGCAGCGCCGCCAGTTCATCGGCCGCCTGCTCCCGATAGTAGGTCCGCATCGCCGGCAGCTGCGCCGGATCGAACGGAAGGCGACTCCCCAGGTCCGTCTTCAGCCGTGCCATCACCCTGTCGAGTTGATCAGGCGTCGTGTCGAGCGCAGCTCTGAGAGCGTGCCTATCCACGTAATAGGACCGCCTCACTTGCGGCTTCCGGACGCATCGGGTAGCCAGGAACCGAATTCCTTTGAGCATGCCCATGCGAAGGGTGGCGTACCAACCCACGCCGTGAAGCTTGGCGCGAATCCGATCGCCTGTTTTAATGGGAGGATCGATGATCATTCGGCACCGGGGACGAAGGGGACTATCCCGGGACGCTCAGCGCAGGCCGGGTCGTAAGGCGACAAGGTGGTCATGGGCCGTTGTCGAATGAACGGGCTACGCCAAATAGTGTTTCCACCAGAGCGCCAGGTTGAAGAGATACCAGCCGCGAGGATCGCGGTGTTCTTGTACAAGTTCCCGTACCGCAGCCCGATCCAGAATATCCGTCTGATCGCAGAACTCCGCAAGTCGCGCCTGCATCAACGTGCCCAATCGCCCCTGCATCCATTCGTGAACCGGTACGCCGAACCCTTGCTTCGGCCGATCGATGATGGCATCGGGGATCACGCCGCGTACGGCCTGCTTCAGCAAGGTCTTGACGACCCCGCCTCGCGTTTTCGCCGCCTCGGGAATGCTCAGGGCCAGTTGCACGAATTCATGATCGAGAAAGGGCACCCGGGCTTCAAGACTGGCGCCCATGCTCATCTTGTCGACCCGCATGAGCAACAGTTCCGGCAGTCTGAAATTCAGATCCAGATAACTCATCCAGTGGAGCGGCCCCTGTTCCCAGGCCCGGCTCGTAAACCGTTCATGGATCGGGCGGATGGCGTCCCACGAGGTCCGCCCCCGAAATCGATTCTGCAGGCGCGGAGACAGCAGTCGCTGCTTCAGGGCTTCGGGGAAGGCTTCCGCCCCGCCCCAGAACACCGGCTGCTTGAGCGAACCACGCCGCAACCGTTCATAGTGAAACGTGTCGCCCTGCCCGATCCAGTGCAAGCCCTGGAGCCCCATCCGCTTGAACAGCGAGGGCACCGGCCAGCGGTTCCACAACTCCAGCCTCCGGAAGGTCTTCCATCCCGGGTAGCCCCAGAACAGTTCATCGGCTCCCTCCCCGACCTGGCAGACGATGACGCCGTGCCGGCGCGCGAGTTCCGAGACATAATACACCGGCACACAGACCGGATCGGCGATCGGCTCATCCTGCAACGCGACCATACGCGGCAGAAACTCGATCAGATCGTCCAACGACAGCAGTCGCTCATGATGCTCCGCGCCGACCTGCCCGGCCATGAATCGCGCGTGACTCAGCTCATTGCGGTAACTGGGATACTCGGCGTCATACCCGATGGTAAAGGTCCGAACCGGCCGGGCCTCGCCCTGCGAAAACAACGCGGCGTTGGTACTGGAGTCGATCCCGCCGGACAGGAAGACGCCGACCGGGACATCGCTGACTTTGCGAAACGCGACCGACTCCCGTAGCTTCTCCAAGACCAGGGCCGCCAAGTCTGCGTCCGAATGGCCGATCAGCGGGGTGGTGTGGTCCCACACATCCCAGTACCGGTGTACCTCCATCGTCCCGTCGGCGCGCACTCGTAGCCAGGTTCCCCCGGGCAGTTTCTTGATGCCGTCGAACAACGTTTGCGGGGCGGGCGTCGTAAGAAACGACAGATACTGAAAGAGGGAGTCTTCATGCAGCGCGCGCGGCTGGTCGGGATCTTCCAACAGGGCTTTGATCTCGGACGCGAACGTGAGTCGTCCGTGATGCAGGCTATAGTACAGGGGCTTCACGCCGATGCGATCACGGATCAACCATAATTCCCGGCGGCGCGTATCCCAGAGCGCCATGGCGAACATGCCCCGAAGCTTCGACACGCAATCGATCCCCCAGGTCTCGAACGCATGCAGGATGACCTCGGTGTCCGAATGGTCGGTCCGCCAACGATGGCCGCCGAGATCATTCAATTCGCGCCGGATCGCCGCGTGATTGTAGATCTCCCCGTTAAACGCGATCCACAGCGTTTCGTCTTCGTTGGGCATCGGTTGGGCCGCGGCGTCGGCCAGGTCGATGATCGACAGCCGTCGATGGCCAAGACCCATCCGGTGGTCCCGATCGATCCACAATCCGGCGCCGTCAGGTCCCCGATGCGCCAGACTGTCCCGCATGCGCGCCAGATAGGATTCGGAAAGGCGGAAGGCACTCTGGTCGAAGACCAGCGCCCCGACTAGACCACACATAACAACCTGTTCACCCTATCGCGGACGATGATGAAGAAACCCCTCTCAGGCAGGCATCGGTCGCAACCGTTGCAGGAACGATGTCGCGGCGGCAGAACAGCTCCCTGGCTCTTTCGCACACACGGCTCATCCGTGAGGCAACTCAGACGACCCTGGTCAGAGCGACGGCTCCTACGCGGCGCCGACCTGCTGCCGGTACCAGGCGTAGGCATCGTTGAGGCCTTCCCGTAGCGGAATTCTCGGCGTCCATCCCAACGCCGTCATGCGGCTGCAATCCATGAGTTTTCGCGGCATGCCGTCCGGCTTGGTCCGATCCCAGTGGATGTCGCCTCGATAACCGACCACCTCCGCCACCATGGTCGCCAGTTCGGCGATCGTGATCTCCGCCCCCGCGCCGACGTTCATAATCATGGGATCGGAATAGCGATCCATCAAGAAGAGACAGGCTTCCGCGCAATCGTCCGCATGGAGGAATTCCCGGCGCGGCGTCCCTGTGCCCCACAACGTGGGCGGCCGCCCTTCTTCCTTCGCCTCGTGGAAGCGACGGAGCAGCGCCGCCAGCACATGCGAATGCTGCAGATCGAAGTTGTCGTTCGGACCGTAGAGATTCGTCGGCATGGCGGCGATGAAGTCGCATCCATATTGCCGTCGATAGGCCTGACACATCTTGATGCCCGCGATTTTTGCCACCGCATACCATTCATTAGTCGGTTCGAGGGGGCCGGTCAGTAAGTACTCTTCCTTCATGGGCTGCGGCGAGTCCCGGGGATAGATACAGGACGAGCCCAACAGCAGCAGCTTCTTGACGCCATGCACGTAGGCCTGATGGACGACATTGGTTTGAATCGCCAGGTTGTCGTAGATGAACTCCGCCGGCAGCGTGCTGTTGGCCAGGATGCCGCCGACTTTGGCGGCGGCGAGGAACACGTACTCGGGCTTGACCTCCGCAAACATCGCGGCCACCCGCGCATGGTCGCGGAGATCCAGCTCCTTGCTGGTGCGGACCACCAGATTGTCGTACCCCCGGTTGGTCAGGGCCCTCAGAATCGCCGACCCGACCATGCCCCGGTGCCCGGCGATGAAAATTCGCGCATGCTTGTCCATTGACTAGCTCCCCTTCGATGCCGTGCCCTGCCATTTCAGCCGCTCCGCTTCCAGATCCGCGTCCACCATCATCACGGCGAGTTGATGGAAGTCCACGGTCGGTTTCCAGCCTAATTCCCGGCGCGCCTTCGAGGCATCGCCGATCAAGAGATCGACCTCGGTCGGGCGGTAGTAGCGAGGATCGATCCGCACATGTCGCCGCCAGTCGAGGTCGAGACGGCCGAAGGCCACATCGAGAAATTCGCGGACCATATGGGTCTCGCCTGTGGCCACGACGTAGTCATCGGGCCGCTCTTGCTGCAACATCAGCCACATGGCCTCGACGTAGTCGCCCGCATACCCCCAGTCCCGTTTGGCGTCCAGGTTGCCGAGGAACAACTCCTGTTGCAGGCCCAATTTGATGCGCGCCGCGGCTTTGGTGATTTTCCGGGTGACGAACGTCTCACCGCGCCGAGGCGATTCGTGGTTGAACAGAATACCGCTGCAGGCAAATAGGTCGTAGGCTTCCCGGTAATTCACCGTGATCCAGTGGGCATAGACCTTGGCGGCACCGTAGGGACTGCGCGGATACAACGGCGTGGTCTCCCGTTGCGGCACCTCCTGCACCTTGCCGAACATTTCACTGGACGAGGCCTGGTAAAACCTGGGCTTCAGGCCTGACTCGCGAATGGCCTCCAGCAGCCTGACGGTGCCGAGGGCGGTGATCTCCGCCGTGTACTCTGGAATATCGAAACTGACGCGTACGTGGCTTTGCGCGCCGAGATTGTAGATTTCATCCGGCCGCACCGTGCGAATGATCCGGTTCAGCGAACTGGCATCGTTGAGGTCGCCGTAGACCAAATGCAACTTGGCCCCCAGGGTGTGAGGATCCTGATAGATGCCGTCGAGCCGGGCCGTATTAAAGGAGCTCGAACGCCGGATGATGCCATATACGTCATAGCCTTTGGCCAGAAGAAACTCGGCCAGATACGATCCGTCCTGCCCCGTGATGCCTGTGATCAGTGCGTTCATACCAGCGGTTCTATCCTGTCACGATTCCACAGACGGCGCGAACGTGCCCGCCTGTTCTTGAACAACACCCGGCTCGCCCCGCGCCGCATCGAGCCGGGACGAGCCTGTGAGGGTGATACCGACCGCCGCCAGCAGCCAGAACAGATGCGCAAGGCTTCCCATGAACATGTAATCGAAGAGATTGCGGACGGCAAACCCGATCACCGCCAATCCGATTCCCGCTGCGATCACGGCGGTGGCACGATCACGACCGATCGTCCAGGGAATCGGGATGAGCCGGCGCAACAGGGCGACGAAGATCCACGTAAAACTCAGCAGGGCGGGAATGCCGCTGCCGAGCGTCACCATCAAAAAGGTATTGTGCATGGCAGGAATGATGCGATCACGCTCCGGCAGGTGATCTTGCTTTTCAACCGAGTACTCGGGAAACTTTTTCACAAACGAATTGTTTCCAAAGCCGATGCCGGTCACGGGATGGGTCGCCACCTCGCCCAGGCCGATCGTCCACACCATCAATCTGGTATCGACCGTCTTGGCATCCACCGTGTCGGTCTGAAAACCGCTGTGAGAGGCCGCCATTAATCCTGCGCCGGCGAGGGCGAGCATCCCCAACACCCCGTATGCCATGCGTCGGCCGCCGACCAGCAAGGCCAGCATGACCCCCTGCGCCGCATGGCCCAACCATCCACCGCGGGTATAGGAAAACAGCTGGGCAGCTCCCGTCAGGCCTAGGGCCAGGGTGTGCGATATTCGGCTCCACAGCGGGCGTCCGAGGACCAGGAGACTACCCGCGACAGGGATCACCACCACCATGTAGGTGCTGAGCCAATTGTAGTCGGATCCAAACGCATGGGCGCGAACATATCGATCCCGCCATGTGCCGCCCCGTTGCACAAACTCGATCAGAGCATAACAGGCCAGCAGCGAGGCGCCGAGGACGAGAGCCTGAAGCACCAGTCGAGGCAACCGTTCGTTCCTGCAACGGGACAACACCAGCAAGGCCCAATAAAACACACCGGCCTGCGCGACGAACTTTTTCCATTCGGCGAAACTATAGGCCGGATCGGTGGCGAAGGGGACCGTACACAGTACCCACACGATAAACAACCAGAGCGGAAGGTCGAGCGGGGTTTTGACCCAAGGATTCACTTTCTCGACGGCGCACATCCCGAGGCAGAGCACGATGAGGATGATCACCGTATGTTCCTGATGACGGAAGAGCAGCGGAAAAAAACTCGCGCACGCGACCGCCATCATCACGTAGCCTTGCAGTCCCCAGAACCAGGCGCGGGCGGACGCAGATCGGTCGACCGCCTGAGCCGGCCGGATGACGGAATGCGCGGATGATGACGTGGTGCTATTCATGCGTTCGGGCATCGCCGTGTGCGGAATGGGGACTCAGCCGCCTCCCGCTGCCGACTCGACGGACGGGCCGTCCGGAGCCGAGCCTCGGTCACACCCCATGACAGCCGGATCACTGGTCCGGAACCGACCGGCGTCGGACAGGGCGGGAGACATCGAGCCTGCGTTCATCTCCCCATCGAAGCTGTACCATGACCTGAGATACGGATCAGGGTCTCCCTGCACGGAAGAGACTCAAGACGGACACGGCGGAATCGCAGTATAGAGAAAAGGCGGAGGTTGCACAAGAAATGTGTCGAGCCGACACACCGACGCGCGCGGCCCGACCGAGAATGAAACAGAGAGGGCAGACTATGCCCGGGCCGGCATCGAGGAGACGACGGGCAGCGCCTTCATGAACCGCTGTAATCCGTCCTGCCAGGACGGCATGGTGAATCCGAGATGGTGAAGCCGTTCAGCCGACAACACCGAATAGGCCGGGCGTTTCGCCGGCCTGGGCATATCCGCCGTGGTGATCGGTTCGACCGGCACCCGGTAGCCCGCCAATCGGACGATTTCCGTGGCGAATTCGTGCCACGTGCAGTCGCCGGCATTCGTCACATGAAGAATCCCGCGTGCGGAATGCGCCGCCAGCTTGCCGATCATGCCGGCCAGGTCTTCCGCAAAGGTCGGACATCCTCGCTGATCCGCCACCACGCGCAGGGAGGGACGCTCGGCGGCCAGTTGAAGAATGGTCTTCACAAAGTTTTTCCCGTGCAGCCCGTAGAGCCAGGCAGTCCGAACCACGAGCGTATTCTCGCAACAGGAGAGAGCCCGTTGCTCGCCCGCGCATTTGGAAACCCCGTAGGCACCGGCGGGATTCGTTGCATCGGTTTCCACATAGGGACGTGTTCCTGTTCCGTCAAATACATAGTCGGTCGACACATAAATCAGCCTAGCGCCGACCTGGGCCGCCGCGCGGGCGACACGCTCGGTCCCGTCGGCGTTGACGGCCATCGCCAGGGCCGGGTCGCGCTCCGCTCCGTCCACATCCGTATGCGCGCCGGCGTGAACGACCACGTCCGGCGCCGCCGCGACAAGAGCCCTGCCGCAATCGGCATGCGTCAGATCGAATCCCGGCAGGTCGAGTCCCGTCACCTGATGGTGCTGAAAGACCTGTCGAAGATCCGTCCCCAGTTGTCCCTGAGCGCCCGTCACGACGATGCGCACGATGTCCCCTTTTCCAGACGGACTCCGTACTGCCGGCGGTAAAATTCTTTGAACTCGCCGGACTTGATCTTCCGCCACCAGTCCTCATGCGTGCGATACCACTCGACCGTCTGTTTTAATCCTTCTTCGAACGGCACCTGCGGGGCCCACCCCAGGGCGCGCAGACGGCGGCAATCGATCGAATACCGGCGATCGTGTCCCGGCCGGTCCTGCACAAACCGGATGAGCGAGCGCGACTTGCCCAGCGCCGCCACAATCCGCTCCGCCACCACGATATTTTCCCGCTCATTGCCGCCACCGACGTTGTAGACGGTTCCGGCCTGCCCCTGTTCAAACGCGTGCTGAATCCCCGCGGCATGATCGTAGACCGATAACCAATCCCGGCACTGCTTCCCGTCGCCATACAACGGAAGCGGCTCCCCGTCGATGGCATTGGTGGCAAACAGGGGAATGAATTTTTCCGGATATTGATTCGGTCCATAGGTATTGCTGCCGCGAGTCACCACCACCGGAAACCCGTAGGTCGTCCAATAGCTGAGGACCAGCAAATCCCCGCCGGCCTTACTGGCCGAATAGGGGCTGCGCGGTTCCAGCCGATCGTCCTCCGTTGAACTCCCCTGCTCCACGCTGCCGTACACCTCATCGGTGCTGACCTGCAGGAAGCGCTGGACGCCGGCCAGACGGGCCTCCTCCAACAAGATTCCCGTGCCGACCACATCGGTGCGGGCGAAGGCACCAGGATCGAGAATCGATCGATCGACATGCGTTTCCGCCGCACAGTTGATGATGCCCTCGATGCGGTGCTCGCGCAACGTGGCATGCACGGCCTGCCGATCTCCGATATCGGCCTGCACGAAACGATAGTCGGGGTGCCCGGCCAGATCTGCAAGATTCTCCAGATTCCCGGAATATTTCAGGGCATCGAGATTGACGACGGAATGGCGGCCGCTCTGGATCAGCCGGCGCACCAGATGCGACCCGATAAACCCGGCGCCGCCCGTGACGAGAATACGCATTTAGAACTCCATCCTGTTCGCGCCGGTTTGGGCCACCAGCTGGTTGGCAGCAAGCAACGATTCAATGGTCCCGGCATCGGTCCACCAGCCGTCCAGCACATCCCACGTCAACTCACCGGAAGCAATGTACGCATTATTCACATCGGTGATTTCCAGCTCACCACGCCCGGACGGCTTCAGCGTCCTCGTGATCTCGAAGACCCGGGCGTCGTAGAAATATATGCCGGTCACCGCATACGACGATTTGGGGTGCGCCGGCTTTTCTTCGATGCTCACCACGCGATTCCCCTCCAGATGCGGCACACCGAATCGCTGAGGATCCTTGACCTCCTTCAGCAGAATCTTGGCGCCGGTCTGTTGTGCGCGGAAGGCCTCGGCCGCCTTGGCGATATTCCCCTGGATCAGATTGTCACCCAACACCACGCAAACGGGGCCATCGTCGGCAAAATGCTCGGCTAATCGCAACGCGTCGGCGATGCCCCCTTCGCCTTGCTGATAGGTGTAACTCAGGTGCTTGAGGCCGAATTCGCGCCCGTTCCCCAATAACTTCAGAAAATCGCCGGCGCTGTTGCCGCCGGTGACCAGCATGATTTCCGTGACGCCCGCGTTCACGAGCGTTTGGATCGGGTAATAGATCATCGGCTTGTTGTAGACAGGCAGCAGATGTTTATTGGTCACTTTGGTAAGCGGCAGCAAGCGTGACCCGAGACCTCCGGCGAGTACGACACCTTTCATCCTTCCCCCCTCGGCAATAGGATCATCGGATCAGCATCATCGATGAATGGAATCGTACCGTCTCGCCACGGGTTCAGACCAGAAAATTCGCTGATACGACGCAGTCGCATTCGCGCCCGGCGATCCCGTCAAGCCGATCGTGCAAGGAGACACAGGAGCGAGTCGAGTCCACCGGCCTCAGCCTCAGCAGGCGGCCGTCCGTTCATAGATCGCCACCGTCTGCGTTGCCGTACGATCCCACTGGAATTCCTTCGCCCTGGCCAGGCCTCGAGCCCGCAACGATGCCTGTACGTCCGGGGACGTCAACACCGTGGCCAATGCGTCCGCCAACCGATCGGGCCGGTGAGGATCCACCAGCACCGCCGCATCGCCGGCCACCTCCGGCAACGACGAAGCTTGCGAGCAGATGACCGGACACCCGCACCCCATCGCCTCCAAGACCGGCAGGCCGAATCCCTCATACAGAGACGGAAACACAAAGACCGTCGCCTGCTGATAGAGCTGCGCGAGTTCGTCGTCGGACACCTGCCCGACCAGTCTGGTTTGGGCTCCGATCTGTAATCGCTCGATCGCCGCGCGAATATCCGCGCGTGTACACACATCTCCGGCCAGCACCAACTCATGGTCCCGGCGCAATGCCGCAGGCAGTGTCGCAAAGGCCTCGACCAGTGCGCCGACGTTCTTGGTGGGATCAGGCCCGGCCACACAGAACACATAGGGCCGACCCTCCGGCCATTTTGAAGGAGGGTGGAACCGGTCCGCGTCGAGCCCCAGCGGAGTCACGCTCACCTGATCGGGACGCAGCGGCGCATGGGCCAGCAGATCGCGACGAGAATGTTCCGAGACGGTAATCACATGATCGATCGTCTTCCATCGATCCCCCACCAGCCAGTCTTCGATGCGACTGTTGAGATTCGTTCGAGGGCGGAGTTCGGGGAACAGGAGAGGCTTTACATCGTGAATGGTCGCGATGAACCGCCCGCGCTTCCAGGCGACGCAGGAGTCGTAGGGGAAATGGAGCACGTCGTACGGACCCACCAGCAGCGGAGCGGCTTGCTCCCAGACACGGCGGCGAAAGAACGGAAACCGGATCACGCGATAGCGCATGTTCGGACGTGCGCTGAACGGATGCTCCGCATGAGGGATCAGGATCTCGTACTGGTTGATCTGATCGACGCGCCCCAGCCCCTCAATCAGCTCCCGGGCATACCGCCCGATCCCGACGTTCAGATTCTTGAGATGCCATGCGGCAATGACGATCTTCACGATAGTACGAGAAATAGACCGACGGTGGAGGACAAGCCCGGCTCGACAATCACGCAGGGGCCATCGCACGAAAGATCGGCACAGTCGGCGCGCATGGAATCACAGCCCACCCGGCAAGTCAAGGCAGGCGGACGAACATCGCCCGGACGGGTCGGCGGCATCGCCGGTTGACTGCATGCAGCACCTATGCTACCGATTGACGCCCACAAGGAATTCAGGCTCGTGGCACGGATCAGCGTCGTCATTCCCGCATACAACGGCACCTCCAGATATCTGACGGAAGCCATCGACTCCGTGCGCCGGCAAACCCTGCCCGCCTCCGAGATCATCGTCGTAGACGATGCTTCGACGGACGGCACGGACGCCTTGGTGCAAGCCATCCCGCAGATCCGCTACGTGCGCCATCCGCAGAACAGCGGACAAGCCGCCGCCAGAAATACCGGCGCGCGCCTGGCGCAAGGCCCCTACGTGGCGTTTTTGGACCAGGACGATCTGTGGGAACCGACATTTTTGGAGGAGACGCTGGCTCTTCTCGAACCGGCGGCGGAAGCGGTGCTGGTGCATTGCGACGGCTATCAAGTCAATGAACGAAACGAGATTCTGGAATACGATGCGGCCATGAAACAGCAGCGCAGCATCACGCAACTGCTGCGGGGCGGACACGACGCCGCGACATCGGGCTCGCTGTTTCGCAAAACCTGCTTCGATGCCGTGGGCGGCTACGATGCGGCCCTGTCGATCTGGGAGGATATCGATCTGATCATCCGGCTCTATGCTCCGGGCCGATTCATTCATCTTCCCAGGCCGCTCTACCGGCACCGGCTCTACGCACACAACGCCTCGCGCGATATCCCCTCGCTTCGCGCGCTGGACGGCCGGCGCCGGTTCCTCGACAAACACGCCGCCTCTTGCCGACCAGGCACCCCCGAGGGTCATGCCCTCTCGCACGACTGGGCGGTCTATTATGCGGATCTCGGCAAACACCACCTGCGGGCCCACACGCCCGCCGCCGCCCGTCAGGCGTTCCAATCGGCCCTGCGCCACGAACCGCTCAACGTGAAAACCTGGTCGCGTCTGGTGAGATCGTATTTTATCTAGGCTGGGATGGCAGGCTGCGCCGCTTCCTCGCGGACACCTTCAACTCGGTCCCATATCCCAGGTGCCCGACACAAAAGCACAACGGACGGATCAACAGCTTTTCAATCACCCGTCGACCGGGGACCGGTCGTTTGAAGCGCTCCGCGCACACCCGATCCAAACTGGCCATACAGTACAGCGATCCCAAACCGGTGGCGACCGATTCGATCTGGAAGCCGGCCGCCTCCAGCACCCGCGTCAACGTCGCTCGCTCATAGTGGTACAAATGCCTGGGCAGTTCCCATGGGAACCACCAACGTCCGAACAGCCGTGCCTCCAAACTACCGGCATTGGGGCAGAGGATCACGATCCGCCCGTCCCAATCCAAAATCCGCCAGACCTCTTTGAGAAGCGGCAACGGACCGTGTAAGTGTTCCAGCACGTGACTGAACAGGACCGTGTCGAACGATCGCTCCGGATACCCTATCGATGCCAAATCGCCATGCCGGACTCGCTCGCCGAAGCGAACCTGTGCCTGCGCCACGGCCACGGCGCTGGCGTCCAATCCCGATACGTCCCATCCCTGCTCTTCAAGGACCGCCAGGTTGCCTCCCGAGCCGCACCCGACATCCAACAGCCGCCCACGCCCCGCCCAGGGGAGCAGCCCCCGCCCGCGCCAACGTCGCCATGCAAACTCAGGCCATAAGAGCAGCCGGCGCGCCCATTGCCACCGACGCATCGATGCCGGCACCGGATACCCGTAAAAATCTTGGGCGATCCACCGCCTGATTCTTCCCGACCATCGTTTCGCAGCACGGCGAAGATCGCCCTTCTGCCGAGGTGCGGCCTCGGGATAATAGCTGTCCGGATAGTACCCGCCGATCTCGGCGCGCGTGGGGCGCGGATTCAAAAACAGCAGGCGGCAGCCCCGACAACGAACGACTGTAAACAACTCGTCGGTGACGCGGTGGGTCAGATCGTACTGGCTGAAGAGGCATGTGTACGACGACTCGCCGCATACCTCACACCCGATGGTTTCCATAGTGTCCTTGACGACTGCATGTGGCGGCCCATGGGCGAGGCCTGCGGAAGCGCCACAGTGCCCCCATTACGGCGCCAGCGCGCGCAGCCAGCGCGTATAACACCGAATACGGGTCGGGGCCTTCCTGATCGCGGACCAATAGTGCCGCCTCGCATCACCGGGACAGCCGGCCCGCTCTGCCGCCGCCCCTTTTAAGAGAAAATAGTTCGCCCATTCCCGATCCAGCGCGGCACGTTGGTCCGCGGTCAGGGGAGCAAACCCCTCAAGGCGCATGAGAAAACGATCTCGACTGGCGAGGACGCGATCGCGATGGGTCTGCTCGTCGAACGCCATGTCCCGATACCCATGCCCTCGCTGCAGCTTCTGCACGAGCACGTGATCGATACACTCGAACTGGGTCACGCGAAACAGCCTGATCGTGAGATCGGAGTCCTCCGACCCGTACAGTTCAGGGTCGAGACACCCGATTTGATCGAGCACCGCCTTCCGGATCAACAGCGTGGACGGCAGGGCGACATGACCGCCGGCGAAGGCCTGCACCATCGGCTCACGGCTCGATCGTGCCGACACACGCTCCTCCAGCGTTCCGTCTTCGAACCGCACCTCGAAATCCGTGTGCACCAACCCCACCTCCGGGCGTGCGCGCATGATTGCCAGCTGCGCGGCCAGTTTGCCGGGCAGCCATTCATCGTCGCAGTCCAGCAGTGCGATATACTCACCACGCGCAGCCGCGATGCCGTAGTTCCGTGATCGGGCCGGCCCGCCGTGGCTGCGCTGAAACCATCGAATCCCATGGCTCTGTTCGAGGCGTTTCAACACCTCTTGTGTCCCATCCGTCGATCCGTCATCGACGACGAGAATTTCCACCGCCCCATGCCCCTGTGCCTGCACGCTGGCCACCGCTTTCGCCACAAACGGCGCCCCGTTGAACACCGGGATCACGACACTCACGAGTTCAACCTTCATGCCCCGGCCCTCTCGGTGGTGCGCTCCAGCATCCGGCTTGCAGCGCCAAACACCTCATCCACACTGATCTGTTGCATGCAGCTCTCGTCCCCGCGCAAACAGGTCGGATGGTAACAGGCACGGCAGTCCAACCCTTTATAGATCACCTGCGATGGTCCTCCGCGCGGTCCCCACCGTTGGGGATAGGTCGGACCGAACAACGCGACGACCGGCGTACCCATCGCCGCCGCAATGTGCATCGCGCCGCCGTCGTTGCCAATGAACAACGCGCATCGTTTGACGAGCGCTGCAAACTGTAGCAAGGTAAATCGTCCCGCCGCCACGATGGGCCCGCATCGCGTTTTCCGAGCCACGAGCTCCGCCACCTCGCGCTCCCGCTGGTCGCCGCCGAGGAGAATCCGGCACCCGAACCGGTCGGCAAGACGATCGGCCAGTTGGGCAAACCGGTCAGGGGGCCAGACCTTGAGCGAATACCGTGCTCCCGGTTGCAGCACGACCATCGGGGCAACGCCTTGCCCCGAACGCAGGCCGACCTGCAGCAACCAATCCTCCACCACCTGCTCTTCCGCCGGAGATACGAAGACCGCCGGGAGCCCGGGCTTCGTGTCGAGCCCCAGCGCTCTGAGGGCACAGAGGTCGTACTCCACCCGATGTTGATCCATCGGGCGCGGCTTGGCCACCTGACTGTACAACAGCCCGCGCCACCGGTGCTCCGCATTGAATCCGATACGAACGGGCGATCGGGTCGCCAGACTGATGATCGCCGAACGGTCTCCGTCGGTCAGATCGACGACTGCGTCGAACCTCCGCCCCTTCAGCATGCGAACGAAGGCGAGTTGGGCCTGCCATGAGCCCTTGTCAAGACAGAGCACCTCATTGAGATCGGGGTTGTGTGCCAGCACCCCTTCCGTCCCTCGATTGACCAGCATGCTCAGACGCGCATCGGGATAGGCCGCTCTCAATCCTCGCAGGACAGGCGTCGCCAGCAGGACATCGCCGATATGGCGCAATTTAATGATCAGAATGTTGCGGAACATCATGGCGTCGTCGTTGTCGAACCGATCGGCGTGGCACCCTGCCTGCACGTGTCGCAGCACAAACGGAGCGCTGCGCACAGATTACCATGTGAGGAAACCAAAAGATCGCCCGTTCCTTTGGCCGGAGCGCCTGTTTGATCGGTCGGCGCGGCGAAGGCAACTCGGCGAACGACAGGCGTGCCCGGCCACGGAATCTCGAAGCCTGTAGAGAGGGCTCACGACAGCGATCGACAGAGCTCTCGATACAATGCGCTGGTCTGCATCGCGGCTTGCCGCCACGTAAACTGCCGGACTCGCTCGAATCCACGTTGCCGCAAAATAGCACGAAGGTCCGAGTCCGCCAACGCCCGCACCATGGCCAGGCTAAGCCCGTCCACATCGTCCGGGTCCACGAGCAACGCCGCATCACCGGCAACCTCCGGCAACGACGAGGTCGACGACGTGATGGTGGGCGCGCCACAGGCCATCGCCTCCAACACCGGCATGCCGAACCCTTCATAGCGGGACGGGAACACGAAGAGGTCGGTGCAGGAATACAAGCGCCGCAAATCCTCACGATCGAGACGACCGGTACAGCGGACATCCTCCTCCAGCGCCAGCTCTTGCGCCGTCTCCCGGTAACTCCCCTGCGGATGCTCCGGATCACCTACCAGTAGCACGACACGGCCGCCGAGCTGCGAACGCACCTTGGCGACCGCCTGTAAGAACCGCGTGTGGTTTTTTCGCGGGTCGGCACCGCCGACGAAGAGGATGAACCCCGCCTCCGGAATGGCCCAGCGTCGGTGCAATTCCGCTTTCACCTGTTCAGTACAGGCGGGAGAAAAGTCGTCGGAGACGCCGTTGTGAATGACCACCACGTGATCCCGCGCAATGCCATACAAGGATTCGATCTCGCGGGCAGAAAATTCCGACACCGTCACGACCCTCCTGGCCCGCTTCGCCGTGGCGATGGCCCGTCGAGACGAGCCGGCCTGGCCCAGGAGTTTGCGGGAATATTCCGGATGCCGGGCCAACCAGAGATCGTGAATGGTCACAATCCCCCCGAACCGGCCCTTCGTGTGCATTTTGAAATTCGGGCCGTGATACAGATCCAGGCCATCCCACCGACCCCGCCAGGCCGTCAACCAACGTGGCGTTTCGACCCAACGAAGGCGAGCATGCGTCGGCCAGCCTGGAAGCGTACCGTCCTGCAGCGATGCCGGTCTGAGATACCCGACGTACTCATGATCGTCATCCAGCGCCAGCAACGCCTTGAGAAGATGGTGCGTATGCCACCCGACCCCGCCCTTATCGCCCACAACGGATGCCGCGTCGATCCCGATCCGCATCAGCAGAACGATGCCCCCGCCTGACTCACGCGACTCCCGCCTTGCCCCTCACGGCTCACGGTGTGCATTGAGCCGCTCCCAGGCCTTTGCATACTTGACGAACGTATGGAGGCCGGCGAACATCGCGACGACCAGCCCATGTACCCCGTCACGATACCCGCCGCGCGTGAACAGGGTTTTCAGCACCGTGCCGATGTGGTGCGTGGCGATGGCCCACCCACTGATGTGAGAAACCCGCTTGAGTTTCTCATCCGCCCCCAACGTCGTATACCGCATCATCTTGCGGATGTGATGGTGCACGGTGGGCATGCTGTAGTGGATAAAGGGTTCTCGCAGTCGTTCCCGCCGCCCCTCCAGCACGAAGTTTTCATGCAACCGCACATCGTCGTACCGGCCGGAGGTCTTGCGAAACAACCGAAGCTGATAGTCCGGGTAGAGCCCGCCGCCTTGAATCCATTTCCCATAGAAATAATTCCGGCGGGGGATTTCGTACCCGCCGATATCGGCAGGCGGCCCACCGGCCAGCAACGCGTGAATCTCCTGCCGGAGCCCGTCGGTCACCCGCTCGTCGGCATCCACCACGAGAATCCAGTCTGATCCTGCTTGATCGATCCCGAAGTTTTTTTGCGGCCCGTACCCTGGCCAGGCACGCACAAACACCTTCGGGGTATACCCTTTGGCCAATTCGACGGTCCGATCCCGGCTTTCGGCATCCACCACGATGAGTTCATCGGCCCACCGCACCGACTGCAGACAGTCCGCAATGTTCTGTTCTTCATCCTTGGTAATGATCACGACCGCAATCGTCATCGTACAACGTCCCGTCTCGTCCACGCCGTTGTCAGGTACGGCTCTGACTGTGCAATTCCCAGAACCGCGCATACTTAATGAACGTGTAATAGGCATAGAGGCCGGACAAAATAAGGCCCGGCACGCCGTCGAGACAGCCTTTGCGCCCTACGTACATCTTCAGAAACGTGAATGCGGGGTGAGACACCAACTGATGCCAGGAAAACGATCGCCCCTGCTCGACCATACGTCGCGCCATGAGATCCGAGTAGCGCTCCTGCTTGGCCAGGTAGTGATCGATGTTCCGAAACGGGTACTGCAGCGCGGAGGCGGTCAGATACCCGACCCGTCCATCCACATCGAAACTCTCGTGGACCAGTTCTTCCCGATAGCGGAACTTGCTCCTCCGGAACAATTGCGGCTGGCGGTAATCTGGGAACCACCCGCAATGTTTGATCCAGCGCCCGAGAAAGTAATTCTTTCTGGGCACGAAATAGGCGTCGGCCTCGGGCCCCGCGGCCAACACCCGCCGGATCTCATCGCGCAATTCCGGAGTAGCGCGCTCATCGGTATCCAGACTGAAGACCCATTCGTGGGTCGCGTGCGTCAACGCCTCATTCCGCAGGCGACCGAACCCGTGAAAGTCATGCTGATAGACTCGGTCCGTGAACTCGCGGCTGATCCGCTCGGTGCCGTCGGTACTGTGCGAATCGACCACGATGATTTCATCCGCCCAGGTGAGGGATTCCAGGCAGGCCCGCATGTTGGGTTCGTCGTTGTAGGCAATAACCACGGCTGATACAGGGAGACGATCCACAGGGACAGGTCCTTTTTCCAAGGTGATGGCGACACCCTCCGGTCGTGCGACGGTTACAGGCGTTGGCCGAACTCCCGCCAGGACCAGAGCCGGTTGGAGTCGAGCGCGCTGTTCGCCACGTCATGGATGGCGAGCAAATCCGGTCCGCGGGCGGCCGACAGCCGACGTCGACTCTGTTCATCCTCCGGCATCGATTCGAAATCCAAGGTGGCTTCCTGAAAGGTTTCCGCCGACAGTGAGTACAGCAAAAGACCGTCCGCGCTGGCAAGCCCGACCAGGTTGTCGTACACACTCGTGAGATAGGCTATCCGATCAGGCAGACAATCCCGTACCAGCAAACAACTGACATCATGTCCGGCAAACGACCCGAGCGACGGAAGCCCGCCGCTCAATGCCAACAGCGTCGGAGCCACATCGACCTGACTGGCGACCGCCGACACGGTTCGCGGTCGGTAGGTCGCAGGCGAGCGCAACGACTCGTCCATCCAGACGAACAGGGGCGAAGCGAAATGACCGGCCTTCCGTTCGATATCCGTGTGCCCCACCGGCTCATGTCGTCCGTGATCGCCGAGAATCACCACGATCGTATTGCGCAACAGCCCTTCGCGGACAAGCCTGGTAAACACCCGCTCCAGTTCGAGGTCCGTATATCGCAAGGCGGCCACATACTGATCCTGCACCTGCTGCCGGAGCACGCGCACGTCGGGATGACGGTCCGGAGCGCCGAAGGGATGATGCGTCGAGAGGGTCAGGGTGGTCAGAAAAAACGGACGGTGGTCCGCCTGAAGCTGTGTGATCCGTTCGTAGCACAGGTCGAACAGCGCCCCATCGACGATCCCTACCCCCGCACGCTCGGTGCCGGGCGGGAAGTCTCCCTCGTGGAGCAACTGATGCAGTCCGTTGCGAGCCGCGAACGTCTGGAGCCGGTTCAAATCGCGGTGCTGCCCGATCACCATTTCCGTGTGATACCCCTGCCGTTGCAACAGCGACGGAAGACAGAGGTAATCGTGCGCATAGCGGGTCTTCATGGCGGCCGCCCCGAGCCGTGGAAAGCTGCTGCAGAGCGTCGCAAACAGGCCTCTGGAGGTTTGGACCCCGTTGGAAAAGAAATGTTGGAAATAGACACTGTCGTCCTTGAGTCGATCTAAGAACGGCGTGCCCTTCACGTCGCCGTAGGTCTGTCCCAGATACCGGCGATCCAATCCTTCGAGAAACAGCAGGACGATGTTGGGCGGTGTCGGTAGTCGCAGACTGTCCGGGGACGGTGTGATGGTCCGTACGAGCGGGTACCTGGGATCGACAAAGGTCTCGGCCGGGCCCAGCAGCCCCTGCGTGGTCCGCACGGCCAGGTCGTAGGGCATGGCCCCGGCACTCCTCGGCCGCTCGCCCCCTCCTCGCGAGACCCACGCGATCCGCAAGGCTTCGCTCGCAAACAACACCGGATTTTGCGCCAGGGTGTAATAAACCATGCTGCCGATCGGCGCGATGCGAATCCCATAGGGACCTGAATGGTGAAAACCGGCACCACCGACGATCAACGCCACGACCAGGAACGCATTGGCTTGAAATCCGGAACCGGGCCGCCAGCGATCCAGCACCGGCACCACCGCAGTGGAAAAGCCCCACCACCACAGCCCGATGCAGGCTGCCTGCAGGGCCAAAAAACAGGTCAGCCGCCAGGCCCACTTGCCGGCCGCCCCCAGCTCCGCACTGGTTTGCTCCATGGCCTGCACATTGGTGCCGCCCGTCGTCGTGGCCGGCGCGAACAGATCGCCGAGGTATTCGAGAAACACGAAATCCATGTGCTGCCGATTGAATCCGTAGTAGCCCATGTCCACGCAGAGGAGCACGAACAACAACAGTCCGACCAGCGCCGCACTCACAGGACATGCGCGGTGAAAGGCACGCGCACAGAGCGTCGACGACCGTCGCAGGTCATCCCACTTGTGGCTCACCAGGGTCCAAGCGGCCGCCGCCGCCAATGCCAACACGAGGGCGAAGGTCGCCGTAATAAAGTCTCCACGGACCCCGACCACCAGCGTGGTGAGGAGCAACGGCACCGACGGAGTTTCCTGCTCCAGCGCATCGCCCAGGAGAAACAGCCGCTCCGCCGCCTGAACGACCACGAAGAGAATCCACCAGAACAGAACGGTCTTGCGAATCGACTCCCCGGCGCCGGTCCATCGTCTCATCATGACGCAGCCCCCTGCAGTCCGATCACCTGTCGATAGACCCGCTCCAACTCATCGACCATCCGGTCGATGGAATAGGTCTGCACAACCGTCCGGCGGCCGCGACTCCCCATCGCCTCGCGGAGTGATGGGTCTCGCAGAAGGCACAGCAACCGTTCAGCCAAGGCGGCGACATCCCGCGGCGGAACGAGAAAACCCGATTCACCGTCCTTAATCACGTCGGCGATCGATCCGGTGGTGGTGGACACGACCGGCAGACCCACCGCCAGCGCCTGCATCAATACCTGGGGGATCGTATCGCCCTCCACCGTCGGAATGACGAACAGGTTCAACGAGCGAAACACATCGAGGAGATCGTCACGGAATCCCAACATTCGCACCGAGGCCGTCAGCCCCAGCCGTGCGATCTGTGCACGGATGTTCTGCTCTTCCGGCCCCTCCCCCACGATCAGAACGGTCACCTCCGGCTGCTCCGCCAACACCAGCGGCACCGCGTCCACGAGATAGCGATGGCCTTTATAGTCGCGCAGGTAGGAAATCATGCCGACCAGCAGATGCCCGGACGGAATTCCGAGTTCGGCCCGGAGATCGTGCCGCGGCTGGGCCGGCGAGAACTCTTCCACATCGAGCCCGATGGGGAACGCGGCGACACGCTCCGGCGACAGGCCGTCCCGATGAATCAGATCCTGCCGGTTTCGCTCCCCGCCGGTCACGATCACCATGTCGAAGAGGCGCCGGTAGAGCAGGTGCGTGGTGGCATTCTTGTTGAGCGGCGCGGAAATATGCCGCGTGCGAATCACCTTGGGACGCGGACGCAGCAGCCTGGCGGCCAGCGCCGCGATCCAGCTGTCGCGCGAGCTGTTGACGTGGACGATGTCGGGGCGCTCCCGAGCCAGCAACCGGCGGAATGCGAGAATCGACAGCGGCAGGCGCCATTGACGCATCACGAACGGCTCCACCGGTAGCCCCCGCTCCCTGGCCATGGCCATGATCGGGCTGCGCGGCTCCAACACCAGGAGGATGCGATGGCCGCGCTTCACCAATCGTTCGGCATGCAGCAGCACGGCCAGTTCCTGTCCGCCGACCGCCATGCTGGACTCTGCAATGAGAATGTTCACACAGTTCCTGACTGAGATCGCAACCGGAGTTGTTGCATCACCGCCTGCACGACCTGCTCCGGTTGCACGCCCGTCAAACATTCGAGCGCCACGGCGCGCGTGCAATCCCGGCGGAAGCAGGGTCTGCACTCGACGGGGTACGACAAGACGACATGTCTCCGGCCGTAGGGCCCCGTTCTGACCGGATCGGTCGGGCCGAAGAGCGCCACCACCGGAGTATCCACCGCCGCCGCGATGTGCATCGGACCGGAGTCGTTCGTCAGCAAGAGGCTGGCCCGGCACAGCAAACCGGGCAGCAAGCCTACAGGGGTCTGTCCCGTCAGATCAACCGCTTTCGTACGCATGCGTCCCGTCACCGCCAGGGATTCCGGTCGCTCCGCCGACCCTCCCATCAGCACCACCGGCACACCATAACCCTCCCGAAGCCGATCCGCCGCTTCGGCAAAGTGTTGCGGCGGCCAGCGTTTCGTCTCCCATCGCGCCGACACATTCATCGCCACCCAGGGGGACGAGCCGTCGAGCCCGGCGCGTGCGAGTATCGTATCGACTGCCTGCCCATCTTCCGGCCGGTCCGTGAACGCAAACCTCGGCGTGGCCGGACGCGCCGCTCCCAATGCCTCAGCCACGAGCAAATACCGATCGACGGCATGCATCGGCATGGCCGGTACCGCCACCCGTTGGGTGTAACACAACGGACTACCTTCACGGGCATTGGCAAACCCGATGCGCCTGGCACAGCCGGTCAATCTGGCCATGGCCCCGCTTCTCAACAGCCCTTGTAAATCGACGACCAGATCGAAGTGGGCAGCACGGAGTTCCGGCACCCGGCCCAACCAGCCCATCAGTCCCCGGTCTACCGCACACACCCGATCGACACCGGCAATGACCTGCACCAGCGGCGCCCATTGCCGCTTGACCAGCCACGTGACTTCGGCGTGGGGAAATCGCTCGCACAACGCCGCCAAGGTCGGCATCGCGTGCACGATGTCGCCCAGTGAACTGGGCTTGATGAGCAGGATGCGGCGGACAGGTTCGGTCATTCGGCCACCAGGCATGATGGTTCCATCATTGCGACAAATCGGCAGCCGGTAGACGCGTCGCATGGGCGACAATCCAGTCCACCGCCCGCGAGAGGTCTTCGGCCACGTGATCCGGGGACAGGTCTCGTGCCGTCAGATCGGCCAAGGCTTCTGCCCCGGACGGTCCGGTCATCACCAGGATGCCCTGCGCACCGACCTGCCTGGCGAGTTCGACATCGCGCGCACTGTCCCCGACGACATAGGCGCGGGTCAGATCGACCTGCAACTCGGCCGATGCCCGGTCGATCATGCCGCGCGCCGGCTTGCGACAGTTGCATCGATCGTCCGGGTGATGCGGACAAAAATACACCCCGTCGAGCGTCACGCCGTCTTCCGCCAGGACCAGTCGCAACTTGTGATGGATGGCCTCCAGATCCTTGGAGGTAAAGTACCCGCGACCCAGTCCTGATTGATTGGTCACCACGATCAACCGCGCCCCGGCCTGCTTGAGTCTGGCCAAGGCGGCGCCGACTCCGGGCAACACGGTGAGATCATCGGGCGACTTGAGGTAGCCGGTATCGATGTTCAACGTGCCGTCACGATCTAAAAACACGGTGACCCCTGCCAACGAGATGGGCGAGGGAGCGGCGGCCGGCGTGGGCGCCCGCTCGGCAGGAGGCGGGGCGGCAAGCGGCAGGTGCCGGGACGCCGCAGCGTAGACCTGCTCCACCGTCACGCCGGTCATGCACCGATGGTCGATGGGACATTCCCTCAACAGACAGGGTGCGCACGACACCGGCTGCCTGACTAATTGAGCGTCGGCACCGAAGGGCGAGGTGGTCTGCCAATCGGTCGGCCCGAACACGGCGACCAACGGCACCTTGAAGGCGGCTGCCACGTGCATGGGTCCCGTATCGTTGGTCAAGAACAACTGACACCGCTTCACGAGCGCCATCAACTCCCGCACGGTCGTCTGCCCCGAACAGACCACCGTACGTGTCTTGATCTGATCGGCGATGGCTTGACCCAACGGCTCCTCGCCCTTGGCCCCCACAATCGCCACACCGACACGCCCCCCTGTCTGAGCCTGAACATCCTTCACCACTCGATTGACCACCTCGGCATACCGCTCCGGCAACCAGCGCTTGGCATGGCCATAGGTCGATCCGGGATTCACCCCGATGACGAGGTCCGACGCACCGATGCCGGCCTCGGCGAGCCTCGCGGCAATCAATGTGATTTCTTCCGGCGTGACAAACAAGCGCGGCGCAGGCGCTTGGCCCTGCCCGCCCAGCGGTTTGAGCAGGTCCCAATAGTACTCCACCTGATGTCGCTGCGCGCGGCGCGGCGGGACGAGCACGGGATCGGACAACAGGAGACTCCGCCCGTCGGTCGCATAACCGAATCGCCGCGGAATACCCGCAAAAAAACTGATCAGCGCCGCTTCGAACGCATTCTGAAAGAGGATCGCGAGATGGAAGCGATGCCGACGCAGCACGCCGGCCAGGGTCCATTTTCCGGTCAACCCCGCATGGCGGCCCCGGTCGTCGTACACCAGCGTCCGGGTCACCGCCGGATGGTGCGCCAGCAGGTCCGCAATCGCCGGCTTCACGAGCAGCGTGATCTCAGCGTGCGGGAACAGCGTGCGCACGTGGCTCAGCGCAGGCTCGCACATGACGGCATCGCCCAGCCAATTGGGTCCGCGAACGACGATACGCCGAATCTCTTCCTTACGCATGGCCTGCCGTCATTTTTTCTCCATCGAGTCGCAACAGTGCCTCCAAACGATCCTGCCCCGACACAATTTCCGTCGTGAGCCTGACGGCCCAGCAGACATCCGCACCCGTCAGATATGGCGCCACCTTGTCGGCATCCTTTTCCGTCGTCACCAGCATGTCGACCCCGCCGGCGCTCGCCCTCGCACGAATGGTTTCCACCATGGCATGGGTATAGTGCACATGATCGGGAAATGCCAGGTGGTCGATCACCGTCACGCCCAATCCGGCCACGAGGGCGCGAAACGACGTCGCATTGCCGATCCCGCTGAAGAGGACGGCGGACCGGCCGCGGAATGCGCTGAGTGCTGCGCGCTCGTCCGTCCCGACCCGTCGGAATTCCTCTGCGGGAAACCCCACACAGACCGGAGGCAACAGAGTCGGACAGGCCGCATGCAATCGCCGCCAGACCGGTTCCGCATCCGACGACTGTCGCACCCGGGTGATCAGCACCACCGAGGCGCGCGCAGCTGCCGAGAGCGGTTCCCGTAACCGCCCGACCGGCAATCCGGCTCCGAGTCCGTCGAGATCCGACGCATCCACCAGCAGCAGATTTACATCGCGATGGAGCTGCACATGTTGAAAACCGTCATCCAACACGAAACAATCGACCGGCAATCGGCTCAACACCCACCGACCCAGCGCATACCGGTCCGCGCCTACCGCCACTACCGCCTGGGGACAGCGTCGAGCGATCAAATACGGTTCATCCCCTGCCTCCTCGGGACCAACAAGGATCCGCTGTCCGTCGGAGACGAGCAGCTGCGGAGCCGTGCTCCGACGACGATAGCCGCGGCTCAAAATGCCTACGCGTTTGCCTTGGGCCGCCAATCGTTCGACGAGGTACATGACGACCGGCGTTTTTCCCGTCCCGCCCACCGTGAGATTGCCGACACTGACGACGGGGCGAGGCAACCGGTGCGTCCGACACCAACCCCGTTCGTAACACAACAGGCGAATCTTGGCGACAAGCTCATAGGGATACCCCGCCCATCGAAACCAGGACTGCATGCCTGCGGACATCATCATCGTGTCCCGGACCGGCCGGGCGCGCGCTCCGACCGCTGTCGGCGCTGCCCCTCCGTCGAGGGCCCGTGCGCCGACAACAACGCAGCAATGATGTCTGCGCTGCGCTGAAGCGCCCCCTGGTTATCCGCCACAACCTGCCGCGCCGCCTGCCCCATCCGGTTCACGGTTGCTGGATCGCTGAGCAATTCGCGCAGGCCCTGCGCAAGTCCGGCTGCATCCGGCACGATCCGCCCTCCCTGAGCATCCAGCAACAGGGCCGCCACTTCCGCGCAATGATCGGTGTGGGGACCGAACAGCACCGGCTTGCCCCAAACCGCCGGCTCCAGCAGATTGTGCCCGCCCACGGGGACCAGCGTCCCGCCCACAAACGCCACCACGGCCTCACGATACAGCAGGGCCAACTCGCCGCGTGTGTCCAACACCACCACGCGCGGTCCAGCTCCGGACAGCGCGCCGCCCTTCCCGACGCTCCGGCGTGATACCGCCAGCCCCTTGGCGGCCACCATCTGCTCGACCTGCGCCGCTCGCTCGATATGCCGTGGCGCAAGCACCAATCGCAAGTCGGGAAATGTCGCACCCAAGGACTGATAGGCCGTGACAATCGCTTCTTCCTCACCGGGATGGGTGCTGCCCGCAACGAGGAGTTGCTCGCGTTCGGTAAACCCCAAAGCTTCCTTGGAGACCAGCGTACCTCCCGCGGCGGCCTGCGGAACCGGCTGGTCGAATTTGATGTTGCCGGTGCAACTGACTCGCGCCGCATCGGCACCCAGCTCGATCATGCGTTGCGCGTCACGTTGAGACTGCATGAGGCACCGGCTGATCATATTCAACATCGTCCGATAGAATCCCCGGATCACGGGCAGGCGTTGCCGTTCGAACGACCGCGTGGAGAGCCGCCCGTTGACCAGCACCGAGGGGATCTGACGCCGCCACAAGCTCCGGAGCAGATTCGGCCAGAGCTCGGTTTCGACAAATACATACAAACTCGGCCGGAGCTCTTCGATCGCCTGATTCACGACCCAGGAAAAATCCAGCGGCGCGTAGCGATGTTCGGCCACCCCTTCCAGCCGCTGCTCCACCGCCTCGCGCCCCGTCTCGGTGACGGTCGACACCACCAATCGGGCGTCGGGATACCGCCGGCGCAGTTCACGCACGAGCGGAGCCACCGCCACCACTTCGCCCAGGGACACCGCATGAATCCAGATACAGGTCGAGAGGGCGTTCGAATCGGGAAACCGCGTCGCCGATCGCAGCCCCAGGCGCTGCGGCAAGCCGCGACGGCATCGCTGTTTCGCCAACAGGACGCACAGAATGATCGGGGAAACCAGAAGCAGGAGGCTGTTGTAGAGGAGATACCACATTACGGACGAGCCCGCAGGGCCGCCGCGTCGGCCTCGATCGTCAGGCGATTCAGGGTCTCTTCCAACGTCCGGCGCAGGCGCTCCAGGTCGTCAGCGGACGCGTCGGGCGGTATCCAGATGGGCGGGCCCATGAGGAAGGTGCCCCGAGAGAACGGATAGGGCATGATGAAGCGGTCCCAGCTCGCGAAGAGTTTTTTTTTGAGCAGCCGAACGCCATCGGGACGATCGGACATCCGGTCGCCCGCGCCAGCTGGACCACGCCGACCTTGGCGATCTGGCGAGGGCCCTTCGGACCATCCGGCGTCAGCGCCAGGTTCCCGCCCGACCGGCCGATGCGAATCATGCGGCGAAGCGCTTCTGCGCCCCCTCTGGTGCTGGAGCCGCGAACCGCATCCAACCCGAATCGCGCGATGATCCGACGGATCAACTCACCGTCCCGATGCTGACTGATCAGCACATGGGCCTCCAGTCGTGGAATCGCCAGCGGCATCATCAACTGCTGAGCATGCCAGAACGCAAGGATGACCGAACGCCCTTCGGCGAACAGCCGGGACACATGTTCGCCGCCCTCGGTGTGCCAACGCATCGTACGGCGGAGGATCTGAATGACGGCATACCCGACCGGCGGGACGACCGCGAGTTTCACGGCGTTCGTCACGCGCTTCATGAGCGGCGACGTCTGTTGCGGAAGCGTTGCGGGATCGTTCGTCACGGCTGCCGTTCCCTCTCTGCGACCCGTTTACTGTGGAAGCGCGTCGGCAAACTGCATCGCATGCAGACGCTTGTACAAGCCGCCCCTGCGCAGCAACTCTTCATGCGTGCCCACCTCCGCCACCCTTCCATGGTCCAAGACCACGATGCGGTCGGCATTCTGAATCGTCGAGAGCCGGTGCGCCACGACCATCGTCGTCCGGTTCTTCATCAAATTGGACAGGGCCATCTGCACAATACGCTCCGACTGGGTATCGAGGGCGGAGGTGGCTTCGTCGAGGATCAAAATCGGCGGGTCGCGCAGGATCGCCCGGGCAATGGCCAACCGCTGGCGCTCGCCCCCCGACAATTTGAGGCCACGCTCGCCGATCAGCGTCTCGTAGCCGTCCGGCAGACGCTCGATGAACTCGTGCGCGTAGGCCAGTTGGGCCGCGCGCATCACCGCCTCCGCCGTCGCCCCCTGCCGTCCATATCCGATATTGTTCCGCACCGTATCGTCGAACAGCACCACTTCTTGCGACACGATCCCGATTTGCGCGCGCACCGACTGCAAGGTGCAGGTTCGGACATCGACCCCGTCGATCAGGATCTGCCCTCCGGTCGGCTCGTAAAACCTCGGCAACAGGCTGACCAGGGTGGTCTTGCCGCTCCCGCTGCTGCCCACGAATGCAATGATCTCCCCCGCGCGAATCGTCAAATCGATCCCGGTCAGCGCCGCATCGGCCTGTCCGTCATACCGAAAGGCGATCTGCCGGAACTCGAGCGAGCGGGAGATCGCCGGAAGGTCGGTCAGCCCGCCGTTCTCCTGTTGTTCCGTAGGAAGGTCCAAGACGTCGAAGACACGCTCCGCCGCAGCCATCGCCTGCTGCACGGTGTTGTTGGCGCCCGACAACCGGCGAATCGGCGTATAGGCCATAAACATCGCGGCCAAAAAGGAAAAGAATGCGCCGGGCGTCATTTCATCGTGAATCACCAGATAGCCGCCGTACCAGATGATCCCCGCAACCCCGAGCACACCGATGACCTCCATATGCGAAGATCCCAGCGAGGAGACCTGGATCGCTTTCATCGTGGTGTGGATAAACGCGTCGTTGCTCTGACGGAATCGCTTCGTTTCTTCTTCTTCCCGGCCGAACGATTTCACCATGCGAATCCCGGCCAGAGTTTCCTGGAGCGTCGACGCCATGTCCCCCATGCGCTCCTGCCCGCGCGTCGCAAGGCCCCTCAGCTTCTTGCCCATCCGGGCCATGGTGACCACCGACAGCGGCACGACGATCATCGAGACCATGGCCAACTTCCAGTTTTGATAGATGATCACCCCGATCATCGCCAGAAAGGTCAGCCCCTGCTGAAACAGATCTTTCAGGACGCCGGCGACGGCGTTCGCCATCTGGTTCACATCGTTGATGACCCGCGACACCAGACGGCCGGACGTATTGGTATCGTGAAAACGGACCGGCAACCGGACCAGCTTGGAAAAGAGTTGTTCCCGGATGTCCCCGATCACCTGGTTGCCGACATAGTTCATCAAATAATTCTGCCCGTAGTTGAAGACGCCTTTCAGCACCGCCACTGCCAGAATGGCCACCGGCAGCACCAGGAGCAGACTTTCGTCCTTGCTGATAAAGAGACCATCCAACACCGGCCGAACCAGCCAGGCATAGGCAGCGGAGAGGCCGGCGACGAGGAGCGCGCAGGCAAACGCCGCGGCCAACCGCAGACGGTAGGGATAGAGGTAGCTGAGGAGGCGCAGATACTGCTTCATGACCGGCACTCCGCCAGCACGGTCTCTGCCGCCCGATGGGAGGCTCCGGGCGTGCCGAGCGCCTCGCGCACGGACCGCAGGGCGACCTTCATCTCGTCATAGGCGCGACGATCCGTCAACAGTCGCACGGTTTCCTGGGCCAACCGTTCCGGAGTCGCTTCGTCATGGATCAGCTCGGGGACGATCCCCCGTCCGGCGACCAGGTTCGCCAACCCGATCCATGGCACTCGAATCAACAGCCGCGCCAATCGGTAGGTGATCCAGGAGGACGCCCGGTAAAACAGAATCATCGGCGTGCCCACCACGGCCGCCTGCAAGGTGGAGGTGCCCGACTTGACGACCAGCAGGTCCGAGGCCGCCATCACTTCGCTGGCCATATTTCGAAAGACCTTGATAGGAACCGGACTGCTCTTCAAGAGGTCCGCAAGAAACCGGTCCTGCACCGAGGAGGCTTGCGCCAGCACGAACTGCATGGTCGGGTGGCGTTCCACGAGACGCTTCACCGTCTCCAACAGCAGCGGCACATGTTCCAGTAACTCGGCCTTGCGGCTTCCCGGGAACAATCCGATCACCGGCCCATCGTCCGTCAGGCCGAACTGCCGGCGCAGCGCGTCCCGGTCATACGTCGGCGCCACTTCGTCGAGGAGCGGATTGCCGACGAAGGTACATCGGACGCCGGCATTCTTATAGAGCGGCTCCTCGAAGGGCAGAATCGCCACTACATGGTCGACCCGCTGCTGAATCCAGCGCATCCGTCCCCTGCGCCACGCCCAGACTTGCGGCGCAATGTAGTACAACACTTTCAGACCGCTGGCTTTGGCCACACGCGCAAAATGAAAGTTGAGGCCGGGATTGTCGATCAGTACGACGAGATCCCAGCGCTCGCGTTTGATCAAGGCCCGGATACGGGAGACTCGCTGCAGCATGGCCTTCACGGCGGACAGGCCGATCAGCCCCATGACGTCCAACTGCGGGATATCCTTGACCACCTCCGCACCGGCCGCCTGCATCGATGCCCCGCCGATCCCCACGATCTGAAGGTCGGGCGAAAGGGCCTTCAACGCTTTGACCAAGTGGGCTCCATGGAGGTCCCCGGACGCCTCTCCGGTCACGATTAGGATGCGCGGCATGTCGTTGTGCTCATGCGGAGAGACAAGGAGTGGCCTTTCTATACCGGTTCGTGGCCGAAGGCTGCCGCCGTCGCGTCGTCGACGGAATGGCGTTGCGTGAATCGGCGGATGGCGTCCAGCACCTGCGAGGCGAGATTGAGCGCCGCCTCGCCGTCTTCACCGGACACGACGGGGCGAGATCCCGTGGCCACGGCGTGCACGAACGCATCCAGTTCAAGCCGCAACGGCTCCTCGTCGCCTGCCTGAACGGTTTCGACATCGATCGTCGGACGCGGTCCGCCACCTTGCACCCGTCGAGACACCATCGCCTGGCGCGTTTGAAAATCGATCGATACGTACCGGTCCCGCTGAAAGAACCGCAGCCGGCGCATCTTGTTCGTGGACACGCGACTGGCCGTCAGATTGGCGACGCATCCGCTCGCAAATGCAATGCGGGCATTGGCGATATCGATATTGGGCGACAGCACCGGCACCCCGGCGGCCCGTACTTCCTCCACCGGCCCGGGGTTGAACGACAGGACAAGATCCAGGTCATGAATCATGAGATCCAGCACGACATCGACATCGGTCCCCCGTTCCCCGAAGGCGCTGAGACGATGTCCCTCGATGAAGGCCGGGCGTTCGATATGCGACCGCATGCGCTGCATGATCGGATTAAACCGCTCGCTATGCCCGACCTGCAACAGGCAGCCACGGCGGGCGGCCAACTCGACCAACTCGCGGGCCTCTGCCAAGGTGACGGCGATCGGCTTTTCGACCAGCACATGTTTCCCCGCGTCGAGACAGGCCTTCGCCGCGGAAAAATGCGCAGAGGTCGGCGCTGCGACGCTGACGAGATCGACCTGCGCCAGCAGGTCGGCCAGGTTCGTCCAGGCTTGCACGCCGTGACGGCCGGCGATCAACGTGGCGCGGTCGGCCGACGCATCGCACACACCCGCCAGGGTCACGCCGGGCAACGTCGCATAGTGCCGGGCGTGGTGCTGACCGAGGTGACCGACACCGACGACCCCTGCCCGAAGCAGTTTCATCGGCCCCTCCTCACCCTGCCGAAACCGACTGCCGAGCTGATGTCGACTGGGTTCATGCCACCCCGACAATCGCAATGCCGGCGCGGTTCGCTTTCGCAATCGTGTCGTCGCGGTCCAGAAGAATCCCGCGTCCGGCTTCTAATGCCAGGACTGAGGCCTTCACGCCTTCCATCACCTCGATCGTCCGCGGGCCCACCGCGGGAAGATCGAACCGGAGGTCCTGCTGCGGTTTACACCGCTTGACGACCACCGCACCGCCGTGTGCCAATTCCCCACCCCGGCGGATCGCCCCATCGGTGCCCTCCACCGCCTCCACCGCGACGATGACGCCGTCCTTCACGACCACGCATTGGCCGATATCCAGTGCACCGATCTGTTTCCCCACATCCCAGCCGTAGTGGATATCGGCCCATTCCTTCTTGCTCGGCTCACGTTGCGTCAAGGTGCCGGCCTCCACGAGGATGCCCTGCAGCCCGAACGTCGACTCACAGATCCGGATCCCTTCCTGTTCGATTTCCTCCGCGACCCGCCGGAGGATGTCGTCGTCTTTCAGATGGATCAGTTTCGCCGCCAGCGCCAAGGCTCGAAAGTCGGGGCGGACCGTCGAGAAGACATGGGTCTTCTTGATTCCGCCCAGCATGACGGCCTGTTGCACGCCGTCGCTCTTGAGTGCATCGATCAACTTGCCGAATTGGCCGATCTTGATCCAGTGAATGCGATCGACATGCTGCGCCAGTTCCGGGTCGGTTTCCCCTTCATGCGCAACCGCAGACACTTCATACCCGAGCCGTCTGGCATTGTCGGCAAAGATGATCGGAAACCGGCCGTTGCCGGCGATGAGCCCGATCCGCCCACCCTGGGGAGCCGTCCTGTCTGCCTGCACCTGCTCGCCCACCGGGCTATTCCTCTTCGTCTTCCTGACCTTTTCCGACCGACCGACAAATGCCGCGCTTGCTGCCTTGCATAAACTCGGCGACCTGCAGCACGTCTTGACTCGCACTGAACTGTTCACGCGCCAGCTTGACGGCCTCGGAAACACGATGCCCAGACCGGAACAGCAACTCATAGGCGTGCTTCAGCGCGGCAATCCGGTCGGCGGAGAAGCCGTGCCGGCGCAGACCGATGGAATTCAACCCATACATGCGGGCCCGGTATCCTCCGGCCGCGCGCATGAACGGCGGGAGATCCTGGCCGAGCGCGCAGCAACCGCCGACCATGGCATAGGCGCCGATTCGCACGAATTGGTGAATGCCCGAGAGGCCGCCGATGATGGCATGATCGCCGATCGTGATATGACCGGCCAGACTGGCGGCATTCGCCAGAATCAGATGATTGCCCAAATGGCAATCGTGGGCCACGTGCACATACGCCATGAGGAAATTCGCGTTTCCCACGGAGGTGACGCCGCCGCCCTGGACGGTCGCCCGATTGACGGTCACATACTCGCGCAGGATATTGTCGTGACCGATCACGACTTTGGTCGGCTCCCCTTTGTACTGCATATGCTGCGGCGGCCCTCCCACGGAGACGAAGGGATGCAGCTCGCATCGTTCCCCGATGTCGGTCCAGCCGTCGATCGCCACATGCGACAAGACTCGCGTGCCGGCGCCGATCGTGACGTGTTCTCCGACGACGGAGTAGGCCCCGACTTCTACATCATCTGCGAGCACCGCTTTCGGATGAATCACCGCGGTCGGATGAATCTTCACTCACACCTCCTCACATCGCCCTCTCCCCTGTTCACTTCACGGATGCCGTCGAGCCGCATCGGCCGCTCACTGCGCGCCGGCCGGCTTTTCATCCGTCACCATCGCCGTGACTTCCGCTTCACAGACCAGTTCGGTATCGACAAACGCCTTCCCCTGCATCTTCCAGAAGGGGGCGCGTTTCTTCAGGACATCCACCTCCAACCGGAGAATATCGCCCGGCACGACCGGTTTACGGAATTTCGCCGCGTCGATACCGGTGAGATAGACCACCGGCCGGCCCACCGAACCGAGCGACTTAAACGCCAGGACTCCGCCCACCTGCGCCAATGCCTCCAGGATCAAGACCCCCGGCATGACCGGACGCCCCGGGAAATGCCCTTGAAAGAAGGGCTCGTTGATCGTCACGTTCTTGATCCCCACGATGCGACGATCCGGATCGAGTTCACGGATGCGGTCCACGAGCAAAAACGGATACCGATGGGGAAGGATCGATTGAATCTCAACACTGTCCATCACTGACATCAGCCCCGCCTCCTGTCTTGCATGAACGATGACGACTGCCTGTTACTTGTTCTGTCGATCGAATTCCTTGATGACCTGCTCCGTGAGATCGATCGACGGGTGACCGTAGACCACGATCTTAACCGTCGTCTCACTCCCTCTGTCGATCACGGCCGTGTACCCTTCCTTCTGCGCGACCGCCGAGGCGGCGGCCTGAATTTTCTGCCCGTACTCCGCGACCATCGACCGCTGCTTTTCCTGCACTTCACGGTTGAAGTCCTGAATCCGTCGTTGATAGGCCTCCAGCTTCACCCTGAAATGCTCCTGTTTCTCCTTGCGGGCCTCTTCGGAGAGCGTCGTATCCTGAACGCCTTTTTCCAGCTCCTTCAATTCCTGGTCGTCGGAATCGATAATCTTCTGGCGCGTCGTGGAATAACTCTTGAGTTCCTCCAGCGCCCGCTTCCCGGCCACGCTACGCTCGATGACCTGTTGCTGATCCATCATCGCGACCTTGATACGTTCCGCGGCCTGAGCCGAGTGCACGCCCCAGACCAGCACCACCTGCGCGACCACGGCGACGATCCAATTACGTCCGTTCATGCGATCCCTCTCATGGATACGTTTTATTGAATTCCTCGATCACCTGCACCGATACATCCACCGCCTCGTCGGCATAGATCGTCGGCCCGCCCCGCCCACGGTCGAATATAGCCTGCAGTTCAAACCGCTTCGCCACTTTCCCCGAGAGCGCTTCGATCTTGTCCCGAAACCCGTCCAACACTTCCTTTTGCTTGTCCTGGACTTCACGGTTCAGGTCGGTCACTTTTTGTTGATACTCGGCCATCCGGCGCCGGAACTGTTCTTCCCGTTCACGCTTGGCGGTCGCGCTCAGCACGCTCCCCTGCTTCACAAAGTCCTCTTCCATCCGCCGCAATTCTTTTTCTTCCAGCTCGATCAGAGCCTGCCGGTTCTTGGCAAACGAGGCCAACATGTCCTTGGCTCGTTTCCCGGCGTTGGTCTCGCCCAAGATGCGCTGGGGATCTACGACACCGATCCGCGTCGACGCCGGTCCGGCCGATAGCCCCGAACGGCACCCGCCGACGACAAGGGCCATGGCCAGCACCACCAGGCAGACTCCGGCCTGCATGGCGTCACTCGCCCCCGATCGATTCGGTGATCCTCCCATGTGTCGCGTTTCCTTTCCCGGGTTTCGACGGACACGCGCCGCCTTAGAACAGTGATCCGATGGTGAACTCAAAGACCCCCATCCGCTCGGTCGGGCGCGGGTCGAGATTGATGCCGTATGCAGCCCGCAACGGACCGAACGGTGAAATCCACCTGGCTTCAAACCCAGCCGCGGCCCGCAGCTTGTTGAACCGGACCGGCTCATTGTCGTCGAACCCATTTCCATAATCGAAGAAAAACACGCCGTTCAGCTTCGCTTCGGACGAAATGGTGAAGATAAAATCGTTGTTGAATACCAATTGCTTTGCGGAACCCAAGAGGGATCCGTTCGGCGTCACA
Organism: Nitrospira defluvii; assembly: GCA_011525625.1. Taxonomy (GTDB): domain Bacteria; phylum Nitrospirota; class Nitrospiria; order Nitrospirales; family Nitrospiraceae; genus Nitrospira_A. The sequence goes on from WYAX01000011.1 coordinate 81,314, forward strand.
GGCCCCGCCCGTCCGAACACGAATCCGCGCATGGTATTGATACCGCCGACGAAGAATCGCTCGGTGAGGGGAATGGGCCGGCCCCCGATCCCCTCTGTCGAGCCGTAGCGAACGTGCACGGAAAACCGTGTGTCGTAAATCAACGGCGTATACTTGATCACGTCCGCATAGTACTTGAAGAAATGATTGCTGCCGCCCAATGCGGGCGTGCCGTAGTCGACACCGAGGCTGAACCGCCAACCGGTGCGAGGATCCAAATAGTAGTCGCGTGTGTCGCGAAAAATCGAGGTACGAACACCCGTCGACGATTGGGTCCCGAGCTGACCGCAAATGAGCGGGATCAGGTCCGGACACAACCCTTCTTGCGGATCGCTGTACTTGAGCTGCTCGCCGAACAGGCTGATACTTCCGTTCACGTATTCGGACAACCACCGGCTCCAGGTCACGCTCGCGCCGGACTTCGATTCGAAGTACGAAATGTAGTTGGTCATGGAGCGGTACACATCGAGTTGGAGCGCATTGTACGAATCGTTCACGTAGGGATTGCGGAATGTGATGAGCCCCAAGGAGCGCTGTTGGCCCAACTGTCCGCGAATCCGGCCTAACCAACCGTTTCCGCCAAGGTTGCCTTCCGTAATGTCCGCAATCGCCACCAGTTTATCCAGGGTGCTGAATCCGCCGCCGATGCTGAACTGGCCGGTCGGCTTCTCTTTTACCTTCACGTTGAGATCGACCTTATCGACATCGACCTGTTGCGGAAGAATTTCCACCGTCTCGAAGAAGTTGAGGTTGTTCAAGCGCTGAAAACTGCGCTTCAACGCCAGCGTATCGATGACGTCCTGTTCATCCAGACGCAATTCCCGACGCACGACATTGTCCCGCGTCTTGTCGTTGCCGGTGACATGAATCTCCCGGATCCGCATCATCTCACCCTCTTTCACATTGAGGGTGATGGTGGCGGTATGGGCGGCGTTGTCCGGCGTCACGTTCGGAACGACGTCGGCAAACACGTAGCCCTTCGCACCGTACAGGTCCGTGATACGGGTGATCTCGCCCCGGATCTTCGCCCGTTGGAAGATTTCGCCGGGACGAATCCCCAAACCTTCCCGCAATTCATGGTCTTCGAAGACCGTATTCCCGCGAAAGCCGACCTCCTGCACGGTGAAAGGCTCGCCTTCGACCACCGAATAGTGGATCTCGAACCATTTCTTGTCGTCGCTCAGTTCCAACGTCGGTTGACTGATCTGCACATTCAGGTAGCCCTTATTCAAATACACTTCGCGGATACGCTCGATATCGTTGCCCAGTTCTTCGCGCTTCAACACGCCGGCATCGGAGAGCAGCGAGGGAATCTTCAGCTGCGTGATGAGCCCGTACCAGGGGATCCATTCCCGAGTGGCCGTCACCTTGAAGACTTCCTCTTTGGCCACGGCCCGCATGCCGTCGAAGTGGACCTGCCGGACCTTGGCCTTGGTCCCCTCTTTAATGAAATAGGTCAACCGCTTCCGGTCTTCATCCACCGTCTGGATCACGGGGATCACCTGGCAGTTGTAGTAACCGTCTTCTTGATAAGCGAGCCGGATCTTCTCGGCACTCTCCTTGGCCTGCTGCTGATCGAGGAAGGTCTGGCTTTTGATCGTAATCTTTTCCTTAAGTTTATCGTCGCTGAGTTCTTCGTTCCCGTCGAAGACGATCTCGGTGATAAACGGTTTTTCCCTCACGACAAACGCGACGGACACCCCGCCTGCCGCCGACTCCGTCTCCACCTGCACATCTTCGAAGTACCCGGTACCGTAGAGAATTTTGACCTGTTCCCGAAGCGCCTCGGCGGTGAAGCGATCGTTGGGCTTGAGCGTAATGCGGCCTTCGATCGCCTGCAGTTCAATGCGCTTCTGACCGCGAATCGTGACCGAGGTCACCAGCGGCACGCCGTCCTGCGCGTACAACCATTCGCCAAGACCGATCGCGTGGAGCACCACGAGCCCGAGAATAAGAACCGACAGCCACCGCCTGCCTCCCGACTTGGTCACCGCAATCCTTCCGTACCGCCTGGGAATGCACGCACTGGTTGTCCTGAATGTGAAGATGGGAACGCGCCCCGCCCTTTGTCGCGTCTCGACGAGCGAGCCGACCGGCCCAGCGCAGGCACCGACGAACTGTTCCCGTTGTCATCACCGATGCGCCGCTTTCGTTGCAGCACCACCGCACGGTTGCAGAAAAACTCTCGGATTATATTGACCGCATTTTTCAATGTAAAGGAGTTTCCCCGCGTCACGAGCGCGGCACCGCATCTGATAAAGAGCCGACGAAATCTTGACTTCACCTACCCCTTCACATACTATCGCCCTATGATCAGAACCGATGTACGTAAAGCTATTATTCCCGCAGCCGGACTGGGTACACGCTTTCTCCCCGCCACCAAGGCTTCTCCCAAAGAGATGCTTCCGCTGGTCGACAAACCGCTGATTCAATACGTCGTCGAAGAAGCCGTCGCGTCGGGCATCGAAGACATCATCGTCATCACCGGCCGAGGTAAACGCGCGATCGAAGACCACTTCGACCGTTCCCTCGAGTTGGAAGAGAATTTGAAGGGCAGCGGCAAGGGCCAGGTGCTGAATCAGATGCGGCACATTTCCAATCTGGCCAACTTTTGCTACGTCCGGCAGCCGGAAGCCATGGGACTCGGACATGCGGTCCTCTGCGCACAACATCTGATCGGCGACGAACCGTTCGCCGTCATCCTCGGAGACGAAATCATCGACGCGGCCGTTCCCGGTCTCGCCCAACTGATCCATATCTACAAGCAACGCAAAGGCGCGGTCTTGGGTGTGCAGGAGGTACCACAGCAGGAAGTCAGCCGGTACGGCATCATCTCCGCGCGCAAGGTGCGCAATGGCCTCCACCGCGTCGACGATCTGGTGGAGAAACCGGCCCCGGCCGACGCACCGTCGAATCTCGCGGTCATCGGACGCTATGTCCTGCCCCCGGAAATTTTCCCGATCCTCCGCAAGACCCCGCCGGGCAAGAACGGAGAGATTCAGCTCACGGATGCCCTGCGCCAGCTCGTCAAACATACCTCCATGTTCGCCCACGAAGTCGAGGGGCAGCGGCATGATGCGGGCGACAAGCTCGGCTTTCTCATCGCCACCGTGGAACTGGCGCTCAAGAACCCGTCCCTGGGACCTGCGTTCGGCGAGTTCCTGCAACAGCGACTCCGCCCGACAGCCACAGAGGTGCGTCGTCGAGGCCAAGGCCGAACACGCACCACCACTACCTAGCCACGGGCTAGACGGATGACCGTCGCCCGAACCGTGCCACAGCACGACATCACACGAACACTCTAGATCGGCAAACTGGAGCCTTATGGCTGAATCAGTAGAACAAGACTTTTCGAACAACCAGAACCTCGAACCGCCGGACCAGCTGCCCCTGCTGCCGGTGCGGGATATCGTCGTCTTCCCCTACATGGTCCTGCCCCTGTTCGTCGGCCGTGACATGTCGATCAAGGCGATCGAAGCGGCGCTCGCCGGCAACCGGATGCTCTTCCTCGCCACGCAAAAATCGCTGGATGTCGAGAACCCGCAGCCGGAGGATATTCACCAGGTCGGCACCGTGGGCATCATCATGCGAATGCTCAAGCTGCCGGACGAACGAATCAAGATTTTAGTGCAAGGCCTCGCCAAGGGCCGGATCGAGGAATACATCCAGAGCGATCCCTATTATTCCGTCCGCATCGAGAAACTCGTCGAGACGAAACAACCGGGCTCCACGCTCGAAACCGAGGCGGTCATGCGCACCGTCAAAGAACAGATCGAAAAGATCGTGAGCCTCGGCAAAGTGCTCATTCCCGATGTGATGGTCGTGATTGAAAATCTGGAGGACCCCGGCCGCCTCGCCGACATGGTCGCGTCGAATCTCGGCTTGAAAGTCGATATTACCCAGACGGTTCTCGAGATCGTCGATCCGATTCAACGGCTCCGCCAGATCAGTGAAATTCTCGCGAAGGAAATCGACGTCCTCTCGATGCAGCAGAAAATCCAGGCCCAGGCCAAAGGCGAGATGGACAAGACCCAGCGCGAATATTTCCTACGCGAGCAGTTGAAAGCCATTCAAAAAGAACTCGGGGAATTGGACGAACGGGCGGAAGAAGTCGCCGAATTCCGCAAGCGAATCAAAGATGCCAAGATGCCCGAGAAGGTGCTCAAGGAAACCGAGAAACAGCTGAAGCGGCTGGAGAAGATGCACCCGGATACGGCCGAGTCGGCCACCGTCCGCACCTACCTGGAATGGATGGTCGAACTGCCCTGGAACAAAAAGTCCAAGGACAATCTCGACCTGAAAGCGGCGATGAAGGTGCTGAACGAGGATCACTACGATCTGGAAAAGGTCAAAGAACGCATCATCGAATACCTCGCCGTCCGCAAGTTGAAAGAGAAGATGAAAGGCCCCATTCTCTGCTTCGTGGGCCCGCCCGGCGTCGGGAAGACATCGCTGGGAAAGTCCATCGCGCGCGCGTTGGGCCGGGAGTTCGTCCGGATCAGTCTGGGCGGCGTACGGGATGAAGCGGAAATCCGCGGCCACCGGCGGACCTATGTCGGCGCGTTGCCGGGACGGATCATTCAGGGGATGAAGCAAGCGGGCACGAACAACCCGGTGTTCATGCTCGACGAAGTCGACAAGGTGGGCATGGACTTTCGAGGCGACCCCTCGGCCGCACTCTTGGAAGTCTTGGACCCCGAACAAAACAGCACCTTCACCGATCACTATCTCGGGGTGCCCTTCGATTTGACCGAGGTCATGTTCGTCACGACGGCGAATCTGATGGATCCGATCCTCCCCGCCCTGCGGGATCGCATGGAGGTCATCGACATCCCCGGCTACACGGAGGAAGAAAAACTCGGCATCGCGCACAAGTATCTGATCCCGCGCCAGATGAACGAACACGGCATCACGGAGAAACATATTCGCGTCTCAGAGAAGGCGATACGCCACGTCATCACGCACTACACGCGTGAAGCCGGCGTCCGTAATCTCGAACGTGAGATTGCCAACCTCATGCGCAAGGTCGCCAAAAAAGTCGCGGAAGGGAAAGCTGAGTGCCATGCGATCGACCACACCAACTTGAACAAGTTCCTGGGTGTGGCGAAATTCGTTCCCGAGGCGGAACTGGAAAAGGACGAGATCGGCGTTGCGACCGGCCTTGCCTGGACCGAGAGCGGCGGCGATGTGCTGTATATCGAAGCGACCGTCATGAAGGGAAAGGGTCAACTCACGCTCACCGGCCACCTCGGCGACGTTATGAAGGAATCGGCCCAAGCGGCCCTGAGTTACGTGCGGTCGCGGGAAAAAACCCTCGGGATCAGCCCCGACCAGTTCGCGAAGAACGATATTCACATCCACGTGCCGGCCGGAGCGACGCCGAAAGATGGGCCCTCTGCGGGCATCACGATGGCCACGGCCATCGCCTCCGCGCTGGCGCAAGTGCCGGTGCGCCGCGATCTTGCGATGACCGGCGAAATCACGTTACGCGGTCGAGTCCTTCCGATCGGCGGACTCAAAGAAAAAATCCTTGCAGCCAAGCGAGCGAGGCTCTCGACGGTCGTGCTGCCGAAACGCAACAAGAAAGATTTGGACGAGATTCCCAAGCACATCCTCAAGGGCATTGAGTTGATCTTCGTGGACACCGTGGATGATGTGATCCACGCCGCTCTACGGCGGAGCCCATCGCGCAAAGTCGGCGCCGCGAGGCCCAACACTCCCGTGAAGAAGGCGGGGAAGGTCAACGGATCGGCGCGAGCATCGGGCTCAACCCGCCGTCGGTTACAGCGCCAGGCGGTGCCCTCGTCATTGGCCCTTTAGGTCCCGGTGCGTGAGGCACGTGATCGTTACTGCCGACTTGCCGTTGAGACGCACGACCTGGAATTTGGTGGACTGATGCCGTCAGGTCGATCCCGCCGGGCTCGCCCGGTACGTAGCGAGTTCGCCCTGATTCGTCGGCTGCAAGCCCAGGCAGCGAAACCCGACCGGCAAGTGGCCATCGGCATCGGCGACGACACCGCCGTCATCAAGACCTCCTCGACCGAGTGGACCCTCATGACCACGGACCTGCTGGCCGAAGGGGTGCACTTCGACCTCGCCACCTCGTCGTATGAAGACATCGGCTACCGAGCAGCCATCGCCAACCTCAGCGACATCGCCGCCATGGGTGGCGCACCCCGGTTCATGCTGGTCTCCGTTGCCATCCCATCGACCTGCTCGACGACGCAGATTCACCAGCTCTACCGCGGGATGATGCGGGCATCCGCCCCCTATCGAGTCTGCCTCGTCGGCGGCGACACCTCGGCCTCCAAACACGGACTCTTTCTCAGCATCACCCTGACCGGCGTGGTGCGACCCGGTCGCGCCCTGCTGCGCAACGGCGCCAAGGTCGGAGATCGCCTCTATGTCACCGGGACCCTGGGCGACTCGCGCGCCGGACTGGACCTCCTGAGTTCCCGCCGACGCCGAACGCTGTCTGCTGCGCACCGGCGGTTTCTCTTGGCTCGCCACCATCGCCCTTCCGCCCGTATCGCCGAAGGCCAGTGGCTGATCAAGCATGGGCTGGCCGGTGCAGCCATCGACCTCTCGGACGGCCTCACCGGAGATCTCCGTCACATCTGCGAAGAAAGCCACGTCGGGGCGGAAATCCTTGTCGGCTCACTCCCGATCTCCGCGGCCTGCCAAGCCTATGCGGCAGCATACGGCCTGCCCCCGCAGGAGATTGCGCTGCAAGGAGGCGAGGATTATGAATTGTTGTTTACCGTACCGGCCGGCCAGCACGCCCGCTTTGAGCGACTGCTCGGGAATACCCCGTTTCACTGTACCTGTATCGGCACCATCACTCCGAAACGGTCCGGCCTGCGCATGCGAACCGAACAGGGCACCACGAGTCCCCTGCCGCTGACCAGCTACGAACATTTTCGAAGACCGTCGTAACCGCATCGGCCCGGCAGACGCCTTATGGCCAACCTACGCTCGCTATTTCGCCAAATTCTCCATCTCGATGAATCGCCGCACCGGACGGCGCTGGCCTTCGCGATCGGCGTCTTCATCGGTTTTTCACCGGCCTATGGCCTGCATATGGTCATGGTGGGGTTCTGCGCTTGGGCGTTCGGATGGAACGTGGTGGCGCTGCTCGCCGGAGCGTTTCTCAACAACCCCTGGACCCTCATTCCCATTCTCGGCGCCACCTACTGGACCGGCGCGGTCCTCCTCGGGGTGCGGGACTTTCCCTCATTCGATTGGAGCGATCTCTCGTTCATGGGCATCTATCATCAGGTCGCCCCCTATGCTTGGCCGTTTGCGCTGGGGGGGATGGTGCTGAGCATCGCCGGCGCCCTGCTGGCCTATCCCATCGCTTATTTCGTGCTCACCAAGTATCGACGAAGCCACCCGGACGACTGCGCCCCGCATTTGCCCCCGTCATCCGGCCTGGGCTAAGATCAGGCATCTGTCGGCCACGCATGAAACTACCTTCCGCCATTCCTCCAGCGCCCTACGACGGTTCCGCGCTTATTGCCGATCCGATCCATGAATACGTCTCGTTCACCGTGCCCTACGCGACTCCCGATCCGTCCGAGCGCACGGAAAAGGACCTGATCGACTCCCCCTGGGTCCAGCGGCTGCGATACATCTACCAACTGCAGAGTGCCCGATGGGTCTATCCCTCCGCGGAACATACGCGGTTCGTGCACTCGTTGGGGACCATGCATGTCGCCGGACGGTTCGCCCGCCACCTGTATCCGTTTCTGCGACAGGCCGTCCCCGATCTTCCCTCCGCCTCGTTCGTGGAGGAATTCCTGCGGATTACGGCACTCGTGCATGACATCGGGCACGGCCCGTTCTGCCATTTCTTCGATGACAACTATCTGCACGGCTTCGGCCTCTCCCACGAGAAGTTGGGACAGATCATCGTGCGCGAGCATCTGGGACCACTCATCAAAAAAATCCGCCGCAGCCCGTCGGGCCCCTTCGACCGGGGCGAAGAACTGAATCCGGATCACATCGCCCATGTGATGTTGAAAGAGAAAGGCAAGGACAACTCCCGCATCCCGCGCTGGATCAATGTTCTCCAGCCGGTCATTGCGGGCAGCTACACGGCCGACAATCTGGACTATGTCTTGCGCGACGCCTATATGTGCGGCGTCGCCGTCGGACCGGTCGATCTCACCAGGCTGATCCACTACACCATCATCACCGACAAGGGCTTTACCATCCATAAGACCGGGCTCCCCGCCCTCCACATGTTTCTGAACACGCGCATGTATCTCTACTCCAATGTCTACTATCACCGGACCACCAGGGCGATCGACATCCATCTGCGCGATATCTTCGGCGACACCATGAAGCGGCTCTTTCCCGCCAATCCGGCCACGCACATGGAAGAGTACCTGACGTTAACGGACTGGTCGCTGTTGGAAGATGTCCGGCGATGGAAGAAGGCTGCAAACAGCACGCTCCGCCGTCTGCATGAGGAATGGGCGCACATCCTTGGACGCGACGTGAAATGGAAAATGGCCTACAGCACGGTCCTCAAGGAAAAAGGGGTCGAACGGGGCATGGACTTCCCCAGCCACATCCATTTCCAACAACAGATTCAGTCGGCACTGCCCCCCAAATTGCGCACCCTCCCGTTCCGCGTTGATATGGCGCCGCTCGACCCTCGCCCCGACCCCAAGGACACGCGCGGGACCCCTCTGCTCGTCTACGATCCCGGGACCAAGGGGCTGTCGACCGAGCCCTTGGAAGAATTGCTGGATCTACTGCCGACCAGGCTCGTGCAATTCCGTATTTATGCGTTGGACCACGAGCACGATGCCGCCTTATCGACAGCCGCAGCCACCGTTCTGAACAAGACATCCGCGAGCAGCGAGACGAATTTTTAAGAGTCCGCAACGGATGCAACCAGGGCAAACCGCTTATCCACCCAATCACGCCGCACAGTAACGACCCTAGGTATTTGGCTAGGGCACATCGCATCTATCGGATCTTGTCGTTCTTACTCATAGTGAAGAACACTATTGATCTATCGCTCACTGTGGTGCTCTGAGCCACGACACCGCGCTTTGCCATGCAGGAGCCCCATGACCAGTGATGGTCTCCCCGGGCTAACGACCGAGAAGCTGACATCTCGCATAGGCGAACCGGGCCTCTTCGCTGTGATCGCCGCCCTAATATGCGGCACCTTCCTCCTGGACTGTGTGACGCCGCTTGGCGTCCCCGTGTGGGTCCTTTACCTCCTCCCCCTCGTCCTGACATCCGGAACGCCTCGTCGCTGGAGTTCACCCATCGTTGCGGTGATCTGCATGGCACTGACGTTCCTCGGCTATGCTCTGTCCACCGACATGGCTGGAGTCCCCACCTGGCTGCCGCAAATCAATCGTTCCTTCAGTCTCATCATCTTTCCGCTCCTGGCCTACCTGATCGATCAACAGAAACGCTTGACTCGTGAGTGGCGTAAGTCCGCGGAGATGGCCGCGGAACAGGTGGCCCTTCGAGAACGTTCGCAGCTCCTGAAGAAAACGGCCGAGGAAGTGCAAGACCTCTATGACCGGGCCCCTTGCGGATACCATTCCCTCGACTCCACCGGCCTCCTCGTCGCCATGAACCAGACGGAATTGGACTGGTTGGGGTATACGAAGGACGAACTCATCGGCAAAAAGCGATTCACCGAGGTCGTCACGCCTGCCGGAGTAGCCCTGTTCAAAGAACGATTTCCGCAATTTATCAGGGACGGTCTGATCAAAGATCTCGAGTTTGAGCTGGTTCGAAAAGACGGATCGACCTTTCCCATTCTATTGAGTGCCACAGCCGTAACCGACCGGCAAGGGCGATTTATCTCCAGCCGCTCCACGCTCATCGATATGACGGAGCGAAAACAAGCCGAGGAAGCGTTGCGACAGAGCCATCAGTCGCTCGAAGCCCTGGTGGCGGAACGCACCACCGCCCTGCTCGCTGCCAATCAGCGCCTGGAACAGGAACTGGCGCAAAGCCAACAGATTCAGCAGGCCTTGGCTGCCAGCGAAAGCCGGTTTCGCGAACTGGTCGAATCGCTGCCTTTGCCGATCTGGACCTGTCTCCCTGACGGCACCTGCGACTATCTGAGTCCGCAATGGGCGACGTATACGGGACGGTCCGCAGAGGAGCCCTTCAGCACCGGATGTCTCCAGCACGTCCACCCCGAAGACCGCCCGAAAATTACCGAGCAATGGCACGATGCCGTAGCGCATGTTCATCCTCTCGATGCTGAACTGCGTTTCAAGCGGGCCGACGGCGTCTACCGCTGGTTTCATGCACACGCGACGCCCATCCGGGACCAGGACGGCCGCGTGCTGAAGTGGGTGGGCACCTATACCGACATGCACGATCGGAAACAGGCCCAGGAATTTCAGGCCAGGCTGGCCGCCATCGTAGAATCATCCTCGGATGCCGTCATGAGCAAATCGCTGGAGGGGCGCATCGAGTCCTGGAACAAGAGCGCCGAACTGATGTTCGGCTACTCCGGCGATGACATCATCGACCAACACATTTCCCGGATCCTGCCGCCCGATCGTCGAATGGAAGAATCGATTCTCATCGAGCAGGTCAAAGCAGGCATCCGTATCCAGCAATTCGAAAGCGTGCGCATCCACAAAGACGGCCACCCCATCCATGTATCGCTGACGGTGTCTCCCATTATGAATGCGAACGGTCAAGTTTCGGCTGTTTCCACAATCGCTCGCGATATCACGGAACGCAAGCGTGTCGAGCTCACCTTGACTCAACAGCGCCGGCTCATCGAATTGTCCTACGACCCGATTTTTTCTTGGGACATGGAACGGGGCATTCTTGACTGGAATCGCGGCTGCGAGCAGTTATACGGCTACACCCGCGCGGAGGCGATTGGGCGAAACAGCCATACCCTTCTCAAAAGCACACCCTCCTGTCCCCTTGAAACGATTTACATCGAATTAGAGACGACCGGTGCCTGGACCGGCGAGATTCACCATCGCACCAAAGACGGGCAAGAGGTGCTCGTGGAGAGCCGCTGGGGCCTCATGAAAGCGGGCGGCCAGCGCCTCGTCCTCGAAACCAACCGGGACATCACTGAACAGCGTCGGTCCGAACTGATGATCCTGCAGAAAAACAAAGATCTCGAAACCCTACTCTACGTGACCTCGCACGATCTAAAAGAACCGCTACGCGCGATTGAAAGTTTTTCGGTTCTGCTTCAAGAACGTTACGCAGACCGGCTCGATGAAAAAGGCCGCGATTTTCTTCGCCGCATCGTCCGAGCTACGCAGCGGCTCGACCGGTTACTCACCGATATTCTGGACCTCTCGCGCGCGCAACGCATGGACCCTCCTATCGACGAGATCGGCGCCGATGACCTTGTCCGGGAGGTCGTACGAAGACTGGAAAGCCTCATCAACTCCACTGGAGCCAGAATCACGGTGCGCGCTCCCTTGCCGCGTCTCCGCGTCAATACAACGTGGGCCGTCCAGGGCCTCTACAATCTCGTCGCGAATGCGTTGAAGTTTGTCGCCCCGGGGGACGCGCCGGACATCGAGATCGCCCCCCATGTCGAGATCGATCCGGAAGGGGCGGAGTCGGTCGGACTCGTCGTGAGGGACCGAGGCCCCGGGGTGCCGCCCGATCAGCGCGAGCGCATTTTTGAATTGTTCCGGCGAGCGGTGGGACGCGACGTCGAAGGAACCGGGGCCGGTTTGGCCATCGTGCGCCAAGTCGCCGAACGGCATGGCGGGCGCGCGTGGGTCTCCACACGAGAAGGCGGAGGATCGGAGTTTTTCATCACATTCGGCATCAACCGGCAGGTTGCGAAAGAGGTAGGACCATGACGTTGAGACCATTCGAGATTCTGATCGCTGAAGACAATGAAGATGACATTCTGCTTATCCGTGAAGCGTTCGAAACCGTGAACATGACCAACAAAGTCGCCGTGGTCCGGGATGGGGCCGAAGCGATGGCCTACCTACGCGGAGAAGGCCCCTTCAGCCAATGTCCGCTTCCCGGGATGGTCCTGCTGGACATCAATATGCCGAAGAAGACGGGGCTTGAGGTGCTGACAGAGATCAAAGCGGACCCGCGGTTTCGTGCGCTTCCCGTCGTCATTCTGACGGTCAGCGAACGGGAGGAGGATATTGTTCGTTCATTCGAACAAGGCGCCTGTTCGTATATTCGAAAACCGGTCACCTTCACGCGCTTCATTGCCGTCGTCAAAGAGTTTGAACTCTATTGGACGCTGGTCTCGAAAGTGCCCACGCTCAAGAGGTAACACATGCACGTGCTGCTGATTGAGGACAATGAGGACGATGCGGAACTGATCCGGACCGCGCTCTGCGAACAGGAACCCCACGACATTTCGCTCGATTGGGCAGACCGGCTTGATACGGGCATCTCGAAGCTGATGACCGGCCCCGTGGATGCCGTGCTTGTCGATCTGTCGCTGCCGGATAGCCACGGACTCGAATCCTTGGACCGCGTGCGACCGCAGGCCGGCGAGGCAGCGGTGATCGTGCTGACCGGTCTCGACAATGAGCTGGTCGCCGAGAAATCCCTTCTGCGCGGCGCGCAGGATTATCTGGTCAAAGGCAGATTGACCGGTGATGCACTGAAACGCGCCATCCGTTATGCCATGGGACGACACCGGGTGGAGCAAGCCCTGCGGAAGAGCGAAGAACGATTTCATCTCACCTGTCTGGCCACGCAGGACGGCATTTGGGATTGGGACATGGCATCCGGCACGACGTGGTTCAACGAGGCATACCAGTCTGTGTACGGGCCGGCGACGGCACATCCACAGCGTCACCAGATCCCCTGGGCCGATCAGGTGCATCCTGAAGACCGTGAGGCAGTGATCGCCAACCTTACGCATGTCCTCGATTCGGAGCAGCATTTCTGGACGGCTGAATATCGCTTTCGCAGAAACGACGGCACCTACGCGTACGTCATCGACCACGGCTATGTCTTGCGCGATCGTGACCACAGGCCCCACCGGATGATCGGAGCCAAAACCGACATCACCGAGCGCCGACAAGCGGAAACGATGCACGCCGTCCAACTCGCCGTGGGTCTGGCCCTTGAAGAATCCGTGACGCTTAGTGAAGCGGTCCCGCGAATTCTCCGTGCCCTGTGCGAGCTGCAAGGCTGGACCGTGGGCGCCTTATGGCTGGTGGATTCACGCGACCAGACGCTTCGCTGTAATGCCTTGTGGCATCGGGCCAGCGCCTCCATCGAGGCGTTCACACAGAGATACCAATCCCTCTCGCTGACACAACGGCTGGGCCTGGCCGGGCGCGCCTGGCAAACCGGCACGGCGGTCTTCTCTCCTGACATTCTCACAGACGCGGACTTCCCCGCTCGAGAGGCCGCACGGCGCGCTGACCTGCATGGAGCGATCGCGTTTCCGATCTCGGCCGGAAAAAACATTCTCGGTATCATCGAGTGTTTTGTCTCTGAAGTCCTCCGCCCTACACCGTCTCGGTTGGAACGCGTCTCCGAATTAGGGGCCATGATCAGCCAATTTCTCAACCGGAAAGACCTCGAACGGCAGCTGCGACAGGCGCAGAAAATGGAGGCGTTAGGCCGCATGGCCGGCGGGGTCGCACACGACTTCAACAACCTGCTGACCATCATCAACAGTTGGGCCGAGTTACTCATGGATGAACCGGGGCTCACCTCTCGCGCGCAACGCGGCATGGCCCAAATCAGAGATGCCGGCAACAAGGCGACGGGATTGACCAGGCAACTGTTGGCGTTTACGCGCCATCAAATCGTCGAACGTCAGCCACTGAACCTGAATGAGCGTGTGAGCGATATCGTCGAACTCATGAAGCGCGTCATCGGCGAAGACATCCAACTGGTGCTGAAATTGGACCCGACGCTGGGCCATATCAAGGCGGATGCGGGGCAGATCGAGCAGGTGGTGATGAACCTCGTCGTCAATGCCCGAGACGCTATGCCGCACGGAGGACGTCTCGAATTAGAAACCGGGGAATTGATGGTTACCCACTCCGATCCCTTCTGGCCCGATCCCTTGATCCCCGGTCCCTATGTGACCCTGGCCGTTCGTGACACCGGCTGCGGGATGAGTGTCGAAACTCTTGGGCATCTCTTCGAACCGTTTTTCACGACGAAAGAGTTGGGCAAAGGCACCGGACTGGGCCTGTCAACCGTCTACGGCATCGTCAGACAGAGTGGAGGCACTGTGGGCATTACAAGTGAACTCGGGAAAGGCACGACCTTTACCATCTACCTTCCTCGCATCGCCGAGGACTCCGACGCAGTCCGGCCGGCTGCTACGACCAAACCGACGGGCGAACGATCCGAAACCATTTTGCTGGTGGAAGACAACGACATGGTGCGAGGCCTGGCCCACACCATCCTCGTTGCCCAACATTACCACGTAGTGGCGGCGCGATCCGGCGAGGAGGCGTTACGGTTGGTTCGGGACCAGCGTCGGCAGATTGCGCTCTTGGTGACCGATATGGTGATGCCCGGTATGGGAGGCGCGCAATTGGCCAGCGAACTCCAAGCCCTGCAGCCCGGTCTCAAGGTCATTCTGACGTCAGGCTATTCGGAACGGGATGGTATGCTCCTGCAGCACTTCGATGCCCGGATGGCGTTCCTGCCAAAACCCTACACTCCGGAATCTCTGATTAAGGCCGTCGCCGCCGCGCTTGAATCGCCCGCGCCGCAGGAAGTCTGCAGAGACATCCCCCAGACACCTTGAACCAGAAAGACGAGCCACAAGCGATCTTTCGTTTTCTCCCACGGCCCGAAATGGCATCCGACATAGACCGCACTGCCTTTGCCGGCTATCCAAGCCTGAGGCCAAGGACGAGCGACAAACTGTGACAGGCTATCCTGCGCCAAGCCGATACCACAATCGCAGCGGCTGGCGGAATCGAACAGCGCATGTCAATCACCCAGAGTATCCTGCAAGAATCTCGTTTCACAGATATTGCCTCTTCGCCATGCTCATGAGCTTAAAGGCTAGAGAAGAATCCGTATAGTAATTTGAAGCACAGGCCCTCTCGCCTAGGGCCTCGTTTCAGCACCTTGCGTCTGCTGATTCACGAGAAGGCCTTTAGCAATTTCATCGACAATTTTTCCGTGCGACTCAACCAAAGTAGTAAGACCCCTCAAACATTGCTCCTGCTTGCTCTTCTCCGAATCGCTGGGCTTTTCGCATTCTTGTGCCCTCTCTGATAATTGAAGGAGAAAGCTTTGGCGCAACGCAACGATTAGACTCGGTCCCCTTGTGACAGGCTCAGAAACAGGCTTCCCGAATGCTGTGTCTGTGGCCATGGTGATCAGTTTCGCTGCGGCTTGGGTACCTTCACCGACACCCGGAGCCATTGCTTTCGCTACAATGTCGGCCGCTTTTTCGATAGTTTCGATCGAGAAATCAGTGTAGGCGTTGAGAAGCTTCTCTGGATTGTTGTCGAAACTCTTCAAGCTCCAGTTCCCGACATCATCTTTAATGAAAGCCATGGCGACCTTGCCGCGGCCGCTGGCATAGACCGTATTAGTCTTCGACCAGAAGTGATCGGCGAATAGGCGGTCGATGATCTTCACACGGTTCGCGACTGGTTCGATTCCAGCAAGGATACTGCCGAACCTTCCATCGTTCGCATTAAACCAGTCGTAGAGGTGCACAAAGTCCGTCGGCTCAGTTTCTCTGAGAGCTACGCTGGGGGGGAGTTCTCGGCGGTCGAGGCCGTTGGGTTCAAGTTGCTTCAGTAGCGCATCCACTCGGGCATTGAGTTGATTCCCATATTCGGATGTAGTGACGGTGACAGTAACCTGCGCAATCCGAACCAATCGATTGAGTGAGGCGCCACCACCGGAAGCCACTGACCACCGAAATGCATTGAACTTTAGGTCGCTCGCCAGAGTTGCAATGTCGGCCAGAAAACTCATGACCTCAGGTCTCGATAATCCTGAAGACGGGCTTTGATTATGAAAGTGACGTAGAGGTGAATATGTATTCTTGATACGCTTGATTTTGGCGATCGTCAGGTCCATATCCTTGATTAATGAGACCAACATCAGACAATCGAAATGGTCGATATCGTCCAGAACGCCGAAGAGGCGCCAGAACTTAAGGAAGTACCACGGCGTTTCCGCCTGGACATCGTAACAAACCTTGTCGACTTCGGTTGTGCCGTGATAGGTGAGAGTTGTGCCGTGATAAGTGGGAGAGGTGCCCTTGGTCACAGCCTGTCCGTCATTATTCAGCCGTTCGAGTGGCCATGATTCTTGGGGAACATGTCGCTTACCAGGAAAGCCTTTATTGGCAAAGACAGCCCTTACAAAATTGTCGGTTTCAATGAGGCCACGATCCGCCTGATCGAGCAGCCCCCAGAGATTGCTCCATTGGACCGGAGGCTCTTCCGAGAGAGGGCCCTTATAGACTTCGACGTCAATGCGCATGGCGGCTGAACCTGAAAAAGGATGGGTCGTCTCACATCCGGCCAGGTTTATCATGAACCACAGGCCGGGGAAGAGAATGACAAGGGCAATGCGATGGTTCATGCGCCCCTCCTGGGCAGTAAGCTAATGAACACAGCTCCTTATGGCTTGGAGCCAAAGCGATTTTTCAGCGTGTTAATCACTTGCTGAATGTCGTCTTTCTGGCGATCTTCCTTAGCCATAACGCTTTTCAGGGCATCAAGGGCATCGGAGACGCGGACGCGCTCGTCCATCACGTTTTTCCAATCGGCTTCGGCAGGCTGCTGTCCATAAAGCGCCATGCCAGATAATTGTTGCAGCATGCCTATCAGCGGCTTACTGTCCGATGTCATGGCCATGAGAAGACGCTGGTCAGGGTCGAGCCGCCGAACTCCTTCAGGACCATAGAGAAAATAGCCCCGCTGAATCGGTCGACCATCTGGGCACAATGGGTCAGATGAATTTTCTTTAGAGTCCCCTGCGCCGTTTCCGGTAGCACCCAACCCTGAATCGTTTTCGTCCCCAAGCAACTTAATCTGCGTTGCAATCTGCCTACTAAGCTCGCTCTTAACCTCCGGGACATCACCATATTTTGGCGTGACCTTCTCCGACAAGGTTACCAAGCGTTGTACTTCTCTGACGATATCGTCCCTGCGGACCTCCTCACGAGAGACGGTGGCGGGAACCACCCGGAAGGCATTTGTAGTTTGGTCGAACTTTACCTGGGAGCCAAACGGGTCGATTTGTTCTGCTCGCAGAACGCCCGATTCGAAGCGAATATTCGCGAAGAGCGCACTTGCTTTACCCGTCATGCGAAATCGATATAAAGAATCACTGACGATCTTCAGCTTGCCCTTCTGCCTGACCTTGAAGGGCTCAAATGTCGTAGCGTAATCCCCGTTGATGCCTGATTGGGACATTCCCTCCTCGACCTTGCACGCATCCACTATCCGAAAGTAATAGGTCGTTCTGAAGCGAACCTGTTCATCCTGATAAGCGGGATGTTCCCCCTGATCCACCCTCAAGGCTGGAGTTACGTCCCCCCACGTCGAACATCCGCCGCAGACGACCAGAAGAATGAGGTAGACTGTCGAGCGGGTCCTGAGAAGCAATCGATGTCGGGGCATCATGGGCCTCATAGGCGGTTGCAAATCAATGACGCTGCGCTGTATTCAGTTTGCCGACTGCTTAGCGCTCAGTGCGGGCCGAGTTGTAGCCGCCGGCTCGCCGGAATCCTTCGTGGAGCGCCCGAAAAGGTAGCCTGCCAATGCTCCCAGAATGCCTGTGGACGCGGTGAGCTGTTGTTCTGCTTTTGCCAAGATCACGACCAGTAGGGTTGCAAACACGACCAGCACGAGCCCGCTGCCATTGACTATCGTCTCCGGAGGCGACTCTCTACCTTTCAAATAGACCAGCACGAGGAAGAGCGACAGCAATCCCATTCCCATGACGCTAAGCGCTAAGATCCGGCGATTAGCTTCTTCCTCCATCCTGTAACGCGAATAATCTGCGATGGTCTCTTGAGACCTCGGTTCTGCTTGCCCGACTTTTGCTGCATCACTTGCCACCTGTCTCTCCAACTCCGACAAAGTGGTTGGAGCATTCTCCCCGAATGACACGGCAGCCAGAAGCAGGCTGGCCGTGGCTACTCCGATCAAAGTACACTTCATGGCCTGGAGTTCTCCTGTCCAATTTGTACAAGCAGCTCGGTGAAGTATGTGACTTGGTTCAGATCACCTTGAACGGCGGCCTCCCTCAGGTCCCTTTGAATCCCATCTTTCAGCTTCTTTTTCTCATCAGGAGGCAGCTGTTTGGCTAGATTCGCGGTTTTTGAGATTCTGTTGAAGTCCTCTCTTGAAAGTTGCGTCTTCCCTCGGGAGCCTTGCTCAAACTGGCTTTGCTGGCCTGTCGAAGGGGGAGTAAAGGGAAAAAGTTCCGCCCCAAATAAAAGAGTCACCCAACTAAACACAAAGAAAAGAAACAGGCAGCTGGCTGCCATCCAGTTACATCCGTGATAGTTGCGTAATGTCAGACCTTTGGGCGTGTGATACCACTTTCTGTCGATGACGCTTGCATGAGCCATAGAATGCCATCTCCACCTGACAGTATAACTTCTGATTCCAGACAACTAGGCCCTTTGACGAAGGTCCCCGGTCGCCACAATTGGCACTAATTCAAGCAATTCCCAGACCGACTCAGTGTCTGCACCACCTACAGATCACCTAAGGGCAGCAAACCTTTCAAACATAACGTGAATTACGTAGTAGAGCGATGTGTATCTCCAATCATCTCCGTAACGAGCTCTTCCGAACGGAAATACCTGCATTATCGGTTCTAATACAGGCGATGTATCAGGAAAGATACAGCCTGGTTGGGCTGATTGGGATGGGTGATCCGTCTGAGAGGGAACAGGCGAGAAGATAGGAGCTATACAGTACCCGTTCGGATGATGCTGGAAACCATTGGCCTCGGTGCCTAGCGCGTATCGCCACCGACGGCAACAGGAGTGACGTCGGGCTGTGCGACACCGGTGGGAGTCGCCACCACCGGCAGATCGACGGCGGGATTCTTCGGAAACGGCAGCTCGAGCAGCGTGTAAGGGTTCACACGAGCGCCGTTGACCTTCATGCCCCAATGCAAATGCGGGCCGGTCGCCCGACCGGTGGCCCCGACTTTTCCGATGACCTGACCGGCCCTGATCAAATCGCCTTCTTTGACCAGCACGTCGGACAGGTGAAAATACATCGAGTACAGTCCCAGGCCATGGTCCACAAAGATGCCGCGACCCGAGAAAATGTGATCCACGACGAGGCGCACCACTCCGTCGTTGCTGGCCATGAC
Source organism: Nitrospira defluvii (assembly GCA_011525625.1). GTDB lineage: Bacteria > Nitrospirota > Nitrospiria > Nitrospirales > Nitrospiraceae > Nitrospira_A. The sequence goes on from WYAX01000011.1 coordinate 100,649, forward strand.
GTCGGTTCCCATCGGAGCGCCGATATCTTCCCCGTTGTGCGGATTTCTGGGCTGCCCGTTCATGATGCGGACGCTGCCGAATATTCCCGTGCGCTTGCCGTGCACCGGTTCAATGAACCCCGTCTGCCACAATCGCATGCCGGATTCTTCGGCCAGCGCCTTGCGCACCTGCTCCTGCTCGGCTTTCCAACGGGCCGCAGCCTTCTCATCGAGGTCTACTTTGTCCTTCGGCAACTTGAGATGCTCCACCGCAAACTTCTCCTTCACCACTAACACTTGAAAGGAGAGATGCCGTGTCTGTTCGCCCGATTGCGCATCAATCGTCAATTCATGCGCCCCAGGCTCGTCCTGAAGGTCGATGCCGAGCAACCCGATGTAACCGGTTCCGCCGACGGCGGGATTGGGAAACAACGGCATGGTGCGGCCCAGGAACCGTCCCTTCACGCTCGCGGCATCCTTCAGGTCGGGAACCGTAATCACCACGACCTGTCCCTGCTTGCCGCTGAACTGCCCGTCTCCTCCTCGCGGCACCGGCCCCGTGTTGGGAAACAGCTCGACCGGGAAGACGCTGGCCAGCAGCACGACTGCGATGATGAGGAAGCGATCGAGAAATGACATGGCTGTGGCTCGACTCAATGCGTCACGCCGTCTTAGCGATACATCCGCGCCCCGGACACCTGCGACAACAATTCCTCAACCCGTCGGTTGACGGCACTGAAGGGGTCCATACAGAGGATGGTTTCCTCCCAGTAGCCGTTCAGCTTCAAATAGGTCCAGTCTACCGTATACGAACGGTTTTTAGCCCGGGCGAACCGGATAAAATCGCCCCGGACTTTGGCCCTCGTGGTCTGCGGCGGCACCGACATGGCTCGCTGCACGGCTTCTTCCTCGACCACACGAGCGGCCATCCCGCGGTTCTCCATTAGATAATACAGCCCGCGGGTACGTTTGACGTCATGAAACTGCAAATCCAGCAGAAAGACCCGAGGGTCGTCCCAGCCGCAATCCTTCTTGTCAGTATAGGATTGAATCAGATGCTTTTTCATCACCCAATCCACTTCGCGGACCAGTTGCATCGGGTCCTCTTCCAGTCGATCCAGGATCGACACCCACTTCGCCAGCACATCGTCCAACACCGGATCGTGGGCCTGCGCGTCGAGGAACTCCGTCGCGCGCTTCACGTAGACACGCTGGATTTCAATCGCGGTCATCTGTCGGCCGTCATCCAGCTTGACCTTCTTGTTCAGGGTGGGGTCTCGGGAAATCTCGCGGATGGCCTTCACGGGATCCTCAAGCTCCATACCGGTTACGGAGAACCCCGCTTCGATCATCGACAGCACCAAGGTCGCGGTTCCCACTTTCAGGTAGGTGGCATATTCCGACATATTGGAATCGCCCACGATGATGTGGAGCCGTCGATATTTTTCCGCGTCGGCATGCGGTTCATCCCTGGTATTGATGATGCTCCGTGAAGAGGTCGTCGAGGACGAGGTTTTTTCGTGGATGTGCTGCGCCCGCTGCGAGATGAAATACTGCGGCTTGCCCGATACTTTCAGCACCTTGCCCGCGCCGGCATAGATCTGGCGGGTGACGAAAAACGGGATGAGTTGCTCGGTCACCTTCCAAAAATCCACATCCCGCCGCATGAGATAGTTTTCATGGCAGCCATAGGTATTTCCGAGCGAATCGGTGTTGTTTTTAAAGATATAGATCTCGCCTGAGAGGCCCTCTTCACGAAGCCGCTCTTCGGCCGCCGGCAAACAAGCTTCCAGCAGGCGCTCGCCGGCCTTGTCGTGAATCACCAGATCGAGAATGTTATCGCATTCCGGTGTGGAGTACTCGGGATGGCAGCCGGTATCTTGATAAAAGCGCGCACCGTTGACCAGGAAGGCGTTGGAGGGCCAGCTATTGGGAATCAGCCCCTCGAAGATATACCCCAGCACTTTCTCCATCGGAAGATAGATCTTCCCGTTGGGAGAGAAAATCAGGCCATACTCGTTCTCCAGGCCGAAAATACGTTGTTGCATGGAACAGCCTCTCGTCCGCAGCTGCTCTCAGAATACACCGTGACGCGCAACGCTTCAACCGAAGCCCGGAATTCCCTTCGGCATGGCGCAACACTCTGACGTGGAGACCCGAAACCGCAGGAAGACGGCCGTCATGGGAAGGGGGCTCAGCTGAAGAGTTGGGCGATATCGGCGCTGCTCAAGCGCTTGAACTTTCGCCCCTGGCGATTTCTGTCGAGCACGGCTACTTCGAGATTCTCTGAGGGAATCTTCTGCGTGGCGACCTGCTCGAGAGCGGCATGACAACGCCGCAGTCCATCCTTCAGTGTCGGCGGTTGCGGACTGGCGTGTTCGCGCAAATACTGTTGCACCGCTTCAGATCGTCCTCCGATCACCGCGAGATTCTTTTCATCCACGATGCTGCCGTCGAAGGAGATGCGGAAAATTTCATTGGCCTGGCCATTCACCCCGACCTGCACGACCAGTATCTCCACTTCCAGCGGTTTCACATCCGTACTGAAGGCCGTTCCCAGACTCTGCGAATAGGCATTGGAGAGAGTTCTGGCACTCACATCCTCGCGACTGTACATGTAGCCGGTCAGATCAGCGTGACGAATCCCCGCCTTGCGAAGGTGCTCGAATTCGCTGTACCGCCCCGCCCCGGCAAAGGCGATGCGGTCATACACCTCAGACACCTTGTGCAGCGACGCGCTGGGGTTATCCGCTGCGAGCAGGATGCCGTCGACATATTCCAATGCAATGATGGAGCGGCCTTTGGCGATGCCCTTTTTGGCATACTCGGCCTTATCCTGCATCATTTGTTCAGGCGAGACGTAGTACGGCAACGGCATCGACTAGGATCTCCTTCGCTCGGCGAGTATGGTGTCGTACAAGGCGCGAACCCGTTCTTCAGGCACATCGACAATGCCGGCGCCACTGACGATCTTGGCCGTCGGGAAAATGCCTCGCACCAAATCCGGTCCGCCGGTTCCGACGTCTTCATCGGCGGCGTTGTATAGCGCCAGCAGGCCCACTCGAAGCGCCTCGTCTTCCTGCAGACTCGGTCGGTAATATTCACGCATCGTGTTGCGTGCGTCCTTGCCGCCGGATCCGATGGCATGGTGATCGGACTCTTCGTACCGACCGCCTGTAATGTCGTATTTGAAGATCCGCCCTTCCTTCCGCTTGAGATCGTAGCCGACATAGAGCGGCATCACGACCAGGCCCTGGAACACCATGGGAAGATTGGCTTTCACCATCTGTCCCAGCTTGTTGGCCTTGCCCTCGCAAGAAAGCTGCACGCCTTCCAACTTTTCGTAGTGTTCGAGTTCGGTTTGAAACAGCTTGGCCATCTCGATGCAGGGGCCGGCGGCTCCGGCGATCGCCATGGCGGAATAGTCATCGATGCGAAACACCTTTTCGATGCGCCGGTCGGCGATTTGAAATCCCTCGGTTGCCCGACGATCACCGGCAATGATCGCCCCGTCCCCATACTTCAACGCCAAGACTGTGGTTCCATGGGGCACGGGAATGGCGCCGGCCCGGCTCAAATCCACCGGAACAGTCGCTCGTGGCCCTGAAAGATCCCCGAGACCGGGACGTAACCCGGGATGGCATTGGGTGAGAAAATCGAAAAAGCTGGAGCCGTCATAGTGTGGGAGCGAAGCGTGATGTGTCATGCAGGTGTCGCAGTCAGGACGAAAGTTTTGCCAGCAATGCCGCGGCGGATTCCGCTTGGGACAGGAGCTCACCCGTCAACGCCTCAGTGCCGCGCAACGGATCCATCAAGGGAATTCTTTTGATCTTGTTTTGGCCGATATCAAACAGCACGGACGTCCAACTTGCCCCGTAGACGACATTCGGGTACTTTCGCACGCACTGGCCTCTGAAAAAAGCCCGCGTACCGACAGGCGGATTCATTTCCGCCCGCGCGATTTCAGGATCCAACACGATCCGTTCAATCATGTGGCTTCGTTCAAGGGTGTAATACAGCCCTTTCTCGGGCCTGACGTCATGATATTGAAAATCCATCAGACGGACGCGGGGATCGTCCCAGCCACAGGATTTGCGATCCATATAGGACTCAATCAAGTAGCGCTTGGCGACCCAGTCCAGTTCACGTACCAACGATCGCGGGTCTCGCTCCAATCGATCGAGCACATCCTCCCAGCGCACCAACACATCCTTCGTCACCTGATTCAATTCGTGGCATGCATAGTATCCTTGCGCAGCCTTCAGGTACGCGCGCTGCACCGCAATGGCCGTGGACGAGGTACCGTCGGCTAACTTCACGCTTTCCTGGACACGCACGTCCCGGGACACTTGCTTGATCGCGTTGACCGGATCCGCGAGAGCGAGGGTCGGAAGGTCTGCGCCGGCCTCGAGTAACTCCAGCACGATCGACAACGTGCCCACCTTCAGGTAGGTCGACAATTCGGCCATATTGGCATCGCCGACAATGACGTGGAGCCGTCGGTATTTGGCGGAATCAGAATGGGGCTCGTCTCGTGTGTTTATAATCGGCCGGCGAACCATGGTGTTGAGGTCGACGAGGGTTTCAAAGAAATCGGCGCGTTGCGAAATTTGATAGTCGACGGGACTGGTTTGATTCTCCGCCCCGACTTTTCCCGAGCCGGCGTAGATGGAACGAGTCACGAGGAACGGCGTCAACACCTGCGTGATCCGCTCGAACGGCACTGAGCGGGAAACGAGATAGTTCTCATGATACCCGTAGCTGTTGCCCTTGCCGTCGGAGTTGTTCTTGTACAGGACGAACTGGTCCCGTCCCCGCTCCTTCGTAATCTGCTCCAACGCCTGCGCCACAATGCGTTCCCCGACCCGCTCGAAGGCGACGACTTCCCTGGCGTTGGTACATTCCGGCGTAGAGTATTCAGGATGCGCACCGTCGACATACAGCCGGCCGCCGTTTGCCAGCACCTTGTTCAACTGCCGATTGTAGTCAGGCCCCGGCCGCTCCCGCTCCCCATCGACTTCAAACCCGCGCGCATCCAACAACGGGTTTTCATTCTCGTAGTCCCACACCGCGTGCGGCGCAGGCAGATTAGGGTAATGACCGATAAGATGTATGGAGTTGGCCACCGGATCGGTCGCGTTCGGGTCCCGGCTGGCGATACCGAATTCCGTTTCCGTGCCGATGACACGCGATGGGCTGTGGGTATGGGAGTCGTTCATGAAAGCTCGCGCTACAAGTAGTGACCGGTATTGACGGTTTCAATTTGACGCGCCTCTCCGGGCCCGCCGCTGATCGTCCGAAGGTGGACAATCTTCTCGCCTTTCTTGCCCGCAACCTTCGCCCAATCGTCCGGGTTGGTCGTATTCGGCAGGTCCTCGTGCTCCTTGAACTCCTCACGAATCGCCCGGATCAAATCTTCTGCCCGCAGCCCGGTCCCTTCTTGTGCGATCGCGCGCTTCACTGCAAACTTCTTGGCGCGCGAGACGATCCCTTCAATCAAGGCTCCGCTGGCGAAGTCTTTGAAATACAGCACTTCCTTCTCGCCGTTCGCATAGGTGACCTCGATGAACTTATTCTCGTCCGTCGTGGCATACATGGCGTCGACGGTCATGTTCATCAGCGAGTCCACCAACGCCCGCGCGTCCCCGCCATGCCGATTGAGATCTTCTTCGGCGAACGGCAGATCGGTCGTCACATACTTCGAAAAAATATCCCTGGCCGCCGTCATATCCGGCCGCCCGACTTTCACCTTCACGTCGAGGCGCCCGGCCCGGAGCACCGCCGGATCGATCAGATCCTGACGGTTGCTGGCGCCGATGACGATCACATTGGTCAGACGCTCCACCCCATCGATCTCGGAGAGGAATTGCGGCACGATGGTCGACTCGATGTCCGACGAAATACCGGTGCCGCGCGTACGGAACAAGGCATCCATTTCGTCGAAAAATACGATCACCGGATGGCCGTCGTCGGCACGTTCTTTGGCCTTCTTAAAGACTTCACGCACCTGCCGTTCCGACTCACCGACATACTTATTCAGCAGCTCAGGTCCTTTGACATGCAGGAAATAGCTGCGCAACTGCTTATCCTTCAAATGCCCCAGCTTCTTGGCAATCGAGCTGGCAACGGCTTTCGCAATCAGGGTCTTGCCGCAGCCCGGCGGGCCATACAGGAGAACCCCTTTCGGCGCACTCAGTTTATAGTTCGAGAAAATGTGGGGGTAGAGGAACGGTAATTCCACCGCATCGCGAACCTGATCGATTTCCTTCTGAAGTCCGCCGATGTGCTCGTAATCCACATCCGGCACTTCTTCGAGCACCAGCTCCTCGGCTTCCGACTTGGGCAGTTTCTCAATGACGCACCCCGATCGCACGTCATAGAGGAGATGATCGCCCACACTCAGTCGTTCGCTGAGCAAGGGCTCCCCGAGTTCCGCGACCTTCTCTTCGTCGAAATGCAGGGTGACCAGCGCCCGATTGCCCTCCAGCACGTCTTTCAAGCGAACCACTTCCCCCTGCACGTCGAACCCACGCACGGCGATCACATTTAACGCTTCGTTGAGAATGACTTCCTGCCCTTTGCGCAAGTCCTTCGCCTTGATGGAGGGATGAAGGCTCACCTTCATCTTGCGACCGGAGACGTAGACATTCCCGGTTCCATCGGTATCGAGGCTCGAGAAAATTCCGTAGGTCGAGGGAGGAGCCGTCAGTTTTTCAACCTCGGCTCGTAATGTTTCGATTTGTGATTTGGCTTCTTGGAGGGTGGCGACGAGCTTCTCGTTCTGCTTCGTCGTCTGCTCGAGCTGGTAGCGTGACTGGTAGAGCCGCCGTATCTCCTCTTCCATCGACTGGATTTGGGTGCGAAGTTTTTCGACCTCGCGCGCGTGCTCGTCGTTTTTGTGTGTCACGACTCCCTCTCCGTCAGAAAGTGATTGAGTCAGGCGCTTGACGGAATCACGGAAGGACCGGAGTCGGCCTGAACTCCCTTTTGGTTCGGCCATTGCCCCACTCTTCGGATCGGTAAAAATCCTCGTCAGTGACGGTCATTCACACTTTTTCGGATTCTAACACCCGTATGGAGGGTGGTCAACTGCGGCACCCAGCGGCTGCGCGCGACATGGTTGTGTGTGAAAACTTTTTGCCTCGTGAGCTCTCCTTGTCACTCGTGTTCGAGCGCCGACAGCAACGATGTGGTGGCCTGCTCCACATCGGCCGCGCTCAGAATCGACGACAACACGGCCACACCAAACGCCCCTGCCCGTCTGGCGTCCCTCGCGCGAGCTGCAGTCATGCCACCGATGGCAAAAATCGGAATACGCACGCTCCGTGCGGCCCGCTCAAGCACCGCGAGTCCGAGCGGCGCTCCATATTGTCGCTTCGACGGCGTGTCATGGATCGGCCCCAGCACCACAAAATCAGCCCCTTGCTGTTCGGCCGCCAGCGCGCCTTCGATGGAATGCACGGAGGCCCCCAGCAATTGAGATCGTTGGAGCAGACCTCGTACCACTACTGCGGGCAAACTACTCTCTCGCAGATGCACTCCATGAGCAGACAGGGCGAGGGCCAGATCGACACGGTCATTGATGAAGAGCCTTGCCTGCGGCAGTTCACGTTGCAACCGCTCCGCTAATGCACGTAGGTCACGAACGGGGAGATCCCTTTCACGCAACTGTACGGCGCGCGCACCTGCCGCGATCGCCCGCCGGAGCACCGGCAATAACGGACGCCCGGCTGTCTGATGACGATCAGTAACGAGATACAGGCGGAAATCGACGGCAGGCATCAGGGGAACGTGGGGAGGCCCGAATGATGAGTGCTACATGGACGCATCGAACCAATCCGGAAGTCTTGACTCAGCATTCACGACTCGTGACGCTACACTTCTCACAGCATGCCCTCAATCGGACTGCTCGCCGTCGCGTAGAGTTTACGGGGAATGCGCCCGGCCTTGTAGGCCAATCGGCCGGCCCAGACGGCGTACTTCATGGCTTCCGCCATCGCAATGGGATCCTGGGCGCCGGCGATCGCCGTATTCATCAACACGGCGTCGGCACCGTACTCCATCGCCAGTGCGGCGTCGGAGGCCGTACCTACCCCGGCATCCACAATGATCGGCACCTTCACCGTCTCCATGATGATTTTCAGATTGTAAGGATTACGGATTCCCAAGCCGGAGCCGATCGGAGCCGCAAGCGGCATCACTGCCGGACAACCGATGTCCACCAGCTTCTTCGCGACGATCGGGTCGTCGTTCGTGTAGGGAAGAACGATGAACCCTTCTTTGATGAGAATCTTGGCCGCTTCGATCAGGCCTGCCGTGTCGGGAAACAGCGTTTTCTCGTCGCCGAGCACTTCCAACTTGACCAGATCGGACACACCGGCCGCCCGTGCCAACCGAGCGTACCGCACGGCGTCTTCGACCGTATAACAACCGGCCGTATTCGGCAGGATGATGTATTTCTTCGGATCGAGATAGTCCAGGAGATTCTCCTTGGAGCGATCCGTGATATTCACGCGACGAACCGCAACTGTCACGACATCAGCCCCGGATGCATCGATCGCTTTCTTGGTTTCTGCAAAGTCCTTGTATTTTCCGGTGCCAACCCAGAGACGCGAGTGAAATTCTCTCCCGGCGATCACCAACCGATCATTCATCGTAGTCATCCCTTAGTTCGCTCCACCGCCAATGAAGCTCAATATTTCCACCCGGTCTCCCTCACGGAGTCCACGGGTCTCGAAGTCATGCCGATCCACAATCTCCAAATTCAGTTCTACCGCCACGCGGTCGGTCCTGATGTCCAATTCCCGCAACAGCCCTGCCACCGTCTGCCCATCGCCCGTTCCTCGCGATTCACCATTCACATGAATGTTCACCGGATCACCTCACTGCATTCGATCATCCTATGCAACGGGAAAACCGGTTGTCAACCAAGGCCGGACAGGTCTTGCCGTTTGCTACCGCTTGCCAGCACAATGGCGCTTTGATCTTGTTGAAAGTCGACAATGGATACCCGTGTTCAACAACTCGCCCAGATCTTTCGCGCCATGGCTCACCTCCTCGCGGCCCAACGCGCCAATCCCTATCGCGTCCGTGCCTACCGGAACGCCGCCGACGCGATCCTCTCCGTGACCGGAGATCTGGCCGACTTGGCGGCTCGCCATGCGTTACAGGAGATCCCAGGAATCGGGAAGGACTTAGCGGGAAAAATTGGAGAGTTTCTCTCTACCGGCACGATCCGCGCCTATGAAGAGCTCAAGACACCGTTGCCGGAGGAAGTGGCAGCCTGGGCTTCGCTGCCCGGCCTTTCCGATGCATTGGTGAGTTATCTGTATTTCAGGCTGAACATTCGCACGCTGGCCGATCTGGAATCCCTGGTTGCGTCCCATCTGTTGCGAACGCAACCAGGATTTTCCGGATCGGAAGAGGCATTACTCGCGGCAATCCGTCGACAGATTCAACCGGCCACGCTTACGCCGCCGGACGAAGCTCCTTGAAGATCTTCCAGGTCTTGAGTAGTTCCACGGCTTTCTGCAACTGCACATCGTCGTCCACGGAAATCTCTCCGCCTGCGTCGCCCAGTGGGACGGCGCCGTTCTTATGCGCCGAGTCCTCCACCGGTTTGGAAGTCGAGTCCCTCCCCGTAGCCCCGCCCTTCGCCGTCTTCGGCTCAGAGTCCTTCCCATCCCTCTCGCCTGCCTTCGCTACCGTCGGCGCCTGAAGCTTCACGACAATGTCAGGCGTGATCCCGGTCGACTGGATCGAACGCCCCTTCGGCGTGTAGTACTTGGCCGTCGTGAGGCGTAACCCTGATCCGTCACCCAGCGGGAGAATCGTTTGCACCGATCCTTTGCCGAATGAGGTCGTCCCGACGATCACTGCACGCCCCCAATCCTGCAAGGCACCGGCGACGATTTCGGAAGCACTCGCGGAGCCTTCGTTCACGAGGATGATCATCGGAGAATCTTCCAACGTCTCCTTGGTCTTGGAGAACCACTCATCCTTCTTTCCCTCGCGGCCCTTCGTGTAGACAATCAATTTTCCGTTCCCCACGAACTGCTCGGACACGTCGACCGCCGCCGTCAGCAGGCCGCCGGGATTATTCCGCAGGTCGAGAATGGTGCCCTGGACCTTCTGCTCTTTGAAGTGCTTCAGCGCTCGGCTCAGGTCCCGCCCCGTGGCTTCCTGGAACTGTGTCAGCCGCACATATCCGATAGTGTTGTCGAGAACCTTGAACTTCACACTTTCGATCTTGATGGTATCTCGCACCAGGGAGAACGCCAGAGGATCCGTGGTGCCTTCGCGCTGAATCGTCAGATTGACCTTGGTTCCTTTCGGGCCGCGCATTTTTTGCACGGCATCCATCAATGTCAGATCCTTCGTGGGCTCGTCGTTTACTTTGGTAATGAAGTCGCCGGCCTTGATGCCCGCCCGATGCGCGGGCGTGCCTTCGATCGGAGAAATGACGGCCAACCGATTCTCTTTGACGCCGATTTGAATCCCGACGCCGCCAAACTCACCCTTGGTTTCGACCTGCATTTCCTTATACATGTCGGGCGTCATATAGGCGGAATGTGGGTCGAGCGTCGACAACATTCCTCGTATCGCCCCCTGCACGAGGTCTTTCACCTTGGTTTCGTCGACGTAATGTTTCTGTACCTGGGTCAACACCTCGGAAAACGTCCGCAATTCCTCATAGGTTTCGGACGCGTGCCCCGTCCGCTCCAACCCTTTTTCCAGGACCAGGCCGATGCCTAAGGCCACCGTTACCATCAGCAAAAGATATAACCACCGTCGGCTCCGCCGCTGTTCCATAACGTGGGTTCCTTCCTCTCCGAGGCCTACCGCTTAGACAGCCACACCAGGGGATCGACCGGCTCCGCCCCTTCGCGCAGCTCGAAATAGAGCGTATTCTCACCCGTCATGCCCGTATCGCCTGTTTCACCGATCGCCTCTCCCGCCTCAATCTTGGCACCGACGGTCGTCAAGATTTTTGACGCATGGGCATACAGCGAAAACACCCCATTGGCATGATCAACAATTATAACCAGTCCGTAACCTTTCAACCAGTCCGCATAGACGACCTGGCCGGCCAGCACCGAGCGTATATTACTCCCTTCCGCAGCGCGAATCTCAATGCCTTTTCGCTGAATATAGGTATTAAACGTGGGGTGCTTCTGCCTGCCGAAGTAAGAGACCACCTGCCCGTCGGTCGGCCACAGCAGGGTTCCGCGCAACGCCCGCAGGCCTCCCCCGACGCTGGGCGGACGACTCGCCAGCGCGGCCCGGCGCCTGGACTCCAATTCTTTCAACAGACTATCGACTCTGGTGGCCGAACGCTCCAGTTCTTCCACGGCTCGATCATGCGATTCTTTTTCCTTCGTGATTTTCGCAAGATAGACCCGTTTCTGCCGCTTCAATCCCTTAATCTGGGCCAGCTTCTCTTCGGTGCTGACCTTATAGACCAGCATACCCTGACGCGCCGCCTCCCGACTCCGTTCGACTTCGGCAATCCGTTCGGCATCTCGGCGGTAGGTTTCCATGATCTCATACTCTCGCTGCGTCACCGCCGAGAGGTAACGAAACCGCCGTTGGAAGTCTCCGGCCGAACTGGCCGCAAGGAGCGTCTTCAGATGCCAATACCGCCCCTCGACATACTGGACCCGCAACCGGGCGGCAATGGCGTCCTGCCGTTCATCGATACGCTCGGACAATCGGCTCAGCTGCACGCTCATCTGCTCGATTTCGAGATCCTTTTTTTTGAGTTTTTTGACGATATCCTGATGTTCCTGCCGGTACCGGACCAACCGTTCATCCAGCGACTGCAACCCTTGTAGCACCGACTCGCGTTTCTTCTCCGCCTCGTCTGCCTTCTTGCGTTTCTCGACAATCGTACCCCGCAACTTTTCGAGGGTTTTCTTTTCCCGTTCGATCTTGTCTGCGTAGGAATCCTTACGCTCGGCGGCCTGCGACGAGGGCAGCGCGATCAGGACAGACTGGAGCATCAGCAAGGCACAGCCCCATCGACTCCACCTCATGCCCGCCCCTCTCCGACATGCAACAGCGAGAGGAAACTCCCGGCGCACCCCAGAAACAGTCCGACACATATGAGCACAGCACACATCTCGAACGAAAAGAAGGTCAGCAACGTGTCGACTCCCAGAAAGCGGGTCGCGGAATGGATCTCGTGACGAAACAGCTCGAACCCCGCTTTGAGAATCACCAAGGACAGAGCACTGCCGCAGAGACCGAGCGCGGCACCTTCAAGGAGATAGGGCACACGAATGAACGTGCTACTCGCGCCGATCAGGCCGAGAATTTCAATCTCCTCACGACGCGAATAAAGCGCCAGTCTGATGGTATTCGCGATGATCGTGACCGACGCGGCCGACAAGATCACACCCACAATAATCGCGGCGACCTCGATATACCGAACAATCCCGGCTAAGGCCTCGACCCATTCCTGATTATATTGAACTTGGCCGACTCCGGGGATCAACTGCGTGCGAGTGGCCCAGCGCCGCATGGCCTCCGCCGAACGCGAATCCGCAGCCAGAGTCACCACAAACGACGCAGGCAACGGATTTTGTCCAAGCCCTTGAAGTAACCGTGACTCCGACGGAAACTGAGCCTGAAAATCAGCCAGTGCCCGCTCTTTGGACACATAGCTGAGGGATCGAACCGCTCGATCGGCGCGTAATTGCACCTCGATCTCGCCTCGTGCAGAATCGGGGAGATCGTCCTGCACATACACCATGACCTGAATATCCTGCTCCAGCGAGGCAGCCATAGCTTTCAGGTTGACGTAGAGCAGCAAAAATACACCGACGCAGGCAAAGGTAAACGCGGTCGTCGCCACAGCGACAATCGTGGTCGTTCGATTCGTCAAGACGTTGGCGACCGCTTCCCGCAACAGGTAGAGCAGACGCCTCACGAGCACACCTGTTCCCGGGATACGACCTTGCCATGGTCCAGCGTGATGACCCGTCGATTGACCTGTGCCAAGACATTGGGATCATGCGTGGCCACAATGATCGTCGTGCCTCTGGCATTGATGGCCTTGAATAGCTCGATAATTTCGCTGGTCAAATCCGGGTCCAGATTCCCGGTCGGTTCATCCGCCAACAACATGATCGGCCCGTTGACGATGGCGCGTGCGATACACACACGCTGCTGCTCCCCGGTAGAAAGGCCGGAAGGGAAGAGATCTTTCTTATGGTCCAGGCCGACGGAGCGTAACGCCTCGGCCACCTTGCGCCGGATATCCGGAGTGGACGCGCCCTGTACCAGTAAGGGGAGCGACACGTTGTCAAACACGGTCTTCTTCGGCAGGAGTCGGAAGTCTTGCAACACAATGCCGACTTTTCGGCGAAGCACCGGAATTTCCCAGGCACGCAACTTGGAGAGACTGCGCCCCTGAATCAGTATCTGCCCCTCCTCAGGACGCTCCGCCCCGATCAACAACTTCAGCAAGGTCGATTTTCCGGCGCCGCTCGGGCCCATCAACAGGACGAACTCGCCCTTCTCAATTTCGAGCGTGACATCGGAGAGCGCAGGACGACGATCGTAATATTTTGAGACATGAAAGAGTTGAATCATGAATCGCGCCGCTGGCAGCGAACGGAGCGCCCGGCGTCACCGGCCGCTCCCCGCCTCACAGAACAAGCCACAGATGCGTCGTGGGGACGCCTTCCTCGCTCCTACCATCGCAGATCATCCCCGTCGACGTCGAATGCATTCGCAATATGTTGCACGGCTGCGCCTCGAACGGCATCATCCTGGATCAGCACGACATCAAAGCGGCACGGTCGATCTTCGATCCGATGTTGGGCCAGATACTGTGCCGCCAACCGGATCAACTTTGCGCGTTTCCGTGCATCGACCGCCTCAATGGCGCCGCCGAACGCCCCGGTCCGCCGCCGCTTTACTTCAACGAACACGAGCACCCCCTGGTCATCCGCAACCAGATCGAGCTCGCCCAACGCAGAGCGCACCTTCCGACCGAGGATTCGAAAGCCTCGGCTACGCAACAAGGCTTCGGCCTGCCCCTCGCCTTCATCTCCCACCAGTCGGCGACGGTCACCCATCGGTCACGTCCCCTTCACACCGAGGCCAACGGCGGCCGGACGTCTACTCCGTCGCATGCAATACACTCGCGCACCGGAGCAAAACTGCGCCGATGGATGGGACAAGGACCATGCGCCCGGAGGCGGTGGAGATGTTCCGGAGTCCCGTACCCTTTATGCTCGGCAAAATTGTAGTGGGGATACCAGCGGTGATATTCGACCATCAGCCGGTCTCGCGTCACCTTCGCAACAATGGATGCCGCCGCAATCGAACAGGAGAGTCCGTCGCCCTTGATGATCGAGCGTTGGGGGATGGAAATTCCGGAGAGCGTCACGGCATCGAGCAGCACAAAGTCCGGTCTGACCGGAAGTGCGTCCAACGCTCGACGCATCGCCAGACGGGATGCCTCAAGAATGTTCAGCCGGTCGATCTCCGCCTCCGTTGCAGCCCCGATCCCGATACCGGTCGCCCGACCCACAATCTCGCGAAAGAGTCGGTTGCGTTCGGATTCTGAAATCTGTTTGGAATCGTTCAGCCCAGGCAGGCGACAGCGACGCGGCAATAGTACAGCGGCTGCGACAACGGGACCGGCGAGAGGGCCACGTCCGGCTTCATCCAGGCCGGCGATAAAGCGATACCCGCGCGACCGAGCCTCCCCCTCGAACTCCTCGGAAGGGCCGCCAGTCGCCGGGTTCAGCCTATCAGCCACACGTGCGCCTCTGTCCAGATCGCATGTGGTGAGCTGGACTACGCCTTTGCGGCCGCGGCGGCTGCCGCTTCCTGCTTGGCAGCGGCCTGCGCCTTGCCTTCGACCTTAAACTCGCGGTCTTCCACCTTGGCAAACTTGCCTTTTTTGGTGCGCAGATAATACAGCTTGGCGCGGCGAACACGCCCCTGACGCACCACGTCGACCTTCGCCACGTTGGGCGAATGGATCGGAAACGTCCGCTCCACGCCGACGTTATACGACAGCTTACGCACCGTGAAGGTCTCGCTGTTCAGCGTCCCTTTGCGGGCAATCACGGTGCCTTCATAGACCTGGATGCGCTCTTTTTCACCTTCAACGACTTTCACATGAACGCGAACGGTATCCCCGATCTCGAACTTGGGTGCCGTTTTCTTGGTTAAGGATCGTTGGATCCGCTCTAGCCGATTCATAGTCTCTCTCCTCCTCTCAACGAACAGGTACCTGTACCAGACTCTCTTGCATCACTTCGTTCAATAACCGTCGATCTTCCGTTCCCAGCTCACGATCCCGCAACAGATCCGGCCGCTTGAGATACGTATTCCGCAACGCTTCCTTCCGGCGCCACACTCGAATCGCCTCGTGGTGCCCCGAAACCAACACCTCAGGAACCGCCATGCCTCGTACCTCTGCCGGTCTGGTGAAGTGCGGATACTCCAACAGCCCCTCGGTAAAGGACTCTTCGGCCGCCGACGCCGCATCACCGAGGACGCCGGGGACCAAGCGGGCGGCGGCATCTATCATCACCAATGCCGGCAACTCTCCGCCGGTTAACACATAATCGCCGACAGAAATCTCCTCGGGATGCAGCGCCAACCGAACACGCTCGTCCATCCCTTCATAATGCCCGCACACAAACACGACGACACGTTCGTCCTGTGCCAGAGAGTGCGCCAATTCCTGCGTGAACGGACGCCCTTGCGGGGACGGCACAATCACTCGCAGAGTCGTTCCCGGATGAGAGGTCTGATACCGCGCGCGTAACGCATCAACAGCCCGCAACACCGGTTCAGCCTTCATGACCATCCCGGCCCCGCCGCCGTACGGCACGTCGTCGGCCGTCTTATGCCGGTCAAAGGTATGGTCACGCAAATTCTCGACCGCAACCTCCAACAAGCCCTTCTCCTGGGCACGTTTGAGAATACTCTGGCCGAGCACCGGAGCCACCATATCCGGGAACAATGTCACCACGGCACAGCGCATCTTAGAGGTCTCCAAACCCCTCAGGCAATCGAACCGTCATTACGCGTCCCGCGACATCCACCGAGACCACAAGCTGTTTCGCAGCAGGAATGAGGAGCTCCTTTCCATCCTGGCGGACCAGAAACGCTTGGTTCTCAGCGAAGGCCAACACCTCCTCCAGCCGCCCCAACACCGTCCCAGCCTCATCCTGCACGACCATCCCGATCAAATCACATTGATAGTAGTGATCGGTCGGCAACGCCGGCGAGTCCCCACGCGGAACCTGCACGAGTCCACCGCGAAACTCGGCGACCTGCTCCGGGGTCGTGAAGGCATCGAATCCGACAATCAGCGTGGGTCCACCGGACCGCACATGGGTCACGCGGGTGACAAGGCTCTTGCCGCTCGGCGCCAGAAGGGTCACCTCATCAAGGTGATCGAACCGACCCGGCACGTCGCTGAGCGATCGCACCCGTGCTTCGCCTCGTACACCGAACGAGCGCTCAATCCGGCCGATGGTCACAAGCTCTGCCTGATCGAGCGTCGCCATGTGCACCGGCTACTTCTTACGCGCGTCGCCTTGCTCCGGCTTCGCAGCTTTTGCGCTCTTCTCGGTCTCGAACTCTTTCCACACACCGTGCCGCTTGAGCAGCGTCCGCACCGTGGTGGTGGGCTGCGCACCATGCCGCAGCCACGAGAGCACTCGCTCCGACTTCAATTCCGGCACCGCCGGATTCTTGAGCGGGTCAAAAATACCGAGAATTTCCAAGAACCGGCCGTCGCGAGGCTTCCGCGAATCCGCCGCGATCACCCGATACATCGGACGCTTGTGTCGCCCCGTCCGCGCCAATCGTAAATGAACTGCCACTCGAACCTCCTCAGAATAATGAGCGCTCAGCCATCGGCCATATCCGCTCGGTTTGAACTCTCTTCACCATTCACACGTCATTGTGTTCGGACATTCGCCCGACTACATTCCGCGAAGCATTTGGGCCAGCTGTCTCCGGCCTCCGGCGCCGCCCGACATGACCTTCGCGATTTTTCGAGCCTGTAAAAACTGCTTGATCAAGCGATTCACTTCCTGCACGCTCGTCCCGCTTCCGCGGGCGATGCGCTTCTTCCGGCTGCCGTTGATCAGCGTATGGTCGCGTCGTTCACGCGCGGTCATGGAATCGATCATGGCCGCCACTCGCTTCATTTCCTTTTCAGGCAAGCCGCTATTCGCCAGATCTTTCAGCTTCTGACCACCGGGTAGCATGCCCAAAATCTGCTCAAACGACCCTAACCGATTCATCTGCCCCAGTTGCGACCGGAAATCCTCCAACGTGAAAGTGCTGCTGATCAGCTTCTTTTGCGCCGCTTCGGCTTCTTCCCGCGAAAACGTCTCCTGGGCCTTCTCGATTAACGAGAGGACATCGCCCATGCCCAGAATCCGTGATGCCATCCGATCGGGATGAAACGGCTCCAGCGCATCGAGCTTTTCACCCATTCCAAGGAATTTGATCGGCTGTCCGGTCACGGCCCGAATAGAGAGAACCGCCCCTCCTCTTGCATCGCCTTCGACCTTCGTTAAGATGACACCGGTCAAACCCACCTGTTGATTGAACTGGCCGGCCATATTGACCGCGTCCTGACCGGTCATAGCGTCGGCGACCAACAGAACTTCGTGGGGATTGACCGCCTGCTTGACGGCCACAAGCTCGGCCATCAACTCATCGTCGACATGCAACCGACCGCCGGTATCGAGCACGACGAGGTCATAGCCCTGCTCCTGGGCACGCTCGACTCCGCGCTGACAAATCCGCACCACGTCGGCGCGCGACGCATCGACCTGATCAAACCGATGAACATCGATACCAAGGTCGTGTCCGAGGCTCGCCAACTGATCGCCTGCGGCAGGGCGACGCGGGTCGGCCGCCACAAGCAACACCCGCTTTCCTTGACTCTTGAATAAGCGGGCCAGCTTTCCGGAGGTGGTCGTTTTCCCGGCGCCCTGCAATCCCACCATCATTAAAACGGTAGGCGGCCTGGAGGCGAGACTGATGCCGGAGCGCTCTCCACCCATCATCCCGCGAAGTTCGTCCCAGACCACCTTGACGACTTGATGACCGGGGGTCAGGCTTTTCAGAACTTCCTGGCCGACCGCCTTTTCGCGAACACGCTCCAGGAAGTCCCTGACGACTTTGAAGTTGACGTCTGCCTCGAGTAAGGCAAGACGCACTTCCTTCAGCGCCTCGGCAATATTGTCCTCTGTCAGGACACCCTGCCCTCGAAGCTTCTTCAGAATCCGTTCAAATTTTTCGCTCAGCGCGTCAAGCACCGGTGCACCAAAGAAAAAGGCCATCGAAGCCGGGGTCGAGCCAGAGCTCCGATCGCCTCGAAAAACATCACAAAAAATAGCATCGGGCAGTCTATAGAATGGGGGAAGGTGAAGTCAAGACATTCGCGCATCCGATACCGCACCAACTCCTACCAGTGCGCCCCGCTTCCGTCGCAATCCTTGCCCGCGCCTCTCGCTCAAGTCGGCACACAGCCAGGCCCACTCCGAATTCATGAGCAGAGGAGCAACGTAGCGTCCCCCTCATCGGCACGAGCGACACGAGGCACCCACACATCGCCTTCCCGCATCGCCTGGCATGCATTTTGTTGACATCAATTTAGGCTTCCGATATGGTGCCTCAAGTCGGCACAGACGGCCGGCTGAGTGTGAACGGGGGAGAGATCGGATGAGAAAATCGATCGGCGTGCTGCTGATCTTTATCCTGATCGGCGGAATGCTGGGCGGGATTTTCGGCGAGATTCTACGCGTGATGGCCCCGAACGGCGCGATTCAAAACATCTTTGCCAGCAATTTCTCCCCTGGGATCAATCCACCACTCACCATTGATCTGGTGCTACTCAAGCTCACGTTCGGCTTCAGCATCAAGGTTAGTCTGCTCAGTGTCCTCGGCATGTTTCTCGGCGCTTACCTCTATAAACAGATGTGACGGGCTGGCTTCCGGCTTCCAACTCCCTCGAAGAGGCACCGCCTACTGTGCCACCTCCAGCACCTTGAGCTTCAGAGACCTGATCCGGTTTCGCAACTCTGCCGCCCGCTCGAATTCCAACTTCTTCGCCGCCGCCTTCATCTCGACCTCGAGTCGACGAATCACCTGCTCCGTGTCCCCCGTGGTCGCATACTCCATGGGAGATTCAGCCGCCAATTCAAGCTGCGTGTGGTTTACGCCACCCGCCGCATAGTCCAGCGCAGGGATCTGCTTCTTCACACTCTGCGGCGTAATCCCATGAGCCGCGTTGTACGCTTCCTGAATATGGCGTCGCCGGGCCGTCTCATCAATGGCACGCCGCATCGAATCCGTCACCGTGTCCCCGTAAAATATCACCCGCCCGTCGACATGGCGGGCCGCGCGTCCGGCCGTTTGAATCAACGAGCGATGCGAGCGGAGATACCCCTCCTTATCGGCATCCAGAATCGCCACCAGCCCGACCTCCGGGAGGTCGAGCCCCTCCCGCAACAGGTTGATCCCGACCAGCACATCGAAGACGCCGCGCCGAAGGTCGCGAATGATCTCCGCCCGCTCGAGCGTCTTGATGTCTGCGTGCAGATAGCGCACTTTCACGCCGAGATCGTGGTAGTACTCCGTCAGATCCTCCGCCATGCGTTTCGTCAGGGTGGTCACCAGCACGCGATTGCCCTTCGCCGCCTCCACCCGCACTTCCGCCAGCAAGTTGTCCACCTGCCCCTTCGCGGATCGCACGTCGATGAGCGGGTCCATCAAACCGGTCGGACGAATAATCTGTTCGATGACCTCACCTTTGGCATGATCCAATTCGTAGGGACCGGGCGTCGCCGACACATAGATCACCTGCTTCAGCATCCGCTCGAACTCCGCGAACTTCAGTGGGCGATTATCGACGGCGGACGGCAACCGAAAGCCGTACTCCACCAGCGTGCGCTTTCGTGAGAAGTCCCCCTCGTACATGCCGCCGATTTGCGGCACCGTCGCGTGCGACTCATCGATGATCAAGAGAAAATCCTTCGGAAAATAATCGATCAGTGTCGGCGGGGGCTCGCCCGGCGCACGGCCGCTCAGGTGCCGCGAGTAATTTTCGATCCCGTGGCAATACCCCATAGCACGAATCATCTCAAGATCGAATTTGGTCCGCTGCTCGATCCGCTGGGCTTCCAGCAACTGGCCGTTCTTCTTGAACGCCGCCACCCGGGCCTCTAACTCCTCTTCGATGCCCGTGATCGCCCGTTCATACCGGTCGGGAGCAATGAGAAAGTGCGTGTTCGGGTAAATCGCGATCTTCGGCAACTTGCCCAACGACTTGCCGGTCAACGGATCGATCTCATGAATCGCATCGACGACGTCGCCGAAGAGTTCGATCCGCACCGACTTGGCCTCCGAGGAGGCCGGGAAAATTTCGATGACGTCCCCGCGCGCGCGAAACGTCCCGCGATGAAAATCCACATCGTTCCGCGCATACTGGATGTCCACCAGCTTCGCCAGAATCTTTTCACGCCTGGTTTCCATGCCTTCTTCAAGGTAGACCAACATGTCGTGGTAGACCTCCGGCGACCCGAGGCCGTAGATGCAGGAGACCGAGGACACGATCAAGACATCGTTCCGCTGCAGGAGCGACGTCGTCGCCGCGTGGCGCATCTGATCGATCGCATCATTGATCGACGCGTCCTTCGCAATGTACGTATCGCTTTGAGGAATGTAGGCTTCCGGCTGGTAGTAATCGTAATAGCTGATGAAGTACTCGACGGCATTGTGCGGAAAGAACTGCTTGAACTCCTGGTAGAGTTGTCCCGCCAGCGTCTTGTTGTGGACGAGCACCAGCGTGGGCTTCTGAACCCGCTCGATGACGTTGGCCATCGTGAACGTCTTACCGGAGCCGGTGACCCCCAACAACGCTTGGTGCTGCTTTCCGGCCAGGACCCCGGCTGTCAGCTTCTCAATGGCCTGTCCCTGATCACCACAGGGATTGAACGGAGCATCCAGCTTGAACGGCGGCATGGTGCGGTCATCTTACCACGTTCGATGCTCCGGTGAACGCGGACGAACGACGACACATCCCCATTCGGACACACCTGGCGCATTGCGTGGGTGTGCGGATCAACGTCAGCACCTCGCAGCGGAGCCGTAACTTCTGGAGACTTGCCCGCAGACTAGAGTGGGATACGCGCCCGCCGATCGCGCGAGGGGGGGGTAGGAAGGCTCACGCTTCGCGTGAGAACGATGCACAGAATGGCCCCCAGACTATCCACGACGAGCAGTTGCCATCGAGCCTGCGCCATCCACGCTTCATATGTCATGGATTCCAGAGGAATTTCGCGCTGCACACGCACCTCAAAATCACCGACCGCCTTTTCGATGGTCAGGAACAGCGCTCGCCCGCTTCCGCCTCGCACATAGAGTCGAACCTGCTCCTGCTTGTCGGTCCCAATCGCCGCTACCAGGGTCTGCTTACTGTCGACAAACTCATTAAGACGAGCCGATAGCACCCCCACCCCCGATTGCAAACCCGGCGTGCGCGCCGTCAGCTCGGTCAATCGCGCCATCTCGATCTCCAACCGGCTTGCCGCCAGATTGATCGGTTCGAGAAACGAAGCTTGCTCTGTGAGCAGGTACCCGCGAAAATTCGTCTCCACCTCTACGACCAACCCTTTCAATCGCAACACAGCTTCGAGAATTTTTGAGCGGTGCAATTGACGCTCGTGTTGCCCACGCCATTGCTCGAACAGATACAGATGCGCGAAAAACGACGAGGCGAGGGCGACCGTGGCGACCAGCAGGAGTCCGATGAGACGACCGCGTATCCCTACCATGAGCCTGTACGACACACTCCTTTCCCTGCCACCGCCTCGGACGGGGCAGTCAGCATTCTTGCCTCCTTTTTTTCAAGCCTCGCCCCCGGCACTCAGGGGGAGTCATTCACACGGCCGACTGAGCAGAAACTGGGAGGGGTCTCGCCCCTCCCAATCCCATATCAACGGCTTACAGCCAGTTCACGCGCTCGGCCGGCCGAATGTAGATCGGCTCTTCGACCTGAATACGCGCCACTTCCTTGCCCGACTTGTTGAAGCCCAACACGGTATCGTTGTACATGTCGAACCGCTTCCC
>WYAX01000030.1 GCA_011525625.1 Nitrospira defluvii
CAGGAGGCCCCTGGCCCGACGGCTGGAAGCCGCTCACGTTCCCCAAGATCCCGCAGCACACCACCTACGGTCTTGTGAAGGAAGGGGAACAGGTCGTCGTCAAAGCGTCCAGCCAGGCCTCCTCCTCAGGCATGACGCGAGAAATTCGCATCGATCCCAAGGAATACCCGATCATTCATTGGCAATGGAAAGTCTCCAACGTGCTCAAGACGGGCGATGTGGCCAAGAAGGCGGGCGACGATTATCCTGCCCGGATCTATGTCACCTTTGAATACGACAGCGCGAAAGTCGGACTCTTCGGCAAGGCGAAATACGAGACGGCCAAGTTGATCTATGGCCGCTACCCCCCGCTCGGCGCCATCAACTATATCTGGGAGAGCCGCGCACCGATCGGCACGACCGTTCCCAACCCTTTTACGGATCAGGTCTACATGATCGTCGTGGAGAGCGGGACGACCAAGCTCAATACCTGGGTCACGGAAGAACGCAATGTCTATGAAGACTACAAGCGAGCGTTCGGCGAAGAGCCACCGCCGATTTCCGGCGTGGCCATCATGACCGATACCGACAATACCGGCGAGTCGGCGGAAGCCTATTACGGAGACATCCTGTTCAAGAAGCAGCACTCCTCATCCAGATAGCGGCGGGTGGCTAGCCCGATCATTCATGCGACCCGACATCCGGCCGCGGATCGGCGACAAACCCCTGACGATTGGGCATCCGGACGGCGGGAAGGGTCCCGGCATCCATCACCGCATCCGTGGAGCAGGCAGGAAAGGGTCGCGGGCTACTACTCCGTCAGAATCTACCTTGAGGCAGGTGCGATCCGTCACAACCTATCCCCCCCCGCACTCCCGCACAACGCACTCGCAGTCTCTTCGATGTCACTGGCAGTGGAAGCTTCCCCTAATTTGAGACACGCAAAAGGATAATCTTCTGGCAGAATAGACCGCCTAGCCCAGAGGTTTCCATGCGCCAGTCGAAGACCACCGAGACGCAGATCGTCAACATCCTGCAAGAGGCCGGTGCGGGCTGCCCGGCCAACAAGATCCGGCGACAGCACGACATCCGCTCCTCGGCGCACTACAATTGGTTCGGGCTCGATACGGGGAGAGGGGTAACACCCTTGGCTGCCCCCGCTCGGTTTGTATCACGCCCCAGCGTCCTATCACACCCAGTTCATCATATGCTGTGTTATCGAAAATCGGATTTCCAAGTTGCAAGACCCGCTACCTTCATCAAACCATTCGAAAGTTGGTCCTTGTGATCACCATACTCGCTGCTCCAGCCAACAGCTCTTGGGTTGCCCGGACCTCCATATGGCTCTGGGCGCTCTGCACGGCGGTCTACACTTGCATGGCGTTGCCGGCGTTGGCCGATGAGCCGTGCGCCTGCTCCTCCCCGGATGGCTGGCAGTATGGAGCCTCTCTCGATGTCAGCTACCCGCTCAACTTCAATTTCCCGGAGAACCATCTCTGGCGGAACCGATCCACTGTGCCGCGCCACAACGAACTCAGCCCCAATATGGCCATGGCCTATGTACGTAAGAAAGCGGCTCCCGGTGCTGAATGGGGCATGGAATTGGCGGTGCAGGGTGGCTACGACTCGCGGGAGTTCGCGTTCCTCCCGGGCGAGCCGAAACTTTCCGGCGCGGACACGCTCCGCCATGTCGGCCTCGCGAACGTGTCGTACTGGGTCCCGAAAGGTGACGGCCTCATATTGACCGCGGGCCTGTTCAGTAGTTTTCTCGGCTCCGAAAGTCTCTACGCGAAGGACAACGTCCACTACACACGGGCCTGGACCTCGGACTACAGCCCCTATCAGATGTTCGGAATCAATGCGGTCTACCGCATGAACAAGAACGTGACGCTTTCTGGATTCATCGTGAACGGCTATGCCCATCTGTCTCGCCCCAACGATCACCCCAGTTATGGCTTTCAACTGACGTTCACGCCGCTGCCATGCGTGACAATTAGTCATACACTCTATGCCGGACCGGACCAGCAGCGAACCGATCTCGATTTTTGGCGGTACTATCTGAGCAATGTCATGAAGTGGGAAGACCGGAAGTTCTTCGTCACCCTAACCTATGATGTGGGTACGGAAAATATCGCCGATCGGCCTGGCGCCCCGCGTGCATTCGTGATGGGTGGGAATGCCAGCATCGGCTGGAAATTCGCGTCCAGTGCGTATGCGGCAATCCGGCCGGAATTCTACTGGGACCGCAACGGGCGATGGACGGGCAGCGAACAATTCGTGCAGGCCATGACGACCACGCTGGACTACGCGCCGTTCTCTGATCGCGGGCCACGCGTCTTCAGCAAGACTCACGTGCGGCTTGAGTACCGATGGGACGACTCGACAGGGGTCAACGGCGGGTTCTTCAGACGAGGCGACATCTCGCCGGGTGTGCCGGGCCTGACCGGCTCCCAACACCTGATCGTCCTCGGCCTCTTATGGACCTTCGACCGAGAGTCATCGTAACCAAGGCGAACCACCGGGATGCGATCTAGCGGCAGGGTTTAGTAGAGGAAACCAGTGGGTCCGGCTTTTTATGCGATGACTGTGAGCGGCAAGGACAACTCCTGCAATCGGGCCGAAAGTCTGCCTGCGGCGACGCGGTTCAGTGAATGGGTGGTTTCGATGACGGACATGCGGGCTATGCCGTGCGAATGTCACAGAACAATGTGCGATGTCGAGAACCGAGCTTGATAGAAGAGAGCGGGCCGGAAAGGGCTACGGAGGGATCTGCCAACAGAATGGAACCAGATTCCTGCACGACACCGTTTCTCCTTTGACCCAGGGTTACAGTGAGAGGGTCCGGTTGCGTTCTAATGACGGTGCTCAACTCCTCCTTCGGATCGAAAGTTCGGAAACGTCGATGTGGCATATGTCGAATGACAGGCAACGCAGGTATCCAGCAGCCGGGAGAAGTGAAACGAGACGGCCTCGGCGTCCGTGGCCTTGGCCGCGTGGGCAAGCTTCTCGGCTCTCAGATGAAACGCTTCATCGAAGGCCTTGAATTGTTCGGGGAGCTGTTCGAGGTCGTGCCTCTGGGTTGTCGTGAGTGTCTGCTCAAGCACGTAGCTGTTCCGCATGGCCATGGCGGAGTCGGCGATGCCGTCCCAGTTCGCGATCGGTAGCGCCCCCGCAATGCGCTGCGTGCCAAGCAGAAGCTCCCTCATCTCTGCCTGAAACAGCTGCTGAAGGTCCGGGGACATGTTGAGGCTAGGGGTCGGTGCCGACTGCTCCGCCGGCAGAAGCCTCGGCGTCACAAAGATCACGATGGCGAGGCCGAGAGTGAGCGCGACTATTCCGAATTTCATTCCTTACTCTCCTTTGGGTGGGCCAAACGTTTGAGCTGAGGCGCGAAAGAATGCGAGCCAGCCGTCCGATTCACCGTGAAGTTGGGCAGAGAGGCAGCGCTGATGATCATGCATCGTCCTGCGAGGGTGCTCGCCTCTTGAGCTCGTTGACGAACTCATTCCACATCTCTGCTGGGTGCAGCGAGGCGTCCATTCCCTTCATGTACCAAGCGATCATGCGCAGGAAAAGCTGCTGCATATCCCTGACGAGACACGCAAAGTCACGGGCACGGCCGCTATCGACATCGAAGACCCCGAGTCCGACTCGTTCCTGGCTCCGACTGAGACTGCCGTGGAAACCGAGACGATTACGCAGATGCTTCAGCTCCTGCTTGAACGGATCCAGTCTCCTCACACAATCCTGCAGATCCTTGCTGAATGGATGGTCAAACCCCTGCCACACCCTCACCAGGTTGATGGAGTCCGGCCTGTCTTCGAAGAGCGAGTACAGGAAGCTGGATGTCTCAAATACCAGCGTGCCGAAGCGGGTCAGATGGAGCGGCAGGAGTTTCGTGGAACCAGCAGCAGTTTCGAACTGCATCTGAGCCAGGTAACAGAAGCGCATCATTCTTTCGACGCTGATCGTCAGGTCCTCACGCGGTCCGTCCCCTGGTTTACCCACGCCGAATTCCGTATTCTACTGCCCAACTATGTTTAGGCCGATCCGCATAAGAACCGGACGGACCGCCTCCTGTCCATATACCACGCCGCTGCCGTTTGCGAACCATGCGCCCTACCTGCCCTCGTTTCAATGAATTCCATCTGCGTGACCATTGATCACGGGGTCTTATACGGATCGGCACAACCGTCTTCACGTGGCTTCACATCCCATCCAACGAACTGCGAACACCGAGTATAGAAGATGGGACTCCGTCACGCCCGACAGCCCGTGGTCAGGAACCGTCAGGGAGCGGCACGCCATGTAGTGACGGCCTTGGCAAACTGTCGAAAATCGTCCAAGTGGCGACTGCAGATCTGATAGACGATATTCCAATCGAGGCTTGATAGCTGTGCACCGCAAGGTTTCTGAATCCCACAGCCTTCTTCATCCGGTCCGCCAGGGCCGGACTGATTACCTGCAGTCGATTGAGCACATCGAAGTGTTCCGCCATGGTCGAGGGCGGCGGCATGTCGGTGTCCCCGATGAGATGGGAGGCTACATCGACGGAAAGCTGGACAGCCCGCTGAAGATTGAGCGCGATGATATCCTGCAGATCTGCGCTCTGCGCCAGATCTTGAGAGGAAGGAGGCGTCTTGTCGGCAATCCGTTCGACGCAGCGTCGAAGCGATTCCAGCTTGGCCGCTACGAGGTCCCGATCCATGCTTGCCTTCGCGCGGCCAAGATCCGTCGATAATAGGGCATCACGTCGGCCTCCTCGTAGGCCAGGCGCCGCAGGAGCTCGGCGTACTCCGTGCGGTTCCGGCAGAGGATCAATCGACCGGTGGTGAGTACTTGCTGCAGGAGAGGCCCATGCGCCTGGCTGAGGTCGATCAGGTCGATGGGACGCCCCACGGCTACGGCGAGTTCGTCGATCAGCTCGATGCGGGCGTGGGCGGTGAGCGGCACGGCGGAGCTCACGGCAAGGTCAAGGTCGCTGTCCGGCCCTTCGCGTCCGGCGGCCAGAGAACCGAACAGCATGGCCATGGTCACGGAGGGGTGACGTTCCAAGACTGCGGCAATGGCGGCCCGGACCTTGGCATTCGGTTCATCCTGGCGTGGCGTCTCTGCACCGTCGGCATTCATACAAGTTCAGCTATCACGAAACCCTCAGCGATGCAAGCGAAGGCCGACCGGTTTCCCCCCATTGGCCGGACACCTGCAAAATATGTTACATAGAGTTCATTCCATATCATCCTAGGGAGACATGAGGGAGATATGCCCACCGACGATATTACTCAAAAAGTCAGCGAGCGCTACGCCAAGGCCGCCTCAACGGGCGAGCAGATGTGCTGCCCGACAAGCTACGACATGAGCCACCTCAAGACTTTTATCCCCGAGGAGGTGCTCAAGATCTCCTACGGCTGCGGGACCCCGGCAGGGCTGGAGACGGTGGAGACCGGTGAAA
>WYAX01000031.1 GCA_011525625.1 Nitrospira defluvii
CAGGAGGCCCCTGGCCCGACGGCTGGAAGCCGCTCACGTTCCCCAAGATCCCGCAGCACACCACCTACGGTCTTGTGAAGGAAGGGGAACAGGTCGTCGTCAAAGCGTCCAGCCAGGCCTCCTCCTCGGGGATGACGCGAGAAATTCGTATCGACCCCAAGGCATATCCGATCATTCGATGGCAGTGGAAAGTCTCCAACGTGCTCAAGGCGGGCGATGTCGCCAAGAAGGCGGGCGACGATTATCCCGCCCGCATCTATGTAACCTTTGAATACGACAGCGCGAAAGTCGGACTCTTCGGCAAGGCGAAATACGAGACGGCGAAGTTGATCTATGGCCGCTACCCGCCGCTCGGCGCCATCAACTATATCTGGGAAAGCCGCGCACCGGTGGGCACGACCGTCCCCAACCCCTTCACCGATCAGGTCTACATGATCGTCGTAGAAAGCGGGGCAGCCAAGCTCAATACCTGGGTCACGGAAGAACGCAATGTCTATGAAGACTACAAGCGAGCGTTCGGCGAGGAGCCACCGCCGATTTCCGGCGTGGCCATCATGACCGATACCGACAATACCGGCGAGTCGGTGGAGGCCTATTACGGAAACATCCTGTTCAAGAAGCAGGACCCCTCATCCAGATAGCGACGGGTGGACATCCCGATCATTCGTGCGATCCGACATCCGGCCGCGGATCGGCGACAAATCCCTCGCGATTGGGCATCCGAACGGCGGGAAGGGTCCCGGCATCCATCACCGCATCCGCGGGGACAATGCCGTTTTGATGGAGCAGCCAGGCGACGACGGCATAGACCTCGTCCGGCGTCAGCGATTGCGGCGCGTTCCACGGCATGGCGCGACGAATGTAGTCGTACAGCGTGGTCGCGTAGGGCCAGAAACTGCCGATGGTCTTGACCGGATGTTCGGAGTCCAGCGAGCCATGCCCGCCGACTAAACGATTCTGCGGCCCTTCGATCCCAGTCGGGCCATGGCAGGACGCGCACTTGGCGGCATAGACTGTTGCGCCCTGTATCACGGTTCCCCGGCCAGGCGGCAACCCCGCACCGGTCGGAGTGATGTCGATGTCCCAAGCTTGGACCTCGGCCACCGTCACCGGTCTTCCAACACCATACCCAATCGACTCCTCGGCCAGGCCGACCCCACTGCCGGACAGCGCGATGCCCACGACGACCAATGCGGCGTTATAGGTGTACATTCGTCACCAGCCCGTCCCGAGCGATCTTCCACGTCTGAATGGCGTTGTAGTGGTACGACGAGTGCACACCGCGCGCGGCGACGAGCGCGGCCCTGGTCGGTTGAACGTATCCGGTCTCGTCGGCGCAGCGGCTCTGGAGCAGCACATCCTCCCCCTTCCACCGCCAGCCGAACCGAAAACGAGTGTGGCACTTCGGCAGCACCGGCTCCTGAAGCTGTGCCTGGTCCCACATGCGACCACCGTCCATGCTCACCTCGACCGTGGTGATCTTGCCGCGCCCACTCCAAGCCAACCCACGAATCTCGACGAAACCCGGCTCGATGCGTTGTCCGCCTGACGGACTCGTGATCACCGACTTGGCCTCCATCACAAACGTGAACTGCCTGGCTTTTCCGTCCGGCATCAAGTCGGTATAGCGGGCCGTTTCTTCACGTGTCATGAACGGCGCCGCGCCGAGCTTGAGCCGCCGCAGCCATTTAATGCAGGTGTTGCCTTCCCAGCCGGGAATCACCAGTCGCAAGGGATAACCTTGCTCCGGCCTGAGCGCCTCGCCGTTGTGCGCGTAACAGAGCACCGCCTCGTTCAACACCTCCTTGAGCGGCAAGCTCCGTGTCATGGCCGCGGCATCGCCGCCCTCGGCCAGCACCCACATCGCATCCGGTCTGATGCCGCACTCCGCCAAGACCGTCGCGAGCTGCACGCCCGTCCATTCGCTCGTGCTCATGAGCCCATGCGTCTCCTGGACGGTCCTTCCAACCGGATCTTTCCATTCTTTGCCCGTATTGCCGGAACATTCGATGCACAGCGTGCGCGTGAGGGAGGGAAACCGTGTCAGCTCGTCCATGGACAACATCAGAGGTCGATCCACCAATCCATGGACCAACAACCGATGACGATGTGGATTGATCGCCGGTACGCCGTTATGGTGGCGCTCGAAGTGCAGCGAACTGGGGGTAACGATGCCGTGCAACGATTGGTAGGGTGTGAGCGAATGCGTCGCCGTTGTCACCCGTTGCGCTCGCTCGAAGCGGGAACGCACTCCGTAGGCACTTGGCA
Organism: Nitrospira defluvii; assembly: GCA_011525625.1. Lineage (GTDB taxonomy): Bacteria > Nitrospirota > Nitrospiria > Nitrospirales > Nitrospiraceae > Nitrospira_A. The sequence continues at coordinate 2,269 of WYAX01000031.1, forward strand.
CCGCGCCGGGTACGCGAGTGGGATCTTCAGGCGCCGATTCGCCGGCAGTCGGAAGCGCGGGTGACAGCAGCTCCCCCGCCGTTGCGCCAAGCACCGAAGCGGCGCCGATCAGCCAGGCGCGGCGATCGACGTACCAGCCATCGGGGGGTTCCTCGTCCGAGGGCACCGGCGTTTCTTCATCGGGCAGACGCATACGCCCCCTGTCGAGAGACCGCTCTACCCGGCCGGCACCCATCGTTCATACCCTGCCTACCTATCAGGCGCCGTGAAACGCCCGCGTTGTCGTCGAGGCCGAGTCGACAGTGCCCGATTCCTGCTTCCGTCGGATGAGCCGCCGCAACAAGGCATCCACCGAGATCAGGCCAGGCCCATGCAAGACGAAATACAGAAAGAGAATCCCCCAATAGAACGCCTCCTGGATCGCGGCTTCCGACAGTTGTCCATAGGAGAGCACCGCCACTATGTTGAGCCCGAAGAGCGAGAGCGCTGCCCAACGACCGGCCAGCCCGATCGCCAGGAGAAACGATCCACCCAATTCGACGGTCGTCGCCAAGTAGGCCGCAATTTCAGGCGGAAGCACCGGCACATCGTAGACCATTGTAAACAGCATGACGGTCGACATCCAACTGGAGAGTTTGACCATACCGCCTTTCCAGAAGATGTGCGCTAAATACAGACGCACGGACAGGTCGAAAAGCGGCAACAACGCCTCCAGGATACCGACGATTCGTCCGTAGACCTGACTCGCCCGATCGAATGCGATCGCCAACGATCCTGTCGTCTGTGTCATGGGGTCACCTCAAGAGAGAAGGCCGAGCGCGTGGGTTCGTCCAGGAGCATGGCCAACAGAGATGCTCCTTGGTCGGCGGGGATCAGCTCGGCGGCCATGCGCTCGACCTGGGCCACGGTCTTCCCATCACGCATGGCGTGCAACAAGAGAAACTGTTCCGGAGAGAGACCGGTCACCTGAATGGTTCCGGTGGCCCGAGCTACGAGCAGGCCGGTTTCATCCGGGATCGGCGACGGCTCGGCGCCCTCGTCGTACCCGCCACCGGCGGTATCGGCCTGGAGCGCATGCCACACATGATAGATCGGCACGGCACACGCGAGCAGCCGCGCCGCCGGATTCATACGGAACCGCACGGATGACGGATCGGCCCACGCCTCGACGTCGGATTGCTCCACGACGGGACCGCGCACGTCGTCCGCCTGGTGCACTTCATGACACGCCCACTCCACTCGAGCCAGTTGAACCAGCAGACGAGGTCCGTCCAATTCGAGCAACCACTGCGGGAAGGCTCGTCCGTATGCGAACAGATCGCCGCTGGTCGACGGATACCGCGCGTGGTATCCGCGCGCACACACGCGGAAGAATTGCTCCCCAACCAGTTTGGCGAGCAGCGGATAGGTGACGCGCAACACCTGGGTGTAGTTGGTACGAATCAGGCGGCGATAGAGCGCGACGCTGCGCAGGGGCGAGCCGTCGGATCTGATGGCATCTGCTGCCGCCTGATGGTTCCCTGTCGTGATCCCCTCGGCAAAGGCTTCCTGCATCTCACGGAGTCGCCACACAACACCCTCCTAAAATCGCGTCCGCCTGCTTCGCCTGATCGACCAGGACGGACAGCGGCGGCATATTGGTATCCCATTCAATCAGCGTCGGCCGTGACCCGAAACGATGGATCGCCCACCGATACAGGCCCCAGACTTCCTGAGAAACCGCCTCACCATGGGTGTCGATGACCCATCTCCCGAAGCGATCGAACCCGGCCAGATGGATTTCCCCGACCGCCTCGGACGGAATCTCGTCCAGGAACTCGAATGGGTCGAGGTGAAAATTGACGGCATTCACATACACGTTGTTCAGATCCAACAGAATTCCGCAGCCGGTCCGTCGAACCGCCTCGGCCATAAACGCTCCTTCCGGGATCGTGGAGCCGCCCCATGTCAGGTAGCGAGTGACATTTTCGATCAGGATCGGCCGCTGCAAGACGGTCTGCACGTCGTCGATCCTGGTGCAAATGTGGTCCAGGCTTTCCTCCGTGTAGGGAAGCGGCAACAACTCATTGAGGAAACGACCGCCGACGGAACTCCACGAGAGATGCTCCGACACGAACGCCGGCTCATATCGGTCGATCACACTCTTCAGTTTTGCGAGATGGGTGCGATCGAGGGGGTCGGTCGACCCGAGCGACAGGCCGACCCCGTGAAAACTCAATGGATACTGAGACCTGATCCGCTCAAGGATGCGCAACGACGCCCCCCCTTCGCCGAAATAATTTTCCGGATGGGTTTCCATCCAGGCCACCGGCGGCGGCGCCTCCAGGATCTCGAGAAAATGATGGGACCGCAGTCCGATCCCGGCTTGTGCCGGGATCGGGGAGGAAGATGAGCAAGACATCGCCGTCCGTCCTACATCTTCTTCATCATCATCTCTTTCATCTTGGCCAAATCATCCTTGGTGATGGCCAACACCGTGCCCTTGGCAATTTTCGTACAGAGCCCCTTTGGAAGAAACACATAGGAATCGGCCTCGTTGTCGGTCTTGGACATGCCCACGCAGGAATGGAGACTGGTCTTCACGGCGCAATCGTTCATCCCTGCCTTGGCCACGCCCCCGCAGGCTTCCCAGCCACTGGGCATTTCGGGCATCTTGGGCGCAGCGCTCGCCGCCTCAGCCCCAGCCAAACTCAAGGCCACCAACAATGCGGAATGGATCATAGCGTTCTTTTTCATCTGAGCATTCATGTGAATCTCCTTTGCGTAGTTGAATACAATTGGGAAAGTCGACGGTGACTGAATAGTGATCTACATCGACAGACTCAGCACTCGATCATGCGCGCGACTCCTTTCTCCGGCCTGGACCATGCGATGACTTCTCAGATGTCGACCCTACTGCCGGATTGTTGTGGTGAATCTTATCGCGCAGGCGGATCAGGTGCTGTGAGGCAGCTTACAGTTGTCCCTCTGCTCACCCCATAAACCAATAGGCCGCACCGCCGATCATCAGCATGATCATCACGACAAACATCATTTCTTCGTGCCCACACATTCCGTGTTTTTTGGCACATCCCTGCATGCTGCACATCATCGACATGATCTGTTCCTCCTTTGTGATGGCTCGAAGAGCTGCCGCGCTACGGTTCTCAGCAGAGCAACATACTTCTAGATATCTCAATATATGTTCACGGACATTATCATGGGTCGCATGAGACGGCTGTGAGGCAGCTTACAATCCGACTCGTCGCAAGAAGGCGAGTCATGCGTAGCTCTGCTCGCAACCTCTTGGGCATAGTTCGAGAGCACGGCAGTTGAACCAACGCAGCGAGAAAAGCCCTTCGCGCATTCAATGTGGACTGCTCGTCACTGAGTCCATTCAGTCATTCATGTCTCTGACGTATGGAGTGAGGAGTATGATCGGATAGTGAACTGGAGTTGGCTTGGAAGCAGAGGAAGCGATGGAATCTGTAGATCTCATTCGGATTGGATCGTATCTATCCATCCTGGGAGTGATGGGAACGTGGGAACTGCTGGCTCCGCGGCGAAAGCTGACGGCCTCGAAGCTCTGTCGATGGGGAGGTAATCTCACGATCGTGCTTCTGAATACCGTTGTCGCCCGTCTGCTGTTCATGGGCGGTGCAGTGGCTACGGGGGCCATGGCGCAAGACCGAAACTGGGGACTATTAAACTGGGTCGAAGGGCCGACCTGGCTCGAACTCGCCCTGGCGATTATCGCGCTCGATTTCATCATCTATTGGCAGCACCAGGTCTTCCACTACGTCCCACTTCTATGGCGCTTCCACATGATGCATCACTCCGACCTGGACCTCGACGTGTCCAGCGGCGTGCGTTTCCACCCGGTGGAAATCGTCGTCTCGACGGCGGTGAAGGTTCTCTCGGTCCTGCTGCTGGGCGTGGCTCCGCTGGCGATCGTGATCTTCGAGATTGTCCTCAACGGCACCGCTCTGTTCAACCACAGCAATGTTCGGATGCCCGTCGCGCTGGATCGAATGCTCCGGTGGGTGATCGTCACGCCGGACATGCACCGGGTTCACCATTCGACGAATGTGCAAGAAACGAACAGCAATTTCGGATTCAACGTGTCCTGGTGGGATCGCCTATTCGGCACCTATTGCCCTCAGCCGGCCTTGGGCCAGACCGGCATGAACATCGGGTTGGAGCATCTTGGTCCTCCGGTCTGCCTGAACCTCTTCATGATGCTCCGTTTCCCCTTTGTGGCGCAGTTAGGACGATACGCGAGGCGGCCCCAATCCTAACCCATGCGACGGGAGCCTGCCGGCCGCTCGTTGTGGGACCGTTACACCGCAAGCAGTCCTCTCCCATGATGCCGATCCGCCTGAGCATGATCGCGAGCGCCATGATGCGCATCGAGGAAACGCTCGATGAGACTGGCGAGATAGACCGGCGTTTCCTCCATCGGAAAGTGGCCGGCATCCGTGATGAAGGTGAACTCCACGTTCGGAAACCAGACCCCAACCGTCTTTTTCAGATGCGCTTCTTGGAAGCCGGGGAGATCCTGACGCCCGCCGATCACCAGCAATGGGATGCCGACCTTCGCCTTGCGCACCTCCTCGGAGAAGTCTGTGTCCAACCACATGCGGTAATAGCCCTGCACGGCTTCCTTCGTCGACGTCCGCAAATGTCTCGTCGCTCGCTCGCGTGCCCACACAGGTGTCAGCCGTTGCCCCGTCAGCATCGAAAGGCCCTGTTCGGAACGCGCACGGTCATGGATCAAGTCCCAGAGAAATTTCCTGGTTCCCTCGTCGCCTGGATACCCATCCGCCGACACCGGCGTAATTCCAACGGCACTCTTGATACGCTTCCCACCGCAGATCCAGTCATCCAGGATCATGCGTTGCATCACCATGCCGGACATCGAATGACCGATCACGTGGAACTCCGTCCAGCCGAGACTCTCGGCGAGGCGGAACGCATCCGCCGCCACCTCGTCCACACTGTAGGCGCCCGAAAGATGCTGTGACGTTCCATACCCTCGCACATCCGCAAACACATAGGTGTAGCGGTCCGGGTTGAGATACGGAATCAGCGGATCGTAACTCGCCGCGTCACCCATCCAGTGATGCAACAGCAACACGTTCTCGCTGCCTGTCCCATAGATCTTGTGGCCCAAGATACCTATTGAAGAAGATTTCATGACCGCCACGCTCCTTTCTCTTATGAGGCAACCAGCAACAACTCAGTGCCGTGCCCGTTTGGATGACAGATAGATCCCTACATCACGGATATCGAAGAGCAACGAGGTCCCGATGGCGAGGGACAGCACGAGGAGATAACCGGCAAACAGCCCTTCGACCTGTTGAAGCTGAACGATGAGATATCCCAACAAGGGAATCCAGAACACGTGTCCCAACCCAAGAATCCGTTCAAAACCGAATACGCTATACAACCCCGTCATCAGCATGCTCGACAGCATGAAGATAACCAGGATGAGTTTGGCCAGCGGCTCGTTCCAGAATGCGAGGCCGACCATATTGATCACCATCAAAGCAAAGACCCAGCCCGCGACCCGGGCCAGCTGATCCAACAGCTCAGTGAAAAACCACAATGGATTTCGCAGTGAAGCACGTCGCGACGTTGTCCTGTTCATATTCGATCCTCCTATGTAAGACCGAGACGACGTTATGGAAGTGATTTCAGGACAATCGACACTCAAGCTGATTTGGCGTGCTCGCAACCGCGTCGCCCGGAACCGTCGCCAGTAGTTGGTAGTGACCTAACCCCAGCTCCTTGCCATAGGCTTTTCCAACCAGCACATCCTGCACATGCTGGTGATCCGACGCCCGGAAATAAGAACGCCCTTCCTTCAAGCCGTCGAATTCATGTCCCTCCAGTGCCTTGATCACGGCCCGCGTGTCGGTCGTTCCAGCCCGTTGGATCGCCTCCAGGACTTGCGTCATGGCGGCGTAGCCGTGGTAGCAACGGGATGTGGGCGTGTGATGGTACTTGTCGATCACGCTCTGAATGAACCGTCGCGAGCTTTCGGACTTGACCTTCGGGTCCCAGATCAACCCCCAAATCCCTGCGTTGTTGGCATAGCCAAGCGGACGGCCGATTTGCTCGCCGCCGATCATCCCGCCCACCCCGATATGTTCCTGAGCTAGCCCTGCGGCCGTGTACGCCTTCAGCGCATGAACAAGATCCCAGCCGTAGAGATTCAGGATGACGCCGCCGGGTTTCGCGCTCTTGGCTTGAGTAAAAGCTGTCGTAAAGTCGGTTGTCCCGAACGACGTGCTGACGGTGCCGATCACTTCACCGCCTTCGGCGTGAAGTGCGGTCGCCATGGCCTGCTCTGCTGCCCGGCCGTCCACGGTATCCGCCGTGATCATGAACCAGCGATTCCCGTAGGTCTTCACGAGATGGGGCGTGACGGCCCTGGACAACATCCTGGCACTCGGCATGAAGACGAACGTGTGCGCGTTGCACCCCGGGCCCGTCAACTCCGGCACATGCCCGCCGGTCACCATAAAGAGCTTGTTCTCCTTCTTGGCCAGGTCAGAAACGGCGAGCGCGACCTCTCCATTGAAGGTGCCCATGAGGACATCCACGCGGTCTTCCTTGATGAACTTTGTGGCGGCTTTCAATGCGGTCTGGACGTTCGAGGCGTCGTCGGCTTCCAGGATCGCCACCGGACGCCCCAGAACGCCGCCGCTCTTATTAAAGAGATCCACGGCCACGTTGGCCCCATGTACGTCGTGGATCGAGGAGGTTGTATAGGGGCTGGACAGCGGGTCGAGGATGCCGATCTTGATGGGTTCGCTCGCGTAAGCGGCGCCTGTTCCGGGTGACGGTCCCAACACCTGCGCGGCCAGATTGCCGAACGCCAGCGTGCCGCCGGTCGCTGCCGCTACTTGCAAAAAATGTCTGCGAGAAATCGTATCCATGGCCCACCTCTTCTGTTGTGATGCATGGTTGTGTGCGCATGCCGGAGCCGATCATGTGTTACGGACGCGCAGTAGCGCCTCGAGTTCGGCAATCCGTTTTCGTAGCGGTGCTGCCAGCTCTTCAACCTCGCCAATCGAGTAGCGGGGCGTAATGTATTTCGGGCAGTTCCAATCAAACGAGAGGACATTGATAAAGACTAGCCGCTCCACGCTCGACCGCATGTTCGAATCGGCAAGTTGCGCGACGAGTTCCGGATGGACACGGGCGTCCTCGACACGGGCATGACCAAGGATTTTCAGCCGCTCGCGGTTCTTGTAGTCCATAAGAAACAGCGCGACGCGGTCGTTCACGGAGAGGTTGCCGGTCGTGAGCAATTGCCGGTTGCCCTTGTAATCGGCGAACGCCAGAGTCGTGTTGTCGATGATTCGCAAGAAACCCTGAGGGCCTCCGCGATGCTGGATGTAGGGCCATCCGCTTTCGCTGATAGACCCCAGGTAACAGCTGTCTCGCGCCGCAATGAACTCGGCCTCGGCCTGGCCGAGCGGATCCCGTTCGGGTGCGCCGGTGATCGCGCCTATGCGCCCATAATATTGCTGCTGCGCGCGGCACACCGAATCCGTAAATGTCAGGTCGAGATATTTCGTTGCCATCGTGTTTCCCCTTGCAGGCCGTCAGCCCCCTGGCGGCCGGGAGTCCACTCCCGACCGCCACAATGAGCGAGGCTCAAAATACGATCGTCTGCCACCCGTCCGCCACATACCGGCGCAGGCTCAAGAGGCCGGACGTTCCGGCCAATGCGTTGTCTTTCTTCAGCGGCACACCGCATGATTCCACGCCGTCTTTGGCGCCAAAGACATCCGCGCATCCGCAGGAGGCGCCCTGCACGACATCGCGAACCGAGTTGTAGAGCGCATTGGCCGGATGCGACAGCTTGGTCAGCTCAGCTGGCCATCGCGTGCCGGCGCCGTTGAACACCACGGCCACCTCATCCCCCTTCTGTTTGCTTTCAGATGCGAGCGCCAGCGCGTTAAAGACTCGCCCCAGTGCTTCCTCTGAGCCGCCCTTCGGGTCGGACAGGATAATGATCGCTGTTTTCATAGGTCCTCCTTGGTTAGAGATCGTGAGACTACTGGAACGAATCGTTACTTGAGCGCCGAAAGAATGTTGACCGTCTGAGCGGTGTTCCACACGTCACTCGCGATCAAGCGGAAGTTCACAAAGGCCGCTTCATAGCCGTCGAATCCTGGCAGCTTGGCAGCGGCCGTGGCATCGGTCACCACGACGACTTCGAATCCCTCTTCCAGCAACTCGCGCAGATGGGATTCCGTGCAGAGATTGGCGGACATCCCGGCGAGGATCACCTGACTGACGTCGGCCTTGCGAAGCTGCAGGATGAGATCGTTCGACTCGGGGCCGAACACCTTGTGCGGGCTGGTCACGACCGTACGGCCGTCTTCGATATAGGGTTTGTAGCGGTCGAGCCAATCGGCACCCGACCCGGCGAACCCCTCCTGGGTCAACGCCCCCTTCCGGTCAAACATGCCGATCCTGTGCATCAAGACTTCGAGCGCACCGCCGAATGTCCAGTGGTGGTCATGCGGATAGTAATAGTGCGGGCTGACGAAGACCGGCACATCAGCGGACTTGGCGGCCTTGAAGAGACTCTCAATATGGTCGACCGTATGGTTTTCCTCCACGCTCTGTCCGACCACACTCCAAGCGACGCCCTTCGGGCTCAGAAAGTCGTTCTGCGGATCCGTCACGACCACCGCTACCCGGCCTTTCTTCGGTCGTAACCCAGGCCGGGGAATCGGCGCGTCCTCTCGCGGTCCGGCATAATGTGACACCGTCGGTTTCGGTTCCTGTGCCCACGCCGATGACGTGAGCGAGAGGGTTGCTAGCACGAGCGACCCAACGATTGATCGAATGACGATCTTCATGATGGCATCCTTTCTCCTGAGTTGATGACGAGAGTCTTGTGAACCGACACCGTCCCTCCCCGCCTAACGGCAACCGCACGAAGGCGTGCCGCACTCTTGCGCAAGCGTGACCTCCGGAAAGTCGATGACCGTCCCGGCGATGTGATTGATGTAATTGCTGAAGATGTTCAGCGCGACATGCGCCACCGTCTCGACGATGTCCCCGTCGGTCAGCCCCGCACGGCGCGCCTCGTCGAGGCCTGCCGTCCCCAGCTCACCCCGCTGCGTTACCATGCGCTGCGCCAGCTTGAGGATGGCCTCCGTGCGCGGATCGGTCGCATGGGCCTGTCGAGCTTCGGCGAGATCCTGCTGCGTCAGTCCCAATTTTCCGCCGATGAACGAGTGTGCGCTGAGGCAGTAGGCGCATTCGTTGGCCTGGGCAACCGTGAGGGCAATCTGCTCGCGAACCTTCGGACTCAACTGCCCATCCGCCAGCGCAGCACTGAAATTGAGATACCCCTGAAGCGCAGCGGGCGCGTTGCCCAACACGCGAAACAGGTTCGGCACGACGCCGAGTTTTCGCTGGACGCCATCGAAGAGGGATTTCGTCTGGCCCGTTGCGGTCTGGGGGTCGAGTTGCGCAATGCGATTCATACTGCCTCCTTGAGTTGATTGGGTGACCCGCGCCACATGCGCGATTGCACACCTGCCTGAGCAGAGGCCGTGCCATGCGGCTCACAATGCTCAAGTCACTGAAATATATGCGCTATTATGCAATGACCTCTCATGCCCAACACCACGATTATTCGTGATATACGATTTATCGTTGCAACGGTGAACGATATTTCGTAGAGTCTCGCAGATGAATCCGCATCAGCTCCCGCAGGTCATGGTGGTGACGGCTCGTCAAGCCACGCTGCAAGAAGTCCTGCGAACGATCACCGAAGGTATCGCGCAATGCCCGAACACCGTCCTGACCCGTATCTGGCTTGCGATCCCCAACCAATCCTGCCCCGTCTGCCGGGGAAAAGAAGCCCCAGCGGACAGTGCGAAGGCTCTGCACCTCGTCGCCAGCGCCGGCGTGCCACAGAACAAACAGCTCGATTACAGCCGCATCGACGGCGGCTTTCATCGCTGCCGGATCGGCGAACGCAAGATCGGTCGTGTCGCGTTGAACGGAGAAGCCCTCTGGCTCGCCGGCGTCCGGGGCGATGAAGAATGGATTGCCGACTCTGCCTGGTTTGCGCGCGAGGGCATTCAGACGTTTGCGGCCCAGCCCTTGATCTTTCGAGGAGAGACGCTTGGAGTGTTGGCGCTATTCGATCGCGGCCGGTTGGATGCGGAAGCGTTCGAATGGCTGCGGATGTTTGCCGACTATGCCGCGGTGAGTATTGCGAACGCCCGCGCCCGCGAGGAGATCGACCTCCTGCGCGCGCGCCTGGAAGAAGAAAACCTGTATCTCCGCGAGGAAGTCACGGCAGCGCTCGGGATGGGAGAATTCGTCGGAGAAAGTCAGGCGCTCCAGCACGTGTTGCGACAGGTGCAACTCGTGGCCCCGACCGACGCGGCGGTGTTGATTACCGGAGAGAGCGGCACGGGGAAGGAACTGGTGGCCCGGGCCATCCATGACCGGAGTCCGCGGAAAAGCCGGGCCATGATCAAAGTGAATTGCAGCGCCGTACCGGATGCGCTGTTCGAAAGCGAATTCTTCGGCCACGCGAAAGGCGCCTTCACCGGCGCCCTCTCCGACCGACCCGGCCGTTTCGAGCTGGCCGACCGCGGCACGCTGTTCCTCGATGAGATCGGGGAAGTGCCGCTGCCGATGCAAGCCAAATTATTGCGCGTGCTGCAAGAGGGCGAGTTCGAGCGCGTCGGAGAAACCAAGACACGCCAGGTGGACGTGCGAATCGTGGCCGCGACAAACCGGGACTTGAAGCGAGAGGTGGAGGCCGGCCGCTTCCGGGAAGATCTGTTCTACCGCCTCAGCGTGTTTCCGATTCATATTCCCCCGCTCAGGGAGCGTCGCGAAGACATTCCCGCGCTGGCTCGGCATTTCATCGCCAGGAGTGCCCAACGACTGAACCGCCGCACCCCGCGCTTGACGCCGGCCGTCTCCAACCTTCTGATCGACCACGATTGGCCGGGTAATGTCCGCGAACTTCAGAACGTCGTGGAACGCGCGGTGATTCTCGCCCAAGGCGGGCCCTTGCACATCCAGCTCCAACCATCTCAACGGTCGATGCCGATCTCTGGATCTCACTCGACGCTGGAATCGCCAAGGCCGGTGACCAGGGACGACCTGAGACGTCAGGAACGGGAGAGTATCGTCCATGCGCTCGGCTTGACCAAGGGAAAAATCTTCGGCGCGGATGGCGCGGCAGCATTGCTGGGCATGAAACCGACCACGCTCGCGTCACGCATCAAGGCGCTCGGGATCAGGAGGCACTAACCGATTCTCCCACAACCCGCTCCCATCGCACCTCATGGGCGCAGGTCTCAGGTATCCGACTTGGCCACCGCTCTATCCATACGACGGTTCAAGGAACATGCTCTATAGAGGTGGTGCTTGCGCATGAATAGGGGTACCTGCTATTGTCTATACCACTGCCATACATATGGAGGGTCCATGAGTTCGACCAATTTGCTCAGAAACGCCAAGCCGGTCAACGTGCGGGAGGCGCAGGCCCAGCTTTCGAAGCTGATTCGGTCCAAATCGCCCTCCATGGTGCTGTCGCATGGAAAACCCGTTTCGTTTCTTGTGCCTTACGAAGACATGCTGGACTTGGTGGAGTCCCTTGACGAGCTGAGGGACAAGAAACTGTTGGGGGAGATCGCCCGCGGGCGGACGGAGTATGCTCAGGGGAAAGCAGTCTCGGCCGAGCGACTGTTGAAGAGAATGGGCCTCTAAATTGGGGTACGAAGTCGTCTTTCCCAGCGAACGAGTCGAACGTTCGTTCCAAAATGCGCTCGCCAAGATCCCAGCCGATTACCAAGCCGCCGTTGCCGCCGCCATCAGATCGTTGGCCAACAATCCTCGGCCTGAGGGAAAACGCACCAAACGGCTGACAGGCCAGATTATTGTGTCTCAGTTCATTGCCCAGTACCGGCTTCGCGTCGGACCCTACCGTTTGCTCTACGACATCGACGATCAGAAAAGGAAAGTCGTCCTGCTCAAGCTGACCAAGCGGGACGAACACACCTACACTTAACGCCGCATGGTACCGTCGCCACATGGTAGCCGCATGTGGCGAAGATCATTCGCTCGCTCCATGCCGACCTCAAACAGTCGATCAAAGCTCCCGTCCACGTGATCACAGCAGATCCGGCCTGCGGCGAACCACTCCGCCGAGAACTGGAAGGGCTCAGGAAATATCGAGTTCGACGATTTCGGATCATGTACGCCGTCGATCAACGGCGATCGATCTACGAAGAATTGACGGACCGTATACAGAAGAAAGGCTAACGGTCCTCAGGTCAATCCCTCCCCTGATTCGGCTTACAGCTCCACCTCCAACTGACGCCCTTTCCGTCTGCCAACACAATGCGGATGTGTCGGAAAAAACGGTTCCGGGGTCTGCCCCCTCAACCGTTCGTAGGTGGCGGACCTACCCGCCCATGGTTTACGTATCGGAAGTTGCGGTGGTACATCCCAGACACGTGGCCTTGATCGCCATCGAACGGCCCCGCGGATCTGCGGCGTCCGCGGAACAAACACAGTTTGTGCAACGGAGGTCCGCTGCAGCCGCTGGTTCGGGACGCGAAGCGTCGCCCGAACGTTAAAGCTCAGGTGCGCCGCTTTTTGGCGTCGCCTGGAGTGCCTTGTTGGGCGCAACTTTTTCGACGAAGTGAACGCTTGCCATGGTCATGCCTTCACGCTCATAGAATCGGTGCGCTTCTTTCCTTTGAATCCCTGAATCAAGGTGCATTTGCTCGCAACCTTCCTTTGCGGCCTGTTCTTTGAGCCAAGAAAGCAACTTGGCACCATAGCCCTTTGAACGATGCCCGGGAAGGGCTACAAGGTCATCGACATACAGGAAATGCCCCCACGCCATGTTTTCACCGACTCGAAATCCGGCAACGGCAACCACGCTATCTTGTTCTTGCACGTAGGCGAGCCGATAGCCCGCATTTTCTTGGCTCCGTACCCGAGGGAGAAATTGCTCTTCCCCAACGTGAGGGCGAAGCTCTCGCATGACAGGATAGCAAGCTGCAATTTCGGCGTCGGTTGTGGCGATGCGAATATTCATGGTGATTCTTCTATGGCGCCCAACGTCCGGCCTGACGCGCGCCCGCTTCGCGGGCGTCGCTGTCGAGGCCGCAGTTAGATGGCGTGATTGTTATCCGTTCCATCGATACGGATAGTCCATCTGCGCCGCAATTCGCGTGCGGGCTTCTGCGCCCGCGAGTTTCTGCACGATGTGCAAGCCCACATCAATCGCGGCCGAGACACCACCCGCGGTAACGATGTCCCCTTCATCGACCACTCGATCCCGAACGACTGACCCACAGTACGGTTCAAGCGCCTTGTACGCGCTCGGATGCGTGGTTGCGCGACGGCCCCGTAGAAAACCCGCCGCACCGAGAAGGAGGGCGCCGGTGCATACCGATACCTTCAGCCGCGCTGATCCTGCGGTCTTCAGCCAGTCAACAAACGCGCGGTCATTCTGGAGGGTCCTTGTACCGAACCCACCCGGCACAAACACCATGTTATAGGAATCGAGGGGCTCGGCTACCGTATTCGCCTCAACCCGAAGGCCTCGATCGTCGACAACACTCAGGGCCATTGAGCAGATACGCCACTCGAAATCGCCCACGATCTTCATGGACTTCAGACGTGTTACCGGATCGTAAAACCCGATGAAATCCAGAGATGTCATGCGATCGAAAACAATGAACGCCGCCTTCATCGAGCCTCCAATCTTTCGTGTGCGCAATCTAACGAAAAGCTACCCACTCATTGAACTTTTCAAATTCCTATTGAATATGGCCCCTATGTTCTTCGAAATTAGCCATCCTTGGAAAATCGGTAGGTTTTTTCGGACAAACGAGTAGCACGTCACTTCGGCCGTAATCACCCTTCCGGACGTGCGCTGAATCAGTGATCCTGCACGAATCAATCGTGAATGGATATCAGGGATGCTATCTACCCCTTTGGGCAACCGGCAGGCTTGTGACTTACGCTCGCCAGTCTTGTATGCATAACGCTGAGAAAGTGGCGACATTGCTGTCGCAACGAAACCCATCATCGCCACCCACGCCATGCACCGATACTGGGGCCACGGCTTGACACGCCGTTTCATCCCTAGATCGCGTCGCCAACTTGGCACCCGAAGCCGCGGCAAACTCTTGCGGGCTCTGTTCAGTCATCGCAGGCTGAACGCCAGTGTGGGGCTGCGGACGAACACTCCGGTTAAGCGGCGCGGAACGCCATCCGCTGCAACCGGTTGTTCGGCATATCGCCTTGCGTGGGCATGTGGCGGCAGCGTCTACACACTCGACAGTTTGATCCGCACGGTGTCCTTCGAAGGATCAAACGGTGTCTTCAGTAGTTGGTTGTACAGAGGCAATGCGGGAACAACCTTCTCGTGTAGAAGGGCATCCAGATCCTGCCACCTGCGCCACCGTTCGATGATGTAGACCGTGTTCGCTGTGCCTTCTCTGACACCGAATTCGTATGAGACGCAGTTGAATGCGAACGCGTCTGTTCTGCCATACTTGGCGAGCGCTTCGATACAGCGTTTTGCATGTTCTTCGTCTTTGCAGTCCAACGTGACTACGTGCACGAACTTCCCTTCGTTGGCGATACTGTCTTCGTTCATGAGTGTCTCCTTTGTTTGTGATGCCTACCGCTCCGGTTCAAAGGCGGGCAACGCCTTCCACGGAACGCGGCCGATTGGGGGCACGTCTTGCAATTCAACACCTGGGCGATTTCCCTCCGTCACTCCTTACACCGTGACTGAGGGAAAGGATCGGACCCCTGATCAGGAGGTCAGAACAGTGGCTACCCACACAGCTGAGTCGATTATTGATCTGCACGGGGTTCACACAACGACGCCGACATGGCGTTAGTACTCTTGAACTCGTCCATACCAGTATTCGGGGCGGCGAGCGTGATGGGCCAGCGCGACAATCACGATTCCACTCTCATCTGGATAGTACACAAGCGCAATCGGCACATCCTTGACGAATACTTGCCGAGTGTTCGTTACAGCTGGGGAGCCGGTCGATGGCACAGCAACAGCACGAGCGGTGGCTTCTTCAACGGCAGCAGCAAATCGAGCACCCAGTCCGGGCTCCTTGCCATGGGAGTATGCCACCTCCGAAAGGAATGCTCAGCGCGCGGGCGCGACGAACCATGCACGCTTCACCGCGACAGGCGACGGGCTTCAGCGGACAGATCCTCCGTTGAGTAGGAGGGAGTCCCTCCGCGATCGAACGCGACAACTCGACATTCGATCTCTTCTGCCCGGGCCGCGTCCACTTCGGAAACCGGTGCATGCAAGGACTCGAGCATCGATTCTGCTCGCTTCGCCCGTCCCTCAGCGCTCAGCGCCCGAGCCTATGCCTCAATCTGTTTTAACGAAGCCGACATAGCCCCCTCCAGAGTCTAGCTTGCTAAGTTGCTTTCCGCTTATTCTCCTCTGTCTTGGCCGCGAAGCGCCACCCCAGTACGAAACTACGGAGGCGTCTTGCCGGCAATTCGTTCGACACAGCCTCAAAGCAATTCCAGTTTGGCCGCTACGAGGTCTCGATCCATGCCTGCCTTCGTGTGGCCAAGATTCGTCGATAATACGGCATCACGTCGGCCTCCTCATAGGCCAGCCGCCGCAGGAGTTCGGCATACGCCGTGCGGTTCCGGCAGAGCACCAATCGACCGGTGGTCAGCACGTGCTGCAGGAGCGGACCATGCGCTTGGTCGAGGTCGATGAGGTCAACGGGTCGCCCCAAGGATGCAGCGAGTTCGTCGATCAGCTCAATGCGGGCATGAGCCATGAGCGGCACGGTGGAGCGCACGGCGATGTCCAGGTCGCTGTCCGAACGCCCTCGTCCGGCGGCAAGAGAGCCGAACAGAATGGCCATGATCACGGAGGGATGACGGTCCAAGACCAAGGCGATAGCAGCCCGAACCTTGGCATCCGGTTCATCCTGACGTTGCGTCCCGGCCCCGAAGGTACTCATGGCTGTCAGGTATCACGAAACCCTCAGCGAGGCAAGTAACGGTCCGGCCGGCAGGCGGCCAGTGAGCTCGTCAATCCTCTCTTGAACCGTCGCGTCGAACCGTGCCCACCGCTGGCCGGCCCGTTAGGGCTCTGTGGCGATTTCGTCCTGAAGCTGTTCAAGCGCATCCAGAATGCGGATGAATTTCCTGCCAAACGAGGTGACAGCATATTCCACGCGCGGCGGGCTCTCGTTGTAGGTGGTGCGGGCGATGATCCCGAAGGCCATGTTTCGTCGCAGACATTCGTTGAGCACTTTTGTCGTCAGGCCTTCGACGCTGCGCACCATCTCGCCCGGCCGATTGATCCCGCTTGCCAGCAGTCGATAGACGGTGAGCGACCATTTGCACCCGTAAATCGTTTCGACCATTCTGGCGCTCCGCTCCGGAGCCGATTGCCGAGAGATTTTTTTCGCGCGTGAGCTCTTCAAGATAGACCGATTCGTGCCTACCACACCGGATTGTGCCTGCTGTCGTCACGCCGCACATCTTTGTAGACTGCGCCCGTAGATTCTGCCTTTCTATCATACCCCACGAAGGAGGTCATCCAATGCAACCAGTCCATCAGCCCATTGCCCTGATAGTCGGGGGATCCAGCGGTATCGGTCGTGCCACGGCGAAGCTGTTGCTTGAACAACCTATTCCAACCGTGATTGTCGGCCACCGATCGTCCAAACTGGACCAGGCCCGAAGCGAACTGGCCTCGTTCGGTCCGGTGGATTCGTTTCAAGCCAACTTGTACGAGCCACAGGATGTGCAGCGCCTGATCGCATTCATTGGCCATCACGACCGCCACATCAAATACTTGGTGAACGCCGCAGGCTATTTCAAACCGACGCCGTTTCTCGATCATACAGGCGACGATTACGATACCTATCTGGATCTGAACCGGGCCCTCTTCTTTATTTCGCAAGCCGTCGCCAAGAACATGGCAGCCAACGGCGGAGGGTCCATCGTGCAGATCGGGTCGATGTGGGCAAAGCAGGCCATCAAAGCGACCCCTTCGTCAGCCTATTCGATGGCCAAAGCCGGCCTGCACGCGCTCACGCAGCACATGGCAATGGAGCTGGCTGCCCACAAGATTCGAGTCAACGCGGTGTCGCCAGCGGTGGTCAAGACGCCGATTTATGGGGCCTTCATCGACCCACCCCACATGGACGCGACACTAGCTAGCTTCGATAGCTTTCATCCGATCGGCCGGATCGGTACGGCAGAGGATGTCGCTCGGACCATCGCATTCCTATTGAGCGACGACGCGCAATGGGTGACCGGCGCGGTCTGGGACGTTGACGGCGGCGTGATGGCTGGACGGAATTAGCGACACCCTGCAGGTCGGCCTAGGCATAGGGGGCCCGTGCCTGTGGAGGCACAGGCCCCTCTTTGGTTTGAACCGGATCTCCGCGCCGCACGGTGCCCCTCTCAGCCGACAGTCGCAGCCGGCGCCTTCCACGCCTGCGAGGCAAACTGCGGATCGAGCGGCGTGTGGGCGATGTGATTCACATAATTACTCAAAGTCTTAAGCGCGACGATCGTCAACACATCCAAAACATGACGCTGGGTATAGCCGGCCTCCGCTGCCTGCCCCAGAGCATCATCCGGGACCCAGCCGCGATGACGCAAGACGGATAGGACCAGTGCGCGGAGCGCATCGAGCTTTTTGTCGGACAGGGGCCGTTGATCTCGTAGCGCGGCGAGCACATCTTTCGGCATACGGACCATCTGAGCTACTGTGGAATGGGCTCCCACGCAGTACGCACAGTCGTTCTCAGCGCTGACCGTCAGTGTCACCACTTGCTGCTCCACGGCTGAGAGTGCACTGTGCTCCAGGGCCATAGCGATCGCGGCGTAAGCCTGGACGGCCGCAGGGGACTCCGCTAACACGCCGATGAGGTTCGGCACAAACCCGTACTTCTTCTCCATCGCCTCCATGGTGGCACGGGAGGCTTCTGGAGCGGACTCCTTTGAATGCACCTGATACATCCTGCTCCTCCTTTCGGTGTTCAATCTGACTGGTACACAGATCCCCCCTCGCTACCGGATAAGGCCAAAGTACTTCCACTCACCGACCGTGCCCATAAACGAAGACCGTAGGGAGTCCGGCAGCGCGGCGCCGGCGGCCTCATACTGTTCCCGGCTGGCCCATACTGAATAGTCGACATGAACCTGTGGATCTTTGAGGTCCTTCCGGCTTGTCACGGACAGAAAGCCAGGTTGTTGCTTTAAGAAGGTAAACATCGCCGATCGCGCCTCTTCGAACTGCCGTTCTCCCCCCGGCTTCACGGCATACATCATGACCTCAGCGACCTCTCCTGCACGAGGTGATGCTGCATGCCCCACCCGAGCCTGCGTGGCGCACGCCGTCAGCATCGCCAAGCACAGCAGCATCCCCGCGTTCAACATGGCACGACGAGACATTGACATAACTCCTCCTTGTGAGATGAACGGTTATTGGTGCACGAACGTTGAGGACTGGACCGTCGGCCACTGGGCCTCGGCCTCACGAATGAACACGTCCTTTCCACGCGTCCATGTGGTCTGAATGCCCCGGTCATAATTCAGATACAACTTCCCGTCCACAATCTCCCAGACATCCCCTTCGCTCTTAGCTTTGGCCCCTTCGGCCATGCCATAGGCACAAAAGCCACCGAACTGGGGTGCGAAGCGTTCAGGGGTTGTTGTGAAGCGATCCCGGTGCGATGGGCTCGCGAACCAAAAGATGGAGCCTTTGTACGAGTACGCGAGCGTGTCGTTTCCTTTGACGGCCTTGTGGTCTTCGAAATAGGCCACGGGATCGTACCCATCGATAGCCACCCCATGCTTTTCATAGAATTCCCCCGCCCGGACCTGACCAGCCATCACGAATGAACAGGTGAGTCCGACCGCAGCCCAGGTTACTACCGTGTGAGGTGACATGCCTTCACCCTCCCTACAGGCTGCGCGCCGTCTTTGAGCGCCCGGCCCAGCAGAAACCCCAACAGCGAAACGGGAGCCGCCCGGGGCAGCAACCGGTTTTCCCAAGCCATCATTTTGTTCATGATCCCTGAGACGACGGTCGCCTTCTTCCCTAACGCCCGCAGCCCTACGCGGGCCACTTGCTCAGGCATCTGCGGAATCATGGGCAATTTCGAGAAATCAACCGGCATATTCGCGGTCATCTCGGTGGTCGTCAGCCCGGGCGAGAGGACCAGCACATCGACGCCGAACGGTTTCAATTCAACGTGAAGCGCCTCCCCCAGACTCAGGAGGTAGGCCTTGGTGGCGGCGTAATGGGCCACATACGGGACGCCTTGATAGGCAAAGAGACTCGAGACAAACATGATCCCGCCACGCCCCCGACCAGCCATCTGCCGTCCATACAGATGGGCCAAATGCATCGGGGCCACGGCATTAAGCTGGGCCAATTGCAGATGGGCTTGTTCATCGCCCTGAACAAAGGCGCCGGTCATTTCCGCACCCGCATTCAAAATGGCGAGCCCGATCTCAAGGTCCTCAGTTGCCGTGGTGATGGTTCTGATTGCGTCCGGTTCACGCAAATCCGCCTGAACCGTTCGAACCTTGACTTGATACTGTTTTTTGAGGTCACTGGACAGCTCGTCCAGTCTCGACTGACGTCGCGCCACAGCAACGATATGAAGCCCGTGCTCCGCCACCTGCCGTGCCAACTCGCGCCCGATGCCCGAACTGGCCCCGGTGATGAGTGCCCATGGGCCATATTTGCTGAGATTGGTCGTCTTCATGGATGTCCGATTTCCCTTGGTAATGAGCGTGCGAAACTCTTCTGCCGCATCTGAACTGTTCAACTTCTATTTCAACTGGAGTCCATGGGCAGCCGCATACGTACAGACCGCTCCAGCCTATTCACGATCACAATAACCCCATATATGGACCGCCCAGTCCTAAATGCGGCAAAAAAATTCATCGCACGGCCTTCATGATCAACGGCACCATCGCACCCGCACTCCGTATATCGAGACCGGATTTGATCAGGGTCCGCAGCCCGGTCATCGCACTCACCAGATAACGGGCCAAGGCAGTGCGGTCAGCGCTTGCCGCCACATCACCTTCCTGCTGGGCCCGCTTGACCGCCGCTGTGAAAATGGCTTCGAGCCGCTGCAGACCCTGGGCAATCGGTTTGGCAAAAACAGGGTCCCGCTGCCCGAATTCGTTGGCGGAATTCGCCACCAGGCATCCTTTCGCGCCAGCCGGCTCCTGCGCCGTACTGGCCACCCACTCAAAGACACTGCGGATAAATTGCAGGCCGGAGGGTGCGTGGTTCAACTGCACGGTCAGTTCCCGGGCAAACCGATCTTGATACCGGAGTAAACATTTCTGAAACAATTCCTGTTTGCCGCCAAACGTCTGATAGAGACTGCTCTTCGACAGATGCATCGCGGCGAGAAGGTCCGCCAACGAGGTCGCTTCATACCCCTTGCACCAAAACACCTCCATCGCCGCATCCAGTGCGTGCTCAGGATTAAACTCCAGCGGGCGTCCAAGAGTCATGGTCATCAGTATATGGACCGATCGGTTCATATGTCAATGCCACTCGCTGAATGCGCGTGAACCCTTGAGCCCTATGTGCAAATTCAGAAGGTAGGCGAGCACGGAAGCCGAAGGCCCCTGCGCTTGCACATTGCGAAATCCTGCTGAGTCGGCGTTTCATTTTGCCACAAGAACAGCAGTCTGAAAATCGATCTGCGAAGATCCCGCCACATCACGTTATGGACCGCAGACTTGCGCGCGCCCAGGAATCCTTGGAATATCCTGCTCCACCTTTCGGAATCCGCACGACTGCTGTTCGAGAGAACGGCGCTGTGTAATTTTGAGAGAGGTTCTGGTTTCCCGTGGTCTCATCTATTCCGCGAACAGATGAGACGGTCCAGAAGATCTCTGACTCCCCTCGCTCTTGAGGAGGGTCCATACATACGACTGCGCCTTAATCCTAAGCGCAGCCCCCCTCCCCGCCCAAGAAACGCCGCGGCCTTCGAGCGACAAACTTGGCGCGCTCTGAGGGTCACGGGACACTCATGCATCCACATCGCACCCTCCCCGTACGAAGAACAGCCCGCGGTGGATATCTCCGATGCTGACCATGCCGACCAGCTTTCCATGATCCGCGACCGGAAGCCGGCGGAAGTTCTTCAATCCCATGTACGAAGCCGCTTCGAGAATAGGTGTCTCCGGTGAGACGGTCAGTGGGTTCCGCACCATGATCTCCTCGGCGCTCTTTCCCAAGACCTCGAGATAGTTCTGTTCCATTTCCAGAAAGTCACGGCTGTGCACCGCGTCATGAATGTAGTCGCCGTAGTTGGGATACATCGGCAGCATCACGTCACGGAGGGTGACGATCCCGAGCAACTCGCGACTGGCGTTCACGATCGGAATGGCCCCGCAATGTCGGCTCAACATTTTCACGACGACGTCCCGCACTGTTTCCGTCGGCACGCCTGTGACGACCCCGGTGGACATCACATCATGGATTCGCATGGGAGCGTCCTTTCGTTTCGGTCATGTGGCTGGGATGCGTGGCTTCACGTGCAGTGACCGCGCCACCCGCATGGGGGACCTTGGCAGGCACGGACCGATGATCTAGGTGGCACTGCGCCTGGTAATGCCTGCAGCGCACAAACCAGAGGCAACCATCAGGATAGTAATCGCACTGTAGTTTCGGCATCAGTTCGTGGCTTCCACAGGTCGGACAGGGGAGTTGATGGAGCTGAATCCGTAAGGCCATGATTGGGTCATCGAGGATTGTCATGACGGGCCTCCTTGTCGAACGGAGTGCAGGGTCTCGGTTTTGATCGTTCTTGAATTACGCCGTGACCAGCGGCGGCCTATGGGGACTTGTGCGCACTATGGAATCGGACGAGTGTGTAGACCGCTTTCGGTGTTCGCGGATCAGCGCATCGACCAGATCTCCACAGAGCAGGCAGCGATAGCCATCTATGCACAGGCTGCTGCTCTGCCCCTGAAGATCGCAAATCTGTTCCCGAACCATCAGTCCGTTGCATCGTTCACAGGTCACGGCTCACCTCCTTGTGAATGGAGAAGTCTGGCTATCCTGCGCACGATCCTAACGGGGTTCTGGGCGCCAATCTGTAAGGCACCTCACCTCTTCGGCATTCTTTCCTCGTTCATGTGTAATCCAGCCCACAGAACTCCTGAGTGTTGCGCAATAGCATGCGAAACCATTGCGGCATGACGCCGCATCCGCCCTATACGTGAGGCGGACCTCGTTTTCATCATTCACCTGTTTGTTCTGAAAGGAGTGCAGCATGTCCAAAGTTGCGATCGTGGTCTTAGCCGACACCGACACCCATGAGGGATTGGGACGCGTGGTCAACGCGATGGAAGCCGTGAAGGAGTTCAAGGAAGCGCACGACGACGTGCAACTCATTTTCGATGGCGCCGGACCCAAGTGGATTCCGGAACTGGAGAAGCCCGATCACATGGCCCACGGGCTCTACGTGGCGGTGAAAGATCGAATCAGCGGGGCGTGCGACTTTTGCGCCGGGGCTTTCGGCGTGAAGGACAAAGTCGTGGCCTGCGGAGTGAAGCTGGCCGGCGAGTACGACGGCCATCCAAGCTTCAAGAAACTCGTGTCTCAGGGGTATCAGGTCATCATATTCTAGTGCGGCAGACCAGCGGACATCCGGTCGGCGCTATCGATCCAGCCGGGTGTCCGCTCCTTATCGGTGGTCACCAACACACAGCTGATCCCTATGTCAGAAGGAATTCAAGCATGAAAAACCCGTTGCGATTTTTCATTGAATTAATGGAGCAGCCCGTATGGATCTCTCTGTGGGTACTATTTCTCATGCTCGTCAACATGGCCAGTCTCGCCTTCTGGCAGGAGGCGGTCGCCCAGCTCATCTTCATGAATTTCCTCGCGAGCGCGATGCTGATGATGGGGCTCTATGCGCAATATGGTTTCACCA
The DNA here is from genome assembly GCA_011525625.1 of Nitrospira defluvii. Lineage (GTDB taxonomy): Bacteria > Nitrospirota > Nitrospiria > Nitrospirales > Nitrospiraceae > Nitrospira_A. The sequence goes on from WYAX01000031.1 coordinate 25,266, forward strand.
AGATCCTTGGGCTGGGCCACTTCCCATGGATCCCGCTGCTAGCCTATGTCGTGATCACGATTCCTACCGCTGAAGCATCATTCAAACAGTATTTGCTCATCTTGTCGGTCTCAATGGCGGTGTCCCTGGTGCTCGATACCATCGATGTCTGGAGCTATTTCAGAAACCGGGCGCGGCATTAAGAGCCACTGATACGCCGTCTGGCTGGCTCATGGGTTGCCAATTGACAATGCGAAATCAAGGATGACTTCTCAATAGACGAGTATCCGGTCCGCTGCCTCGAACAACTGTACTATCTTGGCCAGTGGAACGGGAGTGACCGAATCGGCCACTCGGGCCGGATCGATCTTGTAGAGCAGCATCATGGTCTGATTGCCATAGATGTCAACGCCCAGCTTGCTCTTCAGAAAATCAAAGTACTCACCATAGTTGTGCGGCACCTGCTCCACCGGGACGCCCATCTGCTCCGACAGACTCTGCCGCTCTCGCTCGGGCAACCCGGCCCGATCCAGTGCTGTCGAATCTGACCCCATGAGCCCCCTGAACCAACCAAAGCCCTTTGTCACGGAGGTCACGGCACTTGCATCCACCAGAATCGTGACCTTGTGCCCGGCCTTGACCGCCGCCCAGGCGACATTCGGCACCGCGCAAATCTGCGCATCATCCAGCGCAAGCGACGTTTTCATGTGGATCAGAATGTTGGCGGCTGATGCTGCAGGAATCCAAAGTCCCGTGCTCAAGGCGAGCGCTGTGAAGGTCATGAACAGGCCGTGAATACCTCGCCGTTTCATCGTGCCTCCTCTTCATCGGTACCGCTTGGCGTTTGGTGATCGCAGCAATCGGCGGCATCCGAAGTCGTCCCAGAGCCAATAGATTCCGTATAGGCAGCATAGGCCTTCAGCGCCCATTCCTCGCCGGGACAACCTTGCATGGTCATGGCCACCTCGAGGAATTCGATCAGTTCTGCTTGTGTGCTGCCTTTCTCGTGTGCCATCCGGACATAGGAGCGAATGCAGGGTTCACATCGGATCGCGATGGAGATGGCCATCGCGGTGAGGAGCTTATGTTTGGCGGGAACCGCCCCATCGCGATAGGCTGCCTGGCGGATGCGAAGCAGCCCGCCCGTTACTTGCGGACTGAGGCGACGCAATTCCGTAAACAGGATGTCTCGTTGTGATGGCATCGGTTATGTCCTTTTCTTCGCTCGGACGGTCACTCTGTGCTGTTTCTCCAAATGACTCACAATTCGGCACTGCTCAATCGTTTGACCGGCTCGACACGTGCGAATCAGGCTGCGCAACGCTCGGGCCCACGTCTGTAACTCCTTGATCCTCGCTTCGATGTCCCGGAGTTTATCTTGCGTGGTTCGCCGGATGTCTCCACAGCGAGTCCCGGTCTTGAACCGCAGACTGAGCAACTCGCCGATCTCTCGAAGCGTGAACCCCAGCCCCTGCGCGTGCTTGATAAATCGGATCCGGGCTTGGGCCTCCTCGTCGTACAGGCGATACCCTGAGGGTCGGCGGCCTTGGGGGGAGAGGAGTTTTCGTCTTTCGTAGTAGCGAATCGTTTGCACGTGAACACCGGCCGACTGTGCAAGCTGCCCGATTGTCTGTTGGGATGTCATCGTTACTCCGTTGAAAGATGCTACACCCTATACTAGGGTATCGAGTCAAGGGGGCACGAGTCCCTCATGCCACAACATCGTCCGCATGAATTCTTCTGACTACTCGACTGCTCACCGGCATCCACCCGCTCGAGGCGGGGCACCAAGATCACTGTAAGCTGGCTTACAGAAGCTGCAGGCCTCTTATTGCTATGTCGTATCGAGATATCAATCTATGTCAAAAAACACGATTGACCTCCGATGGGAAGGTTGATACATAGACGCATCTCGATACGTTCATCTCAACGGAGACGTTATGTCCATCAAGGAAATCACAGAACAAGTCAGCGAGCGCTATGCCAAGGCCGCCTCAACCGGTGAGCAGATGTGCTGCCCGACAAGCTACGACATGAGCCACCTCAAGACTTTTATCCCCGAGGAGGTGCTCAAGATCTCCTACGGCTGCGGGACCCCGGCAGGGCTGGAGACGGTGGAGACCGGTGAAA
>WYAX01000001.1 GCA_011525625.1 Nitrospira defluvii
ACCGTCAGCGGCGGCATTCCCGGCTGGGGAATCTCTCGCCGGTCGCATTTGCCCAGCAGTGGGCCCGTCAACAGCCGGCGGCATGAGGCTGCAACCTATGGCGTCCACTATTGACGACCGGGGTCAGGTTTCAGGTACACTGCCGGGCAATCACGTCATTGGATAGTGAGGTCTCCGTGAAATATCTTGTTGAGAGTGGGCCCCCTGCATGGACTACAGTCACAGGCCATCACCAAGGGGGATCTCATGCGATTGATCACGACGAAGGAACTGCGAATCTTGCACATCGCGCCACGACATCATCACCTCATTCAGAGTCGGCTAGCGATTTTGCGCTATGCCCGACGAGTATGGATTCAAAGGTGCCGCCAGGCGGTTCGGCTTGGATCGCAAGACGGTCCGGACCTGGCACCGCCGTTGGGTGGCCAGCGGGCCGACGGGGTTAGTCCCCCGTCATCCGCGTACACGCCGCCGACGTATTTCCGACGAGGCCGTGCGGTTGATCGAGCAGGCGCGCCGCGAGTTGCAGTTCGGCGCCATGCGCACCCGGTTCTGGTTGGACCGGGTGCATCGCATCCGTGTCGCGGCTGCGACGATCCGCCGGGTCTGTCGAGACCTCGGCTATCCTCCGATCCGGCGCACGGGCCCGCGACGTCCTCGGCAGCCGATCCTGTTCAGCAAAGAGCACCCCGGCGAGTGCGTGCAGATCGATGTGAAGGAGGTGAACGTCGCCGGCCAGAAATGTTTTCAATACACGGCCCTCGATGACTGCACGCGGTATCGCGTCTTACGCCTCTATCCGCGTAAGTATCACGGCACCAGTCTCGACTTCCTGGCCACTGTGCGACACACTCTTCCCTTTCCCATTCGCAAGGTTCAGGTCGACAATGGGACGGAATTCCCCCTGGCCTTTGCGCTGGCCGTGCAAGAAGCCGGTATCCGCTTGCGGCACATCAAACCGCGTCGGCCCGAACAGAACGGCAAAGTCGAACGCAGTCATCGCATCGACGAGGAGGAATTTTGGAGTCGCGCAACCTTTGACGAGTTCACGTCAGCTGCTCAGGCCCTACGCGCCTGGGAGCATCGCTACAACTACGACCGGTTTTCCATGGCGCTCCAGGGCCTGACGCCAGCGGAGAAACTGGCGACGTTTCTCTCGCCACTGACCCCATCATCACCGAACACGCCATGCACACATTCGGGGGCCGCTGCTTGACAAGTCATTACACTCTAACAGGCGAGGGCGAATGGTCACCGAGCGTCAAGTAAGGAGACGGATGATGGAACTTGGCACCGGCATACCACGTTCAACAGTAGCCATGCGGTCAGGGATGAGTGAGAACACGACTCGGCGGTATCGGATTAGTGAGGCGATTGTGAGGCACGCCGAGTTCTCGGGCAACTCGGCAGTCGAGCGTTGCCGGCATTGAGTGGTTGAACGGCCTGCCCTTTGAACTCAGGGGTGAATCGTCGTCGCTGAGCCCTGTCATACCTGCTTGGGACGTATCGTGCCCCCATGTGAGGTGTTCATCAAACGCGGGGAGCTCATTGACAGCCGGCGGCTTGTTACGCTCGCACCGGTAACACTCGCCATCGCCGCCTCTCTCGCAACCGACTCTTCGAACAATGATCGCGTAGCTCGAGGTTCGGCACCAACAGACGCCGCGCGACAGGATCATGTACCGACTCAAGAATACCTGACAACGTGCCGACATAAGCGGAGACAGAAAAAGGAGAACCGTGATGCTCACCGTGGAAGCTTCACCGGACGGCACAACGCTGACGTTCAAGCCGGTCGGCCGTTTCGATGGCAAGATTTACCAGGAGTTCCAGGATGCCTATCAACGGAGCGCTGAGCCCACCAGCCACTATATGGTGGATTTTGATCGGATTGATTACATCGACAGTTCGGGCCTTGGCATGCTGCTCAAGCTGCGAGAGCGCGCAGGCGGGAGCAAGACGAGAGTCCACTTGCTGAACTGTTCATCGGAGATCAAGAAAATTCTTAGGATCGCCAATTTTCACTCGTTGTTCACCGTCGCATGAAAATACTGGTCGCTGATGACACCATAGTCAACCGCCGTATTCTAGAGGCCATGCTGGGCAAGGACGGCCATACCGTAGTCCTGGCCGAAGACGGCAAACAAGCCGTTGCGCTCTTCGAGCAGGAACAGCCGGATCTCATTATCATGGACATCATGATGCCGGAGATGGACGGCTACCAGGCGACCAAGCTGATTAAACAGCGGACCGGATCTCGCTTCGTACCAGTGATGTTTTTGACCGCCGTGACCGACGGAAAAGACTTGGCCGCATGCATCACCCAGGGCGGGGACGATTTTCTCACCAAGCCATACAATCACACCATCCTCCGCGCCAAGATCGCTGCCTGGGAGCGCATCCACGATCTTCATGCCACGGTGATGGCACAGAAAGAGGAACTGGAAGATCACCACGCCCGGTTTCTTCATGAGCAGGATGTGGCCAGCCTCATCAGGAATAATGTCCTGAGGGGCGGTTGCCTGGACGAGATCGGCATCAAATACCATTTGACTCCTGCAGCAACGCTCAGCGGTGACTTGATTCTGGCGGCGACGCACCCGACGGGCGTACTCCATCTCATGATCGGCGACTTTACCGGGCACGGACTCTCGGCGGCGATTGGAGCATTGCCCGTAGCTGATATCTTCCATCGTATGACCGAGCGAGGATTCACACTCCGCGATATCCTGATCGAACTCAATCGGAAGCTCAAACGAACCCTGCCGACCGGATTGTTCTGCGCCGCCAGCCTGGTCGAGCTCGATGCCCGACGCGGTAGTGCCGCGATCTGGAACGGCGGCTTGCCTGATGTACTTGTCTTTAACTCCGGCGCAGGATGCCGGCTCCGGATCACATCCCAACATCCACCGCTGGGCGTGCTGGATGAGGCAGAACTTCACACCGGGATGCAGGAAGTCTCGCTTGAACCGGGGGACCGCCTGTATCTCTACTCCGATGGCGTGATCGAGGCCTGCAACACCACCGGCGGCCAGTTTGGAGAATCCCGCCTCATCGAGGGCCTCACCAATAACCGGGAACCCGATCGGCTGTTCGATGAGATTCTCGCCAGCCTCGCGTCGTTCATCGCAGGAAGCGTTCAACAAGACGACGTGACCTTGGTGGAACTCCCTTGCGACCTCGTCACGGCACGCCTACTGGCACCTAAGCTCAACGCCCTTCCTCAGCATGCATGGCCGCTGGAATGGCAGATGGAAGTAACCCTCCCTCCGAGTGCAGTCCGCGCCGTCGATCCAGTGCCTGAGCTACTGCAGATACTGAATCACGTGCCGGGATTGCCCCGACACAAAGAACGCCTGTTCGTAGTCCTGGCCGAGTTGGTGACGAATGCCATCGACCATGGCCTGTTGGGCTTGGACTCATCCTTGAAACACTTGCCGGAGGGATTCGATGCCTATTACCGGGAGCGCGAGACGCGCCTCGCCGAGTTGCGTGACGGGCATCTCAGAATCGCCTTAACCCATGCGCCGTTGAATGGAGGGAGCCAGCTGACGATCCGCATTGAAGACAGCGGACCCGGATTCGATTTTACACGGCCGCCCGTGGATCTGGCGGCAAACGGCATGGTCGCGGGTCGCGGAATTGCGCTCCTCCGCTCCCTGTGCCAGAAAATCAGCTTCCATGGCAAGGGCAACTGCGTAGAAGCGGTGTACGTCATAGAGTCGGCCGCGTGAAGCAGGGGCCGCCTGGCAAGCGGCAAGGGGAATCGGTTAGGGAGCACTCCTTCCCCAGCCTCCAACCCTCTTTTTTTCACGCCTCACCAGCCGCTCCTACAGTTTAATGGAAACCCAGCCGATAAGAATGTAAGAACTATCTCACATTCACCAGGAGGTCACGCATGGAATCCCCTTTTCTCCGTTTTCTTAGAGAAGAAGACGGCGCCACGGCAATCGAGTACGCGCTGCTGGCATCTGGCATCGCAGCTGTCATCGCCACAGCCACATTCCTCCTCGGCGGCCGGATCAATACCGTCTTCAACCGGATCGCCGGATTGATACGATAATGGACGGCGTGTCGGTGGGACTTCTGCCGCCCGGCCCATCAATGTGGACATGCGTGTGGTTCACCGTGCTGGTCCTGGGGGCAGGCAGCGACCTCCGTTGCGCGAAGATTCCGAACTGGCTCACCTATTCGGCCATGGGCGGTGGTCTGTTGTTCCACACGACCCAGGAGGGCCTATCCGGTCTCAGCCAGAGCGTTGGGGGCCTCCTCATAGGACTCGCACTGTTCCTGGCGTTTTATCTTCTCGGCGGCATGGGCGCAGGGGATGTGAAATTCATGGGCGCAGTCGGCAGCATGGTAGGCTTGTCTGGAATCCTCCCTGCCGCCTTTGTCATCACACTCCTCGGCGGTGCCTATGCGGCGGTGTTGGCAACCTGCCATTGGGGAATCGGCACGGGTGCGCGGCGCATCCTGTCGCCGTTTCTTGCGTGGGCACTCACAGGCCGGCTCGCCCTCGCACCTCCGGACACTCAACCGAAGCTACGATACGGCGTCGTCATCGCTGCCGGAACAGTCGTGGCACAGTGGTGGACCGGACACCTCTAAGCTCCCGCCACTCGCCTCTCACCTTCCTCATAGCCCATTTCCACGCCTGTCAAGTTTCTGCAGATTCAGCCGATAGGTAACCGTTGCATGTCGTTCTCTACCGTCTCTTGGGAGAACGCGGAGTAGCAAGATCACCGGGATCACCGTTCTCCTAACTACTCCCGTTCTGAAAGGCATCCTCACTCATGACACCTCAACGACGAGCGCTGATCATAGTGGCGCTGGGAGGCCTCATCGGACTGGTCACCAGTCTCTGGGCCTATCAATGGCTGCAGGACATCACGGAACAGACGCGTCTTGACATGGAAGCGAAGGGCCGAACAATCCCTATTGCCGTGGCTGCCGCCGATTTAGCCTGGGGCGAGGTGCTGGCCGACGACGCGGTGCGCATGGTTCCTTTTCCGGCCGATACAGTGCCCGCAGGCCATTTTGCCTCTGCAGACACACTAAAAGGCCGGGTCGTCATCATGGATGTGAAGCAACATGAGCCGATCCTCGAATCGAAGCTCGCCCCGGCGACCGTCACATCGGGTGGCGTCGCGGCCGTGACGCATCCGGAGAAACGCGCCGTCGCCGTCAAAGTGGATGATGTGGTGGCAGTAGGCGGGTTCATCAAACCCGGCGACCGCGTCGATGTCCTTACGACCGTGCGCCGGCCAGGCAAAACCGACGACCCGGTCACAAAGGTCGTCCTGGAAAACGTGAGGGTGCTGGCCATGGGGCAGGACACCGAGCGCACCGCGCAGACCGACAAGGCCGCGAAGAATCAAGAGTCCAAACTCTCCATCCCCTCGGTCATGACGCTAGAGGTCGCGCCGGACGAGGCCGAAAAACTCGCGCTCGCGTCGACCGAAGGCAAGGTGCAGTTGGCGCTGCGCAACCCTCAAAGCGTGATTGCAGTCACCACGACGGGTGCCACGATTTCGTCCTTGCTGGCGTCGTTCGGTGGAGACACCGGTCTGCACAAGGAACCATCGCCGGCTTTCTCGAACCGAACCCAGGCACGGGCGGTGCCCCGACCCACCCGCCTTCCTGCGCCACCCCGGTCGGCCGGCAGTCCTTCGGATGGATCAGTAAGAGACCTGCCCCCTGTCGTGGCCGCACCAACGACCGAACCGATGCGCGCACCGGTCGTCACCGTAGCCGTTCCGGCAGAGTCGACGGTCACACTCGAGCATTCGCCATCTGCGGCGTCGACACCGGCGGATGGTCTGCGGCTCACCGACTCCCGGCCCTCCATGGAACCGTCGCCCTCGTCGTCCCCCTCACCTCCCGTAGCCAAGGGACTGCCGCCGGTGTCGGTCGAGCTCATCAAGGGTATGACGCGGACCAATGTCGCGTTTGAACCGGCCGAAGCGGGCGCGACACACGCGGTCTCGAACGGAGCATCCAAATGACCGCCTGGGGAGAGACGTACCGATGGACCCTGCGTGGTGTCGGCGCGGGGCTGTTCGCCCTATTCCTGGTAACAGTCGCCCCGGCCCAAGAAGTCGCCTCCCTGGATATCCAGACTCGCGTACCCCGGCCATTGTCCCTGATCACCGGTAAATCGCTGGTGTTAGATAGCCCGATCCCGTTTTCTCGCGCCTCCATCGCGAACCCGGATATTGCCGATACCATCGTGCTTTCTCCGAAGCAGCTGTATGTGATCGGAAAAGCCGCCGGCACAACCAATCTGACGTTATGGGATGCCGAAGGGAGCGTGTACGCCCTCTATGACCTCGCCGTGTCGCCGGACCTCACGCGCCTGAAAGAACATCTGCATCAGCTGTTTCCGGACGAAAAGAATCTTCAGGTCATGGCCGCCCACGACCACCTGACATTGACGGGCACCGTGAGCAGCGCGACCCATGTGTCCGAGGCCGTGGTAGTGGCTGAGAGCTATGCGCGACAGAAAGTGATCAATCTGCTGCACGTCGGCGGGCTTCACCAAGTCATGCTAGAAGTGCGGGTGGCCGAGATGGAGCGCACGCTCCTGAGGCGGCTGGGTGTGAACCTGGCGGCGGCGAGTGGTGGCCAGTCGTTCGGCGTGTCCTCGCTGAAGAATTTAGTCTCGGTGTTGCCGCCAACCGATCCATCCGCCGCGCTCGTGGCAGGCCCGGTTGGCCTGGGCGTGAGTCAGGCCGTCAATGCACTGCTTCGCTTTCAGACCGGCTCGACAAGCTGGACCGGCTTCATCGATGCGCTAAAAGAGGAAAATCTCGTCAAAGTGCTGGCCGAACCGACCCTTGTGGCGCTCAGCGGGCAGGACGCTCACTTTCTGGCAGGCGGAGAATTTCCCATCCCGGTTCCTCAGGCATTCGGCGTCACAACGATCCAATTCAAGAAATTCGGCATTCAACTGAACTTCAATCCGGTCGTGCTCAGCCCGACCCGCATCAGCGTCACAGTGGCGCCTGAAGTATCAGACCTGGATTTTTCCAACGGGCTGTCGCTGCAGGGGTTCGTGGTGCCGGCCATCACCACCAGGCGGGCCTCCACGGTCGTCGAGTTAGAAGACGGACAGAGTTTTGCCGTTGCGGGGCTGCTTCGAGATACCGTGCGGGAAACTGTGTCCAAATTTCCCGTCCTAGGAGACATCCCGATTCTCGGCGCCCTGTTCCGCAGTTCGTCGTTCCAAAAAAATGAAACGGAACTCGTCATCATCGTGACCCCGCGCCTCGTGACGCCGGTCACGGAGGCTGAGTTGCCACTTCCCACTGGGCAGTATCTGGAGCCGGACGACGTCGATTTCTACTTGATGGGACGGCTCCAGAGCAGGAAGGACAAAGTCGGCACGCCACTCCCGTCGGCGACGCAGCTACCCTTCGAGGACAGGCTGGCAGGGCCAGTGGGACATATGCTGCCGTAGCGAGATACCGCGCGAACAAGAGGCGTAAGGCAAGGGGACGATTTCAGGATAAACCGGATGATGGAGGCGTTCGTGAACCAAAGCACCCTGTTGATGATCGTATCGATCGGGTTGATCGCCGATCTGACGGTGGGCTGCGCGAGTCCGACGCCACTGCGAAACGATTTCGGCCACTCGATAGAGGCGATGAAACATGCGCAACGGCCTGACGCCGCGAGAGCCCAGGGGATCGTTCCCATGGAAGGCCTGGACGGACGAGCCGCACAGGCCGTCATCCAGAATTATCTGGATACCTTCGGTAAGGGGAAAACGGCGGGCCAATCCCAAGCGCTAATCCAGCCTCCGGCTGGATTCACCGAAGCCATCGGAGCGTCAGGGCTGCCACCCGGCGGAGTCGCGACGGGCCCATAGACGCGTGAACAGTGAACCATGACGCGTCATACGAGGGGGACGGGATCTCTGACATGCGACACCTACCACTCGCCCCTCACCCCGAGCTGAAAGACGAAATCCGAACGACGAGATGCGAGCGACTCACGAGGGGCGTTGCGTGATCAGTGACCCGACCAGACGCGAGGCGTGGGGCAGCGAACATGGCGCGGCGGCGGTGGAGTTCGCGCTGCTGCTCCCGCTTCTCGTGCTGTTGTTATTCGGCATCGTGGAGTTTGGCTTGGCCCTCCACCGCCACCAGGTGTTGGCGACGGCCAGCCGGGAAGGTGCCAGAGCCGGCATTCGCCAGACCGTGCCGCGCCCGACGGCCGGGGATATTCAACGAGCGGCCAGGAATGTCCTGACCCAAGCCGGAGTGGGCGGCGCTGCCGTGGTTGCCGTGACCGGAGCGGGAGGCGCATCCGGAACCGACCTCAGCGTCACAGTCGAAACGCCCTATCAATTTTTTGTGTTGCCGAACACCGTTCCCGGACTGCGCGGGCCGGTGAGGCTCCGCTCCCGGACGGTGATGAAACATGAGTGATCGCAGAAGACATGGCCGTGTCGAGGCGCATCGTGCGTTGTGGCGTTCAACGCGTCACGACCAACGCGGCGCGGTCGCCATCGTGGTCGCGGTCAGTCTCTCGGCGCTCGTGTCGCTGGCGGCCCTCGTCCTGGATGGCGGCGCGGCCCTGGTGTCAAAGCATCAATTGCAAAACCTCGCGGATGCCGCCGCGCTGGCCGGGGCCAGGCAGTTAGGGAAACTGTACGAGAGTCAGCCGGCCGCCATCTCGCCCCCGCAACCTCTATCACTGGCAAATCGCGCGCGGGTCCAAGCGGTCGTCGCAGAGGTCGCCGAAAAGAATCGCGCCGCGACAAAGCTGGCGGCGGTCACGCTGTCCGATGTTCGCGTGGGCCGATGGAATGCCGCAACCAGGACGGTCGTCTCCTCCTCAACCGGTTTTGATGCCGTCCTGGTGCGGGCAGAGGGATCCATGCCGACGTTCCTGGCCGGCGTGGTCGGCATTCGGCGATTGTCCGTGTCCGCCACGGCCGTTTCGGCACTGAGTGCCCTGGCCGAGGTCCAGCCCGGCGCGCTGACTCTGCCCGTCGGCCTCTCCTCCGCCTGGATGGCGCTTGGACCCATTGACGGGAGACGCCTCCAATTGTATGCGCCCGGCGGCGGCGATCCGTGCGCGGCCTGGACCACGTTCACGGATACGCCGCCGACGATGGGGCGGTTGCAAGCGATTGTTCAGGCCCTTACAGAAAACAGGTATACCAGTCCGGCGACGGTGGCGGGAAAGACCGGCTTTCAGTTCGTCGCCGGGAATCCGTCAACGATCGCTCCGGACGTCATGGGACTCTACAATGCGAAGAAAAACCCGGCCACGGGCCAATGGACAACGGTGGTGCCGGTGTACCGTCAGGCCCAGTGCGCCGCCCCGTCAGGGCCTCTTCCCGTCGTGGGCTTCGCCACGGTGATCATCACGTCGGTCGCCACCCCATCAGGTCCGGCATTGGACGCGGTCGTTCGGAGCGGATTCGTCCAGCTTGGCCGGGGAGGCGGCACGGATTATGGAACGGAAGGCAGCCTACCCGGATTGGTGCAGTAGTGTTCGGAGCCCAGAAGTATGTGCTGTTCTTCTGACGAGGGGAAGACGACGCGGCACGAAGGACGAGTGACGGACGAATGAGGAACTTACCATGACAGGATCATCCAACGCCGCGCAAAACGAACGTACCGGTCAGGCCACCGAGCCGCGTGGCCGGCTTATTGCCCTGTTCGGTGCCAAAGGCGGTGTCGGGACGAGTACCGTCGCGGTGAATCTAGGCCTTTGCGCACAGCAGCGCCGGGCGAAAGAATCCGTGGTGCTTGTGGACCTCAATCTTCAAGCAGGAAACCTCCACCTCTTGCTCGGACTGGAACCGGCTCATCGGTGGCGTGAGATCATGCGCGAAGGCTCCCGGCTGGATCCCACACTCCTGATGAGCCTGTTGGCGACACATGAGTCCGGCCTCCATTTGCTGGCATCTGACTACGACGGCCTCGGGGACACACTGTTGAATCCCGAACTGGTCTCGCGAGCCTTGCTGATCCTGCGCTCCTTGTTCGACGTGGTGGTGACGGACTGCGGGCATGTGCTCCATCCGGCGACACGCACAGTGCTTGAACAGGCTTCCGACGTGCTGGTCGTGACCGCACTCGATATTCCTGCCATGCGGCGGACCACACGCATTCTGGAAGTCCTGAACCCGCTCCTCGGCGGAGGCCGCAGGGCACAGGTGCTCCTCAATGGGCTTGATCGGAACGACCAGGGCTTGGTGACGGAAGCGGAGAAGGCGCTCCGTTATAGCGTCGCCTGGCACATTCCATCCGATTCTGATGAAGCACGAACGGCTATCGAGCTGGGCCAGCCGCTGTGTGCGATCTCCCAGCGAAGCGATGTGGTGCAGATCTACCGGCATCTGGCCTCGGCGCTGACCGAAAAAGAGGCCTCCAGCGGCACGACTCCGCCCAACGGCGCCGCTCGATGGTTGGCGAAATGTCTGCAACTCGTGACGCGTCGTTCGTGACCTGTGAACCGTCTGAATCCGGAGAGCAGATAGGCATCACGTGAGACGACCGACGCATGACCGGATGACGCCGCTCACGCCTCACGCATCAAGGAGGTCCTGATGCAGCCACAGTTTCTTCCTCACAACGAGCCGGCCTCGGCCGAGCGTCACGATCTCAAACATCGCATCCATGACCGGCTGCTGAAGCGGCTCGACTTTTCAGCCATGGGACTGCTCGACCCGCTGTTACTGCGAGCGCAACTGGCGATGCTGACGATGCAAGTCCTGGAAGAAGAAGGCGTGTCGTTCAGCGACCAAGATCGTGAAGAGGTCATCGCCGATGTCATGAACGAGATCCTCGGGTTGGGGCCGCTGGAGCCGCTGCTGCAAGACCCCTCCGTCTCCGACATTCTCGCCAACACGTCCGAGCGCATTTACGTGGAGCGTGGCGGCAAGCTGGAGCTCACCACACAGCGTTTCCGGGACAATACGCACCTGCGCGAGATCATCGAAAAGATCGTGTCCCGAGTCGGGCGCCGCATCGACGAATCCTCCCCGATGGTGGATGCCCGCCTGGAAGACGGCTCACGCGTCAATGCGATTATCCCGCCGCTGGCGCTGGACGGCCCGATTCTCTCCATCAGGAAATTCAGCCGGGACAAACTGCAGTTGGAGCACTTGGTGGAACGGCACGCGCTGACACCCGCCATCGGCGACACACTGCGGGCGATCGTCCGCGCCCGACTAAACGTGCTGGTTGCCGGGGGCACGGGTTGCGGCAAGACGACGATGTTGAACGTGCTCTCGGGATTCATTCCGGACAATGAGCGCATCGTCACGATCGAGGATGCAGCCGAACTGCAGCTGCGCCAGCAGCATGTGGTCCGCCTTGAAACCCGGCCGGCCAATGTGGAAGGCAAAGGAGAGATCACGCAACGCGACCTGGTACGCAACAGCCTGCGCATGAGGCCGGACCGGATCATTCTGGGAGAAGTTCGCGGCGCCGAAGCGTTGGACATGCTTCAGGCCATGAACACCGGCCATGACGGGTCGCTGGCAACCATCCACGCCAATAGCGCGCGCGACGCCGTCACGCGGGTCGAGACGATGGTCGCCATGGCAGGACTGAACCTGCCCGTGCAGATGTTGCGTCATTACGTTGCCTCGGCGCTAGACGTCATCGTCCATTTGACTCGCTTCTCGGACGGCAGCCGGAAGCTCACCAGTCTTCAGGAAATCGTCGGGATGGAGGAAGACGTGATCGTACTGCAGGAAATCTTCGCCTTCGAGCGCACCGGTCTGGGAGCGGACGGGCGCGTGAAGGGCCGCTTTAGAGCGACCGGCATCCGTCCGAAATTTCTGGAACAGGTCGAAACTATGGGCATCGCGATCTCGGCCGACGCGTTCGACCCAGAACGCGTCCATGAGGTATGAGGACCGGACCGATTCGATAGGAATGAGTACATGATTATCGCCATTGCCATCGCTCTCGCGCTCTCCGCCCTGCTGATCGCCTGGGGAGGTTTCGCGGCCTACCAGGCCCGTGCCGCCTTGGACGCGGCGCCCAAAGGCGATAGGGCTGGAGCATGGACCGGCGGCATTGCCCGTGCGCACGATCTTAGCCCGACAGGCTGGGTCCATTCGTTGCTGAGCGCCCTCCCGGGTATCGAGCGGCTTGATCGACTTCGACGACGCGCCGACGTGACGACGCCGCTTGGAGTACTCGTCGGGACGTGCCTTGCACCTGCCGGCGCAAGCGCCGCACTGGCCTTCGCCGGCGCCCTCGACATGCCGGCTCTGCTGGTGATCGCCACGATGGGTGTAGTCGCCACGCCTGCGTACTTGTCCCGGCGCGCGGCCGCCCGCCGGACCCAATTTCAACGACAGCTGCCCGATGCGCTCGACATGATGGCGCGATCGCTCCGCGCCGGTCACGCATTCCTAGCCGGCATGAAGATCGTCGCGGAGGAATTCCCCGCTCCCATCGGCGCCGAATTCAGAAACGTGGTGGAAGAGGTGGCCTTCGGCGTCAGTGTATCGGAGGCGCTCCAGCGACTCACGGTGCGGGTAGACTTGCCCGCCCTAAACTTTTTCGTGACGTCCGTGCTGATCCAGCGGGAGTCGGGCGGGAATCTCGCAGAGATCCTGAACACGATCAGCCGCATGACGAGAAAACGGTTCGAGCTAGCGGCCAAGGTTCGCGCGGTCTCAGCCGAGGGACGCCTCTCCGCCGTGATCTTGTTCGCCCTCCCCTTCGCGCTCGGTGCGCTGTTGCTGATCATCAATCCCGACTACGTGTTGCTGTTGTTCCACGACCCGATCGGCCGGGCGATGGTGACGGTCGGTGGGGTGTTGATGCTCATCGGCGGGGTCGTGACAAAGCGCATGGTCACGATCCCTGAGTGAGGAGTGTATGGACGTGACGATCACCATCAGCCTCGCAGCCTTCCTCGGATGCCTGCTCAGCATTGCCGGCCTCGGCCTCTATGTGGCGGAGCGTTGGAAGATCTCGCGCTGGCGAAGAAGAGTCGAGGGCGTCAGGGGAACGGAAGATGGCGATGATTTCCTGGCCTCGTTGTGGAATCACGCACGGCGCCTGTTGCTGATCTGCGGTCAGCGGAGGCCCGCTCCAACGAGAGAGGGCGAGCCCCTTTCTCTGCCAAATCCGTTTGCAACCGCCGGCTTGCGCGGCTCAGATCTCCCGGTTCTATTTCAGGGCGCCAAGCTGTTCGGCGCCGTGATTTGCCCGCTGACCTGCCTGAGCCTCTACGGACTGCTCGCCAACACACCGACGTTCTTTCCTCTGATCCTCTGCATGGCCACCGCCCTCGCGGGCTGGTATGGACCCGAGCTCTGGTTGCAGCGCCGGATTGAGAACCGGCAACGCCATATTCTGGCCGCGTTCCCCGATGCGCTCGATCTCATGGTCGTCTGCGTCGAAGCCGGCCTGAGTCTGGATGTGGCTATCACGCGCGTCGGGCACGAGTTGCAACTGATGCACCGGGAGTTGAGCGAGGAACTGCGCGTGCTGTATCTGGAACTGCGGACTGGACGATCGCGCCAGCAGGCGCTTCGTAACGCGGGCCTCCGCATACAACTGGAAGAGGTTCAGAGTTTCGTGGCCTTGCTGGTCCAGACGGAGCGGTTCGGTACCAGCGTCGGGCAGGCATTGCGGGCGCACGCCGACGGCCTGCGCACGCGGCAAGATCTCCAGGCCACGGAGATGGCCGCCAAGTTGCCGGTGAAACTGCTGTTGCCGCTGATCTTCTTCATCTTCCCCAGCCTCCTCGTCGTTCTCCTGGGACCGGCGACAATTCAACTCATCCGTCAATTGACTCCAACGCTCGGGCCCTAACAGTTTACGGAACACCTCTGTGGGTACGCGAGACTGACTCGGCTTGTCTGATTGATTGAGATCAGCTGGTTCATGACGTTCATCGAGTTGGTCTTGCTCACCCCAACAACTCACCAAACGACACACACCATCTACGCGAGAGAGACCACCTGAACACGACAAGGTGGCGGACGTTTTCAGCCGTCTGCTCAACCGCTCAAGCGGCGGACGCATTCAGCCGATAAACATCCTATGCGAACACACGGGCAGATATTGGCAATGCTGCTGGCCGGATTCACGAGCATGGTGCTCGCTGGTTGCGCCGCTCGGACGCTCACGCCACCGGCAACCCACGAGGCCATCGCGCAGCAGGCGGAGGAGCGACGGAAAACACGTACGCCCCCCGATGAGCCCGTGGCGCAGGCGTCGGCCGACATGACGACAGAAGACTACGAGCGCCTCGGCGATCAATATGTCCGCCAGGGCAACCTGACTCTGGCCTTTGCCCAGTACGACCGGTCGCTCCGCCGAGATCCCCGCCAGTCACGCGTGCGGGGCAAACGCGGGCTTCTGCTCGTACAGAACGGGCAGTTGCAGGAGGCCCAGAAAGAATTCCAATATATTCTGCGCGGCGACGCGGCCTACGCGCCGGCGCATGAGGGACTGGGGCAGGTGTATTTGCACTGGAACCGCGGCTCGGAAGCAGAGGACTCGTTCCACCGCGCGCTCCAGCTCAACCCGCAATTGTGGAAGGCGCACGCGTTCCTCGGCATGTTCTATGACTCCCAAAATAAGCATGCCGAGGCCGTCGCCGAATTTCAGGCTGCGCTCGCACTCAAGCCAGAACATCAGGCTCTGGCCAACAATCTGGGGCGCGTCTATTATGCAATGGGGCGCTACGACGAGGCGATCCGACAGTTTCGCCACGCCTTGCGGACAGGGTCGGCCGATCCGCGAATCTCCAACAACCTCGCTCTCGCGCTGTCCAAGGCCGGGCGGTATAACGAAGCCTTGACCGCCTTTCAGAAACACGGCGCCCCAGGGAATGCCTACAACAACCTCGGGGTCATGTATTGGGCCGCGGCAGATCGCGGAAAAGCAATCGCGTGTTTTCAGCGTGCGATTGAGGTCAGTCCTGCTTACGAACCCACTGCCAGACACAATCTCGCGGCACTTCAACTGACTCCAGGGCCACAGCCACATCCAGAAGATGAAGCCAGGGAGCGCACCTCCCCGTCGTGTGGGCCGACAGACGACGTACAGCGGCTAGGGACTGGTTCTCCCTAACCCCCTAACCCGCATTATTCACGACGGCTTCTACTGCAACCGCCGACACGCCGCTCCGACAGGCCTGCCGGCGGGCGGGCTCGCCGCTCGATCGGTCAACATACTGTTTCAAGTATGCGTCCCTCCCTCGCGGCTCCGCGCGCCCGTCTCGCTTGGCGTCTCGGCAGTTTCGTCGCGAACCCTCATGAATAATGCGGGCGAAGACGTCATCCTCCGACTCGAGGAGAACGCCGTCAACCATTTCACGCCTGGTTTAAAAATACCACGTCACCCCGCCCATCACCGTCCGTGGCCCACCTGGGGTAAACTGAATTCCATTCACCGGTGTCGACTCGGAGCCCAGCCTCGTGTCGTACGCAAGTTGTGTCTGCCGCCAGGCTGCATTCATCACGTTTTGCATACTCACGAATCCCTCCATGTGCTGCCACCATCCCTTCGTCACCGGCCGGTACCGCGCCACCATATTGAAGATCGTCCATGGCTGGGCAGTAAGACTGCCATCCTGCGTCAAGGGGCGAGACCCTAGGTGCAGCATCTGGAACGAGGTGGTCAGCCCTACTGGGAGGCGGGCCGTCAGCTCGCCGCGACCGGTCATGGTCGGAGCCTGGGGAATGGCGGCCCCTGTCCCGCGAAACTCGGCCGTGTTCAGCGTCGCGCTGCCGGAGAGGAAGAGCCAGTCCAGAAGCTGGAGACGGCCGCCGAGATCCATGCCAGATCGCCGCGTGGCGCCGAGCATCTGGGTCGTGCCAAGGTTGCCTTGGAACACCAACTCGGAGGTCAAATCCAACAACCACAGGGTCGCGGACAATTCCATCCGTTCCCACTGTCTGGTGCGAAGTCCCACTTCGTAGCCCGTAGCCTTTGGCATCCTTTGAGCGGCGGCAGCACTCACGACCACGCGGGCATCGTTACTGTGAAACCCGGTACCGGCATTGAGAAAGACCTCGGTTCCTGCCCATGGACCAAGGATCACGCTTCCCTTTGTCGTCGTGATGGCGACATTGGCGCGTCCACTTGGATTCTGTGGACAAGCAATCTGACAGAGATTCTGGACATCGAAGTGAAAGAGATCCGATCGGACTCCACCTGTGAATCGCGCCCAGGGAGCCGGGTACACCTCCAGCTTCAGATACGGGGAATAGGACGACTCGTGGATTTGACTATCGGATGTGGTCCCCAGCGGCACCCATTGACGCTGAGCACCCAACCGCACATGCGCATCATCGACACGCGTCTGCATACCCAGCGTCACGACCCCCTCGATGTCCCAGAGCGTTCCCATCTGACGGTATCCGACCTCGCCGCCATACACGTACCGCCGATCCATTTGTTCGATTCCATCGCCGTTCCTCTGATCGTTGAGGAAAAACGTAAAATCCGACACCAGATCCACGTGATAGTACTGGAGGTAGGCGTCGGCAAACAGTGTCCCGCCGGAAGGGGCATCGTAGCGATACCGCACCTGCCCGGTCGACCGTTGGGTTCGACCGCCTTGCGCGGGATCAATGGACCCAAACCGCGAAATGATCCCCGCCTCCACGGCGCGCAACGGGATTTCCCCTTGGCTGTTCCACCGGCTCTGATAATGGGTGCCGGTCAGGCTCAGCTCAGAGTGTGAGGTGGGATTGATCGTCGCCTTGGCAAGACCGTTCAGCCGTCCGGCTCGATTGGGACTCACGAACGGGCCGTCGGTGTAAAAACTTTCTACTGCCACCAGTGAGCGGATCGATCCTTTCGTAGGCGAGAACATCAGCAGATTCCGGGAGGTATTGAACTGGCCGCCGACAGCTTGGATAACCCCCTCCTCAATCACATCACGCGTGACAAAATTTGCCGCCCCCGCCGTGGCAAAATCTCCCAACTGCACCTGATAGGGGCCCTTGTAGACGTCCACTCGTTTCAACGTCTCAGGGATCAAGAAATTCAAGTCGAGGTAGCCCTGGCCATGGGCATGACTTCGGAGGTTCAGTGGCATTCCATCGAGAAATCCTGCGAAATCGGTGCCGTGATCGGCATCGAACCCGCGCAACAAATAGTTATCGGGTTTGCCGGGTCCTCCGCCGGGATTTGTGGTCACGAGGCCGGGGACCAGCCGCAACACGTTCCCCGGCCGATCCACGGGCTGAAGCGCGATGTCGTGTTCCGTAATGCGATGGTGAGACGCAGCGGGCGAGTGCGATACCGCGACGCCGGTCACCACGATCTCGGGGAGCAGGAGCGGTTCTTCGGGGTCTGCTGTCTGCCCATGAGCAGTCCCAGACATCGTGGCCGCACAGACCACGAGTGCCATCATGTACGCACGTACAATCATCTTCCCTCTGTTCGCGAAAGGGTTGTAGGGTTTCTCCAGGTACCCAGGTCTCCTGACTTTCGGTTCGTCCTACTCTCTGCGCCTTCCCATCCGGCGGACAGTGGCTCGTGCAGATTTCGTCCCCGATCACAGTTGCGGACCAGTGGCGGCCTTTCACCGCGCTTCCCTTGGTGTACGTGGGCTATGGATGCACTGGATTAAGTACGTTGCTACTCTTGGAGACCCCCCTTCTGTTATGCCACTCGGCACGTGGATTTGATCAGTGTGGCCAGAAACGCTAACAACACCGCGCCGAGCACCATGACCGTGAGACTCAGATCGCTGATCGGCAGTGCGAACGATGTGGATTGGAGCAACTTGATGATCCCGACGACATAGGCCAAGCTCACGACGGTCAGTGTCATCATGCGGTTCCCTTGGATCGCCATCGTGGTCGCCGCCACATACATCCGGCGCACGACAAGTCCGTTGAGTGAATCGGTGACGACCATCCCCAGACTAAACGCCACCCCGATAAAGAGCGCGCCCGGCAGGCCATAGCCCATCGTTCCGGCCAAGGCCCAGGCCGACATCTGGCTGGCGGTCTCGAACCCCAGTCCAAACAAGGCGCCGACCGGTACGGCGCTCATCGGATGCGCGATCGTCAACAGCTGCTTGGGCAACAGAGCCCCCATGACCCCGCTGCCGGTGACCACCGCGCCGGCCGGCACCGTGATCAATCGAACAAGGTTCAGCGTCCCGATTGCAAACAACAGGAGCGCCGACACCACGCCGCTGACTTGCGACACGGAATGGTAGTAGGCTTGAAGGTACTCCGCCGCCCATGCGATCACTGCCGCAATCAACAGAACGGAGAGGGTGTGCCCGAACGCGAACCATGCTCCGACCCACCGGCTCATTCTCGGATGTCGATCGACCGACGCCCTCGTCATGCCGTCAATGGCGGTGAGATGGTCCGGATCGGCTCCATGGCTCAGCCCCAATGCGAAGGCCAAACCGAGCAAGGCCCAAAGACTGCCGGCCGCTGGATTCATCGATACCTTCGTAGATCGTACCGCTCAATCCGAAGAGCGCGACACATGATTCACCGTCTCCGCCTTGCATGCGCGGAACAGGCCTGCACGAAACCTTGAGCCACACGCGGATTGGAAGCCCAATGGGCATGGACATAGGACACCAGCGTGTTGCCGATGCGATACCCTTCCTGAAACGCCGCACCGCTCCGTCGACGTTGCACGGTGTAGACACAGTCTGTTTCAACCTGAAGGTGAAACTCCGAGTAGCGGAATTGATGCCCGCGAAATCGAAGCTTCGGCTGACCGAGCATCGTCACGTCCTGCGTTTCCACCTCGACGTATCCGAGAGCCTGTAGGCGATCCCGCATCTCCGCTTCGCCTGGGACCAGCCCTACCATGGGATGCAGCACGCCATCGAGCCTTCTGATGCCGTTGGACAAATACATGAGTCCCCCACATTCGCCATAGATGGGGCCATGAGCTTCGGCAAACGCAGCCACATCCTTGCGCATCGAAAAATTCCTCGACAGCTCCTCCGCATGAACCTCCGGGTAGCCGCCACCGAAATACAGACCGTCCACGTCCGGCAGATGCGCATCGTGAATGGGAGAAAACCGCACGATCTCCGCACCAAAACTCTCAAGACGGCGGAGGTTGTCGTCATAATAGAAATGAAACGCCTCGTCGAACGCGAGACCAATTCGACAGCTGGCTCTCTCACCGACGATCCGTTCCATGGTGGGAATTTCAGGAAGAGCCGGCGTGGATTGCGCCAGCGCGATGATCGCCTCGACATCGCACCACTCGCTCACCCGATCGCCCCACGACACAAAGACATCCTCCGGGACCTTCACCCGGTCTGCACTGCGCAGACCCAGATGCCGATCCGCAAACGCCAACGCTGCTTCCTTGAGAAGCCCGCCCAGGACGGGAGGCCGCCCCGCTGTCGCCTTGCGGAGCAATTCCAAATGCCCGCGGCTGCCGAGCCTGTTACAAATGAGACCGGAAATCTGAAGATCCGCATCAAAGGTCGAAAACCCTTTGGCTAGCGCCGCAATGCTGCGAGCGATCCCTCCCGCATCGCACACGAGCAGCACCGGCGCCTGGAGCCACTTGGCGATCTCGGCGGTCGAGCCTTCATCGCCGGTGGGTGACGCGCCATCGAACAAGCCCATCACGCCTTCGATCACCGCGATGTCAGCACCTTGCGCCGCGCGTGCGAATGACGCCAGAACCGCCTCTCGCCCCATCATCCATCCGTCGAGATTGTGACACGGCGCATCAGCCGCACGAACATGATAGGTCGGGTCGAGATAATCGGGACCACACTTGAAGACGGCCACCTTCAGTCCCCGCGCGCGCAAGGCCCGGACGAGGCCAACCATGACAGTCGTCTTGCCGACGTTGCTGGAAATCCCGGCGATCATGAGCCGTGGAATCGTCACGAGTCGATCTCCGTCGGCGTGGCTTTCGCTCCGTCGATCCGGCTCGTTTCCAGCGCACGGAGCAGATCCGGCCTGGGCCGCTCGCCCCACTGATCATGAAACACCAACTCATGCAGCCGCAGCCTTGGCAACCAGCCGTTGCTTTCGAAAAGAGGCCGCTCAGGAAAACTCTCCACGAATCCCACACAGAGGTACGCCACCGGAACGATCCGTTCCGGAATGCCGAGAATGGTGCGAAGGGCCGCCGGCTCCAGAATACTCACCCACCCAACACCGACCCCTTCCGCTCGCGCCGCCAGCCACAGATTTTGAATCGCGCAGCAGGTGCTATAGACAGCGGTTTCCGGAATCGTGTTCCGCCCGATCACCGTCGGCCCGAACCGCTCCTGGTCGCAGGTCACACAGAGGTTGAGAGGCGAATCGATGATGCCTTCCAGCTTGAAGGAGAGATACTTCTCGCGGCGCTCCTGATCGAATGTTTCCGCTGCACGCAGTCGTTCAACCTCGACATGGGCGCGCACCTTGGCGCGGACCTCGCGATTCTCGACCACAAGAAAGTTCCACGGCTGCGAGAGCCCAACCGACCCGGCCTGATGCGCCGCTAGGAGCATACGAGCCAGGATCTCGTCCGGAATGGGATCGGGGAGAAACGATCGCATGTCGCGGCGGCGCGTGATCGTTTCGTACAGGCCACGGCGCCAGGCTTCCGGAAAGGCATGATCCGTCATCGTTTCCCCACCATCGACACCACAAGAGCGACCAGCGCTGCCACAGTATCCTCGTTCGCCAACGATACAGACTGCGCCCCGCATTGGCGCGCTGCGGCTGCGGTCTGAGGCCCGATCGCCGCCATCGGCAGACCCAACAGAGGCTTGCCGACATCACCAGCAAGCACGGTGCGAGCCGCCGAGGAGCTGGGCAGCACCACAAGATCGATCGGCGGCAAGGGAGAGGTCGGCATCCGGTGAACGTACCGATAGGCAGCCACCGATTCGACCTCCGCTCCAACTTTCGTGAGCTCATGGTGTAAGTTCGGGCGGCCCCCCTCCGCTGTGACGAGAAGGAATCGCCCCTTCTGAAAGAGAGCCGACTGTTCACCGACCGCTTCCTGACAGGCGCCTCGCAGCGACACCGTGGCAGCGAGGCCCTGGCGGGTCAGGGCCTGTGCCGCCGCAGCCCCGACTGCAATAACCGGCAGATCGAGGGTGGGCACATGGGACAAGACCGCATCGACACCGGCCGCGCAGCCGAAGACGATGCCGCAGAATTCATGGAGGCGCGCTAGCGCTGTATCGAGGGGAGCCCCTCCACTGAGAGAGACCGCTTCGACCTCGGGAATTTCCAGCACCTCGGCACCGAGCGCGCAGAGATCGCTAGCCATGGCAGAGCGGCCAGGGCGCGCGCGGGCGACCAGCAGGCGGCGTTCCGCCAAAGGCCGACGCTCGAACCAGGCAATCCGTTCACGCACTCCAACGACGTCGCCGACGATGACGAGGGCCGGAATACCAAGATCAACATGCCGCATGTTCGCTGGAAGGGTCGCCAGGGTTCCGACAATGACGTTCTGTTCTGACGTTGTGGCGGACGCGATATAGGCAGCGGGAGTCTCAGCGGAGCGGCCAGCCTGAATCAGTCGCTGAAGATTCGCGGAAAGTTTTCTCGCCGCCATGAAGAGCACCAGCGTGCCCTTGCCGCTGGCCACCGTGGACCAATCGGTAAGACTCCGGCCCCCCTCGACATCATGACCGCTCAGGAACGTCACATCGGACGCGTGCAGACGATGCGTGAGCGGGATGCCTGCATAGGCGGCGGCGCCAAGGGCGGCGGAAATGCCAGGGACGATCGTACAAGGTATGCCTGCTTCCGCCAGCTCCTCTGCTTCCTCTCCGCCGCGCCCGAAGATGAGCGGGTCGCCCGCCTTCAATCGCACGACCGTGCGACCGGCCTTGAGACGAGCCAACACCTCCGGATGCAATCGATAGCCGATCGCGCCTTCACCATGACGTCGGCCCACCGGCAACAGCTCAGCCTCAGGCCTGACGAGCGAGAGAATGGCTTTCGAGACCAACTCATCGTAGGCCACGACATCTGCGGCACGCAGCAATTCCAGCGCACGGACCGTAAGCAACCCTGGATCACCCGGCCCTGCCCCGACCAGATACACCATGCCTGTTCGAGTCTCCGGCTCAGTCGGCACGCATCTCTCCTTGCTTCTTCGTTACAGACTCGCCCTTCCGGAACCGATGGGTAAACTCCGGATCGTACAACCGCGAATTGGCAAACTCGGTCGCCGTGAGCACACGCCCCACCAGCACCATCGAGGTAGAGTTGAGCTTCGCGGCCCTCACCTTCCCTTCGATGTCCGATAAGGTCCCGGTCACAATCACCTGGTCCGGCCAGGAGGCCTTGTGGACGACCGCCACGGGACAATCCGCTCCATACGACGGAGTCAGAGACCGCACAACCTCCTTCAGGAGCGTGATACTCAGAAACAACGCCAAGGTCGCTTGATGCTTCGCCAGATCTTTCAGCTTCTCGCCCTCCGGCATCGAGGTCCGTCCCTCCGCCCTGGTCAGGATTACCGTCTGAGACAGTTCGGGAAGGGTGAGTTCACGGCCCAGCGCTGCTGCCGCAGCAGTGAAAGAAGAGACCCCGGGAACGATCTCGTAGCCGATCCCCAGCTCTGTCAGCCGGCGCATCTGCTCAGCGGTGGAGCCGAAGATCATCGGATCTCCCGTATGGACCCGCGCGACATCCTGCTCCGCATCGCGGGCCGCCACGATCACCTCGACGATCTGTTCGAGCGTCATTCCAGACGAGTCCATCACCTTAGCATCGGACCTGGCATGGGCGATGACTTCTTTGGGGACCAGCGACCCTGTGTAGAGCACGACGGGGCAAGACGCAATCAACTCCGCTCCGCGAAGCGTGAGCAGCTTCGGATCGCCAGGACCTGCGCCAATGATATACACACGCATCGTGACTCCTTTACGTACACTTCAGAACAGTCTCACGCACAACCTGCCAAATCTCTGCCGGAATCTCGCCCAGCCACCGCGCGTCGATATTGCCGACTGGCGCGATGCGATTTTCCTGTTTGGGGTCGGTCACCAGTCGCCAGAGACGATCGCTCACCGATCCATTCCGCAGAATCACGAACCGATCGACCAGCAACCGGGCCAAGACTTCTCCTTCGACCTGCATCGTCACGTACGGCTGCGGCACCTGAACCGGACGAAGCGGCGACAGCCTGATAAAGGGCCGCTCCATGGCATCGATCACGCCAGGAGACTCGAACCCCACCGCAACGAAATCGCAGGGCTCCTTGGGATTGCCCACGAGAAAAAACTGCCCTTCCGTCTCGGCCAGAATGGCTCCGGCTAAACGTCCGACCCGCGCCATCAGTCCACCTCCGATGCAGGAGGCACGACGAGCGAAAAGCCAGGCCGCTGACCGGGCAGCACGGCCCCGTCGAAACGGTACTTATTGGTATAGCCACGCGGCGTGACCATGTAGCCCTCGAACATGAAGGTATGGCTCGATCCGATAATCACGGTGGTCAACATCCCGATCTCATAATCCAGAAAATTCTCCAGATCCGTCAGGACCACCTGCTCCATATCGCGATAGGCGCTCTTGACGAGGGCCACCGGCGTGCTCGCGTCGCGGTGACACCGGATGATCGCCTGCGCATCGACAATCTGCCTCGTGCGCCGGCCGCTGGCCGGGTTGTACAAACCGATGACGAAATCCGCGCTGGCCGCCGCCTCGATCCGGCGCTCGATCACAGACCAGGGGGTCAGTAAATCCGAGAGCGAGATCGAGCAGAAGTCGTGGACCAACGGCGCGCCGACCAGCGAGGCGCAGGAATTGAGCGCGGTCATTCCTGGGATGAGACGGAGCTCCGGTGAATCGCCCCTCTTCCATCTCATTTCTTTCAACACCTGAAAGACTAAACCGGCCATGCCGTAGACTCCCGCATCGCCGGAGGAGATCAACGAGACCGTGGCGCCGGCTTTCGCCCGTTCAATGGCGGCGCGGGCACGGCCGATCTCTTCCGTCATCCCGGTCTTGACGATGTCCTTCCCTTCGAGCAGATGGCGGACCAACTTGATATAGGTGCTGTAGCCGACGACGAGCTGGGACTCGGCGATGGCTTTTAAGGCTGCCGGAGTAGCATGATCTTCCGCCCCAGGCCCGATGCCCACGACGTAGAGAATCCCTTTTGCACCGCTCATAGACTGCCCTCCTCCGTCTGCCGTTTCACAAACGCCCGCCGCGCTACGGCCAAGGTCATCGATCGTCCCGCGCCCGGCTCCGTATAAATTTGCTTGGGGACGAGGAGTTCTTCCACCCCCGCCGCGAGCAGCGCAGCCGGCTCAGAAACCCCTCGTGAACCGACATGCTGTTTCACCTTCTCCGATGGATTCTGCATGCCCGGCACCACGTCCAATTGCGCAGCCGGATAGATACGCAGCGGCCAGCCATATTTCTCGCTCAAGGCCAGCAACGCTTGCTCATCCTTCTTCACGTCGATCGTCGCCAGCTCTTTCACCGACTTGTGGGAGAGGCCCTGCTTGGCCAAGAGGGCCAGGACTCCCCGCTCCACCAGATCGGGAGCCGTTCCCTTGTCGCAGCCAATGCCGAGCACGAGGCTCTTCGGGCGATAGATGACGGCATTCGTCCAATGGGCCGGATGAGACTCGCCGATCTCGCGATCCGTCGCGATCAAGAGAATTTCAAACTCGTTCGGGTCCACTCCATCCAGCGAGGTGGCATAGCGGACACCTTCGGGCAAGGGTTTCTCAGCCGGCCACCAGTCCGGCTCTCCCGTCTCCTGCACAAAGAGCACCTTGGTCGCATTCACCACCGCGGCACAGCCCCTCGTCACGTTGCGGTCCACATCGTCGAGCGTCCATCCCAGGTCGCGGCCCAGGATATCCACCGTCAGGGTGCCGATCGCATCAGACGCGGTCGTCACAACCGATTGAGCGCCCAGTGCATGTGCGACTCGCTCCGTGAACACATTGCCACGGCCGACGTGGCCCGACAGGACACAGATCGAGAACCGGGCTGCGTCATCGATGCAGACCACCGCCGGATCGACCTTCTTGTTCTTCAAGAGCGGCGCGATCATTCGCACCACGGCCCCGACACTGATAATGCACACATGGCAGTCATACCCGAGAAACGTCTCGGACAATGTAGGCCCCATCGGCAGAGGCAGGCGAAGCGAACCGGCCGGCGCCGAGGCAATCAGCTTCTCCGACACAAAGAGGTCTGCGCCGGACAGTTGCGGCAGCAACCGGGACGCAATCGCGATCCCGTGCTTCGTGATGGCATAGATGGCAAATGACTTGCGTTCGGCTGTCATGCCCCTGTCTCTCTCGCGGCCGGTCTCGGCGTCGCAGGCACCAAGCCGGCCAGCAGCCCGCTGCGCTCCTTGCGCGACACGATCATCATCGCAAAGCAATCGCCCCGTTCAGTCTGGATCGTGCGGATATCCCGAACGATCCGTTCTTCAGCCATCGTAGCCTTCGAGACATAGACAGCCCGGTCGGTAAGGCCCTGACGCTCAAGCGCCTCGGTCACCTTGGGAATCTCGGTGCCCATTTTCATCAACACGACGGTGTCGAATAGCTCCAGCACCTGGCTCAAATCCTCGACCCCATAGCTCGCGGGAAGAATGGCGATCCGCTCCTGCCCATCTGCTAAGGGAATGCCGGTCACGGAGGGCACCGCCATGATCGACGACACGCCGGGGACGACTTCGATGCGGATACCGGGCCAACGCAGCGGGGCTTCCCTGCGCAGATAGATGAAGGTGCTAAAGAGCGACGGGTCTCCTTCCGTCGCGAACGCGACAGACAACCCACGCTCCAACCGCTCCCCGATGGCCGTGAAGGCGGCATCCCAGGCAGGCTTCAACCGCTCCGGGTCCTTGTTCATCGGAAACGTCAGAAACATCCGTTCCTGTCCCGGAATCTCGCCCAGGGTCGGCTTGAGGATCTTCCACGCCATCGACTCTCCGTAATCGGAGCTGCGAGGCAGCGCGAGGACCTGAGCCTGCGTCAACACAGTACGCGCGCGCAACGTGATCAGATCCGGCGCGCCGGGCCCGACCCCGACTCCATATAATGTTCCGTAGTTCATGAGACCGCTCCTGTCTGGCTGGGCTTCTCGACTGCAAAAATGTGAATCGGGTTCAAGGATTCGTACCGAAGATAATGGGCCAGAGGTTCAGCGCGCGACACTTGGAGCAAGGTGACCTCCGGCACTACCCCTCGCTTCCTCAGAGTCTGATAGGTCTCCGCCACATTCTCCAACGTGATGGCGTTGACGACGAGACGGCCGCCCGGTTGCAGCCGGTCCATGACAACGTCGATGATCTCTTCCATGCCCCCTTTGCTGCCACCGATGAAGACGGCATCGGGCGCTTCCAGACCGGTCAGCGCCTCCGGCGCTCGGCCTGCGATGACGCGCACATTGTCCACCGCATGGGCCAACAGATTTTCGCGGCAGATCTCGACGCCCTCCGGATCGACCTCGATCGCATAGACCAGGCCTTTCGGCGCAAGCAACGCCGCCTCGATCGACACAGAGCCGGAACCAGCCCCGATATCCCAAACCACACTGTCCGGTCTGATCCCCATCGCAGCCAAAGACAACAGCCGCACTTCGCGCTTCGTAATGAGGCCCTTCTTGGGCATCCGCTTTGCGAACTGATCCTCATGGAGGAAGGAAATGGCACAGGGGGCACGCCAGGATGGATCGGAGCGAACGAGCAAGAGAACATTGAGCGGCCCGATGTCCTGGCAAGAAGCCAGGTCCGCCACCTCGAATCGCCGGACCCTCTCATCGGGGCCAGCTAGGTTTTCACAGACCCAGGCCACCCAGGCAGTCTCTCCATGTTCGACCATGCGTTTCGCTAACAGAGTCGGCGAATTCTTTTCATCGGTAAGGATCGCCACCTTCGCCTGGCCCTTGAGCCTGGTGAGGAATCCCTCAGACGAGCGGCCATGCAAGGAAAGAAATGCGGCATCGTCCCACTTCAGCCCGGCTCGCGCAAAGGCCCATTGCATCGAGCTGGGCTGAGGCAACACCTCGACATGCTCTGCGCCCAGCCGCTTGATGACCAGGCTGCCGATGCCGAAGAACAAGGGATCGCCGGAAGCCAGCACACAAACATGCTGTTCCTCGGCCAGTTCCGCCACCCGATCGAGCACCGACGAAAGGCCGTCCTTGAGAACGATCTTCTCGCCCTGGAATTGTGGGAAAAACTCAAGATGGCGTTCCCCGCCCACGAGCACCCCCGCCTTCATGACCGCATTCACAGCGCGGCTTGTCAGGCTCACGCAGCCGTCGTCCCCGATACCGACCAAGGTAATGGCGCGCCTTGGAGTCATGCCGGGTCCTTGGTCGAGAGGAGCAACAGAGCATGGATGATCGCGACGGCGATGGGGCTGCCCCCCTTACGACCGCGGGCCACGATGTATGGCGTCGTCAGTTCCAGCGTCACTTCCTTCGACTCCGCCGCCGACACGAACCCGACCGGCACCCCGATGATGAGAGCCGGTGTGGCCTGTTCCTCGCGAATCAGACGGGCCAACTCCAATAACGCGGTCGGGGCATTGCCGATCGCCACCACCGCTCCATTGAGCAGGTGAAGGCGATGCGCTTTTTTCATGGCTTCAATCGCGCGCGTCGAGTTGTTCGCCTTGGCGGTCGCGATGACATCCTCGTCCGAAATAAACGAATGGACCTTGCAGCCGTAGGAAGACAACCGTTCTTCGTTCAGGCCGGCAGAAATCATCTTCACATCGACCAACAGCGGACAACCACTTTGAAGCGCCGCCACTCCGGTGCGCACCGCGTCGGGATGAAATCGCATCAGGGTCTTAAACTCGAAGTCCGCCGTGGCATGAATCACCCGGCGCACGACCTGCCATTCGTCCGGCCCGAAATCGTGCGGACCTGCCTCCTGGTCGATGATCGCGAAACTGCCATCCTCGATGCTCCGCCCGAGCGCGGTCATCTGTCTCATATCATTCATGTCTGAGCCTCCGGGTAACGACCGAGCAAGGCGCCGCCGAAATCCACCAGACAGGTTTCCACTGCCAGCGCGCCGCCCGCGTGGTTCTGACAATGTTCGACAACCTTCTTGCAAATCAGCGACGTAATACCAACAAGACCGGCCTCGCGGCATAATTCAAGCACATGGCGGGCGGTATTGGCCTGACGGATGGACGCCACCAACTCGTCCGACGCGGAAAGCTCGGTGGCTAGCGCAGCCAAAAACGCCATATCCACGTCCGATCCGGCTGCATGCGTCTGCATCTTGCCGTTGGCCATCTTCGACAATTTCCCCATCATCCCGACAATGATGACTCGCGCAATCCCCCGCTTCGCACATTGTTTGATGCCGACGCCGATGAAGTCGCCCACTTGGATAAAGGCCTGTTCCGGCACCTGCGGATACAGCGCCATCGCATACTGTTCCGATTTGCCGCCGGTCGTCAGCACGAACTCTCGCAGACCGCCGGCCGCTGCAACATCGATCTCTTGCATCACACTCGCCTTGAACGCCGCAGTCGAGTAGGGCCTTACGATGCCGGTCGTCCCGAGGATAGAGATCCCGCCCAGGAGGCCGAGCCGCGCATTGGTGGTCTTCTTCGCCATCTCCTCACCGCCCGGCACACTGATCGTCACAACCGCGCCGCCGTATGAAGCGCCGGCGAGTTCTTCCCCCACCATCTCCGTAATGTTTCGCCGCGGGACCGGATTGATCGCGGGCCCGCCGATCTCCAACCCCAAGCCGGTCTTGGTGACCGTGGCCACGCCCTGACCTCCCCTGATCTCGATGCCTGGCTCGGTTCGCAGCTCCACTTCTGCCGTCAACTCGGCCCCATGCGTACAGTCGGGATCGTCGCCTGCATCCTTGATGATGCTGCAAATCGCGCGGCGGTCCACACGTTCGCATCGTGTGAGGGTGAAGGTGGCTCGCGTCCGATTCGGCAAGGTCGTTTCAATCTCGGACAGCATGGCACCCTTTACCAGACAGCGCGTCGCGGCCTTGGCTGCCGCCGCTGCACACGCACCGGTAGTAAACCCGGTGCGCAGCCCTTTTCCATCTTTTGGCGGTATGTTCTTGCCCATCGGTCAGGTACCAGCACATGTCCCCGGACCGCTGAAACGCTCATGGATCTTCGCCGCACGTTCAGAGCTGTAGTTCTCTGTTTGCGCCCGGTTTGTGCCCCGAAACGACACTCGACAGAGCACGTCTCCATCAGCCCCTACCAGCTCAAGCGCCGCGTTCCCCTCCTCTTGCTGGCGATAGCGCAGTCTGCATCCATCCTCGACCTTGAGGTGAACATGGGTCTGGCCCTCTTCGCCAAGCGTGACCCACTCAGCCCCTTGCCGCAAGGTAAGGAGCCCATGGACCTCGGCAATCGCGCGGGACGAACGGACGATGACGCTCGTATCACCAAACGCGAGCGGGGCTTCCAGCGCCGCGAGGATCTGGCCCCGTCCGGTCATGCGGATTTCTTCGGCATATTGAAAAACGACTCCACATTGTCCTTGCTCACGGCCACTCCGGCTGCCGCCACATCGTCGAGCAATACCTGGTTCACTGCTCCATCGCCGGCCATGAAGGCCTGAGAACAATTTCCGCGCGACAGCACCTCGCGGAGAATGGCTCTGGCATGAGGAACCCGTTCCCGATGACCAACTGCGGGAATCGCCTCGATTCTCACCTCGCCACATGCTGCGGGAACCTGCTTCCTCACGAATTCCTCCGGGAGAAAGTACTCCGCCGAGGCACGCAGCCAGATCAGCAGAGCCTGAGGAAGCAACGGTGCGAAACGGGTCGCGCGTAAAAAGCCAAGTGCGGCGGTGATCCCTGTATCCGTCGCCAGGATTAGGGTGCTGCCCGATACGCCCTCCCGCGGGACAAACTTGCCCCAAGGTCCACTGAACGAAATATCCGTGCCCGCCGCCAGCCCATGCACGAAGGCGGAGCCCAGTCCATCGGGAATACGCTTCACCGCAAGTTGAAATCGTCGCTGCTCCGCATCGCCGGTGAGGAGAGAATAGGCCCGCTTGACCGCCTTGCCGCTTGGCAAAATAATTCGGCTGTCGAGAATGAGGTACTGGCCGCCGACAAACCCCAAGGGCTCAGCCGCACACAGATCGAGGAGCAGGGTGTCGGAGCCCAACCGTTCGGTGCCCATCACGCGGGCCGTCTTGGCCACAGCCATCGTTCTTACTCCGCCGGGTAGATCTCATGGACAAAATCATGCATCTCATCGAGGTCGCGATAGAGATGGGTCAGCCCTTCGATCTGATGGGCCAGGTCGAGATCAACCTTCTTCGTGAGCACGACAAGTGTGCGCAGATAGGGCAGCTTCGGATCGTCTGAACGGGTCGCGGACACGCGCTCTTCTAACGCCGCCACCGCCGCCTCATAAAACTGCTTGAGCGTGGCCAAGTCCTTGGCGCCGCACATGGAGCGAATCGGTCCCGGCCGATCGGCCCCAGTGCCTAACTCCGCCAGTTCATGCTGCCGCTCGGCTTCGTTCTTCACGCCCAACACTTCCATCAACCCCAACCGCAGTCCTGCAATTTCGTGACAAGCCATCCGACACCCTCCGTTACTGCATAATATTGTCGACCAGGCGGCTGACCAGCCGGTCGCCAAGCAAATGTTCCTCGACCAATTCCTTGGCATCCGTCTCTTTCACGCCCCGATACCAGATGCCATCCGGATACACGGCAACCGTGGGACCTTCCCCACAACGGCCCATGCACGACGTCTTCGTCACTCGAATATCCTGGTCACGTCCGGCTTCCTTCAGCAGCCGCCGCAATGTGGCAATGAGGGGGATACTCCCGCCATCAGCACAATCGACATTCCCGCAGACCAAAACATGTTTGGCAAGTGGACGGTGAGCATGCACATGCGGCATGGCCTGCACATGGGTAAACCCGTGCCGCAAACTCCAGAGCAGTGCTTTGAGCCCGCCGACGTTCCCAGTCACGGCAGACACCGGCACACGATACTGACAGGTATCGCACGGCAGCGGCCGGAGCCCCTCCATCGCTTCGGAGAGACGCTCGTCCATCAACTGGAACAAGCGGGAATCGCTGCCCAAATGCGGGGCGAGTTCGATCTTGATCCACGGATAACGCGTCGCAAACGATCCCACCTGCTCATGAATCTTGGCAATCAACCGTCCGCCGAAGAGAAAGTACGGCACTACCACGATCCGCTCCGGCCGCGCACGCGCAGCCAGCTCCAGCGTTTCCTCACATAGCGGCCGCGTGACGCCGATGAAACAAGGCAACGCCCATCCGATCTCGCGCCCTTCCGCGAGCAGACGGACGACTTTGCAGAAGTCGCCGTTTGCATCCGGATCGCTGGAGCCTCGCCCCACGACCACGACGGCGGTCTTCGCAACCTCACGCACGCTTTCCAACGCTGCCCGGGCACGTTCGAAGGCCAGTGCCACGAGATTCGGATGGACGCCCAACGCATTGGCCACGGTAAAACGGACAGCGGGAAACTCCTGCCGCATCTGCGAGAGCGCGAGGGGAATATCGTTCTTCACATGCCCTGCGGCAAAAAGGAACAAGGGCAGCACGACAACGAAATCAGTCCGTTGAGCCAGCTCGCGAAGTGCCGTGGCCAACGACGGGCGGGCCAGCTCCACATAGCCGTGCGCCACGTCCAGATCGGGACGCGCCGCGCGATAGGCATCGACTAAGGACTCGAACTCGACATTGGCATTGGGATCACGGCTGCCGTGCCCGACGATGAGCAATCCCGTCGTCATGCGACACAAACCGTGGGAGAGACTGCCGGCATAAAAAAACCTCCAGCTCCACAACAGGAACAAGAGGTCGCATGCCCAAAAGGCAGGAGAGCTCCTCCGTTACCGCGCGGAGAAACCGTACTATGTCAGCTCGGATAGGTCTCCTGGCTCATGGGTTGAGAAGGTCGAACCTTCAACGCTACCCCCAGCCTTCCCCAACAAGTTTGTCGAGTGGCTAACACGGGGGAGCTTCCCACTTACAGTGGCGGGACCGCGCCGGCTTTTCACCGGACTTCCCTGTTACGCCCTAGCGGGCATCCGAGAGATTACACAATTATCAGCTAAGATACCTAACGCGGGCTAGTCCACCCTGTCAAGGGTGCTGTCCTAGTTAGGCCAGTAAAAGCGAAATTAGGACACTATGGATTTAAATTAGGACAGCAGATGTCATCCGAACTGAAGGATGGCGCTATTCAAATTAGGACACTGCAGATATCAAATCAGGACAGTGGAAACGCATGCAGACAATCTGTCATCGTGCGTTAATTAGGGCCGTGTCCGGGTGGCTGGCACTTAGGAATTGCATAAGCTAGAACTTCATCGGACAGTTTAGTAGAGTCCTCCCCGTCACCAGAGGAGTGAGGACCATGACGACGGAACAGAAGATCATCAAGACCAAAGTGGGCGTGTTGGAACTGGCGAAACGCCTGGGCAATGTCTCCAAGGCCTGCCAGGTGATGGGCTATAGCTGAGATAGCTTTTACCGGTTCAAGTGTTCCCCACATGCGTGGGGATGAACCGTAACACACGAAACAAGGAGTCGGAACATGAAACAGCAGAAACACTCCCCGTTCGAATAGGGGAGGCAGCGCCATCGTGAGCAACAGAGCAATCAACACCGCTACAGCTGGATCTGGTAGCTCGTACTGCGCCCTCCGCCGGTAGCGATGAATATTCCTTTGTCCGCGAGCTCCTGCAGATCGCGCGTAGCGGTCGCCTTCGAAGCACCTGTTATGGACATGTATTTCTTGGCGCTCATGCCGCCCTCGAAGCCCTTCGGGCCTTCTTCCAGCATCCGGCGTAGGATCTGCAACTGACGCTCGTTGAGTTGATCTCTGAAGCGGTCGAAGAGCCTCGCCTTCTTCAACGTGAAATCGATTTGCTCTTCCGCCTGGGTTTGGGCTTCCAGCGCGGTCTGTAAAAACCATGTGACCCAGGCAGTGATTTCATTTGATCTCTGCCCCTCCTGCAGCGCCTCATAATACGCTGTACGGTTGGCCTCGATCGCGCGGGACAGGCTCAGCAGTGCCGGGCGAGCCAGACCCTGGGAAAGGGCCTTTTCTGAGATGGCCCGTCCGATACGGCCGTTGCCATCTTCAAAGGGATGGATCGACTCGAAATAGAGATGGGCGACGGCCGAGCGCACCACCGCCTTCTTGATCGCTGGCGTTCCGCCCGGTGCCGTTTGATTGAACCACCCAATGAAGCGCGTCATCTCCTCCGGAACACGCGACGACGGCGGCGCCTCGAAGTGGACTTTTTCATGGCCTATCGGCCCAGAAATGACCTGCATGGGGTCGTCATGTGTTCGCCACTGGCCGACGGCGATGCGTCGGTGACCGGCCATGATCATACGGTGCCATTCATACAGCTTCCCTTCAGAAAGTGGCTCGGCGAAGCTGTTGCGGACGTCGATCATCATTCTCGCAGCGCCTTCCGCCCTTCTGTCCCCGGCCGCGGCGCCTCCATCCAGACCGAGATTCTTCCGGATGGATGACATGACATCCCGGCGGCTCAGAAGTTCTCCCTCGATGGCCGAAGTTTGGATGGCCTCTGCAACCATCATTTCGATGGCCGCCTCGGCCTGCGCATCAGCCGTCAGGCCCTTCAGAATCCCCGTCGCACGCCCTGCGGTTTCAGCGAAAGCCAAGAGGGTGTCGTCAACGCCCGAGAGGTCATACCGAAACTGAGGCCAATCCTCTTGCTGCCAGTTATAGATCATGAGCCGATTATAGCACTCATTCGGCTCATGTAAAGTCACATATTCGAGCCGAATGTTATTCCTATTCGGCTCACACATATTAGGTAGTCGGAACGATCGTGCGAGACCAGCGAGCCTTGGCAGCAAGCGAGGCGATGGCATGACGCTGTTCAGGGGTGAGACGTTGGGCTCTAGCGATCTCACCCTTCTTCGCGCCGAGTTTTCCCAGGGACACTGCGTGTGGATTCTTGGCTTTATCGGTTGGGGTAGACATGAACTCTATCCTTGTAGCGAATTATCCGTAAACAGGTCAGGGGAAGGATGGCCCCAAAGAGGTCTTCTTTGGAGACGTTGTTCCAGTCAATCATACGCCGGCGTTGGCGTGTTGTGAATTCAAATAAGGACAGCGATGAGGTCAAATGAGGACACTCTCAATCAAAGTAGGACAGCTACGGGGTAATTAGGACAACACCGGCAAAGATGGTGCGTGGGCCTCCTCAAGGATCCTCGTCCACATTCTCAATTCAGATGTCAGCCGCACTGAGACAAGTCACGCGCTCGCTCCAGGTGGCCTGAGGCGTGCGCTGGTCGACAAGCCCGGCGAGCCAGCGCAATCGACTCTGGTGCGCCTCGGACATCCGAATATACTCAAGGCCCACCGGCCCGTTCGCGGACCAAACGGACGTAGGGTAGCGGGCCAGGGAAGGCCCATTGCTGAGAGGCGTGGTCTCAATTTCAGGAGGAGCACGCTATATGTTGATACACGTATGGACTGTGTCATTTTCATACGTTTATTTATTTATGAAGGGAAAAACATACACACCCACATTTCGAGCCCATTATGCTAGGGTTGGGGCCCCATACTTCAATCGAAAGGACCCCGCATGGATTTTAAAGAAGGGCTTCGTTCTGAGGTACACAACTTCCTCCACAGCACGGAACGGCTGCTGAGTATCGACACCACAGAATGTCCGCTGTCAGACCTCGAATGGGGACTCCTCGGTTATGCGCTTGAAAATGTCGCCAAAAAACTCTTCCACAGCCAGATTGGACCCTCGCCGCCACTTGCCTAGTTCTCGACCGACCAGCTCCTCGCCGGCTTCCTGCACCGTTACTCTCTAAGTCATCACTAGCCCTGCGGTCCGTTCGTGTTTGGACCACCAATCCCTCAACACTCCCCATCAGGTTGACGTGTTACGCGAATGCCACGCCTCCGCCCCTCGCTTCGCGACAGGCCTCAACGTGCAGGGGACGAGACCCGGCCTGATCCCTCCGCCTGATCCCAGTCACGACATTCGCCCACCCATGTGACCGGTGATGACGCGCTGGAGGCGACGCTGATCCATTGGTGGGAGCGTTGGCCAGCGCAGCCCGCATTCCTGCCCACGTGCCCAGGCGACCTGGGCGGAGGGCACCACAATCGCGTCTCGTCGGCCTGGTAAGGAGATGAGGAGTTCGAGCTCCGTCCCGACCCGCGGGCAGACGGGCCCAGCCATCCGGCACCCATCGAGGGAGAGATTCCAGAGCGTGCCGGCCGCTTGCAGGTCCGCCGTCGAGACCACGACTGTACACTGCACAGGCAGTCGATACTGGGAACGGACGCGAAACGTCGCGGTGGACATCGGCGCAACCTCCGTTCGGGGTGATCAGTCTGCGAGGGCGTATCGGGGGGCCGTGCTGACGGCCGGCATGGGAGTGGTCTGGCGAAGGAAGCGGGTGAGGATCACGGTATCTTCTGGCCTGAGCCCCTCGAATCGAAGGCCACATTCCCCATCCCGCACCCAGGTGACGAGCGCCTCCTCGATGACACGGCACGCGATGCCCCGGGAAGGATGACGAACAGGGCCAGCGTCATGCCGGGCACGACCGCTGCCGACGTCTCCACATGACCATGCGTCAGCGAGAGCCCCAGGAGGGTTCCCTCATCATGGATGCCCTCCACGCCGGAGTAGAGCGCACAGGGGATGGGAACACGGCGGGCCACGGGGTCTTGGGAGGGTCTACGGTGCTGCATACAGGACAGTCGACCGCAGCCAGTGCACATGCAGTATCCCGCGTTGGGCGGGACCGCATCCCACTCCTTTGGGTGACGCACAGTCGCCAGGACCGGAGAGGTGACCGCGCTGGTGATCACCGACGCGCGCCGCTGTTCGGAGATGGAGCACGGCACATCCCCATCCGACAGAGATGGCCGGAGATATTTTGCCGGAAGCGTTCATACCGGCGTGCGATCCGCCTCGGTCCGTTTCGTGCGGCTCAGACGATCCGGCGTGTCCCACGTCCCTCTCGCACACCATCCGACATTTGCGTTGATGTGTGTCCGCTCCTGACCTGTTCCACGGACCTCGCCGGGCTCCACACCACACGTGCTTGACGCGGGTGCACGGTGAAGATGAGCCAGCTCTTTAGGCCTGAGGAAGCGGTCGGGCTAAACACACACGGGCTGCGCGCGTTTCCGACCCACGGCGCGACGGCATTCACCACAGATGAGGTTTCCAATGGACCACACGCCCATTCACTTTCACTACTTGCAACAGAAACTCCAGGAATGGAAGGCCAATGACCTGTTGTTTCCGCCACTCCAGCTGAGTTGGATGCGCTTTCAGGAGGTCGCCACGCGGGACATCCTGCCGGTGCTGCACGAGGCGCGAGCCATCCTGGAGGCCGAGGGATTGGATGTCTCCATCACCGATCTGGATGAGGAGACACGATCGTTGGGGTTGTACGTGAAGGATGTCGGCCTGTTTTTTACGGCCAGTGACGACGCGAGGACGATCCATCTCACGGCTCGCCGTCTGAACGCAGAGGAGGCCGGGTATGAAAGCCGCCTCCGCTACGAGAGCGCAAACGGGGACGCCCTCCGCCGGCTGGTGGAGGAGACGCTCCTTCGGCTGCTGGGCCCTCGGCGGGCCAAACCCGTGAATCAGTAAGCGATCAGGTGGCGCGGCGTGCAGGACGCCGTCGCGCCACCATCCAGGTTCAGAACCACACGCTCACGTGAACAAGTGAGGATGACGATGCGAGATGACAGCCCGACATTGTGGAATTTGAGAATGGCCATACGCGACGGGCAAGATGCAGGAGACTTACCGTGTGAATCTGTGCCAGGTCGTCAATTTCAAGTCATGGCCAACGAGATCGCGGCGCCGGTCTTGAGCCGCATGGTCAATGCCCTCTGCATCGAGGGCCTGTCCGCCTATGTCATTCTGGCCCTGGATGCGGCCACGCCCTACCTCGGCCTCGAAATCGCCGAGCCGGTGACCACGCTCTGGATCTACCCGTCGGCGACCGCCCAGGGCATCACCACGAGCGTCCACGGCGGACGCTATCTCGACTATAACTGCGACCGACAGGTGCCGTATCGACTCGTCAGTGTGACACGATTGGACGCCATGCTGACTGAACAGCTCCGTCTGGTCCTGTCCCCGTCCTTTCCACTGATCTAAGTGCGGATCCCCCCATCGGTCGGATCGGACACCCGCCCCTAACGCCTCGTATGAGTGCCCCGCGCACAATCACGCACCAGCGCCACTCAAGGCTCGCCGAGCAGCGCTGATATCGTGTGCGAGGGTCCGTCCCTGGGGAGCGGACACGTTTGAAGACCATGGAGAACGCAACCAGGGGGGCAGGATGACGCCCGCCTCTTTCCGTTCGAGACCTGGCCTGACACACGCCAATCTCCGCACCCGTAAGGGCGTGTGCATGATGCACCATGCCTCACGAACGTGTCGTCGTGCCGGCTCCCTCCTGAACGCCCGGCCTCCCCCACTTTCCTCGACAGAGTGCCCACGTCACTCACCACATCGATCGCACGGGTTCCCCTCTCCGAACCGGCCCTTGTGCAACCCTCCCCCGGCAAGACCACCGAGAGCGCGCTGCCTCAGTCGCCACGGCTGAGGATAGTGTCCCAACATGGTGCCTTGCCCCACCGGATGGTCCGGCTCGGCCTTCCCACATCTCGCGGCGGCTCCCCTTGGCGAAACCAGCCCTTGCGTACGATGGGCTCCTGACACTGTCGAGACCTCTGCGTCGCCTCATTGCATGCCTCACAGTCGAAGTGGTCTGTTTCGGACCCGTGCGTGCGGGGATCGCGTAAAAACTCCTGAGCCGTTTCGCGAGCTTGCACCCCGCCCACCAAGTTCTACCACGATGATACGTCCCAATCCGGGGCGTGTATTTTCGCGGACTTCGGTGCACGCTCGTGCTCCTCCGTTTTGTCTGTACACCTTGGTATGTCTGTTTCGTCTGTGCATTGTCGATCCACAAGACCCATCCGCAGGCATCTCAAACCAACAACTTAGCCATCCAGCGTCACGCCCGTGCACGCCAGTTTCGCGGCTGATCTGACCGAGATCGCTGGGCATAGATGTTGGCCCTGACGCCTATCTTTCCTCCTAAAGCGAGCCATCGTGCGGCGCCATCCGACACGAAGGACACATGAGAGGAGGAGGATCTGATGGACAACACCTGCACAAATCCAGAAACCACGCTCAATGAGCTGGTCGAAACAATAGACGCTACCACACCGGCCACCATACCATCCGGTAAACCTGCCCCTAGTCGCCGTGCGGGCCGGAGAAAATCAAAGGCCGCACGTCCCGAGGCCATCTCACTCGCTCTGGGACAATATGCCGCGCAGCAATTGGTCCTCGAGCGTACCTGCTGCGCGAACGGCGACGGCAAACTTGCGACAGTCGAGGCGTGGGAAACACTGGTGAAGACGCTGCCATCCTGGCTGACGGCGATGCCACTGCCTTCAATTAAACCATACGACTGTGAGAGATACTTTTCGGAACTCGAGGCACGACACCGGGCTGGCACGCTGGTGGAGAAGACGATGGCGGTACGCAAACGGTTTCTACGATCCTTGCTG
This sequence comes from Nitrospira defluvii, assembly GCA_011525625.1. GTDB lineage: Bacteria > Nitrospirota > Nitrospiria > Nitrospirales > Nitrospiraceae > Nitrospira_A. The sequence continues at coordinate 38,508 of WYAX01000001.1, forward strand.
CAGCGGGCACGGCAGGAGAATTTGATTGACAGTAACCCCTGTGCAGCACTCCTTTTGGCCGAATACAAAAGCCAGGGACGTGGCGCCGGCCCGTGCGAGGTCACGGAAGAGCAGACGCTATCCCCCGATCAAATGGTACGCGTGTTGGTAGTAGCCGCATGCGCCGTGCCGCCCATTTTCTTTGTGTTGGTGGCGGTTATGCTCCTGACAGGCATGCTGGGCGGAGAGGCACGGGCGCTCCAGCTCGGCGACCTCCAATTAGATCATTGCTGTGGGCAAAATCGCCGGCCCCGTATTTGGATCCGCCACATTGAACATCATGGAACGCTCAGCCCGGCCGGATGGGAAGAACGCTACGTCGACGTGCCTCCGGTGCTCGAGGCGATTTTGTGCTGGTGGATTAGCACGCGAGGCATCACGGAAGCACAAGCCTTGTTGTTTTCCGGGCCGTTACCCCGGAAAGGCAGCCGTCGGGCGGAGCGTGTCCAACCAGGGCGCACGGATTGGTGCGTCCCCGTCGAAACCGTCAAGGCAAACTGGCAACGAATTCGACAGCTCGCCGTGCCTGGCTCCCAACTCTCGTTGACAGCCCTGCGCTATGCCTTCAGCACGGTTTCATTGCTCCTGGGAGAAGATCCCCTGTATGTGTCGCTGCAGGTAGGCCATCGGACCTTGAGATACACGGAGAAAATCTTTCGCAAGTTCATCAACGTCCCCAGCCAGGGGGCGTTTGCCGCCTCGACGGAGGACTTGAGGGCTGCACTTGCACCCGCATTACAAATGCCCATCCAACAGCCACGCCGTCAGGCCAAAACGACGCGTCGTGCTCGTCCCTCAGCGACTCCTCAGTCTCTGTAGCTTCCGCACATTCCCCATGTCATTCCATTGGTCTCAGGCGCACATCGCCTGGGACCAATAGCCTCCTCCTGACCACTGACTTCCGCGGCAGAGTCATGCAGTGGGACCATCCGGAATATTCCGGATGGTCCCACGTATGGCCCAGCGCTCTTTCGTCCAAACCTCGCTCATACCCCTCTTTCCCTTGAGTGATCACGAGAAGGCCGTCCGGCGGATCGTGACCATTACGTCCCGCCACAAACAAACCGTTCTTGACAGCATCTCGTCCTGTCGCCGCGTCCTCCCCTCAGTAAGATCCAGGGTGGGTGGGATAAGGCCCGAGCCATCCCATTGTGATCTGGCAGTCCATTACCAAGGAGGATTGCCATGTCGCGCAAGTCGAAACAGTGTGAACAATGTGCCGATGAACCCGTGGGAGGATCCCGATCCCTTGATCTGCCCTTACTGACAGTGGCCGATGTTGCTGAGTTGCTCAATGTCCCGAAGAGCACGGTTTACCGCCTGGTTCGGCGACGGGAGCTTGAGACTATTCGGCTAGGGCGGCACTTCCGGTTTCAGCGGTCTGCTCTCTGTGCATGTATTAATAACAGGAGGTGCCTCAATGATCAAAAAAGATAATCACCCCACACAGCCGTGGGTGTGCAACATCCGGGGCCAGGGAGTTCACTACCACCGCCGGTTTGCAACGCGGACGGAGGCACAAGACTTTGCAGCGATGATTCGCACGACCCGTCGTGCATCCGAGGGAGACACGAATGGTGAAGCCTCGGGTGCGCAGACGTTCGAGTCCTTCGTGCGCGAGTGCATCGAGGAACAGAACGGACCTTCAGCCACCATTGGTCCCAGTACGGTCGTTGGATGGGAAAGCAAGCTCAATCGGATGCCGCGTTGGTTTCGTAAGAAACAACTGCATCGAATTACCCCGCAGCATTGTTTCGAATATTTGCAGTGGCTGCTCAACAAACAACGGGAGGAATGACCATGGCGAAGAGTAAAGGGAAAACTAAGAAGGCGCGGGGGTATGCGAAGGGCACAGTCAGTCAGAAATGGGGTTTTCTGCGGAGAATGCTGGAGGCCGCGAAGGAAGCCGGCAAGATTCCATTCAATCCAGCTGTGAATCTGTCTCCTAATGGCGGGCGTCGTGCGCGCCGCCCCGCAAGTCCCTTAGAGGAAAGCAACACGTTGAACCAAGAGGAGCTTACTCAGGTGCTAGCCATTGCGGCAAGAGAGGCAGCAAGAGAGGCAGCGAGAGAGGCGGCGAGGTGGGTCGTCGTCCTCCTCGCTCTCATGGGCCTGGCTGGCCTTCGTTTTGGGGAGGCCCGTGCACTGCAGTTAGGGGATCTAGAGCTTGATCACACCAACCCGCACAACGTCCCCACCCCGCGTATTCACGTGCGGCGCACCGAACGAATCGGTATCCTCGGACCGCCAAAACATGGCAGGGATCGTTATGTATCAGTGACGCCAGTCTTAGCTGAACTCCTTCGGTGCTATCTGGCATACTTGCACGTGGCAAAATCAGGGACGATCTGGCTGTTCCCTGGAAGAGGCCCGAAAAGCATCGGCAAAGTACGCGACAACTTTGAGCGAGGAGGACATGATCCTGCACTCAAATGGTGTATCGCCGAGCGGACAGCCCGAAAGCATTTGAAACCTGTTCTGGAGGCCGCCAATCTCGGGCGACGGCTGAGCCCCAAATCGTTTCGCCATGCATTTTGCACTATCGCGCTGACTCAGGGTGAATCGTTACGGTGGGTCTCGGCGGAGATGGGACACCGTGACGTGATGGTAACGCAACAGGTGTATGGACGGTGGGCACAGCCGCGCGGCCTCGGAAAGCTGGTCGAGTGGCTCTCGGCGCAGGACATCCCGGAACGATCCTATTATGGTGAACCAGAGGCCGCCGCTAGGTTGGCTCTGTATGACATATCACTGCCCTCTTAGTCCGCGGATACCTTAAGCCATACCGCCCCCACGCCGGATCTCCGCGCGTGGGGCTCTGCGGTGAGAAACGGCCACTCCATTTTTCTGCACAGTGGAGTACCAGTCTTCCAATGATTGAGCCTCTTGTCTGACTGCAGCACTCTTCAACACGCCGGAGTTTAATTGTTGAGAAGAGTTCCTAGGTGCAGGTGTGAATTTATCGATCACTTCTCGAGGAAGTGTTCCAGATTATCGAAATCGCACTGACCAGTCCCGTTTTCCCTTAGTTTTCTATGATTTAGTATGACGACTTTACGTCGGTATAAGGATATGAGCCAACGTGGCCGTTCTCATGATCTCCCATGGTGGCCAATGTCACCAGATCCGCTCCCATAGCGTTGATCCCCTGTAACACGCCACGGCATCTGATAGCCCCTCACTACAATCTCCTGTTTTTTGCCCTTCATCGCGAATCGATTCCATCCCTCCAAGCACGAAGGGAAATACTGGACGAGGGGAAACCAGTGGCCAACACATTTCCCTGGTGCCTTGGCTGGCCGTCGCGACGGACCACAACAGACACCAGTCCATGACCCCGCCCCCGCCATGAACTCCCTATTCAGGCATCAAACCCCAAGGCTGGCGCCTTCCTGCATGAGCCAACCTGAAAGCAGATGGCTCCCCCGTCCCAGACACTGTGCTGACTGCGAACTTGTCATTGGAGATATTCAAGGCGGATATCAGGCTTAATCGAGAACCCGCCTTGCAGCAGCTCCTCGACGCTTGCCGAGCCGGCCATGCCAACCTCGTTGTCGTGACAGATGTGTCACGCTTCAGCCGAAACCTCGCACTGAGGGTCGAGGTGATCGCTCAGTTACAGGAGATGGGCGCAGGGATCAAGGTGATTCACTAACATTCGAGGGACACACATGAGGGAACGGCGTTCCCTACCATGACTATTGAAAATCCTTGCTCTCGAGGCAATGGCCACAGCCGGGGCGCGCGATCACGGTACCCCGTCTGAGAACACGCGCTCTTAGTCGCGTTTATCAGGGAATCACAACGAGGCTTCTGCTAGAAGGGCTTGGAGATTCACGGGCACTGGGGTGATGGGAGCGCGGAGCGTCTGCACGGCATCCTGCAAGCCTTTCCAGCGAGTCTCGCGATCGTTGAGGCGCTGAAGTGCCTGCTCATCCGGAGGGTCCTTATCGAGGTCTTGAAGGGCACACACCAACTTTTTAAGCCTGGCATAGGATGCCTGCCGCTGACGGATGGCAGGAAGGTCATATTCCGCCGCAACCGATAGGGACCTGTGCAGGGCCCGGAGGCGTTCCTCGAGCGCCTGCACCCCGTCAAACGACCGCGTCAGCTCTTGACAGTCACGCAACAGCACCGTACCACAGAACAACCTGGCATATTGCGTCAGACGGTGATGCAGTGTCTGGTCCGACATCGTTGCCAGAACCGTTTGGAGTTCGCGCAGTTCTATAGTCTTCCGGTGCTTCTGAAGCAGCCATTGGATGACTCCAGAAGAAGAATAGGCCAACGCCGCGAACACCACACCCGGGCGAACTCGCTCATGGCAGAACGGCGTCCCAGTTGTGTCGAAGAACCGTTTTCCACACCCAGTCGGGTCGACAGGCTTCTTCGGACAGATCCATTGCCACTTCCCCCTGATTCGAGACGTACCGTCTCGGAGCTTATGACTCACCGCGGTATGTGACCACGCCGTCATAGATGGGCAATTGAGACAGGTCACTTTGAGCTGGCGATTTGTGGCCATCCACCGAGCCCAGCGGAGGCATCGATAGGCTAAGGCAGAATTCTCCCTGAACGCCGACAACAGAACGCGCTGCCCTTCCGGAGTAAGTTGTTTAATGATTTCGACAGGAAGAATTGCCTCAGCCACTGGCCAGACGTTCTCGGCCTCCTCCGGCGTGCGAATAAGGAAGGGTTCGACCGTGGCCCCCATACGAGTCCGTGCCGGAGGACTCGGAGACCCTCCATGCCGTTGAGCCCGCTGTCCCATATAGCGCCTCCCGCCTCCTCATCTTATCGGAGAGTGGCGCAGCAAGCTTAACGGCGATAGGGAAACAGTTTTGATACGGCATGGCCGGAGATGCCGCGTCATCGGAGGCACTCCTCGGAGCCAACCGTGCGGAGGGAACTCGGCACCCTGATAATCTGTGGGTAGCAGACTGACCCCGGTCGTCAATAGTGGACGCCATAGGTTGCAGCCTCATGCCGCCGGCTGTTGACGGGCCCACTGCTGGGCAAATGCGACCGGCGAGAGATTCCCCAGCCGGGAATGCCGCCGCTGACGGT
>WYAX01000032.1 GCA_011525625.1 Nitrospira defluvii
GACCAGCGGTTCGTGTTTCAGGGGGTCCACATGTTGTTCGACGGCAAGGCGGACCGAGCCTGGAAGAAGGGGGAAGCCCGCAGCAACCAACTGGTGTTTATCGGGAAAGACCTCGATCGCGCGGCGTTGATGAAAGGATTTCGGTCATGCCTCGTCTAGCCAAGTCGAAGGCGGTCATCACGTTGGGCTCGGTGGGGTATGCCAGGCTCGGCGATTACATCAATCGCGTGGCCTTCTCTGCGGATGGCACCGGGCTGGCGGCTTGTTCCGCATCGGGACAAGTCTCGATCTGGCAGGTGCCTACGTGGCAATCGATCGGCGATCTCAGAGGCCATGACCGATCGGCTCTCACGCTCGCCTGGCATCCGAGCCGGAGCGAGTTGGCAACGGGTGGGCAGGATGGCGTCGTCCGGCTCTGGGGCCTCGATGCAAGCGCGGAGAGAGCTGTGCTTCCCGTGGGAGAGCAGGGTTCGTGGGTCGAACATCTGGCCTGGTCTCCGGACGGGCGCTTTCTGGCGGCATCGGCAGGGAAGAGCCTCCGGATCTGGAGTGTGGATGCGGCGAGTAGCTCGCAGCCGGTTGCAGATCTACCGGCGCACAAAACGACTGTGTCGGCGCTGTCCTGGATGCCGAATGGGGGCGGTGTCATTTCCTCCTGCTATGGAGGTGCGTGGCTCTGGAAGGTGGAAACGGACAAACCGGTGCGGCCGTTCCCGTACGACGGCGCGCTACTGTCCATCGCGGTCAATCCGTCCGGGGAGTATCTGGCTTCGGGAAATCTCGACGGCTCAGTGCATTTGTTTCGTACGGACAGCGAGCAGAATTGGCACATGTCCGGCTATCCGATGAAGGTGACCTCGGTGCGATTCGACCATAACGGACTGAATCTGTTCACCGCCTCAGGTCCGGCGCTCGTCTCCTGGAATATGAACAAATTCGAAGGTGCCGGCGGCCGCCTGTTCAAGGGGCATCTGGGATGGATTCGGGAGATCGCCTGTCATCCCAACCTGTCGCTTGTCGCGACGGTCGGTGAAGAGGGCCTCCTCTGTATCTGGGAGCCGCAGACCACGAAGCCGATTCTCAGCCAGGAAGTGAACAAGTCGGGCGGACTGTCCTCGGTCGCCTGGAATCCTCGCGGCGCATGGCTGGCGACCGGCACAAATGACGGTGTGGTGTCGCTGTTCTCTGTAGAAGGCATCGGAGGGCGGTCATGAACCTATTCGGAGGGCGTCGTACCATTGCTCCGGATCGGGCGGAGCGCATCAAGTCCTGGGCTCGCAGGCTGTGGGCACTGTCAGACGAGACCACTGTGATGGTGACGGAATTAGAGTGCCGTGAGCCGGGATGCCCGCCGATCGAAACCGTCATCGCGGTACTCGAAGGGCCGGGCCGGACGACACAATACACAATCCACAAAGCGGCCGACGAGGTGTCTCAAGCGGATGTCGAGGCGTTGGCGGCCGGAGAGGAGCCGCATCATGCCCATTAAGGCCACGCGAGCCAGAGCGTCAGCTTCTCCGGTCTATGTGATCGCCGGTTTTCTCGGCAGCGGGAAAACGACACTGCTGAAACGGGCGCTGGCTCATGAGTTGGAGCGTGGCGTGAAACCGGCCGTGCTCATGAACGAGTTCGGTGAAGTTGATGTGGACGGCGCTGTCCTGCATGACCATCCCCGGTCCCATGATATCGAACTGCAGTCGTTGTTGAGTGGTTGTGTCTGCTGCGACTTGTCGGGGGCATTCACCGAGAAGATCGGCCATCTCTTGAAAAAAACCCAGGGTGCTCCGCTGTTCGTCGAAACGACCGGCTTGGCGGACACGGGCCAGGTGGTGGCCGGCGTCGAGCGGGCCTTGGCCGAGCATTCGGATACGGGCAGGTTGGCCTCGGTCATCGTGATGGTCGACGCGCCGAGATTTCTGAAGCTCGGCGCGTACTGGCCAGCAGCGAACGATCATCTGAAACGAGCCGATATGGTGGTCCTGAATAAGCTCGATCAGATCGACGACCGGCAGGCCGTACTCGTGGAAGGACGGGTCAGATCGACCAATCCCGCAGCGCGCATTGTCAGGGCGGTCCATGCGGATGTCCCGATCAATCGACTGTTCGAGGTTCCGGCAGAGAGGCGCAGGGTGAAGCTGGTCACCGGTCCGTTCAAGGATTCTACCGCGGGGTACCGGAGCGGCAGCTTCAAAATCCTGCGTCCGTTCGAGCCGGATCGGCTGGAGCGCTGGTTGAGGCGATATCAGCGCTCTGTGGTACGGCTGAAGGGATACGCCAGAGTTCAGGGGTGTCAGGGGATGCAGGAAGTGCAGTGGGTGATGGGATCGTTATCGATCGCGCCGTACCGGGGTGTGAAGCAGTCGCAGACGAAGATTGTGGTGATCGGCCGGCGGGTGGCGTGGCAGCGGTTTCTGGAGGGGCTGGAGCGTTGTCTCGTGTGGCCGAGGCGGCGGGTGGTGCGTCGTCGTCCGGCCGGAAAGAGGGTGTCGCAATGAGGGAGGGACGGTCATGACGCCGGTAGAGAGCAAGAGACAAACCTTGGTCGATGATCCTGCTGCCCGCCTGCTGGTGAAAGATGCGCACAGCCGTATGTACAAATGGCCTGCCTCCTTTGCCGGCTATCGCGCGAACGTGACGCTGAACGAGGATGGGCGGATCTGGATCGGGAGCGTCCGGCTCCTGCCCAGGAAAGACACCACCGTCGAGTTGGCCGGTGCCGACCCGTCGCTGCAAGAGTGGGTACGTGAGCGGTTGTGGACCCAGGGGATGCACCTGGCCTCTGCCTCCTTCGAGGAAGGCGACGGGAA
>WYAX01000033.1 GCA_011525625.1 Nitrospira defluvii
CGCGCAAGGCCCAGAGGGTATTGCCGGCCGGTCCCACAACGGCGGGACGTCGCCCCATCAGCCGACGAAGCCCTTGAGAGAGGGTCCCGGCCAGGGAGCCGTCTTGGGCATGGGTCGCGCCCAGCCGATAGCGCTTGGATAAACCATTCACGCTGACCGCAATCTCACCCATCTAAATTACATCGGCGAAGGTTCGCTCCACCCTCCTAAAAAACATGACACCTCCAACCAACAAGACCAACACCACCCCTAAACTTACGCTCACCATGCTCCAGTCGGGGGCAGCTTTTCCAAACAGGGCCCATCGGAACCCTTCAATAACACCAGCCATCGGATTCAGACCGTAGTACCAGCGAAGAGACTCTGGAACCAAGGATGCGGGGTACAGGACAGGGGATGCGAACATCCACAGCTGGGTGATCAGGGGAACCACAGAAGCCACATCCCGATACTTAACATTGAGCGCTGAAAGCCACAGGCTCACGGAGAGAGCGGCAAGCAGGGCAACCCCTACGAACAGAGGTAGGAAGATAACCGTCCACTGCGGTAGCAGTTGATACCAAGCCATCATCCCAACGAGAATCAGAAGCCCGACAGCAAAATCTACGAGATTGATGAAGGTAGAAGAAATTGGAATGATCAGCCGGGGGAAATAGACCTTCTTTATGAGGCCACCTTCTGTCACAACACTCAATGTGCTGCGCTCAAGACTCTTTGCGAAGAGAGACCAGGGCAAAATTGCCGCAAAAGCAAAAAGAGGATATGGCAAGCCATCTGATGGAACTTTTGCCAAGTAGCTAAATACGAGAGTAAAAATCAACGTACTAAGGAGCGGTTGCATCAGAGCCCAACTGGCCCCGATGACAGTCTGCGCATAGCGCGTCTTAAGATCTCGCCAGGCCAGAAAGTAAAACAATTCGCGCGCCCCCCAAAGCTCCTGCCACCCCACTTGTACGTATCCTTTACGTGGCTCAATTACCACGGTACAGGAATCCTCGTGCGCAAACGCAGACGTCATGATTACTCCAAACCACAAAATATCATTGTTGGACCCAAGACTTGCTGTGCACGTTCAATTTACTTACCATGCATCAGACAGCCTGAAAATGAGGAACGTTCCAGAGATCGTCGACGCAGGTGCCACGACAAATCCGTCCGCAAACAACATCACAAGAGTAGCACACCAAAGCACAATCCTATTCTGCAGGAATGTTCTGCCCACGCTTCCTCACTATTCTATAGCAGGCAAGTAATGACGACAGCGCCGCAGGCTGTAGCGATGGATAGCTAGCCAGGATAGGAGAGAGGTAGATTGGCCCGAGAAGCGCAGCACGCTTTCCCAAAAATCTAATAATGGAAGAACCGATGCATGTTATGCGAGGAACCAACGGCTCCTAGCTCCGACTGAGTCAAACCGTTACGTTCCAATCCGAGTTATGATCGTCACAACCCTCATTCAGAAGAACATCAAATCAACCTGCGTTGAAACAATTTCCTCTTACATTAATCGACGCTTCCGTCCGGAGTGTACGGGGCTCCGCAATTTGGGGAAACGCTTCCTGTATGGGAGAAAAGGCGAAATCTTGGAGAAGTGCTCGCAACCGAAGTTCTGTCTTATCAAGGTTCATATAGTGGCGAAGCCGCGACAGGATAGAACCTTCCATTCTTGGCTGCTTGGGATCAAACTCCCAAGGGTGCATATACATCACTAAAGACGAGCCCTTACTTTCCAGCTTACGTAGTAGCGTGCGGAGCAGTGGGTACGGGTAAAGCCGAAAATACCCTCCACCGGCAACAGGCACTCGTACTCCTAGATATTCAACCGTCGAAGGAGGAACTTCCCAGAGGAGACCGGAAGTCGTCAACAATTGATGTACCTCCGGGTTAGCAGAAGGGACTCCGTAGCGGTCATGCAAGACAGGGAATATGCTGGAATCGTAGGCATACCCTTCTTCGACGAGTATTTGAGTTGCCCACATTGTGTCCTTGGTAATTGAGAAACTCGGCGCACGATAGCCCAACACCGGTTTCGACAAAATATTCTCCAGAATCCCCTTAGCTTTCCGAATATCATCACGGAAAGCAGCAGGGGTTTGAGCTGTGATGAGCTCGTGGGCATACCCATGCGAAGCAATTTCGTGTCCTGCTGACGCAATCCGACGAACCAAAGAGGAATACCGCTCCGCCACCCACCCAAGCACAAAAAACGTCGCGCGCACACCTCTCCCCCCCAAGAGTTCAAGCAGCTTATCGGTGTTGGCTTCTACACGACTCTCATATTGATCCCAATGCCGTCGTCTCATGGGAGATTCAAAAGCGGAGACCTGAAAATGCTCTTCGACATCAAATGAAAGACAATGCTTGGAAACTGTATCAGGCATATGCACCCTCTACCGCGCCCCCTCACCCATGAACATAACCTTTACCGTGTGGACTACGATCCGCAAATCCAAGGCCAGGGACAAATTCTTGACATAAAAAAGATCATATTGCAGCTTGACGTGCGAATCTTCTTTCGATGCACCGTACCGAAAACGTGTCTGCGCCCAACCAGTAATTCCTGGGCGAACCGTATGCCTCAAATCGTAATAAGGGATCGTATTCCTCAGCTCCTGGACAAATACAGGTCTCTCAGGTCTCGGCCCGACCAAACTCATTTCCCCTTTTAGTACATTGATCAGTTGGGGAAGTTCGTCCAATCTCCATTTTCTGATCCAACGGCCAACTCTAGACACACGTGGGTCCTCGCTCGATGCCCATCTTGCGCCGCTTTGCTCAGCATCCTGACGCATGGACCTAAACTTCCAAATCATGTAAGGACGCCCTCGCAGCCCCACACGCATTTGCCGATAAAACACTGGACCGGAGGAATCTACCTTGATGAGCACAGCCAGAACCAGAACGAGTGGCAACAATGCGATCACTCCAATTATTGAAACAACTACGTCCAAGGCCCGTTTTAACAACATTGTGAGAAGACGACGACGAAAACCGGTTGAGAAAATCAATGCGCTTGGCTTGAGGTGATCGATCGACAGGCGCCCGGACTCCTCCTCGTACAGATAGTGACCATCAACCACATCTCGGCCCATGGCCTTCATATCCAATAAGGTCTGAACAGGGAGCACCGCACGGCGGTCCTCTAAGCAGACCGCCACGGTATGCACTTGATATCGTTCGGCAATCTCAAACAGTTGGTCATAAGTTCCTATAATGGTGGGATTGACTAAGCGCTCGCCGACGCGACTCGCATCTTTGTCCAAAAACCCAACGACTTCAGTAAAACCAGCCCGTTTTGCAAGTAGCGTTTGACACAAGTCTCTCGCTAGCGGCCCAACTCCGAGGATCAACACTCGCCTCGTAAATTTAGGAAAATTAACCGAGACTGACACGAGCGGTTGCCGAGTGGGTAGGGACTCTAGGCCCGTCTCCTGATCCGATTTACTTGAGCTGTTCATGGTGCGCTTCGCGGTAGTATTCCTGCTGCATGTAGTACGGAGTGGTGTGCGCATCTAGGCCATTCAAAATGATCCCAAGGTTGCTATTCTCTCCAAGAGCCTTGAGTGCCTTTTGCACAACATCCCGTCCCGTCATGCTTGCCTTCACCACATAGGCGATCAGGTCCCCCGTGCTGGCAAGAACTTGCATGTCGGCGAGGGGTAGCACCGGGGGGGCGTCAATAATCACATAGTCAAACTTCTCTTTGAGTTCGGCGACCAAATCAGCCAACTGATGCATCTTGGCCAATCCCACGGGGTTGTCGCCAACTGCTCCTGCCGGAAGAATCCATGGACCCGACTCCCCCAAACGCTGCACACAGTCCTCGGTCGTCTTTGTACCTCGCAGCACCTCCACCAGTCCCGGATGCTGCCAGACACCTGCATAAATATGTTGCATTGGTCGTTTGAGATCGCAATCAATTATGATGGTTCTCCGATCGAGGTCCTTAGCGAGTACATAACCTAAATTAAGGGCGGTAGAGGACTTTCCCTCCCCCATTACTGCGCTTGTCACCACAATAGCCGTACTCTTTCGGTCGCCGGTCATTAATTCAAGCCTGGTAGCTGCAACGCGATATTGCTCCGCAACAAACGAGAGCGGTCGCCACATCGACACCAGCTCCAACCCTGGTGTTGGAGTATGCAACTGACCATTCTGCCCCTTCTGCCTCACGGATGCGGCAGGTAGGCCGCCAACAACCTGCATGTCAACGCCGCCATGACTCCCGCCACCTGACAGCATCAGCGAGGTCGTACGACTCTTGCCGGACAACGCTCTGACAGTTTGCATCGCTCCACCAAATGCACTTTCGTAAAGTGGAATAGAGGCAATCACTGGAAGACCTAGCGTGATCTCAACCTCCTCTGCGGAGCGGAACCCTCGCCCCATCAACTCTAGGCCAACAGCACCTCCGAAACCCAATGCACAACCCAGCACGAGCCCGGCCGCCATGATCAGTGGAATATTCGGAATCACAGGCACAACAGGTGTGTATGCTGGATCTACGATGCTAAATTTCGCTCCCTTACGTCCCTGCGCCAAACTTTTCTGCATGCCGGCGGTCAACTTTTTATCTAATAACGACTGGTAATTCTTCTGAAGGTTTTCATAATCTCTCTCAAGTGTCTTCAATCGCTGTTCGCGCTCGGGTGTATGCTCAACTCTTCGCTCATATTGGGACATCTCAACGGCGATATGAGCTTGACGACGCTTTACTGAATCTAATTCGAGCACGATCTCGTCTCGCTGCTTTAACAACTCCGCGTGGTAGGGATCAATCGCCTTTCGTTTGGTTTTTTTCGTGGCGATGGGTTCCTCGTCCGACTCAGCATCCGGCAGAAGGTCACGATATTGAGCTGACGTCATCTCCTTCAGCTTCCGGATCTCTTCCTTGACTTGAACAAGGTCAGGATAGGTATCCTTATACATCGAAGACAGCTCTACCAATCGCCGCTCCAATTCCTTAATTCTCCCCAGTCGAGGGTCTTTGTTTCGTTTACTGGAGGTCCCGATAGAAGAATCGCCACTGACTTCTCCTGTCTCTTCGTAATCCTTAATCGATTTATCAAGTTGAACGAGACGATTGGCTAGGCTCTGAGACTGCTCGCCTTGAGAGCGCATGTCCTCCTGAAGGCGATCCAATTTGCGCAAGTTCGCATCAATCTGTTGAGGCAACTCTCCCAAATGCTGCTGCTTAAACTCTGAAATAATTTTCTCTTTGGCCTCCAACTCTGCCTTTGCATGCTTTAGCTCAAGCCCAAGAAAATCTTCCGCTGCCTCAACACCTCGTTCACGATCCTTCAGAGTTTCTTCAATAAATAGATCACTGAGTCGTGACGTGACATCTCTGGCAATGATGGGATCTTCGTTTGAGAATGATAGGGTAATGAATAACTTATCCTTTGTAGGCTCTACCTTAATAGAGCCTCGCATAGCACGGATGGCGTTTTCAGACTCTGTAGCATCAGGTTGATCCTTTACATACCCGAAGAGTCCGAACTCACCCGCTATCTGGCCGAGCGTTTTCCGCCCCATTACGAACTGTCGTACTTCCATCACCCGGTCATCCAGCGTGGGAGAATATGCTCCCCCAGCCGGATTGGGACCACTCACGATCGACTCTTCTATTTTCGCCCCTTCGAACCACATTTTTGTGGCAGAGAGATATACCTTCGGTATCAATGCACAAACAATCCCTGCGATGCCCAAACACACAAGTATCGAAGTTATCACCAGCCATTTACGGCTAACAACAGCACGCCAATAATCCTCTGGAGCCAGCGTACGCGTGTTCATTTCTTTATATCCACCCCTCCTGATTCTGACTTACCCGCTCCCGACTCAGCAGACGAAGAGGCACTGGACATACCTTCCAAGAAGGCACCAGCCCGAAAGAAATCGCCACGAGGAGAATACGCATACGTAAAGCCCAGCAAAATTACCTGCTTTGAAAAGCCAAGATCACCGGCGCTCACTCCAGTCGTTTGAGTGTCAAACCTCAACCACTGATGACTGAGCTGAGCGGTAAACATGGGTGTGATGAGGTAATTGAGCGCTACGGTCGTACCGTACGTCGTGAAATTCGTACCGATGGAATCCGACGTAAAGCTGCTATTTGCATAGTTAAATAATGCCTGAGCGCTCAACCTGTCCGTAATCCCAGCCATGCTTCCTAGCATTATGGTGTGTGTGTAGATCGGCCCGGCAGTCTGCACAAAGCTCGGAAATACTCCTAAGTTGTACATGAGAGTAATACGATAAGATCCGGGGGCAGCAATCCCCCCCGGCATGTTCATACCAGCTAGAAGCGGCAGGAACCCCCCACCACTTACTCTCCCCCCCCCAGTACTTCCCGTAACTTCCTGGATCTCACTTCCCAGTTTGCGAAGGAAAGATGAGCCAGAAACATAACTCACACTGAATCCCCCAGTCGGTACCATTTTAGCTGGCACTCTTCTCTGCCCCCCACTCGAAGACGCATCCGGAATGGGTTCGACCAAGGTTAAGCCTCCATTGACAGAAGAACTCCACTCTTTTGTCCAGCTTCGCCCCCAACCGGCTGTGCCGCTGTGCGTCGCAAAGTCTCCAAACTGTCCCTGGGACATTTGATTAAATGTGTATTTCACGGTTAGGGTGTCGATCGCAGAAAGTTTCGACGTGGGCCCAGCTGAAATGGAATGTGTTTGCGTATCGAATACCGTGTTTAGTGGCTGCCCTGATGCAGTAGATGTTGGCGTTAAATTCCCCCCAAAACTAAGTCGGGAATATGTGTAATTCGTCTGAAAATCGGTCGTGGGGGAGAGAGAGTAGGAATTAGAAAGGCCGACGTTAAACATGGTAGTCCTGATTCGTTGAGTCAGTAGACCTGAGTCGACTGGCCCCGCTATTCCAACACCACCTGTACCAAATCCGCCCACGCCAAATCCGCCTCCCCCAAATCCGCCTCCCCCAAATCCGCCTCCGCCTGCTCCCAATCCACCCGCGCCAAATGCTGGCGCCGATGGAGTGTACTGATATGTCCCAAAAACCCTGAACCCTCGCATCCTTGGCAACACCCTATTCACCGCTTGCGCGAGATCGATTCCCGCACTCCCGTTGAACCCTACATTGTCAAGGGCGGAGTTATTGACAAACTTTTGCACGACCGCCCCAATTGATAGGTTTGTCTTCACGAGGGAGTTGGCCTGCATAAAATTCAACTGGGGCGTGACAGTAGTGATAAGATCGTCGGCTGTCGTCCCTGGCGCAAGCTGTGACTTCGGCGTAAAGAAAACGTTACTGTCGTAACGCTCGAGGACAGAAATTGACGGCACAACCCTGATCTGCTGGGCGGCTGAACCCGATAAATCCCAAAAGCTCACGAAGGACAAGGCCACAGCCCACAGAACGATTTTCCACATTCTCAAAACCTGGCTATGGCACGACAATGACATCACCAGCCTTGAGAAAGAAGTTACCCTCCGAATTCTTGCCTTGAATGATATCTTCATACGGCACGGGGATTTGAACCTGTTTTGGCTGCCCCTGCCCGTTGGGCACAACGCGAAGAACATGGATTTTGTTTCTTGACGCAAAAGTTGTAAATCCTCCGGCCAGCGAAATACCTTGCAACACCGTAGCATACGATTTCAAAGGAACCTTTCCGGGCTTTGAAACTTCCCCAAGCACATACACATAATAGCTATTCACTTCTTTGACTTGGACGGAGACGGTGGGATTGGACATGAATTCGGCCAGGCCATCAGCAATTCGCTTCGCGAGGACATTTGATGTCATTCCTGCAGCTTGAACATCCCCGATCAAAGGCATCGAAATCTTCCCATCCGGACGAATAATCACTTCTCGTGAAAGCTCCTGGTTTCGCCATACATTGACAACGAGCACATCCTCAGGGCCTAACAAGAACTCATTTGGTGGGATATACGTGACGTTGAAATCTATTTGCTCGCCGCCGATCCAGCAGCCCGAGAGAGTCAGAAGGGAGCTGACCGCAATACATACCCCCCCGTGAAACCATCTGCAACCGAAAGTTTTCAATTTCCCAACTCCTTTAGCTCGTAGTTCCACAAACAGTGCTGAGCGGCTAAGCATTATCTTGATGGTAAGACCACCATCGTTTCTGAGGGCACCACTATCTGGTCACCTGGCTTGAGCTCGATGTTTTGATCTGAACCATCCCTGAGTACAATATCGTCATAACTCGCCTTGATCTTGTTCAACCCTTCGCCGTCTTTTCCAAATCTAAACACGACAATCTTGTTGCGCGCTGCCACCTGAGTAAACCCATGAGCGATCGTTATCGCCTGCAGCAAAGTCGTCTTACTTTTCAAGGGATACTTCCCAGGAGCATTCACCTCACCGAGCACATAAATCTGATAGCTATTGACCTCACGCACGAGAATAGAGACAGTGGGGTTTTCCATGTAAGATTTCAATCGCGCAGAGATTTCTTCCGTCAATTGCGCCGCGGTCCTTCCCACCGCGGAGACATCGCCGATGAGCGGGAGCGATATTCTTCCGTCCGGCCGAACCTGTACTTGCTTGGACAAATCCGCATTCTTCCACACCGTGATTTCCAGCACATCTTCAGGCCCCATAATGTAATCTGGAGTTACAGTCAGAGAAGACTTCTCTGCCCCTTCCCCCCCATGACGCGCAGTAGAAGAGGCCGTCGCAGAAGAAGCGGCAGCGATCAGAATCGGTTTGGACTCCTGATCCACCTGGCCAGCGAGTGCAACGCCGATAAAATTCCCCGAAAGGACAATTGAGCCGAGCAAAATCATAGCATTCATGACTTATTCTCCTGAGGAAATTCCATCTCGCCACATATAACTACCGGAACCTTCTGCGCCTTCCGGCAGCCCTTTTCCCAACCGGGTATGACCCTTTGCACCTGAAAGAACGAGGAGACGACTAGCTGATCAGCTCGGCATGATATTTGTTTGCAGTTTGACTCGAAACCGGACTCACACACGCCTACCTACTCCAAACTCTTCGAGTACTAGTGCGTCTGTATGATACCGCTTCGTTCCGTCAAACTCGTTTCCGAAGAGAGAGTATAAGCCATTGTTTAATTTGAAAGACGTTCGCGGCAGCTTTCAGATAACGGCTAGGTAGGCCCCCCCCTCAAACAATCATGCGATGATTAACGGAACGAATTACGGCCGAATGGTTAATCAAGCTGATCAATGGGGTTATTGATATTCGAAGTATAGAGGCACCAGCCGAGACGAACAATACCAATGATGTACAGATGACTCCCTCAGAAGTATAATTTGACTACCTCGAAAGTATTATGTAGCATTACTAGTGACGCTCACATGTTTTAGGTTATCAGAAATAGATCAATTGTCTAGTGAGATTACGAACCTTACGGAGTATTGCCGTGGCTCTCAATGCTATCTCTTCTCAGGAACCCACAGATAATCTGGCCGACCAACGTGCGGGTGCGGGAATTGTCGTGCTGTCCACTTCCATGCAATTGTTGCACATGAATCGACAAGCCACCGAATTGTCGAAACTCATTAACATGGCAGAAAACGGAGGCGCACCAGCCAAGTCAGCCCAAGGAGTACTTCCATCGGTGCTAACCGAGCTCTGCGCGGAAATCATCAAGGCGCTTCAAGTTCGTACTGAAGCAAAAGACTGGGAGCAGTTTGAGGTCAAGCGAATCGCTGGGAACCCTAACCAACCAGTGCTGCTTCGGGGCTTCGGCCTGCCTGATCGTGGCGGAATCCAATTTGCGCGCCTGGTCGTGACGTTGGAAGAATTAGGGCGGCGGCAACAGCTCAGCACCGACCAGGCCAAAGAACGATTCCAGCTCACCAACAGAGAACAGTCGGTAGTCGAAAACCTGGCGAAGGGATGGACGAACAAGGAGATTGCCAACGCTCTCAAGATTACCGAACAGACCGTCAAGGAACACATCAAACACATCATGAGAAAAACAAACTCCACTACCCGAACAGGAGTCCTAGTCCAAATCTTTCGCTCCTAACCTTTAACGCCTCACAGTCTCAACCCAACCGACGAACCTGTTAAACACTACCCCGCCACCGCTCCCCCATCTGATCAATCCCTAAACCATCGGCATGTAAACACGTACCTCCATCGACACAAAACTTCGAGCATAGGGGATCATCGCTTCAACCCAATGCTCACATCTGGCGTTCATTGCTCAAGACGCCAGGCATCGAAGACGGTTTTAAAGACCATCCCTAGCTCGCCCGCCTAGACACATCCCGATATATGAAACCTTACTCACTTGGGTGTGAACCTTCCCCTACCTTCCCATCGAACCCTTAGCCTGACAGAAAATCCATGAACGAACCTTTGTTCTGAATCGGAGTACCCGCCGGCCGCCCCAAATCTTTCCTCGCACCACGACGCACTCGGATCTCCAACAAACCAGGCCCTGGCGAATGCTTCAACGCGGTCATGCACGACCGCAATTGGTCCCGCGTTTCAGCTCGCGACACCTGCTCGTAGAAGGCAGCACGCGCAATTCCTGGAATATCGACCGTGAGCCCCACCGTCGGCTGCCCACCAACTGAATCATGGGCTCCATTGTTTAAGACAATGTGCTTCAGGTTGCGAGGCTTCAAAACTCCGGTAATGGCGAGCCCGCCCATGTGCATCAGGAGTGCACCGTCACCATCTAAACAAAAGACGGGTCGATCGGGCTTTTTGAGCGCCAACCCAAGAGCAATGTGGGAAGCATGGCCCATTCCTCCCACAGTCAAAAAATCCTGCTGATGTCCTTGATTTTTCCGAGCTCGGTATTCGTACACTTCCCGAGAAGCCATACCGGTCGTGGCGACGACAATGTCGCGATCATCCAGCGCCTGGAGCACGAGCTGAATGGCCTCCTCCCGAGAAAGTTCAAACGTCCCCGTCCTTGCACCCCCTGGGCCCGCAAAGGGCTGGAATGTCCCCTTCTTAATCACTAGCGCGAACGGCGCGCTGGCCTTCCGAACGGTGGCCAATGCGCACGCAAGTGTGGCCGCAGAGCCCTCCAATTCCGGCCCTAGGATGGCATAGGGAATTTCCATCGCCTCAAGCATGGCGAGCATGACACGCCCCTGTTTTTTATGCTGAGGCTCATCGTGAATGCCCGGTTCTCCCCGCCAGCCGATGACGAGCAACATCGGAACGGAATAGACTTCAGCGTCAGCCAACGACAACAATGGATTAATGATATTCCCCAACCCAGAGTTCTGCAGGTACACAAGAGGAATCTTCTGCGTCGCGAGGTGGTAGCCGAGCGCGAGAGCGATCGCGCCCCCTTCATTGGCGGTGATAACATGTTGTCCTGGGGGCGCTACAGCGTCCAGACAGGCACACAACTCTTTCAACAGAGAGTCCGGCACCCCTGCAAAAAAATCGACGTCGTTGCTCTGCAAACACTCGATAAATTCCTGAGGATCGATCATGCCCTATGCTCTCCAAGACGTGAACGCGCCACGACATCGACGCTGAGAATCAGACACCGGCCTTACTCAAACACAATCCGAGCTGATCAGACTCGGCACGCATCAAAAGTTGCCTGCTTGAACCACATCGTCAAGGCTATTAATATCCAGCCAATGTCCAACCGTGTACAACACCCGAATCGGATAGTCTCGGCTGAGTAGCTCCTGCAGCAACTGCGGAATGCCGGCCTTACGATTACCCGGTCTGGCGAGTATCTCCACGAGAAGTTGATCGACCATCGCAGCTCCATTGGGAGACAACTTGAGGAACCCCATCCAGACGCCGTGGATCGAATCAGGGGGAATCGCGCCTCCCAGTTGTTTCAGATGGACCTTTGCATTGAACGCTTTTCGCGAATTCGGCACAGTGCACTCGGCAAACCCACCCAAACGGGCATAACTGGTTTGATCCTGCCAGTTGCTGTCGACGAAAATCACGCAGTCATCCGACTCCTGGCATAGGGCCTGCGGGATATACTTATTGAATAACACATCACCGTAGGAAATGATCGTCGACTGAAAATGTCCCTTCCTCGATTGCAACGCCAGTGCCAAAGAGGCCAGCTCACCGTTCTCCGCGAACTCCGCATTATCGATATACGTCAAATTTGGAAGACGCACCGCTTCCTTCTTATATCCGCGCACCACGAGGATGTCTTTGATCCCGACCGCGTTGTAAGCGTCGACGATGTGGGACAGAATCGGTGTTCCCTGGACCTTCACCATGGTTTTGGGCTGATCGGCGGTCAATTCCCCCAATTCCTCTCCCCTCGACGCCGCAAGCACCACCGCCGATGTGCCTTCAGCGCCGCGCGGAAGATAGCGCTCCTCCGCCTCCAGTAGTTCTGCGGCATTTTGCAGACGGAAGATTTCCGACACCGGCGCCACCTTATCTTCGATAGACAAGAGATGCTCACTCTGCTTGAGCGCTCGAGCGGTCTTTTGCATCGCCGCCACCGCCGCTCGCAACATGTGATTGGCCCAAATCACCATGGAGAAGCCATGTTGACGAAAGAGATCCGTCGGCGTCGAATAATACTTCGTGGGAACGAGGACGACGGGGCATCGATTACCCCACTCCCGCTTAAACGCGAGAATCTCATCGGGAACCGAAAGTGCGCTATGAATGAGAATGCCGTCGGCCCCGGCCTGATGGTATGCCTCCGCACGACGCAACGCCTCAGTCAGCCCCCACCCGCAAATGAACGCTTCAACTCGCGCAATGATGCAAAAGTCCGGATCAGTCTGCGCATCCTTCCCGGCCTTGATCTTGCCGCAAAATTCCTGCATGTCTGCCATCGGCTGCGCGTCGCCCTTCAGAAAACTGTTCGTCTTGGGAAACAGCTTGTCCTCAATACACACTGCGGCAATGTTGCGCTGCTCCAGTTTTCGAATCAGGCGCTGCATGTTGTTGAAATTGCCGTACCCCGTATCCCCATCGAGCAGGATCGGCACCTTCGTGGCGTCGGACATGAACTCCAAGTCTTCCAGAACCTGTGTCCAACTGGCTTCATTATTGTCACGAACGCCGAACTGGGCCGAGATAGACAGCCCGCTGGCCCAGATCCCAGCAAAACCTGCTTCTTCAACGATTTTTGCGCTCAGGCCGTTGTGCGCTTCACAAATAAACTCCAACTGTTCAGACTGAAGCAGCGTGCGAAATTGACGAGTTTTGGTCAGCGAGTGTCTCACAATCATGTGCGGAGGAACCTTTCATCAATGGATGTCTGGACTCTTAGCCGGCTGAACGGATCCCTGTGTCGAGATGGCGGGGCGATGCGCTGGCCCTGTAGCCTGCAGAACAACTCCCGAAGAACTCCCACAGAAGCAGTGCGCGTTCATTGACCGCAAATGCTCACAAGGCGGTCGCCGCCGAAGACGTGGTAGCGAGTATTACACCAAGCCGGCCCCCCCATGCTAGATGGCAAGTGAATTCCGATTCAGCAACGGCACCTCGGCATCCGCGCGCGCAACAGTCGGTGCACGAATCGCAGCCATTTGGATGCGGTCAGTGTGTAGTCACCTGTCGGCTTTCGTGTTTTATTCCACACAGTGGAATATTATTGAGACAGGCCCAGCGAATAACTCGCAAGCATCACTTAATATTTCAATACGTTGCAACACCGCGCTCCTGGTCCGACATTTGCTCAGTCTAGGGAAAGAACACAGGCTCTCGATTCCACGCTCCGGAAAGGACTCAGATAGATGCGAAAGGGGATTACCAGTCTAGTCGGAATCCTGGTCCTCGCGCTGACGATGGTCGGCTGCCAGTCCAGCCCGATGACAACCTCCGTTCGCTACGACAACGTTCGGTTCATGGACGTCTGGAGCACCTATACACATTGCCTCTCGACCGACGAAACTCGGACTGCACTTCTGGATGCGAACAAGTTGCGCGACGTGAGCATGGCTCAACTTCCCCATTCAGTGCTCGACAATCTGCTGCCGACGAAATTGAAGTCTATGGTCAGCCAACCTGCTTCGCGCCTGGCGGTTGATGTTCAGGCTATGGCGGCGTCATGCAGCCTGCATGCGGGAGACTTGGCAATGTCCGCTGGAGAATCAGATCTGGCCATGGACCAATTTCGCGACGTGTTGAACAGCCATGCGAGCCCCGACTACTCCTACTACACAGCACAAGCAAGGGACCGGCTCTCGCATCTCGCACTCACCCTGCAGGCGGCACTCCATTAGGCCGTTGACTGCCGACTGTTTCCCCTACGCGCCCGTCCTCTCGCCAGAAACCAGTTCCTGAAACAGCTGGATATAGATCGACGCAGAGCGGGTCCATGACAGATCCTGCTCCATCCCCGCTTTGATGAGACGCTGCCAGTCTGCTTTTTTCCGATAGACAGAAAGTGCCAGCAGAACAGCCGTCAATAGGGAAGTCGAGTTGGTATCCGTAAACGTGAACCCAGTCGCTCGCGACTCTTGTAAGCTGGTTGGCGTGTAGCCCACAACCGTATCGGCCAAGCCACCGGTCTTTCTCACGATGGGCACGGTTCCATAACGCAAACTATAGAGCTGACTCAGGCCGCATGGCTCATAACGAGACGGCATGAGAAACATGTCGGCGCCGCCTTCAATGCGATGCGCTAATCCCTCATCAAACACATTGCGCACGGCCACTCGGCCAGGATACCGCTCCCCCAGCTCACGCACCTGCCGTTCATAGAGAGGATCACCCGTCCCGAGAATCACGATCTGAGCGTTGAGCGCCATCAGTTCCGGCACAATATCGATAACCAGATCAATGCCCTTCTGACTCGTCAGTCTCGCGATCACGGCCAGGAGCGGGCCCTTGAGTAAACGAAGCCCGAGTTCACGCTGAAGCGCCTGCTTACAACGACGCTTTCCGGTCAGGTCTGAGGAAGTGTACGACGTCGACAGATAGTGGTCGGTCATCGGGTTCCACAGATCCGCATCGATGCCATTGACGATCCCGGACAACACCGACTTTCGCTCGGTGATCACCCCTTCGAGGCCACACCCGTATTCAGCGGTCTGAATCTCCTGACTGTAGGTCGGACTCACCGTGGTCAGACGATCGGCAAATACCAGCCCCCCCTTCAACACATTCACCTGCCCGTAAAACTCAAGCGCAGCAGGCGTAAACAGACTGCCGGGTAGTCCCGTCACAGGAAACTGTTCTACGGGAAATAATCCTTGATAGCCCAGATTGTGAATCGTCAATACGCTTCGAGTCCGACTGAGCGCGGGCTGTTCGTGATACAGGGTCCGCAGATAGACGGCACAGAGCGCCGCCTGCCAGTCGTGAAGATGCAACAGGTCCGTTTCCCACTGTTCCGTGCCATGGAGATGCAGCAGCAGCTCCATCACGCTTCGGCAAAACAGCACAAACCGCTCGAGGTTGTCCGGATAATCTCGGCCGGCCTCCTGATACAGACCGGACCTTGAGAAAAAGGGATCATGCCGAACGAGGAAGATACGTAAACGCCCGGGTCCCGCGACCCGCAACGTCGGAATGAACACCTGCTGAATGCGAGCATCGAGCATCCCGTCCCCAATGGCGATCGACAGGGCACAACGATCAGCCATCTCATACCCGAGCGCATCTACCTGACGATAGGCGGGCAATACCACGGCGACATCGTGCCCGAGCGAGGCACACTCAATTGCGAGCGCACCGACGACATCCGCCAGGCCACCGGTTTTGGCCATGGGGACGACTTCCGACGCAACCATGCAGATGTTGAGAGGACGTTGAGGAAACGCGGATTCCATACGCAGTTTCGGACCTATTTCAGGCCGGGCGACGATTCCAGTCGCGTCTTGAATTGTGCCTCGTACTTCCAGGTCTTCCCGACTGCATGCACCTTCTCGGCGGTCATGGCTTCATGGTAGACGAGCACACCATCGAGAAACACCAGATAGTAGCCGCGATCAGCATAGGCAAGGAACAACGCCTCGCCGGCAGCCAATCCCGTTTCCCATCCCTGCGGGGACTCGCCAAGCGAGAGACGTGCCTGAGGAATCAATCGTCCGTCTTGCATCCCGAAAAAGTGTGTGAACTGCTGGTGCGTATACGTGGGCTCGCCCCAGGTTTCCACAAAGGCCGTGGGCGTCAGTTGCTGAATCCGAAAGTCGCCGGATCGAACTAACTGCTTTTGGTGATCGAGAGGCGGCATGCTCGAACAAGCCACCGAGACCAGGCCAAGCCACATCCACACACCCACCCCGATCAGTCGACGGATGCTCATCTGCTGCGCCTCCCCTGTCCCGAGCTGACGACCATTGCCGCGGCAATTACAGCAATCGCCTGGAACGCGGCTCCACCGGCTTCACGGGCTGACAGAGATCGCACTGGCAGAGCCGGCGAAGGAATGCATAGGAATAGATCCCCGTGTCGTGCCCATCACTCCATGTAATCTGAAACGCGTACCGTCCGACAGGCTGAATATCCTGCAGCATGATGAGCATCGGCACATCATCCGGCTTTAGTCGCAGTTCGCCGGTCCATTCGTCGGTACAGGCGGCGCAAGGGCAATGCTGCCGCAGATACCGGACCGGGTAGCGGGCTTTGTGGCCGTCACTCCACGTGATGCTCAACACGCCCTTGTCCACCCACTCCATATCCGTGGGTTCGAGAACCAATCCACTCATACCGATCACTGCCCCCTCATGCCGAGACCCGACGACCCCTTGCGCCCATCGTGGTGTGATTCGCTCAGGCGGAACCTCCGCCGGTGAGAAAATCGACCGGCGGCAATCGCCGCCCCGCCACCACGGTGACATAACTCTCGATCACCGACTCCACCTCGGCCCGTACCTGACCGGCCGCGTGTAACCGGCTCAACAAAGCCGGCTGAATCTGTAACGCCTGATGAAGAAACGCGACACTTCCGCGGGACAAGACCGTACACCGAAACGGCTGACGACTGGCACACCGTTCGCACACCATCCCTCCGGCCAATGGGGAAAATTGCGGGAGCGGTCCCTGACGGACCTGTCCGCAGGTAGCACATTGCTCGGTCTGCGGTCGAAATCCGGTCATGCCGAGCAAGCGGATCTGAAACAACAACGTCGTCCACGCCGCATCGCGACTATCCAACAGCATGCGCAATCCGGATTCCAACATATCGAAAACACAGGGTTCCGCATCGCCTTCCGCCATCACGGCATTGACCAGATTGACCATGCGGCCGGCCGCCGTCATGAGCGTGAGATCGTCACGAAATCTTGAGAACGGCTCATCGATGGTCACCTGAGAAATCCGGTAGAGCGAATCGCCGGGCTTTTCGAACAAATCGAGCTGGCAGAGCGTAAACGGCTCGATCATACCGCCCAACCGACTCTTCAGTCGGCGCGCACCCCGCGCAACCCCGCGCAGTTTGCCAAATCGCATCGTGTAGAACGTGACGATCCGATCGGCATCGCCCCACTTCCGGCTATGCAACACGATCGCGGCCGTTTTTACCAGCGGCATGTCACCACCCTGCGTCAAGGAGCAGCCGGAACCGAGGAGGTCGACATCGCATCGCTAGCGAATCTGCTCAAGGAAGATCGTCGCCAGCGTGAGATAAATGGCAATACCGGTGATATCGTTGGCCGTCGTCACAAACGGTCCGGCCGCCACGGCGGGATCGACGCCCATTCGTTTCAACACGATCGGCATCACCGTCGCCATGCTCGTTGAGACCAGGAATGCCGTAATGAGAGACACGCCCACCACCATCCCGAGAAACACCTGGTGCCATAACCACCCGACAATCGTCAAGATAAGGCTGCAGGCGATGCCCATCAGGAAGGCGATCTTCGCTTCACGAAAGAAAATCTTCCAGACATCGGTCAGTTCCACCATGCCGGTCGCCAGACCGCGGATGATGAGCGTGGATGATTGGAGGCCCACGTTGCCGCCCATGGCCGCAATGACCGGGATAAAGCTGACAATGGCCACCACTTCCTGAATCGTATAGCGGAACAACCAGAGCAGCATGCCGGACAACAAACTTCCAACGAGATTGGTAAACAACCAGGGGAGACGAACGCGGGCCGCGACCATGCTGGAAGACTTGAACATCGAGTCTTCCTCAATGGCCCCGGCCATCTTCAGCATGTCCTCGGTGGCTTCCTCACGGATGACGTCGACCACGTCGTCCACCGTGATAATCCCGACCAATTTCCCGTCCCGCTCCACGACCGGAATGGCCAGCAGGTTATAACTCGCCACCTGGCGCGAGACTTCCTCCTGATCCATGTCCACGGCCACACTGATCACGTCACGGGTCATAATGTTCTTAAGCGGCGTCGCGGGCGGAACGGTCAACAACTGACGCAGCGACAGCACGCCGACCAGCCGGTCATCCTTGTCCGTCACATAGATATAAAACACCATCTCCGCATCGGTCGCCTGCTGCAAGCGACGAATGGCTTCTTGCGCGGTGGCATCTTCCGAGAGAGCAAAAAACTCCGTGGTCATGATGCCGCCGGCCGTCCCCTTGGGATACTTCAGGAGGTCGGCGATTTCGGTGGAGTCCTCCGTCCGCATCAGGGCCAGGATGTCCTTCGCGCGATCGTTAGGAATCACACTCAAGATGTGGGCGATATCGTCGGAGCCGAGATCCTTGAGCAGCCAGGCGGCATCGGAAGGCAGGAGGTCGGACAACACCAGTGTGATGCTCTCGCCGTCCAACTCGCTGAGCACCTGGCCGCGCTTGACGTCTCCGCGCACCAGTTCGAAGATTTCGCGTTTCTCTTTTAACGACGAGAGGTGGTCGATGACATTCGCAATGTCCGCCGGATGCATCCGTGCCAACATCTTGGCCAGATTCGTGATGGCGCCGCGGCGCAGGAGCCGTTGAATGGACACCAGACGTACGTCGGACTTCGATTGACCGCTGACGACGGCCTCCCGAGACGTATCTTTCCCGAGCGGCTCCTTGTCGGGGAGTCGCGCCGGTTCCGACGGTTGAATGGTGAGATCGTTAATAGCCAAGCTCCGCGAGGGTTTGCTCGTCCTCTCGCCACGATTCGCGCACCTTCACCCACACCCGCAAAAACACCTTCACCCCGAACAACCGTTCCATCTCTTCTCGTGCCGCCGTCCCCACCTGCTTCAGCCGCTCGCCATGTTTGCCGATCAGAATCCCCTTCTGAGACTCCTTTTCGACCAGCACGACGGCACCGATTTTGATCAGCTTCTTGGTCTCCACAAACTCTTCGATTTCAACCGCCACCGAATGGGGAATTTCCTCATAGGTCTGCTGCAGGATCTTCTCTCGCACCAGCTCGGCCGCCAACGTCCGCATCGACTGATCCGTAATGACGTCTTCACCGTACGTCCCCTCCCCCTCCTCCAGCAGTGACACGGTGACCGTCAACAACCGATCCGTATTATCGGCGGTCTGGGCCGACACCGGCACAATCTCGGTCCAGGGAAAGATCCGCAGGTACTGCTCCATCAAGGGGAGCAATCGCGCCTTGTTCACCAGATCGACCTTATTGATCACCAACACCACCGGTCGCGCCTGTTTGGCGACCGCCTGTTTCACGTGCTCGATCACAGCCAAATCACCGGGCCCCGGCTGGGCCGTGGCTTCGACGACGACGTACAACACATCGGCATCGTCAAAGGTATCCAGCGTCGTTCGCACCATGCGGCGGTTCAACAAATGACGCGGCTCGTGGAATCCGGGTGTGTCGAGAAAGACGATCTGCGCGCCATCCACATGGGCCACCCCCAGGATTCGCGTCCTGGTCGTTTGCGGCTTGTCGGACACGATCGCAATCTTTTCCTTCAAGAGACGATTCAAGAGGGTGGACTTGCCCACATTCGACCGCCCAATGATTGCCACACTGCCGAACTTCATGGTGTCCTGCCGGTCAAAGGCCGCTCCTTGTCTCCGTTCGGTGCCATTTGATACACGGTCTCTCCCCTCCGCACATACCCCAATCGTTCTCGCGCCAACTCCTCGATTCGTGTCGAATCGTACTGCACGCGGTCGAGATCGGCACGCAGCTCGCCGTTCAATCGCTGGAGCTCGACCAACTCTTGATCCAGTTGCTCCGCATGCTCGCGCAAATGCATGTAGCGCGGAATGCCCATCTCCCCGAACAGCAGCGCGCCCATCATGACGATCAGCGCTCCGAGCCCCACCCACTTCCCGGCAGAGCACACCTTCCGCTGCCAATCCAGCCAGTCACGCCCACGGTTCGGTTTAATGATCACGTCGGTTATGCCCTCGATGGAACAGCCGCACGACCCCGATAGACGGCCGCCGCACCCAGCTCATCCTCGATGCGAAGCAGCTGATTGTATTTGGCCACACGGTCCGTCCTGGACAACGATCCCGTCTTAATCAAGCCGCTGTTCGTCGCGACGGCCACATCCGCAATCGTCGTATCTTCCGTTTCACCCGAACGATGCGAAATGATCGCCGTGTAGCCGGACCGCTTCGCCAGTTCGATGGCGTCCAACGTCTCCGTCAACGTCCCGATCTGATTCAGCTTAATCAAAATGGAATTCCCGATCCCCTCGGCAATGCCCTTGGCAAAAATATCCACGTTGGTCACAAAAATATCGTCCCCGACCAACTGCACGCGGGTGCCGAGTTTTTCCGTCAGAATCTTCCAGCCTTTCCAATCCAATTCGCTCAAGCCGTCCTCGATCGACAGAATCGGGTAGCGATCGAGGAGTTTGCCGTAATACGACACCATCTCCTCCGAAGAGCGCTCCGGATTCTTCTCTGCTTCCAACCGATACCGGCCCTTCTCATAGAGCTCGCTGGCAGCACAATCCAAGGCCAACGCGATATCCTGACCGGGACGATACCCGGCCGCCTCGATCGCTTCCATGATCAAGGCCAAGGCTTCTTCGTTCGATTGGAGGTCCGGCGCAAATCCACCCTCATCACCCACCGCCGTGTTTAATCCCTTCTTCTTTAGAAGGGACTTCAGTGTATGGAACACCTCGGTCGCCATGCGCAAGGCGTCACTGAAGCGAGGAGCCCCCACCGGCATGATCATGAATTCCTGCAGATCCAGCCGATTGTCGGCATGCGCCCCGCCGTTGATGATGTTCATGAGCGGCACCGGCAACACACGCGCATTCGTTCCACCCAGGTACCGATACAACGGCTGGCCGGTCTCATTGGCCGCAGCCTTAGCCACCGCCAACGACACTCCGAGAATGGCATTCGCGCCCAGCTTGCCTTTGGTCTTCGTGCCGTCGAGCGCAATCATTTCGTGATCGACCGCAGCCTGATCCAACGCCTCCATCCCCAACAAGCGCGGCGCAATGGTCTTGCTGACATTCGCCACCGCTTTTGAAACGCCTTTCCCCATCCAACGCTTCTTGTCTCCGTCGCGCAGCTCGATCGCTTCTTTTTCGCCGGTTGAGGCACCGGAGGGCACTGCCGCCCGCCCATGCGCACCACTCTCCAACAGCACCTCGACCTCTACCGTGGGATTGCCTCGTGAATCGATGATCTGCCGCGCCTTCACGTTTCTGATTCCGCTCATGCTCGTGTTCTCCTCCAGATACGCCCACTACACCATCACTGCTGTCATCTGATCGCCCGTCACATCGGCACCGTGCTCACCCCAGCGTCTTTTTCAACAGCTCATTTACTTTTCCCGGATTGGCCTTGCCACCGGACGCCTTCATGACCTGTCCGACGAGAAACCCCAGCACCTGCTGCTTGCCTTCTTTAAACTGAACTACCTGGGCGGGGTTGTTCTTCAAGACGTCCTCAATAATCGTCGACAAGGCCCCCTCGTCAGACACCTGCGTGAGACCCTTTTCCTGAACAATCTGCGCCGGCGCCTCTCCGGAGGCATACACATCCGGAAATATGTCTCTGGCCACCTTCAGGCTCACCACGCCCTGATCGACCAGGGTCAGCAGTTCAACCAGTCGTTCAGGCGTCACCGGCGAGGCGTCCGCTTCAATGCCGGCCTGATTCAACTCTCGCAACAACTCGCCCATCACCCAATTGCTGACTGTCTTGGGGTGGGGATACAGCGTGACGCAGGCATCGAAGTACAGCGACAAGGCTTTACTGGAGATCAGGATACCGGCATCATACTCAGGAATGCCGTACTCGCGAGTAAACCGCTCCTGCTTCGCCGCGGCCAATTCCGGCAACTCCTTGCGCAACCGCTCGATTCGTTCGGACGAGATCTCCAGCGGCACCAGATCGGGATCCGGAAAATACCGGTAGTCGTGCGCCTCCTCTTTGCTGCGCATCACCGCCGTTTCACCACGTTCGTGATTCCAGAGCCTGGTTTCCTGGTAGATCTTCCCCCCCTCAGTCAGCACCTTGGTTTGCCGCTTGATTTCGTAATCCACCGCGTCCTTCACGAACTTGAACGAGTTGATGTTCTTCAACTCCACTTTGGTTCCATAGGCTGTCTGTCCCACCGGACGGAGCGAAAGATTCGGCTCGCACCGGAAACTTCCCTCTTCCATGTTCCCATCGCAGACATCGAGATACATCAGGAGCTCGCGCAAGGCCTTCAGGTACGCCACTACTTCTTCAGACGAGCTCAGATCCGGCTCGGTAACGATCTCCAGCAGCGGCGTGCCGGCCCGGTTCAGGTCCACGAGGCTCATGCCGCTGCCGCTTTCATGGAGATTCTTTCCGGCATCTTCCTCCAAGTGGGCCCGCCGGATGCGCACACGCTTACGAGCCCCGCCCGCAGTGATCTCAAGCCACCCATGCTCGCAGATCGGCGCCTCATATTGGGAAATCTGATAACCCTTCGGCAAATCCGGGTAAAAGTAGTTTTTGCGCGCAAACCGGTTTCGCACGCCGATCGTCCCGTTCATCGCCAACCCGGCGCGCACCGCCATCTCCACAGCCTTATCGTTGATCACCGGCAGGCTTCCGGGTAGTCCCAGACAGACAGGGCAGGTCTGCGAATTGGCCGTTCGCCCGAACGTGGTTCCGCACGGACAGAACAACTTCGACTGCGTGCGCAACTGCGCATGCACTTCCACACCGATGACGACGTCGTAGGCCACGCTCACCCCTGCTCTCCCTTGGTGAACTGCTCCCGCTCCCGCCGCATGGCGTCACGCCCCGCATCGAAGGCCTCGCGCAACACGGACTTTTTCGATTCAATAAAGTCACGGCCTTCTTCCACCGCGCCTTCAAGCCGCTCACCGGCATCCTCGACCAGATCCCGAAGTCCGTCCTCCGCACGTCGCGCGTAGCCACGCAACAGGTCCCGCGACTCTTGGCCGGTACGCGGCGTCAACAGGATGGCCGCCACCGCGCCTAATGCTGCACCGCTCAAAAATCCCAGCAGGACCGCCGCCGATGATGGTCCTTGATGATTATCCGCCATTGTGATGTCCTCCCTCTTTGAGTCGTTCCGTGACGACGTGTTTCGCCGCACGAAGCCCGGCCACCACGCTGGCCACATTCGCCAGCAACGTCCCACCGGAGCCTCGCACCAAACTATGCATGTGATTGACCGACTCGCCGACCTCTCCCACCGCGTGCAGCAACACAGCCGCATGTTCGACCCCGCCGCGGGCCTGCTCCGTCAGGTCGTTCAAGTTTTGACTCATTGCCCGGAGCTCCGTCACCAGCGTCGGCAGGTCGGCATTGAGCTTGGCAACCAGCGTCTCGGCTTCCGCAACCGTCTTGCGCACTTGGATCAAGAGCGGCACCAGATACCCGACCAAGACCGCAAACGCGATCGCCACGAGCACAGCGGCAACTTCGACAATCATACGGACTCCCTTATCAGACCGACCGAACCACAGGCTTTTTGGCCCGCCAGGTGGTGGCCTGCTCGTAGGCATGGGCCCCGCGCAACAGGGTCTCCTCTTCAAACGGCCGTCCGATGAGCTGCAACCCGATCGGCAACCCGGCCTTGCTGAATCCGCAGGGCAACGAAATGGCGGGCAGGCCGGCCAGATTCGCCGAGATCGTGTAGATGTCCGACAGATACATCTGCAAGGGATCCTGAGACTTTTCGCCGAACCTAAAGGCCGTCGTCGGAGTCACCGGCGTCACGATCAGATCGACGTTTTGAAATGCCGTGTCGAACTCCCGTCGAATCAGCGTCCGCACCGCCTGCGCCTTTTCGTAATAGGCATCGTAGTAGCCGGCGCTCAGCACATAGGTCCCGAGCATGATTCGGCGCTTCACCTCCGACCCGAATCCCTCCGCCCTGGTCCGCAAATACATATCCAGCAAATCGTTGCTCGCTTCGGCCCTCCGTCCGAACCTCACCCCATCGTAACGGGCCAGATTCGAGCTGGCTTCTGCGGTCGCAATGACATAGTAGGTCGCAACGGCCGCATCCGTCGTCGGCAACTTGATCTCGCGGATGTCCGCGCCAAGCTCCCGCAGCCCCTCGATGGCCGTGCGAACGGCCTGCTCCACTTCAGGGTCGAGGCCGTCGGCAAAGTATTCCGCGGGTACGCCAACTTTCAACCGTTTCAAATCCTTCCGCTTCAGCGCCTTGAGATAATCCGGAACCGGCACATCGGCCGAGGTCGAATCCCGAGGATCATGGCCGGCGATCGCACCCAGCAGGATCGCCGCGTCCGTCACGTCCTTCGTGATGGGGCCGATCTGATCCAGGGACGAGGCGAAGGCGACCAATCCGTAGCGGGACACCCGGCCGTAAGTCGGTTTCAGTCCGACGACGCCGCAAAACGCCGCTGGTTGACGAATGGACCCGCCGGTATCCGAACCCAATGCCGCCACACATTCATCCGCCGCCACCGCGGCCGCCGAGCCGCCGCTCGATCCGCCCGGAACGGTCTGAACATTCCAGGGATTCCGGCTGGCCCCGAACGCCGAATTTTCGGTGGACGAGCCCATCGCGAATTCGTCCAGATTCGTCTTTCCGAGCAGCAGATAATTCTGGGCGCGCAATTTGGCGACCACCGTCGCATCGTAGGGCGGCACGAAGGTCTCCAACATCCGTGATGCGCAGGTCGTGCGCACGCCTTCCGTGCAGATGTTGTCCTTCACCGCCAGCGGCATGGCCATCATCGGCGTGGTTTTGCGCCACCCCTTCAACGACTGATCGAGACGTTCCGCCTGCGCGACCGCCGCATCCTTACACTGCGTCAGGTAGGCCTTGATCTTCGGTTCGACATTGGTCACCCGCAGAAAATAGGCCCGCACAATCTCCGTCGCCGTCACATCGCCGGCGGTAAACCGGCGTTGTAATTCCGCCAGCGTCAACTTATGTATCGACATCAATGACATCAGCGTTTCACAACCTTACGCGTGATTCGGTTCTTGCCGTCGACCTGGATGATCCTCGGTTTGTGCCGTTTGATCTCCTCGTCGCTGTAATATTCGTAACAGAAAATAATGATCTGATCGCCCACCGCCGCCTTACGGGCCGTCGGTCCATTCAACACAATCTCGCCCTTCCCTCGCTTCCCCTTCATGGCGTAGGTCATGAACCGCTCGCCGTTGTTGAGATTGGAGCAGACGATCGCTTCGTACGGCAGAATGCCTGCTGCATCCAGCAGGTCTTCATCCACCGTGAGGCTCCCCTCATATTCCAGACAGGCCTCGGTCACCGTCGCCCGATGTATCTTCGCCCGCAACATTTGTCGAAACATAGTCGGCTCGTACTCCTTCGATCGCTTAGGATTCTTGAATGATTTTCGGAACCCGAAAACAGCTCGCCTCCGCATCGGGCGCGTTGGCCACCGCCTGCTCGGGCGACAACGACGCCTCGACGACGTCCGGACGACACACATTGGTCTGTCCCAGCACCGTCGACGTTGGCTCCACGCCTTCCGTGGAGAACGTCTTGAGCTTCTGGACATAGGCCACAATCTGATTCAATTGTTGCGAGAAGGCCGTGGTCTCCGCCTCACTCAACGCCAGGCGCGCCAACTTCGCCACTTTCTCGACTTCCTGCTTTGTTATGTCCATGCCACGCTCTCATTTCGTTGAGGATGTTCAAACCGGTCGCCCAGCAAGGCCGCAGGAAGCTCAGCGACGAGGCGTACCCGCTGGGGTACGTCGCAGGAGACTGAGCGACCGAGAACGCCGCTGGAGGCCGTCTTCAACATCGGACTATTCCACCGTCATCCGACTATTCGACCGTCACGCTCTTAGCCAAGTTCCGAGGCTGATCCACATCCTCCCCGCGCAACACGGCGATATGATACGCCAGCAGCTGCAACGGGATCGTGAACAGAATGGGCGACAGCAGCGGATGCACGTCGGGAATCGTGAACACGGCATCGGCGATTTTCCCCAGTTCGCGTTCGCCCTCCGCGACGAACACAATCACCGGCGCCCGGCGCGCTTTCACTTCCATGAGATTGCTGACCGTCTTCTCATATAACCGGTCGCGGGGCGCTAAGACCACCACCGGCATGTCCTTATCGATCAGCGCGATCGGCCCGTGCTTCATTTCCCCCGCGGCATAACCCTCTGCATGGATATAGGAAATCTCCTTGAGCTTGAGCGCGCCCTCGAGCGCGATCGGAAAGTTAATGCCGCGCGCCAGATACAAGAAGTCTGGCTTTTTATAGTACCGCTTCGCAATCGCCAGAATCTCCGCCTCGCGACCAAGCACATGTTTGACCAGTGCTGGCAGCGTAACCAAGCGATCGAGCCAGGCCTTGCCGTCCGCCACGCTCAACACCCCACGCACCCGGCCGAGGTGCAAGGCCAGCATATACAACGCCGCCAATTGGCTGGTGAACGCCTTGGTGGACGCCACACCGATCTCAGGCCCGCAATGCGTATACAAGACACCATCGGACTCCCGGGCCAGCGTGCTGCCCACCACATTGACGATCGACACGACACGCGCGCCTTTTTGCTTGGCTTCCCGTGCGGCGGCCAGCGTGTCGGCCGTTTCCCCCGATTGCGAAATCGTGATGAACAGATCGTTCTTTTCAATCAAGGGATCGCGATACCGGAACTCGCTGCCGATATCGACCTGCACCGGCGTGCGGACCATTTCCTCCAGCAAGTACTTTCCGACCAGCCCCGCGTGCCAGCTGGTGCCACAGGCCACGATCCAGATCCGCCCCACGTCGGCAAACTGTTTCGGCGTCAAGCCGATATCCGGCAAATCCGCCTCGCCGCTTTCATAGGAGTAGCGACCCCGAATGGTATCCAGAATCGTCTGGGGCTGTTCGTGAATCTCCTTTAACATGAAGTGAGGATATCCGCTCTTTTCAGCCGCGGAGGCATCCCACGTCACCTTCGTCTGCTTACGCGTCACGGCCCGGCCGTCGAGATCCGTAAAGGCGACCCCTCCCGCCGTCACTTCGACCACATCGCCCTCTTCCAGAAAGGTGACGTCCCTCGTGTGAGACAACATCGCCATGACATCCGACCCGACGAACGACGCATCGGCCGTGCGACCGATCACCAGCGGACAACCGGAACGCGCCGCAATCAGGACACCGGGCTCGTGCTCCGAGATCACCGCAATCGCATAACTCCCGCGAATTTCCTTGGCCGTCGCGCGAACGGCATCGGCCAAACGCAGCTTGCCCTTCGTCATGTGTGTGTCGATCAGATGCGCCACGACTTCCGTATCCGTCTCGGACTGAAACTTGTACCCGTCCTTGAGGAGGCGTTGCTTGAGTTCGACGTAATTTTCGATGATGCCATTGT
This sequence comes from Nitrospira defluvii, assembly GCA_011525625.1. GTDB lineage: Bacteria > Nitrospirota > Nitrospiria > Nitrospirales > Nitrospiraceae > Nitrospira_A. The sequence goes on from WYAX01000033.1 coordinate 27,560, forward strand.
GGACAAGGACACAGCTCTCGGAGCGATGCGGATGCGCATTCTGCTCGGAGGGTTTGCCGTGCGTCGCCCAGCGCGTATGGCCGATGCCGCACAGGCCGGCGACCGCTTTCTGCTCCAGCGACTTTTGCAAATTGATCAACTTGCCGACACTGCGGCGAATCTCGATCTTCTCCCCGCGCTGAATCGCCACGCCGGCCGAGTCGTACCCGCGATACTCCAGCTTCGACAACCCGTTCAACAAAATCGGGACCGCATCCTGATTTCCTACGTAGCCAACGATGCCACACATAGGTCGCCGTTACCTCCGTTTCGAACGTGGAACTGCCGGTTGCTTCTTCTTGGCCGCACGGATCGCCGCTTTCGGCTTTGATGCCGCCTTCACGGGCTTCGCACTCATACGGGTCTTCACCGACGACACGGGCGGCGACGCAGGGGACGGGGTCTGCCCGCTCTGCAAGGCGCGCCGCCTGGCCGCCCAGCCCTCGCGCGTGACTTGCGGCACCCGCGCAATCACCAGCGCATCGACCGGGACATCCTGCGTCACCGTGGCGCCGGCGGCGATGACGGCGCCCTGCCCGACGGTCACCGGCGCGACCAGTTGCACGTCGCTGCCGATAAACACGCCGTCCCCGACAACGGTCTGAAACTTTCTGTAGCCGTCATAATTACACGTGATCGTGCCGGCGCCGATATTCACACCGCTGCCGATGGTCGCGTCACCGAGATAACTGAGGTGATTGGCCTTGGATCCCTCGCCGAGTTCCACCTTTTTCATTTCGACGAAGTTACCCACCTTCCCCTTGCGCCGCACGATCACGCCGGGACGTAAATGCACGAACGGCCCGAGGTGCGAGTCGTCCTCCACCTGCGACTCGCGAAAGATGCAGTGGTCCAGAATCTCCACCCGGTTGCCGATACGGCAATCGGTAATCCGCGTGCCCGAATGCACGACCGTTTCTTCGCCGAGTACCGTCCGGCCTTCGAGCGTGACATTCGGGTACAGGAGCGTGTCGCGCCCGATGGTCACGTCGGCATCGATCCACGTGGACGCGGGATCCCGCATGGTGACCCCGGCCTCCAGCCAACGCGTCCGGATCCGGTGCCTGATCACACCCTCGGCTTCCGCCAACTGGACGCGGCTATTGATTCCCAGTCCTTCATCGATGTCCCGCAAGCGTAACGCCGATACCGTGCGTCCTTGCTGCACCGCCATCTGCACGATGTCGGTCAGATAGTACTCACCTTGCGCATTCCGGGGATCGAGCTTGTCGAGGGCCGGAAAGAGGAACTCCCCGTCGACGACATAGGTCCCGACGTTAATCTCGCGCACGAGCCGTTCAGCCTCGGAGGCATCCTTATCTTCGACGATGCTTTGCACCCGATTGTCTGCAGCTCCCTGCGGCCATTCTTCGCGGCGCTGCCGGATCACGCGCCCATAGCCTGATGCATCGTCGAGCACGGCGGTCAGCAGCGTCACGGCCGCGCCCTGCGCATCGTGCATCGCGAGAAGTTGTCGCACCGTCGATTCCGTCAACAACGGCGTATCGCCGTTCAAAATCAGGTACCGGGTGGGGCGGCGGTGCGCGACACCGGTAAACGCCGGTCGCGCTTGCAGCACCGCATGGCCGGTCCCCAACTGCTTCGTCTGCTCCGCAACGGCCACCTGCCCGCCGACCGCTTCGACAACCTTGCGCACCTCTGCGCTCTGATGTCCGACCACCACCGCCACGCCCTGCTCTGCCAGGCTGCAGGCAATATCTACTACGTACAACACCATCGGACGCCCGGCGACCGGATGCAGGACCTTGGCCAAGGACGACTTCATGCGCTTGCCGAGCCCCGCCGCCATGATGATGACGCCGAGCCCGGGCACGGAGGAAGACCATGCGTTGTCGTGCGATGAATAAGTCATAGCATTCTCACCATACGTAATCGGCAGAAGGTTGTCGAGTGAAGCCGCGATCAACCGACCTGTACGCGTGCATCGGGCTGCTTGATCGGCGCCCACGATTTGCCGCCGCCGGGGGAGGAGACACCAGACGATGGGTTCGGGGTATAGAGTCCACCCGACACAATCAGCTTCATAGCCTCTTCGACGGTGATGTCCACCGCGATCACTTCGCGCTCAGGCACCAACAGGAAATACCCGGACGTGGGATTGGGCGAGGTCGGCACGTAGACGTGCACGAGAGGGTCCGGGGACAGTTGCTGCATTTCGCCCTTGGTCACGCCGGTCACAAACGCAAAACAGTAGTGACCATTCTTGGGAAACTGGATCAGCACCACCCGGCGATAGGTCTCGCGCTCCGCAAAGGACAAAATGTCCATCATCGACTTGATCGTGGAATAGATCCCACGCACCACCGGCACACGATTGAGCAACGCCTCCCACTGCCGCACCACATGGCGCCCGATGAAGTTCGCGGCGAACAGCCCGGTCATGAAAATGAGCAGGATGAGCGCGACGATACCCAAGCCTGGTACGTAGTACCCTGGAGTCACCAGCCGGGCGGCTGCGTCGCCGAGAATCCCATCCAAACTGACGAACAGCGTCTTGAGAATCAGGACGGTGCCCCAGATGGGGATCATCACCAGCAAACCGGTGAGAAAATAACGTTTTAACGAAGCTTGTACCATGCGCGGCTGAGGGGTCCTGGGTAGAGCGTCATGATACTGGGCTTCTGCCGGTCGTCGCAAGCCTTTTCTTGCTATTTTCAATCACTTGGAATAGGATTCCGCCCTCTTTCTCCCCGAACTTTTCAGGCTCAAACCATGACACGATACCGGCAGCCGCCACGAGGTCTGTTCATCACTCTAGAGGGTATCGAAGGGTCGGGGAAATCCACCCAGGCCCGCCTCCTGGGAGAATACCTCCGCCGGCAGGGGCACAACACCGTGGAAACCCGGGAACCGGGCGGCACGCCGCTCGCGGAAAAAATCCGCGCCGCCCTGCTCGATCGCGCCGACGAACCGGTGGCAGCCGAAACCGAGGCCTTTCTGGTGTTCGCCGCCCGGCGCCAACATGTGGCCCAGGTGATCGAACCGGCGCTCGCGCGCGGAGCCATCGTGCTCTGCGACCGATTCAGCGATTCCACCCTCGCCTACCAGGGGTACGCCCGGGGCCTGGATGTGCCCATGCTCGAACGACTCAACCGGCTGGCGACCCACGCCGTGACACCGCACCTCACGCTGCTGTTCGATTTGCCCGTGGCCACCGGCCTGGCCCGGCGACGATCCGCGAGCGAGACGAATCGGCTCGACCGTGAATCGCTCCGGTTCCATCAGAAAGTCCGCGCGGGCTTTCTCGACCTGGCGAAACGCCATCCCCGACGCGTCATGGTCGTCTCCGCGCGCGCCTCGCAAGACAGCGTCGCCCGAGCCGTCGCCCGCATCGTGTCACCGATGCTGAACCGGCTCCGAGAGCAGGACGGCCGTTCGGCCGCGCCACGCGCCACACCACCACGCACCTCACAGGTCCGTCATGCCCTTCGCTGACATCATCGGACATGAACAGGCCAAGAGCCTGCTGCGTTCGGCGATCCTGCAGAACCGCCTAGCCCATGCGTATCTCTTCCATGGTGAAGACCGCATCGGCAAGCGTTTGCTGGCCCTGCGCTTGGCACAAACCCTCCTCTGCGAAACCCTATCGGACGATCGCCGGCCGGACGCCTGCGGGACCTGCCGGGCCTGCCGCCAGGTGGATACACGCACCCATCCGGATTTTCTGGTGATCGAGCCCGATCAGGAAATGGCCAATCCCCAAATCAAGATTGAATCCATTCGCGACATCGAGCATCAGATGATCTATCGTCCGCTGATCGGGAATAGAAAAATCTGCCTGATCGATGAAGCGGATCGCATGACCATCGGCGCCGCCAACGCGTTGTTGAAAACATTGGAAGAACCCCCCGATCACAGCCTCTTTCTTCTCGTGTCGAGCCGGCCCTACGCGCTGCCGGCCACGATTCGCTCCCGTTGCCAATCCTTGCGACTGACGCCCCCGGCGCAAACGCAGGTCGAGGCCGCCGTCATCCTCAAGCGCGAACTCCCGCCCGCCGACGCGCACTTTCTCGCCGTCCTCAGCGACGGGCAACTGGGGCGCGCGTTAGCATGCGATCTCGAACAGGCACGCACCAATCAGCAGGAGTTCGCCGCCATCTTTTCGGCCAAAGGCCTGCAGTCATTCTCCACCGTACTCGCAACCGCGGAAGCGCTGGCCAAAGGAGACCGCGGCCCGGAAGCGTTCGATTGGTTATTGCGCTGGTTACGCGATATGTTGCTCATTGCGGTCGGTGCCGGCGCCGACCATGTGCTCAACCTCGATCAGCGGGCCGACATGCAGAAGTTAGCCGAACGCATCGACATCGACGAACTCCTGAATCTGATCGGGGACCTCGACAGGCTGGAACGCCAGGCGCACCGGAACCTGAACATTCAAATCGCCCTCGAAACCACCCTGCTACGAGTTCGACAACTCCTGACCCCGCCCGACACTGCCGACCGCTCACGATAAGCTAGCTTTGCGCCTGGGCGTCTTGTTATCTTCATCGCACGAACATGACCATACCCAACACCTTCTACATCACGACACCGATTTATTACGTCAACGACGTGCCGCACATCGGTCACGCCTATACCACGGTCGCCGCCGATGTCCTCGCGCGCTACTGGCGATGGCGGGGACGCGAGGTATTTTTTCTCACTGGGCTCGATGAGCACGGACAAAAAGTGCAGCAAGCCGCGGCCAAGGCCGGCGTCGATCCGCAGACCCATTGCGACCGCCTGGCGCCGCAATTCACACACCTCTGGCAACGGTTGAACATTTCCCATAACGCCTTCATCCGCACCACCGACGCACCGCACCAGGCCGTGGTTCAACGGTATCTTCAACAACTGTACGACAAACAGTTGATTTACAAGGCAGATTATACTGGGTGGTACTGCACATACGACGAACGGTTCTGGACGGAAAAAGATGTGGTCGGCGGCCTCTGCCCTGACTGCAAACGGCCCATCGAACAGCTGAGCGAGCACAATTATTTTTTCAGGATGGGCCAGTATCAGGAACGGTTGATCGAACACATCCGGCAACACGAAGAGTTCATTCGCCCCGCCTCGCGCCGCAATGAAGTCCTGGGATTTCTGCAAACCCAAAAGCTCGGCGACCTCTCGATCTCCCGCCCGAAGTCCCGGCTCTCCTGGGGCATCGAACTCCCCTTCGACAAGGACTACGTCACCTACGTCTGGTTCGATGCGCTGGTCAATTACATCTCGGCCCTCGAATACCTGCCCCAGGGACAACCGGCCGGCCTAGGCTACTGGCCCGCCGACGTCCACCTGGTCGGCAAGGACATCCTCACCACGCACGCCGTCTACTGGACCACCATGTTGATGGCGCTGGAGCAACCGCTCCCGAACACGATCTTCGCCCACGGGTGGTGGACGGTGGACGGCGAGAAGATGTCCAAAAGCCGCGGCAATGTCGTCGATCCCAACAAGATGGTCGACCAATTCGGTGCCGATGCCTTCCGCTACTTCCTCCTGCGCGAAGTGCCGTTCGGGCAGGACGGAGATTTTTCGCACAGCGCTCTTGTCACGACCGTCAACGCCAAACTCGCGAACGGCATCGGCAACCTTCTGAGCCGGACGCTGACCATGATCGAACGGTCCTGCGCCGGTGTGATCCCCGACCGGGGCCCGGCCGTGCTGCCTGAACTGGAACAACGGATTGAGGAACTAGCCAAGCAACTGCCCGGCACAACCGAGACAGGCTTGAACGCCTTGCTGTTCCGCGACGTGCTGCTCACCATCGAAGAACTGAATGGGCTCTGCGATGAATACATCGACAAGAGCGCGCCGTGGAAATTGGCGAAGCAGCCGGAGGCCCAGCCGCAGCTGCACACCGTACTAAACACCTCCGCCCGCGCCCTTCGACTGTTGGCCCTGCTGCTCTACCCGTTCATGCCGAACGCCGCGGCACAGATACTCCAGCAACTGGGACTATCACTGGACCTGTCCCAGCCGCTGGCAACACCTGCAGGCCTTTGGGATGCGCCGCTAGCCGGCTGTACGATCCAGAAAGGCGCCTCATTGTTCCCCCGCATCGAATCCAAACCACAAGGAGCCACACCCGTGAGCGAGACACCCGCACCCCAACAACCGACTGCCGCTGCCCCGACCACAGCCCCCGCTGCACCACCATCCCCTGCTCCGGCCACCGCACCCGCTGCCACTTCGGCCGCGGCGCAGCCGGCGCAGATCACCATCGATGAGTTCATGAAGGTGCAGCTCAAAGCGGCCAAGGTGCTGTCAGCGGAACGTGTGCCGAAATCCGAGAAGCTGCTGAAACTTCAAGTCAGCCTCGGCACCGAGCAACGGCAGATCGTCGCCGGCATCGGCAAGAAATACGAACCGGAAGCGCTGGTCGGCAAAACCATCGTCATCGTGGCGAACCTCAAACCGGCGAAGCTCATGGGCATCGAGTCGCAAGGCATGGTCCTCGCGGCGGGTGACAGCGAAGTGCGAGGGCTGGCCACCTTCGTCGAAGACGTGGATCCCGGCACCAAAGTGAAATGAACCGCGCCTCTCTCACCAGGCTGATCGGCACCGGCTTTCTCGTGCTGCTAAGCAGCGTGAGCGCCGCGTTCACGCCGGAACCCTCCGAATCCGAGATCGAGAGTAAAGCCCACTACAACGATCCCCTGCCCACGACCGTCCTCGTACGCGTCGTCGCACACCGCTCCCTGGTCCTGGGGCATGACGTCGGCGGCGCGCGCGTCACCATCACCGACGTGGCGACCGGGCAATTGCTCGCCTCAGGCCTGCAGCAGGGAGAACCCGGCGATCAGACGCAGATCATGCGCACCCCACATCTCATGGACGAACCGCTCTACAGCGGCCGCCCCGCCGCGGCGTTCAGCGCGACGCTCGAATTGACCCGCCCGACCCTGGTGGAAATCACCGCCGAGGGCCCCTTGGCCTACCCCAAAGCCCTGCAGCGCGCGAGCAAGACCGTGTTGCTGATTCCCGGCCACGACCTGACCAACGACGGCATCGTGCTACATCTGTACGGCTACCTGGTCCAAGTTGAATCGCCAAAACCCGGGGAACCGTTGATCGCGAAAGAAGATGTCATGCTGCGGGCCTCGGTCCGCACCCTCTCCGGAGCCCTGGTCCGGCCGCATAGCGACTGGGATTCCCGAAAAATTCACATCTACGCCGAACTGTTGATCGGGGACCGCATCGTCGAGCGAATGCAGATGTTCTACGCCGGAGAGAAGAGCCGGTTCGAGGCCCCGTTCTTCGTGCCGCTGTCCAAAGACGCACCCGACGGCATCACGGTACGCGTGATCGCGGCCGACGTCGCGACCGGTAACTTCGGAATGGGAACCGCTCAATACCCGGTGCTCTCCGAACGGTTGAGACCTCGCCAAAAGCCGTAGCCACCGCCGCTTGCCCCGTTCGACGATCGCGCGTCGCCGCACCCGCCTCAATCGTGGAATTCATTGACACACTGTTCGTTCTACGTAATGCTCCACCATGACGTCTGGCGCTTCACGCCGACGTTGCGCGAACGGCTGACTCTCACACGATGAAACTCTCCATCATCATTCCGGCATTCAACGAGCAAGACACCCTCGAAGCCGTCGTACGACGAATCCAAGCCGTCGATCTGGGACAGGTACAGAAAGAAATCATCGTGATCAACGACGCCTCGACCGATCGCACGCAGGACATCATGAAGCGCCTCACGGGAATCGTCCCCATCAGCCATCCCGTCAACGCCGGCAAGGGCGGTGCGCTGACGACCGGAATCAAAGCGGCGACCGGAGACATCGTCGTGTTCCAGGATGCGGATCTCGAATACACGCCGGACGACTACGCCGCCGTCATCGAACCCATCCTGCAGGGCCGTTGCGAAGCCGTCATGGGTTCACGCTTCCTGCGCGAACGCCCTCGATTCTGGGGGAAACGCCGCTCGCCCTATTGGAATCACTACGTAGGGAATGTGATCATCCTGGCCGTTACCAATCGGCTGTACGGCAAACACTTCACGGATTATGAAGGTTGTTACAAAGCCTTCCTGCGACGACTGCTCCTCGACACTCCCATCGAAGCCCGAGGATTCGAGTTCGACAACGAATTGATGTGCAAGTTGATCCGCAAGGGCATTCGGATCGAAGAGGTTCCGATCCGCTACATACCCCGCACCTACGCACAAGGCAAGAAAATCACCTGGCGACACGGGGTGGTCATTCTCTGGACCATCCTCAAGTGGCGACTGCTTCCGATCGGATGACCATGAAAATCGTTCCGCCGCCGAGGCCGAAGATCGCCGTCTCCATGCAGCGCGTCTGCCTCATCATCCCGCCGTCGATATTTTTGCTCGACGAGCGCGTCTTCATGACGCTGGGAATACTAAAAATCGCGGCCATGCTGGAGCAGGCCGGCTTCGCGGTCGAAGTGCTGGATCTCTCGGGTGTGGCCAATTACGAGGAGGTGGTGACGCAACACCTCGCGCGCAGCCGCACGACCTGTTACGGGCTCACGGCGACCACTCCGCAAATGCCTGCCGCCAGCGTTATTCAACGCCACATTCGAACCCTGCGGCCGGATGCACGGATCATCCTCGGCGGTCCGCATGTGACCTTGATCCACGCGGCACGCCGCCATGAAGCGACCCGACACCTCCGCGGCCGCGCGCATCGTGCCTGGGAACAATTGGAAGAGATGTTCGATGTGCTGGTGATCGGGGACGGCGAATTCGCGGTCTTCCATGCCCTCGGCCCTCAGCCGCCGAAACTCGTCGACGGCGACAACCCCGCATCCCCGCTGTTTCTCTCCAGCCACCAACTGGCGCACCTGCCCTTTCCTGCCCGTCACCTGGTGGATGTCGAGACCTATCGGTATTCGATCGACGGCGTTCGCGCACTGTCGATGATCGCCCAACTCGGCTGTCCCTTCGGCTGCGGATTCTGCGGGGGACGGAAGAGCCCCATGCTGCGGCGGACGCGTATGCGCGAGGCCGGGCACATCGTTGAAGAAATGCTCCATCTTCACACGACCTACGGCGTGACCGGGTTCATGCTGTACGACGATGAGTTGAACGTCAACCCGAACATGCTCGAATTGATGCGCCTGATCGCCGCCGCCCAACGCCGCCTGGGAGTCGAATTCCGCCTCCGCGGCTTCGTGAAAGCGGAGTTGTTCACCGACGAACAGGCGGAGGCCATGTTCAACGCAGGCTTCCGATGGATTCTCGTCGGCTTCGAGTCCGGGCATGAACGGATTCTCGCCACGATCCAGAAACAGGCCTCGCAAGCCGATAACACGCGCTGCATGGACATCGCCAAACGCCACGGGTTGAAGGTGAAAGCGCTGATGTCGATCGGACATCCCGGGGAATCGCCGGACACCGTGCAAGCCACCCGCGACTGGCTCTTGGCCGTCGAACCCGACGACTTCGATGCGACGGTGATCACGACCTATCCGGGCACTCCGTATTTCGACGAGGCCGTGGAAACCGCTTCAGCAGTATGGACTTATACGTCTCCGAAGACTGGAGATCGCCTGCATAGCCTGGAGGTCGATTACCGGGAGACCGTCGAATACTACAAAGGAATCCCGGGACACTATCGCTCCTACGTCTACACGGATCACTTGACCGGCGACGACCTCGTGCGCCTGCGAGATCGGCTCGAGGCCGATGTCCGGAGCCGCTTGAACATTCCCTTTCATCCGAGTGCAGCCTCGATTCGTTTCGAGCATTCGATGGGACAAGGCGATATTCCCGCCTCGATCCTCCGAATGTCCTCCGGCACCGCCGTCACCCGTGCGCAAGCCGGATAACCTGCGGATCGAATCCACGACCGCCATGCCCACCGACGAACATCAGCCGGACCCAAGACCGCTGTTCCTTTCCGCCCTCCTCGTCGTTACCCTGGGAACGGGCCTCCTCGACCCCTCCCGGCTCGTGCTGCTCCTCGTTCCCCTGTCGCTGCTCATGGCCGCACACGGTGCAGGCCTCTGCCTCGATCGCGCGTTCGGACCACTGCTTCCACTCGATGTTCGAGCCCGCCCAACCCTCGCCCTCGCAACAGGCATTGCGACGGGCACCGCCCTGCTGGGCCTGATCGCGGGCCTGTTCGGAATGGCGGGCCATTATCGATGGGCCGGAATCGCCGTCATCGGGTTCGGACTGTATTCAGCCGTCCACACCGTTCGGACCGTACGTCCCATTACGCATTCCATCGACACCGTCGGCGCCGTCGGCCAAGGCCTCGTCGTGGGAGGAGTCTGGTTGACGGCATGGCTGTGGGCGACGATTCCGCCGATGTTTTACGATGAACTCGCCTATCACTTGCCCATTCCGCAATACGCCCTCCGGACCGGTTCACTGCCTGCCTTCCCCTGGTCCTACTTTACCTTCATGCCCTACGCGTCGGACCTCCTGCTCGGATGGGGCCTCTTCCTTCAAGGCGACCTCGGCGCGCGCGCCGCCCATATGGCTTCATGGATTGCCGTGTGGCTCGCGGTGTGGGCGCTTGCCGAAACGGCACTCTTCCCCCGTCGGGTCGCATGGCTCGGCGTTGCTCTCGCCTGCGCGCTGGGATCGTCGCCGACCTTCCTCTTTCTCGGCACCTTGCCCTTCGCTGAAAGCGCCCTGTCATTGGCGGTCATCGGCGCCGGCACAGTCCTGGTAGTTGCCGGATCAGGACCATCACCCTGGCTGGCCGTGGGACTGCTGTGGGGGCTGGCAGCCAGCGTCAAACTCTCGGGACCGTTGTGGATCGTGGCCGAAACCGCCGCAGCCCTCGCGCTAGGATGGTCCGCTCGGCACCTGCTACTGGCCTGGTTGGTCATGATCGGCACGGCGTTTACCTGGTGGGCGCGCGCCTGGGTTCTCACGGGCGATCCGATCTATCCCATGGGATATCGGTGGTTCGGCGGCCACCTCTGGAATGAAGCCAGTCAAGCCAAGCTGCGCGGCGATCTCCCCTCGATCGGAAGTTCCCCGACTCTCACGGACCTGCTCCATCTTCCCTACGACATGGTCGTTGCGCCGGAACGGTTCGGGTCCGCCTCGGATGCGGGAATACTGGCGGTCGCCGGAGTCTGCATCGCCCTCGTCCTGCCGATCCTGGTCTACCCGAGCACCCACGATCACACCGCCAGACGACGGAGTCTCGCCTGCTGCCTCTTCGTGGCTATCGCCGGCGCAGGCTGGATCGCAACATCGACCACCACACGCTTCTTCGCGCCCGCACTGCTTCTCGGATTGGCCCTTGCCCCCCTGCTGCTGACCCGCCTGCGGGAACCCATCCAAGCCATAAGCCTCGTGGGGCTGGCCATTCTGGGAATCGCGGGTCTCACGCGATTCGTGACGGAACATGACAACGTGTTTCACTCCCGGCAGGTCGCGTTGGCCCAGGAAGCTCGGGAAGCCTATCTGGCCCGGATGGTGGATCATGCAGAATCAGCGCACTATGTCCGCGACAGGGTCCCCCCCGATGCCCGAATTCTATTTATCGGCGAAACGCGCCCGTACTACTTCGATCGGCCGGCATTGGCTCCCTACCCGTTCCATGAACATCCGTTGGCTCAGTGGGTCCGGGAAGCAGCATCGCCCGAACAGCTTCGCAATCGGATTCGAGCGGAAGGCATCACACACGTCGTCTTGAATACCGGGGAGTTCAGGAGAATGCACGATCTGTACAAGGTCTTGGACTTCTCAGGCCCCGAAGAACGGGTCTTGGATCTCAGACTGAAGGAACTCCCTCGCCTCCTCACCCTCCTGTTCGTGAAACATAATGTGTACGTCTTCCAGGTGCCATCGGGCGGGTAAGCGCGCAGGACCGTTTCTTCGGCATTGACCTTCACGCTTCCCGGTACTACCTTGTATGCTGTAAGGCAGCAACCTCGAGATTCGCCTGGTTGCTCCACGCATCATTCCACCGGCGCAGGACATCGCGAGACGCTGCCATGGACCCGAAACAACGACAATTCTCCATCTGGTACATGTTCATCGCCCTCTGGGTCCTGATCCTGATCCAGACCTTTCTGCCCGCGCTGTTTAATCCCACCGATATCCCCTACAGCGAGTTCAAAAGCGCCGTGGAGGCGGGCAAGGTCACTGAGGTGACGGTCTCGCCACAAGTCATTCACGGCAAAATGAAGGAGGATAAAGTCTTTCACACCATCCGCATCGAAGACCCGGATCTGCTGCGCAGCCTTGCACAGCACCAGGTCAAGGTGACGGGCATGATCGAAAGCACCCTGTTCCGGGATGTGTTGTCCTGGATTCTGCCGATCGTGCTGTTCTTCGGCGTCTGGTGGTTCCTGCTTCGCCGCATGGGCCAGAGCCAAGGCTTCATGACGGTCGGGCAGAGCAAAGCCAAGATTTATGTCGAGAACGAGGTGAAGGTCACCTTTGCCGACGTCGCGGGCGTCGACGAGGCGAAACAGGAACTGGAAGAGATTATCGAATTCCTCAAAACGCCGGAGAAGTTCCGGCGTCTCGGCGGGAAAATTCCCAAAGGCATTCTCCTGGTCGGTCCTCCCGGTACGGGCAAGACGCTGCTGGCGAAGGCCGTCGCCGGAGAAGCCGGCGTGCCGTTCTTCTCGATCAGCGGCTCGGAGTTTGTGGAAATGTTCGTCGGCGTCGGTGCGGCCCGCGTGCGCGACCTGTTCGAGCAGGCCAAGGGTAAGGCACCGTGCATCATCTTCCTCGACGAGCTCGACGCGCTGGGCAAGGCCCGCGGGGTCGGTCCGATGGCGCATGAAGAACGGGAACAGACCTTGAACCAGCTACTTGTCGAAATGGACGGCTTCGACTCCCGCGCCGGGGTCATTCTCGTGGCCGCCACCAACCGCCCGGAGATCCTGGACCCTGCGTTGCTACGGGCCGGCCGCTTCGACCGCCAGGTGCTCGTGGACCGGCCCGATAAGATCGGCCGCCTCGCCATCCTGAAAGTCCACGCGCGCAGCATCACCCTCGCCAACCAGGCGGATCTCGACACCATCGCCGCCATGACACCGGGCTTCGTCGGCGCCGACCTGGCCAATCTCCTCAACGAAGCCGCCTTGTTGGCCGTACGGCGCGGCAAGGACACGGTGAGCATGTCTGAATTACAGGAGGCGGTCGAGCGCGTCATCGGCGGCTTGGAAAAGAAGAATCGGGTACTGAATAAAATGGAACGGGCCCGGGTCGCCCACCACGAGGTCGGCCATGCGTTGATGGCCCTATCCATCCCAGGCGGCGATGCGGTTCACAAAATCTCAATTATTCCTCGAGGTATTGCCGCGCTCGGCTACACCATGCAGCTCCCGACCGAAGACCGCTTTCTCATGACCGTGTCCGAACTCAAGAACCGCATTGCCATCCTCCTGGGCGGACGCGCGGCGGAGGAAGTCATCTACGGCGAGGTCTCCACCGGGGCCCAGGACGATTTGCGGAAGGCCACCGATATCGCCAAGAGCATGATCAAGGCCTATGGCATGAGCGAGAAGCTGGGCCAAGTCAGCCTGGAGCGGGACCGGCAGTCGATCTTCCTGCAAACCGGCCCGTCCCAAACGCCGGGCGATTACAGCGAACAGACCTCGCGTGAAATCGATTGCGAAGTCCGAGTGCTGATCGACGAGCAGTACGAACGGGCGCGCGATCTCATCAAGAACCAGGAAGCCATCCTGCGGCATGCCGCGCAGGTGCTGCTGGAGAAGGAAACGATCACCGGCGAGGAACTCAAGGCCCTCGCAGTCACACAATGACATCCCGTCTCGCGCCCCGCTCCGCCTGCTTCGATTGACCCGAATCGATCCTGCGGCCGCCCCGCATCAGCTGTATGAAGAGCCTCCAACGGCTTGCCCTCCTCCGCCTCTCGTGAGACACTGAATTCGATGGTTCCTCACACCTACCATGAACTCCGTTCCCAACTCAGAATCGCGCTGGCGGTCAATGCCGTCATCGTCGTCGCGGAATTTGCCGGAGGGTTCCTCACCAACAGCATCGGCCTGATCGGGGACGCGGGGCACAACCTTGTCGATCAAGGCTCCTTGTTCCTGGCGCTGTATGCGCATGTCCTGACAGCCCGCCCCGCCACCGACAGCCGCACCTTCGGCTACCACCGGGCAGGGATCGTCGCGGCGTTTCTCAATTCCTTCATCCTGCTCCTTACCGCCGGGGGCATCACGCTCGTCAGCCTCGAACGCCTCATGACTCCCGTCCCGGTCCCTGGGGGATGGGTCATGCTCATCGCCTTGATCAGCTTCGCGGCGAACCTCTCCATTGCCCTCCTGCTGCAACATGGTGCGAAGGACGATCTGAATATCCGCAGCGCCTTTTGGCATATGCTGAGCGATGCCTGGGTGTCGCTCGGGGTGGTCGTGAGCGGCGGCATTATCATGTTCACCGGATGGTCGGTACTCGATCCCCTTGTGAGCCTGTTTGTGGTCCTGGCGATTGTCAGGGGGGCCTGGCCGCTCTTTAAAGAATCGCTTGAGGTTCTCCTGGAGTCCACCCCGCCCGGCCTGAGCCCGGCCCAGGTGGCAGCCACCATCGAATCCATCCCCGGCGTGAAGAATGTCCATGACCTGCATATCTGGGCGGTCGAACCACGCCTCATCATGATGACCACGCATGTCCAAGTCGACGGCGACGACCAGGCCCTCACGACCGACCTCCTTCAAGCGATCCGGAATCGGGTGACCAGTGAATTCAAGATCAAGCACCTGACGATCCAGCTCGAAACCGAATGCTGCCATCCCGAAGCCGTGCACTGCGATCTCTCCAAACTCCACGACCAACATTCGCATCCGGAATTCCTGCACAGCCACCACTAGGCGGATGGTGCAAAAATCCGCCGGGAAACCTGCCAACCATCTGTCCTTGATCGCGGGATTTCCTTGGTACCCGCTGCATGGTTCAGCACCACCTAGCCGTCAAACGACTTCTACGGCTACAATGGGCTGCATGACACAGATCCTCCCCATCCCCTTCTATATGCTGTGCGGGTCGCTCGGCGCCGGCAAGACGACTCTGCTCATGCGCCTGCTCGAACATTGGAACAGCCAGGGTCACAAGGTCGGCGTGCTCATGAACGAGGCAGGCGAGGTCAGCATCGACGGGCCGCGTGCCGGCACCATCGCCGAACAGGTCTTGAACCTGGCCGGCGGCTGCATCTGTTGCGATACCAAAGACGACCTCGCCTGGAGCATCGCCCAATTGGTACAGGACTATGAATCGACCGTGATCGTGCTGGAATGCTCCGGCATGGCGGACCCGGCGGAAGTCGTCGATGCCGTGACGGACGTCTATGTCTCACGCATGGCCAAACTCGAACGGATTTTTGCCATGCTGCATCCCATCCCGCTGCCGGAAACGGGCATGGCGGAGCTCGTCACGCGCAACGCCATCCGGTATGCGGATGATCTGATCCTGAACAAACGCGACCTCTACATCCCCGGTCATTGGGAACAGTTCCGCGAGAGCATCACACGCCTGAATCCCTACGGCCGTCTGTGGGAAACCAACCACGCCCGGCTCGACGTGACAGCCCTGCTCGCAGCGCCCGCAACACGTACCGTTCCGACGAATGTCTCGTTCGGCGCAATGCCCGCTGCGGAGCACAGGCGCGAGGTCCGGGCGTCGCATCACCCGATGGTGACCACCGTGCGATTGCCGAAGCCACTCGATCGCGAAAAGTTCATGGAATGGACGAAGTCTTTACCGGATGGCATGGAACGCGCGAAGGGATTTTTTCGATTTGCCGGTGAGCCCGAACTACAGGAGTTTCAGTTCTTTCCGCCGCGGACCAGCACGGTGGCTCCGGTCATGCTGCTCGATGAGCCGGATCACGTCGTGGTCTTGATCGGGCGCGACTACGACCAGGAAGCCTGTCGAGCCTCCCTCCTCGCCTGCCAGGCGAAATAGTCTGGTCAGGAAAGCGAGCCGGCTTGGGCCCCCGCGGGAGAGGCCGTTTCAGCTACCGGCCGGAAGCGAGACCAGCGGCGAAGGAACCAGGCCACACCGGCACCGATCACCACGCCCACGATCCAGCCCCCGATCACGTCCGTCAGATAGTGCGCCCCGATGTAGACGCGCGACATGCCGATCGCCGCCACCAAGGGCCAGCTGATCCAACCTGATCGTGGATAGAGGACTTGAAAAAACGCCGCGGCCGAGGCCGTGTTGGCCGCGTGATTGGAAGGAAAGGAAAACGCGCCGCCGCAACCGAGCAACTGGTGCACATCGGCAAGCGTCACGCAGGGGCGCGGTCGCTGAACCAGGCCCTTCAACTGTGTTCCCAGCGCATCCGTCGCGCCGACCACTGCGGCCAGCATCGCCCCGCCGATCACACACTCACGCCAATTGACCCAAGCCCAATAGGCTGCGGCCAGCAAAATGGGATAGAGCAAATTACCCGGCTTGGCTAATTCAATACCGACCCAATCGAGCAGGCTCGACTGCCCGGCCACGCCGTTGATGCCACGAAAAAGAAGCTCGTCCACACCCATGGCGCGACGATAAAGGGTCAGAAGGAATCAGTCAAATGATTCGTGGTTCAGCAGGAGACGGTGTCGTTGCGTCGAGAGACCCGCGCTGGGTGGCTCACGATACGGCGAGCCTCAGGCATTCACTCCCACACAATATTCGTGACACCGGGAATGAGCGGAACGACCTCGGCCAGATGGACCCTTAATCGTTCGAGCTCAGGGGCAGGGTCAACACGCTTGAAGAGGCGCTGCGTTACCGACAGTTCCGCGACGGGATAGACCATCCATTCATCTGTGCTGCCATCCGTGTTGCTGCACGCCAGCCACAGCATGAATGGCTTGCGCGAGATCATCACCACCCAGCCAAAATCTTCCGGGATGACGCCTTCGACTGAAACCCCTCGCTCCCGCAGCCGCTCGGCGAGCCAGGTGGCCCATGCTTTGCCATAACATCCGGGATTGGTGTGCTCATCCTCACCCGGGATGGGCTTGAAGAAGTCGGAGGTGAAGGTGACTTGGGGGCCGTTGTTCATGGTGCCCTGCGTTCAGCGATCGGAACGAACATGATTCGTTGAGTCGTCTTGGGTCATGCAATGAGGAACGCTTCTTCTTACAGGTCCCATGCTCATCGCGGCCACAAAACAATGACCAGGACCCACGACAGCAGCAAGGCACCGGCCGCACCGATGGCCATCACCGACGCAGTCGATCTCCATACCGGCCTGCTGCTGGCAATGCCCAAGCATGCCGATGCCAGCAGCGTAGCGGGCAAACCTCCGAACAATGCGACCGCAAATTCACCGCCGCCGGGAGATACAGTTTTATGACCAAACACCACCAAGTACATCCCCCAGTGCAGTACCAAAGCGATCAGCAGCAAGAGGCTTCCAAGGACGGTCAACAGCCAAGCGGCGAACGTTTGAGGGAATCGGGGCATCGTGGGTGGCAACAGCGATATTCCCTGCTTCGGACCAATGGAACAGAGAGGGCCCGACCTTCCTTCCGATCATCATCGATGACGGGCTACATAAGCTCGGAAAGACCGGCTGCTCGACAAGACGCAAGTCATGCCCTACGCCATTGATCTACGTCAGACAAGCATGGCTGTAAAGTTGTATCGAAAAACAGAGCGTTGGTCCTTCAAGAAGAAATCTCAGCGCATCTCGATTCGCGGTCCTTCGGAAAAGTGCTGACCGATCTGAAGGCTCAGCATCGGCGGCGAGCGGTCATCCTCAACAACAATCAGGTGGAAACTGTGATCGTGCCGGTGGATGACTATGAAAAGATGGCCGAGGCGCTCGATCTCTTGGAGCACATGAAGATCCATCGCCTGGTGACATAGCGGTCACACAAGAAAGGGGAAAAAATCGTCACATTGGAGTGATTGCTGAAGGAGCAACGACGCGCGATAGAGCGTCGTCCTGACGGTATCGGCCGCCCAGGACTTCCGACAGCTTGACGGATCGCTAAAAGCACCGGTTGCGAAGCAGCTCAGAAAACTCGAAACGTCCCCTCGGCTCGGCGAGCATCTTGGCCATCGGGCAGACCTCGGTCTCACCGACTACTACAAAGACATCGATCCGCATCGTGTACCGGATCATCGACCAAGAAATTCTGGTCGAAGTCGTCGCTGTTGGAAAACGGGAAGATCTCGCGGTCTATCAGGAAGCACTCAAACGGTTCACACCGCGGAAGCGATAAGAACTGATCCTCCGCGCCTTCATGAGCCCATCACGGTTTCTCCCTCATCCCCTACTGCGAACGCTTTCTGCGAGATCGGCTTAAACGCAGGAGATCCTCATTCCCTCCAGGTCAGTCCCAGAGTGCCGGATTGGAGGAGGCGCAAGGTAAAGCCCCCCATCTCCCATTGACGACCCCATACGTTTTGACGAACCACAGTGCGCTGAAGTCGATGACATGATGACGGCTCTTTTAGCCGGACTGTTTCTTGCGCATGATCGAAACTACAACGTGGGGCGACACTTCACGAAAAACTGTCTGAGTTAATACTTCATACGCCCAGGTATAATTAGGCAGACCAATTCCCGGCTCAGCAAGACACACACCGATACATCCATGACGTGGCCCAAGAGTCCCTGCTGGGACCTCGACAATGCCGGTGAATGCGTGTGGATCACAAATCGCTCCAGTATCCTTGGGTGTGAATCCATTCAGAATGGGGAATGCATGGGACTTCTGGTTGGAAAGAACCTTATTCTTTACGATTTTATGGTGAAGGGTGCCATCACGATGATAGCTGTTCTGTGAATCCACTTGTCTAATCCTCGTCGGTTTCAGAACAAAATACTCTCCTTGTTGATTGCGCCGGACCCATAAGACAAGGAATAGATCTGTTCCCTCACGAACCGCCACTGCGTATTTGCTCTCCCCAGGAACTGTTTTTAAATTCATCACACCAATCTTCGAAGTTGCAGCACGCTGTTTCTGTGTCTCCTCGTAATAGCACCGCCAGGTGACCAGCTCGTCCGTGGTCATCAAGGAAGCGTCAATAGCTTGATACTTTAGCCATTCCTCAAACGTTTGCAGATCATCTTCACTGATAAACTCATTCATTTCACAAATTTCCCAAAGTGTCTCTTAGCGCCTTCGAAAGCCTTGCCGGAGGCTAGGCGGAGCTCATGTCAACTCTGTCCATGTCGTATGAGGGGCCGCCGTCCTTCTTCGACATTGCCGGATTTACCACAAATCAGCGACAGCAGAACACGCAGTCTGAGCAACGTTGGGCCTCCAAGGCCCACGCCCATACCCATGTGACAGGCTTGCGATCCACTAATGAATCTCCGCTACAACCATCCCCACCTCTTGGAGCGGGACCTGTGCGACGACGGTTCCCATCGGATCGATCACAGACGTGGGGCCATAGGAGATCCGGCCGTCTCGCTCCCCTGTCACGTCAGACGATACGATCCACACACCATGGGCTTTGGCATGACGCGATCTGATGTCGTGATGACGAAACTTCCATTCTTCCGCTAAGGCATGCGGCAGCATGTTGTTGCATGGACAGACGAGCACGGTTATGCCCAAGGCGGCAGCATACCGAATCGACTCGGCAACGCTGAGGTCGGAACAGATATTGATACCAACGTTCGCTCCTTGCACATCGAATATCGGCGAACCGTTTCCGCGGCCAAATATCCGCGTCTCTTCCGAAAGAAGATGTGTCTTTCTGTAATGGGCGATCGCCTTCTCGCCTTGTATCGCCAGTGCCGAGTTGTAGGCAACGCCTTCTGCTTGTTCAATCAAACCGAAGACGACTGCCGGTTGGACAGAACTCAACGATTTAAGAACCTCCTCAACAATCGCCGACCCGAGTTCCACGGCCATGCTGGAGATGTGATCCGAACGAAGGTCGTAGCCCTGCAGAAAACACTCGGGGAAACAGACAAGATCCGCACCGCAACGTTCCGCCTCACACGCGTAATCGCTCATCAGTGCCAGGGCACGAGCCACGTCGCCACGAACTTCCGGCAACCGACAGGTGGCGATTCTCATGGTTGTGTATAACGTTTGCCAGGAGCGAGTGGCTTAGGCCGAGATCGATGGAACGGTCATACCCCACCTGCTTGCGCGCCCATCCGGTCGTCTCCCAACACAAAGCTAACCGGCTGCCAATGGAGTCGAGTGGAATTGTCGTCCGGTGGAGCGCCTTCTTAGGCCATTCATTCTGCATCTAGATTCTTCAAAATCTTTTTTGCTAAGGGCTCTTTGATTTCGTTGTGGCGAGGAACCGCTTCAACAACGCCGTGCTTCGGATTAACCCACAGCGCGTGAGAGGAACCCTCTCTTTTGAGATAACAGCCCGCTATCCGCAGCTTTCGTTCCAAGTCCCTTCGTTTCATGCAAGGATGACCTTTTCCTGGATTGCATCGTCAGGCAATCCGCGAAGAATATCATCTCGTCGATCTTGCAGAATCAGTTCAATCGCTTGGCGCAAATTGTCCTTCGCTGCAGCAATTGTGTCCCCTTGCCCATTTGCGCCGGGCACCTCAGGACAAATGGCCCAATACCCACCCTCTGGAGCAGGTTCAATAATTGCCATGAATTCTGCTTTCATGTTTTTCCTCCAATTTGTTCGTGAACCATACGCCAGGACCGTTATTGTTTCAATGAGTTCCGAGCACGGCAGGCCACGACTACCATTACGGACCGGCAAGCACGATGCGTTGCAAGCATTCTCAGACAAGCCAGCCCGAAACACCTAACTCCAAGGCCGAGAATCTTAACCGCCTAACTATGTTTCGGCCGATCGGCATAAGAACCGGATCTGCCAGTCCTTGTCCGTACACAAAGCACTAGTCCTCTGCCCCTATTCCTCTCGACTCCTCTCGACCCAACGTGGCCGCGATGCGGTAGCTCGACCGGTAGCCAGCGGCTCCTTTATCTTGTTATCGTTTTCATCATGACTACGCAGGGGATCTCTAATCCCGCTTGCAGTCGGTGTGTTGCTTCGCGCTGCGGGACATAGCCCGCGTCGGTGTAAAATGGGACCGCATTCAAGGACGCATCAAGGTGGAGAACGGGTACGCCGTTCGCTTTGGCTCGTTCTTCCAACTTGCGCAAGAGTTGTTTCCCGACACCGTGCCTGGCTGCGCTTGGATGGACATAGACCGCTTCAACTTCTCCACTTGTCCGATGCAGTTGCGCAAATCCCACGATCCTGTCTTGGTCTTCGGCGACGAAGAATTCGCTGGAGATGATCACTCCTTGATAGCTCTCTGGGTGGAGCGATCCCGCCCAGGCTGCGATCTCTTCGGGGGTGTAGTGAGATTTGCATAGTTCACAAATGGCTTGGGTATGCGCCCGCCAGATGCCTTCGCCATCTTCTGATCGTGCTTTCCGAATTCTTACCATTACCGAACTTCCCTCACAAACGGGCTACTGGACGCTAGCGGTGAGCCGCGCCCGGAAATGGGAGCGGAGCGAATGCTGTAGAACATCGGCTCCACTGCCTTGTTGGGGGTGGAGTGTTGCTCATGGGTGCTGAGGCTTGCGCGCCACTGCCACCATGTGCGGACTGTGGACCGGTTCGTGCTCGACTAGACGTGCAACCTGCATGAGAGTCTCGCGCTTGGATACTTCTCGCCAGCACTGCTCGAACTCCGGAACCAGCCACGCAGGATCTTGGATACCCAGCGTGACCGTATGCTGCAAACCAGCGGCCGTCAGTTCCTGGGCAAGGTCCTTGGGATGGTGGAAAAATGCCGTCGTGAGTATGTCCCACTGTGGTGGGCGCCGGTGCTGCCCTGTTGCGATTTCTTCGCGAACCATTCCGAGATAGTCTGAATCCCAGACCCAACCACGTACCAGCCCCACTATTGTGGACGCGTAAACGCTAATAGCAACCGCCACAAGAACGCCCTCCGGCCTCAGAATGCGGCGGGCTTCCCGCAGTGCTAAGAGCCGATCGTCCCGTGATGTCAGATGATAGAGTGGGCCGTGCAGGAGAACAGCATCGACGCTGGTGTCCGCCAAGGGTACACACCTGGCATCTCCGACACAGCATGATGTCAGCGGGTAAGCAGGTTGTTCTAAGGAAGCCGTCTTCGCCTGCTCGACATGCAACGGCACGGGGTCAACGAGATGAACTGCATACCTGGAGCCGGCAAGCCAGCACGCATAGGTGCCGGGACCACCGCCGATGTCCGCCACAACCGCAGGAGCTGGCGGGAGATATTGTGAGAGGATCTCTTGCATCCGGGCGAACTCCAGCAGCCCCAGGCCCTGGAACAACCGGCCCGCCTCCTTACCCTCATTGTAGAAGGCCGTAATCTCCGGCGGCATCTTCATAGCATGTTCCGTCCTTCTCTATACACCCAACGGCCTCGCGTGCCGCAAATTGCACGCGCTTATTAGGCGACTTGCCGATTCGTGACGATGGAGACTGCGGCGAGGTCGGTGGCTCGCGACCTCCGCATCTCAAATCGCTCGTGCAGCTCTGATACCTGCACGGCTAATGCGTCGCCCAACGTCACGACGGTCCGATCGAGTTCGGCGGCGTCGAGCCCTACGTATGATTGCTTCAGCATATCGAGCAATTCGGGTCGTACCCGCAGCGCCAGTTTGTGCTCTTGGGGAGCCGATGGCTCAAGACCTTGAATCCACATGTCCAGACGCGTCATGTTGGCGCGCAGCTCCTCAAGCAATGTCTGAGCATAGTAGAGCTCGCCCCGCCGTGTCCGCCTGATTACCTCGTGGGCACCCGCAAGTGCCTTGCTAAGTACTCTGCTGACCTCCGCATCCTGGGGGCGCGAGTGGCTCAATGATTGCGATTCCGCGAGCACACGTTGAACGAGTCCGACTCGATCGAGAAATACCTTTGTCGGAAGTTTGAACCATGGCGACGGCGCGAAGATCTCTGGCGTCCAGTAGAAGACGTCGATCTTCAGGAACGGCCGAAAGTGCGACACGCAGTGCTGCGTGCCCTCAAGCCACTCGTTGAACAGGAGGTCACCCCACTGTGCCGGCCAGTCGAGACGCCCGGCCACGAGTCTGACCTGTTCATCAACAGTCGCGATGACTCGAAGATCGATGTCGGAATAGGCGTCCGCCGACTCGGCCGCAAGGGAACCGGCCAGAAAAATGCCGATCACATCCGGTCGCTTCGCGAAGAACGAGACGGTTCGGTCCAGCAGTGTCTCGCGGGCTTGCACAAGTTCGGAATGTGTGATCATCGCGGTCGCCTAACTATCTCTAGGCCGATCCACATAAGGACTGGATCTGCCAGTTCCTGTTCGTGTAATACACCGCTGCCGTTCGCGAACCATACGCCGTGACCGTTTTCGTTTCAATGAGTTCCGAGCGCGGCTTGGTTACGAATGTAATGCGAACAGTCTAAAGCATAACGGGTCGGTTCTTGACCTAAGACTTCCCGGCCAAACAATTGAGCGGCGAGTGGGATCAGTTCATAAGTGCACATCTCCTCGCTCGTACCTGGCTGGAAGAAGCACGCGCTCAGGGAATGACCGCGATATCGCCTGATTTCTTCTGCACGCCGGGAGTGCTGTTCAGAGGCGCAGATGCGTTTTGAGACTTGTCGTGGTCCACAGTTTGATACCTGGTATTTTTTCGAACGCGCGATCATTCGACCAAATTGAGTCATGTTCTTCCGCGAGCGCTAGCCCGCATTATTCATGACGGTTCGTCGCGAAATCGCCAAGCCGCGTCGTGAGACCGGCGCGCGGAGCCCGGAGAACCCGAGGCGTACTCGTGCAGTACGTCGAGGATTTGAGGGGCGAGCCCGCCGACCGAAGGCTCGTCGAAACAGCGGATCGGCGATTGCAGCAGAAGTGTTCATGAATAATGCGGGCTAGTCCGACAAAGGGAACATCGTCCGGATCAATGGCACCCATCAATGCGTGAGCGGCAGGAAGATACGGCGCAATTCGTACAAAGGGAACGACGACCACGGACGTGAGCAGAAGCGTCAGCAGCAAATCGATTTCATCCACTTTGAGGCGAGCCGCACGGGCAATCTTGGCACGATGCCGGGCAAGCTCGTCAAGAGCAAAGGCCGGCAAGAGAAATTCCAGATCGGGTAGGAGAAGAATGCGTCTCGTAATGGAGTCTTTGATAAGGGCGGCGACAAGGATATTCGTATCAAGAACCAGCCTCATGCGCTTGAGGCCTTGGCATAGCGGCGACGCAACCCGACCTTGACGGATCGGGCGAGGTCTTTCGCCGCCGTCTCAGTCAACGCACTGCGAGAAACGAGCCGATCCGCGAGCGCAACCTGGCGGGCATACTGCCATAGCGCCTGCTCAGCTACACGGGCCCACGGGATCTCCCTATGACGCTTGAGAATCAGATCCAGTTCGACAGGGACGTCGATCACGACCTTGGACCGTGCTCCGCCGATAGGTTTACGCTTCATTCACAATCCTCCTCTGGTCAAAGACCAATATCGTGCAATTTTAGCATAGTTCTGTGCGCGTGGACTGATCCATCAGTCCCTTTCAGGCGGCCTAGCCACCAGACTGAGCATCGAACGAATCGCAGCGAGCAATGCGAGGTCAACCACCGACCTCATCCGTTTTCAAATTGTTTCTTCTGCAGCAATTGTGTCCCCTGCTCATTTGCGCCGGGAACCTCGCTAGCACAGCTGGCAAGCAGTCGCCTGGAGAGAAATGTTAGTCGTCACAGGCCGCGTCATGTGTGCTTCGGCTAACCCTAAACACATGGCCATCTGGGTGGCGGATATGCATTTCGCGAACTCCCCACGGCATGTCGGTTGGCGGCCACGTGATTTCGATCCCCTGTTCAACACATCTTCGATGTATGGCATCAACATCATCAACCCACACGGACATCCAGACAGCCGTTTCTGCGGCTTCGTTTGAATCAGGACCGAAAGTTGCCCGATAGCCGCTTTGCCCTCGTCCACCTTGACCGCCTTGGCACAGAAAAATCTCGCATTCCCCGGAACAGACTCCACCGAACGTCGGTGGAGAGCCCCAATCCCAGCCACGCTTCCAACCAAGCTTTTCGAACCATTGGAAACTCTGCTCAAGATCGGAAACATTCAGAATTGGAGTTAACGCTTTCGCAACCATTTCATCGCTCCTTTTTCCGACTACTATCCTCAGATCAGCGGTCGCGTGATGATACCTCCCTGTGGACGGCCGTCGCCGCGCGTTGCCTTCTGCTGTCCAATACCTATGTTTCGGCGAATGCGCATAAGGGCCGGTTTCGACAATTTCAGTCCGTATAACAGGTCAGGATTGTTCGCAAACAATACGCCATGACCGCGCTTACTTCTATGAGTTGCGCTCATCGAGGCATGGCGCGGGGCCTGAGCTGCCAGCAAAAGTGAATGCCGCAGACAATGGCTCCTTGCAGTTTATGGGCTGCTATTCCTCGACAGAGCTGCTCAGGCTGATTCGCGCTCAAGTTGCGACATTCTCCTCATGACTCAATCACTCCGATACTCCTGCTTGATGGCCTCCAAGAAAGTCCGCATCTGACGCGGCGACCTCAAGTGGTGCACCCGTTTCGCTGAAGCCGCTTCGCCTACAAGCTGCCGGTACCTGGGCGTCATATAGCGATGGCAGAGAGGGATCACGCGGTAGCCGGCAAGTGTGCCGCGCCACATAGGACTGTTTGCCGGCCACCCCTCCGGATTCACTACCATGCCTTTAATGAACCGTTTAGTCACCCACAGATAGTGGATAATGAGCGGGAGATCGACGTAGACCAACGTATCGGCGGCCGCGAACCGCGCCCAGGCAGACGCCACACAGCCAAACCCATCGATGATCCACCGCTCGTTTCGCAGCAGCCCGGCATGGATCTCAAGGTATTCATCGTGAGGGATCTCCTCGCCGCCTGGCTTGTATTTGATGGAATCGATCGGATGCAGAGGCAGACCGGTCAGTCCAGCCAATTGTTTCGCCAGCGTGGACTTGCCACCACCGGCATTGCCGAACACCGCAAGCCGTTTCATCCGTCACCGATCGTGATCAGCTCTGTCTCGCCAAAGACATGGTGCCAGAAATCATGTGATTGCTCCCCTGGGATTCGCCGGCGCGCCGTAATGCACCAACACGTGCCATAATTGCTTCAAATGCTGGAGGACATCCTGGTGAGGTCCGCAATCCCGCCAATCGCCTGGGCGAGTGTATAGCGACACCTGAGCGGCTCCGATGACTGCGGCGTCAACAGCACCGTCGCCTGCGATCCTTCGCGCGAGCTTCGGTATGGCTGGTCCACGAAATTCCTCGGGCACGTCTGGCGCCGCTAGGCGAAACCCGACATGCCACTCGAGCGGAACGGCATATTTTTGGCAGAGCTCCTCAAGGCAGTGACCGGTTTCTGTTCCGATAAACGCTGGGTCGACCACGAGCCTCTCGACATCACGCGCGATGTCGACCGGGCCGTGCACCTGCGCTTCGATGCCGGTGTCGAGCACTCGCCCCGCTAAGCCGCTCGACGGATCCGCTCGTGGCAGAGGAAGTTCCTTCGACAGGCGCTCAAGGAGGTCGGACACCGTGAGGTTCTTCACACCCAGTGTCGGTGCGACAAAGGGCGGCCAGGGGACCTTGACGCCTTCACCTCTCGCCACTTCGGCCAGCAGAGGAGCCAGTACGCATTCCATCCTGTCGAGAGTACCCAAACGTTCGGACGCGTCGGGCTGCTCGCTGCCCGAGAACGTAAACGACGTCCGTCGGGCGACATCCGCTCGTAGCACGAAATAACACGAGCCAAAGCGGGGCCATGGGCCGTCCGGATACCGAATCAACTCCAAGGCACCATATTTCGGTCGATCACCAATCGACGAACCCGAACCGTGATACGCCCCACCAAAAAGTGTCCTTTCCCACTCGTCGCGTGCCCCTCCCGGAAATGCCGTGAGGCCGCCGCTCGACAGACCGGTTTCGAATTGACTGCGATACTGCCCCTCCTCGCATAACGCCTCGCAAACCGGGACCGGCCTCACGCCAAGCCGATCGGGATGAAAGTGCAGGACCACTCTCGCATGATGACGCAAACTCTCTGTCGCGGCATCGAACATGGCCTGACTGCAGCCGGAGCTTCGAAGTAGGCTCGTCACTCGTACGCGCGCGTCCGCCTGCCGGTCGAGGATCGTCTCCTCTACACATCGCCAGGCCGCACGCTGCGGGTTTGTGAGACGTGAGAGGGCAGCATCTCGAAAATCCATTTGAAAATCCATGGCGGCAGCATCGACGCGGATGAATTACTCAGACTCACCCGTGTCAACGTTGGCTTGTCCCACGTACAGCTCATTGCCGATAGACATGTGCTGCTCCGACAGGCTTGGCCCCTGCCCGTTGCGTGAGGGTGATTTCAACGCCGTCGCGACACACAGCGGCAATGTCAGGCGGCTCCCCCCATGACCAGGCCAGGTCAAACCCAAGCACATACCAGTAGAAATCTAGAGACTGTGTGAGATCGTTGACCGAGAGAATTGGAGAAACTGATTCGAGCTTCATCTACTCCATGTCCTGTCTGCGAAGCTCAAAGACACTGTTAGGCGTCACTGTGATCGGCCAAACCGCTGCTTGAACCCGTCCCGTGCTTCGCCGATGAATACCAGCAGCTCATCCTCCAGAACAGTGACCACCTTGATGTTGAGGCTCGCCGCTTCCTGGCACAACGCATCTGGAACTTGCCCTTCCGCCACAAACAGCTTTCGGGGCAATGTGCCTGAGCGGTCTTGGCCTTGCTTCAGCAGACGGCGCGACTCCAGCTTGGACGGACCAGTGGCGCGGGCGGAGTACATTTCCATACCGACAATGTAACAGCTCGCCGCGTCCATCAAGGCGAGGCAATCAAAGTCGCCGTCTCGTTCAGTCCCAATGGGCGCATCATTGAGCCGAAACCCTATCCAGGCATCGTTGACCGTAAACTGATGAGGGTTAAGCATGAGTTGCACTACCTCTGTCGGCGAACAGCCCCGATTCAGCGGCGGGCCGCGCAGCGGACCGTCCGCTGCACTCAGCTGCTACCCAACCTGCTTCAGTCATAGCCAATGACTCCGATCGTGAGTTCCTCTCGGTCAGAGCTGATCGAGAGGAACTCATGATATACGGTCCACACGAAGGCCCAATCGACTTTGATTTCAGCCAGATCGGGAGCCTCGAGCGCAAAGGCATCGTCGCCACGCGCTTTGACGGCTGCAGCCCACCCTTCGACTGGTTGTCGCTGCTCGTTATTGGGCGGAACAGTGAACTCAGGGTCGTCGAGTGCAGCCCGGATTCGATCCGCGAGCTGCTCGGTGGTGATCGGACGAAACCACATTACGGCGAGTCGCTCGCACAGGAACGGGCCATGGCGCTGGATGGACTCTCCCCATTGACCCGGATCGCAGAACGATCGTTGCGAGATCGGGGCGCGCAGGAACTCCGCGAGAACGTGATAGCAGTCCTGCCGCTCGGTAGCAGGGCCATCGACCTTGAAGCGCGTGAGGTCGAACCACCCGAAGTCCCACACAGGTGTCATCCTCGTGTTGATCACGGAGAAGCTGAGTGCCATCCCGTCTCAAGTCCCGTGTGGCTAACTCACTATGGTTAGACGGATCTGCATAAGAGCCGGGGCCGACCATGTCAGTCCGTAGAACAGGCCGCTCCGGTTCGTGAACCATACGCCATGCTCGTGATCGTTTCAATCCGTTCCGAGTACGAACTCAGTGCGACACGTATGCAGACAGGATCACAACAGTCCTGCGATGCTGATTGCGATCTCACATGGAACTCCATCGGCTGGTCATGCAGCGAGCACGCAAGAAAGAGAAGGAACCCGGGTCCGAGGGGCGAGCCCGCCGGCCAATGGCCCGTCGCAGCAGTGAATCGGCGATTGCAGCAGAAATGCTCATAAAAAATGCGGGCTAGGCGGCGAAGACATCAACCCGCATCGTGTACCGGATCATCGACCAAGAAATTCTGGTCGAAGTCGTTGCCATTGGAAAGCGCGAAGATCTCGCGTTCTATCAGAAAGCACGCAAACGGTTCACCCGCCGGGACCGAGAGAAGGACTATTCCTCACTGCGTGAAAGTATGAGGACCTCGTGGCGCCGTGCGCGCATTGACTGAGTCAACGCAGGCGCCGATAATGCGCCGCATTGGGGCCGATAGGGCCGGAGAACAGTCGCCTGTCCCAGACCGCCGCCAGTCGACGGTCGCGGATTTCAAGGAGTGCTCAGTGCGGGACCTCGACCACCCGCTCGAGTCGATCGTATTCTACGACGTTCATGTTTCTAAGCCTCCGGTTCTACGACGGAGCCTTCATTCGAGGATCGTATGATTAGCGGACCCGGCGCGGCCATGTTGGACAGCAAACTCTTCGTCTCACGCCTGAACGGCGAGTTCCGCGATCTCTACGAGCGATGGTGGGATGGGGACGAGTGGATCTGGATCAACCATGGCAAGCCCGAGGGCAGTCCAGTCACCGGTACGCCCGGCGCGGCGATGCTGGATGAAAAACTGTTTGTCGTCGTGGCCGACGGCAGTCTGTGGGAGCGGCATTGGCGGAGCGACCTCGGACGCTGGGCCTGGAACAACCATGGCCGCCCCGGCAATCGTCCCATTGTGCACGGTCCCGGCGCGGAAATGTTAAACGAGAAGTTCTTCGTCGTCACGGACGACGGGCGTCTGTGGGAGCGGCATTGGCGGAACGACCTGGGGCGCTGGGTGTGGAACGACCACGGTACGCCGCCCGCCACCACCGTCGCCACGGCCCCCGGTGCCGCTATGATGGACAGTAAGCTGTTTGTCGGCACCGCGAACGGACGGCTCTACGAACGTGTGTGGAACGGAACTCAATGGGTGTGGGTCGATCATGGCCTGCCGGTCGGCACATCGGTGGCCACAGCGCCTGGAGCGGCGATGATGAACAGCAAACTCTTCGTCGGCACCGCAGACGGACGATTGTTCGAACGAGTGTGGAATGGGAGTCAGTGGGTCTGGGTGGACCACGGCGCGCCGCCCGGGACGACCGTCGCCACGGCCCCTGGCGCGGCCATGATGGACAGCAAGCTGTTCGTCGGGACCGGCAATGGGCACCTGTACGAACGGGTGTGGAACGGCAGTCGGTGGGTTTGGGTCGACCACGACACCCCGCCCGGCACCACCGTCAACGCCGCCCCCGGCGCCGCCATGATGGACAGTAAGCTGTTCGTATCCACGGCCAGCGGACGGCTCTACGAACGCACCTGGGATGGGACTCGCTGGACCTGGGTGAACCACGGCACAGCCCTCCACGATCGCGCCGAGCATGTGGTGGGCCGCCCTGGATCGGATCCCAAACTCTCGATCCTGATCATGGGGGACGGCTATGACGAGGCCGACATGCCTGCCTATCGGTCGCAGGTCACCAGTCAGGTTCTGGTGGCGTTACGCCTGGATCAGCTGCTGTTGCATCAAGGCGCGTTCCGTGTCGTTCGGGTCGACTTGGTGTCGGTGGAGTCCGGTGTTCGAGAGCGTCGCTACAGTACGAGAGGCACCATCACCTCGGATGTGTTCAAATCCTCCCGGCTCGGCCTCATTCCCAACGACAGCTGGGATCGTTGCTGGTTCGATCTGTCGACGTATACGGACGCGCGCATCGAAAAACTGCGCCTGCGGTTCGCCCCCGACGCCGACCATGTCATCGTGCTCGTCAAGTCGGACACCTGGGGCGGGTGTAGTTCGGTCGGCCCC
Organism: Nitrospira defluvii; assembly: GCA_011525625.1. GTDB lineage: Bacteria > Nitrospirota > Nitrospiria > Nitrospirales > Nitrospiraceae > Nitrospira_A. The sequence continues at coordinate 58,225 of WYAX01000033.1, forward strand.
GGCACTGGTTATTTTACGGAAGGCAGCGGCATGACGACCGTCGCCCATGAGCTGGGGCACAACCTGTTTGCCCTGGGCGATGAATACGTCAGCGACAGCGCCAGAGAGACGTTCACCGGTGTGAGCAGGTACCCGAATACCTCGGAGGCGCCGTCGGATTGGACGATGCTCAAATGGTTCGACCTCGTCGCCCCCAATAGCCCGTTACCGACGAATGCAGCCCGTCCACCCGCCGGGTGGAATCGACGCACCAGCGTGGGCGCGTTTGAAGGGGCCGGGGGCTCCTATACGACCGGGCTCTTTCGGCCGGTGCTGGAATGCCGGATGAACCAAAACAATCCGCCCTGGTGTCCGGTCTGCGGGCGAAAGATTCTTTCCGATCTGGAGGTGTTCGAATGAGCCCACACCCGCAGTGGCGCGGACAACGGCGCATCCGGGTCGCGCTCGAATTCACGGCGAAAGGAGTCCGCCTCGCCGGCATGAAGCCGCTGGAAGGGCCGGCCGTCCAACGGCCTGTCCTAGCGGGAAGTTATCTCGCTGAGGTCACGGTCGGTGGAGTGACGGCGATCGTGCATTCGTTCGACGATCCGCGATCGGTTCGGGGCATCTCGCGGCCGCAGCAGCCGGGGCACAGCATTACTCGCTTGGGCACGGCCATCGTCTATGTCGATGTGCCGATCGCCCACGAGGGTCCCCTTGGGGACATCTCGATCAGCGTGACCGATCTCTCGAAGCTACGCCAACGGCCGGTCGATCTGGACGAGGTCCAAGCCCTGCTCGGCCGTGCGCCCAAAGGAATCCGCGCGGCAGGACGCATTACCGGCGAACAATTGCGGGCGCATCCCGATTGGGGAGCGTTGGGGCTCCCCGGTGTTCCGTCGGCCCCACGCCTTGGCTTCTACGAAATTTATCGTGATCGAGAAAAAACGTTCCGCTGGCGCCTTCGTCACAGCAACGGGCGAATTGTGGCCGAGTGCGCCGAGCCGTACCCAAGCCGTGCAGCCTGTGAAACAGACCTCCGTTGGATGAAAGAATCAGGCTCACGAGCGCCTGTCCGTTCGCTCGATATTCCCTCTCCACCGGCGCCCCAGAAAAAGCGGAAGTAGCTGTCTGGTGAATGTCTCGGCGTCACGGCGCCTCACACCTCTTCGCCGAACGACCGGCCCTGTCGGACACTGAAACAATCTCGTGCGTGAGTTGTGCGTGCGGGGGGATTGTTTGTGTCAGGCGGAGAAGCCGGCATTGACAGCCTGCATGCGGAAGCGCCTCACGATTCTCAATGCGATGGTGAAGAGGGGCACGCCATGGCAGGTGACAGCCAGTCAGCGCACTTGAAAGTCCAAACAATGACTGACCCCAGTTGGTTACTCAACTGTCCTCTCAATGGTTCGAGTGCCGGCGAGACGCCGTGATTGGGAAGGTAGCGCGCAAGCCGCTCAACCAACTTCGGGTCAGGAATCACAGGGTAGCAGAGAGAGCCATGAACTCGAATCACTTAAGGGGATCTCTCCCCGTCACATCACATGGCATTTGTGGTCTGTGATTGCATATAATCGTACGCCATATTACACGCATAACAAATCATGAGGTACCACATGGCCGTGGCCTACAAGAAGGAAGAAATTCTCAGCGCATCTCGGGTCGCGCGGTCGTTCGGAAAAGTGCTGACCGCGCTGAAGGCCCAGCAGCGGCGGCGAGTCGTCGTCCTCAAGAACAATCAGGTGGAAGCTGTGATCGTGCCGGTGGATGACTATGAAAAGATGGCGGAGGCGCTCGACCTGTTGGAGCATATGGAGATCCATCGCCTGGTGACACAGCGGGCACGCAAGAAAGGGAAGAAAACTGTCAGTTTGGAGTCGTTGCTGAAGGAGCAGCGCGTTGCGATATAGTGTCGTCCTGACCGTCGCAGCCGCCCAGGACTTTCGACAGCTTGATGGATCCCTGAAAGCACCGGTTGCAAAGCAGCTCAGGAAACTCGAAACCGCCCCACGGCTTGGCGAACATCTTGGCAATCGCGCTGGCCTCGATCTCACCGGCTACTACAAACTTTACGCAGCCAAGAAATCGATCCGTATCGTGTACCGGATCATCGACCAGGAGATCCTGGTCGAAGTCGTCGCTATTGGAAAACGGGAAGATCTCGCGGTCTATCAGGAAGCACTCAAACGGTTGACACACCGGAAGCGATAGAAGGACAGGTCTCCGCAGCAGCCCGCTGTCGCCCAAACTGCGAGAGCAACCACTCCACGGTCAGATAGGGCGGAACAGGCGTGAGCCCGGCGGTCGCCCGATAACTCGACCAGGCATACGTCTCCGGCTTGCGAGTGAGGCGCGCGCGCACCGGATTCAGCACCACATACCGGGCCAGTTCCAGGAGATAGCTCTCCCGCTCGACGACGATCGCCTTGAAGCGGCCTTGTAAGACATGGCCCACCCGGTCGTGACGGCGGTTAAAGGCTTGGGTATAGACGCCATTGAGCTGACGCATGGCGGTGGAGAGATTGGTCTCGGGTGTTTCTACGAGCAGGTGGAGGTGGTTGCTCATCAGGCAGTAGGCATGCAGCCCGAGATGGCAGCGGGCGACGACACGCTCCAGCACACCCAAGATCGCCGCCGGTCCTCGTTGACGAGGAAGCGATCAAGGCGCAACGGTCGGGCCATGCGGCGGAGTCTACCCCATCAATCTGTACAGCTCAAAATCTGACTCTGTTAGCTGTACCTTGAGCTGAGCCCCCACGATTCGGCCGCAGACACCGCGGGGAATCGGCCACCGCAAACATTGCTTAACTGCCCAGGTTGGAAAGAAGCGATCCGAGGAGGAGGGCGGCTATTGCCGCTCCGAAAACCTGCCAGCGATGATTTAAACCCAAGATTTTGAAAGTCCCACCAAACACACTAGCCACTAAGAGAAGATAGCCCAAGTTCGCGATGCCGTAACCGAGCACTATTACCGCACCAGCCGATGTGTCGGTACCGATGTGAACGATGGCCGCAATCGGGTACAGCAGCCCCAGAGCACTCGGCCACGGGAAGCTACTACCTGAGATCCCAATAAACTCTCTCATCTTCGGCTGATCATATGCGCTGTATGCGTAGTTCATGACAACGATGTTGAAGAGGTTGACAGCGGCCTCATCATCCGTTTCAAGGTCGAACGGTCGAAGGGCGGTCCGCGCATCGGCAATTATGTCGTCGAAGACTTCGGATGTGTCTCTCTGCCAGAAGCCTTGATCATAGGTAAGGGCATTCCAGCGGTCGATGAACCCTTCGACAACGCCTCGCGCGACTTCGGGAAGCAGCTCGATGGTCCCTTGAAGTCCCTCAATTCGCTTTTGCTGACTCTGCCGACGAAGGTGATGCTGAATGAGTTCGAAGAACCGCGTTCCCGAAAACTTGGCTCTCAGCTCTGGCAGATTGATTGATCTCATTTGGTCACTTGCCGTAGGCCTACTAGCTGGCTATGTCTAACCATTTGCGCGCGCAGGCCCTCCTCTACGGTTCAGCGGCCACCCGCTCAGCAGTACGTCTGCCGCAGCCAGTTCTAAGGCACCCGGGTGCATTCCGGCTCATGCCGTCGTAGTGATAGATGGATTCTCTACGTAGTCATCGCCCATCATCATTTTGTAGTGTGCGTGTTGCTGTTGCTTCTCGAAAATCTCTCTAAAGACTCTCAGATACGTGTCCACCATCGTATCACCAATCGAGATGTACAGGTCATCGTGTGCATAATGCGAACCGTCATGTACCCAGGAGCAGAGCGATTTGCAGATGACTCTCTCCCTACCCTCGAACTTCGCGCACAGGCCGTCAAGGTCGATGCCTCCCAATATTTTGAAGTAGTTCTCCAAAATGCGCCGCAACGTGTTTTGGATAGCGAGATTCGAGCGATTGGCCTTGCGGACCTCAGTCCAAAGCAACTCGTAAGACGTTTTGATGGGGTTGGTTGACTGCTTGTCGAGCTTGGAGACCAGTCCGGGCTTGCGGACGATCCAAAACGTTTCCTCCATCATCGCTAGGTTCTTTCGCTTTGGATTATAGGTCACCTCCTTGTGAAAGTAGACGTTGTGCGTAAAAACGAAGATTTGCTTGATGTGTCCGGTTCCCGCACGCACCTCGTCGAATAGCCCTCTGATGAGACTGCTAATAATAAAGAGAATGTCGCTATCGAGGCTGGAAACCGGATCATCGAAGACCACGATTCGGTCAGTTGTCATTCCGCTGTCTGTGTCGCTACCTTTGAGCAAATGGTAAAAATAGAGGAAGGTGACAAAAGTCTTCTCGCCTTCGCTCAACGTCGCCTTGGCATCAGTGCCGTCAGAGCGAACTAACTGATAGCAGGTTCCGCTTGCTGCGTTAGCGAGCGTGAACCCTTGGAACCCAAACGACTTCAACAGAGCATTGATGCCGTCTATTGTAGGCTGCACGCTTGTTACCTGCTTTTCCAAGGTCTGAAGCTCGGAGGTCTTCTTTCGCTTATCTTCGGTGGCTTTCTCTATCTGGCCCGTCATCGCCGAAATGGCTTTGTCCAAGTCATCCTTCGCTACCTTGAACTCAGCGAGGTCCGTTTTCAGTTCCTCAAGAACGAACTTCCACACCTGCGCTGTCAGGGTCGCACGCTCGGTCGAGAGGTTTACGACTACCTGGTTGTGCGCAACCACCTGGCTGTTGGCTGCCTCGATCAGAGCCCTAATTGCTGCGCAGACATTGCTCAGCGATTCCAACTCGACCACCTGGCTGGGCTCCTTCTTCTTACTGGCAAGGCGCTGGTTGTTCAGTGTGATTGTCGAGTCAAGTAACTCCTTCTCTGTTTTTAGCTTTTCGACATCAAGAAACCTAGACGGTGACACAATGATCGCATCGAGTTGTTCCTGAACTCGTGACGCTTCGGTGGCATAGTTCGTGGCAAGATCGTCGATTGTCTTGCCATCCAAAACAAATGTCTCGTCGAAATACTCATTCAGGCTTTCTGCAAATGCATCAGGCGTCTCTCTCTGGCAGAACGGACACACTCCACCATTTACGTCATAGAACCCTCGGCCTTCTCGCACCCAGTCACTGTTCCCGAGCTTCTTAATCATTGCAGCAATATCCACGTCATCTTTGCCAATGACCCGTTTCTTCAGAATTGGATCCATTTCATGTGCAAGGATTTTGGACGTATCAATAGCAGGGACTGATGCCTCCGTGGTGGGAGTAGGACCGAAAACGCTTTCCGACTTTTTCTCCAGCTCTGGCAAGGTCAGGAGCACCGCGGTATTGGACATTTGTTCCTGAAGCACTTTAGCTCTGAACTTTTCCATACTGCTCCGATACCCCTCGAAGCCGCCTTGCAGTTTCTCGTCGAACTTCTGCTTTTGCACCCAACATTTCCCCTTCAATTTCTCCTCGAGCGTCGCTAACTCTCCTTTCTTTTCGCCATTCCCATCCTCTCCCTGTAGAGCTTGAGTGAGGCTTTCGATCCTAGTCGTTATCTTCTCGAGTTCGCGCTTTGCTGCGTCGATCTTTGCTAGAGTATCGAGTTGCTTTTCGCCTAGCGTAAACACGCCTTTCAGCTCTGCCGACTGGTTGAAGTTCCGTTCCACGAAATCATGGTTATAGACGAACGATTGAAGTTTGCTTCCTCTTTTCCAGGTCACTTTGCACGTTGGGAACTTGGCTTCATCAGCAACGACCCGGCTAATCGTGGTTTTTCCCGACCCGTTCGAGCCGAACACAAAATTGAAGAGAGAGAGACCATTGAGTTGCTCGGGCGTAGTAGTGTCGTAGGTTGCCACAGCGGACAGGGTGATTGATTCAATCATGTTCTGTGCATCCCCGCGTTCGTTCTTCGCTCCGCTTGCTGTGTTATCGCCGCTCAGCGGAAGAGCAAACTCTGTCGGTTTATGACCTTACAGGCCCCTCGCCTGAGACCAAAGGAACACTGAAGGCTTTACATTCCGCCCAAATCCGAATTGAGTCGAGGCCACGAGCATTTTTGCAACATTCCACCGTCTAGGAGGTGCAAATTGAGACGCGGCAGATGTCTACGCCGAGCGAGTAAACCTGTCAAGTTGAAGGAGGGAGTTCCCCATCAACTCTTTCCCGCTTGCCTTCACCGACACTACCTCCCCAACTAGGGCCCTTCCTAGGGTCGGCCCTGGCGTTGGATGTGGTATGTCAGTGTTGTACACATCGGGCGAACCCAGGAGGCTTCATATGATCACCACGCGCTTCGCACTGATTCCCGGATTGATCCTCACCCTCGGCGGTTGTATGACGGACGCGACCGTCGAGTTGACGAAGGCGCCGTTCGACGCCACCACGCAACTCACGAACGGAACGAGCGGAGCGACCAAAGAGTTCCTCGATCCGACGACCGAATTCACGTCGAGCACCACGCCCGGCGCGCTAACAGACGGCCGATTGCTCAGGGCGAAACAACGGGCTACGGTCTTCGCGACGCATACGCACGAAAACCTCCGCGCGGATATCGCTCGCGGCCAAGGAGAATATCTGGCGTCGCTCGCAGCCCTGGCTGGTGTGTCGGCAGACCGCTGGCCCGACTTTCAAACAACGGTGACAGCCTCGTACCCCACGCTCTTCGATGAGCAGATGTCGGTCGCGCAATCCAGCGAACGAGTCGTCGACATAGCCTGGGCAAACGGATACGGCAGGCAGCTCACTGCCCGTCAATGAGTGTCGAGTTATCTGGGCAGATAATCAGTTCAAACCGATGACGAGACCGGGATCGGGATGATGGTCCCCATTCGAAGGCGGTCCCTCACCCCGACCCCTGTTTCACCCTGACACATCACGTTTCCCTACCCCGCATAAATACACGTATTCCTTCGCACATCGGCGGTTGACAGGCCGGAGCGAGCGGCGTAGGTTTCGGTCACCTGACGGAACCTATGGCGAACATCAGCATCCACGGACGTGTCATCGATGAGCGGGGGGCCGGCATCGCCGGCCTGACCGTTCGCGCGCTCGACTTCGATCCCTTTTTCAGTGAAGACGATGTCCTGGGCGTCGGAAAGACGGAAGGCGACGGCACCTTTCTCATTTCCTACTCGCCGGACGCCTACCGAACCTGGAAGGTCGATCGGAATCCCGACCTCGTCGCCCAGATATTCGGCCCCATCCACGCCGACCCGGCGCTCTTCGGCACCCGCCTCCTGCACGAAACCAAGGAAGCGAAAGATGTCACCGACTCGAACCACGAGGTCGGCACCATCACCATCCACCGCAACAACATTGAGGGCTGGCTCGTCACCCATACGACCTTGAACCCCGCAGTCGGAGAGCCCGTCGCGCTCTACCACCACAACCGCATCACGCACCTGATCGACGGGGCCAAGCTGTTCCCCGAGGTGACCAATGCCGCCGAGGGCGCCACCGAATCCATCAACCTGATGACGCTCTTTTTCGACGTCGACAACGGCTTTCTCAGCAAATTCAAAAGCAGCTTCGACCCGCTCAATCCTCCCGCCACCGGATGCAAGCAGGCGGCGGAGACCACCCTCGAAGAGGTACTCAAGAACAAGGGCGGAAAGCCGGTGAACGTCCTGGTTACGAACCTGCCGCTGTCTGCGGAGGACACCGTGACCGAGGTGGCGGAATTTTTCGCACAGACACCGGGCGTGCGCACCAACGCCTATAACAAGGGATTCGCCCTGCTGCATGCCAAGGCCATCGTGGTGGATGGGGACCACGCCATCCTCATGGGATCGCCGCTCAAACAGTACTACTTCAGCGATTCACGTCACGCCATCCGCGACGCGCGCCATAAGGGCTCGCTCATGCACGACGTCAACACCGATCTCAAGGGCCCGGCGGTGTCACACATCGAGAAGACCTTCGCGAGCATCTGGAATGCGACCGGCAAACCCATGCTGATTCCTCCACCGAAAACCTTTCCCGACCTGCCCGTCACGCCCGACGGAGACGTGACCTCGGTGCAGGTCCTGCGTACCTTGCCTGGCGGCTCGATCAAGCGCGTCAATCCCAGCGACGAGGACCTGCCCTACGGTGAAACCGGCATCCTCGAAGCCTACGAGCGCGCCATCGCCAACGCGAAACGCTACATCTATATCGAGAACCAGTACTTCACCTCTCCCGAGATCGTCGATGCGCTCATCGCGAGGATGAAGGATCTGACCAAGCCGCGCCTGCAGATCATCCTGGTCCTGAACCTGCGGCCCGACCTGCCGGGGTACCCGGATCGCCAGATCGACAACGTCAACCAGCTCCGCCTCGCCGCGAAAACAGGAGGCCATCACCTGGGCGTCTACACGCTCTGGAGCCGATCGGAGAAAGCAGGCAGCGGCGGCGCGGGGAATCCGCGGCGCTACGACGTGATGCCGGTGTATGTCCACAGCAAGGTCGCCATCATCGACGACGTGTGGGCCACCGTGGGCAGTGCGAACCTCGACGGCACCTCCCTCAACTATCACGAGATCGGCTTGATCGTGGGCGGCGCCCTCCTCGACCGGCTCATCGACAAGGCGAAGCTCACGAACGATCCCGGCAAGTTTCTCTGGGAGTTGTTTTGGTATCTCTTTTTCTTCGTCTTCAAACAGATACTCTTCGATCTCAAGACGTTGCTCATCCTGCTCTTCGTCGCCTACAAACTGATTTTCGACTTCAAGGAAACGCTGGAGACCATCAGGGAGACGCTCGGCGACGTGGCGGACATTCCTCAACTCGTCAGGGATATGTATACCCGCACGGCCCGGCACGCCGTCCCAAGCCGCTCACGTCAGCCGTCGCGCAGCGTGGAGCTCAACCTGGTGATGTACAGCGGCATCGCCGGCCTGCCGGAAAACGGCGTGGTCAAGGCCCTGCGCCATGAATTGTGGCAGGAGCACCTGGGGCTGACCTCGCTGCCGGATCAGCTCAAGACCTTGCCCGCCGACCCGACTTCCATGACCTGGGTCGCCGAATGGGCACACGCCGCCGCACGCCATGTGGATGCGATCAAGAACGAACAGGCGCCGCCCGCCGACCATGCGCCGCACCTGCTGCCTTGGAAGCCGAAGACCGACCCGAAGGAATATTTGGTCGCCCTCAAGATCCGCACGTCAAGCCTGCGCAGCAAGGCGCAGAAGTTCGACTTCAAAACCTGCAAAGTCGACGACAAGAAGAGTCTGCTCCCATGGCCGATCATCTAGTCCAGAACGCCACCGCCGGGATCGGGCGGCTCCTGTCGTACCTCGACGTCGTTCACGGCGATATCGAGGAGGCGCGCGCGTTTCTGAAACTACTGGGGTGGGACCTGCCGCCCGGTCTCGACGACATCGGTCTGGCCGCCCTCGATCTCGGTGATTTCCTCACGAAGCTCGATGCGGTCATCGGCGCCTCCGACGCCGAATGGAACGACGAGGTGACCATGGCGGGCCGCATCGTCGACCTTGCCTTCGCCATCGAAGCGCTCGTCGCTCAGATTCACGATCTGGCTCACACCCTGCCCGCCAGACTGGCATCTTTCGGCGACTACGTGGACCGCACGCAGATCCACAAGGAACTTCCCAGACGGCTGTTCGACTTCCTCGTGGCCAATTACCTGGCGCAGGCTTCGCCGCTCGCTTATGCCGTCCTCCACCTGATGAACATCATCGACTATCCCTACTACGCCGCCGATCCGGCGACGTTTCAGGTGGAGCACGTGCGCGCCACGGTGCACTATCACCTCTTCAAAGTGCTGGTCACGGAGCCGAACCGACTGTTCACCGAGGCCTATGGCTGGGACACACCGGACTTCCAGTCCACCCTCTTTCTCAATCGGGTCAGCCAGCTCTTCCAGACGCTCGGTCTACGTAGTCGCATCCAGCCGTTGAGTCCTCAGGCGGAAGAAGCCTGGGTGGGACGTACCGGAGCAGGTGTCGATCCGCCGTCGCAGTTGATCACCTTTTTATATGAAGAGCGCGGCACGGCGTTCGGCGTACGGCTTGGACTCTCCCTCTTCGGCGCAGCCCCCACGTCGGCAGGCGCGAACGATGCCGGCCTCGGCCTCGCGCCTCTGATCCAAGGCCGGGCGGAAGGGGCGGTGCCGTTTCACCGATTGGAAGACACACGCATCGAATGGTCCGGCGACGTGGAGGTGCTCAAGCGGCTCGCGGTGATTCTGCGACCCAACCGGGACCTCACTCTTCGCAAGGGAGCGGGGCTCGGTGATGCCGTCAACGGCCGTCTCACGTTGGGACTGCGGCATGGTCAACCCACCGGCGAGCCTCAACCGCTGCTGCGGCTGCCCGGTGGGTCGGCCCTGCGGTATCAGCAATTCGCGGTTGCGGGCGGCATCGACGCCGCCTCGGCGACCACCCCCGAGACGTTCCTGGAGCTGGCGCTTCAGGGCCTTCGGTTCGACCTGTCGCTTGCCGAAGCCGATGGATTCGTCCAGGGAACGCTGGCTCGCGATCGCGTCGAAGCCCCGTTCGACCTCACGCTGCGCTGGAGCAGCAAGACCGGCGTTTCGTTCTCCGGGAGCGGCGGACTCCACGTGTCGCTGCCGTTGCAACAGTCCATCGGCCCCTTGAAGTTGGATGCGGCCCATATCGGCATCGACGTGGGTGAAGAAGGGATCGACACCGAGGCCAGTGTCAACGCCCGCTTGCTGCTCGGCCCCGTGACGGCGACCGTCGAACGGATCGGAGTCACCGTCGATCTGTCTTTCAAGGAAGGCAACCTCGGGCTCTTCGGCCTGTCGCCACGCTTCAAGCCTCCCACCGGCCTCGGCTTGGCGATCAGCGCGGCGGGCGTGACCGGCGGCGGCTTCCTGGGCTTCGATCCGCAACGCGCCGAATACAGCGGCATGCTGCAACTGGAGCTGGCCGACACCCTCGCCATCAAAGCGCTGGGCCTGCTCACCACCAGATTGCCCGACGGCAGCAAGGGCTACTCCCTCGTGATTCTGCTGACCGCCGAGGGCTTCGCGCCGATTCCCGTTGGCTTGGGCTTCACCCTCACCGGCATCGGGGGCCTCGTGGCCCTGCATCGAACGGTGCGCACGGATGTGCTCCGCGACGGCCTCAAGACCGGCACCTTGAACTCGGTGTTGTTTCCGCCCGATCCG
>WYAX01000012.1 GCA_011525625.1 Nitrospira defluvii
AGTGACACCCTGACGCCGATGTTGGCGGTCATTTGTGCCACCCCTGGAGGGGAAGAATGGCTACTGAACGAAATTGTCAGGGGCATTGCTCGGTGGAAAGACCGACACCGCAATTTGCTCAAGCAACCACCCAATCGGTTTCACCGGACTGCCGGCGGTCACGCGGGCAGCCCATGTTAGGGGGACTGGGGGTGTCGGGAGACTCCCCCGGTGGATCTGCACATGATCACCGTCAAAGAACTCTCGGCTTGGCTCAACATCAAAGAATCCACACTCTATCTCTGGGCCTCACAGAACAAGATTCCGTGCCGTCGTATTCATGGCCTCGTCCGCTTTGATCCTGAGGCCATCCAGGCGTGGCTAAAGGGCTTCGAGGCAGCACCCACTCACAGACCTCCTTGTGTGCCTCGCCACAAAACCGGTGACGTAGACCACCTGATTGCCGTTGCAAAGGCCGCTCACTATACTTCCCGTCGCGAGAAACCAGGCAAAGACAGGGCCACACAAGGAGGTCAATGATGGCACTGTTTCGGCGAAACCGAGTCTGGTGGATGGGGTTTTCTTACTGCGGCAAACAGGTTCGAAGATCCACTGAAGTGACGGATAAGAAAGTGGCTGAAAAGATCTATCACAAGGTGAGAACTCAGATCGCTGAAGGGAAGTGGTATGAGCCAGCAAGGGGAGCTGATAAGACGGTGAAGGAATTGTTGGAGCGCTATCTCCGAGATCATTCAGCGGTCAATAAGTCTTCCTCCTCTCAGCGAAGTGATAGGTCTGTGTCGGTGCATCTCATTCGAGCATTCGGGGGTCTGACCCTCAGGGAACTGCGCCCTTCTCTTATTGCAGCACATAAAGCGAGGCGACGAGCGGAAGGGGCTGCGGCCAAGACCATTAATATTGAGTTAGGGATCTTGAGCCATGCCTTTCAGCTTGCCGTCAAGGAATGGGAGTGGGTGACGGAAAATCCGGTGATCCGCGTATCGAGGGAGAAAGTGCGTAACGTGATTGAGCGGTGGCTTACAGCGGAGGAGGAACAGCGGTTGCTGGCCGCCTCCCCGCAATGGCTTCAGGAAATCATTGTCTTTGCCGCAAACACGGGGCTTCGACAGGGAGAAATCCTCGACCTGCAATGGTCCAGGGTTGATCTCTTCCGGCGGACTATTACGTTGCTGGAACAGAAAAACGGAGCGAAGGATACCCTTCCCGTCAATGCAAAGACGTTTGAGGTACTGAAAGCTAGAGCCAGGGTTCGTTCGCTCAAAAGCGATTACGTGTTCTTCAACGGTGCGGGCAATCGGATGGATGCGCGAGATCTGCTCCGCGTGTTCTATCCTGTCATGCGCAAGGCAGACGTGAAAAACTTTCGTTTTCACGATCTGCGCCATACCTTCGCCACCCGTCTTGTGCAGGCCGGAGTCGACATTTACACCGTGCAGAAACTCGGACGATGGAAAACCATTTCCATGGTAATGCGATATGCCCATCACCATCCGGAGAGTTTGCGTGCTGGTGTGGAGATCTTGGATCGCGTTCCGGCAGGAGTTAGCACAAATTTAGCACAATCGCCTTCTCACACGCGTGTCGAGGCCGGTGCTGAAACTGCTGTAAGTGTTTGAAAGAGAAGTGGGAAAGGTTGGTTGCGGGGGCCGGATTTGAACCGACGACCTTTGGGTTATGAGCCCAACGAGCTACCAGGCTGCTCCACCCCGCGACCGGATAGTAACAGGCAGGTGAAACGAGAGTCAAGGAAGCTGCCGTGAGAATTGCATTCGCGAGGGGAGAATGATAAAGCGTGGGCATGCGTATCGTGTTTATGGGAACACCGGACTTTGCCGTGCCATCGTTGGAGGCGTTGCTGAAGTCGGACGACGAAGTGGTGGGAGTGGTCACCCAGCCGGACCGGCCGAAGGGGCGCGGACAGGACGTGATTCCCTCTCCAGTGAAAATCGTCTGCCGGCGTGAAGGCATCCCCGTGTTGCAGCCCCTGAAGATGAAAGACCCTGCCTTTTTGGATGCGTTGCGCCAGTGGGCTCCTGACGTGATTGCGGTGACGGCGTTTGGCCGGATTTTACCGCCGGTAATTTTGTCGCTCCCGCCGCATGGCTGTATCAACGTGCATGGATCGTTGCTGCCGAAGTATCGCGGGGCGGGCCCTGTTCAATGGGCCATCATGCGAGGGGAACGGGAAACCGGTATCACCACCATGTACATGGCCGAGGGGATGGACACCGGCGACATGTTGTTGCGTGAAACGGTGGAAATTCGTCCGGACGACACGGCGGGGACGCTGGCGGTTCGTCTAGCCGAGGTGGGCGGACGATTGTTGGTTGAGACCTTGCGCCGTCTCAAAGCAGGGACGCTCACTCCGGAACGACAGGACGATGCGCAGGCAACCTTGGCGCCCCTGCTCAAGAAGGAGGATGGATTGATCGATTGGACGTTGACGGCCGTGGAGATTGCCAATCGTGTGCGTGGCTTGTCTCCTTGGCCGGGTGCCTATACCTTCGTGAACGGGGAGCGCTGGGCCCTGTGGCGTGTCCAGGCCAGCGACGAATCGACCGGAGCGAGCCCCGGGACCGTGACCAAAGTTGCCAAAGACCGGGTTGAAGTCGCGACCGGTGGCGGGACCATTCACATCATCGATATTCAACCTTCCAACAGTCGGCGGATGACCATGGCCCAGTATTTGATAGGCCATCGGTTAGCTGAAGGCCTCAGTTTGCAGGCCGCTCCGCCGCCGGCGGGATGATCATGCGCGCATCATTCACGCGCCGCTGACGACCGGTCCCACCGTAACAATTTTTCTACTCATGGTTTCTGATCCGCAATCACTACAGCCGATTGACGCCGCATCCGCTGGGCGTCGTGCCGCCATGAAGGCGTTGGTGGCGATCGAAAAAGCCGGGTTGTTGAGCGATGATCTGTTCGATCAGGTTTCGGCTTCCGCCTCGTTGGATCAGCGGGACCGGGCCTTTATGGTCGAGCTTGTCCGCGGGGTTCTGCGCTATCGGGCGACGCTCGACTGGCGACTGGGCCTCTTGTCGGATCGGCGGATCGCAAAATTGCCCCTCCTTGTTCAGACAGTGCTGCGGTTGGGGGCGTACCAACTGCTGTATCTCGATCGAGTTCCGGATTCGGCTGCCGTCAATGAATCCGTGCGTTTGATCAAGCAGCAGTGCCGTCGCCTCGGGCGAGACTGGAGCGGGTTCGTGAACGCCGTGCTCAGGGCTCTACTGCGATCACCTGAACCGGCCTGGCCGGATATGGCGCAGGACCCGGTGACGGCCTTGAGCGTCCGGTATTCCTGTCCGGTCTGGTTGGTAGAGCGATGGTGTCGTGATTGGGGCGTCGAACGGGCCGAGGCTTTGTGCCGTGCCACGGTTGAGATGCCGCCGCTGACGCTTCGGGTGAACCGACTCCGAACCTCGCGTGGCGCGTTGTTGGCCGAACTGGCTGCGGCCAATGTTGCCGCCGGCCCGACGTTGATCAGCGAGGTGGGCGTTCAGCTGGCTCGCGCCACTTCGGTCGCAAATCTTCCGGGATATGCGGCGGGACATTTTTATGTCGAAGATGAGGCGGGCCAACTCATTCCGTTGCTCCTGGACGCACAACCGGGACAGCGGATGCTCGATGCCTGTGCGGCGCCGGGAGGAAAGACGACGCATGTGGCGGCGTTGATGGAAAATCGGGGGACCATCGTCGCCGTTGATCGAGCCACCGCACGGCTCAGTTTGGTGATGGAAAACTGCGGACGCCTTGGGGTGAACATCGTCACTCCGCTCATGGGTGATATGCGTGACCTGATCCAGGCAGAGACGGCATCGGGAGCAGGACGGTGGGCCGTTGCAACGCGTGAGTCAGCCCTCTCCGTGCCGTTTGACCGCATTCTGCTCGACGCGCCCTGCAGCGGCTTGGGGGTGTTGCGACGCCATCCGGACGGCAAGTGGTACAAAACCCCGGAGAGCATCGCACAGCATCGATTGGTGCAGCAGGACTTGCTAGAGAAGACGAGTCGTCTCTTGCGGCCCGGTGGGGTGTTGGTCTATAGTGCTTGCTCGATCGAGCCTGAAGAAACCGAATCGATCATCGACGAGTTGTGTCGGGCTCATCGCGAATTTCAGCGTGAGTCGGTTGCGCCTTGGTTGCCCCCAGCCGGTCTGCCGTTCGTGACCCCTCGAGGGGATCTCTCTACGATGGCGAACATGAACAGGATGGATGCGTTTTTTGCCGCTCGAGTGCGGAGGAGCGAATGATTCCCGGCCGGACCGTACGTATTGCCCCGTCTATTCTGTCGGCTGATTTTGCCCGTTTGGCCGAAGAGGTCTCGCGAGTGGAGGCGGCGGGCGCCGACTGGCTGCACATCGATGTGATGGACGGCCACTTTGTTCCCAACCTTACGGTCGGGCCGCCCATCGTCGAAGCGCTGCGGAAGGTGACGACGCTGCCGCTGGATGTCCATCTCATGATGACAAATCCGGATGCGTTCATCGCGGAATTTGCCGAGGCGGGAGCAGATTATCTCACGGTCCATGTGGAGACCTGTCCTCATCTGCATCGGACGGTTCAGTCGATCAAGGAGCGGGGTGTGAAGGCCGGCGTCACATTAAACCCCGCCACGCCGGCTGTGATGTTGTCGGAAATTGTGCGTGATGCCGATCTCATCCTGATCATGTCCGTGAATCCGGGATTCGGCGGACAAAAATTCATTCCCTCGTCGCTTCAAAAGATTGCCGAGGTTCGCGGATTGATCGATCGCACTCACAGCCATGCGCTCTTGGAGGTCGATGGCGGCGTGAAGCCGGATAATGCCGATGCGATTCTTGCGGCAGGTGCGGACGTGCTGGTGGCGGGATCCGCCGTGTTTTCCGGTGATGATTATGCTGCCGCCATTACCGCGTTGCGGGCCGGGCACGAATGCGCTGCTCGAACAGCGAGGACTGCCGCTGCCCGATGAGCGAAGAGCGCCAGACCCCACCCCTATTCATGGATAACCTTCATCCCCTCGAAAGCAAAGTGTTGCTGGCGTTAGCCCAGCCGCAGAGTGCCCCGCCGACACTGGATCAGCTTACCTCGTCCACCGGGTTAGAGCCGTCGCAGTTGAGCATGGCGGTGGAATGGCTCTTGGCCAAGTCCCTGATTGCCGTGCATGCTGAAACCGTGGCGCACATTGCCTCGCTGACTCCGACGGGGGAGGCGTTTTTCGATCAGTCTGCACCGATCGAACGTGTGCTCTCGGCGGCTCGGGAGGCCGGGCAGACCGGGAAGCGGCTGACGATTCAGGATATTCAATCACAGGAACAACTCGAGCCTTCCGATGTGAGCAAGGCCGTCGGGACCCTCAAGAAAGAGGGGGCGATTCTCATCGTGCAGGGCGGCTGCATCGAAAGCACTGGCCGCAACAGTCCCACGGCCGAAGCCATGCGAACGGTACTGCAAGAATTACGGAGTGGGCAACGAGACCTAGAGACGTTCGCCGAGCCGCTCCGATCCGTGCTCCAGCAGCATGCGGTGAAGCGAGGGAATGCGCGCGAGCCCTTCCGTGTAGACGAACGGGTGACACGGTCGTTCGTGTTGACGGATGGCGGCCGAAATGTCGCGGAGCGGTTGTCGCGCGACGGTGTGGCGGAGGAAGTCTCGCAGTTGACGCCGGAACTTCTCAAGGAGGGGGCGTGGCGGACGAAGCGGTTCCGGAAGTACACCATCAGCTTGCGGGCTCCGCGCATTGCGGCAGGGAAACGGCATCCCTATCGAGAGTTTCTCGATCTGGTGAAACTCAAGCTGGTCAGCATGGGGTTTCAGGAAATGCGGGGAACCCTCGTGGAGACCGAGTTCTGGAATATGGATGCGCTCTTCATGCCGCAGTTCCATCCGGCTCGCGACATTCACGATGTGTATTTTGTGAAGAACCCCACGCATGCTCGTGATATTGCCGAGCCCTATCTCAGGAATGTGACGCAGGTTCACGAGGAGGGCGCGGGGGCGGGTTCCACCGGCTGGGGGTATCGGTTCGATGTGGAACGCGCCAAGCGTTTAGTGCTGCGGAGTCAGGGGACCGCGGTGTCCGCGCGTCGGCTGGCGGCGAATCCTTCCGTGCCGGGGAAATATTTCTCCATTGCGCGCTGCTTTCGCTACGACCAGGTCGACGCCACCCACGCCACGGACTTTTTTCAGGTGGAAGGGATCGTCTTGGGGGCGGATATTAACTTTCGCACCCTGTTAGGCTTGCTCAACCTGTTTGCGCGGGAAGTGGCCCAGGCCAAGGAAGTGAAATTTCTCCCCGCCTATTTCCCGTTCACGGAGCCCTCTGTGGAAATGCATGTGCGTCACCCGAAGCTCGGCTGGATGGAGCTTGGCGGTGCGGGATTGTTCCGTCCCGAGGTCACGACGCCGTTGGGTGTGTCGGTGCCGGTGATTGCCTGGGGGCTTGGGTTGGATCGGATGGCGATGGTGGCCCTGGGGATTCACGATATTCGCGACTTGTTCTCGGCGGACCTGGAATTCATTCGCACGATGCGAGGAAGTTTTTAGGACGACATCATGCCCACCATCTCCGTACAACGAGACGACCTCGAAGCCCTCATCGCAGGACCGAACGGCACGCCGGTGCGCATTTCCCTTGATCAGCTGGAGCAGTCGCTCATGTTGGTGAAGGGGGAGTTGAAAGGACACAACGCCGAAACGGGCGAACTGCGGATCGAACTCCAAGACAGCAACCGCCCTGATTTGTGGTGTTGCGAGGGTATCGCCCGGCAGATCCGGATCAAGCAACAGGGCGCGTCGATTTCGTATCCCTTCTTCAAAAAGCAGAAACGTGCGGCGGGGAAACTGGTCGTGGCGCCGGGGTTGGATCGGATTCGTCCCTATGTGGCGGCGTGTACGGCGGTCGGATATCGGGTGACGGCTTCCGGGCTCACCCAGCTCATCCAGACGCAGGAAAAGCTGGCCGATATCTTTGGGCGTAAACGACGGACGGTCTCTATTGGCTTGTATCGGTTGGCTCCCATCGTCTTTCCCGTGTCGTATGATTTAGTGAAGCCTGACGAGGTGCGGTTCACGCCGTTGGGCATGGAGACGGTGATGACCCTGCGCGAAATCCTCATGGTTCACCCGAAGGGCGTAGAGTATGGCGGGATCCTCAGTGCTCATGATCGGCTTCCCGTGTTGCGCGATGCGAAGGGACAGGTGCTCTCGTTCCCGCCGATCATCAACAGCCGGGAAATCGGCGAGGTGCAGGTCGGCGATCATGAATTGTTCGTCGAAGTGACGGGAACCGATTTACAGATGGTCGCGCTGACGCTGAATATTTTTGCCGCCAACCTTGCCGATCGAGGGGCGGTGATCACCCCGGTGGAGATTCAATCGCCAGTGAAAACCGCATTCGGACGGCGCTGGCACACGCCGGTTGATTTCGGATCGCCGCGGTCGATTCCTCTCAAGGCCATTGAAACGGCTCTGGGTGAGGCATTGGGGGGGCGTGAGGTGACGGCGGCCTTGCAATCCTATGGCTACACGGTGAAGGCCGCCGGACAGAAGGTGGCTGTGCAATTGCCCGCCTACCGGAACGATCTATTGCATACCGTGGATGTGGTCGAGGATGTCGCGATCAGCCAGGGGTATGCCAGGTTTGCGCCGGTCATGCCGTCACAGTTCACCGTCGGCGGACTTTCCCCGCTGGAGCACATGGCCGACCGCATTCGACACCTCATGGTGGGCATGGAGTTTCAGGAGATCATGTCCAACATCATGGGATCTCACCAGGATTTTTGCACCAAAATGCGGGTGGACGGCACCGAGTGGGCAAAGGTCGTGGAGGTGGACAACGTGATGTCCCTCAGCTATTCCTGTCTGCGTCAGTGGATCACGCCGTCGTTACTGCAGGTGGAGGCCAATTCGAGCCGTGCGTTTTATCCGCATCGCATGTTCGAAGTTGGGGAGGTGGCGGTTCTGGATGTGAATGCCGACATCGGCTCACGCACGGTGACGAAGTTAGGGGCTGTGATTGCGCATGCCGGCGCACACTTCTCTGAAATTCACTCGTGCCTGGATTTGCTGCTGTACTATCTGGATCGCCCCTTTACCCTGGAGCCGGTACCCCATCCTTCATTTCTTGAGGGGCGGGCCGGAGCCATCGTTGCAGGTGGACGGGTGATCGGGCTGCTGGGGGAATTGCACCCCGAGGTGCTGGAACAGTGGCAGATAAGTGTGCCGGCTGTCTCACTGGAGCTGGAGCTCGACCGGTTACTCGATGAAGGATGACGGGGAAGTCGCTTGATGAGGACCTCCCCGCCACGTGACTGATGTGTCTTGATTAGCTCGTGGCTGTCGCGAGCTGCTGTTTGGCCACCCCGACGAGTTTCTCGAATCCCGCCATATCCCGGATCGCCATATCGGAGAGGACCTTCCGGTCCAATAGGATATTCGCCTTCTTCAGGGCATTCATGAACCGACTGTATGCGATGCCATGCATGCGGGTCGCGGCACTGATGCGCGCAATCCACAGCTGGCGAAAATCGCGTTTCCGCTGCTTTCGCCCCGAGTAGGCGTACGCCTGGCCTTTGTCGACGGACTCCGTTGCGCTTCGAAACAAGCGGCTCTTGGCACCGTACTGGCCTTTCGCCAGTTTCAAGCGCTTCTTTCGCCGCTGTCGGGTTTTCGGACCACCTTTTGTACGAGGCATGGGGAACGACTCCTTTCAGATCCTGTTCACCGGACAATTATCGTTACTGCGGAAGTAATTTGTTCAATGCGGGCGTCGAGGCGGAAGAGACTTCCGTGGCCCCCTTCAGGTTCCGCTTACGATCGCGTGGCTTGCCGGTCAACAGGTGCCGACTGCCGGCCTTTCGGCGAACCAACTTCCCGGTTCCTGTGCGCTTGAACCGCTTCTTTGCGCCGCTGTGGGTTTTCATCTTCATCTTCATGCTCTCATTCCTTTCTTGCGTGCGTCACGCGCACTACTTGGGAGCCAGAATCATGATCAGGCTCCGCCCTTCCATCCTCGGCGCGAACTCGACGGTTCCCGCCTCTGAACATTGTTGAATGACAGTGGTCATCATCGTACGGCCCATTTCCTGGTTCGCCATTTCGCGACCGCGAAAGGTGAGTGTCACCTTGGTCTTGTTGCCGTCGGTCAGGAATTCCTTGATCTGGCGGATCTTAATCTCGAGATCATGCTTGTCCGTGCGGGGGCGCAGCTTGATCTCCTTGACTTGCGTCGACTTTTGATGCCGCCGACTTTGGTGATCTTTCTTGCTGAGCTCGAACTTGTACTTCCCATAGTCCATGATGCGGCAAACCGGCGGCTGGGAAGTCGGGGCCACCTCGACAAGGTCGTATCCCCCCTCCTGTGCTTTATTGTATGCCTCGACAGTCGGCAGTATGCCCAATTGCTCGCCGTCAGGACCGATGACTCGAACTTCCCGAATCCTGATTTCCCGGTTTACACGTAATTTAGGGACGATAGGTCACCTCGTTTGTGAGAGGGTTGCTGTGCCGCGTAATGTTTGATTCGTATCCGTGCGAATGAGTTCCAAAAACTGTTCGATCGGCATGCTTCCGTGGTTGGTGCCGCTTCGTCCCCGAACCGCCACCATGCCGCTTTGCACTTCCTTCTCTCCGACCACCAGCATGTAGGGAATCTTGAGCTTTTCCGCTTCGCGGATCTTAAAGCCGATCTTCTCGTTTCGCAGGTCGGCTTCAACTCTGAAGCCCTGGCTCTTGAGGGTCGAGACGATCTTGGCTGCGAACTCTTGCTGATGGTCCGTGATCGTGAGTACCACCGCCTGCACTGGGGCCAGCCATGTCGGAAAGGCTCCGGCAAAGTGTTCGATCAAGATGCCGAAGAAGCGTTCGATGGAACCCATCAGTGCCCGGTGGATCATGATCGGTTGATGGTGCTTCCCGTCTTCGCCCGTATAGGCGAGCTTGAACCGCTCAGGGTTATTGAAATCGACCTGCACGGTTGAGCATTGCCACGATCGACCGAGGACGTCCTTGATCTTAATGTCGATTTTGGGGCCATAGAACACGCCTTCGCCCGGATCTACCTGATAGGCCACGTGACGACTCTTGAGCGCGGCCTCGAGAGCGTTTGTGGCGATGGCCCAATTGTCATCCGAGCCGACAGATTTCTCCGGGCGCGTGGAGAGATAAATTTCAAATTCATGAAAACCGAAGGTGCCGAGTACGAAAAACGTGAAGTCGAGCACCCGGCTGACTTCAGCCTCGATCTGGTCCGGGCGGCAGAAGAGGTGTGCGTCGTCTTGCGTGAAACCCCGGACTCGCAGGAGCCCGTGCAGCACACCGGTACGCTCATAGCGGTAGACGGTGCCCAATTCTCCGTATCGGATCGGCAAATCTCGATAGCTCCGCAAGTGCGATTTGTAGATCATGATATGGAAGGGGCAGTTCATCGGCTTGAGCTGATACTCGCTGCCTTCCAGCTTCATGGCGGCAAACATATTCTCGCGGTAGTAATCGACATGGCCGCTGGTCTTCCAGAGATCCAGCCTGGCGACATGAGGAGAGTACACCAGGTCGTACCCGTCCTTGATGTGCTGCTCCCGCCAGAAGTTTTCGATGAGCAGACGGATCAACGAACCCTTGGGATGCCAGAGCACCAGGCCGGGGCCGATTTCGTCTTGAATGGTGATCAGGTCGAGTTCCTTGCCGAGTTTTCGATGGTCGCGACGTTTGATTTCCTCAAGTTTCGCGAGATGCGCATCGAGTTCCTTCTTCGTGGGAAAAGAGGTTCCGTAGATACGCTGCAACATGGGGTTGCGCTCATCCCCTCGCCAATAGGCTCCTCCGGTGGAGAGGAGCTTGAAGGCGCCGACATGGCCAGTGGTCGGAAGGTGCGGACCGCGGCAGAGGTCGACGAATTCACCCTGGCGATAGAGAGAGATAGGAGAGGCGTCGTCGAAGCTGTTGATCAATTCAACTTTATACTGCTCGCCGCGGTCCTGAAAAAACTGGATCGCGTCGTGTTTCGACAGTTCGCTGCGACTGACGGTCAGACCTCGCTTCGTGATTTCCAGGGCGCGGGCTTCAATCTTCTCCAAATCTTCGGGGGTGAAGGGCCGGTCGAACGCGAAGTCGTAATAAAATCCGTCCTCGAGCGCGGGGCCGATCGTGAGTTGCGCCGTCGGAAACACTTCCTTCACGGCTTGTGCCATGATGTGGGTGCTGCTGTGACGATACACTTCGCGCCCTTCCGCCGACTCGAATGTCAGGAGCTCGACGGTGGCGTCTTGGTCTAATGGGTAGAACAAATCCACCGGCGTCCCGTTGACCTTGGCTGCCAGAATTTTCTGGTCGAGACGTTTCCCGTCCGGCGACACTGCATCGCGGACAGTGCATCCTGCTGGTACTTGTTTTCGAGTTCCGTCAGGAAGGGTAATCTGAATGAACTGTGAGGCCACTCCGTTCAATCCTGCCAAAAAATACGACATCGTGCCGACCGCCCTGCTCACGGCAGTCGGATCACAAACGTACTGCACAAACAGTAAAATGGTAGGCGCGGACGGTCTTGAACCGTCGACCTCTACCGTGTCAAGGTAGCGCTCTCCCCCTGAGCTACGCGCCTATCGAACGGCGATGCTAATACAGCCTTGCCAAAGGTGTCAAGGAAACGCAACGGCAAAACAGGCTTTTGTCCGTGGCGTTCTCACGGAACGGCTGTCTTTGCAGATGTGCCCGGCTGCGTGCGCCGGCGGCGAGTTACTTGACCGCTGCCTTGAGTTCCTTCCCGGCCGAAAATTTTGGAATCCGGGCTGCAGGGATTTTCAAGGATTCGCCGGTTCTCGGGTTGCGGCCCATTCTGGCCTTCCGTTTCGAAATGGTAAAGGTGCCAAAATTGACCAATGTCACGCGCTTCCCCTTCTTAAGCGACGTGGTGACGGCGCCGGTAAAGGCTTCGAGCGCCACTGTCGCTGCGACCTTGGTAATGCCCGCACTGCTGGCCATTTTCGCGATCAATTCTTCCTTGGTCATTGCATGCCTCCGTGAGTGGTTGGCAACCGTAGATCTGATGTGTCGAACGGACTGACGGGTTTGGGTTCCGAGTGAGGTGCTGATGGCCTGCGCCCGTTCGAACCTAGCTTGCTCTGGCTCGTTTAACGGGAATATCCAGATCGAGAATTTTCTTTCTCAACGTGTTGCGGTTCAGCCCGAGCAACTCTGCGGCTTGGATCTGGTTGCCCTTGGTTTCCCGTAGGGTCAGGAGAATCAATGGACGCTCCACTGCGGCGATCAACATCGGATGAAGATTTTTCCCCGAGCCATTCCGCATGCCTTTGACGAAGTCTCCGACCTTGTGTTCCAAGTAAGTGTCCAAGCACAAGGACTGGCCCTTGCCATTGGACAGCGGGACTTCTGCCTTCGTGGTCTTGGCGGCGTGCAGTGACGACGCAGCCTGCTTGAGTACGGCTCGAGATCCGACAATCAGTAGGGTATGAGCCGGATCGATGCCTGCGAGGAGCTTGGCAACATCTGGAGACGTGGTTGTTCTGGATTCGACGATCACGGCGTCGTATCCACGTTTCGCGAAGTCTTTCGGCAGTGTGAACCCTTCTCGGCTGATCGTGATCGAGGGCTCGCCGAACAGGTCTTTGTAGTGTGCCTGGACTTCGCTGTCCGCGCTGAAGAGCAGAATATTGAATGTTGATGAACGCAGCGTCATGAACGGTACCGAGGAAGAGGAGGGCGGGATTATTGCGCAGGCCCCACATGATGTCAATCACGAAAAATGCGTGAAAATCATGAAGCAGGCAGGCTGTGCGCATGCCGGCCTGGTGAGTAGAATTGTCTCTGCGCGGATGGTTGTTGAGGCGTGGGCTGGGTATCGCGAGAGGTTCGTTCAGTACGGGCGTCACGTGTTCTTTGAGAGAGTGCAGGGCAAGAGATGCTCGTGAGTCCGGCGCAGCCGTGCTTGACAGGGCCGGCAGGGGGCAGGTATACAGTTGCATGAATCCCCATCGGAATAGTCGCAAATGAAAGTGAGCCTTCGAGCTACCTACGGGATCATCGCCGCCGTAGACCTTGCGTTGCACGACGCCGAACAGCCGGTCTGTGCGAAGTCCATCGCCAAGCGTCAGGCGATCCCGGCTCGGTTCCTCGAACAGGTCCTGCATGCGATGAAGAAGGCCGGGGTGGTGACGAGCCAGCGCGGCGCGCAGGGTGGGTACGTGTTGAGTCGCAAGCCGTCTGAGTTGTCCGTCGCGGACATTCTGGATGCGTTAGAAGGCCCCCTTCTTTCGGGAAACGGAGAGGCCGCTCTTAAGAGCACATCGGCGCGAGCCGCAAAGCAAGAGGCGCTGCTGGCACACATGTGGGATCGTGTGAAACGGGCGGAACTGAGTGTCTTGTCTGAAGTCACGGTCGAAGAGTTGGCCAAGCGACAACGAGCCCTCGATGCACAGCATACGTTGATGTATCACATCTGAACCATACCGAGTCATGGTAGAGGCATGACCACCCAACACACGAGGTCGTTATGACGAGTTCTCATACAGTGGCCATCCGTCCGGCCGTCAAGGCAGAGCCCATTCCTCCTCACATCGTGGAGGAGATCGAGACATTCGAAGCGGAAGCCGATCGCGTCCTTGCGGGGGATCTTTCAACCGACATCTTCAAGCCATTTCGGCTGCAGTATGGCATTTATGGTCAGCGTCAGCCGGGCGTGCAGATGTTCCGGATCAAGATTCCGTTCGGCGGTCTGACGGCCAATCAGGTGCGGCGGGTTGCCGAATTGGCCGACCGGTTCGCCACAGGCGTGGGGCACGTGACAACACGCCAAGACATTCAGCTGCATTTCGTGGAGCTCAAGCATGTGCCGGAGATGATGCGATTGCTGGCCGCTGTGGGCCTGACGACCCGTGAGGCCTGCGCCAACACGGTCCGTAATGTGACCGCGTGTCACCTGGCGGGCGTGTGCCAGGGGGAGGTGTTCGACGTCACGCCCTATGCGAAGACGGTGGCCTACCATCTGCTGCGCAATCCGCTGAATCAGAGTCTCCCGAGGAAATTCAAGATCGCCCTCTCCGGCTGCCGCCAGGATTGTGCGCTGACCCCGATTCACGATATCGGCCTGCTTGCGGCGAAGCGGGCGGACGGGACCATCGGCTTTCGAATGGTTGCGGGTGGCGGACTGGGCTCGACTCCGCGCATGGCGCAGGTGCTCAGAGAATTTACGCCCATGGAGGAATTGCTGCCGAGTATCGAGGCCGTGATCAAGGTGTTCGACACCCTGGGCAACAGGAAAAATCGCAACAAGGCCCGGATGAAGTTTGTGATCGAAAAGCTCGGCTTCGAGGAGTTCAAACGTCGCTGGGAAGCGGCCTATGCGGCCATGGGATATGCGGTGCCGACTCATGAACCGATCAAGCTGCTGGAGTATGCCGATACGCCGCCGTTGTTGATGCCGACGAAAGCGCCGGGCAGCGCGAACGGGAATGGTAATAGCGGCGGCAATGGACACGGTCTTGCGCAGGGGGCACTCAATGGGCACGAGACCGCCTTCCAGGCCTGGAAGCGGACCAATGTGGTGCCGCAACGTCAGGCAGGATTCGCAACCGCGGCCATCAAGCTGCCTATGGGTGACCTTACCGCCGATCAGATGTGGGTGGTGGCTGATTTGGCCGAGCGGTACTCAAACGGCAACATTCGCACCACCATTAATCAAAATATGGTGATCCGCTGGATTCCGGAATCCCGCTTGGAAGAATTTCACGGCGAGCTCGTAGCTCATAGCCTCGGGGATCCCGGTGCCGAACTGGTCGAAGACATCATTGCCTGTCCCGGAACCGACACATGCGGACTGGGTATCACATCGTCAAAGGGGATGGCCCGTGCATTGGCCGAAGTGTTTCCCGCAGGCCAGGTGCCGGAAGACCTTCGAGATGTGAGCGTCAAGATCAGCGGGTGTCACAATTCATGCGCGCAGCACCATATCGCCACCGTTGGGCTGCACGGCGTCGGCAAACGCCTTGGGGAGCATACGGCGCCGCACTACGAGTTGCACCTTGGCGGACATGTGGATGGCACGCCGAAAATCGGACAGTTGGCCGTGAAGTTGCCGGCGAAAAGCGTCCCGGCTGCCGTCCGTCATCTGGTGGACGTGTATCGACGTGATCGCACGACCGGCGAGAGCCTGCAATCGTTCATCGGCAGGGTGGGGAAACATGTCCTCAAGGACGAGCTGATTCCCTACACGTTTGTACCGCCATACGAGCAGGATCCGACCTACTACTACGATTGGGAAGGTGAAGCGGAATTTGTGTTGGAGGACCTGGGGCCCGGCGAGTGCGCGGGTGGCGCCTTGGAAATGATCGACGACCGTATGTTGGAGGCGGACCAGGAACTCTATCAGGCCAAATTGCTGGTCGAAAAACATCAATATGCCTTGTCGGTGAATAAATCGTATCGAGCCGTGTTGGCTGCGGCCAAGGGGCTCTTGGTGACCGAGGGACTGGATCCGGCAACCGATGCGGAAACATTCCAGGAGTTCGATCAGCGCTTGGCGAGCAAGGGCGTTGTGCCGGCCAATTACGCGAATCTTGGCGCACAGGTCGGCGATCTTGGATCGAAGGACGCAACTGCCGCGGAGGCCACGGAGAAAATGGCCTTTGCCAAACGGTTCCTCGCGGTCTGCCGGGCGGCCACGGAACAGATGGGAAAGGATCTCAAATTGGCCCAAGTCAAAGAAGAGGTGCTCCCAACCCCCGCTCCGATCGTAGCACCGGCCGCGCCGGTGTCGACGGCGCCGGTGTACGACTTGCGCGGCGTTGCTTGCCCGATGAACTATGTGAAGACCAAGCTCAAGCTCGAGATGATGGACAACGGCGAGCGACTCGAAGTGTGGCTCGACGCCGGAGAGCCGATCCGGAACGTGCCCATGAGTTTGCGGAACGACGGGCATAAGATTCTCGAAGAGGGCCCGTTGGAGCCTGGGGCGACACATTTCAAAATTCTTGTGGAAAAGGTCGAGGGGTAAGAAACATCGTGACCGAATCGAAGACCGATCAATCCGTGGTCAATCGTCCGGCGGATGACGAGCTGAAATCGCTGAGCGATTCCTTTGAGGAAAAACAACCGTGGGAGGTGCTGGAATACGCATTGCAGGCGTACCGGCAACGGATCGTGTTGGCCTGTAGTTTCGGGGCCGAGGATGTTGCGCTTGTGGATATGGTGCATCGAATCGATCCGGAAGCGCCGTTGTTTTACCTCGATACCGATTTCTTGTTTCCCGAAACGTTCGAGGTGCGCGATCGCATTATTGCGCGGTATGAATTGAAGCCCGCCCAGGTCATTCAGATGAAGCCCCTGTTGACGCCCGAGCAGCAGGGTGCGCAGCATGGCGACGCGCTGTGGGCGAGCCAGCCCGATCAATGTTGTGAGATCAGGAAGATTGAGCCGCTGACCCGCGTCTTGGCGCAATACGGCGCGTGGATCACTGGAATCAGGAGAGATCAAGCTCCGACGCGAGCCAATGCCGGATTGATCGAGTGGGATAAGAAGTTCAAGTTAATCAAGTTCAACCCCTTGGCCCGCTGGACCAGCGAGCAGGTCTGGATGTACCTCCAGCTCCACGAAGTCCCGTACAACAGGCTCCACGACCGCAACTACCCCAGCATCGGCTGCACCCATTGCACCGCGCCTGTCCTTCCGGGCGACGATCCGCGTTCTGGCCGGTGGAAGAATTTCGGCAAGACCGAATGCGGGCTGCACAAATAACATCATCGTCACCCTGACATCGAGAAGGTTACCAACGATCCATGCAACATCTGCTCGCCAAAGTCGCTAAGGGCCAAAAAACGTCCAAAGATCTCACCTGGGAAGAAGCCAAGCAGGCCATGCGTCTCATGATTGAAGGGACGGCCACACCCGCGCAGGTCGGGGCGTTTCTCACGGCCATGCGCTTCAAGTCGGAATCTGTGACGGAGCTGGCGGCGTTCACGGCCACCGCGCGGCAATATGTGCCGCCCGTGCCGGTCCGTGCCGGACTTGGAGTCGTCGATGTGCCTGTCTATGCGGGCAAGCGGGAGACGTTTCACGCCATCGTCCCTGCTGCCATCGTCGCGGCCGCAGCGGGAGCGGTGTTGTTGCTTCACGGTGTGGACGGTCCTTCCGACCGGCAGGGTGTTTCATCCGTGCTGAAGCTGTTGGGAGTGCCGGTTGATCTCACCGCCAAGCTTGTCGGGCCTGAATTGGAAAGAGTCGGTGTCGCCTACATGGATCTGGCGCTTTATCACCCGCCGGTCAGCCGGTTTCTCGAGATGCGGCAGGAATTGGGTGTGCGAAATTTCTTCCACCCCGTGGCGAGGATGCTCAATCCTGCACGGGCCGCCTCGCAGGTGATCGGGTTGTCGCATCCGCCCTATTTCGAAAAGACGGTCGAGGCCTTGCGCATGCTGAGTTGTCCGCGTGCGCTGGTGATCCGCGGGGTCGAGGGCGACCCGGAACTATCGATCGGGAATACGACCCGTCTGTTGGAGCTCAAGGGCGAGCGCATCACGCCATTCACATTCCAGCCCAAGGACGCTGGGTTGACAATGGCGACGTTTCGGGAAATGGCCGGGTTCCCGGCCGAACAGCGTGAACGTGAGGCGGATCTGATCAAGCGCATCGTCGCCAATGAAATACAGGGCGGGCAACGCGACTGGGTGTTGCTCAACGCGGCCATGCTGCTGTATGCGGCAGGCAAGGGGACATCGATTGCGGGCAATTTGGCCACCGCTCGGCAGGCACTCGAGTCGGGGCAAGCCAAGGCGAAGCTGGCGGCGCTCAGTGTCGGCGCCGGAACCGTGTCGAAGGTCGGTCTCTCGGCACAATAAGAAGAGTGGAACCATGAAGCACTTACGTCAACTTGAAGACCAAAGCGTCTATATCCTTCGCGAAGCCTATAAACATTTCAATCACCTCGCTATGCTCTGGTCGATGGGGAAGGATTCAACGGTGCTGCTGTGGCTGGCCCGCAAGGCCTTCTTCGGACACGTGCCGTTTCCCCTCTTGCACGTGGACACGAGTTATAAAATTCCGGCCATGATTGAATATCGCGACCGGATTGCTCGTGAGTGGCGACTCAATTTGGTGGTAGGGCAGAATAAGGAAGCACTGGCCGCCGGGATGAACCACACGCTGGGTCGGGACGTCTGCTGCACGGCGTTGAAGACCACGGCGATGAAAAATCTGGTCGAGGAAAAAGGCTATACCGGCATCATTCTCGGGGTGCGTGCAGATGAGGACAGTACCAGGGCCAAGGAGCGATACTTTTCGCCCCGCGACAAACACGGCGATTGGGACTTTCGCGATCAGCCGCCGGAATTGTGGGACCAGTTCAAGACGACCTTCCCGCCGGGGACACACATTCGCATCCACCCCCTGCTCGATTGGACCGAGATCAACATCTGGGAATACATCCAGCACGAGAACATTCCCTTCATGGATCTTTATCTCGACAGGGGCGATGGCACGCGGTATCGCAGCCTGGGCTGCGCTCCCTGCACCACCCCCATCAAGTCGACGGCGAAGACGGTGGACGAGATTATTATCGAGCTGCGCAAGAGCACTGTGGCAGAGCGGGCCGGTCGTGCGCAGGATGCAGGGCGGGGCATGGAGATGCTTCGTAAAAAGGGCTACATGTGAGGCCGGCGCGAGACGCTCTCTTTGCCGGTACGGATTGGTGAGGACTATCCAGTAAACGAAGTTTTCTTGAACGAGAAACGCTATGACACAGCATGATCAAGGTAAGCCGCAAGAGAGTCTGAACATCGTGATCGTGGGGCATGTCGACCACGGGAAATCCACGTTAGTGGGCCGTCTTTATGCCGATACCGGCTCCTTGCCGGAAGGCAAGCTGGAAAAAGTGCAGGCCATCTGCCGGCAGCAGGGCAAGGAATTCGAATATGCATTCCTGTTCGATGCGTTTCTGGAAGAGCAGGAGCAGGGCATTACGATCGACACCGCGCGCACGTTTTTCATTTGGAACGAACGGCAGTACATCATCATCGACGCTCCGGGGCACAAGGAGTTCCTGAAAAACATGATTTCCGGCGCTGCTCGTGCCGAGGCGGCGCTGCTGTTGATCGATGCCGTGGAAGGTGTGCGCGAACAGTCCAAGAAGCACGGATATCTGCTGTCTCTGTTGGGGGTCACGCAGTTTGCGGTCGTCGTCAACAAAATGGATCTGGTGGGGTATCGACAGGACGTGTTTGACGGGATCGAAAAGGAATACCGGGAGTTCCTCGGGCAGTTTCGGGCCGTGCCGCAACAGATGATCCCTGTCAGCGCCAAAATGGGCGACAACATTGCGGTGCGCAGCCGCCACATGAATTGGTATCAAGGTCCTACGGTGTTAGATACCCTCGCGCTCTTCAAGAAAGAGCAAGTGCGTTCCGAGCAGCCCCTCCGATTCCCCTTGCAGGATGTGTACAAGTTCGATGCACGACGGATTTTAGCAGGACGTATTACCGCAGGCCGCCTGAAAGTCGGCGATCATCTGGTCTTTTCACCATCCAATAAAACGGCGATTGTGCAATCGATCGAGGGATTCAATGTCGATCCGCCGACGAGTGAGGCCCAGGCCGGACAATCGGTCGGGATCACACTCGACGAACAAATTTTTGTGGAGCGCGGCGAAATTGTCTCCCATCGGGATTCGGTCCCGCTGGTTTCGACCGCTATTCGGGTGAACTTGTTTTGGATGGGGCGGCGGCCGCTGGAAAAAGGGCGGAAATATACCTTGCGCTTGGCGACGCGAGAGGTCGCTTGTGAGGTAGCGACGATACACCGGATTATCGATACGGCCGACCTGGCCCAACTTCAGGAAAGCCAGTCGGTCGCCAAAAATCAGGTGGCCGAATTGACACTGCGGGTCAAGTCGCCGCTTGCATTCGACCTCTCGTCTTCCTTCGAGGCGACCGGTCGCTTCGTGCTGGTGGATGAATATGACATTTCCGGCGGCGGGATCATCACCGAACTGGTGCACGATGAACAGGAGGGGCTGCGCGAAGAAGCCCGACAACGGGAATATGCCTGGCTGACGGGAGATGTTCGTCCCGAAGATCGAGCCGTGCAGTATGGGCATCGAGCGGCCATCGTGTTGTTCACCGGCTCGGCCCAGACCGGCAAGACCTT
The DNA here is from genome assembly GCA_011525625.1 of Nitrospira defluvii. Taxonomy (GTDB): domain Bacteria; phylum Nitrospirota; class Nitrospiria; order Nitrospirales; family Nitrospiraceae; genus Nitrospira_A. Next base: position 20,131 of record WYAX01000012.1, read on the forward strand.
CCTCGCGCGACGGGTCGAGGCCTTGCTGGTTGCCGACAGCCGGCACGCCTATCTGTTGGAGGGCGAAAACCTTTTGCAGGGGCTCGATGCGGATTTGTCGGCCGCCGATCCCTCGTTCGCCTCGGAGCGGGTGCGTCGATACGGCGAGGTGGCTAGGCTGCTGATCGATACGGGGCTCATCGTGGTGTCTACGAGCAAAACGTTCGGCATCAATTATCAACGCATGGCTGAGATGATACGAACCCTGGTTCAGCCGGCCCCAGTGATCGCGGTGCATATGAGTCGAGCCGGGGAGGAGCCGCCGCCGAATACGGATCTGCATTTTGCCGGGCCGCAGGACTTCGATGCGGCCGCTCGCCAGATTATTGAAGAGTTGAAGCGGCGGGGCGTGTTGATTCAGCCCTCCGGCACCAGGTCCTCCATTCAATATTCCATCTGAGGGGATGGGCCCATACTCGGTCGGTTGGTTTTGGCGACCCTCACAGGATCAGTGCACGATCCACGGGCGGTTGGCTGCCCCAGGGCTGTTTGACTCCATTCAAATCCCTGTGGTAGCGTCCTTCATCAACAATTTCGAGGGCTTCTCATGACCATGGCTGCCGGTAAGGATCTCAAGTCGATCCTAACAAAACTGCAGTATTCCGACGACGCGAAAGTCGTGCAACAGATTACCGCGCAGATGAAGCAGGTGCAGGCCCGTATGGCCGGCATCAAGCGGAAGCTTGTGGTGATGAGCGGGAAGGGCGGAGTCGGGAAGAGCATGACCACCGTGAATCTCGCGTTGGCATTCGCGCGGCAGGGAGCCAAGGTTGGATTGCTCGATGTGGACTTGAACGGTCCCTGTGTCCCGCGGATGATGGGTTTGCATGGCCAGTCGTTGACCATGAGCCCCGATGGAGCATTGCCGCCGGTCGGCCCGCTCGGGATCAAAGTCGCCTCGATGGATTTTTTCCTCGGCGATGCGTCGCCGGTCCGGTGGAAGGGCCCCATGGATCTGAGCCCCGTGTGGCTGGGATTGATGGAAATGAACGTGATCCGGGAGTTCCTCGCCGATGTGGCGTGGGGTGAACTGGATTACCTTCTCGCTGACTTGCCTCCGGGGGCAGCCGCAGATAAACCGCCTGTGATCGCCGGATTCATTCCGGATCTGGCCGGGGCGATCGTCGTGACGACACCGTCGGAGGTGGCGTCTGATGTCGTACAGAAATCAGTGACATACGCCAGGGACATGGGTATCCGGGTGTTAGGTATTGTGGAAAATATGAGCGAGTATCGGTGCCCGTCCTGTGGCGCTGAGAATGAACTGTTCGAGGGGAATACCGAGGCGATGTGCGAGGTGCTGGACTTACCGTTGCTGGGCCGTATTCCCTTCGATCGTACCCTCGCCAAGACGTTCGACAAGGGACAACCGCTTCTCGATCCTGACTACCCGACCATTCGGAAGTATCAGGACATTGTCGGGCGGATTCAAGCGTTACTGGATTATAAAAAAGTCCTGGCGGAAAAGCTGTAGGCGCACCGACCTGGAAGGGGGATCCTATGAAGTTCGTTTGCCTGAACTGCGAGACCTACATGACGTTTCAGAAGGTCGAAAAACCCGGTGAGGGCTCACTCGGTGTGTTCTTCGGCTGTCCATCGTGCGACGCAAAGTTTTCCATGGTGACGAATCCCGGCGAGACGCAAATGGTTGCGTCCCTCGGCGTGAAGCTGGGAGGCCGAACAGAGACCGCGGAGCCGTTCGAGATGACGCGTGGAACCCTGAAGGATGAGGCGCAGGCCGGTGCAGGGCAGATGGCGGCCTACCTCAACGAGAAAATCCAGGGTGGTCAACCGGTGACGGCCAAACCAGCTGCGCCGGCGACGAGTGGAGAAAAGACCAGCGGGGGATGTCCGTTCTCGGCGATGGTCGCTGAAATGGGCCTGACCTCGGGCGGCAAGCCTCAGAATGGCGCCGGCGCGAGCGAATTTGCCTGGACCCCGGATGCCAAAGAAAAACTGGAGCGCCTCCCGTCCTTCGTGAAGCCAATGGTGCAAAGCAGCGTCGAGGCCTATGCGCGTAAACATGGATATAAGTCGATCACGCTGCAAGTTATGGATGATTCCAAGAACGATTCCCCCAACGGGATCGCCTGGACGAAAGATGCCGAGCAGCGTATGGATAACATCCCTGACTTCATCCGTCCGATGGCCAGACGAGAAATCGAACGGATTGCCAAGGAGCGGGGCTTGGCCGAGATCACCGCGCAAGTGATGGACGAGGCCAAGGAAAAGTTTATGAAATTTATGTAGTGGGCGTGCATGCCTGAGCTGAGTTTGTGGCCCATCCGGCTTGCCGGATGGGCCGTTCGATGCCTGCCGAATCGTTTTCATTCACCCAGACAGTGCTTGAATGCTCTGATGCCAGCGGTCCCGCTCCTGGCGCTGCTTTGTCTCGTGCTCTCCATCGTGGCCACCTCTCATTCCATGGCCCAGTCTGCCGATCATAGCCAGACCCATGCGCTCGACGGGCAGGCGCACCACCATAGTCATGCTTCCGCCGGGGAGGTTCAATGGGAAGGATCTCGCCAAGGCATTGCCTATTCTGAGTTTAATCACCATCTGGCCGGAGTCTTTCTGTTGCTGATCGGCCTTGGCGAAGTGCGACAGGCGCTCGGTTGGACGTCCATGGCCTGGACACGAGCCTTGCTGCCTGGTGCGTTGACCGTCGCGGGAATCTTTCTTCTCATCTGGAGCGATCATGACGCATGGCCCGTCGGATCGATGACGTTTGCTCAAACATTCGGTGGGCATGATCCGGAAGTGCTCCAGCACAAAATATACGGCATCCTGGCACTGACCGTTGGCTTAGTGGAATGGTTGCGGCGCGTCGGTTGGTCGGACCGTGCTGTGTGGGCAGCGCCCCTGCCGCTGTTCGCCATTGTGGGGGGACTGATGTTGTTCGAGCATTCGCATGGGGAGCATCCCGCCGCACGGAAAATCGTGCTGCACCATATCATGATGGGGACGATGGCGATCACGGCCGGCTCGTCAAAGTTGATCTCCGGCTGGCGATCTCGACAGCTCCTCGTCGCCCGATCGCATTGGGACCTTCTGTGGGCGACCCTCGTCGTCGCCATCGGGTTGCAGTTGCTGATCTACTCTGAGTAGAGACGTGTCGCGGAATGAGCCTTGTAGGGCATGCTGCGTGCGTTGACACCCCTGTCAGGACTATGTTAGCTGTACAATTTTGATCCCATTGTGCATGGATAAAGGGATCCGCAGACACACCCTATTCACCTGGGTCAAGAGGAGTCGTCATGGGTGGCCACAGCCATTGGGCAACAATCAAGCGGCATAAGTCGGCAGTGGATGCCAAGCGGGGGAAGATTTTCACCCGTATCATCCGTGAATTGACCATTGCAGCACGGTCGGGCGGTGATCCTGACGGCAATCCGCGGCTGCGCCTGGCCATCGCCAAGGCCAAAGAAGCCAACATGCCCGGCGATACGATGAAGAAGGCCATTCAGCGAGGGACCGGAGAACTTCCCGGCGTGACGTACGAGGAGTTTACTTTGGAAGGATACGGTCCTGGCGGAACGGCCGTGCTGATGGAAATTACTTCGGACAATCGAAATCGCACGGTGGCGGAGATTCGGAGTCTGTTGACTAAGAACGGCGGCAACATGGCGGAGGCGGGTGCCGTTTCTTGGCAGTTCCACAAAAAAGGTGTCTTGGTCGTCGAAAAAGGCAAAGTCGAAGAAGATGCGCTCCTCACCATTGCGTTGGAGGCGGGCGCGGAAGATGTGAAGGGCGGCGACAAGGCGTTTGAAGTGTTGACCAGTCCGCAAGACTTTGAGGCCGTCAAAAAGGCTCTTGCCGACGCGAAGATTGACTATACGCTTGCCGAATTGAACTTCATTCCTCAGAATACGATTGCCTTGGAAGAGAAAGCGGCGGAACAGATGTTGAAGCTGATGGAAATCCTGGACGAACACGATGACGTCCAAAAGGTGCATGCCAACTTCGACATTTCCGATGAGATGATGGAGAAGGTGGCCGCTGCCACCGCGTAATTCGCAAGTGACGACGTTCAGTATGGATGCGACTGCAGTCCGTTCACCAGGTACTCCGCACCGCACCAGACCACGATCCACATGATCGCCTTACTGACGGGCTACTTGGCCTTCAAGGCGCCTTCGCACGTGACGCTCGATGTTCACGGCGTGGGCTACGAAGTCCTGATTCCCCTCAGCACCTACTATTCCCTGCCCAATCAGCATGAGCCCGTCACGCTCAGCATCCACACTCATGTGCGGGAAGATGCGATTCAGCTCTACGGGTTTCTCACGGGAACTGAGAAAGAGGCCTTTCTTCTTCTGACAGGTATTTCCGGCATCGGACCGAAGTTGGGGTTGAGCGTCCTGTCGACGCTGTCCGTCAAGGACTTGTTCTCTGCCATTCAAGTCGGCGATACCGAAAAGCTTGCAACGGTGTCTGGGATAGGCAAAAAATCCGCCGCCAGGATTGCCTTGGAACTCAAAGATAAGGTGGCGAAGCTCCATCCGGTGGGCGCACCAGGCGGGGCCGACAACGGGCGGCCCGTGAGTCCTCTGTATGACGATGCCATGTCGGCTCTCGTGAATCTCGGGTATCGGCAACCGGATGTGAAAGAGGCGCTGAAGCGGGTCGAAAAGTCCGGCGCGATGGCGCGGGGACTGGAGCAGGTAATTCGAGAGGCACTCAAAGACCTGGCTAAGGGGTGACGCATGCTGACAGAGGGCCTGCAATCGACGTTGGAGCAATGGGGCATCAGGGGGACGCTCGCGCTGCTGCTGCTGTCTGCCGGTCTAGCAGGATCGAACGCGGTAGCTGAGAGCATGGACGATGTGAAGAGCATTCGCAAGACATGCGGGGCCTGCCCTGAAGGGTATGCTACGACTGGGCGCACCACTGCTCCGGAGCTCTGCAAGGACGGTGATCCGGTCTTGGTGCAGTGCGTGCCCTTAGGGGCGAACATGCTGGCGGTGTGCGGGCCTTGCCCGGACGGCTATGCTGAAATCGGCCGATCGAATGTGCCTTCCAGGTGCGGATCCGTCGACGGCGGACTCGTCTCGCAGTGCCAGTCGCAACAGATGGGAACGAGCCTACCCGATCCGACGCAAGGCGGCGTCCGATGCCCGCCGGATTGCGGAAGCCCAGCTGCGCCAGGCCAGGGTGCCTCTCCGCCGCCCCCTAAATTCAGACCGTCACCGGAGCCTCGGTAGCCGAACCATCCGCTGGAGCTATACTGTCCAATGACCGAGCGCACGGTGAGCAACCAACTGACCGACGATGAGCGCGGCCTCGAAGCGGCACTGCGTCCACAGAGCCTGCAAGAGTACGTCGGGCAGCCACGAATGAAAGAGTCCCTGGAGATTTGTATCGAAGCCGCCAAGCGACGGGGCGAAGCGTTGGATCATGCCATTTTTTACGGCCCGCCCGGATTGGGCAAGACCACGATCGCGCACATCATCGCCCGTGAGATGGGCTCGGCCATTCGCTCGACCTCCGGCCTGGTGCTGAGTCATGCCGGCGACCTTGCCGCGATCTTGACCAATTTGCAGGAACGGGATGTACTGTTCATCGATGAAATTCACCGACTGCCGGCTTCGGTGGAGGAAGCCCTCTATCCGGCGATGGAAGACTATCAGCTGGATCTGGTCATCGGACAGGGTGCCTCAACCAGGACCGTGAAGTTGGAATTGCCACGGTTTACGCTGGTCGGCGCCACCACGAGGGCTGGGGCCTTGACCTCACCGCTCAGGGACCGGTTCGGCTTGGTCCATCGCCTGGAATTTTATTCCCCCGAGGAGTTGACCTCCATTGTGACACGCTCCGCCGGATTGCTCCACATCCCGATCGACCAGGCCGGTGCGTCGGAAATCGCCCGCAGGGCTCGCGGTACCCCGCGCATCGTCAATCGGCTGATCAAGCGAATTCGAGACTATGCGGAGATCAAAGCGCAGGGGCGGATCACCAGGTCGGTGGCGCAGGAGGCGTTGGCGTGGTTGGCGGTCGATGCGGCCGGGCTGGATGAGATGGACCGGCGTATCGTGCTTACCGTCATCGAGAAGTTCAACGGCGGCCCTGTGGGGGGCGACTCCCTGGCGGCTGCCGTGCAGGAGGACAAGGGGACACTCGAGGATGTCTACGAGCCCTATCTGATCCAGGCCGGTTTCCTGGAGCGGACCGGCCGCGGTCGTCAGGCGACCAGGCTGGCGTTTGATCACTTCAAGAAACAAAAAGATCTCCTCTCGTTCTCCGGCGGAACCGACGCCGTCACAACTCCTTGAATCCTCGCACCTATCCTTGCAATGCCCTTGCAGGCTCCTGTAGGATACCCACTTGCCTAGACGCATGTCTCGGCGTGGACTCGTATCGCGGCGTCGCCTTCTCGAAGGCACGCATCGCGAGGAGGGAATCCCCCCGTCATGTCTGATGACCTGCAAAGCCATCGCCAGGAAATCGACCGGATCGATGATCAGATTCTGCGCCTGCTGAATGAGCGCTCGAAATCCGTCATCGAAATCGGACGACTAAAGAAGCTAAAAGATGCGGAAGCGCACCTTCATACGCCGGCTCGCGAAGCGGCGATTTTTGAGCGGCTGAGCAGGCAGAATACCGGTCCCTTTCCTACCGAAGCCATTCGGGCGGTGTATCGGGAAATCATGTCGGCCTCGTTGTCTCTGGAAGGGCCGCAGAAGGTCGCCTATCTCGGGCCTCGGGCCACGTTCACGCATATGGCCTGCATGCAGAAGTTCGGTTCATCCGCGCACTATATCCCGGTGAACAGTATCAAGGACGTCTTCAGTGAGGTGGAGCGTGGTCGCGCCCATTTCGGCGTGGTTCCCATTGAGAACACGACGGAAGGCGTGGTGAACCACACGCTGGATATGTTTGTCGACTCCAACCTGCTGATTTACGGAGAGGTCCTTCAGGAAGTCGCACATCACCTCATGTCCAAGAGTGGCTTGGCGGGAGACATCAAACGGATCTATTCGCACCCGCATGCCATTGCCCAATGCCGGAATTGGCTGGAAACGAATCTGCCCCACGTCCCGGTATCGGAGGTGGCGAGTACTGCACGCGCGGCGGAAATGTCCGTCGATGATCCGTCGGCCGCCGCCATCGCGTCGGAGTTGGCATCGCAGTTGTATGGGCTCAAAGTCGTGACGGCCAGAATCGAAGATAACATCAACAACTTTACCCGTTTCCTGGTCTTGTCGCAGAAAGCTCCTGAGCGGACCGGCCATGACAAGACATCGTTGATGTTGTCGGTCAAGGATAAGGTCGGCGCCTTGTACGATCTCTTGAGGCCCTTTGCCTCCCATGGTCTCAACATGACCAAGATCGAATCGCGTCCATCACGCCGGAAGGCGTGGGAGTACATTTTCTTTGTCGACATTGAAGGACACATCGACGAAGAACGAGTGAAAAAGGCGGCCGAAGAGGTCAAGAGCCGCTGTTTGTTTATGAAGATTCTTGGGTCGTATCCCGCGTATTCCTAGCAGAATGCGGAAACATTCCGCCAGCGGCACTCTCGCGTCATTCAGCGGCTCACCCTACCGCCACGGGACGAGGGCTTGTCTCGGCAGGCTCGGGGTGGATGTACATGCACGATTCATCTTCGGGACAATGGGTGCTCATAGACTCGCGACCCTCCGCAGAGGTGACCGCATGTTTCTTCGCGTCGCGGACCTCGCTGCGGCCTTGCGCGCATCCTGCGGTGGATGGTTGATTCGAGACGGCGATGTGGAGCTTAGTGCGAGTGACGTCGCAACAAACGAGTGTGTCCGAAACCTGCTAGAGAATCGAGTCACGCCATGCCATTGAACGTGCATCCCGATATCGCGTCCCTCGTGCCGTACGTTCCCGGAAAACCCATTGAAGAGCTGCAGCGAGAGTTAGGCCTGCCGCGAGCCGTCAAGTTGGCCTCCAATGAAAACCCGATCGGCCCGTCGCCGAAAGCGCTCGCCGTATTAGCCGAGACCGCCGCCACACTGCATCGGTACCCGGACGGTGGGGCGTTCCGATTGCGAGGGGCGCTGGCCGAGCGATGGAAGGTCTCGCCGGATCACGTCATTTTGGGAAACGGTTCGGATGAGCTCCTCGGCCTCCTGGCGCGCACCTTTTTGTCGCCGGGGGATGAAGCGGTTATGGCTGAACATACCTTCGTGATTTATAAAATGGAGGTGAAGGCGGCGCACGGAGTGGCGGTGGAGGTTCCTCAAAAGGCCTGGCATCACGACTTGCCGGCGATGGCGGCGGCTATCACTGATAAGACCCGGTTGCTCTTTGTCTGTAACCCCAACAACCCGACCGGCACCATGGCCACGAAGGCCGAGGTGGCGGCCTTGATGGCTCGTGTGCCGGAGCACGTCGTGGTGGTTTTCGATGAAGCCTATTACGAATATGTCCGGCATCCGGCGTTTCCCGACTCGATCGGGTATGTAACGGCCGGGCGGAATGCCATTGTGCTGCGGACGTTCTCAAAGATCTACGGCTTGGCCGGCTTGCGGATCGGGTATGGCATCACAACGCCGGAAATTACCAATTACCTGAATCGACTCCGTCCGCCCTTCAATGCCAACAGCATGGCGCAGCGTGCGGCCTTGGCCGCACTGGATGACGAGGCCCACGTGGCCGCCAGTCGATCGCTTAATCATACGGAAATGGACAACGTGCGGGCCGGTCTGCAGCGGCTTGGTTTTGAAGCGTTGCCGAGCGAGACGAATTTCCTCTATTTCGATGTCGGAAGGGATGGGCGTGCAGTGTTCGACGCACTGCTACGCAAGGGCATCATCGTTCGTCACATCGACGGCCGTATGTTGCGGGTCACCATCGGCCTCACGGAAGAAAATCAACTGTTCCTGAGCGCGCTGGAAGACGTGCTGGGCGCGACGCGATAAGGAAAGCGAGACGCGATCATGATTATTGTCTTGAAACCTGACGCTTCCGAGCGGGAAGTCGATCACATCATCGACCGACTTCGTGAGCTGGGGCTGAAGTCGCACATTTCTACGGGTCAGGAGCGGACCATTATCGGGGTGATCGGGGACGACCGGATTTTGCACAATCAGCCGTTGACGGCGTTGCCGGGCGTCGAAAGTGTGCTGCCGATTCTGGCGCCTTGGAAACTGGTGAGCCGGGAGTTTAAGAAAGAGAACACCATCATCGACGTCAACGGGGTGAAGATCGGCGACAAAAAGATCACGATCATGGCCGGCCCCTGTGCGGTTGAACGGTTGGAGTTGACGGTCGGGATTGCGCATGAAGTGAAATCCGCTGGGGCCACGGTCCTGCGAGGCGGCGCATATAAGCCTCGAACGTCGCCCTATTCTTTCCAGGGGCTGGGGCGAGAAGGACTGGACTATTTGGTGGAGGCCAAGAAGCAGACGGGGCTTCCGGTCGTGAGCGAGATCCTGGACACCCGCGACATCGAGCTGTTTCTCGAAAAGGCCGACATCATTCAGATCGGTGCCCGGAACATGCAGAATTTCGAGCTTCTCAAGGAGGTCGGTGCGTACGACAAGCCGGTCCTGCTGAAGCGAGGCCTCTCCGCCACGATCAAGGAATTTCTGCTGTCTGCGGAGTACATCATGTCCCGCGGCAATCGCAACGTGATGCTCTGCGAACGCGGCATCCGCACCTTTGAAACACAGTATCGGAATACGCTGGACCTTGCGGCCATCCCCACGCTGAAAGACCTATCGCATTTGCCGGTGATCGTCGATCCCAGCCATGCGACCGGCAAGTGGGATTTGGTGGCGCCGATGTCGAAAGCGGCCATTGCGGCCGGAGCCGATGGGCTGTTGATCGAAGTGCATTCCAACCCCGAATGTGCGCTCTGCGATGGGGAGGAGTCGATCCGGCCGTCGAAATTCAAGGAGTTGATGGGCGACTTGCGGAAGATTGCGACCGCGGTCGATCGCACGTTGTAACCCTTCCCGCACCGCGGCGATGCACGTTGGAGCGTGAAGAGGCGTAAGTCATTCAATGAAGACACCACACTTTAAACAGGTGGCGATTATCGGCGTCGGGCTCATCGGGGGCTCGCTGGGCATGATTTTACGTCGGCAACAACTGGCGGATTCAGTGGTCGGGATCGGACGCCGAGTGGAGAACCTGAAAACGGCAGTGGAGGTTGGGGCGATCGACCGGTATGTGTCCGATCCGCGCGAAGGGGTGGAAGGGGCCGACTTCGTCTTGCTGGCGACGCCGGTCGATACCTACGAGCGCCATTTGCAGGACTGGGCGGGATGTCTCAAGCCGGGCACGATCGTGAGTGACGTGGGCAGCGTCAAGGGCGCATTGGTGACGCGCTCGGAAGCCTTACTGCCGCCTGCCGTGAAGTTCGTGGGCGCGCATCCCATTGCCGGGAAGGAGAAGACCGGAGTCGCCGCCGGTTCGGAAACCCTTTTCTCAGGTGCGCGCTGCATTTTGACGCCTACCGCGACAACCGACCCCGAGGCGTTGCGGATCGTTCGCGCGGTGTGGGAGCTGGCCGGCTCGATCGTCTTGGAGATGGACCCGTTCCTTCACGATAAAATCCTCGGCGCGGTGAGCCACCTCCCGCATGTGGCGGCCTTTGCGTTGATGACGGCCTTGGCCGACGTGCGCGATCACGGCGTGCCGGAATTGGACTTGGCCGGTCACTCAGGCGGGGGGTTACGGGACACGACGAGAATCGCCGCGAGTTCTCCGGAAATGTGGCGGGACATTTTTTTATGGAACCGAGACAATGTCGTGTCCTTAATCGAGACCTACGAACGGCATCTGGGCGAGCTGAAGCGCTTGATCGCTGCCGGTGACGCATCGGGGATCGAAAAGCAATTGGACAAGGCGAAGCATGAGCGGGAACAGCTGACTCTCAAGACGCCGCGGAAAGCCTAGGTCGCGATGGCATCAATGACGATTACTCCAGGTCGGCCGTTGAAGGGCACCATTACGGTGCCGGGCGATAAGTCGGTCACGCACCGGGCGATCATTCTTACGGCCCTCGCCGAAGGCGCGAGTACCATTCGCGACTATTGTCGGGGCGAAGATTGCCTGAACACCATGCGCGCGTTTCGGTCGTTGGGGGTACATATCGACGAGTCGCCGGAAACCTTGCGCGTTACCGGCAAGGGCATGTGGGGACTGACCGAGCCGTTCGGGCCGATCGACTGCGGGAATTCGGGAACGGGGATTCGGTTGATGGCCGGTCTACTGGCCGGGCAAGATTTTTTCACCATCCTGACCGGTGATGAATCAATCCGGCGTCGCCCGATGGGACGCGTGGTGAAACCATTGCGAACGATGGGGGCGACCATTGCCGGGCGTAAAGGCGGAGAACTGGCTCCCTTGGCCATTACCGGCACTCGTTTGCGGGGCGTGTCGTATGTGTCGCCGGTGGCGAGCGCGCAGATCAAGTCGTCGCTCCTGTTTGCTGCCTTGTATGCCGATGGCCTCACGACGATCTCGGAACCGCGACTCTCGCGGGACCACACCGAACGGATGTTTGCTTATTTCGGGATCCCATTCCAGCGAGAGGGCTGCACGGTGCGGATCGAGGGGCGGCCGTCCGAACGCTGGGGCGGGAAGCCGGTGGTGGTGCCGGGAGATCTGTCGGCTGGGGCATTTTTCCTGGTCGGGGCTTCGATTGTGCCGGATTCCGATGTGACGATTCGCAATGTGGGGATGAATCCGACACGAACCGGCTTGGTAGAGATTCTGTGCCAGATGGGTGCGCAGATTGAAATTCTCCATCCTCGCGAGGAGGCCGGAGAGCCGGTGGCTGATCTGCGTGTGCGTTCCAAGCCCCTTCACGGTGTGCGGATCGGGCCGGATCAGATTCCCCAGACCATCGATGAATTTCCCATTCTGTGCGTGGCAGCCGCAGTAGCGGAGGGGGAGACAGTGATTACCGGTGCCGAAGAGTTGCGGGTGAAAGAGAGCGATCGGATCGCGACAATGGCCAAAGAACTGCGGGCGATGGGCGCGCGAATTGAAGAGCGGCCGGATGGCCTGGTGATTCACGGGTTGGGGCGCAATGGGAGCAACGGGGCGCTGACCGGATCGACATGCGAAAGCCATGGCGACCACCGAGTGGCGATGTCTGTCGCCATCGGCGCGTTGACCGCCGCGCAGCCGACTCAAATTGTCGACACCGCCTGTATCGAGACTTCGTTCCCGGGCTTTGAGGGTAAGCTCTTGGAACTGTTGACTGCTTCGGGAAACCGTCTATAGTGCGAGGAACGAGTGTCTGAGCGTATGGGTGACGATCGGACAAAACGTGGATTGATCATTGCCATCGATGGTCCGGCTGGAGTGGGGAAGAGTACGGTTGCACGGCTGCTGGCCCGGGAACTCGGCTACCTTTATCTGGATACCGGGGCCCTCTACCGGGCGATCGCTTGGAAGGTGCGGGATATGGGTGTGAGTCCTGATGATCCGCTTGCCATCGCGGCATTGTTGCCGAAGACGACCTTGCAGATGGCCTGTGGACCGGAGCAATCTCACGTGCTCTTGGATGGACGAGACATTACCGGTGAATTACGCACACCGGGTGTGACGGCGCTGGCCTCAGTGGTTTCGGCCATTCCGGCCGTTCGCGAATGGTTGTTGCCGGTGCAGCGGAAGATCGGGGAGGAAGGCTGTGTGGTTGCTGAAGGTCGCGATATCGGCACCAAGGTGTTTCCTCAAGCCGACGTGAAGTTTTTTCTGGAAGCCGATGCCGAGGTTCGCGCGACCAGACGGCATCTCGAATTGGTCGCGGCCGGTCACTCGGTGCACTTTGATCAGACCAAGCGCGACCTGACCGGGCGGGACGATCGGGATCGCTCTCGTGCCGTGGCGCCCTTGATCCCTGCGCCCGATGCGGAGCACATCGATACGTCGAGCATGCCGGTGGACGCGGTCGTAGCACATATGATGGCAGTGGTTACGGCGCGATTGTGAGTTCCACACTCTATGGTCTGTTGTGGGTCCTATCTCGTACGATCGGATGGGTATGTTTTCGGTATCGAACCGTCGGCACGGTGCCGCGAGATGGCGGACTGCTGATCGCCTCGAACCATGCCAGTTATTTGGATATTCCGCTGCTCGGTTGCGGCATTCCCAGGCGGGTGTGGTACATGGGGCGGCATGATTTGTTTCCGATTCCGCTGCTCAACGGCCTGCTGCAAGCGTTGGGATGGATTCCATTACGGATTGGTCGCCTCGATCGGGACGCCTTCAGTAAAGCGGTGGCCTTGATCAAAGAGGACAAGGCCGTGGCCATTTTCCCCGAAGGCGGGCGGACGATGACCGGTGCATTGAAACCGGGGAAGCCGGGGATCGGGGTGATCGTGTCGCAGACCGGATGCCGCGTGGTGCCGGCGCATATCGGCGGAACGTTTGAGGTGCTGCCTCCGGGAGCTAAGTGGCCCAGGTTCCGCCGCGTGACGGTGACCTATGGAGAACCGTTGGACTTCTCGGCAGACGCCGCCCAGTTGGAAGGCAAAGTGTTTTATCAACATGTCAGTCGGACGGTGATGGCCAAAATTGCGGAACTCGGACAGGTTCCGATTCCGGGGGATGGTCCGGCCCAAGCCGACACACCCCGTGGTGCTGCAGCCACACCAACAGCCCGGTCTTGCAACGCTGAGTAAGACGCGGGCGTTTTTCACAATCAGCACCCGGCGCAAGCCGGAGGACGAGGATGTTTTCATGAGTACTGCCACACCCCAGAGCGAACCCAAACTTGACCGCGATGCCTTGGCGGCGATGTATGAGGAGACCTTCCGTAATTTTGAGGAAGGCACCATCACTGAAGGCATGGTCGTCGCCATCGGCAAAGACAAGGTGGTGGTCGATATCGGCTACAAGTCTGAGGGCATGATCCCAGCCGACCAGTTCTCCCATGAGGAACTGGCGCAATTGAAGGTGGGCGATCGGCTTCAAGTGTATCTCGAAGAATGTGAAGATGCCGACGGCAATCTGGTGCTTTCCAAAGAAAAAGCCGACAAGATGAAAATCTGGGAGGAATTGGAGAAGCTCCACAAAGACGAAAAAAGCATTGAGGGTAAAATCATTTCCCGTATCAAGGGCGGCATGATGGTCGATATCGGCGTCAAAGCGTTCTTGCCCGGCTCGCAGATCGATCTGCATCCGGTTCGCGATCTCGACAGCTTGGTCGGAAAGACCTTTCCCCTCAAGATCATCAAGATCAACCATCGTCGCGGCAACGTGGTCGTGTCCCGGCGCGTGCTGTTGGAAGAGACGCGCGATCGTCGCCGTCAGACGACCTTGTCCACGCTGAAGGAAGGCCAGTTGATTCAGGGGACAGTCAAGAACATCACCGATTACGGGGCATTCATCGACCTCGGCGGCATCGATGGATTGCTGCACATCACGGATATGTCCTGGGGACGCGTGGGGCATCCGTCTGAGTTGTTCCAGGTCAGCGATAAGGTGGAAGTCACCGTCCTCAAGTACGATCGGGAAACCGGCCGTATTTCGCTGGGCTTGAAGCAGAAGTCGGCGGATCCCTGGACCGGTGTGGCGGGCAAGTATCCGGTGGGCACGCGTGTGCGTGGCCGAGTCGTCAGCTTGACCGACTACGGTGCCTTTGTGGAATTGGAGCCCGGAGTGGAAGGTTTGGTACACGTGTCGGAGATGTCCTGGACGCACGAAGTGCGCCATCCGTCCCGCGTCGTGTCGGTGGGCGATCAGGTCGAGGCTGCCGTGTTGAACATCGATCCGGGAAGCCGCAAGATTTCCCTGGGTATGAAGCAGACGGCTCCCAACCCCTGGGACATGATCGAGGCCAAGTATCCGGCCGGCACGCGCATCGAAGGAAAGGTGAAGAGTCTGACCGATTTCGGCGCGTTCGTCGGATTGGAAGAAGGCATCGATGGCTTGATCCACATCTCCGATATGTCCTGGACCAAGCACATCAAGCATCCGTCCGAACTGTTCAAGAAGGGACAGAAGGTGGATGCCGTTGTGATTCGTATCGACAAGGAAAAGGAGCGACTCTCGCTGGGGTACAAGCAATTGTCCCGTGACCCGTGGGAGGAGCAGATTCCGAACCGCTACCGGGTGGGTGATAGCATCACCGGCAAGGTCAGCAAGATTGCCGACTTTGGACTCTTCATCGAATTGGACGGCGACGTGGAGGGCTTGATCCACATCAGTGAAGTCGGGCTGGATGCCAATGTCCGCATGGAAGAGAAGTTTAAGCTGCAGGACGAAGTCACGGCGAAGATCATCAAGGTGGATCGTGAGGAGCGGAAGATTGCCCTCAGTCTGCGCGATCATCAGCTCGATTCGGATCGGCGTCAGGTGGAAGAATTCCACGCATCTCAGGGCGGCATCGACCAGAGCCTGGGACGCGCGGCTAAGCAGAGCCGGAAGCGCAAAGACAATCAGAGCGATTCCGAAGCCTAGACAGCCGGAGATCGAATGGGGCCACAAGCAGACACGGCGGCTCCACCAAAGCGGAGCATGCTGCGCCGGATACTCTGGGCGATCGTCATCGGGGGAGGGGCGTTGATACTCATCAATGCGCTCCTCCCCGACCTCGATTTGTCTGGGCAGGATCGTGTGGCGCTCATTCGCGTCGAAGGCGTCATTCTTGATGCCCAAGCGACGATCAGCGAGTTGAAGCACTACAGCGAAAACCCGCTGGTCAAAGCGATCGTGTTGCGGATCGACAGCCCGGGGGGCGGGGTCGTGCCTTCCCAGGAGATACACGATGCCGTGAAGCGAGTGAAGAATAAGAGCAACAAGGCCGTGATCGCCTCCATGGGCACGGTCGCCGCCTCCGGGGGGTACTACATCGCTGCGGCCACGGACCGGATCATCGCCAATCCCGGGACCCTGACCGGGAGTATCGGCGTGATCATGGAAATGGCGAACTTCGAAGGCCTGATGAAAAAAGTCGGGGTCGAAGGGGTGGTCATCAAGAGCGGGCGCTTCAAGGATGTCGGCTCGCCTATACGGAAAATGAGCGAGGAAGAACGCAAACTTCTGCAATCCGTAATGGACGACGTGCATCACCAGTTTATCCAAGCTGTGGCCGACGGCCGATCGCTGGAGGTCTCTGAGGTAGAGCCGTTGGCCGACGGGCGGATTTATACCGGGCGTCAGGCGAAAGAGGCGCGTCTGGTCGATGAGTTGGGTGATCTCGATGATGCCATCCATATCGCGGCGGATATCGCCGGCATGGAAGGCGAGCCCAAAGTTGTGGAGCCGCGCAAGCGATTCTCAATTCGGGACATTATCGAGTCACGGTGGGCGTCGGTCTTTCCGAAGTTGGAGTTGGATACCGGCGTCAAACTAAAATACCTGATGGCGTTCTGAGCGGCCGAAGCACCAGGGTGACGGTGATGCAGCAATTCAGCCGCACGTAAGCCCACCCCACGAGGAGAGGGACGATGACCAAAGCGCAGATTATCGAGCGGGTATCGGAGCAGGTCACGACGCTGACGAAACGGCAAGCGGAGATTGTGGTCAACACCATCTTCGATTGTATTCGGGACTCGCTGCGAAGCGGCAACAAGACGGAGATTCGAGGATTCGGAAGTTTTCGTCTCCGCGCCAGGCGGATGAAGGAAGGTCGCAACCCCAAGACCGGCGCGACGGTTGCGGTTCCCGCCAAGCGTGTGCCATTCTTTAAGGCAGGCAAGGAACTGAAGGAATTACTCAATAAGTAACAGGAGTGATACCGTGGCAGAGTCGTCAAATCTAGCAGCCCCTGAGGTTCGGTGGAGCGACGGCGCACTCAAACGTATGGAGCGCGCGCCCATGTTTTTGCGTGGGATGGTCCGTCGCTTGGCCGAGAAAAAGGCGCGGGAATTGGGTTATGCCGAAATAACCGAAGACATTCTCGAACAGTTCAAGGGCCAAATGATGGGGACCATGGGCGGTGAAGGCGGCATGGCCGAGGCCGCCGACCAAATGGCCAAGGGCCAGCTGCCATGGACGGCTGCAGCAAAGGAACGTCTGGCCGCGGTGCCGGAGTTCATGCGGGGGATGATCAAGCAGATCGCCGATGAGATTGCCCGGAAGGGCGGTCATATGGAAGTGAACGTCGACCTGTTTGAAAAGGTCGAAGCCCTCGGCGAGATTCGTGAACAAGAGGCGGCTCCGCTGGAATGGACCGAGGGCGCCCTGGCGTTGCTCCAGCAAAAAATCAAAGAGTCTCCGCCGATCGCGATGGACTTTGTGAGCGATATGATCAAGCATGATACCGAGGAACTTGCGCGGGAAAAGGGCTTGACCAGGATTGATGAACACATCGTGGTGCAGCTATGGGAGGCTCCTCAGGAACGCGTGGCCTGGAGCGATGAGGCGTGGAAGCGACTGCAAACGTCGCCGGATTTCGTTCGCAGCGGCATTCGGAAGGCGGCGGAGCGCAGAGCCCGCAAGCTGGGTCTCAAAGAGGTCGACTCGGAACATCTCACCACGTTCCGCAACCAGGCCATGATGAAGGCCGTGAAGAGAATCCGGTCGTTCGGCTATAACGAGTTGACGTTCGACGCCTTCGATACCGCGCTGCAGAAAACCAAACGGCTGCAAGGAAACGATCAGGCGGAAAAACGACTGCAGGAAATCCGGTCACATTTTAGTGACCCGGAAGTGAAAAAGCCCGAGGGCGGTACCTTGGGGGCCGACCTCATGGGGCGGTTTAGGAAGTTTCTTAAAGGTGAAGGGTCACTCTAGTCGTATGTCGGCGGGAGTTGCCCGCGCCAGTCTCCATTAACAGACCATCATTGTGACCCGCCCTGCGCCGAAGCTGCAGGGCGGGTTTTCTTGTTGTGCAATCTATCTCACCCGGTGATACATCCTCGGTTCTCTCGCCTGCGTTCATACCTCCTCCCTGCCGTAAGCGAGGTGGAGGGTGAGGTCATTGGCCGAAACAGCCGGGGTAGAATCGAAGCCGTCGGAGTACGACAGAGGTGAGTTCAGGCAGCGTTCAGTCAGGAGGGAGGCCCTGTAACCGAGAGCGACAGCAGATGATGGTCGGAAGTCAGACACAACCGGGACTGTGCCAGAGAGAATGGGCCTGGGGCACAGGTCGAGTGGCTTCGACGAAACCCACCCGCAAGTTACAACGCTGGCGGGTGGATTTCAACCTTGAAAGGGCTACAGTAACCAGATCGCTTAGTGAGATGCGACGCTGGCGGCCTGAGGCCAAAACTTATGGCGAATTTGCGGAAGCGGTTCGTTGTCGAAATTTGGAATGTCGTACAGGCAGCGGTCGATGGTTGAGACTTCATCTTCCGTGAGCTCCAACGCAATCTGTTTCTTCCAGAATTGGTCGAGGGCCAGGTAATCATTGGAAGTCGGCTTCTCGGCTAACAGCGCCTGCATCCTCTTGAAGCCTTCTGTATCGACTCCGGGTACACGGCCGTTGTTACGGTCGATGCACCACTTCAACACTTCGGCTACGCCGTACATGGTCAACGGGATCGTCACTTTATCGCTCATGGGCACCTCCTCCACACTTGGTCCGCATTGTAGCCTAAGGCTTTCCGAGTTTTCAAAGGGGCGAAAGGCCTAGGCGAGAGTGCCCATTGGGGGCCAGGCGATATCTCCCCTGACCACGTCTGACTTCGTTGCGAAGCAGGAGGGGGCTCTGTATACTCCGCTCGACGCGTGGGACGTGGAGGCGGCGAAGCATGGACTTGGCCGGAATGTCATGCCTTTTTCAAAGAGATGGAGATGACCGTCGACCTTCAGCACAGGAAACGGCTGTCGAGTTGCCGTCTCGCATTCGCGCTGCTGGCCTTCGGTATTCTGCTGTCCGCTTGTTCAAAGGGCGATTCCTATGTGCCCCCGGACCCGTTCTACTATTTTGCCAGTTACTCAGTGGGGAAAAATCCGACGACGGTCACGACTGCGGATTTCAACCGAGATCAAATCACCGATCTCATCACCACCAATATCTCCAGTAACTCCATTTCGCTGCTCTTTGGCAACGGCGATGGCACCTTCCGTGAGCAGGTGCAGGTGAAAGTCTGCCAGGAACCCCGGTCGCTGGCCGTGCACGATTTCAACCACGACAATCAACTTGATGTGGTACTCGCCTGTTCCGGTGGAGACCAGGTTTCCATTCTCCTTGGGCGTGGAAACGGGAAGTTCGATGAGGGGCCGCAGTATCCTGTTCATCGTGCGCCCGTCTCGGTGTCTAGCGACGATATCAATGGGGACGGGCATCCGGATTTGGCAGTCGCCCTCCGTAACGATAAAGTGAAAATTTTTCTTGGCAATGGTCGCGGGGAATTCCGACCCGGCATGCAGTATGAGTATGGGGATACGCCTACGTCCTTGGCGCTGAAAGATCTCAATCTGGACGGTAAGCCGGATCTGGTGGTGACCAACGGGGGGCCAATGTTGAGCGCGGTCTCGGTATGGATTGGCAACGGGGACGGGACGTTTCGAGACCCGAAAGACTACAAGACCGGAAGGCGACCCCTGGGGGTTAGCTTCGCCGATTTTAACAATGATCACCTGTCCGACCTTCTCGTGATCAACGGGGAAGGGGACAGTTTCACCACCTTTCTCGGAAACGGCAACGGAACCTTTCAGCAGGGGAAAGATTCCGGTGCAGATGCCAGCCCAAATTTCGGCGTCGCGCATGATTTCGACGGCGACCATATCGATGATGTGGCCATCGTCAACTTGCAGTCCACCGATCTTTCCATCTTATTCGGGCGCGGCGACGGCACCTTTCACTATCCACCGCGAAATTATCGAACGAAGAATGGGCCGTTCGCCGTTGCCAGTTATCGCGTCTCTGCGGACAATGCGGAAGAGCCGGGCCTAGTCACGGCAGACAATGGAGCAGGCAGCGTCTCGATCTTTCTCCATCGCGGCCGGATGCGCCCGGGCTCGGCCGGGACGACGGAGTAGTGAGCGTTTCAGGTTGGCGACCCTATAGCCGATGAGAAGACTGGCGGTTTGCTTGACACCTCGATAGGGCTCGGATAGAGTTCGAAAAGGTCGTCGGACCAAGGGCCGCGCTCTTTTCAGCCAGCACACGGCGGGGGCTTGTGCGAGCGTTTCTGTGGTGGTTCAGCATGGGCTGCCTAACGACATTGGCAGTCTTGATGGTTCAGGGCGGAATGCGCGATCTGGTTTCGGGCACCAACCCGGCGGGGAGTTCAGGCGCGATTCTTTCCATGAGCACCACGATCTTCGGGGGTGGGTTATTGGCCGGTTGCCTTGCCCTTATCCTCAATCGTCTCCGCTAAACAGCATGCTGACGTTTGTATCGGTTTGAAATGGGACGATACGTCCAGAGAGGCCAGTGGAAAGGGGCACGACCGGGCGATGCACTGCCTGAAATGCAAAGGTTTTATGATGGTCGAGCGGCACTACACGCTCATGAATCGCCGTCTCTACGCCCGTTGCCTGAACTGTGGATTCTGGATTGATCTGGCCGACTTGCTCCGGTTCTTTCATAAGGTGATTGCCAGCAGCGTGCGTGGCACAAAGGTTCGAGAAACGTATACCCTGTGAGAGTCAGGCAGGGCCTCATCATCACAAGAAAGCATAGACACGCCGCATGAAGCGTACATGGCAGACCTGGTCGATGCGTGGTTTCGCGGTTCTTCTTCTCGCGTCCGCCTCATGGAGTGGCCAGGCCTTTGCCCTGGACAGTGACGCGGATGATGAGGTCATTACGGTCCCCTACGATCCGAGGCCGGTACCCACGGCCAAGCAAGCTCACCACAGTCTCCGGTGGCGCCATGTGCCGGCGCACAGCATTCTGCTCAAAGAATTGAAAACTGGTACGACGCTGTATCAGTTCGAAAGTGCTAAGCGGCTGTCACCGGCCAGCCTCACCAAAATCATGTCTGCGCTGGTGATTCTGGAGTACGGTCACTTGGATGACGAGGTGACCGTCAGTCCCAAGGCTGCCCGTGCACACAAGACGCATTTGCGTCTACGCACCGGCCAGATCTTTCGCCTAGAAGATCTGTTGAAGGCCATGCTGATCATGTCGGCGAATGATGCGTGCCTGGCCGCCAGTGAGCATGTGGGCGGCGACGAGGCGCGATTCGTGGAACTCATGAACGCCAAGGCTGTTGCGCTGGGGTTACAGAACACCCATTTCAGCAACGCGTGTGGATTCGATGCCCCTGAACATTATTCGACGGCGGAAGATCTCGCGAAGCTCAGTGAAATCGCCATGCACCATCCCGTCTTCAAAGAATTGGTCAGCGAAGAACGGGAAATCATCATGCCGATCAATGAGCATCGTGCGTATGTCCTGCGGACCACGAATCGGTTGCTGGGCCGGATTCCCGGAGTGCAGGGGGTGAAGACGGGCTTCACGTCCAAGGCAGGCCGATGCCTCATCGCGAAGGTGTCGCAAGACGGACGCGATCTCCTCCTCGTGATTTTGAATTCCAAACGCCGTTGGAATACGGCGACAAGCCTCATCAATTACGGTCTGCGACTCAGTGATAGTCGCGCCGCCCTCGCTCGGTAGTCTTCTCGTTCATCGACTGTGGTGATGGCGTTGCGCCGGACCTGTTGTGTGGGGGTGCGGCAGCGAGCCGCTCGCCGAAGCGGGGTATGGGTTGGAAATCTCGAACGCGACGAATTGGAGGAGGATTCGTGAAGAACTCGGGACCCAACACGATCCTTGAGGCTTATCGAGGCAGCGAAAATTCGACGTTGACGTCCTTGCCCAGATAGTTCACCTGGAAGCCCTGCTTGTCGTAGGCCAGTAAGGCGCCCATCACGTTCTCATCGCCATAATCTTCCTTGCCCAGAATCTTGCGCACGTCGTCCGGACTCTCGCTGTTGAGGACATTGCGAAAGATACCTCGTGTCTTAAACGCAAAGCGGTTGTTGATGAAAATTAAATCGACTTTCCCGTCCTGCACCCGAACCCCGGCCATCGGGCCGGTCGGTTTGCGTTGATCCAACAGGAAAATGAAGGTGGCTTCCTGCTCCGCCTTGATGCCGGGAATTTTTTCGTTGACGAGGCCATCGAGGGCCTTCGCCTCATCGTCGCCTAACTTGATACCGAAGAGTGAGACATCCTGACTGGCAATTCCTTTGGGGTCTGTCAGGTCGTTCTTGCTCAGTTCATAGGGCTCGGCATTCACTACAGCAGCCAGGCAAAGGGACCCCAGCGTGGCCATCAAGGCGGTGAACGTCCGCTTGCGTTGGATCATGAATGCCTCCTTACCAGAAATCTCGGGGGGTCGAACAGTTCCGATGATTCGCACTGAACGAAAGAAAAAACGGCCCAGGCAACGGGGCATTCTATCCAACGCGTCGTCTGACTTTCAAGGTCGTGCCGGAGCGGAGGAGAGGTCTCCCTTTTGGGGGCGTCGATCGCAATGGCGTCCGGCCGGATAGGTCTGTGGGGTATCCGGCCGTGAGTGTGGGCGAGGACGCCGATTGCAGATCCCGCATGGTGCGTTGACACAGGGCTGCAAATTCTTCGGCGGCCACACCGCGGTACCGTTTCGTGAGATAGGCGAGCCCGACCATATGGCGTGGTGTGGGATCGTAGAGATCGATCACCTGAAGCCGCGTCGCGGGAAGACGAGACCGGACATAAAGTTCGGGAAGAATCGTCGCCCCGGTACCTTCCGCCACCGCCTGTAGAATGCCTTCCGGGGAGCTCATTTCCAGGACGACCTGCGGGTGCACTCCGGCCTTGGCGCATTCCACTTCGACCATTTTCCGCAAGCAATAATCAACGGGCATCAACACCAACGGCAGTCGGGCGAGATCCTGCATGCGAGTGCGTACCGTTCCTATGCTCATGCTCGCGGGGGCAATGAGGGCAAGGCGTTCCTCAAAAAGCGGGATGGTGGTCATGTGGGGGTGGGTGAGCGGCAGCAAACAGATGCCGATATCGAGCCGGTTGGCGAGGAGCCCGCTGACGATGTCGGATGACGGCTGAGCATGTACCTGCAAATGGATGTCTGGGAAACGCTGCTTGAATCGCGACACGAGTGGAGCAATCAGGTAGGAATTGACGGTCGACAAGGTACCGACGACCAGACGGCCGCGTTTCGCTCCCAGCAACTCATGGACGACCTGCGCGGCTTGATCCAGTTCCCGGAGGGCCCGTTCCGCGTGCACACGAAATAACTCGCCGGCCTGGGTCAGAACCACTTTCCGTCCCAGTCGATCAAACAGGCGGGTACCCAATTCGCGCTCGAGGGCGCCGATTTGTATCGAGAGCGACGGCTGCGAAACGTGAACCTGCTCCGCCGCCCGGGTGAAATTCTGGTGCGCGGCCACAGCCATGAAATAGTGGATTTGGCGTAGCTCCATGCAGGGCCTCCTCAAACTATAGCTAAAACCTATAGTTTTCATGAAAACAATATATTAGACGAATGCATCATAGCGGCCGTATGGTCTGAGGTCAACAGAGGTGCCGCCTATGGGATTCACGGTCCACTGTGGAACGGAAGGGCGCACCAGGCAGGTCATAGGAGGGCGCACATGATGGCAAGCAAGTGGTACGGCATGGGGGTGGTGGTGGTGGGAGTGACGGCAGTGCTCGCTGGTTGTGCGGACACGGGTGGCGTGAAGGGCGCCGTGCAACCGGTGGCTGGCATCACCGCAACGAAGACGCTGTATGAGCGGCTCGGGGGCAAGTCGGCGATTACCGCAGTCGTCGATCAATTCGTGGCCAATGTCGCCGCAGACCGACGGATCAACAGCCGGTTTGCCAGTACCGACATTCCGAAGTTGAAGGGACATCTCGTTGATCAGGTGTGTCAGGCGACGGGAGGGCCATGCACGTATCAGGGGCGAGATATGAAGCGCACTCATCTCGGCATGCAAATCAGTTCAGCCGATTTCGGAGCACTGGTGCAGGATCTCGTGGCCGCACTTGACGCGTTTCATGTGCCGGCGGGGGAGAAGAGCGAGTTGTTGGGGATGCTCGGTTCCATGAAGAAAGATATCGTGGAATTGCCGTAATGGCTCAATGCGGGGACCGGCTTGAGGGTCGGTCCCCGCATGATGGCGTTGACCAAACTCAGCGAGTCTGATTGACATCCACGAGCGCAGTGGCGAGTCGGCGGAGGCGTTGAAAGTAGCCCAGGCTGTCACCAGACAGCTCTTCCAGCAGCCCATCGAGGTCGGCAACACAATCTTGCAGAATGGCGATGCGCTGGTCGTCCAGTTCAGGTTGTCCATCCAGGTAGAAGACCGCGCAGCCGCCGATGACCGTGTCCAAGGTCATCAACTGTCCTTCGTTCGGGCTAGAAAAGTGGGGCCAGCCTTCGCGGCTGTGCTCTTCCCAAAGTGAGGCGATGGAGTGATGACTCATAACGGCGCGATACGTCGATGTCGGGTCCTGACGAACGGTTATCCCTGCAGCAACCCTAACGCATGCAGGAGCAAGACGGCAAGCATGCAGAGCCAGAGGCCGACAAATCGATAATCGATGGCTTCGCGTGCGAAACACCAGGATAACACCGGCGTGCGCCAGGCGGCCGGGCCCCATGTCAGGAAGCCACCCTTGATGACCATGGCACTTCCAGTCATCCACCAGAGTGGTTGATAGGGTAAGGCCGTGGACCAGAGCAGCAGCATGAGTCCGAGGACCATGCCGATGGCTTCCCATCGAAGCATATGCGGATTCTCCGCCAATGAGTCGTGCAGCCGCCGTATCACAAGTAGGGGTGCGATCAAGAGGGCGAGGCCGTCGGCCATCCAGATACCGGCAATTGCCGCGAGTATGTACCGTGTCATCGTCGGTAGCGCGTCAGGCCTTATGACACTCTACGGATAGAGTCCGCGCTGGAGATGGGCCTGGGCGACCTTGTCGATTCCCGACATGAGCGCGGCCATTCGCATCGTCGTCCGCTTTTGGAGCGAGAACTGCAGGGTTCTGTCGAAGGCGCTCGTGATAATGTCCTGAAGTCGATCCTGAATATCCTTGGCTTTCCAGAAGAATCGCTGCACATCCTGCACCCACTCAAAATACGAGACGATCACGCCTCCCGAATTCGCCAGAATATCGGGAATGATGAAGATACCTTTGTCGGTGAGGATGCGATCGGCCTCCAGCGTCGTGGGCCCGTTCGCGCCCTCCGCCAGAATCCGGCAGCGTAACTTGGCCGCATTTGCGCCGGTGATTTGCTCGGAGAGCGCGGCGGGAACCAGCACGGTACAATCAAGTTGAAGGAGTTCCTCGTTGGTGATCGGTTCGCCGAGCTTGCTCTCGTGCAGTGGCTCCTGCTTCTCGCGATACCGGCGAAGGAGTTCCGGAATGTCCAGGCCCTTGGGGTTGTAGAGGCCTCCGCTCACGTCGCTCACGGCCACGACCCGTGCCCCCGCTTCCTGCATGATCAGCGCCGTGTGGGAGCCCACGTTGCCGAACCCCTGAATCGCGACGGTGGCCTGGCTGATATCCAGCTTCAGGTGACGTAAGGCTTCGAGCGTGACATACACGACGCCGCGACCTGTGGCGTCTTCCCGGCCAAGGCTGCCGCCGATGGAGAGTGGTTTGCCCGTGACCACTCCTTGCACCGCATATCCGACCTGCTGGCTGTAGGTGTCCATGATCCAGGCCATGACCTGTTGGTCCGTCCCCACATCCGGCGCGGGCACGTCTTTGTCCGGGCCGATCAACGGGAAAATCTCCGCGGCATATCGCCGCGTCAGCCGCTGGAGTTCTCCGCGGCTCAACAGTTTCGGGTCCACCTTGACGCCGCCTTTGGCTCCGCCGTAGGGGAGGTCGGCGAGCGCGCATTTCCACGTCATCCACATGGAGAGGGCGGCGACTTCACCCAGACTCACGCCGGGATGGTAGCGGATGCCTCCTTTCGACGGACCTCTGGCTGTATCGTGTTGGACGCGATAACCGGTAAAGACTTCGACGCGCCCATCGTCCATCCGTACCGGTACACTCACGATCAGCGAACGTTGAGGCAGTGTGAGCCGCTCGCGCAGGTTGGTATCCAGATGCATCGCTTCGGCCGCTTCATTAAATTGGGCGACGGCCAGACGAAATGTGTGGGTGTCCAGTTCAGTCATCAGGGCGCTCCTTCGGAATGAGTGACGCATCAATGAGTGTGGGGCTGAGATCGTCGGTGGAGTCCGCGAGATCGGCGGACTCCTGCCCCATGCGCGGGACCCAGGTCAGATGAAACCGTTCGGCAAAGTGGGCGGCAATACGTTGTTGTACGACAGGAAGCTCGGGTGCGGAGCCCAGCAGCGCGGCCATCGAAGTGACGCGGCAATCGGCGATTCCACAAGGAACAATGGAGGAGAAGGGCGCGAGATCCATGCTGACATTCAGCGCGAAGCCGTGCATGGTGACACCGTGGGAGATCCGCACGCCGATGGACGCGATTTTAGACGGGTGATCGTCGCCGACCCATACACCCGGGAGCCCCTCACGCCGATGGGCAGTGATGCCCCACTCGGCCAGCGTGTCGATCAACACAGCTTCCAGCCGGCGGACATAGGCCTTCGGTCCTGCGCAGTGATCTGTGAGGCGGAGGATGGGGTATCCGACCGCTTGCCCAGGTCCGTGATAGGTGATCGATCCACCGCGCTCTGTGCGCACGACCGGAACGCCGGTCAGCTGCAGGAGCCGGGCATCTCCCGGCCAATGATGATCCTGCGTCGTGCGGCCCACCGTATAGACGGGCGGATGTTCGACGAGAAGAAGCAGATCATGGCAGCGGTCCGCGGCTCGCGCGGCATGGTAGGTCTGCTGCAGGTGCCAGGCACGTTCATAAGGGAGGAGGGAGCAGCAGAGTAAGGTCGCGGGTCCTGCCGGCTCATTCGAGTCGCCTGTCTCCGGTGGTGGGTCTTGGCCGACAGCCTGCAAGGGGGGCGGGTGGTGACGCATCATCGTTAGGGCCGTGACAAATTCGGTCGTGACACCGTGATGGTTGCCGTTCCGGCTTTGCCTTGTGTGGAGACGTGAAAGGCCATGTGCCCATTCGCGTGAGTCACGGCATGCCAGAAATCCCCCATATTGTAGAGCGGGCGGTTATCGATCGCCGTCACCACGTCGCCTGACTGCAATCCGGCTTGTCCGGCCGGTTTGGACGGATCGACGTGCAAGGCCAGGATGCCTCGATCACTTTCCAGGTCAAAACTGGCCGCGATGCTGGGCGTAATGGTGACCGGGATCAGGCCGAGATCCGGCCGCGAGACAGATCCGCGCGCGATCATCGAGTCGATATGCGGTGTCACCGCTTCGATGGCGATGGCGTAACTAATGGCTTGGGCTGAGGGGGCGATCGCCACGTTGATCCCGACGACCTGGCCGAATCGGTCGACCAGCGGGCCGCCGCTATTTCCGGGGTTGATCGCCGCGTCGGTTTGGAGGAGATCGTAGAGGGTTTCCCCTTCTGGTGTCAGGACGGAACGGTCGAGCGCGCTGATGACGCCCACCGTGACGGTGGAACCGCCCTTCAGGGCCAACGGGTTGCCGATGGCAATCACGGTTTCTCCGATGTCGAAGCTGCTCCGGCGGCTGAACTCAGCCGGCACCAGATCCGGGGCGGTGATGCGGACGAGCGCCAGGTCCAGCAGAAAATCGCGAGCCACGACACGGCCCGGTGTGAGTCGGCCCGTCGACAGGCCCACGACCACGCTGGTCACACCCTGCACCAGATGATTGTTCGTCAGGATGTATCCGCCGGCATCCAGAATGATACCGGAACCGGATCCGGAGGGTGCGCCATGTTGTGAGCCGCCTTGGGGGATGCCCCGGGTCAACACCGTCACGACCGAAGGGCGGACCTTGGTGACGACGGCGGGAACGGAGAGTTCCGTGAGCGGGGTGTTGTTGCCTTGCCGCTCTGCGCCGTAGGCTGCCGGGTTCAAGATGAAAAGGAGGAGTGCGAGAAGAGTCCAGGTCTGCCATCGAGTCCTGGTTGGCCTGAAGGCCGCGTCACGACTGTGGGCCTCTGTCACCATAAGGGTCGCCATCCTCCGTGCAGGCATTCTCTCATAATGAACGGCAGGGCGAAAGCTTGCAGGAAACAGCACGGGCGAGGCTGCTGGCCTCGCCCGTCACCCACATCTCACGGCGTTGTCCCGGTCAGGACTACTTAAGCGCCGCGAACATTTCTTTCACCATCGGGCTCTTGAGTTTCTTGAGTGCCTTGGCCTCGATTTGCCGGATGCGTTCACGGGTCACCGACAATTGCTGCCCCACTTGCTCGAGCGTTCGCGCCTGATCTTGGCCGATCCCGAATCGTAGCCGGATCACGGTCTGTTCTCTCGGAGTCAGCGTGCCCAGGATTCGGTCCATTTCACGCGTCATTTCCGTGCGGTTCACGTGGGCGTCCGGTGGAACCGCCTGCTGATCCGGCAGCAGCTCGCCGAGTTCCGTGCCGCCATCGCCCACCTGGTGCTCGAGTGCAACCGGCTCCTGGAAGGCCTGGATAGTTTCCTGCAGCCGGTCGGGGCGCATCCGCATGGAGAGCGCGACTTCTTCCAGACGGGGCTGACGTCCCAACTGCTGCACCAGCCGTCGTGAGGCCCGTAAAATCCGGTTCGACGCTTCTGTCTGGTGCACCGGGATTCTGATCGTTCGTGCCTGGTCGGCCAGGGCGCGAGTAATTCCCTGCCTGATCCACCACGTGGCGTAGGTGCTGAACTTGAACCCTTTCCGGTGTTGGTACCGTTCGGCAGCCTTCATCAACCCGATGTTGCCCTCTTGGACGAGGTCGAGCAACGTGAGGCCGCGACCGGTGTAATGTTTGGCGACATTGACGACGAGGCGAAGATTGCAGCGCACCAACTCGTCCTTCGCGGTCTCCAACGTGACCCGCGAGGCGCGCAGTTGTGCCAGGCAGGTCTCTAACTCTTTTCGCACGGCCGCCGGCACCTTGCCCCCGGCAGCACTGTCAAGCTGCAGGTGGGTCAGCGCCTCGTCAGCTTGGTTCAGCGCGGTTGCCGACAGACCACTCAGGCGGCGCACCGTCTGGAGCGTCTGGAGATGTTCGGTGACGTGTTCGGTCCGTTTCAGGCGACCACACAGTTTGACGGCTTGTTGGAGTACCTGGCGAATCTGTCTGGTGCCGAGGTCAAGTTGTTTGGCCAAGGCAATTTCTTCATCCCGCTCCAAGAGACCACGCTCGCCGAAAGAACGGAAGTACAAGGACTCCAACAGAAACGGAGAGGATGCCGAACGCGAGGGCCGCGCAGGCTCCTGGGCTTCGGCATCGACCTCGGGCTGCTCATCCTGGCCGATGCTATCCATCAGCGTGCTGGCTTCTGAGTCATCAGCGTCCGGGTCGACAGCCACTGCCACCGACGGTTCTGTATCGTCTTGAATCACCGACGCGTGTTTCATTCTCGTCACCCCCTCTTCCCCGAGGTGGGGAGGTTGGTTATGGAACCAGTGAAGGACCCGACTCGTGTCCTAAAACATTAGAGACCAGCGGGTACAAAAAGGATTCGACGGCCTGGTCTCCCCGCATCGCGTTCCTCATAGTACGGATGCACACACTGGCCGGATGTCTTTCCTTGTGAAGATAGGAACCATCGCCGCAGTGTCAAGTGGGCCGGTGGCCGGGCAGGCCGTTGCGGCGGTTTGGTTGAAAACCCGTGGGCAGTTCCATAGAATGCCTTCCCATGTCACAACTGCAAAACGGAGAGCGTGTCCATCTGGTGGATAAGAAGGGGCGTCAGTATGCCCTGACATTAAAAGCCGGGGATATCTATCATTTCAGCGGCGAAACTATTCCGCACGATGAGTTGATCGGGAAGCCGGATGGTTCGATCGTGACCCTCTCGAAGGGGAAGCGATTTCTGGCCTTACGGCCGACCTTCGGAGAGTATGTCCTCAAAATGCCCCGCGGGGCGCAGGTGCTCTACCCGAAAGATCTGTCGTTGATTCCGATGTGGGCCGACGTCTATCCCGGCGCGCGGGTGTTTGAGGCTGGAACCGGCTCCGGAGCACTGACGATGGCCTTGTTGCGCGCGGTCGGGCCGACGGGACTGGTGGTGACCTATGAGGCGAGGGACGACTTTGCGCGGACCGCGTTGACGAACATTGAACGGTACATGGGGGCGGTGTCGACGTTGATGCCTTTGAGGAAGAATGCCTACGAAGGGATCGACATTCTTGAAGACGGGCGTCCATTCGACCGGCTGGTGCTGGATTTGCCCGAGCCCTGGCAGGTGGTGCCCCATGCGGCGAAAGTGTTGCGCTCCGGTGGCATTTATTTGAGTTTTGTCCCGACCGTACCGCAGGTGATGCAGACCGTCGAGGCACTGGAACGCACGTCGGTCTTCGGCATGATCGAAACATTCGAGACCCTACTGCGCACCTGGTCGATTCAAGGGCGTAGTGTTCGGCCTGACCATCGCATGGTCGCTCATTCGGGGTTCTTGACCGTCGCACGAAAGGTGGAAGAGGGGTGGTGGGCACGCCCTCACCGCACAGTGGAGACGGAGGCAGGTGGAGAAGAGGATCAGGGCGAGCGCGAGGGGGAGGACGCAACGGCATGAATCGGTTACAGGGAAAAGTGGCCATCATCACCGGAGGCAATGCTGGTATCGGGGAGGCCATTGCCAAATTGTTTGCGGATGAAGGCGCGCAGGTGATCGTGACCGGCCGCCGGAAAGAAGAACTCGACCGAGTCGTGAAGGGGATTGGGGTCAACGGCGGTCGAGCGCTGGCCGTGGCCGGCTCCGTCACCGACGAGGCCCATGTCAAAGAGGTGGTCGCGCAGGCCACGCGCACGTTCGGCAAACTGCACATTCTGGTGAATAATGCCGGGATCGGCGATTTCGGCAAGCGGATTCATGAGATCGACGATGCTACCTGGGCGAATGTGCTGGACATCAACCTGACGGGCGTGTTCCGCATGACGCGGGCGGCGATTCCCGAACTGATCAAGACCGGCGGCGGGTCGATCATCAACATTTCCACCGTCGCCAGCCTGGTCGGGATTCGTGGATTGTCGGCTTACGCAGCGTCGAAAGGCGGGTTGGATGCATTGACCCGATCCTTGGCCGTCGATTATGCCCAGGATCACATTCGCTGCAATGTCGTGAACCCCGGTTTGGTCGACACGCCGATGGCGGCGCCGTTGATGGCCGACCCGGCCAGCCTGGAGCCCATCATGGCGCAGTATGCCATCCGGCGACCCGGGAAGCCCGAGGAAGTCGCCAAGATGGTGCTGTATCTGGCCTCCGACGAATCGATCTGGGTCACCGGCGGAACGTTCCCGATCGACGGGGGCATGACCATCTATAAGGGCTAGCCCGCATGGAACGCGACGCCTGCCCACGAGAGCGCATCAAGTAGGACCGATTGCATGGACATTACCACTCACACCCAATGGTGCGGCATCCTCGGAAACCCGGTTGAGCATTCCCTCTCGCCCGCGATTCACAATGCGGCCTTCCAGAAACTGGGGCTCGACCTCGTGTATCTGGCCTTTCGCGTAGAAGCGCTCGGCGATGCGATCAAAGGCATTCGGGCGCTGGGAAATGCCCGCGGGTTCAGTGTGACGATCCCGCACAAGGTGGCTGCGATTCCCTTCCTGGACGAGGTGGAGCCGACGGCCAAACACATCGGCGCCATCAATACCATAGTGGTCGAGGACGGGCAGCTCAAGGGCTATAACACCGATGCGTCTGGAGCCCTGCGTGCCTTGAAGGAGGGCGGCGCGCTGCTGGATGGGCATCGGGTGCTGATACTCGGGTCCGGTGGTGCGGCGCGTGCGATTGCCTTTGCGATCGCCACCGGAAGCAATATTGCTGGGCTCACCATCCTGGGGATCGAGGAGGCGGAGCGGCAGCGGCTGGTGCGGGATCTGCGGGACAAAACCGGGATTCCGATTGAGGAGGGTCCGCTGACCCTGGACATGCTCCGCAACTGGGTCCCGCATGTCCGCACGTTGATTCACTGCACGCCGGTGGGCATGTCGCCCCAGGTGGGCGACTCCTGCGTTCCGGCCAATCTGTTCAGGCCGGAACTGACGGTGATGGATATCGTCTACAATCCGCGCGAGACGAAACTTCTGCAGGAGGCCAAGGCGGCAGGGTGCCGAACTATTCCGGGCTTAGAGATGTTCCTCAATCAAGCCGTGATGCAGTTTGAGCTCTGGACGAAACAGCCGGCTCCGGTCGACACCATGCGGCATGTCCTGGAGTCTCGTTTTGTGTAACAAGGCGGCACGACTCTCCCCCGTCTGTAGCGCTGCCGGCCCATTCTCTCAGGTAGGCAGCCTCGTATGAATCTCGTCTTGATCGGCTATCGCGGGACCGGCAAGAGCACGGTCGGCAAACTGTTGGCCAGGAAGCTCGGGCGCACCGTCGTCTCCACCGATGCCGAGATCGTCAAGCGGGCGAATCTCTCCGTCCCTGAAATCGTCAAACAATTCGGGTGGGACCATTTCCGCGATCTGGAGTCGGCGGTGTGCCGAGATGTGGCCGCGCAGGATCAGCTGATCATCGATACCGGGGGCGGTGCCATTTTGCGGCCGGAGAACGTGGAGGTATTGCGAAAGACCGGCACGTTGATCTGGCTGACCGCCACAGTCGACACCATTACGCGCAGGATCGGCGGCGATACGCAGCGCCCCTCGCTGACCGGCACGAAATCGTTCACGGACGAGATCCGCGAGGTGTTGAGCGAGCGCACCCCGAAGTATCAGGCCGCCGCCACCCATGTGGTGTCGACAGACGGAGTCTCCTCGGCCCAAGTAGTCGATCGGATTCTCCAGCTGACATCCGGGCAGGCCGCTCGGTGAGTTTCCTGTCGCATGTCGGCATGAGGATATTCGAGGGGGTCCTGCCTTTCTTGACATCCCTGCAGCAACGTGGTTCTTATATCGGCGCGCGCCCGTAGCTCAATTGGATAGAGCATCGGACTTCGGATCCGAGGGTTGGGGGTTCAAGTCCCTCCGGGCGCACCATCTCGCCAAGGCGTCGGCGAATGTCCCAGGTCTGCCACGGACGTCGCACCGGTTCTTCCTCTCAGCCGTCAGCTCTATCGCCCCGATTCTCTCCCCACGAATTGATGCGCTTCCCTGCCGCGATGAACCGGCGTGTGCCTTGTAACGTGCCAAAAGTATGACGGTTTTCTTCAGGCGTCCTACGCCATCCTTCCCGGGAATTCGCCGGATACCTGATTGAAAGAACGGTGCTTTCTGGCGTGCGCTTGCGAAAACCTGAGGAAATCGAGGCCGGTGCTATAGTTGTTACGTACAGCACAGGTTACACCCCCTGCAAGGAGCAAGGTTCATGAAGTACCGTGGCGCGTCGCAGCTGATGTTGGGCGGAATGGCAGTAGTTCTGTTAACGGCACCGGGCTGCAGCAATATGAAGTGGTTTCAGTCCGGCTCGGATGAAGCCACCAGTCCGGGTTCCTCTTTGTCGGCCTCGTCCGGCGCGTCCGGCGGCGATTCGGGTGGCTACGGGAGCGGGGAGGCGAGGCGTGACGGCCAGTATCCCTCGCTTGGCCGCCGGCAGGACGCGACAGAGGCTGAAGGCGGGCGCTTGCGTGGGTTCTCCCCACTCGTGAACGGGGAGATCTCAGGCGAGGAACGCCTCAGCCGGAGCCCGATCGGTAGCATGTTGACCTCGAATGAACGGGACGAGAAGTGGGCGGCAGAAATTCGACGAGAGGAAGCGGCAGCAGTGGAAGCCGGCCTCAAGGACGTGTTTTACGGGTATGACCGGTATAACGTGGCGGATCACGACGGAGTAGCAGCACTGACCGTCAATGCCGCGTGGCTCAAAGAGAACCCCAAGGCGCTCCTCAAGATTTCCGGACATTGTGATGAACGCGGAACGCACGATTATAATCTCGTGCTCGGGGAAAAACGTGCGAAGGCCGCCAAGAGTTTCATGGTCGACATGGGGGTGAGCCCCAAGCAAGTGGCGATCGTCTCCTATGGAAAGGATCGTCCCTTCTGTGCCGACCACGATGAGGCCTGCCATCAGCAGAATCGGCGCGGACACATGTTGCTGCGCAAATAGTCGAGCGGTCCCGGCGTCTGCCCGTGAGGCGCCGGGGCCAGGTTCGGGCATCTCGGTTCCAGCCCTTCTCCCCCTTCCATTTCCCCAATTCGTCCTCACTGTTGACGCCGAGTCTGCCGGTTGAGCGGCTCGGGGTGTCTCGGTTCCGCCGGCGCTCGCGGACAGGGTCGATAGCGTGGAGTTGCCCCTTTACGCCGAGTCAGCTCCCCCCTTCTGCGCCGGCATGGTGACAATACGCGGGAGCTTATGGTATTGAGCCTCAGCGGGGACAGGCGTTCTGCCCCCTCATTCGCCGAAGGAGTATGATTGTGAACCAGCGCTTTGGAATTACCGTGAAGTTCTTGATTTCAGCCGACTCACCCGAAGAGGCTGAAGAGATTATCGAATCTGCCTGCGAAAAGATGGCCTCATCCATCCATGAAGGGGATGTCAGCTACGAAGGCATTGAAGATATCGAAGAGGAAGATGAGTAATGACGGGGGCCGTCTTTGCCGCCAGTCCAACAGTCTCCGGAGATCGACGTCATTCCGGGGTTGTGCCGATTCGACGGCGAGGTGAAGCTATGCGGTCTCCGTTTCAGCTGGAGAAGCGGACCTTATGACGGACTCGGTTGAGCCTGCCGGAACCGATTCCCGCCGCCCGGGATTCTTGAACCGGATTCATCAGTCCAATAAGCAATATCTGCCGCAGTGGCTCGGTGTGCCGGCGCACATTCATCATGTCGCCTACCGGATGGCCAATCCTCCGGTGGAACGGCCCAACAGCCGGCGGGAGTTTCAACATCTCCTCCAGGCCTTGGACATCACCGAAGGCGCTATCGAGGAGCGGTTCGGCTACGGGTTCAAGAGTGCCGCCAATGGCGATCGCCTGGTGGTCGTGTGGGAGGCCCACACGGAGTACTACAGCTATCAGGTGTGGCATGTCGTGAAGGACGGCAGTGCTCCGCTGGATTTCGGCCCGATCACCTTTCCCGGCTATGTGATGCCTCTCTGCCCCCTCGGCATTCGAGTCAACGCCCTCGACCTGCTGTTTCTTGCGCAAGAGCCGCCGCTTGAGCGGGAACTGCCCGCGAGGCTTCCGGGCGCGATGGTGTATGGCAGCCGCATTCTGGGCGACGATATCGTTGCGGTGACCAGCTTTACGCCTGATGAGTTTGACCGAGAGCGGTACCTGATTTGTTCGACGTCCGAACAGGCGCTGCGCCAACAGGTGGCAAAGATTGTCGATACGATCGTCGCCATCGAAAATTATTACCACCTCGTCATGTTGCCGATGAAGGCGTTCTCCCGAGCCGTCGATCAGATTCATGACTATGAACAGCGGCACCTCTACCAACGGGCCGTGTTGATCGAGCAGCTCGGCGGGACCGCTCCGCCGACCATGCAGAAATGGCTGACCGTTCTCACGCAGGATCTCTTGCAGGTGAGTCGATTGGCCGAGTCGATGCGCTACCGGCTGTCGGCCTCGGTGCCATATGATCGTATCGTGCAAAGCAACCTGGCGGCGTTACAGGAACGGCCCTATCCCCCGCTTCGTCAAATCTCCGAGTATGTGAGTTGGAAAATTACCGGCGTGACCGATGGCTATCAACAGTTGCTCCGTCGCATCGATGCCATGGAGAAGGATTTCGAGGCCACGGTCGCGGTGCTGCGCACTCATATCGAGCTGCGGTTGCAGGAGCAGAATATCGAGTTGCAGGATCAGAACATGAAGTTGCTGGCCAGCGTGGATTCCACGACCCGCGCCCAGGCGATTCTGCAGCGCACGGTCGAGAGTCTCTCGGTGATCGTCATCACCTACTATCTGACGGGTTTGGGCGGCTATGTGCTGAAGGCCTGTTACGAGCTGGGGTGGATCAAGAATGCCAATGTGGCCACGGCGATCTTCGTGCCGATCGCGTTTGCGATTTCCTTTACCCTCATGACGGTGGGGCGGAAAATTATCGTTAAGCGGATGGCGAATCCCGCCTCAGACCCCGGGGGGCACTGACAACCTTGCCCGGGTGGCTTGTGCCACAGCCGGACGGATTGTGTTCCCTCCCGAGCCGCACGTCGACGAGGAACATGCTGTGCTCGACGAACGGTTCAGGCGGCGGTTAATTCCTGCCGGTCGGTGGTGACCCCGGCCGTCGATTCTTCTAGTACCCGACCAATCAAGCGCTGGAGACGGCTCTGCTCATCCTGACGCACCCGAATGAATTCCACGCCTGCCTTCTGCTCGGTTGCCCATCGAACCTTCGCGAGCCCCACGGTCAGTGGTCGGGCCTGATCCGGAGCCATCACGTGCAATTCGAGATAGTCGCCGGGTTGAACGGGAAGGGTCGTTTCGATGGCGCACCCGGGCGCCGACAGGTTGATGAGGGTGCCCTGACCGACCATTGAATCGCCTGAGAGTCGGACCGGGTAGGCGACCGTGACCCGGGTCGATGAACGAAGATCCATGTCCATAGTAAGGCCTCCTTGCCTCCGCCCTCGGTTCCTGAGGGCTACACACCTTGTCGGTAAGGGTTTTTCTGAACTTTAGTGGGGGGGCGTACGCCCACTCTATACACGGCTCAAGGGGGAATCCTTAGGTGGTGGGCGGGGTGGCCAGTGGCCCTCGTGGGCCGTTCGGCCGCCAGGATCGGCCGGTCAGCCAGAGGACTAGGGGAATGCTGACGGGAAGCGGCAACAGGATGAGCAGGAGGAGGGCAAGGGGTCTTCCCTGTAGACTGCGCAAAATTGAGAGATATCTTATGACGAACATGGGGAGCTCCACACCTGCACCGCTACGAGTGCATCTCGTGGGGGCTTCTTCTGCCCCTGCGATCGTCCCGGAGGGAGGCGGTTAGACTCGACGCAAAAGGTCCGTGACCCAGTGGGCGATCAAGGCCGAGAACGCTGCGAGGGTGATGAGCATGTCAAAATTGAGTTCCATGAGTCGTCTCCTCTGACGTGATGAATCGCCTGACTCTACGCATCTGATGCAGCAACCCCTGTGCCAGTCTGGTTGTGGCCAGGGCCTGGAGTTGAGCCCGCTCATGCACTGGGATTATCGAGCGGGCTGGCTGCTGTGTGTGACAGGTATGGGTGGGAACGGGAGAAAGAGATACGGTAGCGTATCTTCCCCGATACGTCGGCTGAGCTGCCTGCATGGAGTTGAGGCATCGGCCGGCTGCTCCGGCGTGCCAGGTCTATGGGGTGGAATGCCGGTTGATTTCGGGAGCTGAACAGCGTATCCATCTCGGGATCTTGCTCGGGTTGAACGCCTGTCACCCTCTGCTGATGAAAGGACCATATTGGAGCGCCGCGATAGCCCCCGTTATGAAATTCGAGTGCCGCTCACGTTTTCCGGCCAGTCCGTTGCCGGTAGCGGGTTGATGACCAGCCTGTCCAGGGAAGGCTGTCATGTGGTGAGTGAGGAGTCCCTTCCTGCGCGAGCCTGCTTGTCTCTTCTTGTCGAGTTTCCTGCGCCCTATGAGCCCTTGACGGTCGAGGTGGCTGAGGTGCGCTGGACAGATGCCACGGGGTTTGGGCTGGTCTTTGTCCATGTGCACGAGGAAGAGCATGCCCGGCTGCAGAAATTTATCGACTGGTTGAAGCGGACCCAAAACAACTAGCCCGTGAGCCGCTAGACGGTCTCCCTGCATCAATGGACACGTGGCGGGACTTCGACATGTACGTCGATGAAGGGGTCCATCGTCCCTGGAGGGAACGGGGGGAACGGGTGGGCGTTTACCACGGCCAGCAGGGCCGCCCGGTCGAGCGTCAGGTCCCCGGAACTCCGTTCGACTTCGATCAGCTGCGCCTCGCCGTTGGCATAGAGACGAAAGCCGATGCCTGGTCCCCGCTGGACTGGATGGGTCGGTCGTCCGCCCGCTTCATCGTGAAGTTGTTGCCGAATCAACCCCTGTAGCCTTTTCCAGTAGCCCTCCTGCCTTGCCAGAGGTCGAGTCCCGGCCAAGTCTTCTTCTTGGAGATGCCCTTCCAGTAGGGCCAGATCAGTTGGGGTGTTGTGTACGTTCCGCGGGGCTTCAGTCAGAGGGAGCGACAGATCCGCCGGCCCTCGGTGGTGATCCGCATATCCCGGTGTGGCGATCGTGATGACGACGGTGCGGTCGAGCAGCGCTTCAAGCTGTTCTCCCCGCGGGCGACCGATGAGGACGTGAATGGCGGTCGCTTTCGGCGGCGTCCCCATGGTGCTGGGCAGTCGCCCGAGATCGACAGTTGCGGAGTAGCCCCGCCGGTCATGATCCATGTCCAAAGGCACGACGTATGGGGCCGTGTCGGGGATCTCAAATTGAGCGAGCAGTGGGATGCCTTGCCAGGCCGGTGCGTTCGGGACGTGCACGAATATCGTCAGACGACGGTTGATCGGCAGAGTTCCGAACAGACTGTCGGCCGGCAACTCGATCTGAAGGTCCTGTGGGGCGAGCGGCACGGTCGTGCCGTTGGCTGCCGGTGCGGCGCCTGCGAGCGCCAGCATTCCGGAGAGCACAAGGCCGCAGGACCATGGGTGACACCACGACAAAGGCGGCTTCACGAAGCGATCTGGCGCAGGGAGTGGCATGCTGGTGCTCGCTGGTGTGGGCGATGCGGTGTGTGTCTCTCCCATCAGTACCATGTGTCGGAGAGGGCGCCTACTTAAACTCAGAAAACGGCCAGTCGACGGAGCGGAGGTTGCGTAGACCTCATGGATCAGGCAGGATGTCGTCTCGTCTGAGAGGACCTCGTCTATGAACCCAGCGCCGACCATGGACCTTCCCCGGCTTCGTACTCCCTGTGTGATGGTAATTTTCGGGATCGATGGCGATCTCGCCAAGCGGAAGCTGCTGCCGGCCGTCTACAACCTCATGGCCGGGCAGTTCCTCCCGGAAGAATTCGCCATCGTGGGATTGGACCGGCCGGAAAGCACGACCGAAGCGTTCCGCGAAAAATTAGACCGGGTCATGGGCGAGTATCTGCCCGCGTCCGTCGACCGAGCTGTCTGGCAGGCCCTGTCGCAACGCGTGCACTACCTGGCCGGGGATTTTCAGGAGGGGGGCACCTATCGCCGGCTGAATGAGCTCCTAGCGGACGTGGACGCTGCCGCCGGGACCAAGGGGAACTACATTTTTTATCTGGCCACCATTCCAAGGTTGTTCGGCAAGATTGTGACGCATCTCGGCGAGTACGGCCTGACTGTCGAGCGCGACGGAGCTTGGCGGCGGGTCATCATCGAAAAGCCGTTCGGCCATGATTTGGACTCGGCCCGGGCCCTCAATCATGAACTTCAGCGAGTCTTGCACGAACGGCAGATTTATCGCATCGACCACTATCTTGGAAAAGAAACGGTGCAGAATATCCTGGTGTTCCGGTTTGCCAACGGCATTTTTGAGCCGGTCTGGAATCGTCAGTACATCGATCATGTGCAAATCACGGTGGCGGAGAGCCTCGGGGTCGAGCATCGTGGGCGGTACTATGAGCAGGCCGGAGCATTACGCGATATGGTGCCGAATCATTTGTTGCAGTTGCTCTGTTTCCTGGCGATGGAGCCGCCGAACTCTTTTGCCGCGGACGCCGTGCGCGACGAGAAGGCCAAGGTGCTGCGGGGTGTGATGCCGCTGAATTCGCTCGATGTGCTGCGCTATGTGGCGTTCGGCCAGTATGGACCCGGTATGGTGGAGGGGAAATCCGTCGCGGGGTACCGGGCTGAGCTGCATGTCGAGCCGGAATCGATGATGGAGACCTTTGTGGCGATGAAATTATTCATCGACAACTGGCGCTGGGCCGGGGTGCCGTTTTACCTGCGGACTGGAAAACGCATGGCGCGGCGGTTGACGGAAATCGTGGTGCAGTTCAAACGGGCGCCGTTCATGTTGTTTCGCAAGACGCAGGTGGATCGATTGGCTCCGAATGTGCTTGTTATCCGCATTCAGCCGGACGAAGGTATTTCTCTGCGGTTCGATGCCAAAGTCCCGGGACCGACGGTGCGGATCGGGACGGTCGATATGGACTTTCAATATGCGGATTATTTTGGAAACGCGCCGCATACGGGATATGAAACGCTGCTTCACGATGCCATGGCCGGGGATGCGACGTTGTTCCAGCGGGCCGACAACATTGAGTTGGGTTGGGCTGTGGTGCAAATGATGTTGGATGTCTGGAAGTCGTTGCCCGGCGCGGCAGCGTTTCCGAATTATCCCGGCGGGAGTTGGGGGCCGCCTGAGGCCGAGGCCTTGCTGCGTCGGGAAGGCCGGGAGTGGTGGAACGGAGGGCAGGCGTAATCGACGTGGTGGCGGAGGAGGAGAGGTGCGTGATGGCGCAAGCGACGGAGCGTGCGACGCTGGCCGGCGGCTGCTTCTGGTGTCTGGAAGCGGTCTATGACCA
The DNA here is from genome assembly GCA_011525625.1 of Nitrospira defluvii. Lineage (GTDB taxonomy): Bacteria > Nitrospirota > Nitrospiria > Nitrospirales > Nitrospiraceae > Nitrospira_A. The sequence goes on from WYAX01000012.1 coordinate 60,420, forward strand.
GATGAAAGGTGTGCAATCGGTGGAATCCGGCTATATCGGCGGACAGGTGGACTCGCCGACCTACGAGCAGGTGTGTGGCGGTCGAACGGGCCATGCGGAGGCGGTGCGGATCACCTTTGATCCTGCGATCGTGAGCTACCGCGATCTGCTGAACGTGTTTTTTGTCATTCACGATCCGACGACGTTGAACCGGCAGGGGAACGACATCGGGACGCAGTACCGTTCGGCGATTTTTTATCACTCGCTCGAACAGCAACGCTGTGCCCAGGAAGCGATTGCCGCGGTAACGGAAGCGGGGCTCTACCCGAATCCGGTCGTCACCGCAGTGGTCCCGGCGACACAATGGTTCGAAGCGGAACCTTACCATCAAGAGTACTTTGCGCGGCATCCGTCTGAGGGCTACTGCGCCTATGTGGTGGGACCGAAGGTGGCCAAGTTCCGACAGAAGTTCTCGTCGCTGCTCCGGGTGTGATCGAGAGTCGAGAGGCTGGTCCTAGACGCGTTTGAGTAGCCGGAATAGGCCGTCGCGAAGGTCCTGCAGCAGACTTGGTTGTTGGGTAACCTGGTAGCGTTTGATGCGTAGTTCCGCTTGAGGTGGACAGAAGGGCCATTCGATGGCGCTCTTTCCCTGAACCTGGGCCAGGAAATCTTCCTCCGATCCCTCTCCCGGAGTCTGGAGGACGATCATGGGATCTTTGGGATCCAGAAGGCAGGTCGAGTCATAACCGGCGTGCCGGTGCTGGTCCGGTCGGTTGAGGGACACCTTGTGCGCTCCGGTTGAGAAGACGGTGTCCCCTTCGCGAATGGGGCCTTCCGGTGCGAGGGAAAAGAGCACCATGGGGGTGAGCATAATCACTGCGGCGGCCGCCGCGATCGACCAAAGCGGTGGTTCGGCCCCCTGGCGGGGACGTGTGTTCGGCCGATTCACGATGCTGGCAGGCCTCCGTTCGATGGGACTTGCGTCCGCATGACAACTGCTTCACACTCACGTTCCCGCGCAGTTCGGCCATCTTACCCGATGCGACGGAGAAAGGTGCGCACCGACACCCGATATGGTCTATTGTCCCATGTGCTCAGGCAGTGCGAAGCGCGTGGCCCGGCACGGCTGGAAGGATTTTTTTCTGCATTTGATGGGCTATTACCCATTCCGATGCACGCTCTGTCTCCACCGCTTTCGCCTGCGTCGCCGAACCTAAGCACCGGATCTCGCCGGCCGGCGAGTCATCACCCGCACAGTTTTGTGCCAAATTCAGCCATGGCGTTGGTCGTTTGGATGACCGTCCAGTCGTCCAAACTAGACTTGCATCGCCTCGGGGTGTTTCAGTAGGATCCTTCCCTGAGGCAGCAGCATGGTCTGTAGCGGATACCTAAGTCACATGTCTTTTTGTGGAAAATGTTCCGGTTATACCAAACGGTCTCGCCGTCAAGGGCTATTGGATTTCTTCTTCTTCCTGATCGGCTATTACCCCTATCGTTGTCTGCGATGTGGGCGCCGAACCCACCTCCGTCAACGAGTCTGATTCCTCGCCCACTGTATCGTCTCTTCACGCAGCGGTTCTGTGTGCGAAGCCGTTGGGTGAGGAATGTCCCTCCTCCCGTCAGGTGACGATGGCGCGATGCCGTCTCCGGCCCCCTTCAGCGGCAGGAGCGCATCTCGTTACTCGTCGTCGGTCTCGCTGTCGACCGCATCCTCAGCACGCTCCTCGGTCTTCAGGGCCGCAAAATCGAAGAGTGCGCGATCAAGGAGCAACGACGGGGCGATGTTGCTCAGCGCGGCGAACATGCTGTCGTTCGATCCGGGAAACCGCTGATTCCAGTCCTGCAGCAACGCCTTGACCTGTTTGCGTTTGAGGTCTTCCTGGGAGCCGCACAGGTCGCAGGGGATAATCGGAAATTGCCGCAAGGCGGCATACTGTGCCAGATCGGCCTCTTTGACATAGGCCAACGGCCGGATGACCAGATGGCGGCCGCTCTTGGCCCGAAGCTTGGGCGGCATTGCCTTCATCTTGCCGGTAAACAACAGATTCAAGAGCAGTGTTTCCAGAATGTCGTCGCGGTGATGACCTAAGGCAATTTTGGTCGCGCGCAGTTCGGTGGCCAGCCGGTAGAGGTGTCCGCGCCGGAGACGGGAGCAGAGCGCGCAGGTGGTGTGTCCCTCTGGAATCAACCGTTTCACGACGGAATAGGTATCGCGGGTCTCAATGTGAAACGGGACCCCGCGCTTGGTCAGATAGTCAGGCAGCACGTGGGCGGGAAATCCCGGCTGCTTCTGGTCGAGATTGACGGCGATGATCTCAAAATGAATCGGGGCTCGGCTGCGAAGCGAGAGCAGGATCTCCAAGAGTCCGTAACTGTCCTTCCCTCCGGACAAACAGACCATGACCCTATCGTCGGCCTCGATCATCCGATAGTCGGCAATGGCCTGCCCGACGAGGCGACACAATCTGGTTTCCAGGCGTTCGAGTTCGTCGGTCTGTTTGGCCGGCCGTGCAGCCTTCCGCGTCAGCGGAGTGATGAGAGGTTGCATGGTCGGGCATTGTAGCGCATGCGCGTCCGGGAATGGGATAGGGGAGGGTGACCGAGGGTTTTCCCTACACTCTGAGCGGGCACGCGGTCGATCTGCCAGCGTAATTTCAACGAGCTGCTATAGTTGAACGAGAACAAATTGGCGCCGGACGAGGCGTTTTGGTGGCGGAACGATGGGGCGAACGCACAGACAGCGTCGGCAGCGGGCAGATTTTGTGGGTGCAGCGCCCGTATGGGCGGAGTGGAGCGACGAGCAACTCCTCGATCTTCGCATGTGCGATTTGGCGTTGCGGCTCGAGGGCACCTTTTATCAGGAGCCGATTGCACAACTGTCTCGTGAATTGGATGCCCGCCGTCTGCTGTTTCATCCGCACTTCTGGATTTCAGATGAGTGGTTTACCCCGGATGGGGTGCCTGGAATTGCGGTCCCCTTCTACCTCGCCCATCCTCGCTTGGCCAAATTGGAAGCGAGTCAGATGCTGGAGGTGGAGGGCGGCACCCACGACTGGTGCATGCGCATCCTTCGCCATGAGGCTGGGCACGCGATTGAAAATGCCTTTCTGCTCCGTCGGCGTCGGCGCCGGCAGAAACTGTTCGGCCGTTCTTCTCAACCCTATCCCGAGTACTATACGCCGCGACCCTACAGCCGCAGTTTTGTGCGCCATCTGGATGTCTGGTACGCCCAAAGTCATCCGGATGAAGACTTTGCCGAAACGTTCGCCGTATGGCTGGACCCGCAATCGGGTTGGCAGGAACGGTATCGCGGATGGCCGGTGATGAAGAAGCTGGAGTTCATGGAGCGACTCATGGGCGAGCTGGCGGGGATGAATCCCAAGGTGACGGGACGCCAATTGCTGGATCCGCTGCCTCGTCTCTATAAGACACTGCGCGATCACTACGAGGAAAAGCGGAAGCACTATGGCATCGGCCGCGCATCGTCGTATGACAGCGATTTGAAGAAATTGTTTTCGGACCAGCCCGCTCACGCCAAAAATCTCAGCGCCGCCGAATTTCTGCATCGCACCCGCAAGGACATCCGCCGGCGAGTGGCGGAATGGACCGGAGAGTATCAGTACACCATCGATCAGGTCCTGGAGAGCATGATCGAGCGCTGCCACGCCTCGAAACTGCATCTGACGCAACCGAGTGAGCAGGCCAAGCTCGATTTTGCAATCCTCCTGACGGTGCAGACCATGAATCATCTGCACAGCGGGAGGCATAAGGTAGCGTTATGAAGCGATTACGGGTGCTCGTACTCATGCACAAGGATCTGGTGCCTCCGGAGTCGCTCAATGGTCAGAGCTCTGAACAGGCGGCATGGCGGACAGAATATGATGTCGTGTCCACACTCAAGAAGCTTGGCCACGAGGTGCAGGCGCTCGGCGTGAAAAGCGACCTGGAAGTCATCCGCACGGCAGTGGAAGGATGGAAGCCGCACATTGCCTTCAATCTGCTGGAGGAGTTCGATGGCGTGGCGGTCTACGATCAGAACGTCGTGTCGTATCTGGAATTGATGCGGATACCCTACACAGGATGTAATCCGCGAGGGCTCATGCTGGCCAGAGATAAGGCGTTGGCCAAGCAGGTGATGTCCTACCATCGCATCCCCTACCCCGAATTCATGGTCGTCCCCTTGCACCGGATGGTGCGGCGGCCCAAATACCTGCCCTTTCCGCTGATTGTGAAATCGATTACGGAAGAAGCGTCATTGGGGATTTCGCAGGCGTCGATTGTGGATGATGACGACAAGCTACGCGAACGTGTTGCCTTCATTCATGACCATGTCGGCACCGGTGCCCTCGTTGAGCGTTATATCGAAGGGCGTGAACTGTACGTCGGCGTGATGGGCAATGCCCACCTGCAAGTGTTTCCCGTCTGGGAATTGGTGATGGACAAGATGCCGGACGAAGCGCGCCGCATCGCCACGCAACGCGTGAAATGGAGTCGCACCTATCAGGACAAGTATGGCATCTGTTCCTGCGAGGCGCGGAATCTGCCGGACGGCGTGGCCGATCAGATTCAGCATCTGGCCAAACGTGTCTATCGTGCGTTGGGCTTGAGCGGGTATGCCCGCATCGACATGCGTATGGATAAGGACGGCAACGTGTACGTGCTTGAAGCCAACCCCAATCCGCAGATCGCCAGCGGCGAAGACTTCGCCGACTCGGCGGCAAAAGCCGATCTCGCCTATAAAGACCTGCTGCAGGAATTGTTGCAGGTGGGGTTGCGGTGGCGCCCTGCCCAAGCCGCATAGCGGATGTTGAAGCAGGCTTGCGGCTGCGTTCTCGCGTCGCTCAGGCCCTTACCGTACCGCTCATGTACGCTTCGGGCCCTCACTTGCTGCGGTCTTGCCGCCAGACCCGTTTGAACATCCGCTAACGCAGCCGCTGAAACGACTCCCCAGCCTCGTTCTCGCTCCGAGGCTCAACGTACCGCACGGGTACGCCTCGCCTCCTCGCTGTGAATCCACTTCAGCGGCTGCTACCATGGTGAAGCTGCGTTCGCAAGCATCGCTCGGCAGAGCCGTCGAGTCGCGGACCTCCCCGCATGACTCGGCGATCTCGCCACGAACCGTCATGAAGCATGCAGACTAGGGACCCCAGCGAATGCCGAACAGCAGCGCCACGCTGCTGTTGTCGTCGGGGACGGGTGGGGACAGGTTGATACGGTGAAGATTGACCATCAGGGTCGTCGAGAAGGCGATGTTGGGTCCGACCTGATACTCCAGCGACATGCCGAGCGGAATGAAATGGCTCGTGTCGTTGCGGTCGACCTTTGCCGGCCCGCTGCCACGGTTCAGGTCCGCGTGGAGCAAGCCGAGTCCGGCGAACGGGACCAGATTGAATCCACCGTTCAGGCGGAGGTGATACTTCGCGACACCGGCGATGCCGATTTGAGTCAGGTCGCCCACCGGGGTGAACAACGCCATGCCGCCGAATGAAAAGTTCGGGTCCATGTAGTAGTCGAGTCCGAAACCCAGCGCGAAGGTTGTGTCGTTGGTGGTGCCGCTCCACAGGCCGAGGTCGGTCGCGAATCCCCAATGCGCACCTTGGGATTCAGCCGATCCGGCTGGGGTGGAGGACAAGCATCCGATGATCGCGAAGATGGCGCACAAACGCTGGATTCGTCCGGTGTGTGTCATGGAGTTCCTTCTCACGGTGAACGCGCTCCTTGTAGCATAGGCCATTCCTGCGGACAAGCGTCGGCCGCTCCGTGGAGCATTGCCGAGGGTTGTCAGGGCGCGCGACGCTTCAGTATGCTGGGGGCTCTTGCGGAGGGATGGTATGAAAAAAGAATCAATGACGCCGGCTGAAGTCGCAGAGGCTCTGTACAAGTTGATCCCGCGCCGAATGACGGTCGAGGCCTTGAGCGAGTACGGAATCGAGGGGACGAAGGAGCAGGAGGAGGCGATGACTCGGGAGATCCTCTCATTCACGCTCTATTGGGTTCATGCGGCCATCAATGCCCACATTCCACGGAAGTACCGCGAGGTGCTGTTTCAGCGGGTATTGGAGTTGATCCATGCGGATTGGGCGACGCTGTTTCAACTGGCGTCGGTGAAGTGGGAGGACTACCTGCTTGAAATGGAAGCGCGCCGCGCTCGGTATGCGCCGGTGGGAGATTACGAAGGAGGGGCTGTCGCGGCATCCGAGGAGATATCAGATCTCCTCGAAAGCGAGGGGCTCATTCAACCGGAAGATCGGCCGAAGTTGCTGGTGTTGCTTCCCGACCTGGTACCGCTGGATACCTATCAGGAGTTGTTGAGCCAGTGTGTGTAGGGGAATGAGGCGCATGCTGCCGAGAAGGGGGCAGTGCTCCATTGCACGCTCTGCATTCAACCGTGGGTATGTCGCCGCGGGGCGGCGATCGGTTAGAGATATCGGTGTGACAGGACCTTCCCGCTGTGGTCGAGTTCGTATAGGAGCGGGGCGCCGGTCGGAATGTTGAGTTCCAGGACCTGTTCCCGCGTCAGCTGTTCGAGTTGCATCACCAGCGCGCGCAGACTGTTCCCGTGGGCGGCGATGAGAATGGTTTCCCCCTTGAGTACGTAGGGTTTGATGCGACTCTCGTAATAGGGCAGCACGCGCTCGGCGGTATCTTTGAGGCTTTCTCCGCCGGGCGGCCGCACGTCATAACTCCGCCGCCAGATCTTCACCTGCTCATCCCCGAACTTCTTGGCCGTCTCAGCTTTGTTGAGCCCCTGCAGTTCTCCGTACATCCGCTCGTTCAGAGCCTTGTCTTTTTCGATGGGAATGGTTGTCTGACCGATGGTTTCAAGCACGAGCCGCAGGGTCTCATTGGCGCGAGCCAGCACGGAGGAGAAGGCGCGGTCGAACGTGAACTCTGCCAGTTTCTTTCCGGCGGCTTTCGCCTCCTCGATCCCCTTCGGGGAGAGGGGGACGTCGACCCAGCCGGTGAAGCGGTTTTCCAGATTCCACTGTGATTCGCCGTGCCGGATCAGAACTAGTCTGCTCATCGTGTCGTGTCTCCTTATCCGAAAGGGGTGGGGACTTGAGCCCACAGGTTACGCGATTGCCCCTTGATGCTGTCAAGGTCCCCGGCTCGCCCGAACCTCTGGTCGATGGTGTCGCCCGGTTGCATTCAGTGGTGGCAGTCAGTACCATGCCGCCGATTTCCCCCCTCATGTGTGGAGCAGCTCAATGTCGACGGTTCCCCCCACAGACTGGTCTCCGCTGCAACAGTGGTGGCAGGCGATGGGGCGTCGTCTGCAAGTCGAAGACCGGGTCGAGGCGTTTTTTCGACGGGCGTTCGGGGTGAGTCAGGCGTTGGTGGGTGTCGTGCAGGTCGGCGGAGAGGTGGAGTACATTCTCTTCGTCCTGGTGCGGTACTGGATTCCCGTCGTCTTGCCGCCGCCGGGCCGGGAACGGGCCTCCAAAGGCGATCCGGACTATTGGCTTGAATCCGAGCAGATTCTGAAGGCAGCGGCCGGCCGGTTGCGGGAGCTCAAGCCGCTGATCGAGTTGCTGACAGCGGCCAATCCTTTGGGTGCTGGGCCGACTGATCAGCCTGGGTCGAGAACGCCGCTCGTGGAAGTCGAGCTTGCGAATATGCTGCAAGGTATCGCGGAGGCCGCCGGCAGTTATGGCGGGCCTGACTATACCTCGGTGATCAAGACCTTCGACCCGGTCCCGTTGCGCCAGACCCAGCCCTTCAAGCACAACAAGAAAAACAGCGCCGAACTGTGGGTGGTGTTTCTCCTGCGCGAGCATTTCCGGAGTCTCGGACTTGGCAAGGACCGGTACTGGCCGCTGGTGGCGGGCTTGTGTGCAGCGGCGGGCATTGCCAATCCCAGCGGACAACCATACGGGTCGGATGAATTGAAATCCTGGTGGCAGAAAAATTGGCCGCGCACCTATACGCAGCTTGAGCAAACCCAGGCGGCGCCTGATCTCAGCGGTGCGGCCTACCAGCAGGATTTCGACTGGTTCGTATCGTGGATCGAGTGGCAACGTCGGCAGGCGGGCGAGCAAGGATAGAGGGCGCAGAAACCCGGCGCATCTATTACACCTGGATCATGGCGGCGGGGTGTGGTTTGGCGGGAGACCCCTTCGATCCGTCCGGCGGACCATCTTTGAGCATGGCGACGACCAGCCCGATTTTCAGCACCAGCAGTCCGACACCGACCCACACGACATAGGGTTGCACTCCGCCCAAATCCCCTAACATCTGTTGTCTGGTCTCTCCGCTTCCGGCCCGCTCGGCCTTAATCTTGGCGAGTTGCTCCTTCGCGTGCCAGAAGTAGATGTAATTGGCGCTGGCCCCGGCGATCACGCGCCAGACGATGTCGGCGGAAAGATCTTGCGTGATGTAGAACGCCATGGCCGGGCCGATGGCATAAATCAACGCGTAGCCATACATTTTCCGGTACAGGAACCAGAGAAACGGCTCGAACACAAAGGCCGGCCAGTGCCAGGTTAGGGCGAATTGCGGGCCTGCGGGCCCTGAAAACTTCTTAAATGTCTCGAGATACCGGTCGGCGTTGGGGCCGATGAAGGCTTTCCAGAGTTCCGTATCCGTCAGCGTTGTTGTGGTCTGGTCCGGTTCCAGGGTGGACGCCTGAGGCTCGGCGATGAAGGCTTCTCCGCATTGGTGACAAAAGCGGGCATCGTCTCGGTTTTCTTGTCGGCATTGCGCACAGGGTTTCATACCGCCACCTTATCCCATCCGCCGTCTCTTCCCGTCAAGGGACGATCACTGCCGGATGCGTATTTCCGAACCCACGACCCGCTGCGCCAGGAGCCACGAGAGGCGGTGGTTCGGTTGCTTTCACCTGGTACGTATGATAGCTTCGCCGACTCACGATGGGAGAGGTGTGCCATGCCGACGGGTGAGTTGCGTCTCAACGCCGAACAGTACCTGATGAACACCTACACGCGCCAGCCGATTTCGATCGTACGCGGGCGCGGGACGAAGGTGTATGACCTGGAGGGCCGGGAGTACATCGATTTCGTCGCCGGTATCGCGGTCAATGTGCTCGGGCATGGACACCCGGACCTGGTGTTGGCCATCCAAAAGCAGGCGCAGCAGCTGATTCATACCTCGAATCTCTATTATACCGAGCCACAGGTACGTTTGGCGCAGATGCTGGTGGATCATTCGTTCGCGCAGAAGGTCTTCTTTTGCAATAGCGGTGCGGAAGCGAATGAAGCGGCCATCAAACTGGCCCGCAAATACTCCTACGACAAATACGGCGCCGACCGGTACGAGATCATCACCATGACGAGTTCCTTCCATGGACGGACGCTCGCCACGCTGACGGCGACCGGACAGGAGAAGGTACAAACAGGCTTCGCCCCGCTTATGCCGGGATTTTCCTATGTGCCCTTTAACGATCTGTCGGCGCTCGAGCGGGCGATCACTCCCAACACTGCCGCAATCATGCTGGAACCGATTCAGGCGGAAGGCGGAGTCCATGTGGCGGATCGCGGGTACCTGCAAAGCCTGAGAGAATTGTGTCGTGAACGGGATGTGCTGTTGATTTTCGATGAGGTACAAACCGGCATCGGACGGACCGGCACGCTCTTCTGTTATGAACAGTTCGGAATGCAGCCGGATATCATGACGTTAGCGAAAGGCCTCGGCGGCGGGGTGCCGATCGGAGCGTGCTTGGCCACGGACAGCGTGGCTCACGCGTTCGGGCCTGGAACGCATGCGTCCACGTTCGGCGGCAATCCCTTAGCCTGTGCCGGGGCGCTCGCGGTGTTACGCGTGCTGCTGGACGGGAAGATTCTCGATCAGGGGCGTCGGATAGGCGAGTGTCTCGCCAAGGGGCTGGCGACCCTGAAAGAGCGGCATCGCTGCGTGAAAGAGGTGCGGGGCCTCGGGCTGCTCCAAGGCATGGAGTTGGACATCGACGGGAAGGCCGTCGTGGCCGAGTGTCTCTCCCGCGGGCTGCTGATCAACTGCGTCGGGGATCGGGTCTTGCGCTTCGTGCCGTCGCTGATCATCACGGAGCGCGAGATTGATCGCCTGCTGGCCGCGCTATCACAGATTTTTAGTCAACGAACCATCTCAAGCCATTAAGCGAGTAGGGGCGCATATGTCGCGGCGTCCTCGTCGGTCGACCCCCCGGGCTGGTCTCGGGAAAGATTTCCTGGATTTGCTTTCGATCCCCACGGAGGAGTTGAAGGGCTTATTGCGTCTCGCCGTGCGACTGAAGGCGAAGCAGCGGGGCCGCGTGCCCCATCCTCTTCTGCCTGGGCGTATGTTGGGCCTGCTCTTTCAGAAGCCGTCGACCAGGACCCGTGTGTCATTCGAGGCGGGGATGAATCAGCTGGGCGGCCAGGCCATGGTGCTGCCGATGGGCGACATCCAGTTGTCCCGCGGCGAGACGGTCGCAGACACCGCCCATGTCTTGTCACGCTATCTGGACGCCATTGTGCTGCGGACGTTTGACCACGCCATTGCCGAAGAGTGGGCGCGAGAGGCCAGCATCCCGATCATCAACGGTCTGACCGATCTCAATCACCCCTGCCAGGCCCTATCCGATCTACTGACGATTCAGGAAAAGAAGCGGCGATTGAAGGGGCTCAAGATCGCATACGTCGGGGATGGCAATAATGTGACGAACTCGCTCATTGAGGCCGCGGCCAAGACGGGCATGACGATCGCCGTGGGGTGCCCGCCTGGATATCAGCCGAACCGGGGCATTGTGGATCGAGCCCGAGAGGAAGCTCGGCAGACGGGGGCGGTAATCGAAATCGGGGCCGATCCGTTGGTGGCCGTGAAAGGTGCCGACGTGGTGTATACGGACGTCTGGATCAGCATGGGGCAAGAGCGAGAGCAAGCCAAGCGGCTCAAGATCTTGGCCCCGTATCAGCTGAATGCACGACTGCTGAAGCAGGCGAAGCAGGACGCATTGGTGATGCACTGCCTGCCCGCTCACCGTGGCGAAGAAATCAGCGCCGAGGTGTTGGACGGACCTCAGTCTGTTGTGTTCGACCAGGCCGAAAACCGGTTGCACATGCAGAAGGCGATTCTGGTCAGCCTCCTCGGGAAAACCTCGCAGACACGCAGGAAGTAAAAAGGAGTGGTATGAGTCAGTCGTCGTACAAGAAAGTGGTGCTGGCCTATTCGGGCGGATTGGATACCTCGGTCATTCTGAAATGGCTCGAAGAGGTGTATGGCTGCGAAGTCGTGGCGTTTTGCGCCGATCTCGGGCAAGGCGAAGACCTGAAGGCCATCAAGAAAAAGGCCCAGTCCCTGGGTGTGAAGAAAGTGTATGTCGAGGATTTGCGGGAGACTTTCGTCAAGGATCACGTATTCCCCATGTTGCGCGGGAACGCGATCTACGAGGGGAGCTATCTCTTAGGTACGTCGATTGCGCGCCCGCTCATCGCCAAACGGCAAATCGAGATTGCTGCTCAAGAGGGCGCTGCAGCGGTCTGCCACGGTGCAACCGGGAAGGGCAACGATCAGGTCCGGTTCGAGCTGACGTACATGGCCCTGCATCCGCAGATCAAGATTATTGCCCCGTGGCGGGAATGGACCATGCGGTCGCGCCGGGAGTTGATCGAGTATGCGGAGAAACACGGTATTCCGGTGACCGCCACGAAGGCGAAACCGTACAGCATGGACATGAACCTATTTCACACGAGTTACGAAGGCGGCATTCTGGAAGATCCATGGCAGGCTCCGCCGGAAGAAATTTTTGTGATGTCGGTCTCTCCTGAGCGGGCTCCGGGCAAAGCGCGGGAAGTGGAAATCGAGTATGTCGCCGGCGATCCGGTCGCGGTGGACGGCAAGAAAATGCGTCCAGCCGCGTTGCTGGCCCATCTCAATATCTTGGGCGGAGAGCACGGTGTCGGTCGAGTCGATTTGGTGGAAAACCGCTATGTCGGCATGAAGTCTCGTGGCGTGTATGAGACCCCGGGCGGTACGATTCTGCATGCGGCGCATCGAGGCTTGGAGTCCCTGACCATGGATCGGGAAGTGCTGCACTTGCGGGACAGCCTGATCCCGCGGTATGCGGAGCTGATCTACTACGGATATTGGTACGCACCCGAACGTGAGATGCTGCAGGTCGCGCTCGATGAAGCCCAAAAGGATGTCACCGGCACTGTTCGGGTGAAGCTGTATAAGGGGAATTGCACGGTGGTCGGACGGAAGTCTCCACGTTCCCTGTACCGCCTGGATATGGCGACCTTCGAAGAAGATGATGTCTATCGACAGAAAGATGCGGAAGGGTTTATTCGCCTGAATGCGCTGCGGTTGGCCATTCGCGCGCAACGCAAGAAGAGGTCGGCTCGGTAATGGCCAAATCTACGTCTGCGGGCACTCGCGCGTCGAAGTCTGCTCCCCCTGCACCTCCCTCCGGACGGGCCCTGCCTAAAGGGAAAGCCTGGGGCGGTCGATTCGCTGAGCACACCGACCGTCTGGTGGAGCAGTTCACCACGTCATTGGCCTATGATCGACGACTCTATCCCTACGACATTCAAGGGAGCATCGCGCACTGTCAGACGCTCGAACGGGCCGGGGTGTTGACGGCCAAGGAAGCGGCGCAGTTGGTGCGCGGCTTGGAGCGCGTGAAGCGCGAATTGGATGGGGGACGTTTCCCCTTCTTGCCCCTAGACGAAGACATTCACATGGCGATCGAACGTCGACTGACGGAGCTGATTGGCCCGCTTGGTGGAAAACTGCACACGGGGCGAAGCCGTAACGACCAGGTGGCGTTGGACCTGCGGCTCTTTTTGCGCGATGTCGTCTCACGTGTGATGGGGCAGATTCAGGAGTTCCGGCGTGTACTGGTGGGGCAAGCGCGTGCGCATCTCGATGTTGTGATGCCGGGATATACGCATCTGCAGCGAGCACAGCCGGTCTTGATGGCGCATCACTTTCTGGCCTATGTCGAAATGCTCGAACGCGATTGGGGGCGACTCCGGGATTGTCGGACCCGCCTGAATGTCATGCCGCTGGGGTCCGGCGCGCTTGCCGGCTCGAACTATCCCGTTGACCGTCGATACACGGCCTCGCTCCTGGACTTTCCGTCGGTGACGCACAACAGTCTCGACGCGGTTTCGGATCGCGATGCTGTGGTGGAAGTTCTTGGCGCATTGTCCCTGATCATGATGCACCTCTCCCGATTGAGTGAGGAGCTGATTCTTTGGGCGTCCCAGGAGTTTCGGTACGTGGACTTGCCGGACACATTTTGTACCGGCAGCAGCATGATGCCGCAAAAGAAGAATCCCGATGTGCCGGAGCTGGTACGCGGCAAGACGGGGCGTGTCTATGGCCATTTGATGGGGACGCTGACGCTGCTGAAGGGGCTGCCGCTCAGCTACAATCGTGATCTGCAAGAAGATAAGGAAGCCCTGTTCGACGCCGTGGACACGACGGAACAGTCGTTGGTACTTTGCACCGAACTGATGCGACGGCTTGTCGTCAACACGGCGGTGTTAGCCGAGGCCGCTGAAGGCGGTGGCATGTTGGCGACGGAGTTGGCGGATTACCTGGTGACACAAGGGGTGCCGTTCCGGGAGGCCCATTCCATTACCGGACAGATTGTGCGATTCTCGTTGGAGCAACACCGCCCGCTGCAACACCTGACGTTGAAGGAGTTGCAGGGATTTTCGCCTCGCTTCGGGCAGGACGTGCTGCAGTGTCTGACCGTGCGAGGGGCCATCAATCGAAAGAATCAGATCGGCGGCACGGCGCGGCGTCGGGTAGAAGCGAGAATCAAGGAGCTTGAAAAGGCATTGAAGCGATGAAGTCGTTCGGCGGGAGGCGCGTGCATCTGCGCGGCCGTCCTGCTGCCGCGTTGTTCGCTGTACTTGGATTGGCCGGGTGTGGGGTCTTGGGTGCTCCGATTCCTCCCGAAGATGTCGGAGTCGCGCCGATCATCGAGCGTCAATTGAGGCGGGAGGGGCTGTTGGCCGCCGGTGCCAATGTGTACGGTTCGGCGTCACGGCCGAGTGCGCCTACGGGGGTAACGATTGAGGAGGCACCGATCCCGCCGGAGCCTGACCCGTTGCCGACCCCTCCCCTGCGGATGATGGGCACGAGATAGGCGTCGGTTGTGCCACGCTCCACGCGGTCTGGTCGTGGGGGCCCTCCCCTATCGGAATGAGGAGAGTCGAGTTGGACTTGTTGATCGAGGATTACGACCATGCATGATTTTCACTATCGGGAAGGCGAATTGTACTGTGAGGATGTGCCGCTGTCGCGCATTGCGAAGGAAGTGGGCACACCTTGTTATGTCTATAGCCATCACACCCTGGTGAGGCATTTCCGTGTGTACGATGGCGCCTTTAAGAACATCCCGCACATTGTGGCCTTTGCGATGAAGGCGAATTCGAACCTGGCTGTGTTGCGGCTCATGGCGAAAGAAGGAAGCGGCGTGGACATCGTTTCCGGCGGAGAACTGTATCGTGCCTTGAAGGCGGGAGTGCCGCCTACGAAGATCGTCTTTGCCGGGGTCGGGAAAAAGCCTGAAGAAATCGCTGAGGCCTTGAAGGCCGATATCTTGATGTTCAACGTCGAATCGTCGGCGGAACTGCAGGCGATCAACGAGGTGGCGGCATCCATGGGCGTCAAGGCTCGGGTGGCCCTGCGAATCAATCCCGACATCGATCCCAAGACGCATCCCTACATTTCCACCGGCCTGAAGAAGAGTAAATTCGGTATCGCGGCCGATCGTGCGATCGAGGAGTTCAAGGCTGCCGCTGCATTCAGCCATATTAAGGTGGTGGGGCTGCACGCGCACATCGGTTCACAGCTGACGCAAGTGACCCCCTTTGTTGAGTCACTGAAGAAGGTGCTGGCGTTGGTGCAGGCGTTGGCGGAGCAAGGAATTCCTCTTCGGTACATCAACATCGGCGGTGGGTTAGGCATTACCTATTCCGATGAAACGCCTCCCCAACCGAAAGACCTGGCTGAGGCGATTTCGCCTCTCGTGCGTGATTTGAAGTGCGTGCTGATCATGGAGCCGGGTCGTGTGATTGTGGGTAACGCCGGCGTGTTGCTCACCAAGGTACTGTATGCAAAAGATGGCGAAGCCAAACGGTTTCTGATTGTCGATGCCGCGATGAATGACCTGATTCGTCCCAGTCTCTACGATGCGTACCATGATATTCGACCGGTGTATGAAGCCGCAGCTCACGGCGAGAAGAAGACCGTGGATGTGGTCGGCCCTGTGTGCGAGTCAGGAGATTTCTTGGCGAAGGATCGTGTCATGCCGGCCCTGAATGCCGGAGAACTCATGGCGGTCATGAGCGCAGGGGCCTATGGGTTTGTCATGTCCTCGAACTACAATTCGCGGCCGCGCGTGCCGGAGGTTCTGGTGCATGAGGGGCAAATCCACGTCATTCGCTCGCGTGAGAGTTATGAGGATTTGGTGCGAGGGGAGGAGATTCCGGAGTTTCTCGCGTAGGGTGGTCTTTACTGTCTTTGAGATGGAGCGCTGAATGTTTACAGGGTCTTTGGTTGCCATTGTCACGCCGTTCAAGAACGGTAAGCTGGACGAGCGGTCCCTCGGCGATCTCATCGAATGGCAGATCAGCAGTGGTACTCACGGGATCGTGCCATGCGGGACCACCGGTGAGTCGGCCACGCTGACCCACGCTGAGCATGATCGGGTGGTGGCGTTCACCGTAGAGGTCGTGAGAAGGCGGGTTCCGGTCGTCGCGGGGACGGGATCCAACAGCACCGATGAGGC
The DNA here is from genome assembly GCA_011525625.1 of Nitrospira defluvii. Classification (GTDB taxonomy): domain Bacteria; phylum Nitrospirota; class Nitrospiria; order Nitrospirales; family Nitrospiraceae; genus Nitrospira_A. The sequence continues at coordinate 76,120 of WYAX01000012.1, forward strand.
GATTGCCCTGACGAAGCATGCCAAGGTTGCGGGTGTGGACGGCGCGTTGCTGATTACGCCCTATTACAACAAGCCCACCCAGGAAGGACTGTATCTCCACTACAAGGCGATTGCCGAGGCCGTCGACCTTCCGCTCGTGGTGTACAACATTCCGGGGCGAACCGGGGTGAATATGTTGCCAAGCACCATCGCGCGTTTGACGGTCTGTCCGACCGTGGTAGCGGTGAAGGAAGGGAGCGGTGCCGTTCAGCAGGCTTCGGAAATCATCCAGCTGTGCGGGGAGCGATTAACGGTGTTGGCCGGGGATGATGCGTTGACCTTGCCCATGATGGCAGTCGGCGGCAAAGGCGTTATTACAGTGACGGCGAATCTGCTTCCCGCGAAGATGGCCCAGTTGGTCAATGCGTTTCGTGCCGGTCGAGTCGATGAGGCGCGCATGCTGCACTATCAGCTGTACCCTCTCTTCACAGCGTTGTTTTATGAGACCAATCCCATCCCGGTGAAGGAAGCGCTTCATATGATGGGAAAGATTGATCGCGAAATGCGGCTCCCGCTCTGTCCCATGGGGAACGAGAACCGCGAAAAACTGTTGCAGGTGATGAAGGCCGCCGGCTTGGTCTAACGGCCAGGTTGGTTGTGAAGGATATTGTCATGATCAAGGTTGTTGTTACAGGGGCCGCCGGACGTATGGGATCTCGGTTGGTGTCCCTGGTCAAAGACTCGGCATTTCTCACATTGGCGGGAGCGGTGGAGAGCAAGGGGCATCATGCTCTTGGCGAAGATTCCGGTGAAGTCGCCGGCTGTGGGCATACCGGGGTGCCGATCGTAGAAGATCTGTCCAGTTTAATGGAGCGAGGCGAGGTAGTGGTTGATTTTACTACTCCCGCTGCCACCTTGGGACACTTGAGGATTGTCGCTCAACATCGACGAAGCATTGTGGTCGGCACCACTGGCTTCTCTGCCACCGAATTGGACGAGCTTCGAAGCGTGAGTAAACAGATTCCCTGTGTCTTTTCTCCAAACATGAGTGTTGGAGTCAATGTCATCTACAAGGTGATTGCCGAAATGGCCAAGACGCTCGGCGAAGACTATGACATCGAGGTAATTGAGGCACACCATCGTCTGAAAAAAGATGCTCCAAGCGGTACCGCCCTCAAGATGGCGGAGGTGCTCGCTCGAGCGGTCAATCGAGATCTAGGACAGGTTGGAGTTTATTCGCGCAAGGGGCTGATCGGAGAGCGCAAAAAAGGCGAGATTGGGATCCAGACGATTCGTGCAGGAGACATCGTAGGCGATCATACGGTGATGTTTGGGACCATGGGTGAACGTATTGAAGTCACCCACCGCGCCAGTAGTCGGGACACATTTGCGCGAGGAGCACTTCGCGCTGCTCGTTGGGTCGTCAAGCAGCCGCCTGGCCTCTATGACATGCACGATGTGTTGAGTCTAAAGTAGGGTGGCTCAACAAGATAGACGTGAGCCGATCAACAGCGCCCTGGTCTGTGAATCAGAATCGCTTGATCATCTGAGCAGTCTGGCGACAGCGGGGAGCCCAGTTCGCAAACCCATCCTATGGCTCAAAAATTGGCCAGAACGGATGAGGGAGGCTTTGCGTGCAATGTAAAGCTGATGTCCTGATGGACCGCAGGCCGCAGAAGATGTTCTCATAACACCTTCTTTGCATTGCAAGTGAGCGCTCTGGGTGCTGATTGTACTGCGACAGACTAATGTCGTGACGTGATCGGTCTCGGTTCTGAATCCGCTGCTTTTCGACGGCCACAGTTCAGGCACGCCAGTACTGTGATAGCCAAACCAGCATTCAAGTCAACCGCCCGCTCAGGCAACATTGTTCCGCGGCATTTGTCACATTTATGCATGGATGGCTTATAACATTGCTCTGTAGGATAAACCATCCATCTGAAGTACTGTCTCAATAGGGGAAAAGGTCCCGCATAGACGCGAAAGCCTCTGGGCCATTTGGTCCTACGGTTACCCCTTAAGGGATTGCTCAATCCCAGTAAGTTGTCGAGGTGGTGCGAATTGCGTCAGACATGTAGTAGCCTGTGAATGGAATGCCACAATGTATAGATTGTTTGTTCTCGCAGCACTATTGGTATTGATCTACTATCTCGTGAGGAGAACTTTCAGGAAGTTGGGCCAGAATGACCTGATGACGAACTCGAAGGAGGGGAAAAAATCTGGGAAACAGATGATTCAGGATCCTGTCTGCCGGGTGTTTGTTCCGCGAGAACATGCCGTGAGCGAGACAATTGGCGGGCAAACATATTTCTTTTGCAGTCGCGATTGTGCAATCGCGTTTCAGAAGCAACTCTCTGCTTAGCAGCCCGAATAACTCGAATCAGACACCATATTCTCTTTGTCAAAGTATAAAATCATTTGGCACTCGTTGGTCTTGAAATTAAACAGCGGTGGGCCTGACTTTCCCCCGGCGATTCGACTGTAGATCCACTTTTCTCCCCCAAAAAACCGGGAGGATTTTGCATCAGGGGGGCCGAGTTCCTTTTCAATCCAGGCTTGATCCTTCCCCTGGTACCGGGTCAAGGAGGCGTCGAGATAGGGATTGTGACTGCAGGCCGTTAGGAAGAGGCTGATCATCATGAAACCCAGAGATCTGCGCATGTCCATGGTCCTCCTAATTTCACGATGCCGGAGTCGCGCTATCACGGTCTCGGGAAAAGTGTAGCAGTCCCTACTCTCCACTGCAAAACGAGTCTACCATAGGCAAGCTGCCCCGTTGCCTTGTTTTCACGTTACTTCTACAATGACAGCTTCAGACTGACCTGGAGCGCTCGAGGAAAGGATCTTATTATGCAGCTTTATCTCGATACGGCGAACGTCAAAGAAATTCAGGAAGGTGCCAAACTTGGTCTCATCGATGGTGTGACCACGAATCCCTCCCTTGTGGCAAAGGAAGGGCGTAGTTTCAAGGAAATGCTTCTTGAAATTTGCAAGATGGTCGATGGTCCGATCAGTGCCGAGGTCGTCGCGATCGAATCTGAGGCCATGGTCAAAGAGGGCCGAGACCTTGCCAAGGTCCACAAGAACATCGTGGTGAAAGTTCCGCTCATCCCTGAAGGGCTACGCGCAACCAAGCAGTTGGCGGCGGAGGGAATTCGTGTAAATGTGACCTTATGCTTTTCGCCGACTCAGGCATTGTTGGCAGCCAAGGCTGGGGCCTGGTGCGTCTCCCCGTTCATTGGACGGTTGGACGATGTCAGTTCAGATGGTATGGCGCTGATCCGACAGATTGTCAGCATCTATAAAAATTATGATTTCAAGACGCAAGTCCTGGTGGCGAGCGTCCGTCATCCCCAGCATGTGGTCGAGGCGGCGTTGGCGGGGGGGCATATTTGCACGATGCCCTATGCGGTGTTTCAGCAACTCATCAAGCACCCGTTGACCGATCTCGGCTTGAAGAAGTTTCTGGCCGATTGGGAGGCGATGAATAAAAAGTAGCCGGAGTTCAGGCTCGGTTCGTGGCCGACACGTCTCAGATTCGTTGTTTGGCCTGAGCAAAGATGCGGTGAAACATCGGTCGAGTGAGTGTGCCCGTGAAGGTGTTTTGCTGGCTTGGATGATAGGAACCGATCAGCGTTACACCCCAAGGCATGGTGTAGACGGCTCCGTGACTAAATTTGGGCAGCGGGGCTGGTAAGTGGTGCCCCAATTTACGGGTAGCCTTGAGGTAATGGTCGAACGCGATCTTGCCTAGGGCAACGACCACGCGCACGGACTTCAATAGCTGCAATTCCCTCAGAACGAACGGCCGGCAGGCGGTAAACTCGTCGGGGGTTGGTTTGTTGGCCGGCGGCGCGCATCGGACGGTTGCGCCGATATAGCAGTCCGTGAGTGTGAGGCCGTCCTGCGCATGTGTGGATGAGGCCTGGTTGGCGAACCCGAAGTGATGCAACGCCTCATAGAGCCAATCCCCGCTTCGATCCCCCGTGAAGACACGTCCTGTTCGGTTCCCTCCATGTGCGGCCGGTGCAAGCCCCAGGATGTAGAATCGAGCGTTCGGATCCCCAAATCCAGGAATGGGCTTTCCCCAGTAGGTCCAATCGCGGAACTGACGTCGCTTGGTCTCGGCGACGGCTTGGCGATAGGCGACTAATCGGGTGCACTGGGTGCATGCGACAATGTCGGCATTCAGCATTTGGAGCGTAGACATCGAAACGGAGTGTAACAAAACCAGGAGTTCCTTGTCCCTCGACAAGCTTGTTGATAGCATGGGCGCTCAAGTGTGACGAAAGGATCAGTTCGGTATGCGGAACAATGATTGGGGACTTCGGGCCGGTATCGTCGGCGTGACCCTGTTGCTTGGGCTGGCCCCCTTATTTGCAGAAATGTCCGTGGATTCCAAAAGTGCCGCGCCGCCTCCGTCGAAAACTCATGACGAGCAGCCTGCGCCGGCGACTGATTCCTCATCAGCGCCCCAGACCAATGAAACGGACATCGCTCCGGAGCTCGAGGACCGGCTTGTCATTCTTCCTGAAATCAAACGGGAGGGAGAGCGCTTCTTTTTGAGTTCCTTCAAGTTGCCCGATAAATTGACCTTCGCCGGGCAATCGATTCCGTTGGACAATTGGCAGGTGCGGGAACGGATCGAATACGAGTTCTATCAATTCCTCGAGGACCAGGGTGAGAGCATCATTCTTGCGAAACGCACTGGGCGATGTTTTGCGCCGGCCGAGAAACAGTTGGCGGAAGCAGGACTGCCCGATGATTTGAAATACATGCTGCTGGTCGAAAGTAAGTGCATTGCGGCAGCCTATTCCCGCGCGAAGGCGTCGGGCCCCTGGCAGTTCATTAATTCGACGGGGCGGCGCTACAAATTGCACAACGAGCGGTGGCTCGATGAACGGCGTAATCTTGAGATGTCCACCGAAGCCGCCATTAAGTATCTCCGTTATCTGCGGGATTTATATCAGGGCGATTGGTTTCTCGCGATGGCCTCATACAATGCCGGTGAAGACCGGGTGCGCAAGTTAATCAAGGAGCAGAACGTCAAGGACTACTGGCGCATGCATGGTCCGCGCGAGACCATGCGTTATGTCGCGCGCATCATTGCGGCCAAAGAAATCTATTCCCAGCCGGAAAAGTATCTGGGGCTCACGAAGAAGGATCTGTATCCTCCTCTCGAAACGGAAACGGTGACGGTAACGATCAAGGAAGCGCAGCGGCGACTCACCTCGATCGCCGAGGAATATGGAACGTACTTTCTGGAATTGAAAATGTTGAACCCGGAGTTCACCAAGGATTACTTGCCAAAGGGCACGTATCAGGTTAAGGTGCCACGGCAAACCTGTCCCAATCGTTGTTTCAAGCAAGACAAGCTCCCCTAGTTCGCATGATGCGTATCGGCGTCCCGCAGCCACGAGCCAAAGCCCTCCTCACAAGGCTCTTTCGGGCGGGATTGCAGGCGGTCGATCCTTACGAGGCCGTATGCCGGCAGGTTCGAATCCGCCGCGACCAACTGATCATCGGTTCGCATCACTACTCCCTCGCACGGATACCACGAATCGTCGTCGTCGGTGCCGGAAAGGCGTCGGCGCGAATGGCCCAAGCGCTTGAACACCAGCTGGGCGCACGGATCGACACCGGTTTGGTGGTCGTCAAATATGGACATGCCGCTCCGACCCGCACCATTCGCATCGTGGAGGCCGGGCATCCGATCCCTGACGCCGCCGGTCTGGAAGGCGGGCGCATGATTATGGAGCTAGTGCAGACCTTGACGTCAGCCGATCTCCTGATCGTCCTTCTGTCCGGCGGGGCATCAAGCCTCCTCCCAGGACCGGTGTCCGGCATCACTCTACAAGACAAACAACAGACAACAAAATTGCTGCTCCGATCCGGAGCTACAATTCAGGAAATCAACGCAGTCCGCAAACACCTGTCTTCCATCAAGGGCGGCCAGCTTGCGGCTGCGACTAGGGCGCGCGTGGCGAGCGTGATCTTGTCGGACGTCATTGGGAACGATTTGGGGACGATTGGGTCGGGGCCAACGGCTCCCGATGCGACGACGTTTCAGGATGCCTGGGGCATTGTCGAGCGGTACGGGGTCTCCCGCAGAATTCCTCTGTCGGTGCGTCGCCACTTGGAATCGGGTGTGAAGCGGGGCGTTCCTGAGACGCCGAAGCCACGAGCGCGACTGTTTCGGCGGGTAGACAATGTTTTGATCGGCGACAACCGGGCGGCAGTCGACGCCGTGGCGGAGACGGCGCAACGGGAAGGGCTACACGTGCTGGTTCTTGCCACAACCCTCACAGGCGAAGCGCGGGAGCTTGCCAGATTCTTCGGTGCGATGGCCCGTGAAATCGCCGCAGAGGGGCGTCCGATCAGTCGTCCATGTTGCGTGATTGCAGGGGGCGAGCCAACCGTGACGATCCGCGGCGAGGGCACGGGGGGAAGAGCACAAGAGTTTGCGCTAGCCGCAGCAGCTGAGGTCGCTGGACTGCCGGAGATGTGGGTCGCCGGGTTCGCGACGGATGGAACCGACGGGCCGACCTCGGTGGCCGGCGCCGTTGTCGACGGGCACACTGTTGTTCGAGCACAGCGCAAGAAACAGAATCTCGCAAAAGCGCTTCAGGAAAACGATGCTCATCCGTTCTTTGAAGCCCTCCACGGTCATATTGTGACCGGGCCGACGGGAACCAATGTGAACGACCTTTACCTCCTCCTCGCACTCTAGCTACTATTCCGATCCATGACAGATCCATTTCTGCTTCCGTTGGAGCACAGCTCCGAGTCGCGTCTTGTCGGGGGGAAGGCTGCGGGTCTGAGAGCGCTGCATGCCGCAGGATTTGCAGTGCCTCGAGGGCTGTGTGTGACCACGGCCCTCTATGACCACTGTCTGAGTGCGGCCGGAATCGATGGAACCGCCGAGTGGCAGGCTCTGTTGCGTGCTCCTGCTGAACAGCGAGCGCTGGCGCGAGCCCGCATGCACCATCACCTGACGACGGTCACATGGCCGCCGGAATTCAGGCACGATCTGGAGTCGCGGCTTGTCGAGCTGAGTCCTGACGCTGAGACGCAATGGGCGGTGCGGTCATCCGCGACCAACGAGGACGCCGACCATGCGAGTGCGGCTGGCCTTTATACCACCTTCCTGGGACTGCCGACTGCGGACGTGCCGCACGCGATTCGAGACTGTTGGGTGTCGATGTGGGAAGAGCGGGTTCTGCAGTACCTGTTGCGTGTCGAAGGGGAGTCCTCCTGTCCCGCGATGGCGGTGGTGATTCAACCCATGGTGCATGCGGTGGCCGCAGGCGTGGCCTATTCAATTCATCCTGTCACGGGACGAACCTCTCAGGTGTTCATCAACGCAGTACCTGGCCTTGCGTCCGCCCTGGTCGGTGGTGAGGTCGTGCCTGACCAGTACATGGTTGAGATGGATGAGGAGCTGTGCCGGCCGATGCGGATACGCCGCCGTCAGCTAGCCCGCAAGCAACAGAAATTGATGACCACTTCGCATGGAGTGCGCGCTGAGCCGATCCCCGAGGCGGCACAACAGCAGGCCTCGATAGCGGACGGACAATTATATGAACTGGCGCAACTTTCCAAGCAGGTGGAGCAGGCCTTCGGTCACCCGATCGATCTCGAATGGGCCTGGGATGCCCAACGATTGTGGGTGCTCCAGGCGCGTCCGATTACCGGAGTGCGGCCGCTGTCGACCCTGACCGATGACGAATGCGAGTGGACGCGCGCAAATTTGAAGGAAACGATGCCGGACTTGCCGAGTCCGCTCGGCCTGTCATTTCTTAAACGATTCATGGATGCCTACATCATCGGGCCCTACCGGCGACTCGGTTGTACGGTGCCTGATGGGCTCAGCTCGGTTCGGGTGCTGCACGGTCGTCCGTACCTCAATGTCACGTTGTTTTACACCCTGGTCTCGCAACTCCATGGCAACCCGGCCTTCTTGACCGAACAGATGGGCGGGGAGCCCCTGACGTTCACTCCACGGGTGCGGACGCTGGGAGCGGTCGCGCTGCTCCGCGCGGGCTTGGCGATCATGCGGGAATGGCGAAGGGTCGTGCGAGAGGGACCGCCCACCTTCGAAGCGATGAAAGCCATGGCGGAGACGTATCGGTCCGAGTCTGTTCAGCATGTCTCAGTGGGCGAATTGAGAGACACGCTCGATATCCTGGGCCGCTGGCTTGATGCGCACGAATTGACCTTTGGAATTGCCGGTGGGGTCGCGCAGAGCCTTCAGGCCATGGGCACGTTTCTCCCGGAATGGCTTGGGTCGGATTGGCGGGAGCTGCTCAATGCGTCGCTGCAAGGTCAGGGGACGGTGATCAGCGCCCAACAGATCGTGCGTTTGGCCGAATTGGCAGAGCTTGCTTTCCTTGAAGAGCCGGTGCGGCGGTGGTTTCTGGATGAGGGGTGGACAGCGGCGAGATTTCCAGAACCACTTGCAGGAACCACCTTTCTGCGGCGATTTGAGCAATACCTGGCCGAGTATGGGCACCGCGCGGTGGGAGAATCGGACATCATGTCTCCGCGAATGGCCGAGCAACCCGAAGCCGTCTTGAGTGTGATACGAACGCAGGTGCGGACAGGGGACGTGAAGCGACCGACGGACATTCTTTCTCGACAAGCCACACAACGGCGCGATGCGCTTGCGGAGATCACGCGACGATTCGGCTGGCGACGGCACCGGTGGGGTATCTTTCGTTGGTGGCATCGGCGGCTCACGCGATTTTGCGTGCTGCGAGAAGCGAATCGCCATCATCTTATGTATTACTCTCTGGCCGTACGACGGTTGTTGTTTCGACTGGGTGAACGGATGGTGGAGCGGGGAGTGTTGGCGATGCCGGATGACATTTTTTATCTCACGATGGATGAACAAAGGGCATTGAGCAACGGAGACCAGCACAATTGGCAGGGGCTTGTCCGCGAGCGGCGGGAGGAACGGGCACGAAACGTACAGCTGCAGGTACCGGACACGATTCGAGATTGGGAGTCTCTCGTACAGGAGGATTCTCCCTGTACCGGCTCGGGAGGCGAGGGGTCGCTGAGGGGCATTCCGATCAGTGCCGGAGAGTTCACCGGCCCCGTTCGTATTGTCCGTTCCACGGCAGACTGGGGACGGGTGAGTCCGGGTGATATTCTGGTGGTTCCGGTGATCGATCCGGGTATGGCGCCATTGTTTGGAATGGCGGGTGGTTTGATTGCGGAGATGGGGGGAACGCTCTCACACGGGGCGATTATTGCCCGAGAATACGGGCTTCCGGTCCTGGTGAATGTGCCCTATGCCACCAGCCTGCTGCGCGAAAATGAACAGGTCACCATCGTCAGCTCGACGGGTACGGTCCGCCGAGTGGTCCCTTGACGTTTCGTTGGGTTTTTCGTACTCTCCACGCAATTTCCCTACAACAGGTTGCCAGGCAGAGTGCCAGAGTTCCGGTGTGCTCGTAGGGAAGCTCCATGATTGATCTCACCTCCACAACGTTCGCTGCAGGAGCTGTTACCGGTCTTGGGATAGGGGCGTTGAGCGCCGGCTGGTGGGTGACGGTTCGCGCGCACTCACGCGCTCAGGCGCAATTGCTTGAAAGCCGGGAGCGGGCGCAGCGGGCCGATACCATGGCGGCGACGCTCCAGGAGCGCGTCGAACAGCAACAGTCCGAACTGGGGCAATTGCGTCACGCATTGACGGAGTCTCAGGTGGGTCGAACGCGGGCGGAAACACGCATAGAGGCGCTCTCCCATAGCGTGGAGGATCAGCAATCATTGCTGGCGAAGGCGCGTCAGGAGCTGCACGAATCCTTTGAGGCCTTATCCGGACAAGCCTTGAAACAGAATAACGAGGCGTTCCTCAACCTTGCCAAGACCTCATTCGAAACCCTGCAGGCCGAGGCCAGAGGCGAGTTATCCCAACGTCATCAAGCCATCGACGATTTGGTGAAGCCGTTGGAGGAGTCGCTCCAACGGTACCGTGAACAACTGCAGCAGGCAGAGCTGGTGCGCCAGCGGGAATATGGCGGGCTGGATCAGCAATTGAAATTCATGGCCGAATCCCATCAACGGCTCCAGCACGAAACCAGCAATCTCGTGAAAGCGTTACGCGCGCCGGCCGTGCGGGGGCGATGGGGGGAAATGACGCTTCGCCGTGTGGCTGAGTTGGCCGGCATGGTGATGCATTGCGATTTCGCGGAGCAAGATTCGGTCGGATCGGCGGAGGGGCTGCTTCGCCCGGACATGGTGGTGTATCTGCCTGGCGACCGGCAGATCGTGGTGGATGCGAAGACCGTGCTGGCGGCCTATCTGGATGCCTATGAGGCGCAAGATGACCAGCAGCGGCAGGCTCACTTGCGTCGTCACGCCGATCAGGTGCGCACCAGAATGGAGGCACTCAGTGTAAAGGCCTACTGGGCGCAATTTAAGCAGGCGCCTGAATTCGTCGTACTGTTTCTTCCCGGTGAGCAGTTTCTCGGCGCCGCGTTGGAGCAGAACCCCACCTTGATCGAAGATGGGTTTGCCAGGGGAGTGGTGGTGGCGACACCGGCGACGCTGATGGCGTTGTTGCGCGCCGTGGCCTATGGGTGGAAGCAAGAGCAGCTGACTGAACATGCAGAGCAGGCGGGGCGGCTAGGGAGGGACCTCTATGAACGGGTGGCCGTCCTGACGGACCACCTCAACGACATTGGCCAGGCGCTTCGGAACAGTGTCGGGGCCTACAATAAGGCGGTCGGATCGCTGGAATCCAGGGTGCTGCCCGCGGCTAGAAAATTCAAAGACCTCGGGATATCATCTGAGAAGGACATTGCCGTGCTGGAAGCCGCCGAGGTTCAGCCGAGGAGCATGCTGCCCTGTGTGGCAGACGACATGAGGACGTGAGGATGATAGACCCGCAGGCGATGGTGGCCGAGTTCCACCGCAAATTCGATATTCCGGTCGGAGACCGGCCCGTGATTCCGGATGAGGCAGTCAGGCAATTGCGCGTGCGACTGATTCAAGAGGAATTTGACGAGTTGCAGGAGGCCATGGCTGCCAAGAATCTTCCGGCTGTGGCAAAGGAACTGGCCGACCTTTTGTATGTCGTGTATGGCACAGCCGTATCCTATGGTGTGGATATGGATCCGGTATTTCGTGAAGTCCATCGATCGAACTTGAGCAAAGTCGGCGGCTACAAACGGGAGGACGGCAAGTGGGTGAAACCCCCGACCTATTCGCCTGCGGACGTGGGGCCGTTGCTGGCCGGTCAGTCATCCGGGAACGCCGCTCCGCCCTCGCATGCGACGGTGGGCGTACAGGAGCCTGAAGCTTAGTATGAAGGAACTGCATTGCCCGGCTTGCGGCACACCCTGCGTCAGAGTGATATCCGGGACGAGTCTCATCGAGAAGACGCTGAACCGGTTGTCCATCTTTCAGGTGCGGTGCCAGCTCTGCACGACCCGTTTTCAGGCGCGCAGGCCGGGAAACCGAGTGACATCCCAGGCGTTTGACCGGCGTGAGTACCGGCGCCTTCCGGCGAACTTTGCGGCCACGCTGATACTGGATCGGCCGGCGGCCGGCGGTTTCGTCACCGATATTTCGATGGGGGGCTGTGCCCTGCAGGCAACGACAACGCTGACACGAGGGACGTTTGTGAAGTTCGTGTTGCACGGCCCGTTGGGCCAAGCGGATATCAAGGTGGATTCTGCGATGATTTGTTCGGTTCAACCCCAGTCGGTCGGCGTGAAATTTTTGGAGTTTGACACGGAAGACAAGCAACGCATGGGTCAGTTGATTCTGGAACTGCTCGCCGACCAGCAAGCCCCCCCTCGCATCAGCTCGCGCAGCTGACAACTCCTCCGCCACTGCTCCGGAATGATCTTCGTCGCTGTTCTGCCGACGTTGCGATGTCGTGCGTCGTCAGGATGTACGGCGTGTGGCGACGAGGAGATTGTCGAGGAGCCGCACCGCACCGATACGAATTACCCCGAGAAGGACGGCGTGGCGGTCAATGGTCGCCAAGGGCTCGAGGGTCGTGGGGTGGCAGACCGCGAGGTATTCCACCGTTGCCAAAGGTTCCCGTGCGACGGTGCGGGTCATGAGACGCTGGATTGCTGCCCCGCGCCGTTCTCCGGTTCGAATGGCCGAGGCCCCGGCTTGCAGGGCGCGGTACAGCACCGGCGCGGCTTGCCGTTCCTGAGCGGTGAGATAGACGTTACGCGAGCTGAGCGCCAGCCCATCGGCTTCTCGCACGGTGGGATGCACGACGATACGAGCGGGAAGATTCAAATCCGCGACGAGTTGCCGAACCACCATCGCCTGCTGATAGTCCTTCTGCCCGAACCATGCGATGTCCGGCTGCACCAACGAGAGCAACTTTGTGACGACGGTGGCGACTCCTTGAAAGTGGTGCGGGCGTGCTTCGCCCTCCCAGCGCCGCGCGAGCCCAGGAACGGTCACCGTGGTTTGGGCCCCCTCCGGATACATGGCCCGGACCGTGGGCGTGAAGATCACATCCACCCCTTCCTTACGGCAGAGTGCCTGGTCGTGCCGTAGTTGGCGAGGATATTTTGAAAGGTCTTCCGTCGGGGCGAACTGCGTGGGATTGACGAAAATGCTCACGGCGACCGCATCACAGGCCAATCGCGCCGCGCGAATCAAGCTCCGATGCCCTGCGTGCAAGGCCCCCATGGTCGGGACGAATCCGATGGTGACCCCTTCCCGATGCAGGGAGCGGCTCCAGGCAGCGAAATCCTTGGTGCTGCGGATGGTATTCATCTCTTCGGGCTGCCTGTCGGCGGCGTACTGCCTGTCGGCCGCGTGCCATACCGGGAGTTCGGCTGGGGAGAGAGCCGTCGCACGATGGATGGATCTCTGAGTTGCGACATCAACGCACGGACGCTCTGGCCCAGCAGAGGATGTCTCCGCTCGGGATCGAGCTCTATCAATGGTGCGAGGACGAATCGACGCAGATGGAGTCGAGGGTGTGGAATGGTCAAGGTGGGGTCGGTCACAATCAGGTCGTCATACAGGAGCAGATCGAGATCGAGGGTGCGCGGTCCCTTACGATCAGCCGGATCGCGCCCAAGCGCCCGTTCGATCTCACGGCAAATCTCCAGCAGGCTCTTGGGCGCAATATCGGTTTCGATCTGGACCGCACCGTTCAGGAACCACTCCGGCCCCGGGGCTGCGCCGTCGTCGATCGGTTCGGTCTCATAGAGCGACGAAACCGCGTCGAGCCGTGAATGCGGTAAAAGGCCGAGCAGGGTGACGGCCCGGTCGCAGAAGTCCAGCCGGTTGCCCAGATTGGAGCCGAAGCCGATGAACGCGGTGGCCATGGAGATCCGTTCGCCTTGATGCCGGCGTGCTAAAACCCGGCTTTCTTGATGCGTTCCACCGCTTCCGCCAATCGCTCTTTCGTCGTACACACGGTCATGCGAACGTAGCCTTCGCCGGGCGCGCCGAATCCGTTGCCTGGCGTCGTGACAATCCCGGCTTTCTCGAGCAGATGGGCGGTGAATGACGCAGAGGTGTACCCCTTCGGCACCGTCACCCAGATGTAAAACGCGGCGGGAGGCGGGTCCACTTCAAGTCCGAGCTTCTTCAGCCCGGGCACCAGGGTGTCGCGGCGCTCCTGATAGATCTTGCGCAATCCGTCGGTGACCGAGTCATCCAACCCCAGGGCCGTGATGCCCGCCGCTTGAATCGCCTCGAACACGCCGGAGTCCAACTGGCTCTTGACCCGTCCGAGTCCTGCCAGAACGTCCTTATTGCCGACCGCAAATCCGAGGCGCCAGCCGGTCATGTTGTAGGTTTTGGACAGGGAGTGGAATTCGACACCGACGTCTTTCGCCCCATCGACCTCGAGGAAACTGGCCGGCCGCTTCCCGTCATAGAAAATTTCCGAATAGGCCGCGTCATGGCAGACGATGATCTGGTGTTCTTGGGCAAATTCCACCACACGCTTGAAGTAGTCTGTGCTCATGATGACCGAGGTGGGATTATTCGGCGAGTTCAGCCACATCAGCTTGGCCTTCTTCGCCACGTCTTTGGGAATGGCCTGAAGGTCGGGGAGGAACCCATTCGCTTTGGTGAGCGGCATGATGTGGGAGACGCCACCGCAAAAACTGGTGCCGACCGGGTAGACCGGGTACCCCGGGCTCGGGACGAGAACCACGTCGCCCGGATCGACGAAGGCGAGATGGACATGTCCGATGCCTTCCTTGGATCCGATCAGGGTGAGGACCTCGTTGGCCGGGTCGAGGGTGACATTGAACCGCCGACGATACCAGTCGGCGACGGCTTTGCGAAACGAGAGCATCCCCTCATAGGAAGGATATTGATGGTGTTTTGGGTTTTTGGCGGCTTGAGCCAGGCTCTCGATGATCGGATCCGGCGTCGGCAGGTCAGGATCTCCGATGCCAAGGTTGATGATATCGACCCCGCGCGCGAGTGCCTCTTGTTTCATTTTGTCGATGGCGGCGAACAAATAGGGAGGCAAGGTCTTGATACGGGTAGCGACTTCAATCGGAAAACCGGCCATGCGAGCGCGCTCCTTTGTTGGCCTGAGCCTCGAAGCTCAGCTGGGTACGATGGATGAACGGCCGGAGGCCGTCTCGTTGCGATGGGCAACGGGCTAGGGTACCGCAGGATTACTCCAGCAATCAACGGAGTGACTGGCGGAAACTGTCTTCGCCCATTATGTCCATGCAGCGTGTGAGGCGGCCATCGCAGGTGCAGGGGCTCTCCCGACCGGGCGGCGTACTTCTGCGAAAGGTTAGACAAATTCGGCGGGCTATGGTCTCATCATGTGGCCATGGATGCGACCAGTTTGTGGCCCGCGGTTGGAGTGGTGCTGCTCGCACTCGGAACCGCGACGCTCCTCCCTTCTGCCAGGCCCCGCCAGGCCTCCCTGGCCCATCGTTATTCATCCCTCGATGGGCTTCGAGGGTATCTGGCGCTGGCGGTGTTCCTGAGTCATTCCTCTATCTGGTACTTCTATCTGCATTCCGGCGTCTGGGATGTTCCTCCTTCCACTCTGTACACGCAGCTGGGGCAAAGCAGTGTCACCCTGTTTTTTATGATCACCGGGTTGCTGTTTTGGTCGAAACTTCTCAACGGACGCCTGGAGCCGATCGATTGGACGCGACTGTATCTGTCCCGGGTGCTTCGACTGGGTCCCCTTTATCTGGTGGCCGCGGCCTGCGTGATCCTCGTGGCATTCTGCCGGGCCGGGTTTGAGCTGAAGGAGCCGCCCTGGGTCGTTGTCGGGCAGGTGGCGACATGGTTGATGTTTACGATCCCCGGCATCTCACCCGTCAATGGATTTGCCGAAACGGTGCCTATAGCCGGGGCGGTGTGGACGCTGTCGTATGAATGGTTGTTCTACGCCTGTCTTCCCATCGGCGCATTTTGTCTGCGGGCGTCGACCCCGTTGCCCTGGTTGGTATTCAGTGCAGGGGCAGTGACGGCCCTCACCATGGGCATGCCGGAGGTGCGGATGCCGATGTTATCTGCGTTTGCGGGAGGGATCACTGCGGCAAGCCTGTCCCGCATTCCCGCCGTCCGGGCGATGCTTGCCCGCGGGGTGTGGGGGGCGATCGCGATGGCCTGCCTGGCGACGACCCTGTTCCTCTTGCCGACGGCCTACATGTGGTCAGCCGTACTGCTCTTGGCCATAGCCTTCCTGATTATCGCCAGCGGGAATTCCCTCTATGGCATGCTCGAATGGCGGGCGTCTGTCACCCTGGGCGAAATGGCCTACAGCCTCTACTTGCTGCACGGTCTGGTCCTGTTCGTCGCCTATCGACTGGTGTTTGCCGAAGGCGCCGACAGGTTCTCTCCGGTCGAACATTGGGCCATCGTCCTCGGTCTGGTGCCGGTCCTGGTGCTTCTGTGTTTCACGACGTGTCGCCTGATAGAAAAGCCGGCGATGGATGCGGTGCCACGCTGGCATGCGTGGCTGACGGCCCGCTTCTCCTAAGCGTCGTTTCAGCAACATGTGGATGCGGTCAACGCCAAGTTGGAGGTCGCGCGCTCTGGGTCAGGCCGACCCCACACGTGTGGAGGCCGCTACGTTCTAACTTCGAGAGGAGACGGGACTGGGCGAAGGGCTGGACACGCCGGAGAGATTTGTGGTTGATTTGGTCTTGACGAATAGTCAAGATGAGCATAGGTCTTTCCGAGTCACGACAATCCACTGAATCAGCTCAGGCTACCATGCGAGACCTTGGTATGATGAAAATGGCATCCGGTTTGATGATGGTGTTCCTCCTCGCACTGTCCAGTGCTTGTGTTTCCGTGCACGTGGACCCGCTGACGAGTGCGGCCTTCGAACCGAGGGGAGGCCGCGATGCCGTGGCGACATTGCAGCGTGAACCCAACCACGGTCATGTTCAAATCGCTCGCATTGTGGCGACCAGCGAGTATGCCAGCGAAGACACACTCCGCGACCGGATTTTGGAACAGGCTAAGGAGCTGGGCGCCGATGCCGTTGTGCTCGGGGAAGCAGATGTTCGGCGGCTCTCCGATCGAGGACCTGTCTTTCAATCCACCATGGGGACTGCCGTGCCCAGTGGAGTCTCCGGCAGTAACTATCGCAGCGGGTACGGGTACTGGAATCCATTCCGAATGGACGCGTGGAGTTTTGCGCAGGGCGCCGGCGGCGGGCAGGGGTGGATGCTGCATATGTCTGGTTTGGCGATTCGGTACGTGTCACAAGACGAGTTGAAAGCACTCCAAGCCTCTCCTCCCTCCTTGCGCTAGCGGCGCATGCTCCGATTCGAGTCGGGGCACGCCATATTCTCTACGATCCCCTGTGGACTGCGCATTGGGGGTATCACTGCTCACTGCATCTGAGTCATGTCCTCATGCTCATGCGGGGCACCCCGCCTGTGTATCCGACGCATAGCGATCACGGTGCCGCGCGATTCCTTCAATTAGGGATGCCACGGCAGTTTCTACGAAAAATCGCTTGCACGAAAGATGATGATTCTTGACCGCATGTCAGAAGTTTGACATAACCGTATCTATTCTGTTCGAGTTAGGAGTAAATGTGCGAACCCCGTCCTCCATCGTGTAGTGCCTGTGGAGGCAGGTCTGTCTTCCACTGCGCAAGGTCGTCTGAGGCCGGCCGGAATGAATAAACTGTCATGTCTGTCGTGAGGATCGATCAGGGGCATTCGGCGACGTTGCCGCATGTGCGTATCCAGCCGGCCAAGGGCCTCTTGGACCTGGATTTCGCAGGCCTGTGGAATTATCGGGAACTCATCCACATCCTCGTCTGGCGTGATGTGACCGTCCGCTACAAGCAAACGGTCTTGGGGGTGGCCTGGGCCATGTTTCAGCCCGTGGCGACCATGCTGATTTTTACGGCCGTTTTCAGCGTGGTGGGGAAGATTCCCTCGGACGGGTTTCCCTATCCGGTGTTTCTCTACGCCGGTCTGTTGCCCTGGTTCTATATTTCTCAGGCTCTGAGTCGGGGGGGGACCAGTTTGGTGGGGGAGGCGCCGCTTATCAGCAAAGTCTATTTTCCGCGCCTGATTCTGCCGCTTTCGGCAACCATTGCACCGCTCGTCGATCTGGTCCTCGCCTTCGTGGCGTTCCTCGGATTGATGGCCTGGTTTGGCGTGGTCCCGACCTGGCGCGTGCTGTTGTTGCCGCTGTTTGCCGGTCTGGGTGCGATCATCGCGTTGGCGGCGGGACTGTGGGTCTCAGCCCTCTATGTCCGATATCGCGATGTCGGGCATATCCTTCCGATGTTCATTCAGCTGTGGATGTTCGTGTCTCCCATTCTCTATCCCGTCAGCAAAGTTCCTGAATCCTGGCGGGCGGTCTACGCACTAAATCCGGTCGTCAGCGTGGTTGAGGGATTTCGATGGGCGTTAATTCCCGGTTTTCAGGTGGATTTCTCCATGTTCCTGCCGAGCCTGATTATCGTTGCGGTTACCCTGGTGGGCGGGCTGATCTATTTTCGTTCGATGGAACGCACCTTTGCGGATGTGATCTGAATGGGAAGTGTCGCAATTCGAGCGGAAGGTCTGTCGAAGCACTACCGGCTGGGTGCCGGTGTGCAGCACAACACTCTCCGGGATCAGGTGATGCATCGCCTGAAGTCCCTGACTCGTTGGGGCGCAGGTCAATCCGAGACCGATCCCTCCTTTTGGGCTGTGAACGATATTTCCTTCGAGGTCCAGCACGGGGAAGTGCTGGGCATCATCGGCCACAACGGCGCCGGGAAAAGTACGCTACTCAAGATCCTTTCTCGAATCACGCAGCCCACGAGAGGGACGGCCGATATTTACGGACGAGTGAGCTCGTTGCTCGAGGTCGGCACGGGGTTTCATTCCGAACTGACGGGGCGAGAGAACATTTTTTTGAATGCGGCCATGTTGGGGATGCGGCGGCAGGAGGTCCGGAGAAAGTTCGATGAGATCCTCGCCTTCTCCGGTGTGGAGCAATTCATCGACACCCCGGTCAAGCGATATTCGAGCGGCATGTATGTGCGGTTGGCGTTTGCCGTGGCTGCGCATCTGGAACCGGAGATCTTGATTGTGGATGAGGTCTTGGCGGTGGGCGATGCCAGTTTTCAGCAGAAGTGCCTGGGGAAGATGGAAGAAGTCAGCCGAAGCGGCCGCACCGTCCTCATTGTCAGCCACAACATGACGATCATCGAGGGACTGTGTGAGCGTGCGATTCTCCTGGAGAAGGGGCGTATCGCGAGAATGGGCAAGACGCATACGGTCGTGGAGGGCTATGCGGATGCCATTCGCACTCAGGCCAGTACCGCCATAGAAGATCGAGAGGATCGGGTCGGCCTCGGAGAAATTCTGCTCACCAAAATTGAGTTGCTGGATGGGGCGCGGCATGCGGTTGCTGCAGCGATTACGGGGCGGGACATCATCATCCGCATGCACTATCGCTGCGCAGAACAGAAAGAGTTTCGAAACTGTCGCGTGAGTATTTCCGTCAACGGTCGCAAAGGACAGGATCTGTTCGTGTTGTCGACCGATATCGTGGACCCGACGCCTCTGACGTTGAAGGGAACCGGATACGTGGACTTCATTGTGCCGGAATTGCCGTTGACCGGCGGGGCGTATTTTTTTCAGTCCTACATCGAATCCAACGGGCAGGCCCAAGATTGGATTAAGAACGTCGCACCGTTTCCCGTGCTGGATGCCGACTACTATGGAACAGGCAATCTGTGTCCGCCAGGCTGGGAGGCCAACGGCGTATTGGTCGACTATCGCTGGGAATCCAGCGATGGCCGTCGCACCGGTGCACTCCCACTTCGAGCCACAAAACGGTAACGCCGGACGAATCCCCGTTCCTGCCGATGAGCGCCGCCTGCCTCGCTGTTGCCACCTGTCGCTAAATCACTAATTACTCTGCAACCGCTCAAGAGTGCGCTACGATCTGCCCTATCATTCCCGATGGCGATCGACTGAGGCGTACGCATGGGTTCCGTGGTCGAAGACGGACAGCAGGCACAGCTTGAGCTGGCCGGGTTGAAGCGCACGCTGAAGTGGACGAATATCCAGCGTGAACAGCTGTTGGATCGTCTGGATCTTCTCCGTCTCGACAACCAGCGGCTGCAAGAGCGGGTCGAGGAACTGGAGCGGCAGTTGGCAGAGGCCAGGCAGCAACAGGCCCTCTTCTAGCAGGATGCGGGAAAAGTCCGCCACGAAAGATGAACGACGGACTATGAGGACGGCCTTCTTGCGCATCCTGCGGTGTGTGTCGACGCGAGACGGCGCGTGGAGCCTAGCGCGAGTTACGAAGCGAGCATCGAGTTTTTCCGCAACCTGCTAGAGTCCATCCGCTATCTCCCGCGAGAGCCTCGTTTCTTGCCTCTCACATGCAACTCCGGCGTGATACAGTCATGTGATGGCAGCATGGTAGCCATGCCACTCACACGGCTTCGTCCTTCATGACCCATTCGATCACCACCGTCGATGATCTCCGCTGGTTGCTCACGCACACGCACGGATTCCGTGGCGGGCAGATCACGGATGTTCATGTGGCGAAGCGGCGGATGTTCGATGAAGAGTCCGGTCGAGATGTGATGGTCGAAAGTACCGTGACGGTGCTGATCCGGTATTCCTCGAACGGAATCCTGAGGGTGGCCAAGTTGTCCATGCAGGCTGTGTCTGATCTATCCCTGTTTGAGCAGGACGGGGGAGACTGGGCGATCGTGGGCGGGATCCAGGTTGAACTTAGTGAGGAGAAATTGCGGTTCTGGTTTGATCCCCACGGGAACCTCTATGTGGTGTGCGAGGAGGCCGTGTTTGAAGAGGTCTCTTTGCCGCACGCAGGGGCGGAGCGAGAGGAAGCGGTCGAGCAATGGGTGTTTCAAGCCGATCGCGGCGAATCCCCCAGCGTCGATTGGTTGCTGAATCAACTCGATCAGGTCGGGATGCCCTGTGTCTGGAAAGCGGCGGTACGCCGGGAGCGCCCTCTGCGCGGGATTTGCTGGGAAGGGGAGTTGGTGACGGCAACTGTTCAGGGGGGGCCGGGGTCGGTTGCGGCACTTGATGTGCAAACCTATGGACCGATCGATGGGGGAGGATTTGGAGTCCGGCTTCAGTGTCGCAGAGCCGTGGGGCGCGCCGGGCATCGATTGTTGAGCCTGGTTGCCCATGTAGTGACGAGTGCGTATGCGGGAACTTGCCTCGGCGGGCGGTCGTTGCTGCCGCCGGAAGAGGGAAGAAAACGGCCATAGGAGCGGCACGAATGCTGGGTGTTGAGAGATGCCTGAGCCGAACCGGGCCGCTAGCTGACGTGGCCGTGCTTTCCGTTGCCGTTCCCATTCCCGTTAATGCCGGCCGTCGCGTTTCCGTTCACGCTACCCTTCCGGTTGAGGCATTCGACCAGGTGCCAGAACTTCATCGGATTGACTTTTTCTTTTCTGGTCACGTGGAGATTGGTGCCTTCCAACACGGTGTTCAGGGACAGGTCAGTCCGGAAGCCGATGTGCTTGCAGAGTGGAGAGATGACCTTTTCGACGGCCGCGATCAACTTGTTCCCGTTGCTGAAGTGGTTCAGCATGATGATGCGGCCACCGGGTTTACATACCCGGATCATTTCGTTCACGACTTTACGGTAGTCCGGGACGGCGGTCACGACATAAGCCGCCATGACGGTGTCGAAGGAATTGTCGGGGAATTCCATTTTTCCCGCGTCCATCAGCATGAGCCGAACATGGTCCAGATGGTAATGTGACTGCCGTTGCCTGGCTTTCGCGAGCATGCCGGAGGACAGGTCGATGCCGGTGATGTTGCAGTTCTTCGGGTAGTATTCGAGGGCGATCCCCGTTCCGACGCCGACTTCGAGAATATTTTCTTCCGGTCGAATCCTCAGGTTGCGCACACAGGCCTCGCGCGACTCGTGGAAAATCTTCCCGAAAATGTGATCGTAGACACCGGAATAACTGGTGTACACTCGCTCGACTTTGGCGATATCCATCGTCCCTCCGCAAACTCACACCCATCGGGCCGCACACTCCGCAGTGCGGGAGTGACGGAAGCGAGCAGTGTGGCGTGGAAAAATCTATGAAGGCGGGACTGCGATCCGGATGACTCGTCCTCACCCGCCGGACAAGAACGGGTGTAATGTAGCCAAAGCGCTCCTGGGGAGTCAACAGGTTCCTCAGGTTTTTGAACGTGGGCGCCGGTTGTTCGGGCTTGATTCTCCGGGAAGCCCTGTGGGAAGTTTCGCGAATGATGTTAGCCGGGGCGTTTGCCATAGTGTTATTCATCGGCCTGGTCGTCGGTGATTGGATGTACTACACCCGTCTCAATTCCGACGCGGGGCGATATGGGTATGGAATCGGGCAGATCCAGGACCGATTTCCTGCGCTCACCCTGCCGAAGCTGCTGCGCGCCTTCGATGCGAATGGATTTGCAAGTTTGCCGCACGGCGTGGCGAGGGTCTTCCCCGAGGTGAATCGCCTGGTGATCAGGCCGACCCATCGGCTGTTCTCCATGCGCTTCCGCACGGCCTGGCCGTTGAAAGGCTCCATCGAATTGTTGTCCGACGGGGACGGGCTTCGGCTGGTCTGTACCAAACGCGTGCCCTGGTCTTCGTCGATCCTCACCTTTCTGTGGTTCGGTCTCGTGGGATTCGGGACAGTGGGCTTCCTGATGACCTATCTGCTTCAGGGCGGGCTCGATTCGCTGGGCAGTGTGTTGCTGGGAATCGGGGTGACGGGAGTCGGGCTCATTGTGGTGGCATTCGGACTGTTGACCGTCACGGTGGCCTATCGCATCGAGAATACGCGGCTGATGCTTGTGTATTCTGAGCTGAAGGCGATTGTGGCGGAGCAGCAACGGGTCGCGTAACCGATGCCGCGACGCAGGGGGGAGGTGAGGGCGCGGGCCCGTCACCCGTCCGTGGGGCTACGTGGTTCGGCGGTACAGACTCAGGAGATGGTCGAATTCCTCAGGCAGGTCCAATGGCGTTCCCGATTGTGCCAGGCCGGCAATGATGCCACGGTGTTTCAGCTGCAAACCCGAGTCGACGAAGGCCGCTCGAAAATGCGTCCATCGCTGGGATCTGTCCGAGGCCAATCGGTGTAGCTCCTCGGACGGCAGGGATTTGAGGGTGTTCGTCAGGGATCCCAGGGCCTTTTCAACACTGTCGTAGGGGGCGGCGAGCTTGAGACGGCTGTAAAAGACGGCGAGGTGTCCACGGAATTCCTGCCGGAGCGATTCGATTGCCTCTGGTCCTGATTGGCGCCCTGTGTCCTCGCCCATGCGGTCCTCCTCGCCTCTGGTCCGATCCAGAGGGAGCTTACGGGAGAGGCACGCGGTTGCGCAACGCGTTTTCCAAACGAATCATATTTTTTGTCATGGAGGGTGTCATGCGTTATCGATCGTTGCTGATGTTTGTCGGAATTCTCGCGGTCGGGTTGAGCGGCTGTTCCCACCACCATGGGAGCTATGAGCATGGAAAGGGAGACTACTACTGGAGCAAAGCCTCTCAGGATGTGAGTGGTCTGATCGACAAACACGTGAAGAATCCAGAGACCGCCAAGCAGGTCAACGTGGTGATGGGGGAAATGATCACCGAGATTAAGTCGGCGCGGGAACAACACCGTCAATCGCATCGTGCGCTCTACGAGTTGAATGCCAACTATTCCGCCTCTCCGGAGGAGTTCACGAAGATCCTCGATGAGCTCAATACGAACCGGATGCGCTCGGCCGCCAAGATTCTTGGGCTTCGGTTCAAGATGAAGTCGTTGTTGACGGCCGAGGAATGGGCGGCCATGTCCGATGAGTTGAAGCGCTATGGCAGTCGTTACTACGGAAAGGGGGCAGACGGCGCGTCGGCTCATTAGCCCGCGTGACCGACGAGGGGTTACGACGAAACCGACGAGACGCCAAGGGAGCCTGTCCGCTGACGTGCGGCTAAGCGGCAGGTCAGCTTGTCGCAGCGGTGTGTCGGCGGTTGCAGAAAAAGCGTTCGTGAAGAGTGCGGCCTGGGCGGCTCAGGCCAGCCTGCCCAGGCCGGGGCGATGGTTCAGGAACAGCAGATGAGCGACGTCGTCGGCCAGTTTCAGCCCGCTCACCCCCGCGTGGTCGATACGCGCATGACGGAGGGCCGTCAGGTTGAGCCGCAGGTAATGAGCGAGCAGCGCCCGAATGACGTCGCCGTGGGACACCAGGAGATAGGTCGCCTCTTGCGCCGTCTGTAGCACCTGGTCGATGGCGGTCACCGCCCGTTGCTGCACTTCCTGCAGCGTCTCACCGCCGGCGGGGCGGGCCCGCTCCGGCTGTGTGTACCAGTCCCGTTTGGCCGGGTCTTCCGCAAAGTCCTGCCAATATCGATTGATCCAGTCGCCGACCCCGATCTCACGCAACCCGGCCAGATGTTGGGGGCGGGTTGCCTGTGCCTGGCTCAGGATGTCGGCCGTTTGCACGGCACGGAGCACGGGGCTGGTGAAGATTCCGGCGATCGGGGTCTGCGCCAGCATGTCGGCGCAGGCACGGGCCTGTTGTTCACCGGCGTGGTTCAAGGGGATTGGCTGGTCGCCCATGACTCGGCCGGATCGATTCCAGTCGGTTTCTCCATGGCGAATGAGCAGCAGCGTCGGCATGCCGGATTCTCGTGGACCCCTTTAGACTTTGGGTGGCGCGTGGTCTGGACCGGTCAGCGGGATCGGTGCCCAGTGTTGTCCGCCATCGGTGGAACGGTAGAGTCCGCTTCCATTGGTGCCGAGGTACAGCACCTGCGGATCACTCGCGCTGAGGCTGATGGTGCGAATGTTCAGTGTCGTCAGCCCGTGATTCTGAGCCTGCCAGGTTTTCCCGCCGTCGATGGTCTTCCGTATCCCGTCCGGACCGCCGATGTACAGAATCTTGGGGTCGGTCGGATGCAGCGCCAGCGTGCTGATGAATTGATTCGACAGGTCCTGCCCGATTTGCTCCCAGTACTCCCCTCGATTGGTGGATCGGAAGAGGCCCTTGGTCGTGGCCGCGTAAACGATCTCGGATTGATGCGGGTCGACCGCCAGCACATTGACTCCGAGCGCCATGGCCGCATTTAACACGTCATCGGGAATGAGGCCCTGGTTTTTTTTCTGCCAGGAGGAGCCGCCGTCTTCGCTGCGATAGGTGCCGCCGGTCGTTCCCGCGTACAGGACACGGGGGTGTTGGTGGTCCATCGTGATGCACGTGACGATGTGCACTTCTTTCATGCCTGCCATGCGTTCTTCCCACTCCCGTCCTCCGTTCTTGGAGATGAAGGCGCCGACGGTGGTGGCAAGGTAGATCAGTTCGGTGTTGTCGGGATGGAAGATGATTTCATTGATGAAGGACACATGTTCTTTGAGGCCGACATTGTGCGGGAGCCAGTGCTGGCCCCCGTCGGGACTCTTGTAAATGGCGTCGCCCATGGTACCGGCATACACCGTGGCGGGAAGTTTCGGGTCGATCGCCAGCGTCGTGACTCGGCGAGCCGTGAAAGCGGGAAATTGCTCCCAGGTCGCTCCGCCGTCGCGCGTCTTATGCACGGCATCGTTCGTGGCGACGTAAACGATGTTCGGGTTGGACGGGTGGAGCGCAATCGACACCACGGCTGATTCACGTGAGCCGCACGCCAAGAGGAACAGGCCAACCAGGCAGACGAATCCCCGGAGCAGGGTCATGAGTCGAGTTGGTATGAAGGACATCACAGTGGCCGCAGACCTAACCATAGCGTCGCGACCGAGTCAAGGTGAGACAGGGGAGTCTGGCGGCGGACGGTCACAATTTCGGCGTCACACGTTCGGCATAACCGGTCATTTCCACATATCCGCTGCCGGTCACAGGCGCCCCACGTGCCGCCCCTGAGGCGGACACCGCCCCTTCCCAGTAGGTCACCCCGGTGCTGCGGGCCGTATCCAACTCCTGGTCGGCGAGGAGCGATGCCACGTCCAGGTCCAGGCCGAGTGACGGGGCCCTGAGCCGCCAGCGTTGTGGGTACCGTCCGCCGGATCGAGTGCTGGTCCAATGTGCGCGGGGCTCAATGGTCAGGTCCTCGAGCCTCAGTGGTTGAGTCTGGCCGTCGGCCAGAATGAGCGTGCCTCCGGACGCCGGGTCGGATGAGCCGTCGGCATGCCGCAGGGCATACCACATCAACTCTGTCGAGTCGCTGAGCTGCAGGCTGAACCAGTCCCATCCCACCACGTTGTCCGCCAGGTCGGCCGAGCCGAATTCATGATCCATCCAGCTGAGACCGGTCACGACAAAGGTCTCGGTTCCCAGGCGAATGTGGCCTTCGGCGGCCAGCCGAGTCAGTGAGTAATAGTGCGAAGCCTGTCCGGGTGCGGGGCCTTTGCGGCTGATGCCGTTCCGGCCATGCACGACCACCGGCTTCCCCGGTGTCAGCGCCAGATCGAGCGCAAACGTCTCGGTCGCGGCCTGCAGGTGGTGACGCGGGGTGGGAGCGTCATCGAGCGACAGCGACCAGCGGTCGATCCACACATGCAGACGGCCCGTCTCTGCCCCGGCTTTGCCGAGTCCTGCGCGGCTGAGTGTGTCCGCGTAGAGGAAACGTCCGTTCTCAAGGTCGGTCAACGCGATGTGTGCCAGGTAGAGTTGCCGGATGGACCATTGAGAGGGGAGAGTTCGGACCTCTTCCGGAGGAATACCACGGCGAAAGAAGGTCAATTGAAAACCGAACCGGCGGCCGGCCGAACTGGTCAGGTGGCCGGTGTAGTACCACCATTCGGTGCGAAAGCGCTCGTGCGCGCCATGGTCCTCGGGGAATTGATAGCGATATCCAGGGGCGGCGAGGTCGAAGGCGCTTGGGGAGCTGTCCATGGCGATCGAGGCTGGCGCGAGGGCCGCCAAGCCTGCCGGCAGCAGGAGCATCGTGAGGCACGCGACGAGAAATGCCGTCATCCCCGGCGTATCAGCCGGTACCGGTGCGGGCGAAGAGGGCCCCGCGGGTCGGGACTGTCTTTTTTGATGGACAGATGAAGAATCGCCAGTATTCATGATGGTTTTCTCATGGTCTTCACCGCGATGGCGAGCGGCGGCAGCGTTGACAATGTCGAAAAGCATCGGCTATCGTGAGCCATGTTTCTCGAGCCTGAACGTGAACCATCGAACCGGGAGTTGGCGGGAAAACCCCAGCCGTTCCCCGTTCCCGAACGTATTCCCCTGTTCCCGCTCCCCAACGTAGTGTTCTTCCCCAAAACCTATCTGCCGTTGCATGTCTTCGAGCCACGGTACCGCCAAATGGTAACGGATGCAGCCGCGGGAGGGCAATGCATCGGCATGGCCTTATTGAAGGAGGGGTGGGAAGAGCAGTACGAGGGCAACCCGCCGATATTTTCCATTGGCTGTGTCGGGCGTTTGGCAAGTGTGCAGACCTTGCCTGACGGCCGCTCGAACATTCTGCTGCAGGGGCTGGAGCGTTACGAGATCCAAGAAGAGTTTTTCGACAAAAGTTATCGGGAAGCCCGCATTGTGCTGAAGCCGCGTGATGGGGCGGTCTTGCTCGAGCCGGCACTGCGCCGGTATCTCATGGATGTGCTCGGCGAATATCTCAAAGCCGACGAAGAGGCTTCGCCGCTGCATAGTCTGGTTCGTCCCGACGTCAGCGACGAGGTCTTTGTGAACTCTCTCTCCACGTATCTAGACTGCACTCCGCTGGAGAAGCAGTTCTTGTTGGAAGCCGAGCATGTGGCGCAGCAGGCGCGCCGTCTCAGTGATCTGATTCAATTCAAACTGGCGGAGCGGCGGGGCGCGGGAGGGTGGGGATAATGACGCGTCCGGTCGCCATCGACGTCTCCCATCTCGGGAAGACCTATGACAAGGTCAAGGCCGTCGACGATCTGTCGTTTCAGGTCTATAGCGGAGAGATTTTCGGCCTGCTTGGCCCCAATGGCGCCGGCAAGAGTACCACCCTTCGGATCCTGATCACCCTGCTCAACCCGACGTCCGGATCGGCCACAATTTTGGGGCTGGATTCCGTCAAGGATGCCGACCGTGTTCGACAGACGATCGGGTATGTGCCTCAGGAGCGGGCCATCGATCGATTCCTGACCGGGCGGGAGCATCTGGAATTGCTGGCCGACCTCTACCACTTGTCCGCCGAACAGGCGGCCACACGCATTCCCCAGCTGTTGAAACTCGTCGAACTGGAACAGCAGGCCGACCGACCCGCCAAGACCTATTCGGGCGGCATGAAACGAAAGCTCGATATTGCCTGCGGGTTGTTGCCCGATCCCAAGATCCTCTTCCTGGATGAACCGACGTTGGGGTTGGATGTCCAGAGCCGGTTGCGCATTTGGGACCATGTGCGGCAGATGCGTGAACGGGGCATCACCGTCGTCATGACGACCAACTATCTGGACGAGGCCGATCAGTTATGCGACCGGATTGCGATCATCGACGGGGGGCGGATCAAGGCCCTGGGAGCACCTCACGAATTGAAGGTCGGTTTGGGTGGCGATCTGGTGTCACTGACGGTGCGGGAGCACGATCGGGTGGAGCAATTGGCCGCGGCCGTGAAAAATCTTCCCGCCATCCGGGCGGTCACGGCGAAGGCAAACGGGCTGGATATTCGGGTCGACTCTCCCGAAAAGGCCTTACCCGCGATTCTGGAGGCAGCCAACCGCCTGACGTGCCAGCTGGAGTTCATCGACTATCACCGGCCACGGCTGGACGATGTGTTTATCGCGCGCACGGGCCGGTCCATCAAGGACGATCAGCCGACAACGGAAGACGCCTAGGGGCGGCAGGGAGCGGCCAGACGGGGTTATGAAAGAATATTCGCAGGAAATCCGGGCGCTGACGATGCGGTGGGTACGGCGGCTGAGCCGTGAAAAATTCAGTATGTTGTTCACCTTGGTCCAGCCCATGTTGTTCTGGTTGATCTTCTTCGGCAATCTGTTCCAACGGGCCGCCGACATGCAGGTGACCCAGTCGTCGAGCTATATCAGTTTTCTCACCGCCGGTGTCGTCGTCATGACGGTACTCAATAACGGCCTGGCTGGTGGGGTCGATTTGCTCTTCGATAAAGAAAACGGCTTTCTTGAACGGCTCATGTCCACTCCCATCCACCGGACATCGGTGATCCTCAGCCGCTTTATTTTTGTGACCACGATCACTTCGCTGCAAGTGCTCGTCATCCTTGGAGTTGCCTGGTTGTTCGGCGTCCAGCCGGTGACCGGCTTGGCGGGGGTGGCCACTATCTTGCTGATCGGGATGATGTTCGGGGTCGGCTTGACGGCCATTTCCATGGCAATGGCGTTTTCCGTGAAAAGCCACGGCGATTTCTTTTCCGTGCTCGGGTTTCTCTCCTTGCCCATGATTTTCTTGAGCTCGGCGCTGGTGCCGCTGGCGGCCATGCCGGGGTGGATGGGCTTCTTGGCACAATTTAATCCGATGACCTGGGCTATCGATGCCGTGCGGCCCTTGATTCTCCAGGGCTGGGCAGAAGCCTTGCCCCATGTCGGGATGGTCATCGGTGTGATGGTGCTGTTCGACGCTCTGTGCCTGTACGGTGGTGCACGGGCTTTCCGGCGTGCGATCGGGTAGACGTTCGGCACCGGGGTTCCTCCATGTTCGTGAACGAAAGCCAAATCCGCGCATTGATTCGGCTCCTCGGTGACGAGGATGAACGGATCGTCAAGACGATCAGCGGCAAGTTGATCGATTATGGCGATTCTGCCGTGCCGCTCCTGCAGGAGGCTGAAATCGAACAGCCGGAGATGGCCGATCGGATCGTGACCGTTCTGGAAGAGATTCGCGGGACGAAGTTGGAGGAAGACTTTCGGGAGCTGATCGCGTTTCCTGATGAGCAGGTAGACCTTGAGCGAGGCGCCTTTCTCCTCGCGCGGTATGCCTATCCCTCGTTGGACGTGCAGGCCTACCAGTGCCAGCTGGATCGCATGGCGCAGGATGTTCGTGAGCAGATCGGCTCGCGAGTCTCAGGTGAAGAGACGGTGAAGGCGCTCAATCGCTATCTGTTCACCGAAGCCGGATTCAAAGGAAACACCAAAAACTACTACGAGGTCGAAAACAGTTACCTGAATTGTGTGCTCGACCGCCGTACGGGCATTCCTATCAGTCTGTCAGCCGTCTATCTGCTCATCGGTCGACGGTTGCAACTGCCGGTCCATGGTATCGGGATGCCGGGCCACTTCCTCGTCAAGTTCGAGTCAGACCGCTACAAAATCTTTATCGACTGCTTCAACGGGGGGGCGCTCCTGACCGAGAAGAATTGCGCCAGATTCTTGACCGAAGCCGGC
Organism: Nitrospira defluvii; assembly: GCA_011525625.1. Lineage (GTDB taxonomy): Bacteria > Nitrospirota > Nitrospiria > Nitrospirales > Nitrospiraceae > Nitrospira_A. Next base: position 105,818 of record WYAX01000012.1, read on the forward strand.
TACGGATTTGAAGATCGGTTCCTCCAGAAGAGTCCCACCAGGGCGATCCTCGCCCGTATGATCAAGAATCTGCTGGCGATTTACAGTAAGCTGGACGAGCCTCTGAAGAAGTATCGACTCCCCCGATTCATCGACATCCTCGGGTGCGAACAGCGGGAAGAAGGGCTGTAGCCACGCTCCCTGCCCGCAAGCCTTCCGTGCCCCTCTCAACAGTGACTAACTCGTGAGACGCAGCAGGTCCTTGGCCATCCGAACCTTTCCGGAGAAGTAATTCCCAGCCTGTGCGCGCACATCGTACTGTTCTGCAATCGGATAAAAGTGCGACAAGACCAGCCGGCCGATGCCCGCTTCCTGCGCCACGCGGCCGCATTCACCCGCGTGGAGGTGGCCGGCGCCTGGTTGGTTCTCGGGAAATGAACAGTCCAGGATGGCCACATCGGCCTCGCGGCACAACTTCACCAGACTCTCGCAGTACAGCGAGTCGCCGGAATAGGCCACGACGTGGTGCTGGTACTCGATCCTGTACCCGACGCAATGGAGTCGTGGGGCGTGTCTCACCGTGGTGGGTCGGATGCGCGTATCACCGATACGAAAACTTCGATCGGCGACTTCCCGAATCGTCACTCGAAACGGCGCGCGATTGAAGCTGGGAAACGTGGTCATCATAGCTCGCATCAGCGTGGTCGTTCCCCGGGGACCAATGAGCGTCAGCGGCGGTCTCTTCCCACCTTGATACTTGCAATAGATGACGGCATCGAAAAAAAAAGGAATGAAGTCGGCGAAATGGTCGGCGTGGAAATGAGAGAAGAGAATGTGAGTGATCCGGTGTCGATCGACGCCGCTTTTGATCAGATTGCTGAGCGTGCGGGGGCCGAAGTCCAACAGGAAGGTCTGATCCGTTTGGACGAGGTATCCGGCTGCCGCGCGCGTGGGGTGCACGTTGGTGCCGGACCCCAAAACCGTGAGGCGAATCATGCGTCGGGCGCCTCCTGTAAGCTTCGCTGGAGACGGAGGAGCAGTGTGCGTAATTGATCGGCGTCGTTGGTCGTCAGCGCCCGCTGGAAGAAGGGGCGAAGGAATGCGATGTGCGAGGCGAACGTGGTTTGAAACAGCCGGTCGCCTTTGGCGGTGAGGCAGATGCGAGTGCTGCGCCGATCATTGGCCACCGGGGTGCGCCGGATCAATCCCTTGGCCTCCAAGCGGTCCAAGACGCCGGTCAGCGTGCCTTTGGTGACCAGTGTGGCGGTGGAGAGCTCCGCGCAGGTTAGGCCTTCAGTGTCGCCAAGCGTGGCGATTACGTCGAATTGAGACGGGGTGAGCCGGAGCTGGCGCACGTGGCGGCTATCCAGACGCCAAAACGCAAGATAGGTCTCAACCAGCGGACGGAGCACTTTGAGATAGGGATCGTCTTTCAAATCGGGAAGGTCCATCGCGGGCGAAGCCTAGTCATCCGGACCGGTCACTGTCAAGGGTCGCGGATGAGAGCCGCGTTGACGCCACCGGGACCGGCCCCCTATCATGTCGCCTGCCATGGCTCGTCACGCACAATCCGGTCATGCGAATGTGACCACCATTTTCATTCTGCTGGGCGCTGTTGTGTCCGGCGTGTGGATCTGGAAGCGTCTGTCGCCGGACGTGCAGGATGTCATTATCGATCAAGCCATTCCGCTGGCGGCGGCGGCGGTGGTCGTGCTGGTCGCGATCTGGGTGTTGGTCGGCAAGCTTCGTGGGCGACGCAAACAGAAACAGGCCCGCGCCAGACTGATCACGTTGTTCGAGAGTCAGACGGCCGCCGAGAAACGTCTCAAGTTGGCCTTTGCCATGATCGAACTCAATGAGTATCGCCGAGAAGGACTTGAGGAGATCGCGCCGCGACTGCAAGACGTCTTTCTCACCACGCTCACACGCGCCTTGGGAGACAAGCAGCATCAAGTACGCGGCATGGCGGCCAGCCACCTGGGCGTCATCGGCGATGAGAGTGTGGTCCCCTATCTGTTGGCGGCATTGGAGGACGATCATGCCTACGTGCGGTCCAGTGCGGCCTTAGGCCTCGGGCGGTTACGTGCCTCCGCGGCGAAGGAGAAGCTGGCCTTTGTCAGCAAGGAAGATTGGGATCAAACGGTGCGGAGTCGGGCTCGTGAAGCGTTGGAGCGTATTCGTTGACCGGTCGTGATCGATCCGTGTGTGGAAACGAGAAGGGTCAGGCCGCCCACTCCAGCAACACGATTTCAGGTCGGCAATTCAGTCGCATCGGCATGACCGACCAGCCCAGTCCGCGATTCACGTAGAGGCGATGGTTCTGCTGTTCATACAGGCCGCTGGTTCGTCCATGGCACCCTGGCGGCAGCCAGAATGTCGGGATGTAAGGAATCCGCCATTGACCGGCGTGACTATGCCCGCAGAGCGTCAGATCGGTAGAGTGCTCCGAGGTGAGTTGGTCGAGAATGTTGGGCGCATGCGCGAGGAGGAGGGTGAACCGTCCTGGTCGCGGGGACGGAATGCACCGGAGATCGGCACGATGGAGCGACGGGTCATCGAGGCCCACGATCGCCAGCTCGCCGCCTTCCATGGGAATAAAGGTCACCTGGTTGAGCAACAACGTCACCTTGCGACGATCACACTGTTCGGCAAATTCATCCACGCCGATCCCACTGTAGTGGTCATGGTTCCCGAGGGTGACGAAGACCGGCGCGAGTCTGCGGAGCTCGGTCAAAAACCGCAGCAGATGCGGCAGTCCGTCGCGCACGTTCACAAGATCCCCGGTGATGAAGATCCAGTCGGGCTTCAGTTCGGCTACGGTGCGGACCAGGGCGCGATGGCGGGGACGATATCGGTCCAGGTGCAGGTCGCTCAGCTGGACGGCGCGGCGTCCGGCCAGGGGGGAATGGGTCAGCCGCAAGCGGGTCAGTTCGGGGTCGGCGAGGCCGATCTCCAGACCAGGCATGAGGTTGAAGAGATGATGAAAGGGGCGGCTTAGCCAGTGGCCGATCCAGACGCGCGCCAACTCTTGCCACCGCATCACGGACGCGATCATTCCATCACTCGGTTGAGATGTGCTTTGTCTGCGGTGGTGACACGATATCCTTGGTCGTAGAGTTTGCCCATGCCGGTCATGAGCGCTTCCATGCCACGGGTTTCGTGCAGTGAATCGAACTGCGAGGTGAGTGAACGCAGATGGGCATCCGTTCCCAGCGCTGGTTCGGCGGCCAGATTCAGTGCCACGAGGACATCGTGCAATTCACGCGCGCTGTAGAGGGAATTATCGTCGCCGTCGCCCACCAGCGCGAATTCGTAGAACGTGAGACTCAGGGAGAGAAACGCTTGCGTGCGTTGGAAATCGGCACGGACGGCATCGATCCCGCCGGGATATTTCGTGCGGCACTCAGCGGCATCGTCGCCCGAAGACTCGGCGGAGGTACGGGGCACATGTCCGCCCCATGCGATGTTCTGGACGGCCGGTGGGGCCGGTTTTCGACGTTGCTGGTGATAAAACCAGGTCATACATTGGCTGGCCACGGCAAAGGCCTGTTTGTCGGTATCGGCTTGGCGTTTGATGTGTTGCGTCAATTGGGCGAAGACGTCTACGCCGTTCATCCCGGTTGCTGCCAGGATCGATGGCGTCATGCCCGCTGCCATGGCGCAGCAGAGGATGGAGACGGCCGCGCAGCGTCGGAGAAATCTGCTTCGCCGGACTGTGACGCAGATGCGGAGCATGCCTGCCGAGGACAACATGCCATGAGTATAACACGGGTGGTTTCGTCTCCCACTCAAATGACAGCAATCGTGCTCGGCCTGAATTGATAAGGAGCTCCATGCCGATTTCTTCCTGGCTCGATCAGACCCTGCCCTATCTCACCAGGTCGGTTCCCGCGTTGGGTGGCCGCATTCGTGCTACGCCGGAGGATTTTTGCGTGGAGGAACGTCCGCTCTATCTCCCCTGCGGGCAAGGGGAGCACCTGTATATTCGTATCAAGAAACGAGGCCTGTCTACCCCCGATCTGTTGACGCGACTCTCCTCACAACTCCACGTCAAGGCCCAATCCATCGGTGTCGCCGGGCTGAAAGATGCACAGGCCGTGACGACGCAGATGCTGTCGCTGCAAGGGGTGACGGCCGAGACCGTGGCGGCGTTACCGACCGATGAGCGGCTGCTCACCCTGGAGGTCTTGGGACGGCATCGCAACCGGTTACGCAAGGGACATCATGCGGGTAATCATTTTCGGCTGGTGGTGCGGGATGTGCGAGCAGGTAGTGAGGATCTGTTGCAGCAGCTCTTCGATGAGCTGCTGCGGCGTGGTGTGCCCAACTATTTCGGTCCTCAGCGGCAAGGGCGTTCGGGGACGAACTTTCAGTTAGGTGCCGAGTTACTGCAGGATCCGGCGCGTCGCAATACGATGCCGCGATCCAAGCGGATCTGGTTTATGAACAGTTATCAGTCGTATGTGTTTAATCAGATTGCCGCCAAGCGGGTCGAGAGTATCGATCGGGTGTGGCTAGGGGATTGGGCGATGAAAACCGACAATGGCGCCTGCTTTCCCGTGGAACAGCCGGACGTCGAGCAGCCACGTGCCGATCGCTTCGAGATCAGCCCCACGGGGCCTCTCTTCGGGTCCCGCGCCCCCTGGGCTACCGGGGTGCCAGGTGAAATCGAACGGGCGGTGATCGCGGACCTGGGAACTACGCCCGAGCTGCTGTCGAAAGCCGGGGCGGAGTGCGGGTTCCGCGGCGAACGGCGGGCCTTGCGCGTGCGCCTCAACGATCTAGCCTGGTCGTTGGACGGCTCCGTGCTCACCCTCTCGTTCTGGCTCCCTCCGGGGTCCTACGCGACCAGCGTCCTGCGAGAGCTGGTGAAGCAAGAAGTCTAGGTTTGATGGGTCATACCTTCCTGCAGATGGTAGAATCTCCAGTAGACGCATCTGAATCCCCTGTGCGTTCTTTCCCGGGCGTTACGACTCGAAGAGGTCGACCATGGCCCCATCTGAAGAAACCGTGTTCCTGCAGGGCCACATCATCGATTCCCTGATTTTGGCCAAGGTCTTGGATACGATCGTGATGATGGGCGCGACGTTCGATCTGCAGGACGTGAAGATCGGCGCGACCAGAGAGGCGCCGTCGCAGGCTCGGATTGTGATCCGCGCCCCGTCCAACCGTGCCCTTGCGGACATTCTGCGGGCCATTCAACCACACGGCGCCGCGCTGGAACGTGAGGCCGATTGCCGGTTCGAATCCGCTCCTGCCGCGGGCATCCTCCCGGACGAGTTTTATGCCACCACCCATCTGCCGACTCAGATCCGTCTGGATGGCGAATGGGTCGACGTTGAGGGCAGTGAAATGGACCTCGCGATCTATGTCGATCCGGCCAAGGCGCATGCCAGGACGATTCCGATGGGGGCCGTGCAGGTCGGTGATTTGATTGTTATCGGTAGGGACGGGATCAGGGTCACCCCGCTGGCCCGTCCGGCCGAGCGCGATGTGTTCGGTTTCATGGAGTCCGTGGTGTCGTCGGAACGTCCGCATCAGCCCGTCATTGCGGATATCGCGCAACGCATGCAGATGCTGCGCGAGCGATACCGGCAGGGGGATCCGGCGGCGAAGGTGCTCTGTGCCGGAGGGCCGGCCATCGTCCATGCCGGTGGTCGTGACGCACTGACCTGGTTGGTTGAGGCGGGATATATTCACGTCTTGTTCTGTGGGAATGCGTTGGCCGCGCACGATATGGAAGCCGCGCTCTACGGAACGTCCCTGGGGTATGGGTTGACGGCGGGTCGATCGGTGCCGCACGGACACGAGCATCACCTTCGAACGATCAATCGGATTCGTGCTCTCGGCAGTATCGAGCAGGCAGTGCGGTCCGGTGTGGTGACAGAGGGCATCATGGCCGCCTGTGTGCGGCGCAACGTGAAAATGGTGTTGGCCGGAACGATTCGCGATGACGGGCCGCTGCCCGGCGTCGTGACGGATTCTATGCAGGCCCAGCAGGCCATGCGTGAGGAGGTTCAGGGAGTCGGGCTCGCGCTCCTGGTGGCCTCCACACTACATGCGATCGCGACCGGCAATTTGTTGCCGGCCACGGTGCCGACCGTCTGTGTCGATGTGAATCCGTCTGTTCCGACGAAACTAGCCGATCGGGGCAGTTTCCAGGCCGTCGGCCTCGTAATGGACGCCGCGTCCTTTCTCAAGGAGCTGGCTCGCTCCTTGGGGTGGCGCCCATGAGCCGGCTTCTGGTGTGCCCTCCCGAATATTTTCAGATCGACTACGAGATCAATCCCTGGATGCGGCGAACGAACGCGGTGCTGGCTTCGCGCGCGGTCAGCCAATGGCAGGCGTTGATGCGGGTGCTCGAGCAGGACGTCGGCGCGGGGATTGCACGCATGCATCCGGTGGAAGGTCTTCCAGACTTGGTGTTTACGGCGAATGCCGGCGTGGTGGTCGGCCGACGTGCCCTGGTCAGCCGGTTCCGATATCCGGAGCGGCAGCGCGAGGAAGTGTATTTTGAGCAATGGTTCCGTGGGCAAGGCTACGAAGTGCTGACGCTGGAGAAGACCCACTACTTTGAAGGAGCCGGCGACCTGTTGGGATTTCCGGATACCTGGTTCGGCGGGTATCGCCAGCGAACAGACATCCGATCGTTCCCCACCTTAAGCGAACTCTTTCAGCGTGAAATCATCCCGCTGGAACTCATCGACGGCCGCTTCTATCACCTGGATACCTGCTTCTGCCCGCTCAGCGGCGGGGAGTTGCTCTATTTCCCGGCGGCCTTCGATTCCTATGGGCTGGCCGCCATCTCGGAGCGGATTCCAGCGGAGCAGCGGATAGCCGTGCCTGAGGAGGAAGCGGTTCGATTCGCCTGCAATGCCGTGTGTGTCGAAAAACACGTGGTCATTCCCGCCGGCTGCCCCCGTACGATGCACGTCCTTCACGACCGTGGCTATCGCACGCATGCCGTGGAATTGGACGAATTCATGAAGTCGGGCGGTGCCGCCAAATGCCTGACGCTCGCCCTGGACTGACTCAGCCCCTCATGGTTTCGTGCGAAACAGAAACGACAGGTACAAGCCTGCGATGGCCGTCGTGGTGAGTTCGATCGTAAGCAGCATCCGGCTCACGATGGCATCCGGTTGCGGCGGGGAGAGAATAAAATGAAAGCCGAGGAAGGCTGCCGGCTGCGACGGAGGGGTTTCCCATGGCGGCATCAGGATCGAGACGAGCAGTACCCCGATCATGCCATAGAGAATAGTGAGGTTGAGTTGTTCTTTGGCGGTGGGGTTGGACGTCGGCGGTATCGCCGTTCGTTCCGTCTCGGATGACACACCTGCTCCGCAGTGCGTGCAGTAGCGATTGATTTCAGGCAGAGCGCGTCCGCAGGCTGGGCAAACTTTCATGACGATGGTTCCCGGTGGCCTGTGCAGCGTACCCTGTGTGCGAGTGGAATTCCAGTAGAGACGCGCACATTCCGTTCAATCGGTTGCGGCCGTGCGGCCCGTTCGTTGACACCCTTCCGGACCCCTTCCTATAATCCGCCTCCATGACACGTTCAGCGATTCAGCGAGTGGCCGTGGTCGGCGCCGGGGCATGGGGAACCGCATTGGCCCGGCATCTGGCCGAAAAACAGATGGCTGTGAGTCTCTGGGCCCACGAGCCGGAGGTGGTGCACAGCATTGCGCAACGACGCGAGAATGCACTCTATCTCCCCGGCGTGCGGCTTCCTCTGACGTTAACCGCAACCAACGTCTTGTCGGAGGCGCTGACCGGTACCGACTGCGTGCTCTTTGCCGTGCCCTCGCATGTGGCCAGGCCCGTCCTAGGCCGGGTCGGACCGTTGTTGCCGGAGGCGGTTCCCTTCGTCAGCGCCACCAAGGGCATTGAGGAGACCACGCTCGATCTGATGACGCAAGTGATGCAGGAGGCGTTGCCGGCGCATATGCGAAACTCGCTGATGGTCCTGTCGGGACCGAGTTTCGCCAGCGAAGTCAGTCAGGGAAAACCGACCGCGCTCTGTTTGGCCGGTCAGGACAGCGACCGGGTGAAATCCATGCAGGCGCTGTTCATGACGCCGAGTTTCCGAGTCTATGCCGACAATGATGTGATCGGGGTTCAATTGGGCGGGGCGTTGAAAAACGTCATGGCCTTGGCCGCCGGTGTCGTGGATGGGCTTGAACTCGGGCATAACGCTCGCGCCGCCTTGATTACCCGCGGACTGGCCGAAATGATCAGGCTTGGGGTGGCCATGGGGGCTGACCCGCGGACATTTTACGGGCTCTCCGGTGTTGGGGATCTGATTCTGACCTGCACGGGGGCGTTGAGCCGCAACCACTCGGTGGGGGTACGCTTGGGACAGGGTGAGCGCTTGGACGAAATTCTTGCGAGTATGCAGGCGGTTGCCGAGGGGGTACGTACTGCCAAGGCTGCCTTGGGCCTGGCTCAGCGGTGCGGGGTGGACATGCCGATTGTGCAGGAGGTCAACGCCGTGCTCTTCGCCGACAAGTCCTGTCGTCAGGCGGTCGGGGATCTCATGGAGCGCGAGGCCAAGGGGGAGAAGGCACCGTTATGAATCAAGACCGATTGCGAGCGTTGCTCACGAACGTGCAGCAAGGCACCCTGGCTGTGCCGGATGCGCTCAAGCAGATGCGCACGCTGCCGTATGAAAACCTGGGGTTTGCGTCGCTGGATCATCATCGAACCCTTCGCCAGGGATTCCCGGAGGTGATCTTTTGCGAGGGGAAGACGGTGGCGCAGGTGCTCGCCATTGCCAAGACCCTGCTGCGGAAAAACAATGCCTTGCTCGCGACGCGGGTTGAGCCGCTTGTCGCGAGGGCCCTCGTACGACTCAGCAAGCGGGCCACCTATCACGAAGCGGCACGAGTGGTGGCGATTCCACCGCCCAAGCTGTTGCGTCGGGGCTCTGTGCTTATTGTCACTGCGGGGACGGCCGATATTCCCGTCGCCGAAGAGGCGCGCGTGACAGCCGATATCATGGGGAGCAACACCGACACCTTGTACGATGTAGGGGTGGCGGGCTTGCATCGGTTACTCGGTCAGCAAGAGCGGTTACACGAGGCGCGGGTGCTGGTGGTGGTGGCCGGAATGGATGGTGTGTTGCCGAGCGTGGTCGGCGGCTTAGTCCGGCAGCCTGTGATTGCGGTGCCCACGAGTCGTGGGTATGGCGCACATTTCGGCGGCTTGGCGGCGTTGTTGACGATGCTGAATTCTTGCGCGGCCGGGGTCGGGGTGATGAATATCGACAACGGCTTCGGCGCCGGATGTCTGGCTCACCGCATCAACATGGTGGGGGAGGCGGATGGGGATCAGCTCTAGCTCGCATGATTCTGCGGCCTAATTCTTGACCAGAATCTTCCCGCGTTTGGGCCATGAGAGCATCTGGGTGCGCTGGCCCTTCTCTCCGTTACTCAACAGCTTGACCCGCACTTCATACTCATAGGATCCGACCGGCACCTGCTGCTTGTTGTGATCCAGGCCGTCCCAGGCGAGATCGACTTGTACATGCCGTTGCGGCGTCTCTCCGTTGGCGCTCGGAATCGTTTGCACGTGCTCGTTGACCGGCTGCCGGATCGAGAGAAAGCGCAACGAGGTCATGGAGGACGACGTGACGAGTGCGGAGACCTCCAGCATGAGTTGTTCATCGACCTCTTTCGGCAACTGCACCGTCGCCATGAAGTGGAAGGCGCCATCCTGCGGCTTGTACGGCATCGGCGCTGTGTGGAGAGAGAGAATTTTGAGGTCCGGCTCGGGGCGGGGCACACTGCGTTTGCTTTTGGTTTTCGCGCTTGCGTCGGGAAGCTGGGCTCCCGGCAAGACGACACTGCCGATGAGCAGCAAGAGAGTGACGGTGACGACATGCGACACGCGCCGTGCAATGGAGGTGGGGGCGGATTTTGGATCGGTCATGGGCCTCAGTGTCGCAGACGATGGTGGGCGGAGCGTGTCTCTTGATTGGGGATAACACAGCATCGGAGGGCTGTCAATGAACGAGCGGAATGATTGCTGTCTGGGTGCGGGTCCGGTAAGATGCCGCTCGTTTGCGCGGCATCAGGAATCGTAGGAGTGCGGTGGCGACACATCTTCATTTCGACTGTTTCTCCGGCATCAGCGGCGATATGACGTTAGGTGCGCTGGTCGATGCGGGATTACCGTTCACCGATCTCGTGCGGGGGCTGGCGTCCTTGCACATCGAGGGGTATCGGCTGTCACGGAAGCGCGTGGAGCGCGGGGCGATTACCGCGACCAAGGTCGATGTGCGCATCGAAAGCGGATTTCAGACCCCGTTGACGCTGGCTCAGATCGCCAAAATTCTCCGGCGAAGCGGCCTGCCGTCTGTCGTGAAAGAACGCAGTCAGGCGGTATTCGATGCGTTGGCCGATGCTGAAGGCAAGGCACACGGTGTCGAGCCTTCGCACGTACATTTTCACGAAGTGGGCGTGATCGACTCGTTCGTCGACGTCGTCGGCGGGGTGCTGGGGCTGCATCTGCTGGATGTGCGGCGAGTCACGGCGTCTGCGATCAATGTGGGATCCGGGACGTTGATGTCGGCTCATGGCGCATTGCCGGTGCCCGGTCCCGCCGTGGCGGCGCTTGCGTTGGGACTCCCGATTTATGCGAAAGGCCCGGAATGTGAGTTGGCGACGCCGACGGGGGTCGCGTTGGTACGGACACTCGCGACCGAGTTCGGGTGTCTTCCCTCCATGCAGGTGCGGCGCGTGGGCTACGGGGCGGGAACCGCCGATCCGGCGCAATGGGCCAACGTGCTGAGGGTCTTCATCGGCGATGAACCGGCATCGACCGCGGCGGTGGAAACGATTGTGGAACTTCACACCAATCTCGACGATCTCAATCCGCAAGTGTATGAAACGGTGTTTGAGCGGCTGTTTGCCGCCGGAGCTGTGGACGCGACGTTGGCGCCGGTGACGATGAAAAAGGGTCGGCCGGGAAATGTTCTGTCCGTACTCGCGCCGCGAGAGCGAGTCGAGGCGGTGTTGGCGGTGTTGTTTTCCGATACCACCGCGCTTGGTGTTCGCACGCATGAGGTGCAACGGCGCGTGTTGCCGCGGCGCTTTGAGTCGGTGAAGGTTCGGGGACGTGAGGTGCGGATCAAAGTGGCAGATCATCAGCCGGGGCTGAGCAAGGCGGCTCCCGAGTATGAAGACTGCAAGCGGATTGCCGAACAGAGCGGGAGTCCGGTGAAGGACATTCTGGACGAGGCCATGGTGACGTTCCGGCGCACGCAGGGCAGACAGAAGCGGGCGACGTGACGGACATGAGTCGATGCAGTTCCCTCGATACGTCCTCCCCGCAGACGCGAGCCTCGCGAGGGCCCCTGTGACGATTCTGTTGTATGTGGGCATGTTTGTGGCCTCGGTCGTCATCACGCTGGCCGGGTGTCATCTGTTCACGAACGGTATCGAATGGCTCGGCAAGCGACTGAACATTTCCGAAGGTGCGGTCGGCAGCGTCTTTGCGGCGGTGGGGACCACGCTCCCGGAGACCTCGATCCCGATCATCGCTATTTTTTTCGGAGCGAGTCGAGAGCAGATGGAAGTCGGCCTCGGTGCGATTCTCGGCGCGCCGTTTATGTTGAGCACCTTGGTGCTCCCTATTCTGGCTGTGTTGTTGTTGCTGTATGCGAAGGTGGGGAAGCGGACGGCAACGTTTAAGCTGAATTACCGCGAGGTGCGCGTCGATATCACGTTTTTTCTGATCAGTTACGTGCTGGCGTTGACCTGCGCCTTGGTTCCCTCACGACTGTTTCATGCTGCGGTCGCCCTAGTGCTGCTGGGGATGTACGTCTATTACATGAAACTGAAATTCTCCGAGGAAGACGAAGAGTCCGAAGAGGGCGGTGGAGAGTTGGAACCGTTGCTGTTCGCCCGCCGGTCGCCCAAGCCGTCCTATGTGCTGATCGGGGCGCAAGGCATTGTCGGCCTGCTGGGATTGGTCGGTGGCGCGCACCTGTTCGTCACCGCGGCGAATTCCATTTCCGCCGAGATGCAGGTGTCGCCGCTGATCCTCGCCCTGTTGATTGCCCCATTGGCCACGGAGTTGCCCGAGATGTCCAATAGCTTTCTATGGCTCTATCGGAAAAAGGATCGGCTGGCAGTCGGCAATGTGACCGGTGCGATGGTCTTTCAGGGCACCATTCCCGTATCCGTCGGTTTGTTCGGGACGGCCTGGACGTTGGGACCCACGGCGCTGGCAACGATGGTGCTCGCGGTCGTCGCGATGGGGCTGACCCTTCTGCAGACAATCTGGTCCGGGCATTGGCGCCCTTGGTTGCTGAGCGGCAGCGCGCTGCTGTACCTTGGTTACACCCTCTTTCTGTATACCCATGGCTCGTAAACCTAGGACAGGATCTTCACGCCCGGTGTTGGGCCTCACGATGGGGGATCCGGCCGGGATCGGTCCGGAAGTCATCGCCAAGGCGTTGGCCGACAGGGCGCTGGCCAGGCTCTGCCGCCCCGTCGTGATCGGGTCACGCCCGGTGATGGAACGAACGATCACGCGGTTGGACCTTCCCCTACACGTCGTGACGTTTGATCCAACCGGCAAGGCCAGGCTCAAACCTGGTCAGGTGGCCGTGGCCGATCCATTGGAGAGACCGCTGCCCAAGTTCCGAATGGGCGTGGCGTCGGCAGTCACCGGTGCGGCCTCCATCGCCTTCATCAAAGAAGCGGTCAGATTGGCGCAAGCGGGGAACCTCGGCGGGATCGTCACGGCGCCCATCAACAAAGAAGCGATGAACATGGCCGGCTTTCATTACCCGGGGCACACGGAATTGTTGGCCGATCTGACCCGCACCAAAGCGTTCGGGATGATGATCGTGGGCGGGCCGTTGAAAATTATGTTCACCACGACCCATGTGGCGATCAACGCGCTGTCCCCGCTGCTGACGACGGAACGGATCGGCAAGGCGATTCGCCTCGCGCATCTCGGATTGACGAAGTACTTTGGGATCGAACGCCCGAGGATCGGCGTGGCCGCGTTGAATCCTCATGCCGGCGAACATGGGCTGTTCGGCAACGAAGAATCGACCAGCATCGCGCCGGCCGTCAAACTGGCGAGAGCCGCCGGCATCAAGGCCAGCGATCCCTTGCCCGCCGACACGCTATTCGGCAAAGCGGCGCGCGGCGACTACGATGGCGTGGTCGCAATGTACCATGATCAGGGGTTGATTCCTCTGAAACTCGTCGCGTTCGGCACCTGCGTGAATTTGACGGTGGGCCTCCCGATCATCCGCACGTCGGTGGACCATGGCACGGCCTACGATATTGCCGGCAAAGGGGTGGCCGAGCACGGCAGCTTGCTGGAAGCCGTGAAGGTCGCAGCCCGCTTGGCTCAATCCTGGTCCCCGGTGACCCACTCATCACGATAGGGAAAAGGAGTACGCGATCATGTCAGAGGCAAGGCTTTCCGTTGCGACCATGATCGATCAGCAGGTGAAGGAATTGGACGCGATTGCAAAACGGACCATCCAGGATTTCAATACCACCTTGGGCACAGAGCGAGTGGGGCAGTGGAAGAGTCGGACCGTCGCTCTGCTGCAGCAACATGCCGGACAGCACGCGGCTGATGAACTGGCGCGAAAAACTCCCGGCATGTCCTTCACCAACGATTTGATCGAAGAGTTTACCGACGAGGTAGACAGTTATCGATCCTACCTCGTGGCACTCGCCACACGCATTCGGGCCGCGGCCACCCCGGTCGCCGAGTAGCCGGTAGGGCGAGGTTATGGCTCCCTCACTTCCCCCGGCCTTGAAACGGCTCGGTCAAAACTTTCTCATCGATCCGAACATTGTCCGCAAGATCGTGTCCCTGGCGGCGCTTCGCCCGGAGGATACGGTGTTGGAAATCGGACCGGGACGGGGCGCGTTAACGGCGGGATTGTGCGCGGAGGCCGAGCGGGTGATCGCCGTCGAAATCGACCCGCAATTGCAGCCTCATCTGCAGGAGACGCTCGGCCACTGTCCTAACCTGGACCTTCGGATCGGGGATGCACTGGCATTTCCCTACGACAGTCTTCCGCCGGGCACTGTCGTCGTGGCGAATCTTCCCTACTATGTGTCCACACCGATCCTGTTCGCGTTGCTCGATGCCCGTGCCCGTCTCGACCGTTTGGTGCTCATGCTGCAAACAGAGGTAGCCGTACGATTGGCTGCCAAACCAAACAGTGAGGACTATGGAGTGCTCTCTGTCCTCGCCCAAGAAGCGGCGGAGGTGGAACTGGCCTTCCGTGTGTCCCCGAATTGCTTCCGCCCCAGGCCGACCGTCGGCTCTGCCGTGGTGCGTCTGACCATGAAGGCGCGGGATGAAGTCGATCCGGTCCGGTATGAGCGATTCCGGCGGTTGGTGCGCGCCGCGTTTGCTCATCGGCGAAAGACGTTGGTCAATTCGTTGCGTGACGAGGGATATCCGCCCGAGCGGATCTTGCGGGCGCTGCAGGCGGTCGGGGTCCCGTTGCAGGCTCGCGCGGAGACGCTGACGCTCGATCACTATCGCGCCCTCGCTGCTGCGTTCGACGATGACGAGTCGGCGTGATCGGGACGGTGCCCACGGGGCACGGGCAACAGCCGATCGGTCTGCGCAACATTGCCCGTTTGTTTGAAAAGGTATTTTCCCTGTGCTACGATCCGCCGCATGGGTGTATCCACCACGGCAAAGCGCGGTGACGCCCGCTCAGCCCCTTCCCGTCCCTCTCATGTGAAGCGCGAAGTGATCGGGGTTCTCCTGATCGCCGCCGGTCTCTTGATCCTGCTCAGTCTGGTGTCGTTTGTTCCCGGCGACGCCAAGTCGATGGCGGCATCCGGAGCAGCCGGCACTCAGCCTAAGAACATGATCGGATCGGTCGGTGCGCTGTCGGCGGCGGCCTGTTTCTTTTTGGTCGGCGGTGCCGCCTATCTCTTTCCGATTCTCCTCGGCCTGCTCGGTGCCCGCTGTTTCACGCCGATTCCGCTCACCATGCGACTCAGACATGCCGGAAGCGGCCTGGTCGCCATGGTGTTCTTGAGCGGGTTGCTGCATTTAGAAGTCACGGCCGTTCCGACGATTTCAAGTGGATGGGTCAATCGCGGCATGGCCGGCGGGATCGTCGGGCAGGTGTTGGCCGACGGCATCCGCGGCTATTTCGCCACCACTGGTGCGCATATTGTGATCCTCACCGGGTTAATGGTCGCCCTGCTGTTTACCGTGCCCCTGTCGCTGACGCTGTTGCTGCAGCGACTCCCGGATTGGTGGACAGCGGCTCGCGAGCGAATGGCGGGGCTGGTCCCGGAGTGGCCCGTGAAGCAAGAATCGCCGGCGAGTCAACCGAAGCGGGCCCGTGTGAAGGTTGCCCGTCCGCCACGCGAGATGGGGGAACCGGAACTGGACCGCGAGGTGCAAGTGGTCGCTGAGGCCGTTGAGCAGATTGCGGCTCCCGTGATCCCGCCGAAGATTCAGCCGCCGATGAAGGTGGAAAAGCGTGCGACGGCCTCAGATGAGTCCGCCCCGGCTGTGGCGACCAGCCCATCTGTATCCGACGGCTACGTGCTGCCGGATCCCCAAGAATTGCTCAGCGATCCTTCAGGTCCCATCGCCCGTCTCAGCGATGACGAATTGAAACTGCAGTCTGAGATCCTGACCAAGGCCTTGAAAAGTTTTGCGATCGAGGGACGCGTCACGGAGGTCCGCCCCGGGCCGGTCGTGACCATGTATGAATTCGAGCCGGCGCCCGGCACCAAGGTTGCGCGCATCGTGAACCTGGCTGATGATCTGGCGCTTGCGCTCAAAGCCATCAGCCTGCGCATCGTGGCCCCTTTGCCGGGGAAATCGGTTGTGGGTATTGAAGTGCCGAACCCGCATCGGGAGATGGTCTCCATGAAGGAGGTCGTCACCAGCGACGCCTTTTCACGCTCACGCTCGAAATTGAGTCTCGCGCTCGGGAAGGACATTTTCGGCGGTGCGGTCTGTGCCGATCTGAAGACGATGCCGCATCTGCTCGTGGCTGGGGCCACCGGGGCCGGAAAAAGTGTGGGCCTCAATACCATGTTGCTCAGCATTCTGTTCAGCGCGCGGCCGGACGAAGTGAAATTGCTCCTCATCGATCCCAAGATGCTGGAGTTCCAGAGTTACGACGGAATTCCGCACCTCCTACGCCCAGTCATCACCGATCCCAAGTCGGCGGCGCGCGGGCTGGGCTGGGTTGTCCAGGAAATGGAGCGGCGGTACAAGCTGCTGGCCGAGGCCGGGGTACGCAGTATCGACGCGTACAATCGGCGCATTTCCGAGGTGCAGGGCGCCGTGTCCGATGTCTGGCAATCCGGCAAACCCCAACAGGTCGAATTGACGTTTCTGTCCGAAGAAGAACGGCTCTCGAAGGGGGAAGATGCGGAGCCGGCCGGCGACAATGGGCCGAGGGATTCGGTCAGGCCGAGTCCGCCGGAGCCGCTGCCGTACATTATGGTGATGATCGACGAGCTGGCCGATCTCATGATGGTGGCTCCCAAAGACGTGGAGGATAAAATCGCCCGTCTTGCTCAGATGGCCCGCGCCTCAGGCATCCATCTGGTGCTGGCGACGCAGCGGCCGTCGGTCGATGTCTTGACCGGATTGATCAAGGCCAACTTTCCTGCCAGGATCGCGTTTCAAGTATCTTCGAAGACCGATTCGAGGACGATTCTCGACGCCAACGGCGCGGAGGCGCTGCTCGGTCGCGGCGACATGCTGTACCTCGCCTCAGGGACCGGCAAGTTGATGCGCATCCACGGCTCCTTTGTGTCGGATGACGACGTGCGCCGGGTGGTGGAATTTGTCAAGAAACAGGCCTTGCCGTCCTACTGCCGGGAGTTACAGTCCCTCAAGGTGGAGGAGGCTGAGGAGGAACAGGCGAAGGACGAGGTGTACGAACAGGCGAAGGACCTGGTGCTGTCGACGGGCCAGGCCTCCGCGTCGTTGATCCAGCGCCGCTTGCGCGTCGGGTATCCGCGGGCGGCACGCATGATCGAGCAAATGGAGGCGGACGGCGTGGTCGGCGCGGCCGGTCGTGACGGACGCCGTGAAGTGTTGGGACGTCGCGGCCCGGTTGGTGGAGACGAGGAATGATGTGGATATGGTTCGTTCTGGTATGCATGCTCGTGACCGGAATGCCTGCCCTTGCGCAAACGGTGAAGCCCGATGAGCCGGCGGTCGATCTCCAGGCTCTGCAGGAAGTGCAGGAGGTGGTGAAGAAGATCCAGGCGCGGTATGAAAAAACCAAGGATCTCCAGGCCTCGTTCACACAAAAGACTCGCATCGAGGGATTTGCGACGCCTGTGATCTCCACCGGCCACTTCTACATCAAGAAGCCCGGCCGGCTGCGGTGGGACTACATCGAGCCGGCCACGGAAGAAATCTATGTCAATAAAGACGACGTCAAGATGTACGTGCCTGAGCACAAGCAGGTGCTGGTCGGCAAGCTGACCTACATGGCGGCCTCCCAGGCACCGCTGCAGTTGTTACAGGGTGTGGCCAAGTTGGATGAGGAGTTCGACATCGAACCGGTGGCGACCAAGGAGCGAGGGGCCGGGGGCATTCCGTTGGTGTCGCTGACGCCGAAGCAAGGGCGAGCCGAGCCGGAGCGGGCGATTCAGAAAATCGTGATCGAGGTGCAGCCGAAAACCTACTTCCTCAAGACCATCGCACTGCACGAGGTCAGCGGCAATGTCGCCACGTTCGAGTTTTCCGAATTGAAGCCGAACAGCGGGCTGAAAGACGAGCTATTTGATTTCAAAGCTCCCGCCGATGTAGAAATTGTCAGGGCGCCGGTGCTAAGCCGCCCTTAGTAGGATGGTCAAAAAGTCCGCCAGCGTTGTTCTCGCATCACAGAGAACCTCGACGTACTACAAGAGTACGCCTCGATTCTCTGCTCGCTGCGGCCTCGCTGGACGGCCTTTTTGACCATCCTGCAATCGAACGGTTCTTCGGTAGCCCAAGCAGTAAACACGACACAATGATGACCGGGAAATCGTGAATCCGGACGTGGCGAGGAGCGTATGACTCAAGTTTGCGTGAGCGACGTGACCGAAGCAGTGGAGCGGGCGATTGCGGTGTTGGATCTCGACCGATTGGAGCGGGATTATTGGGGGCAGAACGAGTTTCTGTACATCCCGCAGTTTTTGCCGCGCGAGTTCGTCGAGGCTGCGCTGACTCCCCAGGCGACTATGCTCAAGTCCGGGCTGAACCGCAATTACATTCCCGGGCACAAGAAGGGCGGCAGCGTGAGTTACTACGCGGTGATGGAGCGGGCTCCGCAATTCATCGAGCTCTACCGCTCAGAGGCCTTCCGCGCGATGCTGAACCGATTGACCAAGGTCAATCTGCTCCTCTGCCCCGACAACGATCCCCATTCCTGCGCGCTCTATTACTACACGGAAGCCGGCGATCACATCGGATATCATTACGACACGTCTTACTACAAAGGCGCGCGCTACACCATTCTGATGGGATTGCTCGATCACTCGCAGCATTGTCGCCTCGTCTGTGACCTGTTTAAAGATGTGCCGGGCAAGCAGCCGGTCCATATGGAACTGGCCACCGCTCCCGGCGACCTGGTGATTTTCAATGGCGACAAACTCTGGCATGCCGTGACACCGCTGGGAGAGCAGGAGGAGCGCATTGTCTTGACCATGGAATATGTCACGAATCCAGACATGGGAGCATTGAAGCGACTCTATTCCAATCTGAAAGATTCCTTCGCCTACTTCGGCCTGCGTTCAGTGTTCAAACGCGCCTATTCCTCTGCGTCGCGTCCACAAGCCTAAGGAGCACCCCCCCTCATCTCCTTCCCGTTCTCCGTGCACCCGCTGTGCCGCTTCACTGCTCTGCGTGTGCGTCATGGAGAGGCTCGGGTGGCGGTACGGACTGCGGTTGCGCGGAAGGCGCGTGCGCGGATAGTGACGGGAATCGCAATCGGAAGGTGGTCCCTTTCCCCTCAAGGCTGTCGACCGCAACGGTTCCCCCGTGCCGGGTCACGATTTTGTGGACGATACTGAGGCCAAGCCCTGTTCCCTTCCCCGGCGGCTTGGTGGTGAAAAACGGATCGAAAATCTTCTCCCGCACGGCGGCGGGGATCCCCGGACCGGTGTCGGCGATGGTCACGTCGATCCATGTCCCATCCTGTGCCGTCCCTAACGTCAAACGGCCTGTGCCGTTCATGGCCTGGACGGCATTGTTGATCAGATTGATGAACACCTGATCGATTTCCCCTTTGTGGGCGCGCAGGAACGCGGGTGCATCGAATTGCGTGACGATGTCGACGTAGTCGAAATGGCGCCCCCGTCGAGCCATTTTGACCGCTTCCAGCAGACGTTCCGCAACGTCGACTTCGGTCGCACTCTCCGTGCCCGTTGAGCGAGCGTATCCGGCAAAATCCCGAACGACATGGGACACGTGGCGGGCGTAGCCGACGATGTCGGCCGCAAATTCCTTGATCGTTCCCGGGTCCTCTTCTTCCTGGATCAACTCGGCCATGCTGAGGATCGCCTGTGCCGGGTTGTTAATTTCATGGGCCATGCCGGACACCATCGTCCCCAGACCGGTCAGCTTCTCGGACTGAATCAGCTGATCCTGGAGATGTTTGTCGTCGGTGATATCCCACAACACCATGCCGACCTGGTAGGGAGCGGACGCCGAAGGGGCGACCGGGAAGAATCGGTATCGATAGAGCCGTTGGGCGACTTCGCATTCACGTTCGGGAGGTTCGCGAAGCAATTCTATGGGAAGCCTGGCCCATTCCTGCACGAGATGTTGGGTGTCGGCGCTCGTCAGGGCCAGGCACTCGGCGAGGGAACGGCCGACCAGGGATTCCCCGGTACGGGAAAAATATCGATGTGCCAAGGTATTGGCATACTGAACCTGCAAGTCGCGTCCGCATAGGAGGATGGCCCCGGGCAGACTGGCCAGCAGATTCTGAGTCATCTGATGAGTGGCCCGGAGAGCCGATCCTGCCTGTGCCCGGTCGATGAATTGCCCGATTTTCATCCCGGTATCAGTGAGGATCTGGATCAGCTGGTGGTCGGAGGCGCGAGGGACGCCGGCAAACAATTCTAAGACCCCGTGAATATTCGTGCCGGTTCGAATAGGAACGAGACAGGCGCTGCGGACGCCGAGCCGTGAGGCGGTCGGGGTTCGCGTGAAGCGGGAGTCGATCAGGACATCGGGGATCCAGAGCGGAAGTTTCGCATTCCAGGTGAGTCCAGGAAAGTCCATGCCCGGAGGGAAGGCACTGTTTCGGCAGAGGGTGATGAATTCGTCCCATCGAGTGGAGGGACGTTGCCAGGCTCCGTGACAGGTGAGTCTGTCGCCGGACGTGTCCCGCCTCCAGAAGATCGCCAGATCCCAGGGCCCCATCTCGCTTGTCACGCGGAGCACTTGCGGGACGGCTTCTTCCAGGCTCCCGACAGCTGCCAGAATATGGCTGATGGACAGTTGTGCCTGCTGCAGGCTTTCCAGTTGCTTCCGTGTCGTGATGTCCTGAAAGACGACCACGGCGCCGACCGGGCGATTCGGTTCGCGGATGGGACTGGTGACGTATTGGACCGGGAACCTCGAGCCGTCCTTTCTCCTGAAGGTATCATTTTCCCTGCGGTGAACGGCGCCGTCGCGGAGGGCGGACCGGAGGGAAAAAGGATCCTGAGTGCGCGTGTAGCCCTCTTCTGCGTCCGCCGAGATCAAGGGAGCCAAGGTTTTCCCGATGAGCTCGGCGGCGCTCCATCCCAGCATCCGTGCAGCGGTGGCATTCACAAAAGTTGCGCACCCCTCCAGATCCAGACCGAAGATACCTTCCCCGGCGCTGTCCAGAATCAGCGCATTCTGATGGCTGAGGCGGACAACCGCCTCTTCGGCCTGCTTTCGCCTGCGAATGTTGCGGATGATGCCGCTGAAAAAGACGCCCTCATGCGTGCGCCATGAGGCCAGGGACAACTCGATCGGGAACTCGTCTCCCGCTTTCGTCATTCCCACCATTTCCATGGTCGTACCGATGTGCGCGGGCGATCCTCCTTGCGCAAGCCTGGTGATCCCGCTTTGGTGATCGGCGTGAAATCGCTCCGGCATCATCAGCGTGAGAGGGGCACCGAGCGTTTCCTGCCTGCGGTATCCGAACATCCGTTCCGCCGCGCCGTTCCACCACATGATCCGGCCCTCACGGTCGGCCAGCACGATGGCATCCGTCGCCGATTCCACCAACGCGCGAAATCGTTCTTCGCTGGCATGGAGCGCCTGTTCAACATGGGCCGTTCGTACGGCCAGGCCTTTGACCGAGAGGGCGCGACGAAGGACGGCTTTGAGTTCCAGGGAGTTGTACGGTTTGGTCAGATAGGCAAATGCGCCTTTGGAGAGCGCCCCGATGGTATTATCGGCCGTGGCATCGCCCGTCAGGATAATGACGGGCAGGGAGGCATCCAACTCCGTCAGGACTTTCAAGACGGAGAGTCCGTGGAGATCGGGTAAGTGAATATCCAGAATGGCGGCGTCGAACCGCATCTGCTGAACGCGCTGCAGCGCGTCTTCCCCGGACCCGGCGCTCTCAACGAGGTAGCCTTCGTGACGCAGCATGTCCCCGAGAGACTCGCGGATGTCCGGGTCATCATCGACAATGAGTATAGCGGTGTCCACGGTGTGGCCACGCTGGTCGGTGAAACACTCTTCGCCGACTTCACTGTCCGCAATCCTTGTGCCGTGCCGTCAGGCGTGAGGGGAACGATACGCAGGGCCAACCGATTGATTCTCAACGAGGGGGACCGGGACGCGTACGTCGACCACCTGACGTGGGCCGGTGGTGGCTGCTCAAAACAATCCGGCTATTATCGAATCGGATACAGAAAGGGGATGAGCAGGACGATACGCTCGATACGAATACGTCTACGGTGTCGATGGTGGCGTGGGGCTAACTGGCAGCGTAAAGTAGAACGTGGTTCCCACACCGAGTTGGCTCTCCACACACATCTGTCCGCCATGTAAGGCCACCAGACTCTTCGTGATGAAGAGTCCCAGCTGCGCCCCTTGTGATGTCGGCATTGCCGATTCGACCTTAGAAAACTCGGTAAAGACATGCGGCAATTGGTCCGGCGCAATTCCACACCCGGTGTCGGCCACCGTGATTTGGGCGTAGTTCGCGTCGCAGAGGCTACAGCCGACGGTGACATGGCCTGAAGGAGGAGTGAACTTGATGGCATTACCGACCAAGTTGAAAATAATCTGTTCCAGCTTGTCGCGGTCGGCACGCACGGTGATCGGCTGGTTGCAGGGTAGAACCTCGAGCCGGATGGATTTTTCGGCAGCCAGCGTTTGAATGCTCTCCACCACATCTTGGGTGAACTCGTTGATGTTCAGTGATTCCGGTTTGATGTCGATGCGTCCGACGTCCAACCTGGACCAATCCAGGAGCTGATTGATGATCCTCGTCAATCGATCCACGTTGTGTTTGACACGTTGCAGGTAGTGGGCTTGTCGTTCGGAGAGCGGCCCCGTCAGCCCGTCGAGCATGTTTTCGATAAAGCCCTTGATCGACGTCATGGGCGTGCGCAATTCGTGCGATGCGACCGAGACAAATTTCGAACGCCGCTGGTCGTGATCCTGAAGGCGTTCGTTCACCGTCTGTAGTTCATGAGTACGTTCCTGGACGCGCCGTTCCAGGTGTTCCGTGAGTGTGGCCAGTTCGGTGTAGGCGCGCGCATTGTCCACCGCGACCGCCACGTGGCTCGCGATCGTCATCAAGAGGTCCACATCCTCCTCGGTGCACGGGATGGTTCCTCGGTCTGCCCCCAAGTACCCCAAGATCCGTTGCTGGCTGCGCAGTGGAGCGGCCACGAATGAGAAGATTCCCACCTGCCGAAGCATCGGAAGGAGCGCGGGGGCAATGCGGTCGGTGACGGCATCCAGATTCGAGACCAGCACGGGTTTCCCGTGAATGAGCAGGGTTGCCGTTACGCCGTTATCGTCCCGGACAGGGATGACGAGGGTGCGGGCGGCCTCTTCGAACTCGGGGGGAAGACCGAGCATTTGCGCAACCGTCACCACACCGCGGTCATTGTCCCATAGAAACAAGACCATTCGGGCGAATCCCAGATTTTCGCTCAGCAGCTGAAGGACGGTAGACAGCAGACGGTCGAGGTCGAGCGTAGAGGTGATCGCCGCACTGGACTGATTGATGGTTGCAAGTTGCATCATATGGCGACGGATGGTTTCCAGGTTCGTCGAAATGGCTTGGTCTCGCTCCTGGAGCGATTTCGTCATGAGATTGAACAGTGCCGTGAGCTGTCCGACCTCATCCTGCGTGGTCGGCACCACGAAGGTGGAGAGGTCTCCTTCGCTGACGTTGCGCGCGCCGGCAGCAAGATTGCGCAGCGGCGTGATAATGCGGCGGGCGAGCAGATTTGTGCACAGAATGCCGGTCGTCATGATTCCGAGCGTGAGGAGGAGAAAGGTGCGCAAGGCTCGCGCAAGTTCCCGTTGCATGGGCACTTCCGTGAGTCCGACTTGGACCACTCCCAACGCGAGCAGCGCCGTTTGGGTGGCACGTGTGCCGTGTGTCTCTTCTTCCTGGAGGGCTAACGCTTCGAGACGTGGCTCGGATCGTCTCATAACCGGGAGGGCAAAATCGTAAAATGTCTCTTCCTGAAGCCCGGAGGTCGACAGAACCAGTGTGGAGCCGCCTTCCTGGATAGGAAGGGGGCCGGCGGCGGTGAGCCGCAGATGGGTGATGGTCGGCTCGGAGCCGGGCGTCCGGAGGAGTGAGGTTGCAATGTCGAGGTTGGGGTAGAAGGGGCGATCGGCTGAACGCAAGGTTCCAAGCGGGGTCGTCAACGTGCCTTTGCTTTTTTCTGCGAGGACGTGGCCGTCTGTACCGGTAATCCGCACATACACCACCTCTTCCACGCCTAGGACCCCGGTAATGAATTGGTCGAGCATGGCTCGTTCTTCGATGATGATACCGTAGCGGACGTTGTGCACGAGGTTTTTCGACAGGATGACTCCAAGGTCCCGCACCTGGTCCGTCATGGCCAGGCGTTTGCTGTGAATGAAATACCAACTCATCCCGGCACAGGAGAGGACGAGGATTAAGCTGAAAAACACCACGAACTTGGTTCGGAGGCTGATAAAACGTCCCGGACCCTTCGTGAGGTAGGGCGGCGCGGTAGGGGGGAGTGTGGGATTGTTCACGGCTGATCCTTTCATCAATACAGCTCGTCGGCCTGTTGCTCGATGTCTCGAGGGATCTGGACGCCGAGGAATTTGGCCGTCTTGAGATTCAAGCTGGTCTCGATGCGTTCAGGGTGCCACGGTTTCATAGGGAGCGACAGCTGCCCGTCGAGGAGTTTGCGGCTGAGCTGACCGGCTTGGCGCCCGATGTCGCCGTAGTTGACGGAGAGGCACAAGAGGGCTCCGCTTCGTGCAAACTCGCGTGAAAATCCAATGACCGGGACCCGCTCTTCCAACGCCGTATTCAGAATAAAGCGAAGCGACTCCTCGTTCAGGACCGTGGAATCCGGCACGAGCCACAGGGCATCGACGGACGGCAGTAAGGCGCGCAGGCCTCCCGGGACATCCCGCTCGTTGTTGACCTGAAGCGGAATCAGTTCCGCCCCGTTGGGTTTGAGCAATCTTCTGGCTTCGTCGATGAGCCCCGTGGTTTTCGCGGGATCGTAGAGCGTGCCGATGTGCTTGAGTTGAGGCAGCACATTCCTCATCATGGCCAGTTGGCGCTCGATCGGAACCTCCAGGAGAATGCCGGTCATATTCTGGGTCGTAAGCCCGTACTTGGAGGGATCCAACACCATGGCATAGACCACTGGAATATCGACGATCTCCAACTGCGCGGCCTTTGCCGCTTTCAGCCCCACGGCGAACACAAGGGCTGGATCGGAGGCACGGATCTTTCGCGCAAGTTTCCGCCCCTTCTCCAGATCTCCCTGCAGATCGTATTCGGACAGCACAATGCCGCTGGGCAGAGCGGCTTTGAATCCGGTAATGGCCTGGTTATAGGCTGCGATATCCGAGGATTTGAGGATGATGATATCGGTCGCCGAGGCGACCGGTACGCCGAGCAGCAGCCAGAGGAGGACGGTCAGGATGTGACGGAACGCGAGATAACCCCCAGCGGCGGAAGGTTGTGCCACTCTCACCTGTAGACATGCGAACGTCACAGTCTATGTCCTCATCGAATCAGCCGGCGACACGTTAGGTTACCGAATGTCTCACGTCGATTCGCCGCTGTGTCCCTTCGTGTCGTGAATGATACCGAGCACGCGCGTGGCCACGCCGTCCGTCCCTCTGTAGATCCGTCCCGTCCATTCCAGCCAATGTATCGTGCCGTCCGGCCAAACCACGCGATGCCGGACGGTGATGGAGGTGTGGTCGCGCAGGCTGAGTTCGATGCGGGTCAGGGTTGAGCCGCGATCCAGTAGGTAAATCAGGCCGATATACGCGGGATAGGTGCCGGAAAAGGAGCCGGGAGCGAGCCCGAACAGGGCCTCGACGCCGTCCGACCAGTAAAGCCGGTTCGAAGGCACATCCCAATCCCAAATGCCGAGGTCCGAGGCAGCCAGCGCCATGCGCAAGCGTTCTTCGCTGAGGATGAGGTTGGCCTCGGTCTGTTTGCGGTCGGTGATGTCTTGTAGGGCGCCGGCCATGCGGACTGCGCGGCCTTGCGCATCCCGCTGAACCACCTCGGCCCGCGCGTGAAACCATTGGTACTCCTGTTGTTTGTTGAGAAGCCGGTATTCGACATCGTAGTGGGAGGCGCCCTCTTCCATGCAGGCCTGCAACCGACGGAAGACGCCCTCGCGGTCGTCTGGATGCAGTCGGGACGCCCAGCTGTCGAGGGTGTCGGGAAATTCCTCCTCGCTGTATCCCAACATCTCCCGCACACGAGGGGACCACCAGACAGGGGTGTGCGGTGAGTGCCAGGGATGGCCGGGGAGGACGTGGCCATCCCAGAAACCGTCGTGGGAACCACGAATCACGTGCTCCAATCGCTCTTCACTAGCATGGAGAGACTCCTGGACGTGCTTGTAGGCAGTCATGTCGCGGGAAATTGCCAGGAGGCGACGGGAAAATCCTTGTGTGTCCAGCATGGAGGTGACCTGTACGTCCCACCACTTCGGTTGCCCGCCGGTGGTGGGGCAGAAGCCGACGAATTTGCCGATATCGCCGGATCTGGCGGCTTCCAAGGCGGCCATGGCGGCGTCGCGGTCGTCCCCCTCCCAAAACTCAGCCCAGGATTTCCCGGTGTAGGCTACAAGATCTTTGATGTCGAGCAGTCGTTGCCCCGCCTCGTTCATGTATTGTAAGCGCCCGTCGAGATCCAGAACCTTGATACAGTCGGCGCTGCTGTGCAGGATTTGATTCTTCATCTCTTCGCTGTCATGAAGGGCGATTTCTGCCTCTTTCATGGCGCTGATGTCTTCACAGACGATCAGCACCACCGGGACCTGCCGATCGGTGCGTACGGCCTGGGCAGTTTCCCGTACCCAGATCATGCTTCCGTCTTTCCGGATGTTCCGGAGTTCCCAACTCTTGGGCTGTCCCACGTCTGAGAGGCAGGACGCGAGGTTTCGGCGGACGGTGTCCTGATCGGCCGGATGGAACACGGCGACGACGGAGGTGCCGATCAATTCCTGCTGGTCGTACCCGAGCCGTTCCGCGCCGAATCGATTCACAGACAGCACGAGCCCGTCGGCATTGACCATGAAATACATGGACGGATTGTCCTCGAAGAGCGCACGATACCGTCGCTCGCTGTCGATCAAATCTGCTTCGACGCGTTTGGACTCGGTGATATCTTCCGCGAATCCTACGATGCGATAGACCATCCCCGAGGCATCTCTGATCGGATAGGCCCGATCCCAGATCCATCGCAGAGAGCCATCCGGGCGGAGGATGCGATATTCCTCATCGTAGACTTCCAGGGTTTGCCGGTTCATGGCCGCGTCCTGGATCCGTGGACGATCCTCTGGATGAATTGCATCGAGCCAGGACGCGGGATGGGCGTAAAGACTGTCACAGGTGCGCCCCCAGATCGCTTCATAGCCTGGACTGATGTAGAGCACGTGCGTTTTTTCCGGATTCGTGATCCAGAATACTTCCCGGATGTGTTCCGCCAATTGCCGGAATCGTTCCTGGCTTTCTTCGACAGCGCGTTCCGCCTGCTTCCGCTCGGAAATATCGCGGAACACAACCACCGCGCCGGCGACGCGTCCTTTTTCGACGATCGGGGTACAGACATATTCGACCGGGATGTGGCCTCCGTCTTTGCGCCAGAACACATCGGTCGAGACCCGGTGTACCAGGCCGTCACGGAGTGCGGCATAGATCGGACAGTCGCCGAGCGGATAGGCCATCCCGTCAGGGTGCGAATGATGCAGCACCGCATGCATCGGCTGCTCGATCAGCTCGGAAGGCTCATAACCGAGCAATTGCGCGGCCGTCGGGTTGACGAACGTGGTCCGCCCCTTCTCGTCCAGACCGTAGATGCCTTCGCCGGCTTGGGTGAGGATGACTTCGTGCAAATGACGGAGACGATCGAGAATATCTTCCGCCAGGCGACGCTGGGTGATGTCGCGGATGATGCCGCTGTAAAAGATGGCGTCGTCTGTTTTCCACATGGCCAGGGAGAGTTCGAGCGGGAACTCGGTGCCGTCCTTCCGCAGTCCTTCCAGTTCGACGAGGCGTCCGATGAGTCGAGACTGGCCTGTCTCCCCGACACGGGTGAGGCCGCGTTCATGGGCGGCGCGGTACCGGGGTGGCATCAACAGGCTGAGGGGTTTCCCTCGCACTTCATCATCCGTATAGCCGAAGAGATGTGACGCGGCAGGATTCCAGGAAATGATTCGACCCTGAGCATCGGCCAGCACGATGGAGTCGGTTGCAGCCTCGACGAGAGAGCGGAATCGCGCCTCGCTCTCGTGCAACGCATGTTCGGCATGTTCGGCTTTGGCAGCCAGGGCTTGGACTCCGACTGCCCGTTGCAGGACCGCGCGCAGTTCATCGCGGTTGTAGGGTTTGGTGAGGTAGGCAAAGGCTCCTTGGGTCAACGCGCCAACCGTGCGGTCGGTGCTTGTGTAGGCGGTTAAAATGATGATGGGAAGTTGCGGCTGTTGCTGCTGTAGCGTGAGCAGGACGGAGGTGCCGTCTCCGTCCGGCAACCCCAGATCGAGCAGTACGGCGTTGTAGTGATGCGCACGGGCTTGTGCGAGGGCTTCCGCGCAGGTCATGGCCACGTTCACCTGATATCCGTCATGGTCGAGCAAGTCTTGCAGCGCGAGCGCAATATCAGGATCGTCGTCGACGACGAGGATGGAATGAGTCAGTGTTGCCGGTGCCATCGCATCCTCCTCCGTGTCGTCGGGCGCATCCTAAAACCTCAGGGTCAACCAGCCCATGACCCGTCGGGCGATGCGGTCACCCAGCGGGTGTTCCTTGTGTTCGTCATTGAGCGCATTGAAGACCGAGAGAGCTACCTCTGCATCGCGCATATAGCCGGCCGCGGCTTTCTGCTGCCAGAACCGATACCCGGCGCGGAGGTTGAGCAGGTTGTAGCTGCCGACGTGATTCCCCGGTGGAGTGATTCCGGTTGTGGAAAGATTCGCCAAGGTCGTGAAACTTTGTGCGATCGGATAGGTGGCGGCCCCGACATAGTAGTAACTGATCTCTCCGCTGAGGCCGTTTTCCCATTCCGTTCTCAACCCGGCGCTGACTTTGGAGCGGGGGGCGCCGCGTCTGACGGTTCCGCTGAACGACTGACTGATTTCCTCATAGGCGTAGTTGGCGAATCCACTCAGCCAACGACTTGCCAGAAACTCGATGCCGGTTTCACCGCCGTAGATGTCAGCTGCCCCTTGATCGTTCACGAAGGTCGAGGCGCCGCCGGAGACGGGCCGGTTGCCGATGAAGTCTGATACATGGTTGAAGAAAACATCCGCGCGAATACGGAGACGATGTTTCCAGTACCAGCCTTGGTATCCGGCCTCGTACGAGGAAATTTGTTCCGGAGCGAGTCCGGTCGTGCCGGTGACTGGAACGGTGGAGGACACCGAAGAAGGCAGGGGGAAGGGCAAGCCAGTCGGGATGGTGGTCGTGACCCGCTGGTCCTGGTGAGATTCGAAAAGTGTGGGCGGCCGATATGCCGTCGAGCCTGAGAGATGAAACGTGTGGCCTTCCACGGGTTGATACAAAATGGTCAGGCGGGGGCTCCAGGTGCCGTTGATCTGGGTGTGAAGATCGTAGCGAAGACCTGCCACGATCGTAACGGCAGATGTGGGCCGCCATTCGTTCTGTAGAAACAGGCCCAATCGGTTTTCTCGGCTGAATTGATCGATAGCCGGGCTGGAAAGCGAGTTGTGGCGATAGTTGACACCATAGAGCAGACGATTCGTCGAACCTAGACCGAGTGTGTGCTGCACATCGACATTGTATGTATTGCCGGAAAAGGGGTTCGTCGATACGCCGTTGCGGTCGGTCACCCTCAGGAAGTTGGTCAATTGGGGAAGCGGGCTGATCGTGGCATGGTCCGTGTATCCGGACCACCACGCACGAATGAGAAACTCTCCCTGTTCATAGGCGACGTTGGCGTAGCCGAAGGAAGGACGAATGGAGTTGCCGGTCACTTCCCCGACTTGCCCATCATACCGATTCGTTTCGACCAGCCCTCCGGATACTTGCAGCTTCGACGTTGAGGAGAGGTCGTAGTCTGTCTGTACATTGAATCTGTGAGCACGAAACGCGAGGGCGTCGCCATCTCGCCATTGCTGTGTCTGATCCCGGCCGACCGAAAGCCGATAGCCCAACCTGCCGACAGTGCCGGCATGGACCGCCGCGCTACTGATGGTTCCTTGCTCGCCCCCGCCAAATTGCAGTGTCGTGCCTTTCATTTCTTCCGGTGACTTGGTGATGATATTAATCACTCCGTCGAAGGCGTTGAATCCATACATGGCGGAGGCGGGACCCTTCAGCACTTCGATTCGTTTGATCTCGGGGAGTGTGATCGGGAGAGATTTCCAAAACACGTTTCCCTGGACATCGAGGTAGATAGAACGCCCGTCGACCATGACGAGCATTTTGTTCGCGAACGGTTGGTTGCCTCCCCTGGCGCTGACGTTGAAGTCGGCGCCGGTCATCTGCATGACTTCCAGGCCGGGAATGCGGCGCAGTATGGTGGGAATATCCGTCGCACCCGACTGTCGAATGTCTTCATCCGTAATCACGTAGACGTTCGACGGAGCTTGAGAAATGGGCTGTTCGTACCGTGAGGCAATGCTCACCGTTTCCTCTTCCTTGAGCAGTTCGAGATCGTTGCTGACGGGGAAGGACGGCGACTCCTCGAAGACGGGCGAGGGTGACTCCGCTGCGACGACAGTCCGGAAGACGAGAGTCAGGAGCACTGCGAGAGCCGATGACCGAGTGCGCTTCATGGCAGTCTGCGTCATGGATCGCTCACAATCTGACGGTGACCCAGCCCATGACCCGGCTGCCCAGCGTGTCACCAAGAGGATGTTCCTTGTGACGGTCGTTGAGCGCGTTCATGACTGATACGGCCACTTCGGCCTTGTCATGCCAGAAGCGATAGCCGCCGCGAAGATTCAGGAGGGTATAACTTTCGACCGTCGGGCTGGTCGGCGCGGGCAGCACCGGCGCGAGCGCGGTGAAGAATTCGATCAACGGATAGGTGGCGCTTGCGACGTAGTGCACCGCGATTTCTGAATTGAAGCCGTTGTCCCAGTCACCTCGGAGGCCTACATTCCCTTTCCAGTCAGGGCCGCCGCGTCGAGAGACGCCGGTGAAGGTTTGCCCGATGTTCTGGTAGGACACATTGGCAAAGCCGCTGAGCCATCTGGTAGCGAGGAACTCCAGTCCCGCTTCGGTGCCATAGATGTCGGCCTCGCCGCTGTTGACGAGCGTGCGCGCGGTGCCGACGGTTTGGAAGTTGATCAGGTCGGAGAGATGATTGAAGAAGAGATCGAGCCTCGTCCGAAGCCGGTGTTTCATCCACCAGCCTTGATATCCCGCTTCGTAGGAAATGATTTGCTCAGGGTTGAGTCTCTGTGAGCCGAACAGCGGGATGGGTGTGAACAGCGGTGGAACGGTCGGCAAGATGCGAAGGTCAACATTTGATTCGAAGAGGGTCGGGGGACGGTAGGCGACCGAGCCACTGACGCGAAACGTATGCTCCGGCGTCAGGTTATAGACAAGGGCGACACGCGGACTCCAGGTACCGTTGATCCTGGTGTGCAGGTCATAGCGGACCCCGGCCACCAGGGTAAGAGAGGGACGTATCTTCCACTCGTCCTGGAGATGGACCCCGAGCCGATCTTCTCGCCCTAGTTCTGAGACGGCCGCGCCGTCGACTGTGTTGTACCGATAATTGATGCCATAACTCAGCCGGTTGGCCGAGCCGAATTCGAAGCTGTGTTGTGCCTCTAGGTTATAGGTGTTCGTGGTGAAAGACACATTGGATCCGCCGGTGGCATTCGTCTGTCGGACAAACCGGGAGAGCAGCGGGTGCGTGGCGGAGTCGACGGGAATATCGTTGCCTTGCCACCAGCCACGAAGAGAAAAATTCCGGTATTGATAGTGCGCATCCGTATAGCCCTGGTTGAATTGCGACTGCGGAATCTGGACGTTGGAGACAGGCCCGTCGAAGCGATTGGTATCGATGAACCCGCCGGCCACACGCAGCGTGGCGTCCTCTGAAAAGGTGTAGTGAGTCTGCACGTTGAACTTGTTCGATCGAAACGCCAGCGCGTCATTGTTGCGCCATTGTTGATTCTGGTCATGACCGATAGAGACGCGATAGTCGAGCTTACCCGCAGACCCGGCCTGGACGGCCGCGCTCGAAATCGTCCCGAGTTCGCCGCCGCCGAATTGCACCGTGGTGCCCTTCATCTCTTGCGCCGACTTGGTGATGATATTGATGACCCCGTCAAAGGCATTGAATCCATACACGACGGAAGCCGGCCCTTTGAGGACCTCGATCCGTTTGATTTCCGGCAAGGTGACCGGGAGTGACTTCCAGAACACCAGCCCCTGGCCGTCGATATAGATCGAGCGACCGTCCACCATCACGAGGAGTTTGTTGGCGAACAACTGGTTGTCGCCTCGTGCGCTGACATTGAAATCGGCGCCTGTGACCTGCATCACATCTAGGCCGGGCACGCGGCGGAGAATAGTCGGGATGTCAGTGGCGCCGGAATGGCGGATGTCTTCGTCCGTAATGACGTAGACATTGGAGGGAGCTTGGGAAATGGGTTGTTCGTGCCGCGTGGCGATGCTGACGGTTTCCTCTTCCTTCAGAAACTCCAGTGCTTCCCCGGCGGACATGTGATTCGATTCACCCGTCGCGGAGAATAGCGGATCCTGAGCCTGGCTGAGGGTGACAGAGCAGAGGCTTATAATCCCTCCGCAGCATGACAACAGCGTAGGCCGCCACCGCATCGTCTGGTGTGTGAGGGGCTTCGGCACTGGATAGGAGGATGCAAGTGGGGAAGGGGGGCGAGAGGGGGCGTAGAGCCGATGGATTCGAAGACGCATAGCCTACCGTGAAGCTCTGCCCGAACATGTCGTGCTTGGTCAAAAGAAAGAGACAAACCGGACCCGCCTGGATCACGTTGTGCTCACGCAAAAGGCATGCTTGTGAGGGCGGACCTCTGCAGGTCGGTTGTCAGAATACCGGAAGGCGCGACGTGAGAGATGCGGGCTTCGTGAGGTGCAGGCAGCAAATACAGCTGGCAGGCGGAGCCGCGTATCTAACCGGATACGGATTGTATGTGTTCAGATACAGACATGTGGACGGCCTTGTTCGTGCGAGGCCGTCCTGGCTTGAGGTCCTGAAGCCGCGGGGAGAAGGGGCGTCCGTTCTGAGCCTCTAAGTTGTGAAGCAGATCTTCGAGTGCCGAGGAAATGAGTCCGGCCATGGTCGTTCCGGATGTCCAGTAGGCGGCATCCCGCATGCGTTCGAGTAGCTCGGCCGGAAGGCTGACGGTCATACGCTGGCGCTTTTGAGGTCGCAAATAGATGAGTCGAGTCATTGTGCAACTCCTTTGCACGAGAGGCGCATGGGCCTCGCTCCATTCTCCCCTGTTCCATCGTCAGGCTGCACGGTCCTTTGTGCAGAGTTGAGTCAGGTCCGGCTAGGCTCCACGATGCGTGGAATGTGTCTCGCGCCGTTGAGCCGCGCTGTCTTTCCACACAGTCACAATCAGCAAGGCCAACATGCCGCTGACTCCCACGAGGAGACCACCCATGACGAGTTCCATGTCTGGCTCCTTTCTGTTCGGATAAGCCTGGTCCTGCATGCAGGACGCCGTGTCATGTCGTATCTGCAGCAACAGGCATGCCATGGTGTCCTGGTGCGCCAGATGAGTTGTGACGATGCAGGAGCGCCCTGCCTATTCCGGGTTTCGCGATGCAGTGTCGTGGAGTACGAGGCGTTGGCTGCTGAGCACAAGGGGCACGAATGTATCGAATTGGATTCTGGCCGTATCGTATTCGATACGAGACATCGGTAGCCGTGACTACGTAGCCAAGTGAGCCGGGTGAGGGAGCACGGGCGGAGAGGGCGATGGGAGGTGCCGCGTCTTCGTCGGGGACGAAGACGCGGCGGGTGGCGTGGTCAAAGGCAGACAACGTCGCGCTGGATGGGCACGATCCAGAAGCCATGACATGCGGCCGGTTCAACATCAACAACCGGCGGCGGTCGTCCAGCTTGGCCCCACGCCTCAATCTGTCGTCCGGCGAGTGACGGGTTCAGGACTCTCTCTGCCGGAAGAACGAAGCAACCACTGTGCCCTGGCTATCAGGGAAATGGTGCCAATGAGGATTGCCGGTTCGGCGCTGTGGAACGTTAGTAATTGAACCGTAAGGAGAGTGAGCCGGCATGAATGAGCGTATCGTAGCGGCCGTCGACACTCGGATTCTGGTTACCGGATACGGTTCGAACCTCGTAGATGGCGGCCTGATAGGCGAGATCGATGGCGAATAGTTTCGGTTTGAGCGGACCAATACCCAATTCGCCGCACCGTATGAGTCCCAGGAAGGACCCGTTGGCATGACAGGCCAGCCCAATTCCCACCGAGGGGATGTGAGAGTTGGCGGAAGGTACTCCTGGATTGAAGGTGCGGTCGGGAATCTGCGTCTGTTGGTTCATATATCCGGCTCGTAACGCGACATCCCAATCGGGTATGGCGGGCACGTGCAACCAGCGATATTCGGTGCCGACCATGGCTGTATACCCGCTCTGCCAATTTTGCGCAAAGGGCAGCAGCGCGCCATTGGAGAGATGAATATCGAGTGTGCGATTGGACTTCCAGCCGACGTAGTCCACATCGAATTCCAGTTTCCATTCGCGGTCGGCAGTGCGGACCGGCCAGACAGCCATGCCGCCGGAGAATACTTGTGGAAGCACAAAGGTGGCCGCGGTGTTGGCCACTAGTGCCCCATTGGCCAGCAAGGTACCGGTGAGATGGAAGGTGGCCTGGCTGCGATAGACCAGGCCGATATTGACGAGTGGCTTCCCGTCGCTGTTGCGGAATGGCGTGTAGAGCAGGCTGACGTTGAACCCCGCCGTCGTATCGCTGCCGTTGATTTCGACCAGCGAGCCGGAGGCAATGCCCAGCCCGCCAGACCAGACGGATTTCTGCTCCAGGTGACCTTCGCCGAACAAGCCCGAAAACGTGTAGATGTCGGCGCCCAAGCCAAACGACAACTGGTCGTTGAGTTTGTAGGCAAGGGTCGGTTTGATGTCCAGCAACGGCAATGTGGTAAAGGTGAGCGCGCTGCGGAAGGGGCCATCCAGCGGGTACCTGGTGAGGGAGCCGAACGGGTTGTTGAATCCGATCCCGGCAGTAAAGTCGCCCAGTGCCGACAGGCCGAGATCTTTGAGATTGGCCGTAAGGTAGACATGACCCGGAGGCGGCCAGGCCAGGCTTCCGTTGCGATCCCCCGTGACCTGTGTGCCGGTTGGACCCGTGAACTGGGTGACACCGCCGATCAGTGACGTCCCGAAGAGGGTCTGGAAACCACGCAACTGTGTCATCCCGGCCGGATTGTAATGTAACGCGGAGGGGTCATCGGCCTGCGCGACGAATGCGTTTCCCATGGCAGCGGCAGCGGCTGACTGTCCTTGGAGGCGAGGGGTCTGGGCGTGAGCGTTTGTCGGCAGAAGTAGCCATGCAGGCAAGAGCCACATGGCGAACAGCGCAAGAGTCTGGAGGGAGCGCGGCGTGAGCAACATAGAGCGATCGTCCTCTTGTTCAGTCGGGGTGTACGACTCCGTTCAGAAACCAGCGATCAATGATTTGCCGAAGCCGGACGGCATCGAAGGGCTTAAGAAGGTACCCCTGGGCACCGGCCTCCACGGCGGCCATGGCTCGATCCAGCGCCTCCACGGCCGTCATCATGACCACCGGGAGCGTGGGGCGGGTGGGCCGCAGTTGACGAAGGACATCGAACCCGTCCACGCCCGGAAGGGCGATATCGAGGAGGAGCCCATCCACCGGTGTGTCGGCCAATAGGCGAAGGGCGGTCTCCCCATCCGCCGCTGTCTCGACCTCAAAACCTTCCGATTCCAGGCGATCCCGCAGGAGATCGCAGATGTCCGGATCGTCATCGACCACCAGCAGCCGGCGGCGGACCGACGGCATTTGGCCGACTGGAGCCGGTGCCCGAGCATGCAAAGGAATGGTGAAGGAAAATTCCGTCCCCTGATCCAGCGCACTGTGAACTGCAATGGTGCCGCCATGCAACTCAACAAGATCTTTGACGATCGCAAGCCCCAGCCCCAGCCCCTTCGTCTGACTTCGCTCCTGATGGTGCACGCGGAAAAAAGGATCGAAGAGCTTCGGCAGGGCGTCGGGAGGGATGCCTTGACCGTTGTCACGGATCACAATTCTGGCCATCTCATGGTCGGAGATCGACAGCGCCACCGAGATGTGCCCCCCCTCCGGGGTGTACTTGATAGCATTATCCAGGAGATTCGTCAAAATCTGGCTGAGTCGATCCGGATCGGCCCACACCAGCAATGCGGGATCGGGACTTTGGAGTTCGATCTGCAGGTGTTTGGTGATCGCGAGGGGAAGGAGCTGTTCGATGACATCGGTCACCACCGTTTGAAGGGAGATATGGTCGAACGACAGCACCAGTTTGCCTGCCTCGACGCGAGAGAGGTCGAGCAGATCGGTGATCATGCGCGCAAGCCTGGTTCCGTTCGCCTTGATGCGGGTGAGGTATTGCTCCTGCTTTAGGTTCAGGGAGCCGACCAGTCCTTCGAGCATGTTGTCTGCAAACCCGACGATGCTGGTGAGCGGAGTACGTAGCTCGTGGGAGACGTGGGCAAGGAATTTGGACTTCAATCGATCCATCTGTTTGAGTTGCGCGTTCGCGGATTCCAGCTCCGCGGTCCGTTCCCGCACTCGGGCTTCCAAGCCGGCGTTGAGGGACTCGATCTCCCGATAGGCGTGTGCGTTATCCAGCGCAATGGCGACCTGGCTAGCGAGGGTCATCAGCATGTCGAGGTCGTCCTGAGTCAACAGATGTTGATGCGTGCGATCGACGGAGAGTGCTCCTAAGACGGCATGATGAGTCTTGAGCGGGACAGTCATGAAGGATTGCACATTGATCATTTTGATCAATTGCTGATCGAACGGGGTCAGGCGGTCCCAAATGTCCTGAACGCTATTGGTCAGCACCGGTTCCCCGCGCAGGAAGATGGCGCCTTCGATACTATTGGGGTCGGTGACGGCCACTTCTTGGGTGCGCAGGAACTCCGCGACCTCCGGTGGGACCCCTCGCACGCGAAAACTGTGCAGGACCTGCCGCTCGCGATCGAATTGGGCGATGATGGCGCGATCGTAGTGCAGGTCGCGGACGATGGTATCCAGGACGTTCGTCAGCAGTTCTTCCCGATCGAACGTCGAACTGAACAGCAGTCCCGCACGGTGCAAAGTCGTTAACTCGTTGACCTTCCGGCGCAAGGTGACGGCGGTGCTCTGTTGCTCCAGATAGGCCTCCCGCAATTCTTCATGCCGAGCGTCTACGACCTGTTCCTGATCCTTGATCAATCGCTGCAAGGGTTTGGCGGCCTGGCGCATGTGGCTGGTAATCATCCACCACAACAGCGACGCCGGTACTGCGGCGAGGCCCAGGGCCTCGATGGTCGGCACGTGTGGCCAGCGAATGTGTACGTACGCGAAGGTCCCTCCTGCCACGAGCAACCACATGGCTAGTGGGATGGAGCTACGGACCTGCGGTGTCCAGGTGAATTCCCATTCGCAATAGGGATCCCCGTTGGCTGTGCAGGACAGATCGCGGACCGTGGCGGGTGGTGTGCCGTGCAATTGGGTTTGCACCCTGGCGATGCTGGTCTTGCAAGACAGACAGATCACGTCGACACAGCGTTGTCGGTACGGACCGAATTGTGCCAGTGCCCGATCGGTAAACGTCATGCGGAGGACGGCCGATCGTCGAGTGACGCGACCGACCTCAAACTCCAGCACGTCGCGGACATATTTCCTGCCCATATGGGGCCACATTTTATAGAGCTGTGGGGTCGAAAACGGGCGGCAGAGAATCTGGATCAGCGGCGGAACTTTGCGATGCGTGCCGACATTGACGTGGAAGTCCGGGTCGCCGGAGAGTTGCTCGCAGAATTCCCGCAGGTAGCAGACGAACTCATACGAATAACTGTTCCAAATGTTGCGGAGAAAGTCCGGGGTGACGTGATAAGAGCGATCCGGAAGGCGCGCATTCAGGAGTCGACACAGTTCCTCCAGCGCATGGGTCGCCGCTTCTGTGCCGGCGGTGCGCGAGAGGTAGTCGCACATGTAATCCACGTTGGATTGGACCACGACCCCGCTGATATCACAGATTTTCTCTCCCCGGTCATTCAGGCCGAACGGGCGAAATTCCATGAACGGCCGTTCAAGGATGGAATGGTCTTTGGAGAGGAGATCGGTCATGCGTGAACGGTCTCGTCCGATGCGTCTCCGGCAAGCACGGGAGCCATCGGATGATTCGGGCGTTGTGGACTAGTCCAGATTCCGGCAGGCCGGCGTATTCGGCAACACCAGTCGATCTAGATCACAGGTCTTTAAGTATTCGATGATGGCCCAGCGGTCATTCACTGGTAGTTCACATCCCAATACCCCGTTGCCTTTTGCGCTGTCGCAATCCGGCGTATCGGTAAATTCGTGGCCACGGTTGCCGTTACCGGGTAATACGGTTTTGAATTCGAAGCGTGCGGGTTGACTGGGCGAAGGGGGAAGGCCGGTGCAGTCTTCGACGACAAACCCCACCTTCTTGGTGTCAAACTCCATGTTCGGACTCAGAGCGAAACAGCCGCGTCGTTCTCTCGCGGGAGAGAGCAATTCGTAGAGGTTCGGGATCGATCCGTTGTGGAGGTAGGGAGCGGTGGCCCATACCGCCACATGCGGGCGAGCAATGTACTGTGCCTTGTCTCGCCAGATATTGGGCCGGTTTCGATAGGCAGGCGCATTCGTGGCGTTGTTCACGGCCATCAATTCGCTCGTGACGTATTCCGACGCTTCTCGCGCGGAAATTCGCCCACGCCCCAGAAAACTCGTGTCCACGGTCCGTTGGGAAAAATTCTCCAGATAGAGGGAATCGGTGCCGATTTCCTGGAGAGGCACCATCGTGACCTGGAGGCTCGGGCCGTCGTCGGACGAGCCGGATATTCTTGCGGGGACATGGCAATGGGCACAGAGGTTTGGAATACCCTTGGCCCTGTTGCCGTGGTACAGGTCCTTCCCACGTGCAGCCAGTTCACGATTGATGGGTGGGAAGACGGACGGCCATTGCGGTGGAGGCAGGCGGCGTGCCAATTCTTCGAGGGTCGTGAGGGAATCGACATTGACGGACGAGCGGAACAGGGCGCTTTTGTCCGAGGGAATGGCGGCGCCGGGTCGTGCCCAATTGAAGAGGCCGGCGTTGACGCCGATCACCTGGCCGATATTCCTCGCCAGTGGATGTTGAATCGACCCAGCCCACTGAACCCAGTCATATTCCCACACGCCCCACAGCGGAGGAATACTGACCGGGGCATTTGCAGGTCTGAGATTGTCGGGATGGAGCAGGGTAAACACCATATTGCCTCCCCGTCCGAGCGCATCAAACCGGCCCGGCCCCCACTGCTCCGGCGAAAGGTCTCTGCCGCTACGTGAAATCAGTCCGTGGGTGTGCATTCTCACATCCTGCGCCAATTTGGTGAGCGTGTAGGCGGTTACGGCTTCTCCACGACTGGTCAAGACGCGGGTGGCGAACGTCTTAAACGGCTCGGGTGGGGCCTCCTCCTTCAGGGTCTGGAGGAATGCGGACAGATCAGGGGGGATCAGCGCGCCCAGCCGTTGGATGAGGGCGCTGAGGAATCGCGCGTTGTATTGGAGCGAAGGGCCGCCCTCGATCTTGATCCGCTGACCTTTGTAGCTGAACTGCGTGGTGTGACAAAACGAACAGGTGAATCCGGCCTGAGGCACTGAGACGTTCGGTCCTTCGGTTTTTGCAAAGCCGACGGGGAGTTTGTCGATATGATCCGGGTCGGCGATGAGCCCGGTCGCCGCGAACATCTTGATGAGCGATTCATCTTCTAACGCCGCGAGCCAATCATAGGGAATCAGGTGAGTCCCAGCCGAGAGATGGTACCACTGCTGCAGTTCCTGGCTGGACAATCCCTGGTTCAGAGAGTAGACGGGGTCTTGGGCCGGGACCGGGTCGATGGCTCGGCAATGCAGGGGGGAGAACGCGAGTAGGAGGGCGGTCAGGATCAAGGTGCGGTTCAGGCGGATAGGCATGGGGCATCTCCTCAAGAAAGACGGGCGTAACGAGTCAAGGCCTGGACGATCGCTACCGCTCAAGCGCCACCAAGGTGGTAGCAGTTTGGACGAATCAACAGGGGAGGCGATCGTGAGGCGATGACTCGCGCGCCCCTCACGTTGCGAAAGCAACACACATGCCATGATCGCGGACGAAGGGTACCTGGATCGGTCTGCGAATGCCAATAGTTTTTGAACAAGTGATCGATGGAGGGGCTCAAGCGCCGTTGGTCCCGTACTTTCGCCGCCGTCTTGGCAGACCAAGTGGTTGGATCTTCGGAGTTCTTGTCGGGTAGATGTGCGGTGGGGTCGTGTGTCTACTGATGCAGATGTTTCATGGCCGCGGCACAGAGGATGATGAAGAAGCCCATCCATAGCGCGGCGCGTTGGAAGGGAATCGACTCATACGTTTCGTCTTCCTCTTCTTCCTCCTCATCGGACTTGAAGATGACCGTATACAGGAATAGTGTCAGGAGGCAGAGGACCAGGATCAGCTTGATGCAGAAAATCCAGAGGTATTTGGGATGGTTCTGTAAAGCTTGACCGGTCTGGGAGACGAAAATCTGATTGACGTAGTGGAGGTTGATGCCGCCGGTGAACAGCAGGACTACCAACAGAATACCAGCCACACGCTTGTAGTGGCGATAGAACGCGTCGGTGATCGGACGGATGTATTCTTTCGGGAGCCCGCCCTCACGAAGCCCAGGAGTCACAGCCATGACGAGAAATGCCAGGCCGCCGATCCAGATGACGGCGGAGAGCAGATGAAACCAGTGATTGATGATAGGAACGAGCCGATTGAGATCGAGAAACAGGCTTTGTACGGAATCCATGGTCGATTGGTGAGGAGCGAGCGCCGATGGCAGCCAAGTTCATGCAGTCACTGCGGCGGCCGGTGCCTTACTCTTTCCCTCTCATGTCAAAATTGAAGACCGGTGCGTCGTTTCCGAATCGCTTTTTTCTCAGTTCTTCCATCAACTCAATGGTGATGAGGCTGATGCCATTTTCCCGAGCATGCCGTTCCACACCCTTCTTGACCATAGCGCGGAGAAAGTAGGGGATCCGACTCAGCCGAAGCTCTGACGCTTCATCCCACGCAACGGCTGTCTCCTCCGGAATATTGAAGGCGACTTTGATTTTTTCGCCGCCTTTCGGGGTGTAGAGGCACCACTGATCTTCATCTAGCCAGTCGCCATGGTCGACATAGGGACGGGCCCGACAACCGCCGCAGATATCTGTGTATTCGCAATCTCCGCATTTCCCCTTCAACTGCGGATAGCGGAAGGAGTTGAACACATCCGAGCGTTCCCAGAGATCGACAAAGCTCGCGTCTCGCACATTTCCGGCCGACAGCGGCATGTAGGGACAGGGGGTAAGCTCGCCGTTCGGCGTGACACGCGCATAATTAGTGCCAGCCAAACAGCCGCCGCCCATGTATCCCGTCGCCTTGGTGAGCGGAGAATTGGGATCTTTCTCGTACGCCAGCCTCTTGAAATGGGGCGCGCAGCGCGCTCGCACCAACATATCTTTGTATTGGTCCTGACAGTCGACCAAGTATCCCAGCACCTCTTCATACTGCTGCGGCGTGATGTCGGTCAGCTCCTCACCGCGTCCCGTGCAGACCATGAAGAACACATTCAACACCCGTGCCCCCAACTGGTGAGCCCATTCCACCACCCGAGGCAACTCTTGATAGTTCATGGGTTGGGCGCTGAAGTGTACTTGGAACTGAAGGCCGTTGCGTTTGCAGGCTTCGATGCCAGCGAGTGCACTAGCAAAAGCGCCAGGGACACCTCGAAACTGGTCATGCTTTTGAGGATCAAGGGAGTCGATGCTGATTCCGACTCCCATGACGCCGATTTCTACTAGGGTTTTCGCCATGCGGTCATTAATCAACATGCCATTGGTGCCGAAGACGACGATAAAACCGAGTCCGACGGCATGGCGGGCAATGTCAAGAATGTCGGGCCGCACGAGCGGCTCACCGCCGGTGATCACGAGCAGGCAGCCCTTGTTGACTTCGGCGATCTGGTCGATGAGACGGAAGCATTCTTCCGTGCTGAGCTCGTCGGAACCGCCACCCGCTTTGGTGGTAGCGTCGAGGTAGCAGTGATCACACTTGAGGTTACAGCGCTTGGTGAGATTCAGCGCGACGAGGTAGGGCTTAAAATCATCAACCGTTCGGCCGTCGTTTGGCCCTGCCAACGGAGCCGTCGGGGAGATGAATTTGGAGATCTGCTGCTGAAGCGACTCCAGCTTATCTCCGAGGAAAGGGATGTTCAGAACCGGCAGTGATTTTCCCATCACCGGTTCGCCCCGGTTTTGGAGGAGCCGGTCAGGTTGGCAATCATATCCTTCAGATTGCCGGTTTTCATGGCATCGGCCATGTATCCCTTGGCCTGTTCAATGCCCTCGGTCGCCACTTCCAACGTAATGACCGTGGTTCCGATCTTATCGGCGTGTTTTTCGATCAAAGCCTTGGTGCATTCCCGCATGAACCCTTCCGGTGCGCGGTCCAGGCGGCCCTGGGCATCCGGCGTCCATGTGTAGGGAGAGAGGGGAGCTTCAGCCTGCGCGACTCCGTTGCCGTTTGGCGCATGGGCAGTGGTTCCGTTGGTTTCGGCTGATGTCGGCTCTGGTGCGGTGCCGGTGCCTTTGTTGGCGAAAATCGGCGTGTAATCTTCGTCAGCCGCTTCCTGAATCATGGGAGCTGCGTATTCGAGCGTGATCGTCGTCATGCCGAGCTTGCGAGCGCTCTTTTCGATTTTGGCTTTGGCCCGTCGACGTTGGAACCCGGCTGGAACGGCGCGAATTGCCTCCTTGGCATCCTTCGTCCACTGCATCGGAATGTCGTCGTAGGCGACGTCGGTCTCGAGTCCGCCCTCCGCTTTGGCCGCTGCCTCGAAGATCGACTTATCGACCTGTTTGAATCGATCGCCGTCAGCGCTACACACCGGACACTTCACCGGGGTATCGCCCTTGCCGATATATCCGCAGCCGTCACAGACGAAATAGTTCTGGCTCATGCGATCCAAGTAGGCCTGTGTTCCAGGGCTATGGGTCGGCTTTTCTTCCACGACCTGCGTCATCATGCCGCTCAGCGTGGAGCCCATCAGATCCTGTGCAACGGAATCATCAGCTTGCATCTTGTCGCGATCAATACCGGCGGCGTCGAGGTTTCCGCCGAGTGCTCGCATCGCGTCCATCGCCCCTTTCGGAAGAATATGGCCGACCGCGGCGTCGACGACCGTGTTGCTGATGATCGTATGTCCCTTTTCGATGGCATAACGATGAATGGCGGTCTTGGCGACCCCGCGGGCAAACACGGGAATTCGTTCCATACGTCGCAACGCTTCTTCCGTCCAGGCGATCGTATATTCCGCCTGCGTGTCGATGGGGGGGACATACTTGCGATTCGACACCAGAATGTTACAGGAGGCGGAGCGGAGTAGGTTCTCCGTGTTGCTGCCGATGTCCATATCTTCGTCGCTATGGACGCCGATACGACCAACGATGAGAAGCCACGGGTTCTCTTTCCGCACGTATTGAATGATTTTTTCGAAAGCCTTGCCGTCCAGCAACGTCGTTTTGACGTCGGTTTGTTCGGCTTGGGCGATTTCACGGGAAATATCGAGATGCGATTGGTAGATCTTCGCCAGCCCGCTATCGATGACCTCTTCGTGCAGCTTTTCCTGCTCCTTGAAGCGGAACACCTTACCGGCCTCTTCGTTTAGAACGCCGGAGATGCTGTGAAAGGCGGCGTAGTGGAAGTAGGGATCGAACGCTGAAATCACTTCAACCGGGACGTTGAACGCCTTGCCGAGCGCCAGGCCGGTCATGAGCCCGCCGAAAGAGTAAGGGCTGCCGTCCACAGCAACCACGATTTTT
The DNA here is from genome assembly GCA_011525625.1 of Nitrospira defluvii. Taxonomy (GTDB): domain Bacteria; phylum Nitrospirota; class Nitrospiria; order Nitrospirales; family Nitrospiraceae; genus Nitrospira_A. The sequence goes on from WYAX01000012.1 coordinate 149,548, forward strand.
CCGCTGCCCATCGGCTGGGGCTGCTTGATGATCAGCATGTCGGAGTTTCGGACGCGTCGCAGCACCCGTTCGGTGTTGCTGCCGATCACGCTATCCTTGACGGCGCCGACCCCCAAGGCCCCCATGATCACGAGATCGTAGGCGTTGGTGTTGATGTCTTCAGCCAAGACTTTCCAGTTACGGCCTTCCAGCGAGCGACGCTCCACCGGCAGGTTGGCTTCGTTGCATTTCTTGTCGACGTAGTCGAGATAGGAGTCCGTGATGATTTGGAGCCCGCGAGTGATCAACGAATCGTGAATCTGGCGCTGCCGATCCAGCTCCTTCTCGTCGTGATATTCCTCAGGAAGACCGGCCTCCATCTGCTTGAATCGTTTATCGTGCATCTTGGCGGCATAGACGTGGCTGCCCACAATCTTGGAGCCATAGGTTTTCGCCAGCTCAACTCCGACATCAACGGCTGTATTGGAATGGTCGGAATTGTCGACCGGGATATAAATAGTCTTGTACATCGAAACGCCTCCTAGGCAAACACTCTATAGGGGGAAGAGATCAGAGAACCGCCAGGAATTCAAACGGTTGAATGGAACTTTACCCCAAAAGAAGCGGCATGATAGCACCGTGTTCTCGGGGAATGCAAGCAAACCCATGGCCGGCAGATGGTCTGTGGATAACGGCTAACTCGTTGGACTCACAGCGGTCTTTTCCGTGCTGGTCGCGGTCGGTTGGGAAGGGCGGCGCGACCGGAGAATCTCCTCGAGGGTCAGCAGCGCGTCTCGCCCGGAGTTGTTTTGAATACCACGAATGAGATTGGCGTCGGCATAGTGAGCCTGGTTGGGTTTTGACTCGGGCGTCGCGGTTTGAGAGAGCGAGCCGGTCCAGGCTCGAGGGTCGCGGCTGCCGGCTTTCTGCTGCCAGGCCGTGAGACAGGCTTTGGCGATGAGCTTATTGAGAGGCGCCGGGTTATAGAGTAGTTTGCGGATGCTTGTCGGCGTGAGCATGAGCGGATTGTATCCGGCGGACAGATACCCTTCCTCCAGCAGCCGATGCTCCAAATCTGTATTTGGTTGGATGCCAAGAAAGAACATCAAGGGAAAGACGCGTTCCTCACCGAGGATCGCGGCGACCTTTTTGTAGGACTCCACGCTTTGGAGGAGACTGTCTTCGGTCTCCTTGGGAGAGTTGAGCGAATAATTAAGAATCACCTTTCCTTTGAACCCGGCTTCAGCCAGGTATCGGCAGCCGTCGTAGAGTCGTTCGAGCTTGAAGCCCATGTGGAGGTTATTCAGGACCTCCTGCGATCCTGAGGTAATAGCCACTTCCAAATCTCCGACACCCGAGCGCACCATCAGCTTCGCTAACTCGGGGGTGATCAACGAGGTGCGGATGTAGCCGGACCACTCGATTTCGAGCTTTTCACTCAGGATTCGTTCAAGGATCTCCGTGCATTGGGGATAGGCCTCTTTCCCGGTAATAAACTGGGCGTCAGTGAACCAGAATCGTCGCGCCCCCCACTGGTGGTAATGCTGGGAAATGTCCTTCACCACCATCTCCGGCGGACGGTACCGCACTCGCTTGCCCTCAATGTACGGATAGAGGCAAAACGCGCAGTCGTACGGGCAGCCCCGTTTCGTTTGCACGCCGATCGACTCGTCCATGTACGCGCCATGTTGCGGGAAGATCGACGTGAGATAGGGGAGGTCGACGGTCAGCGCGTCCAGCAGCGCCGGCGAGCCCTGTTGGCCCTTGCGGGTCTGTTTCCCCTCGCGGATGATGTAGCGTTCCTGCTCCAACGAATCGCCGTTGATCACCTTCAGAATCGCATCTTCCCCTTCGCCCAGAATGCCGATGGTGCCTTCCGGGAGTTTTTCGATCAATTGGTCGGCAAAGGCCGTAAACGCGCCCCCGCCGATCATGATCTGCGCCCGGGGGAACTCCTTCCGGATCAGCCAGGGGTAGGACAGGTTGGCTCGAATGTGACTGTAATAGCGGTAGAGTTGCTTGAGCCCGGCAAACGAGGCGGCAACGCGCTTGATGGGGTTGCTGGCAAAGTAGAAATTGAACGCATGCTCCAGAGACGCGTCACCCTCGTGAGGGGAAAAAATCTGAATGTCCCGCCACGAAAAGCAGACCAAATCAGGTTTGAACTCCAGCGCAGCATCCCGAATCGCCTGAGTGCGTTGCGACTCTGGAAACAAGGACAGATCAAGAATGCGTTGCCGCACCTCTGGCTTTCGGCGGTGAATGAAATCCGCAAGATAGGTCACGCCGATCGGGTAGACTTTCTTGCAAGGCAGAAAAATGTAGAGGACGGATTGCATAGAACGGTTGTGAATCGTGAATGATGGGGTGTGACGCGAAGATGCCGACGGCTACCTCAACACGAAAGACGCATCACGCAGAACTTCTCCGCCGCTATTTGGTGGCCACGTGGATGGCGACGATGCCCCCGGTAAGGTTGCGGTACTCGACCTGACGAAACCCGGCTTCCCGCAGCAGCGTGGCCAATCGTTCTTGATCGGGAAAGGTCCTGATCGAGGCCGGCAGATACTCGTAGACACCGGTCCGATCCCGCGCGACCTTGGTGCCGACCCAGGGAAGCAGGCGAAAGGAATACCAATCATAAAGCGCGCGTAGCCACCCGTAAGCGGGCCGGGAGAACTCCAGACACACAAAGCGTCCACCTGGACGTAACACCCGCCGGATTTCGGTAAAGGCCTGAGTGAGGTTGCCCACGTTTCGCATGCAGAACCCCGTCGTGACCGCGTGGAACGTCTCGTCAGGAAATCCGAGTTGTTCGGCGTTCGCCTGGAGGCAGGTAATCCGATCGTGCAGTCCTCGCCCCACCACCTTGCGGAGCCCTTCGGCCAGCATGGCATGGTTCAAATCCGAGGCCACCACATGTCCCTGCTCCCCCATTTTCGGTTCGACCAGGAGCGCGAGGTCAGCCGTTCCGGCGCCGATATCGAGCGCCCGTCCGTTCGTGACCGCGGGCACGTAGGAGGCCGTGAGTCGTTTCCAATGATGGTGAAGCCCGAAACTCAGCAGGGTGTTGTTGAGATCGTAGACGCCCGCGATGGCCGTGAACATGCGTTGGACCGCCTGTTCACGGGCCTGTCCAGACCAGGTGGAGACGGCTTTCGCCGCACCTTCAGGAGTATCGGGTATGGAAGATGGTTCGGCCCGCACCATGAGAGGGTGGTAGCACCCGCTTTTGTCCGTTGTCAAGGTCGCGGGGGTGCTGAAACGCCGGTGCGGGCAGACGTCGGTTAAGGATGCGGTGTTCAGGCCGCGGCACGAGTCTCGGACTTGGGGGTGGCCCCTTTCCACTGACCCACTTCGAGGCTCTCGAGCCAATCGAGCAGTTTGCCGACGTTGTCCCCCTCGAAGATTGAGCCGTGTTGAGGGCAGATCATACGAGGCTTGATGGCCCGGACGCGTTGAGTCCAGCCGCGCAGGGCGACTGTGGAGGGCATCCAGCGAAGGTGAAACCCTCGCATGTATTGGATGTGCTGCTCAAAATCGGTCACGACCAGACTCGCATGGTGATCCGGAACCAGAGCGCCGCCGATGTCGCCGGAGAAGAGAATACCCGCTGTCGGGTCGTAGAGGGAGAAATTTCCTGACGAATGGCAGTAGTGGGCCGGCACGGCTTCCACCTCCGGGCCCTCCTCGCCAATCTTGATGCGCATGCCGTCATCGGGAATGGGAGTGAGCGTAATCACGGCACCGGTGCTGAAGTGGCTGACAAAGCCCGTCCACAGCCAGGAGCAATAGGTCTTGATCGCGGGGTTCATATCGAGCCACATCGCCAGCGATGAGCAAATGTCCGGGTCCTGGTGGCTGGCGAAGATCACCTTGATATCCTGCATGCGAACGTACTTCGCCAGTTCGGCCAACACCTGGGGGAAAATCTGGATGCCACCCGGATCCAACAGCATGGCTTGGCCGCGGTGGATGATCACGTATTCGTTGGTGTCGATGACATGATCGTCCTTCTCCGGGTCGCGACCGATGACGACCCACTGATGATCGTCTTTCTGGAACAACACTTTACTTTGCATAGGTATACCCCTTCAGCAGCAGGTCTAGCAGTTCCTGGCCGTGCTCGATGGCCCGTTTCATGGCGAGCGTCTTTCCGTCCAGGTCATCCACGACACGGGTGATTTCGTTCGACAGGTTCTTAAAGTTCGCTTCGGCCTCCGCCAGCCCCGCCGCCTCGGAGGCGATGCAAAACGCCATGTAGCGTGCGGTGAGCCCGATCATTTTTAGTCCGCCCAGGGCCTGTTGCGTCTCTCCCAGGCACCGCAGGGCCTCTTTGAGTCGTTCGTGCAATTCGGCGAGATTGGCCTGGCAGAGGGTCACCACGAACTGTCGATTTTCGCGTTCAAGGGCTCCGGCAGCGGCAAAGGACGGATGCCGGGTCAGTTGGGCGATATCCGCTTCGGTGGTAAAGCGCAGGTGCGATAAGGACGCGAGATCGTGAGAGGCCGAGGGCTGCCCCCCGCGCGCCATGGCGGAAAGCAGACTGGCAATCAATTGATGATAGCGCCAGACGATATTCGAACTACTTGCGGTCACTTTGGCCAATCCGGCACAGAGGTGCTCAAGCGCCGCCACTTCCGGGCGGATTTCCTTAGGGGTATTGTTGAGGATTTCGACGAGCGCCAGCATGGGGCGGCCCTTCCCCCCCTGGATCTTGGCGGCCTGGACCACGCCGTTGTTGGCCAGGATTTGCATCGAGAGGGACAGTTGCTGGAGCGAACGGCCGACGTTGAGAATATCGACCGTAATGCCAAAGAGTTGATTGATATTGCGCTTAAAGAGGCTCAACACATCGTGCATGGTGGCCGGACACTCGTAGGTGGTTGTGGTTCGAGCGTGGAAGTGCTCGCACCTCCCTATCGGCAGATCGGAAGAAAAACTAAACTGTTCCTCGGCTGCCAAAGCTGGTAGCGGACGGAGCCTGTCGCGGTCCGAGGGAGTGAAGGAGACCGGAGACGAGACTGCCGAAGTGCCATGGTATAATCCCCCCGCTATGAGCCATGCCATCGTTGTCAAAGGTGCGCGCGAACATAATCTGAAGAACCTCGATGTCGAGATCCCCCGAGACAAACTCGTCGTTATCACTGGGCTGAGCGGGTCGGGCAAATCCTCCCTGGCCTTCGATACCATCTATGCCGAGGGCCAGCGGCGTTATGTCGAGTCGCTTTCCGCCTACGCCCGGCAATTTCTCGAACAGATGGGCAAGCCCGATGTGGATTCCATCGAGGGACTGTCCCCGGCCATTTCCATTGAACAGAAGAGTACCAGCCACAATCCTCGTTCTACGGTCGGGACCGTCACGGAAATCTACGACTATCTCCGCTTGCTCTATGCGCGAGTCGGCCATCCGTTTTGTTTCCAATGCGGCCAGGAGATTACCGCTCAGACGGTGCAGCAGATGGTCGATGCGATCTGCGAACTGCCGGAAGGCGCCAAATTCCAGATTCTGTCCCCCATTGTTCGTGGGCGGAAGGGCGAGTACCGAAAAGAGTTGCTGGAGATGCGAAAGGCCGGGTACGTGCGGGCGCGCATCAACGGGGAGATCGTCGATCTGGGCGACGACATCGTGCTCGACAAGCAGAAAAAACACACCATTGAAATCGTGGTGGACCGGTTGGTGATGAAGCCCGGCGAGGCGTTGATGCGTCGCGTCGCGGACTCGGTCGAAACCTCACTGAAATTAGCAGGCGGCTTGGTCGGGGTGCTCACGGAGCCGGGCAAGGTGCACGTGTACAGCGATAAACTCGCCTGCATCAAGTGCGGGGTGAGTTACCCCGAGATTACGCCCCGCGTGTTTTCCTTCAACAGTCCGCATGGGGCCTGTCCGGCCTGTGACGGCATCGGCTACGCGATGGCGCCGGGTGCATCCGAAGATGAAGATTTCACATTGCTGGAACGATGCGAGAGTTGCCACGGCGCCCGGCTCAAACCGGAAAGCCTGGCCGTCAAAATCGCCAAGCAATCTATTGCCGAGGTGACGGGATTGTCGGTGCGGGCGGCGGCGGACTTTTTCGCCGGGCTCAAGTTCACCGAACGGGAACTGGTGATTGCGCACCGGATTCTGAAAGAAATTCGTGAACGTCTCGGGTTTCTCGTCAACGTCGGGCTGGACTACCTGACCCTGGATCGCCCTGCGGCCACCTTGTCCGGCGGAGAGGGCCAGCGGATTCGTCTCGCGACGCAGATCGGCTCAGGCCTGGTCGGTGTGTTGTATATCCTGGACGAACCGTCGATCGGCCTGCATCAGCGGGACAATCGTCGTCTGTTGCAGACCCTGCTCCGGCTGCGCGATCTCGGCAACACGGTTATTGTCGTCGAGCACGATGCGGAGACCATGCAGGCCGCCGACTACATTCTGGATCTGGGGCCAGGGGCCGGCACCCATGGCGGAAAAATCATCGCCCAAGGGACGCCGAAACAGGTGATGGCCAACCCCGATTCCCTGACGGGCCTGTACCTGCGCGGCGCGCAGATGGTCTCGCTGCCGAAGCGCACACGAAAGCCGAAAGGATTTCTGACGGTCGTCGGCGCCAAAAAACACAATTTGAAAAATGTCACGCTCAATGTGCCGCTGGGGTTGTTCACCTGCGTGACCGGGGTGTCAGGATCTGGCAAAAGCACGCTGGTGCTCGAAGTGTTGTTCCACTCGCTGTCGCAGCTGCTCTACCAGAAGAAGCCGAAGATCGATGGCTGCAAGGATCTGAAGGGTGTTGAGGCGCTGGACAAGATCATCGATATCGACCAGTCGCCCATCGGGCGCACGCCCCGGTCCAATCCGGCGACCTACACCGGCTTGTTCACCTTCATTCGCGATCTCTTTTCGAACTTGCCGGAATCGCGGGTGCGTGGGTACAAGCCTGGGCGTTACAGCTTCAATGTGAAAGGTGGGCGGTGCGAAGCCTGCCAGGGCGACGGGCTGATTAAAATCGAAATGCATTTCCTGCCCGACGTCTATGTCACCTGTGAGGTCTGCAAAGGGCAGCGCTACAACCGGGAAACCTTGGATATTCAATACAAGGGCCGCAGCATCGCCGATGTGTTGAACATGACGGTCGATGACGCGCTGGAGTTTTTCCAAAACATTCCTTACATCAAGGCGAAACTGCAGACATTGCATGATGTGGGGCTCCACTATGTGAAGCTCGGGCAGTCAGCCACCACGCTCTCCGGCGGTGAAGCCCAACGCGTGAAACTCTCGCGCGAACTCTCCAAGCGACCCACCGGCCGCACCATGTACATTCTCGATGAACCGACGACCGGCCTGCATTTTGCCGACACGCAACGGCTGCTGGACGTGCTCGACCGGCTGGTCGAAACCGGCAACACCGTCCTGGTGATCGAGCACAATCTCGACATGATCCGCAACGCAGACTGGGTCATCGACCTGGGACCTGAAGGCGGGGACCGCGGCGGCGAGATTGTGGCCGAGGGCCCGCCGAAGGAGATCGCCAAGGTGAAGCGGTCGTATACGGGACAGGTGTTGAAAGAGGCAGGGGTGTGAGGGATGGCGCATTCGGAGTCGTCATAATGCGATGGATCAATCCGGCAATCGGTCTCGTCGTTCACTGCGTGCGACTCTAACGCGCGACCAATGGTCGCATGCCTCCGCACGCAGGTATGTTTGTCCACTGTGTCTCGCCTCCCCCGCCATGACGACTCCGAATGCGCCATCCCTTACACCCCTGCCAAGAAGGAGAGGGGAGCGGCCCAGGCGCCCTCCTTGCTCGCAGAACGCGCACGATGAAACGGTGCTCGTCCGATGCGCGCAGTGGGAGGGCCGCCCTCGCCATTCACCGAATAAGCGACAGAGGTTCTGCGCAGCAGCCGGTGCAGCTGCTACATCTCGCCACTCCCGCCATGCCGTCTTCACCAGTCCCGTCTCTTACATCCCAGAAAGAGGGAAAAGGTGATTTCAGAGGGGATGACGGCGACATAGCGCTGTCATCCTTCTTAGCAGGAGCAAATAGAAGCATATGGTCATTGCGGAATGGCAGGTAATTCAGCAGGCAATTCAGACTTGTAGGCGTTGCGAAACTGAGCAGGTGCCTTACCTAAAAGTGCCGCGAGGACAAAAGCGCAAGCCATCATCAAGACCTGTTCGACCGGTTCGTCTCTACTTCGTATCGGTTGCACCACCTTGGGGTGGTGCCTACTTCTGGGATGAAACCAAAAGGGATGCTGTCCGGGAGGGGCTCTTCACCGCTCTTATATCAGCCGTCGGCATGAAAATTAGAAGCTGCGACGAATTTATTGTGAACTCTTTTTTCCTAAGCCCAGCGGTCAAGTGCCCATCTATGTGCAAAGAAAAAGATCACGCACCTTCTCGTCAAGCTATCAGATATTGTCAGAACTTTCTGCTCGATGAGCTGCTCGCTGCTCAGCCGGAACGCATTCTAGCCTTAGGCAAAGTTCCATTCGAAAGCTTATGTGATCGGTTCAATCTAAGAGCGTCTAAAAAGGTGAGTGAATTTCGCAAAGAGATTTGGCGAGTTCGGCTAGGGGGGAAGGAGGTTCTGTTGAGTGGAACCTATTTCCCTGGAAACAATCGAAATAATCAGCGTCCGCTTATTGAGCAGGATATCAACCGAATCCTGAAGGAGTTTCCAAGAAACGATAGTGCATAAATTCGAGCCAGGAGGAATCGTAGCCCATGCACACCATCCTGCTACTCACCATCTCCAACATCTTCATGACCTTCGCCTGGTACGGGCATTTGAAGTACAAGGAGTCGCCGCTGTGGATCGCGATTCTGGCGAGCTGGGGGATCGCGTTTGTGGAGTATTGCTTCCAGGTGCCGGCCAACCGCATCGGCCACTATGAATTCAGCGCGGCACAGTTGAAGACGATTCAGGAAGTCATCACGCTCATCGTGTTTTGCGTCTTCTCCGTCGTCTATCTCAAAGAAGAACTGAAATGGAACTATGTGGTCGGTTTCGGCATGATGATCGGCGCCGTGTTCGTGGTCTTCAAAGAATGGTGACGGTTCCTTCTTCGGTCGCTCCCTCGCCTGTGCCCTTCCTCGATCTGTCCGGTATTCCTGGCGTCTCGCTGCTCGACCGCTCATCTCCCCGCCAAGCGATGCCGCTAGGGCCGTTCCTCTCCCTTCCCCAGGGGAATTGCTAGGCTCGCCGTTTCCCGTCATCGACTACAAGTGAAGGGGAGGCTGCGTTCAGCAGGTACTTCACTGACAGAGTCGAGACGAAAGGGGGCAGTATGAAGCCAACCGGTTCCATTCTTCCCCTGGACTGAGCCTCTGTATCGGGGTTGCCGGTGTGATACTTGCCGCGTGCAATACGACCAAGGCCACTGTCGATAGGACCGTCAATGTGTTCTCCAGCGCGAGCCCGAATCAGCTCGTTACGTCCGATGGCATGGAGCGGACGGAGCAGAAGATTGATGTATTCGCCGGGGTGGCCCATGAAAGTCTTCGACAAGAGGCTACCGCTGGTGGAGGATAATATGTCCGGACCCTGGCTTCCCTCCATGACGTTCCTGCCGACAAGCATGGCGAGCTCGGGTTGATGCTGCAGCGGAATTACGCCGATCTTTTTGTCGTCGGCCTTGAGGACGACAGCCGTGCGTATCTCAAGATGGTGAATGTTTTGAACCGCGAACGGGTTGCGGCGTCGCTCCTGCGGTGAGCGAGCGCGTGCAGGGAGGTGTCAGATGGGACCGATGGGCAAAGGGTTCATCCTCTGGTTATTGGGCGTGCCGGCCAGCATTCTGGTGCTGCTGTGGTTTGTGGGGATTTTGCGGTAGCGTTTTGCCTGACACGGTTTGAGTGAAACCGTGAGGGAGAACGGGTCCGACCTTCAACGGAACCAGCGGTCGTACATATAGAACAGGTCCAGCGTGAGGCGGGCGCCGAAGGTCGGCCCGTAGTCTTTCTGGTTGATGAGATCGTTCCACGTCTCAAACGTGAAGGCGGAATACCGCAGCGCGAGTGAGACGAACCGTTCTTCCAGCGCATCGCCTTGGTGATCCACAAACAGCCCGGAGTCGAGGGTGACCGCCAGTTCGATTTCCCATGGAGTCGAATCGTCCCAGTGACGGTAGTTGCCCAAGCCGACGGACGCCTGCGCAAGATAGGATTGCGGGGCGACCTGGCGAAACGCGGCGCCGCTGAACGGGCGGCCATATCGCGCGAGAGCGGAGACGCGAAGATAGTCGCCGAGCAGCGGGATCGGGTCGAGAATGGCCAGCCGCCGAAACCCGGCCTGCACGTAGGGTTCGTAATACAACGAGCCGCCGGCGCCGCCCAGTCCGGCAAAAAAGACGTCGCTGGTGCCTAACATGCCGAACCAGCGGGTCATCGTTCCGCTCAGCATGAAATCGTTGGCCTCGCGTTTGTTCCCGACCGGGACCTCCGTCAACCCGCGAAACTTGTGCACCACATCGTTTTGCAGAAACCGGCTGGGCCCGTCACGCGTGGGTCCGCCTCCCGCCGTGAGATTCAAATTCCAACCCGGTAATTGCGACAGGGGTTTGGTCCAGCTCAGGGTGAAGAAATTCAGCCCCATGGTTTCCTGGATATCGTTGTAGCGTTTCCCTTCCCCGTCGAACTCGGTAAACCGATCCAGGAGGGCGGCGCTGAAGGTCAAGGTCGGGTCATGGTCTGGAAAGGCGATGGCCCCCCAATGGACGCTATGCGGGGGGGCTTCGGCCAGGGCGAGTCCGGGAACAAGCCAGAGGGCGAACGCAAGGGTGACGATCCATCGGCGGCGCATACGCGCCGCATCCTGCCAGTGAAGCCGCCGATTCCGCAACTGAATTGATGCGTGAGGGACAGCTTGGCCGGCCGGCCGTCGGCCATCGAACGGCTTGCAGTCCTGGTGCTCGCTTACTAAAATGCCCGTCGAATTTCCGCGTCCTTCCTCGATCCGTACTCGCGCCACTGGGGGAGTTATGCCGCCGAAAAAGAACGCTACCAAGACGAACGCCGGGGCGACGCCCGACATCGCCACAGGCTCATCCGCAACAGGTCCGTCGAGCGACGGGGCCGCGGAGTTTGAAAAACTCGGAGTGTTTTATCTCGGTCGGCCGTATGATCTGGCCGCAAAAAAACCGAAGCCGGGATGGCTCTTGTATGACTCGAAGGATCTGGTGACCCACGCAGTCTGCGTCGGCATGACGGGCAGCGGGAAAACAGGGCTCTGCGTCGGCCTGTTGGAAGAGGCGGCGATCGACGGCATTCCGGCCATTGTCATCGATCCCAAGGGGGACCTGGCCAATCTGCTGCTGACATTCCCGCAATTGCGGGGTGAGGATTTTGCTCCGTGGATCAATGAGGACGACGCCAGGAAGAAGGGGGTGTCACCGACCGACTATGCCGCTCAGCAGGCGGCCTTATGGAAAACGGGGTTAGGAGAGTGGGGCCAGAGCGGCGAGCGGATTCAAAAGATGCGGGATGCCGCCGACTTTGCCGTCTACACGCCGGGCAGCACGGCGGGTCTACCGGTCTCGATTCTGAAATCGTTCGCCGCTCCGCCGCCGGAGATGCTGGATGATGCCGAGCTCTTGCGCGAACGGATCGGGACCACCGTGACCAGCCTGCTCGGGTTGATCGGTCTTGACGCGGACCCGATCACCAGCCGCGAACATATTCTGCTCTCGTCGATTCTCGACAGCGCCTGGCGGGCGGGACAGGATTTGGGTCTGGCCGCCCTCATTCATCAGATTCAGGCTCCGCCGATGGTGAAGATGGGGGTGCTGGATCTGGAGTCCTTCTTCCCGTCGAAGGAGCGGTTCGTGTTGGCCATGCAGTTGAACAATTTGCTGGCGGCGCCGGGATTCGCGGCCTGGATGGAAGGGGAGCCGCTGGATGTGGGACAGATGTTGTACGGCGCGTCCGGGAAGCCGCGTATCGCGATTTTTTCGATCGCACATTTGAATGATGCCGAGCGCATGTTTTTTGTGTCGCTGCTGCTGAATCACACGCTGGGTTGGGTCCGTGCGCAATCGGGGACGACCAGTCTTCGGGCGATCCTCTACATGGACGAAATTTTCGGCTACTTCCCGCCGGTGGCGAATCCTCCCTCCAAGGCGCCCCTGCTGACGTTGCTCAAGCAGGCGCGGGCATTCGGGTTGGGGGTGGTGCTGGCCACGCAAAATCCCGTCGATCTGGATTACAAAGGATTGGCCAATACCGGCACGTGGTTTATCGGCCGTCTGCAAACAGAGCGTGACAAAGCACGGGTGATCGAAGGGCTGGAAGGCGCGGCCGCCAGCAGTGGAAAGAAGTTTGATCGTCAACAGATGGAGCAGACACTGGCCGGACTTGGGAACCGGGTGTTTCTGTTGAACAATGTACACGAGGATGCGCCGGAAGTCTTTCAGACCCGCTGGACCCTGTCGTACTTGCGCGGGCCGCTGACTCGGACACAAATCAAGCACGTGATGGGGCCTCTGCGAGGTACACGCGAAGCGCCCGCTTCGCAGGGGGCAATTGCGGAGGCTACAGGGGCGACGCAATCGATACAGGGCGCGGTGGGCTCGACCGCCTCCCGCCCGATCGTTCCGCCCGCGGTGCCGCAATATTTTCTTCCCTTGCGGAGTGCACAGCCGGAGAAGGCCGACCTGGTCTATCAGCCCATGGTGCTCGGAGCGGTTCAGGTGCGGTTTACGGACAACAAAGCGGCGGTCGATGCGACGGATGCACTCATGCGTCTGGCGGTGATCGGCACCGGCGCGGTGCCCGTGGAGTGGGAGCAGGCGCACATTGCGGAGGTGGCCCTGGCCGATCTCGAACGCGAGCCTGCCGGCGGTGCCCGATTTGAGCCGCTCCCCGGTATCGCAAGTCAGGCCAAACAGTATGAGACGTGGAAGAGCGATCTGTCGGCTTGGGTCTTTCGCACGCAAAAGCTCGAACTCTTTCGTAGCCCGAGTGCCGCTGCCTTGTCCCGTCCCGGCGAATCGGAGCGCGAGTTTCGCGTACGACTCCAACAAATGGGGCGTGAGCAACGTGATCAGCACAGCGACAGCCTGCGAAAGAAATACGCGCCGAAAATCGCGGTCCTCCAAGATCGCATCAGGCGCGCAGAGCAGATGGTCGAGCGGCAACAAGCCGAATCCCGCAGCAGCCAGTTGCACGCCGCGATCTCCGTTGGGGCGACCATCCTGGGGGCGTTTCTCGGGCGGAAGACGATCAGCGCGACCACCATCGGCAAGGCGACGACGGCGATCCGTGGGGCGGGTCGGGCGATGAAAGAATCGAAGGACGTCGGTTACGCCGAAGACAATGTGGCTGCGCTGCAACAGCAGCTGTCGGCACTGGAGGCACAGTTCACTGCCGAAACGGCCGCATTAGCCGCAGCAACCGATCCGCTGACGGAGACGCTCGACCGTCTCATCATCAAGCCCAGCAAATCGAATATCGCCGTCAAACTGGTGGCGTTGGCCTGGGCCCCCCATTGGCGCACGGCCGATGGAAGTGCGCTCCCTGCCTGGGTGTAATATTTTCACGCCTTCAGCTGCAGGCCTTGTGACGAGGGCCGGACCGCGTCGAGTCAGTCCCATATGGCCCTACTCCATGCCGGGCATTCTATGGTATGACTCAAAGCCGATTCGGTCAGTGTGATCCTGTGATTCCTCCGCGCCTGGAAGCGCATGTATGCGGACGCACGCCCTGCCTTCCGATGAAACCGCTCGAATAGACGCGCTGATGCGCGCGCGCATTCTCGACTCTCCACCCGAGACAGCCTTCGACGATCTTGCGCAACTGGCCGCGTCACTCTGCGACGCCCCGCTGGCCGTCATCACGTTTATTGATCGGGACCGCCAATGGTTCAAAGCTAGGGTTGGGGTGGAGGTCGCCCAGACCCCCCGCTCGTCCGGACTCTGTTCCCATACCATCGAAAGCGGAGAGCCGTGTGTCGTGGAGGATGCACAGGCTGATCCGCGTTTCTCCTCTCACCTATTGGTTGCCGCTGATCCGCAGGTCAGATTCTATTGCGGGGTACCGGTCGTCACGACGGATGGGTATGCGATCGGGACGATCGCCGTGATGGATCGTGTGGCGAGACCATGGAGGGAGACGGAGTGTCTGGCCCTGCAACGATTGGCGCGGCAGGCTGCGGCGTTGTTGGAACTCCGGATGCTGCGAGGTGATCAACCGGCTTTCGGTGAGAAGCCGGTACAAGACCAGGAGATGTTTCAGCTCATGGCAGGGAGTAGCCGGTCCACTGGGCTGGATTTTCTCCAGGAGCTTGTCGACACGCTGGCGCACTCGATCGGCGCGGCCTACGCGTTCTGCATTCGTCCCGTTCCGGGACGGCGCGCCAAAACCGTCGCCGGATACGGACCGGATGGACCATTGGACACCATGGAATATGATCTCGTCGGGACCCCCTGCGAGCACGTCTTGAGAGAAGGCTTTTGTCACTACCCGGGCGCCGTGCAAGCCGCGTTTCCACAGGATGACCTGCTTCGACAGCTCTCCATCGAGTCATACATGGCCCTGACGCTTCCTTCGCCGACCGGTGAGCCCATCGGCTGGATTGCCATGCTGGCGAAGACCCCGTTGGTGGACGCCGGGAGGGCAGAGTCGCTGCTGCGGATGGCTGCCGGTCGCGCCGGCAGTGAGTTGGGGCGGCATCTCGCCGAGCAGCAGCTCAGGAAGAGCGAAGAGCGGTTCCGCGCCGCCTATCGGAACGCGACGGTCGGGATGTCGATCGCCGACTTGAGCGGCCGTATCGAGGAAGTCAATCAGCGGCTCTGCACGATCCTTGGCTACTCGGAAGAGGAGTTGTTGACCCGCACGTTCCAATCGCTCACGCATCCCGATGACCTGGGGCAGAATCTTGAACGAATCAAGAATCTGATGGAAGGAACCGCCGAGGGCGACGTCTTTGAGAAGCGATACATCAGAAAGGATGGAGAGATCGTCTGGGCGCAAGTGGGACTCTCGGTCATTCGGGATGCCGCAGGTCGCGTGCGGCATACGCTGGCGATGGTGCAGGACATCACCGAACGCAAACGGACCAAAGAGGCGTTGTACCTCGCCAAGTACACGATCGATCACGCCACAGAGGCGTTTTACTGGGTGGGAGCCGGGGCGGAACTGCTGGATGTGAACGACGCCGCGTGCGACATGCTGGGTTACACGAAAGACGAATTTCGCCGCATGACGGTCCACGACATCAATCCGGAATTTGAGGCCGACCGCTGGCCGTCCTTTTGGGCGGACATGCGGCGACGAGGCAGAGATTCCTTCGAGAGTCTGCACCGGGCCAAGGACGGCCGGCTCATTCCGATCGAAGTGAGCGTGATGTTCATTCAGTACAACCAGGTGGAATGTCATTGCGCATTCGTGCGGGATATTTCCGAGCGGAAACAGGCAGAGCAGGCCCTGGCGCATACGCAGGAGAAACTCCGGCAGGCGCTTCGGGCGTCCGGCACGGGACTCTGGGATTGGAATACGGAAACCAATGAGGTGTTTTTCTCCGATGAATGGGCGCAGCAGCTCGGCCATACGAACCAGGAGATCGCCGGCCGGTTCGAGGAATGGGAGTCGCGGCTGCACCCTGACGACCGCGAACGGGCCCTGGTTTACGTGCAGCACTACCTCACCAATCCAAAAGGCCCCTATGAGCAAGAGTTTCGCTTGCGCCGGAAGGACGGTTCCTACTGTTGGATCTCCGCACGGGCCTCGTTTGTCGAGGAGCCCGACGGGAGGAGGGTCCGGCTCCTCGGGTCGCATACGGATCTCACCGAACGCAAGCTGGCCGAGACGGCCCTGCGGGCGAGTGAGGAACGGTTTCACATCACCATCGAAGCGATCAATGAAGGGATGTGGGATTGGAACATTCTGACGGATGTCGTCTATTTCAGTCCGCAGTGGATCAGGCTGCTGGGGTATGTGCCGGAGGCAGTCACCGGATCGGTAGCGTTTTTCTATTCGATTCTGCATCCGGACGATCTTCCGCGCATGAGGGAGGTCCTTCAGGCGCATCTCGACGGCCGCACGCCCCTAAAGGAACTCGAAGTGCGGCTGCACCACAAGTCCGGCGAATATCGATGGTATCTGGATCGCGGCAAGGTCGTGGCCAGGGATGAGCAGGGACGCCCGTTGCGCATGGTCGGAACCATCACCGACATCACTGAGCGCAAGCAGGTGGAGCGAGAGCGGGCGGAGGCCCTGGGGAATCTGCAGACCATCATGGAAACGGTGCCCGATGTGATCTTTGTGTTGGATCTGGAGGGGCGTCTCAGCAAGTGGAATCGTCGATTGGAGACGGTGACGGGATACACGCACGACGAGTTGTTGGGTAAGCCGGCCCTCGAGATGGTGCCTTCCGCTGAGGCTGAACAGACCAGCGCGGCCATCCGGCTGGCCTTTGACAACGGCTATGCGGAGTTGGAAGGCCATCTTCTGACGAAAGACGGACGCGCCCTGGGCTACCACTGGAATGGAGCGCCCTTCGCGGATTTGCAGGGGCGGGTCGTCGGCATTTCCGGGGTGGGCCGCGATATCACCGAACGACAGCAGACAGAGGCCTTGCTTCGGTCCAGCGAAGAGCGGTTTCGTCTCGTGGCGCAGGCCACCAACGACATTCTGTGGGATTGGGATCTGCTGACGGGTGATCATTGGTGGAGCCCCAATGCCTGCGAGAAGTTCGGGTATGACCCTCGAAAGGAACCGAGCATCGATGCATGGAGCGGCCGCTTGCACCCTGACGACAGGGGGCGCGTGCTCGACATGGTCAGCCAGGCCATTCAAACGGAGATCAGCACCCTCTCGGCCGAATACCGTTTTCAACTGGCCGACGGCACGTATGGATACTTTCTCGACCGAGCCCATATCGTACGGAACGAGGCTAGGGTGGCGGTACGCATGATCGGGGCGATGATCGACGTCACGGGACCTCGGCGGGCCTATGCGTCTTTGGAGGAGGCCTATCGACGGTTTCAGGCCATGTCGCAGGAACTGCATATGGTGGAGTCCAACGAACGTCGCCGGCTGTCCCGCGAGTTACACGATGAAGTCGGTCAATTGCTGACGTCGCTCAAGTTCGATCTCACGTCGGTGAAGCGGAGCGTCGCGGCACGATCCACCGGTGCGGGAGGCCGGGGGCAGGAACGCCTGGTTCGTGCGCTGGACACGACGGACCAGCTATTCTCGCGCCTGCGTCGTATTGTCCGCGCCCTCCGCCCACCGGTCTTGGAAGAACTGGGATTAAAGGCCGGCCTGGAGGCCTTGATCGCGGACGTGCAGGCCCGAACCCGCTTGCGTTGTGTATTGGTGTTCGAGCAGGCACCACGCCGCGGCGCGCGTCAGCCCACGTTGGAGACGGCATTCTATCGTATTGTCCAGGAACTGCTGGCGAATGTGGTCCGCCATGCGCAGGCTACGAACGTGTCCCTACTCGTTCAGCAGAGTCGGCGGGAATGGCGATTGACGGTTACGGACGACGGCGTCGGATTCGACGTCGCGGGTCTCTCCCCCGTGGGTGGCTTCGGTTTGCGGGGCATCCGTGAGCGGGTGGAGATTCTCGCCGGCCATGTGGAGATCAGTTCCCGAGCCGACTCCGGCACGACGGTTCAGGTGCGTATTCCGGTCGGTTCCACGCCCGACGGGGCTGCCGGCGCAGGTGTGTCATCAGCCTCGGCATCACGACGGAGGAAACCGGTTCATGAATAAGTGTCGCTGTTTGATCGCCGATGATCATCCGATCGTACGGAGGGGCGTACGTGAACTGTTGGAGGAGCAACAGCTCTCCTCCGAGATCTGCGAAGTCCGCACCGGTGAGGAGGCATTGGAGGCTGTGCGGCGTCAGGCCTGGGACGTGATGATTTTGGACATTGCCCTTCCCGACAAGCACGGGTTGGAGGTCCTGAAGGAAACCAAACTCCTGCAGCCGCGGCTCCCGGTGCTCATGTTGAGCCTCTATCCGGAAAAAGAGTTTGCGATGCGAGCGATTAAAGCGGGCGCGTCGGGATATTTGACCAAGCAAAGCGCACCGTCCGAGTTGCTGGCGGCGGTTCTGCGGGTCTTGCAGGGGGGGCGGTACATCACGGCGGCGTTGGCCGAACAGATGGCGAGTGCGCTGGAAACCGGTGCCGCCGACTCGTTGCATGCCAGACTGTCGGATCGTGAACTGCAAGTGCTTCGATTGCTGGGACAGGGGAAATCGGTCTCCGTAATTGCCGAAGAGCTTCGTCTCAGCGTGAAAACCATTAGTACCTACCGGGCGAGGATTCTCGAAAAACTGTCCTGTGAGAGCACGGGTGAGTTGATCCGCTACGCCATAGAGGCGCGGCTGATCGATTAGGTCTCTCTCCCTGCTCTCTCCTGGTTTGCCCCTCCGTTCCATCGCTGTCAGTCGAATGCCGACAGGTAAATCCACCTTCTGCCGATGTTCCTACGTGCCTCCCTCCGTCGAGACTAGACGGCCGTCAGTCGACTCGTGATTGGCGACCAAGGGAGGTCCATGGACACGCAGCACGTGTATCGTATTGTTTTGATTGATGACAGTCGGATGGCGCGCCTTGGGCTGCGGGAACAGCTGAATCGGACGGCGGAGTTTCGGATTGTCGGTGAGGCGACATCGATGGCGGAGGGGCTGGAACTGGTCCAGAGACTGACGCCCGATCTGGTGTTGCTGGACATCAGTTTGCCGGACGGCTCCGGTGTGGAAGCCTGCCGCCGGTTGGTGGCGGGAAGGCCGGATACGCGGGTGCTCATCCTCAGCGTGTACGACGAGTCTGCCCTAATCCGCGAGGCGGTCGCTGCGGGCGCTCAGGGGTATGTGCTGAAAGATACGCCGGTGGCCATGTGGCGGAATGCGATGCGGAGGGTGGCCGGTGGCGGCGCCGTCCTGGGGCCGCAGTTGATCGGCCAGGTCCTGATGGAAGTCCGGGAGATGGCCAATGGGCTGTCTACGGCTTGCCTGGCCGACTTGTCTCCTCAAGAGCGGCGCCTGTTGCCACTCGTGGCGGAGGGCAAGACCAACAGGGAAATCGCCGCGGCCCTGTCGCTCTCGGAGAAAACGGTGAAGAACTATATTTCCAACATGTACTCCAAGTTGGGGATTACACGCCGCTCGCAGGTGGCGACCCTCTACGCCAGGACCCTGCCGAGCGGGGGATTTTCCGCCGAGGATTGTGCCTGACACCGAAGCGAGGTACCGGTGCCTCTGATTCTGGTTGCAGACGATGATGCAAAGGTGTGTCGCTGGCTGCGGATGGTGCTTGAAATGGAGGGGTATCGGGTCGTCGAGGCGACGGATGGGCGTCAGGCCATGCGGACCATTCAGCGTGGGGCTCCCGATCTCGTGATGCTCGACATCCATCTGCCGGCTCCCGATGGGCTGGAAACGATTCTCCGACTACACAGCCGGCAAGTGCCCGTCAAAGTCTTGGCTGTATCCGGCCAGGCCGTGCAGGGCTACGATATTCTCAAGATTGCCGCAATCTTCGGCGCCCATGGCACGCTGGCGCAACCGTTCAGTGTGGATCGATTGCTGCTCGGGGTTCGGGCGCTCGTCGGGCCTGTGCATCCTCATCTGGCGTAACGTCTTCCGCCATCTTCCACATTCCTGCATGCCGGTCACGCCACGATATCGATGAACGAGAGATGTCGTCGTCGTTCCTCGGCCTGTTGGCCATCTCTGCCTTATCTCAAAATCCGGGTCATCTGGAACCGCATCGGATCGGAACGATCCCGCGTAAACCCCAGTTGTTCGTAAAACCGGAGCCAGCCGACATTGCGAATCGACGTGCCGGTCCAGGCTGGATTGTCCGGGCCCAAATCGACACTCAGGTCGTGGCCCTGATAGGCCGCAGTCAGTTCGGCGATGGCTTTCCCGAACAGACGATGCCCGAGCCCCAGTCCGCGATAGGCCGGGCGAACCCATCCATAGAGGCCGAGCCTGTGTCCTGTGACGGACAGGCGGGTCGCCGTCACAATCGCTAGAATTTCACCGGGGCCGACCGGGCCGGCCTGCGAGTCGAGGGCGGGCAAACGCATTTGCCAGGCGGCGAGCCGGGGCGGCCTGTCCGTCACGGCTTCCAGGGGAAGGGGACGTTCGAGGACCTGCACGAACGTCTGCGCATAGTCCGGGACGGATGCCCATTCGATGGAAAGATCCCGGAACAGGGACGACAGGTCGCTGGTCGTGCCCAGCGGTTCCAGGAGCGCGACCTGATCGATCGAGAGATTGAGGTGCTCTTCCGCGAACCGCACGAATTGCCGACTGTACATGCCGCACAGGGTGGGCCAGAACAGGCGGAAGGTGGCCGAAGCGGTCCAGCGCCGGAACAGGTTCATCCAGCCGCGGTTGAGCGCATGGCCGTGAAACTCCTCCAGCTTGACGGCGAGGTAGACCTGTTCCATCAGCTGGATGTGCAAGTTGCAGGTGTGTAACGCCGCACGCGGGTTCGGCGCGAGGCTCCCTGGGTCCATCCCGAATACGGAACAGAGCTCCGGATAGATCTCCAGATCGTAGCGCAGCAACTCCGGGTCGTCCCGCAAGAGTCGTTCGAGGTCCTTGAGGTCATCCGTTTCGCCGAGGAAGGACTCCTGCATGCCGGGCGGGGTGGTCATCCAGTGGGAGCGCAACGCATGACAGAGGCGCGAGAACTCCTGTTCACTCCGTTGCAGCGCAGGGCGCAACACCTGTTGGGCGACATGCTCCCCGAGGCGGCGATAGGATTCGAACTGGGCTTCGTCGAAGAACTGATCGGCAGTCGATTCATGGGGAAAGTCCGGATGGCGCGCCGCATAATCCAGCACATCCGTGGGCTCGCTGCCGGTCAGCGACGGCTTGAGGTAGACCAGCGTGCCGGCGGTGGCATTGTCATCGACCTTGTCGTACCGGATCGTGCCGATGGCATGGTGGCGGGCGCTGGTTCCGGCGTCCGGCGACCGTTTGATCTGGTCGAGGTTGATCTCGATATCGATCCCCAGGTCGATGCGAATCTTGCGGATGGCGTTACCGAAGTCCTCAAAGGCGAGGCGGGGATCGCAACCGGCATCCACGACGAGGATGCAGTGACAGCGGCGTCGGACCATTTCGTAGAGCCCAAGATTTTCGAAGTGCCCGCCGTCCGACAGATAGACGTAGGGATGGCAGGAATCGGTGAGCCCGAACGCTTCTGCCAGCAGCGGGCGGATCGAGAGGGTCGGCGACGCTTGGCGGTAGGTGTCTGCGCCGGCCGGTCCGGGATTGCCCAGCCACCACCCGAGCCGAATATTGAAGAGGGCCAGGAGGAACGTCACCGCCGAGGATGAATGGTAGCCCATGTTGGGGCTGGCGGCGGCCCCCGAAATGGCCAGGGCGGTGCCGAGCGACAAGGGTTGGCCGATGTACCGGTTGGCTCCGTACTCGTCTGAACGCCGGTAGCCGAGATTCCAACTGCCGCTGTGCAAGGGACTGATCGTAAAGGATTGGGCCTTTCGCTGTTGCCACGCCAGGTTGTCCCCCTTGACCAGGTTGAGGGCGATGTTGACCAGATGCAACGGTCCGGGGCGTTGCGTATGGCGTTGGTGTATGAAGAGATCGGCAAACCAGGCGATGGCGTCCCGTCCTGCGGCGGTGTCCGGTAACTGCAAGGCGGTGAGCCTGGCGAGGCCGGCAGGGCCGAGCCGGAGTTGCTGCGCCGCCTCACTCAAGCGTGTGCGAACCGGCGCCGGCCGCAAGTCGTGCGGGAGTTGTGCGCACAGCTGGTTGTGTTGATCCGGCGTCGGGTTCGAGAGGTGGAGGTAGTCGGCCAAGGCCGGGATGGTCGGTTGTCGCAGCTCCTGCGTATGGAACCACCGGGCGATGCGCACGTCGTCGAACCGCATGTCGCTCATGGCCGGATTGTCGAGATTGTCGAACCCGGTAAAGGGATTGAAGGTCAGGTCGCGTTCGGCCTGTACGCGGGACGCACCGAGGTACGCGCGAATGAGGCGGTTGCGATACATCGCGTGGAGGGAGAACCGGTTGATGTTGATGAAGCCGGACATCAGCAGCCCGAGGAGCAGGACGGTGACCGTGAAGCGGAACAGCAGCCATACGGGCGTCTGGTGGAGAACTTGATCGTGGCCCCACGGATCCGCCCGGATTCCGAGGCCGGCCACCAGAGGAACGGCGAGATCGTTCACGTGCCGGCCGTACTGGTGCGCGAGCAGGTCCAATTGCCAGCTCGTGCCGAGGGCCAGGGCGATGAGCACGCCGAGCATGAACAATGGAGCGGCTGCGCGAACCGCCAGGTCGGTCAGTGCGGTGCCGGCGGATCGCTCCTCCTGTTGCTGCGCGGTGGTTCGGGAGCTGAATCCCAGGAGCAAGGTGAGGAGGCCGGACAGTCCGCCGACCGACGCGGCGACCTGTGGAGTCATCCAATGGATCAAACCGGGGCCGAAGACGACAATGCCGCACAGCCCGATCCACATGATCATCGCGATCAGCATCCAGGATCCCGTGCGGCCCCACCACTCACGATCTTGCTCTTCCGTGAACCGGCTGGCGAGGCCGATAAAGATAGTGGCGGTGAGCAGAAACAGGGCCAGGACTCCCGGTACCGCGAAGCAGGCAAACCATTCGGCAAACCGTGCGACGACGAGGTCATCCGGCAGCTTGGCCAAGGCTCCGCGCAGAAACAAGCCGCCGAGTGCGCCGGTGGCGGCCACGGCCAAGGTTTCCGAGAGCAACCACCGCGTCATGGCCTTGAATCGTTTGAGTGCCACGGCGGAAAAAAGCCAGCTGCCGGTGTGGAGCACGGCGCCGCCGATCACGGCCTGGTGCACGGTGATCTGGTCGAGGGTGCCGCCGCCGTTGCGAAACCAGGCCCAGGCGGTGGTGAGGCAGCCGAGCGAGAGGATCAAGGGGGCCAGGCACGCGCGTAGAAACCACGCCTGAGTCTCCAACCTGTGCCACCAGCGGTCACGACGATATTCGCCCAGGGTGGGGCGGCAGAGGTGGAGATAGATCAGCGCCATGACCGCGAGGCCGAGTCCGACGATCAACAGTGCGGGAGTGGCCCAGTCGGGGAGCGGTGACGTTGCGGTATTCAGTTGGGTGAGGGCGATGATCCACCGTGGTCCGAGGAGCGGGATTGCCAGGAGGGGGAGCAGGACCATCCAGTTTAGGCCCAGGTTGCGCAGGTAGATGCCCAGCAGGGTCCAAGAGTCGGCAGAGAAGAACCCGAGACGGGGGCTGAGGTAGTTGCTGTAGTTGCGAAGCCAGCGGACCGGCGGCGAGGCGTCGGCTGCGCCGGTATTCGGCGCCTTGCTCAGATCGTCTACGACCCCGTCCAAGCCGCGAGGGTGGCGATGGATCCACGCCGTCAACCAACTGCCGATATAGCCGCCGCCTGAGACGGTGGACAAATAGTCGAACTTGTCCAAGAGCTGCAGCGTGGCCAATGATTGCAGGATACCCAGCCCAAAGGTCGCGCTCCGTATTCCTCCGCCGGAAAGGCACAGGCCTGCCTGTTTCGGGTGACGCCCGTGGATGTACCGGCGGAGCTCGTCAATCAGTTCCTTGTCCAGCGTGCCGTCGGAATTGTTCACGGCTAACACCTTCACGGGATGGTCGTCCGGGAATGGGCCATCGAGGAGTTCGGTTTCCTCAAGCAGAATATTCGCCAGCGAGAGGGGGCGATCATGCGATGGATGCGGTGTGCTCATCGGGACTCCCGGAGAATCGGTGGAGCGGTCTGGTGTGGCCTGCGCAAGAACGGATTCCAGTCAACGATCGTACGGAAAGAAAAGGCAAGGCACATGCCCTGAGGCTGAACAGGGGCCGGTGCCGCCAAGGCCGCGAAGAGGGCACGGTTTCCGAGAGACGCGGTGAGGGGCTACGAGTGAATGCGTAGAGCGGCATGCACGCGCTTATCGGAATCGATACAGCACGTATCTCAAACGATACGCCACGGTGCCACCATTCCGGTCCGTCCGATGTTCGGCCGTCTCGCCGGCGCGAAGAGGCTGGATGAGAAGCCCGGTGCCGACGCGGTTCTGCCGCTGGGATCGGCTAAGGGTCTGACGCGCATCTCGGCAGTTGGGGGATGCCGTCAGTGTTTCCGGTCCCGCTGCATCAGTTTGTCGGTGTAGGCCAGGAAAATCGCCGAGCCCAGGAACGTGAGGTGGATGAAAATCTTCCACTTGATGTGTTCGGGATTCTCGTTGGTCACGTCGACAAAGGCTTTCAACAGATGAATGCTGGAGATGCCGACGAGCGAAGCGGCCAGCTTAATCTTGATGGTGCCGGGATCCACATGGGTGAGCCATTCGGGGCGGTCCGGGTGGGTTTCCAGATCGAGTTTGCTGACGAAGGTTGCGTACCCGCCGATGATGACCATGGTCAGCAGATTGGCGACCATCGTGACGTCGATCAGTGACAACACACCCAGCATGAACAGGGTTTCGGTCTCTTCCCGGAAATGGACGATCATGTGCCAGAGTTCGACAAGAAATTTCGCCGCGTAGAGCAGTTCAGCCACGATGAGCCCGCCATAGAGCGGAGCCTGAATCCAGCGGCTACCGAAGATCAGGATTTCGAAGAGCTGCTCGACGCGATGGGCGGCTGTAGGCGGTGCGGGCGGGGTATGGGATGGAGACGGATGACTCACGCCGGTACGGACCCTCCTTGTTGAGGGCGTATCCTAGTGGGCGCGTGGGGTTCTGTCAATCGTGAGATCGATCACCGGGTGGACGGCAAGCACGGTGGCGGCGGGCGCACAACGGCGGGCGAAGGGGAATGTGATCGCGTGAAGTCGCACGGTGGGATGCCCTGGTCGACTAGGTTCCCGTAGGCGCGTTATCGGCGGCGGAGGGTTTCAGGTCTTCGGGGCTGGCATCGGGTAGCCAGTGCGCAACCTTCGCTTGGAGTTCGGCGGCGATGATCGGCTTGCTGATGAAGTCGTCCATGCCGGCCTTGAGACAGGCTTCGCGATCGCCTGCCATGGCGTTGGCGGTCATCGCGATGATGGGAAGACGCGTGCCCGGCTGTTCTTGTGAGCGAATCAACCGGGTGGTTTCGAATCCATCGAGTTCCGGCATCTGGCAGTCCATGAACACCAGCGGGTATGGATGCCGGCAGATGGCCGCCAGGGCCTCCATTCCGGTTCCTGCCAGGTCCACGCGGCACCCCAGCTTCTCGAGCATTTTGACGGCCACGCGTTGGTTGATGGGGTTGTCGTCCACCACCAGCACGCGTTGGACCGTGCGGGCCTTCGCCTCGGTCAGGGTGTGCCGCGTGATCAACTGCGTCTTG
Organism: Nitrospira defluvii; assembly: GCA_011525625.1. Taxonomy (GTDB): domain Bacteria; phylum Nitrospirota; class Nitrospiria; order Nitrospirales; family Nitrospiraceae; genus Nitrospira_A. Next base: position 174,786 of record WYAX01000012.1, read on the forward strand.
TCTTCGTCGAGGGCTTCCCGGCTCAAGGTGAGGCGGATACAATCGGCCAGATGGCGTTCGCGAATCGGTTTGGTCAGGTATGCGGCGGCCCCTACTTCTTTCGCGAGCATGCTATCCCCGCGTTGCCCCGAGGCCGTGAGCAGAATGACGTGGGTCTTCGCGATGGTCGGATCTTCCTTTATCATACGACAGAGTTCCAGTCCGCTCATCTCCGGCATGTGCACATCGACGATGGCGATGTCGAAGGGGGTGCCTTCCTGAGCGGCCCGCCGCAAGAGGGACAATGCCGAAGGCCCATCCACGGCGCTCTCGTGGGTCATGTTCCACGCCGACACATGGTACTGGAGCAGACTTCGATTCGTGGCATTGTCGTCGACCAAGCAGACGCGAAGCCCGCTGAGATTCTTCACAGGCAGCGGAGGTGTGACGGGGGCGGTACCGTCTTCCGGGGTTCCGAACTTCACGGTGAACGAAATGCGGGTTCCCAGGCCAGGCATCGATTGCAGCCCGATTTCCCCGTGCATCAGTTCTACCAGACGTTTGCAGATCGAGAGGCCAAGCCCCGTGCCGCCGTATTTGCGAGCCGTCGAGCTGTCGGCTTGCGAAAATGCCTGGAACATCTTCGCTTGGGCTTCCGGCGTCAGGCCGATGCCGGTATCGATGACCTCGAAGCGCAGCGTGACGGAGCCGGGGCTTTCGTCCGTCTGCATGACCTGGATTAGGACTTCGCCCTTCTCGGTAAACTTGATGGCATTGCCGACCAGGTTGGTCAGAATTTGCCTGATCCGTCCCGGATCGCCGATCACGGTGCGTGGGGTTTGGGCATCGATGAGTCCGACCAGTTCCAGCTCTCGCCCCTGCGCGGTCGGGGCCAGGATGTCCAGTGTGTCTTCGATGGTCATCCGCAGATCGAAGGGGATCTGTTCGATGGTGAACTTGCCCGCCTCAATTTTGGAGTAGTCCAAAATATCATTGATGATGCGGAGCAGCGATTCACCGGAATGTTTCAGCGTGTCGAGATATCCCTTCTGCTCAGGGGTCAATTCGGTGTCGAGCAAGAGGGTCGTCATGCCGATCACTCCGTTCATCGGGGTACGGATTTCGTGGCTCATGGTCGCCAGGAAGTCGGTCTTCGCTTGGCCCGCACGTACGGCCTGATCGCGGGCTTCCGACAACTCCCAGTTTTTCCATTCCAGATCCTGTGTCGCTTTGGAGAGCGCGTGTTCGGAACGTTTGCGTGTGGAGATATCGACGATCGAGGCGAGCGCGAGTTTGCCGGTGGGCGTATCGATCGGATTGAGGCCGAGTTCGACGGGAAACTCGTGCCCGTTTTTATGCAACCCGAATAACTCTCGTCCGGCTCCCATGACTCGTGAGGTCGGGGCGGAAAAATAGCCCGAACGCAAGGTGGGATGGGCGGCGCGAAACCGCTCGGGGATCAAGATCTCGACCGGTTGACCCAGCATTTCCTCCCGCGTGTAACCGAACATCTGTTCGACCTGTTTGTTGACCAACGTGATCTTGCCTTGGGGGTTGATCATCAACATGCCGTTGGGTGCCGATTCCACGACTTGCTGGAACTGCGCTTCGGCCTGTTTGCGGGACGAGATATCGCGGACGATCCCGGTGAATTTCTGGGCGCCGTCGACGAGCATTTCACTCACGGCCAGTTCGATGGGGAACGAGACGCCATCGTTGCGAAGGCCGAGGACCTCGCGCCCGATGCCGATCACTTTCTTCTGGCCCGACGACAAATAATTGTGCAGGTACTGGTCGTGTTCCGTGTGGTAGGGGTCGGGCATGAGCAGTTTGACGTTCTGGCCGAGTAGTTGCTCGGGGCGGTAGCCGAACATGCGGGTCACCGCCGGATTGACGGATTCGATGATGCCACGGTTGTTGATCACGACGATGCCGTCCACGGCCGTATCGACGATCGCACGCAACCTCGCCTCGCTGCGGTGCATCGCGGCTTCGGCCTGCTTTAAATCCGAGACGTTGATATGCATGACCACGGCACCGTAGCTCCGGTGCCCCTGCATCGGAGTCACGATCAGGCGGAACCAGCGGCGGAGGAAGGGGCTCGAGCTTTCGTATTCGTACGAGAAGGCGCGAATGGTGCCGTCCAGGATATGCCGGATGCCCTGCGCGACATGCGCGGCGTCTTCACTTGAGGTTGCCGCGTCACAGATGTGCAGGTAATTCAGTCCCACGCCGTAGGAATCGCCGACGAAGCCATTGGCCGCAGCAAACCGTTCCCAGGCTTCATTGACCGCGAGAATCGTGCCTTTCGCATCCAGCACGGCGATGTTGGCCGGCAACACGTGCAGGATGTTCGGGTCCAGCGCGAGGTCCGGCTGTCGTGGTCTGGGTCGAAGTGGGTGGACGGACATGGTGCGTTCCTTCGTTATCCGGTGGTGCCGGTCCTGGCGGCGCGATGGCCGAGCCAGGTTTCCAGCACCGTTTGGAGTTCTTTGGGACGGATCGGTTTCGCCACATAGTCGTCCATTCCGGCAGCCAAACAACGTTCACGGTCTCCCTGCATGGCATTGGCGGTCATGGCGACAATGGGGGTGTGGGCGGACTTCCCTTCCATTTTGCGGATGAGGGCCGTGGCCTCGAACCCGTCTAATTCCGGCATTTGGCAGTCCATGAAAATCAGCGGGTACGGGGCGCGTTCGTGGGCGGCCACGGCTTCCTGGCCGTTGCCGGCTACGTCGACCCGGTAACCGAGTTTTTCCAACATTTTGCAGGCCACCTTTTGGTTGACGGGGTTGTCCTCCGCAAGGAGGAGTCGAGGAACCGTTGTCGCGTGGGTTTCGGTGAGTGTATGCCGGGTGATCAGGGGGGATGCGGCGGATGCAGAGGCGTCCGGAGACGAAGCGGGCACGACCCCGCAGAGCAGGTGACAGAAACATTCGAGTAATTGTGACTGCCGGATCGGCTTCGTCAGGTAGGCGTCGATGCCGAGCGCCTGGGCGGTACTGCCGTCGCCCCGCCGTCCGACCGTGGTGAGGATAACCAATCGCATGCCCGCGGTGCGGGGATCCTGTTTGAGCGCGGTGGCCGTGTCGAACCCGTCCATATCGGTGAGGTGAAGCTCGATCAGGGCCAAGTCGAAGGGTTTCTGTATGGCGGCGGCAGCTTGCGCCAGTTCCACGGCTGCCTGACCGGTCTCGGCGCTCAAGCATTCCAGGCCCTGTGCGGATAGCTCCTGCTGCAGCGCCCTGCGGACGGTCTGATTGGGGTTCACGTGTAGGATACGTCGCCCCCGCAGTCGGCTCCAAGAGAGGTTGGCGGGCGGGGTGGCCAGGGCGGTCTCAGGGAACTGTGCGGTAAACCAGAAGGTGCTGCCTTCCCCGGGACGGCTCTCGACACCGATCTGTCCTTTCATCTGGGTGACTAGGCGCTGGCAAATGGCGAGGCCCAGCCCCGTCCCTCCGAATCGGCGGGTCGTGGAACTGTCGGCTTGCATGAAGGCTTGGAATAATTTGGCCTGCGCCTCCTTTGAGATACCGATGCCCGTATCGGTAATGGTAAACCGCAACATATGCGGTCCTGCTTCCGGATCACGGGCGACGTGCAGGAGGACCTCGCCTGAGGAGGTGAATTTGATGGCATTGCTGACGAGATTGACCAGGATCTGGCGAAGCCGGCCGGGATCTCCCAGGACGCCGGCCGGGACCGAGGCATCGACCAGAGCGATCAATTCCAGCCCCTTGCTCTGCGCCGGTTCTGCGAGCAACTCGACCGTGTCCTCCACGGCCAGTCGGAGATCAAAGGCCAATTCTTCAAATTGGAGCTTCCCGGCTTCGATCTTCGAGAAGTCGAGAATGTCGTTCACGATCGTCAGCAGCGCGTCGCTGGATCGGCGTACCGTATCGGCAAAGTCGTGCTGCTCCGGCGTGAGCGCCGTATCCAGGAGCAGTCCGGTCATGCCGATGATTGCGTTCATCGGCGTGCGGATTTCGTGACTCATGGTGGCGAGGAAGTCGGCCTTGATCTGAGCGGTTTGCAGGGCCGTATCGCGCGCCTGGGCCAGTTCTCCGTTTTTCCGTTCCAGCTCCAGTGCGGCCTGTGTGAGCGCGGCTTCGGCCCGTTTGCGCTCGGTGATGTCTTTTCCGATGGCAAGAAACCCGGTCAGGTGTCCGCTATCGTTGCGAAGCCCGGTGATGGTGACGAGCACGGTGAGTCGAGCGCCGTCTTTCGTAAGGTAGGTCCACTCCCGTTCGTCGAATCCGCCGCGTCGAGCCTGTTCGGTCAGTGCCTGGAAGCCGTGGAGTTGGCTCGCTGTCTCGCGGTTGAGTTCTCTGGCGAACTGATCGATTTCTTCCGGAACGTGGAGATCGGTCAGGGCCTGCTGTCCGATCATTTCCGTCTCGGCATAGCCGAGCATCGCCTCCGCACCGGTGTTAAAGGTGGTGATCCATCCCTCCGTGTTGGTGGCAATGATGGAAATATTGGTGGCGCTGGCCAGAATGGCCTCGAGCTGGATGTTGGTCGCGAGTAAGGTCCGCTCCAACTGTTTCCGCGCGCGAATGTCGGTGAGGATCACTTGAATGGCCGGCTTCCCTTCGAAGCGGATGGCGGCGGCCGACACTTCCACCTCGATGCGTCTTCCGTCGAGTGCGACGAACTGTTCTTCGGTCGGGGGGGCCGTCCCATTCGTGGCGCGTATGTGGGCCATTCTCCGTCGTGCGATGGCGTGGGAGTCAGGGTGGATGAAGTCCATCACCGGTTTCCCGAGGAGTTGCGACGAGCCGATCGCGCCGAACAGTTTGACGCAGGCCTGATTGGCAAAGGCCATCTTGTCCTCGCAATTGACGAAGATGGCATGAGGAGACAGCTCGATCAGCGAGCGGTGCCGGTGCTCACTGGCACGCAACTGGGCTTCCATTTCCTTCGACGACGTGATGTCCTGAGCGATTCCCGCAATGCGGTACGTCTCCCCCTGAGCGTTCTTAATGGAAAAACTGCGATCTCTGATCCAACGGACCCGTCCGCTTGGCGTGACGATCCGGTACTCCTCGTCATACGGCAGGTGCGCCTGGCAGGCGGCTGCAACAGACACCCGCTTCTGATCCTCGGGGTGAATGTGATCGAGCCAGAAAATCGGGTTGGAGTAGAGGACCTCCCGGGGAGATTCCCAGATCGTCTCGAAGGCGGGGCTGACATAGAGAACGTGTTGTTTGTCCGGAGTCGTCAGCCAAAAGACCGCGTCGATGGATTCGGCCAATTGGCGGAATCGCTCTTCGCTCTCCCGGACGGCGTGCTCCATGCGTTTCCGTTCGGAGATGTCGCGAATCATGCCGGTATACTTTTTCGAGGCGCCGATGTGCATCTCGCTGACGGACACGTGGATGTCGATGTGGGTGCCGTCCTTCCGCACAGCCGGCACATCGCGGCCCTTTCCGATGATCGCGCGTTTTCCGGTGACGAGGTAGTTTGCCAGATATTCATCATGATGCTCGCGATAGGGTGAGGGCATCATGAGAGAAATATTCTTGCCGATGAATTCGTGCGCGTCATAGCCCAGCAGCTTCAACAACGCGGCGTTCGCGGTTTCGATTCGGCCCCGTTCATCAATGACGATAATGCCCTCGATTGCGCTCTCGAAGATCGACCGCATCCGCGTCTCGCTGTCCCGCCAGGCGGATTCGGCACGTTTATATTCGGTGATATCCTGAACGGTCCCGGCCATGCCGACCGGTGAGCCGTCGGTTTGTCGGTGTACGATTCCACGACAGTGGATATAACGTACGTCCCCGTTCGGTCGAATGATCCGGCACTCGATGTTGTACCGGGTGTCGTATTTGAGCGTCTTGGCGACGGCTTGTTCCACCCGCTCGCGATCCTCGGGGTGGAGCGCCGCGAGGAATGTGGCATAGGTCGGTTCGGTCTGTGCCGGATCGAGGCCGAAAATGCGGAATTGCTCATCGGACCATCGCTCTGCGCCCGTAGCGATCTCCCAGTCCCAGGACCCCAGGTGCGCGAGCGTCTGGGCTTCATCCAGGGCGTCTTGTTTCGCCTGCAGGGCGCATTGCACGCGGGCCTGCTGCGCTTCCAGCTCTTTTCGGTCGGAGATGTCGAGGTGTACGCCCGTGGCGCGCAGTGGGGCCCCCTGGGCATCCCGTTCCACCACCCGCCCGCTGTCGAAGACCCAGCGCCAGGCGCCGGACTTCGATCGAAGACGATGCTCGCTGGAGTAGGCCGGCGTCTCTCCACGAAGGTGAGCCGTGACCGCCGCCATGACAGCGGGCAGATCGTCGGGGTGCACGAGCTGTTCCCAGGTGCGGACATGGGGTTCGATTTCGTCGAGGTGGTAGCCCAACATGCCGGCCCAACGTTCGTTGAACGTGACGCGTCCGTTGGGCACGTGCCAATCCCAGGTGCCGATCTGGGAGCCTTCCACGATCAGTTCGAGACGGTCCGCTTGTGCCTTCACGCTCTGTTCGTGCACCGCAAGCAATCGCTCGAGGTCGGCGGACTCCGATTGCATCGAGACGACGGTCCGTTCGGGGCCCGCAATCGGCTTCGCATGGGGAGCGAGCGCGATCTGCGCGCACAGGGCCAGCGGCTTGAAGAGCTGTGCGGTTTCCTCGGAAATGAAGTCCTTGCTGAACAGAATGATGGAAAATAACTCGCCGTTCGGCAATGGCGCGCCGAATCCCAGCACCGAGCGAATGCCGTATGGGCGGATGAATTCCTCTTGCACCGGGACGTGCGGACTACCGAGCGCTTCCGGGACATGGAACACGTTGAAATCATGCTCGCTGGGGTCCAACAGGAGGTCTTCAGTAGAGGCGGTGGTCTGGAAGAGCGTGAACCCTAATTGCCGGAAGAGCTGTTTGAACATCGGTAGCCGTTCGAGCGTGTCAGGCCCATCTAAGGGGATGACGCGGAACCGGCTGGACAGGGCGGGATCGTTCCATCCCTGGTGGATGCCTGCGCTGGCAAGCAGGGTCAGGCAGGTGAGGGAAGGGCTCGGTTGTTGCGGTTGGAGTGCGCGATCGGCCAGCGCTTGCAGGTCAGGCGTGAGTAGGCCGTACGGTGTCGTCTTGAACAGGCGAACCAGGACGCAGGCCGGGTCTCCGGTCTGGGCCATGGTGAAGGAGGTATAGAGGTGGCGAACCAGACGGTCGGCGACTTCCTGGAGGTTGACCGCGCCGGCGCCCAGCCGACGGAACGCCGCTCCACAGGCGGTCATCTCGCGGAGATGGAAAGATCGCAGATGGTACATGCTCGAGCTGGTTCCGAGAGGGCGACGGAGCGTGTCGGTACTCTGTCGGACTCCCTGCGGGGGAACTTGAGCATGCGGCCACCGCGTCGGCGGCGATCCGTTCCCTACGGGATTGTCTTGAGGTAAAACGCGGCGGCTTGAGACCTCCTGGTGAGATGCAGTTTGGAATAGACATTCGCCAGATAGTTCTTGACGGTCTTGTCGCTCAATCCCAATTCGGCTGCGATTTCCTTGTTCGTCTTACCCTGTGCGATGAGGGGAAGCAGTCGTCGTTCCTGGGGTGAGAGAAGATGCCGGCCCCGTTCGGGTTCCCGATCCGCCACCTTACGGAGATAGGCGAAGGTGTGGCGGGTGACGCCCGGATCGAGGTAGGCCTGCCCCTTGGTGATGCTGCGCAACGCGTGCATCAGGGTTTCTGCGCCGGCGTCCTGCAGGACATATCCGTGGGCACCGGTGGAGACGGCGGACAGGAGGATGGCGTCGTTGAGGGTGTCGGCGAGAAACAGCAGCCGCGTGGCCGGCAAATGGGACAGGATTTCCTTGGCCGTCTCGATGCCGGTGCCGTCCTGCACGCGCAGATCGACGATGACGATGTCCGGCTTGTGTTGAAGCAACAGCGGGAGCGCCTCGGCTCCTGACGGCGCTTCTCCGACGATGCGAAAATCGAGGACGGAATTCAGGAGGGTCCGCATGCCGACCCTGACCAGTTCCTGCGGGTTGATGACAAACACCCTGGTGGGGGTGTGTTCTAGTTCGTTCATGTTCGACTCTCTGCTAAATGTGGATGGATGCCTTGTCATTGTTGTGTGTGTCTGCGCCGATGCGCCGGGTCCCCTTCGATAATCATGACGAGGCGCGTGAAGAGCAGTTGTCCCCAGGGTCGAGTCGATCTGCGTTCGGTCACGAACGGTCGCGATGCGGCTTCGCCTTGCTGCGACGGAACCGCATCGGTCGACGGGCTGGTCATGGCCATGGTCCTGCGAGGATGGTGGCGCATGATGCGTCTACGACACTCCGACCAGCTGGGACATGCTGTATCCCGGCGTGGCCCTTGTCGAAGAGGTATCCCCCACGCCGACATTCACGCGTGACAGCGCCAGGACGATGTTCTTGCCTCCGAATCCGAAACTGTTGATCAACGCACGATTCACCTGCACTGCGCGCCCGGTTCCTGAGACATAGTCCAGATCGCAGCTCGGATCCGGGGTGGTCAGATTCAATGTGGGGGGGATGAATTGGTGTTCCATGGCCTTTGCGGTCCCGATAAGTTGGAAGGCGCCGCTGGCAGCGAAGGCATGGCCGAGCGCCGCTTTGAACGAACTGACCGGCACTCGATAGGCATGGTCGCCCAACACCTGCTTCACCGTCTGCGTCTCGATCGCGTCCAACTCCATCGTCCCGAGTCCGCAGGCGTTCACATAGTCCACCTCCTCGGGAAACCAGTGGGCTGTCGAGAGCGCCAGCCTGGCGGCTCGTTGCTGTTCGTGCCCCGTAGATGCGGCTTTGACCATCGAATGGGCATCGCAGGTGAACCCCCAGCCTTCAAGTTCGGCGTACATCCTGGCGCCCCGGGCACGGGCATGCTCATAGTCTTCCAGGATAAAACACCCGGCTCCTTCGCCCAGCACCATGCCGCACCGGGTCTTGTCGAAGGGGCGGGGAAGATTTCGGATCGTGCCGCGTGCATCGGGTGCCAGGGCTCGCCCGGCGTTCATGGCGGCGTAGACGCTCGGGTGTAGAGGGGCTTCTGTCCCGCCCGCCACGACCAGCGACGACTGTCCCGACTTGATCCATTCATAGGCGCGTCCAATGGCATTCGCCGTTGAGGAGCATCCAATGGAGTACGTCTCGCATGGCCCATGCAAACCCAGGACGATGGCCACTTCCGAGGAGATGGCATTCGGGAAGGTCATGCCCATGGTGAAGGGATTGACCCGCTCGTAGGCGGTCAGTCTGGCCGCGTCGTGGAATTCGAACGCTTCCTTCATGCCGCCGATGGACGTGCCGATGCTGATGCCGATGGCGCCGCGGTCCTCCTGCTCCAGGTCGATGCCGGAATCGCGCGCTGCCATCATGGCGCAGGCGACGGCAAACTGTGTGGCCCGACCCATGCGGCGAGCCTGTTTTCTATGCAAAAAGTCCTCGGGATCGAAGTCCCGTACCTCAGCGGCGAGGCAGGCTTGAAAGGGGGACGTATCGAACGACGTGATCGGCTTGACCGCGCTTTCTCCCCGGCTCAAGAGATGCCAAAAGAGGTCGACGGTGCTACCCAACGGGGAAATCACTCCCATGCCGGTGATGACGACTCGACGAGAGGTCTGTGGTGTCATGGTGCCCTCCTCTGCTCGTAAGAGCGTGAAAATGTATGTCGTCAGTGCGAATGCCACGTGTGCATGTGTTCACGGTGCGCGTCCGGCAAGGCAGAGTCTGGATAGAACGTCGTGTAAAACTCTTCATCCACGTGATGGGTTTGGCATGCGACGACGGCCTTGCAGGCATCGGCGTGCGCCGGGAACCGCCCGTAGGTGTGGAGGACATACTCGGTAAAAGCGATCGTCGCCTCAATGGCCTGTGTGGAATGTTCGGGAATCTGTTGTGCCCCCCCGGGCTTGCTCCAGACCTGTTCGTGAGGTTTCCGGAACGTGCCGTCCGGTCCGAACTTGCTGGCCACCAGTTGAGTCACGGCCTCCTTCATCGAGGAGACGAAGGGAGGGGTCGGCCCTTCCCACACCCCTGGAACCCCGACCGGATTGGCTCGCATCGGCTTGCCGGGAGGGACGACGAAGTGGAACCCCAGTCCCGGATAGATGTGCGGTTCCATGCCCAGGAGATGGCGGCCGCTCCCCACGCTTTGGATCCCGCCACCGAGCCCCAGGGCCTGCTGCATCAGCGAGAGATGCTCGCAGATGATGCCCTGTTCTTGAATCGCGGTTTCGCAAATCGCGGCGTCGAGCTCGCGCAAGCTGAACATCCGGCGTGCTCGGATATCGTCGTGGAGGTGTCCGCCCGCGCTCTTGCGAAAGGCGTCCAATCCGCAGGCGGCGTTGCCGTTGTCGGTATCGACGATGAAATAGCCGGTCTCCTCGCTGAACATCATCAGGAGCAGATTCAGGTACAGCAGCGCGATATTGGTCACGGGGAAGAAGAGGGTGGTGCCGGGTCGATTCGTATACCATTGGTTGAACGGCAACATGAAGGGAACTTCACGGGGGATCTCCAGCCGGGATGACTGGAGCCGGACAATGTCCAGGTCCCAGGGATGGTCGGGGCCGGCTGCGTCGGCGACGAAAAAGACCCCGTCGTCGTTCGTGTAGAACAACTGCGTCGTCTGTGCGGAGCAGGGGCTGGGAACGGTGCGGCTCCGAAAATTCATCAGCGCGTGACCCTGGCCCTCGCTGGAGCCGGGCCGCCCCACGAAGTGCATATCGCCGAGATTCCGTCCCGAGCGTCCGATCGCCGCATAAATCAGATACCGTTCTTCTTCCCGGCTCAGCGGAATCGGCTCATGGTGACTCGTGTATTGGAGGGGGCCGCCGGGCAGCGTCATCCCGCGGCCGAAGCGACGGGTCTTACGCTGTTGCAGGAGGTCCAGCAGGGTGAATGTGGCGTCCATTGCTGCAGACTGTGTAGCGAGCTGCTTCATAGGGCCTCTCCTTCCGGTTATCCTAGGGCCGTTTAGCCCTACTCCGGTCATGTGAGTAGCGGTGGTTCCGGTACGCCGTTCGAGGCGTCCTGTTATCTGGCTAGAATCTACGAGAGGTGTCGATCAGAGTCACCTACCCATCGGGGTAGGCGGGGTAGCGGTACGGACAGATTCGATGAAAACGGAGGCGGCGTTCGATGCGACGGGCGACGTACGATTTATCCCGCGCGGTTGGGATCGGAAGGTGAACGATCGACACTGGGAGGTAGAGGAGCAAGGAGTCGATGTTGCTCGCCGGTCTGCCAGTAGGCGATGGCGCTCCACCGGTTTTCAACTCCGATTTTCTGAAACACATTCTTCAGGTGGAACTTCACCGTATTCAGACTGACCTTGAGGATCACGGAAATTTCCCAATTGGTCTTGCCGGCCGCGACCCAGCGGAGAATCTCTTCTTCTCGCTTGCTCAGCAGGGTGGCCGGTTGTGCCGGTCGTTCCGGTTTCCATGTCGAAGTGCAGCGCATGTAGCTTAAGTGGAAGTGCGGGGTGAGAATATCAAGGAGGAGGCGTAGTTTGTCTGTCTGTTTCGCATCAAAGTTGCTGAAGGCAAAGTAGGAACAGGTTCCCTGTTCTCCGCGTACGCCGGCCGATAAGCAGGTCTTGATACCGAAATCCAGTTTGAGCGAGGTGACGTCTTTCGGCTCGGAACCCGGCGGCTCGTCGGCGCTGGAGGTGACGGACTGGCCGGACGTGATCAACCGGGATACGGCGGGATCTGCCGCCAATCCCTGGCCCATATAGAGTTGACAGAATTCCTTGGGATAGGTGGAATGCCCGAGTGCGGGATCGATTCCGCGGAGGAGGTCCACGCCTCCGCATCCCGAAAATTCATAGGGCACGACTTGTTGGATGGCGGAGACGAGTTTCCACACGCCGTCACTTCGATGGACGGAGCGGGCGTCGTACATGATTTCACCGAGTCGTTGGAACTCCTTTGCGGATAACCCCGGCTGATTCATGCCTGCGCTCTCCGCCGCGAGCGCCTCGGTGCCGCGGCAATCGGATGGCGACCGTCGTGCTCAGAAGTTCGGATCTGGTCCATGTTGAGGCAACTGTATCATTGTGGAAACGGCTGATTGTACCGTCACCGAACGAGCAGGATCTAGGGCAACCTGCACCTAGTATAGAGTGCCTAGGGTATGAACAGCAACGGGGAAGAGCACGCGTCTGCGAGATGGGAGAAGGGTGGGGTAGGACCGGGAGGTTGCCGATCAGCGGTGGATTTTCAAGGTCGGTCCCAGCGTCAGCCACTTGGTGGGACCGAGCGCGGCCATGTGCGGGAGATGCGCGACGTACCACACCACCACGTCTTGCTCCTGCACGCTCTGGTTGTCTTCGTCATAGCCGAGTTGCCCGCGTGCTCCGAACACCCAAGGAAGATCTTCGTCGGGATCGGCGCGCCGGATGGCCACGTCATGGTCGGCGAATGCATCCCGTTCGCCGTCGTCTTTGAGGGGAGCATACCCGTCCCCGGGGAGAAGCCAGACGCCGTGCCCGGTCAGTTGGTCACGGATGAACCAGGTCCGATGGGTGGCGGCAACCTTCACATCATTGCGCTCGTTCGTATACTTCGTCCATCCGGGACCCCAGCCCCGGTCGCTCCCCCCGTCGTCATGCACAAAGACCTGGTCCATCCCGTTGCCGTCGATATCGAAGTCGAAACGCCAGTAGGGGTGGTGAATATGGTCGGTATTGCAGGAGAGTCCACGGCTTTGGACGACCGGCCGGAGTTCGCCGTCGTGGGAGAGATGCCAGGATTGGTAAATGTGATACTCACCGATCCTGGCATAGATGCCCAATTCCAACCATTGTGTGCCCTGTAATGTCGAGCTCTCGACGCACACTTTGTTGTTGCCGCAATTGACGATCGGAACCAGGTCCTGCCATCGCAGTCGATCCTGGAAGGGGCCGCAGCGGCCGCTGTCGGCACGGGATCCAAACCAGGTGAACGGATTCCACCAGATGCGCTCTTTGACGTATTTGACACGCAGGACCGGCATGCTGGCTTTGCCGAGGACGAGTTCACCGTCATAGGTCACGTTTCGGAGGGACAAGCCGGTATTGTCCCGGACTTCATAGTCGAAGCTCCAGCGGCCCCAGGTCATATGCTCTGCGGAGGAGTCGGCCGCACCAGGAAGCGGCAACACCAGCAAGCTACACAGCAGCAGGGTGCCGGTCAGAACTGCTTTCATCCGTGCTCCTTTCATCCCTTTCCCCCTTGCCGGGCGGCGCGATGGACACGCAGTGGCGATAGCTCCGGTCCCCGTGTCCTCGCCCATCACCTGGCCGCCCGGTTTCGTTTGTGCGCAAGCAGTTCGTCAACGAGGCGGCTCTTCGCCTGCGTCCAGAACGCGGTCATCCGTGAGATCGATCTGTGCCCAGTACTTGGGGTCTCCGCCCACACCGGTCGAGAAGGTAATCCAAATCACGCGATGCCCATAACCCGGATCGTTTCTGAAGAACCCGCGATCCGGTTGCATCAACAGCCCATGGCCACGCAGGTCCTGTACCCTACCGGCGAGGCGTGGGTCGGCGCGCGCGAGTTCAATTCCTCGCGCCACGTCCTGCGGTCCCTCAGGCGGCAAATATCCTTCTGCTCGGGCCGCTTGGAGTACTGAGCCGTCTTTCATGCGTACGTCGACCGCGACGTTCTGGCTATAGCTAAAGTACGTGAGTCTGGCGAATCGTGCGCTTGCCTGGCAGCACCCGAATGACACTTTGCTCTTGGGCGGTGTGGGATCCGCATCGATAAACCCCCATCGTGCGCCCAACAGGGTCCGGACGCGGGGGTCGGCTTCGGCGGCTTTCCTCAATGAGGCAATCTCGGCTGTCGACAACGGCCTGATGAGGCTGGCCGATCGACTCACGGCGGCATCCGTGACGGTTCCGGCCATTGTGGGTTTCACATGTTCGGGGGATTCATCAGCCGTGAACTCCAGAACATGCCTTCCCGGGACCTGCGCGGGGAGCGGGCGTTTTGGAATGGCTGTTTCCGGATCTTCGGGTCCGAACGGGCCGCGCGACGATGCGTCAAGGCTGCAGCCGACACAGAAGAGCATCACGATGAGGCCGACCGATTTCCACATCACGGGCGTTGCTCCCCTTCGAGTCAGGCCATCGCCAGTTTGCCGGCTAGGCCGAGTGCCAGACGTGAAATCTGAACCCCGGCTTTGAGCACGGCGGCGCGCCGCTGTCGGGATTCGGCGTCCAAGATAGCCTTTCGCATCAAGTCTTTGTACCCATCGATCTCGTCCTGGGCGAAGGGGACGAGTTGAGAAACGGTGTCATTGTTGAACGTGTTGGCCAATTGCAGGTACAGGTTGGAAATTTCCGCAGAGTAAATGCCGCGTCGCAGCGGGTCGTTCTTATACGTTTCGAACTTCTTCCGTAAGGCGGCGACAGCATCCAAGAGCGCGGTTTGTTTGACTTTCGTTTCGTCCTGCCGCCCGACGCTGAACTCCACTGTGCCGAGTTGGTCGATCAACACTTGGGCTTCATCTCGCGCGTGGTCGACGCGGGTAGCCAGTTGCCCGATCTCCTGGGTAGCGGTCTCGGCCGTCTCCATTAACTGTTTCAATACACTGTCGTTGTCGCGGAGGAAGGTGACCACTCCCTCGAAGCTGCGGTTCATAGCGTCCTCCGTTACTGTCCGTCATCCTTCTTGAGTCGGTCGAGCAATTCCACCAGGTCGGCGGTGTACCGTTGGGCGCGATCGAGGCCTCCGATGCGCAGGAGTCTCGCCCCCACCACTTCTTCCAAGGCGTCATTCACCGTGCGCGAATGGTTCACCACATCCATGATCTGCTCCGATCGATTCGGCACCTGGTCGAGGACGGCCGCGACGAATTCCGGATCGACGGACGCCAGCGCCGATTTCCGGGCAAAGCGATGTATTTGGGCATGGAGTGTGGCGGTGTGTTTCCACGAGTCATTGAGGGCGTTGGCCGTGTCGCGCAAACCGCAGAAGTCTTGTTCGAATTGATCCCATACCGCTTTCTCAAGCCCCCGCACATCTTCCATGTAAATAAGGCCGGTGAGGTACGCGGCCGCATAGGCGGCGTCTCCCTTTCTGTTCGTGAGGTTCCGGAAGGCCGCCAGGGCGAAGCGGTGTTTCGTTTCCTGCACGTGGAGGGACTTGAAGGCTTCGTGCAGTTCCGCACGGGCCTGTTCGAGGTTCTTAATGCGAGTCTCGGTTTCTTTCTGAAAGAGATCGATATTCGTTTGCGCGGCGTCGATCTTGGTGCCTTCCAGCTGCACAAGGTCCCGCACCGAACTGCTGTGAATCGAATGGCAGCCGGTCGCCATAAGCAACAACAGAGCGAGGGTTAGCCGCATCACGCCTCGGTCGACCATGGAGGGCTCCTTCCGGTGAGCAATCTCGATGTGCGTCATCGGCGCACCGTCCGTACCGCGTCGCCGAGGGACTGAGTCTCGGCTTGGCTCAGTGTGACGTCGATGTCCAGGTACTGCTTGATCAGGCCGTTGATGCGGCGAAGCGCGTCGACATTGGTTCGATAGTGATCGAACGCAGTCAGATCCACGGCCTGAGGCGCTTTGGCGTCAGCAGCGACGCGCTGCTCGATCCTGGCGATCAACTCCGGCAGCTGCTGGATAAGGTTGCTCATATCGCCGGCCCCGGCCACAAACAGGGCTTGGCCGTTCTGCCCTTTGCGCTCGGGGAGAGACTTCAGGCGGATCAGATTGATGACCCGTAGCACGTCGGTCCCGAGCTGGGCCGCATCGTCTTCGGCCATCACGGCTTCCGGGACATCTGCCAATCGAGGATTGGTCGTCGCCCATTGCAGGGCCAAATCCAGTTTGAGGCGTGTCTGGACAAATCGATACCACTGCAGGTGTCGTGCGGTGATGTGACTCACCAGTTCACGATACTGCTGCATGAGCCGTTCGTTCTCGGCGTAGGCCTGGTCTTTGGCCGCGAGTGCCTGCTTGACTTCCGGCGGGGTCGCGCAGGCGGCCAGCAACACGAACGTCAGTAGGCCGGCGATGGGCAACATCCTCATCGGGATGCCTCCTGTTGAGCGTAAACAATCGGAACTATCGTCTGGAGAGGCAATCTACGTACCTGATACGTAGGAAGTGATGAGGCCACAGCCTAGCGATGAACTCTCTGTCGTGCAAGAGGAAAAATCAGCGTGCCTCAGATCGGCACACACGTGGTCACGCCGCATCAGCGTACCCATTCAGATACGGGTGTATCGAAGCGCATACAGGGGAGCCGGCACGTGTGAGTGTTAGGCGGAGGTGAGGGCGGTACGTAGTGCGGCGATGGTGGCCGGATCGAGCCCGGCGGTTTTGAGTTGCTCGTCGGTCGCGGCGGCGATCTGTGGGAGGCTGCCGAATTGTTTCAAGAGCCGCCTCCTGCGGATCTTGCCGATGCCGGCGATCTGGTCGAGTTCGGAGGAGAGCAGCGCTTTGCCCCGTAGATTTCGGTGATAGGTGACCGCGAACCGATGCGCTTCGTCACGGATCCGTTGCACAAGGTGGGTGGCGGGAGAGGTCGGGCGGAGCACGATCGGATTCTTGCGGCCCGGCAGAAAGATGCGCTCGTCTTTCTCGCCGCGCGCCTTGGCGAGGCCGATGATCGGAATCTGCTCTTGCCCCACCTGTTTCAATCCTTCGATCGCGGCGCTCAACTGGCCGAGTCCGCCGTCGATCAGGATGAGATCCGGCCGGGCGAGATCCTCCGTGGCCCCGTATCGCCGCATCACGGCCTCCTGCATGCTGGCAAAATCGTTGGCCCCCTCCACCGTCTGAATGCGAAACTTCCGGTAGTCGGCCTTCTTGGCCTGCCCGTCTTCCCAGACCACGAGTGACGCGACGGACTGATTCCCCATGATATTGGAAATGTCGAAGCCTTCGATGCGGTGGGGTGCGGTGTCCAGACGAAGCAGGCGTTTCAGTTCTGCCGTGGCCTGACGGTCCAGGGCCTCGTTGCGGAGATGGTCGGTGATGGCGGCCGCGGCATTTTCCTCAGCGAGCAACACCAACTGGTGCTTGGTGCCGCGTTCGGGGGCGAGGAGACGAACGGCATCGCCACGCTTGTCGCTCAACCATTGTTCGATGAGAAGCGTATCGGACAGGTCGGTCGGGACAAGCAGTTCCTTCGGCGGTTGCCCTTCCTTGTTGTAGAACTGCTCGATGGCGGAGCGTACGAGTTCCTCATCGCTCGAATCGGCGGATTGCGGCCAGAAGAAATCTTTTCGCCCGATCAAGAGGCCGCCGCGCACGAAGAGCAATTGCAGGTCTGCTGCCGTGCCTTGGCGAGCCAGGCCGACGACATCCTGGTCGGTCGTGCTGACCTGGGTAATACGTTGCTTCTCCAGCGTGCGCTCGACGCTGAAGAGGCGATCCCGTATGCGGGCCGCCTCTTCGAACTCTTCCCGGTCTGCCGCAGATTCCATGGTCTGCCGCAGCCCGTCCAACAGTTCGCGGTCTCGGCCTTCCAGAAACTGGCGCACTTGTTTGACGATCAGGTGATAGTCGTCCCTCGACTGATTGCCGGTGCAGGGGGCCATGCACCGTTTGATTTCAAACTCGAGACAAGCTCGATCGGCCGTGCCGTCGATCTCGATGTCACAGGTGGCGAGTGGAAAGGCCTTGCGGATGACTTTCAGGGTTTCACGAAGCGCGCCGGCCGGCGTGTAGGGGCCATAGTAGAGGGCGCCATCCTTTTGTACGCGCCGGACGATGGAGAGGCGAGGGAAGGCGTCCTTGATCGGTAATCGCAGGTAGGGGTACTGCTTATCGTCGCGCAGGACGATATTGAAGCGTGGGCGGTGGCGCTTGATCAGATTGCTTTCAAGGATCAGCGCTTCCAATTCGGAACGGGTGACAATGGTTTCGAGGTCGGCGATTTCGCTGACGAGCAGGCTGGTCTTGGGGGTCTGGTCGCTGCCCTTCTGAAAATAGGAGCGGACTCGGTCGGCCAGCACGGCGGCTTTGCCGACATACAAGATCTCGTTCTTCGCGTTTCGAAAGAGATAACAACCCGGTTGGTCGGGGAGATGGTCGAGCTTGGATTGGAGAAGATCCGTTGTCATGCATCAACCGTCTTCCGCCAGCCTACCAGGAACTCGACGTGTGGCTCCAGAAAGCGGGAGCATTGAAATGCCGTACCGGCGGACGTGAAAGGCAGGATCACAAACCCTCACAGGATGCTCAAAAACACCGTCCAGCAAGGCCGCAGCAAGCGAAGAGCCGAGTCGTACCCTTGCGGTACGTTGAGGCTCTGAGCAATGCGAGAACGAAGCTGGCGGAATTTTTCAGCATCCTGCTTCAGCGAAGTCCTCGCACAAACGACGGACTGAGAGCCCCCCGGGCGACTTCCGCCACCGGCCCCTTCATGGTCAGGCTGAAATCGCCGGCGACCTGGATGTTGAGCGTTCCGCCAGGCATCTTGACCGTGACCGGACCCTTGACCAGTCCGAGTTTGACGGCCGCACTGGCGGCGGCGCATGAGGAGGACCCGGACGCCTGGGTTTCGCCGGCGCCACGTTCCCAGATCAGGATGAAAATTTCCTTGGGGCCTGTTGGTACGGCCAGTTGCACGTTGGTTCGTTTCGGGAACAACGGGTGGTGTTCCAGCGCGGGTCCCAAGGTCAGCAGGTCCTCGCGGGTCCAGGCTTTCCCGGCCTCTTTGAAGAGCACACAGTGAGGATTGCCGACACTGACACCGGTGAAGCGCAGCGATCGGCCCGCGGCCTCAATAGGGGCTTGGATTAATTCGTCCATGGTCAGGGTGCAGGGCAGCGCGGCTGGACGGAAGGTGGCCCGGCCCATCTCGACGGTGGCGGCGGCGGCATCCCCATGGCGGTCCACATGCAACGTGATCGAGACGAGGCCGCCTTTGGTCTCGACAGTGAATGCACGCTTTTTCGTCTTGCCGGTGGCGTGCAGGTAGCGGGCGAAGATGCGCAGCCCGTTGCCGGACTTTTCGGCCTCGCTGCCGTCCGGGTTGTAAATGCGTAGACCGAAGTCGGCCTTCTTGGAAGGAACCAGGGCCAGAATGCCATCGCTGCCCAGACCCCAATGGCGATCGCAGATGCCGCGGATTTTCCCGGGCGTGAGTGTGAAGCTCAGCTCCTTGGGATCCATCACCACATAGTCGTTGCCGAGTCCGTGTCCGCGAAAAAACCCGTTCTTCATCTGCGCTCTCCTTGTTCGTCGTTCGTCGCTCGTGAAACGTGAAGCGAACGAACAATACGTGGGCGGATTCGAATTCGTCAATGGGTCGGCACGCGTAGACAGTGGGCGCAGAAAGACCGGTAAGGGGGCGCAGAGCGTTCGTTGGCCAGGGACGAGCGACGCTTCACGGGCGACGAACGACACGACTTATACCAGCGCCGTGCCCGGCGGTCGTTCAATGAGTTCGACTTCGTACCCATCGGGCGCATCGATGAAGATGAAGCGGCTGCCGGAGGACGTCTGCGTGGGACCGTCGGTGATCGCCACCTGCTTCGATTGCAGACTCCGGATCGTGTCGTCCAGATTCTCGACTTCAAAGGCCAGGTGGACGAGATCTTCCTGAACCTTGACCGGTCCGCTCGCGGGGAAACTGCAGAGTTCGATGAGTTCCTCGCTGTTGGGCACCTTGAGGAAGGCCAGGTGGGAGCCGCGAGGAGAGACTTTCCGTTCCAGGACCTCCAGTCCGAGGACCTCCTGGTAAAAGCGGATGGTCTGATCCATGTCGCTGACCCGCATGCGGGTATGGAGGAGTTTGGTGACCTTCATGGTCCTGTCTCCTTTGGCGACTGCTGAACAGGGCCTCCAGCGGTGTGTTCAGTCGCGCTCATCTCGCTTAATCAGGTGCGTCTCTGAATGGGCATACCTGGGGGCGATCAGGCTATGTTTTCCTGGCCGGGCCGCTCGTTTTCCGCAGGAGAATTTCGGCGTATCCGGGAATCAGGAAATTCGGCATGGGTCCGATTTCCTTGTAGCCTTGCCTACGATAAAAGGCGCGGGCCGTGTCATTGAAATCCGACACGCAGGCGAACAGATTGTGCGCTCGCGCGAAGGTTTGCGATTCGACATGGGACAAGAGGCGTCTGCCCAGGCCGCGGCCGGTGGCGTCTGGCGAGATGCCCAGTAGTTCCAGATAGTCGCCGAACAGAAATTTCCTGCGCAGGATGGCGATGCCGAGTACGGCTCCCTCCATTTCCAGGACGAACGTGTCCCGGCCCACGGGGATCGGGGAAAAGATGCGTTCCCAGTCTCCGGCGGTAAACCCAAGCCGTTTCCAGGGATCGGATCGAGCGAGGATGCCGATCACCGCATCGCGATCGTCCGGCCGCATCTCGCGAATCACCGTGTCGGGTCGGTCGTCGTTTGATTGCATCGCAAGAGATCCGAGACGGTCATGGCCCGCAGGCCCTTCTCGTTCAGCACCCGTCCGGCCAGGGCTTCCGTCACTTCCCGGGTGTGTTTGCCCTTCCCGTTGGCATGCAGCACGATCACGCTGCCGGGCTTCAGTCGTGTTCGCACGCGCGAGAGGATGGCGTCGGCACTCAGGGTGGGATCAGGGTCGCCGGACTCGATGTTCCACAAGATGAATCGTAAGCCGAGCGCCTTCACGGCCTCTACGGTCACGTCGTTGTACTCCCCATAGGGCGGTCGAAAAAGGATCGCCGGCCGCCCGTATTGTGTTTTCAGCAGGCGCACGGGACCCATGATTTCCTGCTGCTGTTCCTCCAGCTCATGCATCGGCAGGTGCGCATGGACCTCGCCGTGCGTGCCGATTTCAAAAAAGGGAACGGCCAGGAGTTGTTTCACCTCGGCATCGTGTTTGGCCATCCAGCGACCGGACATGAAAAACGTGGCCGGCACCTTGTGTTCGATGAGGAAGTCGATCAGTTCACGATCAAAGCCGGAGGCCGTCCGCACCGGGCAGAGATCATAGGTCAGCGCCACGGCGGGGCAGGAGGTCGGGCCGGCTTTGATGACTTGGGCCTGTGCCTCGCCGGGAGACAGGGCACAGGCGAGCCCGAACATCGTCGACCATCCGACTACCCACGCGTGCGTTCGCATGGGCCGCAGTATACCCGATGGCAGGCCCGCGCGATAGTTGACGCTTCCTTCGGGTGGCTGCTACGGTGATGACATGCAAGGACCGGATTGGAAAATCGGGCATGTCTTCGGCATTCCCATCCACGTGCATGCCTCGTGGCTGTTTGTGTTTTTCTTCGTGACCTGGTCGTTGGCGACCGGCTATCTGCCTGACGTATTGCCCGGTCTGTCGGAGCCGCGATATTGGGGCATGGGTGGCGTAGCGGCGTTGTTGTTGTTTGCTTCAGTTCTGTTGCATGAGCTTGGCCATTCTTTGGTGGCGCTACGATATCGCATTCCGATCAGTCAGATTACGCTGTTCATCTTCGGCGGAGTTGCGCAGATGCGGAAAGAGCCGCCGCATCCCCTGGCCGAATTCCTCATCGCCATCGCCGGCCCGGCGGTCAGCTTCCTCTTGGCGGGGCTCTGTCTCGGCTTGGTGACGCTCTTGGAGGTGATTCCGGCTGGAGTCTCCATGCATGGGCTTGCAGCGCTGGGCACGCTGTTAGGCATGGTCAATACGCAGTTAGGCCTGTTTAATCTGTTGCCGGGTTTCCCGCTGGACGGTGGGCGTGCCTTACGAGCCGGTTTGTGGGCCTGGAGCAAAGATTACTATCGTGCGACGAGCCAAGCGGCATTGGTGGGCTTGCTGTTCGGGGTGAGTTTTGGGCTCTTCGGCGCGCTGTTGCTCGTCGGTGGCCTGTCCGGTACCACGTCCGCTTCCCTGGCCAGCAGTGGGGGATGGATTGTGTTGTTGGGCGCCTTTCTCTTTTCGGCCGCGCGAGGGAGCCGCAAACAGGCCGCCATCCGTTCGTCGCTCGCGTCGGTTCCTGTGCGCGAGTTGATGGTCGCCAATGTAGTCGCCCTGTCTCCGGACATCACAGTGGAAGAAGCGGTGAATCAGTATTTCCTTCCGTACGGGTACGGAGGATTCCCGGTGGTCCAGGACGGACGGTTGGTGGGGGTGGTCGGCGTGCGTGACGTGCAGGCCGTGAGGAATTCGTTATGGGCGTTCCGCCGCGTCGCCGATATCATGCAGACGTCCGACGACGACATGGTCGTGACGCCGGACGTGTCGGCCATGCAGGCGTTGGAGCGAATGCTGGCGCTGGGGGCGGAACGTCTGGTGGTCGTGCAAGACGGACAGTTGCTGGGCTTGGTCACCAGGGCGGCTATCGGACACTTCATCGAACAGCGCCATTCTTCAGGCACGCCGTCTTCTTTGTAACCGATCCGCTCCCTGCGCTTCGCCGGTTCTCCCCCGACGAGTTGTTCTGCCGCACTCCGGCCTCCAACAGGCTGCGGAACCACTCGTGTGTTGCCCGAGACGCAAGGATCAACTCATGTGCCGTATCGGCAGCAGGATACCCCGCAGGATGCGCACACAGGCCGTCCAGCAAGGCCGCAGCGAGCGACGTGGCGAATCCGTACTCCCGCCGGACGGTGAGCCGCTGAGGGATGCGAGCACGCCGCCGGCGGACGTTTTCCGCATCCTGCTAAGAGTCTTCCGGTGCGTGCTGCCTAGCCGGGGAGTGTGGTTGTCTCGTCCGGTCTGCGCGGACGTCGGCATTGGCACTCGTGGGTGACCACGGCCCCGAGCAGAACCAGGGCTGAAGAATAGTAGACCCACAGCAACAGCAGCACGACCTCAAGCAGCGAACCGTACAGTTGTGTGTAGACAGCGGCATCCTCCAGATAGGTGACGAAGAGTGCCTTGGCGGAGACCCACAGGAGGCTGAAGACCGCGCCGCCGATCGTCGCTTCGCGCCAGGTCGGGCGCTGGTGTGGAAGGAACCGGTAGAGACAGGTCACCGACGCGAAGGCCAGCAGGAACGGCAGCGAATAGGTGAGGAGAAAGTCATGGGCCGCGATCGCCACCAGGTTCATGCCGAGGAAGCGGGGCGCGTAGGCCGTCAGCAGTTCGATCGCCTGGGTGGCCACGAAGGAAATGAGCGTGAGAATCCCCAACATCCAGACCAGCGCGACGGCGACGAGTGTAGAGATCAGCGGGTGCCGTTTGGCGGCGGTCCCGAAGACCGTGTTCATCGCATAGTCCAGTTCGTAGAACACCAGGGCGCTGAACCAGCCGAATGCCAGAAAGACGGCCCAGCGCACTTCCTCCTGTTCGGCCACCCGTCGAATATCCTTGGCCAGCCGTTCCCCCACGCTGGGGAGAAAGCCCTTCAGGAATCCGAGCAAGAACTGGTAGCCGATCACATCCTGGCTCACGATGAAACTGATGCCGTACAGCAGTAGGAATACCATCGGGAAAAGGGACAGAATCGAGTAGAACGCCAACGAGGCCGCCAGGCTAGGGCAGCCTCGCCGTCGAAACGTATCGAACACGTTGGAGACAAAGGTAAGTTCAGTCATGCGGGCTTGCGCGATTCGGAGCGGTACGGAGCAATGCCCCCCGCGATCGTTGCAGGACCTGATGCGGCCAGGTCGATCCGCCGGCGACCCGTGGGGCGGTGGATGACGATGAAATGGTAGGCCCAGCGCGAAACGCTACTTGAGTAGCGGCGCCGCATGGGTAGCCAGCGACCAGAGGCCATTCGGGAACAGACCGAGCAAGACCACGCCCGCGAGGGCGCAGGCCAGGACGAACGACAACGCCGGAGAGGTCTCCAGCCGGGATTGGGAGGCGACGGTTCCCTCAGGCTCGCGCATATACATGACCATC
Source organism: Nitrospira defluvii (assembly GCA_011525625.1). GTDB lineage: Bacteria > Nitrospirota > Nitrospiria > Nitrospirales > Nitrospiraceae > Nitrospira_A. Next base: position 198,468 of record WYAX01000012.1, read on the forward strand.
ACGATCCGCAGGTAGTAGAAGGCTGAAATCGCCGCAAAGATGACGGCCACGACCGCCAGCCAGGTCATGCCGCCGTTCACGGCAGCCATGAAAATATAAAACTTCCCGATGAAGCCTGCGGTCGGGGGAATGCCCGCCAGCGACACGAGAAACACCAGCATGAAAAACGCCGCCAGCGGCTCCCGTTTGGCAAGGCCCGCGTAGTCTTCGATGTTTTCGCTCTCCTGCCCTTCCTTCCGTAGCATGCCGATCAGCGCAAAGGCGCCCAGCGTCATGAACGAATAGATGGCGATATACAGCAACACGCTGGCGAATCCGCCTCCGGCCCCGTTCCCGCGATGTCCCCCTGCGACCACCACTCCGATGAGCGCGTACCCGGCATGGGCAATACTGGAATAGGCGAGCATGCGTTTAATACTGGTTTGGACGATCGCTACGAGATTGCCCAAGGCGAGGGTCGCCAGGCAGATGATGGTGAACAGGACCGACCAGTCGGCGCTGGCTGCTCCCAAGCCCTCCACGAATACCCTGAGGAAGGCACCGAAGCTGGCGGCCTTTGACGCCACGGCCATAAACGCGGTGACGGAGGTCGGCGCACCCTGGTACACATCCGGCGTCCACATGTGGAAGGGGACGACGGCCAATTTGAATCCGAATCCGACGGCCAGCAGGACCAGGGCCAGGGAGAGGATCGGATTGCTCGTGCCCTGCATCGTAATGGCTTCGGCAATTGCCGACAATCGCGTGCTACCGGCCAGGCCGTACAGCAGGGAAATGCCGTACAACAAGATGCCGGAAGAAAAGGCGCCCAGCACAAAGTACTTGGCGGACGCTTCAAGTGAACGGGCTTCCGTCCGTTTGAGGCCGGCCATGACATAGAGCGAGAGCGACATCAACTCCGTCCCCAGATAAATCGTGAGCAAGTCGGCTCCGGAGACCATGACCATCATGCCCGCCAGCGCCAGCAGGATGAAGCCGTAGTACTCGCCGATACTCAATCGTTCGGCTTTCAAATAGGCGAGGGAGAGTAGGACGGTGAGACCGGTCACGATATACAGAAGCAGTTTCCAGAATGCCGCATAGGCATCAATGATGACCATGTTACTGAAGGCATAGGTGCGGCCGGTCATCTGGGAAGAGGTCACGCCGATGCACATGGCCAGTGCGCCCAGGGTCAGCCAGGCCAGCACATCCTTTTTGGCTGTCTCCAGAATGGGGTCCAGGGCCAGCACGAGACAGGCGGCACCGATGACAATGAGTTCGGGGAGGATCGCCAAGAGGTCTTGAAGCGAAATGCTCATCGTGTTGCTGCCTGTTCAGAAGATGAAGTGGGCTGGACGGCTGCCATTGTCGCATGTGCCGGGGGCACCAGCGGGGTCGGTGGCGACACCGTCGCGTAGGCCGGAGCCTTCTGCCCGTTCAGCAGCTGCGTCACGCTGGCGTGCATGCGGCTCAAGAGCGGGTTCGGGAAGATCCCCAGGACGAACACCAGCACGATCAGCGGCACCAGCGTCGCCGTCTCCCTGGCGTTAAGGTCGAGGAGATGGGCGCGATGGGCGGCGGCCGGGGTCCCGAACACCACGCGCTGCATGAGCCAGAGGATGTACGCGGCGGCCAGAATGACCCCCAGTGCGGCTAAAGCGGTGGCGAACTGGCTCCAGACGAAGGTGCCGGCCAGCACCAGGAATTCCCCCACGAAACTGTTGGTGCCCGGCAGCCCCAACGAGGACAGTGCAAAAATCATCAGAAACAGCGCGTATCGCGGCATGGGGCCGGCTAATCCGGTGTTGTCGGCAATCTGGCGACTGTGAGTCCGTTCATAGATGATGCCCACGCAGAGGAAGAGGCCGCCGGTCGTGATGCCGTGATTGACCATCTGCATCACCGCGCCTTCAATCCCCTGGATATTCAGGACGAAGATCCCCAACGTGACGAAGCCCATGTGGCTGACGCTGGAGTAGGCGATCAGTTTCTTGATGTCCGCCTGTGCCAGGGCCATGTAGGCGCCATAGATGATGGCCACGATTGAGAGCGCGATCATCGGTTTGGTAAAGGCCACGGTGGCGTCCGGTAGCATGGGCAATGTAAAGCGCAGGAATCCGTAGGTGCCCATCTTCAGCAGGACGCTCGCGAGGATGACGCTGCCTGCGGTCGGGGCCTCAACGTGGGCGTCGGGCAACCAGGTGTGAAACGGGAACATCGGCACTTTGACGGCGAAGGCCGCGAAGAAGGCTAGGAAGAGCCACATTTGGAGGGTGGCGCCATAGGTTCCGCGGCTCAGTTCCAGAATGTCGAAGGTCTGGCCGCCCTGGAAGTACAGGGCGAGGATGGCGACCAGCAGCAGGACACTGCCGGCCAAGGTATACAGAAAGAACTTAATAGCGGCATACAGCCGGTTGGGACCGCCCCAGACGCCGATCAGCAGATACATCGGGATCAGCATGGCTTCCCAGAAGACGTAGAACAGCACGAAGTCCAGCGCGACGAACACGCCCAACATGGCCGTTTCCATCACCAGCAGCATCGACATGAAGAGCGGCACACGTTTCTCGATGGCGGTCCAGGACACGGTGACGCAGAAGGGCATGAGGAAGGTCGTCATCAGCACGAGCGGGAAGCTGATGCCGTCCATGCCCAGGCTATAGCGCACCGGCGGGGAACTGATCCAGGAGGCCTGCTCCACGAATTGCATCTGAGCGGTCGATGAGTCGAACAACCACCAGAGGGGGAGCGAGAAGAGAAAGGTACAGACGGTGACGCCCAGCGCCACCCACCGGGAGGACTCCGCCTTGACCAGGAAGCAGAGCACGGCGCCGAGCAGCGGAAAAAAGACGATCAGGGTCAACCAGGGAAATGAGGTTGTGTGATTCACGAAGCCAGGCTCCGAAACAAAAGGGTCACAGTCACTGGTTCACACCGCTCGGGACGTACTGCCGGGACCATGCTTGATGAGCGCGTCTTCCCCTGCCGCATTAGAGCAGCAGATACACGGTCAGGATCACCACGGCGCCCAGGGTCATGCCCAGCGCATAATGTTGCGTTTGTCCGCTCTGCGTGAGGCGAATGAACCAGCCTCCCCAGGCAATCGCCCGGGCCACTCCATTGACCGCCCCATCGATAATCGCGACATCGACGTGCTTCCACATCCCCTGTGCGGCGGACAGAGTCGGGCGCACAAACGACCGGTCATAGGCCTCATCGATGTACCACTTGTGCAGCGACAACTCGTACGCGGCGCGCCACTGCTGCGCGAGACGGTCAGGCAGCGTCGGATTCAGCACGTACAGATAGTAGGCGGCGGCGATGCCGCTCAATCCCATCAGCGTAGCCACGGCCATGATGCCCAAGGCCGCGCCGCCTTCATGATGCCCGGTCGCTCCCTCGCCGTGGAAAACCGGCTCCAGGAAGCCCGGAATGCCCAGGTACCCGGCGACGATACTCAGCACGGCCAACACCATCAGCGGGACCGTCATGGTCGTCGACGGCTCATGGACATGAGCGGCATGGTGCGCATCCACACGGGACTTGCCCCAGAAGGTGACGAAGACCAGTCGGAAACTGTAGAAGGCGGTGACTCCGGCCGTGAGCAACCCGCAGATGGCCAAGACCTGACCGAGCGGGCCTGCCGACCAGGCGGAGACGAGCAGGTCGTCCTTGCTGAAAAATCCGGCCGTGAGTGGAAAGCCGGCCAAGGCCAGTGAGCCTACCAGAAACGTCCAGTAGGTGACGGGGAGTGTGTCTTTCAAGCCGCCCATGTGGCGCATGTCCTGTTCATGGTGCAGGGCGATGATGACCGACCCGCAACCGAGGAACAGCAGCGCCTTAAACGCGCCGTGTGTCAGCAGGTGATACATACCCGCGCCGTACGCGCTCAAGCCGCAGGCCATCACCATGTACCCGAGTTGGCTCATGGTCGAGTAGGCCACGACGCGTTTAATGTCGGTTTGGGTCAGGGCGATGGTGGCCCCGAGCATCATCGTGATGCCGCCGATGACGGCGACCACGGTCAGCGCTGCGGGCGACAAGTCGTAGAGCGGGGAGAGCCGCGCCACCATGAACACTCCGGCCGTCACCATGGTGGCGGCATGGATCAGGGCGGAAATCGGGGTCGGTCCTTCCATCGCATCCGGAAGCCAGACGTGCAGCGGGACTTGTGCGGATTTGCCGACCGCTCCGGTGAAGAGCAGGAGGCAGATCATGGTCATGACCGACACCTCCCAGGTGCCGCCGAACGGGCCGAGCAGGTTCGTGGTCTTGGTGGCCAGTTCTTGCGCGTGGGCGAAGACGGTGACGTAATCGAGCGAGCCGAAAGAATACCAGACCAGGAAGAGCCCGAGGATAAAGCCGAAGTCCCCGACGCGGTTGACCAGGAAGGCTTTGGTGGCGGCGGCACAGGCGCTCGGTCGTTCATACCAATGCCCGATGAGCAGGTAGGAGGAGAGGCCGACCGCTTCCCAGAACACGAACAACTGCAACAGATTGTCCGCCATCACCAGCATCAGCATGGAGAAGGTGAACAGGGCGATGTAGGCGAAAAAGCGGGCGTAGCCCGGTTCGCCGTGCATATAGCCGATGGTGTAGATGTGCACCAGCGTGCTGACAGTCGTGACCAGGATCAGCATGACGGCCGTGAGGCGGTCGATGGAGATCCCGATGTGAATGTCCAGGTTCCCCGAGGTCAGCCAGGTATAAAGGGTGACATTGATCGATTGGCCGGTGGCGACGTCATGGAGGGCCAGCAACGACAGCAGGAACGACCCCACCATAGCCGGAACCGCCACGAGGTGCGCACGGTCTTTGATCCACTGTTCGCCGAGACCGACGATCAGAAACGAGAACAGGGGAAGGAACGGAATCAACGCGTACAGCATGGTGCCAACAGTTACCGTTTCAACAGATTGAGCTCATCGATATAGATCGACGAGTTGGTTCGGTGCAGGGCGATAATAATGGCCAGTCCCACTGCCACTTCCGCCGCCGCCACGGTCAACGCAAAAAACACGAAGACTTGGCCGGCCACCTGATGGAAATATTCGGAAAAGGCCACAAAGTTGATGTTCGTGGCATTCAGCATCAGTTCGACCGACAGGAGAATCACAATGATGTTGCGCCGGATCAGCACTCCCACCACGCCGGTGAGAAACACAAACCCGCTCAGGACCAAATAATAGGATAAGGGAACTGTCATGCGCGCCTGCCGGTTATGGGTGACGGGTGATGCCTGGTGATGTCGTTTCGATACACCGCAGGGTCCCTCTCGCCTGCCAATCGATCACTCTGTCGTCTCAATGATGTCCTTCTTGGCCAGAATGATCGCGCCGATCATCGCGACCAGTAGGATCAATGAGGCGACCTCGAAGGGAAACAAATAGGTTGAGTACAAGGCCTCGCCGATCATTTCCGTGTTGCCGGTTTCTGCGGCGGCTTCTGCGGATCCTCTCGGAACGGCAGGGGCCGTTCGGGATTGAATGAGCAGCAGCAGCACTTCCGTGCAGAGCGTCACGCCCAGGAGTCCTGCCACCGGAAGTTGGTTGTGGTAACGCTCCTCGGACCGGATGCTCAACAGCATGACGACGAAGAGATACAACACCAGAATGGCACCGGCATAGACGACGATCTGGACAGCCGCCAGGAATTCCGCGTGCAGCGTGACATAGAGCCCCGCCACGTGAAAAAACATGATCAGCAGCGCCAGCGCGCTGTAGACAGGGTTTCGCAAGGCGACGACCAGCACGGAGGTGCCGGCAATCACTGCAGCAAAATAGAAGAAGAAAATGTGGTCCATGCGTCCGCTATCGAGTCCGAATCAGATCAATGGCCCTGCCCCCTGTTGCCCCGGTTATCGGCCCGGTGGCAGCCCGTTCCGCCTGGATCGTCTCTGTGTGGGGGGCCAGCACGGAGGACGAGGCGGGCGGCCTAGTTCTCCTTTTGCGGGAGATGCTTGAACGCGACGTTGAAAAACGCCACGTTCGGATGCTGCAGCTCAAGGCGCTTTTCCCGGACGGGAAACGCGCGGTCGCCGATGGCGAGCAGCTGTTGCTTATTGAGATGGAGTTGGCGCTTGTCGTACACGGCCCATTCGAATTCGCGGGTCATGGCCAGGGCATCCACGGGACAGGCGTCGACGCAGAGACCGCAGAACAGGCAGCGCGTCATATCCATGTAATATTCTTTGGAATACCGCTTGGTCGGTTCTCCGGGGACTTCGCCGCTGACGACCCGGATCACCCGCGAAGGGCAGGCTGCTTCACAGAGGTCGCACCCCACGCATTTTTCCGTCCCGTCGTCGTACCGCAGCAGCGAGAGCATGCCGCGGTAGTTGTCCGGGAGCAGGCGCTTCTCGTGCGGATACTGCAGTGTGATCGGTTTGTAGTTGAGCAAGTGTGTGAGCGTGGCCTTCATTCCCACCAGCAGTTCATAAAACGTCAACGTCTTCAGCCACTCGCTGAACGGTTTCCGTTTGGTGTCTGTTGTGACGGCGGCGTTCATGGCACTCCCTTACCGCGGGAAGAAGTAGGCGGCGATCGCCGTTAACACGATGTTGCCGAGGGCGATGGGCAGCATCACTTTCCACCCGAATCGCATCAGTTGGTCGTACCGCAGGCGTGGCAGCGTCGCCCGTAGCCAGAAAAACAGGAACAGGAAGAAGTAGACCTTTGCGGCAAACCAGACGACGTTTTCAATCCAGGCCAGGGCATCCAGTCCGAGGTGTCCCAGGATGGTGCCCGGGTAGGGGGCGTTCCACCCGCCCAGGAAGAGGGCTGCGGCGACACAGGAGACCAGGATCATGTTCGCGTATTCCGCGATGAAGAAAAAGGCGAACCGCATGCCGCTGTATTCCGTGAAGAATCCCGCCACCAATTCGCTTTCCGCTTCCGGAAGGTCGAAGGGCACGCGGTTCGTTTCAGCGACCGACGAAATGACATAGACCACGAACGCGAAAATCTGTGGGAAGGGCATGGCAATGACGAACCAGTTCCAGAATCCGCCGGCCTGGGCTTCAGTGATCTTCACCAGGCTGAGGGAGCCGGACAGCAGAATGACACCGACGATCGCGAGCCCGACGTTCAATTCGTAGCTGATGACCTGCGCGGCGGAACGGAGACCGCCGAGCAGCGAGTATTTGCTGTTGGACGACCAGCCGCCGAGGATGATGCCGTAGGCACCGATCGAGGCGAAGGCCAGGATATACAGAATGCCGATATTGATGTCGCTGATCACGAACGGCTTGACCTGCATGCCGAACAATTCGATGGTCATGCTCGGCCCGAAGGGAATCACCGCAAAGCCGATCATGGCCGGCACCAACGCCAGAATCGGCGCCAGCGTAAAGAGGAACCGATTGGCCCCGGCCGGGATGATGTCTTCCTTAAAAAAGAGTTTCAGCCCGTCGGCGATGGGTTGCAGCACGCCATAGGGACCGACTTCCATCGGGCCCATGCGATCCTGCATCCAGCCGAGCACTTTTCGCTCAGCAAGGGTGAGCACCATGACGGTCAGCATCACCACTCCCATTACCGCGGCGATTTGAGCTAAGGACACCGCCAGTCGCAATCCGATTTCCATGACAACAATACTCCTCGTCCCGTCCTACGAGACCTTCGCCAGCGATACGTGCGCGAGCTTAAAATAGGGGATTTGAGTCCGGGGATCAATCGTCCATTCCGCGAGGTGTTTCGCCTCGCCGTCGAAATGCTCGGGGAACCACAACACACCGGCCGGCACCCGCTCCCGGAGCTTGACCGTGGTCGTGATCGCTCCGCGGGTATTGGATAGCTTCACCGTCGCGCCGTCCGTCAGCCCCAATTGAGCGGCATCCGACGGATTGATCGACAGCACCCCGTCCTGTTGCAACTGCAGGAGCCCCTTCGAGCGAGTCGACCACTTCCCTGAGTGGAACAGCGTTTGCGTAAAGACCAGTGTGAAGGGGGCGTCGGTCGGCTTCGTGACTTGGCGAACGGCGTAGCGTGCCGCGAGGTCGACGGCGGAGCCTTCGTCCAGGTAACGGGTTAGGGTGCTGTGGTCGACTTTCGGGGGCGTCGGTGTCGGTCCCAGCAGGCCGTAGCCGGGGATGACGCTCCGGATTTCTTTGAGAATTTCCCGTGCGTCACCATATTCGAGCGGGACTCCCATCAAAACCGATATGGCGGACAACATCTCCCAATCCGGACGGCTGTCACCGATCGGAGCGATCGCTTGTCGAACCGCCTGAACATGCCCTTCTGAATTGGTAAACGTGCCGTCCTTTTCCATGTAGGAGCCAGCGGGGAGGACCACATGGGCCATCGCCGCCGTTTCAGTGAGAAAGAGCTCCTGACAGACCAAGAACTCCAGTTTGGCCAGCGCCTCTTTGGCCTGGGCTGCAGCCGGCAAGGTGCCGACGGGGTTTTCGCCGATGACGAACAAGGCTTTCAGCGACCCCTTGTCGGCTGCCGCAAGCATCTCCGTGAGCGAGGCCCCCGGGGTCCGTGGCAATTCTTCATGCCAGACAGCGGTGATGCGGTCACGGGCCGGTTGATCGTCGAGCGGCACCGGGCCGGGGATGAATTCCGCGACCGCGCCCATTTCCACCGCGCCCTGATCGTTATTTTCTTCTGCCAGCGGCCCGAGCCCGCAGCCGGGCTGATCAAGTTTGCCGAGGAGGATCAAGAGGTCGAGGAGATTGGTGGTCGTCGCCTCCGCGCCCGGCTGACGCAAGACCCCGTTGCCGACCAGCACGACCAGGCGCTTGGCCGTTGCTAATAGCTGGGCGGTCTCCGCCCACCTGGCGCGAGTCTGACCGGTGGCGGCTTCCAAGACGTCCCAGGAGGTGCCGTTCAGGGCTGTGGTGACACGTTGAACAAAGGCCGGCGACTGTTGGGCCAGGGCGGCGTCCACCAGATTGCCGTCCACGACGGCCTTGAGCAGCCCGAGGACGGTGTTGCCGAATTGCTCGGGATGGGTCGTGAAATGCTGGGTGGCCAGATTGCTGATATTGCTCAGCGTGTCCACGGCCGGGCACAGTGTTTCTATGGTCACGAGCGACGCCTGCCGTTTTTTGACGGCTTCTTTGACCTTCAGTCCTGTGATCGGGCTGGTCTCGGTGATATTGGTGCCGACCAGGAGCAGGGCGTTCGCGGCGACGATGTCTTCAAAGGCGATGGCCCAGCGATGGGTGCCTTGGACGCGCCGCAAGGCGTGGACGCCGTTCAGATGACCGTAGCGTGCGCTGCTGTCGATCCGATTGGTGCCGATCACCTGGCGCATGAACTTCTGGAAGACGTAGAGGTCTTCGTTCGTGCAGCGGGCGGCGATGAGTCCGCCGAATGCGTCCGGGCCGTGCGCCAACTTCAGCCGAAGCGCCTGTGCGGCAACAAATTCCAGCGCCTCTTCCCATGTGGTCTCGACCAGCGCGCCCTCTCGGCGGATCAGCGGGTGCGTCAGTCGGCCGGCATGGCTGCTGGCATGGAAGCCGAAAAACCCGCGCGCACAGAGGTCGCCGTTATTCCGACCGGCCCCGTGAGCGGAATTCACCTCAATGAGTTCGTTGTCCTTGGTTTGCACCGTGATCCGGCAACCGTCGCCGCAAAAGGTGCAAATCGTGTCGGCGCGTTTGAGCATCCAGGGGCGGTATTCATACATCGACAACCGGCTGGTGATGGCGCCGACGGGGCAGATTTGAATGCAGCCGCCGCAGAATTCACAGTCCAGTTCATGGGGACCGAAGTGCTTGATCTCCGTCATGGTGCCGCGCCCCACCGGGGCCAGCGCCTTGACGTCCATGATCTCGTCGCAATACCGCACGCACCGCAAGCATTGGACGCAACGATTCATCTGCGTTTCGATGAGCGGGCTGAAGTACTCTTTCTGGAAGATGCGCTTGGTTTCAGTAAACCGGCTGGTGGTCGGGGTGTACTGATGCGAGAAGTCCTGGAGGTCGCATTTTCCGCCTTGGTCGCAGACCGGGCAATCGAGCGGATGGTTCGCCAGGATGAATTCCAGCACGGACTTGTGGGCATCGTCGACGGTGGTGGTGGCGGTACGGACGGCCATGCCTTCCGCGACGGGCGTGCTGCAGGCGGTCTGCAGCTTCGGCATTTTCTCGACTTCCACCAGACACATCCGGCAATTCGCGTCCGGCTTCAGCTTGGGGTGGTAGCAGAAATGCGGGATCATGACGCCGACGCGCCGGGCGGCCTCGATCACAAGGGTACCTTTGGGAACCGCGACCGTGGTGCCGTCGATGGTCAGGCGGACTGTTTCTGGCTTTTGATCAGGCATGCTATACGTCGCTCGCCGCTCGTGAAGCGTGAAGTGTTGTGAGTGATGTGCAGTGCCCGTGCTGCTCCGATGGCAAGATACGCTTCACGAGATACATCAATGTTTCGTTCCCACTGGTTCCGGCCGGATCAAGTTGGCTGTTTCAGCGGCCTGAATCAGGTCGACATATTCCTGGCGCCAATGTTTGAGCGTGCTCAAAATTGGGGACACCTCGGCGTCGCCGAAGGCGCAGACCGTCCGACCGGCGATGTTCTTGCACAGGTCGGTCAGCGTTTCAAGGTCTTCCATGCGGCCGCGTTTGTTGACGATCCGGCGCATGATCTGGACAAGCCAGGAGCTGCCTTCCCGGCAGGGACTGCACTTACCGCAGGACTCATGATAGAAAAATTCCATCAGGCGCAACGCGGCCCAGACCATGTCGGTGCCCTCTTCCATGACGGTCACGCCGCCGGAGCCCAGCATGGAGCCCGCCAAGGCCACGGATTCAAAATCCAGTTTCACATCCAGGTGCTCGGGCGTGAGGAACGGCGCGGAGGCCCCTCCGGGAATGAATGCCTTGAGCGGCTTGTCTCCCCGCATGCCACCGGCGTGTTCGTAGATCAACTCGCGGAACGTGATGCCCATCGGCACCTCGTAATTGCCCGGTTGTTTCACGTGTCCGCTGACGCAGAAGACCCGGGTGCCCGTGCTCTTGGGCGGCGAGCCGATCGAGGCGAACCATTCGGCGCCGCGATTGACGATGTGCGGCAGGTTCGCGAGAGTTTCGACGTTGTTCACCACGGTCGGTTTGTTGTACAGGCCGTGCGTGGCCGGGAACGGCGGCTTGACCCGGGGGAGTCCGCGTTTCCCTTCGAGCGATTCCAGCAGAGCCGTTTCTTCCCCGCAGATATAGGCACCCGCTCCGCGATGGACCCAGATATCGATCGAGATGTTTGAGCCGAAGATGTGCTTTCCGACATAACCGGCGGCGCGTGCTTCCTTGATGGCCGCTTCCAGAATCTTGGCGCCGAGGACGAATTCCCCGCGGATATAAATGTAGGAACTGGCCGCTCCGATCGCGTAGCACGCGATCAGCATTCCTTCCAACAATTGATGCGGGTCGCGTTCGATGAGCTGGCGATCTTTGAACGTGCCCGGCTCGCTCTCGTCGGCATTGCAGCAGAGGTAGCGAGGGCCCTGGTAGTCCTTCGGCAAAAACCCCCACTTCACGCCGGTCGGAAACCCGGCGCCGCCTCGCCCGCGCAATCCCGATTTCATGACGATCCCGGTGACTTCCGCCGGGCTGAGCTGTCCGAGCACTTTCCGCACGGCCTGGTACCCGCCCGCGCGTTCATAGTCGGCCAACGAACCGGCATAGCCGGGCTGGAGCATGTTTTTCAATAGAATGGGTTCGTACTTGGGCATAGCGTCAGCGTGAAACGAAAAAGGTGAAAGGTGAAAGGTTGAGGTCCGTTATACTGTTCAGTCGTCTCACGGTTTACGCCTCACGATTCACGGTATTGGCCGGTTCCGGCCACATGAACGGACCGGTCTTCAGCGACGATGTGCCGGTCTGTCGCAGGTCCGCGAGAATGCGATCCAGTTTTTCGTCCGTCAGGCGCTCATAGTAGTCGTCATTCACTTGCATCATCGGGCCGGTTCCGCAGGCAGCGAGACATTCCACGATGCTGAGTGTAAAGAGCTTGTCCGGCGTCGTTTCTCCAGGCTTGATGCCGAGCTTCGCGCCGATCCAACCGATGACGGTGTCCGATCCCACGAGGGCGCACATCAATGACTTGCAGACTTGCAGGTGGAACGTTCCCACCGGCTTGAGGTTCAGCATCGTATAAAACGTGGCCGTCTCATACACCTGCGGCGGGGTCAGCTTCAAGATCCCGGCGATTTCCTGCATCGCGGCTTCCGTGACATACCCCTCTTCGCGCTGCGCCAGGTACAACAGCGGCAACAGCGCCGAACGCTTGACCGGGTAGCGGCTCAGAATATCGTCGATCTCCGCCTGATGCTTGTCTTTCAGCATAGTTCCCATTGCCTCAAAACGATGAGGGCGTGAGCCATGGTGTCCCTACGTGCGCGCGTGGGACGAGGCCCTTCCGAGGGCGCGCGTTCCGCGAGCACTACGGACGTCATGGCTCATGAACCTCATCGATCACATTCCCCCATCACGATATCGTAGGTGCCGAAGATCGTGATGATGTCTGAAATCAGGTACCCGCGCGCCATGTGGTCGAACGCGCCCATGTGAATGAAGGAGGGGGCGCGAATCTTGAGTCGATAGGGGCGAGGGCTGCCGTCGCTGACGATGAAAAACCCGAGTTCCCCCTTCGGGGCCTCGGTTCCGCAATAGGTTTCACCCTTGGGCGGCTTGAAACCTTGCGTAAAGATAATGAAGTGGTGAATCAAGCTCTCCATGTCGCGCATGACCTTGGCCTTCGGCGGCGGGATCACGTGCGGCACATCCGCCATGATCGGCCCTTCCGGCATCTGGTCGAGGCATTGCGCGATGATGCGCGCACTCTGCCGCATTTCCTCCATGCGTACCCAATAGCGATCGTAGGTATCGCCGCGTTTGCCGACAGGGACTTCCCATTCCACCTTGTCGTACACGCCGTAGGGCTCGTACTTGCGAATGTCGTAGTCGACGCCCGACCCGCGAAGCGTCGGGCCGGTCAGACCGAAGTTGATCGCGTCTTCGGCCGAAATGACCGCGATGTCTTTGGTTCGCCCCACCCAGATCCGGTTGGACATGAGCAGCTGGTTGTATTCGTTGACCTTCTCCGGGAAGGTGTGCAGGAACGCCTTCAGTTTGGCCGTCAGATCGGGCGTGAAATCGCTGTCGACGCCGCCGATTCGGTAGTAGTTCAATGTCAGGCGTGCGCCGCATAACTTTTCGAACATGTCGAGAAGGATTTCGCGCTCCCGAAACGTCCAAAAGAAGACCGTCATGGCCCCGATGTCGAGGGCCTGGGTGCCCAGCCAGAACAGATGGCCGATGATGCGCTGCATTTCGGCGACGATCGTGCGGACATACTCCGCCCGTTCCGGCACCGTGATGTCGAGCAGTTTTTCGACCGCGCGCACGTAGGCATAGTTGTTGGTCATCGCGCAGACATAGTCGAGCCGGTCGGTGTGGGGGATGACCTGCATGTAGTGGAGGCCTTCCGCCAACTTCTCGACGCCGCGATGGAGATAGCCGAGGTCGGGGGTCGCCTTGACGATCCGCTCGCCGTCCAATTCCAGCACCACCCGAAGCACGCCATGGGTGCTGGGATGCTGGGGGCCCATGTTCAAGAGCAGTTCTTCGCGCCGCCTCGTTCCGCCCTGCGAGTCGGCTGCCCGATAGACCTGCTTTTCCTCCTCGGGAACTTCACCCTCGGTCTGTTCCTCAGGGGCTTCGTCCAGGCGGGGAATGAACGGAAACGAGCTGCGCCAGCCTCGCCCTTCGGCCGGAAAGTCTTTTCGCAGGGGATGGCCTTCCTCATAGTCTTCCGGCAGCAGAATGCGACGAAGGTCCGGATGCCCGGTAAAGGTGATCCCCATCAGGTCGTACACTTCGCGTTCCATGAACTCGGCGCCCTTCCAGATGCCGGTGACGGACGCGATCTCCGGTGACTCTTCCGTGATCCGAGCTTTGAGCCTGATCCGCCGCCGGTGGGGGATCGAGAGCAGCTGATAGATCACTTCGAACCGCTCGGTGTCGTTGGGGTAGTCGACGGAGCAAATATCGGTAATGTGATCGAAGGCCGCCTCCGGCGTGTCGTGCAGCCAGTGCGCGACGTCGACAATCCGGGCGGCCGCCACGCGGGCGGTCACTTCGTTGCGCGCGGCATCCACCTCCACGCCGCGGATGGCGTCGGGAAAGGCGGTCATGAGTCGTTCAAGCAGTGGTTGCATCGTCACAAAGAACCGATGAGTGTGATCCGGTGAGGCAGGTGGAAGACGGGGATCTTCAACGCCGCGCGGTCACCAATTCACGTTCGCGTTACCGGACAAAAATCTTTTCGCGCTGAATCTTTTCCTGCAGCTTCAACAGCCCGTCCAGCAGCGCCTCGGGACGGGGCGGGCAACCGGCGATATAGACGTCCACCGGAACGATCTGGTCGACTCCCTGCACGACGGCATAGCTGTTGTAGTGATTGCCGGATGTGGCGCAGGAGCCCATCGAAATGACGTAGCGCGGCTCGGCCATCTGGTCGTAAATGCGGCGGATGACGGGCGCCATCTTGCGCGAGACGGTGCCGGCGACGATCATCAAGTCGGACTGGCGGGGCGAGGCGCGGAACACCCCGGCGCCGAACCGATCGATGTCATACCGCGACGAGACGCTGGCGATCATTTCGATGGCGCAACAGGCCAATCCGAAGGTCATCGGCCACAAGGAGGATTTGCGCGCCCAGCCGACGAAGGCATCGAGATTCGTCGTCAGAATATTTGCATCCAGCTGCCGCTCTAAAAAGCTCATAAATCTCTCACTTTTCTCCTAGCGAGAAGGAGGGCGAGCGGCCTGGTCGCCTCCGACTGCGCGCGTCGAACGAGGGCCTTCCGAGGCCGCGCGTTCCGCGAGCAACGGAGGTGACGAGGTCGATCATCATCGATCCCATTCAGTCCCATTCGAGCGCCCCCTTTTTCCACGCGTACCAGAACCCCACAATCAGGATGGCGATGAACAGCACCATTTCGGCCAATCCCACAAGGCCGAGTTTCTTGAACGCGACCGCCCAGGGAAACATGAAGACGATTTCGATGTCGAAGATCACGAACAACATGGCGATGATGTAGTACCGGATCGGGAACTGGACCTTGGCGTCCGAAAACAACGGGCTGCCGCTTTCATACGGCGCCAATTTGGCGCGATAGGGGCGGCTGGGCCGGACGATCCGTCCCAACAGAATCTGCACGGCGCCGAAGGCAAACGCGATCACGATAAAAATCAGGATCGGGATGTAATTCAGCGGAGCTGCTTCGCTACCCATGGGTCGTCCGTGACGCGTAAAAAGTTAAACGTGAAACGTCACACGACGAGTGCCACGATTACGGCACTCGTTCGTACTCCTATCATGCGGCTGATCGAGCCGCCAAAATCGATCCGAAGAACGGCTTGAACTTCAATCCGTCCAACTCCGGTGTGGTCATTCCCTTGTGTTGCACCAGGACCTTGAAGGTCCGACCCATGCCGTCCGGCCGCAGCAGATGAATGGCCGCGTAAAACTCCGGCGACTCCGGTTCCAGGGATTCCAGGAACTGCTCGGCGCCCAGGCCGATCAGGAAGCTCATTTGATTCGTGAATCCAGTCACGTCCAATCCGGCCTGCTGCCCTGCTCTCGCCAGGGCGGTGAAGTCCACATGCGCGGTCATGTCCTGCTCGCCGACCCGGTCGTACGCGTCCTCCGAGGTCATCTGGCTGTAATAGCAGAGGAACGTACCGTTTTTGCGCTCCGGTCCATAGAGGTCTTCGGCGGTGTGACCGTAGTCGATCGTCAGGACCGCGCCGCGGTCCACGACCTGCGCGACCTGTGTCATCCACTGGATTGCGCCGAGATTGATTTCCGTCCGGTATCCATCGGGGAGGCTGATGGCGCCTTCCCGTAGATAGGACGCGAGGGCTTCGGAAAGCGGGCGATACACCTCTGTGAAGCGGTCGTCGCACACATCGACGTACAGTTCTTGCGGCTGCCCGTCGATCACCGCGAGGCGATGGACAGGAAACGCATCGACCAGTTCATTGGAAAAAAAGAGGCCGGTGACACTGTCCGGCGGGAGATCCTCCAGCCGATCCAGCCATGTGACGCGACCTGTCTGGTCGAGCCACGGCGCTAAGGCTTGCTGTTGGAGTGTACGCATCGCGGCGCTGCGTTCGATGAGGATGTACCGAAGACGTTCACTGAAATGGGCGGGAGCGTTCCGGCAGGCCGCGAGAAAATCGCGCGCCAGCAGGCCTTTACCCGCTCCCATCTCCACCACGGTAAATGGATCCGGATGGCCAAGGTACGCATCGAGTTGCTGGGCCTGTTTGGCCAGGGCCTGCCCCAGAATAGGATGCACATCGGAACTCGTATAGAAGTCACCCGACCACCCGATACGTTCCTGAGTCGGGTGATCGACGGGACGCACGTAATAACCGTATTGCGGATGGTAGAGGGCCAACTCCATGAAACGCGCGAACGGAATCGGACCCGTTGCCGCGATTTCCGCCTTGATCGTCGCCAGGAGTTGAGGATGTCCAGTGCTCAAAGTGACACCACCCGTGTCGGTAGTCGATGCCTGTTTCACGCGCCCTCGCCAGAGACAGGTCTTCTACCGGATTCTCTAGGGAAAAGAGTGGGTTAGATTAGCCGCTGGCTCTGCGGCAAGTCAAGGCGAAAAGACCCGGCAGGGGCGTGAAAGCGGGTAGTCGAGGGGAGCTCCATTGCTCGCGGAACGCGCGGCCTCGGAAGGCCCTCGTTCGACGCGTGCTACCTGGCGGTGAGGTCATCCAGTGTTTTCGAAATGTCATCCAACTTTCTTCCCAACTGAAACACTGACTCGTCGATCAGTTTCGTCATATCTTTGGCAGAGTGTTGATCCTGCTGGAGCATCCTGGCGAGGTGCGAAAGAGGGGCGAGTGTTAAGGCGAGTTCTTTTTCCAGCGAGTCAAGGCTGTTGGTCACATCCTTAGCAGCGTCTGAAATTGCCGTCTTAATTGAGTCAATTTGCAGGAGCCGATGGTCCTGCCGCACTGAATATTCCTTGATCTGCCTCAACTCATCTCTGCTCTCTCGCATAAAGATCCAAGAGTGCTTCTCCTGGTGGTATCTAAAGCTTCTCGGGATCCATGGCCATAGATTGCTCTCCTTCACCGGTTCGTGCACGTGGTGCGCCGCACGTAAAAGCCTGGACCGATTGAGCATGGAAGGACCAAAAGGCTTCTGCTTTGGCGAACAGCGACACCCGTTCGTTCCCCATTTTTTCGATCAAGATGGGTCAATTTGCTCTTGCGGCGCGAGTTGCGGGAGTTCCGAAACCGGTAGTGCGAAAGCGCGACGCTCTGCTATGCAGACCGCCAGCATTGTTTGGTGGTTCGCTGTGGGCTATGCTCACAACGGAACGAGTTGTGCGGCTGAGGCACGCGAAGCGCCGGCCGGTCGGATTTCCATCCGAAGAGGTGCAGGCCAGTCCGGCCCATTGCTACGCCCCGTGGCACTTCTTGAATTTTTTCCCGCTGCCGCAGGGGCAGGGATCGTTGCGACCGGTCTTGTCTGCCTGGCTTTGGGCCGGTTGCGGCGTCGGCTCGTCGCTGCGGTTGAGCACCATGTGTGGCGGCGGCGTCGGCTCGGGAGCCGGCGGCGGCGGCTGTTCGCCGCGGACAGCCTGCACACGGAACATCCGCTCCAGCACATCGGACTTGATGCGCTCCATCATGGAGCTGAACATGTCGAACCCTTCGCGCTTGTATTCGATCAGCGGATCTTTCTGGCCGTACCCGCGCAGGCCGATCCCGTCCCGCAGGTGGTCCATGCCGAGCAGGTGATCTTTCCAATGGTGGTCGATCACTTGAAGCAAGAGCATTTTTTCCAGATACCGCATGAGTTCAGGACTGAGTTCCTGTTCCTTCTGATCGTAGGCCTGGCGGACCTGGGTCTGAATCTCCTCGATCAAGGCATCCCGGCCGACATCCTTGAAGTGGTCGGCGACGCTGCCCTTCCCTTGGGTAATGTCGAGGGCGAACTGGCCTTGAAGGGCGTCCCCGAGGCCGTTGTAGTCCCACTCTTCCTGGTATTGATCGGCCGGGCAATAGGTGTCGACGAAGCCGTTGACGAGATCCTTCATCATGTCGTGAATATCTTGCTGGATGTGCTCGCCGGCCAGTACCGCATGACGGTGCTGGTAGATCACTTCCCGCTGCTTATTCATGACGTCGTCGTACTCGAGAAGCTGCTTGCGGACTTCGAAGTTGTGCGCCTCGACTTTCTTCTGCGCGTTCGCGATGGCGCGCGTGACCATGCCGTGTTCGATCGGCACGCCTTCTTCCATGCCCAGTTTCAACATCATCTGGGAGACGCGCTCGGAGGCGAAGATGCGCATCAAATCGTCTTCCAGGGAGAGGTAGAACCGCGAAGACCCGGGATCGCCCTGTCGGCCGGCGCGGCCGCGGAGCTGGTTGTCGATCCGGCGGCTTTCATGGCGTTCCGTGCCGAGGATATGCAGCCCGCCCAGCGCGACCACTTCCTGCTTGTCCTTTTCGCACTCGGCCTTGATCTGCTCCAGGATCTGCTGCTTCCGTTCCTCCGTCAGGGTATCGTCCTGATAGAGCACGCGCTTGAAGAGAAAATCCGCGTTGCCGCCCAGGAGAATGTCGGTGCCGCGGCCGGCCATGTTGGTGGCGATGGTCACCGCGCCTTTGCGTCCGGCCTGGGCGATGATTTCCGCTTCCTTTTCATGGAACTTGGCGTTCAGCACGTTGTGCTTGATGCCGTTGCGGCCTAAGTATCCGGCCAGGCGCTCGGACTTTTCGATGGAGATGGTGCCGACGAGAACCGGCTGTCCCCGCTCATGGCAGTCCTTGATCTCCTCGACGATGGCGGTGAATTTTTCTTTTTCCGTGCGGAAGACCACGTCGGCGTAGTCTTTGCGGATCATGGCCCGGTTGGTCGGGACGACGTTGACGTCCAGGTTATAAATCTTGGCGAATTCACCCGCTTCCGTGTCGGCGGTGCCGGTCATGCCCGCCAATTTCTTGTACATGCGAAAATAGTTTTGGAAGGTCACCGAGGCCAGGGTCTGGTTCTCGTTGGCGATTTTGACGCCTTCCTTGGCTTCCACGGCTTGATGGAGTCCATCGCTCCAGCGGCGCCCCGGCATCAACCGGCCGGTAAATTCGTCGACGATAATGACTTCGCCGTCCTTCACCACATAGTCCACGTCGCGCTTATACAGCGCATAAGCCTGCAGCGCTTTCACGACATGGTGCACCAGATCCATGTGCTGCAGGTCGTAGAGGTTGTCCACGCCCAGCAGTTTCTCCACGCGGACGTTGCCCTCTTCCGTGAGCGAGGCGGTCTTGGTCTTTTCTTCGATCGTATAGTCATGCTCCGGTTTGAGCTGCGGAATGATGGCATTGATGCGGTAATACAGGTCGGTGGTCTGATCGGTCGGGCCGGAAATGATCAACGGGGTCCGCGCTTCGTCGATCAAGATGCTGTCGACTTCGTCCACGATGGCATAGTGGAGCGGCCGCTGGACGCATTGGCTCAGGTCGCTGACGATCAGGTTGTCGCGGAGGTAATCGAATCCGTATTCGTTGTTCGTGCCGTAGGTGATGTCCGCGCGATAGGCTTCGTGTCTGGTGCAGGGCCTCAAGTGTTGGAGCCGTTTGTCGGCGGCATCGTAGGTCGGGTCGTACCAGAAGGAGGCATCGTGCTGAATGATCCCGACGGAGAGGCCGAGCGCATGATACAGCTGGGCCATCCAGGCGGCGTCTCGTTTGGCCAAGTAATCGTTGACGGTCACGAGATGGGCGCCTTTGCCTTCCAGGGCATTGAGATAGAGCGGCAGGGTCGCGACCAGGGTTTTTCCCTCACCGGTCTTCATTTCGGCGATCCGGCCTTTGTTCAAAATCATGCCGCCGATGAGCTGCACGTCGAAGTGCCGCATGTTGAGCCGGCGGCGGGACATTTCCCGGCAGACCGCAAAGGCCTCAGGCAGAATGTCGTCAAGGGTTTCCCCGTCTTCGAGACGCTTTTTGAACTCCTGCGTCTTCTCGGCCAGCGCTTGATCCGACAGGGGCGTGAGGCTCGATTCGAGTCCGTTGATCCGTTCGACGATCGGGCGCAACGCCTTGATCTCACGGTCGTTTTTACTGCCGAAGATAATGTTCAGGACTTGGGTCAGCATGCGGGCGTACCTTTGTTCTCGCGAGCCGGCACACGGGTGAGGCTCTCCTCTTGGCGCATGGGCTCGGCGGCGGAGTATACAGGAATCGAACAGGGAATCCTACCGAAACAGCGTCCAGGGTCTCAACCCTTATCCTCACAAACCATGGAGACATGCCGCGCCGTGTCGTCGTTGCTTTCGCCTGCGCTGCTCTCTATAGTGAGGCGCATCACTTCGTCGACTCTCTCGCCGAAGTCACCCACGGATTCCATTGCGGATCGTGATGCGGCAAGGGCTCAACTGTTCGCGTCATTTCCTCTCGAGCCTCCTGCTCGGTTGCCTGCTTGCGCTTGTGCCCGACTTCCCTGAGGCATGGTCGGCATCCTCTCCCTCGCCGGACGCAGCCCGCCGCAGTTACGAGCGGGGCGTGGCCTTGTTTCGCGAGGGCAATGCGGACGGCGCCATCGAGGCGCTGAAAAAAGCCCTGGCGCAGAACCCCCGACTTGCTGAGGCCCACCATGTCCTGGGGCTGGTCTATTTTCAGAGCAAACGGAGCCCAGACGAAGCCATTCAGGCCTACAAACAGGCGTTGAAATATGTCTCTCCTTACGCCGAGATTTTGAACGATCTGGCAGACGTGTATCTCGCGCAAGGGCGAGGCGACGAGGCAGAACAGGTGTTGCGCCAAGTGTTGGATATTGCGCCGGGTAACGAAGAGGCCCACCTGGATCTGGCTCGTCTCTATGAGGAGCGACGCGATCGCCCCAATGCCGTAAAGATGTATCAGGCGCTTCTCCGTGTGCGGCCGGATCACCCCGAGGCCCTGTACCATTTGGCCGGCCTGTACGAGAGCCAAGGCGATCTCACCCTGGCCCGCGAGCAACTGTCTCGTCTGACGCAGGCGAATCCCAGGCATGCCGACGCCTGGTATCTGCTCGGCCGCCTGGCGGAGCGGGGAAACGACCTGAATGCTGCGGCAGCCGCGCTGAAAGAAGCGATTGCGGTCAAGGCCGATCTGGTGGACGCCCATTACAACCTGGCCTTCGTCTATAAAAGCCAAGGGTTGCTCGCGGAGGCCGAGCGGGAGTTGTTGGAAGTGATCCGGTATCGCCCGGAATATGCCGAAGCCCACCTGAACCTCGGAATGGTCTACACCAGCCTGAATCGTTTGGAAGAAGCCGAGCGGGAATATGAACGGGCCGTGGCGCTGAAGCCGAATTCAGCCGAGGCTCATTATAGCCTCGGCGTGTTTTACGAACTCCATCGCAAGGACATGGGGCGCGCGTTGGCTCAGTACCGTCGCTATCGAGATCTCGGCGGGCGAGATGAACGCGTGGAACGCATCATCGGTTTGGGGGGGCCGTAACAGGCCCCGGCCGAATGGCCCTCCGGAGGCCAAAAATTGCGTTGACGCTCCCGCGACGAGTTTGTTAGCCTGCCCGCCAGGTTGTGGTCTGTGTTCTATGCGAAGTTCCCACTTCAAAGGCATCGTCTGGATTGTCGCCTTCGCCGTCATCGCGTTATTGGCGGTGACGACCGGCACTGCCGTCGCGCACGAACTCCAGCATGCGGCTCACCACGATGCCGCCATGCATGGATCGGGCATCTGTGCCTGGATGTGCGCTACCGCCGGAGTTCACGTTGCGACCCCCCTTCACGCGGCTCATCTGTTGTCTCTCTCCGGTGATGTCGGGTGTCGTTCCGATCGATGGCTCTCCTCCCAGCCTCGCTCTCTCAGCGATTGTCGCGCACCACCTGCCGTTGCGTAATCTTCGTTCCTGTTGTACCGAATCCCGGCTCCGCGTGGCAGAGCCGTCGTGAACAGTCAGGCGAGGTATCTCGCATGCTGTGGGTGCAGTCCTCTTTCATAACGCCGTCAAGCCGGGGCGAGATATTCCGTGCAGGGGTCGTCCTGTTTACGGGATTCAGGGTATCGGTGTTTCATGCAGGTAGAGATCTCATGTCGGGCCATGTCTTGTTCGAGGGAGTGAAGGAATGATGAAGAACCAGATCAATCACTGGATGGTGCGGGTGGCGGTGTACGGGCTCGCGGGGTTGGCGATCTTGGTTTCGGCGCCCAGTGCCTCCGCGGCCGACGCGAAGGCTGAAAAGACGTTCACGATGGCGGTGACCGACCAGCAGGGGGTCGAGACCGAGTTGAAGAACGGCATTTTTTATTGGGAAGAAAAAATGAGTGAAACCTCTTTTGTCCCGCACGAGTTGCGGCACCTTCCGGCCAAGCGCGGCACGGCCACGGTCAATATCAAGTTCGACCAGATCAAGCAGATCGAGGTGAAGCCCGGCGCCGACAAGAACGCTCCGGCCATGACGGTGACCCTGACCAACGGCAAGAACGGCGAATTCACCCCGGCCGTCAGCGGCAGCTTCAAGGGTGAATCCGACTTCGGACAGGTTGAAGTTCCGATCGGGTCGGTCTCGAAAGTCGTGTTCAAGTAAAGACGGAGCGCATCGTGTCGAAAGGGGCCATTCCCATGGAGAACGTGTTCGTGGCGCAATCGGGAGATTCGAGGCAGACGGCGACCGGCTGGGGGGCCTCGTTGGTGTTCCATGCCTGTCTGGCAGTGGTGGCCTTCGGTCTGCTGCCGAAGATGTCCGTGATGGTGGAAAAAGAGCCGTTCAAGTGGGATGTCGCTCTCATCGAGCCGGTGCGTGAAGTGGTACGTCAAGAGGAGCCGGCCCCGGCTCCCGTTCCCCAAGTTCACCCCCCTGTGCCCACTCCGGTGAAACCACGATCTGAGCCGGTCCGTGCCGTTCCGCCGCCGCCGCAACCTGTTCAACGCCAGGTCGAAACCAGAATCGAGCCGCAACCGGTTCAACGTGTCGTACAGCCTGTGGAGCGGGTGGTGCAGCGGGAACCGCAGCCGGTGGTCGAGGCCGTTCGCCCACAGGAGCAGATGCAGCCGAAGCAGGAAATCGTTCAGATGCAGGCGAAGCCCGTCGAGCCGCAGCAGATTCACCAGACGGAGCCTGTGGTACAGGCGTCCGCCCCTGCCGAAGTGCAGCGGGAAGTGACCGCAGTGGTTGAACAGCAGGTGATGGAAGCGGCTCCAGTCACGGCCCAGACCTATCAAGCCCAGTCGGTCGTCAGTGCACCGGCGGTGGTGGAAACGGTTCAGGACCCAGTGGTGACGGCCAGTGCCCCGGTGGTGCGTAGCGCTCCGGCGGTCGAAGCGGTCGAGGTGCCCCCGACCCCGGCACCTTCCGCGCCTGCGGCCGAGCCGGTGGTTGCTGCGGTCAGTGAGCCCGTCTCTGCGCCTCCGGCGCCGGTCGAGGCCGTGGTGGTGCCGACCGCGCCCGTGCCGACTGAGCCTGATCCGTCCACATTGCGCGAACATCAGGTCGTGGCTCAGGCCGCTGTTGCCAGGCCTGCCGCCAAGGCCGATTACGGGTGGTTGGCCGAATCGTTGCATCGCCGCATCATCGAGTTGAGACATTACCCCAGCACGGCGCGACTGAACGGATGGGAAGGCAAAGTAGTCCTCAAGGTCTCCATCCGCAACGACGGCCAACTCAAGGATGTGGAAGTCGTGAAAAGCTCCGGTCATGAGTCCT
The DNA here is from genome assembly GCA_011525625.1 of Nitrospira defluvii. Taxonomy (GTDB): domain Bacteria; phylum Nitrospirota; class Nitrospiria; order Nitrospirales; family Nitrospiraceae; genus Nitrospira_A. The sequence goes on from WYAX01000012.1 coordinate 222,147, forward strand.
TGGATCAGGCGGCGATGGAAGCGGTCCGGCGGGCCTGTCCTCTGCACATGAAACATGAGTTGACGGCACCGATGGTCGTGCTGCATCTGCCGGTCAGTTACAGCCTGAACCGGTAAGTCGCATCCGCAAGACCTATGATGACTCGTTTCCGACATGCCGCAATGTTGCTCCTGCTGGCCTGTGCCTTCTTTGCGCTTCAGGGGACGGTGTATCCGCACATGCTGGAGCACCTGTCACAGCATACCCATCACGAGTCCGGCGTGCACGGGACCGTGGTCTGTTCCTGGCTGTGCGCCGCCGGTCAAGATCTTGAATCAGTGCCTGCGTTGGTTCCCATCACGATCCCCGTCGTCACCCTGATCGATGACATCCACTTCGATTCGTTGTCGATCGAATCCCGCGCTCTGTGGACCTCACGGGGCCCTCCCGATTCTTCCGCTCTCTGACCCGTTTCCCTTGTTCATCCTGTTCAGTCATCAACCGTGGTGTCTCAGCTGAAGGTTTATTTCGGTATTGGGCACGGCCCGTACCGTGAACCGTGATTCGGGAACGAATTGTTCGCGCCGGGGGCCTGAGGGACCCGGCGGGTTGTGCGGTCTCTATTCACGCTTCAACGGGGGAGCAACATGATCCAGAGCATACGAGGTCGACAGACGATGCCGAGATCGGGACGAGGAAGACAGGCCTTGTGCGCGGGGCTGATGCTCGGGCTGTTTCCGATGACGTCGCCGGCCCTGGCGGAGACGGCTCTACCCGGAGAGCTTGGTCCCAAGGTCATCACCGAGCATAAGGTGAAAAGCCTGGTGGGCCCGTCGGTACAGATCGACGACGCCGGCACCGTATCGCTGGCCTGGATGGAAGAGAACAAAGATGTCCGGTCGGTCCTGTACGCGCGCAGTACGGAGCCGGGCGGGCCGATGGGCGCGCCGGTGCGCATCAATCGTCCGGAAGACGTGCCGTATTGGCGACAGGAAGCGCCGGCGCTTGTCGTTCAGGGGGACGACGTGTTTGTCACCTGGGGATTGGCGCATCCGAAAGCTACTCCGCAACAACCGTTTGCGACGGAACTGCGATTGAGTCGCTCGACCGATGGCGGCAAGACGTTCCAGCCGTCGATCCTGGTCAATGACGACCCCGGAGTCATTCAACATACGTTCGATGCGCTCCACCGCGATGCGGATGGCCGCCTGCACCTCTCCTGGATCGACGGGCGTGAAGGGAAGAAAGAGCCGGGCACCTATGTGGCGCGGTCGTTGGATCGCGGCGAAACCATCACGAAGAATCTCAAGGTAGACGAGGGGACCTGCGTCTGCTGCCGCACGGCGCTGGCCAGCGGTCCCGACGGCATGGTCTATGTGGCCTGGCGGAAAATTTTCGAAGGGAATGTGCGGGAAACCGTGGTGGCGCGATCGGTCGATCACGGCGAGACGTTTGAGGCACCCGTGATCGTGGGGCATGACAAGTGGGTGTTTCCGGCTTGTCCGCATCGGCCCGCCTCCATGGGCGTGGACCGGCACGGACGTGTGTACGTCGTGTGGTACACCGAAGGCACCGAGGAAATCCCCGCCGTGTATGTCGCCTATTCCGACGATCGAGGCCGTACGTTTTCACCGAAGCGGCAGTTGAATGTCTCCAAGAACACCTTCCCGGATCATCCGCAGATCGCGGTCGATCCGGAGGGACGGCTGGTCGTGATCTGGGAGGAGCAGGGGCCGGTGAAGCGCGATGTAGTGATAAGTGTTTCGACCGACCGGGGGACCGCGTTCACGACCCCGCGCAAGCTGAATGAACGAAAGAGTCAGACGCCGGTGGTGGCGGTCAACCGGCAGGGTGTCTTTGCCATGGCCTGGATGGAACATGCCATGCCCGGTCATAAACTTGTGACGCAGACCTTGCGATTGACGCCCGCCACCGTGGCGGCCGAAACGGCTAGATAAATCGGTGTGAGTGCTCACGATGTGCGGTAACGTAACACGCGGCCTGCTGCTGGTCCTCGCCGTTTGGCTGGCGGCAGGCTCTGCGTCGGCGGAGGATCCCCTGGCAGTACTGAAAATCGGGCGAGTCGGGACCGGCACGGTGGCGACGCCGTTCGCGCTGACCGCTCTGGATGGTTCGCGGGTGCACCTGGCTGACTTGAAGGGCAAGGTCGTCGTGATCAATTTCTGGGCCACCTGGTGCGGACCCTGCAAGGACGAGATGCCGGCGCTCGGGCGCCTACGTCAGCAGTTGGATCCCGAGCGGTTCGCCCTGCTGACGATTACGACCGATCAACAGCGGGAAGGGATTGCACAGTTTCTCGCGAACATGAAGGTGCAGGTACCGGTGTTGTTCGACGACGATCAGGACGTGTCCCATGCATACCTGGTGCGGGCGCTTCCGACGACCGTGTTCATCGATCCACAAGGCACCCTGATCGGGCGGGCCGTCGGCCCGCGCGACTGGGATGCCCCTCATGCGGTTCGTGCTGTGCAGAGTTTGATGCCATGATGCGCAGAGAGGCAACATTTCTCCGATGTGCGGCCGCGCTCGCAGGACTCTACCTGGTCCTGGCGCTGTTGTCTGTTACCTGCGTTGTCGATCATGCCGACCCGAAACCGGCCGCCCATCATCATGGCGGCACGGTGTCGCACTCCGGCTTGTGTGCCTGGGCTTGTCAGGCCAATCCGACCTCGGATGCCGGCCCTGTGGCTCTTCTCCTGCAGCCGTTTCTGGTGGCTGCCCCGCTTGTTGAAAGCGGCTACAGTGTGATCGGGGGCGGTGCGGGTTTGCCTGCCGCCTCGCGTGCACCACCCGTTCAGTCCTAATTCCCTTTTTATATTGCTAGACGGTCTAGCCACTCTTCTCGTCCGTTCAGACAGGGGCGGGAGGGGTTCATCTCTGCTGTCGTGTGCACCGTTGTGCCGGGAGGATGTGTATGTGGGCCCGTCAGGATTTATTCAGACTTCATGCCTTTGTATGTAGTGCCTTGTTGGCGGCCGCGCCGGTGACCGTTGCCACCTCGTATGCCCAGGAGGATCAGGCGGCCGGAGCCGTCGTGGAGAAAAGCGCGCGGGAGCGCGATCTCCGGGATCAGCTCCAGAAAATTCTTCATGAATTGGAGGAAATCCAGCAGCAACCGGCCGAGGGGGCGGTGGTGTCGCCGGTGACACCGGTTCAACCGGCGGCGGAGGTGTCGGGCGCGCCCGCGGCGACCGCGGCAGAACCGATCCCGCAGTATGAGTTGTCCGACGTGAGCATCGTCAGCAACCGGATCCAGCGGCGGCCGGAAGGTATCACGCTCTCCTCCACCGAACAGTCGGAAACGGACTCGCAGCCGACCCGGACGATGAAAGAGTCCATGGAGTCGTTGCCCGGGGTGGTCATGCGGCAGGCGAACGGCCCGCGCGACTTCAGCATGATGATTCGCGGTCAGGGCGCGAAAACCACCTTCGCCGTGCGCGACGTCAAGATGTATGAAGACGGATTTATCCAGACGCAATCGGACGGATTATCGCGGTTGGATATCCACGACCCCTGGTTCATGCGTAGTGTGGAAGTTACGCGAGGCGCATCTTCGTCTCTCTACGATAACTATGCGCTCGGCGGCATGGTGCACTTCCGCACCAGGCGCGGCAGCGACATTAACGGCTTCGAAACGTTTCTCTCGGGCGGTTCCTACGGATACCACAAGCAGGCCTTTGCGATCGGCAAACAGTACGAAAATCTCGATATCTCGCTGTTCGCCAGCAACGTGGCGGAAGACGGGTATATCCGGAACAGCAACTACAGCACCCAGACGATCAACCTGAACATGCGGTTCAAGATCGACGATAAGCAAAATTTCTATTTCAAAGCCATCACGAATTTCCTGGATGCCCGGGTTCCGACCCGATTGACACAGAGTCAGTTCCATACGGATGACCGGCAGGCCGGCGGCAGCGCCACCTGTGTGTTCAACAATCAATCGAACGGATGTAACCAGTCCGAGCGGCTGGCGCAGCGGCGGTTGGATCGACGGACCATCATCGGCGGCATCTACGAGCGGCAGATCGATGCGAATACGGTGCTGACGATCGAAGGCGACTATGACGTGAAGGACATCAATCAGACTTTCACGACGATCAGCGACAACATCAATCCGAATTTTAAGAGTTATGCCGATTTGCGGCACGACGGCCGGTTGCTCGATCGGCCGTTGCGCAGTTATGTGGGCTTCTTCGTGAACAATATGGAGCAGGAAGGCAACAGCTTTCAAAATCTCGCGGATGGATTCGGTACGCGGGGCCTCCTGTTGCAAAACAGCCGCGCGACGATCCGCAATATCGGCGGTCGGGTCCGCGAGGAACTGGAAGTGGTCCCCAAATGGACCTTGGCCGCCGGTCTCGGCATGGAACAGTCGCTGCTGAGCGTGCAGGCGGCCAACCATTCGTACGGCGTGGGCAATGTGGCCTCGACCTCACGGACCGGCGCCGAGCGGTCGTTCTGGAACTGGGCGCCCGAAATGTCGCTCTCGTGGCGGCCGTCCGACGCGGCGCGGCATTGGGTGCGCGCGTCGACCGGATACGGGATTCCCCAGTTGAGCCAATTGACGACCGGAATCGACGGCAACCCGGGGACGAACTTCAATCTGAAACCGCAAAAGAACGTCAATTTCGAAATCGGCACCGAAGGCAAGATCACCAAGACCTTCTTCATGCAGTTGGTCGGATTCTGGACCTTCTATCGAGACGAAATCATCTCCGTGACCAACCAGTCGACTCAGCGCGCCTTTTCATCCAACGCCGATTCGTCCGAGTATCGCGGAGTCGAAGTATTTTACGACTGGCGGCCGCTGTCGGGGCTGAGGCTTTCCGGCGCCTATACGCATATCGATGCGCGGTACATCAACTTCAACGATATCACGGCAACGTCGACGTTGGTGCGCGACGGGAAAAAGGTACCCAATGTGCCGACCGACGTGCTGAACTCGAAGATCGCCTACGATCACGAGGCCACGGGGTGGGGCGCCTGGGTCGAGGGCAGCTACTACAACAGCTACTTCTTGAACAACAGCAACACGTTCGGCATTCCCTCCTACATGATTGCCAATGTGAACGTGCACAAGAACTTCGAGCTGTCGAACAACAAATGGTTCCGGTTCGCCAAGTTCTACCTCGAAGTCGACAATATCGCAGACAAAAAGTATGCGGCCTCCGGTCAAGTGTTGAGCGGGGAGACGTATGGACAGGCGGCGAACCAAGCGGCCTTCTTTGCCGGCTATGGTCGCGCGATCTACGGTGGTGTGACCTTGGGATTGTTTTAACCCTGTGGCGCGGGCGGCAGCGTCGATGGCTGCGGCTCGCGCACGTACTTCAAAGGAGATTGCCATGAACAAGCAACTCTTGCGTGTCGGAGAAGCGGCAGATGTGTTGGCGGTGAGCCGGTGGACCATTTATCGCTGGGTGGAAGACGGCCGCTTGGAGGGGACGAAGATCGGCCGCGGCAGCCTGCGGGTGTTTCGCGCCTCGCTGGACCGGCTGGTCCAGAGCAACAAGACGCACGAAATGAATCTCAGCCTATGAGGAAGAGAGACATGGAGCCACAAAGGGCCGGCAGCGGATTCGCGGCCCTCATCATGCGCGGCACGAATGCCATGGTAGCTCTGCTTGTGCCGCTGCTGTTGGTGCTGGCAGCCGGTTGCGCGGGCGGAGCTGCGACTCCGGCTGCGCCGTCGGCCAAGCCCTATGCCTTCGTCAACGGCCGGTGGTTCGACGGGGAACAGTTTCAGCCGGATACCTGGTATTCGGTCCAGGGACGGCTGACTCGACAGCTCCCGCCAGGGCCCGTCGAGACCGTGGATCTCTCCGGCCTCTACATGGTCCCACCATTCGGCGAGGCGCACAATCATAACGTTGAAGGGCCGTGGAATGTGCAGGAGGTCGCACGCCGGTATCTGCAGGACGGGGTGTTTTACGTGAAGAATCCCAACGACGTGCGGGACTTTGCCCTGCAGATCCGACACGCCGTCAATGTGCCGACCAGTCTCGATGCCATCTTTGCGCATGCCGGTCTCACCGGACGCGGCGGGCATCCCGTGGCCTTGTATGAAGATGTGTTACGTGTCGCTCGGTATGAACCGGTGGTCGGGCCGATCGAACGGGGTTGGTTTGAAAACCGGTCGTACGTGGTGGTCGACACCGAGGCAGAGGTGGAGTCCAAGTGGCCGGTGATCATGAGCGGTCGCCCGGACTTTCTCAAACTGTACCTGGTCCATTCCGAGGACGATGGCGGATCGGTAGAGGTTAGGCCCGGCCATCGTCGACAGGGGCTCCATCCTGCGCTGGTGCCGGGCATTGTGGCGAGGGCGCATGCGGCCGGGCTTCAGGTGACGGCGCATGTGGAAACGGCGGCCGATTTCCGGCATGCCGTTCGAGCCGGCGTCGATGAACTGGCGCATGTGCCGGGTTGGTTACTGCAGGGGCCTGAGGATGCGGAGCACGCGCGATTAACGGAGGAGGACGCGCGCCTGGCTGCAGCACAGAAGGTGCGAGTGGTCACCACAAGTGTGGCGGGACAGGCCATGCCGTCTCTCGGCGGGCATCACCAGCATGGTCAGCAGGCAGGGCATGGGCCCGGGCCGGAGGCGAAGCACCATTCGTCGCCCGCCGATCCCGTTTCTCATGTGCTGAGGGACAATCTCCTGTTGCTGCAGCGCGCCGGGGTATCACTGCTGATCGGCAGCGATCATGCAGAAACGTCGCTCGCCGAGGTGCAGCATCTGCGTAGCTTACGGCTGTTCGACGATCGCACCTTGCTCAAGATGTGGTGCGAGTCGACACCGGCTGCGATATTCCCCGGCCGTCGCATCGGACGATTCGAGGAAGGGTATGAAGCCAGTTTTGTCGCGCTGGCGGGGAATCCCCTGGAGGATTTCGAGCAGGTGCGGGCTATTCGCCGAAGGTTCAAACAGGGGGTGCCGCTGGACGGCGCCTTGATACAGGACGCTGCTTGGTCGGCAGCGGACCGGAAGAGTCGGTAATACGTCACGTGGCCAACCGGCGTTGCGTCATCATCCATGGATTGGTCTGGGCATGAAAGGAAGTACAAGATGGAGCGGAGTAAGTGGCATCGATGTGTGGTGGGCGGTCTGGCTGCCCTGCTCTTGATGGGGGCGCCGCCCGGCGCGTTGTGGGCGGCGGAGGAGCCGCAAGATCAGGATGCGCCGGTGATCGCGGTGGAGCTGGTGGAAGTGAGCGGGAAACGTATCGAAAACGTCGAGGATGTGAAAAAGGAATTTGCCCGTCGTCCCGGCAGCAATATCCTCATCCAGGAGAAGGAGATTACCGAGACCCGTGCGTTGAATCTGCAGGACGTGCTCCAGTTCGCGCCTGGTGTCCGGTTTCAGTCCCGTTTCGGCGCGGACGAAGGTCAGTTTCAGATTCGCGGCACATCCCTACGCAATAATTTTCATCATCGCGGCATCAATATTCTGATCAACGGCATTTTCTTCGGCGATGCCGACGGATTTTCTGACTTCGAATCGATCGATCTGCTGGCCTACGAGCGCATCGAAGTCTACAAGGGCGCGAACGCCCTGCGGTATGGCGCCAACAGCATCGGTGGTGCCATCAACTTCGTGCCGCGCACCGGCTACAGCGCCTCGACGTTGCAAATGCGCATGCTCGGCGGCAGCTTCGGGATGGTGAGTGGCCAGGTGTCGAGCGGCAAAGTGTTGCAGCCCTTTAAGGTCGGCAACATGAGTGCCACGATGGACTACTACATCAGCGTATCGGGGAACCGTCAAGACGGCTTCCAGGACAACAGCCAGCAGGCCCGCGAACGCATCAATGCGAATATCGGCCTGCAACTCGGTAACCACCAGGAAATCCGCGCCTACTTCCTCCAGGCCAATGTCGCGGAGCGGATTCCCGGTTCCCTCACCACGCAGCAGCTGTTCTTCAACCGGCAGCAGCCGGGCGGACAAAGTCCCGCAGGAACGCCACCGTTTTTTGCCTGTAACCTCAATAATCAGACGTGTAATTATGGACGGTATTACAATCTTCAGCGCATCGGCATCGCCTATCACAATGAGTTTGCGCCAAACCAATACTTCGAAATCATTCCGTACTTCTCGAATCAATTCGTCGACCATCCGATCTTTCAGACGATCAGACAGGAAAACAACAATGTCGGCGGCGAATTCCGGTATGTGAATTCGAATCCGTTGTTCGGTAGGAACAACTCCTTCGTGGCCGGTTTCCAGCCACGGTACGGCCACCAACGACAACAGCGGTTCGTCAATATCAACGGCAACATCGGCGCCATGACGCAGAACTACACGGCGAAGACGACCTATTTCGGCATGTATGCGGAAGACGCGTTCGATGCCACGAAGGATTTCACGATCGTGATCGGCGGACGGTGGGATTACACGGGGCGCCAGGCCACCGTCGACAACTTCGGGCCGGCGGGCAATCCGTTCAATCCCAATACGCCGTCCACCCCGACGGGCACGAATCGGCCGCTGCAACACTTCGACGCGATCAGCCCGAAGCTCGGATTCGTCTACCGCACGACGCCTACGTCCCAGTTGTACTTCAACGCCAGCCGGGCGTATGAAGCCCCGCTCAATCTCGAACTGCTGTCTTCGGTCAATGCCAACGGCACGCCGAATACCGGCTTTCTCAATCTCGATGCGCAACGGGCCTGGCAATTGGAGTTAGGGCATCGGGGCACGTCGGCGGATAAGCGCTACAGTTGGGATGTGACGGTCTACAATCTCGAAATGCAGAAGGAGATCCTGGCCTCCAACATCAACAATCAGGGCACGTTCCAGAATGCCAACGGCACCAGGCATACCGGTGTCGAGGCCGGCGGCGCCATGGTGCTGACGAAGGGGCTGTTTGCACAGGGCGGGCAGGGCAAGGAAGACAGCCTGCAGACGCGAGTCGCGTACACCTGGTCGCGCTTCAAATTTACCGACGATGTGCGCGCCGGCGGCGCGGTGGGACCCAACGTCCTGATCGCGAAGGACGGCAATACGGTGGCCGGCGCACCGGAACACCTCATGAGCCTGGAACTGCGGTACGACCATCCGGCCGGGTGGTGGATCGCGCCGAACGTCGAATGGTCGTTGTCGGGCTTCTACGTCAATTACCAGAATACGGTGAAGAACCCATCCTATTTCGTCGTGAACCTGCGGTCAGGGTACACCATCAACGACCATTGGATCCTCTTCGCCGAAGGGCGCAATCTGACCGACAAGACCTACGCGGGGGCGGTCGTCGTGAACGATTCCTTAAATCGTTATGCCAACCCCGCTTTGGGGATCAGTGCGTTCGCAGGCGTGGAGTATAAGTTCTAGTGTGACGTGCCTGTGCCGGTGCGGAGGCTCACGAAGGTGAGCCTCCGCATCGAGGCTGTGGCCATGCCGATCATGCGGCGTCCCGGAATTCTTGGCCCTTTCCCCCTGCGTAAAAAACGGGATAGACGCCCGTCACGTGAACATGTGATAACAGAATCCGTCGGGTACTCCCCGGATGGGCATGTCCTGGTTACTGTAGGGATAGACCGTGCCGGCCATCTACGGACTTGTCACTGTGTTGCTGCTTGTCTGGAGCATGGTACCGGTCTACGCCGAGTCCGGTTCCGCCCCGCCGCCTACCTCGGCCTTCGCAGCCCTTCCACGCATTGAATCCATTCAGCTGTCTCCTTCCGGTCGTCATCTGGCCGTGCTGCGCAACCATGAAGGCCACACGTTTCTCGAGACTCACACTGTCTCAGGACAAGAGAAGCACCGTGTCCTCTCGACGGACAATCGTGACTTCATCATCACCTGGTTTCGCTGGGTCAATGATGAGCGGTTAGTGGTGAGTACTCGGTTCGCCGCCCCGCGGGATGCGGTCGACTCCATCGAAACTCGATTATTGGCGGTGAACCGCGACGGCACTCAGCGACTGCCCAATTTGATCAGCCAGGGGTCGTTTTCTTCGATATTCGGCAAGAACCATGTTCCGCAATTCCAGGATCAACTCGTCGGCACGATTCCCGGCGATCCCAGACATGTCCTGCTCGCGCTCGATCTGGAACACCCTCATGCTCCGGATGTCTACAAGGTGGACGTCTATTCCGGCGAGCGGCAGCTGGTTCAGGCGAACCCAGGTTCGAAGCCGGACGCCGCCGCCATTGCACACTGGATTGCCGATCGGGCAGGAAAGGTACGGGTTGGGGTCGGGCAATTTCACACCGCGGTGCATGCCATTGTCAGGCTGCCGGAGTCCAGTCTCTGGCGCGAACTGGCCGACTATGACCTGGCCAAAGAAACGGGCCTCGTGCCCTTGGCCTTCGATGCCGATCCTGCCTGGTTGTATGTGCGAGATCAGCATCGGGGCAAGGCGGCGATTTTTAAGCTCAACGTGATGGACCGGGCAGCAGACCGGATCCTCGTGGTGGCCGATCCGAAGTTCGATCTGAACGGCGAGTTGGTCTATGCACCTGGCCGCAAGAAGGTGGTCGGCGTCCGGTACAGCGCGACGGATGAGCGCGTACTCTTCTGGGACTATGATGCGCAGCGGCTGCAGGCGCGTATCGATCGGGCGGTTCCCGGGCGAGTCAATGTGATTCACAGCAGCAGCGACGACGGGCGGCTTCACGTCGTCAAATCGAGCGGTGCGGCGCATCCCCCGCACTGGTCGATTTTCGACGAACGCGACGGCCGCATGGTCTTGCTCGGCAAGTCGTATCCTGATTTGGAGGGGGTTGGACTGACTGCTCCGACCACGACCTACGTGACGGCGCGGGACGGCAAGGAGTTGCAAGTCTTTCTGACCGCTCCCAAGGATCGGGACCCGCGCCACCTTCCGATGATTGTGTTTCCCCACGGAGGGCCTGCCGCTCAAATGTCCGGGGGATTCAACTATTGGACGCAGTGGTTCGTCAGCCGGGGCTGGGTCGTGCTGGAGCCTCGCTTTCGAGGCACCGAAGGGTATGGAGATGATGTGTTGCGCGCGGGCTTCCAACGCTGGGGCTTGGACATGCAGGACGATGTGACCGACGCGGTGCAGTATGCGATCCGCTCCGGCATCGCCAATGCGAACCGGATCTGCATCGTCGGATCGGGCTACGGCGGGTATGCCGCCTTGATGGGTCTCGTGAAGACGCCGGATCTGTATCGTTGTGCCGTCAGTCTGGGAGGGGTGACGGACGTGCCCGAACTGGTGTCAGACAGTCGCTGGTACCTCAATCAGACACCGATGGTCGAAATGCGGATCGGGTCGTGGTGGAGCGATCGGGAGCGGCTTCGGGAGACCTCTCCCGTCTTTCATGCGCAGGAGATACGCACGCCGTTGCTGCTCATGCACGGCGTGATGGATCGGTTTGTCCCGGTGTCCCAGGGCCGGGCCTTGGCGGAGGCATTACAGTCTTCCGGGAAGTCCCCCTACACCTATGTGGAACTGCCGGCGGCAGATCATGTTTTGCATCGAGAAGAAGATCGGCAGCGCGTGTTCTCTGAGTTGGAGGCCTTCCTCGCCCGATATCTCAACTGATCCGATGATGAGTCGTGATGGCTGTAGCAGCGGTGAGCATCGGTCGGTAGACAGTGCGGAATGATCCCGCGTAGCATGGGGTCCCGGCGGGTCTGTTCGTTCTTCAGAGGAGATGCCATGATGGTGCTCTACGTCTGGTTCTTGTTCCTGCTCTGGCTGAGTCCACATCTTGTGCACGCAGAGACTCAATCGGCACCCGGCGTGATGTTGACTCCCGCGCAGGTCGTTGCCGCTGGGCCCTTCACCCTGTCGCCACCCGCGCTTCGATATGACGCAAGCGGCACGTTGCATGTGGCCTGGCAGGAAAAGCCTGATCAACAGGGCAGCGTGAAGGTTCGGCAGATCGCGGGAGCATCGCGTCAGCTGGGCAGTGCCGTTCAGGTCAATCCGGCCACACTCGGACCCGAGGCGCTGCATCAGGCTCCGGGGCTGACCGCCCAAGGAGACGGAACGGTTGCGTTGAGCTGGTCCACGCCGAATCGGGCTCCCGGCGCTATGTTCGCATCGGACCTGCGCGTGGCGGCTTCCGGTGACGGCGGCCGGACGTTCACCGTTCCGGTGCAGGTCAACGACGACGGGTTGCCGATTTCCCACACCTTCGAAGATCTGCTGCGCGGGCCTGAGCACGACCTCTACGTGATGTGGCTGGACGGGCGCGGCAAGGATCGCAGCGGTGCCGGGGTGCAGTTCGCCTGTTCACGAGACGGAGGGGCGACCTTTGGCCCCAATATCACGGTGGACGGCATGGCCTGTCCCTGTTGCCGGCCCATGCTGGCAGCGGCGCCGGACGGCAGTCTGTGGGCGGCTTGGCGGAAAACGTACGACGGCAACGTGCGCGATATCGTGGTGGCGCAGTCCGTCGATCGCGGGAAGACCTTCGGCCCTCCGCATCTCGTGCGGGAAGACCATTGGGTCTTTTCGGCCTGTCCGCATCGCGGCCCTTCGGTAGGCTTCGATCGGCAGGGGCGGCTTTACGTCGGCTGGTACACGGAAGGGACCGACGAGCAGGCCCGCATCTACCTCGCGACCTCCGACGACCGGGCCGGGACGTTTACCGAGCCTGTCTCGTTGCATACCTCAACCAATTCCTTGCCCGACAATCTGCGTCTTGCGGTTCACCCCGACGGGATTGTCGCCGCCGTATGGGAGGAAGTGACCGGCGTACGGAAACGCGTGGTGCTTCGCCTGTCGCTCGATCGTGGGCAGACCTTCGGGCCGGTCATTCCGTTGAGCGCCGGCGCCAAAGCCGAACATCCGACCGTCGCGATCGACCCATCGGGTCGAGTCGCCCTGGCCTGGACCGAACATGCGTTCCCCACGAACAAGATCGTGGTGCAAGAGGGACGTGTGGATCTCCCCAAGCCGTGACCTTCCACATCTCCGGTTCAATCCTCCGGTGAGCCGGATTTCCGGCTCACCGTGACGCCCAGGAATAGCGTCTGCCTCTCCTGTCTCTTCTCCCCGGTTACGTCATTCTGTCACATCTGTAGCATCGGTAAGCGTGCGTCGGTAGCACCTCGACGGAAGCTCTGTTAGAGTCCGCGCCGTTTTCCTGATTCATGGACGGTTGGACGAGGTGTGTGATGCGAATACGTGCTCTCTTGTTCTGCGGTGCGGCGATGGCGATGGGCCTCTGGACTGTCGGCGCTGCCGGTGCCGAGGAGACAACCGGTTCGGAACGATCGAGTCTGCAAGAAGCATATGACAAGGAAATCCGAAGCAGCGCGGAACGCGATGCGCCGCTGGTGCTCATGGATCCGGTGGTGGTGACCGCCACACGCGCGCCGAAACAACTGACGCAAGTGCCCGGTGCGGTATCGGTGATCGATCAGAAGCAGATTCTGCAAGGGCGGCCGGCTGTCGGCGTGGATGAAACATTACGTATCGTGCCGGGCGTGCAGACAGAACGGCGGTTCGGGCCGGACGACGTGCGCATTTCGATTCGCGGAAGCGGTGTCCGCTCCACGTTCGGAGTCCGGAGCGTGCGCATCCTGATCGACGGTATCCCGCTCACGGAAGTCGATGGGCAGACCCGGCTGGAGCCGATCGATCTGGACGCCGTCGCCCGTGTGGAAGTGCTACGCGGACCGAATTCGACCTTGTACGGTAACGCCTCGGCGGGCGTCATCAACTACGTGTTAGAGGAAGGGAACAAAGACCATCGCTATGTAGAACCGCGTTTTGTGTTCGGCTCCTATGACTTCTCGAAGTACCGGCTGAAGGCCGCCGGGGCGAACGACAAGTTCAGCTGGATGGCCAACTATTCCTTCCTGGATTACGGCGGCTACCGCGATCAATCGGTGACGAGGAATCAGCGATTTCTGGGGAAGTTCAAATATGCTTTCAATGAGCATTCGGATCTGTCGCTCGTCGTCACCTACGGCCAGATGGACGGCGACATTCCGGGCAGCCTCTTTCGTTCGGAATTCGAGAACAGCCCGCGACTGCAGCAGCAGACGCTGCATGCCGTGCCGCCGGCGACGTTCCCGGCGAATACGCCCTATGCGGCGTTCAAGCCGTTCCGCAAAGACGAACGGTTCCGCCCGGCGCTCACCTATCGCAATCAAATCAGCGAGCATCAGGAAATCACGGTCACGGGGTTTTTCGCCACGCGCGACCTGCACCACCCGCTGTGCTGCTTCAACAGCAGTTTCATCACCTTGAATCGCATTGAAAACGCGGCCTTTGCGAAATACACCAATACCGTGCCGATCCTGGGCCATGAGAACCGCTTGATCGTCGGCTACGACTGGCAGGATCAAAACTCGGTGAACAAGAATTTTGCGAACGTCCTGGGCTCGCCGGGCGCGCTGCAGTCCTTTACGCAGGAGCGGATCAATCAGGACGGTGTCTATCTCCAGAACGAATTCACCCTCACCGACCAGATCGAACTCGTGGGAGGGGTGCGATACAGTCAAGTTCGATTCAAGGTTTCAGATCGGCTGCGAAGCGGCGGCATCGACGCATCCGGTCGCCGAAACTTTGCGCAAACGACCGGGCTGGGAGGCATCCGGTACAGTCCCGTCTCTTGGGCCAATTTCTATCTCACCGTCGGACAGTCGTTCGAAACGCCGACCGGATCGGAATTCCGCAATCCTCTGACGGCGAGCGGCGCGGGTTTGAACCCGGGTATTCAGCCGCAAAAATCCACCAATTACGAAATCGGCGTCAAAGGTGCCGTGGGCGAATCGTTCTACTACGACGTGGCCTTGTATCGTCAGCACTTCACCGACGAGCTCTTGCGGTACAGCACCGGCTTCACCGGCCCGTGCAATATTTTTGCGCCCTGTTTTCGCAATGCGGGCAAGAGCGACCACGACGGATTGGAAGTCGGCCTGGCCTATAAGCCGGTTCGCCCGCTGACGATCCAGCTCGCCTATACGTATGCGGACTACCGATTTCGCGACTACCTCGTCAACGGCGTCCAGCTGGGGGGAAAAACTCTGCCTGGCGTGCCCACGCATCGCCTCGTCATCGACTGGACGTACGAGCAACTGCAGGGAGTGCTGGCCGGCGCCTTTGCCGGGGTGGAATGGCAATACCAGACCGCCTATTTCCTGAGCGATACGAATCTTGAGTCTTCCTCCCCTCTCAACGGGCAGAAAAATCCCAGTTACACGGTGACGAACCTGAAGGGGGGCTACAAGACGATGGTGAACAAACATTGGGGGATCGAGGCCTTTGCCCGGCTGGAAAACGTGTTCGACGAGAATTATGCGTTCGCCACGTTGAACCCGGCCAATGCCCCGGCGTTCGGGCCGTTCATCGGCCGGAATGTCTTCGGCGGTCTG
Source organism: Nitrospira defluvii (assembly GCA_011525625.1). GTDB lineage: Bacteria > Nitrospirota > Nitrospiria > Nitrospirales > Nitrospiraceae > Nitrospira_A. The sequence goes on from WYAX01000012.1 coordinate 237,442, forward strand.
TCGGTCAGGTATGTATTCGAGTAGAAGCGCGAGCCCCGCCCCATGCGATCACCTCCGGTATACCGGCGAAGGTGTGGGGATAGAACGGCGTCAGGTCGGCGTCGGGCTGCTGATCGCCCTCTATCTGTTCGGTCTTGTCTCCTGGTCCACCTGCCATGGATCGTTTCTGCCGTCGGCGCACGGAGCCCATCACCACTCCGGCAGCACAGGCCATTCTTCTCTCTGTCAGACGGCCTGTCACGGGCAGGAGAGGACGGGACCGGTCTCTGCTCTCCCGCCTGACGCGTTCTTTGAAGTCGCCTCTCTCGTGGGCCCCTACGTCCTCAAGCCTCGCCTCACGTGCGCTCACTGCACCAGCCATGAACGCGCTCCGCCTCCTGCTCCTGTCTGGACGATGTGATCGACAGGACTGAATCACGCGGTAGAAGGGGTGGTGCCCGGACGGGCTTCCGCCCGGATCCGTGGGAAGGAGGCATTAGTATGTCTGGGGTCCGACGTAGGGTGGTTGCGATGGTGGGGCTGATAGCCCTGTTGGCTTGCAACGGCGGCACGTTCGCCGCCGACGCGTCCGAGTCCGTTACAGACGACGAAGGGCTGGTCCGGCGTGAGGAAGCGCTGAGAGAGCAGTTGAAGGGACTCTTGGAAGAACTCGATGAGGTGCGAGAGCGGCGGCGCGCTGCGGGCCATGAGGAATCGGGTCCCCCTGTCGTCAAGGATCACGCGACAGTATCCAAACCGGATGCCGCTCCCGAGGTCGTACTTCATGATGTTGCGGTGATCAGCGATCGGGTCTCGCGAAGGCCGGCGGGCATCGCCGAGTCGTCCACGACGCGGAGCGAACACGAATTGCAGCCGACCCGTCACCTACGGGAGTCGCTGGAGTCACTGCCGGGTATTGTGACGAGACAAGGGTTTGGGGGGCGTGAAGTCAACATCTCGATCCGAGGCTCGGGGGCGAAGAACGGCGGCGCGTTGCGCAACGTGAAGCTCTATGAGGATGGGATGTCGTTCACGGATCCGACGGGCTTTTCCCGGACCGAAATTCATGATCCCTGGTTCCTGGAGTCGGTGGAGGTTCGCCGGGGGCCGTCTTCGTCGCTCTACGACAATTACGCCCTGGGAGGAATGGTGCATTTCAGAACCAGGCGTGGGCGGGACATCAACGGAGTGGAAACGTCCTTGTCCGGCGGGTCCTACGGCTTCCATAAGGAAGCGGTTGCCGTAGGCAAAGAGTACGGCAATTTGGATATCGCCCTGTTTTCGAGTTACCAGCGGGAGGACGGCTGGCGCGAGCACAGCGAGTACTGGATTTCCACGGTCAATCTCAATGTCCGGTATCGCATCGATGATCGGCAATCCCTGTACGTGAAGGCGGTGAATCTGGATCAAGACGAGAAGTACGCGGCCAGGCTGACCCCGAGCCAATTTCAGACGAACCCTCGCCAGATGGGAGGGACTCCCACCACGAACCCGGTCAGCTTGAATTCCAAATTGCGTGATCGGCTGACGCTCATCGGGGCCGTCTACGAGCGGCAGATCGATGCCAACACCACGTTGACCACAGAGGCCGACTATCAAGTCAGAGATATCAATCAACCGGTTGGAACCTCGATCACGCCCAGCTTCAAACACTATACGGACCTGCGCCACACCGGCCGATTGTTCGATCTGCCGCTGCGCAGCTATGTGGGCTTTTTTGCCAATTACAGCGAACAAGAAGGCGTCAACAACGTAAATCTCAACGACGGCCGGGCGTCGTTCGGCCCCGTGACGCAGCAGAATCGGTTTTCCGTGCGCAATCTCGGCGGACGGTTCCGCGAGGAACTGGAGTTCACTCCCAAGTGGATCTTGGCCGTCGGATTGGGGTACGAACGGTCGGACATTTCAGGGTTCGTCAATAACTTCAATGCCACCACGACGACGAGCACTCTGAACAGCACGGTCAACGTCAATCGGTCCTACGACAACTGGGCGCCCGACGTCTCCCTGACCTATCGGGTAAATCGCGAGACGAACATCTGGACCCGCGGGTCCGTGGCCTACGGCATTCCGCAATTCACCAACCTGACGACCGGTTTGGATGGAAACCCGGGGTTCAACGGCAGCGTGAAGCCGCAGAAGAATCTCAACGTGGAAATCGGCGCCAATGCGCAGCTGACCCCTACGTTCTGGCTTGAAGCCGTCGGATTCTGGACCTTCTTCAAGGATGAAATCATTACCCAGAGCGTACCGCTGAGTCCCACGGCCGTGGGAAGCTTTGCCGTCAATGCGAAGGAATCGCAGTACCGCGGGATTGAGCTCGGATGGCGATGGATCCCGATGGAGGGCATGCGCGTGACCGGTGCCTACACCCATATGGAAAGTAAGTACGTCCGGTTTGCCGACCAGTTCGCTTCCGGCGGAATTGTCACGCGTATCGATCAATCAGGGCGTCAGGTGCCGGCAGTGGAGAAGAATGTGTTGAATATGAAGGCTGCGTACGACCACGCAGCGACCGGCCTCGGCGCCTGGTTCGAGGGAAGTTGGGTCGACAGTTTCTTCGTCAACAACAACAATACGCTGGGGACTCCGGCGTACCTGCTCTTCAACGCCAATCTGCATCATTATTACCGCACGCACAACAATCGCTACGTCAAGTTCATCAAGACCTACGTTGAGTTGGACAACATCTTCGACAAGGCCTACGTCGCCTGGGCTCAACCGGTGGCCGACAGTGTCGCGGGTGCGAACAAGCAAGCATTTTGGGGAGGAATGGGGCGGGCGTTCTACGCGGGAGTGACGCTGGGGTTCTAGCCGCGAGAGACGTGAAACATGAGACGTTAAACGTCATGGAGAATGAATCATGGACGGCATGAAGGAACTGGTGGAGTACGGTGTGATCGGCCTCTTGATCGGGCTGAGCCTGTGGGCGGTGGCCGTGGCGATCGAGCGGTGGCTGTATTACCGGCGGATCGATGTGCATGCGTACCCGTCGATCGAGGAATGTGAGATCGCTCTGACGAAACGGCTGGTCGTGATCGGCACCGTGGCGGCCAATGCGCCGTACATCGGCCTGCTCGGTACCGTGTTGGGCATCATGCTGACGTTCCATGCCATGGGCAGCTCCGGCGCCATGGCGGTCACGACGATCATGATCGGCCTGAGTCTCGCCTTGAAAGCGACCGCGGCGGGGCTCGTGGTCGCGATTCCCTGCGTCGTCATGAATAACATGCTTCGGCGGCGTGTCAGCGAATTGCTCGCGCAGTATAAGGCGCGTCATGGAGCGTGAGGTCGATCAGATCAATGTGATTCCGCTGGTGGACATCATGCTGGTGCTGCTCGTCATTGTGCTGACCACGGCGACCTTCATCACCACGGGACAGATTCCCGTCAATCTGGCGAAGGCCTCGACGTCGGCCGATCGGCAGGACCGGCCGATCGTCGTGACGGTCACGGCTGAGGGGACGGTCTTTGTGGACGATCGCGTGATCGACGACGACCAATTGGACACCGTTCTGGCATCGCATCCCCGTCACTCACCGGTGTTGGTCCGTGCCGACAAGGTGACGCGGCTGGAGCGATTCGTCGTCATCGTGGATCGCATCCGCGGACTGGGCTTCCAACAGGTCAGTTTGGAAGTGTTGCGCGGATGAGGCGGCGTGCGGCCAGAACGATTCGTGCCCTGAGTGTGCACATCACCGCCATCGTCCTATGTACCCTCCACGGGAGAGAAACAGTCAGGCGGAGTACGTTTCTGTTGCATCCATGAGTAGCCGTCGGTAGTTGCGCACAGGCTCACCTGATATAGACTCGCTAGCGGATCATGGAGAGAACGAGACACACATTGATGGCGTTCCTGTTGCTTGCGCCGCTCTATTGGTGGACGGTCTGTGTGGTGCCTCCGCTCGGAGTCGTCGAGTTTGCCGCCCATATCGTTGAGGCGGGCGAACACTGCAATAGTTTCTGCACGCACCCCTCCGATCCCGTTCCTCACCTTCACCTCTTGGGGCCTCCCGTTGTGTCGGGCGCGAGTGACCCGCCCCGTCGCCCCCTCATCAATGGCCATATCCCTCCTCAGGCAGCGCGTGGTCAGCCGCTGTCGCTGCTGGATTCGCTCAGCCGAAGTTTTCGTGCGCCTCCATCCCGATCAGCCGTCGCCTAGCTGAACGTGTAGACATTCCCGCGTCGGAATCCCGCATCACGCCGGGCTCCGTCCGGTTTCACCACGTCATCTCATCCAAGGAGTGTTCACGGTGTCATTCATCACGATCTGTCGAGGACGCGTTTCGCAAGTGTTGATGGTGGGTTTGGTGCTGGCGATCGGTGCGCCGATTCAGCCGGCGTTTACGGAGGAGGGGCCGGATCCGTCTGTCGAGCCGGTGACGGCGCCGACGGTGGTGGTCCAGGGGACCCGCACCTATCCGGAGGGCACCGGCACATTGCATTTAAGTGAGCAAAGCCAGGGGAGCACGCGCTTGGGGCTTACGCTTCGCGAGATTCCGGCCAGTGTCGAGGTGGTGACGCAACAGACGATGCAGGAGCGAGGGTTACGCACCGTGTCGGAAGCGATCCAAGCGGCGACCGGTGTTGTCGTGGGGGATCACCCGGTTGCCCCCGGCGCGTTTTCCATGCGCGGGTTTTCGCAGAACCAGATTCGATTGTTGTTCGATGGACTGTCGCTTGGCCCGACCGGCTTCGTCACGCGGCCGCGCGATTCCTGGAATCTGGATCGGGTCGAAATTCTGAAGGGGCCGGCGTCCGTCCTGTATGGAGAAGGGGCGGTGGCCGGAGCGGTGAACTTGGTGACGAAGCGGCCCATTCGTGAGTTGACCGGCAGCGAGGCGTTTCTTTCCTACGGCAGCTTCAATACATTGCGGGCCGGTGTGGGAAGCGGCGGCACATTGGGAACGGATCAGCTGCACTATCGGGTCGATCTGAGTTATCAGAATTCAGACAGTGTGAACGGCATTCAACGGACGCCCTATACCTATTGGAATATGACGAGCGCGGTGCTGTACGACGTGACCTCGCGGTTCAACCTCGAACTGTCGTTCGATATCGCGCACGATCGGGCGAAACCCTACACCGGCACGCCGCTGGTGCCCTCGTCTTTCGCCACACAAGGTGTCAACGGGGTCGTGAGCACGACGGACGGCCGAACCGTCGATGCCCGGATGTTGCGGCAGAACTACAACGTGCAAGATGCCGACATGAGCGCGTTGACGACCTGGACGAAGTTGAAAGCAACGTGGCGGCCGACGGACTTCATCGAGTTGCGCAATCAAGCGTATTACTATACGGCAAAGCGCGACTGGATGAACGGGGAAACCTATCGGTTCAACACCGGCACACAACTGATCGATCGAGACCGCTTCATGGTCGCGCATGACCAATCCGTGATCGGCGATCGCTTGGAGCTGCAGCTCAATCACCCGATCGCCACGTTCAAGAACCGGTTCGTGGTGGGATTGGACTTCACCTACACGGACTTCACGCGGCCGAGCTTCTTCAATGGGGCGGCGGATAGTGTGAACCCGCTCAGTCCGGTGCAAGGTTTGTTCGGCGGCGGTCCGACGGCCACGCAGACCGCCAAGATCCTCGATACGGCCGTGTTTGCGGAAGATCAATTCAGCGTGACGGAACAACTCAAGCTGGTCGCGGGCGTCCGGACGGATTCCATCAATTTGGAACGGGAGTTCTTCACCACCGCCGGGGCCTTGAATACGGCGCAGAGCTTCAAACAGAACTTCACGCCGACGACCTGGCGCGCCGGTGTCGTGTACGACGTGCTGCCGCAGGTCACGCTGTATGGCCAATTCGCCACTGCGGCGGATCAGGTGGGCGGCAGTCTCTTCTCCGCCCGCGCCAACCAACAGTTCAATCTGGCGACCGGCCATCAGTGGGAGGTTGGGGCCAAGGGGCAATTCTGGAATCATCGCGCCGAATGGACCGTGGCCTACTTCGATATGGTACGGAAGAATATCCTGACGCAAATTTCACAAATCGAATCCCTCAACGTGGGGCGGCGCTCATCCAAGGGCGTCGAGCTGGAGGGGGCCGTGCGCCTCACTGATGCGTGGCGCCTCCATGGGAACGTGACGTTCCTGTCGGCGAAGTTCGATGAATTTGCCGAAGTGGTCGGCGGCTCGTTCGTCTCGCGCAACGGCAATCGGCCGTTCGAAGTCCCGCAGGCGGTCGGCAACCTCTGGACGATCTACCGGGTGCCCACGGCGATTCCGTTCGATCTCGGCGCGGCCTGGCGATACGTCGGCGACCGGTATGTCGATGCAGCGAACAGCACGCGCCTGCATGCGTATATGACGGCGGATGCCTGGATTTCAGTGCCGTACAAGCAGTTTGTGGTGACGCTGCGCGGGAGCAATCTGTTCGACAAGACCTATGGGATATTCGGATCCAACTTCTATCCGGACCAGGTACTGATCGGTGCCCCACGGACCTTCGAGCTCAGCGTCATGGGACGGTTCTGACGGTCGCCTGTGCGCCTACTCATGCCGGTGGCGATGGTGCGCTTCCGACACATGGGCATGGCTGTGACGTAATGGAGCATGGTGGTGCAGGTGAGCGTGCGGGGCGTTTGTACAGCCGTCCGGATGGTCGTGTTGATGGTGGTTGTCGTGCGTGTGCAGGTGATCATGAGTCAGGTCTTCGTGCAGGTGGCTATGGGAATGGTGTTCCTGTAACAAGAGCGCCACTCCCGTGGCCATGATGACAGACGCACAGATCTCGGCTACGGCGAATCGCTCCCCGAGGATGGGCACGGCGGCTAGGGCGCCTACAAACGGAGCGGTCGAAAAGAATCCCGCCTCACGGGCTGCTCCGATGAGGCGAAGCGCTCGGAGATCCAGCACGAGGCTCACACCATAACTGATGAATCCGAGCGTCACGGTCATGATGAGGATCATGGGGCCGGGCAGAGACTGTCCCGTCAGCAACGCCATGCTTAATGTGCAGAATCCTGCTCCTAACGCTTTGATTCGCGAGACCACGACGGGGTCCCGCATGGATATTTTTTGACTCAGGTTATTGTCGATGCCCCAGCAGACACATGCCCCGATCATCGCGATGACTCCCCAGGTATCCGGATACATCTCCTGCGGGTGGTAGTGCAGGAAGGTGGCGGCGCTCACGATCAGGAGCGCGCCCGCGACCTCACGGCGGCCTAGGTGTTCTCCGCACCACAGCACGGCCAGCCCGATCGTGGCCGGCGCTTCGAGGTTCAATAAGAGCGAACCGAGTACGCCCGATAGACGTTGAAGGCTCCATAACATGCACAGCGGCCCGAGGATGCCGCCGGTGACGATCATGCCCGCCAGCAGCCACCGGTCACCAGAGCCGACCGGCGATTCCCGATGTAAGAGGTCGGGCCCTCTCCGGAACAGCGTTTCATAGGCGAGAAGACCCGCTCCTGCGCCGAGATACAGGAGTCCGGCAATCAACAGCGGCCCGCCCTCGGGAAGCAGCAGCTTTGCCAGTGGTGGACTGATGCCGAAGAGGGCGGCCGCGGTCAGGCCGTACAGGGCGCCTCGAAGGAGCGGAGCCGGACGCCCAGGATGCCGGTCAGGAGGCGTCATGGGTGGGATGTTGTGGCATGGTCGAAGAGCGCGCTCCTGTCGATGGAGCGTTCGCACTCTACTCCGATCTTCCTCGACGCACAACAGGTGTGAGGCCCGGCAGGGAATCTCGGCGAAATCAAAACGATTCCTCCACAGAATTCAGGCGGTACTGTAGCAGCGGGCGGCAACCGTCGGTAGCGTCGAAATACGTAAGTCTGGTAGATAACCCGCATGCCGATACGCGAACACGCTCATCGAAAGCAACGGCTGATGGCCGGCGCGATGTTGATCATCGGCCTCGCACTGGCCTGGTTGTCGGTGACGCCGGACGGCGCGCTGAGTTGTCTGCATTGTTTTCTTGCGCAGCGCTGGGTGGAAGGCACGCCGGCTGAACGGCGCCTGGCCGAGACGCAACTCGGACTCCCGGTTGCTCCATGGCCGGCCATGGTGTCGGGTGCCCTTCCCGATCCACACAAGAAGCTCCGCTCTGTTCCCGATGACAGGCAGCCGGCCTGCGCGGTGACGTCCCTCCTGCAGGATCGCTCCAGTGCTGATTCGCTTCGACCGGCCCCATGTCGTCATGACAACCGGGGTACACGTTCCATTTGCTGTGCCCCTTCTCGACTCGGTCTTCGTGCGCCTCCACGGATCGTCGCCACCTAGCCTTTGGTCATTCACGATCTCTGAACGCGATGTGTCGCTGCATCGACGGGACGCGTGTTGTTCCTGTTCGATCGGTGGCCGATCTCATACGAGGGGTGTCGATGCAACGGTCTGCAATCCATATGGTCCATCGTGTCTGTGTCGTCTTGTCGGTGCTGCTGTGTACGGTCGCTTGCGTGGGACCTCACACGAAACCTGCAGCCAAACCGATGCCCCCGGCCGAAGCCGCGCCAGGTGCGTCGGCGTCAGAGACACTCGCCGAGCATCCTGTCGAGTCCTTCCCACCGGTGCCTGTGCCCTTGCCCTCGGCGCGTGCAGAGGAAGCCGACAGCCAGAAGGTTGCGTCGGAGGAGGATGCGCCGGTCGTAGAAGTGCAACCGGTGCTGGTCGCGTCGACGCGGAACTCCTACGCCGTCTCGAGCACCCTGACGGCAACCAAGACCGATACCCCGATTCAGGAAACCCCGGCAAGCATCCAGGTCATCCCGGCGCAGGTCATGGAAGATCAGAAGACGCCGCGGATGAAGGATGTGCTGGAGAACGTCAGCGGCGTCCGCCCGAATCAATCGATCGGATCGGGGAATCGATTCATCATTCGCGGCTTTCCGGATCTGGGGAAAACCTATCGCAACGGGCTGCTGGCCACCTCGCCCTCAGGCTTTCCGTTCGAAATGGACACGGCCAATATCGACAGCATCGAGGTGCTGAAGGGCCCTGCCTCCATCCTCTACGGCCGTATCGAGCCGGGCGGCATGATCAATGTCAACACGAAGCGGCCGTTGACGGCCACGCACGGAGCGCTGGAGCAGCAATTCGGTTCCTACAACTTCTACCGCACGCTCTGGGATGTCGGCGGGGCCGTCACGGACAGCAAGTCGTTGTCGGTCCGGTTCGCGGGGGGGTATCAGAACAGCGGGTCCTTTCGCGATTTCAACTTCATCGACCGTAAGGTCTTCAACCCGAGTGTCACCTGGCGTCCGACGGAGAGGACGACGTTGACCGTGGATGTGGAAGTCCTGAAGCAGGATTTTCGCGCCGACAGCGGCATTCCCGTCATCGGCAATCGACCTGCCCCTGTGCCGATCCGTCGTTCCTATGGTGATCCGAATACGCCGGTGTCGTTCACGAACAAAACGCATATCGGCTTCAGTCTCGACCATGCGTTCAATGAGTCGTGGAAGCTGACGAATCGCTTTCTCTCCAGCTTCATCGATGCGGAGAGTATTTGGGCCAATCCGGCACCCGCCTTCGGGAACGCGCTCCAAGCGGACGGGCGCACCCTCAACCGAAATATTTTCGGCCAGACCAGTTACGTACGCACCTATGCGACGAATCTGGATCTGACAGGCACGTTCACGGTGGCCGGGACTCAACACAACTTGCTGGTCGGGATAGATTACACCAGAGCCGCCACCGACTATGGCATCTACGGCAATTTCACCTCCGGCAATCCGGCCCTTGCGATCGACATCTTCAATCCGACCTATGGCATCGCGCCAAGTCTCTTCACTGCCGCCCGCGCGACGACTGACCGGCCGGGAAGAAATATCAGCGTCTTTCATGAGCAGTGGTATGGGCTCTATCTGCAGGATCAGATCACGCTCCGGAAGACGCTGCATCTGTTGGTGGGCGGCCGGTACGACTGGGCGGAGGTGGCGCGAGGCACGGCCGGGAACTTCGATCAGGCGAGCGCCAATGTGGACGGGGTCACCAGAAAAGATTCGCGGTTCAATCCGCGTGTCGGCTTGCTCTACGACCTGACGCCGTGGCTCGCGATGTACGGTAACTATGTGACATCGTTCGGCGCCAACAACGGCGTCTCCTCCAACAACCAGCCGTTCCCGCCGCAGACCGGCAAACAACAGGAAGTCGGTTTCAAGGCCGACCTGTTCGAGCATCGCCTCAATGCCACGTTGGCCTTCTATCATTTGACCCGGAACAATCTCGTGACGCCCGACCTGGCGAGCGGCGATCCGCTGGCCAGACTTGTCGTCGGCGAACAGCGCAGCCAGGGCGTCGAGTTCGACATGACGGGACGGGTGACGAATACCCTGAGCGTGATCGGCAGCTACGCCTACACCGATACCAAAGTCACCAAGGACAATTCCGGTCTGCAGGACAAGCGTTTGCCCGGCGTGCCGCTGCACGGAGGCAGTCTGTGGTTGAAGTATGACTTTGCCGAGCTAAGCGGGCCGGCGAAGGGCGTGAGTGTGGGATTCGGGGCCTATGTCTCCGGATCGCGACACGGCGATATTCAAAACACGTTCACCCTGCCGGGGTATGTGCGGCTGGACGGGTTTGCGGCCTACCGTTGGATGATCGGGCCGACGCGGGCGATTGCCCAGGTGACCGTTCGCAACCTGCTGAATCACGAGTACTACGAGAATGCCGACCTGAACTCCAACGTCGCGCCTCGCATGGGTGTGTATCCCGGAGCGCCGATGACGGTGTTCGGGTCTCTGCGCCTGGAGTATTGAGCGCAACAGTCAGAAAGGATGAGGCCGATGGGCATTGCATCGGCGGGGACAGCACAACGACGGAAACGCTGGCTGAAGACGCATCTCTACCTGGGATTTTCTGCCGGCGCCTTGCTGGTGCTGATCGGCCTGACCGGCAGTCTGCTCGTCTTTCACTTGGAGATCGACGAGTGGCTGAATCCACAGCTCCTGCTGGTCACGGCACCTCAGGAAGGCAGCGCAGCCTATCGGCCCGTCGATGAACTGACTGCGGCGGGGATGAAGAGCATGCCGCCCGGTTCGAGGCTGACGTTCGGTCAATACCCCCGCCACGATGGGGTAGCCTATCGGTGGAACGTGCTGGTGCCGCCCTCGCCCGAGGCGAACAGACCGATGGACTTCGAGATGCATCACGTCTTTGTCGACCCCTACCGAGCGGAGGTTCTCGGTTCCCGATTGGTTCGGCCGGCGGGTCTTGGGGGTGCCGTGCCCCGTACCTTCATCGGGTTCGTGTTCGCCTTGCACTATGCCTTGCTCCTCCCGCGAATGGGCGATCCTCCCTTCGGCGATACGGTGGTTGCCGTCATTGGATTGCTGCTGACCGTCTCGTTGCTCACCGGCGTCTACCTCTGGTGGCCCAAGAGCGGAGCCTGGATCGCCGCGCTCACGATCAAACGAGGCGCGCATGTGCGCCGTCTGAACTTTGACCTGCACAAGACCGCCGGGGTCTATTTTTCGATCGTCCTGCTCGCGCTGTTCGTGTCGGGTGTCTATCTTAATCTGCGTGCTCCGTTTCATGCGGTGGTGCGATGGTTCTCGCCGACCGTCGATCGTTACGAGTTGCGGTCGCATACCCCTGATGGCCGTCCCCCCATCACCCTAGGCCAGGCCATCGACGCGGTGATGAGCCGCTATCCGGAGGGACGGATGGAATGGCTCTATCTGCCGAAGAATCCCACGGGTACCTATGCGATCTGCCAGCGCGAGGTGCCGGATATCAGTCTCGTGTTGTCCCGGCGCTGTGTGGTGGTGGATCAGTACAGCGGCGAGATTCTCCATGTGCAAAGTCCAGATCGCGCGACCGCGGGAGAGCACTTCATTCAGTGGCAGTGGCCGATGCATTCGGGGCAGATCTTCGGCCTGACGGGACGCTGGATCGTGTTCGCCTCGGGCCTGATCTGCCCGCTCCTGTTCGGGACGGGTTGGTATTTGTGGTGGAGGAAAGGCCGGCAGCGTCGTGACGGCTAACGGTGCGAACAGCCGAGACCGTGCTCGTCCTGTCGGTTCCTCGCGATCGTGGATCGGGGGCGAGCGATGGGCGTTCGGTAGGGGATCGTGGACGTGATGCGGGCATGAGGGGTCGCATCGGTGTCACCCGTAGCAAGGAAAGGTGGAGACATGCTGTCATGGAACATTGCGCAGGTGAGGGTGGTGGGGACAATGTTGCTGTGCGGAGTACTTGTCAGTCCTGCATGGGCCCAGAGCGAGGCGTCGTCTGCGACGCCGGGCACAATAGAGTCTGAGCAGGTCCTGCGCGAACGGCTGCAAGAGAACGTGCGTGAACGAGAACAGCTCCTGCAGCAACTGGAAGACCTCGGCCGCAAGCGGGACGAATCGTTGCCCCAGGAGCAACGGCCGCAACGTTATCAGGACATGACCGGCCCGACCGCCGAGGCCGGGGCGACAGAGGAGACGCCCGTCTACGAATTGGCCGAAATCAGCATCGTGAGCAAGCGGGTGCAGAAACTCCCGGAGGGACTGGCCTTTTCCGCGACGCCGCGCTCGGAAACCGATTCGCAACCGACCCGCACGATGAAGGAGTCGATGGAATCGCTCCCCGGGGTGATCCTGCGATCCGCCAACGGGCCGCGGGATTTCGGTGTCTCGATTCGGGGGTCGGGGGTGAAGACGACCGGCGTCGTCCGCGATCTGAAGTTTTACGAAGACGGCATCGGCCAGACACAGTCCGACGGGTTCTCACGCCTGGACATGCACGACCCCTGGTTCATGCAAAGCGTGGAAGTCACGCGCGGTGCCTCGTCGTCGCTCTATGACAACGCGGCGCTCGGCGGCATGATTCATTTCAAGACGCGCCGCGGGAGCGACATCAACGGGGTGGAAACGTTCTTGAGTGGCGGCTCCTACGGCTATCAGAAGTATGGCGTCGCGATCGGCCGTGAATACGGCGATGTGGATGTGGCGGTGTTTGCCAGCCACGCCGCCGAAGACGGCTATCTCCGACATAGCGATTACAACACGCAAACGGTGAATCTGAATTTTCGCTTCAAGTTAGGGGACAAGGACAATTTCTACGTGAAGGCCGTCACCAATGCATTGAACGCGAACGTGCCGACGAGGCTGACCATCGCGCAATTCAACGCGGACTCCCGGCAGGCCGGCGGCACGGGGCCTGGGAACGATCCACTCCGTCTGGCTCAGCGGCGACTTGATCGACGGACGGTCATCGGCGGCCTGTATGAACGCCACATCGATGCCAATACCGTGTTTCTCCTGGAAGCCGACTACGATGTGCGCGACATCAATCAGACCTTCACGCAGATCAACGATGCGTTCTACCCGAACTTCAAGGGGTATGCAGATCTTCGGCACGACGGCCGTCTCGGCGACATGCCGCTGAAAAGTTATGTGGGATTCTTCGCCAACAATATGGAGCAGGAATCGCAAACGTTCGAGAATCTCGGCGATTTCCGTGGATCTCGCGGCACGCTGGTGCAAAACAGCCGGGGCACCATCCGCAACATCGGCGGACGATTGCGGGAGGAATTGGAGTTCATCCCGAAGTGGACCCTGGCGGCGGGTGTCGGGTTCCAACAATCGCAAATCAGCGTGCAGACGATCAACTATACGGCGGGAGCGCTTGCTTCAACCCCCGGCGCAGATCGCACCTTTTATAACTGGGCGCCGGAGGTGTCCTTGTCCTGGAGACCGACCGAGTCTCAGCGACATTGGGCCCGCGCGTCGACCGGCTATTCCGTGCCGGGATTCGCGAATCTGACGACCGGATTGGATGGATTGGCCGGCACGAACTTCGCCATCAAGCCGCAGAAGAACTATAACTTCGAAATCGGGACCGACACGAAACTGCACAGCACGTTCGGCGTCCAATTGGTCGGGTTCTGGGTGCTGGTGAAAGATGAAATCATCACCCAGGTGAATTCGACGACGGCCGGATCGTTTGCGATCAACGCCGATTCTTCCCAGTACCGGGGCATCGAGGCCAGTTACGATTGGCGTCCCGCGCCTGGCTGGCGGTTCTCCGGGGCCTATACGCACATCGACGCGCAGTACATCAATTTTGCCGATCAATTCCGCGTCAACGGGTCTGGCCCGATCACCCAGATTCTACGCGACGGCAAGCAGGTGCCCAATGTGGCCCGAGACGTGCTCAATTTCAAGGAAGAGTACGAGCATTCCTCAGGCTGGGGCGGCTGGTTCGAGACGACCTATTGGAACAGCTATTTCTTGAACAACAACAATACCGTCGGCGCGCCGGCCTACTGGCTCCTCAATGCGAATCTACACAAGACCGTGGAGTTCAGTCCTACCTCCTGGTTCCGTTTCGCGAAGTTCTATCTGCAGTTGGATAACATAGCCGATAAGCGGTACGTCGGCTCCGGCGGTGTCATTGCCGACAGCACGCCCGATGCGAACAAGACATTGTTCTTCGCCGGCTACGGCCGGGCCATCTATGGCGGCGTGACGCTGGGGTTGTTCTAGCCGAGGCGAACCGTGAGCGCGGTGGGCAGGCGGCGGTGTGGAACTGTAGCATCTGTGAGCACCCGTCTGTAGACAAGCTCGCCTGCGCTTGCGTAGGGTGGAGGCCGTTTTTCCTACGTAGGGGGCCTGTGGACGCCATCATTCGTTCCATATCGATTGTGCGCTCCCGTCGTGCCCTCGCGGGGCTGGCCTGCCTTCTGATCTGTATCCGGGTCCTGGCCGTCGGAATCTGTTCCACCTGCTTCAACGAGTTCGACGCCCCCGCGTCGCGCGTCTTTTATCTCCATGACGGGAGCGACCATGACGCCTGTCACCACGGCCGCGAGCCGGTGAGTCCGCTCGTCGCCTGGGCATGCGAAGTGACGCAGGACGATGCGGATTTCGTGTTGCCGGATAGCCCCCCGTTGCCGATCATCGTATCGTTCCTGGTTCCGCTGACTCTCCTCGGTATCTCCCGCCGGGACAGCCTGTTGCTTGCCGGCAAAGGTCGCTCCCCGCCGCTGCAGTCGCTTCTTTCGTAACGATTCATCCATACGCTTCTTGAACCACAGAGGCCGAACGCCTGCGCGTGCGCCTGGTGTGTGCGTCTTGTCGGGAGAACGCTCTCCTCGACGCATCTGCCCGGGCGGCTGCGGGTGCGAATCGCCTTTGCCCTGAAGGGCCGGATCCGCCCCGAGGAAAGGATGTTGTGACGTCATGAGTACCACCCGTTCTACTTCCCCGCTGACGACATATATCATTGCCGCTCTCATGTTCGCGTGCTTCTCTCCGTTGCCGTCCGTGTCGGCGGCCGACCCGCCAACCACGGAAACCGCCGAGGAGATTCCGGTCGTGAACGCGCCGGATGTGTTGATTTCCGCGACGCGGACGCCGACCTCAATCGGCAATGTGAATCAGTCCGTGACCATCGTCACGGAAGAACAGTTGCAACTCCAGATGGCGGCCTCGTCCAGCCGGAGTCTCGGACAGATCCTCCCCAAGCTCGTGCCCGGCATGTCCCAGAACGACCAGTCAATGGACTCCGGCACGACGTTGAAGATGAGAGGACGGTCGATCGCGATTTTGATCGACGGGGTGCCCCAGCAGAGCAGTCCGACCACGGAACTGGACCTGGCCCACATCGATCCCAGCGCCATTGAGCGGATTGAGATTGTGCGCGGCGCGACTGCGATCTACGGCAACGGCGCAACCGGAGGGTTGATCAACATCATCACGAAAAAGGCGGGAGAAGGGAAACCCGCGTTCTATACCGAGGTGCAAGGCAGCGGCTCCTTGACCAGGGTGTTACGAGGACTCAGCGGCACGGTCGTGCAGGGGTTCCAAGGAAAAAAGGACTGGTTCGACTACAACATCGTCGGGACCTTCAGCCAACAGGGGGGGATCTTTGATTCCGAAGGATCCCGGACCATGCCGGGAACGAACGCGACCGGTGGGTTCGCCGATACGAAGACGTACAATATTCTCAGCAAGTTCGGCGCGACCTTCGGTGAGCACCGGTTCCAGCTTACCTTCAATCGGAAGCACACGCGTCAGGACACCAACTATCTGGTCGATCCGAGCGTCGATGCGTTGCCGCGTACGACTGCGCGCTTCATTCCCGGTCTGGCGCTCGACGATCAACCGAAGCTGACGAATACCCAGGTCAGCGCGGATTACACCCATCCGCATCTCTTCCTCGACAGCCGGGTGCACCTTCAAGCCTATTATCGTAGCCAACAGACGCGGTTCCCCACATTCGATGTCCGGCCGTTCGGCGGCACGGATGTGCTGCAAGGCCACAATCAAACCGATGTGCTGGGAACCAGGCTCGATATCACGACGCCGATTCCGATCTATGGCAAGCCGCAAATCACCTGGGGCATGGACTTCTCCAGTCAGCACGGGGCTCAACACTCGACGCTGTACGATCAGTCCGTCTACGACGCCACCGGCGGACGCGTGTACAGCAAGGCCGGCGAGGTGTCGTCGTCGCCCTCGCGAGTCTTTACGAACACCGCCGTCTTCGCACAGGGAGAATGGACTCCGTTGGCCGCGCTCGTCCTGCGCGCCGGCGTGCGGTATGAGCGCGTGAAAGTGTCCAGCAGCGATTTCACCGACGGCACCACGTTCTTGCCGGCCAGTTCGATCAGTTTCGACACGACGGTGTTCAACGCGGGGTTCGTGTACCACCTGACGGACCCGCTGGATCTGTTCTTCAATTTCAGCCAAGGGTTTAGTGTGCCGGTGGGAACGATCGACAATGCCTTGGGCAACGTGCCGCCAGGCACCGCCATCTCTCTCTCTCGCTTGCAGCCGCAGCGCGTCAACAACTACGAGCTCGGTCTGCGAGGCAACTGGAGCAAGGTGCAGGGATCGGTGTCGGGCTACATTTCCAAATCCGACCTCGGCTTGAATTTCGATCAGTTCACCAATTCCCTGCAGCGGGCGCCGCAAACGACCTACGGGGTCGAGGCCACTCTCGATGTGCAGCCGTATGAGAATTGGAGGATCGGTGGGACCTACACATTTGTGGAGGGGGATCAGACCATTGCCCTCAGTCCTGACGTGCGCACGCCGCTCAATGGATTCAGCATTCAGCCGCAGAAGATTACCGCCTACCTGGAACATCTGACGGTGCCGGAATGGCAGTGGCGGAATCGGCTGCAAGTGTTGTATTCGGGCAGCCGCACCAGATCGTTGACGGCGTTCAACTCAGGCCTCGATCCGACCGGAGACCCCTTTTCCATGACGGAATACTTCGTGGTGGACCTCGTCAGCACGGTGAAAGCCGGGCCGGGTACCTTACGATTCGGAATCGAGAATCTCTTGAATCAGAAATACGTGGCGGCCTTCAACCAGATTTCCTTCTTGAACAGTTTCCACTATGCGGGACGAGGCACCACCGCAATGATCGGCTATTCGATGACGTATTGACCGGTCCCGGATCGATCGAGACCGTCCCTCAGATGCCGACAGATTGGTTGCCGGGCCGCCCTCAAACGGCTCGGCAACCTCCCTCCTTGGGCCGCGCCTGTAGCAAGCGTGAGCAGGCGCCTCCAATTGCCATGAAAAGCCTGCTGTCAATGCGCGATTTTCATGGTATGATCAGTTCCATGATCAATAGGTCTGCCATTCTCGACCGCATTCGCGCCGCGCTCGCCAGGATTCCGGTGGTCGTACTCACCGGACCACGTCAGTGCGGAAAAACCACGCTGGCACGTGAACTTCTCTCCGAAGACTCCCCCAACTATTTCGACCTTGAGGACCCACTGAGCCTTGCGCGACTGGACGAACCCAAGACCGCTCTCGAACCACTGCAGGGGCTTGTGGTCATTGATGAGATTCAACGGCGGCCCGATCTCTTTCCAGTGCTGCGGGTGCTCGCGGACCGCAAGAAACAGCCGGCGCGATTCCTGATTCTCGGCAGCGCCTCGGGCGAGTTATTGCGCCAGAGTTCGGAGAGTCTGGCCGGGCGCATGGAGCGGATCGAGATCGGGGGCTTCATCGTAGCCGAAGTCGGATTGCAATCGGTGGCCCAACTCTGGCGACGCGGCAGCTTTCCGCTCGCGTTCCTCGCCCGCACGGAGATGGACAGTCTCGCCTGGCGCAAGCAGTTCATTCAGACACTCTTGGAGCGCGACTTTCCGCAGTGGGGCGTACGCGTTCCGGCAGCGGCCTTGCTGCGCTTTTGGACCATGGTCGCACATTACCATGGACAGACCTGGAACGCTGCCGAACCGGCCCGGGCGTTAGGTGTGAACCCGTCTACCAGCCGTCGCTATCTCGATCTCCTCACCGACGCCTTGATGGTGCGTCAACTTCAACCCTGGCACGTCAACCTCGGCAAACGACAGGTGAAGATGCCGAAAGTCTATGTTCGCGACAGTGGCCTGTTGCACCAGTTATTCGGGCTTGGCACGGAAAAGGCGATCCTCTCCCACCCTAGGGTCGGGGCTTCGTGGGAGGGGTTTGTCATCGAGCAGGTACTGGCCGCCGAGTCGTATGACGAAGCGTACTTCTGGGCCACGCACCAAGGAGCGGAAATTGACCTGATCCTGCGCCGAGGTGACCGGCTGTTCGGCGTGGAGTGCAAGCGTGTCGATGCGCCGCGCCTGACGCCTTCGATCCGGATCGCACTCGATGATCTCCGTCTGCAACGCGTTGCGGTTATCTACCCAGGAACCAAGCGTGTTGCGCTCACCGACCGGGTGGAAGCCGTGCCGGTCGGCGCATTGGCCGTGCCAGGGCATCTCTTCGAGGAAGAAACCGTCTAAACGTCACCGGCCATGCCGCCGCACTCGGTCCTGCATGGCTATGGATCGACGACGTTCATGCCATCTTTGAATCATTCCTATCGTGGCTCGTCCGTTCTTCATCGCACAACAGGCTGTAGCATCCGTGAGCATCCGTTGCTGGACAAGGGAGCGGCTGGTTGCGTATGGTAAGAGACCTTTCAACCGCGTGAAAGCCGCGATGACGAGACAGCAGGATTCTCTTTCACAACATCGGCGATCCGGTCTGGCGCCTCGGGTGGCCGTGGCTGTAGCCTGCCTCCTGGTCGTGATCCGGATCGTGGCCGGGTTTGTCTGCCACACCTGCTTCGTCGATTTCGAAAAGCCTGCTTCCCGGAGCTTTCATCTCCACGCCGGCGGGGATCGTGATCCCTGCCATCACGGTCGGGTCGAGTCGAGCCCGCTCATCACCTGGGCCTGCACCGTGACGCAGGATGAAACGGCGTTCATTCTGCCGGATATTCCGCGCCTGCCTCTGCTGGTCTCATTGTTCGTGCCGCTCGTCTTCGTGGTCCTGTCGTTCGGCGGCCGCCCGCTGGTGGTCGCCCATGGCCGCGGGCCTCCTTTCCTCTCCACGTAAATCCTGTACCTGTGAACAATGAAGCCGGCCACCCTGTGACCGGTTGCTGTCGTTGTGCCGTTGCGACCGATGTTCGGGATGGATTCATCTCGACCTCGAGGGCGTCCGCCGCCGCGGCAGCAGCGAGATGATCGCCCATCGCCGCCGCGCGCAACGAGCTGTTGGAGAGTGAACCCCATGTCCCACGAAGTGGCCGGTCAAGATTCTGTGCCGTTGCCTTCGCGGGTGGCGGCCGCTCGGGCCGGCAGGCACAGCCGGTTGCAGCTGGGGCGCGCCCTGTGGGTCCAGGTGCATTTATATCTCGGGCTCTCGGCCGGAGCACTCTTGGTCCTGTTCGGGCTGACCGGGAGCCTCCTCGTGTTCTGGCAGGAGATCGACGAATGGTTGAATCCCGCGCTCTTGACGGTGCCGGTCCCGCCGGAAACCGGCGGCAACTACCGGTCGTGGGGAGCGATTCTCGCGGCAGCGGAGAGCGCCGCCTTGCCGGAGAGCGCGATCACCCAGGTCTATGCACCCGCAGGCTCGCAGGGAGTGGCCGCCGTGTATCTGCAACATCCGTCCAAAGCCTGGCAGCGGGTCTATGTCGATCCCTACCGCGCGGTGGTGACCGGTATCCGTACCTATGGCGCCGGTGAGTTGGTGCCGATGTATCTCATGGACGTCGTCTTCCAACTGCATTACGCCCTCTTCCTCGGTGAGAGGGGGATGACTGCGGCGGCGATCGGGGCCTTGCTGTTGATTCTGTCGCTGGTGACCGGGCTGATCGTCTGGTGGCCGCGCGGAGGACAATGGCGGCAGGCCTTCGTGATCCGGCGGCCTTCGCGGCCGTTCCGGCTGCTGTTCGATCTCCACAAGACGGCGTCGTTGTATACCTGCCTGGTGTTGGGAGCCGTTCTCTTGTCGGGTGTGTATATGAACATGGCCGATCCGTTCATCCGCGTCACGCAACTGTTTTCTCCCGCCACGCGAGGGACGGTCACGGCACCGGAGCCGGGAGCCGACAGCGGCGCGCCGCCTGTCTCGGCGGAACGGGCGGAAGCCATCGCCGCCTCGCGGTATCCCGAGGGAAGCCTGGCGTGGATCACCATGCCGGACGGGCCGCGGGGGGTGTATCAGATCGTCCGCCAGAACGTTCCGCGCCTGAGCCCGTTCTGGTCGGAGCGCATCGTGAGCATCGATCCTTCGAGCGGGGAAATTCTGGATGTGCGGGCTCCCGATACGAGGCGGAGCGCGGGAGAAACCTTCATCGATTGGCAATGGCCCCTGCACTCGGGCAAGGCGTTTGGGTGGGGCGGGCGGCTGGTGGTGTTCGTTGCCGGGCTGTCTTGTCCGGTCATCTATGTCACCGGCCTGCTGATGTGGTGGCGCAAGCGGCGAGGGCGAAAGCAGGGTGTGTCGGCGTCGGGGCTGAGGCCCACAAGCAAGGAAGCGGCACGATAGGGTTCGTTCCGCGAAGGAGGCAATGGTGTCTGGTCAATCATCTGATCGTCCTGAGCCTCGCAAGTCCGGCATCCATGATGCGGATCTCGATGGCCTGGCGATTCATCGTCCCACCCCTGGGCCCACTACCGCGTCGGGCGGCCGCCGGCGGTTCTGGCTGATCCTGGCCATCTTGCTGGTTGTCGCCGGCTTGATCTGGAGCAGCAGCTGGATGCAGACGGATCAAAAAGTCGAGGTGGTTCCGGTAGTGCGCCTGCCATCGAGCAGCGGGGCAGGCCTGGCGGCGACCGGGTATGTGGTGGCGCAGCGGCAGGCCTCGATCGCCTCGAAGGGCACGGGGCGGCTGATTTATTTCGGTGTGAATGTCGGTGATCGCGTGAAGGAAGGGCAGCTGATCGCGAGAATCGAGCATGACGATATGGACGCGCTTCTGCGGCAGGCATTGGCCCGGCTGGGGGTGGCGCGGGCGCAGTTGGGCGCCGCCAAGCCGGAGCTGGAGGAAGCGACGCTGAGTTTCGAGCGCGTGAAGACGCTGCTGGAGAAGTCGTTTGTGACCAGATCGGAATACGACATGGCCTCCGCGCGGCTTCGTCGCGCCGCCGCCGCCGTGAAGTCGGCTGAGGCGGCGGTCACCGCGGCCGAGGCCGAACGCCAGAACGCCACGGTGCAACTTGAAAATACGAGTATTCGTGCGCCGTTCGACGGCGTCATCGTCAAGAAGTTGGCCGAGATCGGCGAGGTCGTGTCGCCCTTCACCGCCACCGTCCGCTCCGGCGGCTCCGTGGTCAACATGGTCGATCCCCTGTCGGTGACAGTGGACGCCGAGGTGTCGGAAGCCATGATCCACCTCGTGCGCGCCGGCCAGCCGGCGGAGATTCAGCTCGACTCGGTGCCGGGCCACCGGTATCAGGGCGAAGTGCTGCAGATCATGCCGATCGCCGATCGTGCCAAGGGTACCGTGTTGACACGCATCCGATTTCGAGATCTGGACGATCGCGTACGGCCTGAGCTGAGCGCCAAGGTCACGTTTGGTCCGGTCCCCGGAACGGCTGCGGAAAAGGGGGAGGACTGGGGCGTGCCTTCCACTGCCGTGGTGACGCGCGAGGGGCAAACGGTGGTGCTGGTCGTGCGCGCCGGTATCGTGGCGGAAGCGGTGGTGCAAGCAGGCACCGCCGTGGCCGGCATGGTTCCGGTCCATGGGCCCCTGTCCCAGACCGATGAAGTCATTGTGGCGCCGGCCGAGTCCCTGCGTTCCGGAAGCGCGGTCTCGGTGGTCCGCCGAGGGCCATGAGTCAGCCGGCCATGATCGATCCGGTCGTCAGTCTCCACAACGTGACCAAGACCTACAGCCGCGGCGGCACGGAGGTGTCCGTACTCAAGGATTTGTCCTTCGTCATTCCGGCGGGTACATTTCTCGCGATCATGGGGCCGTCAGGCTCCGGCAAAAGCACCTTGCTGAACGTGATGGCCGGCATCGATCGGCCGACCAGCGGGTCGGTGGTCGTGGCCGGCACCAGGCTGGACGGTCTGTCGGAGGGGGACATGGCGCGGTGGCGGGCGCGCCATATCGGCTATGTCTTCCAGACCTATAACCTCATTCCGGTGTTGACCGCGGCGGAGAATGTGGAGTTGCCGCTGGCGTTGACGCACCTGTCGCGGCGCGAGCGCGCCGATCATGTGAAGACGGCGCTCCGCCTGGTCGGATTGGCCGACCGGATGGACCATTATCCACGACAATTGTCCGGGGGACAGGAGCAGCGGGTCGGCGTGGCGCGTGCCATCGTCAGCGATCCGACGATGATCCTGGCCGATGAGCCCACCGGCAATCTCGATCGGGAATCGGCCGACGATATTCTGACGCTGTTGGCCAGGTTGAACCGCGAGCTGGGGAAAACCATCGTGATGGTGACCCACGATCCCCGCGCAGCCGAGCGCGCGCAGATGATCCGGCACTTGGAAAAGGGCCTATTGGAGATGCCGCCGTGACGCTGCTGCGCTTGATGCTTCGTAATACGATCCGGCGGCCGGTGCGTTTGACGTTGACCATCGGCGGTCTTGCGATGGTGGTGCTGGCGTTCGGGTTGCTGCGGCTGACGCTGGATGAATGGCACAGCGGGGTGAAGGCGGCGGCCAACAACCGGCTGATCACCGTCCACGCCATGTCGGATTCCTTGCAGCTGCCGCTGGCGTACAAGGAACGGCTCGCGGTGATTCCCGGCGTGCAGCTGGTGCACTACGGGAACGTGTTCGGGGTGGAGTACCGTGATGCGAAGGAATCGTTCGGGGCCTTTGCCGAGCAAATGGGGACCTTCTTCGAGACCTATCCGGAGATCCTCCTGAGCGAAGGGGAACGCCTGGCATTGCTGAAGGACCGGAGCGGATGCCTCATCGGGTGGAAACTCGCCGCCCGCTTCGGGTGGAAGCTCGGCGATGTGATTCCGCTCAAGGGCACGACGCACCCCGGTAACTGGGAGTTGGTCGTGCGGGGCATCTTTCACAGCAAGAACCCCGCCATCATGGGTGAAGGCGAACTGTATATGCATTGGCAGGTTGCCAATGAGCGGTTGAAGACCACGGCGCCGGACCGGGTCGATCAAGTCGGCTGGTATGTCGCCACGACGGCACCGGGCGCGAATCCCCGCACGGTGGTCGCCGCCATCGATGCCACGTTTGCCAACTCGTTCGCGGAAACCAGAACGGAGCGGGAACAGGCGTACATCGCCGGGTGGGTCGCCCGCGCCGGCGCCTTACTCGATGCCTTGCATTGGTTGTCGGGCGTGATGAACGGCATCGCGGCCCTGGTGTTGGTCAATGCCTTGGCCATGGCGGTGCGCGAGCGGACCAGGGAGTACGGTGTGATGAAGACCTTGGGCTTTCAGCCGCGCCATCTGGTGGCGCTGGTGCTGGGTGAATCGTTGCTGGTGGCGTTGGGCGGCGCGCTTGTCGGATTGGCATTGCTGTATCCGGCGGCGCGGATCTATGCCGTCATGGTCGCCGGCGGAAAAACGGTCGGGACATACGAGATCACTGCCGAAACCGTCGGCTTGTGCCTGGGCGTGATGGTCCTGGTCGGGGTGGTGGCGGCCCTCTGGCCCGCGGTGCGCCTGAGCCGCATGACGACGTTAGAAGGCTTGCGTCACAGGGGTTAACCCGCATTCTTCATGGCGGTTCGTCGCGAAATCGCCGAGTCACGTGGCGAGACCGGCGCGCGGAGCCCGGGAGGACCCGAAGCGTACTTGTGCAGTACGTTGAGGGTCCGAGGGGCGAGCTCGCTGGCCGAAGGCTCGTCGTAGCAGTGAATCGGCGATTGCAGCAGAAGTGCTCATGAAGAATGCGGGTTACGGTCACGAGGCATCGGATGTTGTGGAGTGCATACAGTCTGCGGAATCTGTGGGCGCGCCGTGTGACCACGCTGCTGACGGTCGCGGGCTTGGGGCTGGTCGTCTTCGTGTTCGTGGCCATTCTTATGCTCGCCCATGGGTTGGAGGAGACGATGGGCAGAACCGGGGACTCCGCCAATGCGGTCCTGTTCTCTAAAGGCGCGCTGTCCGAAATCGACAGCAGCCTGTCGCGCGATCAGACCGGAGTGTTGGCGGCGCAACCGGAAGTTCTGACCCTGGCGGACCATCAAGTCGCGGCGGTGCGTGAAATTGCCCTGCAGCTCACCTTGCGCAAGCATGACCGGGGAAGCCTGGCTAGCCTGGCCGTGCGTGGGTCTTCGCCCGGCGTATTTGCCGTGCGACCCCGCCTGCGCCTCGTCCAGGGGCGTCTCTGGCAGCCGGGTACGACGGAGGTGATCGTGGGGGCGCAAGTCGCCAGACAATTCCCTGAGGCGCGTGTGAATGAGACCTTGCGCTTCGGAAGGCGCGAGTGGACGGTCGTGGGCGTCTTCGAGGCGGAGGGCAGCGGGTTTGATTCCGAAGTCTGGGGCGATGCGGAACAGCTCATGGCCACGTTTCATCGCACGGCGTTCTCGTCCATGACCCTGCGCCTGGCGGAGCCGGAGGCGTTTCCCGCATTCAAGGCGAGATTGGAGCGCGATCCCCGCGTGAAGGTTTCAGCGAAGCGAGAACCGGAATACTACGAAGCCAAGGCTGAGGGCCTGGCCAGACTGATTCGCGTGACCGGTTTGTTCCTGACCATGGTGTTCAGCGTCGGCGCGATCCTCGGCGCCACGATGACCATGTCTGCCTCCGTCGCGCACCGCACGACCGAAATCGGCACCCTCCGCACTCTGGGATTTTCGCGCGGCCACATTCTGCAGGCCTTCCTGCTGGAGTCGATGGCGCTCGGCGTCGCCGGCGGCCTGCTGGGCGTCTCCGGCGCGGCGCTCCTGAATTCCATGACCATCTCGACCGTGAATTGGGACACCGGGACCGAACTGGCATTCGCCTTTCATCTCACGCCAGCCATGGCTGGTGAAGGGCTGTTGTTTGCCGTCTGCATGGGGGCCGTCGGGGGACTCGCTCCCGCCACGAGGGCGGCGCGGATGGAGATCGTCCGGGCGCTCGGGGAACGGGCGGCATGATGAGTTCTTGCTGCGCAAGCCGAGGTAGGTCAATGGCGTTGGCCTTAAAGAGCTCCTAGCAGGCTGCGGAAACACTCGTGTGTTGCCCAATACGCTCGGATCAACTCATCCGCCGCATCGGTAGCAGAATACCCGCAGGACGCGGGAAAAGGCCGTCCAGCAAGGCTGCAGCGAGTGAAGTGGCGAATCGTACTCACGCCGTACGGTGAGCCGCTGAGGGATGCGAGAACGCCGCTGGCGGAATTTTTCCGCGTCCTGCTAGCTCTCGTCTTGTAATCGTGCTCTGAGCCAGGACGGGCTGCTGCGACAATCCAATACGGCGAGCACCCGAACCAACTTTCCTTCCAGACTGTAGTAGATGGCAAACGGAAAGCGTTTGGAAAGACAGCGGTGGAGGCCAAAGATCACCGGATGAATTCCGGCGAACAACAGAAGGGAATCAATGTCGGAAGATAGGCAGTCTAAGAAATAGGACCCGAGCCCAGGTTCTCGGTCCTCGTAGAAGCGGAAGCCTTGAATCAAGTCGTCCTGGGCTGCATCGAGAATCTCGATTTTCACGACAACGTCTTGCGGATATTCGCCTTGGCGGCCTCCCAATCGGTACAGCGAGACTCCCCCTCCGCGAGACGCTTGCGGCGTTCATCGAGGATGTCCTCATGCCAGGCAGGGGATTTAATGGACTCCGGGGCACGGGCGAGATCCTCCCACAGCGACTCCATGGCTGCGAGCTTTTCCTGAATCGTCATCTCTTTGAGGGGTAAATGAAACGACATAGGTGGAGTATACCTGAGGGCGTTATGGATTCAAACCTCCTTGTCCGAAGCGTTGACGATCTTCACGGCGAGGATGGAGATCGTCCGGGCGCTCGGGGAACGGGCGGCGTAGCCGGTGGTGCCGCGCCGACAGCCGCACGATCTGTAGCATCAGTGAGCACCCATCCGTAGGCAGGCCGCGGAGCGTCTGCTATAAGCTCGCGCAGGAGTCTGTCGCATGTCTCGGCCTGGTCGTTCTTGGAAAATCTACGTCGTCCTGCTTCTCTTCGTGCCGGTCTGGTGGTGGGTCGGGTTGCCGCCGCTCTGGAGTCCGGTCGATCTTGCCGAGCACTATGCGGTTGAAGGGGAGCATACGGATGGTTTTCCTCAGCATCCCTCTTCCGGGATTGATTCGCCCCAAGAGTCTGCCGCAGTCGGTCCTCCATGTATTGAATCCCTAGCTCCTCCACCGGTCGTTGTTTGGTTCCCGCACTTTCATGTTGAAGACCGGCCGCCGCCGGGCTGCTTCTCTTCCTCCTCCCATGGTCTGCGTGCTCCTCCCACGTTGATGCTCGCGTAACGTCCCAGTACGCCCACATAAGGTCGTGTACCGCCATGCCGAAGTCTGTTTTCGTGCGGGCTGCGACCCGTTCGCATCAACGAGGAGCATCACGATGTTGTGTTCGACCACGTCTACGTCCCGCCGGTTCGCCCCTGTCAGTCGAATTCATTCGGTGACGATCACGGCCGTTCTTGTTATTGCCCTGCTGCCTGCCTGCATGGGACCACAGGTCCAACCGGCGCCATCCTCTCAGGATCAGGAGCGCGTGGCCGAGCAGAGTCCACCTGCCGACGTACCCAAGGTAGACGAACCGGTTCCAGCCAGTACGCCGTCCCCGTCCGTTGCGCTGCCTCTGCCTGTGTCGCCGGCGGAGGGCTCTCGAGCCGATATGCTTCCGGAGTCGGGAGACATCCCGGTGGTCGAGGCCAAGCCGGTCTTCGTCACTGCGCAACGCGAGTCGTACACCGTAGAGTCGGCGTTTACTGCGACGAAGACGGACACGCCGCTCATGGAAACGCCGATGGCCGTGCAAGTGGTGCCGAAGCAAGTCATGCAGGATCAACGGGTGAATCGATTGCAGGATGCGTTGCAGAACGTGAGCGGAATCCGTTCAAATAACAACGACATCGAAGGGTATGTGTACAAGATTCGGGGGTTCAACAGCTTGAACGTATTTCGCAACGGGTTGACCCTTGCAGGCGGCCTCGGCTCCCAACCTGGTATGCATGAGACGGCCAATCTGGAACGGATTGAAGTGTTGAAGGGCCCTGCTTCTGTACTGTTTGGTCGGGCAGAGCCGGGTGGTCTGATCAATCTGGTGACCAAGCGTCCCCTCGCAACACCGTACTACAAGCTGGAACAGGAATTCGGATCGTATAACCATTATCGAACGGTCTGGGATGCAACGGGGCCATTAAATCAGTCAGGGACGGTGGGCTATCGGTTGTCCGGCGCCTATCAAGACTACGGCTCGTTTCGAGATTTTCAGGGCGGGCGGCGGGTGTTTCTCGCTCCGGTCCTGGCCTTCAGGCCGACCGATCGGACCGATTTGGTCATCGACCTGCAGTATCTGAGGAACGATGCGCAGAGCGATACGATCTTTCCGGCTCTCGGCAATCGCCCGGCGCCGATCGCACTTCACCGGTCGTTCCAGGAGGCCAACGATCCCCGCGACTGGACCGGAAATTTCAATCTAGGCTACGACCTGACCCACCGGTTCAACCAGAATTGGTCGATTACCAGCCGCTTCCTGCTTAGTAAAGGTAGCATGAAAAAGTTGAACGTCTTCGCCACGGCGTTGGACGACGCCACCGGAGTGCTCGATCGCACCACCCAGTTTCAGAAACTCATGAGCACGACCTATGCGACCAACCTCGATCTCAAGGGGAAGTTTGATGCGCTGGGCGCAAAGCATCAGGTCTTGGCCGGGGTCGACTACCTGCATGATACCTTCGACTATAGTTATGCGGAGGGCCTTTCGAATTTCCCCATCAATATCTTCAACCCTGTGTATGGCAGCATTCCGGCCTCGGCCTATGACGAGGCCTTGAATGGGGTTGGATTTCGAGGTTTTGCCTCGTCTCTCGTGAAGCAGGCGGGCGTCTATGTTCAAGATCAGATCACCATCTTTGAGCGACTGCATGTCCTGCTCGGGGGGCGATACGACCATGCGGAGGTCGGGCAGGGGAATAGCGACGTCTCTCGCGAGGAGGCCATCGCTGACCGCCACGGACGATCCGTGAGAACCGACGGGCAGTTCAGTCCACGCGCCGGGGTTTTATACCAATGGACACCGCGGCTCAGCACCTATGGGAGCTATTCCAAATCCTTCGGCGCGAACAATGGCCGTTCGTCTACTGGGGACGCGCAGCCCCCTGAGCGCGGCGAGCAATTCGAGGTGGGTACGAAGGCCGAGTTGTTGCAAGGGCTCTCAGCCACAGTGGCGCTGTTTCATCTGACCAAAAAGAACATTCTGACACCGGATCTCACCACGCCGGACCCCACGGACACCAGGGCGGTGGGCGAGTCGCGCAGTCAAGGCGTGGAAGTCGATCTCCTGGGCACGGTCACGCCGCAACTGAATCTGATCGTGACCTACGCGTATCTCGACACCAAGGTGACGCGTGACGACAGCGGCCTGCAGGGCAATCGTTTGGATAATGTGCCCTCCCATAGCGGACGGGTCTTCCTTGTGTATCACTTCGGGGGCGAGGACGGGCTGGGCTGGCGAGTCGGCGGAGGCGTCTCAGCTGCCAGCGCGGTGTCCGGGGATCGTGAAAATACCTTCAACCTCCCCGCCTATTATCGGCTGGATGCGATGACGAGTTACAGCATGATGGCCGGCGGCCGGCGCCTGACCGCCCAACTCAACCTGCGCAATCTGACGAACACCAAGTACTTCGATGGGACCGACATTTTTTACAACCAGCGATCGCCACAGTTTGGCCTGTTTGCCGCGCAGCCGCTCATGGCGTTCGGCACGATTCGAATGGAATTCTGATTCAGGCTGTTGCAGAAGGAAGCCGGTATGTTCACCAGATCATTCTGGGTTCGCCTGCATCGCTGGGCCGGGCTGACGATGGCGGGATTCTTGATCGTGGTCGGCCTGACGGGAAGCCTGCTGGCGTTTTATCCCGAGCTTGAGCGGCTGGTGCACCCGCATTGGTACCCCGACCGCGATCCGGCCATGTGGATGGGCGCCGGCCTGTTGGCGGAGAAGCTGGAGCAGGCCGAGCCACGACTGCGAGTCACTCAGGTGTCGTTGCAAGGCTTCGATGGCGCCACATCCGTCTGGGTCGAGCCGCGGATCGATCCGTCCACCGGGATGCCATTCCACCTGGGGTACGATTATGTCGTGCTGGACCCGGCGAGTGGGGCGGTGCTGGACCGGGTTCAATGGGGCTCACTCCGGAACGGGTGGACCGGCCTCATGTCATTTGTCTATGCGCTGCACTACTCCTTGGCGTTGGACATGCCCGGCGTCTGGATTCTGGGGATCGGTGCCGTGATCTGGACGCTCGATTGTTTCGTGGGTTTCTATCTGACCCTTCCTGCCGGCCGTTCCCGCACCGGCCAGGCAAATGGGCCAGAGCGAGTGCTTCAGGCGAGTTGGTGGGAGTGCTGGAAGCCGGCATGGATGATCAAGTGGCCCGCCAGCTCCTATCGGCTCAATTTCGACCTGCATCGAGCGAGCGGTTTATGGCTGTGGGCGGCGCTGCTGATCTTCGCCTGGTCGAGCGTCTACATGAATCTCTGGGATACGGTCTATACCTGGACCACGCGGGCGCTCTTCGACTACCGCCCGTATTGGACAGAGTTTCAATCACGGCCGGTTCCGATGGAGCGGCCGGAGTTGAGTTGGTTGGACGCGCAAACGGTCGGGGAGCGGTTGATGGCGGTGCAGGTCGCGCAGCAAGGCATCACGGTCAAGCGACCGGTTGCCCTGCGACTGTATCGCGAATTCGGCCTCTATCAGTATCAGGTAGAGACCGACCGCGAAATCGACGATCGCCCGCGCCGCTATACAACCCAGGTGTTTTTCGACGCGGACAGCGGGGCATTGAAATCGGCGTTGCTGCCCGCGGGCCAATATGCCGGCAATACCCTCAGCAACTGGCTCTATGCTCTGCACATGGCCAATGTGTTCGGCTTGCCCTATCGGATCTTCGTCTGTTTCCTGGGAGTCGTCGTCGTGATGCTTTCCGTGACGGGTGTGTACCTCTGGGCCAAAAAACGCCGCTCACATGCCATTGCCCGTGCGCGCCGCCCTGGGTCCCTCGTCGCGTCGGCCGTGAAGCAGCCCTAAAAATGGAGCGCGACTCACATTTTGTAGCACGCGTGAGCATCCGTCGGTAGACAACCCGTGCGGAAAGGCGTATTCGATAGGGCAGGTGAGAACTATCAGACCATGAACCGACGGATCTCCCACACCTCAGTTGCCGGCCTCCTCGCGATCGGCATCGTCTGCCTGTACATGGCGCTGGCTCTCGTGGCGCCGGGCTGTTCCTTCGCCCATGCCACCCCGTCGGATAGTCATCATCAGCATTCAGCCACGGATTCCCATTCGTCTCTCTGCTCCTGGGCTTGCCAGGCCACATCGGATGTGGGCCCGATTTCCCAGGGTGATGTGAGCGTGGCTTGGGTGGCTCAAGCCCAGGCGTTGATCACTTCTCCGCTTCTTCCTCCGTCCCAGGATCCCTCGTCCCTGCATGCTCGCGCGCCGCCTGTCTCCGCGAGGGGATAGTTCGGGCGGGGCGCACGTCGCCTTTCTTCACAGCAACTCAGGATAGCCGGTCCTGCAGGTCAACCTGCACGGTGCCTGCTCCATACTGTGAGCCGCCTCGATCGGGCATTCGGCCCGAACTATTCACTCGACGCTCTGAGTCCAGGGTCGGATTGCCCTCTACCCTGGACGGACCGGCAGCGCAGGCGCCCTCTCTGTGACCTCCGCTGCCGGTTCCCAGCGAAACTCGTGATGGATTCAAGTCGGTCGTGCATGGTGGACCTGGTTGTGCGGGAGGCTCGTGCCCCTTCCTGCAGCCGGGTGAGGAGCGGTAACGCACCGCTCCTATCCACCGCCAAGACAAAAAAGGGACCGAGATGCTCGATCAACCCCTGTTGCGTGTGAAAGAAGCCGCGCAATTGCTCAAAGTCAGTAAGTGGACCATTTACCGATGGATCGATGAAGGACGTCTCGAAGCGACGAAAATCGGCGGCGGCAGTCTCCGGATTTTTCGTCTCTCCGTGACCTCCCTCGTGGATGGGAACCGGACCGATCCCCGTCCGAACGAGTCGGTGCCGCATCTGAAGGCGGTGCCGCTCAGCGGGCGCCGGGTGAGCAAACGATAAGCCATGAGCGATCAAGACGGATCCTGGGTTGTGCACCCTTCTTCAGGATCTGCCTCCCCGGGGTGGGTGGGATGGCCTCCCCCTCCACCCCGGCCCCTCGGGGGGCCGGTCGGGAACGATGAACGCAGCGCCAGGCCTGATGAAGAGAGGAACATGTCCATGATCAAGCAGATATGTGCGGTGGCGGTGGTCGTCAGTCTGGGCTGTTGCGGCGGTTTGACGGCCAACCTGGTGCAGGCCGCTTCCCCGAAGGACGGCGAGGTGGCGCTTCCGGCCGACTATGCGAGTTGGCCGAAGTTCCTGAGCGGCGTGCAACGGGAGGATACCAAGCAGGTCCGTGAGCTTTATGTGAATCCCGGCGCCAAAGCCTGTCCGGCCGGAGTCTTTCCGAACGGCACCAGGCTGGTCATGGAGTTGTACAAAGCCAAGTCCGAAGGAGAGACGCTCTTGAAAGGGGCCGACGGGAAATTGGTCAAGGGCGATCTGGCGAAAGTCTTTGTGATGGAAAAGAACGACGGGTGGGGGCAGGACGTGCCGGACAATCTGAAGAACGGCAACTGGGTGTTTGGTGCCTACGGTCCGGACGGAAAGGCGCTGGCTGAAGATTTTACGAAATGCCGGGCCTGCCACGCGCCGTTGGCGCAAAAAGATTTTGTGCATCGAGTGGATGAATTCTGCGCGCAAAGCCAGAAGGCCCACTGACGTGCGGCATCGGTTCCCTCAGATCCTGGGGTTGTGCACCCTTCTTCAGGATCTGCCTCTCCGGGGTGAACGGGATGGCCTCCCCCTTCACCCCGGCCCTTGGGGCCGGTCATTGGGAGGGTGAATGGAATCGCCATTGAACGCAAGGCGTCGATCGAGAAACTTGAAGGACTGTCCCCATCATGGATGATGGCATGACGCAACGGCGATATCGAAGAGCGGTCTTGAACCTGCTCCTGCTCGCAGTCCTCTGCGTCCCGGCGGGAACCGGGGCCGCGGATCTGGACGGCTGGAGACAAGGTTTCGAGGCGGGGGTGAAGGCCCGCGAAGCGGCGCATTACAGGCAGGCCGAGTCGCTCCTGACGCAAGCCCTGCAGGAAGCCGAGCACACGGGAGGCGACGAGGCCTCAGTGGCGCTGGCCGCGAATCAGCTGGGATTGCTGTACCACGACCAGGGGCGGCTCACCGAGGCCGAATCACTCTATCGGCGCGCGCTCGGCCTGTGGGAATCCCAGCTAGGGCCCGAACATGAAGATGTCGCGGCCGCCTTGAATAACCTTGCGGAGATTGCCCATGCCAAGGGTGATTGGGCCGCGGCGGAGCCGTTGTACGAGCGGGTGTTGGACATCGAACGCAAGACGCTGGGTTCTGCGCACCCCGATGTCGCGATCAGCTTGAACAATCTGGCCGAACTCTATCGCAAGCAGGGGCGAGAGACGGCGGCCGAATCGGCCTACCAGCTGGCGCTCACGCTCATGGAGCAGGCACGGGGCCCCGAGCATGTCGATTTGGGGCCGGTGCTGAATAATCTGGCCGCGCTCTACAAGGGCCGCGGGATGTATACCTGGGCGGAACCGCTGTATGAACGGGCGTTGAAGGTGCGCCGGCTGCACTTCGGAAGCACACACCCGGCCGTGGTCATGAGTCTCAACAACATCGCCTGTCTGTACCAGGCTGAAGGCCTCTATGCCTCCGCCCAACGATATTTTGATGAGGCCTTGACGCTTGCTGAGCGGGTGACCAGCCCGCAGAGCGCTCTCGCCGGCACGATCGTCGGGAATATGGCGTTTCTCGCCGATCAGCAGGGATTGATGGCCCAGGCGCAGCTTCTGTACGAGCGAGCCCTGGTGATCCAGCAGCAACACCTCGGACTGCAGCATCCCACTGTCGGGCTGTTGGCGGAACGCTACGCCCTGGTGCTCGATACCATCGGCCGGCCGGTTGAAGCCGGATTGTTCGCGGCGCGCGCCGCCTCGATTCGCGCCAGGTCCCAGACGGGCGCGGTGAAGCAGAGCGCGGTCGATCGTCCCGGGACGGCGCGCGGAGACGTCAGCCCATAAATCTGTGTCACGCTTAGCAGGCTGCGGAAAAACTCGATTATTGCGTCATGCGTCGCGTTTCACACAGGGGCCATCTCGCCCCAGAATAGCCCGCAGGATGCGCAAAAAGGCCGTCCAGCAAGGCCGCAGCGAACGAAGAGGCGAATCGTACTCGTGCCGTACGGTGAGCCTCTGACTGATGCGAGAACGCCGCTGGCGGACTTTTTCCGCATCCTGTTAGAAAGGAAGGTGTTGCATGCCGGTTGTGTGTGCGGAGGTATCTCCTCAACGGACAGTGATCGCCGCGACTCCTCACGACGAGACGGGACTGAGTGTGGCCGTAGTGCGTCTCCTGGCGCTGGCCCTGGATATCAGCGGCGGGTGGTCGCCGGCTCCTCCGGCGGAGGGCCTCCTGATCCCGTTCGGATATCGGGATTGGCCGCATCTGACCTCGGTGGTGAAGGCGCAGAGCGGACCGCAACAACTCCGGTTTTATGTCTGCCCCAAGGCGCTGCTCACCCCGGACGACTCGTCGTTTCCCGTGGGCACGGCGTTCATCGTGGAATCCGAACCCTGTGAGACAGGCTCCGGAGCCCAGCGATCTCGTCCGGCCGTGTTTGTCATGGAGAAATGCGCCGGGATGACGCTGGATGGAGACGCGACCAAGCAGTCCGAATCATGGATCTATGCCAGCTGGGATTCCGGCGGCCAGGCGGCGACCGCGGACCCGGGGCGGTGCGGAATCTGTCGCCTGCCCTGGTTGACGCCGCCACAGGTGTGAGAATCGGTGGACGGAGCTCGACGGTTGGACTGCGCTGACCACGCAGTGAGCTCCGATGAGGGAAGCGTACGCCCATACGCTTCCCTCTCCCACCTTTTTTTTGGCTAGCCCGCCCGCTCGTGTCGCTCCCCACTCAACACCGTCGCTCAAATGCTGTAGAATGCACACAGCCGGATGACGGAATTCTCACCACACAGGAGGAATGCGTATGACAGTCTTACGTGCAGGAGTGATGGCCGTGTCCTTGTGCGCGCTGCTCGCGGCTGCGCCGGCGCAGTATGCGCTGGCCGATGGCGGTGGGCATGTGAAGGAAACGATCAAACATGCGAAGGAAGGCCTGGAGCATGAGAAGGAAGCGATCAAGCATCTGGAGGAAGCGGTAAAGGGGAGCAACGATCCGCATGCGAAAGAGGCGTTGGAGCATGCGAAAGAAGCCGTGAAACATGCCGAAGAATCCCTGGCGCATGCGGAGCAGGCGTCCAGCAAGAAGGGAAAAGGAAAGAGCAAGTAAGCGTCTGATGGCGCCACGGGGAGGCGGCACGTATCCGGCTTCCCCCTGGCGCTCCGTTTGCGCCACGTCCGCTGCCCGATTTTGCCGCTCGCGCCAGCCTTGTTCCGCTTCATCGTATCGACCCATCCTGTCCCCCATCTTGCCGATGGTATCCAGGACGCGATACTGTAGCATCCGTCGGCAACCATGAGCGCGCATCTGTAGACGACCAGGTGTGCCGGGGCTATAACTCCTCACCCTAGGAGAAGCTCCATGCGAATTGCCGTCATCGCGGTGATCCAGTTCTTGGTGCTGGCAGGCGGAACTACAGGATGGGGGGCCGACGACGCACTTGAAGGGTTGTTGCGGGCGCAGGCCTTCAACCGGGAGTTCGAAGGGTTTGATTCGTACTACGTCAAAATCGAAGCGGACCAGCCGCAGCCCGACGGATCGCATGAAGTGCTGGCCATCGCCAGCGGGAAATTTTCGGACAATACCAAGCGCATGAAAGTGTTATTCCTCATCGTGGATGGTCACATTGTCGGCGGTCAGGTGCTGGAAGGCACCGGTCTTCCCCCGTGCCTGGCGCCGGAGCATCGTTCGTCTTCATCCCTTTAACCTGACAGGAGGTTGTGTATGCTGAGCAGGAGCGCAGTGTTGTTTCTGGGTGCATTGAGTCTGTTGTCGAGTGCCACCGGAGCCTGGGCCTTGCAGGCCGGCGGCGTCGAGGTAGGCGACCTCGAGACCGGTTCGGTGGTGGGCCAGCCGTTCAAGGAGCTGGAAGTGGATGCGCAGTTGTTCGCGGTGGAAGTGGGCGGTTTGAAAGCCTGGTATCCGCCGACGACGGTCATCGACTTCAAGATCCGTCCCGGTCGTCCGGTCTTGCTGAAGGTGACGAATAACAGTTCCACCGACCGTGGCTTCCAGATGACGGACCCCGTCAACGCCGCATCCCCGTTCGTGCTCAAGGCGGAAGTGGTGCTGAAGCCGGGCGAGACCAAGTACATCGGTGTCCCGACCAGCGATTTGTTCAATGCCACGCAGGGCAACACGTTGACCTACCGGGATCAGCTCAATCCGAAGCAGCCCGGCGGCCAATTGATCATGATCAAGTAACAGCCGACAACATTCCATCTTCGCAACGCCCCGTTCATCTTCGCGGATGGACGGGGCGTTGTCGTTCTGGACCGCCATGCGCAAGACGGGGCCTGAGTGGACCGCTCATGAGAGGTGACAAAAGGAGCGGACGTTCAATCGACAGGCGGCCGGGAATCTTACCAGTAGTAGGGGAAGCGCCCGTAGGGTCCCCAGTAGGGATGCCAGAAGGGGCTGTAGTACGGATAGGGGCGGTATCGCGAGAGGTCTGATTCTTGAGACGGAATCCAGGTACGGAACGTGTTGACCTCCAGCACCGGATAGGAGTAGTCGGTTTCATCCAGCGGCTGGGTGACGGACCCGGTCAACCGGCCCGTAATCGTGAGGAAGGTGCCTTGAGGCACCGTTGCCGGATCGAGGAACTCTCGTTGAATGGCGAGAAACCGTCCTTGCGATTTCGTGAGGTCCAACGATGGTTGCTGGGCCTCGTTGAGAGGCAGCTGCAGCACTTCGATACGAGTGCCGTCCTTCAGGCGCCTGGCCGAGAGCACTTGGCCTCCCAGCACCAGCGTCTGCCCCTTGAAGGAATCCGGAGCGGCTTTGATGTCCGAAAACTGCGGCGTGGGCGGGCCGACATTGTCCCCCACGCGCTGGTCGGCGGAGGTCGAGCAGGCCGTCAGCATTGCGGCCATCCACAAAATGCCGAACCCCTGTAGAAGTTTGCCTCGCATCGTAGGCATTATAACAGACGCATAACAGTGCGAGCATTGTTTATAATGCCCGAGAGGCTGTGAGAACGATCCCTATCTGAAAAAGGAGTGCAGCGTATGGTGATGCGTCGTATGTGGCAGAGTGGTCTGTTCCTGGGATTGGCCGTGCTGGCGTTTGTGTGTTCGCCCGGAACGACGCAGGCCGCGAAGCCGGAACTCAAAGGCAATTTCCAGATTTTGAGCGAGGAAAAATCGACCCACAAGCCGGGAAAGGTTCAATTGGTGGAGTTCGCTGATTTCTATTGCCCGCATTGCCACCGGTTCGACGGCGAAGGGCTCATGATTCTCGAAAAGGAATTCGGAAACAAGATCGAGGCGGTCATGGTGGGCTATCCGGTCATTCCCGGCAAATTGCCGACGGCCTTCGATATGTACGAGCAAGCCAAGAGCATGGGCAAGGGCAATGAGATGAAGCGGGCCTTGTTCCGGACCATTCACAAAGACAAGGTCGGCATCATCGACAAGGCGATTCGCGAAGTGCTCATTCGCGAGGTCGGACTCAATCCGGCCGCCTTCGAGGAGGGCCTGGCCAGCGCGAAACCCGCCAAGGCGTTCGAAGACGGGCGGAAATGGGGCGATCGCATCAAGATCCAGCAGACCCCGACGGTCTTGCTCGACGGCAACATCAAGGTCGAGCAGATTGACCCTGAGAATCTGAAAGTCATCATCCAAAGCATTTTGGACGGAGACAGCGCGAAAAAATAGTCGGAGCGAATAGCTGATGGCTGGTGGTTGATAGCATGAGTGAGAGAGTCACGGGCGGTTCGTTGCTTCCGATTCGTGACTCGGCGCCATAAGCCATCGGCCATCAGCTCCGCGCTTCCTAGCGGAGTCATGAATGGCACGTGATCCAGTCTGCGGGATGACGGTGGAGCCGGAACGGGCGGCCGGACATGCAGCGCATGACGGCGAGACCTATTATTTCTGCAGCCTCTCCTGCCTGGAACGGTTTCGTGCCGCCCCGGCGCGCTATCTGCGCGAGAAAGCTCACGCTGGTGCCGGCGCACAAGAGCCCGGTCGCCGTTCGCTTCCGATGATGCAGCCGATGCCGAACCCGCCGGCCACAGGGAGCGAACGCGATCCTGTCTGCGGCATGATGGTTGAGCCCGCGACGGCAGCCGGCTCGCATACCTACCAGCAGAAGACCTACTACTTCTGCTGTCAGGCCTGTCTCGACAAGTTTCGTGCTGATCCGGCCCGGTATCTGCTGCCTGCCGCCGGAGCTCCGGTACATGCGCCACGCCAGTTCGGAGGCAAAGCGCTGCCCATGATGGCGCCGGCTGCGCCGAGCCAGGTCCCTGCCGGAGTGATCGATCCGGTCTGCGGTATGACGGTGGATCCACAAACAGCCGCCGGCTCGTTTCCATATCAAGGAACGTCCTATTTCTTCTGCTGCCAGGGGTGTCTCACCAAGTTCCGGGCCGATCCGGCACGGTATCTGTCGCCGGGTGCCGCCAAGGACCCGATGCCCGCGATCCCGGCCCCCCCGGGCACCAAGTATGTCTGTCCCATGTGCCCGGAGGTTCTGGAAGACAAGCCGGTGCCTTGCCCGAAATGCGGCATGGCTTTGGAGCCGGATTCCGTGCAACCCCTCCCGACCAGGACGGAGTATGTCTGCCCGATGCATCAGGAGGTCGTGCAGGCGGAGCCCGGGTCCTGCCCCAAGTGCGGGATGGCGCTCGAACCACGCACCGTCACCGCGGAAGAGGAACGGAATCCGGAATTGGTCGATATGGCCCGGCGCTTCTGGGTCGGCCTGGGACCGGCGGCCGTCGTGTTCGTGCTGGCCATGTCGCACATGATTCCCGGTCACCCACTGCAACATCTGTTGTCGGACAGCCAATCGGCCTGGGTGCAGTTCGTGTTGAGCACGCCGGTCGTGCTCTGGGCCGGATGGCCGTTTTTTCAACGCGGGTGGGCGTCGATTGTTCATCGCAGCCCGAATATGTTCACGCTCATCGCGATCGGTACGGGGACGGCGTATCTGTATAGCGTGATCGCGACGTTATTTCCCTCGTGGATTCCCGCCTCCTTCCACCTGGAAAGTGGGTCAGTGCCGGTGTATTTCGAAGCGGCGGCGGTCATCACGGTGCTGGTCCTCTTGGGACAGGTGCTGGAGTTGCGAGCCAGGAGCCGTACCACCGGCGCCATCCGGTCGTTGCTCGGCTTGGCGCCGAAGCTGGCTCGCCGGATAGAGGATGACGGACATGAGGTAGACGTTCCGTTGGAACAGGTCCTGGTCGGCCACCGGCTTCGGGTGCGTCCCGGTGAACGGGTGCCGGTGGATGGAGTGGTTCTCGAAGGGGCGACCTCGATCGACGAATCCATGATTACCGGCGAATCCATTCCGGTCGAAAAAGTTGCCGGCGAGCGGGTCACCGGAGGCACGATCAATGGTACGGGCGGGCTGGTCATGCGCGCGGATCGCGTGGGAGCGGACACGCTGCTGTCCCACATCGTGCAAATGGTGGCCGAGGCCCAGCGCAGCCGAGCCCCCATCCAGCGCACCGCCGATGTGGTCGCCGGATACTTTGTCCCGATCGTCGTCGGCGTGGCGATCGTTACCGGATTGGTCTGGGCCTGGCTGGGGCCGGAGCCGCGTCTTGCCCACGCCCTGTTGAACGCGGTCGCGGTCTTGATCATCGCCTGCCCATGCGCTCTCGGGTTGGCCACGCCCATGTCCATCATGGTGGGGACCGGACGCGGGGCATCGGCGGGAGTGTTGTTCAAGAAGGCGGAAGCGCTGGAGACGATCGAAAAGATGACGACGCTGGTGTTTGACAAGACCGGTACGCTCACGGAAGGCAAGCCGAAGCTGCGAGTGGCGAGCGCGCTGCCGCCCTGGTCGGAAACGGATCTGCTGCGACTGGCTGCCTCGGTCGAGCGGGGGAGCGAACATCCGGTGGCCAATGCCATCGTCGGCGGAGCCGAAGCGCGCGGGATCACGTTGGAGCAGGTGACCGGGTTTGCCTCGAAAACGGGAAAGGGTGTCAGGGCGACCGTGGGGACCCGGCAAGTCGCGGTCGGCACCATCGATTGGTTGCGGGAGCTGAAGGTCGATGACGCGGGCCTCGCCGCGTTGGATGCCAATGCCGAGCTGATGCGGCAGACAGGGCAGACCGTGATGCTGGTCGCTGTGGATGGCCGCGCGATCGGGTTGCTGGGTGTCGCCGATCCGATCAAGAGTTCCACGCCGGAGGCCCTTCGCTTGTTGAGGCAGGAAGGCATCCGCCTGGTGATGGTCACGGGCGATCATGCCGTGACGGCGCAGGCGGTGGCCAAGGAACTGGGGCTGGACGAGGTTCGGGCCGGCGTGAAACCGGATGAGAAAAGCCGGATCGTCCAGGAATTGCAAAGGCAAGGCCAGGTCGTGGCCATGGCCGGAGATGGCGTCAATGATGCGCCGGCCCTCGCGCAGGCTGATGTCGGCATCGCCATGGGGACCGGCACGGACGTCGCCATGGAGCATGCGGGGGTCACCCTCGTGAAGGGGGATCTGCGGGGCATCGTCCGGGCCTATCGATTGAGCCAGGCGACGATGCGGAACATCCGGCAGAATCTCTTCTTTGCCTTCGTATACAATAGCATCGGGGTGCCAATTGCAGCCGGACTGTTGTATCCGTTGTTCGGTCTTCTGCTGAGCCCGATGATCGCCAGTGCTGCCATGACTTTGAGTTCGCTTTCCGTCATTTCAAACGCCTTGCGCCTGCGGCATACGAATTTATAAGTTCTGCCTGTGCCTGGCCCCCGGAGCGTGTTAGGCTTGGGCCCGGCAGGATACGGGAAAAGTCCGCCAGCGCGGTTCTCGACATCACGTGAATCGTGACACGTATCTCGTCATGATCCGCAACCGGGTCCACACGCGACACGAACAACGTTTCACGAAAGACGGGTAGGCTATCTGTGACCATGACCTCAATTGGATTACGAGCGAGCTTTTCGGCTCTGGGGATCGTGGGCCTGCTCTTTGGTTGCTGGCCGGAGGGGAATGCCACCGCAGCCGATGCGTCTGCGCCCCGTTGGTCGAAGGTGAGCGCCACCGGCGATCTGCAGGCCCAGGTGCGAGCCACCGCCGCTAAAGTCCTTCCGGCCGTCGTCAGTATTGCGTCCACCGTCATGGTGCACGATCAGGCGTTCAGCGATGAAGGCCTACCCTTCGGCATGTTTAAGGATGTTCCGCCTCGCCGCCAGTATGGGCAGGGCTCCGGTGTCATCGTCTCCTCGGACGGCTACATCATCACCAACAACCATGTGGTGGCCGATGCGGTAGATGTCGAGGTCATCCTCGCCGACCGTCGCCAGTTCAAAGGCCGTGTGGTCGCGACCGATCCGAAAACCGATGTGGCCGTCGTGAAAATTCACGCCAGCGGGCTCCCCACGGCGGCTTGGGGCGATTCCAGCGCGTTGGCCGTCGGTGATTTTGTCCTCGCCATCGGCAATCCTCTTGGTTTGAGCCGCACCGTAACCTTCGGCATCGTCAGCGCGGTGGGGCGGGCGGACGTGGGGGTCGCCGACGTGGAGGATTTCATTCAAACCGACGCGCCGATCAATCCCGGCAATTCCGGCGGCGCGCTGGTCAACACGAACGGTGAATTGGTGGGGATCAACACCGCCATCGCCAGTCCCACCGGCGGCAGCGTCGGCGTCGGTTTTGCGATCCCGAGCAATATGGCCAGAACCGCCATGCAGAGCCTGATCAAAACGGGCCGCGTAGTGCGCGGCTTTCTGGGCGCTTCCACCCAGGATGTCACCCCCTTATTGGCCAAGATCTTCCATTTGCCGGACGTGAAGGGCTCGATCATCACCGATTTGCAAGCCAAAGGCAGCGCGGAACGGGCCGGCCTGAAGCGGGGCGACGTGGTGGTGCGGTTCGACGGGCGCGATATCATGGACAGCGGCCATTTGCGCAATCTCATGGCCGCGGCCGCCATCGGCAGCAAACACCGGATCGAACTGCTGCGCGAGGCCCGTTTGATGCAGGCGGAACTGACGGTGCAGGAAGCGCCGCGTGAACGGCAACGCAAAGCCCAGGCGACTGAGTCGGCTGCGCCCACGGCGCATCCCTTGTCGGGCGTCATCGTCGATGAAATTACTCCGGCGTTGGCGCGGCAGATGGATCTCCCCGCTAATTCAGGCCTGGTTGTAACCGATATTGAAGACGGCAGCTTGGCCGAAGTGTCGGGACTTCAGCCCGGCGATCTGATCCTGGAACTCAACCGGCAACCCATCCCCAACTTCAGCACCTTTCAACGGCTCGCCGAGCCGCTTCGTTCGACGGATCTGGCGTTGCTGCTCATCAATCGCCAAGGCAGCCTGCTCTATATCCCCATCCAAAACGAATAGTCGGTTCCGGACCGGGCCGTTTCGCCCTATGTGCCCGTCGACGGCCCATCCTGCACCAGGGCCGATGCAACTCGCGTGCAAAAATAGCCGAAGAAATTGAAAATCTCGACAACTGCGAGATACAGGGGTCCTGTTACGTCGCCGATCGCTGAACATCAATCTACAGAGGTGTCCCGTGCGGCCGATAGTGCGAGTGAGTTGTCTCGTGGCGTTGTGGTTGTGCTCGGCCTGCGAGCCGGAGCCGGATCGGGCCCCGTCGTACCTCGTCGGGGTGTGGGAAACGAAATCCGACGGGTATGCCGATCAGCACATCTTCCTTGATCAGACCCGAATCGGGTTCGGGACCAGTGCTCTGACGGCGGACGGCTATCGGATCACGAAGATCGACGAAAGCCGCGAGGGAGCCAAGACATTGTTTGTCGTGTCGTACCAGGATGCCGACCAGACGAAGTATCAATTGGCATTTTATTACGAGCCCTCCGGCGGTGGCCGGATCACGTTCAAGAACCAGGATCATTTGATATGGATAAAGAAAACGGCAACCACATGAGCAGGCCGCGATTCAGACGGCATTTCTTGTGGGATACGGTTCAGCCCCGGTTCATGGGGCTGAGCCTCTGTTATGTCATGGTCGTGATCGTTTCGGTGTCGGTCGCACTGTTTCTTCCCCTGATGCTCGAACTCGAGCATCTGCCGCTCTCCTCGGCTGAGGCGCAGCGGGTGGCCGATCAGTTTGAATTGTTGCACAGCCGGTTCTGGCCGGTCGTGGCGAGCGTCTCGCTCCTGCTGATCGTGCACGGGGTGTTTTTCTCCCACCGGATTGCGGGACCCTTGTATCGATTTCGCCGGATTTTTCACTCAGTGGCGAGGGGGGATTTGACCGTGCGGACATCGATCCGCAAGAGCGACTATCTGCATACGGAAGCGAAATGTCTGGGAGAAATGGTGAGCGCCTTAAGGGACAAGATGGCCAGGATTGAAGCGCGCCATGCGGAGATGACTCCGCAGTTGGAACGGCTGAAGGCGGCCGTCTCTCGCGGATCGCTCCGAGAAGTGGAGCAGGAAGCCGACCGCTTACGCGCAACGGTCGAACAACTGGCCTTGGCGATGGAGCCTTTTCAGATCGGTTCCGAACCACTTGAACCTGCCCCTGCTCCATTGCCCACCGCCGCAGGATTCTAGACGCGTCATGCCTACCGCCGGTCGTCACCAGCAGGGATTTACCATCGTCGAACTGTTGTTCGTCGTCGTGATCGCCGGAGCCCTTGCGGGTTTGGCGGTGCCGACCTACCTCGGGTATCTGGACAAGGCCAGGCTGGCACGCTGCATTGCCGAAATTCGCTACATCTCGCGAGCCATTGATGCATACCAGGCGACGAATGATGCGTACCCCAACAATCTCGCGGAAGCAGGGGCCGACGGCATCCTCGATCCCTGGGGCAATCCCTACGAATATTTGAACATTGCGGCGCTCACGTTGCCCGGAAACGCCGGGGGCAACGGGAACGGGGGAGGCATTGGGAATGGGGGCGGCAACGGCAACGCGGGCGGGGGCGGCGGCGGGGGTGGAAGTGGAAACTCCCCTT
The DNA here is from genome assembly GCA_011525625.1 of Nitrospira defluvii. GTDB lineage: Bacteria > Nitrospirota > Nitrospiria > Nitrospirales > Nitrospiraceae > Nitrospira_A. The sequence continues at coordinate 280,919 of WYAX01000012.1, forward strand.
CCGGAGGTGGCGGCGGTAATGGAAATGGCAATGGCGGAGGAAACAAGGGCGCTTGGCAATGGCTCTTGCCGAACGAGGCCTATGCCGCAGCTGGTGGGAACGCATCAAAGGGCAAACCGCGCAAAGACCGCTTCCTCCATCCGATCAATTCCGATTACGATTTGTACAGCATGGGGAAAGACGGCGAGAGTGTGGAGCCGCTTACAGCCAAGAAAAGCCACGATGATGTCATTCGCGCGAACGATGGCGGCTTCGTCGGGTTAGCCGTGGAATTCTAGCGCGACGAGGCCTTGTGCAGATCGAATATTCCTTCCTCCGCAGTCGTGTCGCCCGCCGGGTCTTTGTTCTCTTCATCCTCTGCGCCCTGTTGCCGGTCGTCGCATTGAGTCTGATATCGCTCGGCGATGTGGTCAACCAGCTTACTCAGCAGACCGAGCGCCGCGTGCAGCATGAAAGCAAGGCCATGGGCATGGCTGTCTATCAGCGTCTGCGACTGCTTGAATCAGAAATGCAGTCGATCAGCAGACTCGTGGACCCAGCCTCGTCTCATGCCGCCGCTAATGTGGTGCCGGCGTCGCCTCAGCCGAGCACAGCGGGATTCATCGGCATGGCCCGGATTCTTCCTGAAGGAACCGCAGAAGTCTTCCTCGGCGAGATGCGATCCATTCCCACCCTGTCGCAGGCCCAGTGGGCAGTATTGCGCCAGCACAAAACCGTGATGATGAGCACCGTGGATGCCGCTGCCAGGCGATGGTTCATGGCCCACCGGCCCGAATCTACCGAGCTGGTCATCGTGGCGGAGATTAACCAGGAGTATGTGTGGGAGATCGCCGGGAGGGAGTCGCTTCCGGCCGACATGTTTCTCTGTCTGTTTGGAAAGGCGGCGGAGGTGCTGTTTTGCAGCCAGCCTCTACCCGAGGCATTGCAGGCGGCTTATCTAAAGATAGGTGGCGGCGCGACCTCATTCGAATGGCACGATGCTGCGGATTCGTATATCGCCGGATCCTGGGAAATTCCGCTGCGATTTGCATTCTCCACAGATCCATGGGCGGTCGTGTTAAGTGAATCGCAACGCAAGGCGTTTGAGCCACTCGCGGACTTTCGAAAACGATTCCTTCACATCGTCGTGATTGCGGTGGTGGGCGTGGCGCTGCTGAGCGTGGTTCAGATTCGAAAACTCCTGGTGCCGCTGGAGAAGTTGACGGAGGGCACCAAACGAGTTGCAGCGCGAAATTTCTCCACGCCTGTGCAAGTGAGCAGCGGCGATGAGTTTGAAGCTCTGGCGACGTCATTCAATGCCATGGCCGGCCGGTTGAATCAACAGTTCACCCAGCTGGCCACGATTCACGAAATCCATCGATCTGTCCTCTCCGTGTTGGACCCGAGCCGCATTGTCGATACCGTGTTGACCCGAGTGCGCGAAGTCTCGCCGTGCGAGGGAATTGCCGTGTTACTGATGGAAGCGTCCGATCCGGCGCGGGGGTGGCTGTACGGCAGAATGGCAGCGAAGAGCGACCGGACGACTATCACCGGTGTATCCGTCAGCGAGGACGACCGCCGGCTGCTGGCGTCCCATGAAGACGGCATAACCTTGGTGAAGGCCGGCACGATCGGCGGGTTTGCCGCCCTGGGCGGGCCCGGTATTACTGCTCTCATGGTGCTGCCCTTGTTCCGCTCGCGTGACCTGCTTGGCGGCATCGCGCTGAGTTACCGCCGGGCGCCTGAGATGGAACGTGATCATCGCGCGCAGCTGCGCCAATTGGCCGACCAGGTGGCGGTAGCCTTGAGCAATGCCTCGGATCTGGCGGAGCGGAAACGCGCGGAGAGCGCGCTCCGTGAGAGCCACGCCAAACTTGAGCAAGCCATGGCCAACCTGCAGACCGCGCAAGAGCAGATGGTGCAGCAAGAACGGCTTCGTGCGCTCGGCCAAATGGCCAGCGGCATCGCGCACGATTTCAACAATACGCTGTCGCCGATTATGGGGTTCAGCGAACTTTTGCTCATTGCGCCCCAGATGTCGGCGGATCCTGCGCAACTCAAAGAATACCTCCAGACCATCAATATGGCGGCCAAGGATGCGGCCAAAGTCGTGAGCCGTCTACGCGAATTTTATCGCCCCCGCCTCGATGCGGACCTGGCGGGCATCGTGGACCTGAATCGACTGGTCGAACAAAGTATCAAGCTCAGCCGGCCGAAATGGAAAGACCAGGCCTTGTCCAATGGTATCGCCATCGAGATCAAAACGGAATTGGACTCAGTGTCCCCGGTGGCGGGCCACGAGTCGGAGTTGCGTGAAGTGCTGACCAATCTGGTCTTCAACGCGGTGGATGCCATGCCGAAGAGCGGCTCGATCACGCTACGCACGAAAGCGGACGGCGATCATGTTCGCCTGGAGGTGAGCGATACGGGCACGGGCATGACCGAAGACGTGCGCCGGCGTTGTCTCGAGCCGTTTTTTTCCACCAAAGGCGAAAAGGGGTCCGGGCTCGGGTTGGCGATGGTGTATGGGATCATCAAACGGTTGCGCGGCACGATCGAGATCACCAGCGCCCTCGGTGCCGGGACGACATTCAGCATTCGGTTGCCGATTCAAGCTGAGCAGGCGGCGAGCGCCAGGCAAGAAGGCCAAGGGCTTGAAGGAGTGCGACTGCAGATCCTCGTGGTCGATGACGATCCATTGGTAGGCCGTGTCACCGGGGAATACTTGCGAGTGGCCGGCCACCAGGTGGATGTGGTGACGAGCGCAGCGGAAGCCGTGAAGCGATTCAATCCCGAGCGCGTACATCTGGTCGTGACGGATCACGGCATGCCCAACATGACCGGCCGGCAATTGGCCGAGGTCATCAAACAGGTGTCGCCGGAGACCCCGGTCGTGCTCCTGACCGGCGGCGACGAGATCGACGCGAAGGAGACCGCTTCCTCGGCGGTCGATGCCGAACTCAGCAAGCCCCTCACCATGGCGGCGCTCCAGCGGACGTTGTCCACCCTCACCTTTCCCGCCGCGATCCGTGCGGAGAGCGGGAAAGAAATTGGTGATGCGGCCTGAGGATGGTAGGCTCAAAAGTGGAATGCCGGCAAAGGAGCGGCGCGAACGCCATGCAGGATCGCGATTTGAGCACCATCAAGCTGCTGTTGGTCGATGATGAAGCCCATTGCACCAAATTGATGGAGGCGTTTCTCCGGCAGGCAGGTTACGGCCTGATTACGACCACGAATGATCCCCGTCAGGCGCTGGATCTCTATCAAAAGGTCAAACCGGATCTCGTGGCTCTCGATCTGCGCATGCCGCACTTGGACGGCTTCGACGTGATGCGGCAGTTGAGGCAAGTCATTCCCGCCGAGGACTATGTGCCCATTCTGATCGTGACGGGTGAGTTGGATGCGCCGTCAAAACATCGGGCGCTGGCCGAAGGCGCCAACGATTTCATCAATAAACCTGTAGACGCGACGGAAGTGGTGTTGCGGATTCAGAACCAATTGCAGACCCAACGTCTCCACAACCAATTGCAGATGCACAACGAACATCTGGAGGCCCAGGTTCGGTTGCGCACCAAAGTGGTGGAGCAGACGCAGTTGGATCTGCTGAATCGGTTGGTGATGGCCTCAGAATACCGCTACGATGCGAAGGGCGCCCATGCCTGGCGCGTGGGCCGTGTCGCCAAGCTCCTGGCCGAAATCAAAGGCCTGCCGCCGGATCAGGTGGATATGATCAAGAAAACCGCTCCGCTCCATGACGTCGGAAAGATCGGTCTCCGCGATTCGATCATCATGAAAGTGGGACCCTACGAACCTGCCGAGTTCGAAGGGATGAAAGCGCATACGAAACTCGGCTCCACGATTCTGGCGGACAGCCGCTCGCCCCTGTTGATGATGGCGCGGGAGATCGCCCTGACGCATCATGAACGCTGGGACGGGAAGGGCTACCACAAGTTGAAGGATGTGCAGACGCCGCTCACGGGGCGCATTGTGACGCTGGCGGACGCCTTCGATGTGATGACCCATCCCTGTTCATACAAGAAGCCGTTGACATTGGGTGAGGCCAGGATGGAAATAGAGCGCCATGCCGGAACTCAGTTCGACCCGGAGTTGAGCGCGCTGTTCCTGCAGCTCATCGATCGTGATGGTGAGACCTTACTCAATGACGTGACGGACGCGCCGTTCTTCGGTTAGGCGTCCTGGCGTTTCGACTCTTCCTCCCGATTCCCTCCTGCAGCGACAAATCACTCGATGACGGTCCTATGTGCTTGACGTACGCTCCAAGCCTTTGCTACCGTCCGTGCCACGATTATTCATTTCGTGCTACGAAGGGTGATCAATGAAAGCGCTGGCCAGATTCGGTGTGTCTCTCGATCAAGCATTGCTCGGCGAGTTCGATCGGTTGATCGAGCGGCGCAAGTATACGAACCGTTCCGAAGCCATCCGGGACTTGATTCGGGACAGCCTGGTCGGACAGCAGTGGAACGAGAATCAAGAGACGGTTGCCACGATCACCTTCGTCTATGATCATCACGTCCCCGGCCTGACGGGAAGGCTCACCCATCTTCAGCATGATTTCCAAGGACAGATCCTGGCCGGGATGCATGTGCATCTGGACCATGATCATTGCCTGGAAGTGCTGGTGGCCAAGGGTAAAGGAGCGGCTGTCCGCAAGATCGCCGATGCCTTGTTGAGCGTCAAGGGCGTGAAACACGGCAAGCTCACCATGACCACGACGGGCAAGGGGCTGAGCGTCTGATGACGATTTGTGTCGTAGATGGTCGTGGCGGGGGGCTCGGGAGCCGAATCATCGAGGGGATGCGCGCCCTTACGGACGAGGGTCATGCCATCATTGGATTGGGGCTCAATCCCGTGTCCGCGGACGCGATGGCGCGTGCCGGGGCGACCTTCACGGAAACCGTGCCCCATGTGATCCATCGACGGCTCCATGCCGCCGATATGATCGTCGGTTCGTTGAGTCTCCTCATGCCGGGGGCGATGTTGGGCGAAGTCACCCCGGCGCTGGCGCAGGTTGTGTTGGCCTCCCCTGCAAAGAAACTGCTCCTCCCCGTGAACAAGCGGCAGGTCGAAGTCGTCGGCGCCGAGGGACGAACCCTCGATGCGTTGATCGATCATGCCGTGCAACGCATTGCGGTTTTCCTCAGATCGACCGACTGAGGGAGACCGTTGATACGCGTTCTCTTTCCTGACAATCAGATCACGAAGGTCTGAATGACCGACCACAGGCGACTCCTGCCTTGTGGCGAACGCTTGTCCTCATACCTGATCTGATGGGAGTGACGTATGATTCGGTGGCTCTGGATTCTTGGCCTGGTGCTCATGATGTGGTCTGCGGATGCGACGATGCTGGTGTATGCCCATGATCCGGATGTTGTGGATCTCGAGGTGCCGGAAATACAGGTGTCTGCCGAGCGCCCCGTGGCGGCGTCTTCCCAACAGTTTATTCCCGACAAAGAATATCTCATGCAGCCGCAGGGCCGCCCGGCTCAGGTGTTGCGGCTGATTCCTGGGTTTGTCGCGGTGGAACATTCCGGCGGTGCGGGAAAGGCCGATCAGTATTTCCTGCGCGGGTTCGATGCCGACCATGGGACCGATGTCGCGTTCTTCACCGACGGCATGCCGATCAACCTGCGCAGCCACGCCCATGGACAGGGCTACACCGACCTCAACTTCATCATTCCGGAAACCATCGAAGGGGTGGATGTCTACAAGGGCGCCTATCTGCCCGAGTACGGAGACTTTGCCACGGCCGGCGCGGTGAACTTTCGTACGCGTGAACTGGTGAAGGAAGGCGTGGTGCAGTCGGCCGGCGGACAGTTCAGCACGCAGCGTCACCTGTTGATGTTTTCACCGACCAAGGACAGGGTGCGGACGCTGTTTGCGGCGGAAGGCTACTACACCAACGGGCCGTTCCTGAACGACAATCGATACCTGCGCGGCAACCTCCTGGGCAAGGCTACCATGAATCCGCTTGGCCGCGACGAATTGGTCATCACCGGCACATTTCAGAAATCGCAGTGGAACGGGTCGGGCGAGATTCCGCTCCGCGCTATCCAGGATGGATCGCTGGACCGGTTCGGATCGATTGATCCGAGCGAAGGCGGCCGAACGCAGCGCAGCACGGGCCGGATGAATTACCATTATGACAACTCGTCCGGGGGACGGTTTTTCGCCAATGCCTACGCCCAGTATTATCGATTCGACCTCTTTACGAACTTCACCTTCTTTCTGAACGATCCGGTCAACGGCGACGGGTTTCAACAATCAGACCGGCGCGTCGTCTATGGCGGCGATGTGGGATACAAACAGCTCGTTCGATTGTTCGACATCGATGGTGCCGTAACTGCGGGGTTCCAAGCACGGATCGACGACATCCATGCGCGTTTGGGCTCACAAGTCAAACGGGCGCCTTTGGGAACCACCGTGGACAGCACGATCTTCGAGGCCTCTTACGCGCCGTTTGTGAAGCTGGAACTTCAGCCGGCGCCTTGGTTGCGAGTCGCCGGTGGCGTGCGCACCGAAGTCTTCACGTTCGACGTGCGAAACCGCTGTGCGACATGTTCGGAGCAGCCGGCCGGCAGCACCGGTTCAGGGGTGGCATTGCCCAAAATGAACGTGATCCTGGGCCCTTGGTTCAGGACAGAGTTTTTTGCCAACTACGGCGAGGGATATCACAGCAACGACGCCAGGTCAGCTGTGGCTCAGGCGGCGTCACCGTTGGCCAGGGCGAGAAATTACGAGGTCGGTGTCCGCTCCAAACCCTGGGGGCCCGATGGAGTCGAACTGATCGCGACACTCTGGGCGTTGGATTTGAAACAGGAGCTGGTGTTCGTAGGAGATGAGGGGACGACGGAAATCCGCGGAGCCTCCCGCCGGCGCGGCATGGAAGTCGCCGCCAGAGGACAGGTCTGGGGGCCGCTGTACTTCAACGGCAGCGTGACCTGGACCAAAGCGGAATTCACCAATGGCGATGCGATTCCGCTGGCTCCCGAGGTGACGGCGTATGGAGCGTTGTTGTTACGCTGGCCGGAAGGACTCTCGTCACAGATCCAAGCGACCTATCTCGGCGTGCGTCCCTTGATTGAAGATCGCAGCGCGAAGGCACCCTCGTGGACCACGTTTGACCTCTCGGAGCGATACCAAATCCCAGTGAAACTTTCACGCGGCCGGCTGGAAGCGTTTCTCTTCGTGCAGAATCTCTTCAATACCAAATGGGAACAGGCCACGTTCTTTTTCGAATCCCGCCTGCGCAACGAAGCGACCGGTGTCGCGGACACGCATTTCGTGCCGGGGAATCCGAGGTTCGTCATGGCGGGCTTGGCCTGGTACTTCTAGTCGACCGCTGAAAACGCCTTCCAGCGTCGTTCTCGGCTCGAACATATCCTCGACGTACCGCAAGGGTACGCCTGCGGGATGTTCTCACCTGCGGCCTAGGTGGAAGCCGTTTTGAGCGGTCGCGGGGAGGGACAAGCCGGTGCTGCCATCGGCTGCGGCCTTGCTGGACGGGCATTTTGAGCCGCCTTCTGTGGATGACCGGCGTTCTCGGCTCGAACATATCCTCGACGTTCCGCAAGGGTACGCCTGCGGGATGTTCTCACCTGCGGCCTAGCTGGAAGCCGTTTTGAGCGGTCGCGGGAGGGACCAACCCGGTGTGCCGTCGGCTGCGGCCTTGCTGGACGGGCATTTTGAGCCGCCTTCTGTGGACGGCTGGTGGTCTCGGCTCGAACATATCCTCGACGTACCGCAAGGGTACGCCTGCGGGATGTCTCACCTGCGGCCTAGCTGGAAGCCGTTTTGAGCGGTCGCGGGGAGGGACAAGCCGGTGCTGCCATCGGCTGCGGGGGATTCATTAGCGATTGAACGGCTGGATCGTCACCATGTAGCATTTGGGTTGTTTGGTGGGTCTTACGGAGGGACTATGATTCTTCCACGTGATTACTTCGATCGCCCCACCCTGGAGGTGGCCCGTTCGTTGGTCGGCAAGTATCTCGTCCGCGACCAGGGTAGTGGGCTGATTGTCGGAAGGATCATCGAAGTGGAGGCCTACATCGGCACGGAGGACAAGGCCTGCCATGCTTCGAAGGGAAGGACGGCACGTACAGACGTGCTGTTTGGTCCGCCGGGACATGCCTATGTCTACCTCTGCTACGGGATGTATGAAATGTTGAACGTCGTGACGGAGCGGGAAGGATTCCCGGCGGCTATCCTCCTGCGAGCGGTAGAGTGCGACGGGCGTTTGATCGATGGACCCGGGCGGTTGACGCGCGCACTCGGTATCGACCGCCGCTTGAATCGATGCGATCTGACGCTCGGTCAATCCCTCTGGTTCGAAGATCGCGGAACGGCCGTACCGGCCGGCGTGCTGAACTCCCATCCCCGTATCGGTGTGGAGTACGCCGGCGAGTGGGCTCACAAACCCTGGCGGTTTCGTTTGACCACGGATCTGTCTACGTCTCGTCGCCCCCGGACCAGGCTCTCAGCATCCAAGAAATAAAAAGGGGAAGCCGGTGTGCGGCTTCCCCCTTCGAAAAACAAGTCCAGAAAATCGATACTAGTCGATCTTGCGCTCGCCGGTGATCTTGGTCGCGGAGGTGACGGGCGGTTCAATCTTGATCTGCGGACCTTGCACATTCGGCAAGCGACCTGCCCCATGGCCTTCGGTGATCCGCGCATTGTCCGTCTTGGTCAGATTCTGCTGAGCATGCTTGGTGGACTCGAAGGACTTCAGCAAGGTGGATTCGCCGCGCGCATCCTTTTGACCGGGATCATTGGCGGTCGGCTGTCCGTTCACCGGGCTGCCGTCATTCTTCATCGGATAACCTTCGTGCTTCGGCAACAGCGCCGGATTGGCGGAGGCCATCGAACAGAGAAACAAAACACCTGCAAGGGTCGCGACGCTGCCGATCACGAGTTTCATACCCCTACTCCTTTGAAAGAATGTGAAAGTATGGTGGTCGAGAATATAGACGTTAAAAGCCTTAAGAGTGCCGGAATCTTAGCTTCCTGAAGAAGCCGTGTCAAGAATAAAGGGGGGGCGGTGAGCGGGTGGTCCTGAGGCCGTCCAGTTGCTCGCAGACCGCGCACGATCAGAATGTGCTCGGCCCATGCGCGCAGGTGGACGGCCTCGACGACCACCCGCAGAGAAGGAGGCAGAGGGGGAAGGGTGGCGTGACGGTCTCCTTTGCTCGCACAACGCGCGGCCTCGGAAGGCCCTCGTTGGACGCGCGCACGGGGAGAACCGTCACGCCACCCTCGAGAATGGCGGATCTGTTTCAACGCGCGCAGTCGCAGGCCTCCCTCAGCCTACCGTCGGTGCGAGAAAAGGAGATGTTCCGTCGAGGTGCGCAGGCGGAATGATATTGGAAGCCGCCTGTGATCGATGCGGGCGGTCAGCAACAACGGACTACGAAGCGGCGGTGGGGCGACGCGGGGGGCGGCGTCCCCGCCCTCGGTAACGATGAGCAGGTCCACGGCTGACACCGGGTAGCCGAATGGTCACGGTCGTGCCCTCGCCGGGCGTTCCGGCAATGCCGATGCTCCCCTGATGCTCTTCCACGATTTTCTTCACCGAGGCGAGCCCGAGGCCGGTACCGGACCGTTTCGTCGTAAAGAACGGCTCAAAAACCTTGTCGACATGTTCGGGAGGAATGGGCAATCCGTTATTCTTGATGAGGATCTGCACTTCAAGATGTTTTCCGGCCCGCTGGTTGCTCATGGCAATCGTCAGAATGCCGCCGGGGGTCATGGCCTCAATCGCATTCTTGAAAATACTCAGGAACACTTGCTGCATCTTGGCTTCATCCGCGCGCACCGGGGCAAGGAGCTGCGGATAGTCCTTGATCACTTGAATGCGCGTGGCTTCCAGTTCGGTCGCGACCACGGTCAATGCGTTTTCGACCATTTCAGGCACGCGGCAGAGCCGGCGCATGAGGTCCAGCGGTTTGGCGAAATCGAGGATTTCGTTCAGGATCGCCTCAATGCGGATCAAGTCTCGCATGGCGTTTTCGACACGGGTCTGCGGGTCGAAATCGAGAATGCCTTCGGCGGTGACCTCTTCTAGTTGGGCGCGGATCGATCCCAGCGGTTCCCTGATTTCCGTAGCGAGGAAGGCGCTGAATTCTCCGATAGCCGCCTGTCGTTCCTGCTTTCTGATGACCGGTTCGGTGGAGACCAGTGCTGCGGGGCCTGCCTCGGAATCGGGCGCGCCTTCGGCTTTGACGGCGCCGGTTGCCGCGGGGGGCGCCGCCTGAAGCAGATCGACTAGTTGCAGGTTGATCGGTTCGAGCAAGCGGGCATCGGTGACCGCGTACCGGTCCGCTTCCTTCGACGCCAGCGTGATCGTCCCGCCCACTTGGCCGCGCAGGAAGAAGGGCAGAACCAGCGACGACTGGAAGCGGTCTTTGTAGAGATGCTTATGGTCCAGAAAACGGCCTTGGGTGGAGGCGAGGTCATGGTCGACCCGCGGCTTCCGATGCCGCACCACCCATCCGGCGGCGGAGGCATCAAGGGTCAAGCGCTGGCCGGCTTTGAGATCCTTTTTCTGGTCTTTGGGATCCGTCTTCTGTTCGCCCGCGATGCCCAACACTTCCACGTTGCCGGCGAGCGGGTCATACGCGCCGATCCAGGCGCGATCGAACGCCACCGTCTGGTTCAGTTCATTCAGCAGCGCCACAACCTTGCCCTGGATCTCCGGCGTCGCGTGGGAGGTCGGGGCAGTGTACACATCTGCCGCTGCTAGGGTCGGCTGCGGCTCCTGCACCACCAGCGGGCGGCTCAGCAGCACATTGAGGTCGAAAAGGCTGTCGCGTTCGAGGGCCTTGGTAATATCGTCGCCGGTCTGTTCCAGCATCGTCTTGTCTTTTTTGGCGTACACCGCATTGTCTTTGCGCCCGATGACCAGAAAGCCATAGGTGCGGTTGCGGTGGCGGAGCGGCACGCCGAGGAGCGATTTGGCGCCGGGCGTGATCAAGCGAAGGCGGATCGTCCGCGAGGCCTCGGGATCGTTCCCCACCGGCACAGAGGTGAGAATCTTTTGCGAAGACAATGTGCGGACGATCGACTGCACGTCCCGCGGCGTGAACCCTCGATGCACTTGGGTCGTGAGCGGTCCCTGTTCCTGATGAAAAATCGCCACCAGCGCGGCATCAGCCGGCAATCCGTTGAGGACGGAAGTCAGGGTGCGTTGGAGGTGGGTGTCCGCTGCGGCTTTCGCTGGTTCGACTGGAGGACTCATCGACCTCTATGCAGAATGCTGTCGCGCATGCAGGGGGCCGTCGACTGTCGACCGGCGCATGAAGCGCTGATCGTGGACCATGACCCGCTGCACGTGTGAAACACGATGCTGGTTATAGGTGGCGCGCTTTCTCCGGTAAAGATCAAGCGCCGGGGCGCATTGTAACAGTCGCAGGTGAGTAACTCAAGGAAAGACGCAGCGCTCACGGGCTCTCCGGCCCCTCGGGATTGATGATCGTCGGTGGCCGGCGTGGAGGATGGGTTGTGCCGACCCGGCTGTGTTCCACAACCAGCAACGTATTGAGGAGGCTGCTGACCACGCTGATCACCAGCGCGCCCCAGAATGACGCCCCGAACCCGGAGACGGTAAACCCTTTGACCAGCGTCGCCGTCAGTTGCAACAGCAAGGCATTGATCACGACCATGAACAGACCGAGGGTCACGAGGATCAACGGGAGCGCCAGCAGGTACAAGAGCGGCCGAATCAGGCTGTTGATTAACGTCAACACCAGCACGGCCGCCAGGCCGGCACCGAGACTGTCGGACTCGATGCCGGGCACGATAGTCACGGCCAGGAAGACGGCCAGCCCCATGATCAACACCCTGATGATCAAGGGTCGAAAGCCGTCGCCCCCCGGCCCGGCTTGCTGGAAGTGTGAGAGTTGGAGCAGGCGCATAGAACGTTATTGGGCTGCTTTCGGCTGTGAATCAGAATAATGGACTTCCGTGGCCGTCAATCCATCGGTCCCTTTCTCGGCTTCGACTACCACCCGGTCCCCCACTTGGGGCGGGCTTTTTGGCCGGCGCAGATTCCGCACCTTGTACTGTGTCTTGGGCGTGAGACGAACCGAGACAATCTGGCCCTTCGGAGTTTTGACTTCCATGTGGGTCGCATCGATCGCCGAAACAACCCCGAGGACATGTTGCCCGCTGCCATGAGCGGCCACCAAAGCGGGAGCGCTGAGGACAAGCAGGGCGGCGATGAGGAATCGAAGGACAGTCACGGTAGTTCCTTTCTGTTGGTGCATTAATGGCGATGCGCGCCGGTGGTGCCGGTCCCGGCGGCGTCATCGCCGCTCAGAAACTGATCGATCAGGGCTTCATCCTGTAATTCTGCCCTGGTTTTGGGATTCAACGCGGCCATTTCCAGCAATTCTTCTTCCGTCAGGCTGGGCAGGTGGCGGATGAAATGCACGAGTTGCCAGCTGTCGCTGTCCTTGGCCGGGTCCCCGGTGCCCCATCCCGGCATCGCGGTGAAACGGATGCCGTTCTGTATGATGAAGAACAGCTCGCCATCCGACATGCTCTGGGTGTCGGGGAGGCGGAGATCGGGAGACTTTGGGTAGACATTTCGGCCGATCACGGTGTCTCCGCTGCCGTTGTTGGCATGGCAGGAGGCGCAATGGTCGGCAAAATGCGCGCGCGCTTCCTTCATGAGCTCCTGCGTGACGGGGAGAGGATTGCGGAGTCGCCGGTTTTCATAGGGAATGGCCAAGTGCCGGAGTTGTCTGGCGATCAAGACTTCCAATTCGTTCGGTTCGGCCTTGGCGCTGAATCCGGTCGTATAGGATTGATACCCGAACCACCCGAGAATCACCAGGATTGCGAGGAAGCCGATCAACAACAGTCCGCAAATTTTCTTCATCAAGAGACAAGCCTTCCCGCGCAGGCGTCGCGCCTTGTACCACTATACAGTCTCACTCGAATGAATGCCAATTTGACCGCAAGGACAGGGGCGGAGCATGCGGCGGTCAGGCGTTTGATGGTGCAGGGGTGAGCAAACGGAGTAAGAGGATGGCGGTAACCGGCACGTACATCAACAGACCGGTGGTGCCTTGCAACGACTCACCGATCCAGAAAGTGACGGCAAGGTTGAAGATCAGCACGCCGTAATAGAGACCCGCGCCAAGCAGGAGGCGGTGTGTGGTTGACGGTAATTGCGGCGGCAGCGAAGCGGTGAGGCGGCGGTCGAGCGGAAAGTAGATCAGCAGCGAAATGCTCCCCACCACCGCCCACCCGACGTAGTTGGCCATGGGCACGCCGTAATGCACGCCCGGGTCGGGGTAATAATAAATCTTGCCGAGAAACCACCGGTCGCCGCGCAAGGCGACCGGGTCGATCACCATGTCGATGAACGCAAACAGCAGCACGGTCAGAATGAACACCGGCCACGACGTTCGCTCAGGCAGCGAGAACGACAGGCGGGGAGGCCCTAGCCCTGAGTCCCGATGGCCCGATACCACCGGTAGGAGCAACAATAGTGCGAGGCAATAGCTGGCGAAGAGCAGAAACGAAAACGAGATCGAGTCCATGAACGGAATATTCGAGAAATAGAGCTCTTGGCCGACCGTCGATCCGTTGTAGTGGTACCACCCGAAGGGAATGCCGTTACGCGTGGAGGAATATTCGCAGACGAAGGCCGTGATCCAGCTGATGAGCCAGAACCGCCAGGTGCGGGGCCAGCCGATCAGCGCGATGGCCGAAACCAGAAACGCCGCGAGGAAGGCAAAGACGTAGGGACGAAACCAAATCGTTTTGAGAAACAGAAAGAAGAATTCCATTGGGCAAGTGGAGGATGCTCAAAAAGGTCTTTCAGCAAGGCCGCAGGCGCTGGCAAGACCGGAGGCGTACCGGTTCTCACCCACCCACCCCGAGCTGCCGAGACAGCTCCTTCCCCGTGGCTACGTTGAGGATCTTGTCAAGCCGAGCACGCAGTCAGGGGACGTGTTCAGCATTCGACTACGCGTAGCCACGCTCGCGAAACCACCGCACCGCCTTCTCCAGCGCGACGTCAACCGGTGTTTGGGGCAGGCCCAGTTCGCGGATGGCCTTCGAACAGTCGTAATGCATCTTGTACTTGGCCATCTTCACCCCTTCGAGCGGGATGCGGGGAGGCACACCGGTCAGGTTCGAGATCCACTGATTCGCGTAGGCGAGCGGCAGGATGGCCAGGCGCGGCAATTTGACGGAAGGCGCCTTCCCCCCTGTGATCCGGCTGAGGATGTGAAACACCTCGTTCAGTAGAAGATTTTTATTGCCCAGAATGTAGCGTTCGCCCTGACGGCCCTTCTGCATGGCCAGTAGATGGCCTTGCGCCACGTCATCGACATCGATCAGATTCATGCCTGTCTCGATGTAGGCGGGCATCCGCCCCTTCATGAAGTCCACGATGATTTGGCCGGTGGGCGTCGGCTTCACGTCTGCTTCGCCGACCGGTGCGCTGGGGTTGACGATGACGACCGGCAGTCCTTCCCGCGCCAGTTTCAGCACTTCTTGCTCGGCGAGATATTTTGATCGTTTGTAATGGCCTGCCATCTGTTCCAGCGAGACCGGTGTCTCTTCGGTGCCCAGTCCTCCGCCGGGGGGCAGGCCGATCGCGCCGATGGTACTGCAATAGACCGTGCGCTCGATGCCGACCTCGCGCGCAGTTTCGAGCAGCGTTCTGGTGCCGGTAACATTGATGTCGTAGAAAATCGAGGGATCTTTGGCCCATAGCGCGTAATGCGCCGCCACGTGATAGAGCTGTCGGCAGCCGCGCAGAGCCTGGCGAAGGGAGTCGCGATCGCGGAGATCGCCATGCACCTGTTCGACGGGCAGCCCGGCCAGGTTCTGAAGATCCGCACCTTTGCGGGAGAGCGTCCGGACTTCCACCCCGGCCTTGACCAGCGCGCGTGCGACGGCCCCGCCGACAAATCCTGTCGCTCCGGTGACGAGGGCTTTCATGCCTGAGATACCGTGAACCGTGAAAAGTGAAACGAGAAACGTGGGGGATATTGAAAGATGGTGCGCTCGAAGAGATTGCGTTTCACGTGTTACGTTTCACGCCTCACGGTTAATTCTTGCGCGAGGTGATATAGCGCGCGATCTCGCGGAGCGGATCGGCTGAGGGGCCGAATGTGTTCAGCCGGTCGATTGCGCGGGTCACGCAGTCGTCGGCCAGCTTGCGCGCGCCCTCGACGCCATAAAACGTCGGATAGGTCTTCTTCCCGCGCTCCGCATCGGTATTGGGATTTTTGCCGAGCTCCTCGCGCGTACCGGTGACATTCAGCACATCGTCGGCGATCTGGAAAGCGAGGCCGATGTCCTCGGCATACCCAGTCATGTCGTCGAGCTGCCGATCCGTGGCCCCGGCGGCAATCGCGCCCATGCGCACGGCGGCGCGAATCAGCATGCCGGTCTTATGCTTGTGAATGTTCTGGAGCGTGGGGAGATCGATGTCCTGATTCTCGGCCTGAATGTCGAAGACTTGCCCGCCCACCATGCCCATATTGCCTGAACCGTAGGCCAGTTCCTGAAGCATGCGTACCTGCCGGACTGGCTCACAGCCCTTCATGAGCTCGGGCCGGCTGATGAGATCGAAGGCCATGGTCAGCAGGGCGTCGCCCGCGAGAATTGCCATCGCTTCGCCGTACACCTTGTGATTAGTCGGCTTGCCGCGGCGAAAGTCGTCGTTATCCATCGAGGGCAGGTCGTCGTGAATCAGGGAATAGGTATGGATGAATTCCAGCGAACAGGCCACGGCCATCAGCCCGGGCGGTGTCGAGCCGAGTGCCTCGGCTGCGGCAATGGTGAGGATCGGTCGGACGCGCTTGCCGCCTGCCATCAAACTGTAGCGCATACTCTCATGGAGCGTCGTGGGGGGCGTGGCAGCGGGAGGGCTGACCTGATCGAGAAAACGGTCCACTGCCAGCCGCTTCTGTTCGAGATACTCTTTAATGTTCATGGGTAGATACGGGACATTCACGATGAGTGGATGGGAACCGGCGGAGAGTAGCAAAAGGGTGAAAGGGGTGTCAATGAAGCCGGGCCTCACCTGGCGCCCCGGCGGGCATACGTATGACTGGTGTGTATTGTCATCATCCAGCGTTTCATCTCAGGAGGACGGGCTGGTGGTTGCCCCCGAACTGCGCGCGTCCAACGAGGGCCTTTAGGCCGCGCGTTGCGCGAGCATGGGGAGACCACCAGGCCGGCCCTCCTCCCCTCACCCTCCTTGTTTTTTCTTCGACCCCTTCGCTATACTCCCGCGTCATGAGCATTCGGAAGGCCGGTGGTGACTGGGAGCCCATGTTGTTGGGGATTGAACCCCGTAACTGTAAGGTCTGTCAGCAGGGGCTCTATCGGGATAAGACGATGTTTCGCGGCGGCTGGTCGCGCTGCAGCGTGTGCGACGAATTTGTGCATTATAGTTGCCTCGCGAGCGGGAAAATCAGTTTCCTCAAGCAACGTCCCCGTATCTGTAAGAGCTGTCGGACGGCCGAGGAGCAGGCAAAGCAGGCCGTCCCCTCCAGCCACCCCGCACCCGTCGGGTCATGACCCTCTTACTCGATCCGCAACAACGGTCGACCAGGCCTGCCTGGCATGTCTTCTTTTCCCACACCCTTCGATATGTGCTCGCGCCGGTGTTGTTCGTCTCCAGCGGATTCTTCACGGCCAATTTTATTGTGAGCGGCCATTACACCTGGCCTCGCACGAGCCGGGTCTTCGTGTTGACCCTGACCCTGCTCATTCTCGCCTATGAATTCATCTACAAGGACCGCACGATTCAGTCGAATACTCCCGAGCGGGCGTTTCATGGGGTGCTGTATTCTTGTATGATTCCGTACGCCCTCGGTGTGCTGATGATGCTGGCGTTGGCGAAGCTGTGACAGGATGTTAAAAAACACCGCCGGCGTTGTTCTCGCATCGCGAAGAGGCTCAACGTACTGACCGGTACGCTTGAATCTTCAACAGGTGACTATGGCACAGCGGTTTCAAAGCGGGGCATTCGTCCAACAGTGTTTTGCCGTTCATCCCTTGTGCCTCTCGCTGAAGCGGATCGATGACCAGGGGCGACTCGTGGTGGCCTGCACGTCCTGCCGCATGATGCATCTCATGACGGCCGACCAGGTGGTGGGTCGGGTTGCGGCTGTGCCGCTCGACGGCGAGGTGGACGGTCCCAAAGCGATGCCCACGGCGAGAGAGTCTCTGGAAAGCTGTCTGCGCGCCCATCCTGTGTCTGTGACGATCAGAGAACTGGATGTGATCCGCGACACGGTCGGGTTACGCTGCGGGGAATGCCGGCGAATGTTCGATCTGCAGGTGTCGGGGTTCGAGTCCCTCCAGAAGGCGTAGCCGAATGCTGAACAAGGCTGCCAGCTTGCCCGCATCAACCGTACAACCTGACATGTAACGCGTAAGGCGTCCCTTACCGGACTCCAGCTGGTACGGATCACGAACGATGGCTTCCCCGTTACACGGCCACTTGCTGACGCCCACCGAACTCACCTTGGTCGGGGATCGAGAGCTGTTCCTGGCCAAGGAGCGGACCATCCTCAAGGTTCAGGCACTGTTGGCGACCCTCCAGGCGGGATTACAGGAGGAGCTGGCAGGGACGACCTTGTTGTTCCCCCCCGGGTTCGATCCGGCCAAGGCGCAGTCCGTGAAGGGGGAACGCCTCGAACAGTGCCCCTATCAATACGTGGACTACCCGAAACATTTTCTCGGCGACGACAAGTTCACCTTTCGATCCTTGTGTTGGTGGGGCCATCACCTGGTATTTGCGATGATCGTCGAGGGCGGGCAGGTCAAGCAGTGCAAAAAGAACTTCTTCGACCGCTTCCACCAGCTGGCCGGCCATGGATTGGAGCTGTCACTTGCTCCCACGCTGTGGGAGTGGAAGCGGGGTGAGGGGTATACGCTGCCGATTACGCACGACCGGAAGGCTCAATTGGCGGCGGTGTTGTCCGGGCGGTCCTGGTTCAAGATTGCCCGGTTTGTGCCCCTGGAGTCCCCTGCCCTGTGCGAGGGGCGCCTTCCGGAACTCGGTCGGGAGACCTTCCGGAGTCTCTTGCCGCTCCTGACTCCCTGATCCGGCTTGTGGATCCGGTCCTGTCCGAAGGCTGTTCGTGCCTGCCATCAGCCATCGGTTCCGGTTCTTGCTCCGGCCCGTTCTTCCCGTTTGTCATCCGGCCGGGACTTGGGTAGACTGGGCGCGTTTTCGTATGCCACATACTGACAGGGAGGCATGTGTGATTGCACAGGGATGTCGAATCGCGAGTCAATGGTGCCTGGCGGTGGGATTGGCGCTGCTCTGGGGTTGTGCCGGAACCGGGGAAATGGTGTCGGTCAATGTGCAACCGCAGCAACCGTTCGTGCAGAGCGGCCAGCCCGAGCCGTTAAAAATCGTCATCGAGCCGTTTGAGGACCTTCGCGCAGACCGGTCGAAGATCGGCCAGCGGACCCACCTGGGCGGTGGCGTGACCAACTTCAATGTCACCGGCGGGTCTCCGGGCGTGACGGTCGCCGAAGCCTTGGCCGAAGCCTTGCGGTGGCGCGGGTGGAATCGCCGGGGCTGGGATGCGCGCGTCGTGCAGTCGGGCGTGGGAGTGTCGGGCGCGGATATCGTCATCGGTGGAGAAATTCTGAATTTTTCGGCGAACGCCAAGAGCCGCGTGTTCAACACCAAACTGACGGGTGAGAGCCGACTGGTCATCAAGGTAAAGAACCTCGCGGATGACAGCAGTACGCAGCGGAACGTTCAGGGCGAACAGACGAAGCTGGTGTTTTGGTTTACCAGCGAAGATGTGGAGAGTCTCATGTCCGGCCTCCTGCAGGACGGCATCGAACGCTTCATTGCCGATACGAAAATCGAGGGCCGCGGGTTGAAGTCCGTCAAGTGAGGCGTCCCCGGTTCCAGATCGGCGCGCAATCCGGGGAGGGACATTGTGCGTGAACGGCGGTGGGAAACCCCAGGCCGGCTGACCTTTCAAGAGGTCCTCGCGGTCGGGGAACGCCTGGCTGCCTTGGGGCTGAAACCGGCGCATCCCGCCAAGGACGTCATCTGCTACGTCGAGGATTGGGCGGTCGAGTCCCCGGAGGCCTTCGACCTGCTCGACCATTGGGCCACGGAAGACGTGACCCTGGTCCACATTCGCGAATCCTGGAAGGGCGATTTTTTTCTGTTGGCGGGCGGCTACCACACCGTCTATCAGCGCTACCAGGATGTCGGTACCTACTGCTCCATCAGCCATCCCTGGCGCACCAAACCCGGTCTGAGATTTCATCACCCCCTGTCCATGTTCTGGCTGGGTTTCCGGCACAACCATGCGTTCATCCGCGTGCGTCTTCATACACGAGACGTTGTGACACCGGGGGAGACGCGGGAGGATGCACAGCGCAGCGAGTGGATCGATGAGCGGCGGGCCATCTTTCTCGATGCCATCGCCACCTTGGAGTTGCCGGTCGAGACCTCCGTCGACAACGACAGCGTGGTGCTACGCCCCTCAGATCCTGCAACACCGTTCTTCTGTTCCTGGCCCGATGCCTTCGGGCCCTGCCAGTTTGAGTACAACACTCTGGATGCCTATGAGTTTCTGGTGCCGGCCAGCCGGTTAGCGGCCACCTTTGCGCCGCAGCCGGCCGGGGTGCGGGCCTATCTCACGGGGTTTTCCCACCCGGCATTGGAGGCGTTTGCCACGGTGCAGCCCGGGGCCCGCTCCGTCTACCGTTGTTCCGTGCATTGCGCGCTGGGGGAATTGCCCGAAGTGTTGACCACGATTGAGCCGCACGGGCGTCTGTATAGCACACTGTGCGAATTTCAAACCCAGGACCTGATGCCGGAAGGGGCCGATGCGTCGGCGATCATCGGGATTGTCGGAGGGGGCGGCGGCTTCCAGTTGGAGGCGCGGCTCAATCGGGCTCCCTTGGCCGAGGAACACATGGCCGGCTGGTTGGAGCGACTGTTGGGGATGTCGGTTGTGTATGCTCCGCTCCCCCCCTTCCTGTAGGGACGCCGGCCGCTGAGCATGCCCCCCAGCTGCGTTCTCAGGTCGAAAAAATCCTCGACGTACCGCCAAGGGTACGCCTCCGGTTCTTTCTCCCTTGCGGCCTTGCTGGATGGCCATGTTGAGCTGCCGGATTCTGGCTATTCAACGCGGTGCCCGGTGGCGTGCTCGCTTCGTTCACGGACTCGACGTACCAGATAACGTCGCCCATTCCGACGACCCAATCATGCCCTTCACATGTGCAAGCCCCAATATCGCTCTTCGTTTGACAATCGCCCGCGTCTCCTGAAATCTAGCGCATGGTCTCATTACAACGTTTCCAATCGGTCTTGGGGAAACCCTATCTGCCCCCGCTGTTTTTCTTCGGTGGCGTGACATACGACACGCTCGTGCTGACACGCATCGACCGTCTGCGCGACAACCTGCTCTTGTTGGCCTACCTGAGCCTGCTGGGTTTTCTGATCGTGCTGACCGGGCGTTTGGGGACACAGGAAGCCACGGTCGACGATCTCCCCCCGGATGCGCCGATCTTCATGAAATGGGTGGTGCAAGCCAAACCCTATGCGCCGATGGCGATTCAGTTCCTGCTGGGCAGCCTGTTCAGCGCCTACGCGATTTTTTATTCCAAGAGCGCCACCTTTGCCGGGACCGCCGTATTCTTCTGCGTCCTGGTGGCATTCCTCGTGGCGAACGAATTTCTCCGCAGCCGGCTGTCGAATGTGCAATTGCTGGTGAGTCTCTACGCCCTCGTGTGCTTCGCGTTCTTCACCTTTTTCCTGCCGGTGATGACGGGATGGATGAATGCAGCGGTCTTTCTCTCCGGGGCCGTGCTGACCGTGCTGGTGGTCCTGCGCGTCGTGCAGTTGATCTATCGGCATAACTCCGATCGTACGTCCCGCGAGGCGATGTGGGCCGTTGCTCCGGCGGTGGCGCTCGTCGGGTTGCTGGTGGGATTCTATGTCTTAAACTGGATTCCCCCGGTGCCGCTGTCGTTAAAGCATGGCGGCATCTATCACGAGGTGAAGCGTTCGGGCGACCGGTTCGAACTGAGTTTCGAAAAGTCCTGGTACGAGGTGTGGAAGGCCTCAGACACGGTCGTTCCGGCCGACGATCCGGTTTATTGTTTCACGGCGGTGTTCGCGCCGGTGGCGCTCAAGACGACGATCTATCACCATTGGTATTACCGCCCCGACGCCGGTCAGCCCTTCACCCCTGCCGACCGCATTCCGCTCAAGATTTCCGGTGGGCGGGCGGGTGGGTATCGCGCGTACACGTTTAAGGAGGGGCTCGATCCGGGAGATTGGCGCGTCGATGTGGAAGTCGAAGACGGGCGTGTGATCGGCCGAATGGCGGTCAAGGTGCTGGACAAGACGGCCGTCGGGCCGCTGTCCTTGACGACGGTGGTGTACTAGCCCGCATGATTCATGAACGGTTCTGCGGCACTCGCCGATCCGCTGTTCCGGCAGGCCTGCGGCCGACGGACTGGCCCCTCGGTCCCTCGACGTCCTGCACAAGTACGCCTCGAGCCCTCACGGCTCCGTGCGCCGGTCTCACGACGCGGCTTGGCGATTTCGCGACGAACTATCATGAATAATCCGGGCTAGGCATGATAGAAGGCTCGAAGGCCCTCCAATGATTCGAACGGCACCAGGGCATCGGCGGGCGTTGGGCTTGGCTTGATGGGGCGGAACGATCGTAGCAGAATGGGGTTCCGTGACAGGCTGGATCGGTACACTCTGTAAGCATGAGCATGACGGTCTCGGCCAAAGAAAGGGAGTACGTGCGTGAATGAGAAGCTTGTCGCCCTGTCCTGATAAACCTAATTGTGTCTCGACGACCGCGGGGGAGGAGCGCCACGCGATTGCGCCGTTCCGCTATCGAAAAAGCCGTGCGGAGGCGAAAGAGGCGCTCAAGGCTGTTATGGCCGGTCTGCCACGTACGACGCTGGTGGAAGAAGACGACGCCTACCTCCATTTCGAATGCACCAGCCTCTTGTTTCGCTTTGTCGACGATGTGGAGTTTCTGTTCGACGAAGAGCGCAAGACCATCCATTTCCGCTCGGCTTCCCGTGTCGGATACGGCGACCTGGGTGTGAACCGTCGCCGGATGGAAGCACTCCGGTCGCTGGTGGATGGTACGCTCTAACATTCACATGGTGTGCTCATCTGCTGCCCAGGGAGGCTTTGGTATGATTCGTCGCCACATCGGGCTGCTGTTCCTGTTGTTGGGCTTGATGGTCGGCGGTCCTGTTTCACCGTCGATGGCCGATGAGGTGAAACCGGCGGCGCTGCCCTGGATCATGGGACCGACCGATGCGAAGTTAGGCGATCAAGCTCTGCTGAAATTGCCGAAGGGCTATCAATTTCTTGGTGCCCAAGAGACGCAGCAATTGCTGAAACAAATGGGCAACTTCCCGTCGGGCTCGGAATTGGGGCTGATTACGGCGACAGGGGAGGGGGAAGAGTGGTTCATGGTGGTGCGGTACATCGACGCGGGGTATGTAAAAGACGACGAGGCGGCGAACTGGGATGCCGACGCGTTGATGGCGGCCATCAAGGAAGGAACGGACGAGGATAACGAACGGCGGCAGGCTCAGGGCTTTCCTCCGCTGGTCATTCGTGGCTGGGAGGAGACGCCCCATTACGATAAGGCGGCGAACAAGGTGGTGTGGGCGATCTCGGCGCAGGAACGCGACTCGGTCGGGGTCAACTACAACACGCTGGCGTTGGGGCGGCAGGGCTACCTGAGCATGAACATGGTGGGGTCGTTGGAGCACCTGGCGGTGTTGAAACCCCATGTCGGCCTCCTGTTGGCCAATGTGGAGTTCGTCGAAGGCAAGCGGTACACCGACTTCAACAGCACGACCGACAAGGTAGCGGCGGTGGGCCTGTCGGCGCTGATTGCCGGGGCGGCCGTCAAGTCCGGCCTGCTGGCGAAGCTCTGGGCGTTCATCATTCCCTTAGTGATGGCGGGAAAGAAGTTGCTGATGCTGGCAGTCATTGCGCTCGGTGGGCTTGCGGCCAAGTACCTCAAGAAGAAACCTCACGCTGAGCAGCCGGGCGGCGGCGGAGGCCTGTCCTCGTGAAAATTCTTCTGCTGCTTCTCAGTGGCCTCAAGTTGGGCAAGATCGCCCTCACCGGCGGGACCATGCTCCTGTCGATGGTCGCCTATAGTTTTATCTTCGGCTGGCCGTATGCGGTGGGATTCGTCCTGCTGATCCTGTTTCACGAATTAGGGCACTATGCCGCCGCCAAACAGCGCAACCTCAATGTCGGTGCGCCGACCTTCATTCCCTTCGTCGGGGCCTGGATTCAACTCAAAGAGCAGCCGATGGATGTGGAAACCGAGGCCTATGTGGGAATCGCCGGGCCTGTCGCGGGGACCGTGGCGGCCACGGCCTGTTACTACGCTGCGGAATATACCCAGAGCCAATTGCTGCTGGCCCTGGCCTACGCCGGATTCATGATCAACCTGTTCAACCTCATTCCGCTTTCGCCGTTGGACGGCGGCCGGATCACCGCCATCATCTCGCCGAAGGTCTGGTGGCTGGGCGTGCCGATCCTGATCGGCCTGTTCGTCATGAACCAGAGCCCCATGCTGTTGTTGATCGCGATCATGGCGATCCCGCATGTCATGTCTACCTTCCGTGGCGGCCCCCATGGCCTGCCGGATCGGTACTATGAGGTGCCGCTGGCGACCAGGGTCAGCTATGGCCTCTACTACCTCGGCTTGGCCGCGTTTCTTGGTATCATGAGTTATGAGACGCACCTGCTGCTGCCATCCGGGCGAGGGTAGCCGGATCTTCCACCTCACGTACTCGTTCCCAGGTTGGGCGTCGTGAACACATTCATGGCGGAAGTGGGCCGTATTCAGGGTCTAACGCATGACGTGCGGGCGATCGAGCTGCGCCTGCTGGAGCCAGCGAGCATCTCGTTTAAAGCCGGACAATTCGTCTCGTTCGAGGTGCCGAAGGAAGGACAGCCCCGCCCCGTCACCAGGCCCTATTCCATTGCCTCGTCGCCGGAGCAGCATGAGCGCATCCTTCTCGTCCTGAACCTGGTCGAGGGTGGGCCCGGTTCGAGTTACCTGTTTGGCCTGCGCGAAGGCGACCGGACGTCATTCAAGGGCCCGGCGGGGGCGTTTTACCTCCGGGACGATGAGACGAAGGATCTGCTGTTCGTGGCGACGGGAACCGGCATCGCGCCAATATGGAGCATGATTTTGGCGCAGTTGCAGCGGCAGCCGGATCGGCCGGTCACGCTGTTCTGGGGGCTTCGTAGCCAGCGGGATCTCTATTGGCAGGACGAACTGGAAGCGTTGGCTGCGGCGCATCCCCACCTTACCGTCGTGACGACACTGTCTCGACCGGAGCCTGGGTGGCAGGGCGCGAGCGGGCGCGTGACGGCCTTGGTGGAAGAGAGGATCTCTTCCGTGAGCAATCTTGCCGTCTATCTTTGTGGCGGGAGCGGGATGATCAAAGATGTGACGGCCCGGATCAATGCCAAGGGGTTGTGCCCGATCTATCGCGAAAAATATTACGACGAATAGCAGGCCGATGAAAGCGGCCGCCAGCGGCGTTCTCGGTCGCCTGCCTCCCTGCGACGTAGAAACGATAAAACGGGACTACGGGTGGGGTTTATCCGTTCGCCAGGACTGTCTCAAGCGGCGAACGGGTCACACGAAGTGCGGTGTGTACCTCCTCAGTCGTCACGCTTCCTGCGGCCTTGCTGGACGACCTCTTTGATCGGCCTGCTTGTCGGAGTGATGAAAGCGGCCGCCAGCATCGTTCTCGATCGCCTGCCTCCCTGCGACGCACCGAGAGGGTCCTATCCCCGTCGAATGACAGCTGGCGCAGAACCTACTTCGCAGCGCGCTTGGTGGTATGTTGAAAGACGCACTTGGGACAGGTGTAGTGAATGAATTGCCCGCCGGCAACCAGCCGAGTGGTCATCGCGACCTTGCACCAGGTGCAGAGCCGTTCGGGCAAAGCGGCGGTCGAGGGCGACGCGTTGGACGGCGATGGAGATGGATCAGTCATGGGGCGCATTCTCGCTAAGGGTCTGAGAGTTTGTCAATGTGCGCGGTGCGGGAGAAATTTCAGCGATAAAGATTTACAGTGTTTCAACCCTTCAGTATAGTGCACCTACATGCTGCACCACTCCCACCACCCCCAACAGAAAGGTCGTATCGCATATGCACAACGCCGAAGGTGCCACCTCCGACGACATCTCATCATCTTCAGCCAGGATTGCTGATTCCGCGGTCCATCCGGACTCTGTCGGACCCGGCAAGGCCTGGGGTATTTGCACCTCCGTTGATCTCCACGATTGTATCCCCGAACGCATTCGCGACGCCAAACAGATCGAAGCCTATGTGGTGCAGCTCTGCGAATTGATCGAAATGAAGCGATATGGTGCCTGCCAGATCGTCAATTTCGGTGAAGGGCGCGTGGCGGGCTACAGCATGGTGCAGTTGATCGAGACCTCCTTGATCAGCGGTCACTTCGCCAACGACACCAACAGCGCCTATCTCGATATTTTCAGTTGCAAAGGGTATGAACCGACCGTCGTCGAAGAATTCTCCAAAGCGTTCTTCGGTGCCCGTCGTTCGAGCCATCGGGCTCTGTTACGGTACTAACCTGCTACGTCCGCCCCGGCGGGGGACGTTGGCTCGCCGGGGCGCCATCGCATGACTCACGCACAAGCTAAAACGGTACGAGCCTTTTTTGCCACGCTCGCCGACAAACTGGACCCTGAGGCAGCTGAAGGACTGGATGTGGTGTACCAGTTCGATCTGCATGGAGCCGACGGGGGGCAGTATCTCGTGCGGATCCGGGAGGGGGCCTGCCAGGTGTCGGAGGGCACTCATCCGGATCCGAATGTCACGTTGGCCATGTCGGGCGAGGATTGTCTCCGTGTGTTGAACGGTCAGGTCAGCGGCACGATGATCGCCATGACCGGTCGCCTCCGCATCAGCGGGGACATGGGGCTGGCGATGCAACTGGCGTCCCTCTTCCCAAGCCTCAGACCCTAAGAGCCTGTCCGAGTCATGCCATTCTGCTGCGGCAAATGAGCTGCAGGCATCTGCATCGTTCTCGGCACAAAAAATCCTCAACGTATTCGAGCGAATACGCCTCCGGTTTTTTTGCGCCTGTGGCCTCGCATCTACCAACAGCTCCTGTGCCTCGCAACGAAGGATGACTCGGGCAGGCTCATGGCAGGCTGTTGAGCAATGCCGCCCGCGGCGTTCTCGGCCGCACGTCTCCCTGCGACGTACAACCGGGACTACTGGTGGGATGTATCCGTTCGCCAGGAATGTCTAGATCGGCGAACGGGTCGAACGAAGTGCGGTGTGTACCTCCTCAGTCGCCCTGCTTCCTGCTGCCTTGCTGGGCAGCCTTTCTGAACAGCCTGCACATCCCCAAACATCCGGCCAGGCGTTTTCGAGAAGAATGTGGCGGTGAGCCTCTGAGGGTCACGGCGAGCTCCCTACGGCGCGTCACGTTTGTGAACGCCACCGAGAGAGTGAGGCGGCAGTGTCTTGTGAGGACTCTGCCGGCAGAATTTCCGCGCATCCTGCTAGGCCTGTTGCC
This sequence comes from Nitrospira defluvii, assembly GCA_011525625.1. Lineage (GTDB taxonomy): Bacteria > Nitrospirota > Nitrospiria > Nitrospirales > Nitrospiraceae > Nitrospira_A. Next base: position 307,502 of record WYAX01000012.1, read on the forward strand.
CGGCCAATTCAGCGTCTGCCGGTGTCTCCCCCAGCTCGTCGGCTCGCCGCGGGAACCGTTCTTCCAGCATCGTATAGATCGTGGGAACGAGAAACAGCGTGAGGATCGTCGAGACAGTGAGACCACCTACGACGGCGCGCGCGAGGGGTGCGTTGGTTTCGCTGCCGGTTCCTAGTCCGAGGGCCATCGGGATCAGACCGACGACCGTGGCGAGCGACGTCATGAGAATCGGCCGCAGTCTGGTGCGAGAGGCTGTGACGACGGCGGCAGAGAGGTCCAGGCCGCGGCGTCGCAACACATTGGTGTAGTCGACCAATAGGACGCCGTTGGAGACGACGATGCCCAGCATCATGATGATGCCCATTAAGGATGACGTCGAGATCGTGGTGTTCGTCAGATAGAGGATCACGATCACGCCCGGAATGCCCATCGGTACCGAAAACATGATGATGAAGGGATCGATCAGCGACTTAAACTGTGCCGCCATCACCATGTACACCAGGATCAAGGCCAGGGCGCTGGCATACATGAGGCCCTCGAAGGTCTCGCGTTGTTGCTGGATCTGGCCGGCGAGCCGGATGCTGAAGCCTGTCGGCAACTGCAGCTGGGCGAATGCCGATTCCAGGTCCTGGGCAATTGCGCCGAGATCGCGGCCGACGGGGTTGGCCGTAACGTGGACGACGCGCTGGAAGTATTTGCGCTCGATCTTCACGGGCCCGGCGTTCAATTTCAGTGTGGCCAGGTTCTTCAGCAGCACCGGTTCGCCGGTTTGAGTCGTCAGCAGTACATGTTCGATGGCCGTCAGGTCCTTGCGATGTTCCTCGGCGAGCCAGGCGCTGATGTAGTATTCATTCCCGTTTTGCGGATCGGTGTAGATGATGGGGTCGGTCTGGCCGTTGCCGTTCAGGGAAAACAACACGGCATTCGCGACGTCGGTTTCGCTGATGCCGAGTAGCGCCGCCTTCTCCCGATCCACCACCACGTTCACTTCGGGGTAGTTCTCTTCCCGGCTGACTTCAATGTCCGCCATGCCCGGGATCTTGTGCATGATCTCCTGTACCTGCCGAATGACGGCACGGGCCTTCTCGAAGTCGTAGCCGTAAATCTCTACGTCGATGGATTTCTGCGAGCCGAAACTCGTCACGCGTTTGACCAGACCGCCCGGATCGAAGAACATCGCCACGCCGGGAAACAGTTTGACGATCGACGGCCGCACGGCGTTTATGATCTCGACCTGATTGCGTCGCCGCTTATCGGGAGACGCCAGATAGACCGAGATGACCGAAGTGTGCGGCCCGGTGTTGGGATTGAACAGCGAAGAGCGGCCCTGCGCGAGCACCCCGGTGCTGGAGGCGATCGCTTCCAACTCGTCCGGCGAAATGTTCTCCCGCAGGACCCGTTCGACCTCGGCGACCTGATCGACGGTGTGTTCCACCCGCTGGCCGACGGGTGCGCGCAAGACGATGCGGAACTGGCTTTCATCCGAGACCGGCAAAAATTCGGTGCCGATATAAGGCAACAGCGCGAGGGAACTCACGAACAGCGCGACCACGGCGACCAATAACGTGCGGCGATGGGCCAGCACCCAGCGCAGGCTGCGTTCGTACCCTTCATCGAGGGCTTCGTAGCGGCGTTGGCTCCACTGCATGATGCGCACGAACCAGGAGGGCAGGGAGCGGTGCGCCTCCTGTTCCGACTTCAAAAAGCGATAACAGAGCGCGGGGGTCACCGTGCGGGACACAAAAAACGAGGTGAACAGGGCGATGGCAATCGTGAGCGTGAGCGGAATGAGCAGCAGTCTTGCGATACCGACGATAAAAAACATGGGCAGAAAGACGACGACGGTCGTCACCGTAGAGGCGAAGATCGGCATGGCGACCTCGCGAGCGGCGTTGACGATGGCGTCCCAGCGGTTCCGGTCGACGTTCAGATGGCGTTGAATGTTTTCGAGCTCGACGATCGAATCGTCGACCAGACGTCCGATGCCCAGGGCCAATCCGCCCATCGTGAACACATTGAGCGTCTGGTTGGTGAAGTACAGCACGATGAACGTCACGAGAATCGACAGCGGAATGGCGACCGAGATGATCAATGTGCTGGTCAGATTTCTCAGGAACAGGAGAATCACCGCCGCCGCGAGCAACGATCCGTGCAGCGCCTGCTCGATGAGGTTCTTGATCGATTGCCGGATGTAGACCGACTGATCGAAGGAAATGCCCAACCGGACGCCGGGAGGAATGCCGATCATCTTGGGAATCGCGTTGCGCAAGGCATCGACCACTTCCACGGTGTTGGCGATGGGCTGCTTGTTGACGCGGAGATACACCGACCGTTTGCCGTCCGTGCGGACGACGTTGGTTTGAATGTCCGAGGAGTCGGTCAGGACGCCGACATCCCGCACACGCACGGGATTCCCGCGCGCGTCGATCTTGACGACGACGTCGTTGATCGGTTCCACGGTTTTGAACTGGGTGTTGGTGAACACGTTGTAGTCGAGGTTCCCGGCCTTGATGTCGCCCGAGGGCAGGATCAGGTTGGAGGCCTTCACCGCCTTGACCACGTCGAGGATCGACAGGCCGCGTGCCTGCAGCAAAGCCGGGTCGAGATTGATGTTGATTTGCCGGATCTTCCCGCCTTCGACCGTGGCGGCGGCGACGTTGGCGATCTGTTCGATCTGCGGCGCGATGGTGTTGTAGGCCAGGTCGTAGAGCGCGCGTTCGTCGAGGTCGCCGCCGGAAGCCGTCACGAACGCGACGGGAATATTGGAGACGTCGAACTTGACGATGAAGGGCTGCAGAATGCCGGGTGGCAGGCTGTTCAAAATCTGGGTGATACGCTGCATTACCTCCATTTGGCCCACGTTGATGTCCGCGCCCCAATTGAACCAGATCTGCACGGCGCCGATGCCCTGCTTGGCAAAGGACTCCACATGTTCGACGTTGGAGGCGGAACTGACGGCTTTCTCAATGGGGTAGACGACGCTCTGTTCGATGTCGAGCGGCGGCGCGCCCTTGTAGATGACCCCGACGAATGCGACCGGAACTTGAATGTTGGGAAAGAGATCGACCGGTAGTCGTTCCAGCGAGGTGGCCCCCAAGATCACCATGGCGAGGGACAACATCAGGATGCCGATGCGATTGCGGAGCGCGAGGAGTGTCAGCCACATATCGGAGACGTGAACGGTGAAACGTTAGAGGTGAAACACAGGGCGTCTGCCGTCAGCGCGGGAGGCCTCTGTGTAAGTTAACTGTTGGACTCACGTTTCACGGCATCCATCGGTTGGACTTGGACGGGGACGCCTTCGCTGACCAGATCTTTGCCGGAGACGATGAGTTGCTCGTCCCCGGCAAGGCCCTTCACGACTTCCACCCGGTTCTCGGCGCGAGCGCCCAGTTCAACGGGAACCTGATGGGCCTTCCCATCCTTGACCACATAGACGTACTGCGATTCTTCGAGTCGGCTCACGGCGTCCAGCGGAATCTGAATCGCGTGTGGATGTCTTCCGACTAGGACTTCGACGCGGGCGAACATGCCGCCTTTGAGGCGATGGTCCTTGTTCGGCAGATCGACCTCCACGGTCATTGTGCGGGTGGCACGGTTCAAGGCCTGAACGATGCGTGTGACCCGGCCTTCGAACACCTCATGGGGATAGGCCTCGGCGCGGACGTCGGCGCGTTGCCCGATGTGCACGAGGGGGACGTCCTTCTCCACGACTTCGATCAACGTGCGCACGGTTTCGACGTCGTGCACGCTCAAGATGCCACGCGACACCGTCGACGTGCTGGCGGTCGTGCCGCTCACATAGGCGCCCGGATCGAGGTTGCGTTCTGCGATATAGCCGGCAAACGGGGCGCGGATGTAGGAGTAGGCCAGGTTAGTTTCGGCCTGTGCCAGGGCGACGGTCATCTGTTGTACTTGGGCGCGCAAAGAATCTTGTAACGCCACTGCCGCATCACGGTTCACCAGCGCGGTGTCGAGATCCTGTTGCGACACGAACTGGTCCTTGATCAGCGCTTGCATGCGGTCGAGCGTGAGCATGGCGTTCCGCACACCGGCGTCCTGCTGCACGACCTTCGCTTTGGCCGACAGGAGATTGGCTTTGGCCTGGTTGACGGCATGGATGTAGTCGGTGTGATCGATTTCGACCAGCAGCTGATTGGCTTTCACCAGATCGCCCTTATCGACGTAGATCTTGGCGATGTAGCCGTCGACCCGGGAGAAGATGTTCACGAGCTGGTTCGGGATCAAATCGGCGGTATAGGTCAACCGCACGTCGAGGTCTTGCTTGAGGGGCGTCATGGTGCCCACGGTCAGGATCCGGTTCTTGCGCGGATCGCTCTTGGCGCCGCTGGTGAGGCGAAACACCACCAAGGCTGCCACGGCGACAAAGACGATCAGCCCAAGGGTGACGATGGGATGTCGTGTGATCGGGTTACCGGACACGGGTCAGGCCTCGCTTTTTGGCTGGGGACGGACGTTGCAAACCCGTCAAGAACAGTTCCACGTAGGTGCTCACGATGTCCTTGTGCGGACAATGCAAGGGGACCTCGAATATCTCATGCAGCAGCCGGTGGTGGACCACCATGCCGATGAAAGCGCGCGCCGCCAGCAAGGGATCGAGGGGACGAAAGGCGCCCTCGTCGATTCTGGTTCGAATGTATCCGGCCAGATAGTCGTAAAATACCCGGTGTTGGTTGCCGAAAAACATATCTGCCAGCTCGTGGCCTTCCAAGGCACTGAACAACAGCAATCGCAGCATCGTCGGATCCGCTCCCGGGCGAATGCGGTACCCGGCGATGAGCGTAAAGACGCGAGGGTCGTCACGTTTGCGTGCCGCTTTTTCAATGGCATTGAGCAACTCGCTGAGAGGGGCTTTCTCGGCGAGGATCGCCGCATAGAGCGCGCGTTTGGTCGGAAAATACTTGAACACCAACGCCTCGCTCACACCGGCGGCCTTGGCGATTTCTTTCGTCGTGGTGCCGTTGAAGCCCTTGGCGGCGAAGAGGCCGGCGGCCGAGGCAATCAGGCTGGCTTGGCGGTCCCGGCCGGGCGTGCGGGCGAGGGCGGAGGCTGTTTTCATCGAATGGTCTATCCGGTGAGTGAGTGATTACTCACCGCCAGGCTATCATGCGAGTGTGAAACAAGACAAGAATCGCACGCCTTTCAACCTCCCGGGAAGAAGTCGCGGAGCGGCCGGAAGACCGGTCAGAATGTGGAGGGAGAATTGCCTTCGTTCAGCTTGACGCGAAAGGCTTCGCTTTCGAAAAAAATCACGCCGAGGCCGGTTCGAAGGTCGTAGCGGAGGATGATTGCGCTGTCGGGCCCCTGCCAATTGAAAAATTTCACGGCGCCGCCGGCCATCTGACCGGGAGTCTGATCGATCGGTCCGAATTGTTGCTGCAAGAACGTCAGCAGTCGGTCATGGGTGTCTTTACCGGTGTAGCGCACCATCACACGGGCGAATTTCCCATCGATGGTGCTGAACTTCATCGAGTCGACCGCCGCCGGTCCTAAGGTGCGTGGCGTCGTGTTGAGCTCGAAGGTTTGTACCCGGCCTGCATCCTCGACCTTGACGAACCGATCCGATTCGGTAAACGCCGCCCCCCAGGGGATACCGTCGAATCCGTTGGGGTCGTTCTGCATGGGGACGGCCAGGGCGAGACCGGTGGGTATCAGCAGGACGGCCACCGCGAGGATCGTCAGTAAGCAACAGAGGCGGAGGCTGGTGCGTGGTGTGCGCATGTGTGGTTACTCCCCGGTGCCCGAAATCCGATCTTGAAATCGAGGAGCCAGGTTGCGGCTCTCGATGAAGATAAATCCTCGATCCCGGTTGGCTTCATACGTCAGGCTGATCTCCGTGTCCGGCCCTCGCCAGGTATACTGCTGGTTCAGGCCTCGCATCATCTGTCCCGGGAGCCGCTCGATGGCGCCGTAGGTTCGTTCGAGATACTGCAACACCTGCTTGTGGGTTTGGGTACCGCTATACCGAATGGTGACTCGTGCGAACTGGGCATCCACGGTGGAAAGCAGCACACTATCCACCGGGATATCGGCATAGACCGGGGAGCGATCGCGAAATTCATAGTCGGTGGTATGCCTGTTCTCATTGGTGACCATGAGGTCAGAGATGCCGGTGAGAGGTATGCCCCAGGAGAGATCGCGGTAGCCGTGCGGATCGTTTGCCATGGTGATGGCAAAGACCGGTCCGACGAGACCGAGGAGCAGCAGACCGGGCAGCAGGACCCAGCGCCGGAAGGCGGGCGTCGACCATATCGAGCAGGCAGTGCGCATGGCGATTGAATGGGTCTCGCCCGCATTACTCATGAACACTGCTGCTGCACTCGCCGATCCGCTGGTCCGACCAGCCGGCGGCCGACGGGCTCACCCCTCCGTCATGAATAACCCGAGCTTATCGGCACGCTATCACGGTCGTTCCGGTGGCGGCAACCCATGCGCGTCGTTCTTGTGAATGGGGGACCCCTTGGCTATAATGCGCCTCTTGTGCCGGGCTCGTCCCGGCAAGAGGAGCAGGTTCATGGTCGACAGTGACGTCTTCGTACAGGCGCTGGAACAGTTAGGGGTCAATTTCTTTACGGGTGTGCCCGACTCCCTCTTGGGCGGCATCATCGAAGAACTCCTCACCCGCAAACTCTATACGCCTGCGGTACGTGAGGATGAAGCCGTCGCTATGGCAGCCGGTGCGTTTATGGCCGGGAAAATTCCAGCCGTGCTCATGCAGAACTCCGGGTTGGGCACCTCGCTCAATACGTTGGTTTCGCTCAATGTGATCTATCGGCAGCCCTGCATCTTGCTGATCTCCTGGCGGGGCTTTGAAGGCAAAGACGCCCCGGAACATCTCGTGATGGGCGAGACCATGCCGCAGTTGCTCGATACGATGAAAATTCCTCACCGGACCTTGTCGGAGCCGACGATGGCGGACGACCTCCGGTGGGTCGCACAGACGTTTATGAAACAGCGGATTCCCGTGGCGCTGTTGATCAAGAAGGGCATCATCAAGGGGTTGCACCCATGAGACCGGAACAGGGAACGATGCAGAGCCGGGCCCAGGCGATGGCGGCGCTGCTTGAATTGCTCACGGATCAACCGGTCGTCATTTGCAATGGATTTCCCTCGCGGGAAGCTCAGAAGCTTGCCGATCGGCCGACGCATTTCTATATGATCGGGTCGATGGGAAACGCCGCCGCCATCGGTTTGGGCGTGGCACTCGCCAAACCCGCCAAGAAAGTCGTCGTCTTCGACGGCGACGGCAACGTGCTGATGGGGATGGGCACGTTGGCTACGGTAGGTGCCTTGCGGCCGAAGAACTTCGTGCATGTCGTGTTCGACAATGAGGTCTACGGCTCGACGGGGAATCAGCCGACCATCTCCAACGTCGTCCAGTTGGAAAAGGTGGCTCGAGCGGCCGGGTACGTAGCGGTCGAGCGGGTGTTGGACCGTGAGGATCTCGTCTACGAATTCAACGATATGTTGAAGAACGATGGACCGAGCATGTTGCTCGTCAAGGTGAACGAGTTTGTCGAGGATGCCGGACGGATTGCCCTGGAGCCTCCGGCGATCACCGCGCGTTTTATGAAAGCCATTGAATAATTGCGGCGCACTGAACGTGCTGGGTGAGCCCGTCCTGCTCCGTCCCGATCAACAGCCTGAGGCATAACCATGATACTTCTGAATCCAGGTCCGGTAAATGTAAGCGAACGGGTGCGGCAAGCCTTGTTGCGGCCGGACATCTGCCATCGGGAGTCCGAGTTTTCCGACATGCTGCTGCGCATCCAGCAGAAGCTGCTCACCGCCTTCGTGCCCGGCGCGGAGTCTGAGTATGTGGCCGTCGTCTTGACGGGATCCGGCACGGCGGCGGTGGAGTCGGCCGTGATGTCTTGCCTGCCGTTGGGAAAGCGCATGTTGGTGCTGAACAACGGGGTCTACGGCGAACGCCTCTCCAATATGATCGGCTTGCAGCGACTCGGCGTGTCTGAACTCAAGTCGGACTGGCATGTGAGGCCTGATCTTGAGCGGCTGCGGTTGGCTCTGCGGCAGCATCCTGAAGTGCACGCCGTGTCGATGGTTCATCACGAGACGACGACCGGCTTGATCAATCCCGTGAAAGAAATTGCCGAGGTCGTCGACAGTCTCAATCGGGTGTTTGTCCTCGACTCCGTGAGCGGGCTGGCCGGCGAACCGATCGACATTGCCGGCTCGCACATCTATATGGTGGCGGGAACAGCCGGAAAGTGCATTCAGGGCTTTCCCGGCGTCTCGTTTGTCCTGGTGCGCAAGGGGTTTTTGGAGCAGATGCGCAAATATCCGAAGCGATCTTGGTATTTGACCCTGACGCATTATGTCGATGAGCAGGGACGGGGGATCGTCCCGTTCACGCCGGCCGTGCAGGTGTACTACGCGTTTGAGGAGGCGCTGGATGAGTTGCTGGCAGAAGGCGTGACCAACCGCTTCCGGCGATATCGGCGCATGGCATCGAGGATTCGCGAGCGGATGGCGGGCATGGGGGTGCAGCCGTTCCTGCCGGTGGATCTGCAGTCGAATACGATTACCGCCTTCCATCTGCCTGCCGGCCTTAGCTATGCGACCCTCCATGATCAGCTCAAGGCCCGCGGCTATGTGATCTATGCCGGTCAAGGGCAGCTGGAGTCGAAGATCTTCCGCGTCGCCAATATGGGGGCCCTCACCGAGGCTCAGATCGACGGATTCCTGGGCGCGTTTGCGGAAGTTCTCTCCGGAGCAACGGCTCGCGCATGAGGGCGATTATCCTCGCGGCCGGAGTGGGCAAACGCCTCTGGCCGGTGACCCAGCACAGGCCGAAGTGTTTGATCGAAATTGGCGGGCAGACCTTGTTGTCCCGCTATCTCGAATCCCTGGCCTCTGTCAGGATCAAGCACGCGACCATTGTGGTTGGATACAAGCAGGAGATGATCCGGGCTGCGGTCGGCTCGCAGTGTCATGGGGTGGATCTGTCCTATCTGGTGAACGAGGAGTTTCACCGCGGCAGTATTTCCTCCCTGTGGATCGCCAGACAGGCGTTGACCGACGATGTCGTCATCATGGATGCAGACGTGCTGTTTCATCGGGAAATCCTTCGGCGGCTGGTATCCTCGCCCTACGAGAATTGCCTGCTGATGGACGATACCGTGAAGCAAACCGGCGAAGAATGTATGGTCGTCGTGCAGGGCGACCGCGTGATTGCGCTGAGCAAGAAAATGCCTGATCGGTACGATCTCGCCGGTGAAGGGGTGGGGTTCCTCCGGGTGCGTCGGGCGGATGCCCTCCACGTGATCGCGTCCCTCAACGGGTACATCGATCAAGGGCGATGGGATATGGAGTACGAAGACGGCTTGCTGCAGTATTTTCGTGATGTCAGAGTCGGGCATGAGAAAATCGGCGGGTTGCCCTGGACAGAAATCGATTTCCCCGAAGATGTCACGAAGGCGGAGCGTGAGGTTCTGCCACGGCTGTAACCCAGGCGGGAGTTCGCTCAACACGCTATCGCACCTTTCTGCCGACGAGAGACGAACTACGCAATACGAACGACGAGTCCGACGATGAGTGAACGTACCCTACAACGTGGCGCGGAACTCCAGGGACTGAGCACAGCGATCCTCCTGCCCGGGGCGAGCGTGTTCGGCGATCGTCCTGGTCGCGGGCTGGCCGACGTCGGCCCCCTGACCCATATCGGCGGATTGAGCCTGTTTCAGCGGACCGTGCTCACCTTGCAACGTGGGGGCATTCGCCAGTTGATTGTGCTGGCCGGCCCCGATGAAGAGTTGCTGAAGCAAGCGTTGGCGCGCGGGGCGCGTGTGACGATTCCGGTCCGTTGGATGCCGGTGCGTGAGTTCCCGCTGGATGATCCACGGACATGGGAGTCGTTGGCGACCGAGGTACGCGGGTTCTGTCTTATTGCCGGGGTGCAGGCCGTGTTTTCGAAGCACTTGGTCGAGCACCTGCGGCAAACGGTGCGAGACGGTGAGGCGCTGGTGGTGACGAGGGCCGGTGGGCCGGAGGAGTCCTCGTCCGGTCGTCGGAATCCGGTCGTCGCCTTACAAGAGGGGCGGCTGGTGTCGTTTCACAATCAGCCGAGCCGGGAACATCATCAGGTGGCGGCGGATCTTGTCGTGGTACCGGCCAGTATTTTGAATCCACCGGCCGGAGCCGGGACGGGGGCGCCCGGGAGCAGCGTCGAGTCACCGGGCACCGTTCCCATGCGTCGTTGGTTGGAGCAGGCGGCGGTAGAAGGCCGCGTGCGTGTGGTGGCGGCCGCATCCCAGGCGGGCCTCTGGTATCGCGAAGTGTCGGATCAGGTCAGCGCCGGTCTGGCGGAGCGGACGTTGTTCCGTTCCTTGAAAGGCGACGCCGAGGGCTTTGTCGATCGCTACTTCAACCGTACCTTCTCGCGTCTGTTGACCAGACTGTTCCTGCACCTGAAATGTTCTCCAAACACCATCACCATGGTGGCGACGGCCGTCGGTCTAGTGTCCGCCGTCGGGTTTGGTCTGGGGACGTATACCGCCGGCATTGTTGCTGCGCTGTTGTTTCAACTTGCCGCTATTATCGATTGCTGCGACGGCGAAGTTGCGCGGCTCACGTTTACGGAATCCCCGTTCGGTGCCTGGTTGGATATCGCCATGGACAATGTGGTGCATATCGCCATCTTTGCCGGCATTGCCTGCGGGGCTTATGTGCGACAGGCCGGTACGGAAGACGCCTGGGTTCCGTTGGCTCTGGGTGGCGCGGCGATATTCGGTAATGCCATGGCCTTCTGGCTGGTGACGAAGGCGCAAAAAATCGGCGCCACGCGGGGCTGGAAGACGGCGAAGCAGGCAGCCTGGTCCGATTTTATTTTAAAGAATGTGGCCAGCCGGGACTTTTCCGTCGTGGTCTTCCTGTTTGCCCTGCTGGATACCCTCAACTGGTTCCTGTGGATGGCCGCACTCGGGTCAACCGTCTTCTGGTTGATGATGTTGTGGGTGATCCGACCGTCGGCACAGGCCCGTGCTTAAGGCCGCTCTTCTTGTCCTCGGGGCGCTGACACTCTCCGCACTGATCTGGCACATCGGTATCGGGCGTATTTACGATGCGGTGACGCAACTGGGTCCCGCCGCCATGATACTCGTCCTGCTTCCCTCTCTCCTCATGTATGTGCTTGAGGCCTATGGCTGGCGGGTGACGCTGGGCACCTGGGCGAACGGCGTCCCGTTTTGGCGCATCTTGGCCATTCGCACCGCCGGGGAAGTCGTGAATATGACGACGCCCACCGCCTACGTGGGAGGCGAACCGCTGAAGGCCTACTTGTTGAAGCGAGACGGCGTGCCGATGGTGGAAGGCCTGGCCTCCGTGGTGACGGCCAAGACCACCATGACGATCGCACAGATTGTCTTTATCCTGGCGGGGATCGGCCTGGGATTCTGGTTGTTGGGTGCCGAGGGATCCGCCGGTCAGACGATTACTGCGGGGCTGGTGAGCGTGGGGCTGTTGCTGTTCGGGGTCGGGGCCTTTGTGCTCGTGCAGCGGCAGGGCATGTTTGGATGGATCCTCGCGCTGTTGCGGCGCATCGGGCTCCGCATCCCGTTTCTGGAAGCGCGCGAACCGCAGTTGCTCGAATTGGATCGCACCATTGCCGGGTTCTATGCCCATCAGCGACAGGCCTTCCTCTTTTCCACGGGATTGTTTCTGTTGGGGTGGCTGGCCGAGGCGCTAGAGGTGTATGTGATGGTTCTCTGCATGGGGCAATCCATCGAGGTCTTGCCGGCCATTGCCATTGGGGCCCTCTCGGTCTTCATCAAGGGAGGGACGTTTTTCATTCCAGGCAGCCTGGGTGCGCAGGATGCCGGAAACCTATTCCTTCTCTCCGCCTTCGGCTACGGAGAGGTCACGGGCATCACCTTTGCCCTATTACGGCGCTTTCGGGAATTCGTCTGGATTGCCATGGGGTTAGCCTGCCTGGCCCTACTGACCAAGGGCGAGAAGGCTGCTGTTCCAGTCCCCTGATCTGTCTTCCGGCCGTTCGTCCAGTTCACACCAATATATTTGCCATTTTTCCTACACAGGCCTCATGGCGGGAGAATGTCGGTCGCCTATCAATCCCTGTGTGGGGCGTTTTCGCGTCAACTGGAGGAAAACGATTCTCTTGCTACACTTATGTGGTCGGAGATGCCTTGTGTCGACCGACCGCACGGCAGTCGGAAGATCGTAGGCCTGACATCGTACGGGAACATCATGCAACCACCCTATAAGCGGGCTTCTCCAGCGCCACCGGTACTGCAGGAACGTAAGACTGTGGCCAGTGCGGATCGCGTCGGCGACCGACTGTTGCCGCCGTTGGAGGACCCGGCCGAGGCCCTGCGGTTTTGTCGCGCCTTGGCGTCGGCGCTTGACCGCAACCCTGACGGCGAGAGACCTGTCCTCACACCGGCAAACTTTGCAGCCATGATGGGACAGGCGGAGCCATCGAACGGGCGACCCCAGCTGTCCGTCATCATTCCGGTGTTCAATGAGGCGGAGAACCTTCCTGCCTTGCATAGCCGTCTCACCAGGGCGTTGGTCGGTCTGGGAATGGAGTATGAAATCGTTCTGGTAGACGACGGCAGTCAGGATGAGAGCCCGGAGATCATGCGCCGTCTGGAGGCGGAGGATCAACGCATCGTCATCGTGGAGTTTGCTAGAAATTTCGGGCACCAGGTCGCGATCAGTGCAGGACTGGAGCATTGTCGCGGACGGGTTGTCAGTATTATGGATGCCGATTTGCAGGATCCTCCCGAAGTCCTCCACACGTTTCTGGCGAAATGGCAGGAAGGGTGGGACGTAGTCTACGCGGTGCGAACCGAGCGCAAGGAATGGTGGGGCAAGCGGTTGGCGTATGCGGCGTTTTACCGGCTGTTGCAGCGGGTCGCCAATATTGAGATCCCGCTCGATGCCGGAGACTTTTGCGTGATGGACCGGAAAGTGGTGGACATGCTGGTGCGGATGCCGGAACGGAATCGCTTCGTCCGGGGGATTCGCAGTTGGGTGGGATTCAAGCAGATCGGTGTGCCGTATGAACGTCACGCGCGGTATGCGGGGGCGCCCAAGTATACCTTCAGCAAGCTGATCTACCTCGCGCTGGACGGCCTGGTGTCGTTCAGCCACATGCCGCTCCGTGTGATCACGGTGCTGGGGTTTACCGTGTCCCTCCTTTCGTTCTTGGTGGCACTGTTTTACCTCCTCAAGAAACTGACCATCGGTGTCGGGGTCGCAGGCTTTACCACGCTGGTCGTGTCGATCTTTTTCCTTGCCGGCATTCAGCTGATGACGATCGGCGTGATCGGCGAGTACATCGGACGGATTTCCGACGAGGTCAAGCACCGCCCGTTGTATGTGGCCCGCCGTGTGACCAGGAGATAATCGCCATTCGCATTCTGATGTTCGATAACGAGTTCCCTCCACTCGGGGGCGGTACGGGAGTCGTCAATTTTCATCTCTTGGAGGAGATGTCCAGGCGACCGGACGTGATCGTCGATCTCGTGACGTCCTCGCGAAGTCGGACGCGTCATGAAACCGAGCGGTTCGCCGATCGCATCACGATCTACAAAGTGCCGGTCGACAATCAGAACATCCACCATGCCACCAATCGCGAGCTGTTGCGGTATAGTCGGCGCGGGTTATGGCAGGCCAGGCGATTGCTCTCGCAGCACCGGTATGACGTGAGCGTTGCCTTTGCGGGCGTGCCGGCCGGCGCCATCAGCCTCCTGTTGCGCCTGACGCACGGCTTGCCCTATGTCCTGTCGTTACAGGGACCCGATGTTCCCTGGTTCGAAGCGCGATACCGCTCGCTCTACCCTGTGCTGACTCCGTTGATCAAATGGATCTGGCGGCGGGCCGGTGCCGTGACGGCGATCAGTGCAGAACAGGTGGCACTGGCACATCGCACCATGCCCGAGCTGGCGCTGGTGACGATCCCCAATGGGGTCGATACCAGATCGTTCGTTCCCGCCGGGAAGGCTCCGGCACGGCCCTTCACGATCATCTGTGTCGCCAGGCTGATCGAGCGCAAAGGCCAACACCATCTCTTGCAGGCCTTTGCGCAATTACGCGCTTCCTGCACTGAGCCGGTGGCGCTGCTGTTCGTGGGGACCGGCGATGCCGAGCCGCAATTGCGCGAGTTGGCCGAGAGGTTGAAGGTGACGGACGCGGTGACGTTCAAGGGATTTGTGCCGCGCGAAGAGATGCCGAAGATGTATCACGGCGCCGATCTGTTTGTGCTCCCGTCCCAGCACGAGGGCATGTCGATCGCGCTGCTCGAAGCGATGGCGTCCGGGCTGCCGGTCGTGGTGACGGATACGGGGGGCACCGCGGAATTGGTAACGCAGGGAGAGAACGGCGAGATTGTCCCATGGGCCGATGTTCCGGCACTGACCGCCTCGTTGCAGCGGTTGTCGAACGACAGCCGCCGGCGCACGCAGATGGGGCAGGAGGGACGAAACCGTGCCCAGCAGTTCGGCTGGGCGGCTCTGGCGACACGGTATCTCGACTTGTGCGAAGGGCTGATGGCGTCGTCAGTCGAGGGCCTCGGCCGTCATGCAGCCGTGAGGTCGGTGCGCCGACTCACGAAGGAACCACGGGTATGAACCGACATCCGCGCGTGTGTATTCTCACCAGCCAGTATTTCGATTGGGGGATTTACGGCGGATTCGGCAGCATGTCCCGGAAGCTCGCAGAGAGTCTTGCCTCGTCCGGCCACCGGGTCAGTGTCATCGTGCCTGGACGCCGAGGGCAACGGCCGGTCGAAACCATCGGCGGGGTGGAAATCCGCAGCTTCTCTCCGCGAAACGTCGTCGACGCCTGCCGTCTGATTCGAGCATCCAACGCCGATATTTTCCACTCGCAGGATCCGACCGTCTTGACCTATCTGGCGCAACGGATTCACCCGCGCCGCGCACACGTGGTCACCAGCCGCGATCCACGGGAGTTGAGCGACTGGTGGGTGGAGTTTCTTTACGCCACCCCGATGCGTCGATTACTGACGCCGTTGAATTACCTGACCGAATCCGGATTGCTGGTGAGGCAGGCGGTGCGTCGCGCGAATGCGGTCTATTGCCCCGCACATTTTCTGAAAGAGAAGGTCAAGCGTCTCTACGGGCTCACGGAGTTACCGGCCCTGTTGCCCAATCTCATCGATGTGCCCGCCGCAGTGCCGCGGAAAAGCGACCGGCCCACGATCACGTTTGTGGCCCGTTGGGACAAACGCAAACGCCCCTGGCTGTTTTTGGAATTGGCCGCACAGTTTCCTGCGTATCGGTTCGTGGCCGTCGGAAAGGGCAGCGCCTCTGCGGAGACCGGTTTTGACGCGGAGTTGCGACGTCGTTTCCGTGACGTGCCCAATCTCGAAATGCCGGGCCTGATCGATCGCTTTCGCGAGCCGGAACGGATGCATCACCTTCTCTCGGACACCTGGATCTTCGTGAGCACGGCGGTACGCGAAGGGCTTCCGCTGACCTTCCTGGAGGCGGCGGCCTATGGATGTCCGATCATCAGCCGTGTCGACCCGGACCAGTTCGCCACGCGGTTCGGGAAACAGGTGCACGATGACGACTATGCCGCGGCGATCCGGGGTCTTCTTGCAGAGGCTCCGCTGGAGAAGGGCCGTGCGGCCTATGACTATGTGCGGGCGACCTACGAAACCTCCAGAGCCCTGGCCGCCCATCAAGAGCAATATGCGCGGTTTGCTGCCTGAATCGGGAGCGTCTGGTCGCGTGTGACTCGTGCGAACGTGAGCGGCGCACGGCGGAATCCCTATGTCGGCAAAGGCGGTGTCCAAAGGAATTCTCTCCGTCGGTGGATGGGCGATGGCCAAGCTGGCGACATCGGCGCTCGTCCTGCCGGTGCTCGCGCGATACCTCGGTATTGAAGCCTACGGACAGTATGCCTACTACCTTGCGGTTCTGCTCCTCGCCGCACAATGTGCCAACGTCGGGATGATGCAGACGATGACCAGGCGCATCGCCGAACGCCCGGATGATGCAGGGTGGTGCCGTGCGGTCGCACGATCCGGAGCGCTCATCAACGGCACGGGAGTGTTGCTCGTCGGGTTGACCGCAGGGTGGGTCATCTGGAGCACGGCCTCGCAAGGCATAGGCGGCGGATCGATCGCCCTGGTCGTGGTCGGCGTGCTGATGCTGGATCAAGCCTGGTTCTATGCGCGCGGAGTGTTACACGGGTTTCGCTATGAGGAACGGGCGGCGGTTCCCGGCATCGTCGGCGTCCTCATCGCGGGACTGCTCGCCATCCTGGCAGCTATGAACGGTCTGGGGGTCGTCGGTGTGTTCGCCGGGCTGTTGCTCGCGGATCTCTATGTCGCGATTGCCTGTCTGCGGGCAGTGCGGGATGCGCTCAAGGAAGGCTCGGTCGCGAGAACGGCCCAGCCTTCCCCTCCGACAACTCGGAGCCTCCTACGATTTGGCCTGTCGGCCATGGTCTTTTCCGTGCTCAACATGGCGCTGTGCTCGCTGGACATCATTCTCGTCCGTCATTTGGCGGGGGAAGCCCAGGCAGGCCTCTACGCTGCGGCGGTGCAGTGGTCGCAGTTTGTGTGGTTTATTCCCATTGCGGTCGAAGGGGTGATGCTACAAGCGACGGCGCGGTTCTGGGCGGAGGGGAAGGTTGACGAGGTGACCAGGTTGGTAAGTCGGCTCACTCGGTATGTGATGCTGGGGACGGTCTTCCTGCTGCTGCTGGTCTTTGTGCTCGCGGACCACATTGTGGCGATCTACTTCGGGCCGCAGTTTCGTGACGCCACGCTTGGCTTACGTCTGCTGGTTCCCGGCGCGCTCTGTTATGCGCTGGCCCGCGTGTTCTGGCCGGTGATTCAAGCGGGCGGAGGAGGCTCGCAGTTGATCCGCGTGATGGGGATTGCCGTGCTGTTGGATGTCGCACTGTGCGTGATACTGATTCCCTGGAGCGGCGCGGCCGGGGCGGCCTGCGCAACTTCGCTGTCGTTTGCCTCGGTTGCGATCGGGTATGCCTGGACCTTACGGAGCCGGCGGGTGCATCCCTTCAACGGGTGTGCCGCGTCACGCCTGCTGGGGCTGGTGCTGGCGACCGGCCTGGCCGTGGCGGGCCTGTCCGCGCTGGTGACACCGCCGATGTTGGCGGTGCCGGCCGGTGTGTTCGGTGGACTGTTGCTGTATTGGGGAGGAGTGTTCGCGCTCGGCCTGGTGCAGGTCGACGAACTGGGATTGCTGGTGCAGAACCTGCCGGGCGTGTTCCGTCACCGGGGCGAGACGATGTTTCGAGTGTTGGCGCCGTGGTTGTTGCGGTTGAGGGCCCCGGCATCGAATGAGGAGGCGAGAGTCGGCGATGCCCGGTGATCGACATACCATCTCCGTCGTCATTGCCACCCTAGGGCGAGAGACTCTGGCCTCCTGCCAGGCTGCGCTCGCGAAACAGACCAGGCCTCCCGATGAAGTCATCGTCGTCCTTGACCGTGAGCGCCGAGGGGTGGCCTGGGGAAGGAACGAGGGCATTGCCCGGTCCACGGGGGATGTGATCGCCTTTGCCGACGATGACGGGATTCCGCCCAGGGACTGGCTGGAACGACTGGTGAGCGCGCTCGACCGCCACGATGCGGCCGTCGCCGGCGGCACCTTTCAGGAAACCGACCCGTTGCTGGACGCCATCCGTCGTCGCACCCCTCTTCCAACGATGGAACAACTCGATCCGGGAGGGTTGGTGGGAAACACCGGCAACATTCTCTTTCGACGAGAGTGCCTGATGGTCTGTGAGCGGACCGATGGATATGTGTTTAATCCTGCCTTTACGGGGGCAGGTGAAGACTGGGAATTGATTTGGCGTCTCCGGAAACGAGGCGCCAGAATGGTCTATGTGCCCAATCCCGTCACCCATCTGCGCCGAGCGACGGGCGTTCAGCACGTGCGGCATGCCTTCCAGCGCGGCATTGCGATCGCAACATTGTTTCGAGTGATGCGTGCGGATACCAGCGGGGTCGTGCCGCAGGATAGTTTGTTGTGGGGAGCGGACGGCAAAAAGACGAATCCGCGTTGGATGACAGCGATCTGGCTGAAACTGGTGGGGCCGTTTGCCCGGAAAGAGTTTCATGACGCGCGCCATTTCTGGTGGTTTTGGCTGGGGGAAAAGTTCCAGGCTGCCGGATTTCTCTGGGGCATGTGGCGAGGGGCGTGGGCATCTTCCGGACCTCATCGGAGTCAGGGGTCGCGATCAACCGCCGCTTCCGGGACGGGGTGCCGGCCATGAGTGACGTCCAGTTGCGGACCAGAGCATGGTTCGGCGACGCACCTCTGACGATCGGATTTCCGCCCACGTGGAAGGTGGTCGAGTTGGGCCCGGAGGACGAGCCGACGATGACCGCCGATGAGTTGCGTGAACGATTGCAGCATCCCATCGGGTCCAGACGACTCGCCGACCTGGCCATCGGCAAGATGAAGGCCGTGATGATCGTCGATGATCTCACCAGACCCACGCCAGCCGCCGACCTTCTTCCACTGCTCATCGAGGAGTTGACGCGGGCGGGAATGCCCGTCCGCGCGATGACCGTGCTGCTGGCGGGTGGCACCCATCCGCCCGCCTCCCGGGAGGACATGACAAAAAAGGTCGGTCCACACATTCCTGCGGCGGTGCGCCTGTTGGCCCACGACAGCCGGGGTGATCTCGTGGATCTCGGCAGGTCTCCGGGCGGCTTACCGCTTCAGGTCAATCGTACCGTGATGGACTGTGATCTCAAGATCGGGGTTGGTTGTATTTATCCGCATCCCATCGCCGGGTTTTCAGGTGGCGCGAAAATCGTTCTTCCGGCCGTCTGCGGGGTGGAGACCACCAGGATGATGCACGATTATCTGCGTGGGTCGCGTGAACGGGGCGGTTCCATCCATACGGAATTGCGCCGGGACATGATCGCGGTCGCCCGAACCGTCGGCCTCGACTTTATTGCGAATGTCACGATCAATCGCCGCCGCCAGATCGGCCGACTGTTCGCGGGCGATGTCGTGGCGGCGCATGAGGCCGGCGTGCGTGCGGCGCAGAAGATGTATCGCGTGCCGCTCGTGCCCGAGGCCGACATTGTCGTCGCAGACATGTACCCCTTCGATACCAGTTGGCAGTTCGCGCAGGACCGCGGGATGTGGCCGATCGAGCTTGCTGGGCCGGAGGCATCCCGTGTGGTAATTGCCGCCTGTCCGCTCGGCATGGGCACGCATGAATTGTTTCCCGTGGCCAGTCCGCTCTGGTCGCGTATTGCCAGACGGCTCAGCCATTTTCGCCTGGCGGATCTCGACCGCCCTCTCGAAAAGCTGCGCACGGTGCTCACACTGATTCGTCAAACCCAACACCGATTGATGGTCCTCGCACCCGGCCTGAAACCTGAGGAAGTGATGGGTGTGTTTCCCCACGCGCAATGGTTCGGAGAGTGGGCGACCTTGCGGGCAGCGTTGGAAGCGCGGCATGGAAAGAAGCCCGTGACGGTGGTGGTCTATCGGTGCGCGCCGTTGCTGCTTCCAGCCGCCGCCGAGCGAAATCAGGAAGTGGGCGCGAAAACCCAGCCCCTGACAGCGCATCCGTCGTCGGTCTAGAGGGAGAAGCGCGGGGGCGACCGTTCTTCACGATACGTCGATTACCGGGACGTTGCTACGACTTCACTCGCTATGTCTATCCCTTCTTCAGTTCCCTCGCCGCCGGATGATGGTCATGAGGTGCTCTCTCAACAGCTCGATTCCGGCAATGCCGGCTCTGTGCCTGCGGCCGGTACCGTGATCGAACGGCTCAACTCCGCCTCCTGGGTCGTGGACGCAGCGGTTGCCGGTGTTGTGTTCCTCCTTGTGTTCGGCAGCGGCCTGATTCATATCGAGAGTTTTCCGCCGCTGTGGTTCGATGAAGGCTGGACGGTCTGCGTTGCACGGACCTGGGTGGAACTCGGACACTACGGGTGCCTGTTCAAAGGCGAGCCGGCGCCTCCCTCGTTGGCGGCGCACTTCCCGGTGGTGGCCTCGGTAGCGGCGGGTTTTGCCCTGTTCGGCGTGGGTGTTTGGCAGACGCGAGTGGTGGGATTGCTGTTCACGTTCGGGGCGTTCCTGCTGCTCTATGCCGTGACCCGGCGCCTGTACGGCCGATCGATCGCGATGGCGGCCCTGGCGCTGTTGATCCTCGTTCCGCTGAAGTGGTCGATCCATCCCCTCTACATCGGCCGGCAAGTCCTGGGCGAGATGCCGCTGTTGTGTTTCCTCCTGGCCGGGTTTCTCTGCGTGCTCAAGAGTAGGAATCGGCCACTCTGGCAGGTCGCTGCGGTGGGATGCTGGGCGTTGGCATGGATGACCAAAACGCAGGTCGCGCCGTTCCTTGTGGCGTCCTTTGTGGGGACTATGCTGCTCATGAGCCTACGCGGCGATTGGTCGGTTGTGGGCCGGCTGGCCGTGGCCCTGATCGGTGCTTGGGGCGGGTGTCGGCTGCTGATCGCAGGCAAGGATTGGCTGTTGGCCGGACACATCATGCCGCATCCCCCCGTAGACGGAATGACAGAAGCCATTGCGTTGGTGTTTGTGCCGTCCATTCGTCTGGAGACCATGCAGTACCTGTTCGTCTGCTGGCCTGAGTATCCGCTCGGACTTGCCTATGCTGCCTGGCGTCTGCGGCGAGAATCAGGATCCGCCGGCAGGGCATCTGTCGAGCAGACGGTGCACACCATGCTGTTGCTGTTGGCGGGGAGCTGGCTGGCCTGGTTTGCGTTTCTCTGCGCCGGTGAACCGCGTTATGCGCTGCCCGGATTGTTCTTGGCTGCGCCATTCACGGCAGCGCTGCTGTGCGATCTCACGGGCGGATTTAATGTGTCGTTCCTGGCAAGGAGTCTGACCGGGCTGTTGCGAAGCCGGCGCCTCACGAGTCAAGGAATCAAGGCCGTCGCCGTTGTCCTGTTGCTGGCGGTGATGGGGTGGGTCGCCCTGCAGGAGCGATATGCGTTCCGGGCGCGTGAGGACAATCGCGACCTGTTTGCGGTGACCCACTACCTGAATACGACCACCCCGCCGACGGCGTTGATCGAGACCTACGACAGTGAACTGTTTCTCTTCTTGCAGCGACCCTACACCTATGCTCCACCGCGCATCCTGGTCGAGATCATCCGACGTGAGCAGGGCCAGGTGCAGGCAGTCACCTACGATCCGCTGGAGAGCAAGCCGGACTACTTGGTGGTCGGAGAGTATGGCCAATGGGCCGGATTCTACAAGCCGTTGATTGCGAAAAACCTGGTGCGACTTGTGACGACCATCGGGCACTATCAGATCTACCAACCGGTGCGCCCCTAAGGGCAGACCGGTCCGCAACCGGCAGTCCCTCGTTCGACGAACCCTTCAAAATGTTCCCCCTTGACTCTGCACAGGGCGGAATTATTGTTGTCTCCGTTGCTGATGCTCAACCGGATGGACGGGAGGCAATCCCGATCTGGACAAGCAACGGCGGCAGATCAATGCCCCGCCTCTGCTTCGGCCAGCGTCCATCCGACCAATTCACATCAACCCCTAGACTGACCTCTCAAGAGAGAGGGGGAGGAAGGTATGACCAGTTACCATGCAGCATTGATGGCACCGATCGGACAAGACTCCTTCGACCGACAAATCGATCGGTTACTGGAGGATGCGGTGAGCGCGTTCGGCGTACACGGAGCGGCCTGGGCTCCGTCCAGTAATGCCTGGGAAGACGACAACGGGTTCTATGTTCAGATGGCGCTGCCCGGGTGGGACCCGCAGGATGTGTCGCTGGAGGTGACTAAGCATGTCCTCTCAATCAAGGGAGAGCGCAAAGAGGACTCCGGATCGGGCCGGACCTTCCATGTAAAGGAAATTGCCGACGGCCGGTTTCTGCGGCTCTTCCGATTGCCGACGTCTATCGATTCCGAGAAAGCCTCGGCTGCGCAGAAGAACGGATTGCTGACAGTGACCTTTCCCAAGCGGGAAGAGGCGAAGAGTCGGCGGATCATGATCGAGGGAACGTAAGGTTCCTCAACGCCGCTTTCCCAGGAGGCCTCGCCGATTCTCACGATCGGCGGGGTCTTTTGTTCCCGCTGAGCTCGATATCAGCGGGTGAAGCGGGAATGTGGAAGACTCTCGCATGGCCGATGCCATGCGGGAGTCTGAAAGCAGAGCAGCGATGAATCATACAGAGTGACTGAAGCCCTGGCGGAGTCCGCGCGACTTCGAGGGCTCGCGGCCGAATCATGTTCGGCAAGAGACCCCGGCACTCCATCCCGGGCCGGTGCGATCATCGACCCAGATGCGCGGTTGTCGCGCCATTGTCGGTTCCACGGTGCTTCCAGCGAACGCTCTGCGACAGGAAACGTTCGGATCGGACCCGCGGAGACACGATCGCCCGCAATGCGGGGGGCCAAGCACACCGAGACGGCTGGGTGCCGGCGGCGGGGAAGCTATCCTGCATCCTAGACGGAATAGTGTTCCTGCAGATGGTCGCGCTGAAAACGCACGATGTATCTGATCAGCAGTTCTCGATTCTGTGAGGTCATCCGGATGAACCGGGCGTGGAGGCGGTACGTACCGCCTGGAATCGGAAGGGGATCGACCCGCAACACCTCGATAGTGGCGTTGAAGGGCACCTGGTCGGGGAGGAGGAGCGTGAGGGAAAGGGCCTCGTCTGGTTGGTAGGCGGTCGTGACCGTCACGCCGATACCCCCGCCGCTGAGGTTCACGGATTTCTCAAGGAAGACACACTCCGTCGTGTCCGTCTCCGATTGAATGCAGATGGGCAGAAGGACGGTGATGCGATAAAACTCGCGGCGTTCCCTTCCGGACGACTGTGAAGGTGTGTCGGATGGCATAGCAAAGATAAATATAACAAAGTTGCAGACCTGTTGGTTTTGTTGCAGGAAGAGGCGGCTGCTCGTCGCCGTGCTCCGCCGAACGGTGTCGTTCAAGAACCGGCGGTCTAGTCGTGCTCCTGTATGCCCTTGGGTGGGCGCGCAGAGAGTTGCCCAAAATGACTTGTGTGCTCACAGAGCGCACACGGGAAGAATGTGATCAATCGATTCGTACAATAAAGGTCATTCCAGTCTCCGCGACTCATGGAGAAGTGGTGGGGAAAAGAATCAGTGGGCGAGCCGGTTTGCGGCTCAGATGATGGAGGGCTGTGCGAGAATGGTGGCTTGTGTCGCCATCGATCTAACGGAATAGTGCGTATTTTCACAACACGTTGTTCCGTGATGGAGACGAGGCCCAGCAGTTGACCGTACGGCTCAACCATCGCGGGTCTCTTCCCCAATTCTAGGAGAAAGAATAAGATACAATGCCATATCTATGAAGCAAAAACGGGCACAGCGGAGAGTGGCAGATCTTAAGGAAAGGGCTCACTGTGCCTACAAAGAGTACCAGGCCATTTATATCCTTAGTAACGCGCTGGACAATTCTGGATATGAGCAAATGAATGTGTCCCTTGAGAATATTCCTAGTCTGTCGAAAGCTGCTCTCAAGGTTTTTTACTCTGATCTACAAAGGAGGCTTGCTTCTCTCAAAGAGTGGATAGGAGCGAAGGGAGGCCCCTCAGCTTATGACGAGATACTCCGGATGGCATACGATCAACCAACAAAGATTCTATGGTTGCCCAAATGGTACATGCAGGAAAATCTGTTTAGTCGTTATGAGAACGCATGTCCACTCTTTGCGAAGCTTCCACCGCACGGCAGAATTGGCATAGATGTAAAAGGAACAAGTAAAGGGGGTGGAAAGGAGGTTCCATGGACCATTCTGGAAGCCATGCTTTTTGAGGATATGGGGCTGCTGTGGAATGCTACGTGTGATGCCAGGAAAGCCGAGCAAGCCTGTAGTACAAAGGAAACGGCCAAGAGGGAAGACGCACTCTTGCGTGCAACTGTTAGATCGATATTTTTTTTGCTGGAAGGCTACCTGAACGCGCTATCCTGGGATATTCAGAAGTTGAAAGACGGGAGTCTAACGCAGGAAGAGAAGTCTTTGTTGCGTGAATGGGATGAGGATAGCGGAAAGCCTAGAACATTGGGCCTTCGTGAAAAGCTTCACAAGTATCCTAAGATTGCGATTGGCGGAAAACATCCGCCTCTGGTCGAAACCAATTGCCCAGAGTTGAAACTCTTAGTGGGAAGTGAGCAGGATCTGCGGCACTCACTCGTTCACCCGAAAGTTGAGACACACATGGAAGCCGAACAGGACCTCATGCCTAGAGAGTCTCGATTCTATATGCTGGATTACAGGAGTTGCGAAACGCTGATGGACTCAGCAATATCACTCATTAGGAAGATTGGGGAAGTGGTGGGAGCCAGATACGGGGATGTGAATATTTGGTTGCACGATCGCAATTCAGAGGGACGCTTTGCTGCCGAGGCATTTGAGTGAAGCTACGGTTTATTTGGCGGAGCTCTGTCAGATTTGATAATGTTCGGTAGTGTCCATGAAGAAGAATGGGGATGTGCCGGTCTGGTCGTTGCCAGTACCGGTAGCCTGATTCCGGGACTCTCTGAGGATGTCCGCCTTCTGGTAGAGCGTTTCAATGGTGCGGGTTGCTGCGGTAGGACTGTCGTGTGCGATGAAGTCGTGGAGATCGCGGAACCATACGTTCGGACTCAGTGGTCCAGGTTACTTCTGCTATGTCTTGATTCGGCGCCCGATCTCCTCGTGGCTGATCGTCCTTTCCGCATCGGAGTCAGCGAGCCCTCTGTCCACCATCTGCGCAAGAGCAAGTTCCCGGAGGATCTCTTCGTAGGAGCTGTCCTCCGGCTGGTCCTGTAGAATCTTGGCGATCGGCTCCTTGGCCGACGGCATATGCACCTCCCTCTCGCGAAGGCCCCTGATTCAAACATCTGCTTGTTGCCCGGGCCGAATTCGTTTCTGACTATGGGAATAGCGAGTAGGTCGTTGATTTACAACACGTCGATGGGTTGTTAGTATGCCGCGCATGAATATGGCGTATCGTCTGCTGTGGGCGTTCCTCTCCACTCTTGCGGCCGTGGCACTCGCCCATGTGGTCGGTGTCGTCAATCCCGCGGAAAAAGTGAACGGGCTTTGGCTGGTGGTGGCGGCGGCCTGCATCTATGTCTTGGCCTATCGATTCTATGGTCGGTGGTTGGCGCGTCAGGTGGTCCAGTTGGACGATACGCGTCTGACTCCTGCCGTGCGCCTGAACGACGGGGTGAACTTTCATCCCACGAACCGAGTGGTATTGTTCGGCCATCATTTTGCTGCCATCGCGGGCGCTGGTCCGCTGCTCGGGCCAGTCCTAGCGGCACAATTCGGATTCCTCCCCGGCTTTCTCTGGCTGGTCATCGGTGCGGTCCTTGCGGGCGCGGTGCAGGACTTCATTATCTTGGTCGCCTCCATGCGGCGCAATGGTCGTTCGCTGCCTGAGATCGCCCATGACGAACTGGGCTCCACTACGGGTACGGCGACGGCGGTCGCGGTGTTGTTCATTGTCGTGGTCGCGCTTGCCGGGCTGGGCTTCGCCGTAGTGAACGCGCTGTACCACAATGCCTGGGGCACGTTCACGATCGCGATGACGATTCCCATCGGGTTCATCATGGGGTTTTACCTCCAGAAGTTCAGGCCCGGCGCGGTGGCGGAGGTTTCGGTCATCGGGGTGGCGCTCTTGGTGGCGGCGGTGTTGTTCGGGCGTGTGGTGGGACAATCGGCCTACGCCTGGATGTTCGAGTTTGAGAAGCCGGCTCTCGTGTGGTTGTTGGCCGGATACGGGTTTCTTGCGTCGGTATTGCCGGGATGGATGCTGTTGGTCCCACGAGGCTATCTGTCGACCTTCATGAAACTGGGCGTGGTGTTCCTGCTGGGGTTCGGTGTGATCCTCATGGCGCCGACGATCGAAATGCCGCGCGTAACCCAGTTCGCACACGGCGGCGGCCCGATTATTCCCGGCACGTTGTTCCCATTCCTCTTCATTACCATCGCCTGTGGTGCGGTGTCGGGGTTCCATTCACTGGTGTCGTCCGGTACGACGCCCAAAATGATTGAACAGGAGTCGCAGGCGGTGGTGGGGTATGCGGCGATGCTGCTGGAAAGTTTTGTGGGCGTGATGGCGCTCATTGCGGCCTCAGTGCTGATTCCCGGCGACTATCTGGCGATCAATACGATGCTCTCGGTCGAGACCCTGACGGCCATGGGCTTTGCGCCCTCCCGCATTGGGGAGTTGTCGCAACTGGTCGAAGTGAATGTTGCCGGACGACCCGGAGGCGCGGTGTCGCTGGCCGTGGGAATGGCATCCATTTTTGCCGCGCTGCCCGGCATGTCCGGCTTGATGGCCTACTGGTACCAGTTTGCGTTGGTGTTTGAGGCGCTGTTCATCCTGACGACGATCGATACCGGGACCCGTGTCGCGCGGTATCTGATTCAGGAAATGGCGGGGCGGGTGTACGCACCGTTCCGGCAGATGAATTGGTGGCCGGGGGTGTTGCTGAGCAGCGCCGTTGTGGTGGGCGCCTGGGCGTACCTTATCGGGACGGGCAGCATTTCGACGATCTGGCCGATGTTCGGGGCGGCCAACCAGCTTCTGGGGACGCTGGCCCTCTGTATCGCGACCACGGTGTTAATCAAAATGTGGAAGTCGCCCTATCTTTGGGTCACCGCGGTGCCGATGTTGTTCGTCGGGGCGATTACCCTGTCGGGCTCCTATGAAATGTTTTGGATGTTTCTGGCAAAAGCCGCGACCCTCGCCGCCGGGCAGGCCTTTACCCTGTATGTGGATGCGGTGCTGGTTGCCGTGGTGGCCATTCTGGGCTTGGTTGTCTTGAGCGATAGCCTCAAGCAGTGGTATGGGTATGTGATCTTGAAGCGCCCCTTCCGCAGCAGTGAAGTGGTCGCACTCGCCGGTGGCGGCTCAGCCGGTCGTACGCAGACGGCTGTGCATCGGCATGACGACTGCCGATTCACGTTGCCGCCGGGCGGAGGCTGTTGTTAAGCGTCGCGGCGACGGGCGGATAGGCAGAAGGAGGACAGATCGTGGCTGACCAATCATCGTTCGATGTGGTGTCGGAAGTCAACATGCAGGAAATGAAAAACGTCGTTGACCAGGCGACGAAGGAGATCAAGCAGCGGTTCGATTTCAAAGATTCCAAGACCGAGTTGACGTTGAAGGAAAAAGAGAAAGAATTGGTGGTGCTGTCCGACGACGAATACAAGCTCAACGCGGTGAACGAGATCATCAAGAGCAAATGTGTGAAACGCGGCGTGTCGCTGAAGGCGTTTGACTACGGCAAGATCGAGGAGGCGCTCGGCGCCACCGTTCGGCAAACCATCAAAATTCAGAGCGGCATCTCTTCGGAGAAGGCGAAGGAGATTACCAAGGCCGTCAAGGACTCGAAGCTGAAAGTGCAGGCGCAAATCCAAGGCGAGCAGGTACGTGTGATCAGCAAGAGCAAGGATGATTTGCAGTCTGCGATTGCGTTCTTGAAGGGAAAGGATTTTGGGATTGATCTGCAATTCACCAACTACCGCTAGCTTGGCCTGGTGAAACAGGCTTCCAGCTTCGTTCTCGCGTCGCTCGGCGGTTCGACGTACAACTCAGTACGCCTCGCCTCCTTGCTCGCTGCGGCCTTGCTGGGCAGCCTGTTTGACCAGCCCAGAAGGAATTCCTCGGTTCCATGTCCAAACGTCTCTTTTGTCTCGTGATGTTCGTCTTCGTTCTCGGCGGATGCACAGGCAGTGATCCCGTCGTCGTCATTCAGGTGCATCCCAGCAACCCCGAGATTCTCTACATCGCCACCAACGATTACATCTATAAATCCCGTGACGGGGGCAAGACCTGGAGCAACCTGTCGAAGGGCATGAGTTACTCGCGGGTGATCGCGATGGGGATCGACCCGTTGTATCCCGCCACGGTATATGCAGGCACAAAAGGCGACGCAGTGTATAAAAGTTATGACGGCGGCCAGCGCTGGACGTCGATTCGCGCCGGCCTGGATGACGCCACGATTTCGTCCGTCGTCAACCAGTTCGTCTTTGATCCCGGCGACGATACGCACATCTTTCTGGCCACCACGATGGGGGTCTTCGAATCGAAGAATGCGGGCGAGCGCTGGGTGAAGAAAATGGACGGCATGAAGGAAGTGCTGATGGTCGTCACGTTGGGGCTGGATCCTTCACACCCGTCAGTGATGTATGCCGGCACGAGCGGCGGCGTGTATAAGACGACGGATCAAGGGATGCATTGGATGCAAGTAAACGCAGGGCTTGTTCCCGAGGGGATGGTGAAGACGTCGCGTGCCCTAGGCGTGACGTCGGTCCAGGTCGATCCGTTCGCGCCCGACACGGTGTATGCTGCCACGCTGGCCGGGCTCTATAAGACCACCAATGGGGCAGCTTCCTGGGTGCGTATCGGCGAGTCGTTACAGGATCAAATGATTGTGGCGATGGTACTCGATCGTGCTCGCGCGGGCGTGCTTTATCTGGCCGGGCGGGATGGCATTCACCGAAGTGAGGATGGAGGCAGGAGTTGGATGCCGTTGAATGAAGGACTCACCACCACGAACATCCGGTCGCTTGCGCAGAGTGCGGTTGATGCTCAGGTGTTCTATGCCGGCACCAACGGCAGCGGCTTGTATAAAAGTCTCGATGGGGGAGCGCATTGGGAGGCGTTACCCTCGGTGTTTCCGAAGGAATAGGTCTGCCTGACGTCAGCGGAGCAGTTTACCGGCGGGACTGATCGTTGAGCGACGAGTCGCCGATAGAAGGACCGACGCCTCGCAGTTGCACAGAAGAGGAGCCCTCAGCATTTTCGCTGCCGCCGATCTCGAAGCCGAATGCATTCGGCAAGCTGGTATCCTGGGTCTGTGCGCCGACACGATCCGGCAACACGGAGTCTTTCAGGCTTTCGCCGCGGCGAGGGCGCAGGGACTCGTTCACATTGCTGTAGGGTGAGACCGTGGCGCCAATGTCGGCACCGAAACTCGGGTTGAGGGAACGATTCAACTGCGAATTCTCGATGTCGCCGCCGATTCTCGTCGGAATCGTGGTGTCCTGAATGTCCATTCCTGTCGGCGCTGACGCGGCCGGTCGGCGGGGGCGGAACGTGTGTGTCATGGCCTCGCGTTCCTCCTCGATGCGCCGCTCTTCTCTTCCGCGTTGCTCGTAGTCCAGCGTGTCGAGTTTCTCGTATCGCGCGATGAGGCCCTGTAATCGCGTTCTGATGGTCTTGAGATCGTCGCGCGCGAGGGCGACGGTGCCGACGATTTCACTGAGCGTCCACTGGCGGGCGAAGGTGCCGAGCTTCGGCGATTGGCCCGGACCGCCGCCTAAGCCGGATGCGCCGCTGCCGACGCCGAACCCTGCACTATTGTAGATGCCTTTTTGCTGAACCGACATCAGGATGTGGTTGGACTGTTCCAGCAATTCGTCGATGCGGTCCAGCGCATCCCAATCGCCGGCGCAACAGTCTAAGAATTCTCGATACTCGCGCGTGAATTTCGACGCTTCGTTCTGAATGTCGAGGATCTTCAGCGGCTCCTTGGTGGATGGGCTGCTTGAGTCGATTGACTCGCTCTTCTCGACGTGTTTCGTATCGCGCTCCGCATCGTAGAGCGGGGTGCACCCGACCTCTGCTGTGGCGGTGATGCGCTTGTCGGCCGTGCGGTTCGGGCACCAATAAATCTTTCCCGGCTGGTTGAGCGGATTGTCCGATCGAAATTCTCCCGCCTGTGCGGCCGAGGGGAACCCAAGAAGGGTCAGTCCTGCAAGCAGCAGATAGTATCGGTGCCGGGGGCATTCAGCGATGGCGCGCATGATGTTGTGATGATGCTCCGAGGGCGACGTTGTGTCAACGAAAGGGGCGAATTGCGATGTGCTTGAAATGCCTGCTGCCGTTCGTTACCCTCCGGCCAGGTCCATGTCGACCTCGTCCATGGTAGAGAGGGGGCTCCATGCCTGTAATTTACATCGAGGAGGCGTCCGCGCATGCCGGACAAGCTGTCACGATTCGTGGATGGCTCCGCAGCCGACGCGATAAGGGGAAACTCCACTTCCTGATCTTGAGAGACGGGACCGGCGAGATGCAGGCGGTCGTCAGCAAGGGCACGGTCGGCGAGGAACAATTTGCGCGATCAGCGGAGCTCACACAAGAGTCAAGTGTTGTGGTGAGCGGCACGTTACGACAGGATGGACGCGCGCCAGGCGGCTATGAGCTCGATGTGTCGGGTCTTGAGGTGTTGCAGATCGCCGAACCGTTTCCGATCCAACCCAAAGAGCATGGTACGGGATTCTTGATGGAGCACCGGCACCTCTGGCTGCGGTCCAGTCGGCAACATGCGGTCTTGCGCATTCGCCATGAGATTATTCGCGCCTGCAGGAATTTCTTCGATGATCGGGGTTTCACGCTGGTCGATGCGCCGATTTTTACCCCCAATGCCTGCGAGGGGACCACGACCCTGTTTCATACGCAGTATTTCGATGAGACTGCCTATTTGACGCAGAGCGGTCAGCTCTACAGCGAGGCCACGGCCGCCGCATTCGGGAAAGTGTATTGCTTCGGCCCGACGTTTCGCGCCGAGAAGTCCAAGACCCGTCGACACCTGATGGAGTTTTGGATGGTGGAGCCGGAGGTCGCGTTTGCCCAGTTGGCGGACATGATGGAGTTGGCCGAACAATTTCTGGCTCATATTGTGGCGGCCGTGCTGAAGACGCGGCGCGCGGAGTTGCAACTACTGGAGCGGGATGTCACGAGGCTGGAGTGTGTGACCGCCCCATTCCCGCGCATCACCTATGAGGAAGCCATCGACACGCTTCAGCGAAAAGGAGTTCCGGCCGAGCCGGGAGACGATTTCGGTGCCGACGATGAAACGATCCTGTCGAAAGAGTTCGATCGACCCGTGATCGTGCACCGATATCCCGCGGCGTTGAAAGCCTTCTATATGGAGACCGACCCGCAACGCCCTGATCTTGCCCTCTGCATGGACGTATTGGCGCCAGAAGGATACGGTGAAATCATCGGTGGTGGTCAACGTATCCATTCGTACGAGAAATTATCGGCGCGTCTCCGTGATCACCATCTGCCTGTTGACGCATTTCAATGGTATCTGGACCTTCGTCGATACGGTTCGGTTCCGCACGCCGGATTTGGAATGGGGATTGAGCGAGCAGTGGCCTGGATCTGCGGGCTCGAACACGTACGTGAGACCATCCCCTTCCCCAGAATGTTGTACAGGTTATACCCCTAGCCCTTCCCTTTGAGCCTCAGTCCCGTTCCGCATCTGATGGATCCCGCGTAATCCCGCCTAATACTGGTATTCGCATCTCCCTGATTTTGGGAGAGGCCGCTACTTTGTGCGGAGTTTCTCCAGTGGCGATCCACAGGATGGTGGGGGTGTTTCCCACAGATTTGTCCACAATTGTGGATAACTTTTCCGTTCGAATCTTGCCGGCGGCGGATGCGTCTAAATCGAACAAAATTCTTGATAAATTGAGGCAAAATCTGTTGACAGCTATTAGGTTGGGTGTATACTCCAGCCAATATGTGGGGAGAAGTGGGTAGAAGTGGATAATAAGTCTGCTCGCGAATCCCATAAGCCGGTTTTAGTCGACGAGATCGTGTTCTGGCTGCAGTGCAAACCAGGTGGAGTTTATGTGGACTGCACTCTTGGATATGCAGGGCTCGCGACTCGGATCCTCGAACGCACCGCTCCAAATGGCATTCTCATCGGGATTGATCGTGATGCGACGGCGCTCTCGGAATCGCGTTCGCGTTTGCAGGATCTGCTGCCTCGCGTGCATCTCTGCCATGCAAATTTCTCGGAGCTCAAAGCCGTGGTTGCCGACAGCGGATTCTCGCAGGTGGACGGCGTGATCTTCGATCTGGGCGTGTCCTCACCGCAACTCGATCGTCCGGAACGGGGGTTCAGCTTCAGAGAGGATGGTCCCTTGGATATGCGCATGGATCAACGGGAGGGGCGAACCGCCGCGGACCTTGTGCGCGATCTGCCGGAGAGTGAGTTGGCCGATCTCATCTATCAGCTCGGTGAGGAGCGGTATTCGCGCAGAATCGCTCGCGCGATCGTGCAGGCCAGGACGCAGGGCGCGATCCGCACCACGGCAGAACTCACGGCGGTGGTCGAGCGGGCTGTACCTGCTTCGTACCGGCATGGACGAATTCATTGCGCGACCCGGACATTCCAGGCGCTGCGAATCGCGGTGAACCGCGAGTTGGATGTGCTTGAGCCGGCGCTTCGCGATGCCGTCGATCTTCTGGTGCCGGGCGGTCGGGTCTGCGCCATCTCGTTTCATTCGCTTGAGGACAGGATCGTCAAGCATACGTTTCGTGCATTGGCGAATGGGCCTGAATCGTCGGTGGCCGTGTTGACGAAAAAGCCGGTTGTCGCTTCGGATGACGAACGTCACCATAACCCGCGTTCGCGCAGTGCAAAACTGCGTGTCGTGGAACGGATTGCCAAGGAGTCTATGACATGAAAGCCGTCGCGTTTGCCGCGGTCACGTCGCTGGTGTTGCTCTTTGTGTGGGAGCGGGTGGATATCGTCCGCCTCGGGTACCACATTGAACGGCTGAAAGCGCAGAAGGTCCTGCTGGAGCGTGAGCGTGATGAGCTCCAGGTCAAACTGTCGGGACTGACCGCTCCCGAGCGGATCGCACGACTTGCGAGCGACAAGCTCGGAATGATGCAACCGGAAAAGGGGCAGGTCGTTGTCGTCAATATCGAGCCGGAAGCGCCGGCGAACCCGATTGCGGCGGAGGGTGAGGTGAGGATCGCGAGGAACATGGTTCCCCGGAGAGTGCGGTAGTGGCCGGGGCTCCCCTTCGTGGGCGTCGGATCGTGGTGGCCTGCGGGCTTGTGCTGGCGTTTGTCCTCGTCATCGTTCGTCTGGTGAATTTGCAGGTGATGCAGGCTGCCGCGTTGACGGTAAAGGCCGATCGGCAACATCAAAAGAACGTCACGTTGGAGGGGGCGCGCGGTACGATTTACGACCGAAACAGCAAAGTCCTGGCGATGAACATGGATGTCCCGTCGGTGTTCGGCGTGCCGGCCTCGCTCGGGAATCCCGTTGCGGCGGCGCGCAATCTCTCGCCGATTTTGCACGTGAAGGCGACCGAACTCGAAAAGAAGTTGAAGCAGGAACGCCATTTTGTCTGGCTGGCGAGAAAGCTCGATCCGGAACAGGGTCGTCGGCTTGAGCGGCTGGGCCTTGAGGGGGTAGGGGTAGTGATGGAGGGGCGTCGTTTCTATCCCAAAGGGCCTCTGCTTTCCCATGTGCTGGGATTTGCGGGAATGGACGATCGCGGGTTGGAGGGAGTGGAGTTACGCTACGACCAATATCTGCGGGGCGAAAAGCGGGCGGTGGTGCTGCAGCGTGATGCCTTGGGTCGGGCGGTGTTTCCTAAGGGGCTCAACGAGGAGGGCGCAGCGGCCGGGCATAGCCTGACCTTGACCATCGACGAAGTCATTCAGTACATCGCTGAGAAAGAATTGGACGAGGCCGTGAGCCGGGCCAACGCCAAATCTGGAACGTTGATCGCAATGGATCCCAAGACCGGCGCTGTGCTCGCGATGGCAGTGAGTCCACGGTTTGATCCGAATACGGTCGGTGCCTTGGCTCCTGACCGGTGGCGGAATCGTGCGTTGACCGATACCTACGAGCCCGGTTCCACCATGAAGAGCGTGATTGCCGCGGCGGCCCTCGAAGAAAAGGTGATGACGCCCGGCAGCATGATTTACGGCGAGAACGGACAGCTCGCGATCGCCAACACGGTCATCCACGACCACGAGCGGGCCGGGTGGATGACCTTCGCGCAAATGATCCAGAAGTCGAGCAACATCGGGGCGGCGAAAGTCGGCATGGCATTGGGCGAGTGGCGAGTCTACGACTATTTAAAGGAATTCGGTTTCGGGGACAAGACCGGCATCGATTTACCGGGGGAGATCGCCGGTCTGCTTCGGGGCCCTCGGCAATGGGGAAAACGATCGCTGGCGTCCATCTCTATGGGGCAGGAAGTCGGTGTCACTCCGCTGCAAATGGTGACGGCGGTCTCGGCGATCGCCAACGGCGGCGTGCTCATGAAACCGTATGTGGTCTCTGAAATTCGCAACGCCAAAGGACAATTGGTGGCGCAGACGATGCCGCAGGCGAAACGGCGAGTCATCTCGGCTGATACGGCCAGAACCTTGACGACCTTGCTCGAAGGCGTCGTGACCGGCGGGACCGGCGGAAAAGCGGCGATTCCCGGCTTTCGTGTGGCAGGCAAGACCGGAACGGCTCAAAAAGTCGATCCCCGCACCGGCAAGTATTCGTCCACACTGTTGGTCGGATCGTTTCTGGGGTACGTTCCCGCAGAAGATCCGCGATTGGCGATGATTGTCGTGATCGACGAGCCGCGCGGGGAAGGCTGGGGGGGCGTGGTGGCGGCGCCGGTGTTTCGGCGAGTGGGAGAGCAGGTGTTGAATTATCTGGGCGTCGCGGTGGATGAGCCGGTGAAGCTGGCTATGGCGACGGTGGAATCCTAGATGACGCTGGACGACCTGATCAGCCCGATTCAAGGGCGGCTTGGCGTGTTGGAGCGAAGCGGCGACCAGCAGGTCACGATTACGGGTCTGACCGATGACTCACGGACGGTCGAGCCGGGATCACTCTTTGTCGCCGTGCCCGGCGAGCGTGTGGACGGGCACGACTTTGTGGATCGTGTTTTGGCCGCAGGAGCCGCGGCCCTGGTGGTAGGGCGTGCAGTCTCGGCCGGCCCGACGCCGACCGTTCGCGTGCAGGATTCGCGGGCGGCCTTGGGGATGATCGGCAGTCGATTTTATGGTGACCCGTCCCTCTCCCTCCGGATGATCGGCGTGACCGGGACGAACGGCAAAACGACGACGACCTACGTCGTCAAAACCATGCTGGAGGCGTCCCGGCGGCAGGTGGGGCTCATCGGGACGGTGGCGTACCTTGTGGGGAAGGAGTCGATCCCGGCCTCACATACCACCCCCGGCGCGTTGGAGTTGCAGAAATTATTTGCACGAATGGTCGAGAAGCGGTTGGATACGGTCGTGATGGAAGTGTCGTCTCATGCGTTGGCGTTGGACCGCACGGCCGGGTCCGAGTTCGATGTCGCGGTGTTTACCAATCTGACGCAGGACCACCTCGATTTTCACGTGGATATGGAGCGCTATTTTCAGGCCAAGCGGAAGCTCTTCGTGGAGTTGGGGCAGTCGGGGACGCGCAAGGAACGCAAGCGCGCAATCATCAATCTCGATGACCCTTGGAGTCGTCGGATGCGAGAAGCCTGTACGGTTCCGGTGTGGACCTATGGCCTTGGGGCACAGGCGGATCTTCGTGCGGAAAACGTACGATTGTCGGCGGCGGGGACAACCTTTACTCTGCGCAGCCCGGCAGGGACATGCACGATTCAGAGTCGGTTGGTAGGCGAGCACAATGTCTACAACCTTCTCGCGGCGATCGGCGTGGTATTGCACGAAGGGTTGACGCTTGATGAGGTTCGTGCGGCCGTGGGGGCCGTGTCGAATGTGCCCGGACGGTTCGAACGTGTGGAGGCAGGGCAAGACTTTACGGTCGTCGTGGATTATGCCCACACCGAAGATGCACTCGTGCGGCTGCTGACCGCGGCGCAGGCGCTTCGCACCGGACGCATCATCACCGTGTTCGGTTGCGGCGGCGATCGGGATCGCACGAAGCGCCCGAAGATGGGGCGTGCGGCCGTGCAGTATAGTGACGTGGTGATCCTGACTTCTGATAACCCTCGCACCGAAGATCCGGCCGCGATCCTCCGTGAAGTCGAAGTGGGAGTGAAGGAGGCGCTCGCCGACCGGGGCCATGTGCGTTATCAGATGCTCGCCGATCGGCGGGCGGCGATCGAAGCTGCCGTTCGTGAGGCGAAGACGGACGACATGGTGCTGATCGCCGGGAAGGGACACGAAGATTATCAGATCGTGGGGACGACGAAGCATCACTTCGATGATCGTGAGGTCGCGCGTGAGATGATCGGTACGCTCCGATCCTGAACCTCAGCGGGGGTGCACATGCGGGAATCGGGCAGTCGCGGCGTTATGGCGTTGTTTACCGTCGAAGAAATTTGCGAAGTGCTGAGTGCCAAGTCGCCGTCTGGGCTGACTTCACAGGACTTGAAGCAACGCATCCGACGCGTGGTGACCGATTCGCGCGTGGTGCGAAAAGGTGATGTGTTCATCGCGTTTCAAGGAGATCGTGTGGATGCGCATGCGTTCGTGCCGAAGGTTTTTGCGCAGGGCGCCGTGTGTGCGATCGTCCAGGAAGGGTATCGCCTGCCGCCGATGCGTAAACAAGGCGGCTCGCCGATCTTGCTCGGGGTGCGGGACACGCTCGAAGCCTTTCAGCGGTTGGCTACGCATTATCGCAACCGTTTCCCGATTCCGGTCATTGCCATCACAGGGAGCAACGGAAAGACGACGACGAAGGAGATGGTGGCTCATGTGGTCGCGCAGCGATGGAAGACGCTGAAGACGGAAGGTAACCTGAACAATCGCATCGGCGTGCCCCAGACCTTATTTCAACTCGCCCCGCGCCACCAGGCTGCGGTGATTGAAATGGGGGTGGATCAGGAAGGGCAGACGACCAGATTGTGTGAAATCGCCAGGCCGACCGTCGGGGTGATTACCAACATCGGGCCGGATCATCTGGAATTCTTCGGCAGCATGGAAGGCTCAGCGCAGGCCAAGGCGGAGTTGTTGGATCACCTTCCGCAGGACGGGGTCGTCGTGTTGAACGCCGACGACGAGTATTTCGATTATCTGGCCTCTCGGGCTCAATGCCGTGTGGTGGCGTTCGGGGTATCGTCGAAGGCTGCCGTTCGTGCCGCGAATGTTCGAACCGATGACAAGGGCGGGACCATCTTCGGGCTCCTCCTGCCCGGGAAACGTCGACAGACGGAAGTGCGGATCCGAACGCAGGGGCACCACAATGTGAGCAACGCCCTGGCAGCGGCTGCCGTGGGGCATGCCTTGGGCTTGCCGGGTGCCGCCATCGCCGATGGGTTGGCGAAATTCCGCCCGGCTGCGATGCGATCGCAGATCAGCAGTTCCCACGGGGTGCAGGTCATCAACGATTGTTACAACGCCAATCCGGCCTCCATGAAGGCGGCCATCCGACTCTTGGCGGAGTTGGGGCGCGGGAAACGATCGATCGCGGCTCTGGGCGACATGTTGGAGCTGGGCGCCGACACGAAGCGCATGCACCGCGACGTGGGGGCGTTTTTGGCCGCGCAGGGGATCGGACATCTGCTGGCGTGCGGCGTGTTGGGGAGAGAGCTTGCGGAAGGCGCTCGCCACGCCGGCATGTCGGCCGACCGGATCACCGAACATCCGGATGCGCAGGCGGCCGCGACGGCTGTGGCGCGGATGGTGCGGCAAGGCGACGTGGTGTTGGTCAAGGCGTCCCGCGGGATGCGGATGGAGCAAGTGGTGGATGCCCTCACCGGCATGCGGCGGGTCGCAAAAAAAGCGTGTTAGCGACAGGAATACATACTGGACCTTGAGGGCCTGCTGGTCGAGAGCGGGTAAAGAAGCCGTAGGATGTTATACAACTGGCTGTATCCTCTTCATACGCAGTTTTCGTTTCTGAATGTGTTTCGGTACCAGAGCTTTCGCATTATCTACGCTGCGGTGACGGCGTTTCTGATTGCGTTCGTGATGGCCCCGTGGGTGATCCGGAAGTTGCAGGAGATCAAACTCGGCCAGCAAATCCGGGACGATGGACCGAAGCGGCATTTGGCCAAGAGCGGGACGCCGACGATGGGGGGCATTCTCATCATCTTCGCCGTCATGTTATCGACCCTGCTTTGGGCCGATATGACCAACCGGTATGTGTGGCTGGTGGTGATGGCGACGGTGGGGTTCGGCGCGGTTGGATTTGCCGACGACTATTTGAAATTCATCAAGCGCCAGTCGAAGGGGCTTTCGGCGGCGCAAAAATTCACCGGCCAGTTTCTGGTGGCCCTAGCCATCGGTGTCTTTCTCTACACCTTGCCGAGCTATACGACGAAACTCAGCGTGCCGTTTTTCAAGTATTTCACGCCGGACTTGGGCTGGTTCTACATCGTCTTCGTGATTCTCGTCATCGTCGGCAGCTCCAATGCCGTCAATTTGACGGACGGACTCGATGGCCTGGCCATCGGGCCTGTCATGATCGCTTCGCTGGCCTATACGATTGTCGCCTATGTCACGGGGAACCGTGTCATGGCCGAATACTTGCTGATCCCCTACATCGAAGGGGCAGGGGAGATCGCCATTTTTACCGGAGCCATTCTGGGATCGAGTTTGGGATTCCTCTGGTTCAATACCTATCCGGCCTCTGTCTTCATGGGGGATGTCGGATCGCTGCCCTTGGGTGCCGCACTCGGCACGGCGGCGGCGATCAGTAAACACGAGCTCCTGTTGCTCCTCGTCGGGGGCGTGTTCGTCATTGAGGCGTTGTCTGTGATCTTGCAGGTCGGATCCTACAAGTTGCGTGGAAAGCGCATTTTCAACATGGCGCCTATTCATCATCATTTCGAGATGAAAGGGTGGGATGAACCGAAGGTGGTGGTGCGTCTGTGGATCATTGCGATTTTACTCGCGCTGCTTAGTCTAAGCACGCTCAAACTCCGGTAGTGATGAGGGTATGAACGTCAAAGACCTTCAGGTAACGGTCGTGGGTCTGGCCAGGAGCGGGGTGGGCGCTGCGCGGCTGTTGCATCATCTCGGCGCGCGGGTCACTGTGGCCGACCGGAAAGAACCGCAGGAGCTCACGGCCATCCTCCCGCAATTAGACCGCTCCGGCATCGGCGTGCGAGTGGGCGCACAGTATGAGTCGGCGTTGGAGGGGGCGGATCTCGTCGTGATCAGTCCGGGTGTGCCCACGCAGCTCGATGCGCTGAGTCGCGTGCGTGCCAGGGGCGTTCGAGTCATCGGGGAACTGGAATTGGCCTCCCGCTTTGTCACCGCGCCGATCGTGGCGGTAACCGGGACCAATGGGAAAAGTACGACCGTGACGTTGATCGGCAAGTTTCTGCAGGAGAGCGGGAAATCTGCGTTCGTCGGAGGAAATCTCGGCATTGCCGCCAGTGAAGCTGCCTTGGCCTGTGTGCAGGCGAAACCGGGCAGCCTCCCGCCCTATGAATACGCGGTCGTTGAGGTCTCCAGTTTTCAGCTCGAAACTACCGAACAGTTTCATCCTTGGATCGCGTCGATTTTGAATGTCACCCTAGATCACATGGATCGGTATGCCTCGGTGGACGACTATGTGGCCGCCAAGGCGCGCATCTTCGCCAATCAATCTTCGGACGACTACGCGTTGTTCAATCTGGACGATCCGCGCGTGGCGGCGCTCCGGGGGCGCACCAAAGGAACGGTGTTGGGGTTCAGCCGCAGTGGAGCCACCGTGTCGGGTGTGGCGGGTGCCACAGTGTTGGATGGCGACCTCATTGTGAGTACCGTGCGGGGCCGGCGTGAAGAAGTGTGTCGCCGCAGCGATATGCGCTTGATCGGGCTCCATAACGTCGACAATGTGATGGCGGCGGTCACCTATGGTCTGCTCTGTGGCTGTTCTCTTGAGGCGATCCGCGCCGTGCTGCGTGCGTTTCCCGGCTTGGAGCACGCCTTGGAAGTGGTGCGTGAACGCCGCGGCGTCCGCTTTGTCAACGATTCGAAAGGCACGAACGTCGATGCGGTGTTGAAGGCGCTGGAAGGGATTGAGCAGCCGATCTGGTTGATCGCGGGTGGCAGGGACAAGGGGGGAGACTTCTCTCGACTGGAGCGCGCCATCCGGGAGCGGGTCAAGGGACTCATTGTGATCGGAGAGGCGGCGGGCCGCATTCAGGCGGCGATGGGTGGTTTCGACCGGTGTCGTCCTGCAGCGACACTCCGCGACGCCGTGGAGCTTGCTGCTCGCGAGGCGCAGCCCGGTGAGGTGGTCTTACTCTCGCCGGCCTGCGCCAGTTTCGACATGTTCGCCGACTATCAGGATCGGGGGCGGCAATTCAAGGCGTTGGTTCAGGCACTTCCGGCATGAGCCGGGGGTGGTAGAGAGGGGCGACGGCGGCACGATGGCACAGCTTGCACTCGGGACACTGACGTTGCCCTGGCCGGTTTCGAGCCAGCGGGGCTCCAAGCGCGTACCGGTGGATCCGGCCCTCTTGGCCCTGACGCTGGTACTCAGCCTGATCGGGGTGGTGATGGTCTTCAGCGCGAGCGCCGTGGTGGCAGGTAACCGGTTTCACGATCCCTGGTATTTCCTCAAGCGCCAGGTGGCCTGGTTGGTCGTCGGTCTGTTGGTCATGCACGTCGTCTCGCGGATCGACTACAGGATCTGGAAGAAGTTGGCGATTCCGCTGCTCTGCGGGGCGACGCTGTTGCTGGTCCTGGTGCTCATTCCGTCGCTCGGGAACGTGGCGAAGGGGGCGCGGCGGTGGTTGCATCTGGGACCGATCAACATTCAACCGGCCGAGGTGGCGAAATTTGTGGCCGTCATCTATGCAGCGGCCTATCTGACCAAGAAGCAGGATCAGATCGCTCAGTTCGCGCGCGGTTTGTTGCCGCCGCTGATCGTCATCGGCCTGCTGAGCGGCTTGGTGTTGCTGGAGCCGGATCTGGGCACCGTGGTGGTGATGGGGCTTGTGGTGGCGACCCTGCTGTTCCTGGCAGGGGCACGCATCAAACACCTTGCGATTCTCTCGTTGTGCGCGTTGACCGGGGTCGCCGGGCTCATTCTGACGTCGCCTTACCGATGGAAACGGTTTCTGATGTTTCTGGATCCCACAAAGGACCCGTCCGGAGCGGGCTTTCAGATCACGCAGTCGTTTCTGGCTTTGGGAAGCGGGGGACCGTTCGGGGTGGGGTTAGGAGAGGGGAAACAAAAGTTGTTCTTTCTGCCGGAGGCGCACACCGATTTTGTGTTGGCGCTGGTCGGCGAGGAATTGGGGTTGTTGGGGACCGTCACGATCGTGCTGCTGTTCGGTCTGTTTGTCGTCAAGGGATTTCAAATCGCCGGTCGTGCGCGTCACCCGTTCGGTCGTCATTTGGCGATGGGGATCACGATGCTGATCGGTATGCAGGCGTTGGTCAACGCCGGCGTCGTCACGGGGCTGTTGCCCACCAAAGGACTGACTCTGCCGTTTGTCAGTTACGGCGGGTCGTCGCTGGTGGCCAATCTGTTCGGAGTGGGAATGCTGTTGAGTATTTCACGGGACCGACAGGGCGGGAAAGATAGCGGCCCCCCGCGTGTTGTGCGGAAGCGCGGGGCGGTGACGGAATGACCATTGTGATTGCCGCCGGCGGAACAGGTGGGCATCTGTATCCGGCCATTGCTGTGGCGCGAGAATTTATCAGGCGCGATCCCTCCACGCGCATCCTGTTTGTCGGGACGACACGCGGAATCGAGCGAAAAGTATTGGCTCATGAGGGGTTCCCCTTGCAGTGCATCACGGCCAATCCGCTGATGGGGAAGAGTCCGGTGGAGATGATGAAGGCCTTGGCCTCCCTGCCGGTCAGTTTATGGCAGTCGTTGGGGGTGCTCAAGCAACAGGGCGCGGATCTGGTGTTCGGAGTCGGCGGCTATACCAGCCCGGCGATGTTGGTGGCGGCGTTTCTGCGCCGCATTCCCGGGGTCATTTTGGAGCCGAATGCGTATCCGGGCATGGCCAATAAGGCCGTGGCGCCGCTGGTGCAACGCATTTTTCTGGCATTCGAGTCGACCGTGCAATGGTTCGATCGTCGAAAGACCAGTGTGGTCGGCAATCCGGTGCGCCGGGCCTTTCTGGAATCTTCCGCGGTCCCGTCCGGTCCGGCCAAGGACGGACGTGCGCGGCATCTCCTGATCTTCGGCGGCAGCCAGGGCGCAAAAGCCATCAACTCCGCAGTCATCGAGGCGTTGCCTCTCCTCGGGGAGCTGAGGGAGGGGCTGACGATCACCCATCAGACGGGTGAAGCCGATCATGCCAGAGTGCTGGCAGCCTATGACCAGGTCGGCATGTCCGCGCACGTGGTGCCGTTTCTCTACGACATGCCCGCGGTCCTTCGGGAGGCGGATCTGGTGGTGGCCAGGTCCGGCGCGATGACTATCGCCGAGCTCACCGTGTGCGGCAAACCGGCCATCCTGATTCCTCTTCCGACGGCGATCTACAATCATCAACTGCGGAATGCAGAAGTGATGGCCCAAGCCGGCGGTGCCGTATTGCTGCCGCAAGCGGAGTTGACCGGCGCGGGGTTGGCCAAAGCCGTCATCGACATCTTCAACGAGCCCGAGCGCCTGCAGACCATGAGCCGACACAGTTGGGAGATGCGGCGCAGCGATGCGGCGGAAACGATTGTGCGTGAATGCTACGACGTCATAAGGAGGCGCCATGAGGCCAGCGACAGCGCTCGCGCCCTATGAACAACGAGAGCGGGAGAGACAGCAACAGGATCGAACTCGCCAACAGCGATCATTTCGCGGACAGGAGCTAAGGCGGACAGCGATGTTCAGAAAGACACAACATATTCACCTGGTGGGAATCGGCGGATCCGGGATGAGCGGCATCGCCGAAGTGCTGTTGACGCTCGGGTATAAGGTCAGTGGGTCGGATTTGAGTCAGTCCGAGACCACGCGACGGCTGGAGGAGCTAGGCGGGCGGATCGCCATCGGTCACCATGAAGCCAATATCGGCGAGGCGCAGGTGGTGGTCATCTCCTCCGCGGTGGCGGCGACGAACCCCGAAGTGGTCGCGGCGAAGGCCCGGCAGATCCCGGTCATTCCACGCGCCGAAATGTTGGCGGAGTTGATGCGTTTGAAGTTCGGAGTCGCGATCGCCGGGGCTCATGGCAAGACGACCACGACCTCGATGGTGGCCAATGTGCTGGCACAGGGCGGGTTGGATCCCACGATGGTGATCGGCGGAAAGGTCAATGCCCTCGGAAGTCATGCCCGACTGGGGCGGGGCGATCTCCTCATCGCGGAAGCGGACGAAAGTGACGGGTCGTTTCTGCGTCTGGCGCCGACCATCGCCGCCGTCACCAACATTGATCGCGAACACCTCGATCACTACGGCAGCATGGAGCGGCTCAACGACAGCTTCCTTGAATTTGTGAACAAGGTCCCGTTTTACGGTCTGGCGGTACTCTGTTCCGACGACGAACGCCTGCGGGCTCTGCTGCCGCGGGTGGTCAAGCGATACCAGACCTACGGGTTGAACGAACATCCCGACCATGTGCCGGATTTTCGCGCGACCGACATCGCGCTGCGGCAGTGGGGTTCGGAGTTCCGGGTGTTCTTCCGTGGCCGCAACCTGGGTCCGTTCCGGCTGAGCATTCCGGGGATCCACAACGTGTCCAATTCGTTGGTGGCGATCGCGATCGGTCTCGAATTGGATATCCCCGTGGACCTGATCCGTAAAGGTCTGGCGGCGTTCAGCGGCGTGGAACGGCGGTTTCATCTGCGAGGGGAAAAGGCCGGCATCATGGTGGTGGACGACTACGGACATCATCCGACCGAAGTCCGAGCCACGATTGCCGCGGCCAAACAAGGCTGGGATCGGCGGGTGGTCGTGTTGTTCCAGCCGCATCGCTATAGCCGCTCGCGCGATTTGATGCAGGAATTCTCCCATGCGTTCGATCAGGCGGATGCCTTGTTTATGACGGAGATTTATGCCGCCGGTGAGCAGCCGATTCCCGGCGTGTCCGGCGCGAAACTGGTCGAAGCCGTGCAGGCGGCTGGGCATCCTTCGGCCACCTTCATCGAGCGCAAGGACGCGATCGCGGAGCAGGTGTTGCCGACCTTGAAAGCCGGGGATCTTGTGATCACGCTCGGCGCAGGGGACATCTGGAAAGCGGGGCTGGCGATCCTCGACCGGTTGCCTGCGTCATAGGGTGGGGAGAGGGGAAGCGAGGACCGGGGTGGCGCGAACAGGGCGACC
Source organism: Nitrospira defluvii (assembly GCA_011525625.1). Taxonomy (GTDB): domain Bacteria; phylum Nitrospirota; class Nitrospiria; order Nitrospirales; family Nitrospiraceae; genus Nitrospira_A. The sequence goes on from WYAX01000012.1 coordinate 351,409, forward strand.
GGCCAGAACCAAACAGGACTGGGCACGCATCCTTGAGGGAGTTCGTGGAACGATCACGTATCAGGCTTCGTTGCAAGATTACACGTCGTTCCGCATCGGTGGGCCCGCGGACGCCCTGGTGGAGCCGGTCGATGTGGAAGACCTGTGCCGGGTGGTGGCACAGGCTCGGGCCGAACGCATCCCGGTGTTCGTCGTGGGTGGGACGAACGTGCTCGTTCGTGACGGGGGGATCCGCGGCATCGTGGTCAGCCTCCGGCAACTCAAGACTATCCGCCAGGAGCCGGGGCACGTGCTCTATGCGGATGGGGGCGTGGGTATGCCGACGTTGATCGGATATGCGATCCGCCGTTCCTTGAGCGGGTTGGAGTGGGGCGCCGGCATTCCCGGCACGGTGGCCGGTTGTGTGGTGATGAACGCAGGGACACGTTTGGGTGAAATGAAGGATTCGGTGAAAGCCGTTCGTATGGTAGATCCGCGTGGTCGAGTGGTGGATATCCCTGCCGCCGACATTCCGTTCAGTTACCGGAAGGCGCATCTGCCGCGCGGCATCGTGGCCGGAGTCTGGCTGCAACTGAGGCCAGGGGCGCACGATCAGATTGAAAGAACCGTGAAAGACTATCTCCAGTATCGCAAAGACACCCAGCCGTTGACATGGCCGAGTGCCGGTTGTGTCTTCAAGAATCCTCCACAGGATTCAGCCGGCCGGCTGGTGGATGCGGCAGGGCTCAAGGGCGCCCGAGTCGGGGATGCGCAGGTGTCCGACAAACACGCGAATTTCATGGTGAACCTGGGACAGGCGCGTGCGGCCGATGTCTTGGCGTTGATCCGGAAGGTTCGTGCGGCGGTCAAAAAACAGTCGGGGGTGACGCTGGAATTGGAGTTGAAGGTCGTGGGACAAGCCTGATGCGGGCCGGTGAAAGGACGTGGATGTGACGGAACGGAAGCCGCTGACTCGTTCGAAAGTCGGAGTGTTGATGGGAGGGCAGTCGTCCGAACGCGACGTGTCGCTGAAAACCGGCGAGGCCGTCTATCGCTCGCTGGTGCGCAGCGGGTACGACGCGGTGGCCATCGATGTCAGTCCCACTCTGTCGTCCACCTTGCAGGAACAGGGAGTCGAGATTGCCTTTCTCGCGTTGCACGGGCCTGGTGGCGAGGATGGCGCGATTCAGGGATTCCTGGAGACGATCGGCATGCCCTACACGGGGTCCGGTGTGCGAGCGAGCGCGATCGGCATGCACAAGGTGGTGACCAAGACGGAGTTGGCGGCCCATGGCATTCCTGTGCCGCGCGGCACCGTGGTGCGGCGTGGAACGGTGCCGACGTTGAACCGTATCCTGGCGAGCTGCAAGCTGAAGCTCCCGATCGTCGTGAAGCCGCCAAGTCAGGGGTCGACGATCGGGGTGACCATTGTTCGGAAGCCCACGCAGTGGAAAGCGGCCTTGCGGGTTGCCCATCGATATGAGGCGGAAGCGATGGTGGAAGCGTATATTCCCGGACACGAAGTGACCGTGTCCCTCTTGGGCGGTGCGGACGGGGCGGTGACCGGCCTTCCCGCGGTGGAGATTGTGGCGCCGGATGGATTTTACGACTTCTCGGCGAAATATGAGAAAGGCCGGACACAGTACTTGTGTCCCGCGCCGCTTTCCGCCGCCGTGACCAAGCAGATCACGCAGTTGGCCATTCAGACCTATCACGCATTGGGCTGCAGCGGAGCGGCGCGGGTGGACTTTCGCATCACCCCCAAGGGCAAGCCCTATGTGTTGGAAATCAACACGGTGCCGGGGATGACCGAGACGAGTCTCCTGCCGATGGCGGCGGGCACAGCGGGCCTGTCGTACGATGTATTGACGGAACGCATCCTTCAATCCGCGCTCCGGCGGGCCGGGGCGGGAACGTTTCGAGCCGTGAGGTAGCGATGTCGCTGGGGTGGCGCAAGGCGCGACCGAGCAAAGTCAGTCCCCGGGCGAACGCCCGGTCGGACTCGGGACAGGATCGCCGCCGAGGAGTTGCGGCAGGCGGGTACTGGTCACGACTGGGCCGAGGTCTGCTCATCTCCCTTCGCGTGATCGCCACGGTGACGGTGTTGGTCGGCGGCTGTTCCGGGCTCTTTGTGCTGGCTCGTGAAATAGGGCCCCTGACGCGGGAATGGTTTCTGGTGCGGTCCGTGTCCGTGAACGGCCTGCACCACGTCACGCGAAAAGAGGTGATCGGCCGGCTGGCGCTGAAGCCCGATACCGCGCTGTATTCCATCAATCCGACGTGGTTGGCGGACCGGGTCAAGACCCATCCCTGGATCAAGGATGCGACTGTGGTGTTAAAGCCGTTGCACGAGATTCATATCGACATCGTCGAGCGTGAGCCGGCGGTCGTCGTTCGGACGGTGGCCGAAAATCTTCTGACCGATGCGGACGGGGTCCTGCTGGCGCATCTTGGGTCGAGCGACGATCCGATGCTGCCGATGTTGTCGGGAGTCGACGGCCGTCGCCTGGCACAGGGCAAGGCGGAGGATCGTCGTCCCGTGCAAGTCGGCGCAGCCTTGGCGCGTATGGTGGCGCAGACCACCGGTGGACGGCCGGACATCAATGTGGGGAATCTGAACAACCTTGTGGTGGTGGTGCAGGGTGTCACGTTTCAATTCAGTGAATCCTCGATGGATCAACAGTGGTCCCGGTTTCTCAAAATGCGGCCTGCGTTACGCGATGTGGCCTTTGACGGCGAGGGTGCCAGAGCGAACGAAATCGATCTTCGCTTTGCCGACCGCGTCATTGTTCGGGGAAGGGGGTGAGCCGAGTGTCTAAGCGGGATCATATCCTGGTCGGTCTCGATATCGGAACGACCAAGATTTGCGCGATTGTCGCCGAAGTGCCGGAGGAGGGCCCGCTGAACATCATCGGCGTCGGCTCCTGCCCTTCGCGTGGGCTTCGCAAGGGCGTCGTCGTCAACATCGAAAGCACCGTCGAGTCGATCAAGAAAGCGGTCGAAGAGGCGGAACTCATGGCGGCCGTGCAGATCAATTCGGTCTATACAGGCATCGCCGGCAGCCACATTTCAGGAGAAAATCTCAAAGGCGTGGTGGCACTCAAGAAGCAGGAAGTGACCCGCGACGACATCAGTCGCGCCGTGGAGAGCGCCCGTACGCTGGCCGTCATTCCCCATGAACGGCGCATTTTGCACGTCCTCCCACGCGAATTCATGGTCGACGATCAGGAAGGGGTCCGCGAGCCGCTGGGGATGTCGGGCAACCGGCTGGAGGTCAATGTTCATGTGATTACGGGGGCCGTGACCTCGGCGCAAAACATTATCAAGAGCGTGAATCGTGCGGGCCTCGATGTGGTGGACATCATTCTTCAGCCGCTTGCGTCGAGCGAAGCCGTCTTGAGCGCAGAAGAGCGCGAACTGGGCGTGGCGATGGTGGATCTGGGCGGTGGGACGACCGATCTCGCGATTTTCCTCGACGGCAGCATCAGGCATACGGCCGTGCTTCCGATCGGCGGGCAGAATCTGACGAAGGATTTGGCCATCGGGCTGTTGACCTCTCAAACCGACGCCGAAAAAATCAAAGTGCAACATGGCATTGCCCGCACCGAACTGGTGCACGGCCATCAGATGGTGGAAGTGCCCTCGGTCGGCGACCGTCCGCCGCGGCAATTTACGCGCCGCGACATCGCAGAAATTCTGGAACCGCGTGTTGAAGAAATGTTCGATCTGGTCAAGCGCGAAATCGTGCGAGCCGGATATGAAGGTATGCTCGGCGCAGGCGTCGTGATTACGGGCGGAACCTCGCTGCTGGAAGGCATGCCGGATGCGGCGGAACGCGGGTTGAATCTGCCGGCTCGGCGCGGCTCGCCGACAGGCATCGGCGGGTTACGGGATATCGTCAGCAACCCGATGCATGCAACCGGGGTCGGGCTGTTACTCCACGCGCGTCAACATGCCGACAATTTGGAGGCTGCCGGCATGCGTCATGGCAAAGGGCTCGGGAAAGTGTTCGATCGCATGCGATCGTGGATGTTCGAATTCTTCTAATTTTCGCGGTCGGCGTTACGCCGGGTCCGCGCCATCGCCAAGGAAGGGAGGTGCCACGATGTTTTCATTTCAAGAGGAGCCGCAATCGCCCGTTCGCATCAAAGTGATCGGGGTCGGAGGCGCGGGGTGCAATGCCGTGAATACGATGATTACCGGCGGATTGTGCCGAGTCGACTTTGTGGCGGCCAATACGGACGTACAGGCGCTCGAACGGTCGCAGGCGTCGTATAAAATTCAAATCGGTCCCGAGCGGACGCGCGGTCTTGGAGCCGGCGCCAAACCCGAAGTCGGACGTGATGCGGCGTTGGAAAGTAAAGACGAGATTCGCGAGAGTCTGGTCGGTGCGGACATGGTGTTTGTGACCGCCGGCATGGGCGGAGGCACCGGGACCGGTGCCGCGCCGATCGTCGCGAGCATTGCGCGTGAACTGGGCATTCTGACCGTCGCCGTCGTGACGAAGCCCTTTCAATATGAAGGTCATCGCCGGATGAGCCACGCCGAGGAAGGCATCCGCGATCTCGGTCGCCACGTCGATACGCTGCTGATCATTCCGAATCAACGGTTGCTGGGCATCGTGGACAAGGCGACGCCCTTGCTGGATGCGTTCAAGGTGGCGGACGATGTATTGCGGCAAGCCATTCAGGGCATCGCCGACGTCATCACGACAACCGGACTGGTGAATGTGGATTTTGCCGATGTGCGGACCATCATGGCACATACGGGTCGCGCGGTGATGGGCATGGGCATCGGGCGCGGCGCGAATCGGGCGCAGGAAGCGGCGCAAAAGGCGATTTGCAGCCCGCTCTTGGAAGAGGGGAGCGTGGAAGGGGCCCGCGGGGTGTTGCTGAACATTACCGGTGGCCCGAACATGTCGCTGCACGAAGTGGAGGAAGCGGCGTCGATCGTGCAACATGCGGCGGATGCCGAAGCGAATATCATCGTCGGGCAGGTCATCAATCCGGAGATCGGCGATGACTTTATTGTGACGGTTATTGCGACGGGATTCGAGCGAGAAGAGCAACCGGCCGCTCGACCGGCTGCTGCCGCCGAGCGCCCTGCCGCGAGAACGCCCAACGGACGCCCCGCGCAGCAGGTGCTGACCGGTGTGCATGCCGCCGCATCGGACCGGCCCATCAAGGACATCGATCGGCCGACGTTCCTTCGTCGACTGGGTGAGACGCGGGAAGCGGTTGAGCGGATTGCGGTAGGCGGCGACGATGAGTGGGATGTGCCGACGTTCCTGAGGAAACAGGCCGACTAAGCGGTCGCGGATCTCTAGCGTGGTGAGGGGCGGAAAGGACGATGACGTCTGAGGTGATCACTGTTGCTTCGTTTGCGACCGATGCGGACGGGGTGGAGCACTTTTTCGGGACGCGGGCATCCGGCCCGTCGGTGACGCCGGGTCGTGCTTCTTCGCTCCCGGCCGGGCGTCATGAGGTCACGGCTCCCGTCATGGTCTCCGTCAAGCAGGTACACGGCACCGACGCGTTGGTGGTGGATCAGCCCGTGCAGCAGGGGGCCACCTTCGAGGGAGGTTGGGATGCGCTGGTGACCGATCAACCGGGGGTGATGGTGACCGTGCGGACCGCAGACTGCGTTCCTGTACTCTTGCACGATCCCGGTCGCCGGGTGGTCGCCGCGATCCATGCGGGATGGCGGGGAGCGGTCGCTGGGATTGTGCCAAGGACGGTGGCGCTGCTGGTGGATCGGTTTGGTGCCACCGTTGAGGGATTGCGAATGGCGATCGGGCCTTCGGCCGGACCCTGTTGTTACGAAGTCGACGAGCCGGTTTTGTCGAAGCTGCGCGAGGTGTGTCCTGGGTGGGAATCGGTGGTGAAGCCGGTGGCCGCAAATAAGGCACACCTCGATCTGCGCGCGTTCGTCCGTCTGCAGGCGCTGACCGACGGTCTACAGACGGAACGCATCGCCATGGTGAATGCCTGCACGATCTGCCAGCCCGATGTATTTTTCAGCTACCGTCGTGATGGCGTGGTGAAAGCCACGATGGTCAGCGGGATCGCACTCCTGCCGGGCCGGTAACCCCGTTGCGGTATGATGTCGGGCCCCTGAATGGGACCGGAGGGTGGACCCGATGAATCTATTGAGACAATGGGACCGGCGGCATCCTCAAGGCACAGCATGGATACAGGACAGGACACGATTGCCGCCCGAGTACGCCTGGTGATGGACGAGATTCGTCGCGCCGCCGAGCGGGCCGGGCGCGCGCCCGAGACCGTGCGACTCGTCGCTGCGTCCAAAGCCGTCCCGGTCGAACGGCTCAGGGAAGCGGTGGATGCAGGGATTCGACATTTTGGCGAAAACCGGCTGCAGGAAGCGCTTCCCAAAATCGACCAACTCGGTCGTGACGGGGTCGTCTGGCACTTTATCGGCACCCTGCAACGGCGAAAGGTGAAGTCTGTGGTCGGCCGGTTCGAGACGATTCATTCGGTCGATAGCCTCCCCTTGGCGGAGGAGATCGATCGGCAGGCCCAGGCTGCGGGGCTGCGGCAACGTGTATTGTTGGAGGTGAATCTCGGGGGCGAGCTCAGTAAGGGAGGATTTGCGCCGCCGGTCCTGGGTGATCTTCTGCCGGTGTTGAATGACCTTGCCCATCTGGACGTTCGCGGCCTGATGGCCATTCCTCCGCCTACGGTGACGGCAGAGGAGGCTCGTCCATACTTTCGCCAACTGCGAGAACTCGCCCAAGCATTGACAGGGCACGGTTGCCGGAACATTAATATGCAGGAATTGTCGATGGGGATGTCGCACGACTACCCTGTGGCCGTCGAAGAAGGGGCGACCTACGTGCGGGTGGGTACGGCATTGTTTGGTGCGCGGGGTGAGTAGCGGAATGAGGAACAAGTCGATCGCGTTTCTCGGCGGCGGGCAAATGGCTGAGGCCTTGATCGGCGGGTTGGTGGCGTCGCAGGCGGCTCATCCCGAGGCCATCTGTGCCACGGATCCAATGGCGGCCCGGCGCGATCTCCTGAAGTCACGGTTCGGCATTCGAGTCGGCGAGGAGAACGTCGCGGCGGTTCGTGAGGCCGACCTCATTGTCTTGGCGATCAAGCCTCAGGCGATGCCGGCCGTCCTGAGCGATGTCGGACCGGCGCTTTCCGGAAAGTTAGTCGTATCTATCGCTGCCGGGGTGACGGTCGCCTGGATTCGCGAACGAGTCGCGCAGCCGCGAGCTCTTGTCCGTGCCATGCCGAATACGCCTGCCTTGGTGCGTGAAGGCGTGACGGCATTGGCCTATCAGCCGGATCTTTCCGCGGACGACGTCAGGGCAGTGCGGAGTCTGTTCGAAGCCGTGGGATCGGTGGTTGCGGTCGAAGAGCGGCTCATGGACGCGGTGACTGGGTTGAGCGGAAGCGGTCCGGCCTATGTGTTTGTTGCCATCGAGGCGTTGGCCGACGGTGGGGTGAAGATGGGACTGCCGAGAGCGACGGCTCAATTGTTAGCGGCACAGACGGTACTCGGCGCGGCACGGATGGTCTTGGAGCGGGGCGAGCATCCGGCCCTGTTGAAGGATCAGGTGGCCTCCCCGGGGGGCACGACCATCGCCGGGTTGCATCAGTTGGAAGTCGGAGGCATGCGGGGGTGTGTGATGGCGGCCGTCGAGGCGGCGACGAAACGTTCACAGGAGTTGGGACGCTGATGTTTGTCCTAGGCAATGTGTTGCAGGGTACGGCTACGGTCCTAGATACGGTCTTGTGGCTCTACATGTGGGTCATCATCGCCCGCGCGTTGATTTCGTGGGTCAATCCGGATCCGTGGAATCCGATTGTCCAGTTTCTGGAGCGGGCGACGGAGCCGGTGCTCACGCCCATCCGTCGTCTGATCGGATGGCGGATGGGCATGGACCTTTCGCCGATGATTGCGATCCTGATCCTTGTCTTTTTGCAATATGCCGTGGTTCAATCGTTGAGGGATATCGCCCTGCGGATGCACTAACTGTCGAGCACGAGGTGTCGCATGAAAATCACTCCCATCGACATTCAGCAGATGGTTTTCCAGGTGAAGTTCCGGGGGTACGACCGGGATGAAGTGAACCGCTTTCTTGAGGAGTTGGCGCTCACGGTGGAGAATGCCAACCGGGAAAACAGTCTGCTCCGGGAGAAACTCACCGCGACCGAGCAGCAGGTGGCCGATCTGCGACGCACGGAAGCGACGCTGTCCAATACGCTGGTGTCTGCCCAGACGCTGGCTGAAGATGTGAAACGCTCGGCCCAGCGGGAGGCTGATCTGATCGTCAAGGAAGCGGAACTCAAAGCGAGCGAGATCATCCGTCAGGCTCGGGTGAGCCTCACCGAGATGCAGCGGGGCGTCGCGGATCTTCAAAAGCAACGCCTGATGATGGTGGAACGGTTCCGGTCGACGCTGCGCTCCTTCGAGCGGATGCTGGAGGTCGAGGAAAGCGATGCGTATCAGGCGGATGCTGCGTCCGTCGAAGGGAAACTGGCCGGCGAATCAAGCCCTGCCCGGTGACACTCCTGCGCTCTTCGGCGCGACCCTCCGTCCTCTCTGATTTTCTCTGTCCGACGAACACGGTGCGTGTTTGTCACTGCTCCTTTTTACGCCTCCTGAGCGGAGACTCCTAATCATGGCCACACACCCTCCACTTCAGTCGGCGCTGCAAGCGGCGGTGGACGACGGGACGTTTCCGGGCGCGGTGTTGGCCGTTCGGCTGCGCGGGGGGCTGGTCTTTGAAGGGGCTGCCGGCCTTCTCACTCCGAAAGTTCCGGGAGAGGTGGTGACGGTCGAGACCTGTTATGACCTCGCGTCCCTGACCAAAGTCTTGGCGACCACCACAGCCCTGGTGCTCCTCGCGCAGCGCGGACTGCTGAAACTGGACGATCGGATCGAAGGGATTCTGAACGAACTTCGCGATCGTCCCATCGGTGCGGCGACGGTGCGGCACCTGCTCACACACAGTTCCGGGTTGCCGGGTTGGCGTCCCTACTACGAACGGATTGCCGCGCGCGACGCGGCACAGCCCGGGTGTCTCGGGGGTGTGGCGACACGAGCGGCCGTCTTGGACTATATCGCCGCAGAAGAGTTGGTCTATGAGCGGGGGACACGCAGCCTGTACAGCGATCTCGGATTCATGTTGCTGGGGCAGGTGGTGGAGCGGCTGTCCGGGGAGTCGCTCGACGAATTCTGTCGTGGCCAGATTTTCACGCCACTCGGCGCCAGCCCGCTCGCGTACCTCCCTCACGGGCGCACTCCGGCGGTCGCCGGATTCCCTGATGTGCGGAACGCGATTGCCCCGACGGAGGAAGATTCCTGGCGGGGGCGCACCTTGCGCGGGGAAGTGCACGATGAAAATGCCTATGCGCTGGGCGGCGTGGCCGGTCATGCCGGATTGTTCGGTACGGCGCGGGCCGTGCTGGCGATCGCGCAGGCTTGGATGGACGGTCGGCGGAAGCAGCCTGGGTTGTTGGCGCCAGACATGGTTGCGCTGTTCACGAGCAACAAGCAGGGAGTTCCGAATTCCAGTTGGGCCTTGGGTTGGGATACCCCGTCGGTCCGGTCCTCCTCAGGGACAAGGTTTTCCCCTGAGTCGTTCGGGCATCTTGGGTATACCGGAACGTCCTTGTGGATCGACCCGGTAAAGCAACTCGAGGTGGTGCTGCTCTCGAATCGGGTGCATCCCACGAGGCGCAATGAGCAGATCCGGCTCTTCCGCCCTTTGATTCACGATCTGATCTGCCGGGAATTTTTGAAGGCCTAGGCGGGAAGGTCTGGATAGTCGATCCAGGTTTCTTTCTCGGCGAGGTAGCGGCTGCCCTTGAAATTCAGGCGTGTGCGCAATCGAGTAAACCCCACGTTCCGGAGCTTCTCGACGACGGCCTTGACGGCGGCGCTCGTGGTCGGGTGCGCGGATCCCTCGACGGCATAGGCCTCATACGTGACCTTACCCGTATAGCCCGCCGCCACTCGATTGACCAGGATGGCCCGATTGAAATACCGGTCGCTTGGGTCGATCCCCTCGACTTGGTGCCGCTCGATCAATCCCTCTTTCTTGAAGAGGAGTGGGAGTCCGCTCATACACAACCTCCGTCGATCATCGCCAGAGCCCGCCGTACGGGTCCCGATTATAGGGACCTGCCTTGTGGAGTGCAACCGTCGTTGACAAGGTTCCACGGGGTTTCTATGATGCGCGATTCCTGCGGGGTTCTCAGTCAGCGGCGGCGACGAGCCGCACGCCATCCATCTCGATGAATATGAACGTCCCGAACAGCCTGACGATGTTGCGGATCTTGTTGATCCCGGTCTATGTCGGATTGCTCAACTACGAACAATTCGACTATGCCCTGGCCACGCTGTTCATCGCCGGGGTGACGGATGCTCTCGACGGCATTATCGCCCGGGTGGCCAATCAGCGGACCAGGCTTGGAGAAGTGTTGGATCCCCTGGCGGATAAACTCATGCTGACGACGGGATTCATTACCCTGTCCGTCATGCACCTGGTTCCCCTCTGGCTGACGATTCTGGTCGCCAGCCGCGACTTGATGCTGATGCTGGGGGCTGCGGTCGCCCATTTCACTCACACGCAGGTCGATATCTCGCCGACTGTTCTGGGGAAGGTCACCACACTGGTTCAGTTGGCGACCCTGATCGCCGTCGTCTTTTTTGCCTCCCGGCGGCTCGATCTCGCTTCCCTTGATCCGCTTATCTACTTGATGGGCGGAGTCACGCTCATGTCCGGTTTGCACTATCTCTCCAGAGGGTACTTCCGCATTACCTCCAGCCAAGCCTAGCGCGGACTGTTCATGAGTGACTGCTCCGTCGTCCGATGCTCTCGCCCGGCGAGGCGGTTCTCGTTCGGTCTCCTCGACGGACTGTCAGGACACCTGTGTCGGCCTCGGTTTCGAGAAGCCCCCGCGGGTTTCGGTCTGGAACGACTCGCGACGACATTCGTGAATAATGCGGGCTCGTGCCCGATCGCTTCGCTGGACGCGTGTTTCGCGGTGTCGTGAGGGTTCCATTTTCGGGCATTTGTTTGACAGTTTTTGGGTCGTCTTATAGACTTCGATCATAGTTTTCCGCTGCATACCTCCGTGTCCTGCCTGCTGTTCGATGTTCTAAAGGAGTGGAAACCGCGTCATGAGTACATTCGCCTATGTCGGCCGAAACCGCCAGGGTGCTGTGAAGAAGGGCGAGCTCACCGCCAAGACGAGAGACGAGGCGGTGGAGCAACTTCGCAAGCAACAGGTCGTTGTGACCAGCCTGGAAGAAAAGTCGGGCATGGGCGGCAAGTTCAAGTTGAATATCGGGGGAGGGCTGACCGACAAGGATCTCGTCGTGTTCACGCGTCAATTCGGGACAATGATCAATGCCGGATTGCCGCTGATCCAGTGCCTCGACATTCTCTCCACCCAGTCAGAAAATAAAGTGCTGCGCGAAACGGTCGGCGACGTCAAAAATAGTGTGGAGGCCGGCTCCACCTTTTCCGACGCCTTAAAACGTCATCCCAAAGTGTTCGACGATCTGTACGTCAACATGATCCACGCCGGTGAGGTGGGCGGTCTGCTTGATACGATTTTGACCCGTTTGGCCAAGCACATTGAGAAGGCCATGAAACTGAAGGGCCAGATCAAGTCGGCGATGGTCTATCCGACGGCCATCGTCGGGGTCGCGGTGGTCATCATCAGCGTATTGATGGTGTGGGTCATCCCGGTGTTCGCGCAAATGTTCACGGAAATGTCCGGCGGCAAGGTCGGACTTCCGGGCCCGACGCAGATCGTCATCAATATCAGTAATTTCTTCCAGAGCTATTGGTATGCCATGTTTGGCGTCGTGGTGGGCGTGATCATCGCCATCAAACGTTACTATGCCACGGTGAATGGACGGGTTGTGATCGACAAGCTGCTCCTCAAGATGCCGATCGTGGGAGACTTGATCAGGAAGGCGTCCGTGGCGAAATTTACCCGTACGCTGGGCACCTTGATTACCAGCGGTGTGCCGTTGTTGGAAGGATTGAGCATTTGCGCGAAGACGTCCGGCAACAAGGTGATCGAAGAAGCGCTGATGAATGCCCGGGTGAGCATCAGCGGAGGGAAAACCATCTCCGAGCCGCTGGCGAAGTGCAATGTGTTTCCCAAGATGGTGACGCATATGATCGCCGTCGGAGAGTCCACCGGTGCGCTCGATGCCATGCTCGGCAAGATCGCCGATTTCTATGAGGATGAAGTCGACCAGGCGGTCGAAACGCTTACGTCGCTCCTGGAACCGATCATGATGGTGGTGTTGGGGACCATCATCGGGTTTATCGTCATCGCGATGTACTTACCGATCTTCACGATGGCGCAAGCCATTCAATAGCGCCGCCGCGCAGTCGCGTCCGATTCACGGCGCACGGCCCGATCCTTCGAGCGGGCTGTGCGTCGCACATCCATCAGGGCAACGCGCCCGACATGCTGTCCTCAACCTGTCCGACTCCGACCAACGGCACCGCATCGTCTCTCCACCGGCCGGCAGCGTCTCCGCAAGCTGGTGAGCACAAGTCTGCATCGCCCGGCGATCGCTCCATGCCCGAACTCAAGACCAGACTTCACTGGCTGATGGGGTTGCGAGTGGTGCTGGTCACGCTGATGCTGGGGTTGTCCCTGGCCTTTCAATCGACGCGCGGCGAATCCGCGCCCACCTTTACCGCCTTAATTGTCTTCACCTACACCATTACGATTGTGTATGCGGTGGTCTTGAGGCGGCTCACGACCGCTGCGGCTCATTCCGCGTTCATTTGGGTGCAGGTCGGGGTCGATGTGGTTCTCGAGACCGTCCTGATTGCGAGGACCGGCGGAGTCGAGAGCCCGTTTGCCGTGCTCTATGTCATCACCGTGACGGTGGCCAGTCTGGTTCCTCACCGACGTGTCGGCATTGTCACGGGGGCCGGGTGTACGTTCCTCTTCGGTGCCATCACGGCGGTGCAGTACTTCGGGCTCTTGAATGCGTCCGTTTGGTTACCCCCCAGCAAGCTCGAAGGACCTGAAGCGTTGCAGACTTTTGAGGTGTACGGCCTCGCGTTCCTGGTCGTCGGATTCTTGAGCGGGGTGCTGGCCGACGAGCTTCGGCATGCCGATCAATCCTTGCGGGAGAAGGAGCAGGGCCTCACCCGCCTGCAGGTATTTCACGAGAGCATCGTCCGCAGCATCAGCAGCGGCGTGTTTACCGCCGACCAAGAGGGACGCATCACGTCGTTCAACCCCGCAGCGTATGAAGTCACCGGCTACGCCTTCTCGGATGTGCAGGGACGTTTGTGGCAGGAGGTGTTCAATTGGCATCCGGAGGAAGGGTCGCAGGGGACAGACCCGACGTTGCTGTCGCCGTTGCGCTTCGAGGTCGACTGTTTTCATGCGAATGGCAGCTGTCTCGTGTTGGGCATGACTGTCTCACCGCTCCAAGAGCAAGGGACGCCGCGTGGTCTGGTGGGGGTCTTCAAGGACCTCACGCAAATACGTTACCTGGAAGAAGAAATGCGTCGGCGGGAATGGTTGGCCAATTTGGGCGAGATGTCGGCGGGTATGGCGCACGAAATACGTAACCCGCTCGGAGCGCTCGCCGGGGCTATGCAGATGTTACGCCAGGATGTAGGCTCCGATGAAACCAGTCAGCGGTTGATGGACATTGCCATTCGGGAAGCCAGGCGCCTCGACAACATCATCACGGAGTTTCTCCAATATGCGCGGCCACCCGCCTTGCGGATCGCCGAACAAGATTTGAACAAAGTCCTTGCCGATACGCTGGATCTGATCCAACATGAGGCGCAGTCACGCACGAGGGTTTCGATTGTCTCCCGCATGGCACCGGCACGCCTGATTGCACAAGTCGATCAGGACCAGTTGAAGCAGGTGTTTTGGAATTTGGCGGTCAATGCCTTCGATGCCATGTCGGGCGGAGGGACGTTGACGATCGCCACGGGGCTGCGACGAGTGGAGGTCGGCGGCCGGCGTGCCGATGTCATCGAGATCAGTTTCCAGGACAACGGAGAAGGCATTCCCAGACAGAACTTCGACAAGATCTTTCTCCCGTTTTTTACGACAAAAAAAGAGGGCTCGGGGTTGGGGCTGGCCCAGGTGCACCGGATCGTGGATCTCCACGATGGGTGGATCAAAGTGGAAAGCGACGTCGGGAGCGGTGCGCGGTTTGTCGTCTGTCTCCCGCAGTCTGCGGAAACCGGGGCCCGGTTGCGGCATGAAGGAAGGGAACCGTGGAAAAGATTTTAGTCGTCGATGACGAACAGGGATTGCGCGATGTCCTGAGCATTATGCTCAAGCGAGCCGGGTACGCTGTGACCGTGGCGTCGGACGGGGAAGAAGCCATCGCGCAGATTCACAAGGAGATTTTCGATCTCGTCATCACGGACCTTAAGATGCCCAGGGCCGGCGGGCTGGATGTACTGAAAGCGGTGAAGGCCTCTTCGCCGGACACCGTCGTGTTGGTGATTACCGCGTTTGCGTCGGCTGAATCGGCGGTCGAAGCGATGAAGCACGGGGCGTACGACTATCTCACCAAGCCGTTTCAGATCGATGAGGTGCAGCTGATTATCCGCAACGCGATCGAACGGCGTCGGCTCTCGACCGAGAATATGTTGCTCAAGCGGGAACTGGCCAGCCAGTCCTCCTTTTCCCAGATCATCGGCCAGAGCGAGGCGATGCAGAAGATTTACGATGTGATCAGGAAGGTCGCCGATTCCAAGAGCAATGTCCTGATCGGAGGAGAGAGCGGGACGGGCAAAGAACTGGTGGCGCGGGCGATCCATTTCAACAGTTCTCGGGCCTCCATGCCGTTTGTCACGGTGAATTGCAGTGCGGTGCCGGAAACCTTGCTGGAGAGCGAACTGTTTGGCCATATGAAGGGCTCGTTCACGGGCGCGGTGTCGAATAAAGCCGGATTGTTTGAAGTGGCCAACGGGGGGACGATTTTCCTGGACGAAATCGGCGACACGACGCCGGCCATTCAGGTTAAGCTGTTGCGGGTCATTCAGGAGCGCGAGTTCCGGAGGGTCGGCGGGACGCAAGATGTGAAGGTCGATGTGCGTATCGTCGCGGCCACGAATCGAGATCTGGAGCGGGCGGTCGCCGAAGGGGCGTTCCGCGAAGACCTGTATTATCGGCTCGATGTCATTCCGATCAGGCTCCCGCCCTTGCGCATGCGCAGCGGCGACATTCCCCTGTTGACCCAACATTTTCTGGAGAAATTTGCCAAGGAAAGTGGTAAACCAGTGCCGACGATGAGCCAGGAGGCCATGCGCGTACTGCTGGCGCATGAGTGGCGAGGAAACGTTCGTGAGTTGGAGAACGTGATCGAGCGCGTGGTGGCCTTCACAACGGGATCGTCGGTGACGGATGCAGACATTCGCGGGTGGCTTCACAAGCCGGTGACTAATCAGCAGACCGTGCCGTCCGAATTGCCGGAGGACGGCCTGGATCTTGAGGGGCTCATCAACACGATCGAGAAAGACCTGCTGTTGAAAGCGCTCGAACGGAGCCAGTGGGTCAAGAAGCGCGCCGCGCGCCTCCTGCGATTGAATACCCGGTCGTTCCGGTACCGTCTCGAAAAATATGAAATCAAAGGAGGCCGGGATTAGCGCCGCCCCAGTACACTGCGAGTGAACGCGACCAGTCTGCGAGTTCTGACTCCTGCCAAAGTGAATTTGATTCTCCGGGTGCTCGAACGTCGACCCGATGGGTTCCATGCCATCTGGTCGCTGATGCACACCGTCGGACTGACCGATGAGATCATCCTCACCGTGCAGCCTGCCGATGCCTCGAGCATCGCGTTGCGTTGCGATCATGCCGCGTTGGCGGTCGACCAGAGCAATCTCGTCTATCGTGCCGCGCAACTCGTGTTGGCCCGAGCGGATCAGTCCATTGATCTCTCCATCAGTCTGATCAAGCGTATTCCGATGGGGGCCGGACTGGGCGGAGGCAGCAGTGACGCGGCGGCGACGATTCTCGGGTTGACTCGGTTGCTGGAACTGAAGTGGTCGGTCGAGCAGATGGCCGAGGTGGGCCAGCAGCTCGGGAGCGATGTGCCGTTTTTCTTTGTGGCGCCTGCCGCATGCGTGACTGGTCGGGGCGAACGGGTCCGACCGGTACAGGTCACGGGGCAGAGATGGATCGTGCTCGTGAACCCGGGGTTTCCCGTCGAAACGAAATGGGCCTACCGGCAACTCGCTGGGACACGCCAAGGTGTGCGGCCGCTGTCCGAGTCGTTGCAGCAGCTGGGGAGCCGTTCCACCCTGGATTGGGCGGAGATCATTCCCCTGGTTGAAAACGACTTTGAGGCGCCAGTCTTTGCTCAGCATCCGGTGCTCGCTCACATCAAACAGCAACTTATCAGTCTAGGGGCTGAGGTCGCCCTCCTCTCAGGGAGCGGCGCCACAATGTTCGGGGTATTCGGGGACGAGGCGATGGCCGAGCAGGCAGCCCTGGTCTGTGGTGCCGATCCTCAGAGGAACGTCTATGTCATCCCGGCAGGTGGTGTACCTGAGGCGACCGTTGTGTGAGGAACGCTCCACGTTCCGTCTGTCCGTTAGCCAAGAGTCTCCACCGGCCCCTACGCGATGACGCCCGGGCGCCATGGGAGGCGGGCCGGTCGGCTCACCGACGGAACGTCGTTTCTGATCGATTGGTTGACAACTTCCGAGCCTTTTCGTTATTGTGCTGAGCTTCGGTAGGCGTCCGCTTGTTCGGACAGTGCACGAGGTCAACGGAATTGACTGCGGGGCCTGTCTGTGCCCACCGTGTTGTACCAACTCGACCAGCACCGTTGACAGCAGTCGTATTGCCACGTACCGCATCGTAAGGGGTGGAATGAACAGGGAACTGAAGCTCTTTTCGGGCAACGCCAATCCTGCGCTTGCGTGCGCGATCGGCACGTATCTCGATTTGCCCATCAGCGCTGCCACGGTCTCTTCGTTCAGTGATGGTGAGATCCGCGTTCGCGTCGAGGAGAATGTGCGCGGGGCGGATGTGTTCTTGATCCAGTCCTGCTGTGCTCCGGTTAATGATTCGATCATGGAAATGCTCATCATGATCGATGCGTTGAAGCGTTCGTCGGCCAACCGCATTACTGCGGTGATTCCCTATTTCGGGTATGCCCGTCAGGACCGCAAAGATCAGCCGCGTGTGCCGATTTCGGCCAAGTTGGTGGCGGATCTTATCACCACGGCGGGTGCGGATCGGGTGTTGACGATGGATCTCCACGCCAGCCAGATTCAAGGGTTCTTCGATATTCCGGTGGACAATTTGTACGCGTTGCCGGTGCTCCTGGACTACATTACCAAACGCAAGATTGAGGATTTGGTTGTGGTGTCCCCCGACGCCGGTGGAGTGGAGCGGGCGAGGGCCTTTGCTAAACGACTCCAGGCGAATCTTGCCATTATCGACAAGCGGCGTGAGGGGCCGAATCAGGCGCAAGTCATGAACATTATCGGTGATGTGCAGGGTAAAAGCGCCTTGCTCCTCGACGATATGATCGATACGGCCGGCACCATTGTGCAGGGGGCGCAAGCCTGCCTCGATAAAGGGGCTCGGGAAGTATGGGCCGGCTGTTCGCATGGCGTGTTGTCCGGGCCGGCTTTGGAGCGGCTTCAGCAGTCCGGTCTGACGGAAGTGGTCGTGACTGATTCGATTCCGTTGCGCGGGAAAGAGCTGAAGTGTCCGAAATTGAAATTATTGTCTGTGGCACCGCTGTTCGGCGAAGCCATCAGGCGTATCCATGAGGATGAATCAGTCAGTTCGTTATTCGTGTAGGCCGTCCGCGTCGAGCGACAGGTCGAGGAGGAGCATCATGAAATTCGAGTTAACCGTTGAGAGCAGAGATGGCGGAGGCAAGGGCCCCGCGCGTCAACTTCGTCGGGCGGGTCGGGTTCCGGCAGTGCTGTATGGGCAGGGAGAATGTTTGCTGCTTTCCGTGAGGCCGGAGGAGTTGGTGAAAATTTTGCGATCTCAAGCCGGCAGCACGGCACTCATTTCTCTCACGATCAACGGGGCGAAAAGCAAACCGAATCGCACGGCATTGTTGCGAGATTTTCAGGTGGATCCGATCGCGGGCAGTGTGCTGCATGCGGATTTCTTTGAAGTCGCCATGGATAAGCCGATTCGCGTGAAGGTTCCGATCCACCTGACCGGCGGCCAGCCGATCGGCTTGAAAGAGGGCGGCGTGCTGCATCAGGCGTTGCGCGAATTGCATGTCGAATGTCTCCCGTCCGTGCTGCCGGACTTCATCGCCGTCGATGCCTCGCAACTGCAGATCAATGAAGGTATCCATCTGAAGGATATTGCGAAGACCGAGGGGTTGCGTTTCCTGGACGATCCTGACCACATGGTCGTGAGCGTGGCGGCTCCGATGACTGATGCCAAGCTCGAATCCTTGTTGGCAACCGGCGCAGCGGGCGCCGAGGGGGCCAAAGAGCCGGAAGTGGCGGCGAAGGGGAAGGCTGCGGCTGAAGGCGCGGCCGGAGGCGAGGCAGGCAAGGCTGGTGATGCCAAGGCCGGGGCGGCTGCGCCCAAGGCGGGAGCCGCTCCAGCCAAGAAGGAAGCCGAGAAAAAGAAGTAGTAGTGTTGCGCCTGCTTGTTGGATTGGGCAACCCCGGATCCGAATATGCCCATACGCGGCATAATATCGGTTGCTGGGTGATCGAGCGGGCGGCGGCGCGGTGGTCGATACGTCTCACCAGGAAAGGCGCGGCCGAGCGAGGCTCGGGTCGCGCCGGTTCCAAACTCGTCGAGCTGGCCGGTACGCTCGACTGGATGAACCTCAGCGGCCCCCCTCTTCAAGGTCTCCTTCGCGAACTCGGCCTCACGCCTGAAGCCCTGGTTGTGGTGCATGATGATCTGGACCTGGAGCCGGGCCGTTTGCGTATCAGGCGGGACGGCGGCAGCGGCGGTCACAACGGCATCAAGTCCGTGATCGAAGCGTTGGGGACGCCGCAATTCGTCCGACTGAAAATCGGAGTCGGCCGACCGGCGCCGAGACAAGACACGGCAGACTATGTGTTGGAGCCGCTCTCCCGGGAAGAGCGGGCTTCCTACGATCCCTGTCTGGATCGAGCGGTCGACGCTCTCGAGTTGCTGCTTCACCGCGACGTCGCGACTGCCATGAATCAATTCAATGTGCGGGAGAAGCCGGCGGAGACGTAGGTCTCCGCGCAGCAGTCCTCCGACTAGTCGATTCAGATTGCGGCACTCTCCTCATCCATCCCCTCCATACTCGGTTGCGAATGGTACATCATCCACTCTCCGGTGCAGAAGTGCTCAGGTCTGACAGCGGTAGGCGAACAGCCTGTGGTACAGTAACGTATTCGTATTTGGCACAGGAGGGCCTATGACCACGTCTGATGTTCCTCCGCTGTCACTCTCCGCGTTCGACCTCTCGCCTGACCGTGGGTTTCTTCCCGCTGGGGATCCTTTAGCGCGGGTGGCTGAGGAACCCATTCTCAATCAGATCGGAACGGAACTGCCTAAGCTTCTCAGTGCACGCCAGGTGCGTGGGGTCATTCAGGATCGCCAAGACATCATGGGAGCCGTGGCGGATGAATGGGGGCTGGATGTCTTTCGGTCGGTCATGCGGGCCCTGTCGTTCGTCGGTCATGCCTATGTCTGGGAGGATCCTGACCATCCCGCAACTCGGCTGCCGGCGTGTCTCGCTCGTCCTTGGTGCCAGGTTGCCCAACAGCTCGGACGCCCGCCGGTACTGTCCTACGCCTCTTACGCGTTGCACAATTGGCGGCGACTTGATCCGCATAAGCCTATCGAGCTTGGCAATATCGTGCTGCTGCAGAATTTTCTCGGTGGGCTCGACGAGGAGTGGTTTGTCCTGATTCACATCGATATTGAAGCGAAGGCGGGGCCCGGGCTGCAGGGGCTCGTGCAGGCCCATCATGCCGCGCGAGTGGATCGAGCGGATGCGGTGCTGGCAGGCTTGGGGGCACTCGCCGGGGCGCAGGAAGCCATGCGTGAGACGCTGCTTCGCATGCCGGAACGGTGTGATCCGTACATCTATTACAGTCGTGTGCGTCCGTATATTCATGGTTGGAAGAATAGTCCGGCCCTGCCGAACGGCGTCATCTACGAAGGCGTGCCGGAATATGCCGAACAGCCGCAACAGTTCCGTGGTGAGACCGGTTCGCAAAGCTCGATTGTGCCGGCGTTGGATGCGGGGCTTGGCGTGCCCCATGCCGAGGATCCGCTGACGCAATACCTCGTAGAGATGCGAGACTATATGCCTCCGCGCCACCGGGCGTTTCTCGCTGCGTTAGAGGCGCAGAGGGATGGTCAAGGGCGTCCGTTGCTCTTCGGGTATGCTCGTGACCGGAAGTCCACACACCCCGAACTCTGGCGGGCCTATTGCGCTTGCGTGGATCTACTGGCCCAGTTCCGTCAGATTCACGTGGATTACGCGGAGCGGTACATCTTTCGGCAGCATCAGTCGCATGCGGGCAATCCTACCGCAGTCGGGACCGGGGGCACGCCGTTCATGCCGTACTTGACCAAACATCTGGAAGACACGAAACGCCTGATTCAGGAGTAACGCTGCGGAAGCGAGACTCGTATCCCCGTTCCCGGCTGGAATACTGGCGCCGGAGTTCGTACACTGCGTGCTGAATCAATTGATCTTGTGATGCGCAAACCCGGCGAACCTATCTATCTGCGAGTTCATCTGATCGCGCTGGCCATGGTGCTCATTGCCACTGTGGCCGTGCCCCGGGTGGCGGAGCTGTTTGTGGGGCCGCTGGGATTCGGCACTCATGCCTTGCTGGGCCTCGGTATCGCTGTGATTGGGGGTATTGTCCTGTACTGGCGCTACAATGCCTCAGCACGAAACGAACCCTAGCGCGTTCCCGGTTCCGGTTGACCCTGGTATCGCCCAAGCGAACGGGCGGCCGTACAGATTCGCTTCAGTGCTTCCCCTTGGACGACGATTCCTCAGCGGGACCTTCTGCATTCGATATCCCTCCGACCCACTCTGCAAAGTTGTCCAGTTTGGGCGATCGATTGCCTGTTATGATCGGAGAATGCCTCGCCGATGGAGCAAGCACCATGGTGGATAGAAGGTGTGCGTCAATCGGACTCGTTGCCAGTCTTGTGCTCTGTTGGCTTCTTTTCTTTCTCCCCTCCGGTTCTCTTGCGGAATGGTACGTCGCCGGTCAGTTCGGATGGAACTTCGTCGACCCCCTTCGTAACGTCAGGGGGACTGGTGCACTTGCCGGTCAAGACTTCCTCAATTTTAACCTGAAAACCAGCCCAGCCTTCGGCGGTAAGGTAGGAATGTTCCCCGGTCATGGCATGTTCGGCGTTGAATTGGATGTGACGCATAGCAATCCGCACATCAAGAACCTGGACGATGCGCCAGGCATTCATCTGTCAGTGACCACGATCGGCGCCAATGTGTTGTTGCGATATCCAGGCGTTACCTGGCAGCCCTACATTGGCGGAGGCCCAGCGCTGCTCGTGGCACATTTGGGGCGATCTTCAGAGACGGAACGTGATACGCAGCACTCGTTCGGTGGGAATGTGCTGGTTGGCATTCGTGCATTCGTCACGCCCAAGGTGGCATGGTTCACGGAGTATAAATATACCGACTCTACGCTTCGCTTCGGTGGCGCACTGGGGCCGCTAGGGGGCTTCGAGGGAACCTATCGCGCCCATCAACTCTTCATGGGTTTGTCGTATCATTTCTGAGAGGGTCTCGCCTATGCCCCTACGCGATCGGCTCATCGTCGCCTCACCCGCAATTTCAAAGAACGTATTGAGGTGCCGGCCTGTGTCGGCTGTGAATGACGCAAATGGGTACCGCACCGTCGGAGCAGCAATCGCCAATGTCGTTGGGCGCATCGCCTTGGCGCTCTGCCTGTATGGGGCGCTGTCGGCCTGTGCAGAATCTGTTCATCAGACGGAGCGGCGTTCGAGGCAGGATTTTATGCTGGATCCGGGGTATGCTGGTGCGCAGTCCTATGCCCATTGGCCTGGCCCTGGTTATGGTCCGGGGTATGGGATCGGCTACGGCGCAGGATATTGGGGAAATCCGCTGGGCTACTACGGGCTGCCCTATGGGGCCTATGGACCAGGCGGAATGGGATGGTATGGCGGATATGGAGGCTTCGGCGCGGCACGTCCGCCGGGTGGTTCGTCGGCCCCACGGCCAGCCTTACCTCCCAATACGCCTTCGCGGTTTAGAAAAGTTCACTGAGTGGTCGGCTCAGTTCACATCGAGAGGGCTTCTCCTGATTTTCATCTGTAGAGCGGCACAGTGACGGCAATTCTACTGTGCCTGGATGATCGAACGGCATGCGTGACGCACTGCTTTCAAAGACCCACGACAATTTGACACATTCTTTGAAGCTGTGCTAATTTCCCCAGCTCATGTCGGCTGATCCGGCATGCCTACACCTCGCTCCCATCTGTGAATGGGGGCCATTGTTCAGGAGGATTCTGCATGGAGCTCTACGAGTCCCTGTTTATCATTCGTCCGACGTTAAGCGACGACGAAACGTCTGCCCTGATTGAAAAAATGAAGGGTGCCGTGACCAAACACGGTGCCACCCTCGTGCGGGCCGAAAATTGGGGCCGAAAAAAGCTTGCCTATGAGATCAAGCGTGAGCGTAAGGGTACTTACGTGTACTTTTATTTCCAGGGGCCTGGATCGACCATCGCCGAACTGGAGCGGGCTTACCGGCTTGAAGATTCGATCATCAAGTTTCTTACCGTAAAATTGGAGCAGGAGCCTGCTCCGCCAAGAGGTGCCCCCGTGGCCGCACCAGCCGCACAAGGAGCCACCGTTGGCGGGGTTCAATAAAGTCATCCTGGTCGGAAATCTGACCCGGAACCCTGAGCTGCGGTATACGCCCAGCGGGACCCCGGTCGCCAGCTTTGGCTTGGCGACCAGTCGACGCTTCAAGCAAGGCAATGAGCTGAAGGAAGAAGTGTGCTTCATCGACATCGTCGTGTTTGGCAAACAGGCCGAACATTGCGGGCAATACTTGAGCAAGGGAAACGGAGTGATCATCGACGGGCGTCTTCAGCAGCGTCGATGGGAGACGGAAGATGGCCAGAAGCGAAGTAAACACGAAGTGGTGGCTCAAGGCGTGACCTTTTTGCCGAAGCGTGGCGAGGCCGGAGGTGAGGGCGGCAGCCTTCACGAAGAGCCACCTTCATACGAAGACGAACAGTTGTAGGAGACGGAGGCGATCATGGAACGAGGAGATCGTGGAAACAGCGGAGGGGGCGGCGGTCGATTTTTTCAGCGCCGGAAGCCGTGCCGGTTTTGCGTCGATAAAGCCCCGATTGATTTCAAGGATATCGGCCTGTTGCGGAATTTTCTCACCGAGCGGGGCCGGATCGTGCCTCGCCGTATTTCCGGCAATTGCTTGCAGCACCAACGCGTGTTGACGGTGGCGGTCAAGAGGGCTCGCCAAATCGCCTTAGTCAGTTTCGCGGAAGAGCGATAGGGCAAGGGGTTGGTGTTGGTTCGTTGTGACTCACTCGGTGGAGCGGTGGGCCTTCCGTCCCGTTCATCGGCAGTGCGTGCAGGTATGACGGTGCCTATGGAGACGCTCAATCCAGCGATTGTCGATATCGGCCCGGAAGGCCTGTCCGTCTCCTGTACGGTGACGGGGGCACAGTTGGGCCTGAGCGAGTCGGAGGACAAGTTCGAGGGGCCCCTTCAAATTCACGTGGAGCTCGAGAAGCAGGATGGTCCGATCGCAGTGACCGGCACGTTGGAGGGCACGGCAATCCGGCAGTGCGTCCGCTGTCTTGTTGACTATGCCGATCCTCTGTATGTCAGCCTCTATGCGGAGTATCTTCCGCAGACCGGCGTGACAGCTAAACCGGCCGTGGCAGAGCAGGGCCGGAAGAAGGCGAAACGTGCCGCTCAACCCGTTGAGCCGATTGAGGAAGCGGACGAGGAAGACGAATTGTATTGGTTTCAGGGAGATCATCTCGATTTGGCCCCGATGTTGCGCGAGCAGGTGATCCTGGCCGCTCCGATGCAGCCGGTGTGTCGAGAGGAGTGTCTGGGGCTCTGTTCCCAGTGCGGACAGAATCTCAACGAACGCCGCTGTGGTTGCCCGCCCGAACAGGCGCCTAGTCCGTTCCGAGTGCTGCGGGGACGCCAATCCAAGGGTGGTAACGCATAGTGTATTAACCGGGTCGTGGGCCCGTTGAAGGAGTCGTCATGCCAAATCCAAAACACAAACATTCACGATCCCGGCGAGATATGCGGAGAACGGCCAAGATGCGGCTGGTGCCTCCAGGATTTTCGCTCTGCCCGCAGTGTCACGAATTGAAGCTGCCGCATTACACGTGCATGAACTGTGGTACGTACAAGGGCAAGGCCGTCATCGTCGTCGAGGAATCCTAGGTCAGTGTTATGTTCCTGACGTGATTCGGGTACAATCATCCGCCGTGATCACGATTCAACGTCATGCCATGCGTGAGGCCCGTTCAGGTCCTGGCCGGCAGGGCGTCTCTACACGATTCTTCAGTTCTCTATCCGTGGACCGTTAACCGCACATGAAGATTGCCGTCGATGCGATGGGCGGAGACCACGGGCCGGCCCCGGTCATTGAAGGCGCGATGCAAGCCGCGCAGGAGCTGGGTGTCGGCATCATCCTCGTCGGTAAGGAAGGCGAGCTGTCCGCCGCCTGCCGCAAGCTCAACTGTTACGACGAGCGGATCACGATTCATCATGCCCCGCAGGTGGTCGAGATGCACGAGTCACCGGCTGCGGTGGCGCGGAAGAAGCGGGACTCGTCCATCTGGATTGCCACGGAGTTAGTCAAGTCGGGGGATGCTGACGCCGTGGTGAGTCCGGGCAACACGGGTGCCAGTATGGTCTCCTCGTTTTTCGTCCTGGGGTTGATCAAAGGCGTCGAGCGCCCGGCGATTGCCACGATGCTCCCTACGTTGACGGGCAGCGCCGTGATGTTGGATGTCGGTGCGAACGTCGATTGCACGGCTCAGCACCTGGAACAATTTGCGTTGATGGGCAACGAGTTCGCGAAGCATGTGTACGCAAAACCTAATCCACGGGTCGGTTTGCTCAGTATCGGCGAGGAAGACAGTAAAGGTAATGAAGTCACTAAGGAAGCGTTTAGGTTGTTGAAGGCCAGCCCGCTGAATTTTATCGGCAACATTGAGGGCCGCGAGGTCTACAGCGGAAGCGCAGACGTGGTGGTGTGTGACGGATTCATCGGAAACGTGGCCCTGAAAATTTCCGAGGGGGTGGCGGACGTCATCAAGAAGTTGCTGATGAAGGAACTCTCGGGGTCGTGGCTGGGCCGCTTGGCCTACCCACTGATCGCGAAGCCGCTGTTGAATCTGAAACGAAAAATCGACTATGCCGAGTTCGGGGGTGCTCCCTTGTTAGGCGTAAACGGGACCACGATGATTTGCCATGGTCGGTCGTCAGCCAAGGCGATCAAGAACGCCATTCGTCGGGCGAAGGGCTTGGCAGAGACCCGGCTGGATGAGTTGATTCAGCGCGACATCGAAGAGAGTCTGCGTCGGCATCAAAATGAACGGCCGGAAGGAAAACGGGTGTGAGACGCGCGCGAATTACCGGAACCGGCTCCTATGCCCCAGAGCGCGTGATGACCAACGCCGAGCTGGAACAATTGGTCGCGACGTCCGATGAATGGATTCGTGAACGCACCGGCATCCGGGAACGTCGGATTGCGGCGAAAGGGCAGGCCTGCTCCGATCTGGGGATGATTGCGGCAGAGCGTGCCTTGAAGGCGGCGGGTGTGTCCGCCGGTGAGCTCGACATGATCCTCCTGGCGACCTGCACAGGGGACATGCCGTTGCCCTCGACGGCCTGCTTGCTCCAACATCGATTGGGTGCGACCCGCGCGGCAGCGTGTGATCTGTCTGCGGCCTGTTGTGGGTTCGTCTATGCGTTGGGTGTTGCCGATGCGTACGTCAAGACCGGAATGCGACATGTGTTGGTCGTGGGATCGGAGGTGATGTCGACGATCACCGATTGGACCGACCGTAACACCTGCATTTTGTTTGGGGACGGTGCCGGAGCAGCCGTCGTGAGTGCGTCTGATGGTGATCGAGGCATCCTGTCCACGCATCTGCATTCCGATGGAAGTCTGTCGGATTTGATCGTGGTGCCGGGCGGCGGGACGCGGATTCCTCCTTCCGAACCCATGATGAACGATCGCGCGCAATACATCAAAATGAAGGGCAATGAAACCTTCAAAGTGGCGGTCCGGACGCTTGAGGACGTGGCACGGGAGACTCTTGCGGCGCACAATCTTTCCGTGGAGGATCTGGACCTGTACATTCCGCATCAAGCCAACCTGCGGATTATCAAAGCGGTGGCTGATCGCCTAGGCTTGCCGCTTGAAAAAGTCGTCCTGAACATGGACCGGTACGGCAACACGTCCGCCGCCTCTATCCCCATCGCGCTGGACGAAGCGGTGCGTGACGGGCGGGTCAAGGAGGGTCAGTTGGTGATGTTCGGGGCATTCGGTGCAGGACTCACCTGGGCCTCGACGTTACTGCGCTGGTAGGGGCGAGAGGCCGGGCAGGAACGACCGGCGAGGTGGGTGCGGGCTGCATCGATCGTTCAGCTTTTTCCCGTTGACATTGAACGTGGTTTCTACGATACCTTACGCGGCTATGACAGTTTCAGGAATCGGATTTTTGTTCCCCGGACAGGGGTCGCAGTCGGTGGGCATGGGGCGCGGATTCTACGATGCGTCCCCAACGATAAGGGCCCTGTACGACGAAGCGTCTTCTATCCTGGGGTACGATATTGCGCAACTGTGTTTTGAGGGGCCGGCTGAACGGTTGAATTTGACGGAACATACTCAGCCCGCGTTGTTTGTGAGCAGTGCGGCGGCGTTGAAAGCCATGGAGCCCGCGGGGCTGGTACCGTTGGTGGTTGCGGGACATAGTTTGGGCGAGTATTCGGCCTTGTATGCCGCGGGGGGGGTATCGTTCCATGACGCAGTCGCGCTGGTGCAGAAACGGGGTCGCTATATGTCCGAGGCTGTGCCGCCAGGTACGGGCTTGGTCGCGGCGCTGTTGGGCTTGTCGGCAGAGGTCGTCAAGGCTGCGTGTCAGGAGGCTGCTTCTCTGGGAGTTGTCGCCGCGGCGAATTACAATTCTCCCGGACAAGTAGTGATTGCCGGGGACAAGGCCGCGGTTGAACGGGCCATTGCAATCGCCAAGAGTAAGGGATGCAAAAAAGCTATTCCGCTCCCAGTGAGTGTGCCGGTGCATACCCCGCTGATGCAGGGCGCCGCAAGCCGCTTGGCTGCGGAATTTGGTAGGGTTGTCTGGCACGACCTGCGGGTGCCGTTGATGAATAATGCTGAAGCGGTGGCGTTGCAACGAGCCGAGGACATTCGGACATCGTTAGTTCGACAACTCCCGTCGTCCGTACGATGGGAAGAATCGGTGCAGAAGATGGTCGAATTAGGCGTCACCACCTTTGTGGAAATCGGGCCGGGGACCGTCCTCACCGGATTGGTGAAGCGGATTCTTCCGGGCGCTGTGACGGCGAACGTCCATGATCCGAAATCATTGGATGCCGCGCTGATCACGTTGGGTGTGAAGCAGTAAGACTAGAGACTGCGGAGAAGAGGCCGATGTCATTACAGGGAAAAGTCGCGATCGTGACGGGTGGAGCGCAGGGAATCGGACGCGCCATTGCCGAAGGCTTGGCGGAGGATGGCGCCGACATTGTCGTGGCGGATCTTGATCCCACGCGCTCGCAAGAGGCTGTGGCGGCGATTGAAAAATTGGGACGGCGGGCGCTGAGTGTAAAAGTCAATGTGGCCGATTGGAACGATGCCAAGGCCATGGCCGATCAGGTCATGAAAGCGTGGGGACGGATCGACATCCTGGTGAACAACGCCGGCATTACGCGTGACGGGTTGTTGCTGCGGATGAAGGAAGAGGATTGGAATCTAGTCCTACAAGTCAATTTGAACGGGACCTTCCACTGCACGAAGGCCGTACTGCTCCCGATGACGAAGCAGCGGTTTGGGCGTATCGTGAACATTGCGTCGATCGTCGGGGCGATGGGTAATGTGGGCCAGGCGAACTACTCGGCTTCCAAAGCGGCGGTGATGGGGTTTACCAAAACTGTGGCGCGCGAATATGCGAGTCGTGCAGTCACGGTCAACGCGGTGGCTCCCGGCTTTATCGACACGGCAATGACACAGGGATTGCCGCTGGAGGTCAAGGAGGCTTTGCAGAAGCAGATTCCATTGGGACGGTTGGGGCTTCCCTCCGATATTGCCGCGGCAGTGCGATTTCTGGTGTCTGATGCCGCGTCGTACATCACGGGGCAGGTGTTGCACGTGAACGGCGGCATGCTCATGGTATAAGGATGTTGGGTCGGGGCCGTGGATCGATAGGAGTCGGTTCACGAGGTCTCGGCGAGGAATGGGGCAGCAACGTGCGATTGGGGAAGGAGGTGGGCAAGTCCATGGCAACAGTAGATGAACGGGTGAAGAAGATTATTGCGGAACAGTTGGGGGTTGAAGAAGAAGAGGTGACGCCGGAAGCGCACTTCGTCGAAGACTTGGGCGCGGATTCGCTCGACACGGTTGAGCTGGTGATGGCGCTTGAGGAGGAGTTTGAAATCGAGATCCCCGATGAGGATGCGGAAAAAATTCTCACGGTCGGTAAAGCGCTGGATTACATTAAAGAGAAGGCCTAGCAGACAGTACCTATGCAGGATCAATCCGTCAGACGCGTCGTGATAACCGGTCTCGGACTGGTGACTCCCTTGGGCACCGGAGTAGACAAGACCTGGAAAGCGTTATGCGCCGGGGAGTCGGGCATCGGACGAATCACGCGATTCGATCCCACCGGGTACGATGCGCAAATCGCCGGCGAGGTCAAAGATTTCGATCCGGCCCGGTTCATCGAGAAAAAAGAAATCAAGAAGATGGACACCTTCATCCACTATGCGGTGGGCGCCAGCCAGCTTGCGGTGGACGACGCGAATCTCAGGGTGTCGCCGGAAGAGGCGACGAGAGTCGGTGTGTATATCGGGTCGGGGATCGGTGGGTTGGGCTCCATCGAGCATTACCACGACGTGCTGAGGGAGAAGGGGCCCGGACGGGTGTCACCGTTTTTCATTCCGATGACCATCATCAACCTGGCCTCAGGGCAGGTGGCGATACGGGTTGGCGCCAAAGGGCCGAATTCCTGTGCGGTGACGGCCTGTGCGACGGGCAATCACTGCATCGGGGATGCGTATCGGCTCATTCAACGGAACGACGCCGATGTGATGATTGCCGGCGGTGCGGAGGCGGCGATTACCCCGTTGGGTGTTGCAGGATTTGCTTCGGCCAAAGCGCTGTCCTTCAGAAACAGCGACCCTACCAAAGCCAGCCGGCCTTTCGATAAAGACCGTGACGGCTTCGTCTTGGGCGAAGGCGCCGGGGTGGTTGTTCTCGAAGAATTGGAGCACGCCCGCGCGCGCGGAGTACACATCTACGCCGAGCTGATCGGCTATGCGATGAACAGCGACGCCTACCACATCACCGCGCCGCCGGAAGAGGGCGAAGGCGCCGTGCGTTGTATGGAGATGGCGCTGAAGAACGCCGGGGTCACAAAAACCGACATCGGGTACATCAATGCGCATGGCACCTCGACGATGGCGGATGCCATTGAAACGAAGGCGATCAAGCATGTGTTCGGAGAGCAGGCCTACCGCATTCCCGTCAGCTCTACGAAGTCCATGACAGGGCATTTGCTCGGTGCGGCTGGTGGGATTGAGGCCGTGTTCAGCATCCTTGCATTACATCATGGCATCCTACCCCCTACCATCAACCTGGATTATCCCGATCCCGCCTGCGATCTGGATTACGTGCCTAATCAGGCGCGTCCTGCCAAGATTCAGGTGGCCCTTTCAAATTCGTTTGGTTTCGGCGGGGTCAATGCCTGCCTGATCTTTCGCAGATGTGATCAGTAATCCTTCCAGGGTGTGAGTCTGGTGGTATGACACCCGCAACGTCAATTGAGGCGGTCCAACGCCTGTTGGGCTACCGGTTCCATCAACCTCGCCTCCTGGAAGAAGCGCTGACCCATAAGTCCTACTCCAACGAGCGGCGCACCAAGGCCCGCACTCAGAATGAGCGCCTCGAGTTTCTCGGGGATGCGGTCTTGTCGCTGGTCATGAGCGAATATCTCGCCGCGGAGTTCCCGGGCAGTAACGAAGGCGGACTGTCCAAGCTGAAAGCGCATCTCGTCAGCGAAGCCTCGTTGGCGAGGGCTGCTCGACGGATGAAGCTCGGGCGGCTCTTGCGTTTGGGCAAAGGCGAGGAATTGTCGAAGGGGCGCGAGAAGCATTCCCTGTTGGCCGACGCGCTGGAAGCGTTGATTGCGGCGGTGTATCTCGATGGGGGACTTGAGGCGAGTCGAGCGTTCACCTTACGGGTCCTGGAGGAGGAGTTGCTGGCTGCGCGAGCAGAGCAGGCTCGTCCGGGGATGGAAGATTACAAAACGCAATTGCAGGAACTGTGTCAAAAGCGCTTTGAGAGTTTGCCTCAGTACGCGACCGTACGGGAATCGGGCCCCGATCATGAAAAGGTGTTTGAGGTCGAGTTAACGATTTTGGGTGTGATGCGAGGCATTGGGTGCGGACACAGCAAGAAAGAGGCGGAACAGATGGCCGCGAAGGAAGCGCTGACACAGTTAACCGTGTAGCGCCGCTGGATGTGAATCGACAGGAAGGAGGCATGATGGCACAGGGACATTGGTGGAGTCGCGTGGGACTTGCGGGATTCCTGGGTGTGGCGATGGCCGTCGGTATAGCCGAGATCGGCATGGCAGCCGACACAGCTCCCCCTTCGGGAAGCGAGGTGACGAATGCGAGCAACGCGCGCGCGGTGATCAAGACGAAGTTTGGCGACATCGAGATTAAATTCATGCCTGAGGTGGCGCCAAAGCATGTGGAGAACTTCATCAAGCTGGCCAAGAGCGGGTTCTATAACGGCACGATTTTTCATCGAGTGATCCCGGGGTTTATGATCCAGGGTGGGGATCCGAATACCAAGGATTCCCTCAAAAAGGGCAGCTATGGGCAAGGTGGTCCCGGTCACAACGTCAAGGCCGAATTCAGCGACCTGCCGCACAAGCGGGGTGTGGTGTCGATGGCGCGTGCGCAGGATCCGGATAGCGCGGGGTCCCAGTTTTTCGTTGTTGTGGAGGACTCGCGCTTCTTGGATCGGAAATATACGATCTTCGGGGAAGTCGTCAAAGGGATCGGGGTTGCGGACAAGATTGTCGCCTTACCCAGAGTTATGTGCCAAGCTGGTCCACCGAACCCTCCAGATAAGGGGCCCTGTGATAATCCAATCGACAGGGTGGAGATGACGGTGACGATTCTCGAATGAAGGAGCATCAGCCGGAGTGAGCCGACCGTTCAAGGAACGGTCGGCTCATGTACGTCGAGGACCATACTGCTAGAATGGCTGGTTCTGCCGCTGTGCGTGTACTAAGCCGAGCAGGTGTGCGAGAGCCTTGGTCATGCGTTCCGCGTGGGATGCCGAACGAAACAGGACCGTATCCTCTGCGAACTGCCCTTCGAGCGAAGGCACCGCGCCGGTGCAGAAGCTGGTCTTCATGATGCAGGGGCTGATACTGGTGCAGGTGAGGCGGACGCCGTATAGCACCAGGTTGTTGTCCCGAGTATCTTGCCCTTGATACTCGATCGATTCGATATCATGCAGGTCGAAGTGGGTATACCCGGTATTAACCTCGTCATGCCCATGATTGAGTTCGACGGTGCCGAGCTTGGTGCCTGTGGGGATCACACTGTAGATCTCGGTGATTTTCGTTGGTTTTCCTGCCTTGGGATTTCGACAACTCAGCGCGCGGACAAAGCCGTGTGTATTGGCCATGTCGCTGATGAACTGGACGGTATCCTCGACTGTCTGACTCAAGCCAGGCACCGGAGACAGTAGAAGCGCCAGAGATGCCACGGCCAAGCCGGCGGTGAGGAATCGATGTCGTCGATGATGAGCTTGCGCCTCGTCCGTCATAAGTCTCCTTCACCCCACGCGCGGGTCCTGTTGCAGGGCAGAGCATAACGTACTGAAACTGTTCAGTCAGTGCAATCCCTAGTTTGACACAGAGCCAGTCAGTGACGGCTTCTCTAATCAATTGAGTGTCAATTTATGGTTCTTGGGAGGAGAGGATCAAGCCACGTCCTGAGCAATCTCCGCCGGGGGAATGGCCGGAAACACTGTTTGCTCGATGGGGAGAATCGGGGAGAGGTCGATCTGCTCGGAGATAGGTCCGAAGCGGAAGGTGTTGAGAAGGGTGGTGATTCGAGGTTCCATCTTGTCCAGGTTCAGGTAGTGAGCCAGTTGCGAGAAAAACGGCCCTTCCATTCGCGGTTGCTGAGGGTCAAGTTCCCACGGGTGAAAATACATCACTAACGGATGGCCATTGAGCTCAATGCGGCGCATCAGGCCACACAGCGCAGCGAAGGGAAGTAGACGGAAATAGCTTCCACCCGCAATCGGAATTCGCACCCCGCCGAGATTGACCGTAGAAGGAGGAACTTCCCAAATGGGGCCGGAGGAGGTCTGCCTCACATGATGCCAAGGATCTGAGCCGGGCAGCCCGCAGTGCTCGTGCCGGATGGGAACGAGGCTGGAGTCATAGGTGTACCCTTCTTCCGCGAGGATCGGAAGAGCCCATGGCGTCTCGCGGGTGATCGTAAACCCTGGGGCTCGGTAGCCTTGAATGGGTGCTCCTGTGAGGTCCTCAAGGAGCCGCTTGGATTTTCTGACGTCGGCTCGAAACAGTTCCGGTGTTTGAGCCGTGACTAATTCGTGACCGTAGCCGTGAGACGCAATCTCATGCCCACACTCGGCAATTTGCTTAATCAGCCCAGGGTGCCGCTCCGCTACCCACCCTAAGACGAAAAAAGTAGCTCTGGTTTGATACCTGGCGAGCAGCTCCAACACCTTGCAGGTGTTAGCAGTGACTCGGCTTTCGAATGCCCCCCAGTGTCGCCGACGGATCGGGGAATCAAATCGCGAGACCTGAAAATGTTCTTCAATGTCGAATGTGAGGCAATGCAAGGGATCGTTCCTTATGTGTAGGGTTTCGCCTACAAGGCCCTAAGGGATGGTTGCGGCGTTGACGGTGGAGAGGAGGTGCCCAGTAACTGCCCCTTTCGACCTACTTTGTATACTATGAGTACGCGACGAAGTAAAGCAAAGAGTGAGCCATTATAGTTTCATATATATATCAAAATGATATGAGATCAATGGGGAAGGGAATCGGAAGACTGTATCGAGAAATCCGATAGACTGTATCCAGCTGGATACACCAATAGGGGATGGATTAAATGTAAGAAAATCGGTAGGGGCTGGTGGCGATGGAAACCGGGTCACGCAGCTTGTTTCTTTCCCTCCATTTCGGCTTGGGGGAGTTGGAGGGGGACGGTAAACCGAAACACCGAGCCGACGCCAGGCTCGCTCTCTGCGCCAATGTGTCCTCCCATCAGTTCAACGAGCTGCTTGCAAATGGCCAATCCCAAGCCTGTGCCTCCGTACTTTCTGGTGGTCGAGCCGTCGGCTTGCACAAAAGGCTGAAACAATTTACTGAACGCGCCGGGCTCAATGCCGATCCCGTTATCGACGACGGAAAACCGGAGATGGGTGACGTGCGGCTGATCCCCTGTCGATTCGTTGTCCTTGGGGGCTGGAAATTCAAGGCGCTGCTCGGGGGGGCGCTGATCAAGGTCTACATGTACGGTAACGGTCCCACGCTCACTGAATTTGATCGCGTTCGCCAGTAAATTGCTGAGGACCTGTTGCAGACGGGTTGGATCTCCGCATAGCACAGGGGGGACATCGTCGGCAATGTATGAGTTGAGGAGGAGCCCTTTACGCTGCGCCCGCTCTGCGAACAACGCCATGATACGACCGAGGAACGTCGAGAGTTCAAAAGCCAGCAACTCAAGCGATAGCTTTCCGGATTCAATTTTCGAGAAATCTAGAATGTCATTGATGATGACCATCAGGGCATCCCCCGAGGTCCGTATTGTTTGGGCGCAATCCAGTTGTTCGGGTGTCAGATCTGTCTCCAACAGCCAATCGGTCATGCCCAGTACGCCATTCATGGGGGTGCGGATTTCATGACTCATGGTCGCCAGGAATTCAGATTTGAGCCTGGCGCCTTCGATCGCCGCATCCCGCGCTTGCGTCAGCGAGGCTTGGCTGGCTCGGAGCTCTTGCAGGACCTGATTGGCGCGCACCATATAGCGGATGCGGTGAGTCAGGAGCATCGCGTTCAACGGCTTCACGATAAAATCCGTTGCGCCGGCATCGTAGGCTTTCGTGATGGACTCGAAGTCGTCCAGTCCGGTCATGATCAGGATGGGAGTGTGTTCACCGCCCGGTAGTCGGCGCAGGGCGGCACAGGTAGCAAATCCGTCCATTTCAGGCATCATTACGTCGAGCAGCACCACATCCGGTGTACGTTTTCGAATGCAAGGCAGGCGTCACGCCCGTTCTCCGCCTCCTCCACCTCCCATCCCACTTGCTCCAGGGCTTCGCGGGCGAACATCCGGATGATGATGTCGTCATCCGTGACCAGGGCATAGGGGGATCGGCCGGATAAGAGGGGATTCATGCTTGTTTCTCCTTGGCGATCTCATTGCGAAAGACGGTACAGGCAGCGGCATATTCAGATTGCAATTCCGCAAGAATGCGATCGGCGTCGATGAGATTCTTGCTGGCGCCCATGAGTTCCAAATCCTTGCAACGGGCAGCGAGGCCAAGCGCCCCGAGCTGGGCACTGCTCGATTTGAGTCGATGGGCGATGGCTTGCAACCCTGCGGGGTCGTTGGCTCGGAGGGCATCGCGCAGCGCGTCGACGCTGTCTCTGGAATTGTCGAGGTATTTCCGAAGCACCGATGCCAGCACGTTCGGGCGGTTGGGTCGTTGCAAGGCGCGAATGGCGTCGAGGGCGTTGAGGTCGATGGCTGGTGTCTGAGCTTCGGCGGCAGACTCGGAGACAGAGTACGTTCCCGGCGTGGAGTCCCGGGAATCGGCAGTCGTCTGGTTGATGAGCACAGGTGCGGAAACAAGGGGCGCCTTCTTGCTCAGCCACTTGTGGACGGTTTCGCGTAGCTGCAGTTGCGTATAGGGTTTGGTCAGGTAATCATCCATGCCGGCCGCCAGGCATCGTTCGCGATCGCCCTGCATGGCGTTGGCCGTCAATGCCACGATGGGCAGTCTGCCTCGTTCCGACCCGCTGTCACGTCGGCGAATCTCTGCGGTCGCGGCGAGTCCGTCCATTTCTGGCATCTGACAATCCATCAGTACCAGGTCAAAACGACTCTCTGCCGTCGCCAGGAGCGCCTGCCGGCCGTTCTCCGCAACCTCAACCAGGTACCCCAATTGTTCGAGCATGCCGACGGCCACTTCCCGGTTCACAGGACTGTCTTCTGCCAGAAGTATGCGCCCCGCCGATTGTTGCTGTACGTGGGCGGCCGGTTCAGGCGGGGAGGGAAGTGGATGAGTCGGGTGCCCGGCAGGGTTGGGTGCGAGAGAGGGGGTGGGAACCGGTGCATATCGTGCGAGAGGTGTGGCCGATTCGGAGCCGAGGGGTTGCAATTCGAATTGCGCGGTAAATGCGAATGTGGAGCCGCGCCCGGGCTCACTGTCTACCGTAATCGATCCGCCCATGAGTCCGACCAGCTGTTTCGCGATGGAGAGGCCGAGTCCGGTCCCCCCGTATCGCCGGGTAGTGGACCCGTCTGCCTGGGAAAAGGCTTCGAAGATGCGCAGCTTTGCCGCAGCCGGAATCCCGATCCCCGTATCGGTGACCGCAAATCGCAGTTGTGCATGGGTGGTGGTCCCACTCACGAATTCAGCAACGAGTGTGATGCCGCCGTTCTCCGTGAATTTGATGGCGTTGCTCAGGAGATTCATGAGGATCTGACGAAACCGCACGGGGTCGCCTTTCAGGTAGTGCGGCACCTTGTCGTCGATCTGCTGGGTGAGCTGCAGCTTCTTGCGACGGCCGGCTTCCATGAACAATTCGAGCGATTCTTCGAGTACTTGCACAAGATCAAAGGCGACACATTCCAGGTCGAGTTTGCCGGCCTCTATTTTTGAAAAGTCCAGGATGTCATTGATGATCGCCAGCAGCGTGCGTCCCGACCGGTGCACCGTCGACGCCAGATGGCGCTGTTTGTCCGTCAACGCGCTGTTGAGCAGAAGTTCGGTCGTGCCCAGGACGCCGTTCATGGGGGTGCGGATTTCATGACTCATGTTCGCCAGGAACTCGCTCTTGGCCTTGCTGGCCGCTTCGGCCGCTTCCTTGGCCGCGCGGAGTTCCTCCTCGCTGCGCTTTCGGTCGGTGGTATCGATGTGGATGCCGACCATGCGCGCCGCCACGCCATACACGTCCCGGATCAGGCTACCGCGGGAGAGAATCCACCGGTAGCTGCCGTCCCGATGTCGCAGGCGGTGCTCGATTTCGAAGTGCGAGCATTCGCCATCGAGGCAGGATTGGATGGTTTTATGGACAAACGGCTGGTCATCAGAATGAATGCGCAGACGCCATTCATCGAACGCGTTGGGGAGTGTGGTGTCGTCGTGGCCGAGTTGGTGCTTCCATTGCGTGGAAAAATAGATGGCGCCAGTGGTGAGGTTCCAGTCCCAAATTCCAATGTGCGAGCCCTGGACCGTCATCATCAGACGGGCTTCGCTGGTCCGCAACGCTTCTTCTGCTTGCTTGCGCTCCGAGATATCCACCACGAAGGCCGTAAAGGTGTACGCATTTTCCAGCCGGAGCGGGGTGAGTGACAATTCGATCGGAAACTCCGTGCCGTCGCGGCGCAAGGCGGTGACTTCAACCCGTTTGTTGAGGATCGGGCCTTCGCCGGTCTTGAGAAAATGGTCGAGCCCCCGTTGGTGGGCCTCACGGTGTGTGGGGGGGATGATGGTGTCCGCCAGGGAGCGGCCGATGGCTTCCTGGCTGGTCCATCCGAAGGTCTGCTCGGCCTGTGTATTCCAGGCCGTGATGCGGCCCTGGTCATCCATGTTGATCACCGCGCTCAGCGCGGTGTCGATGATCAGTCTGGTTCGGCCCTCACTCTTGCGTAGCGCGCCTTCGGCATGGAGGCGCTCGACGGCTTCGAGCGCCAGCGAGACGAGCGAGGCAATCGCATGACCGAACTGCTGCTCTTCCAGCATCCAGGGGCGGATGGAGCCGACATGTTCGTGGCACAGTACCCCGACCAGTTTGCCTTTGAAGCGGATCGGGATGTCCAGCATCGCTGTAATCCCGAGTGGCGCCAGGTAGCTCGCAGTGAATTCGGAGGTGCGTGGATCGTGTTGTGCATCGGCGGCATCGATGACGCGCTCGGAGAGGAGTTCACGGAAATAGCTTGGGAAATCGTGTGCGAGGAGTTCCGTTCCTGAGGAATAGGTCTCGGCCCCGGCATCATAGAGCGTTTTACATTGCAGGGCGGCATGGTCCTCGCCTAACAACCAGATGCTGCACCGGCGCACGTGTAGGGTGGTGGCCGAAACGCGGGTGATCTCGCGTAGGGCGGGCTCAAGCACGCCACTTTGGATGACGCTGTTGCTTGTCAACCCGAGCAGCGCAATTTGTTGTTGCCGGAGCAGGTCTTCGGTGTCGCGGCGACGGTTCTCAATGTGTTTGCGTTCGGTGATGTCACGAAAGACCAGGACGGCGCCAACCGGGTGATCGTCTCGCACGATGGGTGCTAACACGCAAGAGACGGGAAACGACCGACCGGTAATCGAGGTCAGCACTCCGTCGTCGGTCCGAAAAGATTGTTCCTGCATCGGCGCGCTCTGCAGAGTCTGTGGGAGCAGTGTCTTGTGGGAGTCCGCGGCGGCAGACAATGAAATGATGTCCTGAAGCCGTCGACCAACCACTTCCTGTTCGCCGAGCCCCCAGAGTCGTTCGGCCTCGGGATTGAGCAACACGATGTCCCAGTTGCCGTCTACGACGCAGAGACCGTCGCCCATCGACCGTAGCACGGTTTGAAGTTTATCCCGTTCTTCGGTGAGCCGGCTCTCGGAGGTGCGACGAAGCTGTTCGTTCAACGCCTGCATTTCCGAAGCGGAGAGCGCGATGGAGCGTTCAAGGAGTTCGCGTCCCTGGTCGGACTCCAGATAGCTTCGGCTCACCCGTTCGAGCAGCTGTTGCCAGATCTCGGGGGCCGGAGGGGCCGAGGTGTTGTCCAGCCCCAGTCGCTTCAGTTGCCGTGTCAGCAGCGGATGCATCGGCCTTAGTCTTCGGAGATGGTGGTCAACGTCATGGTTTGATTGTGGAGATCGCAGGCTCCGCTGGCATACGGCGAAATTTCGCCGTAGGAGTAGAACCCGACCTGGCTGCTGCCTTTGGGTAGGATGTCCAAGGTGGCTTCGATCTCTTCCTCGGTCCGTTCTCCGAGGACCAACCGGCGCCCGACGCAACTGATGGCGATGGAGAGGGTCGGAGACGGTGTGGCTGCGTCGTCCTGCTTGTTGACGGCAAGGGTGGCCGCTTCGGAGGCCCCTTGAACTAATCGGTCGAAGTTCGCGCGCATCAACTGCGCCAGCACGCCTTCCGGGATATCGCCTGCGAACGTCATCGACTGTGCGGCCTCGTCGACAGCCAGGATGGTTCGTACCAGCACCTTGCTGTCGGATGTCGACGTTCGAATCGCGAGGGGAAAGAGCAGGCCTGTCGCCGGGAGGCCGGCGGCACGATCGCCCAGGTATTCTTTGTACAACTGCAGTGCAGGACGCCCATCCAACTCGTACAGCACATTCCCCTTGGATTGTGTCACCAGCCGCTCCGGCCCGAACTTGTCCCATCCGCCCTTGGAGCCGTGTCCGAGCTTGACGTGGTCGCCATAGAAACCGATCGCCGTGACATACCCGCCGATCGGCGTACGATCTTTAATGACCCAGGTCCGCTTAAAGTCGGTTCCGTCTCCGGCCAGACCGCCAGTGACCACGACGTCCCCTCCCAGCGTATCGTTGAGGCCCTTCACGAGTTCGCTGCCGTTGACATTCAAGCCGTCTGAGAGCACGAGCACGCCTCGAAGCGTCGACTGTGTGAGTTGCCCAGCGATGGCGCATCCGGCCGCGTAGGAGTCCGTGGGACTGTGTACGGCTGCGTGGGCGGTACGGAGTGTGGTGTGATCGAAGCGGACGGCTGCCACGACCAGGCTTTGATCCGAAATCTCACACCCATGAATTTCCCCGGCGGTAGAGCAGCCCAACACGGAACTTCGAGGGTAGGCGTCGAGCACTTGACGGAGGTGTTCCGGTTTGTCGATCAGGCCGGGTGTGCCGAACAGCAGCAGGAGGGTGGCGTCGGAATCGAGTTGAGACAGCTCTTTCAGGGACCAGGACTGATCGGCTCGTATGCGGGTGGTGGTGACTTGCATGGAAGGTCCTCCTCATTAACGATGGCTGGCCGGCAATGCTTTCCCCCCAGGGGGTGTGGTTCGTGGGCGAGGATGCGTGGTGACGGCCCATTGTGGCTGGCCCACCCTTCGCGTCAGTGGCCGATGAGGCGCTTTCCTTGTCGTGCAGTCCTGCCGTCGAGCAACGCAGATCCGTGCCGGTGCTAATCGATGGGGTTCACGCCTGAAGTAGCTCGGGGGCTCGTTCCTACCGTTCCGTCGGCGCTGTGTGCCCCGCAG
Organism: Nitrospira defluvii; assembly: GCA_011525625.1. Lineage (GTDB taxonomy): Bacteria > Nitrospirota > Nitrospiria > Nitrospirales > Nitrospiraceae > Nitrospira_A. The sequence continues at coordinate 391,117 of WYAX01000012.1, forward strand.
AGCAGCTGAGAGCAGATCGGTGAGGAATGTGCGCATAGGTTTCAATAAGTTATGAAGTAAGACCCCGCCCGCATCCTGTCCTGGGTGCAGAATGTGGCTCAATTGTATCGGCAGAATCGACGGGCAACTAAAGGGGAGGAACGAGGATGTTGTGGGCGAACGTCAGTGATCGTGTGGCGGTGGTCTGGGTTGTGGCTGTATCCCGGTTGCGGCTGTGGTGGCTAGTGGTGATGGTGGTGGCACTCGGGACCATGGACATGGGAGGGCTCCGGCGGCGGCGGGGTCAACTGTCCGGGGAGCACAATCCGGCCCGCCTCGTGTTGTTTGGTCAGATGTTCGGCAATCTCGGGGTGGAAAGTTTTGACGTAGCCGATCATCCCGTTCAGAAACCGGCGCGACTGAAAGTCCTGGCCGGAAAATTCGGTCAGTAGAGCCAGTGCGCGATCAAGAATTTCTGGGGCCGATCCGGCGTCGACGATCTGTTGTGGTTGCTGTTTTACAAAGGTGTCGTATTCCTTCTTGAGGCGCTCGGCAAATACCGGCATGGGGGCGGACGGGACATGGAGCGGGCTTAAGGTGCGGCGCAGGGCCTGGATGGCGGCGAACACTTCCGCGTCCTGTCCGTCGCGACGGTCGTGGAAGTAGCCGAAGGTGACCACTTCGATCAAATTGAACAGGGCCGCAGCCTTCTCGCCTCCCGCCACGCTGAGTTGACGGTAGAGTTCACGCCGGACCGGGGCAAACTGTTCTCCCAAACGCTTTTGCTGATAATCGCTTCCGGTATCCAGGTAGTCGCAGTCGGGCGGGCACGTGATGCGTGTGAGGCGATGCTCCCCGCAACATTGGCTGCAGATCAGGCCCGTCAGAGCTGGACAGGAGCGTTTCCCCTTACGCTGGTTGCAATACACACATCGGCTCATTTGCGTGACGATCCTTCCTTCTCGGATTTTTTCGGCTCGACGAACCCGTAGTCTGCCAGCGTGCGCTTGGTGCGGTCGCCTGTCGCCGCGGTGGGAGATTCGAGGCCGTTGACTTCGGCCGCGTTCGAGTCCTGATAGGGCACGAGAATCAAGTGATTCACGCGGTCGATGCCGATATCCGAGGGGCCAGGGAGATACTCCGCGATCACTTGAAACTTGTGGTTCGGCAGCATCCGCCAGATCTTTCCCTTCGTGACGTCGGCGACGTACATGCTACCCCATCGGTCGAAATCCACGCCGCTCAAATTTTGGAACCGCCCAGTAAAAAATCCGTTCGAGGCGAGTTCGCTGAGGGTGCCTTCAGGCGTGATGTCGAAGATCTTACCCGTGTCATAACTGACGACAGCCAGATGGCCGGTTTTGGGATTCACGGCGACGCCCGAGGGCCCCGCCAAGTGAGCTCCTGACAGGTATAGCGTGAGGGTCGGCGTCGGTGTCAGGTCAACCCGGTAAATCGCATTGCCACCCTGGTCGGCCAGGTAGAGATGGCCGTGGCCGTCGGGGGCGATGCCGACCAGCGACTGGGTGAGCTTCCCATCGGTCGGGCGAGGAAGTGCTAAGGTTGCGAGTGGTTTGCCGCTCGTCTTGTCGAAGGCCCGCAGGGAATCCAAGTCCGTGACGTACAAGACTTGATCCACAACGGCCATGCCTTTCGGGGCATGGAGGGTCACGTCTCCCTGGCCACCCTCGATGAATTTAAAGGCGGTGATGCGCCCATCGTCGCTGAGTTTGGTGATGAAGCCGTTGTTGTCGCGGGCGTCCGGCTCACCATTGATATTGGAAATAAAATACGACCGGGACGCGGGATCGGCCAGGAAGCTGTGCGGCGATTCCAATCCGCTCACTTGCAGAGCCCAGGCCCCCGAACCGGTCAGGAGTGCACCTGTTGTCCAAGCGAGGGCCAGACCGAGACGGCGGCGGAACGGCCGAGACGAAACACGGTGGCGCATGGTGGTGGATCTCATTAACGAAGGTGTCGGACAGACGATACTGTTGCTGCATCGTAGCCAAGGGTCTGGAAGACTGTCAAGGAAGCGAGGGAAACGCAGTGGCGGGGCGGGAACCTGTTGCGCAAGGTGTATCGACGACTCGCCGGCGAGTGCTGGTTTCTCCATCGGTTGGACGACGGTCACCTCGCCTTCACCAGCGTTGACTTGATGAAAAATTGCCTGCTATGGTGCCCACACTTTTTGCTGTCATTCAGGCCAGGGAGGATATTGTGGTTGCACGGATTATCGATGGGAAAGCGTTGGCACAGCAGGTCCGAGAACGGCTGGCTGTGGAGTCGGCTGCGGTGCTGGCCAAAACAGGAGTCAAGCCCGGACTGGCGACCATTTTGGTGGGGGACGATCCTGCGTCGCACGTCTACGTTAAAAATAAACAAAAAGCCTGCGAATTAGCGGGGATTTATGTCGACGATCACAAGCTGCCGGCCAGTACCTCGCAGGCCGAGTTGCTGGCGTTGATCGAAAAGAAAAACGCCGATCCGAAAATTCACGGGATCTTGGTTCAGCTGCCGTTGCCCAAGCACATCGAGAGTCGTGTCGTGCTGGAGGCGGTCTCGCCCAACAAGGATGCCGACGGGTTTCACCCCTACAATTTCGGCCGGTTGGTCGAAGGCAATCCGGTCTTCGAAGCCTGTACGCCGAAGGGGGTCATCAAGATGATCGAATCGGCCGGTGTTTCCATCGAAGGGAAGCGTGCCGTGGTCGTCGGGCGCAGCAATATCGTGGGCAAACCGTTGGCGTTGATGTTGCTCCAGCGGAATGCCACGGTCACGATCTGCCATTCGAAAACGAAAGATCTTGCGGCGGTTTGCCGCGAGGCCGATCTCCTGTTGGTCGCGATCGGAAAGGCAAAGTTCGTGACGGCGGATATGGTGCGAGAGGGGGCGGTGGTCATCGACGTGGGGACCAACAAGGGGCCGGACGGGAAGCTTTGCGGCGACGTGGATTTCGAGCCGGTCAGCCACAAGGCCGGGTGGATCAGCCCGGTGCCGGGCGGCGTCGGGCCGATGACGATTGCGATGTTGCTCGACAATACCGTTGAATCTGCTAAGAGAATGGCAGGGATGAAATAGGGCCGATCGAGACGACCCCGTTGCTCGCAGACCGCGCACGATCAGAATGTGCTCGGTCGATGCGCGCAGTCGGGATGTCCCGTCCGCCCTATTTCGAGTGAGGTGGGGGGAGGGATAGGGCCGGAACGATAGGGAGACGAAACGTATGCAGGGGAAATCGACATGAGTCGGGAGCCGAGGCGATTACGAGACGTGCTGGCGCAGGGGCAGTTTGCCGTGACGGTGGAATATAACCCACCGAAGGGTACGAATCTCACCCATGTGGTCGACAGCGCCAAATCGCTGGTCGGCCGGGTGCACGGGGTTAACGTGACGGACAATACCGCGGCGATCGTTCGGGCCGGGTCGCTGCCGGTGTGCCGGGTCCTGTATGAACTGGGCCATGATCCGGTCATGCAGTTGACCTGTCGAGACCGCAACCGCATCGCGATGCAGTCCGATCTCATGGGGGCCCATATCCTCGGCATTCGCAACATCCTCTGTCTGACCGGAGACTACCCGACGGTCGGCGATCACAAGGATGCGAAACCGGTCTACGACCTCGACTCAGTCCAGGTCATGCAACTGGTGACGGGGCTGAACAACGGCAAGGACTACGCGGGCAACAAGCTTGACGGGTCCACCGCCTTCACGATCGGCGGCGCCGTCACTCCGGAGGCGGATCCCCTCGGGCCCATGCTGGTGAAGTTCGAGGTCAAGGTGCGGGCCGGCGCCGAGTTTTTCCAGACCCAGGCGATCTACCAACCGGAGCAGTTCAAGAAATTCATGGAGGCGGTTCGCCCGTTCAAGGTCAAGGTCCTCGCCGGGATTCTTTTATTGCGCAATGCCAAGATGGCCGAATTCATGAACGCCAATATCCCCGGCGTCTGCGTCCCTCAGGACATGATCGACGAGATGCGCGCGGCCGGCGATAAGCGGGCCCTGGACGCAGGCGTGGAGATCGCGGTCCGGACGATCAAGGCGGTCCGGCCGTATTGTGACGGCGTCCACATCATGGCGATCAAATCGACGGAGCGGTTGCCGGAAATCCTGACGAAAGCCGAGCTCGGATAATGACGGTCCCGGACTTGCAGAAGTGCAAGCGTGACGGACGGAAGATCGTGGTCGTGACGGCCTATGATGCGCTGTTCGCACGGATCGTCGAACAGGCCGGTCTGGATGTGATTCTGGTGGGCGACTCGCTGGGCATCGTGGTGCAGGGTAAGTCCAACACGCTTTCGGTGACCATGGATGAGATGCTGTACCACACCAAGCTGGTCGCCGAGGCGGCTCAGCGTTCCTTGGTGATCGGCGACATGCCCTTTCTCTCGTATCAGGTCAGTCGGGAGGAGGCTGTTCGAAACGCCGGGCGGTTCCTGCAGGTCGGGGCCCATGCGGTGAAAGTCGAAGGGGGCGCGGCGGTGGCTGATCGCGTGGCGGCGATGACCAAGATCGGAATCCCGGTGATCGGCCATCTTGGCATGACTCCCCAATCGGTTCAGCAATATGGCGGCTACAAGGTGCAGGGAAAAGGGCGCGATCGAGCACAGCAACTGCTCGATGATGCCCAGGCGTTAGCGGCGGCCGGGGCCTCCGCCATCGTGCTCGAGGCGATTCCTGCCGGATTGGCAAAAACGGTCAGCGAGGCCCTGCCCATCCCGACGATCGGCATCGGCGCCGGTCCGCATTGTGACGGACAGGTATTGGTGCTCTATGATCTGTTGGGCCTCTTCGATGAGTTCGTGCCGAAGTTTGTGAAGCCCTATGGCCGGCTCAAGGCTGACGCGATCCATGCGCTCCGCCGGTATAAGGATGAAGTCGAGCAGGGCGCCTTTCCTTCCGATACTGAAAGCTACCACTAGCTCCGTCGAGGGGTCGCCTGCGTTCAGCCGTCACGGTGTTCGAACCACCTCCTCAGCCCCCGGCCATTCCAGCCGGATCCGGACAGCCGGCCGGCGTTCGTTCAGCCATTGCGTGAGCTCTTCGGCGAACGTTGCGGTGTTGATTCCCATATAGTGGGCAGGCGTCTGTCGCAGACGGGCGAGGCCGCTTGCAACAAGCTTGCGGGTGGCCGGCTCATGGTCGAGTTCGCGCTTGAGATTGGCGGCCGCGCATTGAATAAGCGCCTGGAAGAAATTGCCCGCCTCGCTCATGCGACCACAGGCGTGCCAGAATCCCTCAAACACTTCGTGTGCTTCCCACCAATAGGACCGGTTGTAGAGATCAATGCCGTACAGATAGTCCTCGGAGGTCATCCATCGTTCCGGCTCGAACGGGCTCAGGTGCGGTTCTGGTTGTTCGAACGCATGGCCTTGTGGATGGCGGCGGGGATGAGGGGTTCGGCCCGGAAGGAAGCGGTAGGCGGGCAAGACCCTGGTACTGTATGTCGGCCACTCAGCCATAACGGGCGGCTGAGTCTCTGCGATCGGCGGCCTCGCAGCGCACCTGGAACACTGTGCGATCCTCCAACCGCACAGCGGTCAAGAGGCGACCGTATACGCAGCCGCTATCCAATCCCAGCAGATTCGGCGCGATCTTTAGACCCATGGCCGCCCAGTGCCCGAAGATCACGGTGGAGGACGCGCTGCACCGACCGGGAATGTCGAACCAAGGATGGAAGCCTTCCGGCGTCAGCTCCGGCGGCCCAGAAAAAGATGACTCCATGGCCCCCTCTGCTGAACAGGTCCTGATGCGAGTGAGCACCTTGATGATGGTGGCCAGGCGAGTCGGGCCGGTGAGATCGCGACTCCATTGCAGGAGGCCGCTGGGATGGAGTGCGCGCAAAGTCGCGACGCACTGATCGCCTCCGAGCGCGGTCTGGGCCTCACAAGCCAGGCCCTCGGCCTGTTCCACCGTCCAGTCAGGCAGCAGCCCCGCATGCAACATCAGGAAGGAGTCTTGGCGATAGAGCAGCGGTTGTTGCCGTAGCCACGCCATCAGTTCATCGCAATCCGGTGCGTCTAAGATCTGGGTCAAGGTATCACTTGCGCGAACGGGCGTGATTCCGGCTGCAACGGCGAGCAAGAAGAGGTCGTGATTGCCCAGGACGGTGACAGCGGCGGACCCGAGGCCACGAATGTACCGCAGCACGTTGAGGGAGTCTGGGCCCCGGTTGACGAGGTCGCCGACAAACCAGAGTTGATCGTGGTTCGGATTGAATCGAATGGTCTTGGTGAGTGCGATGAGTGAGGCGTAGCAGCCTTGCACGTCACCGATTGCATAGGTGGCCATGGCGGGCAAGACTAGCGCGGACGAACGTGGTTGGCAAGTCGGGACGGCAGGGAACGTGGACACGTCAGGATGAAGGACGCTGCTGGAGTTCGGTGAGAATGGCGGCGCAGGCAACCTGATGGGCCTCAGTGAGTTGCGTCATCAGGCGTGCGGCATCGTCGAGGCGAGCGAGGCGGCCGAGTTGTTCCAGTTCTTTGCAGTGGGCTGCGGTAGCGAGGGCGCCGAGCTGCGCGCTGCTGGACTTCAATCGATGTGCCGCTTTGGCGAGGGTGTCTGCGTCTTGGGCCTCCACGGCGGCGCGAATCTCCTCCACCAGCGTTCGCGCATCGTTTAGATACGTGGTGAGGACTTTCGCGAGAATATCGGGGCGCCCCGGGCGTTGGAGCGCCCGTATCGCCTCCCAGGCGGTCGTATCGATCTCCGCTTCCGTGGCAGTCTGCGCTTTCTCGTGGGGCGATTCAGCTGACGCTGCCTGTGCGGGCGCGGACGGAGCCGCAGCGTCAGCCGTGGCCGGTGTCAGCCATTGGGTGAGGATAGTGCCAAGTTGAGCTACGGCAAACGGCTTGGCCAGATAATCATCCATGCCGGCGGCGAGACAGCGGGTGCGATCGCCGTCCATCGCATTGGCCGTTAAGGCGATGATCGGGATGCGGTGATGACCACCCGACCGATTCTCCTGTTGCCGAATGGCGGCGGTCGCGGTGAAACCGTCCATTTCCGGCATCTGACAATCCATCAAAATAAGATCAAATCGTTCCCGTGCGATGGCTTCAAGGGCGAGACGCCCGTTCTCAACTGCGTGTACCGAATATCCCAGGATCTCCAACATCCCGGTGGCGACCTCCCGGTTGACCGGTGTGTCTTCGACTAAGAGGAGCCGCGCCGAGGGGGAGCCTGCCGTCGGCGGTTCAGATACTACGGACTCCGGCCGGCGAATCAGTGCACGCTGTCCTGTCCGGAGCAGGCCAAGGATGGCCTGTTGCAGCAGGGTTTTCCTGACGGGTTTGGTGACCCAGCCGTCGACGGCGGGCACTCCGGGAGCCCCGGCGTCGTACCCCACCGATGTGAGCATCAATAGGCGCACGGAGGCCAACTGCGGGTCGGCTCGGATCGCGTGCGCCAGTTGCATGCCGTCCATATCCGGCATTTGGAAATCGAGAATAGCCAGCTCGAACGGGTGCTTCGCCGCGGCCGTTCGAAGCGCCGCGAGCGCCTCGCCGGCGGATGCGGCCAGCATGGGGATCGCTCCCCACGAGCGGAGATGATCGTCCAGAATCTCCCGATTGGCGGCGGTGTCATCGACGACGAGAATCCGTCGTTGGAGCAGGGCATGTTCCGGATGCTGCTCCTCGACGATCGATGGTTGTCGCTCAAAGACCGCGGTAAACCAGAAGGTGGAGCCTTGGCCGACCTGGCTGTCTACGCCGATCTGTCCCTGCATGAGGGATACGAGTTCTTTCACGATCGTGAGTCCGAGTCCTGTTCCACCGAAGCGGCGGGTAGTCGTGCCGTCGGCTTGTGAGAAGGCTTCGAAGATGCGCTGATGGGCCTCGGCCGGAATACCGACACCGGAATCTTTCACGGCGAACCGCAAGGTCACGGTGGTGTCTGTCTCGCTCACCGCGTCGATGCGTACGTTGATTTCTCCGGTTGCGGTGAACTTCAGGGCATTGCTGATGAGGTTCAGTAGTGCCTGCCGAAGCCTGATCGGGTCGCCGCGAAGCGTTCGCGGAATCGAACTCGGCATGTGGCAGGTGAGCTCAAGCCCCTTGCGTTGGGCCGGGGTGGCAAAGAGTTCCACGGCGTTGTCCACCGTATCCTGAAGATCGAAGTCCAGTCGTTCCAGCTGCAGTTTGCCCGCTTCGATTTTGGAGAAGTCGAGGATGTCATTGATGATGGCCAGGAGCGCTTCCCCGGATTGTTGAATGGTCCGCGTCAGGTGGCGTTGCCGGGTGTCGAGCCCAGTTGTCAGCAGCAGCTCGGTCATGCCGAGCACGCCGTTCATCGGCGTCCGGATCTCATGGCTCATGTTGGCGAGGAATTGCGACTTGGTGCGGCTGGCGGCTTCCGCAGCTTCTTTTGCCAACAGCAGTTCCTGCGCGGTCCGTTTGAGCGGGGTGATGTCGGAGGCGACGCCGAGGTAGCCCGTGATCTTGCCGTCAGTGTCCCGCAGGGCCGTGATATTGAGCAGAACCGTTCTCCTGGTGCCGTCTTTTCGAATGTACGTCCACTCATGCTCATTGGGCAAATTGCGCCGGCATTTTTCGACGAAGACGTCGAATCCCGGGGCGATGGTCGTGCCGAATTGTTCGGAGAGTTGTCTCGCCCGCTCCACGATTTCCTCGTGAACGTGAAAGATGCCTGGGTGTTGGCGGCCGATCAGTTCGTCGGCGCTGTACCCGAGCAGGGCTTCCGCCGCCGGATTGAAGAGTTGAATAATGCCGTCGGGCCGGCAGGAAATAATCGCGTAGCCCGCATTGTCCAGAATGGCTCGCTGAAACGTGGCATAGGCGCGTAGTTCGGTTTCGGCCCGGCGTTGCTCGGTAATGTCGCGAACGGTCGCCTGCAATCCCTCAACGCCTTGGAGCGTGATGCGGGTCAACTGGACGCTTGCCAGAAAGTTCGACCCGCCGACGCGTTTGTGCATCCATTCGAACAGGTAGAAGCCTTCGCGCATGGCGGCCTCGATGGCCGTTGGAGCTTTGACCATGGACAGCTCTCCGTCCGGCTGATACTCGGGAGAGACATCGCCAGGACCGAGTGACGTGAAGTGCGCTTCGTCCCTTGCCCCGAACAGTTCGACTGTCGCCGGGTTGCAGGCAATAAAGTTCCACTGGGGTGGATACAAGATCATGATCGCGTCGCGCGACGATTCGAAGAGGCGCCGGAATTTCTCTTCGCTCTCCCGCAGACTCGACTCGTACTGCTGCCGCACGATGGCCTGTTCCGGGTCATCCATGCCCTGGATCGATCTGCGTTGTCCCTCCTGCTTGAAGGGCCACAGCTGTTGCCACATTCGGCGGATGGTCACGATGCGGGCTCCGTCATGCTGCGGACTGTCCTGTTCGTTCAAGCTCGTCCTGCATCGGGGCACAGACTGCGTGGTGTTCGGTACGCAGGCCTTCGGCAAGCCCGGGGAGTTCCTCGGTGTCGCCTGCGCGTCCTGCCGCTTCCACTTCCCCATAGAGGGCGGCGAGCCGGCGTGCCCCGAGTTGTGCCGAAGACGACTTCAAAGTATGGGCGATGGTCGTGACGGCTTCGACGTTGCCGTCTCGTATGTATTGCTCAAGCAGGGTCAGCTGTGCCTCGGCGTGGGGAATATAGAGTGAGAGTGCTTTGAGCAAGAAGTCCGTCTGCCCCTGTCTCTGGCGGGCACGGATGGCCTGCCAGGCACTCAGGTCTAGGCGGTCGTCGGGTGCGAGTTGCGGGAGCGCGACGGGGGTAGGTGTCTCCAGGGGGGCATCGTCGTTCGAGGGCCGTGACTGGGGAGGCGCCGTCGAGGCGGCCACAGACCCGCTTGGAAGCCAACGCTGGAGGGTTGTCTTGAGTTGATTCAAGGTAAAAGGCTTCGTCAGATAGTCGTCCATGCCCGCAGCGAGACAGCGTTGGCGGTCTCCTTCCAATGCATTGGCCGTGAGGGCGACGATGGGGGTGTGGCGGTGATGCGCTCGGTTCCCCTCATGTGTGCGGATCACGCCTGTGGCCGTTAGGCCGTCCATCTCGGGCATCTGGCAATCCATGAGGATCAGATCAAACGCACCGTGTTCGACTGCGGCCACTGCTTCCATGCCGTTTTCTGCGACGGCGGTATTACAGCCGAGGAGCTCCAGCATGGTGCAGGCCACCTCGCGATTGACGGGATTGTCTTCCGCCAGCAGGACATGGCCGACGAACGTCTGGGGTTGATTCTGCGGCTGAACGAGTGCCGGGGGGTGATTCTCCGGGGCTTTCCAGCAGAGGCGCGTCAGGCAGTCCTTGAGTAACGATTGGTGGACCGGCTTCCTCAACCAGGCATCGAACAGATCGGGGGAGAGTCGGGGATCCTGGTCCGGTTGTCCGACGGAGCTCAATGCCACTAAGAGCAGGTCATGCAGTCCGGCGGAGTTCCTGATGGCTCGGGCGAGATCGATGCCGTCCATGTCCGGCATATGGATATCCAGCACCGCCAGGGCCACCTTGGGATGAGAGGCGCTCTGTTCGCCGAGGTAGTGCAAGGCGTCATGGGCTGAAGTCGCGGAGTGCACGATGGCACCCCAGCTGGTTAAGTGAGCTTCGAGAATCTGTCGGTTCGTGGGGTTGTCGTCGACGATCAGGACGGGCATGCCTCTTAATGCAGCCGCCTTTGACTCCGCCGCGATCCTTGTCTCTGTCGTAGTCCCCAGCATCGCAGTGAACCAGAAAGTCGAGCCCTGACCAGAGACACTGTCGACCCCCACCTCGCCTCCCATCAAGTGCGCCAGTTGCTTGACGATGGCCAGGCCGAGGCCGGTGCCGCCGAACTGCCTGGTAGTGGAGCCGTCCGCCTGAGAGAATGCCTGAAAAAGTCGTACGCGGGCGGACTCGGAAATGCCGACGCCGGTGTCGCGGACCGCACATTTGAGCACCACGTTACCGGACTCTTGCGCGATGAGTGCGAGGGAGACTGAGACCTCACCGATATGCGTAAACTTGATGGCGTTGCCGACCAGATTCAAGACAATCTGGCGGAGTCGTACAGGGTCACCCACCACCGCATCAGGTATCTCTTCCGGCACGAAGCAGGTCAGTTCGAGATGTTTGCGATTGGCCGATTCCGCCAGGAGGTCGACGGCATCTTCGATGGTCTGCCGCAAGCCGAACTCAATCCGTTCGAGTTGCAGTTTTCCGGCTTCGATTTTAGAGAAATCCAGGATCTCATTGATAATGTCGAGGAGCCCGGTGCCGGAGCGATGAAGGGTTTCCGCGAGCGACCGCTGTTTGGGCGTCAGTGCGGTCGTCAGCAACAGTTCCGCCATGCCCAACACGCCGTTCATCGGCGTGCGGATCTCGTGGCTCATATTCGCGAGGAATTGGGATTTCGCCCGATTGGCCGTCTCGGCTGCGTCCTTGGCCTGGCGAAGTTCGGCCGTTCGCTCCCGTACGGCATGCTCCAATGAGTGCGTGAACGATTGGAGCCGTTGCGCTTGCGTGGTGAGGAGGGTGGTCGTGGTTTCCACAAGCGACACCATCTGCTCGAGTTCGCCCGTGTGGGACACGATGGCGGTGTTCGCGTCGGAGACGTTGTGCGCTTCATCTTCGGACAGTACCTGTTCCGAAGGGTGATGAAGGGTCTCCAGTGTGTGCTGCAGTTTTCCAGCTGTGTCGCGAAACAGTGCCGACATGCGTCGGAAGCCCAACTGGCTGACGACAATTGTCATGGCCATCAATAAGGCGGAGAACAGGAGCAACTGACGAAACTCCCGCGCCACTTCCTGGCGCATCGCCGAGAGCGAGAACTCCAGGCGGACCCAGGCCGCGATAGTCTGTTCGTTCAACAGCGGTGTGACGACCACCAGCGTCGGCGTTCCGTCCGGCTGCAGGTTGTGGGCGAGGGTTTCTGCGCCCGTGGCTTGAGCTTGCGACAATGTGGGATCGTCAAGCTGTCGACCAATCATGCCGGGGGCGGTCGCCGCCACGATCATATTGTCAGGATCGATGAGCACGATACCGACGATGTCGGCGTCCTGGGCATAACGAATCAGGGCCTCTTGAATGCGGAACAGATTGTCCAGGACTGCCGCGGCGCCCATCATGGCGAAGGTGCGACTGACCGCCAGTGCACGGGCCTGTGCTGCATCCTCGACGGAGCGATGGATTTCGATCAGGCGGTAGGTTGCAACCAGGGTCATGCCAAGGGTGATGATCACCGCCATCCCAACGCTGAGACGGAGACGAAGACTGCCTTGCCACATGGCCCAGAGGCGGCCGAGCCAATTCCCTTTATTGTTTCCTGGCGTCCGCATGCTTCGGATATTCGAGCGTGATCTGAGTTTCTCCCTGCGCGGGAATGGTCACCGACTGGTGGATTGTGCCCAACGTGTCATGCCAGATGGTCACCTGATGTTCGCCTGCGGGTAGGTTGGGAATCCGAAACGCGCCCGTCTCGTCTGTGACCCTGAAATAGGGGTGTGTGAATGCGAGGACGTGCGCTTGCATGAATTTGTGCGCGTCGCATTTCACCGTGTAGCTCCCAGGCTGCTTAAGGGGTTTCCCGACCGGTCGGCTTGCGGGAATCCGACATTTACGAAGGTGCGCGGCCCCATCGAGATATGTGTGTTATGCATGATCGGGTCGTCGTTGCGGATTTCCACCTGTTGTCCGACGATGCCGACGGCAATGCGAGGAGCGAAGGCACAGTGGATATTCGTCAACACCAGTGGGGGCATTGCAGCATCAGATGCAGGCAATGCAATCCCGTCGATGCTCACGACTGCGCCTTCGAGGCCTCGTGTTATGGAATGAATGGCAACCGCTCGATGGGTGGTTTGCGCTCCACAAAAGGCCGTGTCCCGGGTGACCTCGATCACCTGTTCAGGAATGGCCGGGCCGACATACAGGATCCGGCCGACCAACGTGCCGGTCGGCGGTTCCGCGTGCGAGAGCGAGGCGTCGTGCACGGCAAACAGCACTGTCGCAAGGATCAGTAGCGCTTTCATGAAGCCTGTTCCTTCCCCGAGGCGGTAGAAGGTGCGTGCGAATGTTGGGACGTGGTGTAGGGGGTGCTCATAGCCGTGGGTTATCTTCCCTGTTGCCCTGATAATGATTGGATGTACCAGACCAAGTCCCACAGTGCTTCCTCCTGCCCGTCAAACTCATTGGCGTAAGATGGCATCGGTGTGCCGTCCAGTCCTGTCATGAGGGTGCGGAGGAGATCGTGCGAGGAAGCCCCGTTCTTCCATGCCGACGGGTCGGTAAGATTTGTGGCCCGGATCCGGAGGTTGTCTGCATCGCGTAAGTGCCCGGCGGTGGCCTCCGGCCCGTCTCCCTCTCCGTTGTCTCCGTGGCACACCCGGCAGTCGAGTTTCACATAGAGATGCCGGCCGTGTTGTATGCCGGCTTCAGTTGGGCCTGGTGGGGCAGAGGGAAACGTGAGTGGAGCGGGCGTTTCTTCTTCGAAAGCGGAGTTCCATGATTTGAGGTAGGCAATGACCTGCCATCGTTCCCGTTCGTTGAGTGAACGGTAGGCCGGCATGACGCCGGGAATGCCTTGTGTGATGACTCTGAACAGGTTCTGATCCGTGGGAAGTTCGCCTGAAGCCGTGCTGCGCAGCTTATACCCGTCATTCACAAAGTTTCGAGGACGCGGGCTGGTGTAACGGCCGATGAACCACCCGGCAGGTCCGTCTCCCTCGCCGCCGATGCCGTGGCACCAAGCGCAGGCCTGCTCGTAGATCCGACGTCCCTCCATGAGCGTGTCCCGGTTGGTGGCGGGTTTCACGGCTTGGGCGGTCGATGCGCAGAGCCCTGTGACAATCAGCAGGGCTGCGTATTTCAGGTGTTTCGCGTGCATCATGGTGCGGTGTCCTGGTCCTCTAATAGGCGATATCGATTCCCGCGAAAAAGGCGTGTCGCAAATTACGGGCCGCTGCATTGCCGTCTTCTGCTCGTCGGAGGTTGAAGTCGTTTCGAGCATACAGGGCCACATTGGACCGCACGTATTGTTTGATCTGAACCCCGGCGAAGCTTTGGGACGTGCGCTGGCTGAGATCCCCGCCGGTATCCATGTTGTCGTATCGCAGTGAGAGGAGCGTACGGTCGGTCACACGCCACCGACAATCCGCTGGCGCTCGTATCAAAGTTGGCGAGGGCGGCGGTCGGCACGTGGGCGATGCGGTCAAGGGTGTACATCCCATAAAGGTCAAACATTTTGTAACGCACATGCGCGGCCATGCCGTAGCGATGCCAGTTTACGTCTGCCTGCCCGGCTCCCGTGAGGACGGTGGCATTGCTATTGCCGAGGTAGGCGAATGCGGACAGACTTGCCGAAAAGTTTGCGGAGCGGGCATAGTCGAACCGCACGGCTCCATAGAAGTCTTTGCCCTTGTTGGAGTCGCCGAATGTTTCGTTGGCGCCGTTCAGCATGCCGACTTGATACATGAACCAATCGCCGAACGGCCGTCCCCGTACCTCAATTCCTGTTTCCGCGACGGCGTTATACAGCGAAGGGGCGTAGGGAGAAATGGCAGTACCGGACCGGTTGCGCAGGCCGTAAAACTTGGCTGAGGCTGCAAGCGGAAACAGTCCCGCGCGTTGGACCGTGTCAGTCGACGTGTTCATGCTCTCTCCGACCAGCTCCAGTTGTTGTCGGAGGGTGGAAAACGAGAATGTCGCGGAGGGATCCATTCTGCCGATGCGGATATTGGCAACATTGGTCCCGCCTAGATTGTTGAATGTTACGAATGCTCGCTCAATGCCCGTTGACGATTCTTCCATGTTGGATTCGAGCTCGGTAAAGAATCCGATGTTTTTCGTCAATGAACCAGCCGTGAAGAGGCTGAAGATCTCCGGGAACCCGAGTTCGCTGTTGTTGTGAACAGTTCCCGCTTCTGCCGCGGGCGGACTCTGTCGCTTAAAGTTGTGGCTGCGTAGCATGTTGCCTCGGAGCCGACCCCCCGTGTGGTTGGCGAAATCGTCTAAACTCAGATCACCGAGGTGTTTCTTGGCCGTGATGCCGCCATCCTCGGTGCCGGGGAGCTGATACCCGTTCTCCAGGAACCGTTCCCCGAACGTATTCAGACGAGGCGGGGCGGTATGGCAGACGGCGCAATTCATTGTGTACTTCCTTGCGAAAGCAGGAATGGCCTCGGCGCTTGGAACGGACACCGCATAGGTTCCGGACACAAGGGCGAACACCGTCATGACTAATGGGGCAATCGCCGCTGCCGCCGAAGGTCTGCTCAAAACCGCATCCTCTGCTTACCGGTGTGCGGTCACGTGGCAACGCGGACGTACCCCGGGCCTGGTAGTCATGTACTTCGACAGTCTGATGTCGGCGGATTCCGTACAGGACTTGAGGCGTGCGACCTGGGCCACTCTGTCTTCCAGGAGACGTCGATGGGACGGAGGATCGGTAATGAGGGGTAATGTGGGGTGCCTGAGCCAGTTTTGGGTGACTCGTACGTCTTTCGGGCCCAGGGATAAAGTGATTTACTCGGGATATCTGGCTTCGATCACGCTTCGAAGTCCGCCACGAGCGGCGAATTCTCCTGTGACTTTAGCCCAAACCGGCCGGCAGGATGCGACGACGTCGTGCAGAATTCGGTTCACGGCATTTTCATAAAAAATGCCAACATTTCGATAAGCGTGGATATACATTTTGAGTGCTTTGAGCTCAAGGCAGGCTTCGTCCGGTTTGTAGTGAAGGGTGATGGTGCCAAAGTCCGGCAGATTGGTCTTGGGGCAGATAGCCGTGTACTCCGGAATGACAATCGTGATTTCATATCCCTTGTATTGATTGGGAAACGTCTCGATGTCAGGCAGTGCGGTGGAAATCCCACTTTTCGCGTGACGCTCGTTGTAGCCCAGTTTGGTGGTTGCGCCTTTCCGTTTCGTTTTTTTGCTGCCCATCCTGTTCACACCCTTACCTCTCTTGCCCAGCACAGTTAGACCTGTTTCATCCATTCCAGTTGGCCTAGGTCTTGAAGTTTGTGGAACAGCGTCACCCAGGGGCAGGTCATGTCCGGGTAGACTTCGCAAAACCCCCCTCTGCGGACGCCCCCGCATGGTCCATGACTCATGAATTTCGGACATTCGGCTTTGAGGGAGCCATCAGGGATCGGTGGCCGCTTGTGGACACCTCCCACATGCTGGTCGCCATGTTCTTCGCCAGGGACAAGGACTCGTATCGGCATAATGTCGCAGTCATCCAATGACGTTAAGCAACAATTTTTACCCGCTTCTCCAGGGAACTGCAACTGAATTGAACCTTATTTGTCCCGGACGGTGGTGGTAAAATCTTTGCGTTCAAGCGCGTTTAGGGCCATGGACCTAGCGAGCTTGTTCGCAGTAGGCCTTCTTTCGTCTCGGGTGGGCCTTCTGCAAAGTTGCAATGCTTTTGCGTACTCGATTACGATTGCAACGGACTGGGATTGAGTGGCTCCTTTGATTTTGTCGTCCAGGTGCGATTGACAGATTTTTTCATGCTTTGTTACACTCGGCACCGGTTCGAAATCAAAAGCACTCAAACATTCCTATCCGTTTCAGAAACGCAGTTCAGTACTCAGGCCAAATAACGTCGATCTAATCTGCACTTGGCTTTTCCGGTTGTGAATATAGACCGGAACTGAGCCACCAGCGCATAAAAGGGAGGGAGTCCTATGAGCCTTGATTACGTCAAGTTTTCAAACGGCTTTGAAAAGTTCATGCCGAAAGAATATCGGGACATGGTCGAGCATGGTCCCTTCGGGAAAAAAGTCTCTGTCTCACAGATGGGGTCTTTTAAGGAAGTGCTCGAGGAACATCCGATGTGCGCCGGCTGCGCCATGACCCTCTTTATCCGCCTTGCCATGATTGCATTCCCTAACCCCGAAGATACCATCACCGTTGGCACCGCCGGTTGCGGGCGTTTGGCGATTTCACAAGCCGCCATTCCATTTGTGTATGGGAACTATGGTGACCAAAATGGCGTGGCGAGCGGTCTGTCCAGAGGTCTTCGCCTACGTTTCGGTGACAAACCCAAAGACGTGGTCGTGATGGCTGGCGACGGCGGTACGGCCGACATTGGCTTTCAGCAAGTGCTTCACTCTTGGTTCCGCAAGGAGCGTTTCACGACGATCATGCTGGACAATGAGGTCTATGGAAACACCGGTGGGCAAGAAAGCGGCATGACGAATCGTGGTGCTGTGTTGAAGATGGCTCCGCTCGGTAAGAAGTTTGAGAAGATGGATATGCTGCAGATGGCCAAGGTTGCTGGGTGTGCCTACGTTGCGACCGTGGTTCCAAACAATCCTCGTCGAGTGGAGAGCGTAATCAAGAAGGCTGTGTTGATCGCTAGAGAGGTTGGGTCCACCTATATCCAGGCGTACACTTCCTGCAACATCGAATACGCGATTCCGACCGACAAGGTCATGGAAGACGCGAAGAATGTGGAAAACGATCGGTATCAGTTTACGGAGTATATCAGCGACGAAGCGAAGCAGTATCTGACTGAGCGGTACGGCTACAAAGAGTTCTTGCAGAAGCCGGCGGCCCAGACCCAGAGCCTTCCGAAGGCATAGGGCGGATTTCCTTAAGGAGGATCGAGCATGGCGAAACGATTCAACATCCGTATGGCCGGCGTGGGCGGTCAGGGCGTGGTCACCGGCTCACACATTCTGAGTACGGCAGTGATCAACGCGGGCGGAGAAAGCACCATCGTCCCGTTCTATGGATCAGAGAAGCGGATGGCTCCGGTTGAAAGTTATGTGCGGGTTTCCGATGAACCAATTTATGAAATTGGTGAGATCACCTTTCCGCACATCATCATCATTTTCCATCCTCAGGTCATCACTCACGGCAAGTCGTATACGATGCCGTTCTATTTTGGACTGAAAGAGGACGGCATCGCGCTGATCAACAACGATGGGCCGATGAAATTACACAAGGACCAGGCCCGTGAATTGGAAGAACGGCGCGCCAAGCTGTACTACTTCCCAGCCACCAAGATCTCCCTGGATGTTGCCGGGATGGATCTGGCCACTAACATGGCGCTGATGGGCTGCATTGGTGCAATTACCGGTTTGACGAATATGATTGGCCTGGAACAGGCCGTGAAAGATCGCTTCCTCGGCAAGGGGTTCGTGGTGTCCGGCGGTACTGCCGCATTGGACAGCGTCGTCGAGAGGAAATTCAAGAAGAAGCAGGAGTTGATCGAGAAGAACGTCGCGGTGATGCGGGCCGGATGGAACTACGCGGTTGACCACGGTTGGGCTTCTCCGGATGTGAAGCGCGCGGAAGAGCCGGTGGCTGCAGCCGCCGCGAACTAGGAATGCGGAAGGAGCGTTCATGTATCTCGTAGCCGATATCAACGTTGAGATTTGCGCCGCGAAGAGTTGCAAGCTGTGCACGCAGTACTGCCCAGAGGCCAATACCATTCTGTACAGCGATGAAATGGGGAAGGATAAAGGCTTTAAGTATGGTTCAGCCTATGTGGCGGTCGACCGCTGCAAGGGGTGTGCGCAGTGCGTCTGGGTCTGTGACAATATGGCTAAGAATAACGCCATTAAAATGATTATGATTGACCAGCTTCCGGTGGCCGCATTGACAGACAACATTACCTATGGGGAAAAGAGTACGACTGCAACATTGGTCAGCCCTGTAGTTGGGTAATCGTACGAAAGGGGAACGGGCGTGGGAACGACACAAGATACGAGAGAACGGATTATCGTGCCGGGACCGGCAGGGTTCCATCCGCCGTCAGCGGCTCAATTGGGGGTGTCGTTGCCTGATCCCGGGCAAGGCCTCTATTACGGACTTCTGGAGCCGAATGAAGACGTTGTCATCGAGGAGATGGCTCGAAAAATGCTGACGAGCCCGAATGCAACGATTTTCCCGGGGCCTCTCGTCCTGTGGGCATGGAACAACCATGCTGTTGAAAAGGCACAGGCGGTGTTGGAAATTGCTGCTCAGATTCCCGACGTGATGATTATCCCCATGCCGGACTATCGCCCCAAATATCCGAAGATTGATCCAGAAGAAGTCATCAACCCGAACCACCCCAACCTTACAATTTGGGGTAACAAGATTGAAGCGTGCATCTTTATCGGTGTGCACTGTCACTATGCCAATCTTACCCTTAAGATGATCCGTGCGGGGACCAATTGTTGCACTATGGCCATTTGCGCCGAGCAAGGGCACGAGGACGCCATGCTGACGATCCGGGATTCAGATACGTTGAAATTGAGGAAAACGGCTCAAATCTTCAAAAAAGTGCGTGAAGAGATGGGTATTAAATTGCCCAATAATGGCGAAAACGTCCGATTCACAGGCACTCAATCCAAGGTCCATAACGGCCAAACGCATACCAATCCTATGACTTTCATGCCTTCGGCCAGCGGCGTGGGTAGTGCTGCTGTTTTTGGTCACTCTGCTGATCAAATGAAACGCGAAGGCTAAGTTTTAGGCGACGGCATACAGGTAAGAGGTGCAACCATGAGCGAAACATTGGACCCCAAGCAAAAGACCGGTACCCAGGCTGATCCTGCCACGAGTGTGTCGGCTCCTAAGGCACAAGTGAAGCAGGATCCACATGCAGCGGCGAAGCAGCAGAAGATCGTGACCCCCGAATATCTGTTCTTGGAAGCTCCCCGGACTAAGGAATTCATCACTGGGAGTGAGGCAGCTAAGGAGGCGATTCGTCGATCTAACGTAGACCTTGCGATTGCATACCCGATTACCCCGCAAAGCGAGACCATGCAGTTGGTCGGCGTCTTGTATGGGGAAGGGTATGTGAAGGAATATTACCGTGGTGAGGAAGAAGTCGGCGTCATGGCGGCGATTGCGGGCGGCTCCCGAGCTGGCGTTCGCTGTTATACGGCGACCGCGGGTCCAGGAACTCTGAGAGGCTTGGAAGGGATTGCTTCCTGGCCAGGGCACCGACTCCCAGTAGTGGCCATGTTTACCTGTCGAGTGGTGAATGCCCCATTGGCCATCCAACCGGACAATATTGAAGTCTCCTACTTGCTGAATTGCGGCATGATCGTGTTCCACGCTGAAAATCAACAGGATATGTTTGATTTTACACTGGCCGGGTTCACGATCAGTGAGAAGAACGATGTAACGTTGCCGGTTGGTGTGTGCTGCGACGGCTTCTTCGTAACCCACGCACGAGGATACGTGCGGATGCAGGATCGAAGCCTGAAGCTTCCCCCGCGTGAGCCTTGGCGGGGCGCAGTTCCTGTTCTTGACGCAGAGAATCCTCCTGCTCGCCTCTCGCGCGATGCCCCGGTTCAGAAATCGAATTTTATGGCCTACAATATCCACGCAGTGTGGCAGCAGGAGGTGTGGGCAGCTGTCGAACGTTCGCGGAAGTACATCAATCAGTACTTGGGCGGCTTGCTGACTGCTGAAAACGTTGATGGAGCGGAAGCCATCATCGTCGCTTCAGGAAGTGCAGCAGCGCAATCTCGTGAAGCGGTCAGGCTGTGCTCCGAAAAGGGAATCAAGGTTGGTCTGATTAAGGTACGCTCGCTGCGTCCATTCCCGACCCAGGAACTTCGCCAGCTTTGCGGCAAGGCCAAATTGATCGTCGTGCCTGAGTTCAATTACGTTGGATGGTTAGCGAAGGAAGTAGCCACTGCCATCTATGGATTTTCCAATGCCAAGATTATTGGCGGCCCGCGGGTTTATGGCGGGCAGTCCATGCCTGTGGAGTTGATCGTTGATGAAGTCGAGTCCGGTTTGACGGGCAAGAAGTCGACGAACGTAGCGATTTCCCAGGTCATGGGTGCATCAACCGCAGACCATGAGGCTATGGGCCACTTTATGCGCAGCATCTAAACGGGGGCAGCGTTTTTTCGAGCGAAGGGGGCCCGTTCGGTGGTACCGAACGGGCCTTCTGCATTTGGAGCGGTGGACAAATTCAACCTTGGAGGTCGTCCTCCACCAGGTCTGGGCTTTCCGGCATTCCGGAGGCGATGTACTTTGCATACGAGAGATAGATGAGGCTGCTATCACGCATGGCCCTTGCTCCGTGCGTCATTCTTTCTAGGCGCTCTAAGTCGACTGGCTTGGAGGTTTGAAGGGCGGTAACATGTTCATCGAGAAGCAAGGTATATCGCTCCATGGCCATTTCGACTTCGCGATAAGCTTGCAAAATATGATCTGTCATGTGAAGTACTCCTCTCCTTGGTCAGGATACTGCAGCTGGGATTTGGGGGTCAACCAGAAGGCTGGAGTGTAATGTACGAGTTATCTTCAAGGATATCAAAAGTCTTGGCGACGTGTGCACGATTGGATGGATCCGAACCACGGCCAGATGCCTTGAGAGACATTTCGCGCGGCGTGATCCGGCTATCGGAAATGTTCACCCGTGGCAGTTCGGGGATCGGGACAAGCTATTTAGAGGACGTGCAATTGCGGCGGGCTTATTTAGCTTACTATGTGCCGGTGAACCTCGCTAAAGTCCAGATCCTTTTGGCCGAGCTGCAGCCGCTCATCGCAGAACGCAAAGGGCAGGAATTTCGAGTCCTAGACATTGGCGGAGGACCGGGTACCGGAGCCCTTGCCCTCCTTGACTGGGCCTGTTCAACCTCAGCCCCGCCCTCTGGCACGCTTCGCATGACGGCGATGGACCGATCGGGGGCGGCGTTGAGAGCATGCACCGAGCTTTGGGAAAGTTACCTTGCGGAAGTACCGGAGTGTCGGAACCTCTCGTTGCAAACTGTAGAGTGTAACTTGGAGCGCACGTTTCCCATGCCTGTTCAGGTAGGCACGCAAGTGTCCGGCTATCATCTTATTGTGGCTCAGAATGTACTGTCTGAACTCTATAGCGAGAGTCTAAATGCCGTGGAGAAAAGAGTTACCTTGGTGGCAAAACTCCTGAGCGTTTTGGAAGAGGACGGGAGTTTGATGCTGATTGAACCAGCCCTTAGGGCAACCTCACGGGGGCTTCATGAGTTGCGGAACCAGCTACTCGGTCACTATGAATGCTCAGTATATAGCCCCTGCCTACATGACGAAAACTGTCCGGCATTGGTACATCAGGATGACTGGTGTCACGAAGAACGGCACTGGGAGCGACCGGCTTGGGTCGCGCAGCTTGATGAGGCAGTGGGATTTATCAAAGATACTCTAAAGTTTTCCTACGTCGTCTTCCGCAAAGATGGGAAAACCCTGGTTTCGAGAAACGAGCCCTTCCATCGGGTCGTGAGCGAATTGCGGGTAATGAAGGGAGAAAAGAGGGTCTGGCTGTGTGATTCGGCGGGGAGATCAGAAGTGGGGCGTCAGGACAAGGATCATTCGGAGTCGAATGCCGCGTTTGAGCAGTTCCACCGAGGCGCGATTGTCAAAATCGGCGACATTGTTCGGAAGGAACGAAAAGGCAAACTTTCCACTCTCGGGCGAATTCTCCCGACTGGCACGGCGGAAATTATTCGTCCAGCCCAGAACTAGTCCGACTCCGGCTCAGAAGAGCCATGCTGATGCGACACTCGGTCCTCATCAAAAAGCTCGGCCATCTCTGCCGCGATCATATCCCGATCGTTTGGAACCGAAATGAGGGGGATTTCTTTGCGAGGTTTTGGTGTCGTCTCAGGCGCGGAGAGATGTTCTTGTGGCTGTTTCGGATGTGGGGTGTCGTTCATATCAATCAACATTATACACTAAAACGAGGATAGAAAGGCTACTCAAACGCCTCCAGGGATGATCGCTCGGCAAACTGAGCCTGGCAGGTGCTGCAGGTCACGAAGTAAACTGCCTCACGGACCGACATGGTGATGCGGAAGTCAAGCGACACGCCACGATGCTGACAGTTTGAGCAAGAGATATCTCTCAATCGATAGGGGACGTCCGGCTGAGTTCGCAGATAAAACTCCATATCCGTATAAACAGGGAAATTGTACCGACACTTCAAGCACACCCCCCTACACTCTCCATCTGACTGTAAGGTTCGCCGATCAATGCCGAAGGTGCTGGCTTTACAAATGGCGCAGTGTACGCTCGACAATCGTTGTTCTACGTCCTCAAGTGCAATGCGTGGCATTGGTCCTCCCTTCGATGGACGGGCTGAGTATACGCAGCCTGAGGAAACATCTTCAACCATGCGTCCGGTAATCGTTGGAATGCCTTGACCCACAGCCGATGCCTTCTATACTAACAACACCATGCATATGATTAATAAGCGACTGCTCGTTGGTAATGCCCATGATGCCAAAAATCCACCTCCTCAGGTGGGGGCTGTCTTGATGGTAGCTGAGGAGCAACATGTAACAGTTCCCGAACGTGTCCTGTATGCCAAAATTCCTCTGAAGGAATTCGGTGAGCCTGGGGCCACGGCGCTCACTCAGGCCGTAGATTGGATTGAGGTCAATCTGCCGAAGCAGCGGTTGATGGTCTGTTGTCGGGTTGGGATGGGACGTTCAGTCTCCGTGGTGATTGCTTACTTGTGTTGTGTCGAGGGGTTGACGTATCCCGATGCGGTCAAGCTTGTGTTGACCAGGCGGCCTGGCGGCATGCCGTTGCCTCGCCTCGAGGAAGTTATCGACGTGGTGAACCGCCGTCGCCGTGACCGACTCGCCCCGCCACCGCCTACCATCGTATAATTCTCCACCGTCGTCGGTCTTTCGGGCCCCTGTGTTTTTCAATTGAAATTCGTTCCATTGTGGCTCTTGCTACACAAAGTCGTTGTCGGCCCTGCGCCGGAGTTGCATTTTGTGTTGGCCACGTGGCGTAATTCTCGCCGATTAGCGTTCTGAGACCTGGTTTCTCAGGAAAATATTGCTATGCCCGAATTGCCGGAAGCGGAAGTTGCTGCTCGTCAACTGCGCGCTCGCGTGATGGGATCGACGGTGCGAAATTGTTGGATTGGGCGGCCAGATATTGTGAGGGAGGGGCTCGCGTCGTTGGAGTGGTACCGTGGGACGAAGATCGCAGGGGTGGAGCGCCGTGGGAAAAGTGTGATCCTAACATTTGCCGGTGCGACGCAAGCCAGATTTCTTGCCGCAGAATTAGGCATGACCGGACTACTCTTGTTCCAGGGGGCTCAGACCAAACATCCTCAGCATACGCATTGTATTTTGCAACTTGAGGGGGCGGATGAGCCGGAAATTCGCTACTGGAACCCTCGCCGATTCGGGCGTCTATCGTTTCTGGATCAAACGGGGTTGGATCAGTACACATCGCGTCGCTTTGGTTACGATCCCCTTACGATCACTCTAGGGCAATTTGTTCAGGTGCTTGGATCCACGCGACGGAGGCTCAAGCCACTGTTGATGCACCAACAAGTGATCGCGGGCATTGGAAATATCTATGCGAATGAGATTCTATTCCGTGCTGGCCTTCACCCCGATCAGCCGGCTGACCGGGTGGGAGGCAAGGCGGCAACACGCCTGTATGAAATGATGGGAGAGGTGTTACGCGAAGCCATTTTGATGGGGGGCTCAAGTGTGCGCGATTACTTTGCGCCGGATGGGACGGAGGGGCGTTATAAACAGAAACATTTGGTCTATGGGAAGGCTGGTGAGTGTTGTCCGAATGGGTGCGAGGCTATCATTGAGCGCTCAGTTGGCGAGCGAAGTTCCTTCTATTGCCCTGTTTGCCAACGGCTGAAGTCTCGACGCCGCGCATAGGCTCGGGAGCAGGTCCGCTGAGCACCATTCAGGGACAGTATAAACTTATCAATAATTTATGGTGATGAATCTTCAGTGCCGATTGTGGTAGGACTTCTGAGCTCAAAGTGTAGGCCCTTTGGCGGATTGAGCTCATCGGCAGAATTCGGTACTCTGTCCATCCTTTTCTTTGCCCGTTCACATACAAGGAGTCGTCAACCATGGCGAAAGTGCTAGAAGGCCCAGGCATGGGGCTGATGAAGAAGTGGGGGATCCACGTTCCGAACTATGCGGTGGTGACCTCTGCTGATGAACTCACCAAACTTGGACAGGCTAATGACTGGATGAAGACATCCAAGTTGGTTGCCAAGGCGCATGAAGCATTGGGCTCGCGCTTCAAGCTCGGCCTGGTGAAGGTCGGCTTAGATTTGCAGGGTGCCATAGCTGCGACGAAGGAAATGATTGGTCGGCAAGTCGGAAGCATTACGGTGTCGCAAGTCATCGTCTCGGAGATGGTTCCGCACAAGGAAGAATATTACTGCGCCGTGAAGTCGACACGAGAAGGCAGCGAGATTCTCGTCGCCAACTGCGGTGGCATCGAGGTCGAATCGAACTGGGAGCGCGTCAAGCGGTTGTGCCTCGATGTGGGCCAGCAGCCGACTTCAGATGGGTTGGAGAAGTTAGCGAAGGAGGCCGGATTTACCGGGGCCTTGGCCAAGAAGATGGCGGAATTCGCCGGCAAGATGTTCACCTGCTTCGACAGCGAGGATGCCCAGTATCTTGAAGTGAATCCGGTCGTCACCCGTGAAAGTGATGGAGAGTTAGTCGCACTGGATGCTGTGACACTTCTTGATGGTGACGCCAAGTTCCGACATCCGGACTGGAATTTCGCCTTCGCGGCGGAATTCGGACGCGCCTATTCCAAGGATGAAGTTGAAGTCATGGCGGTGGACAGTAAAATCAAGGGCTCAGTCAAATTTATCGAAATCCCCGGGGGCGACACGGCAATGCTGCCTGCCGGCGGTGGTGCCAGCGTGTACTACTCCGATGCAGTGGTAGCCCGAGGTGGGAAATTGGCCAATTATGCGGAATATTCTGGGGATCCTCCAGACTGGGCTGTCGAGGTATTGACCGAGAAGGTCTGCTCGTTGCCGGGGATCAAGAACATCATTGTCGGTGGTGCGATCGCGAACTTCACCGACGTGAAGAAGACCTTCGGTGGCATCATCAACGGCTTCCGCAAGGCGAAAGCGGATGGCAAGTTGAAGGGCGTGAAGATTTGGGTTCGCCGTGGCGGGCCGCGCGAAAGGGAAGGTCTCGACGCGATGCGGGCTTTGAAGGAAGAAGGCTTCGATATCAATGTCTTCGACCGGAATACGCCGCTGACCGACATTGTCGACAAGGCGCTCCAAGCGAAATGATGCGTACCGAGTGATGTGTCACGTGTGACAGGACTGCAGGGGCCTAGCTCCTTCTCGTCACCTGTCAACCGTCGCTCTTCACGGATTTTTAAGAGGGAGACCCCGATGAGTATTCTGGCAAACAAGGACACCCGCGTAGTGATTCAGGGTGGTCAAGCAGGTGTCAACGCGGCGCGGCGGATGGCGGAGTTTTGCTACCTGATCAAGCGTCCTCTGAACGTGGAAGCCTTTGTGTACCCCCCCGATGCTGGAAAAACGAATGAAATCCCCTATGGCAGCGGATTGATCGCCATTCCTGTCTACAAGAGCATCGCGGAGGCGACCAAGCATCACCCTAGTATCAATACCAGTCTTGTCTACATCGGCGCCGACCGCGCTATGAAAGGCGGGATGGAAGCCCTGGATGATTCCCACATCAAGGTGGTCTCAATGATCACCGAGGGTGTGCCCGAAAAAGATGCCAAGTTGCTGGGTGCTCATGCTCGAAAGCTCGGCAAGGTCTTTAATGGTCCTTCTTCCATCGGCATCATTTCGGCCGGTGCCTGCCGTTTGGGAGTTATCGGCGGTGCATTCGACAACCTTGTCCTTTCCAAGCTTTATCGAGAAGGTTCGTTCGGCGTCATTACGAAGTCGGGCGGCCTTTCTAATGAGATCATCTGGATCTGCTCCCAGTTCGCAGACGGTATCACGACGGCGATCGGCATCGGTGGCGACGCTTATCCTGGGACCGATTACGTCAGCTATCTGGAGATGTTCGAAAACGATCCGCAGACCAAGGCGGTCGTGATTGTCGGGGAAATGGGTGGCGATCTTGAGGAGCGTGCAGCCGAGTGGTATGGCGCGAAGAAGCGGCGGATCAAGCTAATCGGCGTTGTGTCGGGCTTCTGTCAGGAGAGCTTGCCGAAGGGGATGAAATTCGGTCATGCCGGGGCAAAGGAGGGCATGAAGGGCGAAGGGTCGGCGCGCTCCAAATCAGATGCGCTGAAGAAGTCGGGCGCCATTGTCCCGCCGACGTTTGGCGCCTTGGGTCCAGTCATCAAGGAAACGTACGAAGAGTTGCTCAAGTCCGGTCAGGTGAAACCAGTGGTGGAGCCGGCAACCCTGCCGAGGCTGCCAAAGTCTATAGAAGAAGCAATGAAGGCCGATGAAGTCATGGTGGCCCCGTTGATCCGCACCACGATCAGCGACGACCGGGGCGATGAGCCCTGTTACGACGGATACCCGGCCTCCGAGCTCATCAACAAAGGCTACGAAATCCCGCACGTGATCGGTCTGCTCTGGGATAAGCGGCTTATCTCCAAGCAAGAAGCTGAAATTATCAAGCGCATTATGATGCTTTCTGCTGATCACGGTCCCTGCGTGAGTGGCGCCTATGCGACCATCCTTGCAGCTTGTGCCGGTATCGGTTTGTCCCAGGCGGTAGCTGCTGGTCTGATTATGATCGGGCCTCGGTTCGGCGGGGCCGTTACGGATGCTGGACGATTTTTCAAGTACGCCGTCGACAATAAGATGGCGGTGGACGAATTCCTGGCCTACATGAAGAAAAATCACGGTCCGGTTCCGGGCATCGGCCATCGCGTGAAGAGCCTGCGTAACCCAGACAAGCGTGTGAAGGAACTGGTTGGGTACGTAAAGAGCCTGAACATTAAGACCCCCTGCCTTGACTTCGCGTTGGAAGTCGAGAAAGTTACAGCAGTCAAGAAGGACAATCTGATTCTGAATGTCGACGGGACCATGGCGGCCGTGTTGGTCGATATCGGGTTCCCGGTCGACAGTTTAAACGGCTTCTTTATTCTTTCCCGGACGATTGGTCTGATCGGCCATTGGGTGGACCAGAAGCGCCAGGAGAGCCGCTTGATACGGTTGTTCGATTATCTGGTGAATTATGCGGCGCCCAAACGACGCGAAGTGCCGCCGCTTAAATAGTATTAAACGAGGCCGGTCTTTTGTGAGATGGTGCTGGCTGGAGCTGGCTGCCTCGCGGAGGATGGGTCGCGCATTCCATAGATCGTACTAACAGACGGAGAACCTACTATGTCCATGGATCTCGCCCACGCACTGTATGCCAAGATGCCGGATGTCTTCGCCAAGGCCAGAAAAAGGTTCGGCCGTGGCTTGACACTTGCCGAAAAGATTCTTGTGTCCCACGCGGACAACTTTGATGGTCAGAACTGGGAACGGGGCAAGGCCATGTTGTCGCTCCGTCCGGATCGTGTAGCTATGCAGGATGCTACGGCTCAGATGGCCGTGCTGCAATTCATGCAGGCCAACAAAAAGAAGGCGGCAGTGCCAAGCACAATCCACTGTGATCACTTGATTCGTGCCGAGATGGGATCCCAAAAGGATCTCCTCCGCGCGCTCGACGAGAACAAGGAAGTCTATAACTTCCTCGCCTCTGCGGCGAAAAAGTATGGCATCGGTTTCTGGAAGCCAGGAGCAGGGATCATTCACCAAGTCGTGCTGGAAAATTATGCATTCCCCGGCTGTTTGATCATCGGGACCGACTCGCACACTCCGAACGGCGGTGGGTTGGGCGGATTGGCGATTGGTGTTGGCGGGGCAGATGCCGGCGAAGTCATGGCTGGACTTCCCTGGGAAGTGCTCCACCCCAAATTGATCGGCGTGCGACTGACCGGAAAGTTGAACGGCTGGGCCTCGCCGAAGGACGTGATCCTCTATTTGTGCGGTCTGCTTACCGTGAAGGGCGGAACCAACAAGATCGTTGAATATTTTGGCCCAGGTGCAGAGACGATCAGCGCTACCGGTAAGGGTACGATTTGCAATATGGGCGCGGAATTGGGTGCCACGACCTCCGTTTTCCCGTTCGATGAGAAGATGGTGGCGTACATGAAGATTACTGACCGCGCTGATCTGGCCAGTTATGCGCAGTCGCACAGAGACCTGTTGGTGGCGGATCCCGAAGTCGCTCAATCGCCAGAAAAATATTACGATCAGATTGTCGAAATCGACCTGTCGAAACTAGAACCACATGTCGTAGGTCCACACACCCCTGACCTGGCGCGGCCCATTTCCAAATTGAAGGCCGAGGCCCAGGAAAAGGGATATCCGGTCGAGCTGAAGGCGGCATTGATCGGCAGCTGCACGAATTCCTCGTATGAGGACATCAGTCGTTCCGCTCACGTGGCTCAGCAGGCGCTGAAGGCCGGTTTGAAGGCCAAAGCTTCGTTCCTGATCTCTCCGGGGTCCGAACGCATTTATCACACGATGAAGCGGGATGGGTTCTTGGACACCTTCGAACAGCTGGGCGGCACTGTGCTGTCGAATTCTTGCGGACCCTGCATTGGACAGTGGAAGCGGGCAGATGGAATCAAAGGCCGTGCGGACTCCATCGTCAGCTCCTTCAACCGCAATTTCCCGGGGCGCAACGATGGCATCAGCGAAACGCTGTCATTCCTCGCCAGCCCGGAAGTTGTGACCGCCTATGCCATCACGGGCGATCTGGGTTTTGACCCAGTCAACCAGGCGGTCAAAGGCGTAGACGGGAAAGACTTCAAATTTCAGCCGCCAGTGGGGGAAGAATTGCCGGCCAAGGGATTTGCAAAAGGCGAAGAGGGTTTCGTCGCGCCGGCAGAAGACGGGTCGAACCTGACCGTGGATATTCCGCCGACCAGCGAACGATTGCAGTTGTTGCAGCCCTTCCCGAAATGGGATGGCAAGGACTTCGAAAAGCTGCCATTGTTGATTAAGACTAAGGGCAAGACCACAACCGACCATATTTCTCCAGCCGGGCCGTGGCTCAAGTTTCGCGGTCACTTGGACAAGATTAGCGACAATATGTTCCTTGGTGCGAACAACAGCTTCTCATCGGAACCCGGGAAGGGGACCAACGTGCTCACCGGTGAGTCCAATCTCACGATGGCTCAGATCGCGCGGGACTACAAGGCAAAGGGAATCGGCTCCATTGTCGTGGGCGATGAGAACTACGGCGAGGGTAGCAGTCGCGAGCATGCCGCCATGTCTCCGCGTTTCTTGAACGTTCGAGCGGTCATCACCAAGAGCTTTGCCCGTATCCATGAGACGAATCTGAAGAAGCAGGGAATCCTTCCTCTGACGTTTGCCGACCCGAAGGATTACGAGAAGATTGAACAAAACGATCGTATTAGTGTCGTGGATTTGTCCAATCTTGCGCCGGGTAAGCCCGTGACGGTAGTCCTGCATAAGACTGGCGGTGATGTAAAAATTCAGACGAATCACAGCATGACTGCGCAGCAAATCACCTGGTTCAAGGCCGGATCAGCGTTAAATGCTTTGAACTAAACCAATACAGCAAGGGAGATCCACCATGGCAAAAGCAGACAAAATCATCTATACGAAGACCGACGAAGCGCCAATGCTGGCGACCTATTCGTTCCTGCCGATTATCAATGCCTTCACTAAAGCAGCGGGCGTGAGCGTGGAGTTGCGCGATATCTCGCTCGCGGGCCGGGTGATTGCGGTGTTCCCGGAATACCTCACCGCCGAGCAGAAGCAGCATGACGCGCTTGCTGAATTAGGCGAGATGGCGAAGACGCCTGAAGCCAATATCATCAAATTGCCGAACATCAGCGCCTCCATCCCACAGCTCGTGGCGACCATCAAAGAGTTGCAGAGTCAGGGCTACAAGCTTCCGGACTATCCGGAGAATCCGAAGGACGAGAAGGAAAAAGACATCAAGACTCGCTATGACAAAGTTAAGGGTAGCGCGGTCAATCCGGTGTTGCGGGAAGGTAACTCTGATCGGCGTGCGCCGTTGTCCGTCAAGGCGTATGCTCGGAAGCACCCCCATAAGATGTCGCCCTGGAGTACGGATTCCAAGACCCATGTCTCCCACATGAAGGGCGGAGACTTCCGTTCGAACGAGAAATCACTGACGATCCCTGCGGCGACGACTGCGAAGATCGAGTTTGTCGGTGCGGACGGCAAGACCACTGTACTGAAGGAGAAAATTGCGCTGCAGGCCGGCGAAGTGCTCGATGCGACGTTCATGAGCGTCAAGGCGCTGCGCACGTTCCTGGAGGAGCAGATCGAAGAAGCCAAGAAGCAGGGCGTTCTCTGGTCGCTCCACATGAAGGCGACCATGATGAAGGTCTCCGATCCGAAGATATTCGGCCACGGCGTAACTGTTTATTACAAGGACGTGTTCGAGAAGCACGCCGAGACATTTAAGAAGCTGGGGGTCGATCCGGACAACGGTCTTGGCGACGTCTATGCAAAGATCAAGTCGCTTCCGGACGATCAGCGCAAGGCAATCGAGGCTGACATCCAGGCGGTCTATCAGAAGCGCCCCCCGATGGCGATGGTGAACAGCGATAAGGGTATCACTAATCTTCATGTCCCCAGCGACATCATCATCGATGCTTCCATGCCACCGGTTATCCGCGATGGGGGGAAAATGTGGGGCCCTGACGGCAAGCTTGCCGATGTGAAATGCGTGATCCCCGACGCCAGTTACGCGCCGGTCTACCACGAGGTCGTCGAGTTCTGTAAGCAGAAAGGCCAGTTCGATCCCCGCACGATGGGCACGATCCCCAACGTTGGATTGATGGCCCAAGCGGCGGAAGAGTATGGCTCTCACGACAAGACCTTTAAGGCCCCGGGCAACGGCACCATTCGGATCGTCGATGCGAACGGCACGGTCCTCCATCAACATCAGGTGGAGACTGGTGATATTTGGCGCGCCTGTCAGGTGAAGGATGCACCCATACAGGACTGGGTCAAGCTGGCTGTTGCGCGCGCCCGCGCGACCGGTGCTCCGGCCGTGTTCTGGTTGGACAAGACCCGGGCCCATGACGCGGAATTGATCAAGAAGGTGAATGCGTACCTGCCGAAGCATGATACGAACGGACTAGAAATCAAGATCATGTCGCCCGCCGAGGCCTGCCGTTTCTCGATCGAGCGGATGAAGGAAGGCAAGGACACGATCTCGGTTACAGGCAATGTGCTTCGTGACTACCTCACGGACTTGTTCCCGATTCTGGAAATCGGCACCAGTGCCAAGATGCTCTCGATCGTTCCATTGCTCAACGGCGGCGGTTTGTTCGAGACCGGTGCGGGAGGCTCGGCGCCGAAGCACGTGCAGCAGTTCCAGGAGGAAGGCTACCTCCGATGGGATTCGCTCGGAGAGTTCCTTGCGTTGGCCGCTTCGCTTGAGCACTTGGCGAAGGTGGGTAACAACGCGGTGGCGAAGATTCTCGCCGATACGTTGGATCAAGCGAATGCCAAGTTTCTGGAGAGCAACAAGTCTCCAGCTCGTAAGGTCGGCGAAATCGATAACCGCGGTAGTCACTTCTACCTTGCACTTTACTGGGCGCAGGCGTTGGCCGCACAGACCGCGGATAAGAAGATTGCCGAGAAGTTCACGAAGATCGCCAAGGATCTGAGTGACAACGAGAAAAAGATCGACGCTGAGTTGCTCGCAGCGCAAGGTAAGTCACAGGATGTCGGCGGGTACTTTCACCCGAGCGATGCCAAAGCCGCCAAAGCCATGCGGCCCAGTGCGACGCTGAATGCAATTATCGACGCGATCGCATAAGCGGTTATGATTTGATCCGGTGTCAGGTGTAAGGGGAGCGGAGCGGCTCTCCTTACGCCGTACCTTTTCACGATTCACGAGAGAGCCATGGCACAAGAAGACACGAACGTGATCGATCAGCCCGAAGTATTGCGCCACAAGATGGTGACGATTGAAATCTCCGGGAAGAAGTATGAAGTGCCGGAGGGGATCACCGTAATCAAGGCCTTGTGGCACACCGGACAAGAAGTGGTACGCGGAGCCGGTTGCCTGGGTGGATTTTGTGGGGCTTGCGCGACGTATTATCGGACGAAGGACGATCCTAAGGTTCGGACCTGTTTGGCTTGCCAGATGGCCGTCGAAGATGGAATGTCCTTTACCATCATGCCTCCGTTTCCAGCGCGCAAAGCGCTCTACGACATCCAGTCTCTCAAAGATCCGAAGCAAGATCTGTTTAATTTGTACCCTGAGGCGCCGCTCTGTAGGAATTGCAATGCCTGTACGGAAGCGTGCCCACAGAAGATCGATGTGCGGGAAGGGGTATGGAAGGCCGTCTTCGGGGATTTTAAGAGCGTTTCTGAGATGTTCATGGATTGCGTGATGTGCGGCATGTGCACACCGGTGTGCATCGCAGATATCGCCCCTAATCTCGTGGCGTTGTATGTAAGCCGTGCACAGGGCGCTCATTTTACGGAAAAACCGCAGGGCCTCGATATCCGCATTAAAGAGATTCAGGAAGGCCGCTATCACGACGAGTGGAAGAAAGTGCTCGGCATGAATGAGCAGGAGTTAGCCGACCACTGCGCGACAGTGAAATAACGCATTGTGTCTTCAGCCGGTCTCGGACGACTTTGTTCAGGGATTGAGCGTTGCACTGAAAGCGAAATCATGGATATTCACGCACTCCAGCAGATTGTTCATCAAACACGAGATGCCCGCCGCAAGCAGACAATCCCGAAATTTTCCCCTGCAGACCGAGACCAACTGATTCACAAGTATCACCCAGACTATCGGGCCACCGCATACCGACCGATTCGATTTGGTCCCAATGCCAATGACAAAACGGTTGTGGAGCTTGCTGCCTTGCTAGAAGGCGATAGTTCAATCCCTGAGAATCTTGATTTGACTCCGCAGTATACGACGGACGTCCTGGTCGTCGGCGGCGGTGGTGCCGGGTGCGCGGCGGCACTTCATGCCCATGCGAGCGGAGCGAGGGTGATTCTTGCCACCAAGCTTCGCCTGGGCGACTCCAATAGCGTCATGGCGCAAGGGGGGATGCAAATTTCGGTTGCACCCGAAGACTCACCGGTCACCCATTTTCTTGACACCCTGAAGGGTGGGCACATGCAAAATGACCATGAGCTGCTCAAGGTCATGGTTGAGGAGGGGCCATCCATTGCCAAGTGGCTCATTGAACTCGGCGTGCTCTTTGATCGCCAGGCCGACGGTAATTTGCATGTGAAAAAGGGAGGTGGAAGTTCCAAACCGCGTCTTCTTACCTGCTCCGACTATACCGGCCTTGAAATTATGCGCGTCTTGAAGGATGAGGTTCTGAATCAAAAGATTCAGCTGTTGGAATTTTGTGCCGCGGTGGAGTTGCTCAGCGACGACAATGGTCAATGCAGCGGTGCGATATTTAAAGATCTCGACAATCAGCGGCATGTGATCGTTGCAGCAAAGTCTGTGATCCTCGCGACGGGCGGGATCGGGCGATTACATATTCAAGGGTTCCCGACGAGCAATCACTATGGGGCAACCGGTGATGGCTTGTGCTTGTCGTACCGGATGGGCGCCCAGCTCGACCATATCGATACGTTTCAATATCACCCTTCCGGTGCAGTGTATCCTGAGCAACTGATTGGGGCTCTGGTGACCGAAGGCATTCGGTCGGAGGGTGGCCACTTGGTGAATGCCAAGGGGGAACGATTCGTTAATGAGCTTGATACTCGTGATGTTGTTTCCTCCTCAATCATTCGAGAGTGCGAGGAAGGTCGAGGCATTAGGACGATGTCCGGCCGGGTAGGGGTCTGGTTGGATACCCCGTTGCTTGATGCCGAACATGGTCCTGGAACCGTGGAAAAACACTTCCCGGCGATGATGATGCAATTTGAACGATTCGGCATCGACATCAGCAAGGACCCTGTGCTGATTTACCCGACGTTGCATTATCAGAATGGCGGAGTGAAGATCGATGCGAACTCGGAAACCAATGTGAAGAATTTGTTCGTTGCGGGGGAAGCTTCCGGAGGCCTTCATGGGCGAAATCGATTGATGGGTAATTCCCTCCTCGATCTCATGGTGTTCGGCAAGCGATCTGGCTTGACCGCCGCTGCTCGAGCCGTCTCCATGCAGCAAGGGAAATTGACGCTCAATCATCTGCAG
Source organism: Nitrospira defluvii (assembly GCA_011525625.1). Classification (GTDB taxonomy): domain Bacteria; phylum Nitrospirota; class Nitrospiria; order Nitrospirales; family Nitrospiraceae; genus Nitrospira_A. The sequence goes on from WYAX01000012.1 coordinate 425,961, forward strand.
AGGTTTAGGGCCGAAGCCAAGAAACACGGCAGTTCCAGCGGTGTGATTTCTCCGATGATTCTTCCCGCCTATACGCGCAAAGAACCAGAACGTACCGTGACGACTTGATGGCTGAAGGTTTTGTCGACAAAGCCGCGTCCTCGCGTGCACGGGTTACGTCATATGTCATGAGCCAATTAGCTCTTATGAGGAATCAATGAACGTTCATGAATTTCAAGCCAAGTCGTTGTTCGCACAATTCGGCGTGCCGGTACCGCGGGGGAAAGAGATCACGTCTCCTGACGCGGCAACAGCCTGGGCCAATGAGTTGAACACGCCGGTGTTTGTCGTTAAGGCGCAGATTCATGCCGGTGGGCGTGGCAAGGCCGGCGGTGTCAAAATTACCAAAGATAAGGCAGCGGTCGCGGGGTTGGCCAAGGAACTGATAGGAAAAACGCTTGTCACGCATCAGACCGGTTCGAAGGGCCGCGTGGTGCACCGTCTCTTGATGGAAGAAGGCGCGAATATCGCCAAGGAGCTCTACCTCAGCATCCTGGTTGATCGGGACACCGGATGGGCTACGTTTATTGCGAGTACCGAAGGCGGCATGGAAATCGAAGAGGTTGCCGAGAAGACTCCGGAAAAGATCATCAAGGAGGCCGTTGATCCTGCTGTCGGATTCCAGGGCCATAATGGTCGGAATGTCGCGTTCGCGCTCGGATTGCAAAGCATTGAACCGGCTGTCATCAATCCATTCGTACAGCTGCTCGGGAACCTGTATCGGCTTTTTATGGAAAAGAACGCCGCCTTAGTGGAGATTAATCCACTGATCATCACGAAAGAAAAGACCTTAGTGGCACTGGATGGAAAGGTCTCCTTCGATGACAACGCCATCTTTAAGCATGAAGATGTGCAGAAGATGCGTGATCTGAATGAAGAAGATCCCTTGGAGATTGAGGCTACGGCGAGCAATCTCAATTACGTCAAGCTCGACGGCAACATTGGTTGCATGGTGAATGGCGCCGGGTTAGCCATGGCCACGATGGACGTGATCAAGCTCGCCGGCAGCGAGCCTGCCAACTTTCTGGACGTCGGCGGCGGAGCCACAAAGGATACGGTCGCAGCCGGTTTTAGAATTCTTCTGAAAGACCCTAACGTCAAAGGTATTTTCATCAACATTTTCGGCGGAATCGTCCGTTGTGAACGCATTGCCCACGGTGTGATTGAGGCAGCCAAAGAAGTGAAAATCAATGTGCCCCTCGTGGTGCGCCTGCAGGGTACGAATGCGCCAGAAGGACGGAAGCTGCTAGCGGAATCCGGCTTGAAAGTCGACGTTGCCGATGACCTCTGGGAGGCAGCCCAGAAGATTGTGAAGTTGACGGGAAAGGCCGCGTAAGTCCGGCGAATCCGGGTTGGATTCTTGCTCCCCACGCATCGCGCGAATCGGCGGAAGCTCGGGTTAGACGCAACTAGGACAGCGTTCACCATGACGCAGGTCAGTGATTGTACGCCTGCCCGGTGCTCCGGGGGAGGCGGGAAAGAGAAGAGGATATCGTGAGCATCTTGGTCAATAAGAATACGCGAGTAGTCGTGCAGGGGATCACGGGAAAGGAAGGCTCCTTCCACGCGACCCAGTGCAAGGCCTATGGAACCCAGGTGGTCGCCGGCGTGACGCCCGGCAAAGCCGGTCAGGAAGTCGAGGGCATTCCGGTCTTCAATACCGTGCGAGATGCCGTGAAAAAGGCCGACTGTGACACCTCCCTCATTTTTGTGCCGCCCCCATTCTGCGCGGATGCAATCCTGGAAGCTGCGGATGCCGGGATCAAGCTCGTGATCTGCATCACCGAAGGGATTCCCGTCAACGATATGGTTAGGGTGAAGCGGGCGTTGCGCGGGCGCGATGTCCGGCTGGTCGGTCCAAATTGTCCTGGCGTCATCACGGTCGATGAAGCCAAAATTGGGATTATGCCGGGATTCATTCATAAGAAGGGTGTCGTCGGGGTGGTCTCCCGCAGTGGGACCCTCACGTATGAAGCTGTCCATCAGTTGTCGACCCTTGGGCTTGGAGAGACGACCTGCGTTGGCATCGGCGGTGACCCGGTCAATGGAACGGGCTTTGTGGATGTGTTGCCGTTATTTGAGAAGGATCCAGAAACGCAGGCCATCGTTATGATCGGCGAAATCGGTGGAGACGCGGAAGAGAAGGCGGCAGAGTTTATCAAGAAGCAGGTCAAGAAGCCTGTCGTGAGTTTCATCGCGGGGATCACGGCACCTCCTGGACGTCGAATGGGCCATGCTGGCGCGATTATTTCCGGAGGTAAGGGTACGGCGTCTGAAAAGATGAAGGCTCTAGAATCAGCTGGTGTGCGAGTGGTGAAAAATCCCGCAGAGATCGGCCACGCCGTGAAAACCGCGTTGGGGCGATAGCCATAGTCGAAGACCGTATACGAACGGGGGCGCCGGATCTTCCGGCGCCCCCGTTGTATTTTCGGGGTTGAGTTTCATGCCCAGCTTGGGCATGCTGCAACCTTGGGGAAAGTTACCGAGCATCGTGGAGGGGCTATGAGAATTCGGGTTGTTACGGCACTGCTGGTGGTTGCATTATGGGGGGCCTGGGCGGAGGCGGCTGAACAACGCACGACCCTCACCTGGCACGGGCACGCAGCATTTGAAGTCACTACGCCAAAGGGTAGGGTCATTTTGATCGATCCATGGCTGCAGAACCCGCTGAATCCGCTGGTCAAGGCCAAGCAAAACCCGATCGACCATATTGCGAAGGCAGATTACATTCTCATCACACACGGGCATTTCGATCATGTGGGCGATGCGGTGGCGATCGCTAAGAAAACCGGCGCGACTCTTGTGGCCAATTTCGAATTGGCTTCAACTCTGGCCAAGCTCCATGGGTACCCGAAGGACCAAATCGGATTTCCCACGTTTATGAATCCTGGTGGGGAAATTCGCATTGCCGACGGAGAAGTGCTCGTGGCAATGACGGCCGCAGTCCACTCGAGCGGCCTTGGCAATCCGTTCGCGAAGGAGCAGGAGTCGGATTTTGTCTACGGCGGGAACCCAGCTGGTTTCGTCCTGAAGATCCAGGATGGCCCGACGCTCTATCATTCCGGCGATACGGCCTACTTCAAGGATATGGACGTCATCGGCGAGCAATACACACCCGACGTGGCGCTGTTGAATATCGGGGGGCATTTCGGGATGGAAGCGGACATGGCGGCAAGGGCGGCGGTGAGCGTGAAGGCCAAGTATGCGATTCCGCATCATTATGGTACTTTTCCTGTGCTGACACAGGATGCGCGAGGGTTCGGCGAAGCGGTGAAGAGCCGGCAGATCAGATTCTTGCTCATGCAACCCGGGGAAACCTTGATCTTCGAGGGGGCTCAGCCGCGCGTTCCGCAACACTGAATTCCGAGATTGGTTCTTTTCCCCTATGGGCCAGTCGTGATAGGCTGCAGGCCCTTCGGGTTGCAATCGGTCTGATAGGGTGTGTAGCTCGACGCTCATCCACTCCTTTCCCAGAATAGGGACGCTGACATGTTGGTGTTTCTGATACACGTTCGCGATCCCCAGTTTTACGCCTTGCCCGCCAAGACTCGGGCCAAGAACGGCAGGATTCGAGTCATGGGCTTTCCCCCGATCGGCGTCATGTCGCTGTCCGCCGTGCTCAAACAGGCGGGGCATGATTGTGTGATGTTCGATCAAGCCAACCCGGAAACCCCCAATGACGTGATTCTGGAACAGATCAAGAGGCGAAAGCCGGCGCTCGTCGGCATGAGTTTCCTGAGCACAACGAGCTACCCCTACGCCAAGATCCTCGCCAGGCAGATCCGTGCCGCGGATGCGCAGGTGAAGTTGGCTTTCGGGGGAGTGTTTGCCAGCCTGAATGCCGGGTTGGTGAAGCTCCAATGTCCTGAAGTGGATTTCGTCTGCCGTGGCGATGGGGAGCAGCTCCTGCTGGATCTACTCAAGAACATGGACGATCCCAGCGGCGTCGGAGGTGTAACCTGGGCAAGGGATGGGCGAGTGGTGAATAACCCCAATCGCCCTGTGGAACGTCATCTCGATCAGTGGGCATTTCCGGATCGGGAAAGCCTTGAATTGGACTTCGTGGAATCAATGCCGCTGGACGTACCAGCGGTCCTCTCTATGGAACGATTTACCACCATGCAGACCTCACGAGGCTGCCCCTGGCCCTGTGTTTTTTGCGATATCCCGATCTTCAACGAGGGGAAGTGGCGGGCCAGGAGTGCAGATCACGTGGTGGCCGAGCTGAAGCATTTGGAGGCCAACGGGTACGGGTCAGTCTACTTCGTCGACGACCATTTCCTGCTCCAGCCGAAACGTATCGACGCCATCTGTAAGGGCGTTATTGAGGCCAAGCTCTCGATCCAGTGGGGCATCGAAGGACGGGTGGACTCGGTGGCCCAGCATCTGTTTCCCATTATGGCGCAGGCGCACTGCCGAACGGTGATGTTCGGAATCGAAAGCGGAAGCCAGAAGATTCTGGATCGTCTGCAGAAAGAGCAGACCCTGGAGGAAGTGGAGACGGCTGTTCGCAATGCGAAGAAGGCGGGGATTGAAATCGTCCATGGATTCTTCACCGTCGGGAATCCGGATGAGACCGTTGAGGACATGCAGAAAACCTTCGAGTTCGCGTCACGGCTGCCGTTGGACACATTCGGCTTCAATCGGCTCTGTGTCTACCGGGGGACTCCCCTATGGCAGGAATATGTCAAGCGAGGGTTGGTGAGTGATGCCAAGGACTGGTACAAGTACTTCAAATGTTCCGAAATCGATCCCACCTGCCTCCCGGGCGAAGTGATCAATCAGGTCCGTCAGGAAGGGTTGAAGAAGTTATTCCTCTACAAGCTGACCCGCTATCCCATTCAAACCTTCAAGTTGCTGCGTCGATTCCTTCGATACATGCCGTTCCGTGACGTGGCCTATCTCATCATGAAGCCATTCCTTGGGCAAAAGAAGGGGGCCACCAAGGCAGAGGTGCTCTCTCGCGCCGTGGAGCATGCCGAGATGAAGGATGCCGCTGCTCAGCTCACTCAGCTGAGCGACGAGTTATTGCACAATGTGATGGAAGAATCCAAAGCCGAACGTCAGCGGATTCAACAGGAAGCGGAAGGTACGCGGGAACTGCCTATGGTGAATACTCGCTAACGGCCTTCCCTCAGTCGCCTGTTTGTAATTTGCCTCGCCGGAGGATTGCCCACGTTGTCACTGAGCCTTGCGAGCCTCCTTCCCTAGGCTGACAGTGACGTCATTCTGGCGATGCGCCCAACGCCCGCTTCCCTCTCGCCGTTTCAGCTCCTGCTTGTCAGCATGGCCTATGTGAACTATGGCCTGGTCTGCCGCGGTGGTGCGATTCTCGCGGGAAAGAACCGGTGCGAGGAGACCTGGCTGCGGGTGATGGGGTGGCGTATGCGCGGCGGAAATTGATCGAGCGGTATTGTGGCGGTAATGGGTTGGTACTGCAAGAAAAGAGCGGCCGGAGCCTCGATGCACGAAGCTCCGGCACGGGTTGGTTCTGCTAGGTGCCCATTTCCCAAGAGGCCAGGTATTTCACCTGCTCTTTGGTAAGTTTATCGATCGACATGCCCATGCCCGCCAGTTTGAGACGAGCGATTTCCTTGTCAATGTCGGCAGGGACGGGATACACCTTCTTTTCGAGCTTCTTGTAATTCTTCACGATGTATTCCGCTCCGAGTGCTTGATTCGCAAAGCTCATGTCCATAACGCTGGACGGATGACCTTCCGCTGTCGCGAGGTTCACTAACCGACCCTCGCCGAGCAGGCTTACGCGCCGCCCGTTCTTCAGCGTGTACTGATCCACGCCGGTCCGCACGGTGAGCTTCTTTTTGCTGAGCTTTTCCAGGGCCGGGATGTCCAACTCTACGTTGAAGTGGCCGCTGTTGCAGACAATCGCACCGTCCTTCATGGCCGCAAAGTGCTCACCACGGATCACATGAATGTTGCCGGTGACAGTGACGAAGAAGTCGCCGATCGCGGCAGCCTGTTCCATGGGCATGACGCGGTAGCCGTCCATGACCGCTTCCAACCCCTTCATGGGGTCCACTTCAGTGACGACGACATCGGCGCCCATGCCCTTCGCGCGCATTGCAATGCCCCGGCCGCACCATCCGTAGCCGACGACGACAACCGTGGAGCCGCAAACCAAGCGGTTCGTCGCCCGCACAATACCGTCCAAGGTGCTTTGACCAGTTCCGTAGCGATTGTCGAACATATGCTTGGTGTCAGCGTCGTTGACGGAGATGACCGGGAATTTGAGGACCTTCTTTTCGGCCATGCTGCGAAGCCGAATGACGCCTGTGGTGGTTTCCTCGGTGCCGCCGATCACGTTCTTGAGCAGATCCTTGCGCTTGGAGTGGATGTGAGAAACGACATCAGCCCCGTCATCCATGGACAGATGCGGCTTATGGCCGATGGCGGATTCGATGTGGCGATAGTAGGTCTGGTTGTCTTCCCCCTTGATCGCAAACGTTGGAATGCCGTCGTGACGGACCAGCGCGGCTGCGACGTCATCCTGGGTGCTCAGCGGGTTGGATGCGCAGAGGCGCACATCGGCGCCGCCGGCCTTCAGCGTCTTCATGAGATTAGCGGTTTCGGTGGTCACGTGGAGGCAGGCGGTCACGCGAATCCCTTTCAACGGGCGCTCACGCTCAAATCGCTTGCGGATCAGCCGCAGAACCGGCATTGTGGCCTCGGCCCATTCAATCTTCAATTTGCCTTGATCAGCTAGGTCCATGTCTTTCACGTCGTAATCCACTGGTTCCTCCTCCTGTGTCGTGTCTGTTGGGTGATCGTTGATCGCAGAAAAAAGGGGCGGGCTTGTGACCCGCCCCTTTGGCTGTGCAGGTGTGCCAGGATCTTAGAGTCCTGCATCCTTCCGCAGGGCTTTCGCCTTATCGGTTTTTTCCCATGTGAACTCCGGCTCATTGCGGCCGAAGTGTCCATAGGCGGCCGTCTTCCTGAAGATCGGCCGGCGAAGCTTGAGATGGTCGATAATTCCACGCGGGGTCAGGGGGAAATGTTTCCGAACCAACTTGTCCAAGTTTTCGGGGGCGACGTTCTCCGTGTCTTTGGTATCGACCAGCACCGAGACGGGGTCAGCGACTCCAATTGCATAGGCCAGTTGGACTTCACATTTAGCGGCTAGACCTGCGGCGACGATATTTTTGGCAATGTAGCGGGCCATGTAAGAGGCCGAGCGGTCCACCTTGGATGGATCTTTTCCCGAGAATGCGCCGCCACCATGGCTGCCGTGGCCTCCGTAGGTATCGACAATAATCTTGCGGCCGGTCAGACCGGTGTCGCCCATCGGGCCGCCGACCACAAAACGACCGGTCGGGTTGATGTGATGTTTGACGCTGGTCGGATCATACAGGCCCTTCGGCATGACCGGGCGAATCACGTGCTCCATCAAATCCTTTTCGATCTGCTTATTGGTCACATCCGGACTATGCTGGGTGGATACGACGATGGTGTCGACTCGGAAGGGTTTGCCGTCTTTGTATTCGACCGTGACTTGGGATTTGCCGTCTGGGCGAACCCATTTGAGAATTTTTTTCTTCCGCACTTCGGCTAGACGCTTGGTCAGCCGATGAGCCAACACGATCGGCATTGGCATGAGTTCCGCCGTTTCGTTGGTTGCATAGCCGAACATGAGCCCCTGATCTCCTGCGCCGCCGGAATCCACCCCCATGGCGATATCGCCGGACTGTTGATGGATGGAGGTCAGGACGGAGCAGGTGTTGGAGTCGAAGCCCCACGAGGCATCGGTGTACCCGACGTCCTTGATCACGTCACGGATGATATCGGGAATCTCGACATACGCTTTTGTGGAAATTTCTCCGGCAACGAAGGCGATACCGGTCGTCAGGATCGTCTCGCAAGCGACCCGGGAAAGCTTGTCTTGGGCGATAATGGCATCGAGAATTCCGTCGGAGATTTGATCGGCGATCTTGTCCGGGTGCCCTTCGGTGACCGACTCTGACGTAAACAAATAGTTATGTCTCATTGTTCCCCCTGGAAGTGAAGTGATTCGAGGATGCGGCGGTTAGAGTTAGGCGGCACGACGACCGAACGTGGAAGCTTCTGCACGTGCACTGATACGGCAACTCCGCAAAAAAACTAAGGCAATAGTAGCTGACCGGAGGATTTTTGTCCACCGTTCTATCGGAATTGGTGCGGCGTTGGTCGGCAGGTGCGGCTTGCTTGACAGCTCTTCGAGGCGACTTGTAAGATGGCTTACTTTTCGCGTATTTGGAACATTTTCATCGTAGACGCTCTGCTCCGGCAGTTCCAACCTCGTGGTACCGGCCTCCATTGGCCGCGGAATCCCACACGCTGCTCATCATTGAGTATGATGGTGGGGGCTGTATGACGGCCAGATCGAAGCGACGAGGCGTGTAGATTCATGAACGATAAATCCGACGCAGCATCCGATGTGAGTGCACCCCGGCCGTCTACCTCCGGACTGGGATGGGAAGAGTTTTCGCGCGAAGTCGTGGACTTTTTCGCCTCGATCAAGCTGGCGATGTTCCTGTTCATTGTCCTTGCCATGACTGCCACGATCGGCACCGTGATTCAGCAGGGCGAACGTCCGGAAACCTATGTGCAGGAGTATGGGGAAGAGGCCTATCGCTGGTTTCTCCGCCTGGGGTTTACGGATGTGTATCACACCTGGTGGTTTACCGGTCTACTTGGTTTGCTGTGCGTCAATTCGCTCACCTGCTTCTATAAACGGTTTCCCAGCGTTTGGCGCTCCATGCGTCACGATAAAGTCAGTGTTTCGCTGTCGTTTATCCAGGGGATGAAGCAGCAGACCACCCTCGCACTCAGTCAACCCAAAGAAACCGTCGCCGAGGGCCTCGTGAGGCTTTTTGCTGAAAAGGGCTACCGAGTCCTGGCGAAAAGTGATCCTGGGGAAGTCACCGTCTATGCGACCAAAGGCATCATGGGTCGGATCGGGGCGCATGTCGCTCATTTGAGTGCTACTGTGATCGTGTTGGGGGGGCTTCTTGGTAGTTATTATGGGTTCCAGGAGTTCGGGGTCTGTCTCGAGGGGCAGACCTATCACATCCCGCGGGGCAACTTTGATCTCCGTGTCGATAAGTTCTGGATCGACTACCATGAAAACGGTTCGGTGAAGTCCTACAACAGCACCTTGACGGTCATCGATCAGGGAACACCGACCATGACGAAGACCATCACCGTCAATGATCCGTTGGTCTACAAAGGCATCTGGTTCTACCAGTCCAGCTATGGGGATGCGTGGGATCAGATCGAGGCGGCTCGAATCAATATCAAAGACAAGGCGAATGATAAAATCCTGGCGACGGTGGACTTGGAGTGGAACAAGGAGAAGGCCGTCGACGGACTTCCCTTAAAGATGAAAATGACCGATTTTGTGGCAGATTTCGCGTTTAACTCAACCGAAAAAAAGGTCTTCTCGAAGACCGCCGAACATGCCAATCCGGCGATTCGGCTGGCGGTAGATGAGCGCAGCTCCGTACAATCCACGCCCTGGGTGTTCTATCATTATCCGGATCTGTTCGAGATCAAGGACTCCGCGTATCAGTTCGAATTTATCGGGTATCAGCCCAAGAAATTCACCGGCTTGCAGATTGCCAGAAATCCCGGCATCAACATGGTATGGATCGGGTGTACGATGTTGGTGGTGGGTATGACGTTGTCGTCGCTGATCTATCACCGGCGACTGTGGGCGAAAATTATTCCCGGCGAGTCGGGGGTGACGTTGCACCTCGGGGGTACTACGCATAAGAGCCAAATCGATTTTCAAAAAGAGTTCAAGAAACTGACGGAAAAGATTCAAGCAAAGACCTCATCCTGAAGACTGATGTCGTGCCGCCCAAAGGAAACGTCTTTGGCGTCGGGTTGCACGCGACGATATGAGAGACGGAGGCCCGTATGATGCGATCGTTGTTTCTCTTTGATATGACATTTTGGCTCTACTTGGCCGCACTGGGTTTGTATGTGGCCTATCTCTTCGCAAAACGTCCCGCCATGCAGATGGCTCCGGCAGGACACCCGATCGACAACCTTGAAGATCGGGACGGTGCCTGGGCCACCCAATTGGGACAAGTCGCCACGTTGGTCACCGTGTTCGGATGGGTACTGAATACCCTCGCATTGACCACTCGCGCGTTCGAGCGAATGGAACATTCGGGGACCTTTGCGCCGTGGTCGAACCAGTTTGAAGCCATGGCCTACGTATCCTGGGCCATTATTTTGGGTTATGTTCTCTTGGAGTTCCGATACCGGATCAAGGCGGTCGGCGCGTTTGTGGTGGGGATCGGGTTCATTGCCATGGGGGCGGCTTCGCTGTTGCCCTATCGGTATCAGACCGCCGAGCCGCTTGTGCCGGCACTGAATAGCTATTGGATCTACATCCATGTCTCCGTCACCTTGACCAGCTACGCGGCCTTTGCCATGGCCGGTGGCTTGGGTCTGATGTATCTGTTCAAGGAGCGAGCGGTGAATCGAGGGATCGAGTCCCGATTCTACGCGGCCTTCCCAGATCTCGAAACCATCGATGAGCTTGGATATAAGGCGATCATGCTTGGATTCCCGCTGCTGGCGTTCGGGATCATTCTGGGCGCGATGTGGGCGAACTATGCCTGGGGTGGATATTGGAGTTGGGATCCGAAGGAAACCTGGTCACTGATCGTGTGGCTCATCTATGGGGCCTACATTCATGCTCGCATGACGCGGGGCTGGGAAGGGCATAAGGCTGCCATCTATGCGATCTTCGGATTCCTGATGGTGATTTTCTGTTTCTGGGGAGTCAACTTTTTGCTCTCCGGCCTACATGCGTACGCCTAAACCATGACGGATCAGATTAATCAGGCATCTGCCGGCACTGCGGCGCGACGGGGGCCTCCTCGAACGGTTGTCGTGCTGGCTGCCGCCGCCATTCTCGGAGTGATGTTTCTGGTCGTGTGGCTGCAGAGTTCAAAGTACGAACCCCTCGTCGTCGGCAAGCAGGCGCCGGACTTTCAGCTCCCCGACTTGAACGATAAGCCATTGCGCTTGTCGGACTACCGGGGAAAGGTCGTCTTCTTGAATTTCTGGGCGACGTGGTGCAAACCCTGCCGTGAAGAAATGCCCTCCATGGAAGTGTTGTACAAGAACTTTGAGAAGGACGGATTGGTGATTCTCGCCGTCAGTATTGATCGGGTCACCACCAAAAAGGAGATCCCACCCTTCGTCAAAGGGCTGAATCTCACCTTCCCTGTGCTGGTCGATTCCTGGGGACAGACGGATAAGCGTTACAAGTTGATGGGGGTTCCCGAGACCTACATTATCGATCAACAGGGCGTGTTGCGAGAAAAGGTCATTGGGCCTCGAGATTGGACGCGTCTGGACAATCTCAAGGTGCTCACGCAACTGTTAAAGCCTGCTGAAAAGGCGGCCAGCTTGGGCGCCCCCCCCCAGGAGACGCCGGCTTTGTGAGTGTAACGATGAATCGTTGGGCTATATACTCCATGATCGGTGTGGGTGCGATGATTGGTGGAGCCATTCTTGCCGATGCCCGGGGAGCATTGTCCCTCGCGGATAGATCACCGGCTCCAGTGGCCAATCGCGCCCCTCAGGTCGATGACGAGGCGCCGAATTTTCTGCTCAAGGATTCCCAGGGATTCAACGTCACCCTCGATCAGTTTCGTGGCAAAGTCGTGCTTCTGAACTTCTGGGCGACCTGGTGCGGCCCGTGTAAAATCGAGATGCCGGCGATGGAGCGATTGTACCGGTCGTTCAGCCGCAAGGAATTCGAAATCCTCGCCGTTTCCACTGATGCCCAGGGAACCGTGGTCACTCGTCCGTTTCAAGAAGAGGTCGGGTTTACCTTTCCCGTGCTACACGATGCCGACTTTAGAGTCGGCCTCCAATACGGGGCTCGCCAGCTGCCGATGACCTTCCTGATTGATCGTAAGGGCATCATCCGCAACCGCATTCCCGGCGCCCGCGATTGGAGTGCGCCGGCAGGAAAGCGCTTAGTCGAAGCCCTGTTACAGGAGCCGTCCCATGGGTGACTCGATACAGTCGATCTCATTGGTGGCCGCGTTCTCTGCCGGGTTGTTGTCGTTCGTGTCCCCCTGTGTGTTACCTCTCGTGCCCTCCTACATTTCCTATATTACCGGGCTTTCGATTGAGCAATTGACCGACGTCTCCGAACGAAGCCGATTCCGCAAGGCGATCGTCCTCAATTCTCTCCTGTTTATTGCGGGATTCTCGTCCGTGTTTGTCGCATTCGGAGCCTCGGCAAGCCTGTTGGGTCAGGTCTTGATCACCTACCAGGAGCATCTGCGACGATTCGGGGGAATCGTGGTCATCGTGTTCGGTCTCTATTTGCTGGGCGTGCTGAATCTCAATTTTCTGAAGATGGAGCATCGATACCAGTTCCGAAACCGGCCGGCCGGATTTCTGGGCTCGTTCCTGATAGGCGTCGCCTTTGCGGCGGGATGGACGCCCTGTGTGGGACCTGTCTTGGGAACCATTCTCCTCTATGCCAGCACGACGGAATCCATGTTCAGCGGCATCATCTTGCTCACCTGTTATTCCTTAGGGTTGGCCCTGCCTTTGTTCCTCACCGCGCTGGGCGTCGATCGATTCCTCAGTTACTTCAAGGAAGTGCGAGCCTATCTCTGGGGCGTCTCTACTGTCAGCGGAGTGCTGCTCATCGTCGTGGGTGTGATGATTTATGCCAATTCGCTGACTATGATCACGAGCTTTCTCGAGCGATACGGGATCGGCTGGTACCTCGGGCAATAACGCGGAACGCTGGCTCTTCCCGTCGGTCTCTCTTCGAACATTCCCGTCGCATCACAGGCTCCCCTTGGGTCCGGTAAGGCTGGGCGGGGGACGTTCCACAATCGGAATACAGCAGATGACTGGTCGCCAAGGACGCACAACCTATGATGTGATCATCGTCGGCATGGGGCCGGCGGGCGCGACTGCCGCAGCGACTCTCAGCCGGGGTGGCCTGACGGTGCTCGGTTTAGACAAGGCCACCCATCCGCGCTACAAGGTCTGCGGCGGCGGCCTGTCGGCGCGTATCGAGCAGCTACTGGAGCCTGGGTTTCGGTCTGTCGTGGAACAGACTATCAAGGGCGTGCAGTTTGTTCATCGAGGAGGAGATCCGCTGGTCATCGAGTCGTCCGAGCCCATCGCATACATGGTCATGCGAGATCGTTTCGATCATTATCTGGTTCAACAGGCGATTCGCGCAGGGGCTGATATCCGGACCGGTGCCGGTGTCGAGGGGATCACACAGACCTCCAATGGCGTAGAGGTCGTCACGGGGCAAGGACGATTTCGCGCGCAACTCGTGATCGGTGCGGATGGGGCGAATAGTCTCGTTGCACGACAACTGTTTCCGAATCGCTCTCAGTATCGGGCCCCTGCGCTTGAAAGTGAGGTGCGGATCGGTCAAGGGCGACATTTCCCGAGCTCCTCCACAATCCTCGTGGATGTGGGGGCGGCCCGGCAAGGCTACGGATGGATTTTCCCCAAACGAGAGTGTCTCTCGGTGGGAGTGGGGGAATTTCGTCGGAAAGCGACGAATCTGCGAGCGACCTTCGAACGTTTCGTGAAAGAGGAGCGAGGCCTGAGTGGGTGGGAAGTTCCGCGCCCGGTTGGGCATCCAATCCCTGCCTATTCAGAGCCGGCGGGGAGCCAAAGATCGGAAGGGCGCTCCATCTTTGTCAACGGGCGCGCGGCGCTGATCGGGGATGCAGGGCATTTGGTCGACCCCTTGTTCGGGGAGGGAATCTACTACGCGGTCCGGTCCGGACAGATGGTAGCGCGGGCGATTCTTGCGGATACGCAGGTGTGCGCAGAATCGCTGCTCGCCTATGAGGCCGCGCTTGAGCGTGAGATTCTCCCCGACTTTCGAGTCACGGGCCGCATTGCGAGTGTCGTCTATGCCTTCCCCCGCCTGGCCTTTACGCTGCTCCGTCGGTATCAGGAGGTGGTACAAGCCTATTTCAGGGTGTTGCAGGGGCACACGACGGCCGCGCAGTTTCTGCCCGACGCGAAACAGCGTCTGAAGGCATCCGTCAATGACCTTCTCCTCCAGGCCTTGCAGATGCGATAGGTTAGGGTTCTCGCAGACCCGCCTCGCCTCAACACCATGCGCCGAGCCGGCACGCGACAAACGGCTGCCGAAGGGAGGCACTCGGTGAAGTCTTGAGGTCGGGGATGTTTGGGGATGTGGGCGTGGACAGACTCGCCGCTGTCGAGGAATCGGCTATCAGGGAGTTGGTCGGCCGGCTCTGCGTGAGCTGGGACTCATCGTTCGCTGCGACTATTGGGGCCGGCGGAGAGACCTGTTTCTCCAATTTAGCCAGCAGTCGCCGGCCGCTCTCGGCTACGTCACTATTGGGATATTTTTCGGCTAGAAGCTGGAGTTTTTCCGTGGCCCAGTCGTTTGCGCCGAGTTCCTGATAGGTCATCGCGAGGTAATAGAGAGCTTCCGGAGCCACCTTCTTGTCCGGATAGTCCTTCATAATCATGTCAAAGCGATGCGCCGCCGCGAGATAGGACGAGCGGCGATAATAGAATTGGCCGACGAACAGGTGTGTCTGCGCAAGCCAATCATGGCAGTCCGCCAGGCGCTGGAGGGCTTGGGCCTCGTATTTGCTGCCGGGGAATTCTTTGCGTAATTTCTCAAAGGCCGCGATGGCCTTTTGGATCGGATCCGGATCCCGGTCGATCGATTTACCCATCCGGAGGTGGCTCTCAGCTAAACGGAATTGCGCATAGGCGGCCAGCGGGTGGGCGCGATGGAGTTCGAGAAAATGCTGGTATTCGACGATGGCCTCGGCGAACTCCTCTTTGTCAAAAAAGGCTTCGCCGCGTTTCATGATGACATTGGGGTCGTAGTTCTTCTCGATCGTGTCGCCGAGGAAGATCTGTTCGTCCGTGCCGCTGACGGCTTTGGCGTCGGCCGTTGGTTTCGGTTTGCTGGCACATCCCCCTGCCGTGCAGAGCAATCCCACGATCACGGCCATATGTACAGACCATCCCCTTGAATGCCAGAGCATCCAGCGACTCCTTACGGCTGAGGACATAAATGGAAGACGGAGCGTAACTCCACAATTTTTCTAGCAGATCATAGGATGAAAAGCAACGAATTCTCTCTGTGGAGTTGACCCTCCCCGAGCCGGGTCCTATAATCGCGCCGCGCCTCCAGGATGGGGCGGACGGGTGTGCGCGACGATCCCCTAGAATACTCCGGTAGGAACCTCGTGAAGCGCAGTCGTATTGTCGGAACCGGTTCATTCGTGCCCCCTCGGGTTGTCGGCAACGAGGAGGTCGGGGGACCGCTCGGGTTGAATGCTGAAGAGATTGTGGCCCTGACCGGGATCCGGACCAGGCATTGGGCGGAGCCGGGACAGGCCTCCTCGGATTTGGCGATCGCCGCGGGGCAACGTGCCTGTGAAGCGGCCGGTCTGCCGCCCAAGTCGCTGGACGCCATTCTCGTGTCAACCACCTCCCCGGACAGCGCCTTTCCCTCCACGGCCTGTCATGTGCAGCGTGCCCTGGGGGCCGGTCCACTGATGGCGGTAGACCTGTCGGCTTCCTGCTCGGGTTTTCTCTATGGACTGTCGATGGCCGATGTGCTGATTCGGAGCGGCCAGATTCGCTCCTGCCTGGTGGTCGCCGCCGAGGTGAAGTCGAGGTCGCTCGACGTGATGGATCGGGAAACGGCGATGTTGTTCGGCGACGGCGCCGGGGCGGTGGTGGTCGTGGGAGAGGAGTCGACCGCATCCAACGAAGCCGGAATCTTAGGCCTACGGCTCTATGCCGAAGGGGCTGGGCATGGATTGATTACCGTTCCGGCAGGAGGTTCGCGGCGGCCAGGAGGAGTCGAGTCCGTCCGTGCGAAGGAGCACGTTCTGCGGATGCGGGGCAGTGCCGTCTTTCGCGCGGCGGTGCGCCACCTGGAACGAGCGGTAGTGGAGCTCTTCACGGAATTCGGACTCACGGCAAGGGATGTCAACCGCGTGATCGCCCATCAGGCAAACGCCCGAATTCTTGAGCAACTTCGCCGTCGTCTCGGGTTCTCGCCGGACGCGATGTATTCGGTGATCGAGCAGGTCGGCAATACCTCCTCGGCCTCCCTCCCGATCGCGCTGGATCAAGCGGTGCGGATGCAGAGAGTCGCGGCAGGAGACCTGGTGTTGCTCGGCGCGTTCGGCGGGGGCCTAACCTGGGCCACAGGACTGGTCCGGTGGTGACCCCCGGTGCCCCCAGGCTGATGGGATAAACGGGAGCACGCGCGGCAAGGTGTCTGTCGAGTTACGCGAGGCCGACCCGTGCTGTGTGGGGCTGGACCAAGAAAGCCATCCGGTGCGCTCACAGTCGGCGTACGGTGCGCGTCGCATGAAGATGGCGAGAGTCTTGTCGGTGCCGAGGGCGCAAGGTCGTACGCCTTGTTCAACGGCCCACTGGAAAGGACCTTATGTTTGGGCTCATACCTCGGGAAGAAGCGTTTTTCGATCTGTTCAAGAATGCCGCCCATAACATGATCGAAGGCAGTCGCCTGCTGAAGGACATGACGGAAGATTTTCGGAATCCGGTTGAGAAGGCGAAGCGTATCAAAGACGTTGAACATGTCGGCGACGGCATCACGCACGAAATAGCGAGGAAACTCAACCAAACCTTCATTACACCGATCGACCGCGAAGATATTCATGATTTAGCCAGCGCGTTGGACGATATCCTGGACGTGGTCGAGGCGATCGCCGATCGATTCGTGTTGTACAAGGTGGTCGTACCCACGGAGGCGGCGATCCGGTTGGCGAACGTGCTGTATCAGGCGGCGGTCGAAGTCGGTGCCACAGTCGATTTACTCGGTAAGTCGCATCAAGCGGTCACGGAATGCAGCGTCCGGGTCAATAGCCTGGAGAATGAAGCCGACCGGATCTCGCGCGACGCCATCTCGGCGTTATTCGAGAAGGAAACGGATCCGATCGCCGTCATCAAATGGAAAGAGATCTACGAGAACTTTGAAGCGGGGACCGATCGCTGTGAAGATGTCGCCAACATCCTGGAGCGCATCGCATTGAAACATACGTGAGCTCCTCCCGAATCTTCTTCGGTACTCACCCCCATCACTATTGCGCGGGTAGAAAGCGGCTGTCATGGTTGAACTGAGCGGACTATTGTTGGTGGTCGTCGTCCTGGCGTTGCTCTTTGACTTTTCCAATGGATGGCACGACAGCGCCAATGCCATCGCGACGGTGGTTTCCACCCGCGTGGTCAGTCCATCGACAGCCGTCATCGTGGCCGGTGGGCTCAACGTGGCGGGCGCGTTTATGTCGACGGCGGTGGCCAAGATGGTCGGGACAGGCATCGTCGATCCCCAGTCGGTGACGCAGACTGTGGTGGCGTCGGCACTGGCCGGTGCCATCATCTGGAACTTTCTCACTTTGTTATTGGGTTTGCCGACCAGTTCGTCGCATGCGCTGATCGGCGGCTTGGTCGGGGCGGCGTTGACACATGGCGGCATGGCCGCCGTCAAATTCTCCGGCTTACGGTCCGTCCTCGAAGCGATGGTCTTGTCGCCGTTCTTCGGGTTTGCGATCGGGCTGGTGCTGATGGTCATCTTGAGTTGGATGTTTTTCCGGGTACAGCGGGCTGTCGCGCTTCGGCTGTTTTCACGTATGCAGCTGATCTCAGCAAGCTTTATGGCGTTCAGCCATGGGGCGAACGATGCACAAAAGGCCATGGGGATTATCACGCTGGCACTTGTGTCGGCCGGGGCGATCCCGACTGCAGAGGTCCCGACCTGGGTCATTGCGTCCTGTGCCGTGGCGATGGGCCTCGGCACGGCAGTGGGCGGATGGCGAATCGTACGGACCCTGGGGATGCGAATCGTCAAACTGGAGCCCGTTCACGGGTTCGCGGCAGAGACGGGCGCGGCGATCGTGTTGATGGCGACGGCTCACATCGGCCTTCCGGTCAGTACGACTCATACCATCACGTCGACGGTGATGGGCGTCGGGGCGGTGAAGCGGGTCTCGGCGGTGCGGTGGGGGGTGACGAGGCGGATCTTGTCCGCCTGGCTGTTTACGTTGCCGGGGGCGGCGTTGCTCTCGACTATTTGTTATCTGCTCCTGTCGAAGCTGACGTAGGAAGCTCCTCGGCGACGGGGAGATGCACGACAAAGCGGCTGCCCCTTGGGACATTGCCTTCCACCCACACCATGCCGCTATGAGCTTCCACAATATGTTTGACGATCGCGAGTCCCAAGCCGGTGCCGCCGAGTTCGCGGGAGCGGGCTTTATCGACCCGGTAGAATCGCTCAAACACCCGCGGGCGATCCGCCTCGGGAATGCCGATGCCTGAATCGGCGACGACGACCTCAATCATGGCGCGTGCGGCGCCGGGCCGTCCCGGCACCCGGCGTAGGGTCATCGAAATCCGGCCGTGATCCGGCGTGTACTTGACGGCGTTTTCCAGCAGGTTGATGAATACCTGCACCAGGCGCTCCTCGTCACCCTCCACTACCATGTAGTCGTCGGGCATCGCCAACTCGATGCGATGCTGTTTTTTGTCGGCCAGCGGCTTGACCACCGCGACCGTGCGCTCCAGCAGGGCGCGTAGCTCAACCGGCTCTCGACGAAACTGCACCTGCCCCGACTCGATCTGTGACAGCTGCAGCAGGTCGTCCAGGATCAGATTGAGGCGATTGCTTTGACGCATGATGATTTCGAGGAAGGCCGTCGCCGTGCCGGGCTCGTCCTTGCCCCCGTCCAGTAGCGCTTCCACATAGCCTTTGATCGATGTGAGCGGTGTGCGAAGTTCGTGCGACACGTTCGCGACGAAATCCTTGCGGATTTTTTCCAGTCGTCGCAGTTCCGTAATATCGTGAAACACGAACACCGCGCAGGCCTCCTGTTCGCGTTTTCCGCCCGCGATCGAGGCCTCCACCCGCAAGCAGCGGCCGCTGGGTGAGAGGGTGATTTCTCCTCCCTGTCCGGAGCGAGTGTCGAGCACCGCGGACACGAGCGCCGTCAGCCCTTCGTGACGGATCACTTCGGCATAGTGCCGGCCTCGTGACTCCGTCAATTCGAGGGCGAACATGCGTTCCAACGCCGGATTCACCTGGACGACAGTGCCCCGGTAGTCCAGCACCATGACCCCCTCCACCATGGCGATCAGCATGGCCAGGAGCTGTGCACGATCGTCGGATACCTCCTTGATTTTCGTCTCTAATTGATCGGTCATCTGATTGAGCGTTTGGGCCAGCAGGCCCACCTCGTCCGTCGATGCCACGACCAACCGGATGCCGGGCGCTCCCGCGGCAAGTTGCCGGGCGGCTGCGGCCATTTCCGAGAGCGGTTTCGTGAGATTGCGAGAGACCCAGAGACTGAGCGCCATGGCAAGCAGAAAGGCGACGCCGAAGGCCGTCAACAGATCCTGCTGGATATGGCGCACGCGCTCATCGATCGAAGTCAGCGGTAGGCCGAGGCGGATGACCGGGGTGCCGGCGTGTCGCTGCGCGGGGTCTGTCAGCAGACGCGCGACGTAATAAGTGCGCTCGCCGGTTGTCTGGCTGGCTCTGATGTCCATGCCTCGTCCGGAGGCCAGCGCGTGCGCGACCTCAGGGCGGGACAGGTGGTTGTCTACGTGTGAGAGCTCATCGGCAGGAACGGCGCTGTCGGAGAGGACCGCACCATCCTCGTGGATCACGGTAATGCGGAGATGGGCCTGTCGGCTCAACTCGCGAATCGTGGCATGGAGCTGGGGGGACGGCACGGTGGGGTCGGACTGATCGAAGAGCGGCCGGAGTGTCATGGCGGCCAAGCCGCTACGGGTTTCCAGCATCTCGGCCATGCGTCCCAGTTCGGTCTGCTCGACCGAGCGGATGACCAGCCATCCCGCAACCACGAGGCCGACGAGAACGGCGGCGAGCGTGCCCAGGGCGACTTTCCACCGGATGCCGAGGTTCATGCCGGTAGGTCGGCCTCGCGCAATTTGTAGCCGAGTGATTTGATCGACACGATGGCGTCATCGAGGATCGGAAGTTTCTGCTTCAGCCGTCGCACGTGCACGTCGACCGTCCGTGTCGTCCCGTAATAGTCGTATCCCCAGACGGCGCTCAGCAGCACGTCGCGGGTCAGTACCCGGCCCACGTTACGCAGCAGGTGCTCCAGCAGGCCGAACTCTTTTGCCGTGAGGGTCACTTCTTCGCCCTTCAGCCGGACCTCATGCCGGGAAAGATCCACGGTCAGCGGACCATATTGATATTGCGTCTGCGGGCTGTTCGCATGGCGGTCCAATCGCCGGAGCAAGGCCTTCACCCTCGCCACCAGAGCCTTGGGGCTGAAGGGTTTGGTGACGTAATCGTCGGCTCCCAGCTCCAGTCCGATCACCGTGTCGGATTCTTCCGCCTTGGCGGTCAGCATGAGGATGGGCAGGAGCGCCGTCTCCTGATTGAGACGAATTCGTTTGCAGACTTCCAAGCCGTCCAACTCGGGGAGCATGAGGTCCAGAATGACCAGGTCCGGATGTTCGGCTTTGACTTGGCGCAACCCCTCCGTCCCGGTCATGGCGGAGACCGTCCGGAAGCCCTCTTTCTCCAGGTACAGTTTGACGAGCTGGAGAATGTCCTTTTCGTCCTCGACGATGAGGATTTTTTTATGCGTGGTGGGAGACGGCGCCATGCGCGGGATTCTCCCACAATCCTGCGATCGCCTCAACTGGGTCTTCGATGACCGGGAATGGTCCGTTGGTTGACGGCAAGGGCGGGTCTGACGTAAGGTGACTTGTGCCGTCTCGCGCCAGTCGCTCTGGAGCGACGCGTGCGCCACTGTCAGTCGGAAGGGATACAGAAGATGAAGATATATTTGGCCAATCCTCGCGGATTTTGCGCGGGCGTCGACCGCGCGATCGATATCGTCGATCTCTCGCTGAAAAAATACGGCGCACCGATTTATGTGCGTCATGAGATCGTGCATAGCCGGCATGTGGTGAACTCGTTGCGGCAGAAGGGCGCCGTATTTGTGGAGGAGCTGAACGAAGTCCCCGAAGGGTCGGTGGTGATTTTCAGCGCTCACGGTGTGGCAAAGTCGGTGTGGGAGGAGGCACAGAGCCGCCGTCTGCATGTGATCGACGCGACCTGCCCGCTGGTCATCAAGGTGCATAACGAAGTGAATCGTGACTACACCCAGGGGTATGAGCTGATTCTCATCGGCCATGCCGGCCATCCGGAAGTCATCGGCACCCTGGGACAGATTCCGGACAAGTTCCACCTTGTCTCCTCGGTGCAGGATGTCGAAACGCTGCAAGTCGAGAAGACGCAGAACCTCTCCTATGTCACCCAGACGACCTTGAGTGTGGATGAGTGCCGGGATATCGTCGAAGCCCTGCATCGCCGGTTTCCCAATATCAAAGGGCCGCACCAGGAAGACATCTGTTACGCCACGCAAAATCGTCAGAATGCGGTCAAGTCCCTGTCGAAGTTGGTCGATGTGATTCTCGTGATCGGGTCGCCGAACAGTTCGAATTCCAACCGCTTGCGGGAGTTGGGCGAACATTGCGGCATCCCGTCCTATCTGATCGACGCGGCATCGGATATCAATCCTGACTGGCTCAAAGATGCCAAGAGCGTCGGCTTGTCGGCCGGTGCCTCCGCCCCCGAAGTGCTGGTGACGGAAGTGGTGGCCTATCTGAAACGCCTCGGGTCTTCAGAAGAGGTTGAGGAATTGACCGTCATCGAGGAGGATGTGGAGTTTCTGCTTCCCAAAGAGCTGGTCACGATCGAGTCTGCCTCGCGGAAAACCGCATCGGTCAACTAGCCGCCCCCTCAGCTTCCTGTTGTCCTACGTCATGAACCGGCCACTCTTCCATATGTTGGGGGAGTGGCCGCTTTATTCCCCCATATCCAGGGCTTTTTCTTTGCATTGATTCTATCGCTGTGATAGAAGATTTTTCGTTTTTATCCCTCACACAGCATCCCATCTCAACCTTCTTGCTCTGGAGGTCGCCGGTGTATCTGAAGTCCCTGGAAATGCTTGGCTTCAAGTCATTCGCGGAGGCGAAGATCCAATTCCCGAAAGGCATCACGGCCATCGTGGGGCCCAACGGAAGCGGGAAGAGCAACGTTGTGGATTCCATCCTCTGGGTCTTGGGTGAGCAGAGCACCAAAACGCTTCGGAGCGAGAAGATGGAAGACGTCATCTTCAACGGCACGGAACTGCGCAAGCCGCTGGGGTTGGTGGAGGTCTCGCTGGTGATCGGTGGCCTGGGCGAACTGCGGTTGGATGCGATCTCAGGCCTGCCGAGTGAGTTGAGCGAATATCAGGAACTCATGATTACGCGACGCCTCTATCGAAACGGCGACAGTGAATATCTCATCAATAAAACGCCGTGCCGGTTGAAGGACATTCGCAATGTGTTGATTGAAACCAGGGCCGGGTCCAAGGGGCACACGGTCATCGAACAGGGGCGGATCGAGCAGATTCTTCAGGCCTCGCCGCAGGACCGGCGGGAACTCATTGAGGAAACCGCCGGCATCGTCCGGTACAAGAAGCAAAAGGCCGAAGCGCTCCGCAAATTGGAATCGACCCAGCAAAACTTGCTGCGGGTGCGCGACATTGTGGCGGAAGTGAAGAAGCAGCTGAATTCGTTGGAGCGTCAGGCCCGTCAGGCTCGGACATATCAAACCCTGCAGCAGGAAGCCAAGGGACTGGAGATTGAACTGTTGTCCCGTGATTACCGCACCATGCATGCCGACTTGGAGGCGGTGGATCAGGAAGCCCGCGAAGTCGAAGCGCTGGAGGCGGAGCAGGTGGCCGAGCAGGCCCGTCTGGATTCCGAGCAGGAGGCCATTCGACTTCGGATGAACGATGCGGCTGAGGCGATCGGGCGAGTGCGGGATACTCTGGCGGGCACCGAACAGCGCCAGTCGCAGGCGTTGACAGCTGCGGAGGTTGAACGGAACCGGACAGAACTCTTCGAGCGGCAACGGGTTCAAGCGGCGCAGGAAATGCAGCGGTTGGCGGCGGATCAGGAACAGGCGCAGGCGGAGATCGAAGAATTGCGGGCGACGCTCCTTCAATTGGAGGGGGATATCGTCGAGCAGGAGGGGCAGTTGCAGCAGGCCGACGGCGAGGCCAAGGCGTTGGCCGGGCATCGTGCCGCAGCGGTGGCCGAAGAGGAACGTGCGCGAAAAGACGTCCTGAATCTGGCCGTGCTCGTCGCGAACACCGAGCAGAGTCTTACGCAGGTGCGGGTGCGTCAACAGGAAACCTCCGCCCGAGCGGAGCGTGTCTCGCGTGAGCGGGAACAGCTCGAGGCCCAGGCGGCGGGGCTCGACGAGCAGCGCGAATTGTTGGCGGCGCAGCGCGAGGAGGCCTCGCAGCGCATCGAGGGCCTCACGGCGGAGCGTCAGGCAGCCATTGAACGCATCGAAGGGCTGGGGGGACAGATTTCCGGACTGGATCGCGATATCGTTCGCTTGTCCGAAGATGTGGCAGGGGTGGAATCGCGACTCGGCGCGCTCCAAGGCGTCGTGCGTGAGGAGATGGGGTATGGCCGCGAAGGGGATGAAGAGGGGACGGCGCTGAAGACTTGCGAAGGGGTGCGGGAGGCGCTGGCTGAGTGGTTGGAGATTCCCCCTGGTTTGGATCGTGCGGTCGAGACGATTCTTGGAGAGCGGGTGCGTGGGTGGTTGGTCGATGAGCCCGCTGCCGCGAGTCGCGCCGTGGAATTCCTGAAAGGCAAGGAGCTTGGTCGCGGAGCCTTTATCCCGCAGCAGATTCGATGGGCGCATGATCAGACGGGCGGTGATCCCTCGACAGCCTGGTGGCCAGCGTTGGATGGGCAACCGGGAGTCGTCGGTCGCGCCGTGGATCTGATTCGCGCGCAAGGCGCGGCGTCATCCACTCTCAGTTACCTGTTCGACGGCATCGTCATTGTGGAGTCCGTTGCGGTCGCTCTGGCGCTCTGGAATCAACATCAGTGGGCCGCTCCCGCCGGTCCTACCTATGTGACGCTCTCAGGCGAAACGCTCGATGCGGCCGGGGTGATGACCGGTGGCGGCACCAGCACGGGGGGTGGGTTGCTCCAGCGACGGCGCGAGGTGATGGAGCTTGAGGCGAGACGCACCGAGGCGGCACAGGCGTTGGATCTCGCCAGGGTGGCCCGTGAAGAGGCTGCGGCGGCGTTAGGCTTGGGGCGTGAAGACGAACAGCGCCTGGGGCGTGCGATCCGTGAAGCGGAGATGTTGGAATTGTCGCTGCAGAAAGACGACGCAGGTGTCGAGCGACAGCGTGGCGAACTGCATCGACGCATGGACGTATTGGGCGATGAGCTGCAGCGAGGTTTGGCCGAACAGGCGCGGCTTCACGAGGAATGTCTGTCGAGCGAATCCCAATTGGCACAGTGGGTGGGCGAAAAGGCCGGTCAGGAAGCGAGTTTGCTTCAGGTGCGGGAACGGTTGGCGGTGATCGAAAACCAAAGCCTGGCGGTTCAGCAGCGACTGACGGAGGTCCGGCTCTCGGTGGAAAGTATGCGGGGCCGACGGGAGCATGCCACGAACGATGTCGCGCGGTTCACCCAACGACTCGATGCCGCCCAGCGGCGGGTGACCGACCTTGAGGAGCAGCTGGCCGGCCTGGCGGACGCGACGGAGAACAGTCGTGAAGAGCAGACCAGGCAGGAAGCGTTGTGCCGTGAGCTGGGATCCGAAGTGGACGGCATCAAGGCGGAGTTGATCGCAGCGCAGGAGCAACAGGCGCAGGAGATGAGTCGCTTGCACGCGGTGGAGGAGGCGCTGACCACGGTCCGGCAAGGGTTATCGGCTTTGCACGAACGTCGTATGACCGCGGAGGTACGCAAGGCTGAAGTGAAGGCCCATCTCTCGACGATTGAGAGCACCTTGTCCGGTACGTATCAGATCGATCCCGCGACGCTGCTGATACCGGCGGAGGGGCAAGCGGCACCGGAAGGCGAAACGCCGGCCGCACCGGTCTCGCTGCTCGACACGCCTCAACTGCGAGAACAGATTCAGAAGATCCGCGAACGCCTGGATCGCATGGGCGCGATCAATCTGGCGGCGATTGAGGAGCATCGTGAATTGGAAGCGCGATACCAATTCCTTACGACGCAAGAACAAGACCTGTCGACCTCCATCGCCTCGCTCAAGGAAATCATCCAGCGCATCAACCGGACGACCAAGGACATGTTCGTCGAGACCTTCAACGAACTGCAGCAGAAATTCCGAGACGTCTTCGCGCAGTTCTTCCCGGGCGGACGTGCAGAGTTGCAGCTGGTCGAAGAGCCCTTGGAGGAGGGGGTGGAGGACAACGGGGCCCGCGAGCCCGGTGTGGAAATTGTGGCGCAGCCGCCGGGGAAGCGGTTGAAGAGCATTACCATGTTGTCCGGCGGAGAAAAAACGCTGACCGCGATGGCCTTGCTGATTGCCAGCTTCCTGATCCGCCCGACTCCCTTTTGCATTCTGGACGAAATCGATGCGCCCTTGGACGAAGAGAACATCGGGCGATTTACGGCGGTGCTGCGCAGCCTGTCGGCGACGGCGCAATTTCTCGTGATCACGCACAACAAGCGTACGATGGCGATGGCGGATTCGCTGTTCGGCGTGACGATGGAAGAGCCCGGCGTCTCGACCTTGATCTCCGTCAGGCTCGGTGATCTTCAGCCGGCGTAGCGGCGATGGGGTGGGAGTGAGTAGCGTGTCGGTGCCGCCCCGGCGCGATCGGAGCGCCCCTGTCGGAGGTACTTCTCTTGACTGGTCTGAAACAGTTTGTTATACAAACCTGCTAATGATTACAACTGATACTATGCGGTTTCATGTGATCTCAGCTTGAGAGATGGAACCGTCTCGACTATCGATCCCGCCGTCTTTTTCTGACTCACGGCATCACGCTATGCAACTTCTGAAAAATTTGTTTAACCGTTTGTCCGACAGCCTTCTGGTGTCGGTTCCGAGCCGCATCAGGGCTGCGCGCGATTTTGCCTCCGCTCCGGTGTTGCGACTGGTCTCGAATAAACCCGAC
The DNA here is from genome assembly GCA_011525625.1 of Nitrospira defluvii. Lineage (GTDB taxonomy): Bacteria > Nitrospirota > Nitrospiria > Nitrospirales > Nitrospiraceae > Nitrospira_A. The sequence goes on from WYAX01000012.1 coordinate 452,036, forward strand.
GCGGCAGCCGGCGACAGTACCGCCAAGCGGGCTCCGTCTCATTCGACCGGCCACCCGGAAGCTTTGGAAGAGGCACTGCGGAAGAGTCAGGCCTGGTTTCTCGCGAAACAGCATGCCGCCGAAGGGTATTGGGTTGCCGAACTCGAAGCCGATACCACGCTCACATCCGAATATCTGATGTTGCGCCGGTTCATGGATTGTGTGGATCCTGAACGGGAGCGCAAAGCCGTTCGATATTTGAAATCCGCGCAGCTGCCGTGCGGCGGGTGGCCTATTTATCACGGGGGGCCTGCTGAAATCAGCGCCTCGGTCAAGGCCTATTTCGCCTTGAAGCTCTCCGGTGTCTCGGCGGACGAACCCTTCATGCAGTTGGCCAGAACCTGCATCCTCGACAAGGGAGGCGTGCCGGCGGCCAACGTGTTCACGAAAATCGCCCTTGCCTTGTTCGGCCAGTACGATTGGCGCGGTGTGCCCAGCATGCCGCCGGAAATCATGCTGTTACCGAAACGGTTTTACTTCAGCATCTACGCGATTTCCTATTGGTCGCGCGCAGTGCTCATTCCGCTCCTGATTATTTTCGCAAAACGGCCGCAGTGCTCTGTGCCGCCGGAACAGGGCATCGACGAGTTGTATACGCAGCCCCCCGCGGAGATCGACTACAGCACGGTGCCGCCGTTCAAGAAGGATCGAACCTGGTTTACCGCAAGAAACTTCTTCATCAATCTCGACGCGTTGCTGAAGATCTACGATCGGTCCCCGGTCGAGTGGGTCCGTCAGAAGTCGCTCAAGTTCGCCGCTGACTGGATGTTGGATCACATGAAGGGGAGCGGCGGTCTCGGTGCGATCTATCCCGCCATGGCCAATTCCGTCATGGCCCTGCATTGCCTCGGGTATAAACATGATGACCCGCTGGTGGTGAAGGCGATGCGGGAGATCGAAGAGCTCGAAGTCCACGACACTGTGATGGAGAACGGACAAGTGGTGGATGCCATGCATCTGCAGCCCTGTCATTCCCCGATCTGGGATACGGCGTTGCTCATCAATGCGTTGGTCGAAGCCGGGATGCCGCAGGACCATCCGGCGCTGCAGAAGGCCTCGAACTGGCTGCTGTCGAAGCAAACGACAACCGTGGGCGACTGGATCATCTCCTCTCCCGGTGCGGAACCCGGCGGATGGTATTTCCAATTCGAGAACGAGCTGTTTCCGGATGTCGACGACTCCGCAGTCGTCTTGATGGCGCTCGCCAAGGTGCGCCTGTCCGATGAAGAGCAACAGCGGTCGGCGATTCGCCGCGGATGCCGCTGGGTCACCGCCATGCAGGGATCCGACGGCGGCTGGGGCGCCTACGACGTCGACAATAACCGGATCGTCTTCAACTACATCCCCTTCGCCGACCACCGTGCGCTGCTGGATCCCAGCACCGCCGACTTAGCCGGTCGCTGCCTGGAAATGCTCGCGACCTTGGGATACGACTGGACTCACCCTTCGGTGGCGTCGGCCTTGACGTTCGTGAAAAACGATCAGGAGCAGGACGGAAGCTGGTACGGTCGTTGGGGCGTCAACTACATTTACGGCACCTGGTCGGTCTTGTCCGGTTTGCGCGCGATCGGCGAAGATCTCTCCTCGCCGTATATTCGCCGGGCGGTCAACTGGGTTGAGTCGAAGCAGAACCCTGACGGCGGCTGGGGCGAGTCGTGCCTCTCCTATGCGGATGTCGCAGAAAGCGGGTGTGGCGAGAGTACGCCGTCACAAACCGCCTGGGCGCTGTTGGCCCTGATGGCAGGCGGAGTCACAGACTCGTTCAGCCTGGCCAGAGGGATTCACTACCTCATTCGGAATCAGCGGAAGGACGGCTCATGGGAGGAGGTACGCCATACCGGGACCGGGTTCCCGCGCGTGTTCTATCTTCGGTACCATTGGTATTGCCAATACTTCCCCCTCTGGGCGCTGGCCATGTACCGCAACCTCAAGACTCGTGGCATGACGAGGGCCGATGAGTTGCGTCAGCTGGCCTATCAATCGGGACAGTTCCGGTCGCCTCGCTGACCGTGGCTGTCCATCGAGTCCACTTCCCCTTGTCATCGTCCCTCTGGAGCAGTTGTGACCGCAATCGGAGTCTTCGTGGCGACCCGATGGGAGCTGAGCGCGGTATGCCAGGCCTTCGCGACGACCGATCTGCACGTCGTCGGGGGAATCCGCTGCCATGTCGCGAGTCAGGCGCAAACTGAATGGTGGCTGATACCGATGGGGGTGGGGCCGCAACGAGCCGCGGCCACGGCCGCCAACGTGCTCGCGGCGAAGCGGTTGGACGCGCTCTGGTCGACGGGGTTTGCCTGTGCCTTGGGAACGGCCGGCATCGGTGATGTCTTGATCGGAACGGGGGTGACGAGGGTGGACGGCGTCACGCAAGGTCAGCCGCTTGCTTGCGCGCCTTCGACGGTCGAGTGGCTGCGCCAGGCCGCCGGGGCCAAGGGCCTGGAGACGCATTATGGCGGCTTTGTGACGGTGCCACGGGTGCTCTGCCGGGCGGAAGAAAAGCGGGAGATGGCCGACCTGGTGGGAGGGATCGGACTCGACATGGAGAGTGCGGCGCTCGGGCTGGTGGCGATGGAACAAGGGATTCCCTTTGCGATCGTCCGCACCGTCTCGGACCTGCTCGATGAAAGCCTTCCGCTTGACTTCAATCTGTTTCTCAGGCCATCTGGATGGGCGAAGGGCGTCGCCGCGTGTCTGGCACATCCGTCGAGTCTGGTCGGACTCAATCGTCTTCGGGTACAGAGTCGGATCGCGGGGCAGCAACTGACCGCCCTGTATCGGGCCTGCGCCGAGCGGGCAGCGCGCGAAAAGGTCGCCTGACAGCGGCAGGTCCGAATTCCTGCTCAGGTCAGGAGATAAGAGGAGGGCGTGGCGTGGAAGGCATTGCGCGTATCGGACGATTCACCATCGATCTGACGGAACAGATGGGCCGGATGATGCTGTTCGTGCTGTCCTCCTTTGCCTGGTTGACCAGACCGCCGTTCCGGTTCTTCCAAATCGTCAAGCAACTAAATTTTATCGGCTACAAATCCACGTTCGTGGTCGTGCTGACCGCCGTGTTTACCGGCATGGTGCTCGCCCTCCAAGGGCACTACACGTTACGAAAATTCGGTTCGGAGGCGGTGCTCGGGTCGGCCGTGGCGCTCAGCATCATCCGGGAGTTGGGCCCCGTGCTTGCGGCGCTGATGGTGACCGCTCGGGCCGGGTCGGCCATGACGGCTGAAATCGGCATCATGCGCATCACCGAACAGATCGATGCGTTGGACACGATGGCGGTGAACCCGCTGCAATATCTGATCGCGCCCAAACTTGTGGCCAGTGTGATTGCCGTGCCGCTGCTGGTCGCGTTGTTCGATGTGGTCGGTATCTACGGCGGATATGTCGTCGGGGTGCAACTGCTGAACGGCAATGAGGGCGCCTATTGGAGTTCGATCGAATCGGCGGTGGAGTGGAAAGATGTCTACGGCGGCATCCTCAAATCCGTCAGTTTCGGTCTCTTGATCAGCTGGGTCTGTTGTTATAAGGGATTTCATACCAAGCACAGCGCCGAAGGACTGGGCACCGCAACCACGGAAGCCGTGGTATTGTCGGCCGTGCTGATTCTGGTGTGGGACTATTTCCTGACGTCGGTTCTGCTCTAATGCCGTGAAACGTGAAGGGTGAAACGTGAAACGCATGAAGGGAATGCGGCTGCGACCACAGGGGGCAGAGGAGGCCGACACGAGGCCTCATGATTAAACTGGTCGGAGTCGAAAAAACATTGGGGAAGCAGCCGGTGCTGCGCGGCGTGAACTTGACCATTCCGACGGGCAAGCTGACGACGATTATCGGACGGAGCGGCGAAGGCAAGAGTGTGTTGTTGAAGCACATCATCGGCCTGATGCAGCCCGATCGCGGCGAAGTCTGGATCGACGGGACGGACATTGCCCGCTTAAAAGGGCAGGCGCTCAACGAGGTCCGGAAAAAGTTCGCGATGTTGTTTCAAGGCGCGGCGCTCTTCGATTCGTTGACCGTCTTCGAAAACGTCGCCTTCCCGTTGCGTGAAAAGCTCAGGTTGAAAGGCGATACGGTCACGAGACGAGTGGAAGAGAAGCTCGAGCAAGTCGGCCTTAAGGGCATGGGGCACAAATTCCCCGCAGAGTTGAGCGGAGGCATGCGCAAACGTGCCGGCTTGGCTCGTGCGTTGGTGATGGAGCCGGAAATCATGCTGTTCGACGAGCCGACGACGGGGCTCGACCCGTTGATGGCCAAGGCCATCCACGATCTCATCGTGGCCATGCAACAACAGTTCAAGTTCACGGCTGTGATGGTCAGCCACGAAATCCCCGAGATCTTCGGTATTTCCGATTATGTGGCGATGTTGAAGAACGGACGTATTGCCGAAATGGCCCCCTCGAGCGAATTTGTGAAGACGACGGACGAGGAGATTCGCGAGTTTATTTTTGTCGGCGGCACCGTCACGGCGAAGGAATTGCCGACGGCATCCCGTTCTTGAGCCGGTTGTCGAGTGCGCCCGTCATGCCGCGATCGGTCTGCCACGCGGGCGAGGGGCTGGGAGGAGAGGACATGGAACGCGCAAAGCTCGAAGTGATGGTCGGTATCTTCGTGCTCGTCGGGATCGCCTGCCTGGGGTACCTGTCCATCAAGCTGGGGAAGCTGGAGGTGATCGGCGGGCACAATTATCCGGTCGAGGCGGAATTTACCTCCGCGTCGGGACTTAAGCCCGGCGCCTCGGTGGAAATCGCCGGGGTGGAAGTCGGGCGCGTGCGACAGATCGGCCTGAACAGCGACCGCGCGGTGGTGGCGTTAGCCATTCAAGAGGGCGTGAAACTGTACTCCGATACGATCGCCTCGATTAAGACGCGCGGGATCATCGGCGACAAGTACCTCTCGCTCTCGGTCGGCGGCGGCGGCGATGTGCTGAAGCCAGGCGAGAAGATTCGTGACACCGAGTCGGGGCTTGATCTCGAAGAATTGGTTAGCCAGTATGTGCACGGGAAGGTCAACTAGCCTGGTCGGCTGAGGGTGGAGCGCTCGGTGGGGCGCGTACCAGGCCGGCGGGGTAACGGGGTCGCCACTCACAGGAGAGGTGTTGGGATGCACGGAACGCGATGGATGATCATGGCGGGTGTGTTGGCGCTGTCTTTGTGCCTGGGCGGGTTGTCCCCCGCTATGGCCGGACCTGCGACGGAGTCGGTCCGGGGCACGATCGACGAGGTGTTGAAGATCCTGAACGATAAGGAATTGAAAGCTCCGGCCAAGCAGGAAGATCGTCGGCAGCGGCTGGAGAAGGTCGTGGCGGCGCGATTCGATTACTCCGAAATGTCGCGGCGCTCGTTGGGCGCGCAGTGGAATCAGTTGTCGGACAAGGACAAGCAAGAGTTCGTGGATCTGTTCCGCACACTGTTGACGAATACCTACGCCGATCGGGTTGAAACCTATTCCGGCGAAGGGGTGAAATATCTCAACGAGCGGACGGAGAAGGAATATGCGGAGGTCCGCACGAAGGTCTTGTCCGGCAAGACCGAAATTCCCATGGACTACCGGTTGATGAACAAGAGCGATGATTGGCATGTGTACGATGTTGTGGTCGATGGTGTCAGTCTGGTGAATAACTATCGCGGGCAGTTTTCGAAGATCCTGCACACGTCCTCGTACTCCGACCTCGTCGACCAGCTCCGCAAGAAATCTGAAAAAATCAAAGCTCCGTAGTTCCCGTAGGGGACGATTGTTCCGGCGAGCGCCATGCAGCGACATTATTGTTCGTCGATCCTTCTTGTGCTGGCGCTGGCCGGACTCCTCCCTCTCATCCTGCCGGCTCCCCTTCGCGCCGATACGCAAATTTTTCCGGTTCCGTCGGTGTCAACCAGCAAGAACGACGGGAACGACGCCGGTTTGATTGCGCCGATTTTGATTTCCGATCCCGACGGCGAATTGAAGTACCTCATGGCGCCGATGCTGATTCAGAATTCGATCGTCGGCAGCCGGGCGGTGTTTAACCTGTTTAAGTACGATCCGGGCGGCCGCCAGATGAAGCTGATCGCCTCGCTGACCGAGAAGATCGAGCGCAAAGTGCTGTTCGACTATGTCGATCCGGCCTTCGGGAACGGACAATACTTCTTGAATTTCGGCGGCACGTTCTTCAAAAACGCGACCTCCCGGTTCTTCGGCTTAGGCCAGTCGACCGTACAGGCGGACGAATCGAATTACACGGCCAGGGAAGCGCGTGCCTACTGGCGACTGGGCCTCTATGCGAACGAGGTGACGCAGGTGTCGGTCGGACAGCGGGTCCGGCAGGTGCAACTCCAGCGAGGCGCTACGGACCTCCCCTTCTCTGTCGAGCAATTTCCCACGGTGGACGGCATTCAAGGCGAATCCATTATCGTCGGGCATCGGGCATCATTTTATTACGACACCCGCGACAGCCTGATAACACCCACGGACGGCATGTCCGTCATGGCCTATGCGGAGTTGAATCAAAATGTGAAAAACGGCGACCATCCCGTCTATTCACGATATGAACTGGAGATCAAGAAACTGTTTCCCAGTGAATCCAAACGCGCCATTCTTGTGGTGCGGGCCGATCTGCAGGCCACGATCGGTTCCCAAGTCCCCTTCTTCGAGCAGTCGTCGCTGGGGGGGCAGAACAATCTGCGGGGATTCGGGATGGATCGGTATATCGATAAACATCTGATCTCGTTGAGTATCGAAGAGCGGATTCACGTCTTGCGAACAAAGGTTGCGGGGGTGACGGCGGATTTTGAGCTGGCGCCGTTTTTGGACACGGGACAAGTGTTCAACTCTTTTAAAGATGTGAGCTTTCAAGATTACCGGATGACGCCGGGTGTCGGCTTTCGAGCGATCGTGCGCCCCAACGTCGTCGGTCGTCTGGATTATGGCTACAGCCGCGAAGGCGGGGCGATTTTTGCGGGGTTGGATTTCCCCTATTAGACGTCTCGTCGCAGTGAGTGAACGGCCGGGGTTACTCATGCGGAAGATCAGCTGTCTGTTCGGGATGCTCATATCGTGCGTCGGTCTGCCGTGGACGGTCGGGGCGGAGGGGTTCGGTCCGTTTCCGGTCAGAAACTTTCAGGCGTTGGACCAGCTGGTACTGGCGATGCCGGGTGAGCGCGCGGCCGTGTTGAAGAAAGGAGATTTCGATATCCGGCTCGAAGTCGCGAATACCGCCTCGATTGCTCGCGATCAGGAAGAGCAGGCGGATGTCACGATGAAGTTTGAAACCGTCCGCGCCGGGTTGTTCCTGCGATATGGTTTGACCGACCGGCTGGAGATCGGCGTGGAAGTTCCAGGCTATCACCGCTATCGTGGATTTATGGAGGAGCCGATCCTCGGGGTGGAGCGGGGAACGACCGGGATCTCACCGGCCCGCAAAGCGCTGAGAGAAACGGCCTATGCCTTCAACATCACCAACGGCGGTCGAACTCTGTTTCAGGGAGCCAAGGGCGCGACGGGGTTGGGCGATATTTCATTCTACGGAAAATATCAGCTGCTGAAAGAGACCTCGACGCTACCGGCCCTCTCGTTTCGCGTGGGGATCAAGGCTCCGACCGGCGAGACGGACCAGGTCTTCGGCAGCGGGCATCCGGATGCCGGGATCGGCCTCGCGTTGGATAAGACCCTTGCGACCAATTGGATTCTGTACGCCAACCTCAACGGGGTGTTTCCGACAGGGCGGATCGCGGGCCTCGATCTCCAGCCGGTCATGAGTGGATTGGTGGCCGTGGAGTATCTCTGGACGGACAATTTTTCCATCACCGCACAGTTCGATTATTATTCGCCGCCCTTTCACGGCACGGGAACCAGGGTCTTGGACAAGGGCGTGACCGAGTCGGTCATCGGCGTCAGTTACCGGATCCTGCCCAGTCTGCTCTGGCAGGTGTACGGGGTCGAGAATTTGGACTTCATTACCGGGAGCGCGGCCGACTTTACGATCGCCACCCTGTTCACCTATCGGATGCGTTCGTAGACGAGGGTGCGGAGGCCGAAGACAGATCAGCGGAATCTTGACATGTGCGGTGCCATATGTGAGGATGAGGCGATTTGTACACAACTGCTTTCGCTGCTTCGCCAGACCTTCTCAACACGAATATTCTCCATCGATATGAATACGTGCGTCCAATTGTCATGCTCTGACAAGGAGATTGTGCAATGTCTCTTTTAAAAAATATCCACAGTCCCGCCGATTTGAAGCGCCTGTCCCCTGGACAGTTTCCGGAACTCTGCCAGGAGATTCGTGAGCAAATCCTCGCGGTGGTTTCGAATGTCGGGGGGCATCTGGCCTCCAATCTCGGTGTCGTGGAGTTGACGGTCGCCTTGCAATATCTCCTGGATACGCCGAACGATAAAATCGTCTGGGATACCAGTAATCAAGCCTATACCCACAAGCTCCTGACCGGACGCCGGGAACAGTTCCACACGTTGCGGCAATACGGTGGATTGAGCGGATTCTGCAAGCGTGAAGAAAGTGCGTACGATACCTTTAATGCCGGGCATGCCGGTACCGGTGTCTCGGCTGCCTTCGGAATGGTCGAGGCGCGAGAGCAACGGGGCGAGAAGCACAAGGTCGTCTGCGTCGTCGGCGACGGAGCGATGACCGCGGGGATGACTCTGGAGGGTTTGCACCACGCGGGTGGGACGAACAAGGACTTCCTTGTCGTGCTGAACGACAATCAAATGTCGATTTCTCGCAACGTCGGAGCCATTTCCGCCTACCTGAACCGGACCTTCACCGGGGAATTCTACGCGCGGATGCGAGAGGAAACCGGACAACTGCTGCGCAAAATTCCCCACATCGGGCTGGAAGTACAAAAGATCGCCCGTCGGGCCGAAGAATTGGCCAAAGGCGCAATTCTCCCCGGTCTACTCTTCGAAGAGTTAGGCTTCCAGTATGCCGGACCGATCGATGGGCACAACTTCGAGCATTTGCTCCCGACACTGGAAAACGCCTTGAAAATGAAGGGCCCGGTCTTGCTGCATGTGATCACGAAAAAGGGGTTGGGGTATCAGGCGGCCATGGACAACCCCGTCTGGTTCCATGCCTGTCCGCCGTTCGTGCGTGAAACGGGCGTGCCGGCCAAGAAAGCCGTGCGCCCCAGCTACACCAGCATGGCTGTCGATGCCCTGATCAAAGTGGCGCATCAAGACAAGCGAGTGGTCGCCATCACCGCGGCTATGTGTGAGGGCACCGGTCTGAATGCCTTTGAGAAGGAGTTTCCTGAGCGGATTTATGACGTGGGTATCGCTGAACAGCATGCGGTGACCTTCGCGGCCGGTATGGCAGCACAGGGCATGAAGCCGGTGGTGGCGTTGTATTCCACCTTCTTGCAACGAGCCTACGACCAGGTCGTGCACGATGTGGCCACCCAGAACTTGCCGGTGACCTTCTGCATCGACCGTGGCGGTCTTGTGGCTGAAGACGGCACGACCCACCACGGCGCCTTCGATTTCGCGTTCCTGCGGCATGTGCCGAACATGGTCGTTGCCGCTCCCAAAGACGAGAACGAATTGCAGCATATGATCAAGACCTGTGTGAGTTACGATGGCCCCGCTTCTGTGCGCTACGCACGGGGGGTGAGCCTCGGGGTGCCGATGGATCCTGAGCCCGCCATCCTGCCGATCGGCAAGGGCGAGCTGCTGCGGGAGGGGACGGATGTGGTGATCGTGGCCATCGGCGTCACCGTCTGGCCTGCCATGAAGGCCGCCGAACGGCTGGCCCAGGAAGGCATTTCCGCCGCCGTCGTCAACGCCCGGTTTGCGAAGCCGCTGGATACCGAACTCATCCTCAAGACGGCGAAGAACGTCCGATGTCTGGTGACGGTGGAAGAAGGCTGCAAGATGGGCGGATTCGGGTCCGCCGTGTTGGAAGCCCTGTCCGAAGCCGGACTCATGTTGCGCACCAAGGTGCTCGGGTTACCCGATTGGTATATCGAGCAGGGGCCGCAGGATCTGTTGCGTGAACGGTATGGCCTGACCGCCGACGGGATCTATAACAGCGTCAAGGCCTTGTTTGGAGCCGGTGTGGTGGCGGACGATGCCGCTCGCCTCGCCGCGCTCGTGGGTAGTTTACCGCACGGCGATGAGCAGGGCAGCTAACGTCGAAGAAATCAGGCAGGCCGAAGGGGAACGCGACAGGTCGAGATACTGATGCATATCACCAGGAAAAAGACGCGGCAGATTCAAGCAGGATCGGTCAAGATCGGTGGCGATGCGCCGATTTCGGTCCAGTCGATGTGTTCCACCGATACGCGCGACGTGAAGGCGACCGTGGAGCAGATCCGGCAGTTGGAAACCGCCGGGTGCGAGCTCATTCGCGTCGCGGTTCCAGACGAAGAGGCGGCAAACGCGCTGCCGAAGATCAAAGCCGCGATGACCGTGCCGCTGATTGCCGATATTCACTTCGACCATCGCCTGGCTCTCAAGGCGGCCGAAGTCGTCGATTGCGTCCGTATCAACCCCGGCAACATCGGGGCCTGGTGGAAGGTGCAGGAGGTGATCAAGGCGGTGAACGAGCGGGGCATTCCCCTGCGCGTGGGCGTCAATGGCGGCTCGCTCGAACGCCCGCTGTTGGATAAGTATGGCTGGCCATCGCCGGAAGCCCTGTCCGAATCGGCCTTGAACGCCGTGCATGCGCTCGAAGACGAAGGCTTCACCAACATGAAGGTGTCGCTCAAAGCTTCCGACGTGCACCACGCCATCGACGCCTACTACCTTTTTTCCACCCAATGCAATTACCCGTTGCACATCGGTATTACGGAGGCCGGCACCGCCATGACTGGCGCGGTCAAATCCGCGATCGGCCTCGGTTGGCTGCTCTCGCAAGGCATCGGCGACACATTACGCGTCTCGCTCGCTGCTGATCCGGTGGAAGAGGTCAAAGTCGGCTTTGAAATCCTCAAGTCCTTGGAGTTGCGTCATCGCGGCATCAACGTCATCGCCTGCCCGACCTGCGGGCGGGTCGAAATCGACGTGGTGCGCATGGCCAACGAGTTGGAAAAGAAGCTGGGCCATATCAAAACTCCCCTGAATGTCTCGGTGCTGGGGTGCGTCGTGAACGGCATCGGCGAAGGCAAGGAAGCCGACATCGGCATTGCCGGCGGCGAAGGCAAAGGCATCCTCTTCAAGAAGGGGAAGCTGATGCGTAAGGTGCCTATGGAAGAACTCATGGACACGCTCATTCACGAAGTCGAGCAGTTGGCCAAGGAAAAGGAAGCTGAAGCGTCCGGCGTCGCGGTGAACGGGTCGTCGGATGAGCAAGCAGAGGCGGGTTGGGAAGTGATAGGGCACGCGCCGGACGAGCAGTCCACCATTGTCCGCGACATTCCTGTGCTTCCAAGCAAGCCTTAGTCAGGACTCGTCCGATTGCCGGCTGTCTTGTTGAAGTTTCCTCTGTTTCCCCGTTCTTCGCGGTTGAGTTCCTGAAGCTCCCCCTTCTATAATCCGACCCGTGGCGCCGTACCCAAGTGGCTAAGGGAGCAGTCTGCAAAACTGCGATGCGGCGGTTCGAACCCGCCCGGCGCCTCCAACCATTCCTGTAAATATCTCAGAGGGTTCGGTGATTCTGGCCGGACCCTGTTCAACCTGCTGATTATCGCTACTCCCGGTTTTACTCCCGGTTCCACTCGCACTTTTCGCGGCAATTGCCCCCAAACTCGCTCGATTCACTGCTGTGCGTAGGTGAGCCGGGGAGAGATGCGCATAGCGCATGGTCATCGTGATCGTGGAATGGCCCATCAATTCTTGGACGGTCCGGATATCGACTCCTGCCATCACAGCCCGAGAGGCAAAGGTATGCCGTAAGGTGTGCCAGGTGACTCCTTCGATTTTTGCCCGTTTCAAGGCAGGTTCGTAGATCTTCACCACAAAGTTGCGCCCCTGCATCGGTTGTGCGGAGGTGAGAGGACTCGGAAAAAGAAAGGGGCTGTGCATCCAAGAAGTGAGACCCTTGACGATTTCTAGCGCAGCATCCGTGAGAATAACGTGGCGAGTCTTGCCGGATTTACTCAGTGGGATGGTCAGGATGCCCTGTTCGGAGTTCAGGCAGTCCCAGCGCGAATGAAACTGTTCGGTGAGGCGTAACCCTGTTTCGAGAGCGAAGGCCACGATCAACCAGTGCTCCGGAGGCAAGGTATCCCGGAGGCTGGAGATTTCCTTATCACTCAGGAAGCGAAGCCGCCCGGCAGGCTCGGAAAAGAACTTCACGCCTTTGATGGGATTGGCCGAAAGCAGACCATCGGCAATCGCCAAGTTCAGGATGCGTCGTAAGGCTCCAAAGTAGCGATTAATCGTTCGGGCGGTGCGGGTGCCCTTGTGTTTCATTTTGGCTTGGATATGCCGTAAGTCGTCGGCGGTAATCTCGGTCAAAAGCTTCCGCCCTAGGAGCTTCGACCAGAACTTTCCATAGCGATGCACATTCCGAAGACCTGGTGAGGTCACGCCTTCCAGATACCGCGCAATCCAAGCCCGGAGGGTCAACTCTTTGGAGACGGCATACTTCTCGGGGAAGTAACGGTTCTCGCGAGCTTCGGACCGCAACCGACCGTACAGCGTCTTGGCTTGGCTCTTGGAGTCCGCCCGGAACCATTTCTCCCGGCCATTCACATACAGGCGAACCCACCAACCGCCTTGCTTAAACACTATTCCACGGTCCTTACCGTTTGGTCTTGCCATCGGGGCCTCCCTTTCGACCTTTCCTGGCTAAATCGGCCTTTGTGCTATCCGTATCTCCGGAGGCTTTGTGTTTCTTGGGTAGATGTTTCTCTCTCCATTTCCGAGTGGCTACTCGCGTCTGGCATCGAGGACCGCAGTAGGTTTGATCAAACCGAATAGCGAGGTAAATCCGTTGGCATTCCGGGCAACGGCGAATTCGCCCGGAATAGTCGACCAATAAATGGGCGAACCGATATTCAAACTCCTTCACTTTTCGCTTTGTGGCAACAAACACACTCCCTTTGCGTTCATGGTCCGCGCCCGGCAACGTGACAATGATCGTGAATTGGGGAAACGTGAAGGCAGCCACGGCCTTTGTCCATAAGTTCTTTAAGCTGCGGAGGACCATGGTTTGAATCTCCTTGGCCTCTGTGCGGCTTGGAATAGTGCCACGAAACTTCTCTCCTGGGATAGATTGGACGCTCCATCCTCCTTCCGTCGCGATTTCTTCCCCATGGCGAATCGCAACGTCATCGACAAAGCTGGCCACCTCGAAAGCCAGAACCATCCATTCACTTGGGGTGAGAGCCTCGAGGTCGGTTTGGATAAACTTCAAGAGCCAGCCGACCTCGCCGTCTGCTGTAGTCAGAATCCGTTCTCTAGCCTTCTTCATCTCGCCGTAGAACTGCTCATAGATTGCGGCACGGTCTATGTTCATCTGACCTCTCCTTCTGTAGCTGGCTTCGGCAGCTTCATCACTCCATCCCATTTCCTAAGAAAAAACTGGAGGTGAACGAGCCACTTTCGGACTGAAAACTCTTGGGAAGTGTACCTCGTCAATGGTAATGCGTGTCAAGACACGTTATGCATCACGTATACAAGGCATAACACCAATGATTCGCTCATTACCAAGGAGGTGCCCGATGGTCCCGAGTACAAAATTGATCACCATTCGAGAAGCGGCCGAACGCTTAGGACTCAAAGAAAGCACGATCAGGAAATACATCCTGAAACGGCAGATTGCCTATGTGAAGCCGTCCGTGCGTGCCGTGCGGATTCCCATTGAGGAATTGGAACGGATTCTCGCTGCCGGTCTTCGTCCTGCCATTCCTCAAGCGGAGGCTGCCCGATGAGCCGCTGGAAGGAGTTCCGGCGGGAGCCCGTCGCCGGGGAATGGACGAGGAAACAGAAACGAGGCTACCACCGGGTGCGGTCGCTCTTGTGGTTCTGGGAATGCCACCAGTTCCAAGTCCTCTGGGTGACGCTCTCCACGGCAGAAGGCGGGGATGCGGAAAAGCTGACCTATCACCACAAGCAGCTGCGCCAGCGGATTGAACGCCAGCTGGGATTTCAGGGCTTGGAGTATTACCAGGTCCGGACGGAAGAGGGGCATGGCGTGCTTCATATCTTCTGGGCCTGGCGGGTGCCGGATGGGGAACGTGCGCGTCGGTTCTGGGTCTCCCAGGAATGGCTCTCGTCCCAGTGGCAAGCTCTCCACGGGGCTCCGGTGGTCTGGATCAAGGCCTATCAGCCCAGTCATCGGTCCCGCAATCGACTCAGCCGGTACGTCATCAGCCAATATGTCCAGGATCAATGCGGCTACGTGAATATGTGCTGGTCCTGGAAGCGCTCCCTCGGGTTCCCAATTAGCCGACTGTGGGAAGAGATGCGGCACCAATGGTCCACCCGGAACGCCTATCGCCGGATCAGAGGCGAGATTGAGATCCCGCGGATCGTGTTCATCAAGACCTGGGAGGATCTGCTCTCGGGCCATCCCATTTGGTTCAGCGGCACGATTTTGCAACTGGTGCTTGGGAAGGGACTCGTCTATCAGGAGGTGTGAGGATGATCTGGCATCGATGTGATCTGAAGCTGCCGAGTCTCTTTGGGCCGGCCTGTTGCGGACGGGAAGCGACCACCTATGACCGGGCGCGCAAAGCTTGGCTCTGTCCTGAGCATACGAAGGAACGGCTCTGTGAGTTCTGCCAATTTGAACGGTCGTGGGTGCGGTTTTATTATAGGGAGCATGACGTCACATGCGAAATCTGGCTCTGTATCGACTGTGCGGGGCTGACCACTCGTAGTCTCGCTTCTTAAAATTCTCGGCTACCGACACATGGAATATTCGCGCGATTAAACCAGGCCTTGGCATTGAAAGCGGACATTTCCTCAGCATGCCCGGCTTTCTTCGGTTCGGTCTATAAACTATGGCTGTGATGAATTTGTGACGGACGCTATGCTAAAGGCATTCCTGCTGCCTCGAATATATGGTTTTCATGGCTAAACAAATTCTTGTCGTAGAAGACGACTTAGATATTGGTCGGCTCTTGGAGATGCACCTGACCGACACCGCATATGCCGTAGAGATCGCCAAAACCGGAGAGGATGGTCTTCAATGTGTGCTCTCGAAGAGATATGACCTTATTATTCTTGACGTGATGCTGCCTGGCATCGACGGGTTAGAGATATGTCGGCAGCTTCGATCGCTCCCCACCTATACACCCATCCTCATGTTGACTGCGAAATCCTCAGAAATAGACAGGGTCCTTGGGCTGGAAGTTGGTGCTGACGACTATGTTACTAAACCATTTAGTGTTCGAGAACTGCTCGCACGTGTAAAGGCCCTCTTCCGCCGTTCTGAAGCATTTAGAGATAAGACGCAGGACGTTCAGAAAACTATCCGCGCAAAGGGCCTCTTCATCGATGTTGAAAAACGGAAGGTCACAGTGAGAGGCAGCTTGAGGGATCTCACGGCCAAAGAGTTCGATTTGCTCCTGCAGTTTGCATCCCATCCAGGCAGAGTTTATACGCGCAGTCAGCTTCTCGATTCGGTCTGGGGCTACGGTCACGACGGCTATGAACACACGGTAAATTCCCATATCAACAGATTGCGCGCCAAGATTGAAAAGGATTCGGCCAAGCCCGACTTTATTCTGACTGTGTGGGGCGTCGGATACAAATTCTGTGAACTAGAAGGATCCGGCTTAAAGGACTGACCATGTCGCGGTCACTTTACGGCAAACTCGCCCTTGTGTTGCTCTTCCTGTTTTGTGCGGTTGGGGTTCTATACACCCTCCTAATGGTCTTCACGACGCGCATGTATCAGCAAGAAGTGAATCAGAAGCTGAACCGTGCTCTGGCCAGAAACATTGTTACTGACCAGTTACTAAGCAGCCAAGGAGAGGTGAGTCCGTACGCTCTGAAAGAACTGTTTCACCTACTTATGGTTATCAATCCGAGCATTGAGATGTACTTGCTTGATGAGAATGGGGGCATAGTCAACTTCTCCGCTCCCACTGAGAAGGTCAAGCGCTCGGCTGTCTCGTTAGAACCAATACATCGTTTTCTCACCGAGGCGGACGCATTTCCTATTCTTGGTGACGATCCCCGTGATGCGACTCGACAGAAGGTCTTTTCTGTTTCAGCCATACCCTTACACGGACAACCAACAGGATATCTGTACATTGTCCTTGGCGGAGAGGAGTATGACTCCGTCGCCGATATGCTGAATCGGAGCTACATCTTCCGGCTGAGTCTCTGGGCAGCACTTACCGGCTTACTGTTCGCTCTTTTGGGCGGTCTCTTTCTATTCAACATGCTCACCAGAAGGTTAACCAAACTAGCATCGACGATGGAAACGTTCGCAAAGAGCGATTTTTCAGAGGCGCTCGAGCTGCATCCTCAGGATTTCATTCCTGAGCGGAATAGTGATGAAATTGATCGGCTCCGGTCCACATTCAATCGGATGGTAGAACGAATTCTTCAGCAAGTGGCCACTTTGAAGCAGACGGACATCCTTCGGCGTGAGTTGGTGGCCAATGTGTCCCATGATTTGCGTACCCCCCTGGCATCCTTGCATGGGTATCTGGAAACGTTACTGATGAAAGAAGGAACGCTTACACGAGAGGAATACCGGACGTTTCTCGACGTTGCCCTCAAGCAAAGCCAACGGCTTAGGGAGCTTGTGGGGGAACTCTTTGAATTGGCTCGCTTAGATTCGCGTGAAGCTCGCATTCAATGCGAACAATTTTCTTTAGCCGAGCTTGTCCAGGATGTGTGTCAAAAGTTTCAACTCACCGTCGCAAATAGGGGGATAGCCCTAAAGAGCAGTTTTACAGATGATCTGCCATTTGTGGAGGCTGATATCGGCCTCATCGAGCGGGCGCTAGAAAACATAATCAATAATGCTACTCGCTATACACCGAGCGGAGGGACCATTGCGATTTCGTTAAGCCACGAATCCGGCTCGGTTATGATACGAATTTCTGATACTGGCTGTGGGATCGCTGATCACGACTTGCCTTATATTTTTGATCGTTTTTATAGGGCGAATCGACAAAATCAGCCTGGAGGAGCTGGGCTCGGGCTGGCCATTACTAAGCGAATCCTAGAGCTACATGGAAGTACAATTCGAGCAGAGAGTATACCTAACATCGGAACCATCATCAGCTTTGAACTGCCCACCGTGCACTTCTAGTCTCTATTGTTCTCGACCGTTACGGGCCGCTCGCCACATCAGGCGTGATAAAAATGTGACAATTTCGTGAGATCGATGTGAAGGGGCAGGGCTATGCTTGACCATGCATTGGGTTGTACCAGCCCTTTTAACCGAAAAGGAGAACGGACTTATGAAGAGAATCAGTCAGATTTCGATGGTTGCGCTTCTATTATGCTTCCTTCCCATGTTGTCTGTAGTGAGTGAGGCGGCCATGGATCACGACAAGCTCTTAAAGGATCCTGGTGTCTACGCAACGTTTGCTGTGTTCAAGATGGGGGAGCACTGGTGGCAGATGGATCATGAAGCGCGTGTCAAGGCGGCCTCCGAAATGAAAAAGGTGTTCGAAAAGCACGCCGATAAGTTAATAGTCGATACGCATTTGCTTCGTGGTCTGTCTGAGAGAGCTGATGTACTTGTCAGGATTCACTCGAAAGAGATGGTTCATAATCAGAACTTCTTGTTAGACCTCATGGGGACCACTATGGGGATGGATATGAAAAATACTGACACCTTCAATGGCATCACCAAAACCCTAAATTATGTCCCTAGCTTCCCAGAAGAACTGAAGGGGGAGTTGAAGACACCGCCACCTCAGGGCAGCCCATACGTTATAGTGGTTCCTATACGCAAGGACGCAGAATGGTGGATTTCTGGACAAGACACCCGAACAGGCCTGATGAAGGAACACACGGATGCGACGGTCGCATACTTGAAGACGGTGAAACGGAAGCTCTATCACTCCAGCGGGTTGGATGATTGGGATTTTATTACCTACTTTGAAACATCCAAGCTGGATGATTTCAACAATCTTGTGACTGGATTGCTCAAGGTCAAGGAGAACCGTCATAATAGGCGTTTCGGTGATCCTCTCCTGTTGGGGACCATTCGACCATTGGATGAAATCCTCGATATTCTCAGTCGCTAGTCTATTCGCTCGCGCGTTCCAGAACACGGTGACCACCTGGGAACAGGTGGTCACTTCTATGCTGGTACTCACAAATCTTTACTTCTAATACTTAGTTATAGGCTCTATATGGCCCCACCCTGTCACCACCTGTTGGCTTCTCAGGGGGTGAGAGGGAGGAAATGCAGGGTTATTTTCAAGTGGTGACGGCGATGCGCTAGCTTGGCCGTCCCCTTGGTGAATTAGTGGCCATGCAGAGTTGAGATGAAGACTTTGTCTGCCCAGGATTATCAACTAGACGCGAAATATGCTGACCACAAAGGCCCGCCGGCCGCTCCGGACTGCCGGGGCCGGACGGCCGGGGGGCTCGGGGGCGCAGCCCCCGCTTCACTTGATCTATATGGTCAAAGTAGGACGACCCTTCCTTTGGGTTCTCAGGCGGAAGCCTAACTTTTGGGCGGGAGGATTCAGTTGCAAGGAAGCGCTCGCCGATTGCCTAAAGATTTTGCGCGAGCCTCTGAGGAACCTCGAAATGTCGATCTAATGAGGTTATATTTCGAAAATCTTTAATGCAGAGGGGTGCCGGAAAGGCAAAGGCTGAACGAAAAAAGGATCCATGAGAATTAAACTAAAAAAAGGGACGCCTCAGTGGTTCAAGTGGAAACTTAGTTTCTTAGGTGAGCCCGCTCCGATTAATCCGATGGCACTGTTTGCTGGAAACATGTGGAGTTACTTCGATCCTGGATCTCCAAATGAAAGATATGAAAATTTCATACGGAACGGCCGGCATCCTCTATCGACCTTTTTGGATAGCATGCTTCTGTATGACAAGGTTATTGTCCCAACTCATGACTTCATGTCGGTTGTTATTTTGATAAGTGTTTTTGGAGAAGATGGCGTTGCAGAGCTGATTGAAAATAATGCAGTTAGTTTTGTACGTGTGAAAGGGGCACTTGCGTACATAGGGAACGGGGGTGGCCTTGCATCATACGACATTCTTCACGACCAAACTCGCCCTGTAGATCAATTTGCGGATGATGATTCAACCTTGGAGTGGGCCCTGAATGGGCTCAGTACGAAGCCGAGAAGGGTGAACTTAAGTAGGATGATCCTTGAGAACACCCAAACATTCCCGATGGAGAAGATGGTTTCTCTGATCCGCGAGGAGTCCTACAAGGATATTTTAGATAGCCCATATTTAAGGACTGCTTTTAGCCTCAGGAATACCAGTCTTGATCATTTGTTTGGTGTTGAGCCCAATCAATTTAGGTGTGGGGAAATTCAGACTTTCGAAGAGCGAGATGAAATTGATTCCGTTCTTAGAATCGCCCGCGCCAATCTAGAAATGTTGCTTGCATTACAGACTGGTTGCACGGATACAGCTACTGGAACGCCTGTTGGTCACGTATTGAAGGCGAAACAGCAGCGAGGCAGTGCTAGATCTAGTCCTTTTGAGACATTTGGATCCCTGAAAGAAATTACAGAAGTTCCCGATATCGCGAGTTATGTAATAGACGCCTCGATTCCAGATAGACCAGCACGCCTGCATGACATTTTGATTAAGCGAGGGACTAGAGATGCTGTTCAATTTAGAGCGTGGTTTCATGAAAAGTGTCGTGACAGTCCTCACGTAATTGCCAAGGAATACGGGAGATTAATGCATGATATTCCATTTGTTTCGACTCACAAAGGCAAGACTTTGCGTCTTTTGGCTACGACAATGGCGGGAGTGTATGACCCCGCTCTGGGCTTGGTAACCTCCATCGCAGACAGCTTTCTTGTAGATCTTGTGCGGAAACGAAACCCGAAGTATTTTATTGAGGATCTACGGCAAATTAATAATTAATTAGTATGTTGGTTTAGACGGGCAGTGTTATTGGGAACTGATTCGCTTCCCACCAATCTACGGCAACGTACAAACCCTGATCCCGGTTTTAGTCCCGGTTCCACTCCCGATTTTGCTCCCGGTTGGGAGTCCTCTTTAGTCGTAAATGGGCACCAATAAAATGTCGTAACACCTTGTTATTTAATGGCCTTACTCTCTGTCTGTCGCTGTTGATCTTCATGGGTCGTAGAGCCCTCGGGCAAGCTGCAAAACTGCGATGCGGCGGTTCGAACCCGCCCGGCGCCTCCAACCCGCACTTCGTGCCTCCCGACGGCTCTGCAGACCAAGCCACTTTGTCTTGTCGCCGCCGGAGAAAACCCTCCAGTCTTGCACTCTTCGTAGATTTGCCTCGAGCGGGAGCCATCCCAATTATTCTTGGCTCAGGGATAGAACCCTCTAGCAATCTTGTGCTGTACCCATCGGGAAGCGTGTCATCGCGTTCTTGTTATTGCCGCCGACCCAGACTTCCCCCCCGCTCAATGAAATAATTCCCCATCACCAGCGCATCGACGCCGCTGTCGAGAAAGGTTGCGAGCGCTTGCTGGGGCGTGCAGACGATCGGCTCCTGGATGTTGAATGACGTATTGAGGAGCACCGGCACGCCGGTTGCGCGTTCGAACCGGTCGAGCAGATTCCAGTAACGCGGATTGTCGGCGCGACGCACGGTTTGCACTCTGGCCGATCCGTCGATGTGGGTGACGGCGGGAATGAGTGAGCGCTTGTCCGGTTTCACCGGAATGGTCAGATTCATGAACGGGCTTGGCTGGGCGCAGCCGAAATACTCGTCCGCCGCCTCCTCTTTGACGGACGGGGCAAAGGGACGAAACAGTTCTCGTTTCTTGATCTTGGCGTTGATCGTGTCGCGAATGGATTCATGCCGGGGGTCGGCGAGAAAGGAGCGCGCCCCCAATGCACGCGGCCCGAACTCCATCGCCCCCTGAAACCAGCCCACCACCCCGCCGTTCGTCAGCACCTCCACCGTTTTGGCGAGCAGCCGCTCCTCGTCGGTCATCGGTTGTATCTCGATCCCCTGTGCTTGGAGCGCCTGGCCGATCTCCGAATCGCCATACTCCGGTCCGTAGTAGGCGTGGGTCATCTCAAACCTTCGTGGATGCCCTAGGACCTCGTGATAGACCAGGAGTGCCGCGCCCACCGAACATCCCGCGTCATGCGGAGCGGGGGGCACATAGATCCGTTCGAATGGCCCCTGGCGGAGCACACGACCGTTCGCGGCGCAGTTGAGGCCGCACCCTCCGGCAATGGCGAGGTCTCGACGCTGTCCGCCTTCCTGAAAGGCCCACAGGGCCAAATCCTGCACGACCTCTTCAAACGCCGCCTGGGTGCTTCCGGCTATGTGGTGGTGTCGATCACTGAAGGGCGCGGATTCGTGTTCCCGGGGTTCGCCGAAGATGTCTCGCAGCGCCTGTGGGAAATGCCCTTGGAGTGCCGCATGGTAATCGATGAACGCAGGGTTGAGCCGGTAGGAGCCGGGCGTATCGGTGATCAGCATGTGTCTGCGAATGAACGAGAGGTGTTCCGGCCGGCCGTAGGGCGCCAGCCCCATGAGCTTGTATTCGCCATCCAACATGGTGAAGCCCAAAAACCCCGTCATCGTCGAGTAGAAATGGCCGAGTGAATGGGGCCAGGGGATCGACCGCAGCACCGTCAGCCGGGTGCCGCTCCCGACGGCCAATGTCGTGGAGGCCTCTTCCCCCGCGCCGTCGAAGACGAGGATCGTCGCCTCTTCGAAGGGCGAGGCGAAGAAGGCGCTCGCCATATGGCATCGGTGGTGATCGAGGTAATGCAGGCGGCCACGGAAGGGGACAAAATGTTTCTGCAGGAGAGACCGTACAAAAAATAGTTCCATCCAACTGCCCTGGCTGGCGGGGGAGTGGCCGCCGCCGGCCGGGGTGAATTCTCGAAGGGCGCTGCCTGCCTGTCTCAGAAAGGAGGCGGGATTGTGCAGCGCGGTCTTGAGCATGCCTCTGGCGCGGGTGCCCATCCGGAACGGCTGCCAGTAGACGCCGATATGCTCGATCTCCGCCAACGAAATGCCGGCCTTGGCCAGACAGAAGGCGATCGCGCGGAGAGGAAAACAGCCCTCATGTTTGATGCGGGTGAACCGTTCTTCTTCCGCGGCGGCGATCAGGATGCCGTCTTTGAGCAGTGCTGCGGCGCTTTCGCCCATGGTTGCCAAGCCGAGGATATACATCGTGGTCAGGTCGGAACGGTTATGGAGCAGGTCTGGTGCATCGGACGGTGGTGTGCACCGGGAGCGCCGTTTGCATCGGGCCCTGGTGGGAAAATATCGTGAGTATGGCGCGAAGCTTGTCGGCGACGCTGTGCGCCCCCAGTCGCCATTGTTGCTGGCGCAGGCTCCAGGCGCAACGCGAAACGTACGGGAGAGGGCGCATCTCGTTCAACCGTACCGGGCTCGATTGGTCATCGGCATCGGCTGCGTGGAGGTAGATCAAAGGGACGTAGCCGAGCGCGGCCGATTGTTTCATGAGCGTCACGATCAGGCCGAGCGGCAGCAACCGGAAATAGGTCCCGCCGATCACCCGGATGCCATGGCCTCCCGGAAGCCTGTGGCGGTAAATGGGGAATTCGAACAATGCGTGATCGGACAGGGGCATGACGTCATAGGCTTCCATCTTGGTCCGCGGGCCGCTCGTGGCCAAGCTGGAGTCGTAGAGAAATCCCGCCTCTGCGAGTACGGAATACGCCCAGGGCGTCCGGTCGTCGATGGAAAAATTCGGGGCCCTGAAGCCGACTACCGGTTGGCCGCAGGCCGCCTCCAGCGCGTCTTTGGCTCGACGAAGATTGTGCAGGAGCCTGTCCCGGTCCAGCGAGTAGACATTCTCATGCTGATCGCTGTGGCAGGCGATTTCGTGCCCCTGTGCCGCCAACTCCCGCACGAGGTCGGGTTGATCCCTGGCCACCTGCCCGGTGGTGAAGAGTGTGACGGCAGGGTGGCTCTCGGTCTCGCGCAATACGGAGAGAATGCGGGTGACGCCTCTCCAGGTTTGTTCGGGATTCGTGCGCGGTTCCAGCCCCATGTCGAGCATGGTAGCGTGTTTGTAGTCTTCCAGATCGATCGACAGGTAGCAGGGTTGCCGGGGAATCGTCATAGTGCTTGAAGCGACGGGGTATCGGGAGTTCACCGTTACGAGCGCGAAGCCGTGTGCGGCCGTCCGGTTCAACGACGGCGCTCTGATGAGGCAAGAGTACTCTACCGGGGAAGGGGGATTCCAGGCTTGGATGTCGGTCAGCGCCCGAAGTGGTAGGCGACGCCGAACATGAACAGATTGGCGCGGTAGTCGGCGGTGATGTTGCTGCGACTGAAGCTGAAATGTGCGAAATTGTACTTGTATTCGATGAAGGGAGCGATCTTCGGTGTCATGAAATATTTGATGCCGGCTAACACGTTAAAGCTCGGGGCAAACGATGCTTCAGGCCTGAAGTTGCCGTCCGAAATGTTTCCCACGTTGAGGCCGACTCCCAGCCCGGCATAGGGTTCGACTTTGTACCGGTAGCCGGTCACGCGAACCAACGCATTGAATGCGAGCGAATGCACCAGGAAATCCGCACCGGGGACTTTTTGCGACAGAAAGCGATTGGTGGACCCGGGAACGTTTTGTTGCTTAATGTCTGGCGCCGACCGATACATGTCGACTTCGAGGCCGAACCAGTTGAAACCACGATCGTCGAAATAGTGGCCGAATTTCGCACCATAAGCCAGATTATTCGCGAGATCGAGTTTGCCGACGTCCGTGGTATCGAGCGTGGCGATATTCGGCCCAATGGCGAATGCAGCATAGTTTTCGGCATGACCAAGCGAAGGGAGGCAAAGCGCCACGACTCCTAACAAAACCCCCAACTTCCTGCGAAACATACACCCTCCACCGTGAACGAAACTTCTGCCTGCCGCCTGTCGCTGGTGCTACTCTAACGGGCTTGATGCGGGGTGGCAAGAGAGAAGTGTGCCTCAAGGCTGGTTGCAGGAAGACTCGTGTCGATGCAGCAGCGTCGGACGCAGGCAGAAACCTCTCCAGGGAGACTGATCCCACGACCAGTTCAGCAACGCGTATTCGGTATGGGTCACGCGGCCGTCGATGGTGCGTCCGAACCCGCCGATGCGCAGTGAGAACCCGTCGGGCAGCGCGACATCCTTTACTAGCCCGAATTCCGTAAAGTTGCCGGCGTAGTAGGCCGGGTCGCCCTGGTCGTTCACGAAACGCTCGCCGCGCCAGAAGGTGACATAGGGGCGCCACCCGTCCAGGTTTAGTCCGGCGGTGAGTTGATACCCTCGACCACGCTCGATCGGCAGTCCGCTCTGCGTCGGTTCATGCTGGCTTGTGAGGTAGAGCGCCATCACGTCCACTTCCTTGAACCATGATAGGGCCGACCAATAGCGGTTCGGTTGAAACGTGAGTTGTGGACCGAAGGCGGTCAGGAAATTATTCGATGCGGGCCGGTCGCGCGGCAGACCGGCGCCGAAGAAGGTGCGCGATTCGGAGTACTGGGCGCCGCCGCTGTGCGTCCAATAGACCTGGCCGTTGAACGAGAGCATTCCGGCGCTGACGCGTCCCGCATAGCCCACGTCGAACCGTTCCGCCTTTTGAAACGTCTCGAGCTGATTCCAGTTGATGAACAGGTCCTGCTGATAGTGCTCGCGATTCACGAGCAGTTGAAATCCCTGTTCGATCGGCCGTGAGAACAGCGAGGCATCGTTGAAGAGAGCGTCGACGAACGGGTGGTTCCGCTTGATCGTGCCCGCGATCACCGAGACCGCCGGCCAGAGTTCGTACTCCGCCGAAAGGATCGGTTGCACCGTGTGGAATCGTTGCGTGTCTCCGATCGGCAATCCTGCAAAGACGCCGATATCCAAATTCAACCTCGACGACGGGCTGTATCGCAGCACAGGCGCAAGGTATTGCCCGGCAAAGGTGGTGTCGGCGACGGGACGTCCGCCGATCTGCCCGAGGCCGGAATAATTGAGGTGGTACACATAGGTCAGGGTGTCGAGTTTGGCCGTGAATCGAGGCGCGGAATCTGGGGGCTCTGTGGCTGCCGGGTTGTCCTGCGCGGGGAACAAGTCTCTCATGAACCGACCATTTGCGGTATCCCAGTTCCAGTTGAAGACGAGATATTGCTGGTTCACCCATTTGGTCCCTTGTGGGATGAATTCATTGACCGCATTGCGCAGGCGCCTTGCTTGCACCCCGAACTCGATGGAGGCATTCTCCCCCAGCGCATACACTTTGGAGAGCCCCACTTCCATGAAATTCCCTGCAACGAATTCAGGATCGCCCTGTTGGCCAAGGAAGTTCACGCCGCGCCAGAATCCTATGCGCGGCCGCCAGCCTGCGATATCCAGCCAGGCTTGAACATCGTAGCCGCGTCCCTGGTCATAAGGGACGGCACGAGCCGCTTGATTGAAGCTGTTGAGATACGTCAAGCGGATGCCAAGTTCATGCCACCATCGGAGGGAACTAAAGTACCGTGCCGGTTCGAAAACCAGTTCGGGGCCGAAGGCGGTTACCAGATTGTTGCCGGTAGTGAAGGAACGATCGAGTTTGAGAAGGGCTTGGCCGTGATGGACCCAGTGCGCCTGCCCATTGAAGCGGAAGAGGCCGGCTCGAAGTTGTCCCGCATACCCCACATCGTACCGATTAGTGGCGGAGCCGCGGAAG
Source organism: Nitrospira defluvii (assembly GCA_011525625.1). GTDB lineage: Bacteria > Nitrospirota > Nitrospiria > Nitrospirales > Nitrospiraceae > Nitrospira_A. Next base: position 477,721 of record WYAX01000012.1, read on the forward strand.
GCCTGCTCCCAGTTGATAAACAGGTCTTGTCGGTAATACTCTGAGTTCACCGTCACTTGCGCACCCTGTTCGATCGGTCGCACAAACCGGTTGGCATTGTCGAAGACCGCGTCGTGAAAGTCCCGGTGCGGGACCGCAAGGGTGCCGAGCAGCGCCGTGATTTCCTCAGTGGGGCGATATTGAAGGCGGATAATCGGCCGGACTTGCGACACCTCCGTGTCATGGCCGTACGGCATATTGGCGAACACTCCAAGGTCCAAGTCGACGGAGGATAGCAGGCGTTTCCGCACATACACGTTCAGCAGATTGCCCATCAGGGTCGTATCCCGGCCCAGACCATTCGTGAACGTGTTGTCCTCGAGCCCTTGTTTTTCAAGGTTCAGGAGGAAGGTTGTGGTTTCGACATGCAGGTCCAGCGCATGCGGGGCGGAGGCGGAATCCCCTGCGCTGTCCCCCGAGGCCGGGAGTGTGTCAAATAGCGCCAGGAGCGTCCAAACGACGATCAGTGGAAGCGCGCGCCATGTGAGGGGTGTGGGCTGAAGCACAATGGGAGCGGATCATAAGTGGGAGCGGTGTAAAACGTCAATGTTCGGGAGCTCTTCCGGGAAGGTTCTCATTGAATGCCGCCAGGCAGGATTCGCGTGAGTACAGGCGTGTGCAAGACCGGGCCGGCAGAGGGAATAGGGTCATGAGCCGAATTGCAGTGATCGGAGCGGGCTACTGGGGCAAGAACCTGATCCGGAATTTCGCCGAACTTCAGGCACTCGGAACTATTTGCGATACCGACGAGACGGTGCTTCCCTATTTCACGCAGCGCTATCCGGAATGTGTCACAACAGCGTCACCATCCGATGTGCTCGGCGACCGCACAATCGATGCGGTGGCAATCGCAACTCCCGCTGAAACCCACGGCCGATTGGTCAGGGAAGCGCTTCTGGCGGGGAAGGATGTATTCGTCGAGAAACCCCTCTGCCTCACCCTTGAAGGCGGCCGAGAATTGGTCGCGCTCGCGGCGGCTCAGGGGCGGGTGCTGATGGTGGGGCACCTGCTCTGGTATCACCCCGCGGTGCTCACGCTGAAGCAGCTGATCGCCCGAGGGGAACTGGGTCGCATCCAATATATCTACTCCAATAGATTGAACCTGGGGCGGGTGCGAAGAGAAGAAAATATCCTATGGTCGTTTGCGCCTCACGATCTGTCGGTGATTCTTGGGCTCCTCAATGAGATGCCGGAGACGGTCAATGCTCAGGGCGGCAACTACTTGCAGCAACGGATTGCCGATGTCACCGTCAGCCTGCTGTCCTTTCCCAGTGGTGTAAAGGCCCATGTCTTTGTTTCGTGGCTGCACCCGTACAAAGAACAGAAGTTAATCGTGGTAGGCAGTCAAAAGATGGCCGTCTTCGACGATATGGAGCCTGAACGGAAGCTGCTGCTCTATCCCCACGCCATCGGATGGAAAGATCAACTCCCTGTGCCCACGAAAATGGATGCTGAGGTTGTGCCCGTGGCTCACGAGGAACCGTTGCGGGCTGAATGTGCCCATTTCCTCGATTGCGTGAGGACACGGAGCACGCCCAGAACCGATGGGCGTGAAGCCCTGCGCGTATTGCAGGTGCTCCAGTTGTGCCAGCAATCGCTCGAAACCGGGCAGGTGATACGACGCCCGCTTGAGACCGGTTCGCCCAGGCTTCCCTATATTGCTCATGAATCAGCGTTTATCGACGAGGGGGCTGAGATCGGTGAGGGAACGCAAATCTGGCATGTGTCGCATGTCATGCGTGGGGCGAAAATCGGGAAGAATTGTCGTATCGGTCAGAATGTTGTGATCGGCCCGAACACGACCATCGGGGACGGGGTCAAGATCCAGAATAACGTGTCGGTGTATGAAGGGGTGACCCTGGAAGACGCAGTCTTTTGCGGACCATCAGTGGTGTTTACGAATGTCCTCAATCCGCGCAGTGAAGTGCCTCGCATGAACGAGCTCAGGCCGACCTTGATTAGGAATGGCGCGAGTCTGGGCGCGAATTGCACGGTGGTGTGCGGAGTGACCGTCGGCCGGTATGCGTTCGTCGGTGCCGGTGCCGTGGTCACGAGCGACGTCGACGCGCATGCGCTGGTCGTTGGAAATCCTGCCCGCCGTACAGGTTGGATGTGTCGGTGTGGCGAGCAACTCAAGGCTGCCCGAGGACCGCTCATATGTCATGTCTGCCGACGGCGCTATCGCAAAGGTCGGGATGGGCTGGCTGAAGAATGGTAAGCCCGCGGCAACTCGGTGTCGCTCCCCACGCGGCTCATGATCGCGACGACGGACCGGCCAAGAGCGGTCTACACGTCGGCCCAACTCTGTCCGCCGTCATTGTGCTGCAAATCGTGAGCGCCTTCGGCATCCAATGGTATACCGTTGCGCATCTGGGCGTCGGTGCCCAAGCCGATGCCCTCTATGCCGGAGGCACGTTGCCTCAGATTGCGACCGCGTTCCTCATGGAGCCGCTCGGATTCGTCTTAATCCCGTTCCTCTCGTCGAAGCCGGCGGCCGATCGGGACCGGGCCGGGTGGCCGCTGCTGTGCGCCATCGCGGCGGTCTCGTCGATAGTCGCTCTCCTGTTATTTCTCGTCGCACCGATCGTCGTCCCGTTTCTTGCGCCCGGACTGGCTGCGTCCACTGCTGCCCTCACGGTGGAATTGGCTCAGATTCAGGCGGTGGGCGTAATAGGGGCCGGTTGTGGAATCATGTTGATGTGCCTTTCCCAAGCCAAGGGTCGTTTTGTCTGGCCTGCCTTGACGGTTCTGATCTGTACCTGCGGCGGGTGGGGGCTGCTTGTGGTCGGGCTGGATCGATGGGGAGTTCGGCTGGCTGCCTGGGTACAAGTCGCGATCGTGACCGGCCCTGTGTTGCTGCAATTGCCGGTACTGGCCGGGATGGCGCAGGGGTCTCTCGCCGATATTCCGTTGCTCTCGAAGGATGTGTGGAGGCGGATGCGGCCGCTTGTCGCCGGTGCGTCGTATCACCGCACAGGGTTTGTCGTCGACCGGTTTTTTGCCTCGCTTCTCGCCCCTGGAAGCATTGCCGTTTTGGACCTGGTGCTTCGGGTACATTCGGCGATAGGACGAGTGCTCAATCATGGCGTGGTCGCTCCGATCGTTCCCCGCTTGGCTCGACTGGCGAGCGAAAAATCCTGGCGTTCGTTCAATGCGTTATGGCGCGAACGGGTGTGGTGGATGGGATGGTTGAGTGGAGGGGTGGTGCTTGTGCTTTTTCTCGGGGCGTTCGCCGTGCACCGCTTGGATCTGCTGAGTCCGCTGAGCCGCGACGGCATCTTGCAAGCCGGCGATCTGATAAGGATGTGGATCATCCTGATGAGTTGTTCCGGCGTCGTGCTGGTAGGCGGCATCAATCACATATTGGTGAACGCCTTTTATGCCCAGGGCGACATGACGACTCCCGCGAAGATCGAGGCGTTGACCTACACGGTGGGACTGATTTTGAAAGGGATTGGGGCCTGGCTTGCCGGTCTGATTGGAGTTGCGACCGCGATTAGTGCCTACTATGTCTTGAATAGTGTCGTGCTCGGAGCCGTGCTCAGGAGACGTGCCGTGGCACAGCTTCAGGAACAGCCTACGATCCAGGCTAATCCACTCATGCCGGGAGAACTCCGTTAGGTTGCTATGTGTGGAATCTGTGGTGTTGTCAGGCCGGCAGTCGATCATGCCCTTTCGGAAACGATCGGCCGAATGGCTCACGCCCTGCACCATCGGGGGCCGGATGGGTCGGGAACGTGGGTTGATTCAACGGGAACAGTCGGGCTGGGACACGCGCGCCTGGCCGTGATCGATCCGGCCGGAGGACGGCAACCCATGAGTTCGGCCGACGAGCGCTACGTCATGGTCTATAACGGTGAAATGTATAATTTCCACAGTCTGCGGGAGAAGCTTGAACAGGTCGGAAAAAGGTTTCGCACGCAGTCCGATACGGAAGTGCTCCTCGAAGCGTACGGCTATTGGGGGGCCACCTGCCTGTCGAAGTTCCATGGCATGTTTGCCTTGGCGGTGTATGACAGGCTGGAGAACGAGCTGTTTCTCGCGAGAGACAGAACCGGAATCAAGCCCTTGTACTATGCCACGCTCGACGGGGCATTCTGCTTTGCATCGGAGATCAAAGCGCTCCACCAGCTGAGCGCCCGGTCGCTTACGTTGAATTATGCCTCCCTCGTCGATTTTCTCCTGCTCAGCTATACCGTTCCGCCACGCACGTTCTTCTCGGAAATCCATGAAGTCGAGCCCGGGTCGTGGTTGCGTGTCACGAGGCGGGGGATTGAGCGTGGGACATACTGGACGTGGAAGCGGGAGCCGGCCGATTGGAACGAACCGGTGTCTCTTGAAGCCGGCCGCCGCGCCATTTTGGAAAGCTTGAGTGAACAGCTCGTCGCAGACGTGCCGATCGGGGCGTTTTTAAGCGGAGGCATCGATTCGTCCCTTCTCCTCGCGATGCTCGTCAACGATCTTGGGCGAAAGGTTCCATCGTTCACCGTTGCGTTCGGTGAGACCTCCTATGATGAATCCCCCTATGCGGCCATGGTGGCCCGGCATTTGGGAACAGATCATCATGAGATCCGTGTGCCGGTCGGACAGGGACATCTTGCGCTGATCGACGAGGTGCTTTCGCAATTCGATCAACCATTCGGGGACTCATCCGCCGTTCCCTCCTACGTGATGTGTCGAGCCGTCAGACCGTTTGTCAAAGTGGTGATAGGAGGGGACGGTGGCGACGAGATGTTCGGGGGGTATCCCCGCTATGGTTACGCGGATTTCGCCAGGACATTGGGCCGGGCGCCCGCCTGGGCTCTTCGGGCAATGCTCCGCTTCTCCCGCGCGGTTTCGCGGGTCTCGCCCTCCGAGCGGGTCCGACAAGTTCAGAGATTGTTACGGGCTGCGGAGGCGTCCGGCAACGAGCGACTTCTGGCCTTGTCCTGTTATCTGTTCCCCGAAGAATTGCAGGACATGCTGACTCCTTCCGCAAGGCAGAAAACCACTGATTGTGTTCCGATACTCTTGGGAGCCGGAGACCGCTCAAGGGAGGTTGGTGGCGCGGCTTTCATCGATGCCACGATGAGCACGGCCTTGCCAGGCGACTATTTGAGAAAGGTCGACATGATGAGCAGCGCCCATGGCCTGGAAGTCCGCATTCCATTCCTGGGAGAATCGGTGTTGGCCTGTTCGGCTCGGATCCCGGAGCGCTGGAAGTACTCGGTCGGGGAGAACAAGCGGCTCCTCCGGAAACTTGCCGAACGCTATTTGCCGGCGGCGACCTGCCGCAGGCCCAAAGCGGGGTTCGGCTTTCCGTTCGATGCCTGGCTGGGGGACCAGGGGCGCCGCGAGCTCCATCAGCAACTGTGTTCACCGACGGCACGCGTCAGAGATATTGTATCTGCCGGTTACCTTGAGCGATTGCTCCGGTGCTTTGTCGAACAACGTTGGGACGACCTTCGGATCAGCAGATACAACTTGTATCAACGGGTCTATTGCCTCTGGGCCCTGGAGCGATGGCTGCAACGGTGGAGCCCGAATCTGTGAGTGGCGTTCATTGGCATTCAGTCTCAGCGGAACAGACGAAAAGGCTGCGAACGAGATGACTCCGGGCTCGCATCGTGCGTCACTGTCCGTCAGGGTGGTGACCGTAGTGTTGTCCCTGTTGGCCTGCGGCACCTTCCTGGAAATCGGCCTGAGACTGCTGCCGGTCAGCGAAGGGTTCCGTGCGCTGGCTGTGAACGATGCGAACCCGATTTATCGCTATGCACCGAACCGCACGGCCGTCTGGTCCAAAGGATGGAACTTCTCCATTACGAATCGTGTGCGAACCAACAATCTGGGGTTCATTTCCGAGGTGGACTACGATCCGACACACGCCACGCCGTTGCTGGCGATCGTCGGAGACAGCTATATCGAAGCGGCCATGGTTCCGTCCGATCACACGGCGGCGGCGCTCTTGAGGCGTGACATCGGAGCGAGAGGGTCTGTGTATAGTTTTGGCGCATCCGGGTCGGCGCTGAGTCAATACTTGGCCTATGCGAACTATGTCAAAGACGTCTTTCGACCCGAGGGCCTCGTGGTGACCGTGGTCGGGAACGATTTTGATGAAAGCCTGCTGCGATACAAGCAGGTGCCGGGGTTTCACTATTTTTCGCAGAATGGGACCGCCGAGATGCAGCTCATCCGGCTCGACCGCGACATCCCGCTGTGGAGGGATTATGTTGCGGCCTCTTCCTTGGCGATGTACGTCGTGGCAAATTTGGAGGTCGCGGGCCTGCTGGATCGGAGTCTGACGCGGGTGAAGAGTTGGTTCAGTGCAGACCTCAAACCGAGCATGTACGTGGGAAATACCCTCGAGCATGCTGAACCAGCGCGGATCGCCGATTCGAAAACCGCAGTCGATGCCTTTCTGAGGCAACTGCCGGATCGGGCGGGGCTGCCTGCGTCGAACATTCTCCTTGTCGTCGATGCTCCCAGGCCTGAGTTGTATGAGCCTGTTCGTCGCGCCGCAGCCACGCGCAGTTATTTTGGGCTTATGCGCGCGTATGTGATGGACCGGGCCGTCGAGAAAGGCTTCGAGGTCGTGGATATGGAACGGGAGTTTCTGGCGGACTATTCCAGGTCCGGCCGGCGTTTCGAGCATCCTGACGATCATCATTGGAACAGCGTCGGACATGAGGTATTCGCTCGAGCCGTGAGGAAGTCGGCGGTCTATAAATCGGTGTTCGGAGGAGCTCGGCAGGAGGTGGGTCCGAAATGAGCGGTATTGTCCCGGCCGTCTCCATGGCGTGCCCGCCGGAACGAGGGCGTTCCAGCCAGGCGCTTCGTGTGTGTCATGTACTTCCCGGCCCCGCAGATTCGTCCAATATGATTTTCGCCAAGAATCAGATCCTGGCGCTATCCGAGGCCGGGGTGGAGTGTCGCTCGGTGTTTCTGCAATCACGGACGTCGCCTGTCGTAATCGTTCGAGAGGTCGCACGGCTGCGGAGAGAGTTGGCGCAGTTTCGTCCGGATCTCATTCATGCGCACTACGGAACCGTGACGGCAGCGGTGTGCGCGCTTGTATCGCGGTTTCCGTTGGTGATCACGTACCGAGGCAGTGATCTCAATCGTGGACCCGGGCTGTTTTCGCTTCGCTCTGGAGTCGGGATATTGTTGTCGCAATGTGCCGCACTGCGTGCGAGCCGAATGATGTGTGTCAGCACGCAACTAAAAAATCGCTTATGGTGGAGAAAAAGATTCGTGGCCGTTGTTCCGAGCGGCGTTGATCTGCAGCGCTTCAGGCCGATGGCGAAAGTCGCTGCGCGTCTACGCATGGGTTGGAGTCCGGAGGAGAAGGTTGTCGTATTTAATGCAGGATTCGACGCGATACGGAAGCGATTGGACCTAGCCGAGGCTGCCATACGGATGGCTCGTCAATGGTGCGGTGACATCCGATTTGAGGTCCTGGACGGTTCTGAAACGCAGGAACGGATGCCGTTCTATCTCAATGCAGCCGATTGTCTTCTCATGACCAGCGATAGGGAGGGGTCTCCGAACATGGTGAAGGAGGCCATCGCCTGTAATCTTCCAGTCGTCTCAGTCGATGTCGGCGATGTCAAAGAGCGGCTGGCAAACGTTCGACCGTCGAGGATTGTCGGTCGAGATCCGGTCGAGATCGGAAGGGCCTTGGCCGACGTGTTGCAGCGGCCCGAGCGGTCCAATGGGTACGAGGTCATTCAAGACGTCTCTTCCGAGAATGTCGCTGAACGTGTCATGGCAGTGTATCGGGAAGCCGTTCGCAACATGTGCTGAAATATGTGAGGCGACCGGGTATGCTTTTTCAGTGACCCGACTGCTGGGGGAGCGAGATAGGCAACGTGGATTTTTACCTGCTTCTAACGAGCGTCACAACCGTGATTCTGCTTCTCGCCTGGCTTGTCTGGAGCAGAACCCGCCATCTCTCATTCCCTCTCGGCATCGGCCTTATCTATTACTGGTCCTTGTTCGGAGCCTGGTCCGTCGTGCAAGACCGGCTCGGTGGCGAGAGTGGGAAACGGTACGACTATTTGGAAGCGAAATTGTTTCCGATCATACTCGATGAGCACTACTTGACGACATTGCTGCTTTATGGGGCGTTCATCATTCTGATCGAGATCGCGCTGCTCGTGTTTTTGAAGCCCGGGCCTCTCCCGGATGAAACCGGGTCGGCCCCGATCGATGTGTCCCATGAAGTGTTGCTTTGTCTGGCGGTGCTGTGCGGGATTGGCAGTTACGCACTCATCCGCGAGCCGTTGGAAATGGCTAACAACATGAATCTGTCCACCTACATGGTGACGCGAGGAGGATTGGGAGAGATCCCCCCCTATTTCACCATCCATCAGTTGTTGAGTCGCGGAGCGATGCTGTCAACCGCCATCGGGTTGAGCATTTTCAGCAGCGGCAGCGAGGCTCGTTTGTTCGTCGGCTCAGGCGGATGGGTCGTACGGGCTGGATATCTGGCTGTTGCGACCGGCCTCTTCTGGTTCGCGCTCATCTTGGGAAACAAGAATGAATTGCTGTTCGTCGGCATCGGAGGCGGCCTCCTGTACCTCGCCAATGCGCGGCGACCTCGATTGGTCGTGGTGGCGCTCACCGGTGCGGTCGGCTTAGTCGGGTTATGGCTCGTCGACACGTTGCGCGGCTTGCCGCTGGCGGCAGTCGCGGGAGGCCTACAGGATCTCGAGCCAGCCCGGTGGCTGGACGCCGCACAGTTTGTCACATCGAGTAATGAAGCCTTCTCGGCTCATTTTTCCTTGTACGGGGCTCTGGCTCTCAACGTGCCGCTGACCTATGGAGAGAGTGTGCTCAGCATGCTCGCCTCGGTGATTCCACGGTTTGCATGGCCGAACCGACCGCCGGATATTTATCTGCACTATGCCGATAGCATCGGGGCCGCTGAAGGGCAGGGTTTTACTATTCACCACGCGACAGGGTGGTATCTCAACTTCGGCGTGCTTGGAATTCTGATCGGAGCGCTGCTTTGGGGGTGGGTGTGGGCCAGATGTTCTGTCGATGCTCATCCTGTCGTCCCACACCGATCGCGTTTTTGGATATTGTGGGGACGCGTGCTGCCCTGGATGTTCGTGGCCAGTATCCCCATGCTGATCAGGGCTGGATTGGAAGGGTACAAAGCGCTTCTCGTCGAAGCCTTCTTGCTCCCCACGGTCATTCTGCTCCTGGCGTCGACCGACGGAACATTCTGCCGTGTGCTTCGTCTGAATCCCGACCGCCGGACGCCTCTTCTTGCGGAGTGAAAGAGTCGCGGATGAATGATGCATCGCAACCTGCCGTGACCGTCCTGGTTCCGTGCCGCAATGAGGAGAGGTTCATCGGCGCGTGTCTCGACTCGATCCTCAACAATGACTATCCAAAGCACCGCCTCGAGATCCTAGTCATCGACGGCATGAGCCAGGATGAGACGCGAACGATTGTCTCTCGTTACGCCACGCGACATCCGTTGATCAGGCTGGTGGACAATACTCAGTTGATCACCCCCTGTGCATTTAATGTCGGAATTGCGGAATCGCGCGGGGATATCATCCTCATCATGGGGGCCCATGCGGAGTATTCCGCGACCTACATTTCAAGACTGGTTGATTGGCTCACGCAGAGCGGAGCGGACAATGTCGGTGGCGTGTGCATGACCGTGCCCGCGAATGACAGTCCCGTGGCGCGCGCGATTGCCTGGGGTCTTTCGCACCCGTTCGGTGTGGGCACGTCGTATTTCCGGATCGGGACCTCCACACCGCGATGGGTCGATACGGTATTCGGAGGCTGTTACCGGAGAGACGTATTTGCACGAATCGGGTTGTTCGATGAGCAACTCATCAGAAATCAGGACGATGAATTCAATCACCGATTGATCGCTCGCGGGGGGCGGATTTTGTTGGTCCCGGACGTGGTCTCCTACTATTATCCCCGGTCGTCGCTCGCGCAGCTCTGGAGAATGTTTTATCAGTACGGGTACTTCAAACCGCTGGTCGCCTTGAAGCTCGGCAGGATCGGCACCGGACGGCAAGTGGTTCCTATGGTGTGCCTGGGGTTGCTCGTCGGCCTCTCCGTCGCCTCGATCGCTTCCCCCGTCGCCAGATTCATGCTCATGCTGCTCGTCGCCCTGTACCTGTCGGCAGATTTTTCCGTCTCGTTTGCGGTAGGATTGTCGAGCGGTCTTCGTTGCGCCGGTTGGCTGATGCTGGTGTTTCCGACCCTCCATGTCAGTTACGGCATGGGCTATATGCGCGGGATATTCGATTTTGTGATCCGTCGGAAGCGGCCCGACATCGCCACGAACGCGATCCCACTGTCCAGATGATGCCTGTGGAACTCTCACGGAAGAAATGTACGACCGATGCCGCGGATCTCAAACGGGAAGCGGCTCGGATTCGTGACGCCTATGCGCGCCGTACGACCGGTTCGTGTGCCGGACTGTATTCCTTCTTCAATCGCGGCAACCTGTTCATGCTTCAGGAGCGGGAGCGCCGTGTCCTGTCCGTCCTGGAACGGGCCGGTTGGTCGTCGCTTCAGGCCGTTCGCATTCTTGACGTGGGGTGTGGCGCAGGGTTCTGGATTCGAGATCTCATTCGTTGGGGTGCCGATCCACGACACATCACCGGCGTGGACCTTCTGGAACAACGTGTTGAGGAAGCCCGATGCCTGAGTCCGGAGGGGGTGACCATCCATTGTCGGAACGCGGCCGCACTCGAGTTTTCCGATGAAAGCTTCGACCTCATCATCCAGTCCACGGTGTTTACGTCCATTCTGAACCGGGACGTACAACAACGGCTTGCCCGTGAAATGGTGCGAGTACTGAGGCCGAATGGGTTGATCCTGTGGTATGACTTTCACATGAATAATCCCCGCAATCCCGATGTTCGCGGGGTCACGGCGCGCGAGATCCACCGGCTGTTTGGGGACTGTACCATCGAGCTGAGCCGCATAACTCTCGCCCCACCGGTCACGCGGATGCTGGCACCGCTTTCCTGGTTTGCCTGTCAGCTTTTGAGCGCAGTGCCGTGGCTATGCACCCATTATCTCGGAACTATTCGAAAGTCAGTGCGCTATGAGTGAACACGCGGTCCCGTTTCATCTTCCGGAGATCGGCGAAGAGGAAATTCTCGCGGTCACTGAAACGCTGCGCTCCGGCTGGTTGACGACGGGGCAGCGGACGAAGCAATTCGAGCAGGAGTTTGCACAGGCCGTGCACGCAACTCATGCGGTGGCCACGAATTCCGGCACGGCTGCGCTGCACCTGGCCCTGGAAGCGGTCGGAGTCAAAGAAGGCGATGAAGTCATTCTGCCGACCATGACGTTTGCCGCCACGGCTGAAGTGGTGTCGTATCTCAGAGCAAAACCGGTTCTGGTGGATAGTGAACCTGACACTTTGAACCTCGATCCCGACGCGGTGAGGCAGGCAATTACCCCGCGGACCAAGGTGATCATGCCCGTTCACTTCGCCGGGCATCCCTGCGCGATGGATCGGCTGTTGTTATTGGCGACGGAGTACGAGTTGAAGGTGGTCGAAGATGCCGCGCATGCGCTGCCGGCGGCAGATCACGGACGGATGGTCGGCGCGATCGGTGACATCACCTGCTTCTCTTTCTACGCGACCAAGTCCATTACGACCGGGGAAGGCGGGATGGCCACCACCCACCATGCCCACTACGCCGAGCGCATGCGGAGCATGAGTCTGCATGGGATTACGAAGGATGCGTGGAGCCGCTACGCGGGGACCGGATCCTGGTATTACGAGATTCGCGAGCCTGGATTCAAATACAACCTGACCGATATCGCGGCGTCGATCGGCATCGAACAGCTCAGGAAATCTCGCCGGTTCTGGACGGCGCGCGCTCGAATCGCCGCGGCCTATCACGATGCGTTCAACGAACTGCCGGAGATTCAGCGACCTCTGTGCCGTCCCGGCTATGAACATGCCTGGCATTTGTATGTGATTCAATTGAATCCCGAACGTCTTCGTATTACCCGGGACGATTTTATCGAAGCCTTGAAGAAGGAACAGATCGGAACGTCCGTACATTTTATGCCCCTGCACATGCATCCGTATTACCGGGAGCGGTACGGATACCATCGCGATGATTTCCCGCATGCCTGCGCAGCTTTCGAACGCAGCATCTCTCTGCCGATTTACTCGCGTATGAGCGAGGCCGATATCCGGCATGTCATCGATGTCGTTCGATCACTGATTACGCAGTATCGGCGGTGATCAAGCGGTTGGTCGATATCGCGGGCGCGAGTCTCGGCCTGTTGCTGTTTAGTCCGCTCTTTCTGATCCTCGCCGCGCTGGTCAAACTCGACTCCTCCGGCCCGGTGTTGTTCCGGCAGGAGCGGATCGGTCGGGGATTCACCCCGTTCCTCATCTATAAATTCAGAACCATGGCGGCCGATCGAGCGAACGAGGGGTTGTGCATCACCAGTCGTAATGATGCACGCATCACCCGCGTCGGGCGATGGTTGCGTGCGACGAAGCTTGACGAGCTCCCGCAACTCCTCAATGTGCTGATCGGAGATATGAGTCTGGTGGGCCCTCGGCCGGAGGTTCGGCACTACGTCGAACTCTTTCGATCCGAGTATGAACAGCTGCTCTCGATTCGGCCCGGCATGACCGACCTGGCGTCACTGAAGTATCAAGATGAAGGGGATGTGCTGGCTCAGGTTGAAGACCCCGAAGCCGAATATGTGACCCGTATTTTGCCGGACAAGATTGAACTGGGGAACCTGTATCTCCGACGAGCCTCTCTACTCTTCGACCTCTCCCTTATCCTGAAAACAGTGCTGAGGCTCGTCCGGCCAGCCAAGAAGTAATTCTCCTGCGATCCTCGGCGTCTGAATTCCCTCCGAGGGCCCCTGCCGGCAGTTCGCCTCCGCATGCCTGGGATTTATCCTAGGGCTGGATTCGGCGATTGGAGACGGAGTATGTTCTTGACTGGTCCCATCGGGGGGTCGAGTCACTCATTGTCCAGAGACTGTCATGCCGACTCCGGTTTCTACAGCCATGACGGCCGTCCAGCGGCGTCTCCTGCTCTTCGTCGCCTATCTGGGGCTGGCGGCCTTATCTAATGTCGCGGCCTTTCTGCTTCGTTTCGATCACGTCGTTCCGGCCGCTCAGTGGGAGTTGTGCCTCACCCTGCTTCCGCTGTTGTTGGCGATCCGGGCGTTGGCCTTCTATCCCTTCCGGCTCTATGACGGGCTCTGGCGCTACACGAGTTTGTGGGATGTCCGCGATCTGGCGCTGAGTATCGCGCTCAGTACGCTGGTGTTTGTCGGAGTAGTCCGACTGGGGTTGGGCATTCGGGCCTATCCCTCTTCGATTTTTGTCATCGATGCGTTGCTGCTGTTCTGTCTCCAAACCGGGGTGCGCGCGATGCCCCGGCTCTTGCGGGAGCGTGGCTGGATGGGAACGGGCCGCAAGCGCGCCCTCATCGTCGGGGCGGGTGATGCGGGAGCGATGATTGTGCGAGAGATGCGCAACAATCCCTCCTCCGGCTACCGGCCCATCGGGTTCGTGGACGACGATCCGGCCAAGGTCGGACACCGCATTCACGGGGTGAAGGTGTTGGGGAGCCGCGCCCGACTGTCGGAGATCATCGCCGAGGACGCGCCCGACGTGGTGCTGGTGGCCATGCCGAGTGCGGCACCCGCCACAATTCGAGAAGTGGTCACGGCGCTCGAGCCGTTCCATCTGCCGATTCAAACCCTCCCGAACTTGCGCGACCTGTTGCAGTGTCGCGTGGAGGTCGGCCAAATCCGCAATCTCTCCGTTGAAGACCTGCTCGACCGTGTTCCGGTCGATTTGGATCCCGAACCCCTGCGCGCGCTGGTGCAAGGGGCGCGTGTGTTGGTGACCGGCGCCGGGGGGTCGATCGGCTCGGAGTTGTGCCGGCAGGTCGCACGGTTAGGGCCCGCGACGTTGGTGTTGCTGGACCGGTATGAGCACGGCTTGTTCGCCATTGCGACTGAACTCACGGCCGCCGGGTATCCATCGATCGCTCCGGTGATCGGAGACGTGACTGAGGTCGGCCAGATGAATCGGCTGTTCGCCGAATATCGCCCGACGCTGGTGTTTCATGCTGCTGCGCATAAACATGTGCCGCTGATGGAGGGCAACCCTTGTGAGGCGGTGTTGAACAATGTCGGCGGCACTCGCATCGTGGCCGAGGCCGCGCATCGCCATGAAGTCGAACGCTTTATTCTCATTTCGACCGACAAGGCCGTCAATCCCGTCAGTGTCATGGGCGCCAGCAAAGGGATCGCGGAATTGCTGTTGCAAAAACTTGGGCGCTCGTCTCGCACCAGGTTTGCCACCGTGCGGTTCGGCAACGTCCTGGGCAGCAACGGCAGCGTCGTGCCGTTGTTTCTTGAACAAATCAAGGCGGGAGGACCCGTCACGATCACCGATCCGCAGATGCGCCGGTATTTCATGTTGGTGGCGGAGGCGGTTCACCTGGTGCTCCATGCCGCACACCTGGCCAAGGGTGGCGAGCTGTTTGTCCTGGAGATGGGTGAACAAATCAGCGTGGTGGAAATGGCGCGCAATCTTATCCGTCTGGCCGGGTTTGTCCCCGACAAGGACATTGCGCTTGCCTATGTGGGCTGTAGACCGGGGGAGAAACTGGTGGAAGAATTGGTTGCCGCCCATGAACGGGTCGAGAAGACGGCGATCTCCAAGGTGCTCGCCGTTGTGCCGGACTCGGGACGCGATCTCACGCGCCTGTCCACGCTCGTGGCACAGTTGGAGGAGTCGGCGGCTGAAGGGAGTGTGGCCACGGTGCTTGAACTCCTTCGCACCATGCTTCCGAGCTACCATCCGTCCCCCGTTCCTGCAACATCGGAGGGCTCTCCCGATGCCGACAATGGAGTGACGGAAGGCGTGCCTGCCCCCTCAGTGGATATCGTGACCGCAGCCGGCCCGTCGTCTACGGGCTCCCGCAGGCGAGCATGATGTGGGTTCGCTGCGCGTTCCCGATACCCGGCGACGTGATCGTGCCCTCGCGTCCCGTCCTCGCCGCTCTTGTGGTTTGGCTTGCCCAGTGAACGTTCCGCGCCTTTTCTGCTCGCTGACGCTGGGCCTCTTCCTCTGGCTGATCTCCGGGGGCGCCGCCTTGGCGTCCAGCAACCTTCCACTGCACCATTGGGGATATGATGCCATCGAGCGGTTGATCGCTCTGGAGGTGATCGACCGGGCCTTGGTCGGCGCAAAACCGTTCACCCGCATGCAGGCAGCGCAGTATGTGGCGAGGGCGATCGAGCGCGTGCGGACCGATGAGGTGGCACTCGACGGCCGGGAGGCCATCGCGGAGCCCTTGTTGGAGCGGCTCCTCGTAGAGTTTCGGCCTGAACTGATCCGTTTCGGCACCATCAGGGCTCGCCCGGAGGACAAATCCGGTTCGGTACGGTTCGGTGCGCGTGTGACGTCGGAGGTCGACGCATCGTCCATCGGCGGCGGACAAACCATCCGGTTTCGTGAAAATCGCGGGGGGGAGTATTTCGTCAACGGTGTGCAGAACCAGACCGATGTGCGTGCCTGGGCGGAGCTGAACGAATGGGCCGCTGTGATGGTCCAACCGAAATTTATCAGCGATCGCCATCTGCTGGGGCTGGGGGCCACCAACAACAGCGACAATTTTTACTTGCGCGAGTTCAGCCTCAAACTGAGCTATGCCAATGTCGCGCTGGAGGTGGGGCGAGGGACGCAGTGGTGGGGGCCCGGGTATCACGGATCGTTGTTACTGACCGATCACGCGTTTCCGATGGACATGATCAAGCTCGGCACCGAACGTCCGTTTCGATTGCCGGGATTTCTCAACGGACTCGGGGACTGGAAGGTCAACGCCTTTCTGGGTCGTCTCGAGGAGAACCGGGATTTCTCGCGCGCGAAACTGTTCGGGGTACGGCTCAGTTATCTGCCGGCCTCCTGGCTGGAGTTCGGCCTCACTCGGCTGACCCAGTTCGGCGGCCGCGGGCGCGACCAGTCATTCCCCGGCGTGGTGGTCGATGCCTACATCTCGGAGCCCAACCAAACGGGCAATCGGGATGTGAATGAACAGGCGATGGCCGATTTCCGGCTCCGGATTCCCTCGGTTCCCTACCTGATCCCGTTTCCGGCCGGCCTGCAGCTCTATGGGGAGGTCGCCACGGAAGACAAGTGGTCGCAACTTCCTGTGCCGAGCCGCGCCGCCTTTTTGGGGGGGATCTACATTCCGCAGGTGTTTGCGGGCGATACCCTGGACCTCCGCATCGAATACGCCGACACGGATTATGGGCGGCGACGCCATCCGGAGCTGGGCCAAGTTTGGTACAACAACGGCACCTATACCAGCGGCATGCGTTACCGGGGTTTGCCGCTCGGGCATCACATGGGCACCGATGGCGTCGATTTCTTCATCCGCACGACCCGGTATCTGACGGACACCCTGCAACTCGGCGCGAATTTCAACATCCAGGAGCGGGACCGGGGTCAGCCGGTCCATGAAAAGAAGCGTGAGGCGGCAATCGACCTGACCTGGTGGTATGCCAAGGACGTGCAGGTGATGGCCGGGTATACCTTTCAGCGATTGAAGAATCCCGGCCAGGTCACGGCGATTACGCCCTTTGACGAAACGTTTGCCGGCGGGGTGCAGGCCCAGAACCATTTGTTCTGGACTTCTTTAGCGGTGCAGTTTTAGGCTACCGGTTTGATTTGTCAGGCGGACCGGATCGCCGGTGCCGCACGCGTTCAAGTACGGCCACGGTTGTTCCCGGTTCGGACCTGTGCAGGAGGTGCGAGCGGTTATGGGTATACGTCGATACGCTTCCCATGGTGCAAGGGGCTCCCTGCGGTCGAGTTTCTGCGCGCGCACCATCATTTGGATGTTGGCGGCGTCCTTTGTGCTGCCGCCCTCACTGCTCGCGCAACATCTTCAGTCTCAGCCGGCGGTGCCGGGGGGCTTGCAACAGCAGCCGGGAGCCGGTGCGCCCGGCGGGCTATTTACTCCCGGTGGATTTACCGCTCCCGGAACGGGCGGTCAGCTGGGGCAGGCGATCGTCACCAATCCCACCGCCTTGCAGCCCATCGTGCCCAGCCAGGTGCCCTGTCCGATCCCTCTCGCTTCCGACCTGAGTAGCAAGGGAACCGTGCCGAATCTGAACGACTATTGGCCTGTCGAGCCGAGCAGTTTGCTGCCCAGCTCCATCGAACAACGGATGAAACAGGAGCAGGAAGAACGGGATCGCCGACAGGAGAAGCTGCAGGCGGAGAAGGAAAAGTCGAGCATCGAGTATCAAGTGCAGGTGGAGCGCGAGAAAAAAAGTGTTGCCCAGCTGCCTTTTGGCCAGGGATCGGTTCCGGGGCTCCAACCGTCGCTCGGCCAGCAGCCTCCGCAACAGGGGACTCCACCTCCCGGCCAGCCGGGAGCGGGGCGGCCACTACCGGAAAAGAAGGCCTTCACGGCGGAATTGCTGCGGCAGCAGGACTTCAATGTCGAGGAGGCCTTTGCCGAATTTTCTGTGTTGCACGGCGTGAAGAGCCGTGTGCGGCAGTTCGGCTACGAGTTCTTCGAGGCTCAGGCCAACACCTTCTCCCCGGTGCTGGATGTGCCGGTGGGGCCGGATTATGTCGTCGGACCGCAGGATTCCCTCGCCGTCCACATCTGGAATGTGCCGGACCCCAATTTCAACCGCAGCTTTATCGTGCCGGTCGAACGGGATGGGATGATCGTGATTCCGCAGGTGGGGGCGATTTCCGTCGGCGGTCAGCGGTTTTCCCAGGTGGAACAGACGGTTCGGGCACGGTTGGGCAGTCTTCTGAAACGATTTGAATTGCATGTGTCGATGGCGCGGATCCGCACCATCAAGGTGTTTGTCGTGGGCGAAGTCATCCGTCCCGGCGCGTACGAAATCAGCGCGCTGGCCACCGCCTCGAACGCGCTCTATGCCGCCTGCGGTCCGGCCCGTTCCGGCTCGTTGCGTCAGGTGAAGGTGATGCGGGAGGGAAAGACGGTTGCCGATCTCGATCTGTACGATTTCTTGTTGCGCGGCGACCGGCGGTTCGATCAGCGCCTCCAATCGGGCGATGTGGTCCTTGTCCCGCCGCTCGGTCCGGTGGTGGCGATCAGCGGATCGATCAAACGGCCGGCCATTTATGAAGTCAAACCCGGTGTGCGATTGACGGAGCTGTTGACGCTTGCGGGAGGGCTGACGCCGCTGTCGGACCGGCAGCGGTGCCATCTTTTCCGGTTGGATCCGGAGCGCGGTCGGATCATGGTCGATGTGGATCTGGTCGGCGCCCTTGCTTCTCAGGGGCATGAGAAGAGTCGTCCCGGTGTCGCGGGCGGGGATCCGCTGCTGTTGGACGGGGACTACGTGCGGATCGGCATCCTCCCGACGCAGATCACCAACGTGGTGAGTCTCGTCGGGGCGGTGAAAAGCCCCGGTCCCTATGAATATCGCCCGGGCATGAAGGTCAAGGATCTGCTGGTTCACGATCAGTTGACGATGGATGCCTACGCAGATCGCGCGGAGATCGTCAGGACCGACCCGGTCACCTATCAAACCAAGGTCATTCAATTCAGTCCTCGGGCGCTGCTCGACGGCAACGACGCCGAGAATCATCTGCTTCAACGGCTGGATCAAGTGGTGGTGGCCAGTCAGCATCGTCCGCCCAAATTGGTGTTGGTCGAGGGGGAGCTGCAGCGGCCGGGCTATTTCACGATTGAAACGGGCGAACGCTTGAGCTCGGTGTTGAAGCGGGCGGGCGGCGTCACGGCGAATGCCTTTCCCGCCGGTCTGGTGTTGACGCGCGAGTCCGTCAAGCTCAGGCAACAGGCGGAGCTGGAGCGGTTCATTGCCTCGGAGCGCCAACGATTGACGGCACAGGCGGCGGGCGGAGCGGCAGGGGCCACCGGACTCAGCACCGCCGCGGTCTTGTCTGCCGGAGGGGGCCTTGCCGAGCAGCAGGTCTTGTCCCTGCGTCTGCAGCAACTGGAAGCGATTACGTCGCGATTGGAGTTGGGGCGGGTTGTGATTCGGATGGAATCGATCGAGCATCTGGAAGGCACGGAAGACGACATCATCCTTGAGGCGCGCGACCGAATTTTAATGCCGACGCCGTCGCAGACGGTCAGCATCATCGGCTCGGTGAAGAACCCCAGCACGGTGGTGTATCGGCCCGGTTTTGGGTTGGACGATTACCTGCGTCAGGCCGGGGGCGTGACCGAGGATGCCAACAAGAAAGAAATGTATGTGATGCGCGCGAATGGGACCACGGACTCCGCCTATCTCGCCGTCAAAGAATTACGCTCCGGGGACACGATTGTCGTTCCGCAGAAAATCGAAGCCCGGACGCCGCAGCTTGCCTTATGGCAAACGGTGGCCAGTATCATCGGCAGCGTGGCCCTCACGGCGGCCGGCATTGCCGTAGTCGGTCGATAAGCCGGATAGGATCGGCATGATGGGTCCAGTGCTGGAATCACACCAGGTTGCCATGACGCCCACTCACGGTCATGGATCCAGTCCGCTCGTCCCTTCGCCGGTCGGGCCGCTCGACCTCTGGAGCGTGCTGTCGCGGCGGCGTGGGTTGGTGGCAGCGATCGTCCTCGTCTTCCTCCTCGCAACGTATGCGGTGAGCATAGTTCTGCTTCCCAAGAGGTATGAGTCGACCGCGACGCTCCTGCCCCAGTTGGATTCCAAGGAAAGCGGAGGGCTTGCCGCTCTGCTCACGGCCACAGGCGCCGGAGGGATGGCGCAGAATCTGGGCGCCACCCTGCCGAATATGCCGACGACACCCACCGATGTGTTTGTGGCGATTCTCAAATCCCGGGTCATGGCGGATGAGGTGATCGCCAAGTTCGGCCTGATGGCGTTGTATGACGAACGGACGATGCATGACACTCGTCTGGAGTTGGCGGACCGGGTGCGGATCAGCCTGTCGAAAGAGAAGGTCATCAAGGTGACGGTGGAAGATGTCAGTCCGCAGCGGGCCGCCGACATCGCGGCCTATTTTGTGGCCGGTCTCGACCGGTTGAATCGCACCTTGAATGTGAGCAAGGCCGGGCAGAATCGTGCCTTCCTGGAACGCCGTCTCAATGAGACGATGGATACGATGGCCAAGGCGGAGGAGGCGCTTCGGGATTTTCAGGCGAAGAATAAAGCGGTGGCCGTGGAGGCGCAGTCGAAAGCCATGATCGAAGCCGCCGCGCTGATACAGGGCCAAATCACGGCGCAGGAAGTGCAGTTGCAGGTGATGGAAGGCTATCTCTCGCCCGACAATCCCGATCTCTCCCGTGTCCGCTCCAGCATCCAGGAGTTGCGAAAGCAGTTGGGATTGATGGAATCCGGCAGGGGAGGCAAAGGGGCACCGGCGGGGGGTAGGTTGCATCCCGCCATGGTGACGGTGCCGGATTTGGCCTTGCAATATGGGCGACTGCTCCGGGAGTTGAAGGTGCAGGAGACGTTGTATGCGCTACTTACCTCGCAATACGAACAGGCGAAGATCACCGAAGCGCGCGATACGCCCACGGTGCAGGTGTTGGACCCACCGGTTCCGGCAGATAAACAGATCAAGCCGCGCCCGGTGTTCTATGCGGCCGTCGCCGGCGTGGCAGGCCTCTGCCTTGCGATCGTCCTTGCCTATGCGTTGGAGTTGCGTGCCCGGAAGACCGGCGGCCTGCCGGACCGATCTCGCCCAAATTGACGATTTTTCAGTCGCAATGGTACAATCCGCGCGATTTCTCTGCTAGAAGGCCGGAAGTCTCAGTCGGTACTCACATTCACATTTATCAGAATAGGAGAACGGGATGGCTGTTCCAGTCTCCCAGATGTATACAGTGACCAAGTACGTGTTGACCCAGAAACTCCGGGGGGTCAAACGGTATCCGCTCGTGCTCATGCTCGAGCCGCTGTTTCGCTGCAATCTCGCCTGTGCGGGGTGCGGCAAGATTCAGTATCCGGATCATGTGTTGGATAAGCGGTTGACGCCGGCGCAATGCTGGGCGGCCGCAGACGAGTGC
Organism: Nitrospira defluvii; assembly: GCA_011525625.1. Taxonomy (GTDB): domain Bacteria; phylum Nitrospirota; class Nitrospiria; order Nitrospirales; family Nitrospiraceae; genus Nitrospira_A. The sequence goes on from WYAX01000012.1 coordinate 498,768, forward strand.
GACGCCCCGATCATCAGTATCCCGGGCGGCGAACCGCTGATCCATCCGGAAATGCCGGAGATCGTGCGCGGCCTCGTGGAGCGCAAGAAGTACGTGTATCTCTGCACGAACGCGATCTTGATGGAGCGGAAACTCGATGACTATCCGCCGTCGAAGTTTCTCACCTTCAGCGTCCATATGGATGGCTTGCGCGACGAGCACGATTTGGCGGTCTGCCGCGACGGGGTCTACGATGTGGCGGTGAAGGCGATTAAGGCGGCACTCAAACGTGGCCATCGGGTCACGACCAATACGACGCTGTTCGACGATGCCAACCCGGAACGCGTCCGAAAGTTCTTCGATGAAATGATGGGGCTGGGTGTTGAGGGCATGATGATCTCGCCGGGCTACAGCTACCAGAAGGCCCCGGATCAGCAGCATTTTCTCAAGCGCAGCCGGACGACCGAATTGTTTTCGAAGATCCTCAGCAATCGAAAGCGCGACTGGCAGTTCAATCAGTCTCCGTTGTTCCTGGAGTTCCTCATGGGCAAGCGCGAGTACCAGTGCACGCCCTGGGGGAACCCCACCTACAACGTGTTCGGGTGGCAACGGCCGTGTTATTTGCTGCAAGAGGGCTATGCGTCAAGCTTTCGCGAGCTGATGGAGAAGACCGATTGGGAGGCCTATGGCACCGGGCGGAATGAAAAGTGCGCAGACTGCATGGTGCACTGCGGCTATGAGGCGTCAGCGGTGGAGGACACCTTCGGCTCCCTGTCCGGATTCACGAAAACCGTCAAAATCACCCTGTTGCCCAACGCGCGATAACCGGGTGGTTGATCTCGATGACCGCCACAGTGACGTGGTTCGGCCGCCCGGCCGGCCGAACGCGTCGCCCAACATCTATCACATTGTACGAGGCGATGAGCACCGACCATGACTGATGCGAAATACCATGCGCCGGAGACCGGGAGTTTGGAAGGGCGGGTCTTCCGGCCCGCCACCCCTGAAGAGTTAGCTGGGGCGATCGAGCTCGCCTTCGACTACCGGGGGGATATCACCGTTGAGCTGAAGTCGGGCGATCGAGTGATCGGGTATCTCTTCAATCGAGCGTCGACGGGTGACCAACCGACGATTGAACTGTTTCCTGCAACCAGCAGCGGGACGATGACCATTCCTTATTCCGAGATTGCAGCGATCGCCTTTACCGGGGAAGACACGGCGACTGGAAAGTCGTGGGAAGCGTGGATGGCCAAGAAAGATACGGAGCGACGTCAGGAGGTGGATCGTGTCGCTGCCGATGCGAAGGCGCGGGGGCATTTGTAGTCGTCGATCTGGTCTGTGTACGGGCGCCGATCCCGCCGCGCATCGCACGGTGATTTCTGCTCCGATGGCTTCCCGTTTTATCCGTCCCGCGTGATCAGTTTTGCCCGCTTCTTCCGTCGTTTCTCCATCCGTTTGACTCCATCCATTTGTTGACAAAGAGGGGGGGCTGTGCTAGAAGAGTCGGCCTCAAAATTGGCGCGAATCCGTGTCGAAGAGGCCTCTCGAAGCATGGCATTTCTCAAGATGTGTGTGAGGCCAATAACGAGTCCGGCACGGGTCGAGTAGATGCAAGAACGGAGGAGAATTGCTGGTCATTCCGTTCGGCAGGCCTGTTGGGGATTGATCGGTGCGCTGCTCGTTCCTTCGGTGGTGTTTGCGAGTCATGCAGCCGACCACCGGTTTACGGTCGAAGGGTTTGTTTGCGGAAATGACGGCCGCCCCAGTACCAAGGTCGAGGTGCTGGTTAAGGACACCCGAATCACGGTTGGTCAGACCGTGGAGACCGATGATGACGGGTACTATAAAGTCACCCTGCATCTTCATAACGACAATGTCGGTGACCCGCTGCTCGTTGAAGCCGGCGGGGAGCAGAAGAATCTAAAGATTGAGTTCGATCCGAACGATCTGGAGACCGAACGGAAGCTTCGGGTCGATTTCGGCAGTGGGTGTGAGCGCGATCTCGGTCCTCCGCAGTGGTTGTTGTACGGGCTGGGGGTTGCGGCTGTTGCTATTGTGGGATGGATTGGGCTAAAGATCTCCCGCAAGCGGATGCGTGAAGAGCAACGGCGAAGGAAGGGGCAGGGCAAGCGGCAGAAATAGGGCACGGTCCGTGGGGCATTGTTCCTCGCCGGATCGAATAGCAGGAAGCAGGCGGGGAAGTCCAAACGTGACCTCGTTGTATTGTGAGTCTTGACGCTTTTGCTGAGGCTGCTGTGTGTGCCTCAGGGAAGCGTCTTTTTTTTCTGTCGATGGTAATGGGTGTCTGCACTTGAAGGGGTGCAGACATGAAGAAAGGAGCGGGAGTTCTTCTATGAAACAAGCAGGCATGAAGAGGTTGGCGTTGATGGTCGGCATTCTCGGATTCGGTTTCGGTGTGGTCGGATGCGGTGGTGGTGAGGGGGGCGGTGAAGGTCCGGTCGTTCCGCCGCCTCCGGCTCCTGCGGAGTATGCCGATAAGCACATGCCTGCCGGCTGGTGGACTGATCCGAAGATCCTGGAAGAAGGGAAAGAGTTGTACATCGGCGGGAAGAATCCCGATGTCAATTGCGCCAGCTGTCACGGCAAGGACGGCAAGCCGGTGAAGGCGGGTGCGCGTGACTTCCGCGTCGGCGACCGCATGAAGCTGTATTCGGACTCCGTCTGGTTCTGGCGTATTTCGGAAGGCGTGCCGAACACGAAGATGAAACCGTGGAAGAGCAAGTTGTCTGAAGAGGATCGATGGAAGATCCTGGCGTTCGAGCGGTCCTTCGGCCTGGCCGGCAAAGGCTGGGATGTCAATAAGAAGGAGTGGGTGCCCGCGGATCAGGTGAAGTAACTCGCGCCTGGCGTGCGGTTCGAGTCAGGGGTCAATCGGTTGGAATGAGGAGGAGCGGCGAGACATCATGAAAATCTGGCAGCGCTGTTTGTTGGTTATGTTCGCGCTAGTGGCGGTATTGGGAGGGGTGGCCTACGCCCAGGCTCCCAGTGCGCCCCCTGTGGAATTCCCGTATACCGGGAATCGCACGGCGGTATGGATCGTCGCTCAACTCCACATTCTTTTTGCGGGATTCATTCTGGGTGCCCCGATTTTCGTGGTCATCTCGGAATGGCTGGGGTACCGCAAACAGGATCCTCGCTATGACCGATTGGCGAAAGAGGTCACGAAAGTCACGGTCATCCTGTACAGCATGACCGCGTTGACCGGAGGCCTCTTCATTTTCGTGTTGCTGGCGACCTATCCGCAATTTACGACCTGGCTCATCAATCACTTCTTCTTGATCTTCGCGGTCGTGTACCCGCTCTTGTTTATCGGCGAAACGATCGTTCTGTACATGTATTTCTACACGTGGGATGCGTGGAAAGGTGAAAAGAAGGCGCGCCACATTGCTCTTGGGGTGCTGCTCAATCTCATCGGTTCAATCACCCTGTTTGTGATCGACGCTCCCACTTCCTTTATGAACACCCCGGTGCGTGCCGAGGGTATCTCCCCGGCCGAATTTTTGGCGACCGCCTCTCTGTGGGATAAGGTCTTCAATTACAGCTGGATGCCGCTGAATTTGCACCGCCTCGTCGGCAACGTGACGTTCGGAGGCTTCGTGGCCGGACTTATCGCTGCGTATATGTTCATGGGCTCGAAGAAGGAAGAGGATCGGGCCTACTACGACTGGATGGGGTTTGTCGGCAATATGATCGGCGTCGGCGCCTTGTTGTTCTTGCCATTCATGGGCTACTTGCTCGCGTACGAATTGTGCGACTATGACGCGTCCATCTGTCCGTACATGATGGCCGACCAGTTGTCGATGTTTTTCGAAATGCAGGGCGCAATGATCGGGCTGATCTTCCTAGCCAGCAACTACTACATCTGGCTCAGCATGAAACGTATCGAAGGCGTGGAGCGGGTTCGGATGACGGTGGTTGCGCCGATGGTCATGGTCCTGTTGCCGATCGTCATGACAAAGGTTCTGACCGACTATCCCGTGCCGGATCCCACGTCCCTGGCGTTCTTGTTGCCGCTCTTGCTTGCGCCGGTGATTCTTGGCCGCTTTGTCCCGTTGACCGTCTCATCAAGTACGGTCATCAAGATCGGCTTCCTGATGGTGGTCGTGGGTAATGCGATCTGGATGACGCCGCACGGCTTCGTGCCCACGGGCGCAAAGTTGGTGGCGGAGTTGGAGTTGCCGTCAGATTGGAACTTCCTCGCGCTCATGCCGGCGAAGAATTCTGCCGCCTTCACGCTGGTGTTTGTCACGGTCGTCAACTACGTCATCTACAACCGAGCCGTCTCGCAGGGGACGATCGTGTGGGGCAAGATCGACTTTGCATCTCAATTCGTTCTGGTCTTCCTGGCATTCAGTGCGATTTGGACCATGGGTCTGATGGGTGCTGTGCGATCCCTCTTGCGGAAGTACTTCCATACGTACAACCTGCTGCCGGATTTCACCGCGGAATCCTTCACGCCGACGCTGTCGTATTCCGCCTGGTGGATCACCGGCATTACCATCGTGTTTTATGCAGTGGTTAGCTTCGCGATCATCGTGACCTTGCGCCCATCGGATTCAAAGGGCCATGCGCACGAGGGGAGCCCGGTTCCGGCAGGGGCCAAGTAGGGCGGTCACCATACTGGAAGGGCGCTAAACGAGGGCATTCATGGGAAACATTATTAAAAAGTTAGTCGTGGGAGTCGTCATCGGCGGCATTCTGTTCGGTGCCACCAATGCGCTGGGTTTTCCGTTCGTCTTTCAGGCGCTGTTTTTCGGCTATGCCATGCTTGGCGCCGTGGTCTTCATGATCCTCGATTTTCCGACGCTCAAGCCATTTGGTGGAGTGAAGGCCGTCGGGGCCTTACTCGTATTTTATGCCATTCTCTCTGTGGTCTATATCGCCGGTGCCTCCATGTGGCCGCAATATGATCCTGAGGACGAAAAGGGGAAGATCGAAAAAATCCTGAAGCCGAAGCGCGAGCATTATGAGGCCGGCAAGGTCGAGGTGTTGATGCAGCGCGCCAAGGCGCTCGACGAGAAAGCGAAGGAGTTGACCGCTCGATTGCAGGCGTTGGGGGCTGCTACCGCTCCTGCCGATCAAAAGGCCGGCGGCGAGAGCGCGCCAACCGCGACCACCGCGGCTGCGAGCGGAGATATCGCGAAACTCGGCGAAGAGCAGTGGCAACTGCAGGAGTGCTACAACTGCCACAAGCTGAACGGCGAAGGCGGAAAGAAGCGCGGTCCTGAGCTGGATAACATCGGTAATCTGTTGCCCGCCGCGGAAATTGCCCGAAAGATTCTCGATCCGAAGAGCTACAAGGCGGAAGGTTTTGAGCAGGAGTACGAGAAGGGCAAAATGCCCGACAAGTACAAGGATCTCATGGAGCCGAAAGACGTCGATGCCTTGGCGGCCTGGTTGGCTGGATATAAGAATGCTTCGGTGAATACTCCGAAGCCGATCAAGATGAAGTGAGTATGATGCAGCCGAAACTCAAATCAAAAGTTCGATGTACGGATGGTGAAGTCGGGGAAGTCAGTCGGGTCATCATGGACCCGTTGTCCCACGACATCAGTCATATCGTCGTGGGTGGCGGTCCCGGAGCTGCTCCGGAGCGGCAGGTGCCTATGGGGCAGGTCCAGGCAGTGACGCAAGACGCCGTGTCGCTGCGCCTGAGCTTGGCCGAGTATGCGGCGCTCCCGTTGTTCAATCGCGACGAGTATGTGACCACCCACGAGGTGGAAATCGCTCACCTTGAGGAGCGTATCCACGTCACGCCGGGAGAAGTCTTGGTCCCGTTCCCTGAGCTGGAGCGAAGCGTCAAGCGCCGGACCTTCTTTGCCAACTTTACCCATGCCATCGGCTTTCTGATCGGCTTTCCCTTGGCGTTCCCGGTCCTGCGCTATCTCATGAAGCCCATGTATTCCCCGTTCGACAACGAATGGCTCAAGATCGGAAATTCCGGGAAGATCAAGCAGGACGATGTCGGGGTTCAGTTCAAGTATAAGCGCAAGGTGAAAGAAGCGTACATGCCGGAACAGGAAATCGACAAGAACGTCTGGGTCCTAAAGGCGACTCCGAAGGTCCTGGAGTCCATTTATCAGGGGAAGGATATGGAGTTCCGGGATTCGGCCGGCAAGCATATCTGGACGAACAAGAAAGATGTCCCATTTGTCGCGTATTCAGGTAAATGTCCGCACTTGGGTTGCGGATTCAAATGGCGGACGCACAAAATACTCGGCCAGGTGTTTCTCTGTCCTTGTCACCTGAGCATCTATGATGCGGCAGGTAAAGTGCTCGATGGGCCGGCGCCGCGGCCACTCGACCCACTTCCGATTAAGGTTACGGCAACCGGTGACATCACCATTATCGATATGGAATTCAAGGCGGGCACCAAGGCCCAGGTTCGGATTGTCTAATGGATACGACTACGCAGCCGACGACCACGCAGCCCTCAGCCATTGAAAAAGTCTTTGCCTTTGTCGACGAGCGCGTCGGGCTAAAGACGTTGCAGGCCAAAATGCTCAATGAGCCCGTCCCTGGCGGGTCACGATGGGCGTATGTCTTTGGCTCTGTATTGCTCTTCATCTTCATTATGCAGGCGGTGACCGGCATTCTGTTGATGTTTTATTACGTGCCGACCGCCGACCACGCGTATGCCAGCACCCAATACATCATTCATACGGTCGACTATGGATGGTTTTTGCTGAGTTATCACTTCTGGGGCTCAACGGCGATGGTGGTATGCGTGTTTGCGCATATGTCCCAAGTCTTCCTCTGGGGGGCGTACAAAAAACCGCGTGAGCTGATCTGGTTGGTTGGTTTGGCTCTCTTCGGCATCGTCATGGGCTTCGGGTTCACCGGATATCTGCTTCCCTGGGACCAGCGGGCCTATTGGGCCACGACGGTCGGCGTGGAAATCATGGATAAAACGCCGCTCCTCGGCGACTTCATGGCTCGTTTCCTCAAAGGCGGCGCCACACCCGGGCAGATGACATTGAGCCGGTTCTTTGTCATCCACGTCATGGTCTTGCCGGCTGCGTTGATGGGATTGGCCGGTCTCCATCTCTTTCTGTTCCGCAAGGCCGGACCGGCTGGTCCGTTCCGTGGAAGCGTGGAAGAAATCAAGGCCAAGACTGATTACTTCTTCCCGCGTCAGATTTGGAAAGACATTGTCGGCATGGTTGCCGTCTTCTTGTGCATCTGCAGCCTGGCATTCTGGGAGCCGATTGTGCTGCTGGAAGAAGCGACACCCGATCCGGGCGATTATCATCCAGAGCCGGAATGGTACTTCCTCTTTCTCTTTCAGCTGTTGCGTCTCAAGGTGTTCGCCGGAGAGTTTGGTCAGTTTCTTGGCGCCATCGCGCTCCCCGGTGCCTTTATGGCGCTTCTAGCGGCGTTGCCATTCATTGACCGTGACCCAGAGCGCAACATCTTTAAACGGCCGATCGCCTTGATCAGCTGGATCGTGGTCATGGCGAGCATTTTGATTTTCACCGTGGCGGCAATCATCAACCGCGAATTTTTGGAATAGGCGGAGGGTCTTGGGCACATGACTGGTCGAGAGACGATGTCGTCATTCAAATTGGGGCTGAGTATTCTCTGGGCCGCCTCCTGGACCTCCTTGCCGATCAAGATGGCATTCGCCATGTTATTCATGGCGATGGGGACGATCCATCTGGAGACTAAGCTCGGGATTACCTTCCTGATGCTGCTGATCAGTCCGGTCAGCGTCTTCGCGTTTTTTCTGATTACGCTCTTCACCGGATTTCATTTCGGCGAAGGCACCGGTCTTCCCCTCCTGTTCCTTGTTTCAATTCCCATTGATATCTGGGCAATCGGGTTGGTCGCACGCACGGTGTTTCTCGAACGCCTGCGGTTGGAGCCACCGGATTCGCTCGGTATCAGCCTGTGGGTACGCTTCGCCCTGGCTGGAGCCCTCTATCTTCCTCTACTGTGGGTGATAGAAAGCGGCGCGACGGATCTTGCCCAGTCCATCACCAAGTCAATCTTAGACCTCGATATGCTGAAGGGTCTTCCGGTTGCCGAACGGATCGGTTTGGAGTTTACGGCGTGGGGTAGCGCTTCCCTACTGGTCTTGTTGGCCCTCACCTACATCGGCCTTATCATTCTGGGAAAACTTGTTGAGGGCCGGGCGGCAAGCGCACAACCGGCCTCCGATACCTATCAAGCCTTGATCTGGCGCTGGGATATGTTTCGTGTGCCCACAGACCAAAGTCTCATGCTGACGGCATTCACTGCCGCCGGTGCCGTCATGAGCGTGCTGTTCTGGATGGTCCTGCCAGTGTCGACTCCCCATCCGCATGAATGTTGTAAGCCTGAAGCTGTCGCCCCCGCGCCTCCATTCGACCCACAGAAATCCCTGACCAAAGGTGAGAAGGCCTTTAAGGACGCCGAGGTGAAGATCGCCGCGCTGGAGCAGAAGACTGCGGAAGACGAGAAGGACAAGCAAAAAGGCGGAAAAGAAAAAGCCAGTGTCAAAGATGGAGCGACGAAACACGAGGCGAAGGCTCCGCAGCCAGCGGCCGCAAAACCGGCGGGAAGCAAGTGACATCATGGCGAACGACGAGGTGAGAACAATGAGAACCCAAGGGCGGACTATCGAAAATCAGGTGCGCCACAAGGCGGGGAATATCGCAATGCTGGCCGGATGCGCCGCTGTGCTCGGCTGGATGGGGGTGCCGGACCTGGTGATGGCTCAGGATGTGGCTGCCCAAGCACCGACCGCCTATCGGGACATTCCCTATGTCGGAAGTCGGAACCTGGTGTGGATCATCGCGCAGCTACATCTTCTTCTTGCGGGATTTGTGCTTGGTGTGCCGATTTTCGCCTGGTTATGTGAAGTCGTCGGCTGGAAGTCCGGTGAGAAGCGTTACGATAAGTTGGCCAAGGAGTTCACCAAACTGCTCACGTCGTCGTACGCTACCACCGCTTTGTTCGGGGGCATTCTTCTGTTCCTTTTGATCGGCTTCTATCCGAAACTGATGGCCTATTTGACGGATATCTTCTTCCCTTCATTCCTCGTCTATTGCGGACTCTTCCTCGTAGAAACCGCCACGTTGTACCTCTACTGGTACGGCTGGGATGCCATGTCCGAAGGCAATGGGAAGAAATTCCACATTTTCTTGGGCTTTATGCTGAACGTGTTTGCCTTTTTCATCATGATCGTTCCCAACTCCTGGGCGACTTTTCAGGCGAGCCCGGTCGTCATTGCAGAAGGGACGGATTTTGAACGGGCCTGGGCTGCGACCTGGAATCCTACCTGGTGGCCGGTGAACATTCACCGCATCATCGCGAACGTGGTGCTAGGGGGCTACATCTGCGGAGCCTACGCAGGTATTCGTTACTTGTCGGCCAAGAGCGCGGAAGAACGCTATCACTACGATTGGATGGGCTACGTCGGGAACTTCATCGGTGTGTTCGGTCTGTTGCCGCTCCCCTTCGCAGGGTATTGGTTGATGCGCGAAATTTACCAGTACAACCAACAGATGGGCATCACCCTCATGGGCGGGTTTCTTTCGTGGTTGTTTATCCTGCAAGCCATGTTGATCGGCGTGCTCTTCCTTGGATCCAATTACTATTTTTGGATGGGTATCACGCATCGAATACCAGGGTCGGAGTCGCAGTATCGAAAACCGATTATGGCGATGCTGATTATCCTGTTGATGTGTCTTGCCGTCTGGATGACGCCCCACTCCTTGGTCGCCAGCCTGGAAGAAGCCCAGAAAATGGGCGGGACGCACCATCCTCTTCTCGGCGTTTTCGGCGTCATGTCGGCCAAGATGACGGTGTCGAATCTCATGGTGCTCGTTACCTTTATGAGCTTCATCATGTACTGGCGCGCCGGGAAAGAAGACACCGCAGGGTGGGCCAAAGTGGCAAAGTCTGTGATGGGTGCCGTGTTGGTCCTCGCCGGACTTGCCGTGATCGTGCTTGGTGTGTGGGGCTACTTCGTCCCCGCCATTATTCGCATCAACTACTTCTCGACGTCTCAGGTCGCCATCGTCATTTTCGTGATGTTGACCATCACTCCGCTGACGGCGTTGCTCCTGAAAAGTGCCAAGACGACCACCGAAATGGTGTGGGGGCGCATGCCGCCACGGGCGGGCTATTCACTGGTGTTGAATGCGGTTATGGTCATCCTGTTGATGACTCTGATGGGGTATGCCCGTTCCTCATCCCGAGTCCACTGGCACGTCTACGGTGTCATGCGCGATTCTTCTCAGTACGCCTTCTCTCCTGCGCTCGGCTATGCCGCCGCGCTGATGGCGCTGAACACGTTCCTCTTCTGCTTACTTGTGGCCTTCATTTTTTGGGTCGCTACCATGGGCGACAAGGCCAAGGCTGCCGCGAGCGCCAAGAGTTCCACCGAACCCGGTGGGATACCGGCCATGGCGGGAGGCTCGCCGGTGTTGGACGGTCCTGCCACCGACGGCAATGAAGGGCAGCGTCAGGTTTGAATGTGCCGAGCCTCCTCTTCAGATACGCAGAGGAAGCCGTGATCATTATCCTTTGTTGAGGACTTATGAGCGAAGTTGTCAAACTGCAGCTAATCGGTCTGTGTGTAGTCGGACTCGGGGTTGTGATTCTGCTCTTCATCAAGAGCCAATTCCTACGGGTCATCGGCTTTGTCGCGATTGTCCTCGGCCTATTTTCACTCGTTGCTTTGGCGGTCCCGCAGATGGCCTCGTTGCCGCCGGCCGAAGAGAGTATCAATATCGCCGACATCAAGACTCCGACGGACATGGCTTCCATCGGACAGAAGATCTTCTTTAGCAAGGGGCAATGTGCGCTCTGCCATTCAATTGGCCCGAGCGAATCGGCCCGTTGTCCTGATCTTAAAGGTATCGGCGCGAAGCTCTCCCGTGAATTCATCTTCGAAAGCCTGACGGAACCCCAGGCGTACCTGTATTTGGATTATCGCCATGAAGGAGTGCCGAAGGAGTATCCGGCCAGGATGCCGTACATCAATAAGAACCCGATTGGCCTATCGAAGAACGAAATTCTCTCGGTCATCGCGTTCCTACAGCAAATGAGCGGTGAGCCGATCAGCGTGAACCCTTCCGAGCTGGATCTACCGCGCCCCAGCGCGGCACCGGTGAAGGCTGCGGATGCCGGTACGGTCGCAGTGGCCCAGGCACGATAAGTTATTGTCGGCGAAGTAGAGGAGGATGGTATGGGAGGCGTACTTATCAGACCCATCATTCTGACGGTCTGTATCTATCTGTTCTTGAAATTTATCGTTCCGGTCTTGCCGCATAGCGCGCCGCTGCCGTCTAGCTTGATTTTTCTCTACCTGATGCTGGTGATGTCAGGTGCGGTGCTCTTTGCCACCTTGAGCGGCGAATCGAAAGATGCGTTTTTTCAGCCCATCTTGCGCTTTTTAACCGGAGAAAGCGGGGGCGCGTTGAGTAGCGCGCGCTATCTCGTGCTGGCCCTCTTTCCCATTCTCGTCGGATGGCAGACTTACGGGAGTACGGCTTCCAGCGATGCGCCTCCCGGTGAAAATCGCACGATTCACCCTGCTCCTCCCGGCGAATACACCGGACTCTCGAACCCGGTACCGAAGACGCCGGAAAATATTATGTATGGCAAAGGCTTGTACGCGTCGCGTTGCGCCCCTTGCCACGGCAACTTTGATGGCAAGGGTTTCGCGGCCGCGGGATTTACGCCACCGCCCGCCAATTTTAAGGACCCGACAACCATTGCCATGCTGCAGGAAAGCTATCTGTTCTGGCGCATCAAGAAGGGAGGCGTCGGCCTTCCTGTCGAAGGGATGCCATGGAAAACGGCGATGCCGCGATGGGAACTGGAAATGTCCGACGAGGACATCTGGAAAGTGATTATGGGCGAATATGACGGAGCCGGACAGAAACCGAGAACCTGGGATGAGTCCGAGTAATTTCTCCGATCAGAGATTGCGGAGTAATTTTAAGGGGAACGTATGGCACGAGTGAGGAGAGTAGGAAAGAGATGGTGGGTTGGAGCCGTCGGCCTTCTAGCGCTGTGCGTGGCGGCGGAAGTGCAGCCCGCCTATAGTCAGCAAAGCGTCGCGGTGCGCGCGGGACTTGTGAAGGGGCCCCTTCCGGCCGACGATCCCACGGCCGCGGCATGGGCTACTGCCTCCGTGTCCGAATTCCCCATGTCTCCTCAAGTCCACTGGCCGGTTCGGATCACGGAAGTGACCGCGAAAAGTGTGAAGGTCCGTGGCCTCCACGATGGCACCACCGTCGCCATTATGCTGGAATATTCGGATCCCTCTGAAGATCCCGATGATGCGGCCGCCTTGGAGTTTATGGTCGGAGATACCAAGGCGCACTTCGCGCACGGTCAGCCTATGGCGCAGGTCGAGGGCGGGCCGGTCAATATTTGGTACTGGAAAAATAAAGACGGGAAAGGCTCGGACCTGGGTGCGAAAGGATTCGGCACGCTCAAGCCGCACAGTCATCAGGATGTGAAGGCCAAGGGGGTCTATCAGGCCGGTGTGTGGAAGGTCGTGTTTTCGCGTCCATTGAACACGGAGCATGTTGCAGAGGATACCCAATTCAAGCCCGGGGAATTCGGCAGCATCGCCTTCGCTGTCTGGGACGGCAAAAAAATGGAGAGCGGCCAGCCGAAAGAAAAGGGCTCTGAAAAAGCGATCTCATCCTGGTGGTATTTCCGTGCCGATGCACCACCGGACTATTCGCCGTACATGTACGCATTACTCGCGGTGGGCCTCGCGCTGGGATTCGAGATGGCTCTCGTGAGACGTTTAAAGAAAGGGTCGGGAGCATGAGGGCGTGGCGAAGAATACGCGTCTTTGGAGCGGTCGTCGGGGTAGTGGGACTCTCGGGCCTCATCGGTGCCGGTTGTTCGATGATGCAGAGTGAGCAGGCTGCCAAGGGCAAAAAGCTCTACGCGCACTACTGCATGCACTGTCACGGCGAAACGGGGAAGCAGAACGAGGGCTTCAACTGGTCCTCAATGTCCGACCCGAAGCCGAAAGACCTCTCGAACAAGTCGGAAATGGGTACCTTCAAGGACGAAGATATCTTCAATACCATTTCTCGCGACATGAAGGACACGAGCCCGAACGGCGACAAGATCGGTGACGACGAGTTCGCCGTCCCGACCATGCCGACCTTCAAGTACACGTTGTCAGAGGAAGAGATTTGGGGCATCGTCGGATACGTGCGCTCCTTACACGGCAAAAAATTGGAATTCAACGTGGAAGGCCGCAAGAAAGAACTCCAAGAAGCCAAGCAGTCTGCCGAGCAAAAATATCAGGAGGCAGAACGTTTGGAGCAGGAAGCCGAAAAGAAAGCCAACGACGAGGCCGAAAAGAAAGGCGTGGAAGTCGACGACAACGCCTATGCCAAGGAAGTTCAGGCCATGGGCCAGGCGAAGAAGGAACTCGATCAGGCTACCGCGGCCCTCGCGAACTTCACCACGAGACCAGGGAAGGGCGTCAACATTGCGCGTCCTGATCTCAACATGAAGCCGGATGTGGCCGCCAAAATGACGGAGATCGGAAAGCAGCTCTACGTGACCAAGTACGGCTGTAACGGATGCCATAAGATCGGGGAAGATGGTGGAAAGGTCGGTCCCGCGCTGGATCGGGCGGGCTACCGACTCAATCCGACCTGGGTGTATCGGTGGCTACGAAATCCGCAGGCGATGAAACCCGATACCCGCATGCCGAGCCTGGGCCTCAATGATGCCGATGCCAAGGCGGTCGCCCTGTATCTCAAGACTCTTCGCGCGCCAAAGCCGGATAAGCCGTTGGGCAAGGTCAGCGAGGAATAGGTCACGGTGATGTGCCGAACGTGCCGATCCATAGCGCGATGAGGATAGCGGCTCCGACATACACGTGCTGATAAAACATTTCGAAGGCTGCGTGCGGCGCGATGGAGAACCCCAAGCGCCGCACCTGCCGGAGAAAGATCCCTCCGACTAGGGCGAGCATCAGATAGTATCCCATTCCAAGGCCGGACAGGTATCCGGCCGTCAGCAGACATCCCATCATTCCAGTCAAGAAGAGCCCGACCGCCAGTGGAACTGTTGGGCCAAAGAGCAGCGCGGACGATTTCACGCCGATGCGTTGGTCATCCTCACGGTCTTGCAGCGCATAAATCGTGTCGTACGCAACCGCCCAGCAGGTTGTTGCGCCGAAAAGCCACCAGGCCTGCGGATCAATCGTGGCGCGAGAGGCCGCCCAGGCCATAATGGCGCCCCAGCCAAACGCGATGCCCAAGACTGCTTGCGGCATGTGGATCCATCGTTTGCAGAACGGATAGACCGCTGCCAGGAGCAGGGCGATCGGACTGAGGCTGATGGTCAACCAGTTGAGTGTAGAGACCAGGCCTGCGGCGATCAGCGTCAACCAGAGCGCGACCACCAAGGCATGCCCGACGGTCAATCTGCCGGCCGCCAGTGGCCGCTGACTCGTGCGCGCCACATGCTTGTCGAAATCGCGATCGGCCATGTCATTGATCACCACGCCGAGACTGCGCATCACGAACGAACCAAGGGCGAAGACGCACACCAACCAGAGAGGCGGGCGACCGTGATTGGCCAGGACCAGCGCCCACAGGCTTGGCCACATCAACAGCCAGGTGCCTGATTGATTGCGTAGCCGGATCAGGTCGGCCACAGCGGTCCAAGACCATGAGGGCGGCGAACAGTTGGTCGATGCGTTGGTCGGAACCACGCGCTGGACCATAGCGGAGCAGGCTGTGGCTGTCAACGCGATCGCCCTGCGGTTGTTATGTCTTTGCCGGATTGGGTATAACACCATTATTGTGCAGCAATTGATCGGCGGTTGGATCAGGTGTCGCGGTAGGCGGTCTTCCCGGTGTGCTCTTGCGGCGCTCATGGCGATGCTGCTTCTGTCATCCGGATGCCAGTACTTCAGTCCACGTCACGTGTCTACGAACTACAATCTTCCATTGACGGTGTTGCTCCGTCTGGACCCGAGCATCGGTGCAGCAGCCTTGGACTATCGCGATGCCTGTGCCGAGCCGTCGGTCCTACCCATCCATGAACCATTGGCAGCCGAACTCAAGAAGCGCTTGGGCCAGGTATTCGAGCGGGTGTTGATTCAAGCCGGACCGTCGGATGCGGCAATCGATGGCGTGGTGGATGTGGCGTTAGGCCTTCGACGGGTAGACATGTTCGTCGTGCGCAAAGCCAATAAATCCTATCCCGCCACGGTGACGCTGGGGCTCGACGTGGCGTACGCCGATCCCGCAGGTGTCGTGCTGCATACCAAGAAATTGCAAAGCGTGATCACGGGCGAGGTAGATGCGCGGGCGGAGACCTGCGACATCAGTGGACTCGATACGGTGGCGAAAGACGTGATCACCACAGTGGTGGAAGGTATTGCGCAACAGCTCGGCACCGCCACAAAAATCCGGGAACAGGCCCAGTTCAAGAAAGCTCAGCGAGGAGCGACGGTCTCCGATGGGTCGTTCGCGCAGAGTGCTCCTCCCCCGCCGCCCGCTGTGACTGCATCGCGTGCGCCGATCGCTTCACCGCCGGTGGCAGCCGGGATGGACGGCGTGCCTCCGGCGTCATCCCCCCCCGCCGGTACTACACAACTGTCATTCCGCACCATTCTGCGAGACCAGAACCAAAACCATGTGTTGGAGCAGCATGAACGCTTCAGCGTGGATGTCGAAGTCACAAACGAAGGGGCGACAGCGGCCGACGCCGTCGCCGTGGATCTCAGCGGGCATCCTGCCATCGTCGCATCAGTGACGACTCCTGTGTCCGTAGGCCGGTTGCTACCGGGGGAAGTTCGCCGAGTGACGGTAGAAGGTATCGTCGGAAACGTGTCAGCGGCAGAGCAGGCGGAACTGATCTGTGCCCTGCAGGCTGCAGCGAACGTTGCGCTGCCATCAGCGAAAAAATTTGTGCTAGCCATCAAGCCCGATGCGGACGATGCGACCGAAGTCTTGTCGGTAGACGTCGATCAACTCCCTGAAAAAAAGGGGAAGCCGGCGCAGCCGCATGCCGTCGCCATCGCAATCGGAGTCGGTACGTTCCGGGATACGGCCATGCCGACGATGAAATTCGCCGCGCACGATGCCGAAGTCATGAGCGGGTACTTCACGACCGTGATGGGGATTCCGGCGCAGAAGGTCAAGGTCATGCTGGATGCCAAGGGATTGAAGGACGATTGGATCGAGGTGCTCGAACAATGGCTACCCAAGCATGTGGGCCCGCAAACGACGGCCTACGTGTACGTCGCCGGACGAGCGATTGTGGATCATGAGACGGGGGCCGTGTCGCTGCTGCCGCATGATGCGACGGTATCCGGATCGACCCGCGCCGTTTCCCTGGCCAGGCTCCGGCGAGCGCTGACCAATGCACCCGTCAAACAAGCCGTCGTGATGTTGGATCTCTCCCTGGAACCATCGTTGGGTTCGGATCCCGCTCGAGTCGCCCAACCGCGGTGGGTCTCGCAGGAACCCGATGCGGAACAGGAGCGGGTGCTGCTGATGGTCGGCAATGCCACCATGCAGGACGCGCAGGCATACCAACCGGGCCAACATGGCCTCTTTACGTACTTTCTGCTGAAGGGCCTTCGCGGCGCCGCCGATCTGGATAAAAATGGCTCGGTGCTCACCGGCGAACTGTGCGCCTACGTGCAGAGACAGGTCACGGCCGTTGGTCGGTCGACATCGGGAGAGACGCAGCAGCTGCTCTGTCTTCCGGATGCCAACGGAGCCTCTCCACTCAGACAGCTGCCTCTCAGTAAGTTTCCCTGACGGCTCGTTTCTGGTTTTGATCACGAAACAGTATGCTGAACGGACTCATTCGTGGTCCGCCTGGTCGTGCGCGCTCCGTTGATTGTGCTCACGGAAGACGATGCGAATACGCAGCCTCGCACATCCTCTTGTCATCACACTGCTCGTTTTCGCCAGCCTTGGCCTTTCCGTCACGCTGTTGGAAGTGGCAACAGGGTACCTCTATGAGCGTGCGGGCCTGGCCAACGGAAAACGGATGGTCGATCTCTATTTAGGCCGGACGACAGAGGTTCGTGCAGGAGTCACAGCGACGAGGAATGCGTCGATTGCACCCCATCCGTACCTGCTCTTTGTGCAAGCGCCCAATATGGTGGCAGATGGGTACCAACAGACGAATTCGCTTGGGTATCGCAACAAGGAATTTACGGTGGAGAAACCGGCCGACACGATTCGAATTGTGGTCTTGGGTGGTTCCACCACGTTCATGTGGCCATACGTCAAGAATCCCGCCGACACCTGGGTGGCGCGCCTGGAAGCGAAACTCCAAGCGATTTCGAGCAAACGCGTCCAGGTCGTCAACGCCGGAATCAGCTATGGCACGAGCGCGGAATCCTTAGCCGGCTACGTGTTCCGGCATCGGTTTCTGCAGCCGGATATTGTGATCTACCACGGCGGGGGAAATGACGTTTTGCCGTTATTCTTCGATCACTACAATCCTGAATATACGCATTTCAGAAGCGCCGGCAGCGGCAGTGCGCCGCGACCGGGAGAGCAGTTCCTTCTCGCGAACAGCAATACCGTCCGATATCTGTATGCGAGATGGCTTGAGTCGGTTGGGTCGGTGGTAGTGACGAAACCGTTTTGGGAAGTGGACCCTCTGGTCGCACTCGAACGGGCCCGGCAACAAGCGCCGATCGGGTTTGAGCGCAATGTCGAGACTCTTATTACCCTCAGTAAAAATTCAGGAGCAGACGTGGTCCTTTTCGGGTTTCTGCAAGCGAGAAGGCAATTTCTCAGCAGGAATGCGGAGGCATTCAAAGGCTATGAAGATGCGCTTGTCCTCGGGCTGGAGAAAAATTACGACGTGCTGGCAAGGGCCGGGCGCCGGCACCATGTGCCCTTCGTCATTCCAGCTCAGGAGCGATTTCAAGACGAGTGGTTTCAAGACAATTGCCACCTCACGCCCGAAGGGGAAGAGGTGAAGGCGCAGATCATGTTTGAAGAGTTGAGTGCGCATCCTCAATTTTTAACGACGGCGAACTCGGCAGCACCTTTCGCGCATTGACAGGCGTTTCGCCGTCTGAGTAATATTGCGCCTTACCCGCCTGGCCGGCGTAGCTCAGTTGGCAGAGCAGCGGTTTCGTAAACCGCAGGTCGGTGGTTCGATTCCACTCGCCGGCTCCAGTTTTTTCAACCGGTTACACCTGCCGTGCCTGGTGTCGCCGGTGCCTCTCGGCTGCCACCGTGACATAATCGTGACAGATGCGCCACGAAGCGCTCATCGAGCGCCCGCATGCCGGGCCGTAACGACTCCGTACAATG
Organism: Nitrospira defluvii; assembly: GCA_011525625.1. GTDB lineage: Bacteria > Nitrospirota > Nitrospiria > Nitrospirales > Nitrospiraceae > Nitrospira_A. The sequence continues at coordinate 517,043 of WYAX01000012.1, forward strand.
ATGGGCGTACCGTTGGGTCATTTTCGGATCCTGATGTCCCAGCAGACGTTGCACCACATACAGGTCCACGCCAGCTTGGCAGAGGCGAGTGGCGAACGTATGCCGCAAATCATGGAACCGAACGTTCGTGAGCGCCGCACGGCCCCGTGAACGCCGGAATGCTCGGTTCACGGTCCCTTCGGTAATCATCCGTCCGCTCCGCGTGGAGAAGACGTGCGGACTGCCCGTGGGCTTTCTCCCATACAGCTCACGGATGGTCGCTTCCGCTCGTGAGCTCAATGGAATCGTCCGTGGCAGCGCATTTTTGGTGGTTCCCGCCTCGACGTAAATGACCTTGCGGACCAGGTCGACGTTCTTCCGTTCGAGGCCGAGGAGTTCACCCAAGCGCATGCCGGTTTCAAGGGCCACTTCCGTCAACTCGCCCAACCAGCGCGGGCAAGTAGCGAGAAACAGCACCTCTTCCTCATCGCGCAGCCACCGGTCTCGCCCTTTTGGCTCGATTTCGCTCCGGACCATCTCAAACGGATTGCGACTGGTCCACTCCCACTCCCGCTTGGCCAGATTGTAGGCATGACGAGCCAAGCCCAATTCACGATTCACCGTTCCCGCTGACGCGCCTGCCTGACGCCGCGCCGTTTTGTACGCCGCAATATGGGCTGGCGCGATGTCCACCAGGAGACGTGTCCCGAACGCCGCCAACAGGTGCGTTTTCAGGCTCTTGTCCCGACGGTGGGATTTCGGTTTTTTCTGAATGGCCGAGTGTTCCGCCATATAGCGCTCGATCAAGTCGCCAAACGTCTTCGAGTGTTCCGGCAGTTTGGGAAAGTACGTCTCCGTCTGCACCTCAAGCAGGACCTTGGCGTAAATCTTCTCCGCCAATTTCCGATTGGTCGTGCCCGTGCTCACCCGAACTCGCTGGCCCTGGTGACTAAATGACATCCACCACTGTTCACTATCTTTTCTTTGGAAGATCCCCATCGTGTGCACTCCTTTCGTGCGATGCGGGTCTCCCGGACGGCCAAGAGTGTAGCGAACCCAGTCTGGCCAGTACAACGGGGGACCCATCATGGCGTTGTGTTCAGTTAATTATTCGATGACGGCTGGATCAGGCGTTTCACGCGCGCCATGACTGCTGGGATATCCGGCTGATGGCTCTGGCGCGGAGGCCTCGGTGCGGCTAGGCGGTCCGGCGGTGTCACGCGGCAGGACTCCACGAATGCGGTGAGATCCTCGCGCCGGAACCGCAGTGCGCCCTGAACTTTTAGGGCCGGAATCGCCTGACGCGACGCCCAACCGTAGACGGTTTTCGGGTGGACCTTAAGCCAGGTGGCCACATCGCGCACCGTCAGGAGCGCGCAGGGATCGGTGGTGGATAACTCGGACATGGTCTCTCTCCTTCTGAAGTCGCTGCGCGGGAATTCGCGAACAGCCGATTACGCAGCCACCTGCTGTTGGCTCGTTCCTTCCGAGGCGGCAGAAGGCCCATGTGTCCGCGGTGCGAATTCCGCGCGAACCTCCGGCAGGCCGAGGAGGGAGACCATCACCTGTTCGAGGAGCGAGGCGAAGCGGGCAGGGGAGAGAAAGTCGTAGGGCAGGGCCTGGTTTTCGCCATAGCCGTCCCCGGAATGCAGGGCCCAGAGGAGCCGATCGGGATCGGTGGATGTCCAGAAATACACCGCCACCCCACGGTCGTCCAGGCGCAGTGCGAGATGCGATGGATCGGCGTCTAGTCCGACGACCACCGAGGCGGGGACCCCTTCCAGCCAGAGGACATGGGCTGCATGGCGGAGCATCGGGCCGAGCACGCTCTCGGCCACGGCGTGAAAGCGTGGCGTTGCAATATCCGGTGGGGTGATGAGGCAGCCTTGAGCGCGAGCTTCGCGGAGACGGGCACGCAGGGAATCGAACGGTGGATATGTTGTCATCGTGGACCTCCAATTAGAAAGAAGAACCCAAATCAGAGCCTGGGCCGTCCGTGGCCCCAGCAGATTGATTTGAAGAAGGCGGAACAGACCGTTCAGGTTAGGCATGCAGTGCGAGTTCGTCGATGTGGATCGAGAGGACCACTCGTTCCGCCGGGGTGGGTGCGTCGCTGCGATAAAGATAGTCCAGCGACCCCAAAATGCGGACGCGGGTGCCGGCCGGCATCGTGGCCAACCACTCCGCGATGGGACCGAGGCCCCACGCATGGATAAAGTAGGTGTGGCGAATGGTGGTCCCCCAGGGGCTCGCATGCAGCCTGCCTTCCACGGCAAGCATGATGACTGCGACCAGTTCGCCCGCGGCCCCAGTCAGGAGGTCTGGGTCCTGCACAAGCGTCCCGGTCATCGTGAGAGCATTGAGATCGGCGACGGGTTGAGAGTTGGTCGGGTCAACATTCATCTGTGTGTCCATGACAGTCTCCTCAGAAAAGGTGAATGATGACCGACGATCTGAAGCTGGCCCCTGCCCGAGAATGGGGAGGAATCAGCGGCCAGCCGATGTGGAGGGAGCCAATTGACGGAGCACGTCTTGAAAACGTGCGGCGAGGACGTCCAAGGCACCCGACAGCCCCTCCGGCCCAGCAGTCACATCGATCCGCACCAACACTTCTCGGGTTTGGATGTTGAGGCAGGAGAGGCTGACCTCAGAACGGTCTACTCCCCGGGAGCCAGTGATCAGAACCAGCACGGTAGCGGCGCGCCAATGGCCCGGTCCGACGGCGGGGTCGTCCTCGACGAGACCGCTGAGGTTCTGCGTGAGTGCCTGCCGGATCAGGGTTTGTTGGGCCTCCGAGGCGACGACAGTTAGCCCCTGCTGCACGAGCAACGCTTGTACGGTGTTGAAGGGATCGGGCAGATCTGTAGGCAGAGATTCACTCGCCAACTTAAATGCCAGGGACCGTGGCCAACGATTGCGGGGAGCCATGATGGGTACTTCGGTCCGAATCGTTGCCTCAAGTTGAGCAGCTGTGACCGTAACCGGCCATCGCTGAAGCACGTGATCGCGATGCCAGACGACCAGTTCAGTGCGGCCATGCGGAATAGCCTCAAGTGAAACACCGTGCTGCCGTACCGCCGTGGCCAAATGGCTCAATCGAACAATGGTCCGACCATTTCCAGTGGCGGCATATGGCACGATGACCTCATGTGTCCCCTCCCACGAGAGGGTGACGCGCCCTTCCGTGAGCGGCCGCGAATCGGGCTCCAGCTTGTGCTCGACGACCGTCTCGAGGTCAGTCGTCCTCCGGTCCGTGCGGACAATCGACAAGGCCATCAGACAACTCGTGAACGTGAAATCCGCCAGTGCCTGTCTTTGTTTAAGTTGCCGCTTTGGATCTGGGATGGTGGCAACGGCATTCCAAAACCATCCCCATGCCGAGGATGGGCAGGCGAACAGGCCGGCGGGAATCGCCAGGGGATTGGGATAATAGAAATGCTGCTCCTTCTTCTCCGATCGTACGATCTCGACGTGACGGAGCAGAGGCTGAGTCAGACTGACGGTCCACCCTTGACCGTCCGGATGCAGGAGCAGTTCGGCGTGAGGTGCGGCTTCTGATGGGAGGCCAGTTTCCCGTATGACGCTTGGACCAGGGAGTATCCGATCCGTGATTGTGAGGCAAGAGGCCTGGCTCACGGAGAGGCAGGCCAGCATCAGATAGGAAAGAGTTGTTAACAGGTTCTTGTAGCACAGCATATCGTCCTCCTTGTTACGGTCGGCGACCTTACCGGAGTCACGTGCTGTCACGGTTTTGCACGGACTTTCCAAACTCAGTCCTGATGGCCCGAGGCGTGGTGAGTGGATGAGGACAAAGCGGGATGAGAGGGTTCTGGTAAAAACCGACGTTGGACTGATTATTTCGAGGCAGAAGACCGGACCTGGCACCCTAGCCAGCAAGCGACCCTCCTTAAGACCGGCCAGCTCCTTATGATCCTCCAAGTGGCCAATACCCGGGAGCTTCTCGGCTGGATTCTCAGCTTCGGCAGTGGGGTGAAGGTCCTCAAGCCCGAGCGGCTCAAACAGGCTGTGAAAGAGGAAGCGAAGAAACTTCTCGCTCAACCGTGACCCCGGATGTCACACTCCCTCAAGCGATTTCGTGGAACCTGTTCGCATAACTCCCTGTAAAGTTTAACTTCGCTGTTCGTTCACCCTTCTTTCCGCTGAGTGACCTCAGTTGTCATCCTTCCCGCCTATGATGGGCCCATCTATCACCCTGTAATGGAGGTCACCATGGAGAGGTCAGCACAGGGACAATCGAGTCAGGCGGCGCAGTCCCTCTACATCACCCTCATTGTCGATGAAAGTGGCTCAATGCAATCGTGCAAAGGCGCCGCTCTTGCCGGGTTCAACCACTATCTTGCTGGTCTGCGAGAAGAGCCAGCTGATACACGTTTCACGTTGACCCTCTTCAATGCTGGAAAGACCGAAGTGCGCTACCAATCAGCCCCGGTTGCCAGCGTGTGTGAATTGGATGCAGAGACCTATCGCCATCAGGATGGCACACCGCTTTACGACGCCATCGGGCGCACCTTGTCTCTGGCTAGGCAGGAGACACCGGCGGCCGCGAAGAAACTCTGCGTCATCCTGACGGACGGGCGGGAAAACGCCTCTCAAGAATACACGCGGACGCAGGTGTTTGATCTCATCAAGGCCTGCGAGGAGCAGGGGTGGGCCTTTCTCTATCTGGGGGCCGATCACGATGTGTGGGCGGCCGGCGGCGACCTCGGCATTGCGGGAGACAGCCGCATTTTCTTCTGCCGGCGAGATATCGATCACACCTTCGATCAATTGAGCGAAGCCACGGCGCAGTATCGCCGCGGCGAGAGGCAACCGGCCGTCGATGCATTCAGGCCGAAGGAGACCACGCCCTCGCCGGAACAGCCCTCCATCGATCCCGATCTGCCGACATTTCTGAAATGTCGCAGCCAAAGGAGGTCGTCATGACACTGATCCGCCTGTTGATGATCATCCTGCTCTGGACGCCACTCTCGATCCAGGCGGAAGACCTGGGCAATCTCAGCGCGAATCCCTTCGATGCTGAGTCCACGGCCAATCCCTTCGGGAAAGGGAGCCACTTCGCGCCCAATGGCATCAACAATCCCTTTAGTCCATATGGCAGCCCGTTTAGTAATTCGTCGGCGACCAATCCCTTCGCCACCGAGGCTCCGCGACTCTACGATCAACAGGGCCAGTACCGTGGCAAGCTGAGCGCCAATCCGTTCGATTCGGACTCAACGAGCAACCCGTTTGGCCGGTATGGCTTGCCCTTTTCGCAGGAGTCACTCTCTAATCCCTATGGCCCAGGAAGTCCCTATCGACAAGACTCGCCGAAGAATCCTTATGGGAAGGGATGGAGAATTGAGGGGCGGTAATGAACCGAAGCAGAAGCCGATCCGATACGACAGAGTTCTTGGGTGCCTAATGGGCGGGAATTTGATGATCAGCATGGTGGTGGCAGATAAAGGTGGTTTCGGTTGTTCTTCTCATTCGTCCAAATAGGAATATTCCCGCGAGCGACAGTATCAATGAGGAGTTGAACCTGTGCGGAAGCAGATGGCTCAGCGGGAATTCGATCGCAAGCTTGACCATTAGCCTTGCCGGTATTGGCGACGTATAGTCCCGTTTTGACTCTCTTCCGAAGCATTGTTTTGTCGAAGTGATACCGGTGATGGGATCTAGTTGCAAAAAAACTGGGAGGCATGAATGAAGAAAAAGAGCTCAGGAGAGGTGGTGTACTCGCCCAGCGATCTCATCCGTTATTTGGCATCACCGTTTTCGTCTTGGATGGATCGATATTATTTGGAGAACCCAGGCGCCATCATTCCTGATGAAGCTACTGAGGATGAGGAGCTGGTGGCTCAAACTGGCGATCTGCATGAACAAACTGTGCTCAGCGATCTTAAATCCTCAACTGCCACTGTAATCGAGATCTCCAAAAACGACACCTCCCGTGCCCGAGAGCAGACGCTATCGGCGATCAGTGCAAAAGTCCCAATTATTTACCAGGCAGCCTTAGAAGGTGGACAGTTCTCGGGCTTTGCCGACTTTCTCATGCTTGATGAATCGGGGCGCTATCAGGTGTGGGACACCAAGTTGGCTCGTACGCCGAAGCCTTATTATGCGGTTCAGCTCTGCTGCTATTCAGAAATGCTTGTGGTCATGGCCGGCGCACAGATCTCGGATAAGTTCGGGATCATCCTAGGCACCAAAGAAAAGGTGGAATTCCGGCTCGAACACTTTCGGCACTACTATCAGCATATCAAGAAAGCCTTTCTCGATATGCTGGATGGTTTTACCGGAAGGCTGGAGGATCGCCCAGAGCCGCTTCCCCGTGCGGATCACGGTCGCTGGACGTCCTATGCAGACAAGTTCTTTCAGGACTCGGACCATATCGTGCGGGTGGCTGGTATCAGCGTCGGCCAGATCAAAAAGCTGAAGAAGGCTGGCATTACCACCATGGCGCAATTAGCCCAGGCCTCTGGGCAACACGTGCCAAGACTCGATCAGGACTTGCTCGAGAAGCTGGCCTCCCAAGCACGGCTTCAATGCCAGACAGCAGAGGACCGGATCAGAATGCCGGAGGCGCCGCCGCGATACCAGGTCCTGTCACAATCTGGACTAAATGGAGAACCCGTCGGTCTGGCTGCTCTGCCGCCAGACCATCCAGCCGATGTGTGGTTCGATATGGAGGGCTATCCCCTAGTTCCTGGAGGACTTGAATACCTATTTGGTGTCTGCATCTGGAATGGTCCAGCGCTGTCCTATGATTTTATGGATTGGTGGGCACACGACCGCAATGAGGAAAAGGTGGCCTTTGAGCGATTCGTGGATTGGGTCTTCCATCGGTGGCAGGACAATCAGGGCATGCATATCTATCATTACGCCAACTATGAAGTCAGCGCAGTAAGACGATTGAGCACGCGTCACGACACTCGGCAGGACGAGGTGGATCAGCTGTTGCGACATGAGGTCTTCGTGGATCTCTATCAAGTTGTCCGGCAGGGCCTTCGCATTGGCGAGGACAGCTACTCGATCAAGTCGGTCGAGCACCTGTACCGACCAAGACGCGCTACCCAGGTGGCTACAGCGGCTGATTCCATTGTCCAATATAACCGCTGGATCGAAAGCCAACAATCAGGCGATTGGAACAAGAGTTCCATTCTCAAGGGCATCCGTGACTACAATGAAGATGATTGCCGGTCGACGGCCCAATTGCTCAATTGGTTGAGACTGGTGGCAAAGGAACATCATATTGCTGGCACACCCTCGAATGCCATTACTGCACCATCAACGCCAGCGGAACTGTCGCCTGAGGTTGTGGCTCGACTGAATGCGGCGATACAGCTCCGTCAGCAGGAGGATGCAGCTTCCATCGTATTGGCTGATGTCATTGACTTTCATCGCCGCGAACAGAAGCCCATGTGGTGGCGCATGTTTGATCGGGCATCGGCTACTCCCGAAGAACGCCGTGATGATCCAGGGTGCCTCGAGGGGCTGCAAGCTGATGAGCCGTGCATTACCGAAAAGAAATCGTTTGTGCAGGCCTACCACTTCGATGCATCCCAGGAATGCAAATTGGCCCAGGATGACAAGGTGAAATTCACCCACAATTTGGATGCCAACTTTACGCTCGCTGAAATCGACACTTCTGCCAGCCGGTTGAAGTTGAAAATCGGCAAGAAGAGTCTAGACGAGAAATGCGCAGGCAGATTCCCCGCACAAGGTGCACTGTTGGTGGACGAATTTATCTCTCCGGCCGGAATACCCGATGCGCTCGCAGCGGTCGCAACTAAGCATCTGTCAGGTCAATTACATCCTCCAGTAGCGGCGCTGTTAGAGCGTCGCCCGCCTGCCATGCCGATGCAGATGGCTGGGGAGCTAGTCATTGATGCCGCCATACGAATCACTGGTTCGATGGCGGGAGATTGTCTTGTCATTCAAGGGCCTCCTGGAACGGGGAAGACGTTTGCCGCCTCACGGGTCGTCACCGCACTCCTCGCTAAAAATAAGAAAATAGGCATCAGTTCTAATAGTCATAAAGCGGTGGTGAATCTCCTAACGGCCTGCGGTGAAGCCTCCCGGGAGTTGGGGACAATCCTTTTGGGCATGAAGGTTGGTGGTGAAGTGGACTCAGACGTATTGGCGGCGAATCCAGGGATACAATTTATCGCCAGTTCGGCAGATGCACGAGGACACTATCACGGGGGCGTAGTGGGCGGCACGGCCTGGCTCTTTACTCGGCCGGAGTGGGAAGACGTGCTTGATTTCCTGTTCATCGACGAAGCTGGTCAGGTTCCCCTCGCCAATGCTATTGCTATGGCGCGATGTGCCAAGAATCTCGTGCTCCTTGGTGATCAAATGCAGCTTGAACAGCCGATTCAGGGATCGCATCCCGGTGATGCCGGGCTCTCTGTGCTGCAATATGCTCTGAAGGATACCGTTGCGAGCCTGCCCGATGTGCCACGGTTCCATGCTGTAGTGCCTTCGGAGTATGGTCTGTTTCTTGGCGAATCCCGACGTATGCACCCCTCCGTCTGTCGGTTCATTTCCGAAAGCATCTACGAAAGCCGCCTGCGATCACATTCCGACTGCACGAGACAGAAGATTAGCATCCCGGCCGGGTCAAACGGTCTGATTGCTAGCGAAAGCGGAATCGTCTTCGTTCGAGTGGAACACGATGGAAACATCCAGCAAAGCGAGGAGGAAGTTGAGCAAGTAAAAGCGATTTACAACGAACTATCCGGTCGAATCTATACCGACAAAGTTGGATCAGTTAGGCAACTAGAATTGAAAGATTTTCTCTTTATTGCTCCGTATAACGCCCAGGTGCGTGCACTGCACGCCGCGCTCCCCCCAGGCGCGCGCGTTGGAAGCGTCGACAAGTTTCAGGGGCAGGAAGCCCCGATTTCCATCCTGTCGCTCTGTTCCAGTTATGGTGAATACGGATCTCGTGGCCTAGCGTTCATTTTGGATCGAAACCGTCTCAACGTGGCAATATCGCGCGCTCAATGCCTGGCAATTGTGGTTGCTGATCCGCGGATTGCCTCGGCCATCCCAGGTTCTCTCGATGAAATGACATTACTGAATCTGTTCTGCAAATTAGCCAATTACTCGAATGAATTTAGCGATCGCTACTGAAGTGGACCGAAAACCTAATAATAATACGGGTTCCATTTTGTGGAAAACCTATCGTTCTCGCTAGGCAACTGGCTGAATAATTGATTTTTAGATTAGAAGGGCGTATGCGATGACGCCATCTTAAGGGAAGCCTTACTTGCGGTCGATGTCAGAAACCCACGGATGTTTCATCCGTTTGTTGCCGCCTTCTAAAAAGCGTTCGGCTTGGATATCAGGCGATATTTAGAGGCCAGACCATATCGCAAGATGAGCCATGGGAAGCAAGCTCGGAGCGGATCAGGCGGCTAGACGCTCTAGGCGAGGAGTTCTTCCAGCAGCTTTCGAGCAGTGTGTCCAATCAACGACACACTGGGAAGAATCATGCAGGGTGCCCGCTGATGTTAATGCCCCTTCTTTCAGCTAAGGATCCCGTCGTTACTGCCGAAGGTACTCTTGACCCGCTCGGCCTCTATCAGATTGCAGATGCTTTGGGTGTTAAATTGATTCCCGGCGTTCGAGAGCGCATGAGCCATCCTCGCTTTTTGACTCTGACGGCCGTGTCGGCTGCGATCTGTCACGCATACGATGACGAAGTGCTTGCGAAGGACGATGTGAGTCCACCTTGGCAGGTGTTCGAGTGGTATGTGGTTGAAGGGCTGGTCCGATGTATCAAGGATGGGAAGCGTTTGTCCGGGCTTCCCGGTCGGGATAAGGCCAATCGTGCCATTGCCGATCGCGTTCCACTCTCAGCTCGACGGTACCTTAAAACTCCCAACGTGTTTGGCTTTCATGGTGTCTATCGCCTTCTCGCTCAGACATTGGATGTTGTAGACGACGGGAGGCTGAGCGAAATGGGGTATCGCCTGCTCGGAATTTGGCGGGATGAACAGGATCTTCCAGGGTTCTACGAGTCGACGACCGGACGGGGAGCCGAGTTGTTTCGATTGTGGCGAGGAGCCGTCGAAGACGGGCTGAAGCAAGGCGCAGTTGACCGTTCGTCCTCCTGGCCAGGCTGGCAGCAGATTGCTGACCATTTGAGGCCTTATGACGCGGGACCCAAAGAGCGTCGGATATTAGCATCGATGCTCGTGGGGCGGGAGCATGGCTTCACGCGCGAAGTGATGGACTTTCTCCGGTCTCCCGATGGCATCACGGCTTACCGCCAAGTCACGAAGCACAAGGAGAATGAAAAGGTGTGGTCGGAACGACCATTCCACCACGCGTTGCGTCCTGTATCATCACCGTCGTTGAAAGAGCTGTTGCTAGCTGTCGATGCGTATGAGGTGTTCTCTCGCCTGCTTCAAGATGCTTTTAATGAGTGCCTATACGTGCTCTCAAAGAGCAAGTCTCGAACGTCCGTAGGCGAACTCGCGCAAGGTAAACATGTCCGCAAAGCAGGCGACCGAGTACCGGAGCAGTTTGGCGTGGTCACGGATGTCTTGGCCACGATTGGAGCATCCACCAGATTCATTCAGTCTTTCCAATTTGTGTCTGAAAAGTGTTCTCCAAAGAATTGGGTCGAACGTCTCCTTGAACACCACAGAAAGGTGCAGGCCGCAAAACCACCGAACGGAAAGCTCCCTTGGGTGGAGCGATTCGACGATGGAAGTTATATGGTTCGACCGGGGTACATGCGAGAAGAGGGTGGGATTGGAGACGACAGTTATGTCCACGCCTATCGATTGAGTTCCTTGTGGTCCTTTGCTGAAGACTTGAGGCTGGTGTAGGAGTGGGGGATCAGAATTCTATCCCCGCAGGCCAGGGCAGGCTTCTCGATGCCTGGGAGCCTCCAGGTGATGCCGGTGATCCAATCGGATGCATCGCCACGACGTTCACATTTTCGCCCGCTTTTTTTGAGGAAGAGTGTCTTGGTCGTTTCCTGAAGGTGGAAACGGCCGCCACAGAAGACGGCCCGGTCTATCTGGTTGAGCGAGAGGAGAAGCTCTCGCAGGTTGCTTGCGCAGCGGTCCTTGTTGACCAACATCACTGTAAGGGAGCACGAAGTCTTCGGTGGGATCTCCATCCTGTTCGGCCTGATCGCGGCATTCTCCACGCCAAAATCTCGCTTCTTTGCTGGTCCAGATTGGTCCGTCTCATTATCGGCTCGGCAAACCTCACAGAGGACGGGTATCGCCGTAATCGGGAAGTCTATGGCGTGGTGGATTTCCATGAGGGCTCAGAATCCCCAAGACCGGTTCTCCAGGAGGTTCTTCAATACCTTCGCCAAACGTCGGATGTCGCCGTCGCTGACAATGAGTCCCTCCCGTTGCAGCGTATGCGTCGGTTTCTTGATCGTGTTCAGGCACTCTCCCGGTCGTGGGGAACAACAGAAGATGAACATGCCCGAGAGCCCGTTCGTGTCACCACGCTGCTCATAGGGCCAGGACGTCCCGATCTGTTCACGCAATTGTCATCAGTCTGGCCTGGCAACAGCCCGCCAAACTCGGCCTCGGTCGTCAGTCCATTTTTCGACCCGTCAGAGGCTCAAACCAACAAACCGGCTGCGTCGTTATGGAACATCATGCGAAAACGAGGAAAGACGGAAGTCGACTACTGTGTGGAAACCGAAGACCATCCGAACTCGAAGCAGTTGCTCGCTCGCGCCCCAGCCTCGCTCTTAGCAACTCGGCCTTCGCGAGATTCGTGTTCAGTAGCATTCAGCAGGCTTACCACCGAGCTTGAACGGCCATTGCATGCCAAGCAGATCTGGCTCAAAGACGAGCGTTGGATGCTGTTTCTAATTGGATCCTCCAATTTCACATCTGCTGGAACGGGCGTAGGGAAGGCCATCAACTACGAAGCCAACCTGGCGTACCTGGTTGATAGGGATCGTGCTCCGCATGGAACGTACGCTGATTTTGAACGCAGATTCCCGGCGATCCAATCTATTTCAGATCCGGAAACCACCCTGCAATTCCTGCCCGCTTCCGATGTTGGTATTGACTCGGCCCAGGAGACCGTCCTGTTACCCACGGGCTTCCTGAACGCCATTTACCGGACAAAGAACGGCAGGGAGGGAGAGGTGCTCCTTACCTTTGGCGATGACCTGCCCTCTGGGTGGAGGATCTGTGATGAGCAAGAGTTGACACGAGTGACGGAGGCGGAATGGCATAGTGTTGCGAGCCCAAGGTCCTATTCCCTCATTTGGGAGGGACGACCACCTTCCGGGTTCTTGGTGACGTGGGACAAGGCCCACGGCCTTGCCTGGTGGCCCATCAATGTCGCTTCGGCCGGGGATTTACCTCCGCCCGACGAGCTTCGGGACCTCCCTCTTGACGTGCTGATCGACATCCTCACATCTGCGCGGCCGCTCCATGACATCATGCGGGGGTATCTAAGGAGGAAAGCGAGAGAGCGTAACACCAATTCCATAGCGCCCATCGATCTTGATCCCCATAAGCGAGTGGATACCAACGGATTCTTGTTGCAGCGAACTCGACGCTTTTCCTCAGCCCTTAGAGGGCTGCGCTCACGGCTCGAACGACCGGTATCCAGCGAAGAATGTCTGGAGTGGCGTATCAATGGACCGGTCGGTATCAAAGCCGTTGCGGCTGCGCTTACTCGTGAAGCCAGGTCAGATGATGAACGCGTTTTTCTCCTGGCAGAATTGGCATTGGAATTAACGAGAGTGAAGCCTAAGGGTGCGCCAGGAGCACTCTCTGCGCATGAAATTCGAGAGGCACTGCATGCGGTATCGCAAGACCTGCAGCAATGCCTCTCGCTGCCGGACGATCGCCGCCAGGGGCATCTCGCTCAATATTTGGATCGCGTGTCTCAGTGCCTTACGAGGAGATAAGCGATGTCTCATTTCTATCCGTTCTATCGAGACATCAATCTGCACGTAAAGGATCGAATCTCGCCTGAAGATGCCGAACGACAAGAGAGGACGGCAAAAGAAATCCTCCGCCGGCTCAAGGACCAACCGGGAGTGGTGTTGGCGGACGAAGTTGGTATGGGAAAGACTTTTGTCGCCCTTGCAGTGGCAATGTCCGTTGCCGTGGCTAATCGGCGCAAGCGGCCGGTCGTCGTGATGGTGCCTCCTTCACTGCAAGACAAATGGCCAAGGGATTTGTCTCTTTTCCTATCTCGTTGTCTGCCGGACTCAAGAAGCCAGTCCATCCGGTATGGCAAAGCCACATGCGCTGAAGAGTTTCTCAAGTACCTGGAACAGCGTGCGATCATCTTTGTGACCTATGGAGCTATGAGTAGAGGCCTCTCAGATGAGTGGGTAAAACTGGCTCTCATTCGTCAAGCGCTCCATCGTCGGCACGCCACACAAGATCTTAAGCGGGACCTATGCAAAATTCTGGGGAGCCTTCTTCGCCTCACATGGATGGATAATCGCTATGGATCTGATCTGTGGAGCGATTTGCTGAGGGAGTACCCAGGCAACTGGCTGACGTTGCTCAGGAAATGGGAAGTCCCATTTCAGGCGGACGGAGTCGCTTCCGTGGATAACGATCCCGTTCCCGTTCCTCGAGCGGTGGTAGATGCTCTTGATCGTGTAAACACCGATGAGCTGTTTGAGGCGCTCAAGAAGATTCCTCGTCGACAATCAGACAACTTTGCTGATCGCCTCCAAGATGCGCGCAGGGCCATCCAGGCTGCTCTCCGTCCCATGTGGAAGGAATGCCTACAGATCGCCAACCTTCGTTTGCCTCTTCTTATCCTTGATGAAGCTCATCATCTCAAGAACGGAGATACGCAACTGGCCTCATTATTCCGAAGTCAGCAGGCGTCCAATGACATTGACGAAGTTGAAAAGGGGGCCTTGGCGGGTGTGTTTGAGCGCATGCTCTTTCTCACGGCCACGCCATTTCAGCTGGGACACAGTGAGCTCTGTGCAGTGCTCGATCGGTTTAAAGGCATTAAATGGAATTTGCCTCATCGTGGGAAGCAATGGTTCGAGGACAAACTGGGGGCGGTGCGGAAAACGCTGGATGCCGCTCAGGAATCAGCGTTGCGCTTGGACGACGCGTGGGGGCGGTTGAGAGATGAGCATCTCGCTGTTGATGGACAGATCATAGATGATATCGAGAAGTGGTGGGAAACGGTTCATAGCCGAAGAGATAATCCCGCGGAAGTCGAACGTGTGCTCCGGTGCTACCAAGCGGCGCACGATAAGATGCGAGAGGCTGAGCAGCTCCTGAAACCTTGGGTTATCCGTCATTTGAAGCCAAGGCAGTTGCCGACTCCCAATCACTCAATATCTCGCCGGATCAGGCTCCCTGGTCGTGCGATCGTGGACGAAGCAGCTGGCAAGCTTGTCAACGGCCTAGAGGTAACTGGAGAAGCAATTGTGCCGTTTCTGCTGGCCGCTCGGGCGACCACGTGCTCTTCCAACAGCAGGGCGCTGTTTGCCGAAGGATTGGCCTCAAGCTATGAGGCGTTTCTTCATACGCGCCATGAATCCGAATTAAGAGCTGTAACTAAAGCCATCGATATAGACGACGATGCATCAGCCGAGGTTTCTGGTGACGACGAACTAGCCTGGTACCTGGATCAATTGGACTCATTTGTGCCATGGAATCTCGCAACGGCTTCCATGACCCATCCTAAGGTGGCAGCAACAGCGAGACGCGTGGTTGAAACGTGGCGGCGTGGTGAAAAAATGCTAGTGTTCTGCCATTTCATAGCGACAGGCAAAGCTCTGCGCCGGGCGATTTCCCATGCCATAAAGGAAGAGATCTCTGAGCTCGGTTCGATGAAGCTTGAATGTAAACCTTCCCTGGTTTTTGAAGAACTTGATCGGATTGGAAAAAGATTTTTCGACGAAGACTCGCCAGTTCGCCGATCGTGCGACTCTGAAGTCGAGAATATTCTAAAGGCTTACCCCTCGCTGGCTGATAGAAGTGGCGACTTGTCTGATGCGGCTCGCCGTGTAGTTCGCACACCATCGTTTCTGGTCAGGTTTTTCCCGCTACACAAGGGGAAGCTGCTGGAAAGCGACATGCAACAGGCGCTACGGACGCCAGATCAGTCAGGTATGACGCTGAGCACGTTGCTGCACGATTTCTTTCGGTTCTTGGAGACTCACTGTGACAGTGTGAGCCGGAATGCTTTTATCGAAGCTGCTTGTAAGGTTCAGACCGGTTCTCAGGTAGAACGTGGGAGGCAGGCGATATACAAGGATGATGAACTACAAGGAGAAGATTCGCATCTTCTGCTGCCGAATGTGCGGCTTGTAAATGGTACGACGGATCATGAAACGCGGCAGCGGTTAATGTTGGCGTTCAATACACCGTTTTATCCCGAGATCCTCGTGGCAAGCAGTGTGATGGCAGAAGGTGTCGATCTTCACCTGAACTGTCGCCATATCATTCATCATGACTTGTGCTGGAATCCCAGTACCCTTGAGCAACGCACGGGACGTGTGGATCGCGTGGGGGCCAAAGCCGAACGATCCGGAAAGTCTATTTATGTGTATCTGCCGTATCTGAGCGAGACGCAGGATGAAAAGATGTTTAAGGTTGTCACTGATCGCGAGCGCTGGTTTAGCGTCGTGATGGGGGAAAAATATGACCTCACTGAGAAAGCCACGGAACGGTTATCAAGAAGGATTCCTCTTCCGGAATCGCTGGCGCATCAACTTGCACTAAGGTTGGAAGTGTAAAGGTTAAAAGTGTATCGGGCGTGACAGTCAAAAAACCTGCAGCTCAGGCCGTTGGTGCAATTCCTCCTAGAAGTCGATGGTATTTCATAGCCAGTGCACACTAACAGATTTCCTGGCCGAAATGGTGCCACATTGGCTGACCGTCTACTAATAGCGCGGCATGAGTGCTGCCACCTTCGAGCCCTTAAAAAATATGCTCTGCTTCGGCGCGCGTGATCTGCGCTGCCGCGACCTGAAAAAACCGCTCGCTGAAATGACGACACTCTCGATGCGAGGGACCAGAGGTGTGGGTCGGTAAGATGGTCCAATGGGCAAGTGGACGCCTGTGGGTACCGAGACGACAACTTGGATGCCTTCTCGAAGGATGTTTTTCTGAAGGGATTCGATCCATTACCGTCGCACAGATGCACCGTTGGGACGCTAGAGAAGAAGACTCCGGCAGTCTGCGGATGGGTTCGGATGATATGCACCAACGATCCCCTTGCTATGTCTTCCAGGGAAAAGAGTGACGGCCAAGTCGGCCTTTGTGGTATCAGATGAGCTCATTGTCTTGTTTGGCGTTTCAATATCTTGCGACGGAGCTTGTCCAGAATGTCCGGCAGTGGAACACAATTGTCCGTAATGTTATCGCCACGATTTTTGCGCGATTCGTACATGCGAGTGATCTCCGAAGGTGCTGATACAAGGAGTCGAGCTGCTTGAACGCGGCTGATGTTCTTGAATAGATCTGGAACGTGATCATGATTTTGCATAAGTAAATACTCAAGGAAGGAGAGGCTATGAACATAACATTGAATGCTGGTTTGCGGGCTGGAGTGTCCCAAAATTCGGCTTAGAACATGGAACGGATTGGTTTCGAAGGGCTGATGAGCATTGTCGAGCCGACGGTCGTACGGCAGGAAAAGCTGACGAAAGCGGATCAGGTGATCTGGCTCGAACATTGGATGGCGAAAATCAAAGCCCAGGGTACTGTGTGGGAGTTGATGGAAGGCGCAGTACCACACGAGGGGAAACCATGAGGCGCCTTGGTGGCGTAGAGGATGGAGAGAGTTGACCTCCAGCTGGGCTTTTTTCATTCGCCGCCCTATGCGGTCGCCGAGTCGTTCTTCTGTGAACGGATTTCCTTGCTCATCGACCAGGAGGGGAGCCCCTCTATACGAGGAGGCCTGCGTTAGCCGAGCGTCCCGATACATCATGAGTGTGTGGAGGTAGGCAGTTGGGACCAAAGCCCACAGAGGGACTCGGCGGATTCCAGCGCGTGTTTTGCTGCTACAGATCAATAAGGACAAATCATGGACGTTGCCCACGAGATCCCCGAGGCGTAACCGAGCCAGTTCGCCTCGGCGAGCCATTCCATAGCTGCCTAAGATGCTTGCAACTTTATCCAACGGCGAAAGCGCGTGGATATAGGCATCGAGCTCTTGCGGAGCGAGCAGGGGGAAAGGATGGATTTCGGCGCCAACCCACAACTCCTCGTTGGTAAGGTCGACTTGGGCTACGTCGTACCCATATTTCTTGTATTCTCGATGAAGAAACTCAAATAGATGGACGAAATGAGCTCTCTGCGTTCGAAGTGTTCCGCCCTCCAGGTCCCCCGAAAGCATACTGCCGACCACCTCTGCGACATCATCCTGGTGCGTAAGAGTGAGGATATTCCGCGCCCCAAGGGCATCAATGAGCCGTGTTTGCACGGTGAGGTAGTAGTTCCGTACGGAGATTGGCGCAAGTGCATCGTTCCCTGGATAGTGGGATGTGAGCATTTTGATAAGCCATTCGAGTTGCACGCGGAGGTTGGAAAGCGGGGCACGCTCTGAGCTAACCACTGCCGAAGAAAGACGGGGGAGGTTTCGGGTTAGGCTCGCTATATTCCTGGCCATGGCCATCCGCACCGACATGGTGGTTGTCTTTCCGAGTGAACGAAGGATTGGTGCCACTAGGTGTTGAAGTTGCGTGAGTCTTGAGGCGCAGGCGGCGAGCGCCGCGTCATGTTCTTGGCACTGTGTCATGGTTGCAGAAATGTCGGGAGTACCGCCGGCTTGAGGAACATTGATCGGCGCAGTCGAGACAGCTGCTGCTGGCACGATGGGTATCCTTTGTTGGGTAATCTGGCGTGGTTGTCTACCGAGGATGACTCTGTCCCAGGAACCTGCGGTGGGCGGCCGAGTCAGGATCAGACGGCTCCGAAGTGCTGTGAAGATAGGACCGACAGTAGTGATACGCTCAGCCCGCCGAGCATCAATGAGTTGTCCCAAAACCGTGCGTTTTGTCCTGACTCCATTCATGAAAGGCGCCAACTCAGATGTAATCTCGTGTGCCCGAAATTTGGGGGGATAGCTATGGAGCCATTCGATAAACTGAGCAGGGTTATCACGAATGCTATCGTGGAAAATACATGAACGAGGATTGGTCAGGACTAGAGGGACACCAAGTTTCTTTCCCCACAACAGGCGCATCCGAATGTATCGGAACAACAGGAGCTGAGCGATTGGAGGAAGCCAAAATGGTTCGCTCAGATACTCCGGAGCCGCTTCGTTTCCGTCCTCTCCCAATCGTGGTTTGAATCTCCGTGGGGTCAGGCGAGTCTGAAGAAATCCATGATCCACATCCAGGTCGCTCACGCGAAGTCGAGCAAGCGGAACAATCTGGTGTGAGATAAGAATGTCACCCCCCACGATCAGGCCTAATAGCGCAACATAGCCACCTTCGGTGAGCGTTCGTAGAAGCGTGTCGTTGTCTCCTTTGGACTTGGGTAATTCCTTTTTGAGTGTCTCTTCAAGAATCGGTCTCCACCACGTGTCGGTGCGCGACCAGAAGGGCACTTGATTGGGATGGAAGGATGCAGCGAGATCTCGTTCGGTATCGAGTCGGATGCGAGGCATAGGGCATGTAATAAGGTCGTGCTGGCGAAGATGGTGCAGGAGATGGGCCAGTACGTATTCGGCCAGATTGCGCTTGGATTGTCTAAAGTTGATTGCACTACAAATTTGCTGAAGTTTGGCGACGTCTTCGCGTGATAACGACATAGGGAGCGAAAGGGTCGTGGTGCTCTGGACGATGCTCTCCACGTAATTGAGAACGGCGAGGTTCACGCTCATGGCGAGATCCGCCACGGCAGAGTACCGGTTTTGAGCAGTTGTCTGAAGTGCATCCAATGTCCCTGCAACTAGCTTTAAAAATTGTTTGGAAGATAAGTGGGTAGCCATAGAAGCGTTATTCTGAGAGTAGCTCATTGATGAGACTTGAAGCTCACCGGGACAATGTTGAGAGCGACAAGCATGTCATCAATGTGTCCTGTTAATAAATCGCGTGCCTTCTCTAGATCGCTCACAGATATGCGGCCCATCCATTCGCTGCCTTGGTGTTGATGGCCCAAGATTGCGTGTAGCAGACGCGAGGGCACCAGAGGCCACAGATGTGTCCGGAAGTAGTGCCGATTGGCATTGAGCGGCACTCGATAGCGGTTGCCTAGGTTGACATCGTCTAAGTGCTCGCGAATGTTCTTTGGCCTTAGTAGGTCGACCCGAAAGTCTGGCTGAAAGAGAAAGAAAATGGGCCACTCCTCCTGAGCGAGGTCGACATAACGCAACATGCCTTGCCGATTCAGATACTCAATGAGTGATTTTCTCCCTTCGATTACGCTGGTGATTAGCTGATACGCCATGGGTGAGAGGGGGATAAAGCGACTCTCTGCATAGCGTTGATTGGCCTTGTCTGCGACGAGAATCGTGCTCGTATTGTAAGTCTGTTTTCTGAGTTGGTTGTCGGGGATAGTGGCATCGCTCACAGGCCTGATTGCGGTCGCATATCCGAAGGCCAAGAAGGAATAAATCATGAAATGATTAAAGTAGACACGATGGTCATCGAGCGACGGTTTTCGCGCCAGATCGGCAAGAAGTGTTCGATAGTCCTGGAAGAATGCTGATACGGTGTCTGAACGCGGGATTGCTTTCGAGCCAAATGCAATAGGGGATGAAAGAATATCGTCCGGTAGTTGCTGATTCGTGTTCACCAGCGTGCGCAGAGTGGTGACGGCGTCGTCAGGGCAGTTGTCGGCATTGAGTTCTTCGAGGCCCTTTGCATATAGCATAGACGCATTCCAGTACCTTTGCGCGAGGTCAGCTTGGCGGACTCTCGTGTAAAACATCGGCGCTCTCAGAAAGTATGGGACTCGTCCGGAGATGTAACAGGTCACGATCTCGTCGAGCCCAAAGCGCCCTCCGTAGAGGAGTCTGAAAGAACGAGAGAGCGAGTGGAGAGTGATGGATGTCGGTGCGGACAGTTCTCTGCGGAGGAACCGATTCACTTTGTTAAGGGTCAACGGCTGAAATGGCTCAGTATCAGTAATGAAGAAACGATCATGAAGCGCTGTTCTGGTAAGACGACCATCGGCGGGGCGATGGTGACAGTACGGTTCCAGCCCTTGCCAAACTAGTGGTGGTAGCGGAATGGCAACGTCTCTGCTGCTCTCCTCACATCCGTCTATTGAGATCAGGAAGCGGTCGCTATTATATCCGCACCATTCCAATGGGCGTTTATATCGGATCGCACGATTCCGCAAGTCAAGGAACATGGCCTCATCAGGCAGTGCTTGGTCCTCCTGTAGCAGCTTGAGGCCAAGTGCGTGGTGCGGGGCAAGGCCAGTGTGCTTGATGAGCCATGCCACCGCAGCCTCAGGACTTCCGGATTGGGTTAGCCGCCAGAGATTTATATCAATGGCGAGTGTTGGACAGGACCGGTCCCACCAATAGGAGATGCTTGAGTTGATACGAGCATTTCTCGCAAGCGCCTGGTGCCGAATCCATGAAAATAGATCTTGGACTGGGAGGTCTTCCTCTGGCGCAATGAGAGACCATCGGCTATGTTCTTCAGCAGACTCGCCTTCCTGCAATGCGGACTGGGTCACAGAGCCGTATGAATGGAGAAGTGTTCTGTTGCCCTCGGCAGACTCTTCATCGTCATCATCGAATAGATGTTCCGATGGTCCAGGGATTTCAGTACAGATCTGATTGTTATCGGCAGCGAGAGTGCTAAGGGGCGCCGGATGCGGCGCGACTGGTTTGAGATGAGCCTTTCGAATAGTCTGCCGCCACGTGAAGGCATAATGCGCTGCTGTTTCGTCCTTGGGGTGGATTCCGTTCTTTCCGTAGGCATGCAAGATATACAGAGCGGCATCGACATAGTCAGTTCTTTGATCAGGCACAAAGTCACGTGGGGCTGTGGGAGGAAGAGGAACGCAATCCAGGAATGTTTCGAGGTGCAGAGCTAAATCATATTTTCGACTTCTTAATATGCATTTCGGATCCGTGGGTGCATTCAGGAGCGCGTCGTGGCAAATGACGCCAAAGTATTCAAAAGAACTCCTCTTCGAACAGTTCAAGAGGAAAGAGTACAAGGCATTGTGTTTTCTGGTGATGCGTGTGTTCGAGGGAAGAGTTGGATGGGAAAGAGTCGCGCTCATGCGCTGCCGTGTAATAGCTCGAATCAGCAGGCGACTGAGAGCAATCAACGTTCGTGCGTCATCGGGGGAGACGCTCGCCGTTTCGCAAAATCTGCTTAAGAGAAGCGCGATAGGGCGTCGAAGCTCTTCAATTCTTGCGGCTCCGAACGGGGCATCCACGAAGTTGAGAATGAAGGCGAAGGCAAGAAGGCAATCTTCACGACGCGAGGGATGGAGACCATTCGGGAGGTATCCACTGACTTGGGAAGGGCCGAAGTACCTTCCTGAGGTCCCTAGGGTGGGATTAGAAGATGAAATATTTGCAAGGGAATTTCTTAGCGACCTCAGCGATTTCATAGGTCGAGTTCTTCTCATTTGTATGGGCAGGGGAATGCTGATCTTGTCGAAGCCTGCTGCTGTTTGCGGCGGACTGTCGAGGGGGCTAATTGCAGAATGTGTTTCTGGATATGCTTTTCGGAGAAAGAGCCGAAGAAATACGAACCCAATCCCAATCGGCGGAGAACGATATACAGCTGCTCGCGCACCTCTGATCGGCGATCAAGAGGTTCCCCCCTAAGATTTTCGAATGCGATCTGTGCGGTCAGCGCGACCGTCTCCTCGTAGAGTTCTGAGTGGTCCACGCGTTGTAAGCGTGGCATCACCAAAAATGGAATCTCTGCAATGCCAATCGCTTTTAGCGCGTCCAAATAGGTCGGTGACCCAAGGTACAGGTATTTGTTACGGTCCAGCTTAATGCATGGGAGAGGACGAACTTGGTAGTTACGCTTCAAATCGTCCGTGTCGTAGTACTTCTCAGATGGAAGTATCTCAATCATGGGAGCCTTGCGTGAAGCCTCCTGCGGTTTGGCGATGCCTCGAGGCTGTGGAGCAGGAATCTTCTGCACAATTGCCAGGTACAGTTGATGAACTGGATGGGGCAACATGTCATTTGTAATGAGATTGAGTCTTTGCAAGTCTGGAGGCTTTATCGGTTCGAATCGAACCCCAGTAAACAATACAGGGGAAGGTATCGGTGGTGGACGGGAGGGATTCTTTACCCACGCAATCGCCTTCTGGATATGGTCGTTAATCGAAGTGCTGAGCGGTTTGGCAACGAGCCGATAAGGACAGGCCAATCCCCGTGATCCATCTTGCGTGGGCCGATGGCAGGGGGGGGCGACGCCTCGGCTGCGAATCTTGCTTTTCGAAGGTATCTGCACGTGGATCTCGATTGGTTTTGTTCTGGATGCATGTCTCTCGTACTCCCTGAAGCATAGCCGGCATATGTCGCAAGTGCATGATAAATAAGGTTAAAGTAAGGTTTATTTAATCTTATTCGCTTGTTGTTTAAGGTGTGAGACAGGCACTCAGAGAATTAAAGTCTCGTGCACTGGTGTCCGACAAGGGACAACTAATCGAAGTTTTTCAGATACTTGCTCCCAGATGAAATCTGACTACGGCCGCATCATTAAGGAACTCGACTTTCTTATTGGAAGTCAGTTCTTTGATCTCAAAAAAAAACAAAAGGAGGTTTTGCAACATTATCTGCGGGCATACAAAGAGCAGAGAAAGATTGTGCCGGTGTCAGTCAGCGAACTGAGCCAGTCTCTTTACAAAAACGATGTCGCCGGTGGTGACAACGTTTCAGTCCAGTTACATGTGTTACAGAAGAACCTCGAAGCCATCGATAAGACGGAGGAAGGAAAAGGGAGACCAGGTATTCGACTTCATCGACCTAAAAAGGGAACCTATCAGCTCGTACTTCTAGAAAGTATCAACAAATCAGCTGCCGATCATGATGCAGCTGGTGCCAGCCAACCATCAGAGTTAGCTTGCGACAGCGAAATCCTGCTAGAAAATGAGAAAAGCTGCGGCGCTTCAAACCAGTCCGTTGATGAAATAGTCCTGTGGGCCAAAGAGTTAGACATAAAGGGTGTAACCAGAATTAAGTGGATGGCCGTCGGGGTGTTGTGGAGTTCTATTCTCGCCGGCGTGCCCTTACTCATCTTTCTGTTGATTGGAATCCCATATTGGCTTGATAAGCCTCTTCAAGGGTTGAGTCTTACAGTTATGCTACTCGTATGTACGTGTATCGCCATACTCGCGAAACCGCTTTCGAGATTACCTGGAGTGTCATTCGGGCGATGGTGGGGTGAAATCTTTTTCGTTTACAGGCAAGGGGTGCTGACGTTGGCTCGGCATTCTGGAACATGCGTTGTCGATGGATGTGGTGGAAGTCTGTCTGTCGAGGTGGACAGAGCAGCACCGGCCAGTTTGTTAAATATGCCTGCGCTGCGCTGGATTATCGTCTGCAAGAATGTGCCAATGGAGCATCCGCATACACCGTTTGATTTCACAGAATTGGATACATCTCGGCCTCAAAACTCTTCCTTCAGATCCGAATCGGCCCGTACTGCATGACCGTTTCTGCTACTTACTTTCAGCATTGTTCTTCCGGGTAAAACAACCTAGCCAGTGATGTCCGGTTGAAAACCTGCCTATTTTCGTATTGTTACCTCCTAGCTCGGATGCTTTTTTAGGTGGAAACAGGTATTCTTTCGTCGAAGAGTCCCCCTCCATATGTAGGTCGTCTTGCTTATATCGAAGCGCTAAATGAGCACCGATTTCTTCTCCAAGCCGATTCTGAATTCTCCTTACGCATATCCATCCCGCCATTGGGAACTTGATGAGTCGGGCCAGCCGACGCAGCAAATTATAGAAAGCCGCCGTCCAGCAGAATTCATCACACCAATCCCGAAGCCAAAAAAGCGCAAGTCCATAGAAAAGCAGGCCTCGATCGTCTTTGACGAAGGAAAGGGGCTCTCCACACAAGAACAGCAGTACGACATCACGGCCATCATCAACGGGGTGCGCGACCAAGTTGATGCATGGCGGAAATTGCAGAACTCGAACGACTGGCAGGTGACGCCAGAAACTGCTCGGCTACTTCAACACTGGCGCCATCACAAATTCAGCAACACCCGGCCGTTCTTCTGCCAAGTCGAGGCAGCTGAAACAGCCATTTGGCTGACAGAAGTGGCCCCCAATACCAAAGCCGGCAAAGGCTTTCTTGAGCACCTGGCAAATGCCAATCACGACGCGAATCCAGGCTTAACGAGGCTAGCGTTAAAGCTGGCCACAGGGGCAGGCAAGACCACGGTGATGGCCATGCTCATTGCGTGGCAAACGATCAACGCCGTCCGACGCCCCAACAGCAAGAAATTTACACGTGGGTTTCTTGTCGTCGCACCCGGCCTCACCATTAAAGACCGCCTGCGTGTCCTCCAACCGCATGATCCGGACAGTTATTACGCCAGCAGGGAATTGGTACCCAATGACCTGTTGGATGAAGTGCGAGACGCCAAGATCGTCATCACCAACTATCACGCATTTAAGCTGCGAGAGCGTCTCGAACTGTCAAAGGGTGGTCGGTCGTTGCTTCAAGGGCGAGGTGAAGAGCTCAATACCTTTGAAACAGAAGGGCAGATGCTCCAGCGGGTGATGCCTGATTTGATGGGCATGAAGAATATTCTTGTCTTGAATGATGAGGCACACCATTGCTACCGAGAAAAGCCGGTGGCAAAAGAGGACGAAGAGGATTTGAAAGGGGATGAGAAGAAAGAGGCAGAGAAGAATAATGAGGCGGCGAGGCTCTGGATCTCAGGGCTAGAAATCGTCACGCACAAGCTTGGTGTCACACAGATCATTGACCTATCGGCTACGCCGTTCTTCCTTCGAGGCTCAGGCTATGCGGAGGGCACACTCTTTCCCTGGACCATGAGCGATTTCTCGCTCATGGATGCCATTGAGTGCGGCATTGTGAAATTGCCGCGCGTGCCAGTGGCAGACAATATCCCAGGCGGGGATATGCCGAAGTTTCGTAATCTCTGGGAGCACATCCGTACCAGGATGCCAAAGAAAGGCCGTGGGAAGGCCGCAACCCTCGATCCTCTCAGCCTGCCGGTGGAGCTACAGACTGCCCTCGAAGCACTATACGGCCACTACAAGAAGACCTTCGATCTGTGGAAAGAGAGCGGCATGCGTGTGCCGCCCTGCTTCATCGTGGTCTGTAACAATACTTCCACCTCGAAGTTGGTATACGACTTCATTTCCGGCTTTCAACGTGAGAATGAGGACGGATCGACGACACTTGAGAATGGACGCTTGGAATTGTTTCGCAACTTTGATGAGCACGGGAACCCTCTTCCTCGTCCGAACACACTTCTCATCGACAGTGAGCAGCTCGAGTCCGGAGAAGCGCTGGATGACAACTTCCGGGGAATGGCGGCTGATGAAATCGAGCGCTTCCGTCGCGAGATCGTTGAGCGCACTGGAGATCAGCGGCAAGCTGAGGGCCTGACAGACCAAGACCTGCTACGTGAAGTTATGAATACGGTTGGCAAGCATGGGCGCCTAGGGGAGTCGATTCGTTGTGTGGTCTCTGTGTCCATGTTGACTGAAGGTTGGGATGCCAACACCGTGACGCACGTGCTCGGGGTACGGGCCTTCGGCACGCAGCTACTCTGCGAGCAAGTGATTGGCCGGGCGTTGCGGCGGGAATCGTATGACCTGAATGATGAAGGTCTGTTCGACGTAAGATATGCGGATGTTCTCGGCATCCCCTTCGATTTCACGGCGAAGCCGGTCCTGGCGCCTCCACAACCGCCCCGAGAAACCGTGCATATTAAAGCGATTCGCCCCGAACGCGACGCGCTCGAAGTGTCCTTCCCGCGTGTCGAAGGCTATCGCGTTGAGCTTCCTGAAGAACGGCTCACTGCCAAGTTCAACGAGGATTCGATTCTGGAACTCACTCCAGATCTTGTGGGGCCTTCGATTACCAAGAACGCGGGCATCATTGGTGAAGCCGTCGATCTGAGCCTTGAACACCTGCAAGACATGAGGCCATCGACAGTGCTGTTCCATGTGGCCAAACGCTTGCTTTATACCAAGTGGCGTGACCCAGGCGAAGAGCCCAAGCTTCATCTCTTCGGCCAGCTCAAGCGCATCACAAAAGAGTGGATCGATACCTGTCTTGTCTGCAAAGGCGGCACGTACCCCGCACAGTTGATGTACCAAGAGTTGGCAGACATGGCCTGTGAACGCATTACTGCTGGGATCACGCGTGCGTTGGTAGGGACGCGGCCCATCAAAGCCTTACTTGATGCCTACAATCCCACTGGTTCGACCAAGCATGTGAACTTCAATACGTCCAGGCGAGATCGCTGGGAGACAGACGCCCGCCGTTGTCATATCAACTGGATCATTCTCGACAGCGATTGGGAAGGCGAGTTCTGTCGCGTGGCCGAGGCCCATCCCAAAGTCAGAGCCTACGTCAAGAATCACAACCTTGGACTCGAAGTGCCGTACCGGTATGGATCAGAGACGCGGAAGTATGTGCCGGACTTCATCGTCATGGTTGATGACGGACATGGTGACGAGGATCTCCTGCACCTCATTGTTGAGATCAAAGGCTACCGGCGTGAAGATGCCAAGGAAAAGAAGGCCACCATGGAAAACTATTGGGTGCCTGGGGTGAATAATCTTGGCACCTATGGAAGGTGGGCTTTCGCCGAGTTCACTGAGGTGTATCAGATTGAGGCCGACTTCAAGGCCAAGGTTGAAAGCGAGTTCGAGAACATGATCGCCATAGCCATTCCATTATGACGAAGTCGCTCTCTCCCCCAGATTACTCGATCTTCCTCGCGGCGGTGAAGGATCGCATCCTTCATGCTCGTATTTCTGTCGCCCGTGCTATTAACCGCGACCTGGTCCTGCTCTACTGGGACATCGGTCAAGGTCTTGCGGAGAAACAACGGACGGCAGGGTGGGGAGATGCCGTAATAGAAAAGCTTGCCGCCGACCTGCGGACCGAGTTTCCCGACATGCGAGGCTTCTCGGTTGTGAATTTGTGGAGAATGAAACAGCTCTATCTCGTCCATACTGCGCCTGAATTTCTCTCACAGGCTGTGAAGGAATTGAAGGTCGGAGGAGCTGCTCAGGAGAAACTCTCACAAACTGTGAGAGAATTGGTTGCCTCGATTCCTTGGGGACATCACGCCAATCTACTGGCCAAGTTGTCCGACCCCGCCGCTCGTCTGTACTATCTTCGCGCCACGGCCCAATTCGGTTGGAGCAGGAGCGTCCTGCTCAATCAAATCAAAGCCGGAGCCTACGAGCGGGCCGTGAAGGAAAAGAAGACGCATAACTTCGCTCTCGCCCTCCCGGAGCACTTCGCGGAGCAGGCGGGCGAGATGATGAAGAGCCGTTACAACCTCGAATTTCTCGGCATCAACCGTGCCGTCAAAGAACGTGAACTCGAAGACCGACTTGTCTCCCATCTTCAGCGCTTCATCCTCGAGCTGGGCTATGGCTTTTGCTTCGTGGGCCGCCAATACCGGCTCGCGCTTGGACGGAAGGAATACTTCGTGGACTTGCTCTTCTACCATCGCTTCATCAAGGCGCTGGTGGCATTCGACCTCAAGATCGGCCCCTTCGAGCCGGAGCATGCGGGCAAGATGGACTTTTATCTCAACCTCTTGAACGAAAAAGAGCGCGGTTCGGCCGACGGCCCGTCTATTGGTATCATCCTCTGCGCCGAAAAGGATGACATCGAAGTCGAGTTTGCGCTCAAAACTAAACACAATCCGATCGGCGTCGCCGAATATCGATTGCAGGCCAGACTGCCTGCCAAGTTGAAGGGACGCCTGCCTAGCGCCAAACAGCTGGCCGACGCTGTGCGCGAAGTTCTCCCATCGAGGAAATAATCATGGCCAAGAAGCAAGGGACGACCAAGACGGTCAAAGCCCTGAAGCACGACGAAGCCAAGCGAAAGAATATTCCCACGGCGGAATATCAGTCTGTCTTACGGAAAGAAGAGCAAAGCCCTGTCAGGATCGCGTACGAACGGCGCAATCGCGATTTAGATCCTCAACTTGTCTGGCATGGCAAGGATGAGCAGGACTGGTCCGACCTCGTCGTCCATGCGCCGCCGCTCTACATCCAAGAAAAGGTCCATCCCAAGGCATTGATCGATGATCTGCTGCGAGAGACCAAAGAACGCGAGCATGAAGCAGGGCTCCTCACACCGGATCTGTTTGCTGACTTCAATGGTATCCCTAAGGGAGTCGACAAGACTGAGTTCTATCAGCACGATCAAAACTGGTCGAACCGGATGATCCTCGGTGACTCGTTACAAGTGATGGCAAGTTTAGCCGAGAGAGAAGGGCTGCGGGGCAAAGTTCAGTGCATCTACTTCGATCCACCCTACGGCATCAAATTCAACAGCAACTTCCAGTGGAGCACGGCGAGCCGCGACGTGAAGGACGGCAACGCCGGCCATATCACCCGCGAACCGGAGCAGGTGAAAGCCTTCCGCGATACCTGGCGCGACGGGATTCATAGCTACCTCACTTATCTGCGTGACCGTCTCACCGTGGCTCGTGATTTGCTGACTGAGTCCGGTTCCATCTTTGTGCAGATTGGCGATGAAAATGTCCATCGTGTGCGGGCTTTGATGGATGAAGTGTTTGGGGAGGACAATTTCGTTGTGACATTCGTCGTAAAGAAGAAAGGAGGGACAACGCCGACGGACCCAGTGAATGATTACATAATCTGGGCTTGCAAAACCCGTGATTTGCTCAAGCTTCGCCCGACCTACGAGAGGCGAAAGACCCCAGGCAACGGATCAAAGTTCACGACCGTCATTTTTCCGAATGGGAATCGGTGTCCTACTTCGCGCCTTTCGGATGAAGAGATAGATTCCATTTGTCAAGACGGAGCGAGGTTTGCACGCGTGGATTGGCCGCTCGTAAGCCAGGACCCATCAGCGCGTAGCCGTGATTTCCAGTGGCAACAAAAGTCGTATCCCTGCGCGGCCGGAGGCCATTGGCGATATGACCCCGACACGCAGATGCCTCGCCTTGCAAGAGCGGATCGCCTCAATCTCGAGGCAAAGCGGGTCGCCGGCATAGTATTGTGGGAGGACTGGCCCTATGAATCACGGTCCAATTTGTGGGACGACACGGGCGCACAGCAAGACTTAGTCTATGTGGTGCAGACTCCGACCAAAGTCGTCGAACGATGTATTCAGATGACCACTGACCCAGGCGATCTCGTGTTTGACCCGACCTGCGGTTCTGGCACCACTGCGTATGTCGCAGAACAATGGGGCCGTCGATGGATCACGATTGACACCTCCCGCGTGGCCTTGGCCTTGGCCCGTGCTCGTATCATGGGCGCACGGTACCCATTTTATCTGCTCGCAGATTCCCGCGAAGGCCAGATGAAGGAAGCTGAAGTCACCCGCACAGCCCCGAGTTCTAAGCCTGTGCAGGGGAATATCCGTCAGGGCTTCGTATATGAGCGCGTGCCACACATTACGCTGAAGTCTATTGCCAACAATGCTGAAATTGACGTGATCTGGGACAAATGGCAGGCAACGCTGGAGCCGTTGCGCGAGAAGCTGAACGCTGCGCTCAGGAAGCAATTGCAGGAATGGGAGATTCCGCGCGAAGCCGATGCCAAGTGGTCAGACGGGGCGAAGAAGCTCCATGGCGACTGGTGGCAGGCCCGCATCGCTCGGCAAACGGAAATCGACAAATCCATCGCTGCTAAAGCCGAGTTTGAATATCTCTACGACAAGCCTTATGAAAACAAAAAATGTGTCCGCGTGGCTGGTCCCTTTACAGTCGAAAGCTTGTCGCCACATCGCGTGCTGGGTGTGGATGAGAATGACGAATTAATCGATGCCTCCAAGGAAACCAGATCAGAGTACGGCGCGAAGCAAAGTTTCGCACAGATGATTCTGGAGAATCTCAAGGCCGCGGGGGTTCAGCAAGCCCATAAGAATGACAAAATCACCTTTATATCCCTCACTCTCTGGCCTGGCGATCTTGTCTGCGCGGAAGGACGCTATCTTGAGGGAGACAAGGAAAAGCGTGCCGCAATCTTCATTGGACCGGAATTTGGGACTGTCACCAGGCCCGATCTGGTAGAAGCGGCTCGCGAGGCAGGGGACGCTGGGTTCGACGTGCTCATCGCCTGTGCGTTCAATTACGAAGCCCATACCACCGAGTTCAGCAAGCTGGGGCGTATTCCCGTGCTCAAGGCCAGGATGAATGCCGACTTGCACATGTCCGACGATCTCAAGAACACCGGCAAGGGCAACCTCTTCGTGATTTTTGGTGAACCAGATATCGATATCCTCAAGGAAAAAGACGGGAAGATCCGCGTGAATGTCAAAGGTGTGGATGTGTTTAAGCCTCAAACTGGTGAAGTGATCAGCGACAGCGCCGAAGGCATCGCCTGTTGGTTTATCGACACCGACTATAACGAAGAAAGCTTCTTCGTTCGCCACGCCTACTTTCTGGGCGCGAACGATCCCTATAGTGCCCTGAAGACGACCCTCAAAGCCGAGATCGACCCCGAAACCTGGGCCACCCTCAACAGCGATACATCAAGAGCGTTCGACAAGCCCAAGTCTGGTCGCATTGGCGTCAAAGTGATCAATCATTTGGGCGATGAAGTGATGAAGGTGTTCAAGGTGTAGTGGTGGAAATATTTCCATTTCGATCGCTAAGTAGCAGAGCATCGCGTTAATGGCAATTGATGCACGAACTCGCCAGATTCTGTGGGGTAAAGCTGGAGCTATATGCACCTTCCCTGACTGCCGTCGGAGGCTTGTTAGAGACGAAACTGCAAATGACCGAGAGGTCTTGGTTGGGGAGATTGCTCACATCGTTGCCCAAAGTCCAGGCGGGCCTAGACGTGATGTCGAGGTGCCAGGCGGAGATATCGATGGCTATACCAATCTGATTCTCTTCTGTCATGAGCATCATGAGCTGGTTGACCAACAACATCACACTTATTCTGTTGAACGACTACTTCAGTTCAAGCATGACCACGAAGAATGGGTCCGAATCCGATTATCGAGAAATCAACAGTGCGATGGGCTTTCTCGCCAAGAAAAGACGGTAACAGAGACGGTATGGTCTACCCTTCTGCCTGTCACGCAACTTCCGGGTTATGTGTTCTCGGGAGAATGCACGGTTCCTGAGGCCGATGTGAGATCCTCGATTAGGTGGCCTAGTGACAAACGCATAATCACTCCTTTCATCGTCCGCGGCGGCCAACTGTACGCATTCAATAATCTAAGAGATCTTGATTCGCCTTTCGCCATGGTCGTTGATCCACTTTCAGTAAAGCGGCACAGCGTGAGTGACTGGTTGGGACAGCCGGATTACGAACGATGGTTTGTAGAACTGCTTAATCGTACGATCAATAAGATCACCGGTCGTTTAGGGTTAAAGCTCGACAGAAATCATCACCGTTATTACTTTGAACCTGATGAGCCTGGTAAGGAAAAGCGAGTGTCATATCTGTCAGTCGGTGGCGGTAGGTCTGAGCGGAATGTCGCATGGAATCCACACTTTAGACATAATGATGAAGCAAAAAGACATTGGGAACACTTAGCAATCGGCCTTCGGTTTCACAAGCTCGTACAGTCTTCGTGGGGTTTAGCAATTCGACCTGAGCGGAGGTTCACGTCTGATGGATTTGCGTCGCTCGAAGGCAAGGCGACGGGGAAGAGAAGTACGAAACGTAAGTCGCGCATGTACAATTTTGATGTCTTAAAGGAGGTGCAGTTCTGGCGCGACTTTCTCTCTCAGGGAAGGCCTCGGATTACTTGCCTGTTTGGCAAACAAGCCCTGGTTATCGAAAATGCACTAATGAGCGGAAGTATTACGTGGCCAGAGGTGGCCGGTGATGAGGCTGTTCGAATGGCCGCAAGTTATGAAGACGATTTACTTACGCTTGCAGAACTCTATGAGGCTAACGATTTTGATGAATTCGATGATGATGCTGCTGGTGATATAGACACGGATCAAGGAGAACCGCTTGAGGACTGATCCCGTAGCTGTGCGATGCGAGTATTTCAACGAGCCACCATTGCAGTTTGCCTCGGATAGGCTGCATTTGTGTCCCAAGCGAGGCATCTCCCTCTTTGGCCCGCGCTCTTTGGATATGGGCAAGCGGCATCCGGAAACCATTCGGGTTGGTTTTATTGGTACAGGTGAGAGTGTTGAATCAGCGCTAGGTTGGTTGGACTCATGCTCAGCAGGAGTCGTTGGAGATGAGAAAAACTATCGCTTCCCCGGCTTCAAGTCAGATCGTGGATTTTTTAGCCAGTTAGCATTTGAAAACGAAACCGTGGAGAAGTTGACCATAAGCGAGTTGGAATCTATAGGAAAGATCCGGTCTAAGAGGGAAAGATTTGAGGCGACAGTGGAGCTGATTGGCGACAAGCTGCGATTGCTTGCGCAACGAGATCGTCCTCCTGAATACATCGTGCTCGCGTTGCCTGGCAGCTTGGTTAGAGCCAGCGGTAAGGTCGATTATTTCGATAAGCAATATGGCCAGGTTCATCGCGATCTTCGACGAGCGACTAAGGCAGTTGCTATGAAGTACCGGCTTCCAACGCAAATTCTGCTTCAAAGAACGACTGAAGCGAGCTCTCAAAGCAGGAATGTTGATCATCGATCAAAATGTGCGTGGAACTTCTTTACCGCCCTCTACTACAAGTCAGGTGGTATCCCATGGATGCCTTATGGTTTGAATGATGGAACTTGCTATGTTGGCATCAGTTTTCATCGGGTAACAGGATCGAGGAGTACTTCCTACTTCACGGGGCTTGCCCAGGCATTTGACGAGCAAGGAAATGGCTTGGTGCTTCGTGGGCAGGATTTCGTCTGGGATGTTAGCAAGCATGGCAATTCGCCACATATGCCCGCTCAAGTGGCTGAAGAGCTGGTGTCGCTGGCTCTCAAACGCTATCGAGATGAGCTGAAACAGTCGCCGCGTCGGGTTGTCATCCATAAGACATCTGAATACTGGCCTGATGAGCGTGAGGGGCTACGAGTCGCGCTAAAAGGGGTCAATCAATTTGATCTGGTGGCTGTTCGTTCTACAGAGGATGTTCGTCTTCTACGCGAGGCTAGATATCCCATTCTACGAGGAAGTTACATTGCCATGGGCGATATGCATCTGCTCTATACCACGGGATACATCAGTGCACTCCAAGCCTTCCCGCACGGACACGTGCCGGTACCGCTAAAACTTACCGATCATGTTGGCGATAGCTCAATCAAGGACGTTTTGCGTGAATTGATGGTTTTGACAAAAATGAATTGGAATTCGTCAAACTTTGGTGGGGCGTTGCCAATCACTCTGCGTTTTGCTGGGCTTGTCGGCGAAATTATGAAAGAAGTGCCGCCAAATGTAGATCCATTGCCACAATTCAAGTACTACATGTAACGATCTGATTCCTCATGGACTTTCGCATTGCCGACACCTTTACTGATAGCCTCTCCCGCCTGACCGGCGATGAGCAGAAGGCCGTTAAGACAACAGCCTTTGATTTACAGCTTAACCCTGCCAATCCTGGTTTTAGCTTCCACAAGCTCGATAAAGCGAAGGACAAAAACTTCTGGTCGGTTCGTGTCAGCAGCGATCTTCGTCTGATTGTCCACCGCACGTCAGAAAGCTTGCTCCTCTGCTACGTTGACCACCACGACAAAGCCTACGAGTGGGCAGAGCGACGCAGGCTGGAGACCCACCCCAAAACTGGCGCGGCTCAGTTCGTCGAGATTCGCGAAAAGGTTCAGGAGATTGTCGTTCCGAAATATGTCGAAACGCCCAAGGTCAAAGTTAAACGGCAGAAGCTGTTTTCTCAGATTCCTGACGCCGAGTTGCTGGGGTTTGGCGTACCTACCGAGTGGCTTCCGGATGTGCGTCAGGCTACGGAAGACACACTTTTAATATTGGCCGATCATTTGCCTGGGGAAGCCGCGGAGGCTCTATTAGAGCTGGCCACCGGGGGGAAGCCACGTCTGCCTCAGCCTGTGACCGAGGCGACAAATCCGTTTGATCACCCGGACGCCCAGCGCCGATTCCGGGTGATGACAAATGTCGAAGAGTTGGAGCGTGCTCTTGAGTTCCCCTGGGAGAAATGGACAGTCTTTCTTCATTCGGAGCAACGGCAGTGGGTGGAACGGGACTACAATGGCCCAACACGAGTGTCCGGTTCAGCGGGGACGGGTAAAACGATTGTGGCGTTGCATCGCGCCGCGTTTCTTGCTCGTACCAATCCCGATGCGCGGGTATTGCTGGCAACCTTTTCTGACACGCTCTCCCATGCGCTTCATACAAAGTTGCGACGGTTGATCGGCAGCGAACCACGCCTTGGGGAACGCATCGACGTTCATTCGCTAAATACGCTAGGAATACGACTCCATAAATCTCTGGTAGGTCCGGTCAAGCTGGCAAACCGAAATGATGTACGAGACATCCTCAAATCGGCCTCTCAATCCGTTGGTGGTCATAAGTTTACGCTTCACTTCCTCATCAGTGAGTGGGAACAGGTTGTCGATGCCTGGCAGTTGGCAAGCTGGGAGGCTTATCGCAATGTTGCTCGATTAGGTCGCAAGACGAGGTTGTCTGAAGCCCAACGGGCTGTCTTATGGTCAATCTTTGAGCAGTGTCGTGCCGGGCTCAAGAAGCAAGGGATCACCACAGAAGCCGCAGTGTTTACCAATGTCGCCTCCAAATTAGCGAAGACAAACAACCGTCCTTTTGACTTTGCTGTGGCGGACGAGGCGCAGGACATTGGGATTCCACAATTGCGGTTCTTTGCTGCATTGGGAGGAAGCCGATCGAACGCCCTTTTCTTCGCCGGCGACCTTGGCCAGCGGATCTTTCAACAGCCCTTCTCGTGGAAGGCGTTGGGTGTCGATATTCGGGGACGATCGCGCACACTCCGAGTCAATTACCGAACATCGCATCAGATTCGAATGCAGGCCGATCGCCTGTTAGGGCCGCAGGTGGCGGATGTTGACGGCAATGTTGATGATCGCCGGGATACTATTTCGATCTTCAATGGCCCGCCGCCTAAGATCCAGATTCACAACAATGAAAAGGAAGAGAGCAAGACAGTCAGTGCCTGGATATTAGAACACATAAAGGCAGGAGTAGCGCCCCACGAGTTTGGGGTGTTTGTCCGTTCCGAGGCACAGCTACCTCGTGCACGTGCGGCAGTTGAGCAGGCGGGGATTCCATTCAAGGTTCTCGATGAGCACGTGGAAACCACCAGCGGGTTCGCTTCGATCAGCACCATGCATTTGTCAAAAGGCTTGGAGTTTCGCGCAGTGACTGTGATGGCCTGTGACGATGAAATCATCCCCCTGCAAGAACGAATCGAGACCGTAGGTGATGATGCCGATCTGCAGGAGGTCTATGACACAGAGAGGAATCTGCTCTACGTTGCGTGCACCCGAGCTCGCGACTATCTGCTTGTGACAAGCGTAGCGCCAGGGTCGGAGTTTCTAAATGATTTGAGGCTAACCTGAAAAAGCCTTTCCTGCGATACTGGCTGGGTAGATAACTGCAATGGTACCTTTTCTTGAAATGTCCGGTGTGACCAAATGTGACGACAACGAATCAACAAATCACACTCTTCAGTTGACGAGGCCGAAAATGGCCATGGAAAGCCCCCTCAGTGTGGCTTTTTTCCACGCGGACTTCGAGAAAGACACTACCTGTTAGCGGTCGCAAATCGTCTGCCGAGACCGAGACTGATCAACGCGGCAATTTCGCTGGGCCGGTGTGATGCTGACAGCTTCCTATTTTCTTCCTCGGTGAGTCCATTTTGAAGGCCTGACCATTTCTTGCGTTTCTGGATGTCAGCAAGGAGAGCTAGGCCATCAAGTAACCGTTTATCCGGGGGGGCTGCATCTGTCCTCCTGATGAGCCAAGAACCATCATCAACACCTAGCGCACGAATGATGTCTGCTGTAACACCACCAAAACCCCCGGCCAAATAAATAGGTTGATTGGATTCCAAGGCCAGTAGAGTTTCTTCGATAAGTCCTGGTATATAGCCATGAAAGCCTTCCCGTTTGCCTCCAATAAGTATCCGCCCGCTTGTGTGTTTCGACATGAATTGGCGCATGTTCGTAAGACTCTTTTGGGCCGAATCAGAAGGTGGCTCCGAGACCGGCTCCTCAGAACGATTTAGATACGGATCGATGGGCTCTCCGTTAGGGGCAAGGAAAATGAATTTGCCGTGTAACCCCAACGTCTTTTGTTGCTCCCGTAATGTGGCTAGAGATAGATTTCGGTGTTCCTGCCACGCCAGACAAATATGGAGTGGACGGTCTCGCCGGCTAAACCTATGAAGCTCCTGCATCAGAAAGGCTGTATAACCATCAGGTTTAAGATGGCCCCCATAGGCTAGATGCCCGCCCGAAACTAGAACGCAGCGTGCAATCTCCCCCAGAGCGAGGCGAAAATGTGTTTCGAGCAGACCCAAGCGGGCTAGGTCAGGGCTATCAGACACGGAAATGCCGAGCCGAACATTGGCAAGCGCATTTGGTGGAAGCAGGCTTTCTCCTTGCGATTTCTGGTTTCCCATCTAACCTCCCCGCGCCGCTAAGAGTCGTGGGGTCATGATGTCAAGTTTGGCACCAGGGCGAGCAAGTGATAATACTTCTTCAAGCACAAGCCGTTCGTCCGGGCCTAGCGGCGGGTCGGGATGCAGAACACGTACATCCGAACCTTCATGTGGCAAAGTTCCATCTCGTTTTGCATTCTCAAACCAATGCACCAGTGTCAAAGGTTCGGGAGCATGATGAGCCCACCACGCGATATGCAGCTCTGGCCTACCATGCGATAATTCCTTCTGGTGCATCCACAGTGCCCGCTTGAGGCACTCATCTACAAGGAGATTGAGCGCTTGATACACATCTTTCTTACTCCAATGGCCATGTTCCCTACGAATGGGGACGCGGGGGACATGATCCATCAAGAATGACCCTCTTTCTTCTCCCTTACCTGGGGCATCCAATATGATGACGGGCATGCCATGCCGCTTGGCGATGAGGATCTCGCGTTGACACCATTCACGGCTGGGGTACAGGTCGGTTCGTATTCCTAGTAACGCACTCGTTGAGGCTTTAGCGCGGAGTTCCTGATCCCAGTCAGTTCCTGGCTGTAGATCGTTTGCATCAAAGAACGATCTCAAGCGCGTCTCCATAATGACTGTTCTTACCAGCGCCACAAGTGCAGTCGTATCCTCCTCATCGCCCGGAGATGCCCGTTTTGTGTGGCTTATAAAAATGGTTAGCCGCTGATTATCAGGAGAGGAGATCCACTGAGTAATCCCTTGGGCCAGATCGCGACATCGCAAAGTCATGTGCGTTTCCCCCTCGACGTGTGCTGCGGAGGCAGCGATACGTTGGTAGGGGTTTAACAACTTCCCCAGGACTGTGTCATTGGTCGCTTCTTGGTCTATCACATATGGGAATATCCCTATGCGATCAGGCGTCTCGCGTTGTCTGGAGGTAATTCCCTCAATATAGTCTCGCCAGGTACTCGAGCCGCCCTCAACAGCAGCAGCCATTTCCGTGCCAATGAGTGGGGCAATCGCTGTAAACTTTGCCTGATCCAGTTTGTTGGGAAGAGGGTTTTGGGTTGTAGGAATGGGGCGAGGTGCATCATCAAGGGAATGCCAACCTTCACTGCGAATAAAGACCTCGACGGCTCCACCAATAAGCCCGGTGAAGGGAGTGCCGTGGAAATGCTCCACGAATTCTTTGGCGATCGTCAGTCCTGCCACATCCCCGGGATGCCAAATTACGTATAACTCAAGGACTGGCGGCAGCATCCAATCTCCTTATCAAAGGGCGAATGATCGAATATTATACCGTTTCGGTATAATATGGCCACCGGTCGATTTCAGCCGAATAAGAGAAGGATGACGAGTGATTGCTGATGAAAACAACAAACGTCTTTATAAGTCATATTCATGAAGATGATGTCGGCCTTGGCAAGCTGAAGGATCTGCTCGGGGGCAATGGCCTTACGATTAGGGATTACTCAGTCAATTCGGATAATCCGAACAACGCCAAGTCAGAAGGTTACATCAAGTCGCAGATTCTCGCCCCCCGTATACAGCAATCCAGCACGTTGGTCGTTTATATTACGCCTCACACGAAAGACAGCGACTATGTTAACTGGGAAATAGAATACGCTCACAGTAAGAACAAACGGATCGTTGGTGTTTGGGCGCATGGAGAAAACGGCTGCGAGGTTCCGGATGCTTTGGATAAATACGCAAATGCTGTAGTGGGCTGGACAGGCAATCGCATAATTGAGGCCATAAGCGGGAAGATAGATGGTTGGGAAAACCCCGATGGCACGCAGAGCACGCCCCGTGAGATCAAGCGCTATACGTGTGGCTAGGGGGAAGCGGTTTGAAACTATTTTCATACGTGATTGCTCGCGACTACGGTTTTGCCCCTAATCCGTTCTCTGATCGATGCACGCTGGCGACCTGCAAGCCCATGATTCGGAAGACTGCCAATATAGGCGATTGGGTTGTTGGTACGGGGAGCGCGGAGTGTAAGCGAAAAGGATTTCTTGTGTATGCCATGTGCGTCACCGAGATCATGACATTTAATCAGTATTGGGAAAGCCCACGTTTTCAGGAGAAGAAGCCGAATCTCAGAGGAAGCATCAAGCAGGCTTTTGGCGATAATATCTATTGGAGGGATGCCAAAGGTCGATGGCATCAACAGGATTCTCATCATAGTTATGTAGGGGGTATGCCCAATCCGCATAATATTAAGAACGATACGCAGGTGGACAGAATTCTGGTGAGCGAGGATTATGCGTATTGGGGTGGTTCTGGGCCTGAAATTCCAGAAAAGTTCAGGAACTGGGGTGGAATCGATATTTGTAGCGGTCGAGGGCACAAAAATCAGTTTCCTGATGGTCTCGTCGAGGCATTTATCGCCTGGTTTCGTTCGCTGAGCGCAAGCAGGTACCAAGGTGAGCCTTTCGAATGGTCGAGGACGCCGTGAACAACAAAGTCTCCTATCAGGACCCACAAGAGACGGAAGCTTCCAGGAACGCAGGTTTGTTACATGACTACAGAAGGAAAATTGAACCTACTGACAAGCTACCACTGGACGATTTGCGCCCAGTGTTGTTGGGTCTTTTCGGGGAAGTTGGAAGCATCATGGCAACGGCCAAAAAACTACACAGGGAACAACGGGCATTTGCCGGCTATCAATACGCTGCGGAGGAGGAGTTCGGAGATGCGTTGTGGTATTTCACGGCATTATGTAAACGCTTGGGGTTTAATGTGGAGGATATTCTGTCAGGAGCACTGAATCAAAAAGATAAGGGCGGAGTCGCGGCAGCTAACCAAGTTGAAAATAAGACCGTCCCTCAGCTTTTATCACTTGGCGCATTATCTTCACTGGATGATACCCTAATGATGTTGGGAGAATCGTCTTCCGCGCTGTTTACGATAAACCATATTCGGAATAACGTGGAGGCATTGCTTCTTAGGTTTGCATCTTATTACGGACAATCCATCCAGTCGGCTCAAGTGTCGTTTGACCAGATTGTTCGTAAGAACATTGAGAAGGCACGGGGACGGTTTCTCGATCAGGATCCTTCCTCATTGCCAGTTTTCGATTATTATTGCGCAAAGGAGGAACGGCTTCCCGAGAGTTTTAAGATCGTAATTACCCAGCGCAAAAGTGGGCAAAGCTATTTGCAATGGAACGATGTTTTCATAGGAGAACCGCTAACTGACAGTATTCTTGATCCAGATGGATATCGTTTTCATGATGTTTTGCATCTTGCACATGCTGCAATTCTTCACTGGTCACCCGTTTTTAGGGCTCTGGTAAAACAAAAGCGAAAAAGCTATCCAAAGATTGATGAAGCCCAGGATGGCGGTCGTGCAATTGTTGTTGAGGAAGGGCTGACGGCATGGATATTTGCTCATGCTAAGGAAATGAAGTTTTTTGAACAGCAGGATAGTCTCGCCTTTGATCTCTTAAAAGGGGTTCAGCAATTCGTTCGAGGCTATGAAGTGGAAGCATGTCCCTTGAAGCTGTGGGAGAGCGCCATACTGCGTGGATATGATGTTTTTAGGCAAGTGCGCGACCACAATGGCGGAATTATAGTCGGTGATCGCAACGCCCGCACTATCTCATATATGCCATTGAACCCCGAGTAATGTATGAGACCAATTAATTTTGTGGAAGCATTATGTGCACTGAAATTTGAGAATGCCTTCAATCCGTACTCTGGGAAGTGCGACGTCCACGATCTCGATGACGCACCGCGTCGTAGGGCACATGCATTATTGGCTATGCTCGAAGCTGCATCAAATGCTGAAGTGGATGCTATATGGATTGGGCGTGATCTTGGTTATCGGGGCGGAAGACGCACTGGGCTGGCACTCACTGACGATGTCCATATTTTTGCACACGCCGCACGGTGGGGTATTACCGCAGAGCGCCCTACCAAAGGGGCGCCAGTTGTAGAACGCACCGCAGCGGTTATTTGGGACGTTCTCTCACAAATTAAAGCATCTGTTTTCTTATGGAACGTATTCCCTTTGCACCCGCATGAATGTGGTGAGCCGTTTAGCAACAGGTCTCACAACGCCCAGGAACGAATGGTAGGGGAACAGATTCTCGCCCAACTCATAATCTTGTTGAAGCCGAAGCGGCTTATTGCCATCGGTACTGATGCGGCTAAAGCTGTAAATCGCCTAGGTGGGAACTTAAAGATTCATGAAATAAGGCATCCCAGCTACGGCGGGCAGACACAGTTTATAAGGCAAACAAGGGAATTGTATGGGTTGCCTGAGCGCGAAACCAAGACATTGTTCTGATTAGATTAAATTAGCGAAGTCTGGTGGAGATTTTTCCTGAGCTGTTCAATCATGGCTGTTGCGGTGGCATTTCTTGTTTCGTTTCTCAGCAGTATTTTCTGATCCCGATTCAGAACTTGCATATTCCGATGGTGGCGTGCCAATGGTCGACCGGACTTTACTGGCCACGATGATGGTCCAACGCCCGTGTCGATCATCGAGCAATTCCAACAGATCGTGGCGGTGCTCTTCTGTAGTGCTCCTCTGAAATCAGACCACCGGGTTGCTTGTTGGAGCCGGTGTTGACGTCGCGTACTCCAGTTTTAATCCGCCGTCGTTTTCCGGGCAGATGTCAGGGTTAGCCGGGCGAGCTTTTCCAGAAACTCAACTATTCCACCTCGGTGGACAGGTGGAGCCTAACCGGTTGATATTCGCATGGACCGGGTGGGGGGTCATTAGGGACAATGATGCCCCAAGCTGTTGGGGTTGGCTCTTCAAGCATTCTTTCGCAAAGCTGTTTATCGATCCCCATAGATGGCAGAGGTATTAGCTTGAGAGTCTCTACACCTGAGACGGATGTGAGCACCGCGACAAACTCATCATCCAAGCTGAACGCCATGGCACGACGCTGTGATCCCTCGAAAAATAACCGACGACTAACACTAAGGCTTCCATCGATATGGTAAACGGCAATGGTCCCGCTATCATCGATTACTGAAAAGTGAGAACTAGAAGGCGAGAATGTAATAGATTGAACGACACCGAAAGTTTCAATCGACTTTAGCGTTTTGAGGTCTGGAAGCTGGTGAAGCGAAACCTTATTGCCGTCTGCGGAGACAACTGTGCGTCCATCAGGAGCTACTGCGACGAGGATGCCAGGCGACCTTCCTTCTGCCGAGCTAATGCGTGTGAGATCGTTTCCTGAGTAAACCCTGATACCGGACGTCGCCTTCCGCCGATCCGCCAACGTTACAACAACATATTGCCCCGCCGAATCGAGAGCGATGGAATCTACATCCTCCGTTATTGGAACACGTCGTACTTCTCTCTGCGGTTCACGCCAGATACCAATCCACGCGTCAGACTTATTTCCCTCTCTGGGAACCTTGTTCGCATCATATGAGTGATATCCCAGCGCTGCGATGGCTTTTCCGTCAGGTGTTGTGGCAATTTTGTTCGCCCTGAACTCAGGACCAATTAGAGTTCCGGATAAATCTCTTACAGCGTAAGTATTCGAAAATACGTTGCGCCCTGACAAGAGGGCCTGATGCCCTCCCACTCCTGCCAATATGTCGTTGGTGTCATATCCGCGTTCTAAAGAATAGGACTTGCTATCTCCAGTCTTCAGATCAACGGAACGCATTCCTGCCACGGTAGTCTCTAAGAGATGATTGTCTGCATCAAATCCTATTGCCAGCACTTCATCGGAAGCCACGTTGAATGCCGAGGAGAAATCAGCGCTTCCTAATAGGTTCCAGATTATGACGAGGCCGGATAATTCGTTGGCTTCTGCTCCAGCCGTTACAAGATGAGTGTCGGTGCTATCGAATGTAATATCGTAAATTGGTCCGCCCGTGCTAGCCTTCGCCAGCTCACTACCAGTCGCATGGGAATACACAGCAGCCCCTCCCGGTGCACCGGCGGCTAAGAAGCGGCCGTCGTTCGAAAAGACCAACGAGCGCAAGCCTGGTAAGCTTTGGAACTGGAAATCAACCTTGTTCGTTTTTGGATTAAACAGGTCAATGTGACCGTCTCCCGCGCCAATGGCTAACACATTGCTATTTAATGCAAAAGCGATCGCTGCAATTCCGCTTTGTTTTTGCGTGGCAAAATGGTGACTGCCGCTTTTCATGTCCATGATAAAGGCAGGGGTCTTTGCACCTATGAAGATCGAACTTGGAACAAGGGCTACATATCTGCCGTCAGATGAAACAGCCATCCGCAAAGGTGGCCACCCCTCAAAAGGAAGGGGCACTTTCCTTATAATGCCCGTTCCGGTCTCAATCGTAGCCACCTGGTGTTCGTCGGCAATGGCCAAATAATTGCCGAGGTAATCTAGTGATATCTTCGCTTGATTCGAGAAGCTTGAAATCTCGCGATCAAATAAAATCGTGTCGTTGAGAACAGACCGAACCTGAACGTGACGATCCGCGATACATGCAATACGTTGTCCGTTAGCCGAATGTATGTGACTTCCGCAAGCGTTACTGTGTGCTAGTGTTGCTTTAGACGATACATTCCACCGTTTATCGACTGGGATGAGTGCCTTATGCCTACTTGTTTCAAAAATCATGTTCCCGTCAGGAATGAGTGTGGCTAATAGAGCCGCGCCGTCCCTGGGCCCGATGGTAATAGCGGCCACTGGTCTCGCCAGCCTGCTTATAATCTCGCTTGAAATATTGCGCGCTTCGACTGAGTTATTTAACAATAGTGCCGCCCTGGCTTGAGCTATGGCTGTCTGCGTTGCAGGATGAGAAGCTAGGTTGGCCCGAGCGTCACCTACCAATTTGCCAGCTTCTGCATGCCTTCGCTGGCGCTCACTCGAGAGGCCGAGCAATACCGATATGATCAGCAGAATCATCAAAATGGTAGCAG
Source organism: Nitrospira defluvii (assembly GCA_011525625.1). GTDB lineage: Bacteria > Nitrospirota > Nitrospiria > Nitrospirales > Nitrospiraceae > Nitrospira_A. Next base: position 560,513 of record WYAX01000012.1, read on the forward strand.
CACCTTCAAAGAACCATAAACGGGTACGTTCTCTTCGGCGACCATCGAGTTTTTTTCGAACCGCGCTCAGCACTTCTTCTGATGGTGGTTTGCTAAGACTGGAAAGATCTTCGGAAATTCGGAGGAAGGGTCTGAGTCTTTCAAAAATTTGATGTGGTGAGGCAGGGACAGTCTTATGAGCTAACGTGTTAGCAATAGTGGAACCGAAATCGACAACAATGACCTTGGGGTCCTTATGGTGTGATGTTAAATAGGTTTGAATCTCCTGCTCGACCCAATCAATAGGAGATCGCACGATCTGGAGATCAGGGGAGCCAACAAGAAAGAGGATGGTAGATTTGGTGACATGTCTGCGTGTGGCAACCAGAAGAGAATCGCCAGTCCCATATTCTACCTGATCGATAAAGCATGAAATCTTTTCGCTCATTAATCTGTCGTAAACCGCCCTCGCATATGCGGCGGCATCGGCACGCCGGTGAGCTATGAAAACATCATATCCCCAGAGAGCATCAACCCATCGACTGATCGTGAGTACGGATTTCATACGAGGGTCAATCTGGAAGCCTATTTTTCGAGCACGCACTGCCTCAAGCGGCCTTCTGTGTAGTCTCTTCCATCGAAGTAAAAAGGACGCTGTTGGACTCGCATCAATTCTTCGCACAATTGCCAAGATGCTCCTTGGATGACTGTCCGAGTCCTCATCCTATTTTTAAGGTCTAATAGAACCATGGTGTCGTTACACATTGAATCAGCCACGTATCACAATACTTCTCAAGTATGTCCACGCAATCTCAAGCATTTTGTCATTGCTCTCAAATGTGTGCCTGCCAAATGACTCCGCTACAATGCCATCTGACGTTTGATAGGCCCTTCCCGTTGTCCGATCAAGGTACAGCACTTCGCGAGAGTAATCTGTCTCAAGCTTCTGCCAGTTCCATTTAATCAGATTGCCATCGTAACCCCGCATCGCTAAGGCCCGCCTCACAGCTTCATCTTCTGTCATCCCGCTGGGCAGTTCGAAAGGCTCGATACCCATGGCGAACGCAATCGTGCATCGTGAGGCAAGAACTAGGGTGACAATTTCGGTGATCAGTCGTGCCTTCATTTCCTCTTCTGGATGGTCGGCCAAGTTGAGCGTCTTTGTATCTAGAAATACACTGAATTCAAGCTTGGTCAATGCGGCATAGAGCCACTCAGCGGCTTCCTTATCACGTCCCGTGCGATAACTAATAAAAATGTCGTAGGTCATGTCTCGCGGGTAGTCCCCTGGGATTATTTCCTTTAAATCTTCCACGGCATCACGGTGGCTATTGGCCTGCCGACAAACCCGCTGGCTTTCCCAAGTGGCTGAGGTAGGGTCGGTGATTGTGAGAAGCGGCACTTCAACTTCGCCTTCCTCGATTCCCCGTATGTAGCGCTGCCACAGATGCTCCAAGACAATCCTGTCGAATGGGTCCTGAAGCCTGCTGGAGAGATGTTCGGGATAATTTACATCAAGCCATGTTTTGACTGTTCGACGAAAGGAGAATTGGTCCAGTCGCCCAGTGCTCCAATCAATGAGCAAGTCATCTTCAATCTCGGGCCGCGTTTGTGCAAAAACATGGAGGGCGGTGGGTGATGGTAAGCTCACTCGTGCCGTTGCGATGATGATAACTTCCTTGAGTGTGAGTTTACGCGTATGATTGGCTAGGTACCCCTTCCTGCACATATCAGCGAGGGTACGAATCGCCCAGGGGTCGAAAGCCTGAAGATCGTCGAATACAACGATGCACGATGGGTTTCGCGCTACGAATTCTATGAGCGTTTCTTTGTCATTCTCAGGCTCAACGCCTGGAGGCGCGCCAACCAAGGCTGCCTGCACATTTGAAACGCCCTGTAGCCGAGCCCTAATGTCGAAGACAAGTTTTTCATCATCAAAGAGGATACCAGCGACTGCTCCTGGGAGGGTCGATGCAGTAAGGGGCTCACTTCCAAGGCCGATCAGCGTGCTGAGGGGGCGTCCTGGCCTTCCCCCCATATCCACATAAATCCCGAAATCGGTTATCACCCTCTTTAGTAACTCGTTGCTATAGGAGAGGCCAAAGTCGGCTTGACGGAGGGCCTCTAACTGACGCTCAACCTCTTCGGAACGGTCATACCAACGATTCATAAGAAACTGTTCATGGTGAAGTCATGGAATTTGTTTTTGCGTGCATATTTTCCGAACCTGATCGAACTCGGGACGGTGCCGAAGCAATTCGCAGGCTGAACTCCTCGCCATTTCCAGGTTTTCCAGTTTGGGTACAGTTAGGGTCCATATTCGGACTTCCCCATCATCAGATCCCGATGCCAGTTTTTTGTCATCAGGCGACCATGTCGTGAGTAGCACGCTCGCCCTGTGGCCTCGCAGAGACTCGTGCGCTGCGCCATAACCAGGGGTAAATCGCCATATCTTAACGGTGCGATCATCACTGGCGGTTGCGAGTTGCTTTCCATCACTTGAAAACGTCGCATCGTTTACTGCCCCGGCATGCCCAGATACTTTTGACGGGTAAGTTGTCCAGTACGTCACAAGCCCCGATCTATCCGTTGCGACTGCCAAGTGCAAGTCTGGATCACGAGAAAACCTCACGGTAGTGGCGGCCTCATCGAGAGGTAGCATTCCAAGATTTTTTCCCGTTTGGAGATCCCATTTTCTGACTGTTCTGTCGGAACTCGCAGTTAGAAGATACTTCTCGGTACCTTCAAACACAAACTCGACATCTCGGACATCTTGTTTATGTCCTTTGAGGGTTTGCCTCAATCTTCCGGTCTGGCCATCCCAGAGTTTGACAGTTCCATCCCAACTAGGTGCATCAGGTGTCCACATGGCCGTTGCGATGAGAGCGCCATCCGGTGAAAAGCGCGCAATTCTCAAGTTGCTTGCGTGCGAAGGCTGATCAGCGAGGAGCCGACCATTTTGGACTGACCACAAACGCATGTGTCCATCATCGCTTCCCGAAAGCACACTCTTTCCATCTGGCGAGAATTGAACGGTCCATATCGGAACTTTTAGCGATGCAAGCTCAAGCGTCTTCTCTCCCGTTATTGCGTTCCAGACTGCTAGGTATCCTCTGCCGGTTGCGGCAACTATTCGCCGTCCATCTCTAGAGAATGCAGCTGATAACAGTGCCGAGTTATCCGTTGTTTGCATTATCTCTTTATCCAATGAACCAACATTAGCGTCCCAGAGTCGCAGAGTGCCGTCTTGGCCCGCGGTGAGAATTTTATAACCGTCTGGGGAGAACGTAACCTGTGTTACACCCATCGCATCAGCCTTGACGGGCACGGATCGTCGTCCAGCCTGGACCGCTGCAAAGAGACCATCAATCGCCTTATCAGGTACAGCACTTACAAGACTTATGTCGGGGTCTGTAGCTAGTAGGCCTTGGATCATAGCCTCGACCTCTTTCCCTGGTGAGGAGGCTAAGCTTGTCGCCACCTGACCCAACCGCGACAGCCGCTCATTTTCTGCCTGAACCGTTTTGTAGTAAGAAGTACCAGTACCGACTACGATTGATAGGATGATTGTCCACAAACCGATCCTCCGATACCGCTGGGCTTTTCGATGCTCGTCTAAGTCCTTCCCGTATAGCTCCTTTTTCGAGATCCCGGTAATTTCAGCGGCAAGGCCTGCGATTTTCTCCTTAAAAAGGTCATTCTTTAATGACAAATCCTTCATGATGCTCTGGTCGGCGATTGAGGTGATGTAAGGAGTGCTTCTGAGTGCCGTCTGCAACATCCCTGGGAGGGCAGTAGTCTGGCTCCAATCGATTTGAGTATTCGAGTTATCCCACTGGATGTGTCCTCCTGTGTGAACGACAAGAATGTTGGAGGTATCCTTATGTCCTAACCAGAACTCAATTTCCTTCGATACCCATTGGGAGGCAGCGGAACCTGGAGACGCAATCACGATGAGATATTTTGAGTCAGTAAGTGCATCCTGTATATATTTCGAAAGATCGTTCGGAGCGCCAAAGTCAGACCGATCTCTACAGATATTCAAAGCCCTCAGGTTGGTCCACGGCTTGGCAAACTGTTGCAAGCCCGTCTGAATTGCCACTGCATTCGCAGAATCTGTCTCCTGCCTGTAGCTTATGAAGGCATCGTATTTCATAATGACTATTCTCGAACTAGGTCAGTAGAAAAATCGCATACGTACCGTTCCCGGTAAGGCTCAACCAGAGTAGAGGACAGCGTTTGCGGTCTAGAGCAAGCAGATCTTTCCCGACAAGCTCGTTCAGCCGGGTGTCGAGCGCGGTGAACGGGTGCGCCCTCACAATTATTTCTCGTGATATCTCGTTAAAGCATTCAATCAAGGCGTGTTCCACAGGTTTCCCCGGCTAGTGAAGTCGGGTGCCGTTGCTACCGATAGCCCCAACCTTCCAACGCTCTAACTAAAACTCACAGTCGTGATCACCCCGGTGCATTTCAGCATTCGGGATAAGATTTAGTGCTTTTCTACCAGCTATACGTAGAAGCTGGCCTCGCTGATGCCAAGCGAACAATAAAATTTGCCGGCAGGACGGACGGCTGCTGTGTTCCAACTTTATGCAGGATCTGTTCTTACTGGTCTTGCGGTCACATACGTAATGAAGGTGAATTATTGGGCGACGCATCGCAGGGTATGTATCAGAACAGATACTGGCTGCGTATCTATTCTGATACACAGCATCCGTTCGATACATAAGTTGCTGTAAAGAGGTTAGATATCTCCGAGGAAATGTTGTTGATGGGAAGTGGCATGCACATTGCTGCCAGAGACCGATGTCTGGGCAGGCATCCAGACTCTCCACAAATGAGGCCGCGGCTCTTTTTTTTGTTGGGTTGAGTACAAGGCACATTATTGTGTGGTCCACTCTAGCGCTAAGACGCAATCCATTCTCGCGTGATGCGTCATGCTCTTGCAGACCTTCCTGTTTGAGATTCGGCCTATCTTCAATAAGACGGCGTCATGCCGTCTTCCCACAGATGTCGACAGCAGTTAGTTCGCTTAGTCCACCAGCTTGTTCGATGATGGCAAAGCCGCAAGGCTGTAGTCGGTACGAAAGAAAGGGACCGGATCCTGTGGCGGTTCATCCCTGGAGGTGTTGATGGCGGGAAATAAAGAACCGATTCGTCGGCTGGTGATGTGCTTCGATGGCACTTGGAACAGTGTTGAAAGCCGCACCAACGTCAGCCGCCTCTACGAGACCATTCTCGATCAGGCGCTGGACAAGGGCCATCAACTGAAGTTCTACGATGAAGGCGTAGGCCGTGCTGCCGAAGCGACGACACCGTGGACACGGCTTAAAGACGGTCTCCAGGGCGGTATCTTCGGCGACGGCATCCTTCGAAATGCGCTGCAAGCATACTGCTGGTTGATCGAACACTATGATAGTCGCCCTACCGGGTCCCAGCCGGACATTTACATTTTTGGGTTTAGCCGCGGTGCCTTTACGGCTAGGCTTTTCGCGGGATTGCTGGGAGCCTCAGGAATTTTGAAGCGGGAAGAGGTGACAAAGTGCGGGAATGTGGTATGGGACAACAAATTAGTGCAAGCTGCGTGGAAGCGTTACAAACCAGGCCGTTCTGCCTGGCGCGCGACAACACAACTAACTAGCGATGAGCATAAGGATTGGGAAAAAGTCGCTCATCCCGCCACCGTCGAATTTCTCGGCGTCTGGGATACCGTTGGTCGATACGGAGTACCCTCGCTAAGTTGGGGCAGCGGCTTCTTTAAACCAATTCGCTTCAACGATTGCTCCCTGGGTCGTCATGTGATGCATGCCAGGCATGCGATGGCGATTGATGAGCATCGTGCTGATTTTAATGTGCGCCTGTGGGATGGTGTGAGCTCTACCTGGTCAAGCGATCGATTGCCCAATTTACCTTCAATGACCATACGGCAACAATGGTTTGCTGGTGCCCATGCACAGGTTGGTGGTGGCTACGAAAATGATCAATTGTGCCATTACCCGTTGCAGTGGATGGCCGACCAGGCCAGTGAAGTGGGCCTCGGGTTGATGTATGTAGGGCCGACCGCTAACCGAATGTTTCGTTTGGCCCCACTCATGCGCGATCACCTGGCTCCAATTATCGATTCTCATTCTGAATTTGCTTTTGGCTTATATCGTTGGATTTCCGATCCTCTTATCCGTCAAATTCGGGTCGGAACGGTGGCGGGGGATGGCTTTACGATGGAGATCGGTATCGATGACAGTGTTTTCAGAAAGGTGCTTGGTGATTCAGCCTATCGCCCAGTGAACCTCTATCATCAAGGTCGCCTGGATCTCCACGCGATTGCGGATCGCAGCTAATTCCACCAGGAGACGAGACCATGAGTTTGCTCTTTGTAGATATCGCGGTATCCCTTATCGTCGTTTTTGTCATGCTGTCGGTATTTTGCTCCAGTCTCCTCGAGTGGTACGCGCAGCGAGTTGGCGCTCGTGCTCGGTTCCTAAGAATTGGGCTTCTGCACATGCTGGGGGATGATGGACTGTACCGGCAAGTGGTCAATCATCCACTGATAGAGGCTCTGGGAAAGGGAGGCAGTCGAGGCCCGGGGCCGGCATACATCCCGTCCATGGTATTCGCTGATGCCTTGCTCGATAGCGTCGTTGATCGAGGGGCCACAATAGCCGCCGGTTCGCCTGCGATGGACATGACCCCGATAGACATCATTGGGTTACGGACACACCTTGCGAAGCTTGATGCGGAGAAATTTTCCATTGCATCGGCGTTGGCACCGATTGTGCGTCGATCGAATGACATGGATAAAGTACGCGCTGAAATCGCCAAGTGGTACGAAGCCCAGACTGATCGAGTGACTGGCTGGTATAAGGCGTTTGCGCGCAAGCGTCTCTTGATCTTTGGCCTGCTGGTCGCCGTGGCCTTCAATATCGATATCATTGCGATCACCAAGCAAGTCGCAGCGGAGCCCGGATTGCGAAGCGTGCTGGCTGGCTATGCCAATGATCCAAAGTTCCTGAAGCTGGGGAAAATTGACGATTCGTCAGCTTCGTCGACCACTGTGGTAACTACCGCCAAGGAGGCCAAAGAGTTCTGGGATAGGGCCCAGGGGCTGCCGTTCGGGTGGAATAAGAATATTCTGGAAGCGTTGAAAACTACCTCGATGTGGGATCAAGCCATGGTGTTGGTAGGGTGGCTCCTAACAGGTCTCGGCGTGAGCTTAGGCGCGCCGTTTTGGTTTGATCTCTTGAACAAGGTAGCCAGTCTGCGAGCTACTGGACCAAAGCCACCGACGGTGGATGAGAAAAAAAACATAAGGATACTCGTCTGCTGACGGCAGTTTGTTCTTATGATGTGTCGACCTAAAATGATTGGAGCCGTTCCATGGCACGCTCACGTCCCACTATTCACATTTTTATCGGATCGTCTCGCGAGAGTCTGCCTGTTGTGAAAAAGCTTAAAAGGCTATTGGCGACTGACCAGACGAAGGTCATCGCGTGGAGCGATAAACATTTTTTTCCTCCCGGTGAAACATTCCTGAAAACACTCACCGAAAAAATCAGGAAGTTCGACTTCAGCATTTTCGTGTTTGGCCCTGATGACAAAGTCAAGCATCGAGGGGAAGAACGGTGGGCACCAAGAGATAATGTAGTTTTTGAGTATGGTCTTTCGATGGCATATCTAGGATCCAAACGCACAATCGCCCTACTCCCTCGTATAGAGGGAGTGCCGATCAAGACTCCGACCGATCTCGCGGGGCTACAGCTATGGGAATACCTCTTACCTAAGGACTTTCCTCAGCATCTAGGTAGTCTCACGCTTTCCCAAAAACGTCAATTAACGCTTGCCCTAAAAGAGAGTTGTTCGTCAACGATTCGCCCGGTTCTTGACAGGGAAGGACGCAGGCCCAAAACCGAGATTGCTGGAGCTCCAGGTCCTAGGTATATACCGGATGTCTATGCCAGCATCGACAGAGAACTGAAGGAGATGAGGAAGAAGACTCCTCGAAATGTTTTAACAGTCCTGAACATTGCTCTTGATATGGAAGAGACGTGGGCACTTGTGTTAAATCGCATTTTGAGGAGCGATCATCATAGGGCGGTAGGGTGGAGGTCGCTCATCATCAATCCCGATTCTCCGGCCATTCAACAGGTGGCAAGTAACACTGTGTCGTGTAGCGAGGCGCAGCAAAAAATAAAGAGCATTCGGGGAACGATGCCTGGCCTTGAACCGAACTTGAAGAAGAAGCGCATCACGTTTGGTTGTCGAACGTACGATCGCATTCCGAGTTTTCATGGGTTTCTGATTGGTAATACATACCTCTTGCTGAGTTTCTGCTCGATTGATGGTGGGGAGCTCGATGCTTCAGCCAGCCCCTACTGGGAATTTAAGGCAGATCAAGGTGAAGTGGCGGTGGATAACGTCGTGCGGTCTTTTAAGAATTGGTTTGAGTTTTTATGGAATGACACTGCTCACACCAAGGTGTGGCCTCATGCATGACCAAGTGAAGCCTCTCAAAATAGGTCACAGAGGTGCCGCCGGCCATGCGCCTGAAAATACGCTCATCGCATTGCAAAAGGGAATTGAACTGGGGGTTGACTTCGTCGAGTTCGATGTCCGTCGTACCAACGACGGCATGTTAGTGCTTTTTCATGATCGGACGCTTGGAAGTCTGCAGACGAGAGGCAGACGTGTCAGTGACCTAAGTTGGAGTAGTTTGCAAACGGTTGAAATCGGTCCTGGGCAAACGATCCCGACATTACGCGACGCCTTGAACCACATCAATGGCCTCACCGGCGCGATGATTGAACTCAAAGAAGAACATATTGCTGACGAAGTGTGCCAGGTTGTCGAGGAAGTTGGCTTTATCGGGCCTATCATCTATGCGTCATTTTGGCATAAGGAGTTGCTCGAAATCCGCAATAATAGACCATCAGCCAAGACTCTGGCGCTCATCGAAGGTGCACCCGTCAACCTCACGGCATTCGCCGAGGAGGCAGGGGCCACACATGTCGGGCTGGCGCTCGACTGCGTGACCGAACGTTATGTCTCGGCGCTTCATGCAAAGAATTTGGCGGTATTTGTTTACACGGTTGATGAACCGATGGATATCACGTGGCTGTCTTCCATCAGCGTGGATGGTATCATCTCCAACTTTCCAGATCGCATCTGACTCCTTCGCACGCATCTTCGTTTGTTCAAAAGGGGTACTGATCTGTCCAAATTTCTCGTCCTTCATAGAAGGATAGAGCGTTTTTTTACCGGTAGACGCATGCTCCTTTTGTCGTTACAAATGCCCTCATTCCTGTGGCCATTCTGTTGGCTTCCTTCATATGAACAAGCAGTCTGGTGGCGCTAATAAGTCATCAGACTGTCTCGGCTAAGACTGACAATTTTGACTGCTGACACCACAAGATCCACATTCGTCGGCTGCTCTTGTATTTCGATGGCACGTGGGACACTGAACAACTCAAATTCGCTTATATTGCTGGTGAGCTTTCAGCCTCTTGGTCATGCAGGTGGTGATGCATGACGACAGGTTGAGGGAAAGCCGAGGACTATTCGAAGTTTGAGTAGGGTCTTGTTCTACGGTGGGCGGGATGATCTCAGCTCTTAAGGAGAATAGTTTATGGCTAGAGGTAAACAGCGAAAGGGAACAATGCCCAAGCGTAGCCGGCGTCCCGTTCGTCGAAAGGCTGATGTCATTCGCACTGGTGAGGAGCTAGCTGCCTACTCTTATCGTGAGGACCAGATCGAAGAAGCTCTGGCGACGGGAAAAGACAGCGATCGATTGAAATCCTACTTTGGCGAAGCGCGGTATCGAGAGCTTCATGAATTGGCCCGCGAGGCGCGGCGGCGCAGCGTACGGGGCGGCCCTCGCGTACTTATTTTACCAGGCATCATGGGTTCGACCATCGGAAGGAGGCGTGCGATCCTCGATGACGTGCTGTGGTTTGACCCAGTTGATATCATGCTTGGGCACCTTCCTCGGCTCGCGCTCAACGGCGCACCTGAAAAATATGCCGCACTCGGGGTGATTCCGTTAGCCTATATCGGGCTGAAGCTCCGACTGCAACTCGCCGGGTTTGATGCCGATTTTCACTACTATGACTGGCGTCAGAGTCTGGACGTGCTTGGTCGTGAACTGATCACCAAGCTGACAACGGAAAGCGCTGCGAATGTCTTGGTGGTGGCCCACAGCATGGGCGGTCTCGTTGTGAGAGCGGCCATTGCTCGAGACTCTTCTACGACGTCAAAGATCACGCGGCTTGTGATGTTGGGCACGCCGAATCACGGATCATTCGCACCGGCTCAGGCCATTCGGGGAGTCTATCCTGTCGTGAAGCAGGTAGCAGCCCTCGATCCTTTTCACAACGAAGAAGAGTTATCGTCCAGCCTCTTTACGACATTACCCGGTCTGTATCAGTTGCTGCCTACTGGGGAGAAGTTCAAGGATCTAAACCTCTTCGATGCCAACTCCTGGCCCACCAAAGGACCACAACCCAGGCAGCCCATCTTGAGGAACGTGCCGATCATTCAACAGTCGTTAGCCCAGGCCGATGATCGCTTTTCTTTGATAGTGGGGGTGAATCAAGAGACGGTCGTTTCCTTAAAGATCGAATCCAATGAGTTTGTCTATGAGCATTCCATGGAAGGCGACGGGACTGTGCCGAAAGCGTTTGCCGAACTGGCGGGAACGAAGACCTATTATGTTGAAGAGTCGCACGGCAGCCTACCAAACAATGGTCTGGTCGCCCAGGCGACAATCGACATTCTTCGGCAGGGTGCCACATCGGCGCTGCCCGAGCAGTGGACCCCGACTCGGCGGAGCCCTACTCGTATGGTGTCGGAAAAGGAACTGCGGGTCCCAGCATATGGGGGACGTCAGGGAAAAGCCTTGACGGAACAAGAAATTCGGCACGTGCTGGACGGGTTCGTTGCTCCAGACAGTCACGATCCGAACATCGCGAGCGATGCCATGGTCGTCACACAGACGTTGGAAATAGGGTATCAGGATCAGCCTCTGAACCAAGTGATCGTCGGTCGCCGTCGGCAACATCGAATCGACATTCGTCTGGCGCTTGGCAGCATTACCGAGCTCGACGCTCGTGCCTATATCTTGGGAATTTTTCGCAATGTCGCCCCCAGTGGGCCGGCCGATGCGCTTGATCAGCGGATGGGCGGAGCCATCAAAGACTTCACGACCAGACGAATGTTCCGCGGCAATGTCGGCGAGGTTTTTGTTATGCCGACCGGTCGGCACCCCCTTCCCGCAGAATTCATCCTGTTTGCCGGGCTCGGCGACTTCGATCAGTTCAATGACGCCGTCCTTCAGGTGAGTGCGGAGAACATCGTCCGAACCTGCATCCGGACTTGCGTCGAAGAATTTGGGACCGTGCTGCTTGGCGGGCGCAGTGGGCAGGACATCGGCATGTCGTTACAAAATTTGTTGATCGGTTTCTTCCGAGGATTGAAAGACGCCGACAACGATCATTGGTTCAGGCGAATTACGATCTGCGAAATGAATCCTCAGCGATACAAAGAGATCCGCGCGGCGCTGTTACGACTTTCTAGCACGCCGCTGTTTGATGAGATCGAAGTGACATTTGATGAGGTTTCAATATCGCCTGCGCTAATCCCTAGTACGCCCCGTGCACTGAGAAGCCCTGAACCGGCTTATCTGATGGTGCGCCACGAACCAGCCGGTAAAGGGGAAAGCCTCTTTACGGCATCGATTCTAACATCTGGATCAAAGGCAAGTGTGATTGCGGACACGAAGCATGTGGCGGACGACGATCTCGAAAGGTATTTGAAAGAGGTTGAGGCGCCCACGTTTAATTTGAAGAGTCTTGATGGATTCGGTCACCGGTTGGCTCAGCTTGTTCTGGGGGAACGAGTACTAACCGTCCTCCTACAAATGAAAGAACGGCATTTGGTGGTTGTCCATGATGCTCCAGCCTCTCGGGTGCCCTGGGAGGCCATACAAGTAGAGGGATGGGCTCCCGCAACAAATCAGGGGCTCAGTCGACGCTATGTTGCGAGTAACTTGTCCGTCGCTAAGTGGTTGGAGCAGAGACAGCGCGCGGACAAGCTCAGACTGTTGCTCGTAGTGAATCCCACTGAGGATTTACCAGGGGCGGAGGAAGAGGGGGACAGAATTGAAAGCCTATTCAAGTCACAGCCATCGATGGTGATCGACAAATTGAATGGTTCACAGGCGACCAAGGCCGTCCTGCTGGATAAATTTCGCTCCGGTTCGTACGATGTCATGCATTATGCCGGCCATGCGTTTTTCGATCCTCGCGTTCCGGCTCGCAGCGGTATTCTGTGCCACAGTAAGGAGGTCTTAAGCGGAGCCGATTTGGCGGCGATCGGCAATCTGCCTAGCCTGGTATTTTTCAATGCCTGTGAAGCGGGCCGCATCAGAAAGCCTCCGGAGCGTAAAAAGCGAGACTTGGATATCGATAAGCGTATCGAGCGAGCTGCCGGACTGGCGGAGGCCTTCCTTCGTGGAGGCGTAGCGAACTATCTAGGCACATACTGGCCTGTAGGAGACGAGGCAGCGGAAGCATTTGCACGGACGTTCTATACCGAATTGTTGATGCAGAAGACCATCGGCGCTGCCCTCTTGGCTGGCCGCGAGAAGATTCGGTCTGAAGTTAAATCTATCGACTGGGCCGATTATATTCATTACGGTAGCTACGATTTCGTTCTGAAACAAAGCTAAAGGGAAAGTACATGGGTATTTGTTCGATTGATTTCCCAATGTTTCTGCAAATCGATCGATAGCAGCTTGTTCCTGAGCTCGCGATAGCTAACCCCACGGGCTGATGAATGCCATCTTGGTGTGGTGAGGAACTTGTATAAGGGGGGATTTTTCCAATACGTACTTGAGCAAAACGAAGAAGATATTTACGAAGCGTTCTTGGAGACTAGTTTTGCCCAGTGTTGGTAGAGACAAATAATCTCGACAAAGGGCTTAATGTACGAGGCAAGGCGAGTGACATGTGAAGGTGTGGCCTTGACTTAATTTCGCCTCCTCATCGCCGAGTTGATGAATCCCACATTTTATTCGGTTGCAATGAGGGAGTCTCATTTGAGCGTGAGACCTCACTAAATATTCCCCTCGAAATTCGGGGTTAAGAGCCATTTGGGGCAATATTTGTTATTGGTACTATTTTTCAGAAGTTAGACTGTCTATTCGTACTTGTTCAAAATATTGCCCAATTACGGTAGGTCAGACGGACTCTCCACTGTCAGGCATGATGAGATACCTGGATGAAAGAAATCGAGGTTTCGATGGCGTGTCCCAGTGTTGCCGTAAGTCGGCGTGCCTGAGGACACTCAGGTAAGTCACCGGCCTGAAGCAGACCTTTGAGTGGGGCGGCTTGGGCGTCGTGATGATGGGTCGGAAGTAACCGGATGCAACCCTTTGAAGCCTTCATATCATATAAACACGGCAGCTCCTCGGTATTCGCCGGTCGTCTTGAACAGGCACTCAAAACCTACGCAAAACCACTCCTTAAATGGCCAATCCGTATCTTTCGCGATGAGCGGCATCTTGCCCCAGGACCTGATCTACCCAAGCTGATCAAGAATGCCTTGGATGTGTCACGATTCTTCGTCTTGCTCGCGTCACCTGACGCTGTGAAGTCAGACTGGGTCAATGACGAGCTGCGCATCTGGGTAGTCGAAAAATCTCAAACCGATCGCTTAATAGTCGTCCTAACTGAGAGGTGGCTCCGGTTGGTTGGACAGTCTCGCGCCTTCCTTAAGTGGTGCCTGGCGGATTGTTGACTACGCGGCCGCACGCCGTGTTGTCAGATTCTCATAGTACATCTGGTCAGGTGTCTGGCCGCCAAGCGCCTGATGTGGCCTGGTCTGATTGTAGAACGTTAGATAGCGCGCCAAGCCCTGGTGCACAGCCTCGACGGTGTCGTAGGCATGTAAATAGACCTCCTCGTATTTAATGCTTTTCCACAGCCGTTCGACAAACACGTTGTCTCGCCAGCAGCCTTTCCCGTCCATGCTGATTTGGATGCCGTGGTGGGTCAGAAGCCCCGTGAACTCTTGGCTGGTAAACTGGCACCCTTGATCGGTATTGAAGATCTCGGGCGGGCCATAGCGGCTCACGGCATCCTGTACCGCGTCCAGACAGAAGTCGGTCGTGAGCGTGTTGGAGAGCCGCCACGCCAATACCCGGCGACTGGCCCAGTCCAGGACGGCAAACAAATACACGAAGCCCCGCGCCATCGGGATATAGGTGATATCGGCCGCCCAGACATGATTGGGTCGCGAGATCTTCAGGTCGCGCAGGAGATAGGGGTAGACCTGATGGGCCGGATGCTGGCGGCTGAGATGCGGCTTCCGATACAGGGCCTCAATACCCATGCGTCGCATCAGCGTGGCCACCTGGCGGCGTCCAATGGCGTGGCCCTCTTGCCGCAAGAGATCGCGCAGCATCCGGGCGCCGGCAAACGGATGGGCCAGATGCAGCTCGTCGATCCGCCGCATCAGCGCGAGCGCCGTCTCTGATACCGGCGTGGGCTGGTAGTACGCGGTGGACCGAGCCAGCTTCAGCAGCTGACATTGCCGTCGCACCGGCAGTGGATGGGTGCGATCAATCATGGCTTTGCGCTCCGCAAGCCCGCCTTGGTGAGCGCCCCGGCTAAAAAATCATTCTCCAGGGCCAGTTGGCCAATCTTGGCGTGGAGGGTCTTGAGATCCGGAGTTTCTGCCGGCGGCTTGGTGCCACCAAACACATCGGCCGCGCGCGCCAGCAATTGCTGCTTCCATTCGGTGATCTGCGTGGGGTGGACCTGAAAATGCTCCGCCAATTCGGCCAGCGTCTTGTCGCCTTTGACCGCCGCCAACGCCACTTGCGCCTTAAACGTAGCCCCGTGATTCCGTCGCGTTCTCTTCATCGCCTCGCTCCTCTGGTTCGCCACCACCTGGTGGCTTCGGTGAAGCCAGGCTACCACTTACCACACTGTCCGAATTGCCGGAGCCCCCTCTCTGCGGGGACGATTGCGGTTGATTCCAAGACGAAAAGCATCGACTGGGAAATGTCCGATGCGCTCCCTCAATGGCTTGCGCCATACATGCCGAACGCCCCGCTCTACGTGGATGCCCGTAGCCTAGTAGATGCACAGCGTCTTGACCTTGCCGACAGTGACTTTAAGCGGATAGTGAATGCCATAACAGCGAGGATCCGTGGGATCGACCCAAACGACATGCTTGGAGAAGAAGTCGTTCAGCATAGACGGAATGTCAGACTCAAGAACAGCGCACTCGCCGCACTCACACTAATGGCAATGGGACTAGGGCTATCCCTATACCTGACCATCGAAAGTCGGTCGCAAGCGTTCACGCAGTTGTATCGATCGAGTCTCCTTCTCGCCAAGGCACAGTTTCTTGGTGCACGGCCGTCCGATTCGATCCTCACGCTAGAGAGGGTTCCCCATTCCCGGCGAGATTGGCTATGGCGGTTTGTCATGGCGAGCGTGCATGGTCCGAGAGAGACATTGGTGGGACATACCTATTGGACACTCGATGCTGTTGGTGCCCACCGTTCCGAATTGATCTTGTCTGCGGGCGCTGACAACATGGTTATCGTATGGGACTCGTCCTCGACGGAACCGCTGCACCGCATCGAACCAAGAATTGGTCGAGTACTCCGGATTTACCCTATTCCGGCGAGCACCCAAAACTTGCTCATAGGCGAAGCCGGCATAGCTTTTCTGGACGAGACCAGCTGGAAAGTCACTCCTGCAGATGGAATTGGTTGTTCAGTCAAATCCGCCGGCTTCGAGGCACGCAGGGACGGCCGACAAATCATGCAAGTGATCAAAGGCAGGCTCTGTACCGCCACATTACCGATCACATCAAAATCAGTGATCCATACTATCGCTGGAGACATCTCGCAAGCACAGTATTTGCCGAACGACGAAATACTGGTTGTGCGTGGCACGAAAGGCATTATCGAATGGAGATCATCATGGGATCTCGCGCTCCTTGGATCGGTGTCGATTGATCAAATGGAAATTGTGGATATTGCAGGAGGACTTCCTGATAGCAGTTTTGTCGTCTCAGATGCGGAAGGGGCACTTCGCATCTTGAGCCGCACGTCATCTCAAACGCCCAAGGTTGTCATGTCAGCAGAGGAGCCTGTTCAGACGATCGGATTCATACAGGGCGATGATCTTGTCTGGGCCATGACGGTCTCAAATAAGGTCATCATCTGGGATCTGAAGACCAAGAAAAAATTGCACGAATTCAGTGCCATTAAAGGTCTTTTGTCAAAGTGTGAACGATCTAGCGTAGGAGGATATGTGGCGTGTGCGGAAAGAGGAACTCAAAGTGATGGATCAGCGCCATCAGTGTATCTTTGGCATCTTGCGCCACCTTATTTTCAGTCGACACTACGGGGTCATCTGGACGACATCAATTCCATACGCTTTTTAGGGGGAGAATTGATCTTGACCACATCTGAGGACGGGACCATCAAGATTTGGCCGACACAGGATGATGCGACCTTAGTGCACCTTGCCCCCCATAGATTAGCAGGGACTCTTCGTAGCGCACTATCGCGTGACGCAAAAACCGCCATCGTTGCCAGTAATCAAGGCATTGCGGAATTATGGGACACGCACACCGGGGCGATGCTAAGCAGCATTCCTATCAGAGGCGAGCCGAATCACATTGCGCTTGATCCGACGGCCCAACAGGCTGCCATCACGACCAGCAGCGGAGTGGTGCTGTGGGGGTTACGAGACAATTCAGTAATCCCGATACTCCAGGGTGGAGGCGTCACCGCCTCCACCTTCCATTCCGGTAGCCAGCGCCTCGCGATCGCGCATTCCGGCTCGGTAGAGCTCCTCGAAATAGGAAATCTCAAGAGTGTCTGGCGAACTCAATTGAGTAGTCACAGAACGGTTCGGTCGCTGAGCGTCAGGGCTGGTGGCGATCAAATTGCTGCTGCGTGTGACGACGGAACCGTGCGTATTCTAGAGGCATCCGATGGACACGAAATTGCCAAACTGCAAGTCGCCTTGTACTTCGGGCAGAATGAGTCCCCGGTATTCTTCGCTGAATATGACCGAGCCGGTCGAAGGCTTCTGGTCGGAACGGCAGTGATGGGGGCATCAATCTGGGATGTCGAGACCAGGAAATTGGTGGCGTCCTTTCATAACCATGGGCCCAGGGTTTGGGTAAGTGGTGGTGCATTCGTCGATGACTTGCATGTACTGAGTACCGGTCTCGACAGTACAGTTCGGATTTGGGAAGCGATGACTGGAACCGAGCTCGCGCTGCTCCCCCTGAAGCCTTTAGGCGATCTGAACGAGGCACCCGCGCTTTCGATTGACGGTCAGAGCCTGATAGCCGCGATTACGCGGCCAGGGCATATTGACGTTCTTCGTTTGTTTCCCCAATAACAGATCGATGCTGCGGCCAGTATGAAAATCAGGCAGGAGAAATGCGACACTTGTTGGATGCCATCGTAAGAGATTCTCAGCTCAGTTGATATTCTCCGCAAGCAGGAGAGCATTGCTCTCCAGGACGAAATTGATTCAATTCCTCTCTGGTCAATACGCGATTCGTCATTCGACAAGCAATCGCCTGCAACTCGGAGCCGGAGAATTGCCAGACCCGAATATTTTCTAGTTATCGGCAACAATCACTTGTTGTCGATCGCTGTCAACTGTAATGGCAGATATGGAGTGTTCTGAAGCCCTCAGAATGCCTATCGGGCGACGAGTGGCGAGATCCCAGAGGGAAATGTTCCATCGTTATCTGAAACCACAAGCATCTTGTCCTCTACAAGTGACCTCCCCCCCCGAAAACTAGACCATTGGCTTGGAAATTTACCTGTGCTGAGATGGGCCCCACAGGAGTGGCCATGACGCGAAAACGGCACACGGAGGAACAGATCGTCGCGGTGCTCAAGGATGCTCAGGCGGACATTGGGGTTCCAGAGCTCTGCCGCAAACATGGGATCTCGGATGCCACCTTTTTTATATGGCGGGCGAAATATGCGGGGCTCGAAGTGAGTGATGTAAAGAAGCCCCGCCAACTGGAGACGAAAACCGGCGGCTCAAACAGATGATGGGCGGACCAAGCGCTGGACATCCACGAGTTGAAAGCGATCAACGCAAAAAACTGGTAGTGCGCAAGGCGAAGCGAGCGGCAGCTCAGTGGAGCACGGAGCGCAAGCGAACTAGCCGGTCGCCAGCTCAGGATCAAACCATGGATGCGCTGATCGGCGACCGTCATGGCTGCTCCAGCCTCCGGGCGTCAAGGGCTTCCACAATTCGAATCAGCAGCCAGCCAGCGCATTGTCCATCACATATCTAACGCGGCGTTCGACTTAGTCATAGGGCTGCGCCAGATGTGGCCGAGGGACTGGCGGGTGAGACGCTGCTAAATGAAGGGGCTTATTTGAGCATGATCATCGCTTGGCAGAGCGATGTCGATTTTGGCATTTGCCACGTCAGTCCAACGCCGTGACTCCAGTAGCCGCTCGATAAACTTATAGGCTAAATTAGCGCTTAATTAAGCGCGCTCTTGGCTAAATTGAGCGCAGCGAGTTTTGCAAAAATCACTTTGACTGTTAAGGAATGATGGGGCTTATTTAAGCTCGGACACTGCTTAATTGAGCGGTATAGCTTTTGGAAAATTCTGTGTCAGAATCGTGACGCTACGGTATTGAAAGTGAAGGAAAAAGAGTGAAAATAGTGGTCGCGGGAAAAATTTTGTGTCCGGGAGTCCCTTTTAAATCAGGCACTTATCAGTCAATCCATGCATTGACTGGGGTTTTCGTAAACCGCAGGTCGGTGGTTCGATTCCACTCGCCGGCTCCATTTATCAAGCACTTACATTGCCACCGTTGGCGCACATGGTCGCTGTGCTAAATTTGTGCTAAACGTCTTTCCCCGGTCCAAAATCTCCACCCCATCCCGTAAACTTTCCGGATAGTGATGTGCATACCGTTGGGTCATGCTTGGAGATTTATGCCCTAGCAGCCGTTGGACTTTATACAAGTCCACCCCGGCTTGGACTAGCCGCGTGGCAAAGGTATGGCGCAGATCGTGGAAATGAAGATCATCAATCTGTGCCACCTTCAAGGCTGCGGTAAATCCTCGCCGGAGGTTGCTGCCATCCAGTAGGGTACCGGCTTCACTGGAAAACACGACGGCGGTTTCCTGTGAACCACGGCGCTGCTCGAATTTGTGAGAAAGCAGATCCAACACGGTTTGATTGACGGGAATGGTCCGCCGTTCTCCGTTCTTGGATTTGAACACCGTCACGGTTCGTCGCGTGAAGTCTACCCCTGCCCAGGTGAGGGCAAGAATTTCTCCCCGTCGCATGCCGGTATTGACGGCGAAGGTGACGACTTCTCGAATCCATGCAGGCGCAGCAATAACCAGCCGCGCTTCCTCCTGTTCGGTCAGCCAGCGGTCCCGGGAGTTGTGCTCTTTCTCCATCGACACCCGGCAGACCGGATTGTCCTTTGCCCATTCCCATTCGCGGCAGGCCAGATTGAAGGCCTTTTTCAGCATGGCCAGCTCGCGATTAATGGTGGCCGGCATGACTCCATCTGCATAGCGCTTTGCTTTGAAGGCCACGATGGTCTTCGGCGTAATCTGGGATAGTTTTGGATTACCGAAGAAGGTCTTCACATTCGTGACCATGTTTACATAGCGCCGGTAGTGGGCCCGCCGACTTGCATGCTCTTTCAGATACCGGTCCATTAACTGGGAAAAGGTGTAGGGATCTTCTTTCGGCTTTTCGAAATATTTCCCCTCCACAATCTGCACTCTGACTTTGCTCAGGATGGCTTCCGCCAGCTTTTTGTCCGAGGTTTCGGTTGATCGCCGCACCTGCCGCCCTTCATACGTAAATGACATCCACCAAATATTGTTTCGTTTAACGAGCCCCATGCTGCTCCTCCTTCGTGCGTGGGCTCGGTGTGATGGTTTCCCCGTGGCGGGAAGTATAGGCGGCATGTTTGGCGGCCGCAATCAGGTGGTCTACGTCCTCAGAGCTCTGCCGGGAAGACCGAGGGGGTTTTGCAGGGGAGGTGGGAGAAAAGCTGTCCAGCCAGGCTTGGATCGCCTCAGGTTCAAACCGGACGAGGCCATGAATACGGCGGCACGGGATTTTGTTCTCCGACACCCAGAGGTAGAGTGTGGATTCTTTGATGTTGAGCCAAGCTGAGAGTTCTTTGACGGTAAGCATATGCAGATCCACCGGGGGAGTCTGACGACACCCCCAGTCCCCCTAACATGGGCTGCCCGCGTGACCGCCGGCAGTCCGGTGAAACCGAGTGGGTGGTTGCTTGAGCAAGTTCCGGTGTCGGTCTTTCCACCTGGAGATGCCCCTGACAATTTCCTTCAGTAGCCATTCTTCCCCTCCAGGGGTGGCACAAATGACCGCCAACATCGGCGTCAGGGTGTCACTCACCCATCGTTTTACATTCTGCAGGGTCTGCACCTGCTGCTCCTGGGCCAATCGCCCCTTCTGAAATCCCTCCGTCAGGAGGGCGTACCACTCCAAGACTGGAGCCCGGTACCGTTCTTCATCCTCGGCATCCTTCGGGATCTGCCGGAAATCCACATAGGACCGGAGCAAGCCAACCACCAACTCCTTCCAGTCAGCTTCGTCTAACGTGGCCAATGCTCGGGCACACTGTTCGGCACGCTCCTTCTTGAGCTCTAGTTCCCACCGTGTCCCATAGTCCTGATAGTTCTCTTGTCCTTTGCTCTGGAGTTCGAGGCGCTTGTCATAAATGCGCAGCAAGGTCTGACTCTGCGGGCTGCCGAAGTACATCGTCTCGCCCGTGGTCGCTCCGGTGCCGTGCGTCAGATTGGAGACGATATGCCTGACCTGAGCCGCCCGAGTCACACACTGACCGGCAGCGACGGCTTCTCGAATCGTGCTGACCGGGACCGATCCGGCTCGATCATCCAGAGCGCAATCGATGCGCGTGACGTGGCCTTGTTGGGCATGCACCCACTGGAGGAGAGTGCGGATTTGATCCAGTGTCAGGGCGGACGCGAGGCCGCCCGACAGATCCACATGGATTTCATTCGGACGACGAGGCGCATTGGTGCCCAGTTTGCCGACCCCGCGCAGGCCGTCGACCCGCATCCAGGACAAGGGATAGCCTCGGAAGCCACCTTTGGCCTTGGTCCAGTCGCCGCCTAAGACCCGCATGGTCTCTTGCGGATTGCTGGCCAAGACCGTAAAAGCCAGCCAGTCTATGGAAAGAGTGAAGCTAGAATCCATGGAACCTATCGACCTCCTGTAAGGAGCGCTGTAGGTAGCGCCCCCGTGTTACCAAGACGGGGGCCATTCCGGTCCGCCCCGCAGCCTGTCGGCATGCGGCGCGGACCGGCTTTGTCTCCCGGCGCCGGACGACGGTGTTGCTTTGAACAGGGCTCCATTGGTGGTGTCCTTGCATCCCTGTAACCGTTCCGCTGCACACTCCGACCTTATGCAAACGCCACCACGCAGTAAAGAACCCTCAAGGGGACAGCAGGGGTCACGAGGGGACAAATAGAGGACAAATTATCGAACGGCCAATGGGGGAAGGGAAGTAGGCATAAGCATGCTTATGTGCGCGCTCGTGCGCTGGGAGCGGCAATTGTGCGCATCGTTCGGAGACGGTACGGGGAACGAACAGAAATCAGCTCGATTTTGAGTGGTGCGCGAAAAAAAAGTTTGGAAGGCATTCCCGGCGTTCTGGGATACGATCGGAGCAGGTGAGCGCATGATAATGGGAGGATATAAATCTCGGAATGTGTAGACCTTCAAAGCCTAACCCTTCAGCGGGAGGGAGCCCTCCATTTCGCTACGAGATTCCAATGTAAGGGGGTTTCGATGGATGCACTACAGTCGATTATGAACTGGTACGAAGAGCAGTGTGATGGTGATTGGGAACATCAGCACGGAATAAAGATTGAGACGTTAGACAATCCTGGGTGGACAATTCAAATTGACGTGGCGGACACGGAGCTTGAGGGAAGAGGTTTCCAGAAAATCAAAGCGGAGAGAGCAGAAGCTGACTGGATCCATTGCAAACTAGAAAACAATGTCTTTAGCGGAGCGTGTGGCCCAAAGAACTTGATTGAGTTGTTGGAGATTTTTAGAAAATAGGCTTCCGCACAAGTTGAAGATCAAGATTGAAAACTGAAGCGGCTGAGTGGTGACGAGAACATAAATGCATATGCTAGTCATCCTACTGTTTGTAATAGTCGCGGTATTCAACTCTGATGCAAGAGGTTCGGACGAAGAAGTTCGCCTTGATATGCATGTTTCTCTTCAGAAAGACCCGCATGGAAAGTATCTTGTGCATGTGAAGTTGTCTAGCCGCCAGGCCTTGCCCGCGTCTATCGTTGATATTCAACTGCCATGGCTTGCGCCAAATGAATTCATGGTACTCCCAGAAGGGAATCGGCTTGACGCCACATATAGCAAAATGCGTCGCGGTGGGCCGTTCGCAGATTACAATGGCACTCGATACCGTATTGAGCCGGGCGAGTCTATAGAAGGGGACATTGTCCTGGAAGGTTTATTTCCCACAATCATGGAAGATATTCGTCGGTATGGTGTGCGTCTCAAGTGGGCCTGCAAATCCAAGACGCTACATGTTACGTGCAAACAGGGAAAAGGTGGAACGTTCATCATCCCGAAAGGTGGCCTTTAGCAGGATGGCCCTTCTTAGCCCAAGCGATATTAAGACGTCGGGGACAGGATCATGATCCTATGGGCCTGATGCCTTCAACGTGGACTAGGCGCAAGCGACTGTGGATGGCCACGGTAGCAGGAATTGTTTCGTTTGTAGTTGGGGCTGGGCTCCTTCTGCTCCTAGTCGCTGCAGTGGCAGCAATGGCACCGGTTATTTTCATCTGGCCATTTGGTGTTTCCCTGGTGTCATTTGTCTTCGGCCTCGCGGCCTGCATTTATGCCTTCAAGGTGGCTTATATCGCGCCGAGGCAATTGCGATTCGTCTATTTCAATTTGTGTATGTGTCTGGGCCAAGTGTCTGCCCTATCCTTTTGCTTGTACGTGTTTGCGTACCCAATCTGGACCGCGGTGGATGAACGGTACGTCATACCCGACGGATACAGGGGAACGGTCGTTGTCGTGTACAACGTAACGGATGGCGAAGTCGCTCACAGACCAGCCCCCAAAACAGTAGTCTATGACATCCCTTCCGGTGGCGTCCTGCATACGCAAGATGGTCCGACAGTGGAAGCCACTCGCACGAGCTACTTTTACAAACAGGCTGATGGATCATTGGTCTCCATTGAGAAAGAGCCGTTAGATCGGGCAGTAACTCACGAGGGAGCGTCTGTGATGGTGTTCAGACGCGCTGGTATTGGGAATATAGACAAGGGGAATTGCCGACTGACTATTGGGTATTTTTATGTGGGAACGAGAGAGGGTTTCAGTTCACGAAAGCCAGAAGGAGACTTGTTTCGAATGGACGAGTCTTCTTGCAAGCTCAGACTTCGCTCGTAGCCACATAGCGGGGGGACACACCAAACTGCTGTGCTAAATTTGTGCTGAAAAATGTCAGAACCCTCGATATCGGTTCGGCCCAGTGGAATCTATGGGACGCCCTTAATTGCTCAATTTAAAAGATAAAACGGGGAAACCTTCGCAAAATCAAGCCACTATTAAAACTACTTAGTATCGACTCTCAATGCTCCGTCACTCTTGCCGGTGAGCTGCCAGGACAGCTTGACCTGCACCGCTTCCTACCTCCTAAGAACGATAGTGTGTACGTGATCTCTCCCCTAGAATTCCTCTGCGCCATAGCGTGGTGTTATCGACTGCCAATAGGAGACCCGATGATGTTGAGATGGTTGAAAATTATTCCAGCCCTCGTACTGCTGTCCATCACCCTGTCTGGCTGCCCATTTCCGAGCTCAGAGCGCTACAAAGGCTTCTCGCCACTTGAACAAACGTACATTTCAAAAGTCGACTTCGGCACATTCCCAAACGATGCGAGAAATGATGTCGAGCGATATCAGACTAAGCTGGTCGCATGGCCGGGGTTAATTACCGAGGTGAAATCGATACAGAAAGACGGGGCATACTTCACGAGAATTGTCGTGGAGCATCACTATTACGATTGGATACTGGACCACAGCATTCAAAAGGAAAAATATTTCCTTTCTCCGCGAGGGGAAGGTGTATTCACAACACTTTGTCGGTCCAAATTGAAAGACGAGAATGTCACTAGGGATTTAAACAATATGCTCATTGTTTATGGAAAGCCGGAAAAAGTGGAAGATGGGATGCTTTATGTAACCTGTGATTACGCGGCATTCATAAAGAGGGAATGGGTGAGAACCGATGTTTTTGACTACGGTCGTCCCGGGGAGCCCGTAAAGGGGCTAAATGTTCCCGGGCCGGGAGCCGGAACCGTATTGAGGAAATTTAATTAAGCGTGAGGGCATTCGAGAGGATACCGGAACGCTTAGGGCTCCAGTGATGCCCAGGGGGCATATATTGGCTGTGCTAAATTTGTGCTAAAAATTTTCAAAACCCACCTATACACCTCGAAGCCATCGAATCAATAGAATGCACGCAAGTACCTGTTTTCGCGGTTAAAACGGGGAAACCATTTGATACACCGAGCATTTCAAAAATTGTCCTGGCCTGTTTCGTAAACCGCAGGTCGGTGGTTCGATTCCACTCGCCGGCTCCACGTCTCCTTCATTCTGGACGAGAAGCAAGCCAGCGCAAGCGGGCTCATATGCTGTTCCTGCGCAAACCCCAGGCCTTCTCTTGTTAGGCCTTGGTGCTCTCGATTCTTGGCCTGCAGCAGTTCTTCTCCCAGTATGCCGTTGAGGGCTTTCTTGACAGCCTAGATGTATGAGCATAGCGTTTGATGCAGTTGACGGGCTGGCGAGGAGAGCGTGGTGGATGATCGTATCGTTGTCGATCCAAACATCTGCAGCGGAAAGCCTACGGTTCGGGGCACCCGCATTAGGGTGACGAACATCCTCGGCATGGTGGCCGGTGGCTATACCATAGCCGGGATTATTGACGCCTACCCCGGGCTGACGACCCACGATGTCACTGCCGCGCTTGAGTATGCCAGTCAGGTGATTGACGAAGCGAAAGTCATTCCGCGTGCCTGACCGCCTGACCATCCTGTCCCATCAAAATGTTCCCGAGTCTATCGCATCGCGGCTGAAGTTGTTGCGGCCGACGAAGACGGCCTTTCGCACCGGCGATGTGGGATTGTCCGGGAAGGCCGATGAACAGGTCTTCGCCTGGGCGCAACAGCAGAGTGCTGGCTCTGCTTTCCGCACGGTCAGCCCCCGTCCAGCGCCCGATCCAAATTGAAGGCGGCACTGATCAGGGCGAGATGGGTGAAGGCTTGCGGGAAATTTCCCAAGGCTTCGCCGCTGGTTCCCGTTTCTTCCGCGTACAGACCGAGGTGGTTGGCGTACCCCAACATCCGTTCGAACAACAGTTGCGCTTCCTCCAGTTTCGGTCGGTCCGTTCGTCCCATTCTCGTCAACGCTTCCACGAGCCAGAAGCTGCACATGTTGAACGTGCCTTCCCTACCATCCAACCCGTCGGCTCCGGCGGCGGCGTCGTACCGGTGGACGAGCCCGTCGGAGACCAAACCGCCTTCGTCCGGCGGCCGGTTGATGGCGTTCAACATGCGGCGCATTCGTGGATCCGACGGGGAGAGAAAATGGACCAGCGGCATGATCAGGTTGGACGCATCCAACGAGTCGCTTCCGTATGATTGCACAAAGGTGCCGCGCGACTCGTCCCAGCCCTTGGTCATGATCTCTTCGTACACTCGGTCGCGCATGTTCAGCCACTTCAGGTGATCGGCCGGGAGCGATCGCTTTTGGGCCAGCCGTAACCCGCGGTCGAAGGCGACCCAGCACATGAGTTTGGAATAGACGAAATGGCGGCGGCCGCCGCGCACTTCCCAAATGCCCTCGTCTTCACGGGTCCAGTTCTCGCACAACCAATCGAGCGAGTTCCGAACGCGCAACCAGTGGTGGTACGAGATCGGATTGACGTGCTTGTTGTAAAGATAGACGGAGTCCAGCAGTTCCCCGTAAATGTCCAACTGCAGATGTCGATGGGCGCCGTTGCCGATCCGAACCGGTCGCGATCCCCGGTAGCCGTCCAAATGATCGAGCGTGTATTCGGTCAGATCGGTGCGGCCGTCGATGCCGTAGACGATCTGCAACGGGCCCGGATCGGGCCGATCGTTTCTGGCGCGCGCATCCAACCACTCCATGAATGCCGTCGCCTCCCGGGTGAAGCCGATGCGGATGAGCCCATAGAGGGTAAAAGCTGAATCGCGAATCCAGGTGTAGCGATAATCCCAGTTGCGCACGCCCCCGATTTCTTCCGGCAGGCTGCACGTCGGCGAAGCGACGATGGCTCCGGTGGGTTCGAAGGTCATCAGCTTGAGCGCCAGGGCAGAACGGGAGACCATTTCTCGCCACCGTCCCGTATATCGACTATGGGAGATCCAGTCCTGCCAAAACTGGACGGTGGTTTCGAAGACGCGTTGGGCATGATCATCGGGCAGCGCTGCCCCGCAGCACCCGCCCGCTTCGAGCTCTCGAAGCACGCACACCGCATGCTCCCCCCGTCCGAGGGTAAATTCGGCGAACACGCCCTGCTCACTCTGTTTCAACGGCAGGGTGGTCGCAAGTCCCAACGTGAGGGCGGGAGTCGAAAAAACGGCGCCGGTAGAGTTCAGATGAGTCTGGTGCGGGGTGCGTGCATAATCGAACGCCGGATCGCAGTGGAGCCGAAAGGTCATACGACCGCGCACCACTTTGACGCGTCTGATCAATTGGTGGAAGAGGTCCGGCCCCGTTCCTCCGACCGGCATGAAGTCCTCGATTTCGCCCACGCCTTGGCTTGAAAGAAATCGCGTGATCAAGACATTCGTGTCGTGCCAGTAGAACTGTTTGGTCGTGACCTCGTTGCCGACGGGAACAATGCTGAAACGGCCGCCCTTCTTGTCGTCGAGGATCGCGGCAAACACGCTCGGAGAATCGAAATGCGGAAAACACAACCAATCGATGGAGCCGTGGCGCCCCACCAATGCCGTCGTGCGCATGTTCCCGATGATGCCGTAGTTCTCGATGGGGTGGTAGGCCATAGAGCGTCCGTAGCATGTGAGGGGGCACGAGAGTCTTGTGCGACCATACCAGAAAGAGACCGGGGTGAGCCAGGTCTTCGACGGCGCAATGCCGGTGGGTCTGCGAGGCGCGGGGAATGTCCGGGACGATGTTGCCGGGAGAGTACGGCAGCGGAATGCTCGGCCGGTCTCTTACACGGCAGCGCCGGCTGGTACGTAGCGCCGTGGGTGAAGGATCATCCGGATGCCGCCCTTGGGACGCAGCGTGACCATGAGTTCCGGTTCGACTTGCTCCTGGGCCAGCCGGGGATCGTAACGCCGGGCGATCAGCGCGAGGAGCAACGGGCCTTCCACCGTTGCGAAGTGTGTTCCAACGCAGGCTCGGGGCCCGGCACCGAATGGGAGATAGGCGTATCGAGCCTCGGGTTGGCCCTCTTTCAACCAGCGTTCGGGTCGAAACCGGTCAGGGTCCGGCCAAAAGGCCGGGTGCCGGTGGAGGTTGTAGATGCCGATGAGGATGATCGCTCCAGCCGGCAGAGCGAGTCCGTGAATCCTGACGGGGGCTGTGGTCTTGCGCTGAATGGCGACGGCGGGTGGGTAGAGCCGGAGCGCTTCATCGAAGACAGCACGGGTATAGGGGAGTTGCGCAAGATCGCCGGCGTTCGGGGTCCGCCCTTGAAGCACGCGATCGACTTCCTCATGGAAGCGGGCCTTCGCGTCCGGATGGGTGGCGAGGAGATACCAGGTCCAGGCCAGTGCGTTTGCGGTCGTTTCGTGCCCCGCAGCGAAGATGGTCAGGGCTTCGTCGCGCAGTTCTTGGTCGCTCAACACGGTGCCCGTCTCCTCGTCACGAGCCTGAAGCAGGAGATCGAGCAGATCGTCGTGGCGCACCCCGCTCCGGCGCCGTTCGGTGAGCAGTTCATAGATCAGCCCGTTCAGAAATTGCATCGCGGCGCGGAATTCCCGGTTGTGCGCAGTCGGCATCCAGAGCGGGAGGCGCAACGGATTCTGAAACGAATCGAACGCGTATCTCAGGCTCACACGCAGCGACTGGTTGATCCGATCGATATGGTGCGCCATGCTGGTGGTGAACATCGTTTGCGAGATGACTTCCAGCGCCAGCTGCATCATCTCGGCGGCGATGTCGACCGCTTGCCCCTCCCGCCTGGCCCAGTCGGCGAGGCGTTGTTCCCCCACCTGGACCATTCGGTCGGCCATCGCCGCCATGCGGGAACGGTGAAAAACCGGCTGGATGATACGCCGGTGCCGTTTCCACATCTCCCCCGAGCTGGTCACCAATCCATTGCCGAGGACCAGCGCCAGGCCGGACGGTCGCCGGGGGTCGTAGACCTTCACGAACCGGTCGGACTGATGGACCAGAATCTCTTCGGCTAAATCAGGGTGACTGAGCAGGTGGACGGTCTTGGGGCCAAGCCGGAAGCGGAGGGCATCGCCGTAACGACGCCACCACCCCGCCATCGCGTCCAATGGACTGGCCTTGAATGCCCGCAGATGACCGAGCAGGGGCGTGCCGCCGGGAACCTGCGCCAGCGCAAACGATTGAACCGCATCCGACATGCGCGGACCCTACCACACCAGGGGAGTGCCAGCAATTCAGGCAGGGCCGTTGTGCCTCGGTCCACCAGGCCCCGGTTCCCGCCTCTGTTGGGCAAGCGGAGCCAGCTGCCGTCTTGTTGGCGCAGGGCGCCTATGATACTCTGCGCCAACATCGTTTGGTTTGGAGTGTTTGCGCACATCGTCACCCGCGCCTATGAACGTCACCCCTACCTCGGGTCCATCATCACGCCTGGGATTGAAAGTGTTCGTGCTTGTGCTGGCCTGGGTCGTCGTGGCCGGTCTCTCGTGGGCCGAGCCGATTGGATTGCAGGCCGAATCGGGCGGGGTCGTACCGGCCGACTCTCAGTTGGCGACCGAGCCCGATTTAGACGAGGTGCGGGATGAGGCGACAACCAAGGCCTTTCCGGAAGCCACTCGTCCCGCGAGCCTGGCGATTCACGCGTCCGCGAGTAAGTCCTCCGTTCCGTTCTCTCCGGGTGACACACCGCTGCCGACCGGCGACCTG
Organism: Nitrospira defluvii; assembly: GCA_011525625.1. GTDB lineage: Bacteria > Nitrospirota > Nitrospiria > Nitrospirales > Nitrospiraceae > Nitrospira_A. Next base: position 589,711 of record WYAX01000012.1, read on the forward strand.
CTGTCCACACTCTCCGTCTATCGACTCTAATCCGCCGGATGCGGTTGTGATGGGTGGTCCGTCGACGCCGTCCTCATCCGAGGCCGGTTGCTGGTCGCCCCGTCTTGCGTGCGCTGCCCGGGCGAGGGGAAGGGGAAGCACAGGGAGTAGCTGGGTATGATCGAACGGCTGGTGGGCTTTGCATTGGCGCAGCGGTTCATGGTGGGTCTTGCCGGACTTGCCCTGCTGTTCGGCGGCCTCTATGCGTTCCACATTTTAGACGTGGTGGCCTATCCCGATCCCTCGCCGCCGATGATCGAGATCATCACGCAACATCCCGGGTGGTCCGGTGAGCAAATGGAGCGGGCCATTACGTTGCCCATTGAGATTGCGTTGCAGGGCATGCCGGGGCTGGCGGAAATCCGCTCCCTCTCGATCTTCGGGTTGAGCGACATCAAAGTCTACTTCGAGTTCGGCACCGACTATTTCCGCGATCGACAAGAAATCCTCAATCGGCTGCAACTCACGGTGTTGCCGCAGAACGTGCAGCCGACCATCTCGCCCTGGTCCGCCATCGCCGAAATCTTTCGCTACGAACTCACCGGCGACCACGTGTCGTTGACGGATTTGAAGACGACACAGGATTGGCAGATCCGGCGCGAGTTCAAACGGGTTCCCGGCGTGATCGACGTGAGCACCTATGGCGGCACGACGAAGGAATATCACGTCGAGTTGGATCCCGGCCAGCTCATGAGCTACAACGTCACCCTCGATCAGGTCATGGACGGCCTGACCAAGAGCAACACCGACGTCGGCGGCAACTATCTGACGATGGGGGAACAGAGTTTCAATATCCGGGGCATGGGCCTGATCAAGACACTCGACGATATTTCGAATACGGTCGTGACGCAGAAGGAAGGCACGCCGGTGTTCATTCGCAACCTCGGAAAGACCAGCATCGGGTCGCGGGTGCGGTTGGGCAAGGTGGGCATCGACGATCGGGACGATGTGGTCGAAGGCGTCGTGCTGCTGCAGCGCGGCGCCAAGGCCCTGTCCGTGTTGGAGAAGGTGCATGAGCGGGTGCAGGAACTCAATACCCGCAAACTGCCGAAGGGGGTCCAGATCAAGACCTTCTACGACCGTACGGTGTTGATTCATACCACCATTGAAACGGTCCTCGATATTCTGATCGCGGGCGTCGTGCTGGTGTCGATCATCCTCTATGTGTTCTTGGGCCATTTCCGCACGGCGATGATCGTCGCGTTGACGGTGCCGGTGGCGCTCTTGTTCACGTTCGGCATGATGGTGCTCGCCGGGCAGTCTGCGAATCTGATCTCCTTGGGTGCGGTGGATTTCGGCATCATCGTCGACTCCACGCTCATCATGGTCGAGAGCATTTTCTACCATCTCGCGCACAAGTCTTCGCAGGGTGTGACGGTGCCTATGCACGTCATGCGGGCGGCGCGCGAGGTCGGCCGTCCGATCTTTTTCGCCACCACGATCATTGTCATCGCGTTTCTGCCGTTGTTCACCATGACCGGGGTGCCGGGGAAGGTCTTCGCGCCCATGTCGCTGACCTACGGGTTTGCGTTGAGCGGGGCGTTGCTCATGGCGTTCACTCTGGCCCCGGCCTTGTGCTCGCTGCTGCTGACCGGCCCCATCAAGGAACGGGACACGGCGGTCGTGGAGTTTCTCAGCCGGCGGTATATGGCCTTGTTGGATTGGGGCTTGCGCCGTGAATGGCTGGTGGTCGGAATTGCGGTGGCGGTCCTGGTGGTGGCAATGGCGGCAGTGCCGTTCATCGGCGGCGAATTCATGCCTGCGCTGGAAGAAGGCAACATCTGGATGCGCACCACCTTGCCGGTGGATATTTCCTTCGAGCAGGCGGCTCGTTTGGTGACGGACATTCGCGGCGTGTTCAGGCAGTTTCCGGAAGTCATCAGCGCGGCGTCGCAACTGGGGCGACCCGACGACGGGACCGATCCCACCAGTTTTTTCAACGCGGAGTTTCTCGTCACGTTGAAACCGTTCAAGGAATGGCGGGCGGAGGTGCCGACGAAAAAGGCGCTCATCGATCAGATCGAGCAACGGTTGGGTGTGATCCCCGGGGTAACATTCAATTTCTCCCAGGCGATTCAAGACAACGTGCAAGAGGCGATGTCGGGCGTGAAGGGAGAGAACGCCGTGAAACTCTACGGCAGCGATCTGCAGACGTTGGAGCAGTTGGCCAAACAGATCGAGACGGTGATGAAGGGCGTGCAGGGGGTCAAGGACTTGGGCGTGCTGCACTTGCTGGGCCAACCCAATCTGGTGATCGAAGTCAATCGTGAGGAATGCGCGCGGTATGGATTGAAGGTCGATGACGTCAACGATGTCGTGCAGGCCGCCATCGGCGGGCAGACTGTGACCAAGATCTACGAGGGCGAGCGCTGGTTCGACCTCGTCGTACGCTTTCTGCCCGAATTTCGCCGGGACATCGAGTCGATCGGCAATATTGTGGTCAGCACGCCGGACGGCGCACGCATCCCGCTCAAACAATTGGCCGCCATTACCGAGCAGACCGGCGCCTTCATCGTGTATCGCGAGAATAACGAACGGTATATCCCGATCAAGTTCAGCGTTCGCGGCCGTGACTTGGAAGGTACCGTGCGGGATGCGCAGGCCCGGATCGAGGGCCAGATCCAGTTGCCGGCAGGCTATCGCATCGAATGGCATGGCGAATTCGATCAGTTGCAGGAAGAAAAGGCCCGTCTCGCTAAGATCGTGCCGATCACGCTGGGATTGATTTTGATTCTGGTCTATCTGGTGTTGAACAATGTGCGTGACGCGTTGCTCGTGCTCGCGGCGGTGCCGTTTTCGCTCGTCGGCGGGGTGCTGGCCCTGTTGGTCACGGGCACCCACTTCAGCATTTCTGCGGCGGTCGGATTTATCTCGCTGTTCGGTGTCGCCGTGCAGGGTGCGTTGATTCTTATCAGTCGCATGCAAGACTTTCTACGTGAGGGATGGGACGTTCGCGAAGCCATCATGAAAAGCGCGGAAGTGCGGATGCGTCCGGTGCTCATGACGTCGCTGGCTGCGGCTATCGGACTGTTGCCCGCCGCTGTGGCGAACGGGATCGGCGCACAGTCCCAGCAGCCGCTCGCGCGGGTGGTGGTGGGCGGCATGCTGACCTCGGCCGCCTTGATTCTCTTCGTCCTCCCCGTGTTGTATCAATTGCTGCATCGCTATCGGCGGCGTCCGACGTCTTCTGCAACTGCCGTCGTCGGGGAGCAGATGGGGCAGAATGGTGAGCGGGCCGATGCCCTGTCGGCGGGAACGACGTTACCCGGGTAACGGCTCGTGCGCGATGGAGACGGTCGTGCCCGGGGGGAAGGCTGCGCCGAGCGTGATGTGCCGGGTCGGGCCCTTGAGCGTGACCTGCATGGCGTGCCCGTCCCATTTCCAGGCGATCGAGCCGCCGGGGAGCAGCAGATTCGAAGCCGCAAGCGGTTGCGAGAGCCAGCCCGGCGGAATGCCCGCGCCGATGACGACTGGAGAATCTGCGGCCTCGGTGTCGAGATAGGCCAACATGTCCTGTTGCAATAACAGCAGCAAGGCTGCCGTCTCATAGTCCGGCGACACCGTCGTCCGGTCACGCCAGCCCCGTACGTACTGCCAGCCGTCGGCGACGTCGTCGGTCGCCGTTCTCGAGGTTGCCCACGTATACAATCCGGGAGAAGCTTGGTGTCCCCACACATGGTGCAGGGTGTCCCACACCGCGTCCGGCCGGCCCTGTCTCAGGAGACGGTGTGCTCTGGTCAGCGCTCCGGCTATCGTCGCATTGTCCGGAGTGGGTCTGTACGTGGTCATCGGTTGTGCCAACGGATTCAGACGTGAGGCGGGACCCGTGAAAGAGGCCTGCCGTATCGGTGACTCCTCGGGATGAGCCGGGACGTTCGCGTTCCGGCGTTGCCAGGTTTCCAGCAGGGTGCCGGCCTGGTCGCTCCATGCGGCGGCTTGGCGGTGTTTGCCGAGCCGTTCCGCAAATTCAGCCGCCGCGAGCAAACCGCGGTAGCTGACGGCATTGACATAGAGCAAGGGCCAGTGATGTCCGATGCGGCCGACGATCATCCCCTCACGGGCCGGTTTGGCGAGTACGTTCATCCGTACCTGTTGCCCATGTAGGAGATCATACGGGGAAGGCACGACGAACGGTGTCACGATCGGTGCGCGCGCGTGCAGCATGTCTTCGATCAGTGTGGCTTTTCGGAGTATGTGTGGCCAGAGCCATCGGTCATGGCGAGAATCTGCCAGATAGGCCGCCGATTCCGTGAGGGCCCAGATCGCCAGACCCGGTGCGTCGGCTTCCGGGCCGGCCCCTCCGGCAAAGTCATGGGTGGCCAGGAATCGGGAAAGCACCCAGCCGACCTGTGGATCGCCCGCTCGCGAGAGAGCCGCCGTGATATAGGCGCCTTGACGCTGCCACGCGCGCACGAAGACCGTGGGGTCTCCCGGCCTGGTTTCTCCGCCGATCAAGCCCATCATCAGATGGGCGCGCTGAGCGTCCATGGATCGTTGGAACTGCGGGTCGGGCAGGTCGGCGTGAATCGCCGGCGAAGCAGCCCTGTAGTAGTGCTGCATCTCGATCGGCACCCGTCTGTCTTCCAGCACGAGCCTGAATTCCTGCTCCCGTCGGCCGGAATCGGTCGCAAGCGTCAGGCGGGCATATCCCCAGCCGGAGGATCCCTTCCAGATCGAGGCGGAGGAGCGGGCGGTCAACCCCTCGGGTCCGTTCTCGTCTCCCAGGACGATGTCGGCTGGGGCGGGCGTCACGCGGATCACCCATCGACGGTTGATGGTGACCTCATTTCCGTCGCGTCGCACATCGGTGACCGGCCCACCGGCCGGTCCTACGCTCCGTATGAGTATCGCCGGTCGATGAGGACTATGATGCGTGAACCGAAGTTCCCAGTGCGTGGCGTCGAGCCTCGACCAGGTGGCGTCATAGTAGGGAGTCTTGGTCGCAATCGTCGGAACGGCCTGATGCGCGGATGGTTCGAAGGTCTGGTGAATGTCCGCCAGCGGCATGGTTTGACTGGTGACGAGCGGGCGCCCTTGGTCATCGCACAACCACAACGAGACGCCGAAACTGGGCGTCTGTGGACTGAAGTCGCCTCCCGGTTCGTGATAGGCGTGGTCGGCTTCTGAAGCCCCCGGGACGGCCAGCGGGATATGCCCGACCGACCTGGGCCATGGTCGCCCAGGATCTTGCCGCATCTGATCGAGCATCGCCTCGCGCTGCGGTGTGAAGTGCGTGGCCAACTCGACCGACTCACGAAACTGCTGCCAATTGTTGAGCCCTGCGCAGAGGGTGAGGGCCCCGGCCAGCACCAAGACCCAGGGGCGCCGTCGACCCAAGGTGCCAAAGGCGGTCACGGCGATGAGCAGGGGGAGAAAATTCAAACTGTATGTAAACGTTTCTTCCCCATAGACCATGTGCAGGGACAACTCGAACAGCAGCATCGCCGTCAGGACCGCCCGGAAACGCCACTGCTGCTTCACGGTGAAGACACTCCAGATCCCGGTCAGCAGTAACGCTGACCACAATCCCACGGCTGCAAGACCGAGCGGACCGCTCGAGCCGGGTGAGGAAAATTGAAAGGCGAGGCGTTGGGAGAGACGGAAGGAATCGTCTCCATACTGGATATACCCGTCGTCGTCCATGAGCCGCACGGCCGGGGCGACCAGCGTATGCAACGCAAATGACGCGGCAATGTGCTGCATCTGTCCGGATTGCGGGTGATTGACCCACGTGGCTTCTTTCCGGCTCCCGATGAAAAACTCCGCGGACGGAAAGATGAATTTCTGTGCACCCCAGAGCAGCACCACCAGGCAGAACGCGTTGATCGACAGTTGAACGGCTTGTTTTAGGGGCCATCGCGCCACCGTGGCCAGGAGCCCGCTCATCCAGTTGGTGACGGTGATGCTCAGGGTCAAGGCGCTGGCGACGATGTAGGTGGTGGCTCCCAAGCGGCGTTGTTCGGCAACCAGCAGCACGATCAGCGCAACCATGATGGTCCACGAGCCCCAGGTATAGGAATTGGGGACGGGCAGCCAGAAGATCGCCGATGCGCTGGACAGACCGAGCAGGGTGAACAGGCCGGCATCCAGTCGCCTGCACCCCATCAGCCGCAACATCAGGAAGAGGGTTCCGCTCCACAGGCCGCCGAGGAGTCCGGTGACAGAGAGCACGGCCTCCAACGCGGGGATGCCGAACAGGTGCTTGACGAGGAAGACGGGCGTAAAGGCGAGCAGCGAAAACAGCGGGTGGACCGAGGTACGAGAATGATCGTCCGTCGTCGAAATCATATTGGAGACTTCACGGATCGTATCGGCCTCGAACCAGAAATCCATCGAATGTAGAAGAAACGCAGGAATACTTCCGGCGATGACGGTCGATGCGATGCCGACGAAGACGACCAGGCCTGCGGCGATGAGCCAATCTGCCAAACCAAGGAGCGCCCGTTTCGGAGGAGGTTCGGGTGTCGGTGCCGGTGAGAACGGCGGTTCTTCCGGCTCCAGGGAAGGAAGCGGGCGTGCGGTATTTCCGTCGATGACCATACTGATTTCAGATCTGTTGAGGGAAGGCCTGCGTCCTGACGAACGCAAGGTTGCAATGACAGATCGGACAATTCATTCCGAGACTGAAGCCGGAAGACAACGAACCCCAGGCTTGTGGCGGCCGGCTGAGGCAGAGTCCTACAGGGTCCCTCTGCCCCAGTTGCCGTAATCAAGTTACGCGGACGTTCTGCCGATAGGATCGAATGCCCATGCTGTCTATCCTGGTGTTCTATGCGGGAGTCCTCGCGCTAAGCCTCCTGTGGTGGGGTGTCGTCCGGCCTGCTCACGTTCACCGCGCACCGCGCCTCGTGCTGGGCCTGGGAGCATTCGGGCTCTGGCTCTGGATCTGGAGTCTCTCCGAGCCGTCCGTGCCGTTCTCCGATTTCAATGTCGCCTATTACCCCGCCGGGCGTGCGATCATTGAAGACCTTCCTCATCTCTTCACGCGGTGCTGGGATACGCCCGTCTGCGGGTTCGTGAATATCCCGATCGTGGCGTTGCTGTTTACCCCGTTCTCCATGGTGACGCTCCGGCACGCGCAGTGGTTGTTTGTTGCGCTGTCGCTGGTCGGCCTGGTTGTGACCCTGCTGTTGCTCTGGAGCATGACCGACCGGGAGGCGTCGAAACGATGGGCCATTCTATTGCTGTTTGCGATGAACGGGCCGTTGGTCTACAGCCTGAAAGAAGGGAACCTGACGCACTTCGCGTTGCTTGTGCTGGTCGCAGGCGTGGTCTGTCTGGATCGCGGCTGGGAACGAAGCGCGGGGGCCTGTTTTGCCGTGGCGGCGATCATCAAGCTGCCGCTGCTGCTGTTCGGTGTCTATTTTGTCGGGATGAGGAAGTGGCGTGCCGCGTTTGGATACGGGCTCACCCTGGCGACGATCTCCGGTCTCTCTCTGTGGTATGCGGGGTGGGCCAGCCATGTGGCCTGGTATCGGGAGGTCATTCTTCCCCTGTCGGATAAGGGGTTGACGGCCTTCAATGTGCAATCGATCGAAGGGGTATTGTTGCGGTTACAGGACGATGCGCGCCTGTACGATTGGACGCCGGTGGCAGTGTCCCCGGATATCCGGATGGCCGGGCGACTCTGTGCGGCCTTGTTGTTCGGGCTCTCGTGCCTCTTGTTTCTGCGCCGGCCCGGCACCAGACATCGGGAGACCATGTATGTGGAATTGTCGATGGTGCTGTGCCTGGCGCTGCTCATCAGTCCGATTTCCTGGACGCACTATTACCTCTTCCTGTTGTTGCCCTTGTCGTTGTATGCGGGGAATCGCCTGCCGATGCCCGATCGTGGCGGATGGCTTGCGGCGATGACGGTTGCTGCGTTACTGCTTTCGCCTCCGGTGACATTTGCCGAGGGAGCCGTGTCACGCGGACTGGTGGAAAAACTCCTCCTCTCCCACTATGTGCTGGGCGTGTTGTTGTTGTGGGGGGTGTTGGCCTATGCGCGCTGGCGGATGGTGGAGGCCCGGCAGTTCCGCCTGGTCGTCGCCAAAGACGAGGCGATGCAGGATCGTCAGGCTCGCAGCGTCCCGGAGTCTGATGTGCCGGATGAGTCACCGGATCGAAAGATCGCCGGGTAGGCAGCCCCCCCGCTTGATCGCATCAATTTATCCGCTCCGCCCGTACCATGTATCTGAGCGGACCGCCTGGCGTGACGGCGTCAAAGGGATAGCAGGTCACGAAGACCACCTGCTGGCCGTCTCGTGCCAACGGAATCCCATCCCGCCGCGAATCCAAGATCCGCTGCTCCGCAACACGGTAGTGATCCGTGTGTCCGTCCGCGCCGGTGAGATCCACGCGATCGTCCAGTCGCACCTGTTTCAGAAACTGGAAATGTGTGTCCCGGTGGCCGGTGAGCATCACGGTGCCGGTCTCTCCCGGTAGGGCACTCGAATCGACATGCCCTGGCCCGAACGCCAGTGTTCGTCCATAGGCGCCTGCCAGGACGATCAGGTCCACCGATAGCCGGTCCAATTGCAGGCGCGCGACCGGCCAGGTGTCCGCCCAAGGCCATGGCTTCGGAGTGAGCTCACCAGCCAGGGCGCGGGTCCAGGCCCGCTGCAGCAAGTGTTGCGCGAGCCTGGCCTTTGCCACGATCCAGCATGCTTCTCCGATCTGCCAGAGGCTGATGGCGAGCAGCCCCGCCACCAACCCCATCAGAAGCTGCTCCTTGAGTCGGCGCCATGTCATCCGGCCGTTGTCCTGAGCTTCCACAGCAGTGCGGTAGATAAGAGTGCCGACAGTCCCAGCAGGAGGTGCCATTGCACTCCGGTTGCGGTCTTCGGTAGGCCGGCCAGCAGCGCTTGATCCTGCGCGCGCGCCGGATTCATGGCGCGGTCTTGTTCGGCGGCCGGTGCATCGGTCGGCCTGGACGGTGTCACATCCACGGCCACCAGGCTCGTATACCGGCTGACGAGGTGATGCGACAGTGCCACATCCAGCACCGCCCGGCGGACGGCGTCGTCGGGAGTCCCCTTGTAGGCGTCGTCCATGAGCGCGGAGATTTTTTGCCTCGCCCAATTGATGGAAAGTCCTCCCTGCGCCGTAGCCGGGTGAATGGAGACCGGAAGCGTCCATGCGACGTTCCCCGTCTTTCCGCGCAATGTCGCCTGCTCGGGGAGCGAGGCGGATTTGATTGCGAGGACGATCGGCTCACCCTCGTACAGGTCCCCGATCGTGGCTGGATAGGGTTCCAGAGTCGACCAGCCGCTCCCGTCCAGCGTGATGTCGCTGAGCACCGGACGCTCCAGTTTCTTCAACAGCGCATCCAGCGTCTCCTTCACCTCCTCGATCTTGCCGATGTAGGTGAAGGTGCCGCGGCCGAACTCGGCCGCTTTTCGCATCACATAGCTGTTCGGGGTCGCGCCGATCCCGATGGTGAACAGGCGTCGAGTGCCGATACGATGCTGCACAAGCTCGAACAGTTCGTCTTCGTTTCCGATTTGCCCATCGGTGAGGAGAAGGAGTTGCTGGAGACGAGAGGCGTCTTGCGGGCTGTTCAGGGCCTGTCGAAGAGCCGGCAGCACCTCGGTGCCGCCGTCCGCCGTGAGGTGTTCGGTATAGCGCACGGCCTGTTTGATGGTGGAGATGCTCACCGGCTGCGGGGCGGCGAAGAGCGATCGGACCTGGTTGTTGAACTGAATGATGTTGAACCGGTCCTGGGCGGTCAGCCGCGTCAGAGCGGCAGCCAAAGACCGCTTCGCCTGTTCGATCGATGCGCCGGCCATCGACCCTGAGGTATCGATGATGAAGGTGAGGTCGCGAGGCACCTGCGGTGCGTTGGCGTCAGGCTGGGTCGGTGGAACGAGCATCAGGAGGGCATAGGTGTCGCCGTTCTTCTGCTCGGTGAAGATGGTCGCCAGCGGTTGGGTCCGTGGGGCTTGGCGCCAGGTGAGTTGAAAATCGCGATCGGACGGGACCGTCTCTTCCTTGACGCTGATGTGATAGTGCTGGTCCGCGTCGGGGATGGTGATGATGGGGTGATACAGCGATTCGATGTGCTCGACGGGGAACCCTGGGCTGAGTGTGACGGACAGGCTGAGCGGATTCACTCGCCCCTCCTCCGGTGCCATTACGGGAGGTGTGATGCGTGACGCGTCGGGGACGCGGTCGGTATCCGGCATCGTACCCGATCCCCTGGGCGCCTGCCCTTCGATGACCACCGGCGTGCCGGGGATGTAGCGTGGCCCCACCGCCATGGGGAAGCGGAGTCGGAACTGTCCGTTCTCATATCGGACGGTCTCCTGGTACTCGATCTCGACGATGATGCGTTCCCCGGGTCCGATGTTCGCCACGGAGGTCGTGAAGATATTCGGGCGTTCCTGCTCCACAAGACTGGTTCGTGTGCCGTCCTGCTTCGCCTGTTCGTAGGTTCGCTTGGCTTCGTTTCGCTCCTTGATCTGTCCTTCAATCACGCGCTCGCCGATCTTCATACGCAGCTGGTCGACGGCAGCGGTTTCCGGTAACGGAAAGACATAGATCCCTTCCAGCCGATCGCCCTTGCGCGTGCGCGGGTTCGTGAATTCCTGTGTGACCGTCGCGCGAGCGATGGTGCCGGTCACGACAATCTGCACGTCGGTCTTCAGGATGGGGGCCGGGATGTACCGGCCTGTCCGTCCGGTCCGGAAGAGCAGGGTTCCCTCGGTGACATCGCCGATCCCCATCGTCGGAACGACTCCGGTTGTCAGCGTGGCGGGAGACTCGGCGGAGAGGGCTGCAGGGGGCGGCGCCGCCAATCCGGAAAGAGAGAGGGCCAGACACAGCATGAGGCGGGCGGCGAGCCGGCCACCTCGCTGTCGATGGGCAGCATAACGTGTCGCAAGCATGTGATCCTCGTATGGTCTGGAATGATGATGACGCGGCCGCCGGACGGCCCGGGAAAGACGGCAGATCTTTCCCGGGCGCGTTCCGACCGGCCATTAGTTGCCGGTACTCGAGTCGACCGCGGTCGCTGCGGGGTCGGCTTCGGCTGAAGAGGAGGCCGGGGTCTCGCCGATCGGATCGGCAGTCCCCGTCTCGCTGGAACGATCGACGTGGTCGGCGAGTGAGTCGGTCAGGGCTTCAGTGGCGAGGGGCGCACTCACCATGTGCTCCAGGCCGATCTTTCGCATCTCCAGGTGGACTCGCCGGTTCATCCGGCGGCAGACATCGCTCCTGTCGATGCACAGGGCGCCTTCCTCACCCAGGCTGACGGTGCGAATCGCCGTGTCCGGCACGCCCAGCGCGATCAACTGTTGCTTGACGGTCTCCGCCCGTTTGAGGCCGAGGATTTTGTTAAAGCTCATCGACCCCTGTTGATCGGTATACCCCTGGACCAATACGCCCCAGTCTGGTGCGCTCTTCAGGAACTCTGCATGGCGTTGCAAGGCGGCCTTGCCGTCGTCGGTCAACCCCTTGCGGCCGACTTCGAACGGGATATCGTCGTGCAGGATGTCCGTGCTTCGACTCGCCAGGGGAACCGACTCGACTCTGGTGGTCGGGACGGACGCTGTGACCGGCATCTGCTCGGTCGAGTCCTTGAGGACTTGTGACACCTGCGTACTGTTGAGTGCTTCGGTTGCGCGGTTGCTATGAGCGGCCTCGTCGGCCTGGGAGTAGTACCAGAAGGCGGCGACGACGATGGCGAGGAATCCGACCAATCCGCTCAGGATGTAGACATCCTTCATGTCCTTCTCCGGTCCCATGATGGTCGGGGCGACTGGTCCGGCGCTGACGGTGGCTGTGGGGGCTTTTTGCATGATGACGTGCTCCTTGTGTCACGGCCGACTTGTGCGGCCTGTTGATTGTTGATCGACTCTTCGACTGCCCGGTGTCGCGGGACCGGCTAAGTACTGCTCACCTCCTTCCTGCCGGGTTGCCCGCCGATGGCCGGTGCTAGAGCAAGGGCGAGACCAGGCGAATCCACGCGTCCGATGGCCGAAAAGTTGCGGCACAACAAAGAGTTAGCGAAAAGCGGCCGCTGCGTGGACACAGCGATTCATGCGGGGGGCAGCGGGAATGCGGGGCTGGCCCCGCATCGGACCGACGGGGAGTCGGCCATGGCGGAAGAGCCGATGCGTCGATCGCCAGTCGCGGCTGAATACTGGGTGGTTACGGAATGCGGCGTTGGAAGAGTGTGAGCAGCGGACTGATCCGTCGGCTTACGCCTGTGACTGGAAGTGCCGTCGCACGAGGGTTTCGACGAACTTGAAGTGCCGTTCGGGGAGGTTCTTGAATCGCCGTTTGCAGTCGACCAGCGCCTCGTCCGCGCCGGCAAAAGGCGCGATCGTATCCATGAGGTGAGCCCGGTAGTCCATCAGCTTCAGTTCGACGGTTCGCAGGAGTGAGGGGTCTCCCGCCAGGGCCGAGGCGGCTTTAGCCTGGTCTCCCCCCGATTCCACAAGCGCCTGGAAGCAGAGCCCCTTGAGTCGTTGAGTGACCGTGCTGCGATCCCACCCCAGGGCCCTGGCCGTGGCCTGCATGTCGAACCGGTATCGACGCAATTGGTTCAGGACGGCCCGGTCGCCGGCCGGATCCGGCAACAACGCGGCGGCGGTGGATGTGTCCGCGACCGATGTCGACGTGCCCGGCAGTCGAAGATCGTTCGCTGTGATGAGCGCTCCCTCGGCCAGCGCCGCTGCCTGTTCCAGGCATTGACGCAGCTCCCGCACGTTGCCTTTCCACGATTGCGCGGTGAGCGCCGCCAGGGCCTCCCGGGAAAGCGGCAGCGGGGGCTGATGGCTCTTCTGTGCGGTCTCTCGCAGACAGGCTTCAGCCAGGAGTGGAATGTCCGCGGAGCGTTCGCGAAGGGGCGGCAGGTGCAGGACGAGCCCCTTGAGCCGAAAATACAGATCTTCGCGAAACCATCCTTCCGAGACGCCGCGCTGCAGATCCTTATTGGTGGCGGCGACGATGCGGACATCGACCGTGGTGGGACTGGTGGCCCCGACCCGATAAAAGGTCCGGTCTTGCAGCACCCGCAAGAGTTTGCTCTGGTGGTCCAGCCGGAGGTCGCCGATCTCGTCGAGAAAAACGGTGCCCAGATGGGCGAGTTCGAAATAGCCTTTGCGGTCTGCGTGTGCCCCGGTGAAACTCCCGCGCACATGGCCGAAGAGTTCGCTTTCGAAGAGCTCGGGCGAGATCGCCGCCATGTTCACCGCAATGAAGGGTTTGGCGGCGCGAGGACTTAACCGGTGCACCGCGCGGGCACAGAGCTCTTTGCCGGTTCCGGCCTCGCCGGTGATCAGAACCGTGACCGGCGCGCGGGCCCCCTTTTTGAGATCGCGAAACATCGTGAGCATCGCCGGGTCGTTGGTGACGATTCCGGCTTGTTCGCATTCACGCCGCAGCTGCTCCTGTTCGACATTTCCCAAAGGCGCGGTGCTGATCGTGGCAGCCCGCAGGTTGTGCAATTGCCCTTCGAGCGCTTCCATCCGTTGTCTGGTCGCCTCTTCCTGCGCCTGGGCCTCGGTGATCTTGCGTTGCAGGTCGGCGGCAAGTTTGGCCGATTCGGCTTCCTTCGAGAGGGAGTGCGACATACCGGTGCGCGCGGATTCCAGGTCTTCTTCCAAACTTTCCACTGTCGTTTCTTGAAAGATCAATGCTTCCCGCACTGCCACCAGCTGTTGCTGGACCGACAGCATGTCTTGTTCCAGCAGCACCAGGCGTCGCGTCGCCACGATCTGGCCGAGCAAGCTGCCGGCCACGAGCACGAGCAGGGCAGCGGTGACCGGTGTCACGAAGGGGAGGACCAGTCGGAGGTAGACGAGACTGATCGCCGCGATCGCCAGATAGACGACCAGCAAGCCTGTGCCCAGCACGAGCCCTCTCCAATCGCTCCACCGGAAGGCAGCCCAGGCCACGCCGATGGAGAGGGCGAATGCGAGGGCGCCTCGTTGCCACGGGCTCAGTTCCCTGATCCAGTCCTGGGTCAGGAGTGTATGAAGCAGCTGAGCTTGTAACAGCATGTCGGTTGTCTCTTCGCCGGACGGCACCGTCCGTTCCGGTTGAGGGCGCGGTTGGGTCGTCAGGAGGACGGCTTTGCCGGCGACCAGGGCGACCAAGCGGTCGTTGTCCTTCTGTTCGATCAGTCGAAAGATGTCGAGCGTTGTGGCGGTGGGGAACGGCGCAAGGGCCTGCCCTCCGGCGAAGTTCAGCAGCAGGCGACCATGACGATCGACAGGAATCGTCACGTCGGTCGTGGCGCCGCCCCCCAGGTGTGCCTGTGGTAGTCGCACGGCGCCGGATCGCCGTTCAATGCGTCCAAGCGGAACCTGCCAGACGCCGGCGGCCAAGGAGAGGCCCAATGAGGGGAGCTCGCCGGATTCCCTGCCCTGATAAAGCAGAGCCCGGCGTACCACCCGATCGAGATCGAGCACCGGTTGCAACGTGCTCTTTCCCGCTACGAGGTGCTGCGTCGGCGTCAGCGGAGAGGGCCCCTCCTGCTCAAAAGTCGGGGCCAGGACCGTTGGATAGGCGACGGTGCCGGCCGACTTGGCCGCTTCGATCAGCAACGCGTCGCTGACGGCGCCTCCAAGGTTCGGCGGACTCGGGAGATCCAGTGGAATATCGAGGCCGATGGCGGTGGCGCCGGCATCGTGCAGCGCAGTGATGAGGGTGGCTGCCAGGCTGCGATCCCACTGGCCCGCGCCGAACTGGTGGTCGCCGGCCGGATCTCTGGTGATGAGGAGCAGGTGTGAATCTGGTGCCGGATGGGGGCGGAGTCGGATCCAGGTGTCGTACGGCGCCCATTCGATCGTATGGAACGTGGCAGGGGCCATCGTCCAGATCAGTTCGCTCCCCAGGAGGGCGGAGAAGGCTAAGACCAGAGCTTGCAGCCAGCTATTCCTGACGAACAAGCGTGTGGCGGTGCTCATGCGATGGTCGTGGCTACGGTTTCGGCGGCTCGGCGGCGACGTCGTCGAGTAGGCGTTTGACGTCCTCCCGTGGGAGACCTTTCAGATAGCTTTTGGCCCTTGCGAGATCCGGGGCAAGGCCCAAGCCTTTGGCATAGATGCGGGCGAGGGCCATGCGGGATGGGATGGCGCCGTCGGCAGCGGTCGATTCCAGGTAACTCAGAATCCACTGGCCATGGGGCGGCAATTGGCCGTCGAGTCCCTGTTCGTACAATTGCACGAGGGTCCCATGGGAAATCTCATTGAGCGCATACGCTTCCCGCAACAACACCGGCAGGGCTTCGGCGGTGCGGCCCTGTTTGAGGAGCGTGGTCCCGACGGTTTCTGTCGGCTGGTCCCGGTCGAGATCGGGAAAATCCAACCAGAGTTGGTCGCAATAATTCTTGAACGCTTCCGCCGCTGCCTTCGATTGTTTCGACTGTAAGTTGCCCTTGACCGCCGCTAGCCGTCTGAGCTGGGTCAACGACTGTGAGGCCTCCGGCAATCCTTGCTCGAACGCCTGCGCCCACCAGGTGATGGCCATGAGCTGACTCTTTTCAACTCCCTGCCCCGAGCGATAGGCGTTTCCGAGGAAGTACTGCGCCTTGGCGAGACCGGCCAGTGCGGCCGCTTCCAGCTCTTGCACCGCCTCCTTGTCGCGCCCCGCCATTTTCAGGACCAAACCGAGGCGGTAATGGGCCTCGGCAAAATCCGGCTTCAGCCGCAACGCCTCCTGGTAGGCCTTGATGGCGGATTGAATGTTGCCACGGGTGTAGTGAATCGTGCCCATGCTGTAATGGGCTTGCACGAGGGTGGGGTCCAGACGAGCCGCTTCCTGCAGCTCCGTCATGGCGGTTCGCCAGTCTTGTTTGGCCATGAGCGCCGTGCCGAGATCCAGATGCGCCTGCGCAACCGTGGGATGAAAGCGCAAAGCGGTCCGGTACTCGTCGATGGCGCCGTCGGTATCGCCCAACTGAAAGAGCGTGCGGCCCAGCGTGAGTCGTGGTTCCTGGGCGTCCGGTTCGGCATGCAAGGCGCGGCGAGCGTCCGCCAGCACCTCGAGTGGCGTCAACGGAGCAGGGGCCGGGGGAACGACCGGCGGGGGCGGGGGCGGTTCGCTCGGAAGCGGCTCGACTCGAACGGCTTCTGGCTGGGCGCTGTCGGCCGGGGGCGGTGGCGGCGGCGGTTCAGCGGTCGGCGATTCCGTTTGGACGGTTTCGATTGTCGGAGTCGGAGAGGGCTCGTCTTGGGCACCGACCGGCGGGGACTGGAGGGGCAACGTGAGGGTGACGAGCAGAGCCCACCGTCCGAAAGCGACGCGTTGCAGGAACATAGGCGCTGACTGGCCTCCACAACAAGAAGATCGCACTATATACACATAGACGGAAGAAAAATTCCACGAGATCCGAGCGGGGAATCTCTCTTGTGAGGCAGGTGACGGGATGGGCTTAGCCGGTGAGCAGCGTGAGGAGCAGGTTGACCGAGGCGAGCAGTCCCAACAGGCCCACCAGGAGATACCGCCACCAGGACAGTTGATCCTGAATCGGCATGAATCCCAAGCTGACCCCTTCGGCCAGCAACCAGTTTCGAAACTCCTGAGGGGCGACGAGACTGATCCCGCGCTCCGTGCACGACGCAATGAATCGATCCACAATGATCCCGCGCAGGGCTTTGCGGATGAGCGTCTCCAACCAGCGTGGGAGTCGCAGGCGTTCGCCGGTTCGAGTGGTCCATTGCTCCACCAGGGTTTCGTACTCCGCGCGCACGCTGTCGACAGGACGGCCCGTTGCGCCGTCTGCTCGTGCTGCGGCAGGCAGGGTATGCAACCAGGCACGGAGTTGTTGTTCAACTCGTTCGACCGTCTGTTGAGCCGCGTCCAAAAGTCCCGCCAGGATTCCGCCGGCTCCTGCGAGTATCAGCGATACCGCCGCCAGCGACCAACTGCCTACAAGCGCCCACAGGCCATGCCCTGCCATGGACGTGCTGGAATACAGTGCGCATCCGCCGACCACGACGATCGACGCAAGCAGGTGTAGTGGGACGGTTCGGATCACCATCTGCGAAAACGTCCGGGTCGTCGTCGTATCCGGCGTGAGTGTCGGTGGGGACATCGGTGTGCGCGGATTGCCTCAGGCCTGCGGCGGGCTGTCGCCATCTGGTGTCGGCCAGACCCTTCTCAGGCGGTCGATCACGGAGGCGAGGTCATCCCCTTCCAACCGGACCGGTTCATGCGCGATGCGCCAGACCGGTTCGAGCGGGGCGGGGTCCTGACTGAGGCGCGGGATCAGGTGCCAATGGATATGGGGCAGTTGGTTGCCGAGCAATTCATAATTGATCTTCACCGCGTGCCACTCCTTGTGCAGGAGGGCGGCGACCTGGGCCACTTCTTCGATGAGGCGACTGCGGGCGTCGCGGGAGAGGTGGAAGAGTTCCGTCGCGTGGTGCGCCAGGACGAGCACAGTCCAGCCAGGAAAGAACTGGTCGTCGTGGAGATAGGCCCGTGTGAGGCCGCAGTCGGCAATGAAATGGTCCTGTCGAGGCCAGATGCCGAGACAGGCTGTGCAGCCGACGTCGGTCATGGTTGGTGCAGGAGCCGTCCTTCTTCCGCCGTGATCACACCCTTTTTGATCAGCAGTTGAATGAGTTTGTCGGTCGTGGCTTTGTTCGGCGGTGGTTGGGTGGCGGCGGCGCCGGTGGCATGTTTCTGTTTGGGTGGCTCGCGCTTTTGTCCCATCACGCGAAAGGCCGGCGTGAAGACGGCGACATAGTCGCGATTCCGGATGCGGACCGATACGGGCAAACTCTCGCTGTTCGGGGTGAGGTCCGGTCCGGATCCCTGCGGGACACGGAAGAACGGCTTGCCGTCCTCGGTCGTGCCGTCTTGGCCGATGATCTCCATCCTGGTGAGGAGCGATTCTCCCGTCAAATTCTCCCGATCCTGACCGGCGGTGTTGGTGATGTGATCCAACACGACGATGAGGGAGTCGGCCACGAACAGATCGGGAGACATGTTGCGGACCGTGACGTCGTACCGATACTCACTCGAAAAATTGTCGCGGCTGCGCAGGGTGACAAAGGGGGTGACTTTGCCGGTCACATCGACCAGCTGATCGAGCGCGAACGCGGGGGCGATGGTGGCCGCCAACAACAGACTCGTGCTGCAGGCCAGGATGTGCATGGTTCGACTCATCCGCATGGTGTCCTCCCCTGGTCGATCGGCCTCGAAGCCAGAATAGCAAAGCCTCACCGCCAGTGCGAGGAAATCCTCTGCCTGCGCGGCGGTCTGCTTGACACCTTCTTTTGGTGAACGATATTCTGCCGAGCGCTAACGTGTCGATCTCGCGGTCCCACACCTGCATGGCCAACTCACGTCTCACCCTCCCTCCGCTGCTTGTGCCGCGGACGCTTGTCTCTCAGTTGCTGCGACTCTACGACTACCCCGACCCGCGCCGCCCCGGACGAACGATCAAGGGCTACGACTGTCCCCATGCGGTAAGAACGGCCCGCATGTGCGCGGCGGTGGCTGAGCGATTGGGGCATCCATTCGCCCGCGTGAGGCAGTATCAGATCGCGTGTCTCCTCCACGATTTGGGACGCGCCGGACTTGACCGGCGCCTCTTCGGTCGCATCTGGTCCTGGGCCCGCGCCCACGGCATTCCGACCAGACCCCGTGAATGGAGAGCCGTCCATCCGGAAACCCGGTATGGACGCGAGACCGAGGCGTTTGTCGCTCGCTATCGCACGGCCATGGAGGAGGACGGCATCGCGCTCGATTCGTGGGCCTGCGAGCAGGTGGAGATGCGGTTGGGGTATGCGCGTAGGCTGGCCGCGCGGCTGCGGGCCGTGAAGCCGGTGTTGCGTGAACTCGGGGTGGCCTGGGCGCCGTGGATGGGCCGGGTCATGCTGTACTACTACTACCCTGAAAAGTTGGAGGGCGCGCAATCCTGGGTGCGGCAGCTGGCGGAGATCCTGGTCGCCTGCGAACAGTTCGAGGCATACAGCAATCAACGCCGGGGGCGCGACTATTACGCGCGGCGGCGCGAAGAGCTGTCCGAGGCGTTTGCCTATCTGCACCGGTTGCAGCAGGAACAGATCCTCAGCCCGCCGGTGGTGCGGGCGCTGCACGATCTTGCGGCGGAGGGTGTGTTCGACGCGGTGTTGGCACAGGCCAGGGGCCGGGCGCTCACCGCGCGCGAGCGGGCCTATTTGCGCCGTACCGATAAGGAGTCATTCGATGGCGGTTAAGTCCGTGTCGTTGCGAGTCTCGATGCAGGGCCATTGCCAGGTGGAAAACATTACCGACCGGTTGCGAGCGGCGCTGAAAGCAACGCAGCTGCGCGCGGGGGTTCTCACGATTTTCGTCAGGCACACGACCGCCTCCGTCCTGATCATCGAGGATGAGCCCGGCATTCGAGCCGATACGAAAACGATATGGGAACGGTTGATTCCGGCCGACCCGACGTGGCAGCACAATGAGCGAAATGCGGGAGAGGACAATGGTCATAGCCACTTGCGCGGGCAGTTGCAGGGTCAGTCCCTCACCATTCCGTTCAATGACGGGGCCATGGTGCTGGGGACATGGCAGCAAGTGGTGGTGTTGGACTTCGACACCCGCGCGCGGACCAGAGAACTGGTGCTGCAGGTCATTGGTGAATAGATGATGGTGAAAGCGAGGCGCGCCGCGCGGCTCACAGGGTGGGGCGCCGGGCGATGGGTGGGGTTGGGTGTGTTCGCCGGCATGCTGACGACGTTGTGCGTGCCGTCCACACGGGTCCATGCCGGGGAACCGAACGGACTCCTGGCGTCGCAATCGGTGGCTCCGACCGAGCTCAGTGCGGAGGAGCAGGCCACCATTGCCGTCTTCGACCGGGCGGCTCGATCGGTCGTCTTCATTGCCAACACGGCCATGCAACGCGATCCCTGGTCGTTCAACGTGTTTGAGGTGCCACAAGGGTCCGGGACAGGTTTCGTCTGGAACCGACAGGGGCACATCGTGACCAACTATCACGTGATCTACGGCGCTGATTCGATCACGGTGACCTTGGCGGATCGAACGGAAACCAAGGCGAAGGTCGTCGGTGTCGATCCGGACCACGACATCGCCGTGCTGCAGATCCAGGCGCCGGAGTCGGCGCTTCCGCCGGTGACGATCGGCAGCTCTCAGGCGTTGCGGGTCGGGCAGAAAGTCTTAGCGATCGGCAATCCCTTCGGTCTCGACCATACCCTGACCACCGGGGTGGTGAGTGCGTTGGGACGGACCATCAAATCGATGAGCAACCGCACCATTGAAGGGGTGATCCAGACCGATGCCGCCATCAACCCGGGCAACTCCGGCGGGCCGCTGCTGGACAGCGCCGGACGACTGATCGGCGTGAATACTCAAATCGTCAGTCCCAGCGGCGCGTTTGCCGGGATCGGGTTTGCGGTGCCGGTCGATACGGTCAATCGCATCGTGCCGGAGCTGATCAAACATGGCAAACTGATCAGGCCCGGGTTGGGTATTTCCCTGGTTCCCGACGCGATGGCGAGACGGTGGGGCGTCAAGGGCGTGATTATCGGGAAGGTGGGCCGCGGGAGCGCCGCGGAGCGTGTGGGGTTGCGCGGTGCGCGGGAAACCATGGGCGGGCGCGTCGAACTGGGCGATATTCTTCTGGCCCTGGACGGCAAGCCGGTGGAGACCGTCGAGGAGCTGATGGATGCGATGGAGCAACATAAGGTCGGCGATCAGGTCACGATCGAATATGCGCGCGGCAATCGGCGCCTGCAGGCGACGGTGACCTTGCAGGCTGTGAATTGAACGGCGGGCGTCTCACCCGGTTCCCGCACTCGATGGAAGAGAGGCTGGTCTGTCGCTGGCGCAGCTTCTCAACAACCTGTTAGGATGACCGGAGTTGAACCAGCCGGAGGAAGAGTATGAGTGACCATCGCAATCCGGATCAGCCTGCCGCCGGGGGGCATCAATCGCCGCCCCGTGATGCCTCGGCGTCGGCCGATCCGATCGAACTGATAGATGAATGTCTGGCCGCATGTCCCGAGGGCGATTCCCGCCAAAAGCTCCTCTACCGATTGCGGCATGTGGTGATGGCGCAATCGGTGACGCACGACCGTCGTGATGGTGAGTTGAAGAAACTGAACGAGGTCGTTGCCAAATTGACGGCGCCTGCCAATCGCGTGGGCCTTCTCGTGGAGTTGCCGGGGGAGGGGGTGGCCCGAATCGTGGTCGGCGGAGCGGAATATTACGCCAATACCGATCCCCGGCTGTCGGTGGAGGACCTGAAGATCGGCACGCAGATCCTGGTCAACGAGGCCTATACGGTGATTAAGGCGCTCGGGTACGACCGGAATGGGCCGGTGTTGAAAGTCGCCGAGCTCCTGCCGGACGGTCGGATTCGTTTCGAGCAGGAGATGGGCCGGCAGGCGCTGATTCTGCAGCGCTCGAGCGATTTGCTGGAGGCGGATCTCAAGCCGGGCGATGAGGTTCGAGTCGAGCCGACGCACCGCATTGCCATCGAAAAATTCGAAAACCGGCAGGCCCGCGCGCATCTGCTGGATGAAGTGCCGAGCGTGACCTGGGAACAGATCGGCGGCCAACATCAGGCGATCGAGGCCATTCGTAAAGCGATTGAATATCCGTTGCTGCATGCCGATACGTTTTCGAAGTACCAGTTTACGCAGCCGAAGGGGTTTCTCCTGTACGGGCCCCCGGGATGCGGGAAGACGCTGATCGGCCAGGCGGCGGCGGCCAGCCTGTCACAATTGGTGCGGGAGTCGCAGGGGCAGTCCGGGGCTGAAGGCAAGGCGAAGAACCCCCCTGTCACGAGCGGCGCGTTCTTGCACATCAAGGGCCCGGAAATCTTGAACATGTGGCTGGGCGAATCGGAGCGGATCGTGCGCGATCTGTTTGCGAAGGCGCGCGCCAGGCGCAAAGAGGGAGCGTTACCGTTTATTTTTATCGACGAGGCGGAGTCGGTGTTGGGGACCAGACGGTCGATGCGATCGTTCAATATCAACAACACCCTCGTGCCGATGTTTTGCGCCGAAATGGATGGGATTGAATCGCTGCAGGATGTGGTGATCATTCTGGCGTCGAACCGGCCGGATTTGATCGATCCGGCGATCCTGCGGCCGGGCCGTATCGATCGGAAGATCAAGGTGGCGCGTCCGAACCGCGACGCGGCCGTGGAAATTCTGTCGGTCTATCTCACCGCGGCGCTGCCGCTTGATCAGGCGCTGCTGGATCGGCACCACCAGGATCATGCCGTTGCCCGTCGTGCGGTCATCGAACAGGTGGTGGACCATCTCTTCTCCCGTGGCGACCAGAATCGCGTGTTATCGATTCGGCTCCGGAACGGGCAGAACAAAGTGCTGTACCGGGGCGATTTGGTCAGCGGCGCGATTCTTTCCTCGATCGTGCAGCGGGCGAAGGAGAAGGCGATTGAACGAGCGGTTGCGGAGGCTGCCGCGCCATCCGGTGACGGCATCCGTGCGCAGGATCTGCTCGATGCGGTGCAGGAGGAATATCGTGAAGGGGAGATGCTGCCTCCTGACGATGCGGCAGAGGAATGGTTGAAATTGCTGGATCACCATCCGGAGCAGGTGGTCGGGGTGTCGTCCTTCCGGCGCGGCCGGCCTTCTGAAGAGCGGTTGGTGAATCAGATTATCTAACGGACTATGCACCTCTTCGGCATTGAAACGGAGTACGGCATTACCAGAGAAGACCTCGACGCGGTGGATCCGGTCGAAGAGTCGATGGAGTTGGTGCGTGCGCATCTGTCTGAGACCTTTGAACGGCGGTGGGACTACCGGGGCGAAGATCCGCATGAAGATGCGCGTGGGTTCAGGGTCTCCGGTCTGCAGCAGGATAAGGAAGAGGATGACTTCGCCAAGCTGGACGCCCACCGGCCCTACTCGTTTCACGAGATGAAAAGCGACCTGGTGCTGCCGAACGGCGCCCGCTTTTACAACGACCATACCCACCCCGAGTATTCCACCCCGGAATGTCGCACGCTCAAGGATCTGCTGGCCCACGACCGGGCCGGCGAGCGTATTGTGCAGCGGGCGGCGGACCGCCGCAACGCACAGCTCGGCGGCGCGCACGTCCAGCTCTATAAAAACAATACGGATTTTCACGGCCACAGTTATGGGTGCCATGACAACTATCTGGTGCCGCGCTCGTTGCCCTTTCCTCAGCTGGTGAGCGGGCTGATGCCGTTTCTGGTGAGCCGGCAATTGTTGGCCGGGGCCGGGAAGGTCGGGATGGAAGCGCAGGAGTCCGGGCATGTGCCTGGTTCTTTCCAACTCTCGCAACGGGCCGACTTCATGGAAGCGGAATTGGGGGTGGACACGATGCACAATCGTCCCATCCTCAACACACGCGACGAACCTCACGCCGATCGGACCAAGTACCGGCGCCTGCATCTGATCCTCGGGGACGCCAACATGTGTGAATATGCGACCGCTCTCAAGGTCGGCACCACCAGGCTGGTGCTCGATCTGCTCCGGCGCGGCGCGGCTCCGACCATGGAGTTGGCACAACCGGTGGCGGCGATCAAGCAACTGTCGCGCGATCCAGAGCTGAAGGCGACGGTGCGACTCAAGGATGGGCGGGCGTGGTCGGGCTTGGCCATGCAGGAAGAATATTGGAATGCGGCCAGCCGGGTGTGCGGAGGCAGTGATCCCGATGCGGACTGGGTCTTGCGCGAATGGCATGAGACGCTCCGACTGCTGAAACAGGATCGCGCCCAATTGGTCGGCAAGCTGGATTGGGTGACCAAACAGTGGTTGTTGGAGACGTTCATGCGCGAAGAGCGGTTGACTTGGGAGGATCCATGGCTCGCCAGCTTGGATCTGGAATATCATAATGTGAACCCCGAGCGTGGATTGTTTCTGGGGCTCGAAGCGGAAGGAAAAACCTGGCGCCTGACGACCGAGCGCGACATCGCGGAGGCGTCGGTTGCCGGACCTGCGGATACCCGCGGAGGGTTGCGTGGATTGTGTGTCAGACGGTTCTCGACAGAGATCAGCGGCATGCAGTGGGAGCGGGTCCAGTTCAGCGGAGGCCTGCGATCGCGCACGTTGGAGATGGGCGACCTGTTTGAGCCGGAAGCCGTGCGGGCCTGTGCGGCGCTGTTGGAATCCGCGGCCTCGCCGGCCGACGCCCTGGCTGCCTGGACGAAACGAAAGGAATCATAACCATGCGATATCTGTTGATGCCGGAGCGTCGTGAAGCGCCCGGCGATCCGATGCCGACATCTCCGACCCCGTCGGAGGAAGGCGGGGGGCCGAGACGCCCGGACACCGGCTCGCCGGATAAGGACAACCTCTTGAAGCGGATGCGCAAGGTGGATCCGAAGCAGGCGGAACGATATCGGCAACGGACAGGAGAGTGAGCCCGGCTGCCGAGTCAGGGCTTGTGCTCGCGCAATGCACGGCCTCGGAAGGCCTTCGTTGGACGGGCGCAGGAAAGCCCTGATCTCCGTGTCCGCCAGACATGACGGGAGCGAACGAGTCGGAAAGGATAGAGCGATGGGGATGCAGGGGGATTTTTTTCAGCTGCTGAAGGAGCAGGGCTATCAGTTCGGCAATCCGGTGGCGGCCGCCGCCGGCATTGAGGTGCCGACTGCCACGACGATTCTTGCGCTGAAGTATCGCGACGGGGTGTTGGTCGCAGGGGATCGCCGGGCGACCGCCGGTAACATGGTGATGTACGACCGCACCGATAAGGTGTTGGAGATCGATCGATACAGTGTCATGGCTATTGCCGGCGTTCCGGCCACGGCTTATGAGATGGTGCGTGTGCTGGAGCATTCCTTCAAATACTACCGGCGCACGCAGCTGCAGGAGTTGAGCTTTGAGGGCAAGCTTCGCGCCGTCTCCAAGTTGCTCAAGGAAAATGTGCCGGCCGCGTTGGCGGGCACCGGGGCCGTCGTGCCCGTCTTCGCGGGGTATGACCATGAGCAGGGCGCGGCCAAGATTTATTTCTACGACATTCTCGGCGCCGAGTTCGAAGCCGTGGAGTATGCGGTGTCCGGGTCCGGCTCACCGACGATCCGTGGCATCCTGCACTACCAGAACACCTGGGGCCCGCAGCCACTGGCGGCCTTGCCGGAAGAACAGGCGACGGTGCAGGCGTTACGCTTGCTCTCCAGCGCCGCGGAGTTCGACTCGGCAACAGGCGGGGTCAATCGGGAACTCAACCTCTATCCGGTGGTTAAGTTGATCACCGAGGCCGGTGTCCGTGTGGTTGCGGATGGCGAGTTGAAACGACTCTACGAACAGGACGTGGTGCGCGCGCGGTAAACTGCGAGGTTCATCCAGCGCGACGGCACCGGCGTGCCGATTGATAAAGGTGACATCTGATGTACGAAGAACCCTATCGATGGATCGAGGCGGTCGGTAACCGACGGCAGTATCTCGATGAGCAGTTTACGAAAGGCGCGCCGGTCATGGCCTGTGCCTATGCCGACGGTATTCTGATGCTGACGGCGAGCCGTGGCACGCCCAAGTTGTATGAAATCTACGATCGCATTGCCCTTGGCGGCATGGGGCATCCGGCCGATCTGGAGAAATTGCGGTTCTCCCTGCTGGAGATGGCGCACATCGAGGGATTCAACCGCTCCCCATCCGATGTGACCGGCGCTCGATTGATGAAGTACGGGCTGGCCCCTGCCATTAAACAGGCCTTCGAGGAAATCTACAAGGCGCCATTTATCGTGAAGATTCTTCTCGCTGAGTTGGGGACCAGGCCGGAGCGTGACCTGTTCCTGACCATCAACTACGACGGTACGTTTGAGGAGAGTCGTCGCTGGGCGGCGTTGGGTGCCACCGCCGCCGTCCAGGCGCAAATGGGGCGATACCTGGATGCACAAGCCGGCTTCGAGCAGGCCCCGTTGAAGCAGGCGGTTGAGACGGCGCTCTGTGCGTGGGCCGTCGGTTCTCTGGCGCAAGTTGCCGCTGGTGCTGCAGAAGCGGAAGAGCCACCAGGTCCCAGGTCGGTGGAGACCGCGGCGAGTGACGCGTCGACCTTTCCGGACAAGGCCTCGTTGCTGGCCCATGTGCAGCAGATCGCGACCGAGAAATCCTTAGAATGTATTCTCCTTGAGCGTAGTGGGCCCGGTTCGTCGAAATACCGCGCGCTCCGTCCCGACGAGTTGGGGGGCTTGTTGCCGTCCGGCATCAGGGCCGGGAGCCCTGCCTGATCGGTTATATCGGTTATTATGTTGAATCGTATTTTCGGACTCGAAACAGAGTATGGCCTCCTGGTGAACCAGGATCGGCCTGAGTACTCTCCCTCGTGGGTCGCCCAACGGATTCGCGATCACATTTTTCATGTGGATCGGCGGGGGCTGCTCGATCTCCATCATCGCGGTCACGATGAACCGCCTGGCAACGGCGGGTTTTTGACCAATGCCGGGCGGCTCTATATCGACATGGGGCATCTGGAATATGCGTCGCCGGAATGCACCACGCTGGCGGATCTAGTGGCGTCGGATCGAGCCGGCGATCGGATCATTCAGCAAACCATCACCGCCTTGGGTTTGGACGCTACGGTATCCCTGATCAAGAACAATATCGACCACGAAACCGACGCAACATTCGGCTCGCATGAGAACTATCTGGTGAGTCGTCAGTTTCCCTTCTCCCGGCGCGGGCTTGGGCCGTTGGTCACATTCTTAGTGACCAGACAGATTTTTACCGGCGCCGGGCGGATCGGCTGTGCCAGTGATCCCAATGAGTGGGTGCAGGTCGGCGGGCTCATTTTGCATCGGCCGGGGCTGCGGGATGCTCAAGACCGGTCCATCGTCCCGTTTCAGATCTCCCAACGGGCCGATTACATCGTGAACGATTTCTTCGAATGGGTGCAGCACAACCGGGCGATTGTGAACACACGGGACGAACCGTTGGCCGACCCCAATCAGTATCGACGCATTCACCTGTTGTGCGGCGATTCGAACATGGCCGAGTATGCCACGGCGTTGAAGATGGGAACCACGGGATTGGTGTTGCAACTGATCGAAGCCGGGCAGGCGCCACGCGGACTCGGGATCAGCGAGCCGGTTGAGGCCTTGCAGGACATTTCACGTGATCCTGAGCGCCGATGGATCGTGCGACTGGAGTCGGGGCAGTCCATCTCCGCCATCGATGTGCAGGAGCAATTTCTTGCCGCGGCGCAACGCCATTGTCAGGGGCAGGATGAAGAAACAGATTGGGTGCTCGCTCAGTGGGAATCGGTGCTGGCCGATTTGCGACGCGGATACGAGACGCTGGTGGGTCGGATCGATTGGGCCTCGAAGTTGTGGTTGCTGGACACCTATCGGGACGCGGAGCAGGTCGCCTGGGATGATCCCATGTTGAAGAGTCTCGATCTCGAATACCACAATCTGCATCCGGAGCGGGGGCTCTGTTACGGGCTTGAAGAGGAGGGGCGCGCGCCACGGTTGACGACGGAGAAGGTCGTCCAACTCGCGCAGGAGCATCCGCCTCGAAACACTCGCGCGTTCGGCCGCGGGGAGTTGATCCGTCACCTCTTGGCCGGCGGCGGGGCCGAACCGGAACAGGAGCCCCCGCATGAATATGACGACCACGCGTCGTACGACTACATTATTAACTGGTCGAATTTTAAGTTGCGGGGTGCCGTGCCCTTCTTTATGGCCGATCCGTTCAGGACCTATGTGCAGGATGTGCGCAGCCATCTTGCCGGGCGAGCGGTGTTGCCGGACCCACACGATGCGGGAGGAACGGCGGCTGGATCGTCTTGAAGGGCTGTGCCCCTGCATGCCGTAAGTCAGCGCGCGCGATGGTTCCTCCCGTACCTTACCTCCTGAGACCCACCCGTTCCATCGCCCCCTTGGACACATCGAACGCAAATCGCAGTTGCACCGCATAATATTTTTGGACGAGACCGGATTGATCCAACGGCCGGTCTTCTTCCCGATAGAAGGCCAGCTCCGTGTCCCTCCAACGCACGGCAATGCCGACGATCCAGTCGAGTTCCGTCGGGTTCAGGGTATTGCTCGCTTCCCGGTCGGTAAAGAGGTTCGTGTCGGCATAGAGCACGAGCCTGTTCTTGTATAGATCCAGGTCGGCATGGGCAACGTAGCGGAACAGGGCACGACCGGTGTTGTTCGGGCGGGCAAAGTACTGACTGTTGTGAAACAGCCAGCCGGCTCCGGCGTAGGCCGTGAGGTTCTGATTGGGAAACGTGCGGCGCCACCAGGTGGAATCCTGGGTGGCCTGATAGCGCGCGGTCACCAGCGCGTCCGCATACGCCTGCTTGAGGCCGCGGCGGTCGAGGGGGGCATCACGCTCGTATTGCAGGCGCCAGTTGAACCGGTCGATGACCCCCGTGAAGGCAAACGTGGCATCCCATTCCGACAGCGTGATCCAGCCGTCGGTGCGGTCGGAGAAAAAGTTCTGATCCGTGTAAAACGTGAGGTATTGTTTGTAGAGATCGGTTTCGAGATGCAGCATGTGGCGCATTCCCACGAGGCCCGTATTGTCCGGTCTGGCGGCAAAGCTGGGGTTTTTGACGAAGGCACCCGTCAGCAGGTATCCGCCGAAGAGCGTTTCCTCTTCCTCCCTGGCTTCGTGGTTCGGTTCGTCCATGGACGGGAGCGGTCGACCATACTTTTCGAGTCCATGGGCAGGTGGTGGTCCATAGGTCAGGAATGGGAGGCAGCAGGTCAGGAGTACCGACCAGAGAAGACGCCGCCTCTGGTGTTGACGCTGCATCATCAGGGACAGTTGGCGAAGATCGCTTCGCAATCGTTTGAGGCATCGACTGAACTCGGCACGAAGCGGTAGCGGACCTGGTCGACTCGCTGATTCTGCAGAAGGACGGTCGCCCAACAGCCATGATGCACGGTCGGACGGCTGCTCTTGGAGCTCACCATGGACTCTTCCAAGAGCGGTGCTTCCTTATAGTATCGGAGGGTGGTGAGGGGTCCTTCTTCACGCTCCTGCAGCGGAGTTCCCGCACAGGCCACCACCTCGTGTTTGGACTTGCCTCGGAGGCCTTGTTGGCGGGGAAATCCATCGGTGACCGGCAGGGCGCCCTGGCAGCCGAGCTGGAGGCCGGTAGCCAGGAGGATCACGAGCGTCGCATGACGCCTGAAGCGTGAAGGCCGCATGATGGTGGACATAAGGTAGAAGTCAGGCACAGTGGGTAGCACAACCACAGGCTCAAAGCAACCAGCGTGGGTTCCTGCTGCAGTCGGCGAGACTCGTCTGTCTTTCCCCATGAACTCAGCGGGAATCGGCGGGGGATGAGACGACCGATGTGCCGCCATGTGTGTCAGGATCGTGACACACGTCAGTGGGCTGACTGGCGGAGATGGTGTGAACGGCGCGAAAGCCGACAACGGTACAGGCGGACGGCCCTGTAGGGAACAACTAGGTTATTTGTAGTAGCCTGCAGAACGTTTTCCGCCGGATGAGTTGACAAATATGTCTAATTCCCTAGAATAACCTTCGAATCTACGCCACTTTGAGTGGTCGCTGTGTGCCGACACTGAGGCTGTGCGTGCCGCTGACCCTTCCCCGCTTTCATTGCTCGACATCACCCTGTCTCTCTGGAATCGTTCGTGCGCTTGCAAGAGTCCAGCCTCGCCCGGAGCTCAATGCGTAAACGGGCGATGATGATCACTCAGCCTGCATCACCAGGCGATGGATGGACCAGCGCTCAATCTTTCCGGGGAGGATGTATGTCGAATCAGGTCGCGACGCGTAATTGTGAACAAGTTGTGATCGGCCCTTGCGGGCCTGAGGATGGCCAAATCGTTCCGGCCCCTGAGAGGAAAAAAACGAGTGAGGCCTGGTCGCTCTCCATCGCTGAGCGACGTGCTTCGCGCCGTCTGACGCTTCGTGTGCCTACCCAGCTTCGATTCCAAGGACAGATGTGGAAGGGGACGACGAGGAGCATCAGCCTCGGTGGACTCTCGATGGAGTTTGCCTCGGAGATTCCCGCGATGCTCAATCAGCAGATGATGCTGAGCCTCGGCCGGGAAGCCGCCGGGGTCGAGAGTGTGGGCATGGTCTGCGGTATCCGCGCCTCCGAAGATGCGCCCGGGTTGGGGACGGTGCGCGCCAAGATGACCTTGGCCATCCAGTTTATTCATCTGAGCGCCGCCGACGAGCGGGTGTTGGCGGGATTGCTGAGCGAGGGGCATACCGGGATAAAGGAACTTCGTGTGACCGCAGTATTGGTTGCCCAGGAGCAGGAGGAGGCCTTGATCGAAGCCGGCGCGTCCCCCGCACCGATCGCTCCGGCTCGCTTGGCGCTGGTGCGGGGGACTGAGCGTCCTCGCCACGAACGGCGACGTCAACCACGGGTGGTCGTCGGATTGAGCACGGAGGTCAGCCTTAGAAATCAAGCGGGGGGGCGACTGTGTTCCGAGGCATTGACGACGGATCTCACATCGAACGGCGCCTGTGTCCGCCTCTCGGTCGACGAGGATGTGCTTGGCTCTGAGCTTGAACTGCGGTGGACATCAGCCAGCGCTCCTCAGGGCATGTCCGGGGATGTCATGCCGTCCGGGCTCTGTTCGGTGGTGGGTGAGGTCGTCTGGACGAAGCCTGGTTCGGCCGATGCGCGCCCGGGGTGTGTGCCGGTGGCAGGGCGGACCGTGTTGGCGGGAGTGCGGTTTCTTCCGGTTGCGAAGCAGGCCGAAGATGTCATCGAACATCTATTGGCGCAGGTCCCAGCCGGAGGCGTGGAGTCTCGATCGGAAGGTCCTTCCGTCATCAGTGAGTTTTCGGAATGTGCCCGTCCTTCAGGAGACCGAATCGTGCTGTGCCATGACCGTTCGCGCACGGCCTCGGTCGACGATGCGCCGATTGTGATCTTGGCTCCCGGATATGGGGAGAGCAAGCGCGACTATGTGCCGCTGGCGTATTACCTCGCGGGCAACGGCTTTCATGTCGTGCGATATGACAATGTCAATCATGTCGGGGAGAGTGACGGCCTGGTCACGCAATTCCGTCTTGAGGACATGGAGACTGATTTGGAGACCGTGCTCGACTATGTGGCCGGTCAATGGCCTGGTCGCCCCATCGGTCTTGTGGCCACCAGCCTCGCCGGACGTGTGGCTCTCAAGGTCACAGGGCGTGTCCCCCACGTGCGCTTGCTGATGTTGATCAACGGCATTATGGATGTCCGGCATACGTTGCAGGCGGTTCACCAAGAGGATCTGATCGGCGAGCATCTGGGCGGTGTGCGCAAGGGCGTAGTGAATATCCTTGGGCTGACGATCGATGCCGATCGGTGGCTTGCGCATGCGGTTCAGGCTGGGTATGCGGATGTCGCTACGACACAGCGCGATGCCGAGCGTTTGCGGACTCCGGTCGTGTTGTTCCATGCCGAGCAGGATGCCTGGGTCGATCCGGCGTCCATCGCTGCCGTGGCTGAGGCAATGGGTCCGAATCTGCGCCACTCCTTTGAGGTACCCGGTGCCTTGCATCGCCTCCAGGAAAGTCCGCGAAAGGCCCGGACCGTCTATCGCCAAATCGCCTTGTGTTGTCAGCAGGAGCTGTGGCCGGGGCGGCGTCAGGAACGGATCGTGGAACCCTCGCATCGGGAGATCGGGGCGCAGAATCGGGTCGAACGTGAGCGGAGCAAGACGCGCCGGCCGATGAGAAAGTCCGACCACGTGGCCTTCTGGCAGGACTATCTGCACAATTTTCAGACCATCCCGAATGTGGCCGACTTCTGGCGGCTGATGGATCATCTCTATCGTTTAATGGGCGAGTGTCACCAGGGAGAACGGATTCTGGATGCGGGTTGCGGGAACGGCAACTTCGGCGTGTTTCTCCAGCTGAATGAGGCGTTCCGGCAGCGATATGCGCGTCGCGGGAACTTCCTTTCACCTGAATACGTGGGACTCGATTTTGTGCCTGCGGCGTTGTCGCAGGCGCAGGTCAACTTCGAGCAAGTGGCCGCGGCGCTGCAGGGACAATTTTACGAAGGGTTGCGGGCTTATGTGCCGATGTCGATGCGCCTGTGCCAGGCGGACTTGGAAAGCCCGCTGCCGTTTCCGGACCAGTCCTTCGATCGTGTCGTCTGCAACCTCGTGCTCGGCTATGTGCGCGATCCGTTGTCGACGCTGAGAGAGTATCTGCGCGTCTTGGCTCCTCACGGACGGCTGGTGATTTCCAATCTGAAACCCTACGCAGACCTCTCAGCGATCTATCGTAATTTTGTGGAGACGGCACAGACGCCGGATCAGATCGAGGAAGGTCGTCGTCTCCTTGATAATTCTGGTAGAATCAAGGAACGCGAAGGCGAAGGCACGTTTCAGTTCCACTACCAGGCTGAATTCGAAGGACTCTTACGCGCAGCGGGTGTGTCGCGCCCGCATGTGTATTCCACGTTCGGGAATCAAGCGCTTATTGCCGTGGCCGACAAGGGCCGGGCCAATGTCACGATTGCCGCATGATGACTCGACTCAGGCCATGCCAGAGTACCTGATATGAAAGTGCTCGCATTCAGCGCGCTGGTGAATGCGCTGGCTGCGACGGGGCTCGGACTGTTTGTCTATTTCCGGGATCCTGCCGCGGCCCGCAACCGCATCTACGGGCTGTACTGTCTGAGCATTGCCTTCTGGAGCATCTTTTACTGCGGCTGGCAGCTCACCGAGTCGAAAGACCTCGCGGTCAGCCTGTTGCGCCTGGTGATGGCGGGCGCGTCCCTCATTCCTGTCTTGTATTTCCACCACACGGTCACCTTTCTCGACATTACGGCACGCCATGCCAGAGCGTTGAAGCTCGGCTATGCCTTGGCCGGGCTCTTCCTGCTGGCGGATACGACGCCCTGGTTTGTCGCAGGGGTGCGTCCGGCGATGTCCTTTTCCTTCTGGCCGGTGCCGGGCCCGTTTTTCCACCCGTTTCTGCTGTATTTCCTCTGGTACGTCGTCTACGCCACCTCGCTGGTCGGCGTGGCCTTGCGGGATGCCAACGGCATCCGGCGTCATCAGTACGCGTACATGCTGGTGGCGAGCGTCATCGGCTACGCGGGCGGCGCAACGAACTTCCCCCTCTGGTACGGGATTCCTCTCCTGCCCTACGGCACGGTGCTGATCACGGTCTACACTGCGTTGATGGCCTATACGATTGTCCGGTATCGCCTGATGAACATCAGTGTGGTGCTGAACAAAGGTCTCGGGTATGCCATCGTGTTGGCGATCATCGTCGTGGCGACGTCGATCGGGGCCATCCTCAGCAATCGTGCTACGGGGCAATCCACCCCCCCCCTGTTAGCCGGGACATTATTTCTGATTTGTGCGTTTTGGGTCCTGAGCAACAATCCTCGCTCGTCTTCCAATACGGTCTTCAGTGCAGTGTGTGGGGCGGCCTGCCTGTGGTTGTTCGGCTGTTTCATGCTGTTCTCGGCGTCCCGCGAGGATGAGGCGCTGTTCTGGGTGCGGGTGATCTATACAGGAGTCGTGTTTCTGCCCGCCTTGACCTATCACTTCGCGCAG
Source organism: Nitrospira defluvii (assembly GCA_011525625.1). Classification (GTDB taxonomy): domain Bacteria; phylum Nitrospirota; class Nitrospiria; order Nitrospirales; family Nitrospiraceae; genus Nitrospira_A. The sequence goes on from WYAX01000012.1 coordinate 623,138, forward strand.
CGGCTCGCCTGGGGGGCGGTGCAGGATCGGTTCATTCTCTGGAACTATCTGGTCGGAGCGCTGTTCTGGGGCCTGCTGTTCACGCCGTATCTGGTAGATGGCCAGTATCTTTATCAGTGGGGGCGGTATCCAAAAGCCGGCGTCCTCCATCCATGGCTGGTAGCCTATGTGGTCACGGGGGGCGGTCTCGCTGCCTACCGGCTGTATCAAGGCTACCGATTCCATCTCGCCTCTACCCCGCTCCTTGGCGCGCAACTCAAATATACCTTCGTCGCCTTGGCATTGGGATTTCTCGCCTCGTTGGATTTTCTTCAGAACTACGGCGTGAATTTCTATCCGGTGGGGTATTTGCTCGCGGGGTTGTCGGTGACGGTTGTGGCGTATGCGATTGCTCGATACGACCTCATGGACATCTCGTTCGTCCCGAGCCGTCCCAAGGTCATGCTGTCGATCAAATTGATGGGGCTCATTCCCGCCTACATGATGATTTTACTCGTCATTCGAATTTTCACCGGCACGTTCCACTATTTACTCGCCGGCGTGCTGTTCGGATTGTTTGTCATCGTATCCAGCGGTTTGGCGAACCTTCAGAAAGGGGTGGAGCGTGCGATCGGACAGACGCTCTTTCGGGAACGGTATGACGCCTACGATACGTTGGTGCAATTCTCCCGATCTCTGGTGGCGATTCTGGAACTGAAGTCGCTCACGAAGGAATTGGTGCAAACACTCGCCCGCGTCATGAACATCAAGACCGCGTCGGTGTATGTGCTCGATAAGGAGCAAGGTGTCTACAGTCTGACCGCGTCCTATGGATTTGTGACTCGTGATGTCGCAGTGCCTCCCATTAAAATGGAGAGTGAATTCCCGCGCGTGTTGCTCCGGACGGAGACGGCGCTGGTCCGGGAAGAAATCGAATATGACAAGGCCGATACCGACCACCTGGGCCTGTTGGATACCTTGAAGGGGTTGGAGTCGGAGGTGTGTATTCCCCTGGTCAGCAAGGAGCGGCTCGTCGGATTCTGCAATTTGGGGCGCCGTGCGAATCATGGAATGTATTCCACCGAAGAGCTGGCGCTGCTCAAAACCCTGGCGCAACATGCCGCGATAGCGATCGACAACGCCTTGCTGTACGAGGACCTCCGGCGTTCGCAATTGTTGATGCGTCGTACAGACCGGCTGCGGTCGCTGGAGACCATGGCCGGGGGGTTCGCCCATGAAATTCGAAACCCGTTAACCTCGATTAAGACGTTCGTGCAACTGGCGCCGGATCGACGGGACGACGTGGAGTTTATGGAACAATTCAGTCAGGTGGTGTGTGAAGACGTGGAGCGGATTGAACGATTGGTGCATGAAATTCTGGACTACGCCCGCTACATGACGCCGAAGCTGACGCAGGAGAATCTCAATGACGTGGTGTCCTCCTGTCTGTATTTTATCGAGGTGAAGGCCAGCAGCAAAGCCATTACGATTCAGAAGGAGCTCGAGGCCGATCTGCCGTATGTCAAACTGGACCGGCAGCAAATCAAACAGGTGCTGCTGAATTTGTTCATTAACGCCATGGAAGCCATCGGCAGTGAGCAGGGGGGCCGACTGTCGGTGCGAACGAGGAGGTTGGTCAAGCCGGCGAACGAGCCGTGGGTGCAGATTGAAGTAGAAGACAGCGGGCCTGGAATCGAGCCTCAGGATCTTGATCACATTTTTGATCCGTTTTATACGACCAAGCACGAGAGCGGCGAGCGTGAGGGGACCGGTCTCGGCCTGACGATTGCCCACCAAATTGTGCAAGAGCATGGTGGGTACGTGGAGGTGCTGAGTGAGCTGGGGCATGGAACGAAGTTCATGGTGAATCTCCCCGTGAATCCGCCGCTGGCCGAGTGGCAGGCTGCACAGCCCGCGTATGATGATGGCCGAAAGCTGGCGGGATCATTCCTGGCCAGACCTCACTTGGGGCTTGATGAACAATTCGGCAAGCCTGGCCCGACAGTCAAGGCCAGAACCTGAAGGGGCCGGCTCGTTTCCGATACCTGATGCGGTGCGCTGCGCAATGGTGAGGCTGGCAGCACGTCTGCTTGAACGTGGCGGCCAAGCACACATTCTGTGTCGAACGGTTTAGCCGTGCAAGTCTAGCCACTCGACGATTCTATTTTCCGCCCAGAATCGATCTTCTTCCTGGGTGTGTTTTTGAAAAAACCCACAGTGCCCCCCAAACCGGAGCATCGCCGTCGTGACGTACTTATTGCCGCGGATGCCAGGCGTGTCGAATATGGGGGGCGGTATGAATGGGTCATCCTGGGCGGACATGATCAGGGTGGGAACCGCGACATTGTGCATGACGTGACGGGCCCCCGCACGATCATAGTAATCGGCGGCATTCCGATAACCTCCATCGCGAGCCGTGTATATCTCATCGAATTGCGAGATGGTCTTGATCTCCCGCAGCGGGGAGACGTCCCATCGTCCAGGAAACAACGTTGCCTTACGACGCAAGCGTGCTTTCAGGCTTGCAAGAAAGTGCGAATGATAAAGCCAGTTCCTAGGTGACTCTAGGGCCGCCACGCATTGCGTGGGATCGATATTGGGGCTTACAGCCACGACTCCAGCCAACGCTGATGCCGATCGTCCGATTTCCCCCGCCGCCTTGAGGAGCAGATTGCCGCCCATTGAATATCCTACGAGCCAGATGCGTGGCAGGCGATCCGTGTCGATCAATTCGCGAAGAATTGCCAAGTAGTCGGCGCTGAGCCCGCTGTTGTAGAGCGTCGGTGTCAGGTGATCGGTTCCGCCGCAGGTACGTTGGTTCATGCGAACCACGTTATATCCAGCCCGGAACGCTTTGGCGGCCATGCCGCGCATGTAGTGTGACTCCGCGGAGCCCTCCAATCCGTGAACCAACAAGACCGTTGAGGTAGCAGTGGGATTGTCTTGCCAGTGACACATTCCGAGAAGCTGAGTGTCCGGCGCAGTGGTGAACACGCGCGTGGTCTGCGGAAGGCCTTGCGCCCAGTGACGTCGAGGCCAGTACCGAGGCACCAACGTCATCAAGTGAGGATTACGGAGCAACACGGGAGGGCTGAATTCATCTAAAGAACGCATGCCAACGCCATCATAAACAAATGGGGATGGTGCTGCCCACTGCAAATGGTTGTCTTGTGGCGATCACCGGTTACCGCGGCCTTAAGGGTTTTCGGTGGCTAGCCGATAACAAATGCTGGAGAGACGCTTTTACAGGAGGCAGGTATGCTGACGGCGATCGGCGATGTGATGCGGCGAGTGTACGAGCGAGGGTGGATTACAACTCGAGATGGGAACATCAGCATGCGAAAGCGGGATGGGAAATATCTCTATATCACGCCGTCCGGATGGCGGAAGACCATTGTCCATCCCGAGCACGTTGTGCGGTTGGAGGTGATTGCCGATCCGGCCACCGGATTGCTAGTCCCTAAAGTGCGTGAGGGGCAACAGCCTTCCGGCGAGCTCTGGATGCATTGGAATCTTCAGCGGGATACAAGGAAAACGCGCACGGTTGTCCATGTTCATGCGACCCATATCGTGGCCGCCATGTATGCGGGCATTAATTTACAGCAGATGAGTGCCGAGTTTCCGGAAATTTCTCGGTACACCCGTGTCGGACGCACGGTTCCTGCATTGCCTGCGTTGTCTCGTGATTTGGCCGATGTGACAGCAGAATGCTTAGGTCTCAGGTCCGATGGGAGTTTGGATTTCGACATCGTGGGGCAAACGAATCACGGCGTGTGTGCCGTGGATACAGACCCATGGGCGGCCTATGAGCATATTGAACGCCTGGACCATATCTGCGAAATCGTGCTGAAAAGTGGAATCGCTGCACGCTCGATTGGGCAATAGGCATCCAGGTTCAGGGCAGTCCTGGAGAGGATCAAAAGCAAAAGAAAAAGGTTGGTTGCTGGTCCAAAAAGGGGGCTCTCGGTATGTTGCCGAGAGCCCCCTGTGTATTTCTAGATTGGCTCCACGGGCCTTATTCCAGTCGCACGCTACAATTCCATATGTCTAGAAACGTTTCCTGTTAAACAATAGCCTCCTAGTATCCCATTATATACGTCCTTCAGGGTAGTGTCCGCGGAGTATTTGCTCAATGATTGGGTCTCTCAGTTCAGCCACAGTCCCTGATCGTTCTATATTATCCATCCACACGGCGAGGTAATCAGGAGCAGAATCTTCCGGTGTAACGGAACTGAACTTAAACTCTTGATCTATGCTAGTTCCCTTAAAAGCAAAAGCAATATTTTCTTGGGAGGCCACTGTCGAACCATCCGTTACATCGTACTGCGCATTACCTGTTAGATCGGAAGCTAGTCCCTCTATCTTCGCTACATTGATTTCGGCTTTTGTTCCATTCGCATGTTTGAAAGTAACCTCAATTTGGGCAGATAACAGTTCGGAGATTACTATGGGTCTAATGGTGGCCAGGGACTTAATAAATCGATTGCACTTACTATTGTATTGTTTTTCAAGATCCATCAAATCTACCGCAACGTGCTTAACATTCTTCCATCTTATATGAGCGGTCGAGGCATTCGAGTAGTTGACTTGGATTCCAAGAAAGATCCGTAGAAGCTCAAAACCTCCTCGTGCTTCAAAGTCCTGTCCGCGTTCGAAATCTGGGAGAATTGCTGGTTGAGCGGGCAAGACTCTTAAATTGGGAAAGCAACTTTTTTGATCGAGCTTTACTGATTGGCCAGCAGGAGAAATTATAGTGCCCGCAATAAACCTGCTACTTGGCACATAAAAGAGTGTCCATCCCTTTCCCTGCAGGTAAGCTCTGATTTGCTCCATCGGGTCCAAAAATATACTTTGTGACTGCGTAGGCGAAGAAATCTGCTGAGACAAAGCCGAAGAAATGAATGTGTGAGAACAAATAGCCACAACAACTACGGAAGAGAGTAGCAAACGTGTAAAAAGCTGCATGTTTCCTCCTCCTCTCAAGCCAAAGATGAAAACGACCTAGCGACCGTAACCAAAGTATGGGCTTATCGAGTTTGGGCAATTGAGCGCGATATTATGTCAATGATGAACCCGGGTCAATCAAGCCCATGATGAATTAGAGAAATGTAACCATTTCTAGTGCTCTTCTAGAGACGTAAGCTCCCCTCGGGGAGGTTTGCTAGCACCGCTGACTTAACCTCCACCTAATAGAACGGCATCCACGGGTCGTATTCCAGTCGCACGCTTCAATTCCATATGTTTAGAAATGTTTCCTGATAGGCCTCGCGATCCCTTGTCACCGTACGGAGTGTGGAAGCAGCTTCTCGTTAGTGCCTTAAACTCCTCCTTTGATCCGTCCCAACTCTTGGAGGACATTATTGATCATCGAAATGATTGCGTCCGCCTCACTCCAGGATGGGGCTTCGTTGCGATGGGCAAAACGATTTCTGAATACCCCATAAAGACCAGCAAGCAAATCGCGCATCGCCTGACGCTCAGACTCGTTTAATGATTGAATTGTTGAACCCTTGCCAAAGATCTTATTTACGAGTTCTGGCCCATCAAGGTCCCTAGAAGCACCAAAATTTTTGCAGAGCCTCTCCTTGAGCACCACAAATGATTTTCGGATCGCTGAATCCACCTGTCGATGGGCCAAAAGATCGGAAATCGATTGCACTAATTCGAAATCATAATGGTCAGGATTCTCGCACCATGAGTGGAAGGCATTCTCTAAATCTTCAATGTCGTAGTCACAGATACTTTCAATATCGCTGACGCAAGAACGACGATCATTCTTTCCCAACCAGTATTCCATAAACTTAATATGCCGGGCGGCATGGGAGTTGTTTTTGACGGAATCTGGCAGCATCTCGTTAAGACGTTCATAAAGCGTTCGCAGACTTTTGACATCGAGCAAAAGATCATCTGCTTTAGCATTTTTCGCATGAAATTTGTTTCGTAGATTGGCGGCATAATCCCTAAATCGCAAGAACTCTTCGCGCACTCTATGCTGATATATGAACATTTTGCTCCGACACAAACTAAATGTCGCTGTGGTTTCGCTTCAGAATGTTTTTGAGTGAAAGTGAGTCTGAAGAAAGTGTCCAAATGCTGAGTGTGGTTCTCGACCCGAGGCGTCACTTCCTTTCATCACTAGAAATTCCAGCGGCCACTATCGAAATTTGGCATCAAAAAATCTAAGCAAAGATCGACTGATATTAATGACTAACAGCGCCTCATCATGATCAAGCAAATCCTGATTAGGATGCGCCAGGCTAGCCTGATTGCGAAGAGTTCCGAATGAATCAATAATACTGCCGCTTGTCCTGAGGATACGTTTGATATCCTCAGAACGGGGACCCAAATTGGAAAGGGCAGGATGTTGCTCTAGGAGAGCTTTTAATAATTGGTTCGGGCTTGGAGTTGCGGGATATTGTATGCCTGCCTGATCGCATGCGGCTTTCAAAAAGTCATGTAATCCTGTATGTAGACGATCAACCGCACTTGTTGGGCCCCTAGTCCTAAGTAGCTCTTGAGCATCGGCCAGTGCTGCCAATCCGGAATCAGTTACGGTGCCTGGAACAACATCTGGCACTTCAAGGCCACTCACCTCCGACTCGAGTTCGGTAAATGCACCGGGTTCATTTTTTTTGAGCCAACGATTAATTGGGGCATATTCGAAAAGAATGCGCAGATTTTCTGTATTTTTAAGAATGTGCGCTACTGCATCCAATGCATTCCCGCGGTAATCGTCATCGCCCCAGTTGAGGCTTCGTAACAGACGTGGGTGACGGTCTATCCATTCATCGGTTCCTGTTAAATAACCGATTTCAGTCCACTCTGAGGAACTGAAGGTAGCTTGAACCGCTCGCGCAAAGGTGAGAATTTTTTGGCCACGTTCCATCAATAACCTCAACAATAATCCCTGACCTGCCGAGAACCTCAGGCAATGTTCCGATTTACACCATGTGGCTCCATCACGGCCCCATCAAGTTTCAACATTCGCAGTTAGATAAACAATCTGTAATCATAGGTTTCCGATCCAAACCGCGACATTAGTTGCCCGACTTTTGCAATTGCGGATGAACTTTCCAAAGTCGCGGGAAATTGGCCATAAAGGTCACAAGAGTTCCAGTCCATCTTTGAAAGCCCAAGAATTTCACGAGCGACTGTTTCAATGGGAGCCTGTCCGGCAAAGCGAGTGATCCTGAGGGGGCTAGGTATCCGTGACTTTCCTTGGAAATAAGTCTTGTAATCTTTTATGTTTTTAACCGCACCATGTACCCAAAGAAGAGCCTGATCGTTTCCATAAACCAAAACGGTGTTCCGTTTGACGGGAAACCCATCTACAGACTGCTTGCTCTTGTCATAAGATAGGAACCGCCACGAAGGTTCCTCCTCGACAGTAATCATTTCAACCTCCGCTACTCCTTTCAGAGATTGCGTTAAGCCCTCCTGTTCGGAGCCTACGAAAGGTGTTCGCTTATGGATTACAACTCTATGGGGAAGTTTTTGGTATGTTTGGTGAAACAATTGTCTTACCTGATAGCCAATGCTAATTGCGTCGTCTTTCTTGAGAAAGGGATTGTCCTGTATCCAGATTGGGTCTTGTATTCGACTTACATGATAACGAAGCCCTTGGCCGGCGGCGTCATAGATGTGGCTGCATCCTAGAACAACCCCTTTTTCTTTCCCCTTTGTCATGCCATATCCGATTCCGACAAAAACAGTATCGTTATCATTCGTTTGAAGTACAAAAGGCGTCCTCACAGACTTGACGTAAAGAGCCTGTGCCAACCACCACAATATCTCGCACTGATATTGTTTAAATAACGTATCCTCTCTTAAGAACTGTGTCCGCACATTTCTTTGGGCGCAATAAGCTTTGATATAGTCATGCAGATCTACGTGGACTCCATCGTCCTCTACAACCTCGAAGGACTTCCAAGCTTTAGGAATAAGAATAATCGCCACATCAGTAGTGCCAAGGCTAATCAAATTGTCCACGGCTCGTGTAATTCCGGAGCATACCTCTGTCTGAGCAGCACGCAGGTTCACGTTTGAATATTTAAGCGGGAGGGTTCTCCATTCTTTTGCTCCGCGATCTGGTATCCGAAGTGGAATACGATATGTCTGTTGGAAGCCAGGGAAAGGAAAAAGGTATTCTGATTTGGACTCTACCGCCGAATGGCCCGACAGGAGTTTCGCAAGATAGGAACTAAGCGCTTGCTCGCAACCCTGCGGACAAATAACTCCAAGTTTAACTTCTCTATAGTAACCGGTACGGGTAAGCTCCAGGTCATAGGGACCATAATGAACAACGCCGCGCAATGGATGAACATCTTGTCCGGGTATAGGTGACTTCTCGGTCCCAAAGACTAAAGGGTGCTCTGGAAGTATGGTAGCTTCAAAGCACTCACCTGGTCGCTTGGGAGAACAAGCGCGCGAGACTTGGGAGCGCAGTAGCATGCGCGCATATGGAAGGGGACGAGACACCTTAAAGGTGAATGGGTCGAAGGGGGCACCTGGAAATTGAAACACTCGAGATGAGTCATGACCAAGAATACGATCGCACCATTCTTCTACAGCTTCATTGTAAGCTTTATTCCATTGTCCTCCCAATAACTGCCGTTTAATATCCTTTACCGCTTCAAGAGTGGCTTCTTCCCCATTCGCCTGAACAACATGGATATCTGGTACCAGATTTACAAACTGTTTACCCGTGGCGAAACTCAGACTTATTTTTACTGCTTCATACGCAAGGTGTCGGACGCCGGAATATAATGTGTGCCGAAATCGTGATTTATCCCACAGAATACGTTTGCGTTTTCCCGTTCTTTCTAACCCTGTAGCAACCGAGATGGAAAGTTGGAGCGCATCTAATAAAATACCACCGACTACTGTTTTAGCTGTTTCGGCTGGTTGAAGAGGGGAGAGCGCCAGTTGTGATGTGAGACGTCCAGCGAATACTGCTGATATTTTTGTGGCATCTCCTACTGCTAAAACTTTCCCTTTTAGCAGACCAGCCGAGATCGATTCAGTGCCAATTGCTGCCCTTAAGTCTCGCCACCCTTTAATGCCGGACGCTTCGAATTGATAAATTCCTTGGGGTAGTTCTATTGACAGGGCGTTGCCCTTAATCCAGTCATCATCCATTGCGTAACCTGTTAAGCGAAATTCGGAACGCAATGGTGCGGCAGCGGTGCTCAAATTCTGTACTTCGACAGCATCTTGTCCTGTCCGAAAAATGTAACGACCCAAGCGAAGCATAAAGTCATCAAAACCATCTATTTCGATAAGGTTGCCGGAAAATCCGTTCTTCCTCGCCATTTCAATTAATCCGCTGATACGAGGAGAAACAGTCTCGTTACCTTTCACGCACCAGTAGATTCCCCCGCCCGAGCAAGTTCCTCTATACGCACCTTCCAACGTAGACATTATGCTTTCGTCTCGTCCGCCATACCCTAATACAATAATAGGTTGGCTTCTCAATCGAGACATGAGGGCTGTACAAAGTTCAGTCTGCAACGTTTGTGTCTCGCCAGAAGTATTTTTTATGCGGTCGTATCTGTAATCACCGTGCAAAGCAATCAGATACCCATGGTTTTCCCCGTCCCTGACTTCACAAATCCGTGCTGCTGAATCAAGCCCGATTTCCTTCAAAGGCGTTGTGTGATCGGGACTTCTTGACTGTCGAACCAATCCATCAAAGTTTGTTGTCCAAATCCATTGCAGAATGTTGCGATTCTGCAACATTGCCAATAATTTATACCCCATCTGTGGAACGACGTTAGAAAGGCGATTGTTGAAATATGCAGTGCGATCCTCACTTCGTGGGTAACACCTTTCTATGTAATAAGCGTATTCACTATCGTGGCCTAGCGCAGGGTAACATCCTTGGGTGTCGAGCCACTTCTGTATCTTCTCTTGGGTAGCTGGAAGGCTTATGTCAGAAAAAAGGCTGGGGGATAGTGTCGGGTTTGCCGACAAGAATATTTCCCTTTTCCACTCCCATATACATTGGTTAGCTGTTGGAATTCCCGAGCTGGCTGACGCCCCAGCACCCAAAAGCACCATATATTTACCAGGGACTACTCCAATGGATCGGATAAGAGCGTGCTGATCGAATGACATATATTTAAGATTTTTCTCCATCCGGTGAGGAATCAATCATAAGACGGTTTGATAAATATTTAGTCATGTGAATGCTCATAACAATTGCCACCGTTAACCAAGTAAAAATCCACAAGGGTTTTTGTTCACGCGAGGATAACAAAACGGTTGCCGAGCTGGAAGCACTATCTGGTTCAATGAAATGACATGAATGCTACTTTGACCATATAGATCAAGTGAAGCGGGGGCTGCGCCCCCGATCCCCCCGGCCGTCCGGTCCATTGGTCCGGAACGGCCGGGCGGCCTCGTTGGGCGGAATTCTTCTTCGAGTAATCCCCGTGTTCAGTAAGTCCTATCTTGCTCATCTCGCCTTTCGGAGACTTTCGAAGGGGACGGCCAAGCTAACGCATCGCCGTCATCATTGGATAGCTGCCGTTCAGTGAGGCCCTATCACCCCTGGAAGACGCAGGGCGTGAAAGGGCCTATCGGGTGCGACTGAATGATAGGGTGTTTAGAGTCGGGATTTGCGGAAGGTGAGGCCAGCGCAGGCGCAGCACAGTAGGATTTCTCTGGCAACGCCGTCACTCTGGTAACAGACACGTCCCCACATCAGATCCGCCTGGCAAAACTCGCACAAACGTTCTTGGCTGTGTGCCGCGCAGAGCCAACCCTTTCGGACTCGATCGTAGACTAGGCCAGGGCGTCCGCAGCAGGTCGGGCCAAACAAGGAGTCGATTTTTCGAACGCAGGTGTGAGCGGTCATGGTTTCGAAAAAGTCAGGCCTTTGCCTAAAACCAGTTGCAGAATGAATCCGTCAAACCAGATGGCATGCCCGGCGAGTAGGTCCTCCCAGGTTTTAAAGAGCACGACGCGAGGGATTTCGCTTTCCCCTCGAATGCGACGAAAGGCATTCCTGCTCGACCATTGATTGCGCATGTCTTCCCACAGAGTACTCATGGGGAAACCGAGCGACCGTTTCCAGGACCAGCACATATTTACGTAACCTGATTGATCCTGAACGTATTGGCTGATGACGTATCGGCTGAGGCGGTTGCGGGAGCGATGCCCCGGTTGGTAAGCCTTGATCCAGACCACCGGAGCCCCGTGGAGGCTTTCCCATTGTGCAGAGAGCCATTCTTGGGAGATCCAAAACCGCCGAGCGCGTTCACCATCGGGGACTCGCCAAGCCCAAAAGATATGCAGCACGCCGTGACCTTCTTCCGTGCGAACTTGGTAATACTCCAAGCCTCGAAAGCCGAGCTGTCGTTCGATGCGTTGGCGTAGTTGCTTGTGGTGATAGGTCAGTTTGTCGGCCTGACCACCTTCTGCGGTGGACAGGGTGACCCACAACACCTGAAAGTGATGGGCCTCCCAAAACCACAACAGCGAACGAACTCGCTGATATCCACGCTTTTGTTTGCGCGACCATTCAGGCCTCACAGGACGCCCGCCTGATTCAGGGACTTGTGGGCCTGATTCGAATCTGGATGAATAGGCCTCAGCCATGAAACGTCTCCTGAGATGGTGGAGGTGGCGATAAAGCTGGGGGAAGCGAATCCATAGGACTCGTGGAACTACTGACAGGCAAGCCGGTGAGTCGTCGCGCACCCTGGAGCAGAAGAGCCTGCAAGCGTGAGCTGCGCTCTTCTCGCGTGTGTGAATTGACGGAGATGAAATGGACTTCAATCTTCATGTAAATGCCCATTGGGCAACACATCGTCATGAGAAAGTTCAAGTGTTGTTTCAGTCTGCAACTCGAACAGTTCATCCACAGTACAGCCGAAATATTCAGCGAGGAGAAGGGCGACCTGCAGACTCGGGACCGCCTTGCCCTGCTCCAGTTTGGTGACGTAGGAACGATTCACCCGTATCCTGCGTGCCAGGGTGGCCTTGGAAATACCACGTTGCGCTTGCCGCGCTCGCCATTCTTTCAGGTGATTTTTGATCATGTGCAGCCTCCGTGAAGCGCACTATAGGCTCTCGTTGCCTAATGGTCAAGATAGTCAAAAGATTTTATGTTGACTGTGCGACAACAATTCCGCTATAGACTGCCCCATGAATACTCCAGAGCTCAATCGAGAGACTCCCCAAGCCCCTCAGGGGTTTCGCCTGCTGGTCAAAAAGCGAATGGAAGAGGTCAATCTAAGTCTACGGACTGTGGCCGCCGAAACGGGGATTTCCCCGGCGTATCTTTCGCGTTTGTTATCCGGCGAACGGGGACTCCCGCCAGACGATGAGATGATTCTGAGACTGGCCGAGGTCCTGCGCATCGATCCGCCTGAGCGGCTGCTTGTGGAAGCGAAGCGAGTGCCGGATCTGCTGCTTCCGGCCCTCTTGAGTGCTCACCAAGCCGTGTCGAGCGCAGAACTGAAGGAGGCGATGAAGCAGTTAAAGGCGGTGATTGTCCAGCAACGAAAGAGGAGATTTCGGCGATGAAGACGGTATCTGGTCTGCTCTCCTCATTCATCCAATGGTTGCGACGACCGGAACGCTTTATTCAGAAACTCCAAGCCATCTATCCCCAGTGCCAAACCCTCCCATTCCACAATCAAGAAGATGCTGCTGCTGAACAGGGCGTCGAGTTGCTTGAAACCACGTTCAGTCCCAAGATTGAAGGGATAACGACCAGGGACGAGGGCCAGGTCATCATTGTGACTCGACGTGGCCTCAGTCCGCTGAATCGACAATTTGTCATCGCCCACGAGTTGGGCCATGTTCATCTGCATCTTCCCGACATGAAAGATACGGACGAACCAGCGTTGCTCACTCCGAATGATCACCGAGACATCGAGGCCGATGCCTTCGCCCTCGTCTGGCTGATGGGGTCCTTACCGAAAGAGCGACTGGAACGAGAGGTATTCCTGTACGTGCTCAATAATCGAGAAATGGCCTGGCGCGCATTGCGTGTGATTGGCTATGTGGCATGGTACCACCAGCGCATCCGCTTGGCGAACTGGCTGGAACGCGCCTGCTTGGCCCTACAAGAGAAAGGAGCGGCATAATGGCAGTTACCCCCGTCCCGACCATTTGCGGGCTCTATACGCGCGTCTCGACGCGGAATCAGGCAGACACCGAATACAGTTCTCTCGAAACCCAGCGCGAAAAGCTTGAGGCTTACTGCAAGAGCCAGGATCAATACGTCATTTATCGAGTCTATGAAGACGCTGGCTTCTCGGCAGATACGATGAATCGACCGGCCCTGAAGGAAATGCTGCAGGATATTCGGACTGGACGGATCTCCTGTGTGCTGGCGTACAAAATTGATCGCTTAACCAGATCCGTGAAAGATTTCCATGTCCTGATGGATTTGTTCGACCGCCACGGCGCGAAGTTCGTGTCGATTACCCAAAGTCTTGATACGCATCATCCGATGGGGCGACTGCTGCGAAACATCCTCCTCGACTTTGCCCAATTTGAACGGGAAATGACGGCGGATCGTACCCGAGACAAGATGCAGCAACGGGCCACGAAAGGCCTCTGGAATGGGGGAATCGTTCCGTTTGGCTATCGCAACGAAGATAAGCGCCTCGTCAGGCATCCCGAAGAAGCTCCCTGCGTGCAATTCATGTTTCAGCAGTTTGCCCAAGACCCATCACTGACTCGACTTCGTGCCGAGCTCCATCGCAGAGGATGGCTTTCGAGGAGCGGGAAGCAGTGGGGGAAGATGACGCTGGCCTATATCCTGGCGAATCCCGTGTATTGCGGGCGCACGCAGTTTAACGACCAACTATTCCAAGGGGAACACGAAGCGTTGATTGAGGAGGGGCTGTATCACAAGGTTCAATCACTCCCTCGCGATCATGGCCGAGCGGTTACCAAGATCCAGCGGACATTTCTTCTCAAGGGATTGCTCAGATGCAGTGTCTGCCAGTCGTTTATGAGCCCTCACTACACGCAGAAGCGCCGCAAGGATCAATCAATCAACCGAATTGCCTACTACCGTTGCACGAAGACCATGCAGCACAGCAACAGCGTCTGTACCATCAAAGCCCTCAATGCCGACGCGGTAGAACATCAGGTTGTTGAATATCTATCAACCCTGAGCCAGCAAGCGGAATGGGTAAAAGTCTCAGTCGAGGAGTTGAACCGGGACCAAAAGGAGCAAGTGCGACCATTGGAACAGGAGGCCATTCGACTGAAGACGAGCCTGAATCGGCTGGAACGCGAAATAGATCGATTAGTGCGAGGGGTAGGGCAGGGGACTGTATCCGTCCAACGCCTTGAAGAGGAGATGCGCCGGCAGCAGCAGGAACAACATAGCCTAGAAACTCAATACCAGGCCGTGCAACGCCAGATCCAGGAACATACGGCGAGTGAATATGATGCAGAGGTTGTGCTACGCAACCTGAAGAACTTTCAACGGATTTTCGGGGCTTTGCTTCCGAAAGAGAAGATGGAAGTGCTGCGGTGTTTGGTGCGGGATATCATCGTCCACCCCGACAAGCTCGTCTTTAATATCTTTGAACTTGCCGAGGTGGGAACGAGTTCGCAAGAGCGTAAAGGTTGGCTCCCCGGGCAGGACTCGAACCTGCGACCAGCCGGTTAACAGCCGGCTGCTCTACCAACTGAGCTACCGGGGAATGAAGGTGTAGTCAATAACCGACGCATTGTAACAAAACTAAAGTGTGAAGGGGGAGACTTTTTTAGATGCCGAAATCGTCGGTCTCGTCCTCATCCGAAGAGGCGTCTGTATTGCCTTCCGCCAGCGCCGCAAAATGTCTCGCCCAGGTGAGATATAAGTTTCCACTATCTCGCATCGTATCGGCGGCTTTGACAAGCTTTTCTGCTAGTTCAGGATCTTTTCCGCTGGCATGTATGGCTGCAGCCTGCCGTTCGATAGCTTTGGGGTATTCGTTCAGCAGACCCGCAATATCGCGGAGGAGTTCATCGAGCACATTGTCTTCCCGTTCCATGGAACCTCCTCGAGTGCTCATCTCAAGAAAAAACCCCATAGCGTGGGACGCTATGGGGTTTATGAGACCAAGTGCCCGCTTATCCTTGGTAGGCTTGTCCGAGGGCGGCGGACTCGGACTTATGGCTCATCAACTGCCCGGTGGCGCTAACGGCCTGCATTTCGATCGCTTCGTGCTTGGCGGCGTTACAAACAACGACGCAAAGCTCGC
The DNA here is from genome assembly GCA_011525625.1 of Nitrospira defluvii. Taxonomy (GTDB): domain Bacteria; phylum Nitrospirota; class Nitrospiria; order Nitrospirales; family Nitrospiraceae; genus Nitrospira_A. The sequence continues at coordinate 638,335 of WYAX01000012.1, forward strand.
ATCCCTTGCAGCGATCAATCGTGACTTCGGCCACCATCTTGGTGACATTGAGGTCTAAGCAGTTGGCTTCGGGGCAATACATGATACAAAGGCGACAGCCCTTCTTTGCCACGCACTTTTCGTCGATGACTTGAGCTACGTTATACATGCGACGTGGTTCCTTCTCTCTCGTTAAGCCGCAACGGCGGGATTCCCGACTCGCAACTCGACCTTGTTCTTCTCAGCCCATTCGCTTGCGATCTCGTAGGCTCGCTTGACCGTCGCCAAGTTTTTCGCCAATAACATTTCCTTCTTGGCGAATTTTTTCTTGATTGCCTCGTCCAATGAGGCCGTTCCACCAGATGCCACGAATTTCTTCCCGAAACGCTCCTGCAACGCACCATCGAGAGCTTCCATTGAGACGCATTTGGTAATACCTGCGACTGAGCCGATCATCGACATGTTCGTAGAAAGCTCAGTACCCGCCACTTCAATCGCGAGCTCAGTTCCAGCGATATAGAATAAGGACACATTCAGATCTTTGAGCCGCTGAATGTCCTCTTCTGACAGAAGAGGCTGGGCTGAATTGATGATCACGACACCGCCTTCCTTCACACCAGAGTAGAAGGGCATCGTATAGCTTTTCCCCATCGTAATGACCTGAGGGTGAAATACTTCGATCACATCGGGAAACACCAATTCTCCTCGATCGTAGATCCGTTCAATCCCGATGCGGCAGTAGCTTTCTGCCGGTGCCATACGCTTTTCAGCGCCGAAGAATGGATTCGATATGGAAAACTTTCCGTCTCGGTTGGCGGCCATGGCCATGACATGGGCTGCCGTCACGGCGCCTTGCCCACCCAATCCGGACATACGGATATTGAGCCTTTTCTTGATCATGAGTGACCTCCGGTTCCTTAAGCTTTTCCCGCTAACTGCTTGGCGGCGGCTTTGCGTTCCTTGTCTTTTGCGGCCAACTCGGCCAAGAACTGCTTTGCGGGCTCGCTGACGTACTCTTTGTAGGCGAATCGCTCAGTCGGCTTTTCAGAGTCACGCATTTCCTGAAGGCCTTCCATGCTGTTCTTGCCGATTTCCAAAATGCATGGTGTGTACAATTGGATATAGGTCGGTCCAATTTCACGCGCAATGAGGACAGAGTTCCGAATGACCTTTTCAACAAGTGACGGCTTGCTCACGGTGCAGTTGACCACGTAGTGACAGCCAGACTCCCGTGCAATTTCAGGGAGACGGACTTTGTCGAATAATTTCCCCACTGGGGCCATTTTTGCAACGAAGCCCTTTTGCATCAGGCCGCTTTCCTGGCCACCCGTGTTGGCATACAGCTCGTTGTCGAAACAGATGGTCGTGAATTTCTCCTGGCGGAACCAGGCCTGCAAGGTCATGTCGAGGCCGATGTCAACCGTGGCACCGTCGCCCGCAAGGACGACGACGTCCTTGACGCGATCCGGAAATCGCACGCTGAGTGCTCGCTTCAATCCGGATGCAATTGCGTTTTGGTTGCCGAAAAGGGAGTGAATGTTGTGCACGGCCACCATGGGGAACACCAAGCTGGTACAGCCGGTAGAGCCAACCATGACCGTATCTTCCGGGTTGGGAAGAGAAGCCAGGATATAACGAAAGGCCATCGATTCGGGGCAGCCAGCACACAATGAATGCTGCTCGATCAATTCCTTCGAGGTTCCGATGTCCTTCCAGCCGCGGTCCTCTTTGCCGTAGGTCGCACTCTGGACCAAATCTTGGTAGTCCGAGGGCATGATGTCATATAGGTCCGGCGAAATTTTGATTCGCTCTTTGCTCATGTGTGCCTCCTCAAGGCTTATCTGTCGCGAAAGTGATAGCTTGGTTCACTGTTTCACCACGGGGCTAATGTCAGCTGCCCCTGCCAGCCAGTGACTCAGAACGCAGGCCGAGGGCTGTCTTGATCTCGGAAGCGATAATTTCCGGTGGCATGGTCATGCCGCCGCACACATGTGGACCGGCATGTACGCGATCGCTATTGGGAATAGTGGCCTTGATTTCCTTCGCCAGCCATCCCGTCACATTAAACTCTGGCACAAAGATGTGCTTCGCATTCTTCGTGGCTTCACGAATTTCCTCTCCTGGCCAGGGGCGGAGCGATTTTACTTTTACCAACCCGCAACGCACGCCTTCGTCCTCCAGCAGACGGATGGCCTCTCGCCCCTGTGACACCGCGGTGCCTGAAGCAACAATGACGACCTCTGCATCGGTGTTTTCCGTATCAACCAGGCCATTGATCCACTTGATCGTGTGTTTGCGAGATCGTTCCACTGCCGCCCAAATTTCCTGTTGCCAGGAAGCGTGGGTTGCATAGCTGATATAGTTGCTTTTCATGATGAAAGGATCGCGCATCATGCGGACCGGCGGACACTCCATGTCCATGCAAGGGACGGGTGAGCGATAAGGATCGTAAGGCGGGAGGCACATCTCAGCGGGTGTCAGATTGACGACGTCTTTGGTGTGGGTCACGAAGAAGCCATCGCAACATAACGCCAACGGCAAATGCACTTCCGGTTCTTCCGACACCATGAAGCCTTTGAGAATCCAATCAAAGAAGTCTTGTGCCGTTTCTGCATGCCAAACGAGCATGCCTGTATTCAAGAGATACGAAATTTCAATGGTATCAGGCTGAATTGAGAGCGGAGAGTTAATGCCCCGACATGTGACAATCATTTGGATGGGCAAGCGCGCACCGGCCCACATGGGGAAGTTTTCCATGGCACGCATCGTTCCTGGCCCTGCCGTCGTCGTAAACACGCGCGCTCCGCCGAACGCGGCTCCAGCGCATTGGGACATGACGGCAAACTCACTCTCTCCGCGGAAGTAATCACCGATATAGCCCTCGGCAAACAGCTCACCGATGAGGGCTGCGGCCTCACTCTGCGGTGTAATCGGGTATGCGATCATGACGTCGCAGCTCGCGCGCCGTAAGGCTTCCTTAATCACTTCGCTACCGGTATAAAAAGACGGGGTGCGCGGGGCCTCGTGCATCATTTTCCACGCGTCTGTATAGGTCTGTCCCTTTTTATTCTGTGTCCCGATGTGGGATTTTGTTTCCGCCATGGATTCGGCCTCCTTTCGATCGTTAGAGGTGCTTCGAACCTAGTTAGTTGGAAGCGCTAGTCTTCGCTGTTGTCAGCCGTGGTTTAACCGTGCCTTTGAGTTTGCGCATCCACTCGCCCAACTTCAGGATTTTTTCGACTGAGGCGTCTCTGAAGGAGAGCATCGCATCTTCATGTCCAGCTTGTGCACACATTGCGACTGTATAGCAGGAGGTACCACCACGGATAATCTTCAATGATAGGTTAGCCTGGTGGCAGTGCACCCCGATGAACATGCAGCAGTCGATCTTGTTATGCCAGATCGTCAGATTGGGGTGGTTAGGGTTAATTTCGACTTCAGGATTGATCTTGGGATATTTGGGGCGATAGTCCGGCATCGGAATCAGCATGGGCTTTTGACCAGGCTGTACGCACTCTTTCAAAGTCTCATAAAGGCTTCGAACTGCTGCGGCTTTCTTCGCGGCCTTTTCGTTCCATGCCCACAGCACGAGCGGGCCAGGGAAAATCGTGGGAACCTGTGCCATGAGAAACTGGCGCGCTGCCTCTTCGTAGGCTTTTTCTTCCGGAACGATGACGCCGTTGATATGAGCCTCACCAGGGTTGGGAAGATAAATCCCCATCGAGGCTGCGGCCGGTGGCAGGAAGTGTTCGGGGCCTGGTAACACGCGATACTGAGTCATTCGAACCTGCTCTCTTTTTGGGGTTAACAAACTTGGAGAAGGGACACCATCGGTTAAAGCGTGGGGTCAACGCACTCTATGCTTCCTCGATATTTTTCTGCAACCAAGCAGAAGGCCCACTTTGGGGAAATTAAGGGCCAGCGCGTATGAAGGCACTTAGGTCTTTTGAACTACAGGAATCAGATGCTCATGAGTTGCGCTAAGTGCGCATTATAGGTGGCAATCTTTTGAGTTGTCAATCGAGGGGAGGCGCAATCCGCGGACTGGGCGATGCGTTAGTGACGAGTGCCAGGAGGCCTCATGTGAGCGGATCGCGGATAATGACCACGTGCGGGGTGCGGCCACGAGCTTCAGGAGCTTATTGGGAGGGAGTGGGTGTTGTGGAAGTTGGCGCTTCAGGGAAGACTTGATGAAAGGGATGGACTTCAACGCGTTCAAAAATTCCATGGACGGTGTAGGGGTCTTCCGCTGCAAACTTTTGTGCTTCTTCGAGTGAGGAGGCTTCCATGATGATCAGGCTTCCGGCCTGGTCCGTGAATGGTCCAGCAAGCAGAACTTTCCCCTGGCGATGGAGCGGCTCTAGGTTGGAGAGGTGTGCGGGGCGATGAATTTTTCGCTTGGCTTGCCCGTCCGGCCCATCGAAGCCGAGAATTACGAATTTCATTGTAAATCAATCGTCCCTTCCCGATGCGGACGTGCCGTCAAGAGGGTGGCGGTCCTTGTAGCCGCAGGAGGTCTCATGCCACCACCGAATCTCGTCCTCACCGAATTTCCAACAGAGGTATACAATCCTTCCCTCGTGCTTGTAGGGAAAGTCGCACAGGCCAAGATCGACGTCTTTGACCACCACGCCAAGCTCATGAATTGCTTGCAGATTACCGCTAATATCATGCAGAGCCTGAATGTAGGATGCGCCGACTGGACTGCCGCCGCCGAGTGAGGCTTTGAGGCTCGCCTTGTGAATCTCATTTTTGGTGTTCGCAATGACGGTTTTGGCTCGACGGACAGTGATAAATCTTTGATTCAGTTGAGGAAGAAGTTCGTTGGCCTCAGCTAATGTGAAAATGCGATCGGGTGTGTCGTGATCAGATTTTGCCATGTGTGTGTCCCGCGGGTTCTTTAACACAACACCTCCTGGGCTGCAACCGAGGTCTGTACGTCGCAGTGGGTAGCGGTGAAGGTTGAGGGGGACTAGGGAGGAACTTCTACGCAGGCGAAGCAACTCAAATGGGCCATTAGATGTTGACAATGTGCACGATGGGCGATAATATCAGCCTAACTTCGCGGCTTATACTAAAAAGTATCGCCTCAGTACATCAGCTCCCGAGACCCATCTCAATCGTAAAATATCCCAAGGTAGTACAGTATCGAGTGTTGAATAGCGCGTTACTTTCGTTTCTGCAAAGTCTCAACCGAAAACGCCTTCATCTAAAGCGATCCTGCCATAAACAACCAACGGGTTGACATCCAGACGATCACTTCCGTGAATTTGGCTCATGAGTACTAAATCGTATTTCTCATTTTGGGGAGCTATCGGGTTGAGAGCCTGGTAGGGAAGAGGTATGACACAGGTTAAAGGGGAAGTTATGCATCTCGCGGAGCTCAAACAGAAGTCGATTGCCGACCTGAATGATGTGGCGCGAGACTTAAAGATTGAGGGGGCGGCGAACCTTCGCAAGCAGGAACTCATCTTCGCCATTTTGCAGGCGCAGACGGAGAAAAACGGAGTTGTCTTTGGCGAGGGGGTGCTGGAGACCCTCCCGGACGGGTTCGGCTTTCTCCGCGCTCCGGACTCGAACTATCTGCCGGGTCCAGACGACATCTACATCTCCCCATCGCAGATCCGTCGATTCAACCTTAGAACGGGCGATATCGTGTCTGGGCAAATCCGTCCGCCCAAAGAAAGTGAGCGGTATTTCGCGTTACTGAAGGTAGAAAAGGTTAACTACGAGGATCCGGAAGTCGCGCGCGACAAGATCCTCTTCGATAACCTCACGCCTCTGTATCCTGAGGAGCGGCTTAACCTCGAGTTTGATCGTGAAGAATACTGCACGCGTGTTATGGACCTTACTACCCCAATTGGGAAAGGTCAGCGGGGCTTGATTGTCGCGGCGCCCCGAACCGGAAAGACGATGCTCTTGCAGGCAATCGCCCGTGCGATTCTCAAGAACCACAAAGAAGTCACGCTTATTGTTCTGTTGATTGATGAGCGTCCGGAAGAAGTGACAGATTGGCAGCGCCAGGTGAAAGCGGAAGTCATCAGCTCGACGTTCGATGAGCCGGCTCAGCGGCATGCGCAGGTGGCGGAAATGGTGCTGGAGAAGGCGAAACGGCTCGTTGAACATAAGAAAGATGTGGTGATTTTGCTCGATAGCATTACCCGGCTGGCACGGGCCTACAATACGATCGCCCCTCCCAGTGGGAAGGTGCTCTCGGGTGGTCTGGATTCCAATGCCTTGCAGCGACCCAAGCGTTTCTTCGGCGCCGCCAGAAACATTGAAAACGGCGGTAGTTTGACCATCATGGCGACCGCCCTGATCGATACCGGAAGCCGTATGGACGACGTGATTTTCGAAGAATTCAAGGGAACCGGTAACATGGAAGTGCACTTGGATCGGCGGTTGGCCGATAAGCGTCTCTTCCCGGCTATCGATATCAGCCAGTCGGGTACTCGCAAGGAAGAGTTGTTGGTCGACCGCGACCGTTTGAACAAGATGTGGATCTTGCGAAAGGTTCTGAGCCCGTTGGGAACAATGGAAGCAATGGAGTTCCTGATGGACAAGATCGGTGGGACGAAAACCAATCAGGAATTCCTGCAATCGATGAATCGGTAGGTTGCCGCTTGCCAGTGTGGGTGACTCCAGTGTAAAGTCGTGCACCCTGGCGAGCAGGACCGGGCGAGTTCAACGAATCAAGGGCAGTAGAGGAGTAGGCATGCAAAAGGGTATTCATCCAGTCTACCGGGAAGCGACTGTGCACTGCGCTTGTGGAAACACGTTCAAGACGCGATCGACCATTGGAGACATCAAAGTCGACATTTGTGCGGGATGCCATCCGTTCTTTACGGGAACGCAGAAAATCGTCGACACGGAAGGGCGTGTCGAACGGTTCAAGAAGAAGTACGCCAAAAAAGATAAGTAGGTCCAGTCAGGACATCACGGAGACCCTGCTTCCTTTTGGGGCAGGGTCTCTTGTTTTTTGGGGTGATGCGGGCTGCGGCCGGAATGAGCGACATATGGAAGACGGGTTGATCAAGAAGTGGGAGGGGATGGCGGCGCGGTACCAGGAGCTGACCAATCAGCTGATGGATCCAACTGTTCTTAATCAGCCGGGTATGATTCATAAGCTCAACAAAGAGCGGACAGAATTAGAGGAACCGGCCCAGCAGTTTGCGGCCTACCGTGAGCTGAAGAAACAGCTCGAGGATGTGGCTATCCTGCTTCAGGACCATTCGACGGGAGGCGAGATGAAGCAGCTGTTTGCTGAGGAGAGTGCCCAGCTCAATCAGCAGGTGCTGGATCTTGAAACTCGTGCCAAAGATTTTTTGACGCCGAAAGATCCGCGCGACGAGAAGAACATGTTTCTCGAAATCCGGGCGGGAACGGGCGGGGACGAAGCCGCGTTGTTCGCGGGGGATCTCTTTCGTATGTATGTCAAATACGCTGAGCGCCATCGCCTTCGCCTGGAGGTGGTCGATGCATCCGAGACCGGTATCGGCGGCTACCGGGAAGTCATCGCGCTCTTGGAGGGGAAGGGAGCGTTCGGCCGTCTCAGATACGAGAGTGGCGTACATCGAGTGCAGCGCGTCCCTACCACTGAGGCGAGCGGAAGAATTCATACATCGACGGTCACGGTAGCGGTCATGCCTGAGGTGGACGAGGTCGACGTGCACATTGATCCGAAGGACTTGCGCATCGACACATTTTGCTCGTCGGGCGCCGGAGGGCAGAGCGTCAACACAACCTACTCGGCTGTCCGCATTACGCACATACCGACAGGCGTGGTTGTGAGTTGCCAGGATGAGCGCTCTCAGCTCAAAAATCGCACGAAAGCGATGCGGACATTGCGCGCGCGAATCGTGGAAGCCGAGCGGGAGAAGCAGGAAGCGGCGATTGCGCAAGACCGGAAATCGCAGGTCGGGAGCGGTGATCGGAGCGAAAAAATCCGTACGTACAATTTTCCGCAAAACCGCGTGACCGATCATCGGATCGGTTTGACGGTTCACAAGCTTGACCAGGTATTGGCGGGCGACTTGGAAGAAATCGTCCAGGCGTTGCGCGCGCATTATGAGCACTTGGCCAGCCTGGAGACGAAATGAGCCGGGTATCACGCGGCACCGTCGCGGCTGCTATCCCCACGATTCGCATTGTGGTAGACGAGGCGGAGCGCCGCTTGGCTGCCGCCGGAATCGAGCAGCCTGCCTTGGAAGCGGCCTGGTTGTTGGAGCATGCGGTAGGGATATCGCCGCTCATGCAGCGCGTACATGCGGGTCGTGAATTGACCGTCACGGAATCCGAATGCATGCGAATTCTTGTCTCGCGTCGTGCCCGTCGTGAGCCGTTGCAATATGTGCTTGGTACGCAGGAGTTCTGCGGAAAGGCGTTTCAAGTGACCCCTGCGGTCCTGATCCCACGTCCGGAGAGTGTGCTGTTGGTTGCGGAAGCGGTTCGTCGTTGCGCAAACCTTCCGGCCGCCACGGTTGTCGACGTGGGGACCGGTTCCGGTTGTCTGGCGGTGTCCGTGGCGCTGGCCTTGCCGGAGGCGCGAGTGTTCGCGATCGATCTCTCGGCTGAAGCCTTGCTGGTTGCGCGACGCAATATGGTTCAGCACGGGTGTGATGCCCGTATCGACTGCCGTGAGGGGGATCTCCTGGCCCCACTCGATGAGGCGGAATGGCTGCAGAAGATCGATGTGATTGTGTCGAATCCTCCTTATATCGCTGACGGTGAGATGTCGACGTTGCAACCGGAGGTGGGGGGCTTTGAGCCTCGATTGGCATTGGCCGGAGGGCCGGATGGTATGGAGGTGCATCGACGCCTCCTACAGCAGGCCCCGACCTATTTGAGGTCGGGTGGCGCGCTTCTCATGGAAGTCGGACTCGGTCAGGCTGCGGCAGTCTGCCGCGTCGCGGAGGAGGGAGGGTGGTTTCGCGCAGCCACTGTCCTGCACGATGATGCCGGAATTGGTCGTGTCGTGTGCTGTGAAAAACGTGAGTCGCGAAGGGAAACTCTTTCGAGTAATAGCTGACAAGGGCGGGGAGGCCGCAACGACGCGTCGGCCCAATTGAAACCTATGGATCAGATCATTATTCATGGCGGCCGCCGGTTGGCAGGAGCCGTTCGCATCAGCGGGGCGAAAAACGCCGCCTTGCCGATCCTCGCCTCGACGATTCTCGGGGGAGGAGAGTGTGTGCTCTCGAACATGCCGAGCGTGGTGGATGTGCTCACCATGGGAAAGTTGCTCAGGATGTTGGGCATTGCGGTCGTCCAGGAGGGGGAGCATACGGTTGCGCATGCCCAGTCCATTGCGTCAACGGAGGCCCCCTACGATTTAGTTCGGACGATGCGTGCGTCGGTGTTAGTGTTGGGCCCGCTCGTGGCCCGAATGGGTGAAGCGAAAGTATCGCTTCCCGGAGGGTGCGCTATCGGATCTCGACCGGTGAATTTTCACTTGGCCGGCCTGGAAAAGATGGGCGCCTCGGTTGAAATCGAGCACGGGTACATCAAAGCGACGGCACGTCGTTTGCGCGGAAGCCGGATTTATTTCGACATACCGAGCGTCACCGGCACTGAAAATCTCATGATGGCCGCGGTGCTGGCCGAAGGGACCACGGTACTTGAAAATACAGCAAAGGAACCGGAAATCGCGGATCTGGCCGATTTTCTCGTCAAGCGGGGCGCACGCATTGCCGGTGCGGGGACGGACATGATCACGATCGAAGGGGTGACGGAACTGCACGGGGCTGATCATGACGTGATTCCCGATCGTATCGAGGCCGGGACCTATCTCGTGGCCGGCGCCATTACCGGAGGTGAGGTCTCGGTCGAGCGTTGTCGCCCTGAGCATTTGGAACCGCTGTTGGTAAAATTGCGGGAGAGCGGGGCGGAGTTGGCGGAAGAGGGAGGGCGGGTCCGCCTCAAGATGAACGGGCGCTTGAAAGGAACGAATGTTCGAACCAGCCCGCATCCAGGATTCCCGACCGATATGCAGGCACAGTTTGTCGCTCTGATGGCCGTGGCTGAAGGCACCAGCGTGGTGACGGAGACCATTTTCGAAAGCCGGTTCATGCATGTGGAGGAACTGCGCCGCATGGGCGGGGATATTCGCGTGGAAGGCAACCGGGTGCTGATTACGGGCAAGGAACGGTTGACGGGTGCTCCCGTTATGGCCTCGGATCTCCGGGCCAGTGCCGGTCTGATTGTGGCCGGTCTCGCGGCTGAAGGCACGACGGAGGTGTCCCGTGTCTATCATCTCGATCGAGGATATGAACGGCTTGAAGAAAAACTGAACGCGTTGGGCGCGAGCATCGAGCGGAGGAAGGGGAAGTAACCGTGAGGGCGAGGAGAGCCGTGGAGGAGCGACCGAAAGGTCTGACAATCGCGCTGTCGAAGGGGAAACTACTTGGCCCGGTGCTGGAATTGATGAAGCAGGCTGGGTATGACAGCCCCGGTCTCTCCGCCGAGAGCCGAAAGCTGGTGTTTGACTGTTCGGCCAACGACGCCAGATTTCTCATCGTCAGACCGACCGATGTGCCGACTTACGTCGAACATGGGGCCGCCGACGTTGGAGTGGTGGGAAAGGATGTGCTGTTGGAGCAGGACAGCGACGTCTATGAGCCGTTGGATTTAAAGGTCGGAGCGTGTAGAATCTCCGTCGCCGCTTTGCAGGGCCAACCGTCGCCGGACCGTTGGTCGTCCAAGATTCGCGTGGCGACAAAGTATCCCAACGTCACTGAGCGCTATTTCAATCAGCGCGGCGTGCCGGTCGAGATCGTCAAATTGTATGGATCGATCGAACTGGCTCCCCTGGTCGGCTTGGCGGATCGAATTGTCGATCTGGTTGAAACGGGGAGCACCTTGAGGGCCCATGACCTTGCAGAGGTGGAGGTAATCACCCACTCCACTGCCCGCTTGATCGTCAATCGGGCCAGCCTCAAGCTGAAACACGAACCCCTGAAGGTGTTGATCGAACGGCTGCGCGTAGCTGTGGCGACTGAATAGCGCGCCGACCTATCCCACGCGGGTAGCCGTGGAGGTTCGAGAGAGTGCCGTTGCTACGTCTGGCGTGCGGCGGCAGGACGGGAGTCATGACCATTTTTGCGAGTACCGATCGGGGATTTGCCAACGCATTGCGGAAAATTGCGACCCGTTCGCGTTCGCAGGGGGCGAGTGTTGAAAAAAGTGTCCGCGTGATTCTCCGGGCTGTCGAGCGTGGTGGAGATCGGGCGGTCCTGCGGTATACCAAGAAGTTCGACCGGCTTGCGTTGACGCTGGATCAGGTTCGTGTGACGTCTGAGGAAGTCAAGGACGCGTACTATCACATTCGCAAGGATGAAGGGGACTCGCTTCGATACGCGGCGGAACGGGTACGCCAGTTTCACGAACGCCAGCGAACCAAAACCTGGATGTATCAGGAGCAGACGGCGACGCTCGGTCAGACGGTGACGCCGCTTGATGCGGTCGGCATATACGTACCTGGCGGAAAGGCCGTCTACCCCTCGTCGGTGCTCATGTGTGCTATTCCCGCAAAGGTGGCCGGGGTACGCCGGATCGTCATGTGCACGCCGACCCCGAAGGGGGAGATCAATCCTTATTTGCTGGTTGCCGCCGACATCGCCGGCGTCGACGAAATTTATCGTGTCGGCGGGGTGCAAGCGATCGGTGCGATGGCCTTCGGCACAAAGACGATTGCCAAGGTGGATAAGATTGTGGGGCCCGGCAATATGTACGTCGCGACCGCCAAGCGGCTGCTGTATGGCACGGTAGGCATCGATATGGTGGCTGGTCCCAGTGAGTTGCTGGTCGTGGCGGATGATGATGCGAAGCCGGCGCACGTCGCGGCGGACTTGCTTTGCGAGGCAGAACATGATGAGGATGCACAGGTATACCTCGTGACGACCTCGGCATCCTTGGCGAAAGAAGTCGTGCGGTTGATTCAGCTGCAGCTGAAGGGGTTGCAGCGGGAAAAAATCGCCGCCAAGTCGATCGCGCGACATTTTGCGGCGTTCGTGGTCCCCACCATGGACGACGCCATCGAGGTGGCGAATCAGATTGCTCCCGAACATCTCACGTTGTCTGTCGATCGACCCTTCGATTATCTGGAGCAGGTTCGCCACGCCGGAGCGTTGTTCCTGGGACGATACACGCCGCCCGCTGTGGCGGATTACGTGGCGGGTCCCAACCATGTGTTGCCGACCGGCGCGACGGCGCGTTTCTTCTCCCCGCTCTCCGTCAATGACTACGTGAAGGTCAGCAATATCGTGCATTACACAAGGGAAGAATTGACGAAAGCCAAGGATCACATCGTCCGACTGGCGCACATCGAAGGCTTCGATGCGCACGCGAAATCAGCCCAAAGCAGGTTCTCATGAAACAGACCGGCGCTCCGAGACAAGCTGCGCTTCATCGTGCCACGAAAGAAACCGATATCCGCGTCGAGTGGGTGCTGGACGGGAGCGGGCACGGACAGATCGACACCTCTATCCGGTTTTTCGATCACATGCTGGAGCTGTTAGCCAAGCATGGATTCTTCGATCTCACGGTTCAAGCGAAGGGTGATATCGACATCGACGAGCACCACACGGTGGAAGACGTCGGCATCACCATGGGCAAGGCGCTGCATCAGGCCTTGGGGGAGAAGGCAGGGATTAAGCGGTTCGGGTGGGCCTCAGTGCCCTTGGATGAAACGCTCGCTCAGGTGACGCTGGATCTCAGTGGGCGCCCATACCTGGTGTACAACGTGAATTTGCCGGATCGGAAGATCAAAACGTTCGACTTGGGCCTGTTCGAGGACTTTTTTCAAGCGTTCGTGACCCATGGGGGGTTGAATCTTCACGTCAATCTCAAGTATGGGCGCAATCCTCATCACATCATGGAAGCCATCTTCAAAGCGCTGGCTCGGGCGTTGGATCAGGCCACTATGGTGGAGGAGCGGTTGTCGGGGACGGTTCTGTCGACGAAGGGAAGTCTCTAGTTCCCGTTGGTGGGGTCGGGGTGGATCACCATTGGGTGGTCGGCGGTGCCTCATCGCGGATCTTCGAGCGTCATCATGATCGCCATCATTGATTACGGCATGGGTAATTTGCGGAGCGTCTTCAAGGCCTTCGAAGCCGTGGGGCATCAGGCCGTGGTGACGCGTGATCCTCGAGCCATTGCGAATGCCGACCATGTCGTGTTGCCTGGCGTGGGAGCGTTCGGTGATTGCATGGCGAATCTCGAACGGTATGAGTTAATCACCCCCATTCAGGCCGCGATCCAGTCGGGCAAACCGTTCCTGGGCATTTGTCTGGGACTCCAGTTGCTGTTCACGGAGAGCGAAGAGTTCGGAGCTCACAAGGGGCTCGGGATCATTCCCGGCCGTGTGAAAAAATTTGCGCTGGGTCCCTCTCTGAAAGTTCCGCATATGGGGTGGAATGACATTCAGGTCGTCCGGCCCTCGCCTCCATTGGCCGGGATTGCGTCGGGTAGCTACTGTTACTTCGTGCATTCCTATTATGTCGAACCTGCGGATGAGACGGTCATCGCGACCGTCACCGAGTACGGAAAACCGTTTGTCTCGGCGGTATGGAGGGACAACGTGGTGGCCTGCCAGTTCCATCCCGAAAAAAGCCAAACCGTCGGCCTGCGGCTCATCAAGAATTTCGGTGCCTGGACGTGAGCGCACTAGTGTTTCGCTGCCTGCCGGCGTTGCTGACCGCCCTACTCATCGTCGGCTGCAGCGGGACGAAGGTGACGACCAAGGTGTCTGCACAAGCAGCGAAGTATCCTATCCGGACGATCGCACTGATTCCGTTCGATACCATCACCACGCCTCAAATTGTTGATCCCAGCGGTCCGGCATTTTCCGTGCCTTCCGGCGCTCGACGGTCTGATATCGCGCCAACCGGCTCCCCGGCGACCGATCAATTTGTGCGTCAGACGCAGGTCGTACCGCAGGCCGCCGGCGAAAAAATTGCCGAGTTGTTGTGGACGAAACTGAAGGCCAAGCCAGGCTTGCGCGTGCTCTCTCCCAACGACGCGCGGTCCGCGGTGCGAGACCTTTCCGGCGGGGCTGCGGCTGAGGCGCCCCCCGCTCATAAAATCGCTCAGCGTCTTGGGGCAGATGCGGCATTAATTGGGAAGGTGCTGGTCTATCAAGAGCGTGTGGGGAGCCGGCTGGGAGCGGATCCACCGGCCGCTGTGGGGTTCGAAGTGAAGCTGGTGGCACCAGACGGGATGGTCTTGTGGGAAGGTAATTATTACGAAAAACAGCGGCCTATGACAGAAGATTTTATCGGCTTCATTCAGCGATCTGGTGGGTTTGTGACTGCGGATGAGTTGGCGGCGTATGGGGCTTCCGAATTGGCGGAGGTCTTCCCCTACGGTGGGGCGGCCGGGGGGGCTCCATAGTGGATTTGTGGCAGGTGAATGCATGCGTGTGATTCCGGCGATTGATCTGAAGGACGGGCGTTGCGTGCGGTTGCGGCAGGGTGATATGGCGGCTGAAACCGTGTATTCGGAGGACGTACCTTCGGTCGCGCGACGGTGGCAGGAACAGGGGGCCGACCTCATTCATGTCGTCGACTTGAATGGTGCAGTCGATGGGGAGCCCAAGAACCTGCCTCAGATCGAGGCGGTGATGAAGAGCGTCAGCGTCGAGGTGCAGGTTGGTGGAGGCATCAGAAGCATCGAGACCGTCAGAACATATCTCCAGGCAGGAGTGGCACGAGTGGTGCTCGGGACCGCCGCCCTCACAGATCGAGGGTTTCTCGCGCAGGCCTGTCGGGAATTTCCGCGGCGGATTCTCCTCGGCCTTGATGCGCGAGACGGTAAGGTGGCGGTGAAAGGGTGGACCACGGTGTCGGAGACGAGAGCCATCGACCTACTCAAGGAGCTTGCCGCCCATGAGCTGGGTGCTGTCATCTATACGGATATTGCACGCGACGGCATGTTGAGTGGGCCGAATCTCGCGGCATTGCGGGAAGTGGTGGAGAGTTCTTCATTGCCAGTTATCGCCTCAGGCGGCATCACGCGGGTGGAGGATTTGCAGGCGGTGCAGGCGTTTGGTCCGCGTGTCGAGGGGGCCATCGTCGGGAAAGCGCTGTATGACGGTAAGTTGGACTACGCGGCGGCGGTTGCAGCCATCCGGAATCGTTGAGGATTTTCTGTGAGGGTTGGAGAGAGAACCGTTTCGTTTCACGTTTCACGTTTTACGCGTCACGCACTCATATGTTGACCAAACGCATCATTCCATGTCTGGACGTCAAGGATGGTCGGGTCGTCAAGGGCGTGAGTTTTGTGAATTTGCGCGATGCCGGAGATCCCGTGGAAGTAGCCACCGTTTACGACCGTGAAGGGGCGGACGAATTGTGCTTCCTGGATATTACGGCTTCACACGAAAATCGCAAAACTATTATTGACGTGGTGGAGCAGACGGCTGCCCGGGTCTTCATGCCGGTCACGGTGGGCGGCGGCGTGCGCACACTGGACGACATTCGTGCATTACTCAATGCCGGGGCCGACAAAGTGAGTATCAACACCACGGCTGTCCAGCAGCCGGAATTCGTACGTGAGGCGGCGCAACGGTTCGGCACGCAGTGCATCGTGGTGGCCATCGATGCCAAACGGAATGAGTCCGGCGGACAGTGGCAGGTGCATACACATGGCGGGCGGAAGGCGACCGGGTTGGATGCAGTGGAATGGGCTCAGCGCATGGAAGGATATGGCGCCGGAGAGATTCTGCTGACCAGCATGGATCAAGACGGTCGGCAAAATGGGTACGACTTGGCGTTGACGGCCTCGGTGTCCGAGCGCCTCACGATTCCGGTGATCGCCTCGGGAGGGGTGGGGACCTTGGAGCATTTGTACGATGGGCTGGTCAAGGGAAAAGCCGATGCTGTGTTGGCCGCCTCGATATTCCACTACCGAACGCATACGATTCAGCAAGCCAAGAACTATTTGCGGGAACGTGGCGTGCCCGTTCGGCTCGGCGTCGTCCCGCAGGAACAGATGTGATGACGCAGGACAGTCGGGATTTGACGTTTGACAGACAGGGGCTGCTTCCTGCCGTGATTCAAGACTGGCTGGACGGGACCGTCCTGATGGTGGGTTTCATGAACCAGCAGGCTATCACCAAGACGCTGGAGACGAAGTTCGTTCACTTTTGGAGTCGCTCACGCCAAAAGTTGTGGCGGAAAGGGGAGTCGTCCGGCCATGTGCTGCGGGTGAAAGACCTCTTTGTCGATTGTGATCATGACACCATCCTTGTGAAGGCGGAACCGGTCGGGCCAACCTGTCATACCGGTGAGCGCGCCTGTTTTTTTGTCAGAATGACGGAGCAGGGGCAAGCCGGTGAGGCGAAGACTCAGGATGCCGGGGGAGGGATCCTGGAGCGCATTTACCAGACCATCCTGGAGCGGAAGGCCAACCCCCAGCCTGATTCCTATGTCGCGAAGTTGCTGCAGGGTGGAGCAGACCGGATCTTGAAGAAGGTGGCCGAAGAGGCCGGTGAGGTGATCATCGCAGCCAAGAATAAGAAGCGAGAAGAGATCGTCTACGAAACCGCCGATCTGCTTTTTCACACGCTTCTTGTGCTGGGCTATCACGACGTGACGCTTGGCGACGTGTATCGTGAGTTAGGCTCCCGGTTCGGGAAGTCGGGGATTCGTCCGGAGCCGGGAGGGGGAGCAGGTGGATAACTGCATTTTCTGTCGCATTGTGGCTGGTACTATTCCGGCAACGATTGTCCATCAGGATGACCAGGTGCTGGCGTTCGAAGACATCAATGCCCAGGCCCCCGTCCACATCCTGGTGATCCCCAAACGACATGTCGCGGCAGTTCAGGATTGCGCAGACGGCGATCAGGCATTGCTGGGGAAGCTCCTGTTGACCTGTGCGGAGGTGGCGCGGGCTCATAATCTGAATGGATCCGGTTATCGTATCGTCACGAATACGGGGGCGGACAGTGGACAGACCGTGTTTCATCTCCATCTGCATGTGCTCGGCGGAAGGACTATGGGCTGGCCTCCCGGGTAAGCGGTTCGCCAACTCGATTGACACTTGTGGGGCCCGTTTGTTAGTGTGAACGGTCAACTTTCAATCGCGTCAAAGGCATCCAGTCGTGTATCCGACCGGTTGGATCCCTGCGGGCACTAGCGAGGACCGCCGTGGGCCAAGGCCTGATTTCGGACGACGTCATCAACCAAATCAGAGACCGAGTGGACATCGCGGAGATCGTGGGCCAACATGTGGCGTTGACGCGGGCCGGGCAGAATCTTAAGGGCCTCTGTCCATTCCATCAAGAGAAGTCTCCCTCCTTCACAGTTAGTCCTTCGCGACAGATCTTCCATTGTTTCGGCTGTGGAGCCGGGGGCAATGTCTACACATTCCTCATGAAACTGACGGGGGCGGCCTTCCCCGAAATTGTGCGAGATCTGGGGCGCAAGGTAGGGGTCGATGTTCCGGAATCGAGCGGTGGATATTCCAATGAAGTACGCGCACAGCTTGGTCGATTAGAACGATTGAACGCGGCAGCTGGGGCCTGGTATCGACGGATGTTGACGGAGGGTACGGCGGGAGCCCAGGCTCGTGTCTATCTCGAAAGTCGTGGCATTCAACTCAATACGTCCGAGCAATTCAAAATCGGGTTTGCTCCGCCCGAATGGGACGGATTAACCAAGGCCATGCTCAAGGAGGGATTCGCCGCGTCGGACCTTGTTGCCGCCGGGCTCTCAATCCCGCGGGATCAGGGCAGTGCGCCGAAAACCGGAGTATCCGGGCACTATGATCGTTTTCGCTCCCGCGTGATGTTTCCGATCGTCGATTTGCGGAAGCGCATCGTGGCCTTCGGCGGGCGTATTGTAGGGGAGGGCACGCCCAAATATCTGAATTCGCCTGAAACACCCATGTTTAAGAAGGGCCACACACTGTTTGCCTTGGAGGCGGCCCGTGAGGCGGCAGGGCAGCAGCAGACGCTGATCATCGTCGAAGGCTATTTCGATGCGGTGGCCCTCCATCAGGCCGGGATCCGCCATGTCGCGGCTACGTTAGGTACCGCCTTAACCCCGGAGCATATCGCCGTGATCAGGCGGTTCGCGTCGAATGTCGTGCTGTTGTTCGATCCGGATCAGGCGGGAGTGAGAGCTGCCTTGCGGACACTGGATTTGTTCGTCAACAGCGCGCTCAGCGTCAAGGTGGTGTCGTTGCCGGAAGGTGAAGATCCTGACACGTACGTCCGAAAATATGGTGCTGAGGGGTTTACGGAGCGGCATCAGACGGCGCCCAGCCTATTGGATTTTGCGGTGGAGCACAGTTTGCGGACTGCAGAGGCCGGCACTGTTGAGGACCGGATCCGTGCGGTGGACGCGGTATTGCGTATCCTCCAGAAAAGCGCACATCCCATCGAACGGGAAGAGCGGATTCGTCTGGTGGCGGAACGCCTGGGACTGAGTCAGCAACGGTTGATCGATCGGTATCCCACCCTGGCGGCTCAGGGTGCGCGCCGCCCTGAGCGAGAGGCGAAGATTCCGTCCCCGGCGGGGCCCTCCAAGCTGAAGGGAAATCCCGAGGAGCGTGACCTCGCGCATTTGCTGGTGCAGGGGAGTTTATCGGCACAGGACCTAGGAAAGTTGTCCCCGGAGGCCTTCTCGGTTCCGGCGTATCGTCGGCTGATTCATTGTGCGATGCAGCATCTGGGGCAGGATGGCCGCGTGTCGGTGGGTGATCTCCTGGATGCGCTCATCCATGATGAAGAGTGCGGCACGCTGATTTCTGAACTGTCGATGCTGGAGCAACATTATGACGATGTTCCGGCACATATTGCCGGGTGTTTGGAGACGTTGGAGCGACGAGGCCGGGAGCGGACCATGGGGGCCTTGATTCAGGAGTTGAAGGCTGCGGAGCGAGAGCGACGGGAAGATGATGTGCATCGCCTGAACAGATTGATTAACGATATGCGGATTCGGAAAGCCGGCGTGGCGCCGGTTGCGCTGACGTCTGCGGTGAAGGAGTAGGTATGCCGAAACAAGAATTACTCGGCGAGGTGAAGAAGCTCATTAATCTGGGGAAAGAAAAGGGTTTCCTCACATACGACGATCTCAATAGTACCTTGCCCGCGGATGTCGTCTCCTCGGATCAGTTCAGCACGATCATGACGATGTTCGGGGAGATGGACATCGAGATTGTGGAGTCCGCCGAAACCGAGCGTGCCCCAAAAGCTGTGGAGAGCGACGACACCATCGAGGAAAGCGAAGAGGCGGACTCATCGGAGGAGAACGAGAAAGAGATCGACCTCACCCCGGGGGCACTCAGTCGCACCGATGATCCGGTCCGTCTCTATCTCAAGGAGATGGGTAGTGTAGCGTTGCTGAGCCGCGAGGGCGAGATCGAGATCGCCAAGCGGATCGAGGAGGGGAAAAAGGATATTGCGACGGTCGTCTATGGCCTGCCGATGACCCTGGAGTTTGTCCTTAATCTGCGTGATCAACTGAAGAACGGCAAGATTGATGTGCGGGAGATTGTGCCGGTTGTTGAGACGGAGGAGGACTTTGAGGAAGAGGCCGTCGAAAAGGACTACGAGGAGTTACGGGTCAAAACGCTGGATTCCCTGAATGCGGTGCGTAAGGTGTCGGCCTCGTTGAAAGACCTGTACGACAAGGCCCGCCATGTTGGCGCCGACCCCGAGAAGCTGAAGAAGCTTCGTAAGCAGATCGATACGGTGCGTGGGCAGGTTGTGGATAAGATGGAGTCAGTCAACCTCCACGGCGTCCTAAAGGATCGTATGACCCAGCGGGTGCGCGACCTCAACCTGCTGTTCCGCCAGGCGGAGCGTGAAGTGACGAGCTGTCAGCGGCGGTTGGGTGTCGGCGGCGAAGCCGGCGCAGAGTTGCTGAAAAAGTTGTGCCGAACCCACAAGGATGTGCTGGCCGTCAAGCGCAGAACCGGTCTCTCCGAAGAAGTTCTGCAAGACATCAAGAAGCATTATCAGGCTGCAAAGGGTCGCATCCGTCAGTTGGAGGAAGAAGAGGCACTGATTTCGGCCGAAGAGATCAAGGACGCGGTCAAGCATCTGGATGTGGCGGAGGAAAAGGTCAAGCGCGGGAAGGCGGAGCTGGTCGAGGCCAATTTGCGGTTGGTGGTGAGCATCGCCAAAAAGTACACGAATCGCGGGTTGCAGTTCCTGGATTTGATTCAAGAGGGCAATATCGGCCTGATGAAGGCGGTCGACAAATTTGAGTATAAGCGGGGATACAAGTTCAGCACGTATGCCACCTGGTGGATTCGGCAAGCGATTACCCGTGCGATCGCCGATCAGGCGCGAACCATCCGCATCCCGGTTCATATGATCGAGACGATCAACAAGCTGATCAGGACTTCCCGGCATCTGGTGCAGAAGCTCGGGCGCGAACCGACGCCGGAAGAGATCGCGGAGCGGATGGACTTGCCGCTTGATAAAGTGCGGAAGATTCTGAAAATCGCGCGCGAGCCGATCTCCCTCGAAACTCCGATCGGCGAGGAAGAGGACAGCCATCTGGGCGACTTTATCGAGGACAAGAAAGCCGTGTCCCCGTTGGAGGCCGCGATCCGGTATGATTTGCAACGTCAGATCAATGGGGCGCTGGAGACTCTGACGCCGCGTGAAGAGAAAGTTCTCCGCAAGCGGTTCGGCATCGGCGAAGCCACCGATCATACGCTGGAGGAAGTGGGACAGGACTTCGAGGTGACTCGCGAGCGTATCCGGCAGATTGAGGCGAAGGCCTTGCGTAAGCTCAGGCATCCGAGCCGGAGTAAGAAATTGCGCAGTTTTGTCGAGAGCCTCTAGATTTGGGGGCCGAGCCTTGTTTGACTCTGCGGTATCGGCAGCCTAAAATCGAGCCGCTCGAACCAACGGTGCCAAGAAGCGAACTGCAGCTTGCTGCGTGGCTGGGAGGATTGGGCCCATAGCTCAGGTGGTTAGAGCGGCTGACTCATAATCAGCTGGTCCTAGGTTCAAGTCCTAGTGGGCCCACCAGCCTGAGCATCTTCCGGTCGTTTCAGTGCGAGGGGCGTCAGCGTGGCGCTACCCTCAGACAACCTCAAGGAGCCTGTGAACCTACAGCTTTCTCCCCTCATTGAACTGCAGAAGCTCGACCTCCGCATTGCCGATTTAAAAGAGCAGCGGCGAAGAATACCCGAACGTCTCGAGGCGAGCCAGGTTCCGGTTCGCGAAGTGAAGCAGGTGTTGCAGGAGGCCACAACCTCGGTCGACGCGTTGAACAAGGAACGCCGTAGCCAAGAGAAGGACCTTGAAGCGCATGAAGACCGGATCGGCAAAATGAAGGACCGTGCCGCGCAGTTGAAGACCAATCAGGAATACCAGGCGCATCTCTTCGAAGTGGAGTTGGCGAATAAGAAGCGGGGGGAGTTCGAGGAAAAGATCTTGCTGGTGATGGAGCAGGTCGAGCAGGCGCAACGGACCATCACCGCTGCTCAGGCCCAGCTGAAAGAGTCGGAGGCCCTCTTCCTCAAAGAGAAGGCTGTGTGGGACGAAAAGGATCGGGGGCTTGCAGCGGAACTGGCCGAATTGGAGGCGAAGCAGGCGCAGTCGGCAGGGCAAGTTGAGAAAGGGCTCTTCGCGCGGTACAACAAGTTGAAAGCCATGCGAAAGGAGCCGGCCCTGGTGCTGGTCAAGGACGGCATCTGCGTCGGGTGCCGGTTACAATTGCCCCCGCAGCTGGTGTCTCAGGTGAAACGGGGAGAAGACGTGCATACCTGCCCATACTGCTACAGGATGTTGTATTGGGAGGGCGAGCCTGGGCTCGCAGAAAAGCCGGCCGTGACGCAGGACCAGGCTAAAGATCTTGAGGTCGGCGAATCCGTGTAGCAGATATTGACGAAGCCCGCCAGGTCCTTCCGACCCTAGAACGCACAGGTTTCTGACATCCAACCACAGCAGCATGTCGTTTGCTCGGCGGTGTCGCCCGGCGCTAGGGCTCAGGCAGCACTTGTTGTGTTGTTTTGAAGTGCAGTTTCGCGACGGCGCCCAATCGATCGCGTCCATATTTCTTCACGACCATGCGTCCAGCCAGCGCCACTGATGCTGATGCGCCCTTCGGCAGCGTGGTGTTCACCTCCTGTGACAGCCGCTGGAGCCTCCACAAAAAGTCCGCACGGGCGAGTATCGACGCTGCCGCGACCGCCAGATCCGACTCCGCTTTCGTCCGTTGGACCAGCCGGATCCGTTTTCCTTTCTCCTGCAGCGCGGTAAGAATCAACCGTTCGTCGCCGAACTGATCGGCAATGGCGAGGTCGCAGTCGACCTGCTGGAGCAAATTCTCGAGCGCTCGTGCGTGGCCCCAGGCCAGGAGACGATTCAAGTTTTTGATTTTCGCGTACAGCTCGTTGTACCGTTGCGGCCCAATGGCGACGACGCTGTGTGGACAGAGCAGCCGGATATCTGGCGCCATTTCGAGTATTCGTCCATCAGAGATTTTCTTGCTGTCCCGCACCTGCATGAGGGCCAGGTCCTGCTCTGACGTGGGTGTGACGAAGACGGCGGCAATCACCAGCGGTCCGAAATAGTCACCCTTGCCGGACTCGTCGATCCCAATACGGTTGAGTGATGAGAGCGTCGTGGTGGCCGGCACTCGGTGAAACTCCCAGTGGAAACGGGTGGGGCGGAGCGGTAATCTAACAGAGCTCACCAAGCTGGTCAATTTGCGGAGGCGTGCGATGGCATGTGAACGGCATCAGAGTATTCGGTGGCAATCTATCGCATCATCCAGGGTGCAGTGGTTCCTGCTCTGCATCGTGATGATGCTGGTGACGACCGGTTGTCAAACCAATCCGTACACGGGACGTTGGCAGCTGATGATGATGCCGATGTCGCAGGAAGTGCAGATGGGGGCGCAGGCCTATGCCGAGGTTAAAAACGACCCGAAAATGAAACCGTCGACCGATCCGCGTGAGATCGAGCCGGTCAAGCGGGTGGCAGCGAGAGTGATCGAGGCCGCCAAACGATCCCAATACAGTGAGATGGCCAACCAGTTCGAGTGGGAAGTGACGGTCATCAAGGACGACAAGACCATGAACGCGTTTGCCCTGCCTGGCGGAAAAATCGCCGTCTACACCGGCATTTTCCCGGTCGCGAAGACGGAATCGGGGCTTGCGGCAGTGATGGGCCATGAGGTTGTGCATGCGTTGGCCCGGCATGGCGGAGAGCGCATGAGTCAGAATACGTTGGCGCAGACCACGTTGCAAGCGATCGGCATAGCGCTTGGGGTGAGTGGGGCCAATCCGGTTGTCTCCCAGGCAGGGATGGCGGCGTTGGGTGTGGGGGCTCAAGTCGGGGTGTTGCTCCCGTTCAGCCGGAAACACGAGTCGGAGGCGGACTACGTGGGCGTGTTGCTGGCGGCGGATGCCGGTTACGACCCGCGTGAGGCCATTCACTTGTGGCAGAGAATGGGCGAGTTGTCCGGCGGGAAATCGCCGTCCGAATTCATGTCCACTCACCCCAGCCATGAAACCAGAATTCAGCAGCTTGAAGAATGGATGGCCGAAGCGATGCCGATCTACCAGTCCAAGCCGCCTGCACCGAACAGCGAGTTGCCGGCACTCCGCTGAGGCGTACCTCGACTCAAGTGTCCGACGGGTCGCGGGGTACGCGTCGCCGAAGGTCCGTGCCGGGGCATGCCTTGAGACGCATACCCCGGCACAATCTAAAAGTAGGTGGCGGCCGATACCACCACCGCATTGTCGTGAATGCGCTGACTGGTATTGGGATTGAACGCACGCATGCCGAATTGATACGAGACCTTGAACACCGTGTCTTCGATCGGGCGGAAATTCAGTCCGAGACTCAGCTGTTCGAGATCGCCGAATCCTCCGATGGCATCCCGGTTGGTGTCCACCTTGTCCCACCGAACCACCGCCGTCAGGGTGGATCCCTCCGAAAAACGTCGCGGCAACATCCGCCGCAGCATCTCCGGCATACAGTGATAATTCCCCTGGATGTAGTACCCACTCATTCGCTGCGGTCGCAGGCGTCCTGTGTCGGGATCGATGGCCGGACTGCCGTCCAGATTCCGGGAATTGTTCTTTACATAGGCCCACGCGGCTTCGCCGATCAGTTCAAAGGGACCTCGTTGCATTGTCCAATCCAGGACAAAGATCGACAGCGACCGTTTGCTCTCCGGATCATAGGTGCCATGGTATCCGGATCCGGCGATTTCGACCCCTAACACTGGGCTATAGGCCACGCGTCCGACTATGGCCTTACCGCGGTTGTTGTCGAACCCGTCGTCCGTCAAGGATTTGCGTTGCCTTGAGTTTTTTAACCCACTGGCCTCTCCAATCCTGGCCGTCCCATCCGGTTGAAAACCGTTCGGTCCTTGCGTGATATAGAACTCGTAATCCATCTTGGCGTAGCGGCCTGGATAGAACGTACCGTAGAAGCCGGCGCCGGCTTCGGACATGGTGGTCGGGATGATGAGTTGGTTGACCAATGGGCGATCGGTGAGATCGTTCAAGGGAGAGTCGTGCAAGAGGTTGAACTTGCCCACGGGTAAAAGAATGATGCCTGCGCGGAGGTTGAGTGGCTCGTGGATGAGGTAGTCGACGTGGGCGAACTCCAGGCTGACCTCTGTCTCGGTTCCTTCGCGTATGCCATGTTCGATTTCGAGCTCGGAGGCGAATTTCACATGCTCCGTAATGTCGGCGTAAATAAAGGGGACGAAGCGTTGCTGGTCGAACGAGCTGTTCGTACTGCCGATACCGGGATTGCTGCCGGCCGCTCCCGCGCCATTGTCGATTACGTCTCTTCGGTGATTGCGGTATTGGAGGTCGAAGTACCCGCCGACAAAGGCTTTGGGGGCGTTGACGAAGGGTTTGGCATAGATCATGGTTCCGGAGCCGGACGTGCCAAAGGAAAGGGGCGCTTGTGTATTTTTCCGAGAATCCCGCGCGATATCCGGGAGGACCGTCCCGGCCGGAGACCCGGATGAATCGGGCGGAGTGGCCGACTCGGGCGACTCGATCGGTGGGAGCGCGCGCTGAAGTTGGCGATTGTGCTGCTCGAGTTCTTGCAGACGTTGCTCCAGTTTGCGCATGCGAGTTTCGACGCGTTCGTCGTCTGCGAGGGCGTCAGGCGCCATTGCGAAACACTTGGCCCGGGGATTTTATTGACAGATCGGTAGTCGAACTAAGAGCGATGGAGGAATGGTGCGATCGTGCTGCGTGCAGACTGTGCGGGAACGCTCAGGTTGGCACGAAGATCGGTGGCTTGAATCGCTCGGCCTACGAACTTTATACTGAACTGGCGCGCTGGGGGGACACGGGTGATCGCTCGTCGAGCAGGCTCGGCGGGAGGAAAGTCCGGACTCCAAGGGCAAGGACGCTGGATAACATCCAGGCGGAGCGATCCGACACCAGCACCACAGAAAACAAACCGCCGATGGCCGCTGTTGGAGACCTTGGTTTCTTCCGGCGGCTCAGGTAAGGGTGAAACGGCGGGGTAAGAGCCCACCGCGGTGATGGCGACATCAACGGCACGGTAAGCGTCGTCCGGAGCAAGACCAAATAGGGAGACGCCCGCGGGCTCGTAGAGCTCAGCGGAAAGGCCGGCCCGGCCGAAGTCTCCGGGTAGGTTGCTTGAGGCTTGAGGTAACTCGAGTCCCAGAGAAATGATCATCCCCGGGTGAGCGCAAGCTTCACGCGGGACAGAATCCGGCTTATAGGGTTTCTCCAACGCGCCCTTTTTATCGCTTTGCGAAGCTCTCCCCCGGTGACTTTGCCGGAAAGAATTTCCCGGTCGTCCAGCAGTATCACGGGTATCCGATCACCATAGTGCAGACGCAGGTGTTCGTCGTTGTCGACGTCGACGATGGTCAGTTGAAAGGCGAGATCCTCTTGCACCTGGGCAGCCACGCGGGCTACCACATGGCACAAGTGGCATTCTCGGCGGGACATGATGGTGACGCGCATGGGGCTCATCGGGAGTCGGCTCCACAGTCCGAGCACGTTCGTATAGCACGGGGCGGTGATCGAGACCAGTCTGTTGCGCAGAGGATCCGCTTCTCGGCTCTCTTGACCTCACTTGCGGGCTGGTGATACGATCCGCCATCTTACCCGTTGATTTTTCAGAAAGATCGTAGCAGTCTGTGTCGCGAATGTGTCGTAGCGCGGCGGTGTTGTTCGTTCAGACATCACGTCCTTCGCCTCGATGCGCGAAGGGGAGGTTGATATGAAGTTGACAGGGTCTGAAATCCTCATCGAGTGCTTAAAGGCGGAAGGCGTGAAAACGATTTTCGCTCTGCCGGGTGGTGTCGTGCTGAAGATTTTCGACATGCTCCACCAGCAGAAGGACATCGAGGTCGTCTTGACCCGGCATGAACAGGGCGCCGGGCATATGGCGGAAGGGTATGCCAAGGCCACGGGGAAGGCTGGTGTCTGCTTAGTAACGTCCGGACCCGGCATGACGAATGTGATTACCGCGTTGGCCGACGCCTATATGGATTCGGTTCCGCTTGTGTGTATCAGCGGGCAGGTGTCGACGAGTTTGATCGGAAATGATGCGTTTCAGGAAGCGGATAACATCGGCCTGAGTCGCCCCTGCACGAAGTACAACTTCCTTGTGAAAGATGTGAATGACCTGGCCACGACCATCAAGGAAGCGTTCTACATTGCGACGACCGGGCGTCCCGGGCCCGTGCTGGTAGACATACCGAAAGATGTGTCCATGGCCAAAGCCGAGTTCACCTATCCCAGCTCCGTGGCGATTCGCGGGTATAACCCGACGTACGAGGGCAATAAGTGGCAGATCAAGCAGGCCGCTGAAGCGATCATGAAGGCAAAGAAGCCGATTCTCTATGTCGGCGGTGGCGTGGTGTTCTCCCAGGCGGCCAAGGAATTGCTGGAATTGGCGGAGATGACGCAGATTCCTGTGGACATGACGCTGATGGGGCTCGGGGCCTTCCCCGGGGAACATCCCTTGTCGATGGGCATGATGGGCATGCATGGGACCTACTGTGCCAACATGGCCGTCCACTATTCTGATCTGGTCATTGCAGTGGGGGCGCGTTTCGATGATCGAGTGACGGGCAAGGTGTCGGAGTTCTGTCCGTTCGCGAAGGTGATTCACATCGATATCGACCCGACCTCGATCCGGAAGAATATTCATGTCGACATCCCGATTGTGGGTGATTGCAAAGCCGTGTTGCGGGAGTTGAACCAAATTCTCCGCGCCACGGTGAACGGCAATCAAAAAGATCTGCGTAAGCCCTGGTGGAATCAAATCCGTGAGTGGCAGCAGGCCCACCCGCTGGCCTACCAACAGGACCCCGATGGTGCGATTAAGCCGCAACACGTCGTCAAAAGGCTGTATGAATTGACCAAGGATCGAGACCCGATCGTGGCGACAGACGTGGGGCAACATCAGATGTGGACGGCCCAATACTTTAAGCTTGCCAGGCCGAATCGCTGGTTGACCTCGGGTGGGTTGGGCACGATGGGGTTCGGCCTCCCTGCGGCGATGGGCGCACAGGCGGCGTTTAGAGATCGTCTGGTGCTCTGCGTCGCCGGAGACGGCAGCATCCAAATGAATATGCAGGAAATGGCCACCGCGGTGGTGTCGAAGCTGCCGGTCAAGGTCATCATCCTGAACAACCGGTTCCATGGCATGGTGCGTCAGTGGCAGGACCTGTTCTACGAGGGGCGGTATGCCTCCAGTTATCTGGAGACAACGCCGGATTTTGTGAAATTGGCCGAAGCCTACGGCGCGGTTGGTTTGCGCGCCAGCAAGTTGGGGGATCTCGACGCAGTGTTGAAAGAAGCCGTCAGCACTGAGAAGCCGGTGATCGTGGATGTTCCGACCTATCCCTTCGAGAATTGTTACCCGATGATTCCTGCCGGCGGTTGCAATCACGAGATGATTCTCGAAGATCCGCCGGAATTAAAACAACGAATGGCAGGTGGACCCAGTGTCGGGTCCGACGAAAATAAAGATACTATTCTGACTGCGTAGGAGAAGGGCCTGCAGGCCGGTAGTGCCGTGCATCATTGATGACCGGAGAGACGGCCCTTTTGGGGCGGACGCTCCGAGGCTACCGGGTGTGCGCTCGTGGGAATGCCATGGAACATATTATCTCAGTAACCGTAGAGAATAAATTTGGCGTGTTGTCCCGCGTGGCGGGATTGTTCAGCGGACGCGGGTTCAATATCGAGAGTCTGTCCGTTGCTCCGACCCTCGATCCCTCGATGTCGCAGATGACGATTGTCACGTCAGGCGATGAGCGGATCGTGGAGCAAATCGTCAAACAACTTAACAAGCTGATCGATGTGATCAAAGTCGTGGACCTCAATGAAAGCGACTTCGTTTCACGGGAGACGGCGTTGATCAAGGTGCATACGAAGGCAGAGGACCGTGCCGAAGCGCTGCGAATCGCCGATATTTTCCGGGCCAACGTGATCGACTCGACGCCATCGACCTATACGATTGAGGTCACCGGCGATCCCAAGAAGCTCGAGGCCATCATCAACCTGCTCCAGCCCCTCGGCATTAAGGAGCTGATTCGGACGGGGCGAGTGGCGATTGCGCGTGAGGCGATCCGGCCGGCCGTCAGCCAACCGAAGAAGCTCGCACGCGAATAGCGCGCATCCTCTCTGTGCAGCTGTCGTTTCCATCCATGTGCCCTATGAACATTCAGGAGTGATGTATGAAGATCTATTACGACAAGGACGCCGATTTACAGCTCATTCGCGGAAAGAAGGTGGCCGTGATCGGCTATGGGAGCCAAGGCCATGCCCATTCGCTCAATCTCAAAGACAGCGGCGCCACTGTCGTCGTGGGTCTGCGTGAGGGGAGTTCATGGAAGAAGGCTGAAGCGAGTGGGTTGAAGGTCATGCCGGTGGCTGATGCCGTCAAGGCCTCCGATGTCATTATGATTCTGGCGCCTGATGAAGCGCAGGCGGCGATTTACCGGCAGGAGATCGCGCCGAATCTGAAGCCTGGTTCCTACCTGGCCTTCGGTCATGGGTTCAATATTCATTTCGGTCAAATTGTTCCGCCGGCGAATGTCAATGTCTTCATGGTGGCGCCCAAAGGGCCAGGACATCTGGTCCGGTCCGAATACACCAAGGGCAGCGGCGTGCCATGCCTATTGGCCGTGCACCAGGACCCCAGCGGTAATACCCGCCAAGTGGGTTTAGCTTATGCCAGCGCGGTCGGCGGGGGGCGGGCCGGGATCATTGAGACGAATTTCAAAGAAGAGACGGAAACGGACCTGTTCGGTGAACAGGCGGTGCTGTGCGGTGGGTTGACCTCGTTGATTCAGGCCGGGTTCGAGACCCTGGTCGAGGCGGGGTACTCGCCGGAAATGGCCTATTTTGAGTGTTTGCACGAGGTGAAGCTGATCGTGGATCTGATCTACCAGGGCGGCATTGCCAACATGCGCTATTCGATCAGCACGACGGCAAAATACGGCGACATTACTCGTGGCCCGCGCGTCGTGACCGATGAGACCAAGAAGGAGATGAAGAAGATCCTGGGCGAGATTCAGAGCGGGCAGTTTGCCAGGGAATGGGTGCTCGAAAATCAGGCCAATCGGCCGGTCTACAATGCTCTGCTGAAAAAGGGCGAAGGTCATCCAATCGAAGAAGTCGGTTCCCGACTTCGGTCCATGATGCCTTGGCTCAAGAAGGATCAACTCGTCGATAAGAACAAAAACTAACCCTGTGGACGGGTTCCTCGTGGTAGCATGGTAAAGGGCCTGGAGGTGTATGGCTGATCGAGCGGTCGGGATGCCGATCGTGAAAGAAGGATTGCCGTTTGTCGGCAGTCTCGTTGGTTCGACCCTGCTGTGTGGGCTGGTAGGATGGACTATTCCCGCGGTGGTGAGCGGCGGGTTTCTGCTCTTCACCGGGTGGTTCTTTCGAAACCCGAGTCGAACCATTCCTCAACAACCGAATGTGGTGGTCTCGACCGGGGACGGTAAGGTCATTGCGATCGAGGAAGAGTTCGAACCGCGGTATTTGAAGGAAAAAAGCATCCGCGTGACGGTGTTTCTGAACGTGTTCGACGTGCATGTGAACCGAATGCCTTGCGCCGGAACCGTCGAGGGAGTGAGTTATCAGCCCGGACAGTTTCTCGTCGCAAGCAAGCCGGAGGCAACGCTCCGGAATGAACAGAATGCCGTGATGCTGAAAACCGAGTCCGGTGCCAAGGTTCTCTGCGTGCAGGTGGCCGGGTTGATTGCTCGGCGGATCGTGTGCTGGGTCGGGCAGGGTGACCGCGTGCAGCGCGGTGAACGGTTTGGACTGATCAGGTTCGGTTCGCGGATGGACACGTTCCTTCCCCTGGGCTCGAAGATTTGTGTGTCGATCGGTGACCGGGTCAAGGGGGGCGAAACCATCGTGGGGGAACTCCGATGAAGTCACCAACTATGAAACCTCAGTTCGCGAGGGGGAATCGGAAGCGACAGGCGATGTACCTGATCCCCAACCTCTGTACTACGGGGAATCTCTTCTGCGGCGTGTTTGCGATCCTGTCGGTATTTAACGGGCAGCATCTGTCGGCTGCCATCGCCATCCTGGTGGGCATGATTTTCGACATGCTGGACGGAAAGCTGGCGCGGCTAACGAACAGTACGGGGCAGTTCGGCATTGAGTACGATTCCCTGTCCGATGTCGTGTCGTTCGGTGTCGCTCCAGGGCTGCTGATCTATTCATACGCGTTGAGCGGACAGGGTACCTTCGGTGTGGCGGTGATGTTCGCCTATGTCGCCATGGGTGCGGTCCGGCTGGCTCGATTCAACGCCACGGTGAGCAACGCCGACAGCAAATACTTCACTGGGTTGGCCATCCCGGCGGCGGCCGGGGTAATTGCCTCGCTGGTGATCTTTGACTTGCACATCACTCAGCTGGGCTCGGAACTCAAACCGCTGCTCATCTTGGTGATTACGTTTGCCCTGGCGTTCTTGATGGTCAGTACGATCAAGTATCGCAGTTTCAAGGACCTCAAATTCCGGCGGGGTGATCACTTTACGTATCTGGTCTGGGGCATTCTGGCGTTGATGTTGATTGTCGCGTGGCCTCAGGCTATGCTGTTTGTGGCGTTCGGTGGTTACGCCATGTCCGGCCCGGTGTCACGCGTGTGGACGATGGTGGCCAAGGGCGCCGGTAAACCGGTTACGAAAGTCGATGGGCCGGTGTTGGATTCGAAAGAGTAGCATTGGCGTTGACGAGGAGTAGTAGGGAGCGTCAACCGAACTGAGAGAGCTGGTGGACGGTGCAAACCAGCCGGTTGCCTTCTGAACTCACCTCTGAGCCGGATTCGTGAACCCCGTATCGACGGGTGGTAATGAGTCCCGACTGATCCCCGTTATGGATCGTATGAGGGTGTCGGATGAAGAGGGCTTCATCCGGTGCTGAATCAGGGTGGTACCACGAGGCTCACAAGGCCTTCGTCCCTGTCCAGGGGCGGAGGCTTTTTTATTGCCCGCATGCTGAAACGGGCTTCCAACTGTGTTCTCGGCTTGAAAACATCCTCAATGTACCCACGAGGGTATGCCTCGGGTGTTTTCTCCGCCTGTGGCCGCGTTGGAAAGCCCGTTTGAGCATGCGGGAGATCAGGAGGAGGTTGCCATGACTCGGATGATCAGAATATTCGATACGACGTTACGGGACGGCGAGCAATCGCCGGGAGCGAGCATGAACGTCGAAGAGAAGCTGATGATCGCCAAGCAATTGGCACGCCTCGGCGTGGATATTATCGAGGCGGGGTTTGCCTACAGTTCACCGGGAGACTTCGAGGCCGTGCGACGGATCGCTTTGGAGGTTGAGGGCCCGGTGGTCTGTAGTCTTGCGCGAGCAAGGCCGGAGGATATCACCAGGGCGTCGGAAGCGTTGAAAGGGGCCCCGCGCGTCAGGATCCACACGTTCTTGTCTACGTCCGACATCCACTTGAAGCATCAATTCCGGATGACGCGCGACGAGGCCAAGAAGCGGGCGGTGGACATGGTGCAGTTGGCGCGCACCTATGTGGACGACGTGGAGTTTTCTCCTATGGATGCCAGCCGTTCCGATCCCGCGTACTTGTGTGAGGTGATTGAAGCGGTGATTGCGGCCGGAGCAGGCACGATCAATATTCCCGATACGGTCGGCTACGCCGTGCCTCAGGAGTTCGGTGAGCTGATTCAACGCATCAGGGACAGGGTGCCGAATAGCGGACAGGCCGTGATTTCAGTGCATTGCCACAACGATTTAGGCTTGGCGGTGGCGAATAGTCTGGCGGCGGTGGTGGCAGGCGCGGGGCAGGTGGAGTGCACCATCAATGGCATCGGCGAGCGGGCCGGGAACACCTCGCTGGAAGAAGTGGTCATGGGACTCCGGACCCGCAAGGATTGGTATGGGGCCGATACCAAGGTCGTGACGGAGGAAATTGCCAAAACGAGTCGTCTGGTGAGCAAGATCACGGGGATGGTCATTCAGCCGAACAAAGCGATTGTCGGTGCCAATGCGTTCGCCCACACGTCAGGGATTCATCAAGACGGGTTGCTGAAGGATAAAACCACCTATGAAATCATGCGACCGGAGTCGGTGGGGCTGGAACAGGTCAAATTGGTGATGGGCAAGTTGTCCGGGCGTCATGCGTTCCGCCAACGGTTGGAGGATCTTGGCTACAAGTTGAGCGAGGAAGAGGTCAATCACGCCTTTGAGCGGTTTAAGCGGCTGGCGGATCAGAAGAAGGAGATCTACGAAGAGGATCTCGAGGTCATCGTATCGGAGGAAATTGCGAAGATGTCCGAACGGGTGGTCTTGAAGTCGTTTCAAGTGGAAAGCGGCACCAACAAGGTTCCGAAGGCGACGGTCGAATTGGAAATCGACGGAAAATTGGTGTCCCACAGCGGAACGGGCGATGGACCGGTGGATGCGGTCTATCGGACGATTGCGGCCATGACGCAGACCAAGAGCAAATTGTTGATGTTCGGCGTGAATGCCATCACTGGCGGGACCGATGCCCAGGGGGAGGTGTCGGTGCGTCTGGAAGAGGATGGGCGAACGGTCTCCGGACATGGGGCGGATACCGACATCATTACGGCGGCGGCGAGAGCCTACCTCAATGCGCTCAATAAGCTGGCGTACTTTGCGGCGAAGCAGGCGGAAGGGATTCAGAAGGTCAGCTTGATTTGATCCCAACCTGCACGGTAGATTCCTCCCTTCGGTCGGTACGGGTGTGTCGACTCGGGCAGGCGACGTTTATGTGTGGATCCATCATGATCAAGGTACGGTATGTTCGGCACGCATCGTGATTGCTGCCCGGAATTTCTTGCCGGCGATCACACCCGGTTGCGGGAACTGCTGCACCCGGCCAAGGCCGACCTGAAACTGGGCTATAGCCTGGCTCACGGATTCCTCGATCCCGGCAAGCAGTCCCTCTGGCACCGGTTGACATCCTCGGAGGTGTATTACTTCATCGCCGGCTGCGGCCTGATGAAGGTGGACGAGGAATCGATGCCGGTGGAGGCCGGTTCGGTGATTTATGTGCCGCCTGGTGCCAAGCAGGCCCTGCTGAATACCGGAACGAATCCGATCGAATTTCTCTGCCTCGTCGATCCCGCGTGGAAGGCGGAAGACGAGGCGGTCGTTGAATAGCCGAGAGGAGAGCGCGACGTGAAAGCGAGAATTGCAGTCTTGGCCGGTGACGGAGTCGGCCGCGAAATTGTTCCGGAAGCGGTTAAGGTATTAAAGGCCGTGGCAGTGAGGTACGGGCATACCTTTGAATTTCAGTCGGCCGATGTCGGGGGGCATGCTATCGACAAGGTCGGCGTGCCGCTGCCGGCAGAGACCCTCACCATCGCCAAGCACAGTGACGCAGTGTTGCTGGGAGCCGTGGGCGGTCCGAAATGGGAAGGGTTGGAGTATAGCCTTCGCCCCGAGCGGGCCCTGCTTGGCTTGCGAGAACAACTGGGGCTCTATGCGAACCTTCGTCCGGCGAAACTGTATCCCATGCTGGCCGATGCCTCGACATTGCGTCGCGAGGTCATCGAAGGCATCGACATGCTGGTGATCCGTGAACTCACCGGCGGCATCTATTTCGGCAAGCCGAAAGGGATTGAGAAATTGCCCGGTGGCGGCGAGCGCGGGGTCAATACCGAAGTATATACGACCGAGGAAATCCGCCGGATTGCGGTGGTGGCCTTCGAGGCGGCGCGCAAGCGTCGGAAGAAGCTCATGTCGGTCGACAAGGCGAACGTGCTGGAGTCGTCTGAGCTTTGGCGGCGAGTGGTGACCGAGGTGCAGAAAGACTACGCCGATGTGGCCCTGAGTCACATTTATGTGGACAATTGTGCGATGCAACTCGTGCGAAATCCACGGCAGTTCGATGTGCTGCTCTGTAATAACATTTTCGGCGATATTCTGAGCGATGAGGCGGCGATGCTCACTGGGTCGATCGGCATGTTGCCGTCCGCCAGCGTCGGAGCAAAAGTCGGACTGTTCGAGCCGATTCACGGCAGCGCACCGGACATCGCGGGAAAGAATATTGCGAACCCGATTGCGACCATTGCTTCCGCCGCCATGATGCTGTCGTACGCCTTTCAGTTGGATAAGGAAGCGGCGGCCATTGACCAGGCGATCGTCAAGACGCTCGAACTCGGATACCGTACCAGGGATATCCATGCCGAAGGGATGCGGCTGGTCGGTACCTCGGAAATGGGCGATGCCATCCTGCAGAATCTTCCTGCATAAGCCCCATGACACCCGGTGTGACACCATCTGGAACCATTGAGACCCTGGCGGGGGACGGCGAGCCTGGGTATGCCGGTGACGGCGGGCCGGCCACTGCGGCGTCATTAAACGAGCCGAAGGGGTTGTGCGTGGATTCGCAGGGCCATCTCTATATTGCGGATTCGGAAAACCATGTGATCCGGCGGATCGATCGAACCACCGGGGTGATCACCACCGTAGCGGGAATCGGTCCTGCGGGAACGATGGCCCAGGTTTCGATGCCGGAGCCGGCGGTCGTCGGGAGCGCTGAGGACGAAGATCCCTTCGCGGACAGTTCCGACGACAAGACGAAGGCCTATACCCAAGTCACCGATTTGAGCGGCACCGTTCGCTACGTGACGGGTGGGCGGCTGACCGTCGAACAGGATTCCGGAGACGGTGGCCCTGCACGTCGCGCACGTCTGAATTTTCCCAGTGCCGTGGCTGTCGATCGGGCGGGGAATCTCTATATTGCGGATACCATGAACCACCGGATCCGGAGAGTCGACGCAAGGACCGGCCTGATCAGTCATGTGGCTGGTACCGGGCAGGCGCGATATTCTGGAGACGGTGGGCCGGCGGCCCAGGCCGCAATCAATGAGCCGACCGGATTGGCCGTCAACGATCACTATGTATATATCGCGGACCAAAGCAACAACCGTGTTCGCCGGGTCGACCTGGCCACCGGTGTGATCACTACCGTCGCCGGAGACGGGACCGCAGCCTACAGCGGTGATCATGTTTCTGCCACTGAAGCGAGTTTGGCCGGGCCCAGCGGCGTGGCGTTAGGCGCCGATGGTGTGCTCTATATTGCGGACACCTTCAATAGCCGAATCCGGTCGGTCGATCCGACAACAGGCCGGATCGACACGGTGGCGGGGGATGGGGGATCCTACCGATACCAGGGACCGGAAGAGCCCAATTCGCCGAGCATGTCGCGCCCGGCCGCCATTGCGGTTGGCCGGGACGGTCGGGTGTATTTGACGGATTCGGACAGTCACTTGATCCGGGTGTGGGACGGGCGTGCCAACACCATTTCGCGCGTATCGGGGACCGGTGTCGCGCAATTCGGTGGAGATGGCGGTGAGGCGCTGGCGGGAAGTCTGAGTTATCCATTCGGTGTAGCGGTCGATGCGGACGGGACCGTGTATGTGGCGGATACGTTTAACCACCGCATCCGGATTCTGAGGGCAACGGCGTAAGGACAGCATGATGTTGAAGAAGAAACAGGCCTATACGGTGGCGGTGCTCGGGGCGACGGGGGCCGTCGGAAAAGAAAGTCTGGAAATTCTCGAAGAGCGTAACTTTCCGATCGAGACGTTGCGGCTCTTTTCGTCGAAGCGCTCCGCCGGCGAGGTGTTGTCGTGTCAGGGCAAAGAATACACGGTTGAGGAACTGACGGAGGCCTCGTCCTTCGCCGGCGTCGACATCGCCTTTATTTCCGCCACCGACGCCATCAGTCGCGATTATGGTGCACGATTAGGCGCGGCGGGTGTCGTCGTCATCGATGACAGCGCCGTGTTCCGAATGGATCCGAACGTCCCGCTCGTGGTGCCCGAGGTCAATGCTGCGGCGTTGCAGTCTATGAAGCGGGGCATTGTCGCCATTCCGAACTGCACGACGACTCCGTTGGTCATGGCGCTCAAGCCGCTGCGTGATGCGGCCGGCATCAAACGTGTGATCGTGACGACGTTTCAGTCGGTGTCCGGCACCGGGGCGGCCGCGATGGATGAATTGATGGACCAGACGAAAGCGCTCATCTCATTTCAGGATGTGAAGGTGCAGGTCTATCCGCATCAAATCGCGTTTAACCTCCTTCCGCAGGTGGGATCGTTCGGCGAGGGCGGCGATTGCTCTGAAGAAGTGAAGATCGTCCAGGAGACCAGGAAAATTCTTGAGATGCCGTCACTGCGGGTCACGGCGACCACGGTGAGGGTGCCGGTGTTGCGCTGTCACTCGGAAGCAATCAATGTGGAACTCGAGCGTCCGTTGAAGGTCAACGACGCGCGGGCCGCCATTGCCGATATGCCGGGGGTGATCGTCTACGATGATCCCGTGAAGAAACTCTACCCGATGCCCTTTGACGTGTCCGGCAAGGATGAGGTCTACGTGGGGCGCGTTCGAGTCGATGAGTCGGTCACCAACGGGTTGAATCTGTGGGTCGTCAGCGACAACCTGCGGAAGGGGGCCGCGCTCAACGCCGTTCAGATCGCCGAATGTTTGATACAATGAACAATGGATGCCTGGAACGGGATAGGCCGTCTCCTGATCGTCGCAGGCTTGGCCCTCGCGGCTGTCGGTCTGGTACTGACGCTGGCAGAGAAATGGCCTGGTATCGGTTCGCTGTTCGGTTGGGTCGGAAGGTTACCCGGTGATCTCTCGATTACGCGAGAGCGATTTAGCCTCTATGCTCCGATCGCGACCAGTCTTGTGCTCAGCATTCTGCTGAGTCTGCTCTTTTACGTCCTTTCATGGCTCTTTCGCCGCTGATTCCACATCGGTTCTTCAGAATGGCTGTCGTCGCGGGGGGCATGGTGTGGCTTTCATTCGTTTCTGCCCATCCCTCCTCTGCTGAATCCATTCGGGTGTTGTTGGCGCAGGAAGCACCGTTCCTGGATGTGCGCTCAGAGGGTGCCGTTGCGTTGGTGAGTGAGAGCGGCGAGACGAAGACGCTGCACGGGCCGATTCATCTCACCGCTCGGGGGGACGGGTTCTATCTCGACGGCCGACGTCTCGCAGGTGGGCAGGTGCAGCTTCGCCCGCTCCGGCACAACCTGACGTTGCTTATCGGGAAGGACGGAGGAACCGGCGCGATGACCCCGCTCCCGATCAGCGGTGCCGTGCGGGTGTTGCGGAAAGGCCATGCGCTCTCCGTCGTCAACCAGGTGGATTTAGAAGAGTACGTCAAAGGTGTGGTGCCGTCAGAAGTCAGCTCGGCCTGGCATCCGGAAATGTTGAAGGTGCAGGCGGTAGCGGCGCGAACGTACGCCCTGTACAACAAGATGTTAAGTGCTGCGCGGGAGTATGACGTGGTCGCCACGATTCAAGATCAGGTCTACCGGGGGCGGGTGGGTGTGGATCGCCGGGTCGAAGAAGCCGTTGAATCGACGCGCGGGATTGTGGTGACCCATCAGCAGGCGCCGATCTATGCGGCATTTTCCTCCACCGCCGCCGGCCCGACCGAAGATGCCGTGAATGTGTGGGCCAATAAAGATTTGCCCTACTTGAAAGGCGTGGAATGTCCGTTTGATTTGGAATCGCCCTACTATCAATGGAAAGCCAGCGTGAAGATTGAGCAGCTGGAGCACAATCTCCGCCGCCAAGGATTTTCCGTGGGCACGATTGCAACGATCACCCCGATTGCCTATAGTCGTGCCGGGCGAGTCGCCCGTTTACGCATTCTGCATTCCGGCGGCGAGACGATCTTGCGTGGGGAAGACCTTCGCAAGGCGGCGGGATATACCGTGATCCCGAGTACCCAGTTTGAAGTCGAATCGATCGGCGCCGAGGTGGTCTTTGCCGGATACGGAGCAGGCCATGCCGTGGGGCTCTGCCAATGGGGCGCGAAAGAGTTGGCGGAACTCGGCTATTCCTACAACAGCATTCTGCAGTACTACTATCCAGGGACCGAGTTGCACAATGCCGCCCGGTCGCAACTTCTGATGCCGGTGATTCCAACCCCCTGATGTTGCTCAGCGAGTTTGATTTCCCATTCGACCCGGTGCTCGTGGCCGACCATCCTGTGCTCCCGCGCGATCAGGCACGGTTGTTGGTCATGGAGCGCTCGAGCGGGATGAGGACCCATCGCCGGGTCGCGGATCTGCCCTCGTTGCTCAGTCCAGGCGATCTGGTGGTGGTGAACAATACCAAAGTGATGCCGGCGCGCGTGCCGGCCAAAGTGCGGTCGACCGGAAAACTTCTGGATTTGCTGTTCGTGCAAGACCTTGGACAGAATGTGTGGGAGGTGCTGATCAAAGGGCGATTTCGACCCGGGGCCCTGATCGATTTCCCGGGTGGTGCCAGCGGTGAGATCGTGGAACGGAGCCAGGCTCGAACGACCATGTTGGTCAGGGGCGTCACCAACGTGTATGACCTGATGCATGAGGCCGGTACGATGCCGCTCCCTCCGTACATCAAGCGTGAGCCGTCACCGGAGGACCGGGGGTGGTACCAGACGGTGTTCGCGCAACAGGAAGGCGCGATTGCGGCGCCGACCGCGGGGTTACACTTCACAAAACAGTTGCTGGAGTCGATGGCGGCAAAGGGAATCGGGATGACGCAGGTGACGTTGCATGTCGGCCCCGGCACGTTTCGTAGCGTGAAAAGTGAGCGGATCGAAGATCACCGCATGTTGTCGGAGCAGGTGGAGGTGTCTTCCGCCGCGGTCGAGCAGATTCAGCGAACACAACGGAGCGGCCATCGTGTAGTTGCGGTCGGGACCACCGTCGTGCGCGCGCTGGAGACGGCGGCTGGCGGAGGACGTGGGATCGCGCCGTTTCAGGGACCGGCCGACCTGTTTATCACCCCAGGGTTTCCGTTCCAGGTGATCGATGCGCTGGTGACGAATTTTCATTTGCCGCGGACCACCTTGCTGATGCTGGTGTCTGCGTTTGTCGGCGTGGAACCGCTTCGCGCTGCCTACCATGAAGCGGTGGCACAACGGTACCGGTTCTACAGTTATGGGGATGCGATGCTACTCGGGGCGGGGTGGCCGGTCGCTACATAAGTTCTTTGTGGATTTTGACGGGGACTTTGCTCTTCATCGATTCGGAATAGGCCATCAACGCGCGTTGCTGCTTTTGGAACAGCAGGTTCTGATACACCCGCTCCTTGATGATGGCGGCTTTGGCCGGATCGGACTCTCCTTCCCGTGAAGCCAGGGTCTGTGCTTCGGCGGATTCGGACGGCGTCAAGGCCACAGCGTCCATGATGACCAATCGTGCTTTGTTGGTGAGGATATCCTTGGTTTCCATGGCTTCGAAGGAGGCCGGTGTCAACCGGTTTGCCGCCAACAGCCGCCGATAGGATTCGGGGTCGAAGGCGCCGTTCTTCTGAAACTCCGTCCGCTGCATGATCGCCTTCCGTAAATCTTCGTCGGACACCGTCAGCCCCATTTCCTTTGCGACGTGGAGCCACATGCGGTTGTCGATGAGCTGGTCCAGGACGAATTGTTTGAGGAACTCGTCCTTGATCTCGTTCTGTCCTTTGTCTTTGTAGAAGCGGTACGTATTTTCATAAGCCCGCCGATATTCATCGAGCGGGACGATCTGGTCACCCACGGAGGCGACGACGTTGCCGCTTTGCTGGCCGAACCCCCACCAGCCCATCGTGATGACGAACGCCAGGGCGAGAATGCCCATGATGGATTTCAAAAACCATGGATAGTCGTGAGCGGCTTCGCGCAACAGCTTGATCATCGAGAGCGCCTCTTGTCGGCAAGGTTTCGCGGATTCTACTCAGGCGGCGACAGCAAAGGCAAGACCTAGAATCGCATGGCGCGCGGGTGTGAGAAGATTGCGACTTTGTTTGTGCAGGTTCGAGAGATTTGTTATAGTGACGACGAATTGGGGAGATTTCCGGTGGCGGAGGAGGCAATCGGGCACAGCCCGGTGGAACTGGGTGTCTATCCCAAAGCCCAGGTGCTGAATCGCTTTATCGCCAAAACGATCGATCTCCTGATCGTGGCGGCGGCGGGTAAACTGGTCCCTCCAATCGGTGTTCTTGCCGGACTTGCCTACATTCTGCTGGCCGACGGATTTGGTGGTGGTCGCAGTGTCGGGAAGCGGCTTATCGGGCTTCAAACCATCGTCCCACGTACACGGGATCCGGCGGGCTTCCGGGAGTCGATCATCCGTAATCTGCCTTGCGGACTTGCCCAGCTGGCGTTTGAAATTCCGTATGTGGGTTGGATCGGGTGGGGAGCGCTGCTCTCGCTGGAAGGCTTGCTGGTCATCGGGAATGACCAAGGGCGCCGGTTGGGCGATGACATCGCCAAGACGCAGGTGCTGGAAAGCGGACAGTTGGATGTGTCGGATTGAACGTGTAATGCGGCTGCGCGCAGGAATCGTGTGAAGGGAGAGTCCTAGTGGGCTTCATGAGTGATATGTTCGGGTGGTTCTCCAACGATCTGGCGATCGATTTGGGAACGGCGACGACTCTCGTGTACGTCCAGGGAAAGGGTATCGTGTTGAACGAGCCCTCCGTGGTCGCCGTAGAGAAGAAGACGGAGCGCGTGATGGCCGTCGGCGCCGATGCGAAACGGATGCTGGGGCGTACGCCGGGGAATATCGTCGCGGTGCGCCCGATGAAGGAAGGCGTCATCGCCGACTTCGAAAAGGCCGAGGCGATGCTGAGTCACTTCATTCAGAAGGCCCATAATCGAACAGCCTTCGTCCGGCCCCGCATCATCATCGGTGTTCCGTCCCGGATTACCCAGGTGGAACAGCGTGCGGTCCGGGATTCGGCCGAACTCGCCGGTGCGCGTGAAGTGTATTTGATCGAAGAGCCGGTGGCGGCTGCCATCGGTGCCGGGTTGCCGATTACCGAACCATCGGGGAACATGGTGGTGGACATCGGCGGCGGAACGACGGACATCGCGGTGATCTCGTTGGGCGGCATCGTCTACAGTGAATCAGTCAAGGTGGCCGGCGACCGGATGGATGACGCCATCATGAATTACATTAAGAAGAAATATAATCTGCTCATCGGAGAGCATATGGCCGAACGGATCAAGTTCGAGATCGGCTCGGCGTATCCCTTCGAAGAGCGGAAAACCATGATGATCAAGGGGCGCGATCTGATCTCCGGTATCCCCCGCACGCTGGTCGTGGATGATGCCGAAGTCAGGGAGGCGTTACAGGAACCCATAGGAACCATCGTCAATGCCATCAAGGTGGCGCTCGAAAATACACCACCTGAATTGGCCGGAGACATCATCGATCGCGGTATCGTGTTGACTGGCGGCGGATCTTTGCTGAAGGGAATGGACACTCGGTTTCGTGAAGAGACGAATCTCCCGATCATTACGGTCGACGACCCGCTGACCTCCGTGGTCTTAGGCGTGGGGAAGATTCTCGACGAGTTGGACCTCCTGCGCAAGGTCTCGGTTATGTCGCAGTGCAGTACCTCTCGATGACCTCCATCCCGAGTGTGGATGGCTATATCGCGCTCTACATACGGCACCCGGCGTCTCGCCATCGTCTTGTTCGCCTGCCTGCTGATCGCCCTCTTTCTGCTTCCTAGCCAAAGCCAGAGGTTGTTGCAGTATGTCGGAGGCCCGTTGGGGCAGGTTCTGAGTGTGCCCCTGGCCGCATTCTCCACTGTGGATCATGGGATCTCCGAAACCTGGAGCGGCTATGTGGCGTTGCAGGCGGTTCATGAAGAGAACCGCCAGCTCCGTCGCGACATCGACTTGCTCAAGGGCCAGAACAATCAGCTACGGGAGTCTGTAGCGGCGGCGCAACGGTATGAGACGCTCCTGAGCTTCAAACAGCAGTCGCCTTCGCAAACCGTGGCCGCGCAGGTCATCGGTCGGGATGCCACCAACTGGTATCGCGGGATGATTCTCAATAAGGGTGAGGGCGACGGGGTGCGACCGGAAATGGGCGTAGTCACTCCTGCTGGGGTTGTCGGGCGCATCGTCAAAACCAACTCCACGTCGTCCGTTGTCCTGCTCGTCACCGATCCTAACAATGCGATTGCCGGTGTGGTGCAGCGGACCCGCGACGAAGGTGTCGTCGAAGGCACGAGTAACGGTCGCGCGCGACTCAAGTACATTCCGCTGTTATCGCGGGTTCAAGCGGGCGACCGGGTCGTCACCTCCGGGTTGACCGGAACCTTTCCACGCGGGCTGGCGATCGGAGGGCTGACCCAGGTCGAAAAATCAGAAGGCGATCTGTTTCAGTCGGCCGAGATCGAGCCGGAAGTCGATCTATCCAAACTGGACGAAGTACTGATCATTACGGCCCCCTATGACGATGCCGAGGCCGCACAGAAGTTATTGCAGGAAATCCATGGGGATCGAAAGAAGCCATGAAGTTTCTCTTGTACCTGCTCCTGGCGTTGGTCGTGGTGCCCTTTCAGACCACGCTGCTGCATTACTTCAGTGTGTTCGGAGTCCGTCCCGATCTTGGGTTAGTGGCTGCCTGCCTTGTGGGGTTTCTTGGGGGCGAACTTGACGGGTTGATCCTCGGCCTCATTCTGGGATGCTTTCAAGACATGCTGTCCGCGGGAGACCTTTGGATCAATGTGGTGACCAAGGGGGGCAGCGGGTTTTTGGCCGGATTGGCCGGGCGCCATATGGCGCATATCACGCCGGCGGTCATGACGGCCGGGCTGGCCATTATCTCCTGCCTGTCGAGCGCGGTGTTTCTCTACTCCTTGAATCCGGCCGACTTGGATGAAGTGTGGCTGGGGGTGCGCTCCACGATTGTCGTGCAAGCGGCGCTTGATGCGGCTGTCGGTGCCGGTCTCTATTTGTTGTTCCGACAACGCTGGTCCGATGATCGGATGGTAACGGAGGGGATGCTCTAAACCGGGCCCGACGTT
Source organism: Nitrospira defluvii (assembly GCA_011525625.1). Lineage (GTDB taxonomy): Bacteria > Nitrospirota > Nitrospiria > Nitrospirales > Nitrospiraceae > Nitrospira_A. The sequence continues at coordinate 681,574 of WYAX01000012.1, forward strand.
CCGCGAAGGGCAGACACGAGCAGGCGACCATGGCGACGGCAGGATTCAACGATTCCGAGCTCCTGGATCTTCAGCGGCGGCTGGTCATTCTGCGTGTGGGCCTCCTGCTGGTGGTGGGGCTGCTTGCCTTGCGCCTGTGGCACCTCCAGATACGCGAAGGGCCCTATTACCGGGACCTTTCAGAGAATAACCGGACACGTTCAGTGGTGCTGGAGCCGGCGCGAGGGCTTATTTTCGACCGGAACGGCCTCCTGCTGGCCAATAATGTGCCGAGTTTCGCCCTGTATGTCACACTGGAAGATGTGAAGGATCGCGCGGCGCTGGTGGGGCAACTGGCCTCGCTGCTCAGCCTTGATCCGGAGCTGATTCAAAAGAAGCTGTCGATCGGCAAGGGTGGCAAATTGCAGCCTCGCAAAATCAAAGATCGGCTGACCTTACGCGAGGCGACGCTGATTGAGTCTCACCGGTTGGATCTGCCGGGAGTAATGATCCAGGTCGAGTCACAGCGGAACTATCCCGCCGGGGACGTGGCGGCGCATCTGTTGGGGTATGTCGGCGAGGTCTCAGCCGACCAGCTTGAAAAACCGGATTTTGCGGACCTGCATCAGGGCAGCATTGTCGGTCAATATGGCGTTGAAAAATGGTTCGATCGTCAAGTGCGCGGGCGGGCGGGGCAGAAGAGTGTCGAAGTCGATGCGCTCGGCCATGAAAAACGTGCCATCGTGTCGGACAAGCCGGTGGCGGGGGATGATCTCTACCTCACCATCGATGCCCGGCTTCAGAAGATAGCCGAAGATCTTCTAGGCGAGGAATCCGGGGCGATCGTGGCGCTCGACCCCACGAACGGCGATATTTTGGCGATGGCGAGCCGTCCGGGATTCGACCCCAATGTGTTGTCCAAAGAGTTGAGCAACAAGCAATGGGTGGAGATCGTACAGAATGAACGCCGCCCGCTGAACAATCGGGCCACGCAAGGACAGTATCCTCCCGGCTCGACCTTCAAAGTCATCATGGCGGCAGCCGCACTCGAATCCAACACGGTGACCCCGTCGACCATGGTGCGGTGCAACGGCGGGTATCAATTCGGCAATCGGCTGTTTCGTGACTGGAAACAGGGCGGGCATGGATCGGTGGACGTGAACGACGCGTTGATCCATTCCTGTGACGTCTACTTTTATACCGTCGGCCAGCGTATGGGAATCGATACGATTGCCGAATACGCGAAACAGTTCGGTTTGGGACAGGAAACCGGGGTGGAATTGCCGTCCGAACGGGTGGGCATCGTCCCGTCCACGGCCTGGAAGCAAAAGGCCCGCAATCAGCCCTGGTATCCGGGCGAAACCATTTCTGCCGCCATCGGGCAGGGGTATGTGACTGTCACTCCGCTGCAGATGGCCAGCGTCATCGGCACGGTTGCCAATGATGGGGTGTCGGTCAAGCCGCGATTGGTGCAAGCGGTGATGAATCGGGCCACCGGTGAACGGGCTGAATTCCCGCCGGCGGTTCGCGGGAAGGTGGCGGTGAAGCCGGCGACCATTGCGCTCATCAAGGAGGCGCTGGCCGACGTGGTGACCAAGGGAACGGCGACGCGGGCCAAGTCGTCCCTGGTCACGATCGGTGGAAAAACCGGAACGGCCCAGACGGCAGCGCTGCGCACCGGCCCCGAGAAAGATATTCCGAAAAAATTTCGGGATCACGCGTGGTTCGTGGCCTTCGCGCCGGTCGAGGCTCCGCGCATCGCTGTGGCTGTCCTGGCCGAGCATATGGGACATGGTGGGTCCGCCGCCGCGCCTCTGGCGAAAGAGGTGATTGAAGCCTATGTCAAAGCGTATCCCGAAGTTCTCCACGCTGTTCCTTCTAATGGGCGGGTAACGTCGACTGCACCGGCAGTCGGCACGAGACCGAACTTGTGATGATTGATCGGGTGATCGACAGTCGAGGGCTCGATAGTTTCGATCTGCGCTTCATGGGGCTGGTGGCGGTCATCCTGTCGGTCGGGGTGCTCTCCATCTACAGCGTGACGCATTCGCAGGATACGGCGTTCCCGTTTTACCTCAAACAGCTGGTCTGGATTCTCCTGGGAACGGTGGCGTTCCTGGTGATGTATCTGTCGGACTACCACAAGATCGCGCGCTTGGCCTACCCGACCTACGCAGTCATTTTGATTATGCTGGCGGTGGTGCTGTTCATGGGAAAATCCAGCCGAGGGGCTCAGCGGTGGATTCCGATCGGCCCCTTTGCCTTTCAACCGTCGGAGTTTGCCAAGTTGGTGCTGGTTTTGGTGTTGGCCAACTATTATTCCCGGGCCCCTCGCGTCGGCTGGTTGCATCGGGTGGTCTTGCCGGGCCTGATTGTGTTGCCGGGCCTGTTGCTCATTCTCAAGCAGCCGGATTTGGGCAGTGGTCTCAGCTTTTTGGCGGTCTACGCAGCCATGCTGCTGATGGTCGGGGTCAGGTCGAAGGCCTTGGGGATTATTCTGTTGCTCTCGGTCATGCTGTTTCCGTTTGTGTGGGAAATGGTGTGGGCGTCACTGCACGACTACCAGCGGGAACGGGTCATGGCCTTTGTGGACCCGGACTACGATCCGGGCGGCAAGGGGTATCACGCGCTGCAATCGAGGATTGCCATTGGTTCAGGGGAACTGTCGGGAAAGGGGCTGTACGGCGGCACGCAAAGTCAGCTGAAATTCCTGCCCGAAGGCCACACCGATTTTGTGTTCGCCGTGTATGCGGAGGAATGGGGCTTCGTCGGGGTCTTAGTGCTATTGGCGTTGTTTATCGCGCTGATATGGGTGTCATTGGAAATTGCCGCGCGTGCAAAGGACACGCTGGGGGCGCTACTCGCGGCAGGCATCGTTGCCATGTTGTGTTTTTGCGTCGTGGTCAATATCGGCATGACCGCGGGGATGTTTCCCATCGTGGGTATTCCGCTTCCTCTCGTGAGTTATGGCGGCAGCGCGACCATCATGACCATGGCGTCATTAGGGCTTTTATTGAACGTCAAGCGACGTCGGCTGACCCTGTTTTACTAGGCGATGCCTGGACAGAGGCCGACTTGTTGTGAAATAACCATCTGAACCAGATCGGCGCTGAAACGACAGCGAGACGAGTCAGAACCCGGACTGCGTGTCCGCGTGCGTCTGTCGATTCGTCGATCTGAGTGTAAAGGAGTGTCTATGGGTGTGGAGATCGCAATCAGTATCGCGCGGGAAGAAACCCGCGTGGCGGTGTTGGATAACGGGGTCGTCACGGATCTATACGGTGACCGTGCCAAGGACCAGGACTACGTCGGCAACATTTACAAGGGCCGGGTGGCGAAGGTCCTGCCGGGTATGCAAGCGGCCTTCATCGATATCGGGTTGGAGAAGGCGGCGTTCATGCATGTGTCCGATCTCTCGATCGATATCGAGCCGGGCGATACCCTCGTTGAGGGTGATGATGAGGACAACAAAGATTCCGAGGTTCCCAAGCCCAAGCGGCAAAGCTCAAAGCCTATCGAAGAGTTGCTGTCCGAAGGGCAGGAAGTGATGGTGCAGATTTCCAAGGGTCCGATCGGCACGAAGGGGTCGCGCGTCACGACGTATGTCTCGTTGCCGGGTCGATACCTGGTGTTTATGCCGACGGTGGAGCACATCGGCGTGTCCCGCCGGATTCCTCGCGATGAGGAGCGGGCGCGATTGAAAGAAATCATGAAGCGGGCTCGCCGGCCGGGGTACGGGTACATCGTCCGGACGGTCAGTGAAGGAGTCAAGGAAGAAGAACTGCGCTCCGACGTCGAGTTCCTCCATGTCTTGTGGCAGGACGTCCTGACGAAACGCGATCAGCAGCCTGCTCCCAGCCTGCTCCACAGCGATTTAAGTTTGAGCTTTCGCGTGGTGCGGGATCTGTTCGGTCGGCGTGTCGACCGGCTGCTGATCGACTCACGGGACGAATACAACGCGATCAAGGGATTCGTGCAGCGGTTTTCTCCGGAACAAACCTCACGCATCCATTTTTACGACAAAGAAGAAAGCCTTTTCGACTACCTGGGCGTGGAACAGGAGATCACCCGAGCGATGAGCCGGAAGGTGTGGCTCAAGTCGGGCGGCTATCTGGTCATTGATCACACCGAGGCCATGACGGTTATCGATGTCAATACCGGACGATTTGTCGGCAAGCGGGATCAGGAAGAAACCATCCTGCGGAACAACCTGGAGGCGGCGCGGGAGATCGCGTACCAGGTCAAGTTACGGGGAATCGGCGGGATCATCATCGTCGATTTTATCGACATGGAGCGGGAGAAGAATCGCGACAAGGTCTACCATGCGTTGGTGGATGCCATGGCTTCGGACAAGGCTCGCACACGAATCTCCCGGGTCTCGGATCTCGGATTGATTGAAATCTCCCGAGAGCGTGTCCGGGAAGACTTGCTCCGCTCTCTTTCCGAGCCCTGCCACTACTGCGATGGCCGTGGGTACACCAAGTCTCCCATGTCGGTGGCCTACGAAATTTTCCGGGAGGTGCGTCGACTCGGTCATGAAATCGAACAACAGCGTGTCGTGGTGGGAGCGCATCCCGCCGTAGCGTTGCTGTTGCAGGAGCAAGAGCTGTTGGGAGTCGAGGATCTTGAACGGCGGTATAGTGCCAAGATTCTCGTGACTCCGGACGAACGGTTGCATCTGGAACAGTTCGACCTGGTCGTGATGTAACGCGCAATAGCGTGCCCCACGGCCGATTCCGATCGGACACCCCACAGCCGCCCGGTTTCCCCCACTACCATGGCCCCTGGGTCGTCCCACCCTTGCGAGGACAGTTCGGACGATGGTGAACAGTCAGTCACTCCGGCCTTGGTTGATGCTTCGCACCATTCCCGGGGTGGGCGACGCGGTGCTGCTCAAACTGGTGCAGGCCTTCGGCTCACCGGGCGCGGTGTTGTCGGCGACTCAGGGCGATCTGGAAGCTGCCGGATGCCGGCCGCAGTTGGGCGAGGCGATTCGACGAGGGCCTGATGCTGCTGCGGTCAAGCAGCTTGACCATGAATTGACGCAATTGCAGCAGCATCGGATCTCGGTGTTGACCTATCTGGATTCACGGTATCCTGGGCCGCTAAAAAGAATTGCGGATCCACCCCCGCTGCTCTACGTCCAAGGTTCGTTGGAGGAAAGCGACCGGCGGGCCGTGGCGATTGTCGGAACACGGAAGGTCAGCACGGTAGGTCGGGCGTTCGCCGAGGAATTGGCGTCGGATCTGGCGGCCTTGGGATTTACCATCGTCAGCGGGTTGGCTCGTGGGGTCGATGCGGCTGCCCATCGAGGTGCCTTGGCCGGGCAGGGACGGACACTCGCGGTCATGGGCTGCGGACTGGACCGTACATACCCGGCTGATCACCGGCAGCTGCGCGAGTCGATTGAGAAGCAGGGGGCGGTATTGTCCGAACTGCCCTTGGGGGCTGCCCCGCATAGTTATCACTTCCCCCGCCGCAATCGGATCATCAGCGGATTGTCGCTGGGAGTCGTTGTCACGGAGGCCACCGTGCAGAGCGGCTCCCTCATTACCGCGCGATTGGCCGGTGAGCAGGGGCGTGAGGTGTTTGCGGTGCCGGGTTTCGTGAAGGCTGAGAATAGCCGCGGTCCGAACAGCCTGCTCAAAGACGGCGCGAGATTGGTCGAATCGGCACAAGATATCGTCGAAGAACTGCTGCCGCAACTCGATGCCCCGTTCCGCGAACAGCTCAGTGCGCGGGGATCGGCGAAGAAGCGACCAGGCCTCGTGTTAGCCGCCGACGAGGCGCGTGTGTATGAGGCCCTGTCCGTCCTGCCGCAATCGATAGATGACGTGATTCGACGAAGTGATCTGCCCGCCGCTCAGGTTGCGGCGCTGTTGCTCTCATTGGAATTGAAGAATTGCATTCGACAGATGCCCGGCAATGAGTACGTACGGCTCTCGAACGAGATCCCTTGAGAGATTAGAGCTGACAAGGCTTCGAGATTTGTTATAGTGGGTGTGGTAGTCTGGCGCAGGCATTGAGGAACCCGGATCGATATGGCCAAATCGCTGATCATTGTTGAGTCGCCGACGAAGGCGCGCACTATCACGAAATATCTCGGCCGCGGCTACTCCGTGATGGCCTCCGTCGGACACGTCAAAGATCTGCCGACCAGTAAACTGGGTGTCGATCTCGAAAATGATTTCGAGCCCCAATACGTCACGATCAAGGGAAAATCCAAGGTTCTTGCGGATATCAAGAAGAAAGCCCAGGAAGTGGATACCGTCTTTCTGGCGCCGGACCCGGACCGCGAAGGAGAAGCGATTGCCTGGCATATTGCCCAGGAGCTTCACGGCAAGGGCAAGAAGAAGGACGGCAAGGTCTTTCGCGTCTTGTTCAACGAAATCACGGAATCGGCAATCAAACGTGCGCTGAAGTCGCCGGGCGAGATCGATATTAAACTGGTGCAGGCGCAACAGGCGCGCCGGGTGCTGGATCGCATCGTCGGGTACCAGGGGAGCCAGTTGTTGTGGAAAAAGGTCCGCCGCGGTCTCAGCATGGGGCGGGTCCAGTCGGTGGCGGTTCGGCTCATTTGCGATCGAGAGAAGGAACGCGAAGCGTTCCGGGCGGAAGAATACTGGTCGATCGTTGCGCTGTTGAGCGGGGTGAATCCTCCGGCCTTCGAGGCGAAGTTGCATTCCGTCAACGGGCAGGACGCGGATATCGGCACCAGTGAGCAGGCCGAGCGCATCCTCCAAGCCGTGCAGGGGAAAGCGTTCGTGGTGCAATCGATCGAGCGGAAGGAAAAGAAGCGGAACCCTGTGGCGCCGTTCATTACCAGCCGGCTTCAGCAGGAGGCTGCCAGGAAACTGCATTTCACGCCCAAGAAGACCATGACGCTGGCACAGCAGCTCTATGAAGGGGTGGAAATCGGCGCGGAAGGTCAGACCGGCCTCATCACCTATATGCGAACGGATTCGCCGAGAATTTCGCAAGAGGCGACTGAGGATGCTAGAACGGTGATTGGGGAGCGATTCGGAGCAGAGTATCTGCCGGCCACGCCGAATGTGTACAAGACGCAAAAGGCCGCGCAGGAAGCCCATGAAGCGATTCGTCCCACCGTCGCGGCTCGTGATCCGGAGTCGATCAAGCAGTACCTCGAGCAGGATCAGTACAATCTCTATAAGCTGATTTGGAACCGATTCATCGCGTCGCAGATGGTTCCCGCGATTTTGGATGTCACGCGGGTGGATTCGAGTCCCGTCGGGACCGCAGATCGCTATGTGTTTCGCACGACCGGGACCGTCGTCAAGTTTCCGGGACATACGGCGGTGTATCTCGAAGGAACCGATGCGGTCCTGCCCTCGCAGAAGCCGAAAAGCGAGCCGGAGTCCGAAGAAGAATCAGATCGTCAACTCCCGGTCCTCCGTGAAGGAGAGTCGTTACGTCTCGTGAGCCAGGAGGGCCAGACCGCACCGGGCTTGGTGTCCAAACAACACTTTACTCAGCCGCCACCGCGATACAATGAAGCGCTGTTGATTCGAGAACTGGAAGAGAAGGGCATCGGACGTCCGTCGACCTATGCCGCCATCATCTCGACGATTCAGGACCGGAAATATGTCGAGAAGCTTGAGGGGAGGTTTCTGCCGACCGAAACCGGGCGAACCGTGAATGACTTTTTGTTGAAGGGCTTTCCTGATCTCCTGGACACTGAATTTACTTCACACATGGAGGAACAGCTCGACGAGGTTGAGGAGGGCACGAAGCCCTGGGTCTCGGCCGTGCGGGAGTTTTACACTCCGTTCGTGAGAGAAATGGAGCTGGCGCAGAGTATTCCGGGGCCGAAAGATACGGTCGAGCCTCCGACGAATCTGCCGTGTGAAAAGTGCGGTCGCATGATGGAGATCAAGTGGGGACGGAACGGCAAGTTCCTGGCCTGTCCTGCATACAAAGAAGACCCTCCGTGCAAGAATACGCAAAACTTTGAACGATTGCCGGACGGGACCATCAAGATTGTTCCTAAGCTCGAAGAAACGACGGACGAGAAATGTGACAAGTGCTCCAGTCCTATGGTCGTCAAATCGGGGCGCTTCGGCAAATTCCTCGCGTGTTCCGCCTACCCGGAATGCAAGACGACCAAGGCCATCGCACTGGGCGTGAAATGTCCCCAGCCGGGGTGCGGTGGCGATCTGGTTCAGAAGCGTACGAAAAAAGGCCGAAACTTCTACTCCTGCGGACGTTACCCAGAATGTGAATTCGCGCTCTGGGATCGCCCTATCAATAAACCATGCCCCACGTGCCGCGCCCCCTTCCTTATCGAGAAGGTCAGCAAGCAGGCCGGCCGCTCTGTGCAGTGTCGTAACGAGGAGTGCGGGTATCGGGAAGCGGGATAACCGATCACGATATTTTTCGGGGCGCTGCAGTTCGAATTACCATCCGTCTCTCCGCTCATCTCCCCATCTCCACAGGTGTTAAGATCCGTTGCGGGCATGCATTCGCGGTAGACTTGCGCGGTCGTTCTCATGAGAGGAATGAGAAGCGTTCTCGACGAAGTTGATAACCCTCCTCATTACTACGTACTTCTCTTGTTGACAATCGCTTCGAGAATGTCTAAGTAAGGTATGGAATGCGTTCGGTGAGGATGGGGCGATTGGCGCCATCCGACTTGGAGTTCCAGAGATGTTCACGGCCGGAGGGAGGGACACATGAAAGCGAAACAGGGTGTGATCGAACTGCTGAATAAGGTGTTGACGGCTGATCTCACCGCCATCAATCAATATTTCGTCCACGCGAAGATGTGTGCGAACTGGGGATATGAGCGTCTTCACCATAAAGTGAGGGAGCGCAGCATCGATGAGATGAAGGATGCGGACGAATTAATCAGCCACATTTTGTATCTGGAGGGCGTGCCCAACGTTCAGCGGATGAATACGGTGCATATCGGTGAGACGGTTCCCGAACAGTTAAGGCTCGATCTTAAAGCCGAACAGGAAATGCTCACGTTATTGAGCGACGGCGTCACTCATTGTGCAAAGGTCGGTGACTTTACAACCAGGCATATGCTGGAAGAGATGGCAAAAGATGTGGATGCGCACATCGATTGGATCGAGACGCAAATGGAGACGATCAAACAGATAGGTCTCGAAAATTATCTGGCCGAGCAGATTAACTAGGACAGCTAATGTAGCGCCCATCGGGCGTCGTCATGGGGGTAGGGATGAAAGCGAAAGAGGGGGTCCTCGAAATTCTGAATAGGGTCTTGGTCAGCGAGCTGACGGCGGTGCACCAGTATCTGTTGCACGCGGCCCTCTGCAAGCATTGGGGATATGGTCGACTGCACGAGCATTTCAGCCACTTGGCCCAAGAGGAAGTCAGCCACTCCGCAGGCCTTATCGATCATATTCTCTACCTGGGTGGAGCACCCGCAATGGATCGTTTGGATGCGGTAGCCTCGGGGAAGAAGGTGCCGGAGTTGTTCGAGGCGGATCTTGCGTTCGAGCGCGAGGACGCGGATGCGTTGCGGAGTGGGATCGCGCACTGTGTCAAGGTCGGGGATTACACGACGCGCCATCGGCTTGAGGAAATGATTGTCGATACCGAAGAACATATTGAGTGGTTTGAGACCCAGCTTCGCACGATCTCGCAGGTGGGCCTGGAACGATACCTGGCCGAGCAGATTGCAGGCAAGGCGTAGCTGACTTCGCTCATCCGACGCCGGTCGGCATTTCTTGAGCAAGAGTGCCGATCGGCCTGCCTCTCTTTTTCCTCACGATTCCTTTATTTCTCCGCCTGGCATACCAGTCGTCGTCTCGGGTGGTTCCAGGTGCGGCGGGGGTGCGCCGGCTCAGAGGGTGTATGTGCAGGCAGTCCTGCAAGTCGGTGCTCTATCACGGCCTCCCAGGATACGCGGATTCACCGGATGAGGAGAGCCGGAATGTACGAATACTTCGGCGGGGTCGCCGTCGGATGTGGAGCATCCGTAACTCCATCGGGGAGTGTCCGGTCGCTCGCTTGAAGAAATGACTGAAGGCGAATTGATCGCTGAATCCTAGGCTCGCCGCGATTTCTGGCAGCGTCCGACCGCTGGTGCGAAGCAGTGTGCTGCCTTGCTCGACTCGGTACCGGCGCAGGTATGCTGAAAATGGTTCGCCCATCAATTTTGAGAACAGATCGGAACAGTATTTTTCTGAGTAGCCGAGGAATTGTGCCAGCACTTTGAGGCTCATTCCTCGGTGGAGATTGTCGCTAATGAATGTTTTGATGCGCGCGGGGAGTGTAGGCGACGGAGGAAGCACTGATCCCGGGGAGAGGATACTATGTGACAGGTTGAAGAGATCGCAGACGAGCGCACGCAGTTCGTGCTCTGTTCGGGCTTGCTCCAATCGATCTGCCCATTGGGGTGATTGTGCGCGAAGCTCGGCAGCAAGCATGTGTCGGCGGTCTGCAAAATGTGATGATGGAGAGGATTTGGTCGTCATATGGCGTCTCCTTGCTTGTGTGCTCAGAGCATTCTGAGCGTTGCGGATGCGGGGCACGAAGCTTCTGGCCCCTGTGTAATACATGGGCTAAAGGGGGCCATGTTGCCAGACCGCCTGTGTGCAGCCGGATCGTCCAACAGGTCGCAAAATGTGGCACAGAGCTCAGGGTCAAATTTAGAGCCTCCGGAGGCGAGCAGTGTGCGTCGGGCGGTGTGCCATGACGTCGAGCGGAAGGCAAGGGTGTCGAACACATCTGCGACTGCCAGGATTCTGGCCTCGACAGGAATGTACGCGCCTCGAAGTCCATAGGGATACCCGGCGCCATCCCATCGCTCATGGTGATGGGCGATGATCCGCGCAGGTTCGCAGAGAAACGAGACGGCAACAAGGAGGGCCGCACCTTCCCTCGGGTGACTCTGCAGCAGGGCGAAGTCATTCGATGCAGGAGGGGTGAGGGCGTCGAGTAGATGCCTTGGTAATGTCAGCAGTCCGACATCGTGCAACAGTGCCGCATAGTGCAATTCGGGACACCGCCGCCGGTCAAGACCGATGTGTTCGGCGATCAGAAGAGCATAGTGCGCAGTGCGTTCACCGTGACCGAAGTGACCCGGGATCACGGTTTCAATTCGACGTGCCAGCCGTCGAAGTTGAATGATCCGAACTGATGCCAATGCATCCTGGGAAAGGTCGAGAATGTCTAAGTCGCCAAGTTGTCGGCAGACATCGTGCATCAGTTGTGTCGCGGCATTAATCGGCGCTGCTGGGCTATCCATGAAATCCCTCGAAAACAACAGAGCCCAGGACCGTGTGGTACGATCCTGGGCTCTGGGCGTATGGCCTCTGGCCGCTGTACGGGAACAGATGGTTACGGTGAGGGCTTAGCCCCCTCACTGTGTTTGCCGGCCATGAGCGGTTGTTTCAGGATCCACATTTCGTGCAACGGGATCCACATCATTACCAGAAACGACACCATCATGAGCGTATCCCCGGTCAACATCGTGAGGACGAAGATCGGAGATACGTAACTGATGAGCCAGGGAGAGAGCAAATCGAGCCCCACCCCGGCGAACGAGAGCCACGACATCCACACCTTTGTCGCATGACTCGCATTCGTCAGGTACAGCACATGAACAAGGATCATGAACACGACGGGCATAGTAAACAGGTGAAAGTGGGTGACCTCAGCCAGCTCCCGAAACGACATCGGTTCCCCGAAGGTGGCATCAGAGCCACGATAGTGAGCGGCAATCCCTTGGGGGGAGAGGCCGGTCATGCTGTGAGCCCAGAAAAAGGAAAATAGAAACCCCACCAGCATGAGCAGGAGAAATTGTGTATACAAGAGCCTGATGTGACGATCCGAGTCACGCAGGCGGAATCGGGTATTGAAATTGCGCATGCCTGTGCAGTGCCTCGACGCCCTTAGTTGCCGAACAGAGTCCCCAAGAATCCTCGCTCGGCCTTCTGCACTGCCACCGTATCGCTGCCTAAGCCGGCCGGCTTCAGGTAAAACTCGTCTACCAGCACCAAGACTCGTTTGACGCCGGCATTCATTGAACGGACGGACATAGTCGCGCCGCTGATGTTGATAATGTCCTTGTTGATGCGGATGGGGTCCGAGACGGTTTTGCCGTCATACTGGGAGTTGAATCGCTTCTTTCCGACTTCGCTGCCCTTTGCATCTCGAAACACCAGCAACTCCACATCGGTGCAATTGCCTTTGGCATCGACACCGACCATATAGGTCATGGGTTTGTATTTACCGATGGTGTTGTGGATCATCGCGTACCCATCGATCTTGTCTCCGGTCTCTCCGATATACAAGTCGAAGGAGTCTTCCGGGAACTTCCAGCCGATGCGTTGTTCGATGAGCTCTTTCTTGTCTTGCGACAGGCGAATCATTTCCTTGCGGACACGTTGAGATTTCGGGAAGATCGTCTTGACGGCCTCCTCTTCGGTCATGAACTCTTCGTATTTGAAGTCGTCGTCTTTCAGGTAGCGGCGCAATTCATTGTCCCACACTTTCTCCGTTGCCAGAGCTGGGAGCGGCGAGGTCATCAGCAAGACGATGGTGAGTAAGGTGCGGTACGCACTCATTGTACGGAACATCCGTGCTCCTTCAGTTTACTGTTCAAACGGTTCTGCACATCGGTCATGACTTCAGTCGAGGGCTCAGTGTCGGTCCACCCGAAGAGGCGTGAGCCGCCGCGGAAGGCCCACCGCTGTCGCTCTTCGATGAAGCCGATTTTGGTGACGTCGTCCAGTCGTTTGACTGTCAGGGAAATGCGGGACCGATCTCTGCTGTCTCCCATGTCTCGCTGGAGAGCGCCGAAGGTCCGTCCCGGCATGGGGATTTCCAGCCATGCGGTGTCGATCACGCCCGCGGTCTTATCCTGCCGGGCAATCGCGCGATCTTTGACCGCCTCAAGCGCGGCCTCCCAGGCATGGTCGTAACTGCAGACGGCGAATCGTTCTTGCATGCCGCCCATCGCTGCGCAGGCGGTGAGGAGCGAGGGGAGCAGAAGGACGCTGAGTCTTCGGAAGCGTAGTATCATGTCATCTCATTCGGTCTCAGCCAAGCCGCGCCTGATCGGAACGGCTTGGCTGATGAGCCGGTTAGAAGTACGTGGCTGCTTGGATTAAGAATCCGTTGCCGTTCATCGGGCTGCCTGCAGTGCCGAGATCTCCGGCAGCGACAAGCCCCTTGGCGTCTTTCTGAGTATTAAATTGCCAATCGAACTTGATCACCGTGTCTTCGATCGGTCGGAAATTCAGACCGAGGGTCAGGCGCTCAAGCTTCCGCTGGCCACCAAGTGCGTTCTGTTTGGTGCGATCGTCTGTGTCCGTGTTGACCTGTTCCCACCGGACGACTGCTGTGAATGTCGAGGCGTCGGTGAAGTGGCTGGGGGCCCATTTCTTGAGGAATTCGGGCATGAAGTGGTAATTCCCCTGAACGTAGTACCCTTGCATGCCGGCCGGTCCAATGGCTCGGTTGGCGACACCGGTTGCATTGTTGTTGCTGATTCTGGTCCAGGCCGACTCCCCGATGAGTTCAAAAGGCCCTCGTTGGAGTGTCCAGTCCAATGCGAACATATCGATGTAGCCCGCGCCCACGGCTCCGGCCGCCGGCTTGTATGCTCCATGGTATCCGGATCCGGCGATTTCAATGCCTAACATGGGGCTGAAGGCGACGCGGCCCACGACGGCCTTATTGTCATCGCGATCACGCGAGACGCTGCCCCGTGCGCTACGTACGCCAAGGTCCGTAATCCCACCGGCTGTTTGGCTCATTCCGTTGACGGCATAGACTTCGTAGTCCAGCTTTGATCGTGACGAGGGATACAGGGTCCCGTAAATACCGGCACCGGCTTCGAACCAGGTGCTGGGGATGACAATCCGGGATACCATCGGTCGATCGACCAGATCGTTCAAGGGTGAATCGTGCAGCAAGTTAAATTTACCGACCGGCATCAGCAGAATGCCGGCGCGGAGGTTGATGGATTCGTCGATCAAATAGTCCAATTGGGCGAATTCGATCTGCATAGATCCATCGCCGCTCTGCGGAGCATTCTGGCCGCCGCGTTCGATCTCGATTTCTGTGGCAAACTTAATATGGTCGGTAATGTCTGCATAAATAAAAGGCACCAACCGTTGCTGGCCGAATGAATGACGGCTGGGGTTGTCCAGGTTCTGACGGGACAATGAGTTGTACATCACATCGGCGTATCCACCGACCGTTGCCTTCGGCGCACTCAAGAAGGGTTTGGCGTAAAGGAGTTTGCCGGATCCGGTCGATCCGAATCCCAAGGGAATTTTTTCCTCCCCCGGTCGCCCTACGCGAATGTCGGTCATGGGACCGGTCGCAACGGGGTATTGTGGAGCAGAGCCGGGCTCGGTTTGGCCCTGCTGCATGCCGCCTTCGTGCCGCTCGTGTTCTTTCAATCGCTTCTCGACCGCTTCATCAACCAGCTTTTTGATATCCTCCGGGGTCATGTTTTCCGCCAAGGCCGGCATTGCCGGTAAACTGGCTAAGACGAGAGCCCCGAGGATTGCCCGGATCTTCATGGGTATCCTCCATCCGCGAGTAAGGTTGTAGTTGGACTCGGGACTCAAAGGTCTCTGGTCTACGGGGAAAACCGGAGAGCATGATCGATGCTCTGGAGTGGGGTTGGTTGCGAGGCCTCCTTTCATATCTCGAATCATGCTGTGATGCTGCCCCACCCTTCGATTGAGGTGAATGGGATGACAACGATACGTTTACAGCGTTTGCATTTGAGCTCAAGCCCTTGCCCGCGAACCTTGGCGATCAATTGACCGCACTCGCAGCGGGTTTCACTGTCTTGGCAGCAGGGACTCGCTTGGTCATTGTGTACAGGCATCTTGGGCGTCCGTTTTTGTGAAATTGAGAACGATTATTAATATTCCAATCGATGTCTGATTGTCAAGGCCGGTGTGCACGCTTCGAACGTGGGAGAACGTATTTGCAATTTGCAGAGAGGGCGGGGAATATGGCGCACTCTTACTGTCACGCACAAGGAGCAGTCGGATGAATCGACCTGAGCTTGTCACACGTTCTGAAACGTCTGCCTCGACCGATCTTGAGCGTCCGCCTTCTGCACAGACATGGTTGGTCGTGACCATGGTTGTCCTCTCTGGCTATCTCCTCAGCCTCACTGGTTGTGCCGGAACGCAACGCAGTTCCTTTCCGGTGGTCGTGAAAAGAACGCAGATGCAGATGGGAACGCTGGTGACGATCACCTCGGTGGCACCGGATCGGCAGACGGCGCAAGCTGCAGCCTCGGCAGGATTTCAGGAAATCCACCGCTTGGAAGGGTTGTTGAGTACATGGATTGAGAGCAGTGAACTGTCTCGTATCAATGCCGCAGCCGGAAAAGAAGCCGTGACGGTGAGCCCTGAGACGATGCAGATACTGAGGGCTTCGGGGAAGATCGCGCGATTGACGGATGGAGGATTCAATATTCTCGTTGGTCCTGCTGTTGATGCGTGGAGCGTGCTTGATCGCCAGGAGGTTCCGTCTGACGCAACACTGGCCGAGCTTCGCGCCCTCACCGACCTGACTGCGCTGCACCTCGATGAGGATCGAATGGCGGTTAGGCTCGCCAAGGTCGGTATGCGCGTCGACGTAGGGGGAATCGGCAAGGGGTATGCCGCCGACATGGCCGTGGGGGCGATGAAAAAGGTAGGCGCAAGTGCGGGGGTCGTTGCCCTATCCGGCGATATTCGGACATTCGGGCTGCTTCCCGACGGGCGAACGTTTCCATTCGGTATCCGGCACCCCCGGCGAGAAGAGGCCTTGCTGGCGTATATTGACCTTCAAAATGAGGCGATTTCGACTGCCGGGGACTACGAGCGATATTTTGAGCGCGACGGGGTGCGGTACCACCATATCCTGGACCCAGCGACCTTGCAGCCGGCACGGGACTGCCAGAGCGTCACGGTCGTGGCACCTGACGGGGTCACTGCAGATGGATTGGATACAGGCATTTTCGTCATGGGGCGGGCGCGTGGTATGGCGCTGATCGAACAGATGCCTGGTGTCGGAGCCGTCATCGTGGATCGCGACGGCAAGGTGTGGGTCTCATCCTCTCTGCGTGGGCGAGTGAGGATGAACGAGGAGTCCGTCGGCCGATGAGACGTCTGCCTCAGCTTTCCCCCGGTGAATCGAGACCTGGTCTTCCCGTTTCGCCTGTGAACAGGCAGCCACTGAGCGCTATTTCTAACCCCCGGGGCGCACACGCCGGGACAAGATCCGGAGGAGCGTTAGTGCACCAGTTGGTAGCTGATGGGAATCTGAAGCGTGACCGATGATTTCTCGAGCGGCCGAGTCAACGGGATGGGCGACGCTTTCTGCATCGTCTCGAGTGCCGCCTGGTCGAGAATGTCATGCCCGGAACTTTTTGCGATTGTGGCAGAGATGATCTGGCCGTCGTCCTGCACCACAATGCGTACGAGCACTCGCCCTTCTAACCGGTCGACCCGCGCTTCTGCCGGTTTTTTTTTGAACGACTCTATCCGAGGCAAGAGCGACGAGGCGAGCCATCCATAGTCTGGTTTTCTTGCCGCGGTGGCATTGGGTGTCGTCGGTACAAGTGCGGCTGTTTGCGTCGGGGGGGCGCCGCTGTCAGGAGTTTGTTCCCTGTTGCTCGGTGAGACAGAAGGGGCCTGCGCGGGAATGGTTTCCGGCAATGAAGGTGTGGCGGCTGTCCGTTCAGGAGCAGAGGCGGATTCGATAATGGATGGGGGAACTGACGCCGGAGGTGGCACGTCCTTTGCCGGTTCCGCTGGCGAGGGAGGTGGGAGCGTGACCGCTTCTGGTGCCGGCCGGACGTGCTGGATTGTCGGCGAAGGGGTCGGCTCCGCAAGCTGAGGTTCCACCGGAACTGACAAGGGCGTGGCTGGCGCTGTGGGAGGACTTGAGGGCTGAGGTGCGGCAGGGTATGTCGGTGTCACGGGAACATTCCGTTGAGCCGGCCTCGCGGTTGTTTGCGCTACGGCCGATTCCTGTTGTGGGGGGGACGTGGTGCGTGTGGCAGTGGGCGAGGCGACAACGGTGACATCCCAATGAAACGAAGACGACGGAGGGGCAAGTCCCATCTTCGCGGCGAGCAGGCCTGCCAGAACAAGAGCCGTTCCATGCAGGCAGAGGGAGATGAGCCAGCCGCCCGCACGTTGACGAACGAACGGATCCTGAGTCATGGGCTGCCGGACGGTCACAGGCGGACGACCTCCAGGCTCACGGACTGAAATCCGAGGCCACGTATCTCATCCACAACCGAGACAAAGCGCTCGAGCAAGGTGACTTTGTCGGCCCGCACGACGACCAGTGACTCTCGAGGGTGGGCCAACAACATCGTTTTCAGGCCATCGGCCGGCACCGGGCGATCGTTCAGGAACAATTCACCGGTTGCGGTGAGCGTGACGACCACGGGAACATCCTTATGATCGCCGGCCTCCTTGGCCTTGGCGAGGTTGACCGGAATTTGGCCTGTGCTGATGAATGTCGCCGTCGTCAGGACGATGACGAGCAATACGAGCATGACGTCCACCAGCGGGATGACGTTGATCTGATTAACCTCGCGTTCCATGCTCCACCTTATACGTTGTCAGGAGTTCAGCGACGCGCCGGCGAAGAATATTGTTCATGACGACACAGGGAATGGCCACCAGCAAGCCGACAGCCGTCGCTTTCAACGCGAGGCTCAAGCCGATCATGATGGTATTGACAGCCATGGTCCCTGAGGTTCCCATGGTGTGGAACGTCATCATGATTCCAAGTACCGTGCCCAATAGTCCGATGTATGGGGCATTTGCCGCGACAGTCCCGATGATCACCAGACGTTTGGTCAATGCGATTTCAAATGTTCGCACGTCGGTGAATTGCGCGAGGTCTACGCGTCGATAGTAGAGCCAGCGTTCCACGGCGACGGCCACCGACCACACACTCAACGCAAGCAACAGTCCGATAATGCCATACTCTACCGCATTCTTGAGCACATCCATTCGTCAATCCTCCACCAATCGCTAATGATGCACGGTGGCCCTGCCCACCTTCGTCAGTGCCTATTGTACCTGTATCGCGTTCACGGAATCGAAGCGTGCCCGTTGAGTGATCCCGGCTCGGCCGGCGATTCAGGGGAATGGGGAAACAAGACCGTATGGGTGGCCACCACTCGGAGCGCGATGGCCGTTCCGACTTGATAGATGCTCAGTGAGGATTCGCTGCTGTGCACGGTCTGTCCGGACGCGAGTCGGATGGTATAGACGTTCTCTGAGCCTTTGAATTGCCGTGCCACAATACGCGCATTGGCTCCCTTCGTCGGGACGATATGAATGTCGTCGGGCCGTATCATCACGACGACCTTGCTGCCGGTGGCGAGCTTTTGCGTATTAGGAAAGTCTCCGAGCTCAGTCGTGACCACATGGTCGGCCACGACGCCGGAGACGAAATCCGCCTGTCCGACGAAGTCGGCCACAAATGGCGTGGTCGGCAGATGGTAAATGGCCTCAGGGGTATCGAACTGTTCGAGCCGCCCACGGTTCAGGACGGCCACGTGGTCGGCCATGGAAAAGGCTTCGTCGTGATCGTGAGTGACGAGGATGGCGGTGGTTTTGGTTTGTCTCAACAAGGCATGCAGCTCCTGGCGCATCCGACTGGCCATATCCGGATCGAGATTACTGAACGGCTCATCCAGCAACAGGAGCACCGGGCGCAGAGCGAGTGCACGGGCCAACGCCACCCGTTGTTGTTGCCCTCCGGAGAGCTCATGTGGATAACGGTGTTCCAGCCCGCGCAACCCGGTCAATGCCAGGAGATCGTCGACGATCGCTCGTTGCTGAGGGAGTGAGAGATGGTTCAGGCCGAAGGCAATATTTTTGTCCACGCGCAAGTGGGGGAACAGCGCGTATTCCTGAAAGACCATGCCGATGTGTCGTTGCTCTGTCGGTACCAGGGTGTCTGGCGAAGAGACCAGCCGCCCGGATAGGGTGATGGTGCCGTTGGTGATCCGTTCAAAGCCTGCGATTGCGCGCAGAATCGTCGTCTTCCCGCAGCCGGAGGGGCCGAGAAGGCACAACATTTCTCCCTGTTGAACGCGGAATGAGATGTCTTCGACCGCAGGCCGCGCTGCCTCATAGGCGCAGGAGACGTCGCGAAGCTCCAGCACCGCTGCGCCGTCCGACGTTGGCTCAGCCGTCGCGCGGGCTGCGTCCTCGCTCTTCGCGAGTTGTTCGTCGGTGTTCGATCCGTTCACGGGAGTCATGTGCCATTCTCCTGCTCATGGGCGCGCCAGTCTTTGGCGACCAGTAACATCAGCGCCGGCAGGCTGAGAAAGACGATCAACAGAGCGGCAGGGGCTGCCAGCTGATAATATTCTTCGCTGGCCTCCAGCCAGACCCGAATGGCCAGTGTATCAAATCCCACCGGCCTCAGCAGCAATGTAGCCGGAAGTTCCTTCATCGTTTGGAGAAACATCAGCACCCATGCCACGGTGAAGCCGTTACGGACGAGAGGAAGTGTGATGCGCCGCAGACTTTGTTGTACGGTGCAGCCCAAGGTACGAGCGACTTCTTCTACATTCGGCGTGATTTGTTGCAAGGCCGGCTCCATCGACTGCAGCCCGACCGGGAGGAAATGCAGAATGTAGGCGATCAGCAACACGACGACTGTGCCGTACAGCGCGGGGACAACGTGCGTGAAGAGCACGAGCACCGCGAGGGCCGCGACGGGGCCGGGTAACGCGTATCCGGCATAGGCTGCGTGGAGACAGGCGAGATTTAGCCGGGACGGGCGACGGCTGGCCAGATAGGCCAACGGAATTCCAATCGTCACCGCGCCGCTGGCAGACAAGGAGGCAAGAACAGTGCTGTTCCAGACGAATCCGACAAAGCGCGCATCCAGAGCGCCTTGCTCGATGGCTTCAATGCTCCACTGCACCAACATTGCGGCCGGAATGCCGAATGAGACGCCGAAAACCAGGACCACGTAGCCGGTGATCGCTGCCGTCCCGATGGGCCCGGTCCGCCGGCGCACCGGCTTCCGGTACCGCCCCGTCGTTTGATAAAAGCGGCTGCGTTGGCGAAACCATCGCTCGGCGATAAGAAAGATTCCTGCCATGAAGACAAGCAGCAGACTGAGGATGCTCGCAGCCGCATGGTCGTAGCGGCTGGTCATCTGCTGGTAGACCGCATAGGTGAGGGTCTGGTAGCGGAGGAGCGAGACGGCCCCGAAGTCCGAGATCACGTAGAGGACGACCAGTGCGAGTCCTGCCGCGATGGCGGGGCGGATGAGCGGGAGCGTGACTTTCCAGAGGGTGGTCCAGGGAGAGACGCCGCAGACTCGCGCCACTTCTTCAAAGGACAGATTCAGATTCAACAATGCACCACGAACCACGAGATAGACGAAGGGGAAGGTATCCAGTGCCATGATGAGCGTCACCCCGAGAAAGCTTTGGGGAGCGAGTAGTCGTGCGTCAGGCCCCAGTACTGCCTGCCACCATTGCTCTGCAGGTCCTCCCATCCCCAGGAGATGTGCATAGACGTAAGCCAGCACATAGGTCGGCATCGCCAGGGGTAGGGCGAGGGCCCATTCCCACAGCCGGCGGCCGGGGAATTCGTAGCGAACGATGAGCCAGGCGAGGGATAGCCCGAGCCCCAGAGTGGTCAGTGCCACACTGGCGGCGAGCGACAGGGTGTTTCCCAGGAGTTCCGGAATGCGTGTCGACCAGAGACGAGTCCATACAGTCGGCGCAGCTGTCAAGGCCACGTAGACGATGTAGCCTGTGGGGAGGACCAGAAATGCCGCGGTCAGAAGGCTGACCCATTGCAGCGCCGATGGCGTGTGGGCTCGTGTGGCAATGAACATGCGCGGCCAACAGCTCAGCGAAGGCCGACTTGTTCGATCAGCGTGAGCGTGCTCTCGCGCAGTTCCGCCAGTCGAGCCAGTGGAACGAGCGCTGCGCGGAAGCTGTGCCGGTCGACGAGTGCCGGGTCGGCTTTGACTTCCGGATGCAACGGGTATTCTTTATCGAGGTCTGCAAACAGCTTTTGTCCGGCTTGGGCCACCAGGAATTCTACCAAGAGTTTGGCGCTCTCCACGTGTTTCGATGTTCGTGTAATCCCGATTCCGGTCACGTTCATGATGGCACCCATGCCGCCCTCCTGTTGGTCGGTCATGATGGCGGCAATAGGGGCGGCCGGTTGGGCGGCCAGGTGTCGGTGGATATAGTAGTGGTTCACGATCCCGAGTGCGGCCTGGCCTTTGGCGACGGCCTCCACAATTTGCGAGCTTTTTTGATACACCTGTGTTCCCGCGTTGGTCTTCAGGCCCTGCAGAAATTGCCTCGTGCGGTCATCGCCGAAGGTGGCCTTGATGACGGAGACGCCGGCTTGAAGATACTCGCTGCCTGAGTTGGGAATGGCGATCTTGTCTTTCCATTGCGGCTTGGCCAGATCGAGCAGTGAGGTAACCTGCTCGGGCTTGACCAGGTTCTTATTGTAGACGACGATCCAGAATCGACCCGACAGGCCGATCCAGCTGTTGTCGCTCGCACGGAACTGTGAGGGAATGGCCCGTTCGACTTCGCGCATGTTCATGGGCCGGAGAAGTTTCAGCTCCCGGGCATGTTCAAGACTACCGGCGTCGTTGGTAAGAAACACGTCTGCCGGGCTGTGGTCACCCTCAGCCTGCAGCCGGTTGACCAGTTCGGTTGTCCCGGACGAAAGGAGCTGAATCTGAATGCCGCTTTTCGATTGGAATGCGTCCAGGACCGGCTTGATCAGACGTTCGGCTCGTCCTGAATAGACGACAAGTGTGTCGGCCGCGTCCGCAGGCGGCGTGGTGAACGGCGGGTAGAACAGGCTGCCGAGGAGCAGGGCCAAGGCGAGGATGGTGCGAGCGAATGAAGCCATGCGGCATGCCTCCACGTGTAAGGACGGCCCGTGACGGGCGCTCTAGTTGAAATTGATAAGCCCTCTCAATAGGATACCGGATGGGGCGGCGGCCCGTCAATGCCGGCAACGCGGGCAGAGCCCGTAGAGCTCCAGGCGGTGGGTTTGGATCACAAAGCCGTTTTTTGTCGCGACTTCCTCTTGCAGCCGCTCGATTTCGCAGTTCTCGAACTCGACGATCATGCCGCAGCCGGTGCAGATGAGATGGTCGTGATGGCCTTTATGGGAGATGTTGTCGTATTGCGTCTGGGTGCCGAAGTGGCGGGCCTGGGCGATTCCAGCTTCGCAAAAGAGGTTCAGCGTGCGATAGATCGTCGCGAGGCCAAGATGGGGGTCTTTCTTGGCCAGCTGATGGTACATCGTCTCGGCCGTCACGTGCTCCTGTCGAAGGAACGCCGTCAGAATCAGTTCCCGCTGGCGGGTCAGTTTCAATTGATGCTTGGCCAGGTGCTGGCGAAGCACGTCCATTTCTTTGAGATTTTTGCTCATCGTGTATGGTTGGTCGTGAAAGACGCTCATTAAAAACGAAAGTGGGTGAATGGGTCAAGAGGATTGCGCGACTTCAGGATCAGCGATTGACGAAGCTGAAGGGGGCTGTTTATAGTCCTCCCCGGTGTCGTTCATGTAGAGGAGATGCGATCCGTGCGAAAGTCTCACGAGATGACCGTTGACCGAGCCTTGCTGCTCTATGTCTTGTCGCTGGCGGAACCCTACGGGCTTCTGAGTGACGTCAAACTTCAACAGCTCTGTTTCCTCAGCGAATTGCAGCTGTTTGGCAAAGGACTGAAGGGGTTTCACTTCGAATTCGTCCGGTTCGCGTATGGGGCGTTCAGCCGTGACCTCGATAACGATTTGACCTCACTTCGCCGCAAGGAACGGGTCGAGAATTTCAGCCCCTCAGATCACGTGCGCGATGAGGTGCTCCCGCTGTTGATGAAGGGAATCGACGGCAATGAGGTCAATGAAAAGGTTCGGGATCTGATCCAAGCCGTGATCACGACCTACGGGCCGCAGGATGTGACTGCCATTACGCAGTCGGTCGAGTCCGTCGAGTTGAGCACCCCTCAACAGCCGGAGTTCAAAATTCCCATTCGCGATATTGTCTTTCATACCACGCTGCTGGTCCCGGCCAGAATCGAAGTGGCGTCGGAGTTTCTCCTGCCCGCAAATCAATTGGCCAAGCTGAATACGGCGATGGGGTATTGACCGTTCTGAGCTCGTCTGCGATTGGGGTGTCGGTCCTGACCGCCGCCGCGCGATGTCACGGCTCTGGGTTCTCCCTCTCCGTCCGGACGAGCGTTAGGCCTCGGTGGCTGTAGCGCCAGGAGGCGGTCCGGACTCCGGCCGTTTGGGGAGAGCCAGTGCCGCCTGAATCGTATGCAGCATGGCTCCGGTGTCGATGGGCTCAAGCAGGCAATAGTCGATATGGAGTTCGCGCACGACGCGCTGGAATTTCTCGCCTTCTAAGGCGGGGTCGTGAAGCGCTGCGACGATGATCAGTCGGGCGGCGGGAAATGCTTTTCGAAGCTCGACGAGGTCTTCCGGCCCCTGGTCGTCATCAGCGACCAGCCGCGCAATGACCAGGTCGAGGGTGGAGGAAGCGGGTTGCGTGAATGCGGTCTGCCAGTTGGCGCTGTACTGCACGAAGTGTTGCATCCCAGGCAGGGCCAGCTTGATCAGCCGTCGGAGATTCGGGTCGGCATTGATGATCAGGATATTGGCCATAGTCCCCCAACGCGAAGTGGTGATGAAGAGGGCGGTGCCGGCTTGCGAGGGCCGGTTCCGGCATCGCGGGAGCGGTCCCTGGTGCGTGAGCGTGTGAAGGGGGGCCTCCTTTCGAATTTCAGGTGGACTCAGACCAGTTGTTGGTCCAGGGCATAACGAATCAACTCAGCGGTCGTCCTCATCCCGAGCTTGATGAGGAGGCGCGAGCGGTACGTGCTCACGGTTTTGATGCTCAGGTTCAAGTGCTCGGCGATTTCTGTTAAGCGTCGGCCTTGGGCGATCCACTGGAGGACTTCTATCTCTCGATCCGACAGCCCGGCCGGCAGCCTGTCCGTACAGGGAAGGGTTCGTGGTGAGAGTACAGCCTGCTGTTGCGAGTCGATCTGGGAAGAGGGGACGTGGCTGGTGCCCTGCAGAATGCGCGAAACCGCTGCGCGGAGTTCTTCCGGTCCTGTTTCCTTCGTCAAGTAGCCCAGAGCACCGGCTCGAACGGCACGCGTCGCGTAATGCTCCTCGGAGTAAATGCTGACAACCAGCACCGGAAGGCCTGGTTGCACGGATTTGAGAATGCGCAAGACCTCGAGCCCCGGCATGTCGGGCAAATTCAAGTCCAGAATGACGAGGTCCCAGGCGGCTGCACGGATCTGCTCAATCGCATGTTGGGCGGATCCTGTTTCGGCGATGTACGGTGTGCGCCCGTCCTCTGCCAGAAAGTCTTGCAGGAACTCTTTGAGGCCACGCCGGAGGAGTGCGTGGTCGTCTGCGAGGAGAATCTTGAGAGTGCTTTTAACGGTCGGCGATTCGTCCAATACATTCACGGTAAGTATGTCCCTCACGGTGCGTTGCGGCGCCCGGTCGTGCGGCTGCACTGGGGCCTTTGTCGAGCGAGCCCGGCCAGGGAATCGGTCGTACGGTGAGGGACTGTCGCGTCGGATCGTCGGACGGATTGATCACGTCGTCATGCCCCGTCATGTCGTCTAGTCGTGGCAGCCTCTGATGGACATCGACGGTGAGGCCATGGATTCGTTGGAGACGTCCGGCGTCTGCGGACGATCCAGGCCATTCGCGCGATTCCTTCGCCCACGTGCTCAGCCGATTCACTCCCTGGAGCAGGGTCAGCACTTAGGATCTGGTGCGTTGATGTATCCCGATGAAAATTAACATGGTTCTCGAAGGTCTCCCTAGATCTGAAGTATCCTGTTATGGCCCTAGGCATTTTGCGGGGCGCGGATTGGGAGGTTGGGGAGGCTGGTTCAAGGCCAGGGCATGAACGCAGGGGAAGACCGTACGGGCCTAGAGTTGATACAGTTCGCCGTACTTTGTTTCCAGATAACGCAGGAACGGCTCGGGATTCACCCCGTTGCCGGTGACTCGCCGGGCGAGGTGGTCGGGCGTGAACATGCGGCCCCAGCGGTGGATCTTTTGTTCCAGCCAGCGCCGGAGCGGTACAAGTTGGCCTCCCGCAATCTCTTCCTCCAATTGAGGACGCTCCAATTTGGCCTGCTCGAAGAATTGGACCGAATAGAGGTTGCCCAATGTATAGGTCGGAAAGTAGCCGAATGCCCCCATCGACCAATGCACATCCTGGAGCACGCCGTCGGCATCCCGTTGCGGAACGATTCCGAGGTACGACTGCATGGTGTCGTTCCAGAGTTCCGGTAAGTCGTCCGGTTGGATGCGATTTTCAATCAGCGCCTGCTCAATGTCCACGCGCAGCATGATGTGGAGGTTGTAGGTCAACTCATCGGCCTCGACGCGAATACAGGAGGGCGCGACCCGGTTGATCGCGGCATAAAAGCGGTCGAGCGGGACGGTGGCCAGCTGTTCAGGAAAGGTATGTTGGAGGATCGGGTAAAAGCAGCGCCAAAAGGCGCGCGATCGGCCCACGCAGTTCTCCCACAGACGAGACTGACTCTCGTGGAACCCAAGCGACAGGGACTCGCCCAGAGGCGAGCCGTAATATCGAGGGTCGAGCCCTTGATCGTACAGGCCGTGACCGCCTTCGTGGATGCAACTGAACAGGCATGAGGGCAAATCCGTTTCGAACACACGGGTCGTGACGCGGACATCGGTTGGGTGAAAAGAGGTCGTGAAGGGGTGTGCCGACAGGTCGAGGCGACCGCGCTCGAAATCATATCCCATGGCCACGAGGACGAGGCGACCGAATTCCATTTGCTTGGCTTGATCGAAGCGTTGGTGTACACAGCTGTCGTCGATGGTCACCCCGCTGGCTTGGACCTTCTTGAGAAGCGGGACGAGTCGTTCGCGTAGTTCGCGAAACATCGGCGCGAGGTGCGCGATGGTGGCGCCCGGCTCATAGGTGTCTAGGAGTGCGTCATACGGGGAGTCCCGATAGCCGAGGTACTGGGCCTCCTCGCGTTTGAGGCCGATGATGGTCTTGAGCGAGGGGAGGAATTTGGAGAAACGACTCTCCTCCCGTGCCGTCACCCAGGCCTGCTGCGCCAGGGAGCATTCGCGGCTCAGTCGGACCACAAAGGCAGAGGGAAGCTTCTTCGCTCGACTGAAATCCCGCCAGGTTTCACGGAGCAGCGAACGTGATGGCTCATCCCATCCTTCGGGAGCCTGGCCCGTCGCGGGGTCGACCCAACCGGTCAGGAGCGTCTCGACTTCGCGGGATACGAGTTTCTCATGCGCGAGTCCTTCCAATGTGGCGATCTGTTCGGCTCGTGCCGTGCCGCCTCCGGCCGGCATATAGGTTTCCTGGTCCCAGGAGAGGACCGACGCGGCGCTCTGAATACGCCGTATTTCGAGGAGACGGTTCATCAATGGTTCCAACGTTGCCAATGTCTTCACTTGTGGGCCTCTTGTGCCGGGATGTCCATGGTATGATTCGCGACCGTTGCGAATTGTCGCACAAGTTCCTATTGGAGTGAAACTCATGACTGATCTGGTCTTGCCCGCTATCGAAGTTTACGCCGCAGCCTGTTCCTTGCCGGAAACTCCGGTCCGCCGGAATTTGCGCGAGGAAACCGAGCGGACCATGGAGTATGCGCGGATGCTGGTGGGGCCGCTGGAAGGCGCATTTCTGTCGATGATGACTCGCCTCGTTCAGGCCGAGCGGGTACTGGAAATTGGACTGTTTACGGGGTACAGCGCCCTGTGCTTTGCGGAAGCCCTGCCCGACCGGGGCCGGGTGGTGACGTGCGAGGTGGATGAAGAATCCGCCGCTGTGGCTCGCCGATTCTTTGCCCAGTCGCCGCATGGAGGGAAAATTGACGTTCGGATGGGCCCGGCGCTGGAGACGATGGCGAACCTGACCGGCCCCTTCGAGGTGATCTTTATCGATGCAGACAAGATCAACTATGTGAATTACTACCGTCGGGCGATGGAGTTGGTGTCCCCGCGCGGCGTGATCCTGATCGACAATGTCTTGTGGGACGGCGATGTTCTGCTCAATCCGCCTCCGGACGACCGCACCGCGGCCATTCAGGAACTCAATCGAGTCGTAGCGGCCGATACGCGCGTGACGGCGGTGTTGGCCACCATTCGAGACGGAGTGTGGGTCATTTCCCCGAACCCGTCACGCTAGCCGTCGTTACCATCCGGGGTGTCGTACACCGGAGTGAAGGGAGAACGTGAACGAATGGACAGACCGTCAGCCCCTGCCGCCTATGCCGCCTTGACCACGTCCGCCCTGGTGTGGGGCGGCTCGATCGTGGGGCAGAAACTCGCGCTCGGCGCGTTCTCGGCCGTGGAGACCTCCTTGCTGCGCGGCCTCGGCGCGTTGGCGATTCTGATTCCTCTGTGGTGGTGGACGGAAGGCGGGCGCACGACTCTGACGGCCCGCGATCTGAAGTGGCTGTCGCTCCTGGGTCTCGGCGTGCTCGGGAACCATCTGTTGACGCTGTTCGGCCTGCGGTATGTCGGCGCGGCCACCGCTGGAGTGATTATCGGGGCCAGTCCGGCCATCACCGCCCTCCTCTCCTCGCTGTTAGTCCGCGATGTGCCTTTTAAAACCGTGGCGGGAGGGTGTGCGGTGTCGTTCGCGGGGGTGGCGCTGGTGTCCGGAGTCGGAGGAGATGCCCCGAGTGGAGAGAATCCCTGGTTGGGCGGCATCTTGGTCCTGTTGGGGTTGGTGAGTTGGGCGCTCTACTCGATCGGAGGCCGGCAGGTGATGGAGCGTCTGACCCCCCTGACGGTCAATTGGACGACCTTATGCCTCTCCCTGACGCTGCAGGTTCCTCTCCTCTGGACCGATCAAAAGCTGCTTGTCACCGGCATGCGCGTCGTTCCGCTTTCGGGGTGGTTGGCCTTGGGCTATTTGATCGTGTTTGCCACCGCGCTTGGCCAGCAGGCCTGGCTCTATGGCGTGCAGGGCGTGGGGCCTTCGAGAGCCGGGGTGTTTGTGAATCTCATTCCCGTGTCGGCCCTTCTCCTATCGGCCCTCATATTGGATGAGGCGATCGGGGTTCGAGAAGTCGTGGGGATTGTCCTTATCCTCGCCGGGGTCTGGCTCGTCGGAAGGCAGTCGGCTCGACTCAAGGCACGGGGCTAGCCCGTCGGCCGCAGGCTTGTCGGAACAGGGATCGGCGGGTGCAGCAGAAAGGTGCATGAATACTGCGGGCTCGGGACGTTGCCCGGTGGTGCCTCCGCGTCATGCACGCATAGCGATGGCCGCTGTGTGGATGATCGCCGTGTCGGTGCGGGTGGGAGCAGGGGGGACTCGTAAGGATCGCTCTGACGTGGGCCGATCATGATGCGGCTGCGGTTGCTTCCCGAAGTGAGGACGTCGCGTTGAACAGTGATAGGGGAGAATTCGGCGACGATCGGTCGGAGAGGGTGGCGGTGATCACGACCGGGCCCGGCGGGATCATCACCGGTCTCAGCCACTCCGCCGAGCGTTTACTCGGTGTGAGTGCGGAAACCGTGGTTGGTCGCCTGTCTCCGGCCGCGTTTCATGACTCCCTCGAGGTGGATGCTCGGCGACGTGCGATTGTGGCTCACGTTGGCACGGTGATCGAAGATCCGTTCGGAGTGATCGTCGGATTGGTCCGTGTGGGACAGATGGTCGAGGAGGAGTGGACGTATCGTGATACAAACGGATGCCGGATTCCGGTACGACTCGTTGTGAGTGCCTTGCCTGGCGAGCGTGGACAGATTGTGGGTTATTGTTTTGTCATCAAGGACCGTCGAGACCAACCGCAGGCGGAGGCATTACTTCAACGTCAGGCCAAATTACTGGATCTGGCCAACGAGGCGATCCTCGCGCGAGACCTGGTGAACGATACGATTACGTATTGGAACGAGGGCGCGGCTCGGCTCTACGGATGGACGTCCGGGGAAGCGTTGGGGGCGTATATTCACGGATTTTTACACACGACCTTTCCGTGCCCGTTGGAGGAGATTAAGCGGGAATTCTTGCAGGCAGGATTCTGGCGGGGCGAATTGGTGCATAGGACGCGTGCGGGACGGACCATCACCGTATCGAGCCGGTGGACTTTGCTCCGCGATTCATCAGGAGTCCCGAGCGGCAGTCTCGAATTGAACACCGATATCACGGAACAGAAGCGGACGCAGGCCGCGTTGACGCATGCGCATGAGGAGTTGGAGGCGCGGGTGC
Source organism: Nitrospira defluvii (assembly GCA_011525625.1). Lineage (GTDB taxonomy): Bacteria > Nitrospirota > Nitrospiria > Nitrospirales > Nitrospiraceae > Nitrospira_A. Next base: position 710,785 of record WYAX01000012.1, read on the forward strand.
TGGAACGTACGGCCGCGTTGCGCGAAGCCAACGAGCGGTTGCGCGTATTGTCCCGTCGTCTGATGGAACTGCAAGAGTCGGAGCGCCGGGCGATAGCCCGTGATTTGCATGATGAAATCGGGCAAGCGCTCACGGCGATCAAGCTCAACCTGCGAGAAATCCGCACGCTGCCCGGTCGTGAGGCGGGGGAGCCTCAGATCGTCGACAGTCTGGAGATTCTCGGGCAGGTGCTGCAGCGTGTCCGTAGTTTGGCCCTGAATCTACGGCCATCGCTCTTGGACGAACTGGGGCTGGGCCCGGCTCTCCGATGGTATGTCGGCCGTCAGGCGGAGCGCGCGGGGTGGGACGTCCTGATTTCTGTTGAGGCGCTCACGAGCCGCCCTTCGCCTGAGGTTGAGATCGCCTGTTTCCGGCTGACCCAGGAGGCGCTGACCAATGTCGCGCGCCACTCCCAGGCGAACAAGGTCGAGGTGCGCTTGGAGCGCGCGGCGCAGGAACTGACGTTGGTGATTCGTGACGATGGCGTCGGGTTCGACCCGGACACAGTTCGCGTGCATGCCAGAGCCGGCACCAGTGTTGGGTTGTCCGGGATGGAGGAACGCGTTCAACTAGCCGGTGGAACGTTCACCATTACGTCCGCTCCTGCTACAGGGACGGAAATTCGTGCGTCGTTTCCGCTCGACGCGGCATCCGAATGCAGTCGAGAGGATGGGCGATGAACAGGATTCGGGTGTTGTTGGCTGAGGATCATACATTGGTGCGCGCAGGATTTCGGGCGTTGCTGGAGAAGCTGGATACGGTTCAGGTCGTTGGAGAGGCGAGCGATGGCCGGGAAGCCGTGCGCGTCGCCAGGGAGCTGAACCCCGAAGTGGTCCTGATGGATATCGCGATGGCGGGGATGAACGGGCTGGAGGCCACGAGTCGCATGCGGCACGAGTGCCCGAACGCCAAAGTCATCATGCTCACGATGTACACGAACGAAGAATATCTCAAGGAAGCGCTGCGGGCCGGCGCTTCCGGCTATCTCCTGAAGGACGCCGACCGGGCAGAATTGGAACTTGCCCTCAACACGGTGCGTCGAGGAAAAACCTATGTAACCTCGGCCATGGCCAAATTCACCCTGGATGCCTCCGGTCGTGAAGGTGCCGTCGCCGCAGGTCCACTCGGCAAACTCACGGCACGTCAACGGGAAATTTTGCAGTTGATCGCCGAGGGCAGCTCCACCAAAGAGATTGCTCATCGGCTCGACCTGAGCGCCAAGACCGTCGAGACGCATCGTGCTCAATTGATGGAACGGCTGGAAATTCATGACGTGCCTGGATTGGTGCGACTGGCTATCCGGACCGGACTGATCGGGGCCGATCAGTAGCGGAATGCATCGAGCCACCGGCGTCCGCCGACTCGTCCCTTTGCCCGCATGCTCGGTGCACTCGGCCGGAGCTCGTAGCCGTGCGGGGCGGGAATGTCTTGCCGCCCGGGACATGGTTGCCGCTCCTGCTGTGCAGGCATGTTCCCCTTAATCGAAGACCACGCCACCCACATGTCGGAGAGTTGTGCGGGGACAATCGTCGATCGCACGGCTCCTCGGTGGATGAGTCGCCACCGCACCCCAGTCCCCCTCCCGGCGGTAGGGCCGCAGTAGGGCCGATTGCCCGGGTTTACGTCCCCGTCACAGACGCGTATCTTACCGGTGTTTGTCCGACAGACGACTTGCGTATCGGTCATCCGCCTGAAGGGGCGAGGAGACGCTCGATCATGCTGGCCGTGATTAGTCTGATGACTGCCGGAGTGTTCGCGCTGGATGTGACGATTCCGCTCGGCCATGTCGTCTGGTTGCTGTACCTCCTCCCACTCTGGCTCAGCGCGCGACTCGAGTCGCCGACTGCACCGCGACGGTATGCCTTGCTCTGCACGCTCTTGTTTGGAATCGGGTTTTCCCTGGCGCCGCCGGGCGTCGACGTGCGTACGGCGCTGTTCAACCGGGCGTTGGGGACGGGAATGGTGTGGGGGGCAGCCTTTCTTTTGAGTCAACGGCGCGCCGCAGACACTGCGCTGCGCGCTGCGAACAGCCGGCTGGAATTGCAGGTCGCGGAGCAGACGCAGAGTGTGACTGCCGCTAATCGTCGACTGACCCAGCGATTGGTCGAGCAGCAGCAGGCCGAGGAGGCTCGGCGAGCGAGCGAAGAACGATATCGCGAATTGGTCGAGCGGGCGGGCGATATCATCTATCGGACCGATGCGGCCGGTCGGTTTACCTACTGCAATCCCACCTCGCTGCGCATCCTCGGGTACCTTCCCGAAGAGTTGCTCGGACGCCACTATTTGGAAATCGTCCTCCCGTCCTGTCGCGCGCAAGCTGAGCGATTTTATGGGCGGCAGTTTGTCCGACAAGTGCCCCGAACCGTGTATGAGGTGCCGGTTACCACGAAGGACGGGCGCGAGGTCTGGCTGGGGCAGCATGCGCAATTGTTGATGGAGGAGCAGACTGTCAGCGGCTTTCAAGTAGTGGCGCGCGACATTACGGAACGGAAACGGGTTGAGCAGGCCTTGCGCGAAAGCGAGGAGCGCTTCTCCAAAGCGTTTCAAAGCAGCCCGGCGGGAATGGCCATCAGTCGGCTGGAGGACGGGCGGGTGCTCGACGTCAACGAGGCCTTTGTGCGGGTGTCGGGATTCAGCCGCGGAGAACTCATCGGCATGTCCTCGCTAGACGTCGGCATCTGGGTCAATCCCGAAGACCGTCGACAGTTGGCGGACACCCTTCGTCGGGATGGATTCCTCCGTCACCTGGAGAAAGCGTTTCGCACAAAATCCGGGGAGGTGCGGCATGGGTTGTTCAATGTGGAACCGGTCCGTATCGGCAGGGAGGATTGCCTGCTGACGCTCGTGCTGGACATTACCAGGCGGACAGAGGCCGAGGCGGCCTTGCGTCACAGTCAGTCCGTGTTGCAGGTGCAGCAACACGCGCTGATGCGTCTGACCAAGAGTCAACATATCGGGTCGGGGAACTGGCAGCCGGCCCTCGAAGAATTGATGCGGACATCCGCGCAGGCCTTGGCGGTCGATCGCGCCAGCGTCTGGTTACTGGACCGAAACGGGGCCATGCTGGATTGTGCGGAGTTGTACGAGCAGCGTGCGGCACAGCACTCACGGGGGCAGCGCCTGAATGTCGCGCAGTACCCTCGCTACTGTGCCGAACTGCTTCGAGAGCAAGTGGTCGACGCCCACGATGTGGAACGAGATCCTCGCACCTCCGAATTGCTGTCCGCGTATCTCCGGCCTTTGGGTATCGTCTCCCTCTTGGATGTACCGATTTTTTTCGGGGGGCGGCTGGCGGGTGTGGTGTGCCATGAGCGGATCGGCGTGCCGCGTGCCTGGACCAGCGAAGAGACGCAGTTTGCGACGTCCATCGGGAATCTCGTGACGTTGGCCTACGAGGCCAAGCAGCGCCAGGAGGCGGAGAGCGCCCTGGTGATGGCGAAGGAGGCGGCGGAATTCGCCAATCGGGCCAAGAGCGATTTCCTCGCCACGATGAGCCATGAGATCAGAACGCCCATGAACGCCATCGTGGGCATGGCCGATTTGCTGTCGGAAACGCCGTTGAACGACGATCAGCGGGAATATGTGCAGATTTTTCGTGATGCCGGAAGCAACCTGCTGAGTCTGATCAACGATGTCCTCGACCTGTCGAAAATCGAAGCCGGACATCTGGACCTGGATATCGTCGACTTCGATCTCAACGACTTGGTGCAGCGGGCGGCCGAGTTGGTCGCCGTGCGCGCCGCCGAGAAAAATTTGGAGTTGGCGTATCAGATTCAGCCGGACGTGCCGACGTCGCTGGTCGGGGATCCGAATCGGCTGCGGCAGGTGCTCCTGAATCTATTGGGGAATGCCATCAAGTTCACGGATCAAGGAGAGGTCGTGTTGCGAGTGGAACGCGATCCGCAGGCAGAAGGACCGGGGACTCTCCTGTTCACCGTGCGCGATACCGGGATCGGGATTCCGACGGATAAACTGACGGCCATTTTCGAACGATTTACTCAGGTCGATTCGTCGATGACCCGAGCGTACAGCGGGACCGGTCTCGGCCTGACGATCTCTCGGCGCTTGGTGGAGCGAATGGGCGGGAAGCTATGGGTGGAGAGCGAGGTGGGCAAGGGTAGTCTTTTCAGCTTCAGCGCCAAGTTCGCCGTACATCTTCAACCGGCCCAGGACGTTCCGCCCGCACAGTGGGAACAACTGGCCGGCCTACGGACCTTGATCGTGGACGACAACGCCACCAATCGCCTGATTGTGCGGGAAACGCTGACCGGCTGGGGAATCCCGGCAGCCGAGGCCTCCGGCGGCGACGAAGCCTTGGAGGAATTGCGTCGCGCAGCGAAGACCGGGCTCCCGTATCGCTTGGTGATTCTCGATGTGCGGATGCCGAAACGCAGCGGGTGGGAGGTCGCGGAGACCATCGCCCGTTCGCCGTGGCTGGCAGGATTGTCGCTGATTATGCTGACGTCCGAACGGAGAGCCGGCGATCATGCGCGCGCGAGAGAATGTGGCGTGGTGCGGTATCTCACCAAACCGTTCCGGCGATCGGATTTGTTCAACGGCATGATGGCGGTCATCAGGAACGCGGCGTCGGCCGACCGGCAAGGAGGTATCCTCGGCGCTGCACCTGACAGCACTGAACCGGTTGAAGAGATGGCCGGGCTGTCGATTTTGCTGGCTGAAGACTATGTGGACAATCGCCGTATGATGGAATTCTATTTCAAAGCGACGCCGCATCGAGTCGAAACGGCGGCCAACGGCCAGGTGGCGGTCGACATGTTCATGCGCGGATCGTACGACTTAGTCTTGATGGATATTCAGATGCCCGTCATGGACGGCTACGCGGCGACGAAGGCCATTCGTGCATGGGAGCAGGCGCAGGGCCGCAGGCCGGTTCCCATTCTGGCCCTGACGGCCAATGCGCTGCAGGGTGAGGTGCAGCGCAGTGTTGAGGCGGGATGTACGGCTCACCTGACCAAGCCGATTCGGAAGGCACGGTTGATGGAAGCGATTCAGCTGTATTACCAAACGGCGTCGCTCGCGCCGTCGGGGGCCGACGCATCCTCGGCTCCCGTGGTGCTGCAAATCAGCGGAGAGTTCGAGGCGCTCATGCCGGGGTTTCTGGAACGTCGGCGCCAGGATCTGCTCCAGATCGCGGAAGCGGTCGCACGCGAAGACTATGTCCTGGTCCGTGACATCGGCCATGGCCTCAAGGGCGCCGGAGGGACCTACGGACTCGACGCGATCAGCGCGTATGGTCGGGCTTTCGAGGCGGCGGCCGACCACAAGGACGGAGCGGCGGTGCGGGAGACGTTGGGCGCGTGCACCAGCTATCTGGATCGCCTGCAATTGGTCTACGTGTAAGTCACGGGTAGGGAATCATGCGCGTCTTGCTGGTGGAAGATCACATCGACATTCGGCGTCTGTTCCAACAGGTCATCGACGCGCGCGGACATGAGGTGACGGCCTGCGGGGATGGTGAATCGGCCTGGGAAGCCTACGGTCGGCGAGCCTTTGAACTGGTGCTGCTCGACTGGGAATTGCGCGGGGGCGGCATGGATGGACTGCAACTGTGCCGCGCCATCCGATCGAGCCCGGGCGGTGATCGTTGTGTGATTGTGATGATCACGGCGCATGATTCGCCGGATGCCTTGCGAACGGCGCTGCAGGCGGGCGTCAACGACTATCTCGTGAAGCCCCTCGGCGTCGAGTTTCTGAAATTACGCCTGGCGATTGCGGAACAATGGGTGGAAAGCGTCCGTCGGCGGTTTGCTGCGGAGGATCAGGCGCAAGCGCTTCAATCGCAGATGGCGGATCACGGAAAGTTTCATGACTTGATCGGCCGAAGCCCGTCGATGGTGGTGCTGTACGAGGACATTCAAAAGATCGCGGCAGTGGATGCGACCGTCCTCATCGAGGGGGAAACCGGCACGGGAAAGGAATTGGTGGCCCGGGCGATCCATCTCGCCAGCCGGCGTGCGCCTCAGACCTTCCTCCCGGTCAATTGTGCGGGCTTCACGGACTCGATTCTCGGCAGCCAGTTGTTCGGCCACAAGAAGGGGGCGTTCACCGGCGCCATCGACAACCAGGAAGGGGTGTTTGAGGCGGCGCAGGGAGGCACGCTGTTCCTGGACGAGATCGGCGATATTTCGCCCGCGGTTCAAACGAGTCTCCTGCGTGTCTTGCAGGAGCGGGAAGTGACGCGCTTGGGCGAATCGAAACCGCGGAAGGTCGATGTGCGTCTGGTGGTGGCCACGCACCATAACCTGGCGGAGGATGTGGAAAAAGGCACATTCCGGAGAGATTTGTTGTATCGCATTAAGGTCGCACGGCTCCATCTGACGCCGTTGCGTGACCGGCCGTCGGATATTCCTCTGCTGGTCCATGCCTTTCTGGGGCAGTTTCGCTCCGTCATGGAAAAGTCGGTGCTTCAGATCAGTCCGGAGGCGCTGCAAGTCCTGACCGCCTATCCCTGGCCCGGGAATGTGCGGGAACTGAAAAGCGCGGTAGAATCGGCGCTCATTCATTGCAAAGGGACGGTCGTGCAGCTGGGGGATCTCCCGCCGGAGATCAGGCATCCCGAGCCGAAGTCGACCTATGTCCCTCTTCAGCGTGAAGACGAGCGGACCCGCATGGTAGGGGCCCTGCAACAGACGGGCGGGAATCGTTCCGAGGCGGCTCGATTGTTGGGCATGAGTCGTCGAACGTTCTATCGGCGCCTGGCCGAATATGATGTGGCGGTTTCCGAAGACACCGCTCAAGATTTTCGCCCGTGATCTCGCTCGATGCCGGCTCGAACATCTTTTCCCCCTATGACACACCAGAATATCCGTCCGATGCCAGGCCCCGTTTCTCGCAGAGTGTTGCCCTGTGGGCCGAACGCTCCCAGGCTCACATTCAGTTCCGCGTCCGACGAATCTGTTGCGGACAGGTGTGCGCTGCGCCACGTGAGACACGTGCGGCACAGCACCTTGTGCCATCTCCTTGACGCCTGGCGCCGCCGGTTGATCGTGCCCTTGGCGTAAACCCCTAGTTTTTCCTCAACCTTCTCGATTCGGCAGTTATGGCACGATCCTTGATAGATAGATCAGCGATTGCTGCGGGCTGATGGACGGGCCAAGAAATCGGTGGCGGTTGCAGCACGAAGCGGGGCAGATGGACGGGATCGATGTGTCGCCTGCCTCATCGGACTTCGTCGGATCGGATCGGGTGAGTCAGAGCCGTGTCGATCGACGTGCAACGGTTTGCGCCGATGGTGTCAGGTGTTCTCGGTCAGCTTCGTTCATAGTTGAATGTGTAGGTTCGGGAATAAAGGAGCGTCACCGATGTGGAATGACAATGAAAATGTTTTGCGGTTCAGCCGGGAGGGGAATGTGCGGGAGGTTCCGCCGGGAACGAATGTCGTGGCGAGCAGCAGCACGATGACCAGGCGCCGTCCGGAAGATCTGACGCCGCGAGAACAGGAAATTCTGCAGCTGGTCTGGGCGGGGCTGACGAATCGAACGATTGCTGAACAGTTGCATATCAGCATCAAGACTGCGGAGGCCCACCGCGCCAACATGATGAAGAAGCTTCGGGTCTCCAATATCGCGCAACTCTTGAAGACGGCGCTGGAAGAGGGGCTGCTCGCCACCCATGCGGGCTGATGGGACTCTCGGCGGCCTGCACTCTCGAGAGAAGTCCCACTCTCGGCGGTGTAACGGCTCCCCGTGGGTCCGCCCCCTCACCGCGTAATTGAGGCTCGCACCGGCCACGGTGTTTGCAGTACAATGCCGCACCGTCGCCGGAGCCAGCCGTGGTCGAACAACGCATCGAAGAAATCACGCGCGCCAATCTCGCCTTCTATGCCGCCTTTGAAAGTCTGGATATGCTCCAGATGGACAAGGTCTGGGCACACCTCGAATATGTGACCTGCATCCATCCCGGCTGGAGCCTTCGCAGTGATTGGCCGGCCGTGCGGGATTCCTGGGTCCTCATCTTCAACAACACCTTTTCCATGAAGTTCGAATTGACCGACGTGCAAGTGCAGGTGGCCGGGGATCTCGGTTGGGTCATCTGCACCGAACACCTGACGAGCCGTCAGGACGACCAGCCGGTTGAAACGCGGGTCCTTGCCACCAATTTGTTCGAGCGGATCGGCGATGAGTGGTTGATGATCCACCATCATGGCAGCCCGGTGATGGGGTAACCGCCGCCGTGCGGGTCGCGCCCCTTCAGATGAGACGAGGCACTTACTCTTCGCGCTGGATGGCCTGGGGGTGCCTGGCTCTCTCCGGCTGCACGACGGTCGCGCAGATCACGAGCTTGTCGGATGAATCGTGCCATCGGACCGTGCAAAGCCGGCTTGAATCCATCCTCCTGGAAGAAGGTGAACAGCCGGAAGTGGCCAATCGCCTGGCTGTGAACACGACGGTGGTCTTGGCGACCGGCTCCCTTGGTCCTCGTCCATTCGGCGTGTCCTCGCCGTCCGGTGCCGACTACAGCTTCTTCATCCAACTCAAAGGCGACCAATGTCTTTTGCGGCTGTACGGTCGGAGCAAAGGGTTTACTCGCTACACCAACAACCTCACCTATATCGCCACTCGTTCGTTAGACGGGTGTGCCTGCTCGGAGTAGGCGTCTCCTGGTCCCCTGCCTCGTTCGCGTCATTCGGCATGCTCGCCGCGCCGTTCCCTCTCCGGTTGTGCTGTTCCTTGTATCGCTAAACCATTGGCTGGCCTTATCCGTCCCGGTTTCCATGCGGTGTCTCGGACCGTCTCATGACGCGTTGCTGGCACAGTCGTCGTGTCTGTGGCACATCTGAATCGGCACGTGCGCGTGACGGACGTTATGCGCAACGCCTCGTTATTGTTAAGTATTGTTGGAGGTTTCTCGTCCGGCACGAGCTTTGATATGCACAGGGTTGTCTTGGTAGGGAGAAGTCCCTGGGGAATTGCCGGGAGCGGCTGAGTCGGCAGGAACGCGAACGGAAGTCCCCAATGCCACAGCGGGTGTCGGGAGACAATCAGGAGGGGTAATCATGATGGTGAAGGGATTCTTGCTGAAAGACAAAGAAGAGCAGGAGTATTTGTTGGCGATTCAGCCGGCCACGCACGGCATGTTCGAACGCTTGATCGTGCGTCAGAAGGTCGATGGAGGATGGGTCGAATTGAACGGCAACGCACAGGGGGCCTGGCAGCCGCGTACGCAAGCGATTACCGCCGTGTTGGGGTATCTGCAACGCTTGTGGGACACCTCAAAACCCGTCGCAGTTCGAGAAAACTGAGGGGTCGTGTTGAGGGAACGTCATGGAGGAGGACGAAGAAGTATGTTGGCCGAAACGGACGAGAATGGGGTGAGCGACAGGGACCGGAGCCGGACGAGACTGTCAAAAGCCGGTCGTCCGGTGTCGACGGAGCCGATACCAACCGACGGGAAACGCCGGCCGGAGGATCTCACCCCGCGCGAGGTGGAAATTCTCCGGTTGATCTGGGAAGGGCACACGAACCGCAGCATCGCCGCGTGCTTGAAGATCAGCATGAAGACGGCCGATACTCATCGCGCCAATATGATGAAGAAGTTGCGGGCGTCCAATACGGCGCAGTTGCTGAAGGCCGCCTTGGAGCGCAAGTTACTTCAGACGACGGATGTCGACGCACAGGTCAGCGGGGTACAGTGACGGGTGAGCCGGAGTGCTCGGCGTCCCACCGTGAAAGACCATCACGAACAGGGCCGCGGGAGCCGGAACCTTGGGTTAGAGACCGGGAATCGGGTGAGGGAGGTCTTTCGTCGCCAAAGTCTGCAGCCATTCTGCCGTGATGCTATCGCGCTCTTCCATCGTCAGCCCTGCATACTTGCGGAACATCTGCGGCCCTCGCCGCCTTCGCCAGGTCAGAAATCCGAGAAAGTGATTTTTGCAGATAGAACGGGTGCCTGCCGGCGCGTAGACTCTCGCCTGACAACCATCGATTAAGCAACGCTGTCCGCTCATCTGTGCCTCCCCTTGCTTGAGGCGAAGTATGCCGGAGATCGATCCGCAAATGCAACGTGGCGACTCGGCTTTGTCCGCCATTTTCATGGTGATGGCGGCGGGGCGGCTGCTGACTCCGTCCGGGGAATTTTCACTTGCAATCCTGTCAAACAGCCAGGTACCGTACCCCGTTCTCCAGTCCGCTTCGGGCCGAAGGTGCGAGCCTATCCATGGTCATGCAGGTCATATCAGTGGCCGGGGCGTTGATGGTGCTTCTGGCCTACGGGTTGAATCAGGCCGGTACCTGGCGTGAATTGGATGCCGGTTACCTGGCGCTGAATATCGTGGGGTCGCTGCTCCTGGGGATCGTGGCGATAGAAGATCGACGCGTGGGGTTCGTGTTGTTGGAATTTGCGTGGGCCGGAATTGCTCTGGTCGGAGTGGCTCGGGCCGTTCGAGCCCGCCGCGCCGCGCACAGCCTCGAATCATAGACGACAGCATACGAAGCAGGCAGTCTTGTAACGAAGGAGTAAGGCGTTATGGCAGGGTTGATGTCGGCAGACGAGATTTTTGAAAAAGCGAAGGATGCGGCGGTCGGAGCGACCAATGCGGATGAGAAGGCGCTTCAGATCGACTATGAAGCCTTGCAACTGAAGTTTCGTGCGGCGCTGGGCGATCGCAAGGTGGCGCGTTGCCACATCAATAAATTCCTCCCGGAAGGCTATGAGGATCAGGGACGGTTCAACCTGGTGCTCCTGACGGCCGGCAATGTCATTTTCGACATCGTCATCGGTGATTCCTACTTCCGTTACGACGTGGTGTCGGTCGGGCAGTTGGATAAGGTGCAGATTATCGATGCGATGTGGGACAATCGCGAAAAGCGCCGTGAAGAGCCGTTCCTGAGCCTCCGGCTGATGCACGCTGAAGAGACGCACCTCTTGCTGGCGCTGGACGACGAGGAGCGAAAGAGCGTGCTCGGGTTTGCGTCTGCCGTGACGGCTGTGCGGAATCCTGAAAAATAGCCAACCGGCGCTATGCCGGCGGGCGAGTTCACCATCCTGCTCAAGGATGAGCGTAGAACGGAAGGGCATGGACGGTAGCCGATCGGCGCGTCCCTGCCACGTCTACGCTCAGTTCGGTGCCGGACGCCGAAAAGTCGCGCAGCGGGAAACCGAACGCCAACACCGCATTGCGTCCCGGTGCAAACGCCGCGCTGCTGATCCAGCCGACCTCACGATCCCCGCTGAACAGTTTTGAGCCCCGTGGCGGGACCGCGTGATCCTGAATCAGTAAGCCGACCAGGTGTCGACGCACGTTTCCATAGGTATCCATTCTGGCCACGACCTCTTGCCCCGGATAACAGCCCTTCGAGAGACTGAAGGCTTTCCCTTCCAAGTTCGCTTCCGGCGGGACGATCTCTTCATTGAGATCGGACCCGGCTTTGGGCAGGCCCGCTTCAATCCTCAACAGCTCGCGTGCCTGTGCGCCGACTGGTGTGATGCCAAACGGGGCACCTGCGGCCATCAGTTGTTCCCAGGCCGGTACAACCGCCTCTGCGGGCAGCAACAGCTCCAGATCGCATTCACCCGTTTCTTCGGTGCGCAGGATCAGCCCCTGCCGGCCGTTGATGGTGAGGGCCATCGTGTGCAGCAGGGGCAGCGTGCTCACGTCTGTGCCGAACGCGGCCTTGACGGTCTCTGCCGATTGTGGTCCGCTCACCAGCAGCAAGCCCCGGCTTTCCGCGCAATTCTCCATCTTGGCGTTGGTGCCATAGAGCAGAAATTTTCGCAGGGCTTGAAACGTGGCCTCGCCGACCTCGCCCACGTCTTCGATCCACACCGCGTCGCTCTGGATGTAGACCCGAAAATAGCCGAGCATTTTCCCTTTGTGCGTCAGGAAGCTGGAATAGCGGCCCTGCCCAGGTTGGAGGGGAAGAATGTCGTTGCTGAGGATGCTCTGGAGCCACTTGATGCGGTCGTCGCCGGTCACTCGCAGCTTGCCGCGGTGAGACAGGTCGGACAACCCCACGGCCGTTCGCACCGCGGTATATTCTGCCGACGCATTGCCATAGTGGGCCGGCATCGACCATCCCGTCGTGTCTTCGAAGGTCGCCCCGAGTTGCTGGTGATGAGTCTGAAGTCGTGATTGTTTCATGGGAATCTACAGTCCTCTATCTTGGCCCAGCTCTCACGGTTATGCGGAGGGTTGGGGATGGATCAGTTCTTCGACGAGGTCCTTGGTCCGGGCTGAAAATTCGTTTCGGGATACCACCTTGGTCACGCCGAGCTCTTTGGCGCGTCGCCACGTGTCCACCTCTTCGTGGTTGGCGAACGCCAGGATCGGCAAAGCACGCCATGCCGGATTGGTCTGGAGGGTTTCCAGGGCTTTGAAGGCATCAACCGCCAAGTCGTTCATGTTCAAAATCAGCGCGGCCGGGTTTGTTGAAGCCGCCTTGTCCGCCACCTCCGCCTGATTGCGTATTCGCTCCAGGGTGTAGCCGTGCGGGCGCAAGGCATCGCGTACCTTCGTGTAGAAAAAAATGTCGGTGACCGCTACCAAAATCGTCGGGTTTGTCATCGTGTGTCGTATTAGTTGAGTGAACTGATCAGACGCCCCAATGATTTCTTGGCCAAGGCATAGTCCGGATTGAGGACAAGGGCTTGCTTGTAGCAGTCGATGGCGTCGCTCCACTTGCCCTGACGTTCATAGACGCGCCCCAGATTAAGGTGTGGGAAAGCCGGGCTTTCATAGCGTGTGGCCTGCATCGCCTTCTGAAACCAGGGGATCGCTTCGTCCAAGTCGCCCTTTTCAATCAAATAGGCGCCGATATCGTTATAGGGGTTGCCGAAGTGGGGATCGCAGGCAATGGCCTTCCGGCATTCCTCAATCGCTTCGTCCAGTTTGCCCATGAAGCTATACGTCCAGCCGAGAAAGGTATAGGCCTCCGCGGTCTGATGCGTCGCGAGCGACAGCTTGTACAGGCTGACGGCCTCCTCCAGCTGCCCTTTCATCTGCTGCTCATAGGCTTGCTGGAACAGCTGCCAGGCTTCGCGTTTGTCTTCCTCGCTGCCGTCGCCCTGTATGAGAAAATCTTGTACATCCATGGTGGTCAGGCTGATGAAAAAGGTCCCCAGCTTCGTTCTCAATCGTGCGAACTCCTCAACGTACTGAGACGTACGCCTGCGGGTTCGCACTTTCTGCGGCCTCGCTGGATGACCCTTTTGATCAGCCTGCAGGCCGGAGGGCCTTCTTCGCTCCGCGTTACTTATGTCTCAGCTTTTTCTGAATTAACTCTGCGCCATATCGGCCTGACAGCAACATTGAGCCGAAGGCCGGGCCCATGCGTGGCGTGCCGAACACGGCGGCGACGGCCAGCCCGATCACAAAACAATTCGGAGAGACTTCTCCGGTCCGGTCCATCACTTCTTCTTCCGACCGCGACACCCACATGGCGCCGTTGCCGGGCACTTGCTGGTAGAGCCCGCGCTTGTGCAGCAGATTGACGACCACTGCATCATGTCCGGTGGCGTCGACGACGATCTTACTCTCTAAGGCGATCGGATCGACATGGATAATATCGTGGCCGGCCATTTCGGCGGTGGTGCTGTTGACGACCACGCCTTCGAGCACACCTTCGCGGCGCAGAATGAGATCGACCACCCGCGTCAGGTTCATGATCTTCGCGCCCGCATCGTATGCCGCGGCGATCAATGCGCCGGTGGCATGCGGAGGATCGACCATGTACATGCCGGGGCATTCCTTGATCTGCTTACAGGGCACGCCCACTTCTTTCAGAATCTTGTGGGCCGGGGCGCAGATGGTCGCTTTGTTCATCAGGTAGCCGCCGGACCAAAAGCCCCCGCCCAGCGCAAGGCTCTGTTCGACGATCAGTGTTTTGACGCCCATTCTGCCCAGATCGTGGGCGCAAATAAGGCCGGCCGGCCCGGCGCCGACGATGATCACGTCGCTCTCGATCAGTTGATCGAACTCTTTATAATATTCCCGCGCGATCTGGCGGGTGATGTCGCGTTCGCGTAACGGAGCAGGTTTCGGCTTCCCCATGCGGTATTCCCCTTCAGCGGCTGTTGAACATGGTGTCCAGCTTCGTGCTCGGCTCGCCCAACTCCCCAATGTACCCCGGAGGCGACGCCTCCGGGTTGGACTCGCCTGCGGCCTCGCCTCGCAGCCATTGTGTCAGCCTTATAGATAAATCTCAGATCCGGCCTTTTTAAATTCTTCTGACTTTTCCTTCATGCCGATCTGAATGGCCTGTTGTTCCTCCAGCTCTTTCTTGGCCGCATAGTCGCGAACATCCTGCGTGATTTTCATCGAGCAGAAATGCGGCCCGCACATGCTGCAGAAATGAGCCACCTTCGCCGCATTGTCCGGCAGCGTCGCATCGTGATACGAGCGGGCCGTTTCGGGATCGAGCGCAAGGTTGAACTGGTCTTCCCAGCGGAACTCGAACCGGGCTTTGGACATGGCATTGTCGCGAGCTTGCGCGCCTGGGTGTCCCTTGGCCAGATCCGCCGCATGTGCGGCGATTTTGTAGGTCACGACGCCGACCTTCACATCCTCCTTCGTCGGCAAGCCCAGATGTTCCTTCGGCGTCACGTAGCAGAGCATGGCACAGCCGTACCAACCGATCATCGCGGCGCCGATGCCGGAGGTGATGTGGTCGTAGCCCGGTGCGATATCGGTGGTCAGCGGCCCCAATGTGTAGAAGGGGGCTTCCTGACATTCCTTGAGCTGCTTTTCCATGTTCTCTTGAATCATATGCATCGGCACATGGCCGGGCCCTTCGATCATGACCTGCACATCGTGGTTCCAGGCGACCTTGGTCAGTTCGCCGAGGGTTTCCAATTCGGCGAATTGCGCCTCGTCGTTGGCGTCGGCGATCGCGCCGGGGCGTAGACCGTCGCCCAAGCTGAAGGCCACGTCATAGGCTTTCATGATCTCGCAGATCTCTTCAAAGTGTGTGTAGGCAAAGTTTTCCTGATGGTGGGCGAGGCACCATTTCGCGTGAATGGAGCCGCCTCGCGAGACAATGCCGGTCATGCGTTTCGCCGTCATCGGCACGTATCGCAACAAGACTCCGGCGTGAATGGTGAAGTAATCCACACCTTGCTCGGCCTGTTCGATCAGGGTATCGCGGAAAATCTCCCAGGTTAGGTCTTCGGCCTTACCGTTGACCTTTTCGAGGGCCTGATAGATCGGTACCGTTCCGATCGGCACGGGCGAGTTGCGAATGATCCATTCCCGCGTCTCATGGATATTCTTGCCGGTGGAGAGGTCCATCACGGTGTCGGCGCCCCAGCGGATCGACCAGATCATCTTCTCGACTTCTTCTTCGATGGAAGAGGCGACAGCAGAGTTGCCGATGTTGCTGTTGATCTTCACGAGGAAGTTCCGGCCGATAATCATCGGCTCGGTTTCCGGGTGATTGATGTTGTTCGGGATGATGGCGCGGCCGCGGGCCACCTCATCGCGCACGAATTCGGGCGTGATGAGACTGGGAATGCGGGCACCCCAGGCCTGGCCGGGGTGCTGCAAGACCCCGCCGCCATGGCCATTGGTCGAAGCCATGAGTTCTCTGGCTCGCGCGCGGGACTGATTCTCCCGGATCGCAATGAATTCCATCTCCGGCGTGACGATGCCTTTCTTCGCGTAGTGCATCTGGCTGACGTTCCGTCCGGCCTTGGCGCGAAGCGGTTTGCGAATGTGCGTAAAGCGGAGGTCGGCCAGCTTCGGATCGGCAGCCCGTTGACGACCGTACTGCGACGTCACCTGCGGGAGTTCTTCCGTATCCTGGCGGGCCTCGATCCAGGCTCGACGCAAGGGCGGCAACCCGGCACGCACGTCGATCGTGACGTTCGGGTCGGTATAGGGGCCGGAGGTGTCGTACACGGTAATCGGTTGGTTGGGCATGCCGCCATTGCCGTTGGTCGAATGTGTCGCGGTCAGGCTGATTTCACGCATCGGCACCCGGACGCCCGACTGCGACCCTTCGACATGTACTTTGCGCGAGGCGGGGAAAGGCGTGGTGGTCAAGCGCGCTGTGGAAGGTGTGGAGCCGTGACCATTCTGTGAACCGTTCTGTGTATGGGCCTCGCTCATGGCAGCAATCCTTTCGTCGGAAGTGAGCGTCTGACGGCCAAATAAAAAAAGCCGCATCCAGCTTGGGTGCGGCTTGAAGCGATCTCGAAGCCAGTGAACCGGTCGCTTCCCTACGCTGGTATTACCCAGGTCAGGTTGTGAGGGTCGCCCGATCGCTCGGACTCTCAGCCGGATGGCACCCCTAGCTGTCGTCGGTGATCGTACCGACCCGCCAAGGCGAAGTCAATCTTCTGGAAGGCCTAGTGGATCAGGGGCCTCATGGGGTAGGTGCGCTGCAGCATCCAAGCGACAACACCCGCGGAACCCTCGCTTTGCCTGAGCGACAGGCGTAAGGTATTCCACCGGGTGCATCATGGTCTGTGCTGACACACATGGAGGCACATCATGAACGGGAGAGGCTTCTGGTTCGGACTGGTCCTGGGCGCGAGTGTGATGGGCCTGCTGGGGCAATGGCGCCCTGCCGTTGCAGGCAGGGCGGTCGGCCAGGCTCCCTGCATCGAGGCGGGTTTGGTGGCCGAGTATCTGCACAGCGTCATCCAGGCGGATCGCACGTTTTACACCACCGATGTGGTGGAACGGATGCAGATGCGCGGCATCGCCTTCGCGGCGGAGAATTGGCGGGAAACGTCTCGCCTTCCTCTTCCCGCGCAGTACCTGCTGGAAACCGGGCGGCTGGTGGCGGCGGGGCGAAGCGGACTGCAATACCGGTTGATCAGCCAATGGGCAATCAACAACAAGAACCGGCCCAATTCCGAGTTTGAACGGGCGGGACTCACCGAAATCCTCCTGAATCCGGACCGGCCATATACGGCGGTGACCACCGACGGACGCACCCGCATCTTTCAAGCCATCTACGCAGACAAAGCGGCCTCCCAGTCTTGTGTCGGCTGCCATAATGCCCATCCCAATAGTCCGAAGAAAGACTTCAAGCCGCAGGACGTCATGGGAGGCATTCTGCTGACGATTCCACTGAGCCACTAGCAGGATGCGGAAAAAGTCCGCCAGCGGCGTTCTCGCATCGCTCAGCGGCTCACCGTACCGCAAGAGTACGATTCGCCCCTTTGCTCGCTGCGGCCTTGCTGGACGGCCTTTTTGCGCATCCTGCAAGGCTGTTCAACGTCGTCTCACACCGCGTAGCTGTGGTGGCTACGGGACTCTACATGAGTGTTTCCGCAACCCACTAGGCGACGAGGATCGACAACGAACCGGGCTTAGCCGATCATTCGATTCTCGTCGGCCTGAGTCTCGATCCGACAGCTCACAATTCAGAAAGAGAGTGACGAGGCGCAGTGTTCGATGCGGTTGTATCGCATCAGATACCGGCCTCGTATCGCATCGGATACCAATCTGATGCGTCGAGTGCATCGGCGATCGCGACTCTCCTGGTTGTCCCTGAGTGCCCACCTGAAGCGATGAGTCGGACCCACAACATTTCACCGACTTCCCAATACCTGCATTTTCACCGCATGGGTTGAGTGCGTCGCCGCCGAATACGGTACACGATTTGCTCGCGACAGACCCTGGGAACACTTCTCTACAACCGCCACATTCTCCGATTCGAACGAGGTGTCTCGTGTTGCTGCACATCGCTTTACAAGAGGGCTTCCATCGCGACGACGTGCGTGTACTGGTGGATGCTCGGGAGGTATTGGCGGATGCCGACGTCACCACGCGGCGACAAACCGGCTATGCCGCGTCCGTGGACGTCGATGTGATGCACAGTCCGGTCGTGGTGGAGGTGGTGCTGGGCAAGCGGGGAGTGACTCAACGCCACTCGGTGTCGGTGGATCGTCCGACCTATGTCGGCCTGTCCCTCACAGCTGAAGGAAAGTTGGTCTGGACAACCTCACACGAACCCTTTGGCTACCTGTGACGGGGCGTTCCGGATCGGCACGTATGCATGATGATTGTGACTCTCACAACAGGAGGTCGAACATGAAAGAGCAAGATCACATGGATCAGGAGTATCTTGCCGAGGCCGCTGAAATAGCCCGTCCCGGCGTAGAGCCTCTCATCCCTATCTTCCCCTGGCCGCCGCGTGTTCGAGTGAGCGGATTGTACGTCGCATCCCGGATTGTGACGCCGCCTATTCCGGCGCCTGGTCCCTTACCGATTCAACCCATCCCGATCGCTCAGCCGTTGCCGGGTATCGTGCCCACATCGGCTGGTCCCTGGCAGATTGAAGAACTCCTACCCTGGGGCTTGCTGCGCGAGGAACTCCGCCTCGATGTCGATGGCCGGTATCCGCAGATGATGGCCAGCGGAACGCTCTATGGCGTGTTGGCCAAACGTGTGCACTGGATCGCCCGTCTGACTGCATCCGGGCCGAATGCCTGGACCGGTTCGATCTGGTTCAAGGACGGCGATGTCGCCGGTTTCCCCTATACGACGGTCGACATCACCACGACGTCAACCTTTCTGGCCAGTCAGCGCAAAGCGGTCGTGCGACTATCGGGAGGCGGCACGGCTGTCCGTACGAGAACGCTGGCGTTCAAGTCACCGTATTTCCGGCAAGTCGAGTTCGAGTTCGATTGTGCCGCCGGCGTCACCGCGACTACCCACATCGGCACCCATGACCATCCGAATCGTCCGGCTACTTTGCCGAATGAAACGCTCAGCATCGAGGAGGTCTACCGGAGAGTCGGGTTCGAGGTGCGGAAATCGGGCAGCGACAGCATCGTGCCCATCGGCGATGCGGGCACGAATGCGCGCTGGAGCGACAACGAAATGCACGATGCGATGCAGGTCTACTGGTCGCGATTTGCGGGCAAGGCACAATGGTCGCTGTGGGTGTTCTTCGCCAAGCTGCACGAACAGGGCACGAGCCTGGGCGGCATCATGTTCGACGACATCGGGCCGAATCATCGGCAGGGGACGGCGATTTTCAACGACTCTTTCATCTCCACGGCGCCGACGGGCGATGCCAACCCGGTCGCCTGGGTCGAGCGCATGCGATTCTGGACCGCCTGCCATGAAATGGGACACGCCTTCAATCTGGCGCATTCGTGGCAGAAGCAGCACCCGCCGGACTGGGGCACCCCCTGGATTCCCTTGGCGAACGAGCCGGAAGCCCGCAGTTTCATGAATTATCCGTACAACGTGTCCGGCGGACAGACGGCGTTTTTTTCCGACTTCGCCTATCGGTTCAGCGACAACGAGTTGGTGTTCATGCGCCATGCGCCGGAGCGGTTTGTGCAGATGGGGAATGCCGATTGGTTCGATCACCATGGATTCGAGCAGGCCAGCGCGTCACCCGAGCCGTCGTTGAAGCTCAATCTTCGGGTCGATCGGGCACAGGCCACCTACCAATTCCTTGAACCGGTCGTGCTCGAGCTCAAGCTGACCAACATCGGCCGGCGGCCGTTGGTGATGGAAAAGGAATTGTTGTCCATGACGGATCACATGACCGTCATCGTCAAGAAGCGGGACAAGCCCGCGCGTCAGTACCTGCCGTTTGCACGCTATTGCCACGATCAGCAAGCCCAGGTCGTGATGCCCGGCGAGTTTGTGACGGATTCGCTGTTCATCTCTGTCGGGCGAAACGGGTGGGATATTGCCGAGCCAGGCTATTACACCATTCAGATCGCTCTCCACATGGAGACGGAGGATATTGTCTCGGACGCCCTGACCCTCCGTGTCGCGCCTCCCCGAGGTTACGATGAAGAGTTCCTTGCGCAGGACTTCTTCTCTGACGACGTCGGCCGCATCCTTAATTTCGACGGGAGTGCCATACTCCGCGGAGGGAACGACACGCTCAGGGAGGTGAACGAACGGCTCAGCGATCGTGCCGTCGCCTATCATGCACGCGTCGCCTTGGCTGCGCCGTTGGCCAGAGACTACAAGGTGCTCGACATGGGGGATCGAATGGGGGAGATGGCGTCCGCCAAGGAAGCCGGAGGCCGTCTCCGTCGATCTGCTCCCCGTATTGAGGAGGCCCGGCAGCTCTATACGAGCGCGTTGCTTGAGAGGAAGGATCAGGCGATCGCGACCTTGGGGCGGACCGACTATGAATATTATCTGGGCCGGTTCAGGGCGGCACTCGTGGAACATGGGGCGGTGCTGAAGAAAGAACCGCGTGATGTCAAACGAGATGCCAAGCGTGAGAAGAACGGTGATATCGAGCACACCATGAGGGTGATCAAAGAGGCACTCTCCAGCCTCAAGGATCAGGAGCCGGTCTCTCGCTAAGCCGGCAGGGGCGGTAGAGGAGCAGGCCGATGCCGTGAGGACTCGGCCTGCTTCCTCTGAGCGTCTAGGAGGGTTCAGCGCGGCCAGGATAGGCTGGTGCGTGGTCTAAACCGACAGGACCAGGTGATAGACAGAGAATTGTTGATCGCGGTTCCATCCCGCTGAGCGGTAGAGCGCCTGGGCGGCGTCGTTCGTGAGCGCGGTTGAGAGCGAGAGACGCACTGCACCGAGTGAAACTGCAAAGGTGGCGGCAGCCGACAACAGTGAAGAGGCCACGCCGGTTCTCCTGGCCTGCTCCTGCACGAACAGATCGTTGAGAATAAAAATCCGCGCCAGCGAGACGGACGAAAAGCTCGGATAGAGCTGTGCGAATCCGATCGCCATCTCTCCCTGATGCGCAATGAACAGCGTCGACTCCCTGTTTGCAAATCGGGCAAGCAGGAACGTCCGCGCGGCGGCCACATCGCTGGTCCGACCGTAAAACTGACGATAGGCGTCGAAGAGTGGAACGAGTGGTTCGACATCATCGACGGTGGCTTGTCTGATGGTATGTGCCATAGATCTCCGGCGGGCATTGTGAGCAGCCTGCTAACCCGGATTCTTCATGAATGCCGTCGCGAGGCGTTCGAGACTGAATCCCGCCGACGCAGCCGTACTTGCGGTCCGCCCAGGAGGCCGAACGAGAACAGCCCCGCCGGGCGAGAGGATCGGACGCCGGAGCAGGCATTGATGAATAGTCCGGGCTAGAGGACGCCTCGTTCGATCTCTTCCAGATACAGCAAGTCAGGCGCTTTCACGCCGGCATCTCGCCTCAATTCGACCAACTCCGGTGACTCGAAGAAACGCCGGGCGTTCTCTAGCGAAGACCAGGCCGAGAAGTGGACGATGCGGTTGGCATCTTCGTTGTAACGCAGGAGTTGGTAACTGATTGTCCCGGCACGTTTCCGCCGATCCGCCGCGCCATCGAACACGGCTTTCCAAGCCGGGCAGGCTTCGACTTCGTCGATAATCAACACATGGGGCATGTGAACTCTAGGATGAGTGGTGCGGCTCAGTGTACTGCAGAGGCAGGGGGGATGCATCACGATGGAAGCGTGGGGGAAGGGGAGGCGTCTGCGCTGTCAGGGCGACGGCTTCACGGCGGCTTCTTCAGCGAGGTCCCGCATGAGGCGTTGAAACTCCTTGTCGTTTCGGAGGAGTTGGGCCCCGGCCTGGAGTAGATGGTCGACCTGCTCACCGTTCAAGGCGAGGTTCGTAGGGATATTCATGAGGCGTGCTTGCTCCTGTAAGTCTTCCATCTCCGTGAAGCTGACGTTGATAATATAAATGTCTGCATCGGATGTGAACGCACTTTCGACGCCCTGCGGTCGCTGGAGAAGTTGCGCCCGCCATTGTTCGACAGATTGCTTCATGAACTCAACGGTGTCGGTGGAATAGCGATTGATCGGAATATCGATAAGTGCCCGGCTCACGCGCATCAGGCCGGGGATTTCGTTCAGGATATATTGGTCCGGATCCGGCGAGGTTTCCGCGCTCACCATCAAGTAGACCAGTTTTCTGATCTGTTTCGCTCCCAATGACACAAAAGTAGACTCAATATCTCCATAGAAGGAGGTGTTTTCCAACACTTCTCGCATGCCGATGTTATCGGAGAGCCCGCCGTCCAGCAGATAGATGTACGGACGTTTTTTCGCATCAAGGTATGCCCGCAGCTGGGTCGCCCTCAGCCGTCCCCACGAGGTTTTTCGGAGCTCTTGCAGTTGGAGCGGCAGCATATACCCGCATTGCCCGGCATAGTTGGTCATGGAGATCGGACTCAGAAGCAGGGGCAAAGCGCTGGATGCGGCAGTGGCCACCGACAGAGGCAACTGATTCAGATCGGAGCAAATCAGGTCGAACTGGCGCTGATTGAATTCGAATCGTGAGAGACTGGCCATGTCGGAGGCATGAATAAATATCATTGGCCGCCGGGGCTGTGCCATGAGATCGCCGAAGGTGTGTCCGTCGAACAGTGCTTCGTCCAGCAGTTCAGAAAAAATATGCGCGCGGCCGAAGAAGGGTGACCACATACGGAACCAGTTGATCGGGGATCGAAAGATCCTCGCGCGCAGTTCGCTCTCCCAGTTCTTCCGGAGAAAGCGCGTCTCGAAGTCGTCGAAGATGCGATCGCCGTAAAGGGCATAGTAGGCCGCAGTGAAGCTGCCTCCCGACAAGGCGTTGATGATGTTGAGTTCATCCAGCAGCCGCTTGCGTTTGCCTTCCCAGACGATCTGCGTCCGCGCCAGTTCTCGCAGCACGCCATAGGCAAGCGTCGACGCTCTTGTGCCGCCGCCGGAGAACGAGGCCACCATAAAGAGGCTGTCGGAGCTGCCGGTTTTCGACGGGGGGAGATTGGTGGAGCGATAGCCGTAGGC
This sequence comes from Nitrospira defluvii, assembly GCA_011525625.1. Lineage (GTDB taxonomy): Bacteria > Nitrospirota > Nitrospiria > Nitrospirales > Nitrospiraceae > Nitrospira_A. The sequence continues at coordinate 733,489 of WYAX01000012.1, forward strand.
GGCGTCCCACTTGGCGAGCGGTGCGTTCATCGTCGGGCGCACGTACTCACAGCCGAGCGTCAGGCTGAAGAGGCTGATCAACGCTAGCGCGGCGACCACCCGCCGCCCGACCCCTTCGATCCGGCGTGGTACGTAGCTCATCTGGCGGCGGAGAGTACGCAGAATCGCGAGGGGTGTCAACTGAGGGGAAGGGGGAATGTTCAAAGCTCAATGTGTTGTGGTGGACCGTGAGCTGGCTCAGCTTCTTGTGACAATAATGGGGTCGACAATAATGGGGTCGCGAGTCTTTTCTGACCCGGACATCGCAGCCCGATGACAAAAGACTCCCGCCCCCTTTGTTTTCCGGGCGACTTGGCTCAGCGTATCGAGCCATTCACTTCTAGCTGGCTTCGGCCGTCACTCGCAATCTAATGCGAGCCTTACTTCTGGAGCGCCGTCAAACAGCTTTAAGAGGGTGAACCTTTTTTTCGCTTCTTTTCGTCCAGGTCCTGGCGGTGGCCTGGCTGGTTCCCTCGGTGCGCGCGTCCTACGAGGGCCTTCTGAGGCCGCGCGTTGCGCGAGCACAGGGAATCGTCTGGCCGCCGCGCTCCATTCTTCCCGAGATACCGTTTCTGCAATGGCGCCCGGCAGGGTGTCGTCCGCCCATTGACTGCATGGGCGGTACCCGACTTGCCCCAGCTGGCGGCCGTTGCGCATCGGAGAAACCGCGAAGCCTGTCCTGTCTGAGCCTGTCTGCCGGCGAGTTGACAGGTTCCGGGCCGGTGCGGCTTAGTCGGGCGCTCATGTGGCGTCTGTGGGGAACCAATATCCCGCCAGGCTCTAGCCACTTTCCTCATGGCGGCTTTGTGTCATGCAAGTTGATGGCGCTTCGCGGCCCAGGCCCAATCACGGCGCGCAGGACAGGCTTTCTTGCTCCTATGGCTTCTGGTAGACTTCGCACATGGGTTCTGACGCAACCAAATTGTTAGAAGCAGCCTTGAAGCTTCCACCAGAAGCCCGCGCGGCCATGGCCGGGTCCTTGTTGGATAGCCTGGATACCGCCGTTGATGCGGATGCCGAAACGGATTGGGAGCAGGAAATCGCACGCCGCCTCAAGGATCTCGACTCGTCTCATCCCCATCTCGTTTCCTGGAGCGATGCCCGCCGAAAGATACTCGGCCTCTGATGCCCGGGCTATCTGTCGTTTTTCATCCCGCCGCTGTTGAAGAGGCTCAAGCTGCTCGGCAATGGTATGCGGCAAGAAGCCAGTCCGCTGCGGACTCGTTTCTCGCCGAACTTGACCGCGGCATCGAAGCCGTCTCTCTTGCTCCGGAACGCTGGCCGCTGTTTGTCCACGACACTCGCCGTTATCTTTTTCAGCGGTTTCCCTTCCAGTTGGTCTACCGGGTCGTGAAGGATTCCGTTCAGGTGGTGGCCCTTGCTCATGGCCGACGCCGGCCAGGATATTGGAAACTTCGCTAAGGAAGAGAGCCTGTTTCCGCGGCCTCTTCGGCCCATCCCCCCAGTCCTTGCTAGGCCCTCTTCTCGCAGTGGTTTCATTGATTGTGCTCGAAAGGGTGTCGTAGAATCACACAGTGTAAGCTCCCTCGTGGTATAGTTTTTTCAATCAACCGAAAGGCTGCAGGTGAAAACGGTCGCCACGCTTCCCCGTCCCATTACCGACTATCAATCCTTGTCTGCCGAAGAACTCTTCGAACGGACCCGCGCGGCCAAACGGACGCTCGGCGATCGCGTCATGGTTCTCGGCCATAATTACCAGCGCGATGAAGTCATTCAGCATGCCGATTTTCGCGGCGACTCCCTGATCCTCGCGCAAGTCGCCGAGCAACGGTCCGACCGTCCCTATGTCGTGTTTTGCGGCGTGCACTTCATGGCGGAAACCGCGGATGTGCTGAGCCGGTCTAATCAAACCGTCATTCTTCCCGACATGGCCGCGGGTTGCTCCATGGCCGATATGGCCGCGATCGAGCAGGTGGAACAGTGTTGGGAAGCGCTGGGTCGGGTGTTGCCCGTCGAAGAGACGGTGATGCCGGCGGTCTATGTGAATTCCGCCGCGATCCTCAAGGCCTTCTGCGGGGAACATGGCGGGCTGACCTGCACCTCCTCGAACGCGCGGAAAGTCATCGAATGGAGCTGGGCGCGACGCGAGAAGATCTTGTTCTTCCCCGACGAGCATCTCGGCCGGAACACCGCCAACAAGATGGGCATTCCGCGCGAGCAGATGATCGTCTGGGATCCTTACATGCCGCGCGGGGGCAACTCGGTTGAAGCCATTCAGCGAGCGAAGCTGATCCTGTGGAAGGGCCATTGCAGCGTGCACCAGATGTTCCAGCCGTCCCACGTCGATTACTTCCGCAAGCAGCATCCCGAGGTGAAGGTGATCGTGCATCCCGAGTGCCATGAAGATGTGGTGAACAAGGCCGACCTGGTGGGTTCGACGGAGTACATCATCCGGACGATTACGGCCGCGCCGGCTGGCACCACCTGGGCGGTCGGCACGGAATTGAATTTGGTCAATCGCCTGAAGCACGAGCAGACGGATAAGAAGGTGTTTTTCCTCTCTTCCACGGTCTGCCAATGCGCCACCATGTACCGCATCGATGCGCCACACCTCTGCTGGGCGCTGGAAAACCTCGCCGAGGGACATGTCGTCAACCGGATCGTCGTTCCGGACGACGAAAAACAATTGGCGAAGGTGGCGTTGGACCGCATGATGGCCCTCAGCTGACAGAATCGTGAAAACCGCTTCCGGCTGCGTTCTCGCGTCGCTCAGATGCATGCCGTATTGACGCGTGAATATTGTTAAGACACTGCCCGCTCACCGACTCGCGGGCGCGCACAAACGTGGCGCTCGTTATTCCTCGCGCCGTGCGCCTCGCTGCGGCCTTGCCGATAGACGCTTTTGACGATTCTGTCCATGACCGATCGCCTCAACGACCAAACGCACGATAGTATGTCAGTTGCTCGGGACTTGACGGGTTTCGCCCACAACAAACCACTGGTTCCTCTTGTCTCCTTCCGGTATATTCCACCAGATCACCTGAGACGAAGCGTGTAACCTCTTGATATGCTGATCGCTGAAGGCTGTCAGCCGACAGCGTGAGTACCTATGGACTATAAATCGACTCTCAACTTGCCGAAGACCGACTTCCCCATGAAGGCGAATCTGCCGCAGCGGGAGCCGGAGATGCTGGCCCGCTGGGCGCAGGAAAAGCTGTACGAACGCATCCAGGAATCCCGCCGGGGGTTTCCCCGCTATGTGCTCCATGACGGCCCTCCCTACGCCAATGGGCGGATCCACATCGGCCACGCGCTGAATAAGATATTGAAGGACATCATCGTCAAGTCGAAGACGATGTCGGGTTATCAGGTCCCCTACGTGCCGGGATGGGATTGTCACGGCCTGCCGATCGAGCATCAAGTCCTGAAAGATCTGGGTGAGAAGAAGCGCAATCTGGACGCCCTCGCGATCCGCAAGCTCTGTAAGGAGTATGCGGAGAAATATGTCGCGATCCAACGGGACGAGTTTCAACGGCTGGGTGTGCTCGGCGACTGGCAACAGCCCTACCTGACGTTGAATCCCGCCTATGAGGGCACGATCATCCGTGAGTTCGGCCGCTTCGTGGAACAGGGCGGGGTGTACAAGGGGCTGAAGCCTGTCCTCTGGTGCACGCAGGACCAGACGGCATTGGCGGAAGCGGAAGTCGAATACGACGACCACACGTCGCCGTCGGTGTATGTGAAGTTTCCGCTGGTCAGCCCCCCGGCTGTCCTGAGCAAGCGATTCGGCGGATTGACGTTTCCTGCCGAGGTGAAGAGCGCCTCCGTCCTGATCTGGACGACGACTCCGTGGACCCTCCCGGCGAACCAGGCGGTCTGTCTGCATGCGGACATCGACTATGCCTTCGTGCAAGTCGGCGAAGAGCTGGTGGTCATCGCGGACAAGTTGGTGGAATCGGTCGCGAAGGCCTGCAGTCTCCCGGAGTACAAGATTGTCGGCGTCAGAAAAGGCGCGGAGGGCTTCGAAGGGCTGGAAACGCAACGTCCGCTGACCACCGGCCTCTCGCCGCTGCTCCTGGGCGACTTCGTGACGCTGGAGCAGGGTACCGGTTGCGTCCACATCGCGCCGGGCCACGGCATGGAAGACTATCTGCTGGTGCTGGACCACAATGCAAAGGCCAGCGTGGGCGAACGCCTCGAAATTCTGGCGCCGGTAGACAATGGCGGGAAATTTACCGACGCCGTTCCCGAGTTTGCCGGTCAGCATGTGTTCAAGGCCAATCCGAACATCGTGGAGCGCCTGAAGGAAAACGGTCGTCTGCTCGGCCATGGGTCCCTCCGGCATTCCTATCCCCATTGTTGGCGGTGCAAGCAGCCCGTCATCTTTCGCGCGACCGAACAGTGGTTCGTGTCGATGGAGACGAACCACTTACGGCAGGCCGCGCTGGCGGAGATCGAACGGGTGCGCTGGATTCCGGCCTATGGCCGCGACCGCATCAACGGGATGATCCAGAACCGACCCGACTGGTGCCTATCGCGGCAGCGCGTCTGGGGCACCCCGATTCCGGGCTTTACGTGCGTGAAATGCGGCAAGGTCCTGGCGCATCCCCGGGTCATCGACCATGTGGCCGATTTGATCGAGCAGCATGGCACGGACTATTGGTTTGCCAATGAGGCGGCCGCGTTGCTGCCTGCCGGCACTCAGTGCGAAGGCTGCGGTGGAACCGAGTTCGAGAAGGAGCGCGACATTCTGGACGTGTGGTTCGAGTCCGGGGTGAGTTACGCGGCGGTGCTGAAGAGTCGCCAGTGGTATCCGGCGGATCTGTATTTGGAAGGCTCGGACCAGCATCGCGGTTGGTTCCATAGTGCCCTGTTGGCCGGGGTGATCACCGATCATTGCGCGCCGTACAAGGCTGTGCTGACGCACGGATTTGTGTTGGACGGGGCAGGGCGGAAAATGTCGAAGTCGGCGGGCAACGTCGTCGCGCCGCAGGATGTGATCAAACAATCGGGAGCGGAGATTCTTCGCTTGTGGGTGTCGGCGCAGGACTACCGTGAAGATCTTCGGATCTCGCAAGAAATCCTGAATCACCTGATCGAAGCCTATCGCAAGATCCGCAATACCTGCCGCTTCCTGTTGAGCAACCTCTACGACTTCGATCCGGCGCAGCATTGGGTGCCCTTTGAGCAGCTGCCTGAATTAGACCGCTGGGCGCTCATGCGGCTGGGTGACTTGATCCCGCGTGTGCGCAAGGGCTACGACGAGTTCGAATTCCATTCGATCTTTCACGCGCTGAACAACTTCTGCTCGGTAGATCTAAGTGCGGTGTATCTGGATATTCTCAAGGATCGGCTCTACACGTTCCGGAAGGATTCACCGGTGCGGCGCGCCTCCCAGACGGTGCTGTTCGATATTGTGGTCGCGCTGACGAAACTGATGGCGCCGGTGCTGAGTTTCACCGCCGAGGAAATCTGGCGGATGTTGCCTGAGACGGTGCGGACCGAGGCGAAGGCTGAGAGCGTCCATATCGCGATGTTTCCCGAGGTCGATCCGCGCTGGGCCGATCCGGAGCTGGCCGCCCGCTGGGAAACGTTACTCGAAGTGCGGACCGCCGTTCAGGCCGCGCTCGAAGTGAAGCGCCGGGACAAGGTGATCGGAGCGCCGCTGGAAGCGCGCGTCGTGATCGAAGCGAATCCCGAACGGTACGAATTCCTGACGCGATACCAGCAGGATCTCTCTTCGTTCTTCATCGTGTCGGATGTGGCACTCACGCGGGTCGATCGGCTCGCGGAGTCCGCCGGTGTTGCCATCACCGTCGACAAGGCCACAGGAGGGAAATGCGAGCGTTGCTGGAATTATCGGACGGCTGTGGGGACGTCCGCCGACCATCCCACCCTCTGCGACCGGTGTATTGAGGCCGTCAGATGACCCCATCCATCCGGTACCTGCTGCTCGGGCTGCTGAGCCTCTCGATCGTGGTGCTGGATCAAGTCACGAAGTTGTCTGTCATGGAGACCATGCGGCTCCATGAGTCCATTCCCGTCGTTGCCAACCTGTTCAGCATCACCTATATCCGGAATCCCGGCGCGGCGTTCGGCTTTCTCTCCTCCAGCAGCAGCTCGTTCCGGTTTGTGTTTTTCGGGCTGACTTCGGTCTTTGCCGTCGGCTTGCTGGGGATGATTATGGTGCGGATGCCGAAGGACGATTGGATGGGACGACTCAGCGTGGCGGCGATACTCGGCGGGGCGATCGGGAATTTGTTGGATCGGTTGCGGTACGGGGAAGTGATCGACTTCCTGGATTTCTACATCAACGGGTACCATTGGCCGGCGTTCAACGTCGCCGACTCAGCCATTACCGTTGGGGTGGTGGTTCTGATTGTTCACTTTGCGACGGAGAAAGAGGCGCAGGAGATTCCGGTCGCTCCGGACAATCCCCCCTCCTGAGGCACGCGCCGAAGGAGGCACCCCTCCCGATCACACCGGCAGCGTAATGATGAACCCGCCCTGCTCGCGAAACTGGCGCTGCTGCTCCACGGAAAACATCACGAGCGGTTCGCTGTGGCAGAACTGGCATTCTTTGAGCGTGATGACCGCCTGCGGTTCGCCGATGCTCACCAGGTACTGCTTGGCAAGCGTGAGTGCCTTGTCCTGACTCGTCGTCATCACATCGAAGTGCAACTTGCCGTTCTTTCCCTTGACCCAGGTATCGTAGACCTGAACGTTGTCCATTTCGTTTCCCATGCCGACTCGACTCCTTGTTGTGAAGTAAGTTAACGCACCACCAGCAAGACCACGACACCCAGGACCATGCGGTAGTAGGCGAAGACGCTGAGGCTGTGGCGTTGCACGTAGGTCAAAAACGCGGCGATCACGGCCCAGGCCACCACAAAGGACACGACTAACCCGATGCCGAGCGCAATGAAGTCGTCGTGGGAGAAGGCGGCCTGCGATTTGAGCATTTGATAGATCGTGGCGATGATCATGGTCGGCAAGGCCAGAAAGAAGGAATATTCCGTCGCCACCCGTCGGTCCAGTCCCGCGAGGAGGCCTCCCACGATCGTCGAGCCGGAGCGGGACATGCCGGGAATCAACGAGAAACATTGGGCCACGCCGACCCACAAGGCCGATCGTGGCGTGACCTGTAGCAGTTCCTTCACACGCACGCGGTTCTGCATGCGTTCCACCACCAGAATGATGATGCCTCCGACGATCAACGAAATCGCGACGGTAGTCGGGGAGAAGAGGTAGGCCTTAATCGACTTGTGGGCGAGGAATCCCACCAGCGCGGCGGGCAAAAAGGCCAGGCCCAGTCCGATGACGAACCAGAGATTCGGTTGGTCGCGGATGGACTCTTGAATGAGGGCCGGCCAGGCTGTCGTCCCCCGAGCGGCGATCAGCGCGCGAAAATCACGTTGTTCCCGCAACGTGTGGGAGGCCAGGGAGGAGAGTTTGGTGCGTTCGTAAGCGATGATGGCCAGGATGGAGCCCAGCTGAATCGAGATCTCCACGTTCGAGGCGATGTCGCCGGTGAATCCCAGGGCGTGGCCGACGAGGATCAGATGGCCTGTCGAGGACACAGGAAGAAATTCGGTCAGTCCTTCGATGATGCCGAGAATGACGGCAAGCTCCGGGCCCCAGTTCATCATAGTGTGTGCGAGATGGTCTGTGGAATGTGGGTGGTTGGTTCGGTCGCTTCGTCGAACAGTCGCTGCATATTCCCAGACTGCTTTCCATCAGTCAAGCGACGTGGGGTTTTGCAGCGGCAGGGTAGGACGCCGGCCGGCTCTCCGCACGCGAGTCGCAATCGGCAAACTTGTTGACAAAGGTGAGGTGATGGCATACACACAACAAGAGAGTCGAGGTCCGATCGGTCCAGATCGAACAGGGAGGGGCGCATGAGGCATGTGTGGATGGCCGGGCTTGCGTTGATGAGCGCGATAGCCGTCAGCGGGTGCGTAACTGAGAAGAAATATCACGAGGCGCTTGCCGATGCCGATGCCACGAGAGGGGAACTGGAGCGTGCGAGGGCGCAGAAGAATGCCCTGGAGCAGCAGGTCAAGACGCTCAAGGATCTGAACGCCAAGTTCGGGTCAGAAAGCCAGATCGCCCGGGATGAGTTGCAGCGGATCCAGCACGGGCGCGACAAAGAACGTGACACGATCGAGGTTCGCACCAAGGAGTTGGAAGACAAGGTGAAGCAGTTGACGGCGCAGAATCGCAACGTCAAGCAAGAGTACGAAGAAGCTCGTCGCCACAATGAGCAGCTGAAGGCGTTGGTCGCGCGATATCAGAAGGAAATGAAGGAGCGATCCCGTTCTTTGTCGTCGTCGATGGAGCCGACCAAGGCTCCCGCCCCGTTCTCCGGCGGAGGAGCCTCTCAGTCGAAGCCCGCCTCGGCAGCGGCTCCGTTCGAGGCGACGGCACCGGCAGCATCTTTGCTGAACATCAATAAAGCGCCGTCGGCAGATCTGGTTCTCACCTTGGGGATTTCTCAGGATGTGGCCGAGCGCATCGTGAGTAATCGTCCTTATAGAGTGAAGGGCGAGCTCGTCGCGAAGAACGTGGTGCCGAAGGACGTGTTCGACGACATCAAGGATCGCATCACCGTCAGCCCGTAGTTGCCTCAGCCGACTGCAGGAAGTCGGCCGGGCAGTGACCCTCTGAAAGGCCGTTTGCCGGATGGTAAACGGCCTTTCGTGTTTTCTCTCCCTCCTGTGACGGGCCTCACGCGGGCTTCGCGTTCCCCGGCCAAATGGTTTTCTGTTAGAATGCCCCCACAGTTCGGCAGAAGGAGAGTCCGTCGATGCGCCGTGTCACTGTGATCGTCGCTGTGCTCGCTCTCGGCCTCGCGATCGCCGGGTACGTCTTTTTCAACGGTGAGCGAAAGGTGCCCGTACGGTACCGTACGGTGGCCGTCGAACGCGGGACGGTCGTCTCGCTCGTCACCGCCACCGGGACGATCAACCCCATCACGACGATTCAAGTCGGAAGTCAAGTGTCGGGCATGATCGAGAGTCTCCACGCCGATTTCAATTCCAAGGTGAAGGCGAATCAAGTCGTCGCACGCATCGACCCCTTTCCCTATCAGGCCCGGCGCGATCAAGCAGCGGCCAGTCTTGCCAACGCCAAGGCCGCCTGGGAAAAGGCACGGATCGATCTCGCGCAACGGCGGCGCGAGCTGGATCGAGCCAAGTCGCTCATCGGACAGCAGTTTATCTCGCAGAATGAAGTGGATGTCGCGCTGACCGCATCAGAGGGGGCCCTGGCGCAGCTGAAGGTCACGGAAGCCGCCGTGAAGCAGGCTGAGGCGATGCTGCAGGCGGCCGAGTTGGATCTGAAGTATACGGTGATCCGCTCACCCGTCGACGGGGTGGTGATCTCCCGGCAGGTGGAGGTCGGCCAGCGGATTTCCGCCAGCTTTTCCATTCCCACGCTGTTTTTGATCGCCGAAGACGTGACCAAAATGCAGGTGGACACGAATGTCAGCGAGGCCGATATCGGGGGCATTGCCGAGGGAAAGGCCGCGACGTTCACCGTGGATGCGTATCCCGGGGAACCGTTTCAGGGGCGCGTGCGGCAGGTGCGCAATGCGCCGATCAATATTCAGAACGTCGTGACCTACGACGTCGTGGTGGAGTTCGAGAACCCGGACTTTCGTCTCAAGCCTGGGATGACCGCAAATGTGTCCATCGTCATCGATCAAAAAGACCAGGTCTTGAAGGTGCCGAGTTCCGCCCTGCGGTTCACGCCGCCGAAGGCGGTTCGTGAAGAAAAGGTAGGGACGGTTGGGGATAGGCCGTCTCCGGCTGGGGCTTCCGCCGACCCGGCATCAGGCCGATGGGGCGTGTGGAAGCTGACTGCGGACAATGACTTGGAGCGAGTACCCGTGACCATGGGCATCTCCGATCGGGCGTATGTGGAAATCGCGGCAGAGGGGATACAGGAAGGGGATCAGGTCGTGGTGGCGATCGATTCGCCGCGCGGCGAGCGTAAGGGCGCGGAGCTTCCTCCCGGGTTCGGCAACGGACAACCGCGTGGTGCGCGGCGCGATCGCGGACTGTAACCGCATGTTCACGTGCAACGGTCGGTGCTCCGTCGCGAATCGTTCATTTCACATCCGCTCACATCCGCACGTGAGCCTTGAGCAATTGGATGACGTCTGCTGCCTGAACGGCGGATAAAGACCCCTCTATGGCCGGCTTAATCGTATGCCAAGACGTCTGGAAGGTGTACCGCGTCGGCGACGTCGAAGTGCAAGCGCTGCGAGGAATCAATCTCACCATCGAGCGCGGTGAGTTTGTCGCGGTGATGGGCACCTCGGGATCCGGCAAATCCACGCTCATGAATCTCCTCGGTTGTCTGGACCAGCCCACTCGGGGGCGCTATGAATTGGACGGGTTGGACGTTGCCAGCGCCAAGCCGGATCTGTTGGCCGAATTACGCAACCGGCAGATCGGTTTTGTCTTTCAGAATTTCAATCTGATCCCCAGGACCAGTGCGCTGGAGAATGCGCAACTCCCGTTGTTCTACCGTGGGGTTTCGATGAAGGAGCAACGCCGACGGGCCGCCGCCGCGTTGCAGCGCGTCGGACTGGCGGGGCGTGAGCAGCACTATCCGTCTCAGCTTTCCGGCGGTCAGCAGCAGCGTGTGGCGATTGCGCGGGCGTTGGTGGGGGCCCCGTCGATCCTGTTTGCGGATGAACCGACCGGTAACCTCGATACCGCTTCCAGCCGCGAAATTATGGGCATCCTTGAAGAATTGAACCGGCAGGACGGCATTACGATTATCCTGGTGACCCATGAGCCCGATATTGCCGCCTACGCCTCCCGCGAGCTTATTATGAAAGACGGGCAGATTGTGCAGGATGCCCGTCGTACGCCACGATTGTCCGTCGTCCCCTAGGCCGTCCATGTCAGCGTTCGTTCTACTCACCGTGATGACCGCGTTGCGGATTCTCAGTCGAAACCGGCTGCGCGCCGGTCTGACGATGCTCGGCATCGTGATCGGCGTGGGAGCCGTCATTGCGATGGTCAGCATCGGGCAAGGCGCGCGTGCCGCGGTGCAGGCGCAGGTGGCGAGTATGGGGACGAACGTGATCGTGATCATGCCTGGCTCCACCACGGTCAGCGGTGTACGGGGTGGGCAAGGCGGCGCGGTGACGTTGACGGTCAACGATGCGGCCGAAATGAAGAAGCGGAGTCCGCTCCTCTCGGATACGGCCTGGGCCAAGCGTGACGTGATGCAGATCGTGAACGGCAACCGCAATTGGAACGGGCCGGTGAACGGCGTGTCTCCGAGTTACCTCACAATTCGCGACTGGTCGTTCTCGAGCGGCGGTTCCTTTACGCAGTCGGATATGGAACGCGCCGCACGGGTGGCGTTGATCGGTCAGACGACCTTGGAGAATCTCTTCGATCCCGGTGAAGAGGCGGTCGGCGCGACGATTCGTATCAAGAATGTGCCCTTCCAAGTCATCGGCGTGTTGGCGCCGAAGGGGCAGTCGGCTCAGGGGAGTGATCAGGACGATGTGATTTTCGTGCCCTTTACGACGGCGGAACGGAAGGTGTTCGGGAGCCAGTTTCTCGGGTCGGTGGGTGCCCTCTTTGCCTCGACCGAACAGCGTGCCGATTTGCCGGAGGCCGTCGAGCATATTCGCGAGGTCTTACGGGCCCGACATCGCTTGCAGCCGGATCAGGCGGATGATTTTACCGTTCGAACACAGGTCGACATCGGCAAGGTGCAGGAGGGTACGAGCCAAACCCTCACAGCCATGCTGTTTGCCATTGCGTCGGTCTCGTTGCTGGTCGGCGGCATCGGGATCATGAACATTCTCCTGGTCTCCGTCACCGAGCGAACCAAAGAAATCGGGGTGCGTATGGCGGTGGGTGCAAAACGGATACATATCCTGACCCAGTTTTTAATCGAAGCGATGACGTTAAGCCTGTTTGGGGGCGTGATCGGTGTCATCGTGGGAGTCGCCGGCGCCAGGCTGACGACGGTGATTGCCGGCTGGCCGACCATTATTGCATTTGAGTCGATCGCGACGGCCTGTGTGTTCTCACTCGGAGTCGGCCTCTTTTTCGGCCTCTATCCCGCGAACAAGGCCGCGTCCCTGAATCCGATCGATGCCCTTCGTTACGAATGACTCTGCCACGATCGACTGGCAGGGTAGTCCGTTGGGCGGCGCGATGTGTCTGGCGGCGATGGGCGAGGCTGGGATCAATGGTAGGCTCGCGCAAACTCCTCGGGGATGGTCCCCAGAACCGAGCGGATTCCCCGTGCGGGCGCCTGTGCATCTTGATTAGCGAGATCGATCACGAGCGGAACGATGTAGGGTTCTCCTATAGGATCGTGCGTGATGGTGACAATGGGTTGGTGGAGTTTGCCGGGGTTGATGACGGAGACAATCGCCCGCTCGCCTGTGGTGAGGGCGACATAACTATAGACCGGGTAAATGCCCATCACTTTGACGAACAGGGAGATCAGTCGAGTGTCGTACTTGCCCTCCTGCCCTTCTTGATACAGTCGCTGTAAGGATTGGTGCGGCGTCAGCGGTGAGGCGCCGCCGAATCCGGTCATCAATTCGTCATAGCGATCGGCGACCATCACGATTCGGGTCATGTCCGAAGTAAAAGCCCCGCCGGTTTCAGCGGGGAATCCGCTGCCGTTCAAATAGGCGTGGTGTTCTGCCACGATTTGTTCCACCGGCTGGGTGAACCCACCCTGGCGCTCCAGCACAATCGCTCCCCCGCGGGGGTGGGCTTCGTAGGTCCGGCGCTGCTGTTCGGTCAAGGGAGCGGACGTGTGAAACACGCGTTGAAGCATGGCCGGCGGCACCTGCAACAGTCCGATGTCGTGGAGCAACGCCCCGGTGGCCAACTCCTGGATGGCGACCAGGTTATAGTCCGCGGCATGTGCGAGAATCATCGCAAAGCTGCAGGTGGCGAGCGAATGTTGGCTGAGCGGCGCATTGGCCTCACGACCTTGGCTGAACACCATAAACAGGGCGTGGCTGTTGAGGGCCTGTGCTACGGCGCTGATCGCATGGACGGCATGACTCGCTTCCTCCGGATCGACGATTCCGGTCTTAGCAATGCGTGAGAAGGTCGATTGGACCGACTCTTCGAGGCGGGCACGCGCCGATCTGGCCGCCAGAAGTTCCTGTGCCATGTTCGCGAGAGAGGGGACGACCACTGCTGAGGGGGGAGCCTGGAGCGCAGGGGAGGGCGGAGCGCCGACGTTGGGTTGGTCTTGAGATGTGACAGTCGTGTCGTGTAGGTCGAGCCCTCGGGTCGGATCAATGCTGAGATGCTTTACGCCGGCCCGCCGGAGCTTCTCGATCTGTTCGTCGGTTCGAATCAAGAACGAGTGGCGCATGAAGGGGGAACGAAACCAGGCCACGTCCAGCTTGGCCACGTGCATGCCGATTCGGAGTGCGTCAATGGTGATAGGGCGGTAGGCCATGCTGGGTGACTGTAAACGGCGCGTCGTCTCTTGTGCGGGTGGCCCTTGCGGGTCTAGGGGATTCGTTCAGGGACGGTCGATGATCCCGGGGGCACGGTAGGCGCTGTTTTCTCAACGATGGGATCCGGGGGAGTCGTGGGCATTCGCAGCGCGACCGTCAACAGAATTTCCATACGAGGATTCTCCCGGTCCTGATACTTGTACAGATGCGTTTCCACTACCCGATTATCGTTCAGCCCCAGGCCTTCGCAGAGAGCGTCTTGCGCGATCTTGAGTCCGCCATCGGTGTCCCGTCGCAGGGCCGACGCAAAAAAGAAACGGATCGACAGCGAGAGACCCGCCTGCTGCAACGTGTGCCTTAGAGTACCACGATGGGGCGATTGGGCAAGCGCAACCAGAATTTGTTGCCCTACGAATGCCTTGAAGGCACGGCCTTTGGCGGAGAGCAAGCGTCGTCCGTTCACGGTGGCATATTGATGATTCACGCTCGGAGGGATGGGGAGCGTGAGGGCGAGGGCGTCACTGGAGACCCGGACGTCGGCGTGAATCGGCACGCCTGATATGGCAGCAGGCCGGCTGCGAGTCGATCCTTTCCTGAGCACAAGGTCGGTGGGCGGAGGCGTCACCTTGTCAGGCGGGGGCCGAAACGAAGTGGAACGAATCGGGATCGGGGCTTGTCGGGGACGGGAGACGCGGCGCAAGGGCCTGCCTATCACACTAGAGGAGGTTTTGGATCTTGGCCATGTCCTGCTCGACCCGGTCTTCGTTTCTGGTGAGATACCGTCGCCATTCCGACGGACCCCAGATTTCCAGGCGATGGTACATGCCTACGAGGTAGATTTCCTGATCGTCATCCATCGGAACAAGTTTGCGGAGGCGGCTTGGAATCAACACCCGACCCGCCTTGTCGATATCCGAGGCGCCGGCCTGCGCCATCACGTGGTGCATAAACAGGCGGCTTTGATCCTCATCCAGGGTGGCCCTGGTCCGCTCCAGCACCTTTTCCCATTCCTTGGCCGAGTACATCCACAGGGTCTGCTCGGTGTTTTTCAGGAACATGACCTGGTTTCCCTCGGCCTGGAATCGCTCCCGAAGCGGAGAGGGGATCAGAAACCGTCCCTTCTCATCGACCTTGCAAAGGTGTTCACCGGCAAACACTAGCGATAACCTCCGCTCAGGGACTTATTAGAGGATATGGGAACCTGTGCATGCATCGTTCGATCCCTGGCACGTGTGATGGGATTCAGGGGTGATGGTAGGAGACATGGACAATCCTGTCAAGAGAATATTCGTGACCCTGTCCGTCATTGTCCGTCGGTCATGTCCATCTCATTGGCGGATGAGTCGTCTCCCCCCATCGCCGCATCCAGATCCTCGCTCACGTCTTCGCCCATTTCCTGCCCCATCTTTTTCATGAACCGCTCCATGCTTGCGGGATCGTTTTCATCGAGTCCGCTGAGGTGGCTGGGGTCGGCGAGGGCCTCAAGCCTGGCTTCCTCGGATTTCGGTGAGGCGAACCTGGACAGTAAGCGCTCCAGGTCGGCACTGTGGCAATGGGCGCAGGTTTGTTGCGGAGGCGCACTTACGCTCAGCACCAATCGCGTGGTGCGTGTCCCGCATTGTCGGCAACGATATTCGTAGATCGGCATACGTTATGCTCGCAGCTCTGGATGTGATCGTGGACCGGACGGAGGCAACCACGCTTCCGGTACTAGGCCGGCCTCTACGGAACGGGCGAGGGCAAGTACGGTGACACGTTCGGCCCCTGCCTTACAAAGGATTTTGGCGCATTCATTGGATGTTGTGCCGGTGGTGAATACATCGTCGATCAGAAGGATTCGTTTGCCGGCTACCTCCTGGGGTGCGTGGAGAGCAAATGCTCGGCGGAGGTTGTGCAGGCGGGCCGAACGCGGAAGCGTGGTCTGCGGCTCGGTGTCGATGAGACGAACCAGGTTTCGATAGGAGACCGGGCACTTCATCACCGTTGCCACTCGATCTGCCAGGAGGAGCGACTGATTGAACTCCCGCTGTCGAAGCCGGTTGGGATGGAGGGGAATCGGCATGAGGACGTCGCCCTCCAGCTCAGGCGGGAGAGTCTGAATGAGCAAGGTGGCCAGCGCGTCGGCCAGTGCAACCTTTCCCTGATACTTAAACAAGGCAATCGCATCCTGCAGCGGCGAGCAGTAGGCATAGGGGGCCCACACCTCGGCATAATAGGGCTTGCGGGTACGACAGTCATGGCATTCGTGAGTGGGGCTATGGCTCAGTGCCGTCGGTGAGGCCAACGGGCGGCGGCATCGAGCGCAAGCTGATCCTCGCAGGGGGCGGATCAGCGTCCAGCAGGGGCGGCAAAAAAAGGGAACAGGATCATCGGCCAGGGGCTGGGCGCAAGTGGTACAGGGTATTGGGAGCAGCAGTCGGGAGACCTGTCTGACGACGTTCCGGATCATTGGGTGCGTGTACGGGCAGATGCGTGGTGGTTGCGATCCGGGCGCATGCGGGAGATTGTGCACGGAATGCCCCCGGGCCTGTCAAGGTTGTGGCCTGTAAAGTGGGTATGGTATAGCAGCCTTCGCCTGCATCGAGCCGAGTGCTGAGTGTCGCGCAGAGTCGGCTCGCGCACCGGTCGGAAACCTCTACCAACCCTCATGGTTATGGGCTTCTACAATGCACGATCCTCCTCCAGCGTTGGTCAGCGTGAAGCAGTTGTCCAAGGAATATCGCCATGGCGGTACGGTCGTCCGTGCATTACACGATGTGACGCTCGACGTCCTGCCGGGAGAGTTCTGCGCCTTCGTGGGGCCGAGTGGGTGTGGAAAGAGCACCCTGCTCAATTTGATCGGAGGGTTGGATGCTCCGACGTCAGGCACGATTGCGCTCGACGGTCGGCCGGTGACCGAGGCCAGCCCCATGGAGTGGACTCGTCTGCGTCGGGAGTTGATCGGGATCGTCTTCCAGGCGTTCCATCTGATCCCCGGTCTGACCGTCGCGGAAAATGTTGCGTTGCCGATCCTCCTCAAGGGTGAGCAGGGGAAGGGGATTGCGGCTCGTATCGACGAGGTTCTGCGGGCGGTGGGCATGGACGGGCGGCGCTCGCATCGACCGAGTGAGCTGTCGGGGGGAGAGCAACAGCGTGTCGCGATCGCCAGGGCGATCGTGCATCGGCCGCGGTTGATTCTGGCGGATGAACCGACGGGCAATCTGGATTCGAAACAGGGCGCCGACATCATCAGCTTGTTTCGAGCCTTGCCTCAACGGTATGGTCATTCGGTCTTGTTGGTGACGCACAGTGAGAGTGCGGCGGCGGCGGCGGATTATGTCTGGCACATGCGCGATGGCCGGTTGGTCAATTGTGTGAGGCGGCAAGCGTAGACATCGCAGGGCACGCCCTCAGGGGCTGGGCCCAGGTTGCGATGAGTCGGTCAGGAATGCCGTTGCAGGCGGACCTTTAGGAGAAATGGTGACGTGAGACCGCAGTGTAGGAGGCTCGCCATCTGTATTGTCCGTGGTAAGGTCGTGCTCTACGCAATGGAACGCAAAGCGGGTCGGCGGATCAACGATTCCGGCCGGAGAAAGGACAGCGAATGGATTTGAGCATCACCATTGCGGGCGTGAAATTCCCCAGCTGCTTTATGAATGCGTCCGGAGCGCTCTGTATGACGCGGGAAGAACTGCTGGCATTGGGCCGCTCGCGTTCCGGGGCCATTGTGACCAAGTCGATGACGGTGGAACCACGGAGCGGGAATCCGGAGCCGCGTTATTATGGATTTCCCGGCGGATCGATCAACTCCATGGGGTTGCCGAATCTCGGATATCGCGCCTATGCCGAGCTTATTCCTGAGCTCAAACAGTTTGGGAAGCCGGTGATCGCAAGTATCGCCGGTCTGTGCGAAGACGACTTTCTGACCATGGCGCGAGTCATCGATCAGGCGCGTCCCGATCTGATTGAGGTCAATCTGTCATGCCCCAATATTCCGGGTAAGCCGCAGATCGCGTACGATCCGGTCGACTCCGAACGGTTGCTCAAACGTGTCCGGCCTCTCATTACGGTGCCGATGGGGGTCAAGTTACCGCCCTACTTCGATCCGGCACACCATGCGGTGATGGCTGAGGTCATCGCGCGTTGTCAGGTCGACTATCTGAATCTGATCAACTCCGTGGGCAACGGGCTTGTGATCGATCCTACCCGTGAAACACCGGTGATCAAGCCCAAGGGAGGCTTCGGTGGATTGGGAGGGGCGCTGATCAAGCCTGTCGCGTTGGCTAACGTGCGCGCGTTTTGGAAACTACTCGGGGGGCGGATTCCCATCATCGGGACCGGCGGGGTGGTACAGGGCCTCGATGCCTATGAACATGTGCTATGCGGAGCCACGGCCGTTCAGGTCGGCACCGCGCTGGTCGAGGAGGGCGTGGGGGTCTTCGAGCGACTGGAACGGGAGCTAGCGGCTGAGCTCAAGGCTCGGGGGCCGCGCTCGCTGGAAGCATCTCGGGGGAAACTCAAGGAGTTGTAAAGATCGACGTGTGGCTTCCGCGCAGCACTGTCTCGGCTGCATCTATCTGAACGCGAAATTCTTCGGCAGGAATCCCAACTGCAGTGCCTGGCGTAACAGCTGGGCCACGTTTCGGACTTTGAGGCGCCGCATGAGGTTGAAGCGATGCACCTCGACGGTTCGCACGCTGATATCCAGACGGCGGGCGATGTCGCGATTCGTATTTCCCTGCGACACCAGTTTGAGAATCTCTTTCTGCCGAGGGGTCAGCCCGTCTGAACGTTTGCTCCGCACGGGTGTGGTTTTCACGACCTTAACGGCCTTCCGCTTCCTGGCTGCCGGAGCGGTTTTGGAGCGCTTCGCGGACTTCTTGACTTGAGGACGTTTGCGTGGTGCCATAAGAATTTGTACCCCAAAATTCTACTGAACGTAATCTTAGCATACCTGGGTAAATCTGTAAAAACAATTACTAGACTCTCTATCGGCAAGTGTGGCGATGTTCTTGATACCTGCGGCTCTCCTGAAGGTCTACACGCGTCTCGGGTGGACACATTTGTCCAGCCATCCGGGTCGGACAGTTCTGACAATGATCGGTGTCGCCCTGGGCGTTGCGGCGACCATTGCGGTGCAAACGGCCAATGTAGAGGTGCTGCGCTCCTTCGAGGAATCGGTGTTGACGGTTGCCGGGCCGGTCACGCTGGAAGTGACGGCCGGGGAGGCCGGGTTGGACGAGCGTGTGATTCGCGCGGTGCGGGAGGTAGACGGTGTCGAATCTGCACGGCCTGTGCTCGAAGTCGCAGCTGCGGTCGCCGGTGGGAGTCGGCGGTCGTTTTCCGTGGTGGGTCTCGATCTGTTGGACGAATTGAATCGCGCCGACGGAAGAATTCCTGCCGTATTCGAGACGCGGAACCGGCGCGGCGAGGGCGTCGCACTGGAAGGGCTTCTGCGTGACAACGGGTTGTTGGTGGGCGAGGCGCTCGCCAAAGATTTGGGCGTCGAGCCTGGGGCGCAGGTCGCCCTTGAGGCGAATGGTCGAGCCATATCCGTTTCAATCCTGGCGGTGATGCGTCGGAGGCCCGATGCACCTTCTCCCTGGGACCATTGGGCCGTCATGGATATTGCCGCTGCGCAGCGGACCTTCGGCCTCACCGGGCGATTGGATCGCATCGATGTGGTGACCGGGGCGGCCGTTTCCGTCGAGCAGGTGGGGAACGCCATCGAACTGGTCCTGCCTCCTACCGTGACGGTTCGCCGTCCGATTCAACGCAGCCAGCAGGTTGAGTCGATGGTGAGAGCCTTTCAATTGAACCTGTCTATGCTCAGTATGGTCGGCCTGCTGGTCGGGATCTTTTTGATCTACAACACGGTGTCCTTCATGGTGGCGCAGCGACGGAAGGAAGTGGGGATTTTGCGTGCCATCGGCCTGTCTGAGCCGATGGTGATCGGACTCTTTCTTGTGGAAGCCGGCGTGTTCGGTGTGGGAGGGGGGGTAGTCGGAGGTGTGCTCGGGATCCTGTTGGGGAACGTGCTTGTGGAAATGGTGGGGCGGACCATTCATGAGCTGTATACACCGCTTGCTGAGACGACCAGGGCGATTGGTTTCGCACCTGGCTCCGGCCGGATGTTGTTCGAGGCGGTCCTCATCGGAAGCGTCGTCTCTGTCCTGGGCGCGTTGGGCCCGAGCCTGGACGCTGGGAGAACGGTGATCGTCGCAGCATTAGCGCCGGGAGAGTACGATGTCTCCCAGCGCGTTCGCACAGGCTCACTTGCTGTGACGGGAGTGGTGCTTTTGCTGGTCGCGCTGGCCTGTGTGTTCGCCCGACCGGTCGCCGGAATGCCCGTCTTCGGGTATGTGGCGACATGTTGTCTTCTCGCGGGCTTGTCGTGCCTCGTGCCGAAGTTGATGCAAGCGGTCTGTCGCACGCGAGAATTGAGCCTCATGTCCCCGGCGCCCTCCTTGGGGGGGGCCGTGCGCCACATCGCCCGCGAGCAGACCACCAGGGGAATGGGGCGAAACGCGGTCACGGTGTCGGCTTTTCTGGTCGGTGTTGCCATCATGGTCGGTGTCATGGTGATGATCAGGAGCTTTCGAGAAACGGTAGAAATCTGGATTGATCAGACCGTGATAGCGGATTTTATCGTAGCGCCTGCGGGGTGGCCGAATGTCGCCCGTCATGGGGCGTCGCCGGCCGTGCTTCCGGGGCGGTGGCGGGAGCAGTTATCCGGTTCACGAATGGTGTCGGCGGTCGATGCCTACCGTGACCTGCGTATTGACGTGCAAGGGCGACCTATCGCGTTGGTGTCCAGGGATCTGGCGCTCCACGCGGCTCGCAGCCGATATCTTTTTCTTGAAGGCGATTCCGCGCGTATTCTGACTCGTGCTGCAGCCGGGGAGGGGGCGATTATCTCGGAGGTGTTGGCCAATCGTCTGCAACTCACCGTAGGGAGTCAATTGTCCATTGTTACGCCGACAGGAGAACGGTCGCTGATGGTCCTGGGAGTGTTTTACGATTACGCGACCGACGGGGGCAAACTGGTCATCGACCGAACCCTCTATCAGCGATGGTGGAAAGACGACGGCGTGACCGTGTTTCCCGTCTATGTACAGGGGGGAACGGACCTGGCGCAGGCCCGCTCAGCCATTGTGGAGATCTTCGCGCGGGAAGCCGGCGGAAGCCTGATGCCGATGGTCCTGAGTAATGCGGAATTGCGCCGGGAGATTCTTCGCATTTTCGACCGGACGTTCACCTTAACCTATGTCTTGGAGGCGATTGCCATCATCATTGCCATGCTGGGCATCATCAATACGCTCGTGACATCCGTGGTCGAACGGCGCCGTGAATTGGCCACACTGCAAGCCTTGGGAAGCAGCCAGGGGCAGGTGACGGCGTTGATTCTGTGGGAGGCTGGTTATCTGGGGCTGCTGGGAACGGCTATGGGACTCGTCGGAGGGCTTGCCCTTGCGCTGATTTTGATCAGGGTCATCAACCGGCAGTCCTTCGGCTGGACGATCCAGATGGCATGGCCCTTGGGGCTGCTGGTGGAAGTTGTCGCCCTTGCCCTGATCGCCTCCCTCATCGCCGGATTGTGGCCGGCCCGTTGGGCTGCCAGGCAACCGTTGGTGGAGGGGCTGCGCTACGAGTGACGCCCGACGGTTGGCTCACCGGCTGGGGCAGCACCCTGCGTCAGAGGCAACGCATCCACCTGGATCTCGAATCCCAGGTCTTCGATCATCCGCCACACTTCTGCTGCCGGTTGGCCGGGCGTCGTCAGGTAGCCGTTCACGAAGACCGAATCCGCTGGATAGAGGGCGAGCGGCTGCAGGCTTCTGAGGTTGTGTTCCCGCCCGCCAGCGATCCGAATCTCCGTACGGGGGTGGAGAAAGCGGAACAGGCAGAGCGCCTTCAGGCAGCGTTGCGGGGTGAGCGGCGTAGAATGTTCCATCGGCGTGCCGCTTGCGGGATGGAGGGTGTTGATCGGAATCGAATCGGGCTTGACCTCCCGAAGTGCCAAGGCCAGATCGATCAGATCCTCGTCGCTCTCGCCCATGCCGACAATGCCGCCGGAGCAGATTTCAAGACCGGCAGTCCGCGCGTGTCGAATCGTGGCCAACCGGTCCTGAAAGGTATGCGTGGTACAAATCTCGGGGTGGTAGGCTTCGCTGGTGTTCAGGTTGTGATTGATTCGGTCGACGCCTGCGGCTTTGAGGTCTTTGGCCTGGTGTTCGCTGAGCAACCCCAACGAACAACAGATCTGAATCGGGACTTCCTGCTTGATGGATCGGACGGCCGAGGCAATCTCGGCAATGTCGCGATCAAGGGGGCTCCGTCCGCTGATGACAATGCAATAGCGTTGAGCCTTGGCGGCCGCCGCACGGCGCGCGCCTGTGATCATCTGCTCTTGCGGAAGGAGCCCGTACCGCTCGATCGGCGCCTTTGACACGGACGATTGCGAACAGTACCCGCAGTCCTCCTGGCAGGCGCCGCTCTTCGCGTTGAGCAGCATTTGCAGGCGGACGGTTTTGCCGAAGTAACGCTCACGTACCGTGAAGGCCGCTTGCAACAGTTCCAGTAGTCGAGCGTCTGGGGTCTGCAACACGGCCAGCGATTCTTCGTGGGTCAGCGGTTCGTCTCGTAAGGCCTTCTCGGCCAGCCTGGTCAGCTCAGTCATGCACGCTACTCCTGGAAAAAACAGATCGAACCTTGATTCCCGATCGGTGTGTCCGTGGGCGGAGGCCGTCTCTGTGAAGTGAAAAAAGTGCGGACGAAACCCTACACGGTTTCAAAGGGAGATGCAATGCCTTGGTAGGGCACCGAAGGCAGGCGCGAGTTGTGGCTGCCCTGGTCCGTTTCGGTCTTGGTGGTGTCGCGCCAGGGGAGCGCCACGTAGGTGTTCCAACGTCCACAGCGTCGGCAACGGCCGGACCATTCCGCCAGTTCATGGTGACATTGCGAGCACTGATAGGGGACGACGACTCGCTTCTTGAATCCCAGCGCTTTCTTAAGTTCTCCCACGGCCTCGTCCATGTGTTGTTTGCGGAGATACAGGTTCGCCATGATCTTGTGGTAATCGACCAGCTGTTCCTGCGTGCCGTCCAGAGTTGAGAGTACGTCGTAGGCGTCGTCCACCATTTCCAGCCGGTAATAGAGTTTCCCCAGATAGAACTGGATGACGGCGTTGTGGGGGTCTTGCTGAAGGGCTTCCTGATACACACGGATGATTTCGTCGGGCTCCCCGAGCTCCAGGAAGAGTTCCTCGAGGCGATGGAGAATGATGACGCTATGTGTCTTAGCGTAAATTTTCTTGAGAATTTCGACCGCGTTTTTGGTCTTGCCCTCGCGGACCAGAATTTCACCGATGCCGATATAGGCCGGGAGAAAGGTGCGGTCCTTCTTGATCGCGCCACGGAAATACCGCCGAGCCTTGTCGGGGTGCCCTCGTTCCAGGAGTTGCCGGCCGACTTCGTACATGCAACCAAGTAGGAGATTGGCCTCGGCTCGGCGTTCACTTTCCGGCAGATTGGCTTTCACGAGCCGGTGCTGGATCTCGAGCGCATCGCTCCATTTTTCAAGGCGAATGTACAGGTCCCGCTTGCGGATCAGGGCCATCAAGTTATCGGGTTCGAGCCGGAGGATGTTCTGCAGGGTTTGGAGCGCGTCTTCGTACCGGCGGGCGCCCTCCAAGTCCTTGGCCAATTCCAAGAGCACTTCCACATTACGTTCTTCGATGCGATGGGCTTGCTGATGGAGTCGGATCGCTTCGGCGAAGTTGCTCTCGGATCGATAAATATTTCCGAGCCAGAGCAATGAGTCGGTCCGGTTAGGATCGATTACCAACGCGCGCTCGAAGAGACTCACGGCTTCGGCCGTTCGTTTGGACATGAAGGCGTGGGTCCCGTCACGGTGCAGGGCATCGACCTTTTCCTTCCGGCGCACGAGGCGGTTGGTGCGCCAGTTCATGAAGACGTGCGAGGTTTCTTTGATCGTGACGATCAGGGCCACCAGCGTGGCGCCCAGGGCCATGGAGAACAGCACCAATGACACGGGGCTGAGTTCGAACAGGGCATCGGGGCTGGTTCTGACTGTGATGGTACCGGGATTCAGCTCTCGAAAGTAGCTGTAGAGAAAAATGCCGAGGCTGGCGAGGAAGATCGTGGATAGGAGCCGAAACATGCTAGACCCGTTTCCGGGTGCGCGCGGGGCGTGCGGTTGACCGTGCCGGTTTTGCCGCCTTCACGGCTCGCTCCTCCGGCACCCGTACTTGCCCTGCGTCGCCCCACAGTCGCTCGAGTGCGTAGTGTTCGCGAATATCCTTCTGGAAAATGTGGACGATGACGTCACCCAAATCTATGACGACCCACTTGGCCGAGGAAGCCCCTTCGACGCTGAGCGGCGCATGCCCCTCAGCTTTGAGCACGTCACTGACATGGTCTGCGATCGCCCGTGCCTGCCGCTCCGACTCTCCGGAGCCGATGACTAAGTAATCGGCGAGGGAGGTCAGTTTGGCGATATGCAGGATCAGAACGTCGGTGGCCTTTTTGTCCAGGATGGCACTCGCCACCGCCAGCGCTTTGGCTTTTGATTCAGAAACGCTCACCGTCCTCCCTGTATAACCCCTCGTGAAGTATATAGGATTCAACGAGGGGGGGCAACAGATTTGCCAGTGGGCGGCCGTCCCGAAGGCGGGCGCGTATCTCTGAGGCGGAGCTGTCGCACGGCGGCAGTCTGAGGAGGGTCAGAATGCGACCGTTGACCAAGGGCACGTCTGCCCGATCTTGCGTAGCGGCGTCCAGCGCCTCCAGCCTCTCTCGCGGAACTTCATTGAAGAACGGAACGGAGGCCAGGGTCACAAAACTGGTGGAAGGTCTTGAAATCACGACAAACTCGCATGTCTTCAGGAGGAGATCGGCTTCCTTCCAAGAGGGGAGATCTAAAAACGCATCAAGGCCGATGATGAAAAACAGCGAGGTGTCCGGGCCGTATTCTTGCTGAATCGCCCGGACCGTATCGATCGAGTAGGATTTGCCGGTGCGGCGGATTTCGATATCCGTCAGGGCGAATTCAGGAATGCCACGAATCGCCAGCTCGACCATGCGGTACCGATGCCGGGCCTCGGCGAGCGTCCCGGACTGTTTGTGCGGAGGATCTCCGGTTGGGATGAACAGTACGCGGTCCAGGGCCAGAAGCTGCCGGGCCGATTGTGCGATCGAAAGATGGCAGCGGTGGACGGGATTAAAACTTCCGCCTAAGAGTCCCAGACGCACGCGTCTTCCCCTCACTCGAACTCAGGTCCCTGCGAGGCCAGTACTCGATTGACACCAAGGGATGCCGGGGGTGCGCGGGCTCTGCCCCAGGCGCTACAGAATCACCAGATTGTCTCGGTGAATGACCTCTTCGTACTCTTGGAGACCGGGGATCTTCTGAATATCCGCCGTCTTGAGCCCCTTGATGCGGATGAGTATTGCGGAGGAAAAGTTCACCAGGCCTTTGGCGCATTCCTTGCCGTCCGGGCCGGTGCAGGTGACTGGGTCGCCGGCGTCGAACTGGCCGGTGATGTCGAGAATTCCCGAGGCCAGAAGACTTTTCCCTTTATGTACCAGCGCCTCGACCGCGCCCTGATCCAATTGGACTTGGCCCCTGGAGCGTAAGGTAAACGCAATCCAATGTTTCCGGCTGTTCATGCGTCGCTCGCGGCCAAGAAACAAACTGCCACCGGGGTGTCCGGACAGCACCTCTGGGAGCAACCGTTGGCGAGTGCCGTTCAGGATCAAGGTCGAAACCCCGTAGTCGCCCACCTTTTTAGCCGCTCGTACCTTGGTAGCCATGCCTCCGGTGCCCTCAAACGTGGAGGACAGGCCTGCGCGCTGTTCAATGTCTTCGTTGATCTCGTGAATCAGCGGGATCAAGGTTGCACCGGGATCTTTTCGCGGATCGGCGGTGAACAGTCCGTCCACATCCGAGAGAATGACGAGGAGGTCTGCATCAATGAGATGCGCGACCTGGGCTGCCAGCGTATCGTTGTCTCCGACCCGGATTTCTTCAACGGCTACAGTGTCGTTTTCGTTGATGATGGGAACGACCCCGAATTCAATCAAGGTCGTCAGGGTGTGCCTGGCGTTCAAGAAGCGTCGGCGATCTGCCAGATCTGCATGCGTCAGGAGCACTTGCGCAACGCGGAGATTGAGTCGCTCAAACGCCTTTTCATAGGCCCACATCAACTGGCTCTGGCCGACCGCTGCCGCGGCCTGCTTCACCGGCAGGCTTTTGGGGTATTCGCGCAGGCCGAGTTTTTTAATGCCTGACACCACCGCGCCGGAGGAGACGACGAGCACCTCACGCCCCTGAGCGCGTATCTCGGCAATTTCCGTAGCGAGCCGCTCAAGGCGCTCGGCGCTCAATCCCGTCTCGCGGGAGGCAATGAGGCTGCTCCCGATCTTGACGACCACGCGTCTGGCTTGTGTTATGACTTCGTCTCGCACGGGATTGTTCGCAACGCCTCCACCTGTCGCCCCATGTAGCGCAGACACTCGTCCAATCCTTCACGTGTGGCGGCAGAGATGGCAAAGAAGCGTATTTTGCGCCGTTGGCAGTATTTTTTGAGCTGTTCGAGCCGTTCGCCTTCGCCTTTGATGTCGAGTTTGGTGCCTACCACCGCGTAGGGGCGATCGGCAAGGGCACGGTCATATGTCGCCAGCTCGTGCCGCATGACCTTCAAGCTGGCGACCGGGTCCTCTGTGGCCCACTCGGATACATCAATCATGTGAATCAGTAGGCTGGTGCGTTCAATGTGGCGGAGGAATTGAAAGCCGAGGCCTTTGCCTTCGTGCGCCCCCTCGATCAATCCGGGAATGTCCGCAATGACAAAGGTCTGCTTCTCGCTCGATCGAACCACGCCAAGGTTCGGGGTGAGGGTTGTAAAGGGGTAGTCGGCAATCTTGGGTCGTGCAGCGGAGACGGCGGCGATGAACGTCGATTTCCCGGCGTTCGGATACCCGACCAAGCCGACATCCGCCAGCAACTTGAGGTCGAGTCGAAGCAGGCGCTCTTCGCCGGGGGTACCCTGTTCAAATTGTGTCGGGACACGATTGGTGGAACTGGCAAAACGGCTATTGCCTCGCCCCCCTCGGCCCCCCTTGGCAACGATGCAAGTGTCGCCGTCCTCTGTGAGGTCGGCAAGAAGCTCCTGTGTGTTCGCGTCAAACACCATCGTGCCGACCGGAACAGGAATGGAGATGTCGGTTCCGCGCCGGCCATGGCAGTTGCTGCCGCCACCGCCCTCGCCCTTCTCTGCTTCATAGTGCTTTTGGTAGCGAAGATCTAGCAGGGTGGCGAGGCGAGTCGTGGCCTGGACGAGGACGCTGCCGCCGTCTCCTCCGTCTCCGCCGTCTGGCCCTCCACGGGGTACGAATTTTTCTCGGCGAAAGCTGCAGGCGCCGTGACCGCCGTCCCCGGCCTTCACGAGAATCTGGGCTTGATCGACAAATGTGGACATCGCAACGCCCCCCAGCCGGCGTAGTTATTCAGAAGCAGGAGTATACTGTATCTGCCGGCTCATGAGGCGTTGCGTGAATGAAGGGTGCCGGTTCCGCGGGAGTTGCGGTCGGGACTGAGGAGAATTTACGCCTTCGTGGTCACAGGGTAAACGCTGACCTTCTGCCGGCCGCGCCCACCTTCAAATTTCACGACACCGGAGACATAGGCGTAGAGGGTATGATCACGGCCTAACCCCACGTTCAGACCAGGAAAAAACTTCGTGCCGCGCTGGCGCACAATGATAGAGCCTGCCTTGATCGTCTCTCCCCCGTAAGCTTTGACGCCAAGGTATTGTGGATTGCTGTCACGACCGTTCCGTGTGGAACCGCCGCCTTTATTTGTTGCCATGGCAAACTCTCCTTACGAGCCGTTACTTCGTTTCGATCCCGGTGACCCGCAGCTGTGTGAAGCCTTGCCGGTGGCCCCTGGTTCGCCGATAATTTTTGCGACGTTGTTTTTTGAAGATCGTGATGGAGCGGGTGCGTCCTTGGCGAAGAATTTCCGCCGTCACTGTTGCTCCGGCAACCACCGGTTGACCCACCACCAGGCCGCCATCTCCGTGCAGCAGTCGAACCTTGTCGATCTGCACTGAATGCCCGACCTCGCCGGGAAGTGACTCCACCTGGAGCACGGTCCCTGCTTCCACTCGATACTGTTTCCCGCCTGTTTCGATAATAGCGTACATGTTCGTTTCTTCTCCTCGTCAGCAGAACGTGGGTGTGTATCATAGGGATCGAGGAGGTGTCAAGAATAAGTGCATGCGCAGAACCGCTGCGCTCCTGTGTGATGGTATACGCCGGAGTGGTGCTCTGCCTTCGCCCGTGCATGGCGTTGAGTGCCGTGTTGGTGGCCGGCGATGCCGCCTTGACGCTCATCGCGAGGCGCTGGTAATATCCGCCCCATGTTACAAACTAGCGAAAAAATATGGATGGACGGCAAATTTGTCGCGTGGGCCGATGCGCAAGTGCACGTGCTCACCCATTCACTGCACTATGGCCTGGCCGCCTTTGAAGGGATCCGGTGCTACAAGGGGCAGAATGGTTCGGCTATTTTTAGACTGCCCGAGCATGTGGATCGGCTATTTGAGTCGGCACACATTGGGCTGATGCAGATACCGTACGACCGGAAGCAAATTACTGAAGCTATTGTTGAAACCGTCAGGGTTAATAAGCTCGAAGCTTGTTACATCCGTCCGCTCGTGTATATCGGCTATGGAGCCATGGGGCTCTATCCCGGTGAGAATCCCATCAACGTGAGCATTGCCGCATGGAAGTGGGGCACCTATCTCGGTGACGAAGCGCTGGCGAAGGGGATTCGTGCCCGAGTGTCTTCGTTTACACGCCACCACGTGAATGTTTCGATGACCCGTGGGAAGATTTCCGGCTACTACGTGAATTCCATTCTCGCCAAGCGCGAAGTCAAAGCCGACGGATACGATGAAGCCATCATGCTGGACCCCGAAGGGTATGTCGCAGAAGGCACGGGGGAGAATGTGTTCATCGTGCGACGCGGAGTCCTGAAAACGACACCGCTCACCTCGATCTTAGAGGGGATCACGCGGAATTCAATCCTTCAGCTGGCCAAAGAACGTCAAATTCCGGTGGTTGAGGAGCGGTTCACCCGTGATGAAATGTACGTGGCCGAAGAAGTGTTTGTGACCGGCACCGCGGCAGAACTTACGCCGGTGACGGAGATCGATCAGCGGCGCATCGGGACGGGAACTCCCGGTCCCATCACCAAAACCTTACAAAAGGCATTTTTTGACGTGGTGGGCGGACAAGATCCCGCTCATCGTCATTGGCTGACCACGGTGTAGCCATCTTTCGGAACGGTCTTCCCCTCTTGCCCCAAGAGTTGCCTGAATCTTGGCAACCTCGTCATCCCCCGGCTTCTGTTCACGCATCTTCGGTACAGCCGGTGTCTTGGTCGCGCGCTCCCGTCCATCCGTAAAAATAGGCGTAATTGTTTGCGAGAGTGCTCTTCAGGGAGGTGTTGCAGGATTCTCCCGCCTCGGTCGTCTGCTTTGAACGCAACCATGCCGGCTGTTCCACGACATGCCGTGCTCCCATTCCTGAAAACCGGTGCGTAATTTTATGGCCAAAGCGATCGTTGAGGACGGCACCAGAGATTACGAGCCCGCTCGAGCATCGATCATGGGAGGGAGTGAGCAATAGGAACTGAGAAACTTAGTGGGAGCCTTCGCCGGAGGAATGTGATTCCTTCGCCGGGGCAGCAGTGCTGTCTGTTGAGGTCGAACTGGGAGTCGTTGCGGCCGGCTTCTTGTTGAGGTCGATGACGGTGGAAGAGAAAGTGCGATCTTTTGCCAGGATGGCCAGAGACAACGAGGTGAACATGAACACGAACGCCGTGATCACCGTAAACTTGCTCAGGAAGTTCGCAGGACCTCGGCTGCCGAATACAGTCTGGCTGGAACCGCCGAAGGCCGCACCAATCTCGGCACCCTTCCCAGATTGCAGCAAAATTGCTCCAATCATGAGTAGGCAGACAATGACATGAACAATGATGAGCAGCGTGTACATGGTGTTTATGAGGCCGTGGTGGGATGAGACCCGATAGCGACCTTGATTAGTGTAGCAAAAGACAGGGGATCTAAACAAGCCCCGCCGACCAATGCTCCATCGATTTCTTCACAGGAGAGAAAATCGGCGATGTTCTTGGGTGTGACGCTGCCACCATATAGGATTCTCAACCGCCGTGCGGCGTCCGGTCCTCCAAGTTCGCCGACGATGCTACGGATCTTGCGGTGGACCGGCACGGCTTGCTGTGGCGTGGCAGCGCGTCCGGTCCCAATTGCCCATACGGGTTCATAGGCGATGGTGACGGCGGCCAAGCCTGGACCATCGACTCCCGCGAGTCCGGCACGGAGCTGTCGTTCAATGACGGCGTCGGTGTGTTCGCTATCACGTTCCTGGAGCGTTTCTCCCACACACAGAATCGGCATGAGTCCATGTCGGAGGGCTGCCAGAACTTTCCTGTTCGTCCACGTATCCTGCTCCCCAAAGTACTGGCGACGTTCAGAATGACCAACAAGGACGAACTCGCAGCCAAGGTCCTTCAGCATGGGGCCTGAGACTTCGCCGGTAAAGGCTCCCTTTTCCTCCCAATGTAGGTTTTGCGCTCCAAGGAGAAAAGCCGGGTTGGAAGCGAGGGCGCCACGTGTGGCGTGTAGGGCTGTGAACGGCGGTGTGAACCCGACCTGGATTCCCTCAACGCTGGGCAGCTCCTGCGTGAGGCGATGGGCAAAGTCCACGGCTTCGGTCGCCGTCTTGTTCATTTTCCAGTTGCCGACGATGAAGCGTGTTCTCACGAAGCCTCTATCGGGAAGATCGGGCGAAGGATATCGTTACGCCTGTCTATTAGGAAGCGCAGCAAGCCCAGGGAGGGTTTTCCCTTCGAGCAGCTCCAGCGCGGCTCCACCACCGGTCGAGATAAACGAGATGCTTTCGGATTCTCCCGCGCGATGGATGGCTAAAGCGGTTTCGCCTCCGCCGACAATGGTCAGCGCGTAGGCGTTTGCGACCGAATGGGCCATGGCCAGAGTTCCTCGTGCAAAGGCATCGACCTCGAACATGCCCATGGGACCGTTCCACAGAATGGTTTTCGCGTCCTGGACGGCTTCCGAGAAGAGCTTGACGGATGCCGGACCAATATCCAGTCCATACCAGCCTTTAGGAATTTCTTGCACCGGGACAATCTTTGTTTCAGCACCGGGCTCACGGCTCGCGGCAACCACACAGTCCACCGGCAGGTAAAACTTCACGCCACTGGAAAAGGCGTGGTCCTGTACCCCTTTGGCGAAATCGAGCATATCGTTTTCAACGAGTGACTGGCCGATCTCAAGTCCCATCGCTTTCAGAAAGGTAAAGGCCATACCCCCGCCGATGATGACCTTGTCGACTTTCTTGCCGAGATTCTCGATGACGCCGATTTTTCCTGATACCTTGGCACCTCCGAGAATGGCGACAAAGGGCCGCACCGGATTTTCCACGGCCCCTTCGAGATACTCGATTTCCTTCTTGAGCAGATAACCTGCCGCTGCCTCGGGAATGTATTTCGTGATGCCGACTGTGGAAGCATGAGCCCGGTGCGCCGCACCGAAGGCGTCGTTGATGTAGACATCAGCGAGAGAGGCGAGGGCCTTGGAAAATGTTTCGTCGTTCTTCTCCTCTTCGGGGTGGAATCGGAGATTTTCCAACAACATGACATCGCCGGGTTGCATTTTGGCGACGAGGCCTTCAACGGCGGCGCCGATGCAGTCAGGGGCAAACGTCACTTCTTTGCCCAGCAAGCGCTGGAGGCGTTTGGCAACGGGAGCCAGGCTGAATTTCGGATCGAATTTCCCTTTCGGTCTGCCGAGGTGAGAACACAGGATCACTTTGGCTCCCTCGTCCACGGCGCGGTTGATGGTGGGAAGCGTTGATCGGATCCTCGTGTCGTCGGTAATCTGCAACGAGTCATCGAGCGGGACATTATAGTCGGCGCGAATAATGACGCGCTTCCCGCGAAGTTGAAGGTCCTCGATGATTCGTTTGCGAATATTCATGGCAGAGCCTACTCCTTCTCCGGGTGTTCCGCGCCGGTTGCTGGTAGCTCCGGCCCGTGCTGCACGTCAGAAAAGCGCGATGTGTGGGAATCAGTTCACGACGCTTTGGCAACGATGTACTTGATCAGGTCCCGTACCCGGCAGGAATAGCCCCATTCGTTGTCGTACCAGGCGGTGACTTTGACGAGTCGTTTGTCGATGACCGCGGTGAGGGGGGCATCGACAATGGCGGAGTGCGCATCGTCCTTGAGATCGATGGACACAATCGGGGCTTCCGAATAGGCCAGCACGTTCTTCATCGGGCCTTCGGCGGCCTTCTTGAAGGCGGCATTCACCCCTGCCACATCACAGTCCTTTTCTGTTTCCACGGTGAGGTCCACCAATGAGACGTTCGGGGTGGGAACTCGAATGGCCAGTCCATCGAGTTTCCCCTTTAATGCCGGAATTACCAGATGCAGCGCTTTGGCCGCGCCGGTGCTCGTAGGAATCATCGACATACCGGCTGCGCGTGCCCGTCGCAGGTCCTTGTGGGGCAGGTCGAGCAGTTGCTGGTCGTTGGTGTAGGAGTGAATGGTCGTCATGACCCCGTGTTTGATGCCGAAGTGTTCGAGCAGGACTTTCGCGACCGGGGCAAGGCAGTTGGTTGTGCACGAGGCATTGGAAACAATGTGATGCGCTTTGGGGTCGAATACTTGCTCATTGACGCCGAGTACGACGGTGGCATCAGGGTCTTTCGCAGGTGCAGAAATAATGACGGTCTTGGCACCGGCCGAGAGGTGTTTTCCTGCGCCCTCGCGATCCGTAAACCGTCCGGTGGACTCGATCACGATATCCACGTTGAGCGCTTTCCAAGGCAGTTCTTTCGGATCCTTCACGGCCAAGACCTTGATGGCTTTGCCGTCCACGATCAGCTGGTCATCCTTGGCCTCCACCGAGGCGTCCAGCGTGCCGTGAACCGAGTCATACTTGAGCAAATAGGCCAATGTGTTGGCATCGGTCAGATCGTTGATGGCGACAAATTCTAGGCTGGGATCTCCCAGGGAAGCGCGGAGAACATTGCGGCCGATGCGTCCGAATCCATTGATGCCGATGCGTGTGGTCATGGGGCTAAATCCTCAAGAAGTGAACGGGTTGAACTGAGTGAATCTGGGGCGATAGTACTGACCGACTTTCTGCGTGTCAAGCATACAAAAAGAGGGAAGGCCGGTGGATATTGGCGAAGCGGGCCTCGTGGAATCAAGGAAGTGTCGGCACGTCTTGTTGTAGGCGTAAGTGCTCCGGTAGAGTCTGATCCCTGAACATCCATCGAGGGTTGGAGCGAAATGCCATCTGAATCCTTGCAGGTCGAGGCGGGAAATGTGCTCGAGTGGGGGAAGTTATTGGACCAGCTGGCGTCTCACGCCCAGTCGACGGTCGGCGCAGAGCGCTGTCGCGCGATGGTCTTGGAACAAGATGTGGAGCAGGCCCGCATCCGGCAGGCGGAAACCACTGACATGATGCGCTTGCGTGACGGTACCGATCCCTTCCCGGTCCTCCGGTTTCCGGATGTGCTGGAGTGGTTAGGGCGGGTAGCGAAAGGGGCGGCCTTGGAGGCGCATGAGTTGCGAGACATCGCGCTCGTCCTGGAAGTCATCGAGGATGTGCAGCGCTATCTCCTCCGCCACCAGGCCGATGCTCCCACGGTGAGCGCCCTGGTGTCGGAGTTAGGTCCGGTGAGCGAGTATCGTCGGCTCTCCGCCGCGCTGGAGCGCGCGATCGAGCCCGACGGGTCGATACGGGAATCGGCCAGCCCTGAGTTGCACCGCCTGATGCAACGTGCGACCGACCTCAAGCAGCAGATGCGGCATCGCCTCGATCAAATCTTGCATTCGCGCCGCTACGAAGAGGTATTGCAGGAACACTACTTTGCGCAGCGCGAAGGGCGGTATGTGGTGCCGATCAAGGCTGAGATGCAGGGGCGGGTTCCCGGCATCGTACATGACGTGTCGTCGAGCGGCGCCACCCTCTTTTTGGAGCCGCGCGAACTAGTGGATCTGAATAACTCGATTAAAGTGGTGGATTTGGACGTCGAGCGTGAAGTGCGTCGAATCTTGCGTGAGCTCTCGGCCCTCGTGGCCCCTCACCAACCAGCACTTGCCGGGACGATAGGGGTGCTCGGTCGGCTGGATGCCATCTCTGCGAAAGCAGGATTGAGTCAGCGTTTGCATGCATCTCCCCCGCGGCTCAATGATCAGGGGCGCGTGGTGCTCAAGCAGGCCCGTCACCCGTTTCTCGTGCTGACGAAGGAGCAGGTGGTACCCAATGACCTGGCGTTTGACGAAACTGTGCGAGTGCTCATCATCTCCGGTCCCAACACGGGCGGAAAAACCGTCACGCTGAAGTTGCTCGGCCTGTTCGCCTTGATGGTCCGCTGCGGCGTGCATCTTCCCTGTGCGCCGGAGTCGGAGATGGCGATCTTTCCCTCGGTGTATGCCGATATCGGCGATGCACAAGACCTTGCACGAGACCTGTCCAGCTTTTCCGCCCATATTACACAGATGGTGCAGCTGCTCGGTGAGGTGTCCGACGGAGCCGGCACTGCCGGTCGGCTTGCGACAGCGCCTCCTTCTCGTGCCCTGGTTTTGCTGGATGAGCCGGTGACTTCCACCGATCCCGCCGAAGGGGCGGCGCTGGCAAGCGCCCTGCTCTGTCGGCTGGCTGAGGCTGGTGTGAAAGTCGTAGCCACGACCCACTACAGCGTGTTGAAAGGGTTGGCCCAAGAGCGACCTGGATTTGCCAATGCGAGCGTCGAATTCAATCTACAGACCTTGTCGCCGACCTACCGGTTGATCCAGGGACAACCGGGAGGCTCCGCTGCGATTGAAATTGCAGGGCGGCTCGGGATGGATCAGGCGGTGCTGGATGATGCACGCGCGCGGCTTCAGGGCGATAACCGTCTGCTGGAGACGCTGTTGACGGATCTACAGGACAAACAACGACGGTTGAGCGAAGACCTTGCCGCCGCGACGGCGGCCAGGCAAGACGCTGAACAGGCTTCGCAGGAAGCCCGCGAGTTGTTGACCGTTCTGCGCGAGTCAGAGCGAGATGAGCGGCAAGGACTGAAGAAGAAGCTGTCACAGGAGTTTCAACGAGCCCGTGCCGCGGTGCAGGCGACGATCGACGATCTTAAACGCGATCAAAAATTGCTCAAGGCCAAGGAGAGCAAGGTCCGGCTGGTTGAATTGGAACAGGCGGTCCGGCGTGAGGTGGAGGAACCCGAGCCGCCGATTCCTGTCGATCAGCTTGCCGCTGGGGATTCGGTGGAAGTGGTCGGGTTGGGGATGACGGGTACGTTGCTGGAATCACCTCAAGGGAAAAAGCGGGTGCGACTGAAAGTCGGTGAGGGAGAGATTCTTGCCAGCGTGGCAAGTCTGGTGAGTGTGGCCAAGCCCCACAAGGCAGCGCGTCGTGAGCCGGTCAAGGCGAGTGCGGTTCCCCCCAGGCGTACCAGTCAAACATTCGCCACGGAGGATATTCAGGAGACATTGGACGTGCGCGGCCAAGCGGCTGATGATGCGCTGGATGTCGTGGTGGCCGGCCTTGATCGTGCCGTCCTCGGGGGAAGCCCGTTTGTGCGCATTATCCACGGGCACGGGACGGGTCGGCTAAGGACTGCCCTGCGGGAATATCTCAAGGCCTCCCCTTACGTTGTGACGTTTAGGCCGGGTGATCGTGCCGAGGGGGGCGATGGGGTGACGATCGTGGAATTGCGATAACCCCGCAGCCCGTGGTCGGGGGACTATGTTCGATGCCTGAAGTTTTGTATGCTGAAGGAGTGCCGTGTGCAGATGTCCGCATGCCACAGGGTGTGCGGAGCATGACATGACGTAACCCATATTGCGTCGGGACCGGGGCTCTGCCGGGCCGCACACACCACTTCGGCCACGCTGCCGGTCACGCCGCAACCTACCCCATGGCCGCCGTCATGCGCCAGCGGGTCAGTCTTCAAAGTTTGGTCACCCTCTCAGTGCTTGCCGTGGGACTGGTCTCCGGCACGGTGGGGCTCGCCTATGCCTACTGGCATGCCCGACAATCGCTACAGACCACTGTCGGGATCACCTTTCAGGAAATCGCCCGCCAGAGTGCCGACAAAGCCGCCTTGCTGCTCACCGGAGAAATTGAATGGGTGCAACGGCTAGCCGCGCTTCCCGATCTGCGTGCTTCGGTGGAAGGCGCTGTGTTGTCGGCTCAGGCGGCCAGGCAGGTTGAGCGCTGGCGCGACGCGCAGCATCGCTATTTTCATTCACTGGCCATTGTGCGGGCGGACGGGCAACTGGTCGGAGGCAAGTCGAGTGATTCCGTCCGAGGGTTTTATGCGAGGCAGCCGTGGTGGACGATGGTCGTGCAGGAGGGACATTCCTGGGCGGGCCCTCTCACGGTCGACGAGGAGGGACATGGGTACTGGGAAGTTGCGGTCCCGATCGGTGAGCGAGGTGAGCCGGTCCGTGGAGTCCTCAAGGTCGTTATCGGAACAGATCGCATCCTGTCCTCGATCCTCGGGAGCCGACTCGGTCGAACAGGCCACCTGATGCTGTTGGACGATCACGGCACGATCCTGGCTTGCTCCACGCTTGCCCCCACCCTCCATCTGCCGCTTCCGGCGAGCGTGACGCAGTGGGGAACCGAGGGCAACGCTGCCCGATGGGCTCGGATCGATCAGGATAGTCACGGCGGCCAGGAGAGCATCATTGGAATGGCTCCCGTCGTGCTTTCGGCTCAGGTGGCACGGGCGCCGGCCTGGTCTATTCTGGTGCAGCAGGATCCGATTGAGACATTCGAGCCCGTGGCCGCCCTGCTCGGGAAACTCGGCGCGTTCTGGATCGGAACGAGTGTGTTTATGGTTTGGCTGCGCTGGCGGCTTGGTCGGCGGATTGTGCGCCCGCTGGGGACGCTGAGTGAGCGTATCAACCGGATGGCCGACGGCGGAACACCCGCCACGTTTCTGGCGTCGTCGCCCGGCGAAGCGAGCGGCATTGAGGAGATCGATCGGCTGGCTGCGAGTTTTGATGACCTTGCGCAACGCTTGGAGTTGGCCTCACAGGCCAAGGAACAATATGTTCGAAGGCTTGAGCAGGCGAATGTCGATCTGGCCACGTCTGAGGAACACTATCGGCTGCTCTGGGATCATGCGGTTGATACCAAAATTCTGGTCGATCCCTTCGGGGTGGTTCAGGCCGTGAATAGGCGTGGCGAGGTGACGCTTGCCCGGCCGGTCTCAACCCTGCTGCATCGGCCGGTCCTCGACCTCGTCGCGGAGGCTGAGCGGCCCCGCCTGCAGGCGCAACTGAATCTGGTGCTCCACCGTGGCGCGGAGGTCTCGGCAGGCGTGATGTGTGTGCCGACCCCCGGAGGTGCTTTGACGATGGAGATCGACTGCGTGCCGGTCACGAAGGCCGGCGGTATCGAGTCCATCATGGTGCAACTCCGCGATCTGACGGAGCAGAAAACACTTGAACAGCAATTGCTCCGATCCGAACGGCTCGCGTCGTTGAGTCAATGTGCCTCCATGTTTGCGCATGATATTCGGAATCCCCTGGCCGGGATTAAGAAGACACTGGAATGGCTGAGCGGGCGTCCGGAGATGGCGCAGGACCTGCCTCGACGCTGCCTGGAAGATTTGCGCTTCACGACGGATCTACTCCTCGGCATGATCAACGACATGTTGGATGTGTATCAGGAGCACTATTCAGGACTTCCGCTGAGTACCTCGCCGGTGGCCGCCGGCCTGCTGCTGCAGGACACGTTGCGACTCTTTCGTTCCGAAGCGGAAGCGCAGGGCGTACGCTTTGCGGTGCGTACGCCATCGAATGAGGTGTGGATATGCGGGGATGGGCGACGGCTGCAACGAGTGCTGATCAACCTGCTGCATAACGCGCTCAAGTACTCGCCGCCGCAGGGCACGATCACCATGACCCTGCAGGTGGACAAGACGCCCATGCCGAATGTCACGCCGCCCGGTGAGCCCTCCCCCGGAGCCATGGTCACGATCTGTATCGAGGATGAGGGCCCGGGAATCGCCCCGGACGATGTGCCGCATCTGTTCGAGATGTTCTTCCGGAAGAAGGACGGACAGGATTATCGGATCGGCCGCGGCCTGGGGCTGCATTTTTGTCGTCTCGTGGTCGAGGCCCATGGGGGGCGCATCACGGCCGGCAATCGTCGCGGGGGCGGCGCCGTGCTGACGGTCGCGTTACCGATCAGACAGGAGCAGTCATGCCTCTCACCATCTTGATCGCCGAAGATCAACGGCTTTTCCGGCAGAGTCTGCGGATGTTACTCGAGCATGAACCCGACATTGTGGTGGTCGGAGACGCGATGGACGGTCGGCACGCGTTTGACCTCGCCGTCGAGTACAAGCCGGACATCGTCTTGATGGATGTCGACATGCCGCGGCTGGACGGCATTACCGCCACCCGTTTGATCCGCAGTTGTGTGCCGGATTGCCGCGTGTTGATGTTGTCGGTGCATGACGACGATGCCCGTATCGTCGCAGCCGTGCGGGCAGGCGCCTGCGGGTATATTTTGAAGGACGCCGACCATCAGGAGTTTCTGCGGATCATCCGAGCCACGTTTCAGCATATCCCCGTGCGCTCGGCCTACATGCCGGACGGTTTTGCCAAGAAGGCCCTGTCCATAGCGAGCCAACAGGGCGGGGCCGATCCGGGAGGGCTATCGCTGTTGACCGATCGTGAGCGGGAAATTCTGGCCCGCGCGGCCGCGGGGCGCAGCAACAAAGAAATCGCCGACCAACTCTGCGTGTCCCTCGATACCGTCAAAACCCATCTCCATCATACCTACCAAAAGTTGAAGGTCAGCGGGCGTGTCGAGGCCGTGCTCGTCTATCTCGGCAACGGCTGACAGTCGGCCTCTCGGCCTGTCTCCTCACCCGAAGGGTGGAGAGAAAATCCATCTCCCAGGCAATAGTCCTCGCACATACGGTTCCGTACAGTGAGATCAGTGTCAGTCGTCACGGATCGCCGTGAACATGCGTGAGAGAGGAGGACGCACCATGGAGACGAACATGCGTCTTGCTGCTGCATTGCAGATCGTGGTCGGGTGGGCTGTCGCACTGTTCCTGGTCCCTGCCGGTGTGGCCCAGGTGATCCACCCGGATCAGATGCTCGGGACGTTCTCGCCGCAATTGGAGAGTCGGCCCGGAGACAACCCTGCCTTCACTGAATCGGCGGGGGGTGAGTCGGACAAGATGTTTGAGAGTCAGATGCTGGCCCCGGAGATCGAGACGTCCGGTGGAATAGACATGAAGATGCTGAAGACGCCGGACAGCCACGATGCGGAGGAGGCACGGGAATCGGATCGTCAATCGTCGGTCTCCTATTGATCCTGTCTCCGGGGATTGCGTCAAGAACAAGGAGGCGCACCATGAACAGTCACAGAGCAGGTTACGGGTTGTGGGCCCTGGTGTTCGGATTCTGCCTGGGGACGAGCCTGCTGCTCGGACACGTCGATGCCCAACAGTCGTGGGTCGACGAAATCAACGGCTCGCTCAACTTCTACAAAACCAGCTATCCGGGCGCGAATTGGGAGCCCTACAGCCAACGGCTGGCGGTGGTGAAGGACGCCATCGGGCGGGGAGATACCAAGACCGTCAAAACCGAGATGGGGAAGTGGTTCAAGATGTTGAGGACACGCGAGCAGGGCATCCACGATGTGGCGGCCGATGAGTTGTTCAACTTTGCCGTCATGGTCACCCCGATCCAGGAATATGGCATTGCGGTGCCACCGGCGCCGGGCCTGGGCAGTGAGCCGGGTTCCTGAACGGGAGGGCGGATCGCGAACGGCGTGAAAGGAGGGTGCCATGAAGTGGACGGCGTGCCTTCTTGTCGGGGTGCTCGGAGTCGTATGGCCATTGGTGCCGGCCGGGGCGGAATCATCAGAGGGAGTAGTGCCAGGTGTGCATCTGGCCGTGAGCGGGCACATTACCAAGATCGAAAGCGGGCTATTGTTTGTGAAGATGCCGTATGGGCTGCAACTACGGACGATCAGCCCCAATAAGGCGGATCGAGTCGGACTGCATGACGCGCGGGTCGGCGATACGGTGTGGTTGCTGGTCGATTCGGGAAACGTCCTGTTGGACGCGACCAGGCCAGGCGGGGAGGATTTTGCCAATCACAAGGTGCTGGCCGGTCGTATACAGTACGCCGATCCCTATTGGGGGGAAATCCAGATCTCGACTCCGGAGGGGTTCGAACGGTTTGAGGTGGATACGCTGGCAGGGAGCAAGCTCTCGGTGTTCCAGGAAGGGATGCCCGTGACGATCGAACTGGATGCGGATAATATGATGATCGACATCCAGTCGAACCGGTGAGGGCGGAGGCTTGGCATGGGCGAACGCCTTGACTTGCTCGCACGCGACTCGTAGCATTTCCAGAGGTGTGCGCTGTTGTCCCGCTCACTTGGGCGGCAGCGCACGGTCCCCACAGCTCGCAACGCGAACGCATCAGGGTAGCCCATGCGACGTCGTCTGCCGAGGATGTTGGCCTGTCTGCTGATCGGTGGGGGGCTCACCGCCATCCCGCCGACCTCAGGGTTTGAACACCCAGCCCGGTCCTCCCTTCCATTCCACACGGTGCTTGAACTCGAACAGACCGCTCGTCTACTCGCCGTGCTCCTCGACTCCGGTCGCGCGGTCATTAACGACAATCAGATGGTGTTGGAGGGCTCGCAGGGCAACGGCCTCACGCCGGAGGCTTTCGAACGGCAACTCGTGGAGATGTTCCGGGGTCGGGCCGGTATCGACCTGCACGAGCTGGACGACACAGTTCTGGCCCCACGCACCAAACGACTACTCCGGGCATTGGTTGAGACCAGCAGGGAGGTGATCGTCGATCTTCATCGAGATGTCCATCCCCAGGCTACAGGATTCACAGGCGTTATTCCCGCCGTGTTCGGGTCACGGGTGTCGGCCCGGTTCACCGATCACACAGGGGTGCGCTTGAAACAAACCTCGCTGGCGCCGCGAAACCCTGCCAACCGTCCGGACGCCTACGAACGGGGCGCCTTGGAAGCGTTTGCCGATTCCGCCTACCCTCGGGAGACCGTCATCAGTGAGATGGCCGCCGACAGCGCGTCGTTCCGCCTGATGTTCCCGCTGTATGCGACCAGGCATTGCCTGGATTGTCATGGAGAACCCAAAGGGGTGATCGACCGCATGGGATATCCGCGAGAAGGCCTTGTCCTCGGACAAAATGCCGGGGCGATCAGCGTGCTACTGCCGGTCAAACCATGAAGATCCTTCTGGTGCTACTTGCCCTTCTTCTCGGCACTGTCGACCGCGGGGAGGCCAATGAGCGCCCGCTGTTGCCGGTTGAGAAACCGGCGGGCAGCGGGGTCATCGTGCATCACGATGGCTATGTGCTTACGGCCCATCATGTGATCGCAAACGCGAAACGCATCACGATTGTGACGCCGGGAGAGTTTCGCGCGCC
The DNA here is from genome assembly GCA_011525625.1 of Nitrospira defluvii. Classification (GTDB taxonomy): domain Bacteria; phylum Nitrospirota; class Nitrospiria; order Nitrospirales; family Nitrospiraceae; genus Nitrospira_A. The sequence goes on from WYAX01000012.1 coordinate 774,527, forward strand.
TGCGGTCCTCGTCAGTGTGGATGCGGGGCATGACCTGGCACTGTTGAAGGTCGAAACCGTCGGGCTCTCCGAAGCGCCGCTGGGGTATGCCGGCGCCGTGAAATTGGATCAGGAGGTGATTGCCGTCGGGTTCCAGTTCGGGTTGCGCGAAACCACGATCACCAGAGGCCATGTGGCCGCCGTGCGGACGAGAGGCGTGCAACGGGTGTTTCAGGTCGACGCGGCGGTGAACCCGGGCAACAGCGGCGGGGCGATCTTTAATCGGCAGGGTGAAGTCGTCGGGATTCTCACCGCGAAATTTACCCATCCGTCCGGCATTGTGCCCGAAGGCATGGCGTTCGCTGTGCCGATCAGTTATGCCACGCCCCTGCTGGCCAACATTCCGGACTTTGATTTTGCCGCGATCGGCAAAATCAGAAAAGAGCCCAAGAAAGGCAAGGGGAAGGGGGACCCCGTGCTGGAAATGGCGCGGACCTCGGTACGAATCGAAACGATCCGCATGTCCGAACCGCCGGCTGTTCCGAGCCAATCGGCGGCGACGCCTCGGATTGCAGAGACGCTGCGAGGCGGGCAGCCCTCGGTCACCCGCGTCCCGGGGCCGCTGGTCCACTCGAATGAGGCGGCCGGTGAGGAGGCCATCGACCGGGTCAATGCTCAACTGCAGGCGGACCAGCAGGAGGCCATGAAACGGCTGCTGGATCAAGGTCTGACGCCCCTCCCTGGAATGGTGCTGATTCCTGCGGGGGAATTTCTGATGGGGATGGAAGACGGCCTGCCCGATGCGCGTCCCCTGCATCGCCTCTATCTGAGCGCCTACTGGATCGATCAACTGGGGGTCACGAATGGGCAGTATCGCGCCTGTGTGGACGGGGGGAGTTGTCTTCCACCGAAAGTCCGCGTGGCCTTCGACGATCCCCAGCTGGAACAACGTCCCGTGACCGATGTGACGTGGATGCAGGCGAGGACCTACTGCCAGTGGGGCGGGAAGCGGTTGCCCACGGAGGCTGAATGGGAGAAGGCCGCGCGCGGAACAGATGGCCGGCGGTATCCCTGGGGCAACAGCGACGAGGTGATCCAGAAAAGCCGTGCGGCACTGACGGATGGAAAGGCCTCCACGAACGGCGTTGAGCCGGTGGGCATGCCGCCGGCGGCTCGTTCCCCCTATGGCGTGTCCGGCATGATCGGTCTGGTCTCGGAATGGGTGAAGGATTGGTATGCCGAAGATTTTTATCGCATCTCGCCCAGCCGAGACCCGCAAGGGCCCCTGCGCGGAACCTTCAGAGTCTTGCGCGGCGGCAGTTGGATGGAACGGCCCCTTGAATTGCGCGCTGGGTATCGAGGCTGGGATGAGATGACTTACTGGGGCCCGACCTTGGGGTTTCGGTGCGCGGTTGATGCGCCATAAGGGGTGAGGATGTAGCCCGGGTTGTTGGTGTCGCATCCCGAGCTCACTATCGCGTCCCGCCTCTTTCCCTCTTTCCCATTCTCCAGTACCATAGCCCACTCGGTACATGCTGTTACTCGGCTCGATCTTCTCGATGGCATCGTCTACACGGACAACGAAACTCTTCTCCGCGCTTGCGGTCGGCCTCGCGGTGTTCTGTCTCGTGGCAGGACTGCGGATGACCCGGTGGTTTGAGGTGGTGGAACTCAAGGCGTTGGATCATCTGGTCCGTCGCTACGCCGAACCGGCCAATGCGGATTCCAATCTTGTGCTGCTGGCCATCGATGAATCGAGCCTGGAGGCCTTCGGGCGCTGGCCCTGGCCGCGCGATCGCTATGGGTATGTGGTGCGGTATCTCAAGCAGGCGGGTGCGCGGGCCGTCGTGTTCGATGTGATGTTTTTTGAGCCCGATGAGAATGCCGAGGAATTCGATCAGTCATTTGCCGACGACATGCAGGCGGCAGGCAATGTGTTCCTGCCGATGTTGTTCCAGGCCGAGCCCAACCACATTCCATCGGATCTGCAGGCCCGCGCAACGCTGAACGTCGAACTGCCGGAATCGGACCGGGTTGCCGCGCATCAGGCCGGAGTGAAACTACCGATTCCTGTGTTGGCCCAGCAGGCACGTGGCCTCGGCGTCATCAATCTGTCTGCCGATGCCGACGGCCCCACGAGACGAATTCCGTTGCTGGGGCAGGTGAAGGGGCAGTTCGTGCCGCACCTCTCCCTGGCGGTGGCTCGCTACCTGCTCGGGGCGGACGGGATCACCGTCACGGACGGCCGGGTACAGATCGGCAGCAGCAGCGTGCCGCTCGATGCCGATGGTCAGCTGTTGCTCCGGTGGCACGGGTCCTTGGAGGAGACGTACCACGTCCGAAAGTATTCGATCGGGCGGGTGTTACAGGCGTTTGCCCAGCAGCAAAAGGGCGAACGTCCTGCATTAGATGCCATGATCTTTAAAGACAAGATCGTGTTCATCGCAGGGACCGCCGCCGGGTTGTACGATCTTCGGGTCACACCGTTTTCTTCCGCCACGCCGGGTGTCTTGATCCACATGGCGGCACTGGACAATCTGCTACACGGGCAGGGACTGCAGGCTGCGCCGTCCTGGTTGTTCTTGACCGTCCTCCTGTTGCTCTGCCTCACGTCGGCCGGGGCCTTCATGTTGTTCCGATCCTACCCGGCGAAATTCGGCGTCACCTTGGCGTTGGCCGTGGGCTACTACGGCCTGGTGGCCCATGCGTTCGGCGGACATGCGCGCTGGCTGGACCTTGTCTTTCCGGAGGTGGCGTTGGTCCTGACGTTCGGCACCGCGGCCACGGTCGAATATGTGACCGAAGGGAAGCAGCGCCGGCTCATGCGCGCGGCCTTCGACAAGTACATGTCGTCCGAGGTGGTCGAGGAGATCATGCGTCACCCCGAGGCGATCAAGCTGGGGGGCGAGCAAAGGGAGATCTCGATCCTGTTTTCCGATATCGCGGGGTTCACCACGATTTCGGAAAAGATGTCGCCCGAAGATCTTGTGGCCTTGCTCAATCGCTACCTCTCGGCGATGACGACGATCATCAAGACGACCCACCGCGGCAATGTGAACAAGTATTTGGGGGACGGGATCATGGCGCTCTTCGGGGCGCCGCTCCACGATCCGAAGCATGCGTCGCTGGCTTGTTATGCCGCGCTGGACTGTCAGGCTGAATTGGCCAGACTTCGCCGCATCTGGGTGGAGGAGGGACTCCCGGAGATCGGGGCCAGAATCGGGATCAATTCCGGCCCCTGCATCGTGGGGAACATGGGATCCGAGGAGCGCATGGAATATACGGTGACGGGCGACAGCGTCAATCTGGCGTCGCGGCTGGAAGGCGCGAGCAAATATTACGATACGTTGATCCTGGTCGGGCAGCGGACCGCCGAACTGGCCAAGAACGACGTTGAAGTGCGCGAGATCGATCTGTTACGAGTGAAAGGCAAAAAAGAGCCGGTCGTCGTGTTCGAACTCCTGGGCCGAAATGGGCAGGTGGCCGAGGCGAAACGACGTGTCGTCGATCGGTATCTGCAGGGAATGGCGGCCTACAAACAGCGAGATTTTGAGACCGCTTGTGCTCGATTCACCGAGGCGCTTGCCTTGGATCCGTCGGATGGACCGTCACGGGTCTACGTGGAACGGTCCACCACGTACCGGCAGACACCCCCGCCGGCCGACTGGGACGGGGTGTACGAAATGACTTCAAAGTAAGCGGTGGTGTGGAAGAGGAGGGCGCTGTGACACAATCACGACGATACTGGATTCCATCGGTCGCGTTCTGCGCGGTGCTGGTGACTGGAGGCCTAGCGGCGTGGGCAGAAACGGTCTACGTGCAAGCCAAGACGGCGCAACTCCGTTCGGGGAAAACCTCGTTGGATGCGGTGGTCGGCAATGTGAAGTACGGTGACGCGCTTGATGTGATCGGCCGCGACGGCAGCTGGGTCGAGGTCAAGACGGCTGCCGGTGCCAAAGGATGGATTTTCTCGAACAAAACGTCGAGCACGAAACCCTCCGGGACCAACGATACGCTGGCCAGGCTCGGGCACAGTATGCGCGGCGGTGACGCCTCGGCGACCACGGCATCAGCCGGAGCCAGGGGCCTGGACAAGGCGTCGGAAGGGTATGCCGATCGCACTGGCGTGTCGGCGAGGGATCGTGACGCGGTGGATCGCATGACGGCGTACCAGATTGCCGATCAGGAGGTTGAAGAGTTTCTGCGGGAAGGAGGGCTTGGCGAATATGCGAAATAATCACGTCGTGGCGGCAAGTCTGTTCGCCCTGTCCCTGACCGTGGCCGGTTGTGCCGAAGTGCAACGCGCCGGGGAGGATATCGCGCGGCAATCCGGCAACCCGCGGCTGGCGGGGGCTATCCATGGAGTCGGGAATGTCGTCGGCAGTCTCTTTCCTATCGGTTATGAGGAAGAATCGTCGATCGGGCAGGCGATGGCCCTGCAGGTGGTGGCCCGTTACGGCGGTGTCGTCGACCAGCCGGAGCTGGTCCGGTACGTGAATCTTGTCGCGCGGGCCGTGGCCAATACCTCGGATCGGCCGGACATTCCCTACCGGGTGGCGATTCTGGAACATGACTCGATCAATGCCTTTGCCGCGCCGGCTGGATACATTTTTGTGACCCGCGGGCTGCTCAAGCAGGTCAGGAACGAGGCGGAACTGGCTGCCGTGCTGGGACACGAGATCGCCCATGTGAGCCAGAAACATATCCTCGATATTATTCAGCGGAGCAAGCGCCTGGCCGGGGTGACAGAGGCAGGCCTCTCCTATGCCACCAGCAACCCAGCCGCCTTCAAGAACGTGATCGACGGGGCCGTCAAGAAACTCCTCGACGAAGGGCTGGACCAGGGGAAGGAAATGGAGGCCGATACGATCGGCGAAATCTTTGCCGCGCGAGTCGGATATGATCCGGAGGCCTATGTCGGGTTGCTGACGCGGTTGCGGGAGTTGAAGGGGGATGATCGCGCGCTGTTCAAGACGCATCCGAATTTTTCTGCGCGGATCGAAGCCGTGCAAAAAACGATACAGGGCAAACATCTCGCCCCCACCGGGGTGATCTTGCAGGAGCGGTTCTCCCGAATGACCAAGCGTGTCTAGTGGCAGGCGGCTGAAACAGGCCGCCTGCAGCGTTCTCGCGGCGTTCAGGGACTCGACGTACCGCAAGGGTACGCCTCGCCCCTTCACTTGCTGCGGCCTTGCTGGACGGCCTGTTTGAGCCGCCTGCCAGGCTGCTTCGCTTGGTCGCCAGCGGCGTTCTCGCATCGCTGAGCGGCTTGCCGCATTGACGCGTGAAGATTGTGAAGACACCGCCCGCTCACCGGCTCGCGGGCGCGCATAAACGTGACGCTCGTTATTCCTCGCGCCGTGCGCCTCGCTGCGGCCTTGCTGGACAGCCTGTTTGAGCCTCCTGCCCTGCCGCTTCGATTGGCTGTCAGCAGCGTTTTCGGTTCTCCCGTAAGCCGTCCCTAGCTCACTGGGCGAAATCGCAGTGTGAATGTGGTTCCTGTGCCCTGGTTGCTGGTCACGGTCAGAGTTCCCCCATTATCCTCGACGAGCCGTTTGACGTTCGTGAGGCCGAGTCCGGTTCCGTAGGCCTTGGTGGTAAAGAACGGTTCGAAGATCCGTGCGAGGTGATCGGCGTGGATTCCGCTTCCCGTGTCCGCCACTTCAATGTCCACCTCGCCTTCCGAGCCCAATCTGGTGGTGAGAGTGAGCGTTCCTCCGTCGGGCATGGCTTCACGGGCATTGATCAGCACATTCATCAGCGCTTCTTTGATCTGCTCGGGATCGATGCGAATCGGCGGCAGGTTGGGGCCGAATCGGTGCGCAATTCGTATCCGCTCATGTCCTCCCTGTGCCTCCCATTGTTTGAGGGCCGCGCGCACCGCGTCTTCTGCGGAGGTGTCGGTGAGGTCCGGCGGCTTCTGCCTCGCGTAACGGAGAAAGTCGTGAAGGCGCTGCGAGAGTTTGTCGACCTCGTCGATGATATACCGGGCCATCTCCTGCCGTATCGGTTCTTCCCGCGGTCCCTCTAGTACGATCTGTGCGGAGCTTCGGATGACGCCGAGCGGGTTGCGCAGGTCGTGAGCGAGAGCGGCCAGCAATTGTCCGACCGAGGCCAGCTTCTCCTGTCGGATCAACTCATGCTGCTGAGAGCGGATCGTGCGGAGGTTTTCTTCCAACACTGCCCGCATGGCGGCGAAGGTCGTGGCGAGGTCCTCGATCTCATCGCCCGTGCGGTAGTCCCGCGGTAACGACGCAATCACGGGTGGGAGAGCGTTGGGCGTCTCCGGCGTCGCGAGGTCGAGGCGTAGCCCTTCGGCTTCGCGTTGGAGTGCCGTAATGGGTTTCGCGATGCGGGAACCGACCACGAAGCCAAGGCCTGACAGGACGATGACCAGTCCGAAGCCGAACATTCCTACCCTGAACAACAAGGCGTAAACCGGTGCGTAGGTCTCTTCCGGTGCCTGACGGATAAAGGTATACCAGCGGTTTCCGTCAAGGCTGGAGGGCGTGAGGCGATGACTGAAGCGCACCGGCGCGGCCCCGACGATCGCATCGTGCCCGCCGTGTGCGTCGTCGTCTGCGACCAGCCAGAGAGGATGCTCCATCGCCAGCCGGTGCATCAGGCCTGACGGGATCAGGTGTGCGGTGGGCGGCAGCACCGGACAGATCAGGGGGGTGCCTTGGGTGTCGAGCAGCATGGCATGGCCGGTGTGTCCGATGTGGATCGGGAGGATCATCTGCGTGAGCAGGCTGCGACGGAGGACGAGGCCGACGACCCCGATCGCGGCATGGCCCGGATTGTCGACGATGGGCACGGCAATGTGAAACAGGACATCGCTGTTCCCCGAATCCGCGGCCATGTTGCTCACGTAGGCGCTCCCGGCTGGTGCCTCCATGGCTTCGCGCCACCAGGCCTGGTGTTCCTGTCGCGGCGGGACGGTAGGGTCCGTGGAGGCAATGACGAGTCCCTGGTAGTCGGCTACGGTGATACGCGCATAGTGCCGCGATTCGCGGGCCCAGATGTCGAGAAGGTGCGGCGTCATTGAGTCGGGAGTCAACCGCCGAATCTGCCGGGGAGAGGCAGGTGTTCGAGCGCTGCGGATGTCCGCAGCGGATGAGTCCTGCGTGTGTTGAGATGCCAGGGTTGCGGCCAGGTGAGCGGCGCGATCGATTTCATCGTCCACGGCGGTCGCCAGACGAATCGATGTGGAGCGTGCGATTTCCTGAAACCCTTCGCCGATGGCTTGCTTGAGGGTGGCGGTGCTGGAGTGGTAGGTCGCCCAGAGCGCGACCATGCCGGGCACGATGCCGACAATCAACAGCGCAACGAAGAACTTTCTCTGAAGCCGCCCGGTTCGTGCTGGAGGGTGCATCAGCCTTGAGGCTGCGAGAGGTTGTGTTTGGCCATTCGATACCGCAATGTGTTGCGGGTCATCTTCAGGAGTCGGCTCGCTTCGGACACATTCCCCCCGCTTTTCTGAAGGGCTTCCTGGAGCATCGCTTTTTCCACTTCCTCGACCGAGAGTCCCAGCGACAGCAGTGATGGCGCGTCTGTCTGTATGCCGGAAGGGTGAGGCGGCGTGGCCTGCAGGGAGGCCGGAAGGTGCTCGGGCAGAATCGTGTCCTGCTTACAGGTGATGGTCAGCCATTCCACGACGTTATGAAGTTCCCGGACGTTTCCGGGCCAGGCATAGGACTTCAGGATGGCCAGGGTGTCGGGGGCGATCCCTTTGATGCGGCTGCCACGCTCGCGACGGGCCTGGTTGAGGAACTGGGTGAGAATCGGCTCAATGTCTTCCGGACGTTCCCGTAGGGGCGGCATGCGAAGCTGGTAAACGTTCAAACGGTAATACAGGTCCAGACGGAACCGTCCGGATTTGATGAGATCGGGTAACTCCTGGTTGGTGGCCGCGATGACCCTGATGTCCACGGAGATGCTGCGGACACCGCCCAGCGGCTCCACGACATGCTGCTCGAGCACCCGTAGCAGTTTTGCCTGGGCCGTGAGGCTGAGCTCGCCGATTTCATCCAAAAACAGCGTGCCTCGATCGGCGATCTGAAAGCGGCCCGGCTTGGATTTCTTGGCATCGGTAAAGGCGCCCTTTTCATAGCCGAACAGTTCGGATTCAAGGAGGTGTTCAGGAATGCCGGCGCAATTCACGGCTACCATCGGTCCGTGAGCACGCGGGCTGACCAGGTGAATGGCGCGTGCCAGCAGATCCTTGCCTGTGCCGCTTTCCCCCGTGATCAGCACGGTGGCATCGGTGGCCGCGACTTCCTTCGCCAGCCGCTTCACGAGTTCCATTTCCTTGGACACGCTGACCATGCGGTCAAACCCGAACTGCTCCTGGAGGCCTGCGCGCAGGGCCCGGTTGTCCCGGGCGAGTTGGCGGACTTGCAGTGCGCGGGCGATCACGATCTTGAGCTCTTCGTTGTCGACCGGCTTGGAGATGTAGTCATAGGCGCCCTTCTGCATCGCCTCGACGGCCGACTTCACGGTTCCATACCCGGTGACGATGAGAACCGGTACGTCGGGTACTTGTTGGCGGGCGGCTTCCAACACCTGCATGCCCGACACCGCGCCCAGTTGCAGGTCCGTGATGATCATGTCGAGGGCGTCATGGTCTTGGATCAGGTGAAGGGCTTCGTCTCCGGAGTGCGCCAGCAGCAGCTGGTACCCGGCAGGTTTCAACACGAGCTCAAAGAGCCGCCGCATGCGCTCTTCATCTTCCACGATCAGGAGAGTGGGTGCCTGCATGGCCTCGTAGCCGGTTGTGGTGGATCCTCGAACGAGCGAGAACGTGATGCCGTAGCCTACCACTATCGGCAGGGGAGGAACAGTGGGGGCGGGGTTAGCGGGGGCCGGTCGGCGGCGGTGCGGGGGTATTGGCTGAGGCCCAGGACAGGTTGCGCAGGAATCCGGAGTACTTCGCGCGCTTGATGGGGCTCCGTGAGAACGTAGCCATGAAGGTCTGCTCGTCCATTTCGGCGAGGTGCGTGAGGTTGGGGGCTGTCGTGAGCGAGCTGGGCTGGAAGCCCGGTTCGCCGGTGGGCGTGGCCTGATGATTGTAGGGGCAGATGTCTAGACAATCGTCGCACCCGAAAATCCGGTTGCCGATGCCGCGGCGGAGCTCCTCAGGTAAGACGGACTCACTGCCGCGAAGTTCGATGGTCAGGTAGGAGATACAGCGCCCGGCATCGACGACATAGGGCTCGGTAATGGCGCCTGTCGGACACGCTTGAATGCAGAGGGTGCAACTACCGCAGAGATCCGTTCCAGCTTCGTCAGGCTCCAATTCCACGGTCGTCAGAATTTCTCCCAGCAGAAGCCAGGAGCCGAATTGTGCCGATACGAGATTGGAATGTTTGCCGATCCAGCCGAGGCCGGCCTGTTGGGCCCAGGCCTTTTCCATGACCGGTCCCGTATCGACATAGGCACGATGATTGTGGCCGGGGGCCAGCGTACTGAGGTGCGCCGCCAGCTGCCTGAGGCGATCACCGAGAATGTCATGGTAGTCGCGACCCCAGGCATAGCGGGCGATGCGCCCGTTGCCTTGCCGTTCATCGGCGCGTTCGTCGGTGTAATAGTTCATCGCGAGTGAAATGATGGAGCGGCAGCCGGGCAACACCAGGGCCGGGTCCGCTCGTCTCTGCGGATCACGGGCCATCCAGGCCATGGTGGCGTGGAAGCCGCGTTGAAGCCATGCCGTTAACCGTGCGAGCAGGCTGGCGGGGGAAGTGTGTGGTTCCGGAAAGGGGTCTCCCTGATTCTGCGTCGACAGCCTGGCGACGCCGACGACGTCGAAGCCCAGGTCTCGCGCAGCCTGTTTGATTTGCGCGGTGAGCGTCAGGGACATCAGGGTTTCGTGCACTCGAACCGCACCATGAACTGCCCGGTGCAATGGCTGGAGTCGCACCGGGTGCAGTGGCCGGTGATGCGGGTTTTCCAGTCCGTCCCCTTTTTGTCGAAGGTGCAGAAGGTGCGCCCGGCCTTCGACACGGTCGTCCAAGGTTTGTCTGTCCCGGGAAACTTGGCAATGACGCAGCCGCTCGGGATCGGCACTTGGCACTGGTGGGCGGGGTCGCCCTTGGCCATGCCGAAGCTGCAGGATTGCTCTGTAGTTGCGGCGGAATCGGTCGGGGCCTGCGCCTGGACGGCAGCCGATGTGAGGAACGACATGAGGATGACAGCCAGTGCGACACACAGCGGAGAACGATTCCGTCGATCCATACCCGATGACTCCAGAAAAAGCGCCATCCTACCACAGCCATCGTTTCTACCGCGAACCTCCGCAACCGAATTATCCACCGTCTAACCCCGGGAGGTGCCGATTCTGTCCATGCGGTGTTCAAAAATCACCGTCTGGTCGGGGCGTGCCCGCAGAAGGCAAGGCCGAACTCAACGTCGAGGCAGACGAATCTGAATGGCATGCTAGTTGCGTTATTTTCAGGGCATCGCCGGCGTATGGATACGTGTGTGAGAGATGGCCTGCCCGCCGATGGCAGTGCCAGGGCCCTTGGGTGAGAGCATGACACGCGAAAAAATTCTGATCGTGGACGACGAAATGGTGGTGGCCGAGGACATCAGACGTCAACTCGGCTCGTTCGGGTATACGGTGATCGGCGTCGTCTCGTCGGGAAGCGATGCCGTGCACGTGGCCGGAGAACACCGGCCCGACCTCATCCTCATGGACGTCAAGCTGAAGGGCCCGATCGACGGGATCGATGCAGCCCGCACGATCCACGCACAGTACGGGATTCCCGTCATCTATCTCACGGCGTTCTCGGATGAGGACACGTTGGAGCGGGCGAGGCAGACGCGTCCTTTGGCCTATTTGATCAAACCCTTCGTCAGCAGCGATCTGCGGGCGGCACTGGAAATCGCGCTGTTTCGTCATCGTGTCTCGCGTATTGCCGAGCAACGCGGACGCTGGCTCGATGCCGTGGTGCGGTCCATGGGGGATGCCGTCGTGACCGTCGACTTGCTGGGCCGCGTGACGTTGCTCAATCCGGCGGCGGAGCAATTGACCGGCTGGTCGCAATCGGATGCATTGGGAAAGGCCATTCAGGAGGTGATGATCTTGCTGGATCCGCAGCAGCGAACCCCGATCCTGCACCCGGCCTTGCATACGCCAGGGCCTCACCCTCACCCACAGCCCGGTGCGCGACCGTTTCTCCTTCTCGATCGTCGGGGAGAGGAGCGCCTGATTTGCGAGAGTACGGCCGTGATTCAGGATGAGCGGGGAACGGCGTCGGGCGTGGTTCTGGTGTTTCGTCCCGCGGCGAACGTGTGATTCAATGACCTGCCCCTTGCAGGGGCTTGTGTCAAAAGTGTTTCGTCGCCCCCTCCTCGACTCTCGCACTCACCGCCGCCGATGGGTATACTTCTGGAACACCTGGAACCTTACCGATGCGTTCGATCATACGGTGCCTCTGTCGCGTGAGCATGGTGGTCGCCGGCCTGACGGTCTCCATGCTCGGCCCTGGTCTTCATGTCCGGGCGGGAGAAGTAGGGGCTATCCACCTGCTTCGTGAGCTTGTCGTGCAAGCGGAGCCGAACGGTGGCGTGCGGGCGACGGCCACACTCCTGTTTCCCGGGAATCCCTCCGTGCTTCATTCGATTCTGACTGAGTATCAGAAGTGGCCGGAACTGTTCGAAACCGAGATGCGCATGGCAGAGGTCGAGGAGCACGAGGGGCATGTGCTCACCGATGTCTATATCTCTCATCCGTTGCTGCCGGGCGAACAGCGACTCATCTGTGAGTCACAGGCGTTGCCGGGGGGCGGACTCGTGACTGAACTCAAGGGGGGGGATTTCAAGCAATACCATCGGGCCTGGAAGCTTGAAGCGGCCGGCGACGGAAGCCAAACCAGAGCGGAATTTGAACTGCTCGTCGAGCCCAAGACGATGATTCCGGACTGGGTGATTGCGGTCGCCATGGAGCGGGAACTCAACGAGCATTTCCGCCTGGTGCGGCAACGAGCGTTGGATCGGGTTACGAAGGAAAGGTGAACGTGGACAGTTCGGCTTTGTCCACACCCTGTTTGACGAAGGCGCTGATCTCCAGGTTCCGTTCGATGCGGAGGATGTCGTCGAGTCTCGTTCGGGTACTGGGATGCAGGGGGACAAAGAGCTTGCAACAGTCCTGATCCGGCTCGATCGAAGTGGTGAAGCTCCCGATCTGCTGTGCCTGTTCGGTAATTTCGATCTTATCCATTCCGATCAACGGCCGGAGCACCGGAAGTTCCGCCGCCTCTTCGACCACGGACAGGTTTTCCGGCGTCTGTGAGGCCACCTGGCCGAGACTATCTCCGGTGACCAACGCCCAGCACCGTTCCCGTCTCGCGAGTTCCTGTGCGATCCGGATCATGATCCGTCGGTACAACACCACGCGGAAGGGCGCCGGCGCGTTGGCGACGATCTCCCGTTGAATCTCGCCGAACGGGACGATATGGAGCCGTGATTCGTACTGGTAGGCTGTCAACAATTGGACCAACTCCTGGACCTTTTCCTCTGAGGCCCGACTGACCAGCGGGCGACCGGAGAAATGCACGAAGACGGCCTTGCATCCGCGTTTCATCATGCGATACGCGGCGACGGGCGAGTCGATGCCTCCCGAAATCAAACAGGCGACTTTTCCGCTCGTGCCCACCGGCATGCCGCCGGGCCCTTGAATTTTTCGTGCCGCGATATGGGCCTCGTGAGTGAGTAACTCGATGTAGAGCGTCAGGTCGGGCTGTTTCAGCTTGACGGATTTTCCCGTGACATCGAAGAGGTAGCCGCCGACTTCGCGTTCGACGTCCATAGAAGTCAATGGCAGGCGTTTGTCCGCGCGTTTGGCGGTTACCCGGAACGAATGAAACGTGAGCCCGGCAAGCTGCTGTTCCGCGACCTGTTTGAGCCGCGTAAGGTCAGGCGCGTGGAGATCCAGGGGGACCGATTCGGTGAGGAGGAAATTCGATACTCCGCAGGTCCGTCGGAGACGCTCCACGACCTGCTCGGGCGAGACCTGATCGGGGATGGTGACCCGAATGCGCCCCTGTAGCGATTCGATTCGCCGTATCTTTAGATCGCGCAGCGCCAAACGGAGGTTGCGGACGAGTCGTTGTTCGAAGAAATCGCGGTTGCGGCCTTTGAGGGCGAGTTCATGGTAATGGACGATTGCGCAGTGCATATCTTAGCGTGAAAGGGAAAACGTGAAAGGTAAGAGGTTGAAGGAAATCAGCCTGCCGAAAATGTCATGCATGCAGTTCACGATTTCGCTCCCAGACTACGAATGAGGCCGCTGAGCATCTTGTCGACTCGCTCAAGGAGTGCATTCAAGACCGCCCACTCTTTAGTCCCAAGATACTTAAGACGAACAGCAAGTTCCAGTTGCGTGTCGGGTTCGCTGAGCGAGCCTTTGGCGATATGGAGAAATTGAACAAACTCGCGCTTTGTTCGCCTCGCTGCGCCTTCGGCAATATTGCTTGGGATGCTGACTCCTGCGCGTCTGATCTGGCTCGTTAGGCCATACTGCTCTGTGGAAGGGAAGTGATCGGTGTTTTGATAGACGTGCTGCGCTAATTCAATTGCCGTTGTCCAGGCATCCAGTTTTTTGTGGGGCTTGTTCATGCGTGAGCGTTAACAGAACGTTTCACTTTTCACGTCTTACGGTTCACGACGTTCCAGGAACCGTTCGGCGTCGATGGCGGCCATGCAGCCGGACCCGGCTGCCGTAATCGCCTGGCGATAGTGCGTGTCCTGGACATCGCCGGCGGCAAACAAGCCGGGCACGCTGGTCGCGGTTCCCCGCGAGGTGATGACGTAGCCCTTCGCATCCATGGCGACCTGGCCCTTCACGAGGTCGGTGTTGGGTCGGTGACCGATGGCCACGAAGACTCCCGCGCACGCGTGTTCCGTGGTGGTTCCGGTTACGATATTCCTGAGTCGGACTCCGGTGACGACGTCCTTGCCCAGTATCTCCTCAACGAGGCAATTCCATGCGAACGAAATCTTTTCATTCTTCATCGCGCGGTCCTGCATGATCTTCGACGCCCGCAGTTTGTCGCGGCGGTGTACGACGGTGACGGTGCGCGCGAACTTCGTGAGGAAGGTGGCTTCCTCCAAGGCGCTGTCTCCGCCTCCGACGACGACCAAATCCTGGCCGCGGAAAAAGTACCCGTCGCAGGTTGCGCAGGTCGAGACGCCATGCCCGGTCAGGCGTTGTTCATCGGGGAGACCGAGCTGAATGGCCGATGCGCCGGTGGCCAGAATCAAGGCCGCGGCCTCGACGGTCTGTTCTCCGTCGATCGTCAGACGAAAAGGCCGTCGGGAAAGGTCCACCGCCGACACGTCGCCTGTCAGAAACTCCGTTCCAAACCGTTCGGCCTGCCCCCGCATTTCCTTCATGAGCTCCGGTCCCATGATCCCCTTGGAAAAACCGGGATAGTTTTCCACCTCTGTCGTGGTCGTGAGTTGTCCGCCGGACTGCCAGCCCTCGATGAGCAGTGGCGAGAGATTCGCCCGCGCGGCATAGATGGCGGCGGTGAGCCCGGCCGGTCCGGATCCGATAATGACGAGATTGCGCATGCGCGGATGCTAACACACCGAAGCCGCGAGGGAAAAGCCGGTGCTAGGCCAGGGCGAGGAGTTCGCGGTAGAGCCGCTTCACGGCGGTAAAAAGGCGCGGACGGGAGATGGTGCCGTCGAGGAGATAGTCGGCGGCGGCAGCTTTGTGCTTCAACGGCAGTTGGCTGCGGATCCGCCTGATCGCTTCGGCACGCGTGAATCCGTTGCGGCGGTTCAACCGAGCGATTTGGGTGGGGCGATCTGCGGTGACGACGATGACCTTGTCCACGCGTGCGTTGATACCGGCCTCGAAGAGGAGCGGCACGTCGTACACGACGACTGCCTTCGGATTCTTGCGGCCGGCCGACTTAGTCAATCGGGCCTGCTCCCGCGCGACGCGAGGATGAATGATCTGTTCCAGGCGGCGCAGCTGTGTCGGCCGTCGGAAGACGAGGGCCCCTAGGGCTTGACGATTCAGCGTGCGATCAGGGTTCAGCACGGTCGTGCCGAACGTCTTGACGATCGTGCGCCAGGCTGGTTTGCCGGGCTCGACGACCTGATGGGCTAGCGCATCGGCGTCGATGACCACGGCTCCGCAACGAGCAAACATGCGCGCAACTGTGCTTTTGCCGGTCGCCACTCCGCCGGTCAGGCCCACGAGCATCATGGGGCGTGAAGATACCATGGGGTGCTGGACCCCGCAACGCGGCTCGATTGACTTCTCGTTGGTCGCGGCGGTATAGCCATCCCTATGACCTCTTCTCTGTTTCAACGCGTGTTCATGTGTCTCGTGCTCATGGCCATGGCCGTGACGGGTGCGCTGGCGCAAGAGCCGGCGGCTGGGGAACGCGAGCCTCTGGTGGTGGCCTTGGATGGGTCGGGACAGTACCGCTCGATTCAGGAGGCGGTCGACGCCGCGAAGAAGGGGGATACCATTCTGATCAAGCCCGGTGCCTATGCCGAAGATGTCACGATTCACAGCAAGGAAAACGTGCGTTTGATCGGGGCCGGCATGGATCAGGTAACGATTCTGGGCCGAGAACGGGTGGGCGTGTTCCATATCGGCAAGTGGCCGTACGGCGCCACGAACATTGAGATCTCCGGCATCACGGTCAATGAACACGGCGGGCATGCGATGGGTATGTTCAACGGCCGTGGCATTTATTTTCATCATTCGCGCGTGAAAGGTATGTTGTTCACGCAGCAGGTCGAGGATGTGCGAATCGAAGATTGTGTCATCGGCGGCAGTGAAACCACGGGCATTCAGTTTGCCAACTCGCAGGCCGTGATGCGGGGGAATTTCATCCATGACAACGACCATGGGGTCAGTGTCGCGGGCAAATCTACCGTACGCCTGGAGCGAAACGTCATCACGAGGAGTCTCTTCGAGGCAGTGATCGTGAACGATCAATCCCGGGCTATCCTGGTCGGCAATACGTTTGTGAAAAACGGCGGAGGGGCGGCGTTCCTCGGCACCTCCCAGAACGAAGCGTCCGGCAACATCGTCAGCTTGAATGCCTATGGATTTGTCGTCAGTGCTTCAAGCCGGGTGCTCTTGTCCTACAATGCCATGCAGAATTCCGGATCCAACTACCTACGCTCAGGCAATCCCAACCAACCGGCTCCCGAATTGAAGCCCGATTCCGATTTGACGGTGGATCCACGTTTCGTTGACACCACACGAGACGATTTCAGGCTGCGAGCGGATACGTCCCTTGTCCGGATCGGCGAGTTCCCCTATCTGGGCGCCCTCCCCCCGCTGACCGAATCCCACTAATCCTCGGCCAAAGCAGTCACAAATTCAGTGGTTAGCCCGCGCACCAGGCCGGACAAGTTCATGTGCTATGCTTCATCGTGAGCGGAGACATGACGCGGCTCCGGTATGGCTCAAGAATTGCTGTACTACGACCGACAAGGGATTGGAGGGTAAACGTGGCCAGCTTTCGATTCGAATTAGAAAAACGCAGTACCGACGGGATTCCCAACCTGGCGGAAGTGGAATCCGGCAAGCTTCTTGGGGCGGTGTTGCCCATGTCCGAGCAGGCGCAACTCCAGCTGCGGGACAGCATCGAGGTCATCGACTATCTCATGAACCAAGAAGGTGTGATCTGGAGTTAGTGCCTCTGTCTTCCGGGTAAGCTTCCCGCAAGCTGTCTCCCGCGTGTTCCATGGCCCCGTTCCGGTCAGTCACGGACCCCCATTGGGGCCGGTTTCCCCTCTTGTCCTCAGCCCCATTCCTCAACTGCACATTCGCAGCAGGGTGATTCGAGAGTCCGGGATGTCTCGGTTCGATCCCCAGTTGAATCTTTTTGACGCCGGGCGCATGCTGGTCGCGGTTGCGTGGCCGACTGCGGCTGCTGGACGGGAGTCTGTGTCATATGTCGACATCGACAGGGGGGGAGGCCGCACGTCAGCCCTCGGCCGAGCAACAGCGCCTTGAGGAAGATGATCTGCGTCAGAAGCATTGGAAGCGGTGGGGTCCCTATTTGAGTGAACGGGCCTGGGGGACGGTGCGAGAAGACTATAGCCCTTATGGCACGGCCTGGGAGGCGCTTCCTCACGACGAGGCGCGTTCGAAAGCCTATCGGTGGAATGAGGACGGGTTGGCCGGAATTTGCGACCGTCACCAATTCGTCTGTTTGGCGTTGGCGCTGTGGAACGGGCGCGATCCGATCCTCAAAGAACGGATGTTCGGCCTCACCGGCCATGAAGGCAATCACGGAGAGGATCTCAAAGAATACTATTTCTACCTCGACTCGACGCCCACGCATTCCTACATGAAATTTCTCTATAAGTATCCGCAGGCCGCGTTTCCCTACAACCAGCTCGTCGAGGACAATCGCCGCCGGACCCGGAACGATCCGGAGTTCGAGCTCCTCGATACGGGGGTGTTCGACGACGACCGATACTTCGATGTGTTCGTGGAGTATGCGAAGGCCTCGCCCGAAGACCTGTTGGTGCGGATCGAGGTCGTCAACCGGGGCTCGCAGCCTGCGGAACTGACCCTGTTACCGACGATCTGGTTCCGCAATACGTGGTCATGGGGCCTTGATGTGCGTCGCCCTCGGATGCGCAAAGGCCCTTCCCTGCCGGGTGTCAGCGTGGTGGAGTTCGATCACGACTACTATGGCCGCCGGCAACTGCTCTGCGAAGGAGCCCCCGACCTGCTCTTCACCGAAAACGAGACGAACACGCAGCGTTTGTACGGCGACGCAGACGGTGGACGGTATGTGAAGGACAGCTTTCACGCGTATGTCGTGCAGGGAGAGAAGGCTGCGGTCAATCCAGACCAGGTCGGCTCGAAAGCCGCGGCGCACTATGTCCTGTCCACTCGGCCGGGGCAGCCGGTGAGCATCCGGTTGCGCTTCACAAACGGCTCATCCGACCGGGCGTTTGATCCCGATACCTTTGATGCGGTTTTTGCCGCACGGCTTCGGGAAGCCGATGAATTTTATGCGCCCCTGGCACCGCCGGATGTGTCCGACGACGCGCGCTTGGTTCAGCGGCAGGCCTTTGCCGGCCTGTTGTGGAGCAAGCAGTTTTATCACTACGCAGTCGATCGCTGGCTGAAGGGGGATCCGGCCGGTCCTGAGCCGCCATCCGAACGGTTGCGCGGAAGGAACGCCGACTGGACGCATCTGTACAACGCCGACGTCATCTCCATGCCGGACAAATGGGAATATCCCTGGTATGCCGCCTGGGATCTGGCGTTTCACTGCCTGCCCCTTGCGCTCATCGATTCCCGCTTCGCGAAGGACCAGCTCGTGCTCATGCTGCGGGAGTGGTATATGCATCCGAACGGACAGATTCCCGCCTACGAGTGGGCCCTGGGGGATGTAAATCCTCCCGTGCATGCCTGGGCAGCCTGGCGGGTGTACAAGATCGAAAAGAAACGCAAAGGGGTGGGGGATCGTATCTTTCTGGAGCGAGTCTTCCACAAACTGCTGCTGAATTTTACCTGGTGGGTGAATCGCAAGGACGCCGAAGGGAAAAACATCTTTCAGGGCGGATTTCTGGGATTGGACAACATCGGAGTCTTCGACCGGAGCAAACCGCTCCCCACCGGCGGGCATATCGAACAGTCGGACGCCACGAGTTGGATGGGTATGTATTGTCTCAACATGTTGTCCATCGCCCTCGAACTGGCGCGCGACGACCGGGCTTATGAAGACGTCGCCAGTAAGTTCTTCGAGCATTTCGTCTATATCTGCCGGGCCATGAACAACATCGGCAACGCGAAGATCGAGCTCTGGAACAGAGAAGACGGATTTTTTTACGACGTGCTGCACCTGCCGGACGGTAAAACGTTTCCCATGAAAGTCCGATCCATGGTCGGGCTGATCCCCCTGTTCGCCGTGGAAACATTGGATTCGGAGCTCATCGACCGGCTGCCTCGCTTTAAGCATCGCATGCAGTGGTTCATCGAGAATCGCCCGGATTTCAGTCTGCACATCGAAACACAGTCGCAGGACGGGGAGGTGCGTCGGTTCCTGTCGCTGGTCAATCGCCATCGCTTACCCAAGGTGTTGCGGTACTTGCTGGATGAACGCGAGTTCTTATCGCCGTATGGTGTGAGGGCGTTGTCTCGCTATCACCAGGAACATCCCTACATCCTCTCGATGATGGGGACGACGCATTGCGTGGAGTATCAGCCGGCGGAATCCACGAACGGCCTCTTCGGCGGCAACTCTAATTGGCGAGGGCCGGTCTGGTTTCCGGTGAACTATCTGCTCATCGAATCGCTGCAGAAGTTTCATTACTATTTGGGTGACTCCTTTACCGTCGAGTATCCGACCGGGTCCGGGCAGCGGCGCCATCTTGCCGACATTGCCGCGGAGTTGTCCCGTCGCCTCACGCATACGTTTCTGCGCGGAGCGGATGGCCGGCGTCCCGTGTACGGCGGCACGGAGAAGTTTCAACAGGATCCGCATTGGCGTGACCTCGTGCTGTTCTACGAATATTTCCATGGCGACAACGGTGCCGGGATCGGCGCCAGTCACCAGACCGGCTGGACTGGCCTGGTCGCGAAGTTGATTCAGCAATCAGGGGCGTAAGCCGGAGTGAGGGCATGACGATCGATGCGCGGGGGTGCCGGGATCTTGAGCGGGCATTGAGTCTGGAATGGCTGGAACCGAACGGTCGCGGCGGGTATGCGTCGGGAACAGTCGCCGGGGCCAACACCAGACGGTACCACGCCTTGCTGCTGGTGGCCAGGCATCCGCCGGTCGATCGTGTGGCACTGGTCAATCATGTGGAAGAATCGATCGAGATCGGAGGGGACACATGTCCCCTCTCGACGAACGTCTATGGCGGGGCCGTACATCCGGAGGGCTATCAATATTGCGAGCGGTTTTCCGACGTCCCCTGGCCGACCTGGCGGTTCGCCTGTCGCGGCATTCGGTTGGAGCGAGAACTCGTCTGTCCGCACGGCCGTGACTTGGTGATTCTTCGCTGGCGGCTGCTCGATGACGCCTCGCCGGCCGTGGTGTTGCGTGTGTGCCCGATGCTCACGGGGCGGGATTTTCACGCGACGCACCAGGAAAATGCCGCATTACGAAGCGAGGCGACGATCACGGAGGGGCAAGTGGTCTGGCATCCCTACGAGGGCTTGCCGCCGGTGCGGGCGCAGCACAACGGGCAGTACCATCACCGGCCGGATTGGTACCGCCGGATTCACTATCCAGTCGATCGGGAGCGCGGGCTTGAACATGTCGAGGATTGGTGGTCGCCGGGCGAGTGCCTGTTCACGCTGACGCCGGGGACGACTGCCGAACTCGTATTCACCACGGAGACCATTCCGCCCCTCAGCGTGACGCAGGTGATGGACGCGGAACGTCGTCGCCGCGACACGTTGGTGACCTCTGCGCCGACAGAAGACGAACTAACCCACCGCCTGTGGGTCGCCTCGAACGCCTTTCTTGTCAAGCGGGCAGCCAGACAGACGGTGATCGCCGGGTATCCCTGGTTTGCCGATTGGGGGCGCGATACGTTCGTCGCCCTGCCGGGGCTCTGTCTGGTGACCGGCCGATACGAGGTGGCCCGGCAGGTCATCGAAGCGTTTGCGTCGTATGTGTCGCAGGGGATGGTACCCAATCGCTTTCCCGACATCGGGGAACAGCCGGAATACAACACAATCGATGCCTCCCTATGGTTTATTCACACCGTAGATCGGTACCTGTACTACAGCCGCGATCTTGTGGGCGTGCAGCGGATGGCCTGGCCCGCAGTCAAACAGATTCTCGACGGATATCGGCAGGGCACGCGGTTCGGGATCCGTATGGACGAGGACGGAATGATCACCGGCGGCGTCGAAGGGGTGCAGCTGACCTGGATGGACGTCAAAATCGGCGAGTGGGTCGTCACGCCGCGGCATGGAAAGCCGGTCGAGATTCAGGCCCTCTGGGTACGGGCCCTGGCGGTTGCCGCTGCGTTGGCGGAGCAGTTCGGTGAGTCGGCCTATGCGGCACAGTGTCGACAGGATCGTGCCCGCGCGACCGCATCGTTTCGGGACCGGTTCTGGTACCGGACCGGAGGGTATTTATTCGATGTGGTCGACGGGCCGACCGGGGACGATGCGTCGCTGCGGCCCAACCAGATTTTTGCCCTGGCGTTGGACGATCAGTTGGTGACCGACGCGCAGGCGAAACAGGTGCTGCAATTGCTCAAGGAGCGCCTCCTTACGCCCGTCGGGCTGCGGACGCTGGCGCCGGAAGACATTCGATTTTGTGCATCGTACGAAGGCGGTGTGGCCGAGCGGGATGCCGCGTATCACCAAGGGACCGTGTGGCCCTTCTTGCTCGGTCCTTTCGTGACGGCTTGGGTGAAAGCCTATGGGGACAGTCCGTCCGTGCGGCGCGACGCACGGCTGTTCCTCCAGGGGTTGTTCGAGCATCTTGACGAGGCCTGTCTGGGCCAGGTGTCGGAAATCTTTGACGGAGAGCGTCCCCATCGAGCACGCGGCTGTGTCGCGCAGGCCTGGTCCGTGGCGGAGCCCTTACGCGCGCTCATCGAAGATATCGCTGTGACCAGCGAGGGCGTACCGGTGATGCGCTGAGCTGCCGTGCCCTGCTCGATGCCCGCCACCACGTCGCGGCTTGTCCTTCTACCAGCGTGATTGACGCGTCGATCTTTTCTCCGGATACCTCCCCAAAATTCTTGACAGCGCCGGAATCGTTCCGGTAAGCATAGGTTTAATGACACTGTTCACATCGATACGTGTGTCTGCATGGCTCTCCGTCGGCATGTTGCTCGCCGGTTGTCAGCTGTTCGATGCCTCCACGCAACCGACGACTATCCGATCGACGTCGGTGATGTCGATGTGGGAGTTGTACCGACACTGCCAGTCCAGCGGGGATGTCGAGACAGTCCTGTCGGCCGCCAAAGAATTGCAGCAATCCGCCGATACTCATGTCGTTCCTGCTCCCGATGTTCCGAAAAGCCTGGACCGGTTTGTCACGAAACAGCCGGTGCGCACGACGGTCGATCCCAAAGCCCTGGCTGCATCATGCACCTTGCAGGCCGCGCGGACGAGTCTCAGCGCGGGGCGCGAGCAGGAGGCCGAGCAGCTCCTGTACGCCGTAGTGCTGAGTTATCCCGAAAGCGATTACACCTTCTATGTCGCGCAGGCGAAGGTGTGGATCGCGGAACTGCATCGTCCCGGTGCAGGTGAGCCCGTCATTCATCCCATTTCCATCAACTGACCGCCGTCGATTTCGTCCGGTCTCCCTCTCGCTAAACACCTGTACGTGCGCTGCTGCAGAGCCTCACCTCGTCACGCTATGCTTCTCGCGATCTCGTGTTCCAGACCATGCGTCTCCGGCGGCGAGATTCGGACTCTCTTGCGCACCTGCTGTGTGCGTCCCACCGGTGCCGGTGCGGATGGCCGGAGTATTGACAGCGCGGGTGGATGGCCGTAGTCTCGCGATGCGAGGATCAGCGAGACAACGACTAAGGGAGGCCAATGATGGTGAGGGCGATACAGGAGTCCGGCAGGAAATGGGGCCGTGCGGGGCTGGCGGCCGTGATGCTGGTACTGGCCGGCGGAGGGACGGTGGTGGCACAGGCAGCGGATGAGTTGCCAAAAGAGTCAGTGTTACCGTCGTCATTGGCTGGAAAAGCCGCGCAGGCAGCGGTGGATTTTTGTAAGAAGGACGGCTACCGAGTCAGTGCGTCTGTGGTGGATCGAGCCGGCGTCTTGCGGGCCATGTTGCGGGCCGACGGCGCTGGTCCGCATACGGTCGACAGCAGCAGGAAGAAGGCCTACACCGCGGCAAGTCTGCGTCGTGCGACCACGGAGTTGGCGGAGATGATCGCCAAGCAACCGGCCTTGCAGGCGTTGCGAGAGATGAACGAGAGTATTTTGATGGTTGGTGGGGGACTGCCCATCGAAATTGCCGGCGAAGTGGTGGGGGCGATCGGGGTCGGTGGTGCTCCGGGCACTCATCTGGATGATGCCTGTGCCGAAGCCGGTCTCGATGCCATCGGCGCCGCCTCGAAGATGCCTACCGGAAAATGACACGAATGCGAAGGCAGAAACCGGGCTGGATGGTGATCGGCCTGGTCCTTCTCCTGGTCGCCTGTAATAGTGATCGCCCCGAGCCGGCGGAGGTCGAGCTATCTTCGGTCGGTGTCCGCGTGCGGTTGACTCGTGTCGCCACCCATCCGTTTCTGGCCCGTTATCGGCTGACCCTCCATGTTGCCGGCCGGCAAGGTTGTGAGGCGACGGCGGAACTGTTTCCTGATACGGGGTATGCCGGACGCCGCAATCTGTATCAGCAGACTTCCGGTGCGATCACGGTCTTGGGGCAGTACGACGCGAGGGTGGTGGATCCGTCCAGTTGTGCCATTCGCCTGGTGGAGTTTCAAACGCTGGCCGGGCAGGCCACCTATCTGGGCATGTTCGACGTCGATGCGCAGAAGCGATGGCAATTCC
The DNA here is from genome assembly GCA_011525625.1 of Nitrospira defluvii. Classification (GTDB taxonomy): domain Bacteria; phylum Nitrospirota; class Nitrospiria; order Nitrospirales; family Nitrospiraceae; genus Nitrospira_A. The sequence goes on from WYAX01000012.1 coordinate 797,991, forward strand.
TCCCGCCCTCGGTCAGACCGGAACGGCCGTTTGAAAAGCCGTGATCGTGAGGCCGGTTATTTCCCGGTGCGTGACTCTGTTGCACGCTCCTTGAACGTCAGTTCCGCCACGGCCGACTTGTCCATCTCTCCCTTGCCGATCGCGACCAATCGCCGATACTGCTCATAGGTGGCCTTGGCCAGCGGGAGGTCCAATCCGACCTGTTCGGCCAAGGTACAGGCGATGCCTGAGTCTTTCGCGGCATGGGCGGCAGAAAAATAGCACTCGTGCGCACGATGTTGCATGTCTTCACCGTCGGTTTCCAACACGCGGGAGTTGGCGCCGGTTTGAGAAAACACTTCGCGGAGCATGGCGAGGTCCAGGCCCAGAGCAGATCCCAGCCCCAGCCCTTCGGCCAGGGCGGCGGTATTGGCGTTCATCACCATATTCACGAGGGCCTTCACCTTGGCGGCTTCTCCGGCCGGACCGATATAGCGCAGGTGTGCGCTCAAGGCGTTGAGTAATGGTTTGGCTCGCTCGAAGACGTCGGGGCGTCCGCCGCACATGAGGTAGAGCGTCCCTTGGCGAGCCTGTGTGATGCTGCTGGCCATGCAGGCTTCAAGGCACTGTCCGCCCTGTTGCTCCACCAACGTGTGGGCCTCTCGTTGGAGTGCCGGGGAAAGGGTTGCGCAATTGATGAAGAGTCGTCCGGCCGCGTGTCGCAAGAGGCTATCACCTGATCCGGGGGCGTAGATCCGCCGCATCGCCTCATCGTCCGAGACGACGGTCAGCACCGTGTTAACGGCTTCGGCCAGGCCTGCCAGGGTTGGGGCGGCTGTGCATCCCAGTTCCTGCGCCAGTGCTTGCGCGCGTGGTGCGTCGGTGTCATAGACCGACACAACGGGGTAATGGAGTTCCTGGAGCCGTCGGGCCATGTTGGCCCCCATACGTCCTACTCCGACGATGCCGAGACGAAAGTCTGACTGTGCCATCCATGACCTCCAGGAAAACCTGCTGCTCTGATCGGCGCGGAAGTGTACCATAATCGCTTCTGATGCAGGTATCCTGATGCCTGAAGCGGTCGAGCCATCAGAAGCGTGTATGTGTGGCAGGAGCGATGGGAGTCCGGGATGCAACAAGCGATCATCGGGTATCATCAAGACGAAGAAGGCCACTGGGTCGCAGACCTCCGCTGCGGGCATGGCCAGCATGTGCGCCATCAGCCGCCCATGACCAGTCGTCCTTGGGTGCTGACCGTGGAAGGGCGGCGGGCGTTCCTCGGCACCGAGCTCAATTGTAAAAAGTGTGAAGAGGGTGGGGATGGATACAACCCCACCGGGTCCCTGTCGTAAGAACCCGGTGACGTGTATGCCGGTTCGGTGATGTCGTGCCGGAATGCCGGAGGCTGAAGCCCTCCAGGGACGTTAGGCCCAAATCCAATTGAACAGAGAAGAGAACCACCCGCTTACACTAGAGAACCAGGATTCTTCTTGCGGTGCTGGGGTGGCCGTCGGGCGAGGAGCCGGAGCGGCCGCTGGTGCCTGAGCCACTTTTGCCGGTGCCGGCGAAGGCGTGGATGGCGCAACCGTCGGCGTTGGCTGCGGCGCGGTCGCCGCCGGGGCGAGACTCGTCGCCGGTGGGGGAGTCGGCTGGGCTGGAGCCGGAGTTGCCGCAGGGGCCGGCGAGGCTGCCGGGGATTCTCCCGTGTTCAGTTGCGGGGTCAGCACTGCGACCATCGGCGGCGCCGGTTGCACATGATCAATCATGGTCGCATGCGCGTCCGTAGCAGCGTCTGTCGGAGCCATGGTCTGTTCACGCTCGGCGGTCAGCGCCTCCAACCGTTTCTCAAGTCGCTTGGTCTCGCTGATTTCCTTCGCCATCGCCTGATGCCGAGCGCGCAATGCGGCGATGTTGTGCTCCAGGAGCGCCAGTTTGGCCTGGTTGGCCTTGTGGATCTGATCATAGGAGGCCTGAATCTGCCTCAGCTCGCTCTTGAGCGCGGCAAGGGCGCGTTCATCACGCTGGTTTGCGAGATGGGCCTCCTCCCGTTGTTGCTCCAGCCCTTTGATGTCCGACTGGGTCTGAGCCAGTTCATTGGCCCTTGTTTTCACTTCCTGCTTGGCGGCGTCGTAGGTCCGTTGTGAGACACAGCCTCCCAACATCAATGCAGCGCTTCCCACGATCCAGCAGAGGGTCATGGCTCGGGTCGTCAGAGCTGAGGCGTTCGCTGCTCGTGAAGATGGGGTCGTTGGTTGCATGGGACGTTCCTCTCAGGTGCATAGAGTGGCAGTCTCTGCGTCAGGTGGCTCGCCCTGTGCGGAGCCACTGTGCCTAAGGTAATTTTTCAGAAAAGGGGGAAAACGGCAAAATATTTCGGGAAACCTGCAGTCGGTTGTCTGGGGCGGGAAAGGGAGCGTGCGTCCGGTCGGACGCCTATTCAATGATGATGGTGTCTGCCGGGGACTGCGTCTCCATCGCCAGACCTGATTCCTGCCAGGGCTGCAGGTGAGGGCCACTGTACCGATAGCCACCGGCGACGGGATCGGTGGAGAGGAGGAGCGGGGTATCGAGATCGAGAACGTCAAAGCCGCCCATCCCCAGCACGAGGCTGAACGAACAGCCCATGGCAATACGAGTTTCCAACATGCCCCCGACCATGAGACTGAGGCCGATTGAGCGGGTGAATGCGGCGATGCGCCGGGCTTCGATCACCCCGGTTTTCATGATCTTGATGTTGATATAGTCGGCGGCCTGCATCTCGACGACTCGGCGTGCATCGTCCAACGATCGCACGGACTCGTCTGCCGCCACGGGAATGCCGGTCAAATGCCGGATTGCCTGCAGACCGTCGAGATCATGCCGTGCTACCGGTTGTTCGAGCAGAACCAGCCGCCCTCCGAATTGCTTCACGCCGCCTGCGAAACGTAGGCAGTCCTCGCGGGAAAACCCCTGGTTTCCGTCACCGATGAAGCTGATACCTGGAAACGCCTCATGCACGGCGTGGAGCCGGCGAATGTCCTCCTCGACATCGGTGCCCACCTTCATTTTGAACAGGCGGAATCCTCGTCCATGCCAAGCGCGCGATAGGGCCACGGTCTTCTCTAGACTGCAGATGGGAATGGTGATGTCGGTTTCATGGGCACGAATCTCGGCCTCTCCCCACAGCCGCCAGAGTGGTATGCCCTGCGATCGGCAATAGGCATCCAGTACGGCGGTTTCCAGCCCGCAGCGGGCGGCCGGCTGGAGCGGAGCCTGCTCCAAGAGCCGGTCAGCGAGCGATTCGTAGTCTGCCGCAGACTGGCCGATCATAGTACGGGCGAGGCCCGTCGCAGCGGCAAAACAGGAGGGGCGATCCTCTCCCCCGACTTCCGGAAACGGCGCCGCTTCCCCGAGGCCGTCAGCTCCGTCACGCAATGTCACTCGGATGAACAGGTTTTGTGCCGTCGCTCGTGCGCCGGTAGCGACGACAAACGGATCCGTGACCGGGATATCGACCGGCCAGATCTCGATCCGTTGTATGATGTGCGGGGTCACGGGTAGGCTGCCTTAGTGGGGAGTGTTCATCCGTACCGGTCATTTTTCCAGGGGAACGCGGTATTGGAATAGCCCCGGACTTCCCAGAAGCCCTTCTCGTCCTGTTCCGAAAACGTGATCTCCTTAATCCACTTCGCCCCCTTCCAGGCATAGCGCTTCGGGACGATCATGCGGACAGGGCCGCCATGTTCTTTGGTGAGCGGCCGTCCGTTCCACTTGTAGGTGAGCAAGACGTCATCATCCTGACACGCGCTGAGAGGTAAATTGGTGGTGTAGTCGTCGTACGACTTGAACAGCACGAATCGGGCCGAGGGCAGCGGTTGAACCACGGTCAGCAATTGTTTGAAACCGACCCCTTCCCATTCATTGTCGTAGCGGCTCCAGGATGTGACGCAGTGGAAGTCTGAGACGTCCTTGAACTGCGGCTGGGCCAGAAAATCCGCCCATGTCCAGGTGACGGCTGTGGTGACGGCACCGCCGACGGTTAGTCTCCACTCGTCGAGAGAAATCTCCGGTTTGTGGCCGAGGTCCAGCACCGGCCAGGTTTCTACCAGGTGCTGGCCGGGCGGAAGCCGATCGTCGCCTTCATAGAAAACCTCGCGTTCTTCCCCGCCGCGGCGGGCCCTGGCCCACTGTTCCTTGCTTTTGGTCAAACGGTCATTCTGATCCATACCCAGCCTCCTCACGGTACAGAGTAGGGCAAGTGGGTCTGGCCTGACAAGGGGAGAGGGCCTGAGAACCGGAGGTGGCAGCGTATGGCCGGTGGCACAAGACGCCCGCGATCGTGACGGAGCATTTCGGGAGAAGTACTTGGAATGTGTGATCGGTATTCGTCGAAGCAGCGTGGGTGGTCGAGGCAGACGGATACGGCTGGCTCCGGAAGGCCGTGGGGCACCGGGTGGTACGAAGAAGGAGGATCAGGCGTGGAGCCTGGTCTCTCGTTCACACCAGCGTTGCGGGCGCATCAACGTCCCCAGCGCGGCGATGGCACAAATCGTCGCCAGGAGAACAAAGCTTGCGATGAGGAAAAAGCCACCTTTCATATCATGCACCGAAAGCGGTCCCATGACGTCATCTCCCTGCCATGATGCAAGTGTACCACCATCACTCCGTGTGCCAACCGCAACTGCAACGCCATGATTCTTCGGGTGAATGTTTCCTGAGACGTAAACTGCAGTGCGGGCAGGGGCGCATCCACACATGTGAGGTGGTCTCGTGGATGGGGTGCGAGGTACGGGTCTGCTGCGAAACCGAATGTGTCGTCGGCATAGCAGGGTCCAGAAGATCGATCAGTGTGACAACCATGACATTACCTCCTCTCGCCCCCTGGCTTCAAGAGATCTTTCGGATAGCGACATCCCGTACTTGAGCGGTGCGGCGAGGACCGTGAGCGACGGCATAATGGCTGCGACGGTAGGCGTGTCCATTCAGCCTGGCACGGAGAGGGCGTGGTGTCTGCCTGCCCTATTACAGGAGGCGACAGTGGGAGAGCCTACGATACCTCTTGCGGCGAGGTGGCGATTGACACATGCGCGGAGAGACACCATGATACCGCCGAGGAGCACAGCAGCACGATGACGTCTTCTGCGGATAGATCCTTGCAGCCGAAACGTGCCAACACCGGAAAACTGATGCTGGGACTGTCGGTCGGGCTCGCCGTCACGGCATTTTTTTATTTCGATCTCGGGCGATACCTGTCGTTGGATGGGCTGAAAGCCAACCGCGATGACCTGCTGGTCTTCACCGACTCACACTACTCGACGGCGGTGGTCCTCTTTATTGTCGCCTATTGCCTCGTGGTCGGGCTGTCGTTGCCAGGTGGGGCGATCATGACCCTGGCCGGAGGATTTTTGTTCGGCAGCGTGTGGGGGACCCTGTATGTCAATGTCGGAGCGACCGTGGGAGCGACCGTGGCTTTTCTAGTGGCACGGTATCTGCTGCGAGACTGGGTGGAGCGGAAATTCGGGAGCCGGTTGGGTGCTATTCAGGAGGGGTTTGCCAAGAATGCGTTCAGCTATTTGATGACCCTCCGTCTGATTCCCTTGTTTCCGTTCTTTCTGGTTAATATGGTGTCGGGCCTCACTCGTGTCTCCGTCGGGACGTATGTGGCCGCCACGTCCCTGGGGATCATTCCAGGCAGTTTTGTGTTCGCCTATGCCGGGCGTCAGCTAGGGACGATCAATTCGCTCAAGGAAATCGTCTCGCCGAATGTGTTGATGGCCTTTACGCTGCTGGGTCTCCTGGCGTTGGTTCCTATCCTGTACAAGAAGTTTTCCGGCAGGGGGACGTCGGCAGTATGAGGGTTGACGAGGTGCTCTCGGGGAGCCCGGGGGAACGGTATCGATGAGGTCCCGTGAGGCGGGAGCCGGCCTTTCTTCGATGCCGGCGCCGAGGCAGAGTCCGGTGTGTCCAGGACAACGAAGACGGGCCGACGTGACTGAATCACGTTGATCCATCCGATTGGGTGAACCCAAACCCGGCTGGGCGATGCACCATCGTGATCATCGGAGTCGATACCGCAGTATTCGTCATCGCAGTCGCTGCGGCAGGATTGGCGCGAAGGCTGCCCTGGTTGAACGCCACTTGAGGGGGGATTGCTCGAAGGTCGGCTATGTACCCTTCATAGCATGGATTTGTGCTTAGACGGTGTGGGTGAAAAAGATGGCCTCACATCTTGTGGGGAAGGCGGTCAGCGCATTCTCCGTGTTAGGCGTGACGAATGTCGTCACGATCGGCCCGCGGTGTTCGAAACCGCGATTGCCGCTGAGGTCTCAGACCGCTGCAGAAAATGGAATCCCGTTGTCAACGTGGCAGCCCCCTTGTACGTTGGAATGGCTGACAGGCAGGGGCGTTCACCAATGGGGGGATGTATGAAACACGTGATTTGGAGCGCGGCGTTGTTGTCGGTGTGTGCATCGTCGGTGGCCTTTGCGCAGGCAGAGACTCCGAGGATTGATCAGCGGCAGGCCAACCAGGAGCGGCGTATCGATCAAGGGATTGCGAGCGGCCAGCTGAATGAACGTGAGGCCATTCGCTTGAACAATCAGCAGGAACACATCAACAACCTGGAGGATAAAGCCAAAAGCGACGGCGTTGTCACGAAGAAAGAACGGGCGCGCATCAGGCATGCCCAGGATCGCACGTCGCGCCATATTGCTCGCCAGAAGCACGACCGCCAGCAGCGATAACATGCGTCTGAGGCCGGCCCTCAGGCCGTGTGTGCATGGGGTTGTCCGTCCGGCGTCTCGACTACGGCGCTCATGCTTTTCTTTGAGTCGTTCCGTGCCGTCCGCGACGTTGGTTGTGGACGGCACGGCCGTTTGACGGCCCTTCGTCGTGAGCCGCTACCCAATCCATCCATTCCGCCGGTCCTTGCGGGACTCCCTGACATTTCTGAATCGATTCGACCGATCCTGCTAAAATGCCGGCATGGATCTGATCACGACGCATGTCAATGCTGATTTTGACGGCCTGGCCTCCATGGTCGCAGCGAGGAAGCTCTATCCCGGGGCAATGCTGGTGCTTCCGGGGGGCGCGCAGGAGTCGGTCCGGAATTTTCTGGCTACGCATAATTTGGAGATGGCCCGCCTGAAGGATGTCGCGCTGGAACGAGTCCGGCGCCTGGTGCTGGTAGATGTACAGGAGCCGGATCGGCTGGGCCCATTACACGTGCTCAGTTCCCGCGGCGACGTGGAGGTCCATCTCTTCGACCACCATGGGGTTGAGGAGACTGCCAAGCAGTCGCTGTGGCTGTCGGTCAGCCAGCGGCATGTCGATTCCGTCGGGGCCACCACCACCCTGCTGATCGAGCAATTGCAGCGCAGGCAGATTCCCCTCACCGCCGATGAGGCGACGGTGTTGGCGTTGGGTTTGTACGAGGAAACCGGTTCGTTCGTGTATCCTTCAACCACTCCGCGAGATGTGGAGGCGGCGGCCTTTGTCTTGCGGGCGGGGGCCGATTTACGTGTGGTGGCGGAGACGTTGCAGCATCCCCTGGATCCGGATCTGATCGCGCTGCTGAATGATCTTCTGCAATCGGGTGAGATTTATTACTTGGAAGGTCGGAAAATTCTGGTCGCCTCGAGCGCCTATGATCGGTATACGGGCGACCTGGCCGAAGCGGTTCAACGGCTGGCGGAGCTGCAAGGCTTCGACGCGGTGATCGTCGCGATTGCGCTGCAGGAGAAGGTCGAGGTCATCGGGAGAAGCCGGAGACCGGAAATCGACGTGGCCTGGATCGCGCGCGAATTCGGCGGCGGCGGCCATGCAGTCGCGGCGGCCGCCAGCGTCAAAGGGCGCACCCTAGTGGAAGTTCAGCAGCATCTGACCGAGCTGCTGACGCAGCGGTATCGCCCCACGTTGTTGGCCCGGGATGTCATGACGACGCCGGTCAAATCCATTGCCGAGGAGGCCACGATCGCGGAGGCCGAACGGGCCATGACGACCTATGGAGTCAACGTGCTTCCTGTGGTCGACCGGAAAGGGCAGTATCTCGGCACAATTGCACGGGAAACCATCCAAAAAGCGCTCTTTCATCACCTTGAGGCCCACCACGTGGGGGATTGGGCCAGCAGCGGGCAATATAGTGCGCAGCCTGAGACGCCGTTCCACGACATTGAAACCAAGATGATCGAGCTGAACCAGCGATTCGTGCCGGTGTTGTCCGGAGGAAAAACAGTCGGGGTCATCACGAGAACCGATCTGCTGCGCAGCCTTCATGACGATGTTCTTGCGGGTGGGCGCGGGAAGCCGAAGTCGTTGATGGGATTGGAGTCGACGGGGGGGGTGCGGCGGCGGGACCTCAAGGGGTTGTTGCGTGATCGTTTGCCTCATGCGGTGCACGATCTATTACGGATGTCCGGCGAGTTGGGAGAACGACTGGGTGTGTCGGTGTATGTCGTCGGCGGATTTGTCCGTGACCTGTTGCTCGGGATCGACAATCTGGATGTCGACTTTGTGGTGGAGGGAGATGGGATCGCGTTCGCGCGCGCACTGGCGAAGGCGCATGGAGGAAAACTCAAGGCGCATGAGCGGTTTGGCACAGCAGTGGTGCACCTGCCTGATGGCTTCAAGCTGGATGTGGCGACAGCTCGCACCGAATATTACGAGTACCCGACTGCGTTGCCGACGGTTGAGCAGAGTTCGATGAAGAAAGATCTCTATCGGCGGGATTTCACGATCAACACCTTGGCCATCGCGCTCCGACCGCGACAGTTCGGCCAACTCATCGATTTTTACGGCGGGCAACGTGACCTGAAGGAACGCCTGATCCGGGTGCTCCATAGTCTGAGTTTCGTGGAGGATCCGACGCGGGTGTTTCGCGCGATACGATTCGAATTGCGGTTCAATTTTCACTTGAGCAAAGAAACGTTGGCGCTGATCAAGGGCGCAGTGAAGATGGAATTGTTTCACCGCTTGTCCGGGCAGCGCCTGTTGGATGAGTTGCGCCTGCTGTTTTCGGAGCGGACGCCTCGGCATGCGGTTCGACGTTTGTCCGAACTCGACCTGTTGCGATTCATTCATCCGAAACTCAGCTGGTCGAATCGGCTGGATCGCCGGCTCATCGAGGTGGAAGCGGCATTGGATTGGTATAAGCTCTCCTGCCTTGACCGGCCCATCCGTGGATGGCTGGTCTATGCGATGGCACTGGCTGAAGCCATGCCGGACCAAGCGGTTCGCGATATGCTGACGCGATTTCCGTTTGCCGATGCCGAGCGCACTGCACTCAATGAAGCCCGGTTCCTTACGCAGCCGGCTTGTCGGACGCTGAGTCGCCGTGCGCCATCGAAACCTTCGGAAACGGTTCGGGTGTTGACGGGATTGTCGGAGGAGTGCCTGGTGTTCCTGTTGGCCCGGAGTCTGACGGACTCGGCGAAGCGGCAGCTGTCCCTGTTTCTCACGACCTATCGCAACGTGAAGCCTGCGTTCACGGGGAAAGAACTCAACGCCTTGGGCCTCAAACCAGGCCCCCTGTATCGCACGATTCTGGCGCGTTTAACTGAGGCTCGGCTGGATGGGGAGGTTAAGAGCGAGGAAGAGGAACGGGCGCTGGTGAAGGAGTGGGTCGATCAGGGACGGGGGCGATCAAAAACCACACGCGAACGCAGATGAGGATACCTCGTCTGTCTGTCCGCACGACCGGACGTGCGACGCAGGCCGGAATGGGGCCTCTCGCAGCCGACGGGACAATCGGCAGAAGCTACGCCAAGGGCTCAACCGGCTCGAATTCGTCGTCGGTATCGACGGCGCGAACCTCTTTCCCCATCGCGGCGACAAGACCGTCGTACACGATGCGAGCCGCGTCCGACCATTTCGGATTGAATGGGCGACCAGCGAAAGCGGCCTCAGCCGCCTTTTTCTCATCGTGGGTAATCTGTCGAGGAGTCAGTGTGGTGTCCATACGGATAATAATAGATCGCTTCAGGGCAAAGTCAAGAAGTGGTTGGCCCGGCAGGCCCCTCTCGTTTGGCGGGGAGCACAGCCATGCATAGGCGCCGTCGTGCGTCAGGCATAGGGTCGGTGCGGACGATTCAAGGATTCTGCGGCGGCAACAGCCGGTCAAGTTCCGCCTGCGACGACCGAAACAGTTCGGATGCCTCCTTCGCGGTGATGACCCTAAACGAGAGGCTATCTCCGGGCCCCAGCTGGGCGGCAAGAGAACGATCGGCACGAATCAGCGTCGCCAGTTTCGTATACCCACCGGTCGGTTGACAGTCGGCCATCAAGAGAATCGGCTTGTGATCCGAGGGCACTTGAAGGCTGCCGGCGCTGACGGCCTCGGAGATGATATCGGCTGGGCTACGATGCGGTAATTCCGCTCCTTCCAAACGATACCCCATACGATCAGATTCCGAGGTGACGCGATAGGGGCTTGTCGCCAGGACGTGCAGCGCGTCCTCAGTAAAGTGGTCGACCTGTGGTCCTGGGATCACGCGCAGGATCGGAGAAGCGAGATACTGAGGCCGAGATGACTGCGCGAGTGCGCGTCCCTCACAGCACCTGCCCGTGCTCGGGGGAGCTCCTACCGGAAGTTGGTCTGACTTCTTTAGTGGGCGTCCTGCCAATCCGCCCAGTCCACTCCGTACATGCGTCGAACGGCTCCCGAGCAGGAGTGGCGCTTCGATACCGCCTGCGACTGTCAGATAGGCGCGGGTACCTTGTCGGCGCGTTCCGAACCGCAATCGGCTTCCGGCCGGTATGGTGGTCACGGTCCACATGGGAAGGGACTGGCCTTCGCATGTCGGTGACAGGTCTGCCCCGGTGATGGCGATGGACAGCTGCTGTTCAAAGAGCAGCTCAGGACCTTGCAGGGTGAGCTCCAGGCCGGCGGCGCGGTCGGGATTGCCGAGCAGGCGGTTGCCGACTGTCAGGGCCCAGGGGTCCATGGCACCGCTCACCGATACGCCGAACCGCTGATAGCCGTAGCGGCCGAGATCCTGAATCGTCGTGAAGAGTCCGGGGCGCAGCACATGGATGATCGATGGGTTAGGCGACATGGTCTACGCGTGTAGCGGAGATTCCGGCTTCGTCGAACATGACCCGCAACGCCCGGGCCAGAGGGACCGCATCGGGTGTATCTCCGTGCAGGCAGAGGGTATGAATCTGACAGTGCAACATGGAGCCATCAATGGCGGCGATACGGTCGGCTGCGACGAGCGACCGTGCGCGGGCCAGCACCGTTGCTTCATCGTGCAGGATGGCGCCCGGTTGCCCACGAGGCACCAGGCTACCGTCGGCTCGATAGCCCCGATCGGCAAACCCTTCGGCCGCGACTCTGAGCCCCTGCGCCGAGCCCGCGGCGATCAACGCAGATCCGGCCAGTCCGACGAGGATCAATCGATGGTCGAGTCGCGCAACCGCCGTGGCGATGGCATCCGCGATCACACGGTCCCGTGCCGCCATGTTATACAGGGCCCCGTGCGGTTTCACATGCGACAGGCGGGCCCCCTCCTCCTGGCTGATGCGCATGAGGTCGCCGACCTGTGAGCGAATAAGTTCCTCCACGAATGACGGGGACAATGGTTGCTCACGCCGTCCTTGGGACTCCCGATCGGGAAGCCCGGGGTGAGCGCCGATGGCCAACCGGTGCCGGAGGGCCGTGCGAACGGTGCGGCGCATGAGGGCCGCATCGCCGGCATGCACGCCGCAGGCGATATTGACCGAGGTGACCAAGGTCATCAGGCGCGCTTCCACTTCCAGTTGGTCGGTTGTCACGGCTTCGCCGAGATCACAATTCAAATCGATGCGGCGTCTCTGTGTCATATCCGGTTCAGGGAGAGCCTGGCAAACTCGTCTTCGTCGATCGGGACAAACCGTACCGAATCACCGGGCTCCAGCAAGAACGGCTTCGCTCTGGTGAGACTGAACAGACGAACCGGTGTCCGCCCGATAATGTGCCAGCCACCTGGGCTAGTCTGCGGGTAAATGCCGGTTTGAGTTCCTGCAATGCCGACGGAACCAGCGGCTACCTGCCGGCGCGGTGTCGGGTGGCGGGGCGTGGCGATGCGCGTCGGTACGGTGCCCAGATAGGGAAACCCTGGACTGAATCCCAACATGTAGACGCGGTAGGTGACGGAGGCGTGGAGCCTGCCGGCGTCGATAGGCGTCAGGTCAGCCTGTTGTGCGACGTCGGGTAGGTCCGGGCCGGCGGCGCCACCGTACCACACGGGAATGATGTGCGTGGTGGCGGGACGGGTTGGCGCATCGATGTTGTGGGGGATGAGGGCCTGGATCTGTCCGGTGAGTGTGATCGCATCGGTCTGCAACGGATCAAAGTAGACGGTCGCGGATCGATAGGTGGGGACGACTTCTCCCACGCCGGGAAGAGCGGCCTGGTCGATGATGGCGCACGCTGCGAGGACTCGTTCGTTTGTTCGAAGGGTGATGCCGTCGCCGAATTCGATGGTGAGGGCATACTCGCTCATGGGTACGATTCGTGGCATCATGCGCACGCAAGGCCTCGCGGAAGGTGACGGGGACCGGCGGCGATCACTCCGGTAGCGGTCTCCCATTCGTTTCGGTTGCCAATGGGAGTATGGCCAAACCCAACAGGTAGATCAATGCAATGGCGCCCGCGGCACTGTTGAACGAACCAAACACGGTGACGAGCCAGCCCGTGAGAAGCGGCGCCGCCGAGGCGAGTACACGGCCTGCGTTGAAACAGAATCCCGCCCCTGTGGCTCGAAGGCGTGTGGGATAGAGCTCAGGGAGGTAGATCGGAAACCCACTGAAGATGCCGTTGTTGAAAAATCCGAGCATCGGCAACAAGACCAGCACCTCCGCATAGCTGGGGGGAGCGAGAAAGGTGGCCGGCAGCAGGATGAGGCTGCCGAGACACATCAAGCCGAAGACAGGGAGACGCCCGAATCGATCCGCCAATGGCCCGAATCCCAGATACCCCAACAGGGCACCGGCGTTCATCGCCATGATGGCGTAGCTCACGTTTTCACTGAGGACGGCGGGATCCTGACCCTGCAGATCGGGCAGGGCGCGGATCAGGGTGGGAGCCCAATTAGTCGCGCCCCACACGCCGAAGACAGCCACGAAAGCCAAGGTGGCGCCCACCAGGGTGTCGCGGCGCAGCGACGGCTCGAACAATTCACGCAGGTGCGGCAGCGTCGCGCGAGCTGAGCGTCGCTCCAGTTCACGCGCCTGCAGCCAGCGTTCCGGTTCTTTGACCCATCGACGGACCAGCAGCGCCACAAACGCCGGTAGGATGCCGACCAGGAACAGCACCCGCCACTCGGAATCTTTCAGCAGGAGATTACACCCGGCGGCAAGGAAAAAGCCGAAGGCCCAGGCCGACTGTAAGATGCCGGCGGCTCTGGCCCGTTTGTGTTCAGGCCAGGTCTCTGCCACGATCGCCGCCCCCGCCGCCCATTCTCCGCCGACGCCGAGGGCTGTGAGAAAACGGGCAATTGCCAGATGCCACCATTCCTGGGCGAAGGCGGCCAGCCCCGTGAAGATTGCGTACATCAGGATCGTCACAATCAGTGTCTTGGTGCGGCCGAAATAATCGGCCGCTATGCCGAAGCCGATGCCGCCGATGGCCCAGCCGATCAGGAACATGGAAAAGACCAGGCCGCCGTACGATCCGATGCGTTCGGCGGTGACCTCGCCGTTGGCGGCTCCGGTGTGGAGCAATTCCTGGAGGGCGGGATGGAGCACGATCGCGCAAATCGTGGCGTCCATCGCGTCGAAGACCCAGCCCAACCAGGCGACGAACAGGACCAACCATTGGTATCGTGTGACGCCGTTCGTCCATCCCACGCAGAGTCCTCCTTCGTTCCGCAACCGAATGGCCGCCACGCTATGGCCAGAATGTCGCACTGTCAAGGTGAAGCTACCGGAGTGCCGTGGTATAGTCGGCGGTATTATGCCTCGAATCGATTATTACCGTGTTCTCGGTGTGTCGCGCGACATCTCCGATAATGACCTCAAGAAAGCCTATCGAAAGCTCGTCTTCGAGCACCATCCCGATCGGAATCCTCAGAACACCAAGGCCGACGAGAAGATTCGGGAGATCAATTCCGCCTACGAAGTGCTCGGCGACCCGGAGCGTCGGCGCACCTACGATCGCCTGCACTGGGGCGAGGAGCCCAGGGCGGAGGCCGCCAATCCCTCGCAGATTCTTGAGGAGATGGAGAAGAAGTTGTTCGACGAAGGGCGGAAGGAAGTCTTCGCCGTCCTGATGAAAATGGTGCCACGGATCAAGTCGGAGCTTGCCGTCATTCGTGAGCGCACGGTCGCGCACCAAGGTTACGACACCTTCAAGGAGCCGATCGTTGCCGCGCGCGGAGCGGAAGTCATCGAGGAATTCGTGACGCCGGACATGGATCAGCGCAAACAGCGCCTGCTCGAAGTGGCGGTGCAAATGATGGTGTCGCAATCGGTGGTCGCGCGAGGCGATGAGGGTGGGATTCGGGCGCTCCGGGGGCGCTTGGAAGACGCATTTCGGAAAGGCCGGATCAACGGCTTCGCTACAGCCCTGGAACTGCTGTACGAACGCAGGTAGCGTCGAACGCCGCGCGGTGAGGCCGAAGCCATCCGGAGTTCAACAGAGATCGCCTCGAGGGTGCTGTGGCTTACATGCGTGCGAGCGGCCCCGCCACGAAGCGCCCGCCCTGCATCACCCCGGCGATCCGTTCCGGTTTCTGCAGGAGGTCGATTCGTCGCAGCGGGTTCCCGTCCACGATCAGGAGATCCGCCTGCTTTCCGGCTTCGATGGTGCCGATTTCCTCAGACAGGCGCAGCAATCGTGCGGCGGCGGAGGTGCTGGTCATGATCGCGTCCATCGGGGGCATGCCGAGGCGCACCATGCGATCCAGTTCCTGCGCATTGTCCCCGTGATAGTTGAACGGGGTCCCGGCATCGGTGCCGAGCGCGATGGGCACCCCGCGCCGCACGGCTGCGCGGAAACTCTTTTCGTGTTGTCTGACCATATTCTTCGCTTTGGAGCGAGCGCTGTCCGGAATACCACAGCCGCTCGGGCAGGCAGCCGTGGTCGCGAGTGCGGACAGGGTCGGCACCATGTAGACGCCTTGCCGGCCCATCATCGCGGCGGCTTCATCGTCCATCAATGTGGCATGTTCGATCGAGTGCACGCCGGCGCGCAACGCATTTTTCATTCCGGTCGCCCCGTGCGCATGGGCGGCGACATGTCGCCCGCCTGCGGCGGCGACCGCTACGGCGGCTTGCAGTTCTTCCACGGTCATCTGGGCATCATCGGGGGAGGTGCCTGGCGTCAAAACCCCGCCGGAGGCAATGACCTTGATGACTTCCGCCCCGGCATCGAGTTGATCCTGCACGGCCGCTCGAACCGCGGCAACTCCGTCCGCTTCGCGCCCGATAAAGCGCGCATGTCCGCCCGGCATACAGATCGCCAGCCCGGCGGCCACAAGACGTGGCCCAGGCGTCAGGCCTGCGGCGATGGCGTGCTTGAGCGTAAAAACGGCATGGTCACGGAACCCCACATCGCGCACGGTGGTAAATCCGGCCTGCAGCGTGCGGCGGGCCAGCTCGGCGGCTTTGAGCAGCGTGACGGATGAAGATTCACCTTCGACCGCCGCCACCACATCGGCTTCCGCACCCAAGCAGAAGTGGACATGGCAATCGATGAGTCCCGGGAGGATGGTGAGACCACGGCCGTCGATACGTTGCGTTCCCTTGGGGATGCGGATGCTACGGTCTGGGCCGGCTGCCACGATGCGGGTCCCCTCGATGACGAGGGTGCCCCGTTCAAGTCGCCCTCCGAGCCCGTCGAGAATTCGGATCTGCCGGATCGCAATAGTCATGGCGCCTCGCTGATCGGGATGGTGACGATGACGCCGCCCATGATGTCGTTCAGTTTATAGTCTCGCCGTGGGCTGTTCGCGTGCCCATTGTGGCAGGAGACGCAGCTCTCGGATACGGCGCGGTCGGCGTAGATCCCCTGAAAATACCGGATGCCGGCCTGTTGGTAGAAACCGGTGAAGGGTTTTTCCGGTGCCTTCATGACGACTTCCAAACCGCGCCGTTCAAACTCGCTGTTCGGCCCGTTCCACACGTAGATCGGGGTGAGACTCGCTAAGCGGAAGCTGAGCTTCATATCCTTCTGTGCCACAAGCCGCCCCGATTCGAGGAGGAATTGAGCGGGCAACGGCAGGCCTTTTTCCTCCTTCCAATGTTCGAGCGCCTCAACCACGCCTTGCGTATGCAACTTATCGACGACGTTTTGTGTGTAGTTGGCTCGATTGGCATCGATCACCGCGTGAATAAAGCTGGTGACACGCTCCGGGGACACCATATCCGCCTTCCGCGATTCGGCGACGGCCAAGGCGATGACCCAGTAGGTCACGGCCGCGACGAATCCGGCCACGCCGGCCGCCATAATCCATAGTCCGTTTCGACTCATGCACTCCTCCTCGTCGTCGACCGTGAACCGGTATAGATGTCGACTGCCGCTTGCACCGCGCGGCCGGCCTGCACGGGCAGGCCGTGTTGAACAACGATCTCCTCCAAGGCGCCCAGCAGCGTCAACACATGAGCCTGCCGGCTCGATTCGCCCATGAGCCCGATGCGCCAGACCGTCCCACGCAGCGGTCCCAATCCGCCTCCGATTTCAATGCCATAGTCCTGGAGGAGTTGAGCTCTCACTGCGGCGTCGGTGATGCGATCCGGCAGGGTGACACAAGTGAGCATCGGGAGTCGATGCTCGGCGGACGGCAGGGCTCTCATGCCCAACGTGTCGAGTCCAGCCAGAAGTGCCTCGCTGTTCAGCCGGTGGCGTGCGAAACGCGCCTCCCGTCCCTCGGCCTGCACCAGACGTAAGGCCTCTCGAAGACCATACAGCATGGAGATGGGGGCGGTATGGTGGTAGGCCCGGCTGCGATCATTCCAATACTCGGCGATCAAGGCCAGGTCCAGGTACCAGCTGTGGCAGGGAGTCCGTCGCCTCCGAATCGCCTCCATGGCTCGCGGACTCATCGTGAGCGGGGCCAGACCGGGCGGGCAACTCAGACACTTCTGGGTGCCACTGTAGCACGCGTCGATGCCCCAGGCGTCCACCTCGACCGGAATACCGCCGAGGGACGTTACCGCATCGACGATGAGGAGGGCTCCGTGCGCGCGGCAGAGGGCGCCGACGTCTTCGAGCGGTTGCCTGACCCCGGTGGAGGTCTCAGCGTGCACCAGCACGACGGCTTTGACCGGAGCGGAACGAGCGAGCTGTTCCTGCACGGCTTCCAACGGAATGATGTTTCCCCATGGCGCGTCGATGCGCAACGGCACTCCGCCCTGTCGTTCGACCATCGCAGCCAGTCGTGTTCCGAAGACTCCGTTCACGCCGACGAGGGCTCGGTCTCCCGGTTCAATGAGGTTGGCAATCACGGCTTCCATGCCTGCCGATCCGGTGCCGGACAAGGCGATGGTGAACTCATGGTTGGTCTGAAATGCGGCGCGGAGCAGGGTCTGAATATCGTTCATGAGGTCGAGAAACAGCGGATCCAGATGCCCAATGAGCGGCTGAGTCAAGGCGTGTAGGACCCGGGGATGAACGAGGCTCGGCCCGGGGCCCAAAAGCAGGCGATAAGGCGGAAGAAACTCGTGATCCTGTGAAGGCAGGCTCATCGTCGGAGTTGATCGTGTCTCGTCAGGGAAGGTTGCACGGCCTGGCTACAGGTCTGCGTTGTATGAGCCCTAGTATAACGAAACCGGTGGGGATTCAGCCATGGGATTATGCCCGGCCTGGGGGGGGCGGGGCGGTGTGGTGCCTGTTTCACCTCTCCGAGGCCGGTGTTATACTCCGGCGCTTTGTGCTTTTCGGGAGAACCTTATGGACGCGGATCCATCGACAGGTCTGACAGCGCAGCCCGCGGCGTCACCGATACCCTGTATCGGAGCCCCCCCTCCGCCCCATGCCTACAATCCCGGTTTCTCGCGAGCGGTCACCCTGTTGTCCGCCATAGTTCTGTCGGCCTCGATTATGGTGGTGGCATGGCTCTCGTTCGATGTTCCGAGGATCGAGCGCGTGCCGGATGCCGAACGGGCCCTCAGCCATATGGTCGGCCGCCTGATGGATCAGGAGGAGGGACTGAAGACGCTGCCGGTGTGGGAACAGGTACTGTACGACCTCACGATGGGGAGCGACGCGAACGATCGCGAGCAGGCCATTGAATGGTACCGTGAACTTGCCGAAGAATCGTCCGATCCATTCGTCGATCTGCACTTGGCGATTTTGCAAGGGGAGTCCGGGCACCTGCCGGAGATTACGCGGCACATCGTGCGATGGAGTCGGCAGGGTGAGCCATACCCGTCGTTCTCCCGATTGCTGCAGGCCGCCTATGTGGATGCCCACGTGCCGCCGCCGGTCGCCTTGAACTTACAAGCCTACCTGGCGGAGCAGCCGGTCGCCGGTTGGTTCTATACCCGGCTCGCCACACGCATCGCCGAGCGGGCAGGAGACCGTCCCCTGCTGCTGACGATCGAACACTCTTCGCAGCAACGCGTTGAGACGTTGGTTCGACGATCGCGGGCCTTTGCGTGGCTTGAGCTTGCGCTCATGTGCGCTGGGTTGGTGGTCCTGTGGGTCTGGATCCGGCGGGGGAGGAGGAGCACGATGTTTCGCGTCGGCTCGGCTGAACTGCCGCCCTTATGGGCCGGTCGTCTCGGTGCCGGCGTGCTGCTCCGAGGCGGCGCCGTTGGGGCGCTCCTGACCGTGGCATTCCTGTTTGCCGCAAGTGATCTTCCCTCGTTGCGGGTCGTGGCCGTCCCGCTGTCGAACCTGCCGTTGTTGGCGCTGGCCTACTACCACCTCCTCCGACCCCAGCGACAAACCTTCTGGCGAGGTTTCGGTCTCAGTATCCAGCCGCGTCACCTCGGCCAACTCGCGCTCGCGGCTCTGGCGGTCGTGGCAGCAGGATTGGTGGGTGAGTGGGTATTGGGTCGGATTGCAGAGCCGCTGAAACTGATCAGCCATTGGACGGAATGGTTCGATGCGGATCTGGTCTGGGGGGCTTCGCCGACCCTGGTGGTCAGTCTCTTGGAATATGTGTGTTTCGCCCCGCTCTTCGAAGAGTTGGCGTTCCGAGGCCTCTTGTTCGGTGTCTTCCGCCGACGCTTCCAGTGGAGGACTGCAGCCATGCTGAGCGCAGCGTTGTTTGCCCTTGCCCATGGATACGGACTCATCGGGTTCATCAGCGTCTTTTGGAGCGGGCTGATCTGGGCCTGGGCCTATGAACGCACCGGGAGTCTCTGGCCCGGGGTGCTGGGACATGCGGTCAACAATCTGCTGGTGTGTATCAGCGTCATGGCGTTGCTGCGATCCTGACGCGAGGGCGTTGCCCCTGTCCCACAGGGTCCTCACGGAATCGTCCGAGGGCTGGTCGAGGGGGAAGCAGCAACGTCGAAATCTAGATAGACCGGTGAGCGGTGACGAGCAGCATCTGCGCCGGCTTCCGGCTTGCGTTCCGCCAACAATGGCGGCTGCCTGCAGGAATGCCGACCGCATCTCCTCGCTTGAGGAGGTGGACGTCTTCCTCCAGCGTCAGTTCGAGCGAGCCCTGCAGCACCATGGCCAATTGTTCGGCTTCCCGGGCATAGGGTTTATGACCGCTCGCGCCGCCAGGCTGGATGGTAATGATCATGGGCTCGAACTGGCTGTCTTTGTTGAAAGGGCCGAGGGTTTCAATCCGTGCGCGAGACCATTGGCTCTGGACGACGGGGCGGGCGCCGGAGCGAATGATGGCCGGGAGGATCGGGTCTGCCGTGCGAAAGAATTCTCCCAGGGTCACGCCGAGCGCGGAGGCCATCCGCTCGGTGGATGCAATAGACGGTGAGGCCTGACGGAGTTCAATCTGAGAGATGAAACTGGGGGAAAACCCGCACTTGTCGGCGAGCATTCGCACGGAAAGGCGGCGGGATTCTCGCAACCGTCGAACGATGTCCCCGACGTGTACTTCTGGTGTCGGGCCACCCCTGGGGCGGACTGTTCGAGTCATGTCTCTCCTCGCGGTCCTGCCCTGGCGTGATCCCGCGTCCCGAATGAGGGGCGAGTGTACACGTTTCGCGCAGGGGGTACAAGGTTTACGGGTGACCCTGGCCCACGCCACTGGCTCTATCCGGCAGTGTCCTTTGCCCGACTTTCCTACCGCAGCGACCCGGCTCAGCCCGACGGATGCTGGTCTTGCGCAGGGGGTGTGGCAGAAGGACCCTCAATCGACCGGAGGGCCTGGTACAAATCAGGATAGCGGAGCGTGTACCGGAGCTGTGTAAGCGCCCTGTGGTTGAGAATCCGTTTTCCGGTCTCCTCTGCATTGGCCTGGCGTGGACTGATCACGCCCCATCGAGAGGATACTTCACGGCAAATCTCGGACCAGCGCCGCGGCTGGCCGTCACTGATGTTATAGGATGCTCCCGGCTGACCGTATTGCAGGGCCTGCAGGCACAGCTGGGCCAAGTCTTCCACATGGATGAGGTTCACGAATTTGTTCGTTGGGCCGACGCGCCCCCGCCTGATCCACTCCACCGGATTGCGATGCGGGCCATAGATCCCTGCGACGCGCAGAATGATGGCTCCATGGTGCGTGCGAAGATATTCTTCCCCTTGGACGCGGGGCAGGTCGCCATTGATGGGACTGGTTTCATCAATCCACGGAGGCAACTCCGCCGAAGGATGGTCCTTTTGGTCGTAGGCCGAGGTACTCCCGAGCACCACCAGTTTCCGCCCCGCATGGCAATGGTGTCGGGCGAAGGCCTGGACCCGGTCCAATGGAGTGGCGGGAAATGTCCAGATGAGGTCTCCGTCCCAGGGCAGGGTGGGCCAACTGGTCTGGTCCGTCAGATCAAACCGAAGGCGATCGGGTGGGGGGATGTCGGTCAGCTGACACTCGGGCCGGCGACTGCTGGCAAGGACGCGACGCGATTGCGTGTGCGCCAATCGGCAGATCCACCGTCCTGTATAGCCGAACCCGAGAATGACAAGAGGGGCCATGGCGCTCATGGCCCCATCATACTCGAAGTGCCGGCCGGTTTCCTGTGGGCCGGTTTCCGGGCATGCTGGTTCTGGTCTCCTGGCCGAACGGCATGCTAAAATCCCGCCCCGATGACGCCTCTCAACCAACGGCGAGACGAGCGGATGGATCAAGTCGACCGGTCCCTCGATGCCCTGGGCCAGCGGCGACAGCATGTGATGGTCGGTTTGGCCGGCCTGCTCGCCTGTCTCTTTTTTATTCTGGATCTTCAGTTACCATTGGGGGTGGCAAACGCGGTGTTGTACAGCGCGGTGGTGCTGCTGTCTTCCGCCAGTCAGTACCGCTGGTTGCCGATCGCGACGGCCGGTGCCTGCTCCATCATGACCCTCGCCGCGGCCCCGTTTAGTCCTCGTGTTCCCGGCCTTCCACCCTGGTTTGAGTGGGGCAATCATCTCTTCAGCCTCGTCGGGATTTGGACTCCGGTGCTGTTTGTCTTTCAGCGCCGCCGCACGGAGTCCCTGTTAAAGAAAATCAATGAGCGGTTGGAGCAGGGAGTCGAGGAGCGGACCGCGGATTTAGCCGCCAGTCGTATGGCATTGGAGCGGAGTGAGGAGCAACTGCATGTCCTGGCCGGACGTATTTTGACGGCACAGGAAGAGGAGCGTCGACGAATCGCTCGGGATTTACATGACGATGTCAATCAGCGGCTGGCCCTGTTGTTGTTGGAGTTGCAAGAGGTCGATCGGCACATTGCGGGGGCGCCCGGCGCCGCGCACCACGGGGTTCGCCATGTGTTGAAAGGGCTGGAGGAATTGTCGGACGACGTGCGTTACATGGCCTATCGTTTCCATCCCTCTATCCTGGACGATTTAGGATTAAAGGCCGCTCTGCAACGGCTGCTGGATGACTTTTCCGGCCGGACCGGCGTGAAAATTCTTTTTGTCCATCAGCCGCTCGACCACCAGCTGGATAAGGCGGCCTCGACGGCCTTGTACCGGGTCGTGCAGGAGAGTTTGTCCAACATTGCTCGGCATGCGAAAGCGACTCGAGTAGAGGTGGAGGTGACCGTGGAAGACGAAGGTGTGGTGGTGGTGGTGCGTGACGACGGCCAAGGGTTCGATCAGCTGCTGGTCGACAAGGGGGAAGGGGGGCTGGGTCTCCTGAATATGCGCGAGCGCCTCTTGTCGGTTCAGGGCACCTGTGAGATCGAATCGATTCCAGGAAAAGGCACGACGGTGTCGATGTATGTGCCCCTGGTAAGGGTGGCGATATGACGTTGCCCCGCATCTTGTTGGCCGACGATCATACCTTGGTGCTGGAGGGATTTCGGCGCCTCCTGGACGATCAGTGCGAGTTGGTCGGCACGGTCGGAGACGGACGTGCCTTGCTGGATGCCATCCCGCAGTTGAAGCCGGATATCGTGATTCTGGACATCTCGATGCCTGTGCTCAATGGGATCGATGCCGCGCGCGTGCTGAAGGTCAAGTACCCTCAGGTAAAAGTCGTGTTTATCACGATGCATGCCGACCCGGCCTATGTACGGGCGGCATTTGAAGCCGGTGCCTCCGCCTATTTATTGAAACGCTGTGTGGGGGAGGAGTTAGCTCAGGCGATACGGGCGGTCCGAGGCGGGAATTTTTACGTCACGCCGCTGGTCACGAAGGAAGTCGTCGAAAGCATGTTGCGCGGCGTCGACGGCGGAGCCCCGTCCGGCCCCGAACTCACGACTCGCCAACGTGAGGTGCTGCAATTGTTGGCCGAGGGACATACGGTCAAGGACATTGCCGCCACCTTGAAGATTTCCCCCCGCACCGTTGAGTTTCACAAGGGGCAGATTATGGAACAGTTGAATCTGCACACGACCGTCGAACTCGTCAAGTATGCCCTGGCTCAGGGGCTCACCAGCCAAACCTAGTTTTCCCATCAGGTTCGCCACGCTGCTCAGCGGTCGATCGGGAATGTACTAGTCTATGGACTGGTAGTTTTTTAATCTCCAGACCTCGTGTTATTACGCGTGTGGTTTTCCCTTCACTTGCCTACTATGCGCCATCTTTTTGACTACGAAATGACTCGTAGGAATATGGGAATAACGATGCCGCGTCCACGTGTCCTCATCGGGGATTCATCCCAAGCCATGCTGGCGTTTTTAGAGATCTTGCTGGAGCCTCAATTCGAGGTCGTTTCTTCAGAAACCGAAGCGGAAGCCGTCGTCTTGACGACAAAAAAGCTTGCTCCCGACCTGGTGATTCTCGATTTTTCCCTCTCGTTTCTTGAGGGCCTCGGGGCGGCTCGGCAGCTGTATGAAACGATGCCGAACAGCAAAGTCGTCTTTTTCTCCTTTCATGAAGACCCTATCTATGTCAGGGCGGCGTTCGAGGCGGGAGCTCGGGGCTATCTCGTCAAGCATCTCACGGTGGATCTAGGGCATTATCTCGGCCGGGTGTTGCAGGGTGAACGCGTCTGTTGGCCGGACGGTCTTGAGACGCAGGTGTCTCGGATGAACGACAACTGAAGCCTGTCCGGCCAGGTGATGGATTCGCGCAAAAGGAGACCGACGATGGTTCGAGTCGTACCGATGTGTGACCTGTGCCGGCGGGTTCGTGATGATGGCTTCTCGACGAGAGGAACGCAGTGTTGGGTCGATTTCCCGAGTTACCTCGCGCGGCATGTCGTGGCTCCCTCACAAGTGCGATTTTCGAGAAACTACTGCAGCGAGTGCCGCTTGTCGTACGACATTTTGAGGACGTATGGCGGTGCGACAAGATAAGGCCCTTGCCCTGGGAACGTCGGACAGGCGGTAAGCGACCGCCGTGTGTTCCGTGACGAATCGTCCCGCCCTGTGCGTACACCTCGCCCAGGATATTGCCTCTACTGCTCCGGTGAGCGTTCGCGCCGCTTCGGCCGTCCATTTTTTGGGTTCGATGGTTGTGCTACGATCAGCCGATGACGCCGGCCTTGCCCTTTCATCCCATTATCACCAACTGGTTCACGGGACGGTTCGCTTCCGCGACGGACGTGCAGTTGCGAGCCTGGCCGGCTATCCAATCCGGGCATGATCTTCTGATCTCCGCCCCGACCGGGTCCGGCAAGACACTGGCGGCCTTCCTCGCCTGTATCGACAGGCTGTTTCGCCAGGCCCTGTG
Source organism: Nitrospira defluvii (assembly GCA_011525625.1). Taxonomy (GTDB): domain Bacteria; phylum Nitrospirota; class Nitrospiria; order Nitrospirales; family Nitrospiraceae; genus Nitrospira_A. Next base: position 822,094 of record WYAX01000012.1, read on the forward strand.
CTGCGAGCTTCGCGACGAAACCCAGATCCTCTATGTCTCTCCGCTCAAAGCGCTGAGCAACGACGTTCAAAAGAACCTTCAGCAGCCGCTGACCGAGATCGGTCAGGCCGCCTTGACGGCCGGGCTCCTGCTGCCGGACTTGCGGGTTGTTGTACGGACCGGCGACACGCCGATGACCGAGCGCCAGCAGATGCTCCGGCGACCGCCGCATATCCTGATCACGACTCCTGAATCGCTGTTCATCCTCCTCACCGCGGAGAAAAGCCGGGCGATGCTGAGGACGGTGCGTACGGTCATTGTGGATGAAATTCATGCAGTGGCGCCGAACAAGCGCGGCGCACATCTGGCCCTATCCCTGGAGCGGGTTGCGACGCTGGCCGGCGGGGCTGTCCAGCGGATCGGCTTGTCCGCCACCCAGCGGCCGATCGAGACCGTGGCAGAGTTTTTGGTGGGGAATAGACCCTTGTCTGCCGTGACGCGTGAAGCGTATCTCGCGGGAGACGGGACGAACGATGAGACACGAGCGACGAACCACCCACTGATCATCGACGTGGGACACCGTCGCGACATGGATCTTGCCGTCGAGGTGCCCAAGGACGAGTTGGGTGCCGTCGCCACCAATGCTATTTGGAGCGACGTGTACGACCGAGTGGCCTCCCTGGTCGAGGCGCATCGCTCCACGCTGGTGTTTGTGAATACCCGTCGCCTGGCCGAGAGGGTTTCCCATTATCTGGAAGAACGGTTGCGGCATCTGGGAGAGGATGTGGTGGCGGCACACCATGGGAGTCTGTCGCGCGAGATTCGGTTGTCGGCGGAAGATCGCCTGAAGACGGGGGCTGTCCGGGTGGTGGTGGCCACGGCGTCATTGGAACTCGGCATCGATGTCGGCACGGTCGACCTTGTCTGCCAGATCGGCTCGCCCCGTTCCATCGCGACCTGTCTCCAACGCATCGGCCGGGCCGGCCATTGGGTCCACGCAATCCCCAAAGGGCGACTCTTCGCCACGACACGCGATGAGCTGATTGAATGTGCCGCGTTGATCCGGGCGATCAGAACTGGGGTGCTGGACCGTATCGAGGTACCGCCGGCGCCGCTGGACGTCTTGGCTCAACAGATCGTGGCGGCGGCTGCGACGCAGTCCTGGGATGAGGCGGAGTTGTTTGAGCTCTGCCGACGGGCCATGCCGTATCGCGATCTCACCCGCGCCTCGTTCGATGCCGTGATACAGATGTTGGCCGATGGGTTCGTCACCAGCCGTGGCCGGGGACGAGCCTATCTCCACCATGATCGCATCAACCATCACATCCGAGGACGTCGAGGAGCCAGATTGGTAGCCATCACCTCCGGCGGCGCCATTCCGGATACGGCCAACTATGTCGTGATCGCCGAGCCGGACGGCACGGTAGTCGGGTCGGTGGATGAAGACTTCGCGGTTGAAAGCCTGGCCGGAGACATCATGCTGCTGGGCAATACGTCCTGGCGCATCAAAGGGGTGGAAACCGGCAAGATGCGTGTCGAGGATGCGCAGGGCGCACCTCCGACGATTCCCTTTTGGCGTGGAGAGGCTCCGGCGAGAACGGCGGATCTCTCCGCGGAGGTGGCGACGCTGCGTGACGAGATCGATCAGCGCCTGGGCGTCGCCGCCCCATCCACAGTTGCCTTCCTCATGCCGCCGGTGCAGTGGCTGAAGCAGGAATGCGGGCTGGATCAGCGCGGGGCAGAACAGGCAGTCGAATATATCCTGGCGGGGAAAGCGGTGCTCGGAACGGTTCCGACGCAGCAGACCATCGTCGCGGAGCGCTTCTTTGACGAGAGCGGCGGTATGCAATTGGTCATCCATGCTCCGTTTGGCGGACGAGTCAATCGCGCCTGGGGCCTGGCGTTGCGAAAACGGTTTTGTGTGACGTTCGACTTTGAATTGCAGGCTGCTGCCACGGACGAAGGCATTGTGTTGTCGTTGGGGGAGAAACACAGTTTCCCACTCGACTCGGTGTTTGCGTTTCTCAATCCCAGGACGTTGCGCGAGGTGTTGACGCAAGCGGTCCTACAGGCTCCCATGTTTATGACGCGTTGGCGCTGGAATGCCTCGCGTGCGCTGGCCTTGCTCCGATGCGTCGGGGGCAAGCGGGTTCCTCCGCAGATTCAACGCATGCGCGCCGAAGATCTCCTGGCGGCGGTCTTTCCGGACGCCATTGCCTGCCAGGACAATTTTCAGGGTGAACGCACGATCCGGCAGATTCCCGACCATCCCCTGGCCCAGGAAACCATCCGGGATTGTCTGACCGAGGCGATGGATCTCGACGGGTTGATCTCCGTGTTGGACCGCATCGAATGCGGCGCGATCGTCTGCCGGGCTGTCGATACGCCGTTGCCGTCGGTCTTTTGCCACGAAATTCTCAATGCCAATCCCTACGCGTTTCTCGATGACGCGCCATTGGAAGAACGCCGGGCGAGGGCGGTGGACATGCGACGCACGCTGCCGCCGGAATTGGCGGGTGAGATCGGCGCATTGGATCAGACGGCCATCGATCAGGTCGTCGATGAATCGTGGCCGGTGGTGCGCGATGCGGAAGAATTTCATGACGCGCTGTTGTCCCTCGGATGGGTGCCTTGTGAATGCAGGCCCGGCTGGGATCTGCTCGTACCCACCCTGTCGGCTGCGGGTCGCCTGGTGACGTTGTGGCAGGGAGGAACGAAAGTGGGGTGGCTTGCTGCGGAGTGTCGACACTACGGACGGCAGCTGTTTCCTGACGCCCGGATCGAGCCCTCTTCCGCCTCGAATGAGGCCGCAGACGCGGTCGAGCGCGACGAAGTGCTGACCCGCGTCGTGCTGGGATGGATGGAAAGTATCGGGCCGACGACCGCCGGGGCGTTGGCCGCCCGTCTGCACTTGTCGACGCAGGATGTGGATGGGGCGATGTTGCGATTGGAAGCGCAGGGTCATGTCCTCCGTGGCCGATTTTCGCTTCACGCCTCACGAACAACGAGTGACGTCGTTGAGTGGTGCCATCGGCGTCTCCTTGCGCGCATCCATCGTCTCACCATCGGCCGGCTGCGCAAGGAGATCGAGCCGGTTACGGCAGCGGAGTACATGCGGTTCCTGTTTCAGTGGCAGCGGGCCGCGCCCGGGGCGCGTCTGCACGGAGAGGCGGGGTTGCTGGAGGTGGTCAAGCAGCTCGGTGGATTCGAGGCGGCCGGGTCGGCCTGGGAAAGCCAGATTCTGCGCGTGCGTATGGCCAAATACCAACCGGAATGGCTGGATCGGCTGTGCCTGAGCGGGGCGGTGATGTGGGGACGCTTGACCCCTCATCCGCGGCTGATGCAGGAGTTGTCGGCGGGACCCGGGCGACGTGTTGTGCCGACGCGTGTCGCTCCGGTGAGCCTGTTTGCGAGGGAAGATGCGTCCGTGTTGCTTGCGGCGACCGGAGAGGAGTTGGCACGGCTGGATCTCTCATCCAAGCTCAGTGCCCCCGCACAGGCCATCCGCCGTTGCTTGCAGGATCGTGGCGCCAGTTTTTTCAGCGAGCTGCTCCATGGAACCAGGTTGCTGGCTTCTGAGGTGGAAGACGGGGTGTGGGAGTTGGTGGCAGCCGGACTGGTCACGGCGGATGGGTTTGACAATCTGCGCGCCCTCATCGATCCCAAGCGGCGGCGGGCGGAGGCGTCCGATCGCAGTCGTCGGCCACGCCATGTCGGCGGCCGTTGGTCTCTGTTGAGACCGACCGCCAGCTCGCCGGATGCGCGCGCGACGGCAGAGGCCGGCGAGCGTGTGGCCAGGCAGTTGCTGCAGCGCTACGGAGTGGTGTTCCGCGATTTGCTGGCACGTGAGTCGATCGTGTCTTCCTGGCGGGACTTGCTGGTGTGTTACCGGCGGCTCGAATTCACCGGGGAAATTCGTGGCGGCCGGTTTGTGAGCGGGTTTACGGGAGAGCAATTTGCGCTCCCGGCGGCATTAGAATCCTTACGGGCGATGAAAAAACGCCCGGGCAGCGTACATCAACAGGAGATCAAGCTCTCGGCCGCCGATCCGCTGAATCTTGCGGGCGTGATATTGCCTGGTCCTCGAATTGCCGCAGTGCCGTCGAATTTCGTGGTGTTTCGCGACGGGCTGGTGGTCCGCACCGTGACCGGGCGTGACGCGCATGATCGGCAGGAGTCGCCGATCTTGGAAGTCGCTCGACGGGACGTTCGCCCCTGATCAGACCAGCGGCGCCGGGATGGCAAGCACCGGGCAGCGCGCTCCGCGCAGCACGCGTTCCGTCGTGCTGCCGCGCAACATGTCCAGCACACTGTCCTGTCCCTTCGTCGCCATGACGATCACATCCACATCGAACTCGGCGCCTGCGGCCAGAATCCATTCCACAGGATCGCCTTGCCCGAACAGCTGCTTCCAGGACCAGTCGGGCTTGTCCGGAAGCAGCAGTGCGGTCGGGTCCGGTTCCTTTCCGGCATGCACCAATGTCAGCGTCACCGGGGACACGTTCAATTGAGAGACCAGCGCGATCGCCGCATCGATCGCCGGTTGAGACGGCGGGGTGAGCGAGATCGGCAATAGGAGTCGGTTGAGCGAAGTTTTCCCGGTCTCCCGGTCAACAAAACCGTGAACATGCGACGGGACGAACAAGGTCTTCACATGCATGTATCGCGAGACCGGTTCAGCCAGCGAGTGATGCACCCACCGGGCGAACCCTTCGTGTTGATGCGTGGCCAAGACCATGAGATCGGTGGGGGCGGCCGTCAGGTGATGGATGATCGCTTGTTTGGCGTCTGAGGCCAGGGCGCGCACCTTTCGGATGTGCAACCCAAGCCTCGTGACATCGCCCTTCGCACTGGATTCCGGCAGCAGCCCCCATTTAGCGAGCGTCGGGCGAACGCGGGGAAAATCCTCGAATCCCTCAGGCGAGACCTCGGGATCCACGTGCATGATCGTCAGTTCGGCTCGGTAGGCCACGGCCAGCTTCAGGGCGTGGGCGAATGCTACCTGACTGTCTTCTGAAAAATCCGTAGGGTGGAAAATGCGGTGAATGACAAGCGGTGTACGCGGCGCATCCATGTCGATGTCGAACTCCGATGAGGTGCAGGGCACATGTTTCGTGACGGCTCGTTCGATGGTCAGCGTGCCGACGCGTGTAGGTCTCTCACGAGGTCGGTGGCCGAAGGATTCGACGATCGGCTCCATCGGCCGAATGTCGCTTGCGCGGCCGGCCGAAAAGTCTGTCCATCAAACGTGGCGGTGAGTCGGCCGAGCGAAGCCAGATACTCGCCTTGTCCGCGCGCGGCATCGGCTTCGAGATTTTCCGCGGTATACGCGGTGAACGCGGCCACCTTGTGTTCGGGCTTCAGCATGCCGTCCTCGTTCCACCAGATGCGTCCCGAGGTCGTGCCGGTGATATTGGAGGTGGTATCCGTGGTTTCCTTGAAGGTGGCTTTGAAGGAGCAGGCTGAAAGTAACATGATGAACAGCCCGCTGAGTGCGGCGATCAATGAGCGAGTGCCGGTGGTCATGGGTGAGCCCTCCATGTTGTCTCAGAGCACCGTGCCATGTGCATGGTGCCGACTATACCATAGTCGTTGAGAAAATCAGCCGGGAAGAGTCGTGCCGTTGCGGTGCCGACAGGAGGGAGCGGTTGACAATGCCTGAAGGCGTGAGCACAATCGCCGGGTCGTTGATGGGGCACGAATTCGGGCGAGGCGTCCTGGTGGATCTCGATGGGCCCAGGAGTAGACGCACCCCGGCATGACAAGGAGGTTTCGGTATGAAGACCGGCGTTGGGATGTATGTGATTGCGGGGGTGATCTGCGCGGCACCGGCAGTGGGGGCGGAGTCGGTGCCACTGAAGCCGGGGGAGTACCAGGTGACGGCTGTTACGGAAAGCAGTAACGGCGAGGCCGGCAAACCGGACACCCGGAGCCGCTGTCTGAAGGAAGAACACCTCGCCAATCCCGACGCGGTCTTTAACTACTATGCCCTCAACGGCTTCAAGCCCAATCCGGCAAATAAAGTGATGAATGTCTCCATGCACGGTGGAAATGTCAGTTATGAGATCGAGGGGGTTTATGCGATCACCCGCGTGGAAGGCACGGTCTCGAACACGGGCTTTTCCGTCGTTCGGAAGGCGACGCCGAAGGGGGACAAGGCGCTCTCCGTAACGATGAAGGTCGACGGAAAGCGAACGGGCGACTGTTCCTCAAAGTAACCTGCCGATTCCTATCTCGTGAGCACACCTCGCCTCCGATCGCTGAAGGAGGCCGGTAGCTCCGGCCTCCGGTGCCGCCTCGCCTGTAACCCTCAGTTGCCCCACAACCGTTGATACCACGTCTTCTCGTCTCCGATGGGCCCCTGTGACGCGAGGTGCATTTCCCGGCGAATGTCCTCGATATTCCACCCCGTCATCGATGCCAGTGTTTGGGCCTCGCGCTCATATCGTTCAGGTAACTGTCGGCGGTAAGTAACGGCCGCCGCACAGGAATCCGTGCCGGCCCAGGCATGGCGAAGGATGTAGCGCGCCTGGAAGTTGGCACGATCCGCCGTTTCCTGGAACATCAGATCTTCAGGAAAATGCGTGGCATCGTATCGGACATGCAGCCGCGTGAGAAACACCTGCGGGCCTTGCGGCAACACCCCGTTCCTTCCGCGCCCCTGTGGCTCCTGCCACAATACGCCCAGACTGCGCAGCTCTTCCGCCGACAGCGGGTTGGCGGCACAGGGATCGCACCAGCTCATGTCCCAGGCATATTCCAGGAACAGACCTCGTCCATGCTCGCGCGTGACCTGTTGCGAGAACAGGTCGCGGTAAAACACGCCGAATCGGTCTTTCACGTACAGCGGCACTTCCTGGGCCTCGGGCAGGCGTACCGTCCGGTAGTTCGTCGTTTCCACCCGCCCTTGTTTCGTGAGCAGATAGATGAACAATTCCTGTGCGCCGTCGGCATTCACGGTGCCGAGCCGGATGGGCAACATGAACTTCGGCGATTCGAAGGCAATCTGCAACGGCCGCAGGTGCGTCAGTCCCAGTTTCGCCTGCTCCCCGAGATTCACCTTGGCGACGAAAAATTTCATGCCTTGTGTGAGATAGCTGCGTAGAACCGGGGAGGCTCCGTTGGGAATCTTGTAGTCATGCTCGGTCAGCCAGGTTTCGAGCCCGGCACTTTCCTTGGCCGAGAGGATGAGGATGTCATATTCGCCGACGGTATATTGTGCTTCGATGGTGATGCCCAGGGCCTTGTCGCGCGTCCTGGGCGAGGCGGCTGCCGGCGCCAGGCTTTTCATGGCATCCATGCTCCGGCGTTCCATCAATTCCTCACGCCGGCAGGGGTTCTCGTCGAAGTATTCCACGAGCCGCGGGGCCGAATAGTCGGCGAGATGGGCGAGTACGGCGGCATCACCCACATGGATCTGTTCTTTCTTCAGGATCGTCGGGACCGGCACCACCAGGGCGAACTCCTTCGCGTCACCCGTGAAGTCGTTCGCCATGGTGATCACCGTCTTGTCGTCGTGCCGTGCGATGGCCACCTCCGACGCCTTGTTGAACAACTTGGTGTCGACCTTGCCGACATAGAAGCCGCAGAAGGCCAAGGCCTCGCCGGTCCAGAGGAAGAGTCCGGTGGTCAATGTCAGAACAGCAAGCAGCCAACGTTTCATGAAAACCTCCGTGGTTGTGGGATGGGTAACGAATTCAGCACCGGAAGCAGTGTGGGGGGGGCGGCCTGTTGTCGGGCGAGGGGCCGGGCCACTCGTAACGCGGGCCAGGCAGCCAGGCGTCGATCAGCGGAACCAGCGGCGCACAAAGGATGAGCCCCCACAGCGGAGCATTCGGACGAAACAGGCCGAATTGAACGTAGCAGGCGGTCAGGGCGACGCAGAGCGCATAGGTGATGCGTCCCGGGCGCGAGTCCGGCGTGGTCTTCGGGTCCGAGATCATGAAGAAGGCAAAAATCAGGAGCGCGCCGCTTTCGAGTTGATGGAGCGGAATTGTCAATGGATCGCCGATCCAGAGGGCACGCGCGACCAGGAAGGCGACGTAGCACACAAGAAACGCCAACGTGACATCGGCTCGCGCCGCACGGGTGACGACCAGGCTGCCGAGGCAGGCAATGAAAAAGCCGAACCAGGCGACCTGGCCCCACTGGCCCGGCGAGATCCACCCGAATCCGGTCGCCAGCACGACAGCCAGCGCGAGGGTGGTGGGGTTGAAGAGGTGTTTGTGGCGCCGGCGAAGGAGGAACTTGCTGCTGATCGCAAGCAGCGCAGCCGCAGCCGACACGGTAAGGTCATTCGTGCGGAGGAGGAGGCAGAGCGACAGCGACGAGATGAGGGCGCTCTTGGGATCGAACGAAGCGAGGCCGACCAGGCCGGTCGCGGCATATTGTGCCAGCAGTGCGGTCCCGATGGTGACCGCGATCTGTGGGAAGGAGACCTCGAACTTGAGCCAGAGGAGCCCGTACGTCAGCAGCGTGCCGAGGGTAACGATCTGATACAGGCGGGGATCGCGCCAATTGATGACAACGCTTGGTTGGGACGTGCCCTGAATCTGCTCCATGCTGCCCCCCTTCACAGGAGGATATGGTGCGAGGCGAGGAATCCTTTCAGGCGGGAAGCTGGCGAGGCGGGGAGCCCATGCTCTTTGCTCGTGGAACGCGCGGCTTCGGAAAGCCCTCGTTCGACGCGCGCAATCGAGCACAGGCTCCCCGCCTCGCCGAAATGAGAGAATAGCAGCTAGGGACATCCCCCATTGAACAGCCGATGGCTCATGCGTAACATGGAAGGGACAATGGCACGGTAGGAGATGGTATGCCGTTTCGCGTCTGGTTCGTGGTGCTCCTCGTCATGGGACTGGGAGGGTGCTCGCTGGAGCAGGAACTGTCCCGAACGCCGCGAACGGCGGTGGAGCAGGTGCTGCTGACCCAGGCGTTGACCCATGCGCTCAAGAATCTCACCCTTCAACTGCCCGGCGGCGTTAATGTGGAAGTGGATGCGACCGGGCTGGAAAGCGACCGATCCCGGCTGCGCATGACGAACTCGGACTTGGGTTCGTTGAACAGTCCGGCCCGCGATATCCTCTACATTCGAGACCTGGTGGCGGCGGAATTGGGGCGTCGAGGGTATCGGGTGCGGGCGCGCGATACGGAGTCGCCGTACCTTGTGCGCGTGATGGCCGAGTCATTCGGCACGATGCAGGGCATTACCTTTTTCGGCATGCCGCCGGTGCAGAGTGTGCTGATTCCCTTTGCGCTGCCGGAACTGACGCTCTACAAGCAGCAGAATCAGAGCGGATATGCGCGGCTGCACCTGGACATTTACGACAATCGTACCGGTGAATTTCTCGGATCGTCCGCCACGCTGGTGGGCCGCACGTTTTACAACCAGTACACACTGCTGTTCTTTCTCACCTGGGATCGAACGGATATCGATGCACCGCCGTGAGAGGGCCGCCCGCGCTGGTCACCTGTCGCCTTGCCTACGGTACCGTCGAGATGCTGTCCCCCTGCCCGTTCTCGGATATACTCGCGCCCATGCTTGAACTGCTGATTGTGTTAGGAAGCCTGGTGCTGATCGGGTTGACCGGGCTGTTGACGGTCGTGGTGACGCCGCCGCTCATGGTGGAGTTTGGGATCTGGGTCCTGGCCGCCGGCCTGTTGATGGGAATTCCGGCCGGCTGGTGGTATCACGTGATGCTGTATCGAACCCTGGCGGCCAGAATGCCCGTGCCTCCACAGTGGTGGCGGAGGCCGGTAGACCTGCATCCTCTCCTGACGGCGAGCGAATATCGCCGTATGCGACCGGGGTTCGTGGCCGGGGCCGTGGGGTTTCTGTTGTGCGTCCTCGGGGGGACGGCGGCGATTGCCGGGATGTTGGTGTTGCGGTTCTCTTCCTGAGATGAAGGTGCGGCAGCCCGGCCCGTTATCGGCTCACGAGAATATCGACGGCGATTTGAGCAACGGGTGACGCGTCAGGATTCACGACATACGTCGCAAACTCCTGTGGGCCGGTGGCTTCTTCAGGGGAGATCGTTTCGATCAGCAGATTGCCGGAGAACCGGTCGAGCATGCCGACCTCTTGCATCGTGAGCGGGCCGAAGGGCTTCGGTGAAAACCGGAGGACGAGATCGAGCAGGCCGCTCTCTGCCGGGGGCGGCATGGGAATCTCGGCTCGTGTCCTCGCGACGACCTTCAGCGAAATTTTCCCGGTTTCCTGCGGGGGCCACCAGAGTCTGGTCCCGGCCGATCCGAGATTCTGCAGGAGTTGCAGATATCCGTCATGGGTGGACTCCACTAGTACACGCACGGGCACGGTACTCCTGGAGGCAGTCGCGGCACTGACTTCCCGATTCTGTCCGTCACTTCCTTGCATCACAAAGCTGTAGCGCAACCCCAACGCTGTGGCCGATGCGGCGGCGCCTGTCTTCCCTTCCGCCCTCGCTCCGGCCCCTGTGGATGGAGAGACGCCTCCGACGTAGAGTGCCCGGGCGCTGCTGGCGGGCGCCGGGGCGGCGGACTCGGATAGGGTGGAGGGGGCAGGCTTGAGCATGGGTGCCGCGGCCGGTGCAGATGGGCGCGGTGTTTCCGTCACGCGTGCGCGGCCTTCCGAGACGCGTGCGTGCTCGGCGGTTTGGCTCGATTCTGGCGCGGAACCTTGCTCGGTCGCATCGGTGCGTGGTCGCACGGCCTGTGTGTTGCGGCTCGGCGCCTGCTTGGCGCTTTGGCTCTGAGGCGCGCCGTTCACGTCGGCGTTCGTCGCCCGCTTTGACGCCGATGGCGACGACGGCGGGGCGCTTGATGGTGAGGAGCTCACGGCTGAGGGCGACACCGGCTCCTCGATGACGACCGAGCGGGTAGTGCGGTCGAGACTCTCCTGAAAGATCCTCGTGCCGAAGGTGAGGGCGATGAGCGCGACCGCGAGGCCCCCGGTCACGGCTAGTCCGGCCGGTGTTCGAAACCAGGCCCACCAGGGGCTTGGCCGTTCAGCCGCCTGCGTCACCGGTCGCTGTAACGCGTCGAGCAGTCGGCGGCGCACGGCCGGATCCGCGAGCAAGTCTTTCAGCGCTTGTTCGTCGGCCAGGGCATCGAACAGCCGCTGGTCCTGCAAGGCCGCTGCATAGAGACGCTGTTGTTCGTCCGGCGTCAGCGTGTCGGCCGAAAAGGCACCCAACAAGTGTTCTAGTTCGTGTTCAGACATAGTCGGTCGCTGTTCGTGACGCGTCGTTCATGAAGCGCAACACGACCTGCTCGGCACTCAATCGTGTGTCGCACTTATTCCCACGTTCCGCCCATGAGACTCAACAACTGTTTCCGACAACGGAGATCCCACGTGTAAATGGTGTTGATGGAAGCCTGGCCCATGATTTTCCGGATCTCGGGAAAGCTGTGCCCCTCCAGTTTCCATTTGAACAGGTCCCGGCAGCGTTCTCCCAGTTGACCGACGGCGGCCAAGAGCCGCTCCACACGTTGCTTGTGATCCAGTTGTGTGGCCGGATCGTCGCCGGGATCCGCCAGTGGGAGATCTTCGATCGCGTTTTGGTGATACTCGCCGCGCCGCAACGATTTACGATGGGCATCCAACATCTGAAACCGGAGAATTTGAAACGCCAGCGGGACCAGTTCGGTGAGGTCTGTGACCCGTGCATATTTTTCATGCAGCAAGACCAGGACCTCTTGGGTGAGATCTTCGGCGAGATCCCTCGACACACGTGATGTCGCGAAGGCCAGAATCCTTTCGCGCAAGCTGGTCAGTATGAGGTCCCGGTGCATGGCCGATCTGGTCATCCTCGAAGCGACATCGATGCGGGTGGCAGCAGGTCGCCGAATGAACGAAATCCCAGTTTCAGGCCTTGGCAGACTTCCACCTGCCGATCGAAACGGTTCGTGGTCGTGATGATCCTGCGTAACGTGCCGAGTGTCACGCGTCCCCAGGCTGCTGCATGGAAGACGGACAGCGGATAATCCGTGCCGAAGAGCAGGCGTTCGTGCACCTCGGGGTATCGTCTCAAGTGCAGCAGCATCCGCATTCGGTTCGGCAGCGTCAGGGCGGAAATATCCGCATAGAAACGGGGGTATCGTTGCACCAGATCGCGCAGCGTCGGCAGGAACTTCTCGTACAGGATCAGGCCGTAGCTGCAGGCATGGGCGGCAATGACGGTGGCGCCCTCATCCAATGCCAGACGCAGGCGGTCTGGGTCGCCCACGGATTGGTCCTTGCCGATCAGGCTGAATTCATACCCGACATGGCTCAGAAAGGGAAGCGTGCGTTCAGCCAGTGCGCGATAAAAGGGGATGTATTTGCGATCCGCAGGGTCGAACTGCTGCGCGTTGGGCAGCACTTTCACCAGGATTGCTCCCGCGTCGGCGCAACGATGGACTTCGTCGATGGCGTCGCGCCGTTGCGGATTGATCGACACCCCCGCCAGCAATAAGTCGGGATACGCTCCAGCGGTCTTCAAGACGTAGTCGTTGCCGATGAGAAAGTCGGTGTGGGCCTGATCGTACTGTCCGTTCTTGTCATAGACGCCGTCCATGGCCAACAGCACGGCTTTTCCCACATGGCGTGACGTCCGCAATTCGCTCAAGAGATCGGCGAGATATTTGTGATTCGCCTCGCGCGGCTTGTCCGGCGAGAGGTGGTGTTTCCAGAGCAGGAACCGAAACAGCGGACTGCGGAGCGTCTTGGGGGAGATGTAGCAGCCGTTGTCGCCGTCCGGGAGCGCTGCGAGATGCACATGGCAATCGATCAGCGTTTGTGTGGCCGGATTCGTCATAGCGTTGGCGGCAGTCCAGTGCCCGTCTGTCGCACCGGACGTGTCACGAAGAACGTTTCATGGTTCATGCTTCCCCAGTCGTTCCATCGCGATCCGTTTCAGCGCCCGCAAATCCAGCTTGCCGGTTCCCAGGATCGGTAGTGACTCGACTTGAAGGCAATGGCTATGCGAGGGGAGAAAGAGGTTGGGAAGGCCGGCGGCGGCAGCCCTCGCCAGGATCTGCGGAATCCTTTCTTCCGGGAGTGTGTGCAGGACGGCCAACTGTTCACCCTTTCGCTCATCCGGAACGCCGGTGACGGCACAGACCGGCATGTCTTCTCCTGACGCCAACTGGAGGGCCTCCTCTACCCGTCGGTGCGGCACCATTTCACCGCCGATCTTGGAAAACCGCGACAGCCGATCCGTGATGGTCAAGAATCCATCGTCGTCGAGCGTGGCGACGTCACCGGTAATATACCATCCGTCGCGGATCGCCTGGGCGGTCAAATCTTCCCGGCCGAGATAGCCGTTCATCACATTCGGCCCCTTCACGAGCAACATGCCGGCTGTGCCGGGTGGGAGGAGGGCAAAGCTGTCGGGATCGACGATGCGAACGGACACACCGGGAAGCGGTTGCCCGACCGTCCCGCGTCGGGAGGCCGGCTGGAAGAATCCGGCCGCGCGGAAGTCCGGGCAATTGACCGCGATGACCGGGGCACACTCGGTCACGCCATAGCCTTCGATCGGCCCGATGCCGAACCGGTCTTGGAAGGATTGGCAGAGGCGCAGGGGGAGTTTTTCAGCCCCGGTGAGCACCACCCGCAGCGTGCTGAATTGCTCAGGGGTGCAACGACGTTGATAGAGCTGCAGAAACGTCGGTGTGCACACGAGAAACGTCAGGCGGTGTTTGGCGCAGAGCTCACCGATGGCCGTCACATCGAGTGGAGAGGGATGGAAGACGGTGGCCGCTCCGTTGAGTGTGACGTACCAGAACACCAGATAGCCGAACGAATGAAACAGCGGGAGGACGCCCAGGATGCGATCGTGCCGATCCAGCGGGAGCACCTGCGAGACGGCCTGGACGTTGGCATCGATGCTGAAATGGGTCAGCATGACGCCTTTCGGCTCTCCCGTGCTGCCGCTGCTGAAGATGATTGTGGCGAGGTCGTCCATCGAGACCGGCTTGGTCTGTCCGCAGGCCGATTCGATGAGCCTGAGCGGGGCCAGCAGCGCGAGGAGTGCGGCGAGGGCTTTCTGCCGCGGGCCGATGGTGGCGCCGACGTCTTCCAGCCAGATCATGGTCGGCCCCTCGGGCAGGTCGATTTTGGCTTTCTCGATGAATGTGCGGCTCGTGACGATCGTGCGCAGCCGGGCCTGCCGCACGGCGGATTCCAGTCCCGCCTTGCCCACCGTGTAGTTGAGGTTGACGCAGGTTCGGCCGGCCAGCGAGGCGGCAACCGTGGTGAGCGCGCCTGCGACGGTCGGCGGCAGCAACAGCCCCACATAGGGTTGGTCCGTCCAGTGCACGCGGAGCGCACGTGCGAGGGCGATGGCACCGATCAGAGCTTGAAGCGAGGACACGTGCGGCTTGTTCATATCGGCCATGGCCAGCCGGAAAGGGTGTCGGCGCATGGCGTGCACAAAGGCGGCGTGCAGGGGGCGTCTGGTGGGTTTCCGCAAGTGCCAGGCCGTTTCGCCGAGCTCGCGCACCAGCCGGCGGAGTTCGTGCGCGGGCGTGTCGGCGCCGACCGGGGTGCCGAACGACACAGTGACCGGATAGGGCAGGCGCTCCGGCCATTTGGTCACAAAGCGCCCCCCGACAAAACTAAAAATGCTGCCCCACACCCGATCCAGGTGTACCGGCACGACCGGCACGTGACGCCCCTTCACAATGCGCTCGAAACCGCGGCGGAACGGGAGGAGGTTGCCGGTGCGGGTGATCTGGCCTTCCGGAAAAATGCAGACGAGATCGCCGGCATCGAGCGCCTGGCCCGCGTCCCGCAGGGCGCGTAGGATGACCCGAGGCCCGCCGTCGGAGGAGATCGGAATCACCTGCAAGGCTTTCATGAAGGGTTTGAAGAGCGTGTGGTTGACGTATTGGGCGTCGACGACGAAGCGGATGGGGCGATCCAGGCTGGCGATCAGCAGAAAACCGTCGATGAAAGAAATGTGATTCGGCACGAGTAACGCGCCGCCGGTGACAGGGACGTGCGACGACCCGACAATGCGGAGTCGATACAGGGTATGCGTCAACAGGACGAGGATCAGCCGCAGAAACGTGTCGGGCATGAGCCACATCGCCCAGGCTGTTCCGATCGTGGTGCCGAGCGCCGTCGCCAGGAAAATACCCACGGTCGAGAGGCCCGCGTTGGCGAGCACGCCGCCGCTCAGTGAGCCCAGGAGGATGCCGGTGAAGACACAAATGTTTTCCAGAGCGATGACCGACCCTCGCCGGTCGTGGGGCGCACGCCATTGCACCAGGGCATTGATGGGAATGAAGATCAGCGCGCTGGAGATGCCCAGGGCCATCATCAACCCCAGGGTACCGGGAAAGGCAGGAGTTGCCCACCCGAGTATCAGCAGGAAGGTTGCGACTCCGGCTGCGCCTAGCGGCACCAGCCCGTATTCCACGCGGGAGCGGGAGAGTCGACCGACCACGAGGGCACCCAGCCCGATACCGACGGAAATCAACGCCGAGGGAACGGTTGCCAGGGCATCCGAGAGGCCCAACACGGCCTTGGCATAGACCAACACGTTTTGGACGACGAGGCTGGCGATGGTCCAGAAAAACACGGCGCCGATAATGGCCAATCGTAAGAGCCGATCCGCCTGCAGCGCAGAGAGGGCACCCCGCAGGGTGTCGAACAGGCCGCCGGCGGCACGCGCTGCGGGAACCGGCGGAACCGTCCATGCCGCCGCGAAACCGGCCAGGGCGAGCAGGGTCAAGGCGAGGGGCGCAAGCCAGGCCTGGTTGCCGGCGCCCGCCAACAGAAACCCTCCCGCCGTGGTGCCCGTCAAAATCGCCAGGAAGGTGAACAACTCCAGCAGGCTATTGCCCCGGGCGAGCTGTTCGTGCGGGAGCAATTCGGGAAGAATGCCGTACTTGGCCGGGCTGAAAATTGCGCTATGGACTCCCATGCAGGCGAGCACCACGAGGGCCCAGGCCCCTCCGTCGGGATGGGAAAACAGAGCGAGGGTTGCACCGCTCATCAGCAGCACTTCTACCGCTTTCATTGCAATGATGACGGTCCGTTTGCTGAGCCGATCGGCAAACCATCCGGCGACGAAAGAGGTCAGGACCAGCGGGAGGGTGAAGACCACCATCGCAAAGGTGGTTTGGGTCTGTGATGCCGTTTCAAGGTCCTGCCCTGGCGTAAGGGCTGCCGTAACTGACCGGATCCCCAGGAGGGCCACCATGAATTTCCAGGCGTTGTCGTTAAAGGCCCCGCAGAACTGCGCGACGAGCAGCCCGCGCAACGGGTGTGGGGTTCGTTGTGAGGGATCCGGCTGCGGGTCGATAGGGGCCTCCCGTATCTAGCTGGTGAGTGGTGGCGGTGCCTGTTACGCTTCAGTCTGCCGAAACAGCCGAAATGATGCAATTCCTGATCATAAAGACGGATCAGGGGCGTCTACCGGTAATCCTTCGAGGGCCATGATGCGGAGGGCGTTCGTCGTCGGGCAGGGACCTGGTTTGAGCCGATAGTCGAACTGCAGGGTGCCCTGGGCGACCGTTTCCTGAAAGTGCACATTGGTGACGGTGGGGAGTTGTCCCTCCAATTCGGACAGTTCCAGGTCGTGCGTCGTCACCAGGCCGAAGCCGTTTCCCCCTGCGAGTGCCGTGATGAGGGCGCGCCCCCCAATCAGCCGCTCGCGGTTATTGGTGCCTTTGAAGACCTCATCGATCAACCAGAGCACCGGGGGCGCCTGCTCGTTCCGCGTGTCGTCCAGGATCATCTTCAGGCGCTTGACCTCGGCATAAAAAAACGAGAGGCCGCCGTCGAGCGAGTCATCCACGCGGATGCAGCTGCCGATGCGGACCGGCGACCAGGTGAACGAGGCGGCGCACACCGGGCCTCCCGCCTGTGCGAGGCAGGTGTTGATGCCGATGGTGCGGAGGAAGGTGCTTTTGCCGGACATGTTGGAGCCGGTCACCAGGAAGATACAGCCGCGGCCCGTGAAGCGGATGTCATTGGCGACTCGCACGGTCGAGGGAATCAACGGATGTGCCAGCTCTTCGGCAGCGAGCATCGGCACGTCACCGCCTCGTCGTTCATCCGCGCCCGGCTCGAGCAAGGTCGGCCAGAGATAGTCCGGGTGGAGATGGGCGAAGGTGGCGAGGGAGGCTGCCGCATCCAATTCGGCCAGCAATTCGAACCAACCGGGGGCGATGGTGGCGATCCGGTCCTGCAATTGTTGGAGCCGGTAGGTGTGGTAGAGATCCCAGGGGCCGACGGCATTGATGAGGTAATGCACGAGCGGGTGGGCTCGCACGCTGAGGCGGTTCATGACGGAGGCCGCCTGCTTCAGCGAGCGGGACGGCCTGCTGTCTTGCTGCAGCAGCGGTCGGCAGAGCTGTGCCAGATTCGGGGTGAGCCGGTAGGATCGCCGCTCCAGATAGCCGAGCACCGCGCTGAGCCGCTCTAATTGAAGATGCAGCGATTGGGCATGGTCGAAGATTTCCTCCGACCGGCTGCGCACCGAGAGGAAGAGAACTGCGTACAGTCCGAACGACAGCATCCAATAGTTGCCGAGTCCGTACAGCAGGTCTGCGAACAGCAGCACGCCCGTCATGAGGGTCAGCGCGGTTTCGGTCACCAACATGGGGATAAGTCCGGAGTCGTCGACACGTTTCTGGAGCACGGCCAGGAGCCGGCGGCCGTCGATATCCGCGTCTTCCACGGCTTGCGCCTCCAGGGTCAACCGGTCCCGGAGAAGCACCAGGGGCGTCAGTTCGCGGATGAGGGTTTGGCGGCTGCGCCAGGGCGTGTTGGGAGGCGGTTGATCCAGGAACCATGATGTGAGGCGCTGTCGACCTTGTGATGAAATCGTGTTGTCGATCAGATGGAGGAGCGAATGCGGGCCTGCGAGGTCGAGATCTCTGGCATACCCATGCCGTTCCGGCACCGTGATGGGCCGAAGCGGAATCTCGGACCAGGTCAGGTGCATCCGGGCGAGATGGACCTGTTTGATGCCTTGCCAGCGGTGGAGTCGATGCAAGCGGTCTTCGAGCCTGTTATGATACCAGGCCACTGTGAGGAACAGGACGACGCTGAACGCCAGCGCCATGTTGCCGGAGGTCGTCCATCCCATTTTATGCGGGATGATCGAGCCGAACAGCCCGAAGGCGAAGATGGCCAGGCGTCCGCTGGTGAATCGCGCGCTGATGCGTCGACCCTTGGCTTCCAGCCGCGCGACGCGACGGAGCCCACGCAACAGGGTTGCCTCGCGAGTGGGGCAAGATCGTGTGTGTGTGACTGAAACCGGCTGCACAATAATGCAGACGATACTGGGAGTCTGAGATGGCGTCAACCTCCAAGACAGATCATGTGTCGATCGACCACGCTGCTTCGGACCACGCGCAGGATTGGGTGCAAGTCGATGTGCGGACCTCCATTGATGCCGGTGAACTCCTGGGGCTGTTAAACGATCCGGCCGTCACCGGTGCCTGGCAGGAAGACGAACAGGTGCATCTCTACTGGCCGGGGCATCGCTGCGGGCCGGATACGTGGCAGGGGCTCAAGCTGGCGTTGGCGCAACTTGGGCATGCGGACCCGGAGCGTGCCATCACCATCAATCGGCTGCCGAATGAGGATTGGAATGCCCAGTGGTCGCGTTTGGTGGAACCGATCAGGATCGGGCGGGTGATCATCAGGCCGAGTTGGAAGCAAGTCCCGCTGCACGAAGCCGACATTGAGCTGGTCATCGATCCCAAGCAGGCGTTCGGAACGGGCCATCATGCGACGACGCACCTCTTGATCGAGTGGCTCCAGCAATGGGTGACGCCGACCGACCGGGTGCTGGATGTGGGGACGGGCAGCGGCGTGCTGGCGATGGTGGCGTTACGGCTTGGCGCCGAGACGGCAGTGGGGGAAGATCATGACCCGGTAGCCATCGACTGCGCGCGCGAGTATGCGAAGACGAATCGATTCGATGCGCGATTGACGCTCCTTGTGCGTGATGCTCAGGCAGGGCCGGAACAGGACCGGTTCGAGCCTACTCTGGTGCTGGCGAATTTAGATCGACAGACCCTGCTGCTGGCTGCGGACACCTTGTGTCAGTATGCCTCAGGCGGCGCGCGATTGTTGCTGTCAGGCCTGCTGGTCGACCAGCGAGCCGAGGTAGAAGCCGCCTACGCCGCGCGCGGGGTCTATGTGAAGACCGTGCGGGAACGTGAGGGGTGGCTCGCGCTGGAGGCGACAGGGATGGAATCGTGTGAGGGGGGACTGTGCTCCTGACAGCATGGTGACACGCGCATCTCTTCCGCACATCCATCAGGTGAGTCTGTCCGTCGGCGGTGTGCCGAAGGTCGCCGTCGCCGCGGCGCTGGTTACCGTTCATGGATTGGCCGGTGACCGTCAACGGAACCGGAAGTATCACGGCGGGGCTGATCGGGCGGTCTGTCTCTATTCTCTGGAGGTGATAGAAGCCTTACGGACAGAAGGGCATTCGATCGGGCCCGGTTCCTCCGGAGAGAATTTGACCCTTGCGGGGCTCGAATGGTCGCAAGTGAAACCGGGAGCCCGACTTACGATCGGTGGAACGGTGCAAGTGGAGATCATGAGTTATACGACCCCCTGCCGACTCAACGGACAGTGGTTCAAGGATGGAGACTATAGACGGATTGCCCAGGATCTCTATCCAGGGTGGAGCCGACTGTATGCGCGAGTGTTGCGCGAGGGGACGGTCAGTCAGGGAGACGAGGTCCTTGTGGAGTGGCGGGATGGGGAATAAACGGCCGGGATTATCCGGTCGGCATGGAGCATGACATGAAGCGGATGTTGGAACCGGAGCTGATGGAGGATGTTGCGCAGGCCCGTGCCTACGCTCAGGCGGATTTTGCCGAGGAGAATCAGGGGTTCGTCGATCGTTTTTGCGACTATTTCCCTGATTGGCACTCGGGCCATGTGGTCGATCTGGGCTGCGGACCCGGCGATATTCCCATCCGCTTCCTTCGTGCCTACCCCGAGGCGCGGGTCACGGCGGTGGATGCCAGTCGTCCCATGCTTGACCTGGCGGCTGAGGCGATTGCCGGAGCCGGGTTAGCGAACCACATCACCCTTCGGTGCGATCGCTTTCAAACGTTGGTGCTGTCGGAGCAGGCCGATGTCCTCCTGTCCAATAGCCTTCTGCACCATGTCCCGAATCCGTTGCAGTTCTGGTTCCGCCTCAAACAGTTGGCGAAGCCCGGCGCCTGCATCCTGGTCATGGATTTACTGCGGCCCGACTCGCCGGAAACGGCCCAGGCGCTGGTGGAGCAGTATGCGGCCAAGGAAGACCCCATTCTCAAACGGGACTTTTATCATTCCTTGCTGGCCGCGTTTACCGAGGATGAGGTCGCGGCGCAATTGGCGGAGATGAATCTTTCCCGGTTGCTCATCGATGTTCCTGACGACCGGCACTGGGTCGTCGGTGGGACCATCCTCTGACGACGGTGTCTATTTTTGCTTACGATGTCGGGGTTGTGTGATGCCCTCTGCTCCCCCGCCGTATGTGCATGCAGGCGGGCTCGCCATGGCGCGTATCATAGCTATGGTCGGCCTGACGGTGCTGTGCATCGGTCTGTTCGGCAACGATTCCGTGCATGCGCAGTTGGAGCGTTTGCGGAAGCACCAGGCGCCTCTGCCATCGCCGGTCGCTGATACTCCCTCGATCGTGATTCCAGCGGGCGAATTTCTCATGGGCGCTGCGGGAGCAGATGCGCTTGAGGACGAGAAGCCGCAGCACCCTGTCTGGCTCGATCGATTCGACATCGACCTCCATGAGGTGACGACGGCGCAATACGCCGATTTCCTCGCCCACGAACAGCGGACGGCGCCGTGGCAATGGGAGGCGGTGGAGGTGCCGCAACATCATGATCGTCCGGTCATCGGAGTGACCTGGTTTGATGCGGACGCCTATTGCCGTTGGCGGGGAAAGCGATTGCCGACGGAAGCTGAATGGGAAAAGGCCGCACGGGGCACCGATGCGCGGGCGTATCCCTGGGGCAATCAGGCGCCGCGGCAGGAATGGGCCAACTTCGGCCTCGGTGCCAGATTCAGCTATCGTCAGGTGCTCAAACCGGTTCACAGTTACGAACAGGGGCGAAGCCCCTACGGCCTGTATCAGATGGCAGGGAATGTCGGGGAATGGGTGGCCGATTGGTACGGAACGAATTATTACGAGGTCAGTCCCTCGAAAAATCCGTCAGGGCCCGCTTCCGGTTCGTTTCGCGTGGTCCGGGGAGGGTCGTGGTCGGACCTGCCGAAATATCTGCTGACGTACGGACGTCTTCGCCTGCCGCCGGAGACTCGTAACAGCTACACGGGATTTCGATGTGCCCGGACGGTCGGGCCTGCCCCATGACCGTGAGCCGGGCGCTCCTGCCCTCCGGCTCACGGGGGCTCGCTCGGGCTAGAACAGACTCTTGCTCACTTCCGCAGATTTCGCGCTCTCATTTCCGGACTTGTCGAATGCCGACACCGCAAAGAAGTAGGTCGTGCCGGTCGGCAGATTCGCAATCGTGAAGCTGGTGCGATTGGTAACTTCGAACGGCCCCACGAAGCCGTAACTTCCCGACTTTGTTCCGACATAGACTCGGTAGCCGGCTAAATCCGACTCGCTGTTGGCATTCCAACTGACCGTGGCGCTCGCAGTCTTGGGGCTCGAGGTCGAGGTCGAGGCCGAGGGGGTCGTCTGCACCGGCGGTGGCGGTGGCGGTGGCGGTGTTGAGACAGCCGGTTGCGTGGGTGTGCCGGGCTTGGCCGATGCGGTCTGCCCTCCGGTCACCGTGAAGGTGATGGGAATACGCAGCGTATTGGAGAAGTTGTTGGGGCCCGACTCCACGATGTACACCACCGCGGTATACGTTCCAGCGGCAAGTCCGGTCGGTTGAGCCGTGATCACAATCTGATCGGTTTCAGTGGTGATGGTTTGCGCGCTGCCGTAGGGCGGATTCATCCACACCCACGATTGGCTTGCGCTGAGCGAGTAGACGTGTTGGTCGGTGCCCGGTTTCCGCAAGGTTAAGGTTCCGACCGCGTTCGTGCTGCTCAGGCTCAAGGCAACCGGTGTCGCCTGGATCGGTCCAGTGGCGACCGGCGTCGGGGCGGGCGGCGCGGGGGCCGGCGGAGGCGGTACGGCAACCGGTGCGGGTGGCGGTGGAACCACGACCGGCGTCGGCGGCGGGGGCGGAGTCACTGCGACCGGCTTGGGCGTCGGCGTGACTGCTGCCGGTGGAGCCGGGGGAGTCGGCGGTGTTGTCTTCACCGGAGTGGCCGTGACAGTCAGGGTGACCGGGATCCGGAGCATGTTGCTGAAGTTGTTTGGCCCCGATTCCACAATGTAGATCACCGCGGAATGAGTACCGGCCGCGAGATTGCCGGTCTGGACGGTGATCACGAGTTGGTCCGTCTCAGTCGTGATGGTTTGGGTGCTGCCGTACGGCGGGTTCATCCACACCCACGACTGGTTCGTGCTGAGGGAGTAGCTGTGTTGATTCGTTCCCCCTTTTCGCAATGCCAGGGTGCCGACGGCGGTTTGTCCCTTGGCGGCCGTCAGCGTCAATGCCAATGGACTCGTCACAATCCCGGATGACGGCACAAGGGTCGGGGCGGGTGGCGCGGGGGCCGGCGGAGGCGGTACGGCAACCGGCGCGGGTGGCGGCGAAGCCACCACGGGAGTGGGCGGCGGAGGCGGTGTCAGGACCACCGGTTTCGGTGCGGGGGCCGCGGCCGGCGGTGCCGGGGGCGGCGGTGGCGCCACTGCTTCAGCGGTCACGGTAAGCGAGACCGGTATTCGGAGCATATTGGTGAAGTTGTTCGGCCCGGAATCGACGACATACACCGTTGCCAAGTGTGTGCCGACAGCGAGATTGGCGGTTTGCGCCGTGATGACCAGCTGATCGGTTTCGGAGGTGATGGTTTGGGTGCTGCCATAGGGCGGATTCATCCACACCCACGACTGGTTCGTGCTGAGATAGTAGGTATGTTGATCGGAGCTTGATTTTTTGAGGGTGAGGCTCCCGACGGCGGTTTTGCCCTTTGACGCCGTTAAGACCAGTGCCGCGGGGCTCGGCACTATGGGAGCAGTTCCACTGCCTTGGGCTTTGGTGACGGTTGCCTGAAGGGACGGTTGCTGCAGCAAGCTCACCGACGCCGAGGTGTCTGCGGCAGCGGCGGTCGAGGCCAAGGCTGTTGCGCACAGCGTGGAAGATAAACAACCGGCAACACTGAATACTAACACGCTCCGTGGCGTCTTCATGATGATTCCTCCGGGAAAATCAATCCGACTAATGAGCAACCGGCATGCCAGGTATGACGCGGTATGAATCGGCAGAAAGCCGCGACACGAGCCGATTTGCGACGATTTCGCCTATGCGCGCTGTTCAATTTTTGGAGGGTGTGCAAGTTGGAGCAGACACTGCAGGGGAAAGCCTTCGTCGGTGCCCGTTGGGGACAAAAAGAAGCGTCGCAGGACTTGTCCTCGAGACGCCGGCCGTTCCGGGGCGTGAAACATGTGGTCGGCTGGGCCGCGCTAGGTGGTGGTGTGACGAACAGTCCAGTCCGTGAGCAGGGTCAACATGTGTTGGAAGTCGGAAGGTTTTGTGAAGCGATGATCCGCACCGCGAAGAATTTCCAGGTGTTTGGGGCCGGCCAAGGCATCACAGAGCCGCCGGCTCTGATGCAGTGGGACATACTCGTCCTGATCGCCCTGCACGATCAGGGTGGGGGCGGTGATCCTGCGCGCCGGGTCGTAGGCAATCTGTCGGAGACAGTCCTCGTAGAACGCGTAGTTCAGAGGAACACGAGTGGGGCCGCCATGAAGATCGGGAATGCTATCCGTTCGTTTCCATTCTTGTAGTCCCTGTTCGCCGAGCTCAAGACGCAGCTCTTCACCAAAGTCGACCACGGGACATTTCAGCGCAAGACAAGCCAGAGGCGGAACGGTTGCCGGTTGTGCTGTGTGCGCCTGTGTCCACTCGGCGGCGGCAAGGATCGAGAGGAGTCCGCCGAAACTGGAGCCGATCAGCGCCAGTCGTTGATACCCTCGGGAGGCCACATACTGCAAAACATGCACGGTCTGGGCGACTCCGATGGTGGTCGTGAGGGTAGCAAAGGGGCCGTCGCTGTCTCCATGCCCGTAACAATCGAATCGGCATGTGGCGATCCCTCTCTCCATCAGGAGGGTGGCCAGTGCCTGATTGCTGCTGCTGTTCTTGTGCGACAGGAATCCGTGACAGAGTACTGCAATCGAGTCGGTCGGCGACGTTGGTGTGGCCAGTACGGCGGAGAGTCGTGCGCCTGCCTTGTCCTGGAGCGTGACGGGTTCTTCCATGGGATGATGGCCGTTATCGTGTGCCGGAATGTTTTAATTCGTCGGGGTGCGCCCGCTCGTGACCCGGCTCGGTGTTGATGGCTTGTGTGAGTTTGACGGTCACCATGGTGAGGTGAAGTAGAAGTAAGCCCAGGCTCCCCCACGTGGCTGCCTGAATCCAGGGAGAGGAGAGCGGCAGGTTCCAGGTCAGCGAGGCGACCAGAACCAATCCCAAGGCCCCAAAACTGACGGTCGCTACCTGAACTGCCCGCCAGCGATTCATCACCTGCTCCACGATGTCCCGGTAGGCTGTGCGCTTTTTCTGATGCGAGATTCGTTGCGCGGCAAGCAGCGGGGGGAGCGTGTAGGAGAGTCCGCCGACGACCGCCTGGAGGAAAAATCCGAGAAATGCGGTGTGGGTGTAGGCCACCAGATGCAGCGTGCCGTAGGGCAGGGCCGGTGGTGTCCATAGGAGGTTGATGCCGAGGGCGATACCGATAGAGGTCATGATGAGCAAGAAGCAGAGCGCCGTGAGGAGGTGATCGGTGGCGGCTGAGCCCGGCTGGCCGGCCTGACTCCAGGTGCGGAGCAGATTGAGGCAGCCGAGCGCCAGAGTTACCAGCAGACAGCCTCCCGCGACGAGCTGGATGTGAATCGACGACAAGAGAAAGCCCGTCAGAAGTCCTGCGGCACAAGCCGGCAGCAAGAGAAGCACGGTTTGGCCCAATGCCTGGCTGTGTAGTGGGCGATTTAACAGGCGTGGCAGGGCGAGTTGAATAGTGCCGACGCCGGCCAAGGTAAGGAAGAACAACAGGCCGGCATGCACATGGCCGAGCCGGATGATGCCGTGCCAGGTTGGATACCAGGCCCCGGCCAGGAGTTCACCGAGGACCAGGTTGCCGAAGAGCCCGAGAAGCGAAAGTCCGAAAAAGAAGAGGGACAGCGGCGTCCAACTTGAACCGGTCCGTAGCCCGCGAAGGAGATGGCGTGCCATCGGCACGCAGGCCGCGGCCAGCAGCAGCCCCGCCAGGATAGTCAGATTTGGCTCACGCAGCCACGCGCTCACGGTGAATCCCAGGGCGGCGAGATTGATGCCGAAAAAGAGCAGGCGGTGCTTTGAACGGCTGCCTTCCTGTGCGGCAAGATCACCCGCCGCGAGGGCGAATCCCGTCATCAGCTGGAGGAGGCCGCCGATGAGGATTCCATGGACATGGAGCGTACGTAGCCCTGGCGTAAGCGGGGCACCGTGGACGATGCCCCAGAACGAGGCGAGTCCTAAGAGCGAGGTCAGGAGCAGCCACCCCCAACCCGCCAGCAAAAACGACAGTGGTGATCCGAACCCGCGACTCATAGCCTCTGCTACCCCTGGTGTAAGAAATAGAAGTGATTCGTCGGTCCCTTGCCATGCCCGATCGCCAGGCTGTGCCTGATGGCTTCGGTGAGATAGGTCTTGGCGGTTTGGACCGCGTCAGGCACGGTCTTTCCCCGGGCAAGATGCGCTGCGATGGCCGAAGCCAAGGTGCATCCGGTGCCGTGGGTATGGGGGGTGTCGATGAATTCCCCCTTGTAGATATGAAAAAAACGCCCGTCATAGAGGAGATCGGTCCCACGTTCCTTCGGCAAGTGGCCGCCCTTGATGAGGACGTTGGCACAGCCGAATTGGTGAATGATCTTGGCGGCGCGCCGGGCATCGGCCAGCGAGGCGATCTCGATACCCGAGAGCTGTTGGGCCTCATGGACGTTCGGCGTGACCAGGAACGCGAGCGGGAAAAGGTCTTTCTTGATGGTCTCGATGGCGTCCGGCTTCAGGAGGGGTTGTCCGCTTTTGGCGATCATGACCGGGTCCACGACCAGGTGTGTGACCTGTTGGGGTTTGAGGAGCTTCACGACGGTTTGAATGATTGCCGCTGACGACAACATGCCGGTCTTGACGGCCGCCACGTCGAAATCGTCGAAAATAGCATCGAGTTGGGCGGCGATGATGGAGGTGGGCAGTTCGAACACATCGGTGACGTCCTCCGTGTTCTGGGCCGTGACGGCGGTGATCACCGACATGGCATAGACCCCGTTGGCCGACATGGCTTTTAGATCTGCCTGGATGCCTGCGCCGCCGCCTGAGTCCGAGCCTGCTATGGATAAGACTTGTTTGATCATGACGAGGTTCCCTGTGAAAAAAGATCCGGAGATTATTATCTAGGGTGTGGGGGCCGCCTGGTCCGGCTTGGCGGACGCACCACTGTCAGTGGATGCAGGGCTGTCGATGGTGAGCCCGTCCAGTACGATGATCCGATCCGGTCGCGGCGAGGTCTCGTGGTAGTGCAGTGTCACGGGGCCTTTGGGGGATTGACTGCCCACGAGAAAAGACAGAGTTGCACGCTGCTGCCGTCTGGGCGTGAGTTCCAACCCGCGGGTGCACAGGCCTTCTCGACTCTGGCCGACGTCCTGTTTCCACTGTTCGCCCTGCTCGTTCACGAGGTACGTGTCCAGCAGTTGGCAGCCGAGCTTCGACGGATGTGCCGTGCGGTTCACGAACATCAGATCTACCTCGATGCGGTCGTCTTGCCGGGATATTCCCAGGACGGTGACTGTATACACGTCGTTTTCATGGGTGATCAACACCGGGGTTGTGGATGCCGGTGCTACCGCTGCCGGCTGGGGCTGGGGTGCAGCGGCCGGCTTCAGCAAGGCCGCTAACGGGCCGGATTTCGGCACGATTGTGCGCGAGGCCCCGACGGGATACACCGTATACGGACCAATGAGCTTCGCGGTGACCTGGATGCCTTCCGGTAGTTCGAGGTACGAGCCGGTCACATAGAGATCGGCGCGGAGTGCCTTGGCCACTTTCTTGGCCGCCTTTGCCTGTGAGGTATCGAGATGCGTCAGGCGGTGTTTGTTCATGGTGGCAAGTAGAAGTTTGCGATCCACGACCTTGAGCTCCCCGGCCACCAGCAAATGGGTTGCCAGTTCCTCCGCGAGAAACCGGCCGATAGGCGTGACCTCTCCTGAGCTATCGACGAAATCCAGGAGCGCGAGACGCGATTTTTTCAATTTGATGGCCTCGGCCGCCACGCCTTCGGCCAATTCCTTCACGCTGTCTTCGTATTTCGAGGCGGCCTGGGAAGGAGCGTGCCAAAGGCCGAGCAGGATTAGGCACCAGAGCAGACGGATCATCGAACGCCACTCATCTCTACGTTAGGCATGGCCCACATTATACTCACGTCATTGATGCTGTCCAGCCTGTGCCGATTTACGCGGTCACTCGCGGTACCAGGGCTTTCGCCAGGGCTCGCCCGAGTCCGTAGCCGACCGGTAAGCTGAGCAGCAAGAGGGCCGGAAGGTAAAAATAGGCGAGAGCTCCCTGGGCATCCGGGTGGATGAGCACGCTGATGTGGGTCCATCCCGCGATGGTCAGCATGACCAACTCCGCGGTGAGGAGCCCCAGCACTCGGCGGCGGGCGATCAACGCCTGCTGGCTGTCGACGGTTCCCAGGTGCAGAAGGATCATGATGGCGAGGATCACGAAGGGAACGGCCGTCAGCACGCCCACGAGAAAGAGATTGTAGCCGGGGGCGAACAGATGCAGCGTGAATGATTGCCAGGCCCGGGCAAACGGAACCTGGTGGACCCAGGTCTCCACCCCCAGCATGATGGCCCAGGGGAGGAGAAAGCCGATCAGCAGGGTGAACCAGAAGCCTAATCTGGTCAGGTCTCGGAGGCGGGAGGACTTTTCCATGGTAAGGGAGCTCATGGGGGTGTTGCTCCTGCGGCCGACACGGGGCTCGGCGCGATTCCGGACTCCAGCGTGGCGACGGCATCGGTCATGGCCGCCTGGACGATTGGATCGGAGTCCCGTCGTTGCTTCAGCGAGACGAGCGCTGGTTGTGCACCCGGACCCATGCCGGCCAGGGTTTCCACCGCTAAGTACCGAATGAGCGGATGGTCATCGTCGAGCAGAGGCAGGATCGGCGTCAGGGCGTCGCGTGCCGCCGGTCCCAGTTGCGCCAATTGGTGTAAGGCATAGTCCCGCGCGCTGCTGTGTCCGAGCATCATGCCCAGCGATTCGAGGTGTGCCGCATCGCCGGCTTTCGGTTTGTCGAGGGCGGTGCGGGCGAGCGTCGCGATACTTTTGTCTGCATCGTTCAGGAGCGGTGTCAGTGCGGCCGCCGCATCCTCCGACACCGGAACCGTAAACGCGAACTGGGCGACAGCCGTCTGGCGTACGAGTGACGAAGAATCGTGCAGGCCTGCAAGGAGCGCCATGCCGACCGGGCCGGGAGGAATCCCGATACCGGCCAACGCGATGAGCGCGTTGCGGCGTACCAGCGCGTCGGCATCATGGGTTGCCGTAAGCAGCGCGGGCACGGCCGGTTTGGCGACCGGCCCAAGGCTGCCCAGGACCGCGCAGGCTGTCCGGCGTTGTTGTACGTCGCTGTCCTGAAGCCGCATGGCAAAGTGAGTCATGACGCGACGAGAGGCCGCTAAATCGATCCACTTCAAGGCTGTTGAAGCGGTCGTATTGGCATGCTGGCTGCCGTCCTCGGTTGCCTGGTTGACCAATTGGGGAATGGCGGCCTTGGCCGCCGGGCCGATCTGTCCCAATTGTTCCGCTGCAACAATACGAGTCGACGGATCATCGTCCTTCAACATCTCGATGAGGGTCGGCACGACCCGCGCTCCGGTCGAGAGCCAATACCACAGCCCCAACAGGCCGAGGAGCAGGACCAGCCCCGTGAGGTGAAGCGTGATCTCGCGAGCGGTGAGCAGAGTCGACGATGTCGTTGTATCGGTCATGCTGAGGTCGACGCGGGCGCTCTGATTCCGTGACGGACCCAGCCTAACATAATGCGGGCTGAAATCTGAGGGGGCGGGCAGCGATGCGGGAGATTGTTGCGGAGGCCAGGGGGAGAGGCAGGCAACATGAACAGGGTTCGCTAATACGGCGCGCGATGCCGTTCAAAGGTCATGGGAGTGAAATCGAACAGCTGCCGGGGTTCGACAAGATCGGAATCGTTGAGCACTCCGGTCCAGAGCCGGCCGGCAGTCGCCCAGACCAGTCTGCTCCCGTCCAGGTCTGCCCACTCCCAATCCGGTTGTGTCAGGCAGATGTCCGGCTGTGTGTGGACCAGTTCATGTTCATCCCAGTAACAACCCTTGCCGGGAGGACCGCCGACTTGGGTATGGGCATATTTTCTCAGCAGCCAGCCGTTGCCGAGCGATTTGTCGAAGATGTCGCATTGGTCGGTGATTCCGGCCGACAGATGCTCAGCATGTCTCCATCCGTCGCGGAGGAGGCGTGGGTAGTAGACGCTCAGACATTCCCCGCCCCTGCCGCCGGTCGGCCGGTCGCTGTCGTTGCGGAACAACCCGGACTCACTACGCGCCTGCCGATCGTCTCCATGTCCGTTCAGCCAATAGCGACCGTTGTCGAGAAAGAGTCCGCCGCCGTTCCAACAGTCGCCTTTGGGATAGAAATCCAGAGCCTTAAGGTACGGTGCCTGTGAAATCGCGGACCAGGAACCTTTCGACAGGCCCTGCCAATTGCCGTCCATGGCGAAGTAGAGGAAGTGCGTTCCATCCGGCGAGAGATCGCACCGTCGTTCGTAGATGCGGCCGTTGAACCACTGGCCGAGGGTGACGGTATCGGTCCGTCGGTCCCAGCGCATCGTGCAGACCTGCCGGGACGGCCCGCGGCGGATGACCAATCCAACCGGTGCCTCCCGTGCGAGCAGGACATGAAGGCGTGGGGGAAACGTCTGCATGCTTGGCTAAGTGTAGCATCTGATCACAGGGAGACGCGTCCCGCGAGGGGGCGCCTGTGTGAAATCTGATTCTCGCCCGCATTATTTTACTCATAAACGCTGCTGCTGCACTCGCCGATCCGCTGTGTCGACAAGCCTGCGGCCGGCGGGCTCGCCACTCCGGTCCGGCCGCCTCACCGACTCGGCGGCGCGCACAGACGTGGCGCTCGTTCTTCATCGCGCCGTGCGCCCCTCACCGTACTGCGCGAGTACGCGTCGGGTCCTCCCGGCTCCGCACGCCGGGCTCACGACGCGGCTTGGCGATTTCGCGACGAACCGTCATGAATAATCCGGGCTAGGGATGTTGCCAGGGAAAACCAGGTATTTCCCTCGTGGCCACCGGCCGCCGGCGGGACTAGCATGAGAGTAGGACCACTAGCAACACAGGAGGTCACCATGCCTGTTTATTTTCTCCTCGGCTTAACCGTTCTCATCCTAGTGATTGCCGTGTATGCGACGGTGGTGGAAGAGGTGGAAGAATCGTCCGCGGACTCCACGCGGGATCAAGATTGGGAGGCGCTGACCTACGACCGGCAGCAGGAATACCGGAAGGCGGGTTAGGTGAGACAGACGTATCCACCGTGTCTGGAGGTGCGGGTCTCTGATCGTTGTCTTAGGCGTGGAGAGACTTGTCCCTGCAATAATATTCTCTCGCTGGCTCCCCCTTTCAGTGGGCTCACGGGTGGGCGTGTTGTCTGTCGGAAGGCCCTCGAAGCGCTAGCAGGAGTTCGTTCGGCAGGGGAGTGAGGCGGCCTGCTTGGCAGGTGGCGCCTGTTGTTCGACGCGCCGCCCGTGCAGCGCACGGAGTGGCGCAAGTTCAGGCGAGAAGCTTCGCTCCCGTGCCGAACGCTGCTGGCGCTTGGTTTCCGGGGTGGAGAGAGACAGCATGGCTACCCGCCCTCTCACACCGGCCACTTCTCCTCGTTCCAGGCCATTTCCCAAAACATCCATTCATATTTGGAGCTGATCAAGAACGCCTGTTCCATGCGTTTCTTTTCTTCATGTCCGGCCGTTCTCGCCCAGGTGTCGACTCTGGCCCGCATCCATTCCTGGACGGCCTCGAACTCCGGTGAGGCATACAGCATCAGCCAGTCACGGTACGGGTGTTTGGCAGGCGGAGGGCCATGCTTGAGCAGGTGTTTGCCGACGACGCAGTAGATCCATGCACAAGGCAGGGCGACGACGGCAATTTCCGTGGCCGTGCCGCTTTGGGCCACGGCGAGCATGTGACGTGTATAGGCGTAGTTGGTCGGGGACATCGGCTCGTTCAGCATTTCCTGCGGCGTGAGTTTCCAGCGCTTGCCGTAATTTTCGTGGAGGCTGCGCTCGACGGTGATGGTTTCTTCGGCCAGCTTGGCGAATCGCAACGCCGATTCGGCATCCGGTGCGCGCAAGGACCCCGCCGCGAAGACTCTGGCGAGATCTGCGAGGAAGCGGGCATCCTGAAGAATGTAGTAGCGGAATTTCCGTTCCGACAGCGTGCCTTTTCCGAGCGCCAGCACAAACGGGTGGGTCAGTTGCGCGTCCCACACCGGTTGAGCCAATTTGCGAAGATGCGTTGAAAACGACATCCGGTTCCTCCTTCATGGCCCGAAATGGATCTGGGCATTTACGAGATACGAGATACGCGTCACCAGGGACGTTGTGGCTTCACGCTCTCGGGGTCCAGGGCCTGGGAAGCTGATTGATGCCGGCCAGGGCGGCGACGCGATAACACTCCGCGAGAGTCGGGTAATTGAATACGGCATCCACGAAGTAGTCGATCTGGCCCTGATAGGCCATGACGGTCTGACCGATGTGGATGAGTTCCGTGGCGCCGTCGCCGATAGCATGGACGCCGAGCAGTTGCCTGGTCTTGTTGTGGAAGAGCAGTTTCAGCATGCCGATCTCGTCGCCGATGATTTGTCCGCGTGCGATCTCGCGGTACCGGGCGATGCCGACGGCGTAGGGGACGCCGTTTTTGGTCAGGTCGTCTTCGTTGCGGCCGATCATGGAGATCTCCGGAATCGAATAGATGCCGTAAGGCATCAGTTCCGACTGGGTCTGGCAGGGGATACCGAAGGCGTGACAGGCGGCGTGACGGCCTTGTTGCATGGACGTCGAGGCGAGTGCGGGAAACCCGATGATGTCCCCGGCGGCGTAGATGTGGGGGACGGCTGTTTGATAATGCTCGTTGACGGTGAGGCGTCCGCGTTCATCCGCGGAGAGTCCGACGGCATCCAGGTTGAGTGTGGCACTGGCCCCCGTGCGACCGACGGAGTACAGAACGGTGGAGGCGGCGATTTCCTTTCCGCTTTTCAAGCGGACAATCACCTGTTGCCCGGCAGTACGGTCGACGGAAACGACTTCTTCATTGAACCGCAACACCACCCCGATGCTGCGCATGTGATACTGCAGCGCCTCGATGGTTTCCTGGTCCACGAACTCCAGCAGGCGGGGGCGGCGTTCGATCAGGGTGACGTGGATGCCCATGGTCGCGAGGATCGACGCGTACTCCGCGCCGATGACGCCACCGCCGATGATGGTAATGGACTTGGGGAGATCTTTCAGCAGCAGGAGGCCGTCGGTGTCGATGATCGTATGGTCGTCGAACGGAATGTGCGCGGGACGGGCCGGGATGGTGCCGCACGCAATGACAACATAGTCGGCCGTATGTTCTATCCGGTCCTCCGGACGTTCGATGAGCAACCGGTGCGGATCGAGGAAGGACGCCGTTCCGAAACAGAGATCGACGTTGTTCCGCGTCATCTGGTTGTGGATGATTTCGATTTCACGGGTGATGACGTGGTTGGCGCGGAAGGTCAGGTCCGCCATGGTGATGTCCTGCTTGACGCGGTAGCTGGCGCCGTACAGGCTGCGTTGATGGAATCCGGAGAGGTAGAGCGCGGCTTCGCGAAGCGATTTGCTGGGGATGGTCCCGGTGTTGGTGCAGACCCCGCCGACGACCCGTTTCCGCTCGACGATGCCGACTTTCTTGCCCAGTTTGGCCGCCTGAATGGCGGCCTTCTGCCCAGCCGGACCGGTGCCGATCACTAGTAGATCATAGTGGGCCATGATGTTTCGATGAGTCTCCGTATGTCGTGAAGCGCGAAGCGTATCTCGCCGGACCACAGAGCCCAGGCCTCATCGAGAATATCTCCTGTATGTCCGTGCTCGAAGCCATTCGCCAGATGCGTTTCTCTGCGTTCGCGAGAGACGAACCACACGTCACGGTGGACGCCGTCCTCAACTCGCCGTGACCAACGTGCGTGCGAACCGGAAGGCTTCCTCCAGATCCGGCAGTTGCGCGAGCTCGGGGGTAATCTGGAGATAGCGAACCTTATTGTCTTTGTCCACCACCATGAGGGCACGACTCAGGAGATGCAGGTCCTTGAGCAGCAGGCCGTGGGCCTTTCCGAAATCCGCCGCGCGATAGTCTGACAGGAAGGTCACGTTCGCGATCTTCGCCTCCTCCGCAAAGCGCTTTTGCGCAAAGGGCGTGTCGATGCTGATCGTGATGAGCTCGACCATGCGGTCCAGGCCCATGTTTTTCTCGCTCAAATAGTGGGTTTGTTGCTCACAGACCTTCGTGTCGAGCGACGGGACGATGCTGATGATACGTACCTTCCCCTTCCCTTTCGTCTCGTTGATGGGAATCATGGACAAGTCCGGCTGGGCCAGTTTGACGTCGCGCAACTTGTCGCCCACCTTGACCCCCATGCCCGTGAGCATCAAGGGTTTGCCCTGGAAGAGGATGTTGTTGCCTTCACCGGCCACGGCGCTGCCGTCGGCCACCGGCATGTTTTTGTAGGAAAACGCACTCTTGTCGTGACCCGGCAAGGTGCCGCAGGCACTGAGTCCAAGGCAGAAGAGTGTGACCACAACTCGGGAGAGGCGCGCACCGTGTCGTATCGACGGACTATGAGGCAGCATAGGGAGTCTCCATGAACAGGGGAAGGACTGGCGATCATTCAGTCTGTCACTCTATGGCCGGTGACCGGCTCTGTCAAGGATGGAGGAATTCTGTGATGAGTCGGTTGACGGCTTCCGGCTGCTCCCACTGGGGAATATGGCCGGCGTTGGGGATCAGGATGAAGCGCGACTGGGGGATGAGGGCCTGCAGATCCCGACCGACCTGCGGGGGAAAGAGGCGATCCTGTTCGCCCCAGAGAATCAAGGTGGGGTGCCGGATCTCTGTGAGTCGCGTGGCGAATTGCTGTTCCCAGAGCGGCAGGCTGTCCCGGAGCGCCAGGAGTGGCGTGATCATGTCTGTTCTCTGCCGGTTCCGGTTGGAGCGGTCGATCACCAGCGGCGTCACAAGGGCATGGTCGTAGACGATTTCTTTCAGCATGGCTTCCATCGCGCGGGTTCCGAACAGCGATGCGCCGAAGCGGGCCAGCCAGGCAGGCGCACGCGTGTTGACGGCGCGTCGCATGAGCGGGCTGACGAGGCGTTCGCGCACATGGTCCGGGAATCCGTCGATCAGGACCAGCCGATCGACCCGCTGAGGGTGAGTCAGCGCCAACCCGAGTGCGACGCCGGCCCCCATGGAACTGCCGACAAGGGTTGCGGTCGGCAGGCCCAGGCTATCCATAAGGCCGCCGATGCTGTCGATCAGATCCTGGGGGCGGTAGTCAATGTTCGGTTTGTCGGACAGGCCGGAGCCGATGAGATCCGGCGTGATGACGCGGAATTGTCCGGTGAGGGGGCGCTGATATTCCCACTGCCACATGGAGCCGCCATATCCATGGAGGAGGATCAGCGGCGGACCCTGGCCTTCGTCCAGATAGGCGATGCGGTGGCCGTTCACGGAGGTCGTGTGGATGGGGATTCGTTGGATGGCGTCGAAGAAGGGGGGGATCTCTGGTGCTGTCGCGCAACCACTCATCAACAGACTCGCAAGGGCCCAGGCCGCGACAGACTGCGGCGAAACCCTCGTGACGCGGATGAGGGTTGCCGCGCGTATCACCGGCTAGTCCAGCTGGATGACGGTTTCGTCGATTTTGACGTTGTCCCCTTCGGCGGCCAGGATGGCCGTGACCCGTCCATCCATCGGGGCCGGGACCTGGCTTTCCATTTTCATGGCTTCGATGATCAAGAGCGGATCGCCCGTCTTGACCTGGGCGCCCTCTGTCACGAGGATCTTCACGACGCGACCGGGCATGGGGGGAGCGACATCGCCGGGCTTGGTCGGCCTCGGCCGTTTCGGCTTCGACGTGCTGCCGGCCTCTGGAGATTCCGGCACCCCGGCGAGCACTTCCTGGAGCGGTTCGAGCGACACTTCCTGCAAACGGTCGTTGACGCGAATGTAGTAAGGTTTGCGCCCGTCGGTCGTGCGACCGGATCCGGAGACGACGACATGATAATTCTCGCCGTGCACGGTAATGTTGAATTCAGCAGGAGCGAGGTGGAGATCGTGCGCCACGGCCGGGCCTTTTGCTTCGGCCGGTTCGAGCGGTTCGGGATGGAGATCTCCCCGTTCACGGGCCTCGAAGAAATCCCTGGCGATGGCCGGGAAGAGCGCGAAGGAGAGTTGATCCTCCACTGTGGTCGCCGTCGAGGGCATGTCTTTTTTGAGTTTTTCGAATTCGGGCTCCAGCCGGTCGGCCGGCCGGCCTTTCACCGGCTCTTCATCGCCGATAGCGCGAGCCATGATGCCCTTATCGAGCGGGCCCGGTGCGCGACCGTAGAGACCGAGGAAATAGTTCTTCGTCTCGGTGGTAATGACTTTATAACGCTCGCCCTGTTCGCCCGTCAGCACATTCAACGTCGCCTGCGTGCCCACAATCTGGCTGGTGGGGGTGACGAGCGGGGGATAGCCCATGTCCTTACGGACGCGGGGAATTTCGTCCATGACTTCCTTCATGCGATCGAGCGCATTCTGCTCGGCCAGTTGCGCCGCCAGGTTCGACAACATGCCGCCGGGTATTTGCGAGGTGAGGATTTCAGCGTCGACTCCGGTAAAGTCACTTTCGAATTGCCGATACTTCCTCCGGACATTGCGGAAATGTTCAGCGATCGGTTGCAGGTCGCGCAGATCGAGTTGCGTATCGTAAGGGGTGCCACGGAGCGCCGAAATGATGGATTCCGTCGGCGGATGCGAGGCACCCCCTGCCAGTGGCGAGATGGACGTATCGACCATGTCCACGCCGCCAAGGACCGCCATGAGCGCGGACATCGTGCCCATGCCTGAGGTGTAGTGGGAATGGAGATGGATGGGGACATGCACGGCAGCCTTGAGTTTCTTTACGAGGAGATACGCGTCCATCGGGGCGAGCAGGCCGGCCATATCTTTGATGCAGATGGTGTCGGCCCCGAGGTCCTCCAGCCGTTTTCCCATCTTGACGAACCCATCCAAGTGGTGGACGGGGCTGGTGGTGTAGGAGATTGCGGCCTCCACATGTTTCTCGCAGGCCTTCACCTCACGGATGGCCCGTTCGAGGTTGCGCACGTCGTTCAGTGCATCGAAAATGCGGAACACGTCGATTCCGTTAGCTGCCGACCGTTCGATGAATTTATCGAGTACGTCGTCGGCATAGTGCCGGTAGCCCACCAGGTTTTGCCCGCGCAGCAGCATCTGCAGTTTGGTATTCGGCATGGCCTGACGCAGGGCCCGCAGCCGTTCCCAGGGATCTTCCTTGAGGAACCGCAGGCAGGTGTCGAATGTGGCGCCGCCCCAGACTTCGAGCGACCAGAAACCCACGGAGTCGAGCTTTTGAGCGATCGGGAGCATGTCTTCAGTCCGCATGCGAGTGGCGAGCAGGCATTGATGGCCATCGCGCAACGCGACTTCGGTCAGGAGGAGCTTCTTTCCCGGTGCAGGTTTCACGTGCAGTTCCGGTAAGGTCGGCTGCCCGCTCGAACCGGGACGTGCCGCCGGCGTCCGTGAGCCGGCAGTGCGGGCTTTCTTCGATGATACCTTCTTGGGAGCGGCTTTCTTGGTCTTTTTCGTTGCCATGCTGACGGCCTCGGGGCGGCGGAATCGCTCGCGTAACAGGGTTGAGATGGTGCTGCCTGGTGGCTGAGAGGTCAGAGTCCTTCGTAGGCGGCGATGGCTGCAGAGATCGCCAACACCAGGTCCTCAGGCTCCTCGGATTCTTCGTATTGATACAGGTCCGGATGCGTGTCCAGATACGAGGTGTCGAACCGCCCGGCCTGGAAGTCCTGCTCCATCATGACATTCTTCATAAACGGAATCGTCGTCTTCACGCCGCGCAATACATATTCTTCGAGCGAGCGGCGCATCCGGCTCACCGTTTCCTCCCATGTCCGTCCCCGCACGGTAAGCTTTGCCAGCAGCGCGTCATAATACGGGGGGATTGTGTAATCGCGGTAGACGGCGCCGTCGATGCGAACCCCAATGCCGCCGGGCGACAGATAGGCTGTGACGGTACCGGTGCAGGGCATGAAGTTGTTGCGGGGATCTTCCGCATTAATGCGACATTGAATCGCATGCCCCTGCAACGTGACGTCCTTCTGCCGGATTTCCAGTGGCTTCCCCGCCGCGATGGAGATTTGATGGCGGACGATGTCGATCGCCGTGATTTGCTCGGTGACGGTGTGTTCGACCTGCAGGCGCGGGTTCATCTCCATGAAGTAGAAATGCCCCTCGTGGTCGAGGAGGAATTCCACGGTGCCGGCGTTGTCATAGTTTACTGCTCTCGCGATGGCAATGGCCGCTTCGCCCATTTGTGCGCGGAGTTTCGGCGTCAAGACCAGTGACGGGGCGATTTCGATCAATTTCTGATGGCGGCGCTGGATCGAGCAATCCCGTTCTCCGAGGTGGATGATGTTGCCGTGTTTGTCGCCCAGGATCTGGAACTCAATATGGTGCGGGCGCTCGATATATTTCTCGATGAAGATGCTGCCGTCGCCGAATGCCGCCAGGGCTTCACGCGAGGCGACTCCCATATTCTCGCGCAGTTCCTGGTCGGACCGGACCACCCGCAGGCCGCGACCTCCGCCCCCGGCGCTGGCCTTGATCATGACCGGGTACTGGATGCGGCGGGCGAAGTCCAACGCGTCCTCGACGTTCGTGACGCCCCCTTCGGTGCCGGGGACAATCGGGAGGCCTGCCTGCTGGGCGATTTGCCGAGCCTTGACCTTGCTGCCCATGAGGTCGATGGTTTCGGGCGAAGGCCCGATGAACGTAATTCCGGAGGCATGGCAGAGTCGTGCGAATTTGGCGTTCTCGGAGAGGAATCCGTAGCCGGGATGGATCGCATCGGCGCCGATGCGCTTCGCAATCTCCACAATTTGTTTACCGTCGAGGAAGCCTTTGACGGGCCCGGGGCCTACGAGATAGGACTCGTCGGCTTTTTTGACATAAATGCCGGAAGAGTCGGCCTCGGAATAGATCGCCGCCGTCGCGATGTTGAGCTCGCGGCAGCCTCGAATGATGCGCATGGCGATTTCGCCACGGTTGGCAACAAGGATCTTCCGGAACATGATGGGATTACGAGAGGATTGGAGCCGCAGCTCACCTCCGGGTCGCCTCCAAAAAGATCGCGTAACCTAGCACAGGGTCAGGAGAGTTGTCGAGACGAACGAGGCTAAAACGAGGCCTTCGAGCAGGGGGCGGTGGGCAGGAGGATGGCCTCCTGCCCCGGAGCGTGTTTACTTGGCGTGAATGAGGAGTGGCTTCGATTGCGCACTGCCGCCACCGGCCACCACGATGATGAAGGACATGCCCGCTTTGGCGTCCGGCACGACGGCTTCGATCGTCGTCTCGTTCACGAATTGATAGTCGATCTTGTCCTTGGGCGCGGCGCTGAAGGTCACGCCATGAAAACATTCCTTGCTGCCGAAGTTTTCGCCTTTGATCACGATTTTATCGCCGGGTTTCGCTTCATCCGGTTCCACCTTGCCGATGGAGGGGCGCTTCGAGCGATCGCAGACCGGATCTTTTTCGAGCTTGGAGGTATCAGATCCCTTGATGGATTCGGTGTTGAACATCGTATATCCGGCGCCTTCCACCATGGCCCCTTCCTGGGCATGCCCCGGAGCGACGATGGCGGCAATCAGCCCTACAGTCAGCCCAAAACCGAGGAACAGGGGAGGATCAGTGCGCATAAAAGCCTCCTATTATGGAGATGACGTCTTGGGAAGTGGTGTATAGGACTCGCTAAGAATCTTTTGTCCCGCGTCCGACAGCGCGAATTGTTCGAACGCTTCAACGAGCGGGTCCGGCTCGCTGTTCGACAACAGTAGCACCGGCCGACGCAGGGGATACCGACCGTCTTTGACGGTAGGCGTTTCTGGTTCGACCGTATCAACCGGGAGCAGGCGAACAGGCACTCCGGAGGCCACGGCCTCCAACGCCTGGCCGAGGGACAGATAGGTGACGGCCGAGTTGGGCGGGAGCGTGCCGGCCACCGTTTTGATGACCTTTTCATCCTTCGCGACGACTTTGGTCGTGTCGGGAATCTTGCCGGCAATGCCGAGCAGTTGCTCGAACGCGTCGCGGTTGTTCTCATTGCGTGGGCGGTCCAGCAGCAGGATCTTGGTGTCCGGTCCGCCCAAATCGGCCCAGAACTTATACTTGCCGGAAAAGAGCTCGGCGACTTCTTGTTTGCTCACTGCTTTGGTGAAATTCGACCGATGGATCATGATCGCAATGCCATCCCAGGCAATCTGGACCGACCGGAATCCGTTCTCGGAGGTTCCCGTCACGGCGATGTCGGCCTGTTTGGCTTTCACCATCTCGAGCGGTTTGGATTTGTCGTCCCAGACGACGTCGATGTAGGCGCGAGGATTGGCTTTTTCGAAGGCATGCGCCAGGGACTCCATAACCCGCTGTTCTGGGCCGTGACCCGCAATCACCATCGACCCGGCCACCTCGGCCGAAGCCGGCAGCGCACTGAAGAGTAGTAAGGAGGCGAAAAACAATCCACTGATGCGGGAGCCCATGCTGAACGACTCTCCTTGCGGCTTTGAGTGGTTGCTCCGGGCCCCGGTCGCCGACCGTGAAAAACCACGCGGCGGTCGGGGCGGTCGTAAGGCGTTGCGGCGTTTACGGGGGCGTGCCTTCCGTCGGTGTGACCGCGCCCGCCATCATTTCAGGAGTGATATCCACTCGCTTGCCCATGGCGGGAGGGAGCTTCGAGAACCGATCCATACGTTCATTGAGCATGTCGTAGGCCTTGATCTCTTCGAATCCGGGCTTGTGACTGCCCTTCACCTTCGAGGCAAACGAGGACAGCATTCGGGTGGCGCCGATCTTGTTGCATTGGGGGCAGACCGTATCTTCCGGTCGGGCGTGCATGGACTGGGTGGCTTCGAACTGGTGAGTACATTGTTCGCAGCGATATTCGTAGACCGGCATGGCCGACTCCTTGGATAAGGGGAGAAGGTTTCGCTCTCTGTAGGGAAACGCTTGACCCTATGCGTAACTTTGCACTATTGTACCCAAACTTTATGTCGAAACGCGAGCCACATTTAGAGGAGCGGTTGAAATGCCCCTGTTAATTCGAAAGTACAAAGGTAGCGGCGGTGTCATGCAGGAGGAGCGGATCGACGATCCGGACCGGATCGAACGGTATATGCGGTTGTTCGAGGATAAGGACGTCAAGAAACTGGAAAGCGGCGTCAAGACTGTGATCGAGAAGGACGAGTGGCAGCTCCTGCCCTAATGCCACCTGCTGGTGGAATCCCATAATCTCATGCTCATTGCCCTCACAGGGCCGCTGCGGATGCGATGATTTCCGCGCGTTGCTCTGCCCGCGAGGTGCGTGGTAGGGTTGCAGTCTGACGGTGAACACGGCGGAATCCGACGGGGTACCATGGTCTATTGGATTCATATTGCACGAGCGATCGATCGAGTGACACTGCACCGGGATCGCTGTTCGGAAGTGCCGTCCAGCGTCTCCAGCAGCGACTTTTGGGAAGGCGGTTGGTTCGATTACCCGGACAAGGAGCGTGCATTGGCGGCCATGGAGCAAGCCGGGGCCAGCGACGAGCGCAAGTGTGCGCTCTGCAAACCATAATCACCGCGTTTAGATTGAACGTGCCGCTTCTGGAGTGCTGAGTGTGCAGATCGGGTCCGGTCGATTTCCTCACTGTGTGTAATGCAACGTTCATAACTCAGCATTCATCACGTTCTGCCGCTTGACCATGCCTCAACTTGCGCTGCTCCTCACAACCATTGTGTGGGGGGCAACGTTTCCGGCCACGAAGGCCGCGCTCGACCAAATCTCCCCGTTGTCGTTTCTCTTTCTGCGGTTTCTCCTCGGCATGTTGGTGGTGTTCACGGTGCTCCTGCTCATGCGCCGCGAACTGACGTGGAATGCCGACATGGTTCGGATGAGCCTGATCGCGAGCAGTTGGCTGTTTCTCGGCTATGTGCTGCAGACGGTGGGCTTGCATCTGACGACGGCCTCGAACTCGGCATTCATTACCGTGCTATACGTCGTGTTCGTGCCCCTCTACCTCCGCAGGCTGGGTCTGCATACGTGGGGGGCCAACGGGATTGCTCTAATCGGGCTGTGGTTTTTAGTTAAACCCACAGCCTCCGCCAACCTTGGAGATCTGCTGACGTTGGGCAGCGCGGCGGCGTTTGCCGCGCACATCGTGTGTTTGGAGCGGTATACGCGAGTGACCGATGCGGTGTCGTTGTTCGTCTGGCAACTGGTGATAATGACGGTGGCCATGTTGGGGGCGATGTGGTGGGAGCATCCGACGCCGGCCATGTTCGAACCGAGCCGAGTGCTGGTGGTCGGGCTCGTGGTCACCGGGGTGCTGGCGACCGGTGCATTCGGGGTGCAGATGTGGGCGCAGCAACTCTTGCCGGCCCAGCAAGTCGCACTATTGTTTGCCGCGGAGCCGGCTGTGGCGGCCTGGATGGCCTGGTATTTCTTGGGCGAAACCCTGGATGCCCAGGGGTGGTTTGGCAGTGTGATGATTCTTGGTGGGGTTTTGCTCGGTTCATGGGTGACAGGTGAGGGGACCGCGGCGCGGGGGGAGCCTGTGACGGTGGATCCTGATGGAGGGGAACGTGGCGCAGAAGTTCGGGAATAGCCGGTGGGTGCAAGAGGGATTTCTCGATAACCGGGAAGACGGGACGGTGGTCGGGCAAATCACATTTGCGGTGTTGGGACCGGTCGATGTGTATCTGGCAGGGAATTGCCGCGGGGAGATTGCCGGCAAGGTGATTCGCTTCAAGAACAGCCGGTTTGCCGATGAGGACCTCGCCGGGCAGGTGCTGGGGGATGTCGAGATCCCTCAGATCGGGGATGCCAGTTTGATTTCCTTCGATCCGCACCCGCATTTGGTGCCGCATCCCTATATCGAGTGGTTCTCGATGAAGAAAAATCACTACCGGATTGAGCTGGCTCCGGAGGATGCGTGGATTGCGACAGAGGCTGAGGTGGCGGAGATTCATCCCGTGAGCTGCGGGATTCGAGATCGGCTCAAGGGGTTGTACGGGAGGAAGTCTGCGGCGGCGGATGAGTCGGAGTGGGTGTAATGCCGGAACAGAGGGGGCGGGCTTGAATGGCCGCCCCCCCCGGATCTCTTTAGGCGAGTTTACTCTTACCTTCCCGGACGTGCATCGGGACTTCACGGATATCCCATACCAAGCCCACCGCCTGCATCGCGCGTAGCATGTAGTAGGTGATGTCGATTTCCCACCAATAGAAGCCTTGGCGGGTCGAGGCGGCATAGTAATGGTGGTTGTTGTGCCACCCCTCGCCGAG
Organism: Nitrospira defluvii; assembly: GCA_011525625.1. Lineage (GTDB taxonomy): Bacteria > Nitrospirota > Nitrospiria > Nitrospirales > Nitrospiraceae > Nitrospira_A. Next base: position 864,805 of record WYAX01000012.1, read on the forward strand.
GGTGATCATGGCCAGGATGAAGTTGTTCTTGCTGTCGTCCCCCGTCTTGTAGCGCTGAGATCCGTACACATGCGAGAGCGAGTTGATCGTGCAGGTGCCGTGGAGCAAAGCGACTGTGGAGACGAAGAAGCCCCAGATCAACATTTGCGGACCGTTTGTGCCGAGGCTTGGCGCATAGGCTTCCAGAAATTTGCCTAGACCGAACATGCCGAACCCGCAGATGGTGGGGACCAGTGTGTCGAAACGATCCAGGAAGCGCAGTTCAGGGAACTTCGCGAAGTCGCCGATGCTCTTCAGGCGCGGCGGAAAAAATTTCTTCGAGCTGATCCAGCCGATGTGAGCCCAGAGGAATCCGCCCTGGCGCACGGAATGGGTATCCTCCGGCTTATCCGAGTAGATGTGGTGGTGCCGATGGTGGCCGGCCCACCAGAGAGGGCCACGTTGGGCGCACGATGATCCGAGCAGTGCGAAGGCGAACTGGCAGGCTCGGGAGGTCTTGAAGGTACGATGTGAGAAGTATCGATGGTACCAACCGGTAATGGCAAACATGCGGATGAAGTAGAAGGCGGCGCAGACGCCTACGGCGACCCAGCTCCATCCCACGATGAACACGCCGAGGCAGATCAAGTGCACCGTGATGAGAGGAATGGCCCGTAGCCAGTCGACGGTGGCGGGGGCAGCATCAGTCTTCATGTTTTCGATGCCGGCCCATGAATCAAACCAATGCAGGATGGTCAGCCAGGGTGAAGGGCTCGCGGCCTGTTCCGTAGGCTGTTCGGCAGTTTTGGACAGCTCACCATTGTCAGGTAAGGTGAGCGGATGCAGATCACTACTCATGCCACCTCCACAGTTGTGCGAATCTAGGATGCGTTACCGAGGGGTCGCGCCGCTGTTGCAGTCGCGGAACTTCATCTTTGCGGCGCTTGCGAGTGATGCGAGAGGCAGGCCGCTGAAGACACTGGATTGTGTCTCAGTGAGTGAAGAGACTCGGGCTTTCACACACGTGGAGCCAGTATACACGGATCAGGAGGAAAATGTCGTGAGATTTTTATACCCTGTCACAGGAGGTTTGTACACGAGCGGCGATCGGAGTCGGGACTGCGTGCTGGTGCGGAGGGCCGCTCCGTCGTTTCGGGCGTGAGATTGTTTGACTCTGTTCGGACTGCCCCTCTACAATGCGCCCCACTATGAATGATCGATTTCTCAAAGCGTGCCGGCGCGAACCGGTTGATTGTACGCCGGTCTGGTTCATGCGCCAGGCAGGTCGATACATGGTCGAGTATCGACGCCTCCGGGAAAAACACTCCATCCTTGAATTATGTAAGACGCCGGAATTGGCGGCCCAGGTCACCATGCAGCCCATCGACCGGTTCGACCTCGATGCGGCCATTATCTTTGCCGACATTTTGCTGCCGCTTGAGCCGATGGGGCTGTCTCTGGAGTTTGCCGAGGGGGAAGGGCCGATCATTCACAATCCCGTTCGAGATCGCGCTGCCGTGGACCGTCTCAAGGTCATGGATGACGGCGGTCTGCAATACGTCATGGATGCCATCAGCCTCACCCGCAAAACGTTGGCCGGCCGGGTGCCGCTGATCGGGTTCGCCGGGGCTCCGTTTACGCTGGCGAGCTACGCCATCGAGGGCGGCAGCTCTCGCAACTACATCCATACGAAGCAGATGATGTATGGCGAGCCCGAAGTCTGGCACCGCCTGATGGATACATTCGCGCGAGTGATCACCGGCTATCTTCGTCGTCAAATCAAAGCCGGCGCGCAGGCCGTGCAGTTGTTCGATAGTTGGGTCGGCTGCCTGTCGGCCGGCGACTATGCCGAGTATGTCATGCCGCACGTCCAATTGATTTTCGACGGCCTCAAACATGAAGGGGTGCCGCTCATTCATTTCGGCACGGGGACGACGGCCATCCTCAAGTCGATGCGACAGGCGGGCGGTGATGTGATCGGCATCGATTGGCGTATTCCTCTCGATGAGGCTTGGGCCATGGTGGGGCACGATCGAGCGGTGCAAGGAAACCTGGACCCGGTAGCCCTGTTTGCGCCGATGCCTGAAATCGAGCGGCGAGTGGCGGACATTCTCCGTCGGGCAGGAGGCCGTCCGGGGCACATTTTCAATCTAGGACATGGGATTCTCCCCAATACGCCCGTGGAGCATGTCGCGGCCACGATCGATCTCGTCCATCGATTAAGCAAAACATAATCAGACGTAGGGCTGGAGCTCAGTGTGTCTGCATCCCAACCCCCAATCGCCCTCTTGCTGATGGCCATGGGTGGGCCCGATTGTTTGGAGAACGTCGAGCCGTATCTCATGGATGTCCGGGGTGGGCGACCGACCTCTCCCGAATTGGTGGAGGAAATCCGAACCCGCTATCGGATGACCGGTGGACGATCTCCTGTGTTAGGGATCATGCGCGAGGTTGCCGCAGCCCTGGAGAGGCGGTTGAACGACTCGGGCGGTACGCGGTACCGATGTTACGTCGGGTTGCGGCATTGGCGTCCCTTTATCAAGGACGCCTACGCCGAGTTATTGAAGGACTGCCCGGAGCGGATTGTCGGGCTCTGCATGGCGCCGCAATACTCTTCCCTCAGTATCGGGGCCTATGTGAGGAAGGTGGATGACGCGCGGGCTGCCTTGGGCGATGAGACCCCGATCAGTTTCGTCACCAGTTGGCATCGCCATCCGTTGCTGATCGCCGCGATCGTCGACAATATCCGACGGACCCTGGACCGATTTCCTCAGGACGTGCGCGGGCAGGTGCCGGTGTTGTTGACGGCTCATAGTCTGCCGGAGCGCGTGGTCGCCATGAAGGATCCCTATCCCGAGGAAGTCCGCGGCACCGCCCAGGCGGTCGTTACGCAGCTCGGCGGGCAACCGACACGCTTCGCCTATCAAAGCCAGGGGCGTTCCGGGGAGACCTGGTTGGGGCCGTCGGTCGAGGAGACGGTGGAGGCCTTGGCCCGCGAAGGGCATCGACATGTGCTGGTGGCGCCGATCGGTTTTCTCTGCGACCATGTGGAAACATTGTACGACATTGATGTCGAGCTCACCCAGTTGGCACGGGCCCAGGGCCTGCAACTGGAACGAATACCCATGCTGAACGCCTCGGCTCCGCTGATCGACATCCTGACGTCGGTGGTGGAGGCGCACGAGTCGTCGCTGGTTCATTAGCGGCACTACCTGTGGCGCGCACTCCTAAGTCGGTCATCATTGTCGGTGGAGGCATCTCGGGCCTCTCCACGGCGTTTGCCCTGCTGGAACAGGCCGCGTCCGTCGACCTGCCGCTTTCCTGCATTATCCTTGATGCAGCGCCGGTCTGGGGCGGCAAGATCGTGACCCATCGAGTCGGACGGTGGGTGATGGAGGCCGGGCCCGACTCGTTTCTGTCCCAGAAGCCTTGGGGAATGGATCTCTGCCGACGACTGGGGCTTGCAGAGCAGCTGATCGACACCAACCCGGTTGAGAAAAAGGCGAGTGTCCTCAGGGGCGGGCAGTTGCATGAATTGCCGGAAGGGCTGGTGACCTTTACGCCATCGCAACTGGGCCCATTTTTTCGCAGCGGGCTCTTGTCTTGGATGGATCTGGCCCGTATGGGCTGTGATGTGTTGATTCCGCCGAGACGGTCGACGGACGATGAATCGTTGGCTGCGTTTTTTCGCCGCCGGTTCGGGCGGCATGCGTGTGAGCGGGTTATGGAGCCCTTGATGGCCGGTATCTATGCCGGCGATGCCGAGCAGATGAGTCTCCGTGCAACCTTCCCTCGATTCTACGAATTGGAACAGACCCATGGCAGTGTGATTCGCGGCATGATGGCGGCTCGCCGGGCCCGTGCACAGACCGTCTCCGACGGTCGACCGCGGCATACGATGTTTGTGACGCTGAAGAATGGCTTGGCGGATCTGGTGGCGGGGATGACGGCACGGATTCAGCAGGCCGGCGGCGTGCTGAAGTCCGGGATACAAGCAGAGGCGGTGCGGGTTCGGTCGCATCAGGCCGGCCGCTGGATGTACGATGTGATCTGCTCTGATGGAACCGCGTTGTCGGCGGAGGCGTTGGTGTTGGCGACGCCGGCTTACGTCAGTGCCGATCTCGTTCGGCCCCTCAGTCCCCTGGCGGCCGGATTAATGGAGACCATTCCGTACGCGTCAACGGCAACGATTTCTCTGATTTATCCGGCCGCGGCGGTCGGACGCAGCTTGCAAGGGTTTGGCTTTGTCGTCCCACGGGTCGAGGGGCGTGATTTGATTGCCGCGACGTGGACCTCGATCAAGTGGCCCCACCGTGCGCCCCCGGACGAGGTCTCGGTGCGTTGTTATCTCGGCGGTGTTGGGCGGGAGGCGATCTTAGAGCGGGACGACGAGGCGCTGGTGCGCTGCGTGCGAGACGAATTGGCGTCGATTGTCGGACTCCACGCGACCCCGCAGTACGTGGAGGTGAACCGGTGGCATCGAGCGATGCCGCAGTATACGATCGGGCACCTCGACCGACTGACTCAGCTGGAGGCGGCGGTGTCTCGATTCGGCGGGTTAACGATCACAGGCGCCGGGTATCGGGGCGTGGGTTTGCCTGATTGCATCAGGGACGGGACAGAGACGGCAGCCCGGACGCTTCGTTATCTGCAGTCGACTGTGACCAACAGGTCGGAATCATGATGAGTGAGATGAGAGAGGACATGCGGACATGCTCAACGACCAGTTAGTGATCTCCAATGTGGCCGGCCCGTTCCGTGAGCCGAGGGAGCCGGTGTTTTCGTATGACTATTCCATTCAACGGGCCACCTGGGCGGCGACCCATGCGGTTCGTGTGAAGATCGCCCTGGCCGAGGAGTTGGACTATGTGAAGACCAAGCTGCTCGGCACGGTCACCGGCAGTCCGGGCCAACAGCTGATGCTGAACAAGTTGCTCTCGCGCAAGATCGGGGATGAGAAGCTGCGGATCGCTGAGGCCGAAGGCTGGTTGAAGGACCGCGCCGACGTCTTGGTCCCACCCTTCACGGGTCCGCTCGCCCATCACTTTCCGCAGCTCGATGCCTGGGTTCAAACCGAGCAGGAGGCTCTGCGAGCCGAGATCAAACAGACGATCGGCCTCGGGGCCTAATTTCTTCGCTTCCGTGCGCCTGCCACGCGCATCCCCTCCACGCACAGAATCTGTGGATAAGCATGTGCATATCGGCTTCGGTGCCGTCCCAGGCCCTCAGCTGAACGGCCCTTGAGCAGCCTGCACAAGTTTTAGGCATTGGGGTAAGCATACAGGAGACCACAATAGGCGGTAGAAGATGAAAACCCCTAGGGGCATCTTTGCCGATCCTCATAGGGCTGGGGATAGCGAAGGCCTTCCTGGAGCGGGTTTTCGGCTGAGGAGCCTAAAAAATGCGTCGATAGTGTTTGCTATGCACGCCGGATTCGTCGGCAAATCCGATGGCCCCGGTGTCGGGATTGCTCGTATCGTTCAGGTCGATACGGTAGTGGCCGCGCACCTGTTCCATCGCTTCTTCGAATGGAATCGCCTGCGGGTAGAGGTTTCCCGGAGCATGGGCGCCGCGCGCCAAGGTTCCGACGACTTCCGGTGTGGCATATTTCGGGTCTGAAAAGATGTAGAGATCGGCGACGGCCTGGTCGCCGAGTTTGTGGCCGGGGCTGGTGGCCGGAAGCATGGACGGCAGACTCTGATCCAACCGGGCGTCCTTGAATCGTTTCAACAGCCCGACGACTTGACTGGTCGTGACCTGCGCCGGCACCACGATACTCACGGCATTAAATTCCGTCAACGTCGCGTGAACCTTGTACATCACCGGTGCCGCATCGGGATCTTCGATCACGACCTGCGAAATCTCCGGGCCGGTCGCCTGTTTCTGTTTGCCGCTGGGCACGGCAAGATTGATGAGGAGCCACATGATCAGGATGGCGCCGAAGAGCACGAGGAGCGGATGGAGCCCCGCGCGTTTGCCTTCTTCGTATGGATTCTTGTCGGTCGTCATGAGGCGGTATCTGTCTGCGTGGTTGATGGGGTCGGCGTAGGCTTCGCCTCGGCCTGCCCCTGCGATTCCCACTGCTTGGCGGCATTCCAGTAGGCATCCATTTCCGCCGGCGTCAGGCCCTGCACGGTGCGGCCGTTCCGTGTGGCCTCCTGCTCAATGAACTGAAAGCGGGTCGTGAAGCGATTCGTGGCCAGTCGCAAGGACTCCTCAGGGTTCACCTTGAGATGCCTTGCCACGTTGACCAGTGAGAACAGCAGGTCTCCCAGTTCGGCCGCGATGGCCGCCGTCGGGGTCACTGCGGGAGCGGACGCCGTCTGCGCGAGAGGCGATGCGTCCAGGATAGCATGGCGCAGCTCCCGGATCTCTTCTTCCACTTTGTCGAGGACGGCAGCCAGCCCCTGCGGACTGTCCGGCCAGTCGAATCCCACCCGCGCCGCGCGTACCTGGGTTTGGTAGGCACGCAGCAAGGCCGGCAAGGCTTTCGGGATGTCGTGCAGGACAGAGTCCGGTTTGCCTGCCTGTTTCCGCTCGGCCCGTTTGATGTCTTCCCAACGATGCACTACTTGATCGGAATTGAGGGCCGCGATTTCGGCCGCACCCTCGCCGAACACGTGTGGATGGCGGCGCACCAACTTGTCGGCAAGTTGCTCGAGCACGTCTTCCATGGTGAAGGTGCCTGCTTCCGTGCCGATCTGACTGTGAAACAAGACCTGCAGCAACACGTCTCCCAGTTCTTCCGTGAGCTTGGGAAAATCGCCTCGATCGATGGTGTCGAGGGCCTCGTAGGTTTCCTCGATCAGGTAGGGTTTGAGAGACTCATGGGTTTGAGTCCGATCCCAGGGGCACCCGCCGGGCGCCCGGAGCCGGGCCATGATACGGACAACTTCATCGAAACGTGCGGACATGCAAAATTCCTTTTGTGGCGCCACTCTAACCGAGTTTGATCCGGCCTTCAACGGGGCCTGCTGCCTTGCGCGCCTTCAAGGCCTATGGTAGGGTACGCGCCGGCATTCACGGTTCTGTCATCGGAGGAACGGGTATGGGGGAAGAGCAGGAACAGGGGTTCGTCATCCGCGACCGTCGCGGACGAGGGGAAGAAGCGCCTCAGGCAGCAGCGGCCCCCAAGCCTTCTGCCCCCGAAGCCGCGCCGGCCGAGGCGCATCAGACTGATGCCCATGGGCATGCCGGACATCTGCCGGTTAACTTTTCATCCTTTGTGATTTCCATGGGAAGTTCGGCGTTGATGCTGATGGGAGAGCAACTGGATCCCCAGCAACCGTCGATGCCGTTGAACCTTCCGCAGGCCAAGGAAATCATCGATCTCCTGTCGATGTTGGAAGAGAAGACGCGCGGCAACCTCACGTCGGACGAGCAGGTGGTTATGAAGGACATGCTCTATGCCTTGAGGATGAAATTCGTCAGCCTGACCTCCGGGAAACCATCGATCCATACCCCGTAACCTGTGACCGAATCCTGTGTGCGCGTCTGGGGCCCGGCCGCCTATCCTCTCGCTGGTTCCGTCTCTCCCTTGCATGCGTGTCTCTGGCGCCGAGCCTTGTGCTGCGCGACCGATCGGTCTGGTTCGATTTTTGAGACTCTCCATGGAATTCGTTATAGTGTGACAGACCCGCACAGATCGGGACTAAGCCGGAGTAGCCGCGATGCCTGAGTCGACGGACATGACCAAGCTCCTCCCTCCGGGGGTGCTGCGCGAACCAGAGCCGTCCACGCCCGCATCGCTCGAGCACGAGCGGCGCAAGCGCCATGTCCGGCCCGTGTGGATCGTCCTGATCCTGCTGCTCCCCTGCCTCGCCCTGACCTTCTATTATGCGCAAATGGCCGTTCCGCTCGGGGAGGAATCGGACTCGTTCCTGCCCAGCACCGGCTATGCCTTTGTGTTGCTGCTGGTCAATCTTGATCTGATCGGCTTCGTCGTCCTGACGTTGCTCCTCTCGCGCAACCTCATCAAAGCCTATTTCGAGCGTCGGCATCGCCTCGTGGGATCCGGGTTTCGGGCGAAGTTAGTGGCGGCCTTCATCGGCTTTTCGTTGATTCCGACGGTGCTGCTGGCGTTGGTCGCCAGCGGATTGGTCAATAAAGCCGTCGATGTCTGGTTTAACGACCAGATCGAACATGTGATGAAGGACTCCTATGAGGTCGCGCGCATGCACCATGCGGGGCACGTGTCGCTGGCCATCAACAGCGCCCGGGCCATCAGTCATGAGATTTTCCGTGAAGAGTTGTTGCTGCCGGAGCAGCGCGATCTGCTCGTCGCGGCGATCGCCAGAAAACGCACGGAATATGCCACGGCCGGCATCGAAGTGTTTTCCTCCAAAATGGAGACCCTGACGAAAGCCTTGGATCCCGAGGTGCCGGTTGCGGTGCTCGATCTGCCGATCGGCCAGCTGGTGTTGCAGGTGATCAACGGCAAGCAGGAATTGACGTCGGTGCAAGAAGCGCAGACCGGTCGGCTGGTGAGGGCCGGTGTACCGATCGCGTCGAGTGTGCGCCGGGGGGAGATCGACGGTGTGGTGGTGGTGGATGCCTATGTGCCGGAATCGCTGCTCGGCAAGATGGAGAGCATCGGCCGGCAATACGCCGAGTATAAACAGATGAAGGCGATGAAAAACCCCATCAAGGCAGGCGCCTATCTGTTGGTCGCGGTCATCACCGTGATGATTTTGTTCAGCGCCACCTGGTTCGGCTTCTACGTCGCGCGGGGTATTACGGTGCCGATTCAACGATTGGCCGAGGCGACTGAAGCGATTGCGCAGGGGGATTTGTCGGTCCGCATCGAGGCGAAGGCGACGGACGAAATCGGCACCCTGGTCGAATCCTTCAATCGCATGACGGCCGACTTGCAAAGCAGCAAGAGCAAGGTGGAAGAAGCGAACGTATCGCTCCGCCAATCCAACCTCGAACTGGACCGACGGCGCGCCTATATCGAGACGGTGGTCGATACCATTGCCGCGGGGGTGTTGTCCATCGACCGGCAGGGCATCATCACCACCTTTAACCCCTCGGCAGAGCGCATGTTGGGCTTATGGGCCGACCGGTTTCGCGGGCGATCCGCCAACGAGGTGTTCAAGGAGTACAAGCTCGATCTGTTTCAGTCCGTGTACGACCGCATGCTGGCGGACCAGCGGGATAACATTGCGCTGGAAGGGCAGTTGGATTTGCAGGGACGGTTCCTGACCATGGGCGTGCATTGCTCGCGGATGCGGGACGAGTCGAACAAAGATCTCGGGTTCGTCGTGATTTTCGAAGACCTGTCGGAGTTGATCAAAGCGCAGAAGGCGGCGGCCTGGCGGGAAGTCGCGCAACGGATCGCCCATGAGATCAAGAACCCCTTGACGCCGATTCAGCTGTCGGCCCAGCGGCTGCGGAAGAAATTCCAGGACAAGGCGCCCGACTTCGACCGGATTTGTGATGAGTCCACCCAGGTGATCATCAATGAGGTCGGCAGCCTCAAGCAGATGCTCGATGAGTTCTCAAAATTCGCCCGGATGCCCGCCCCGCACATGACGATGAACTCCCTCGACGATGTCGTGAAGGAAGTCGTGGCGTTGTATGAGAGCGCCCATCGGGAGGTCGTGTGTGTGGTGTCGCTCGATCCCGATCTGCCGCCGTTCAATTTCGACCGTGAACAGATCAAACGGGTGTTCGTCAATCTGTGCGACAACGGCATCCATGCCATGAATCACAAGGGGCGATTGTGGATCACGACCCGGTACGATACGAAGCAACGCCGCGCCGTGGTCACCGTGGCCGATGAGGGGACCGGTATCGCCCCGGAGGATCAGGAAAAGCTGTTCGTGCCCTACTTCTCGCGGAAGAAAACGGGGACGGGCCTGGGGTTGGCGATCGTGCGCCGGATCGTGACGGATCACGACGGTCAGATTCACGCGGGGAATCATCAACCCAAGGGGGCCTTGTTTACGTTCGAGTTGCCGGTCTAACGGGAGCGTCTATGTCTGCCTCGATTCTGATTGTCGATGATGAAGTGTCCATCCTGAATTCCTTGAGCAGCATTCTGGAGGATGAAGGGTATGAGGTGAGTGTGGCCAAAAGCGGCGTCGAGGCGCTCAAATTGTGCGCAACGAGTCCGCCCGAGCTCATGATGCTGGACATCTGGATGCCCGAGATGGACGGACTGGAGACCTTGCGGCGCTTGCGTGAATTGGTTCCGAACACCCAAGTCATGATGATGTCCGGACATGGCTCGATTGAGACGGCGGTCAAAGCGATTAAGCTGGGGGCCTACGACTACATTGAAAAACCGCTCTCGCTCGAAAACGTGACCCTGCGGGTCAAGCATGCGTTGGACCAACATCGGCTCGAGCAGGAAAATCGCACCCTCCGCACCAAGGTAGAGAGAAAATTCGAACTGATCGGGCAGTCGCCCGCCATGCAGCAGTTGAAACAGCTCATTGCAACGGCCGGGCCGACCAACAGCCGCGTCTTGATCGGCGGGGAGAACGGCACCGGCAAGGAACTGGTGGCCAGGGCTATCCATCAGCACAGCGGGCGGGCGAACCAACCGTTCGTGGCGGTGAACTGCGCGGCCATTCCCGAGACGTTGATCGAAAGCGAGTTGTTCGGCCATGAACGAGGCGCCTTCAGCGGGGCGACGACGATGAAGCGCGGACAGTTCGAGCAGGCCGACGGCGGCACCCTGTTTCTCGACGAGATCGCAGACATGAGTCTGAGCACCCAGGCCAAGGTGTTGCGGGCGTTGCAAGAACAGCAGTTCACACGCGTGGGGGGGACCAAGCTGATCAAGGTGGATGTGCGCGTCCTGGCAGCCTCGAACAAGGATCTCTTGCAGGAGATCGACAAGGGGACGTTCCGCGAGGACTTGTTCTACCGGCTGAACGTGGTGCCGATTGTCGTGCCCACCTTGCGCGATCGCCGTGAAGATATTCCCTTGCTGGTGAAACATTTCCTGCGCGTGCATGCCGAAGAGCAGGGCTTGAAGCTGAAGCAGGTGTCCCCGGAAGCCATGGAGGTGTTCATGCACTATGAATGGCCCGGAAACATTCGCGAACTGCGCAACTTGATCGAGCGGCTGATGATCATGGTGCCCGGGCCGGTAATCGAGGCGTCCCACGCGTCCGTCGCGCTACAAGTCCGTCCCCAACTGTCCGCCGCCCACGCGGCCGGCGGGGCGCAACCGGTCAATACGTTGCTGACCAGACCCTATGATTCGCTCCGCGACGCGCGGAATGCGTTTGAAAAGGAATTCATCGCACGGAAGTTGCGCGAACATCACTGGAATATTTCCCGCACGGCGGAAGACCTCAAAATCGAGCGCAGCCATCTGCATCGGAAGATTAAGTTGCTGGATGTCGAGATGCGCCCCGAAATGTAACCGGGCCACTGAAACAGCTCCCCAACGTCGTTCTCGGCTCGAATCGATCCTCAACGTACCCCAGAGGGTACGCTTCCGGTTCTTTCTCGCCTGCGGCCTCGTTGGATGAGCTGTTTGAGCAGCCCTTCCAGTGTTGACGTCTGATGGACTCGCGAAGCGTCCCAGTGCATGAGACTGTTGTTGACCCACTATCAGTCGGCTCGTTAAGATGCGGCCCCTATGACTACTTATCGTGATGCCGGGGTCGATATCGATGCCGGCGATGCATTCGTCGAACGGATCAAGCCGCATGTGCGCGCCACGTTTCGCCCTGAGGTGATGACCGATCTCGGCGGCTTCGGCGGCCTCTTCCGGTTCCAGGCCAATCGTTACCAGGATCCGGTGTTGGTGTCCGGGACGGACGGTGTCGGGACGAAACTCAAGATCGCCTTCCTCATGGATAAACACGACACGGTCGGCATCGACCTCGTTGCCATGTGCGTCAACGATATTGCCGTGAGCGGCGCGGAGCCGTTGTTCTTCCTCGACTACTTTGCCACCGGAAAACTCTCGATTGCGACGGCGGCCGCGGTGGTGAAGGGGATCTCCGACGGATGTCGTCAAGCCGGCTGTGCGTTGATCGGGGGCGAAACCGCCGAGATGCCCTCATTTTATGGCGAGGGTGAATACGACTTGGCCGGGTTTGCCGTGGGCGTGGTCGATCGACCGAAGATCATCGATGGAAAGCAGATTGTGCCGGGTGACGTCGTCATCGGGTTGGCCTCGAGCGGTGTCCACAGCAACGGCTTTTCCCTCGTGCGGAAGGTGCTGTTGGAAGGGAGTGGCCTGACCGTCGGAACGGTCGTGCCGGAATTGGGCGGGCCGCTTGGTGAGACCTTGCTGACGCCTACGCGGATTTACGCCAAGCAAGTGCTGTCGCTGATGGAATGTTGTCCCATCAAAGGGATTGCGCACATCACCGGCGGAGGCATCACCGACAATCTGCCGCGGGTCTTTCCGGCGCGTTGTGGCGCGAGGATTCGCCGGGGATCCTGGCCGGTGCTCCCGATTTTCGAGGCGATTCAATCTCGCGGATCGGTGCCATTGGACGAAATGTACCGGGTCTTCAACATGGGTATCGGCCTCATCCTGGTCGTGGCTCCCGAACATGCCGACCGGGTAATGGCGAAGGCTCACGAGTTGGGGGAGCAGGCCTACCACATCGGGGAGATGGTCGCACAGCAGACCGAGGAAGGCGTGGTCGACTATGTCGGGTAAGGCGCCTCGGCTCGTGCGGTTGGGTGTGTTGGCCTCCGGACGCGGCTCCAATCTGCAGGCGATCATCGAGGCGATCGAGCAACGTACGCTCTCGGCTGAAATTGCGGTGGTGCTGAGCAACAAGCAGGACGCCATGGCTCTTGAGCGCGCTCGCAAACATGGCGCGCCGGCGGTCTGGCTCGATCCCAAGCCCTTCGCGGGGCGGCCTGATAGCCGTGAGGCCTATGATCGAGCCGTCCATGAAGTGTTGCAGAAGCACGAAGTGGATCTGGTGCTGCTGGCCGGATACATGAAAATCGTGACCGCCGTGCTGGTGTCCGCTTACGAAAATCGGATGATGAATATCCATCCGTCGCTGCTTCCGTCTTTCCCGGGATTGGATGTGCAGAAGAAGGCCATCGAGCACGGTTGCAAAATCGCCGGTTGCACGGTGCATTTCGTCACGGAAGGGGTGGATGAAGGGCCGATCATCATTCAGGCGGCCGTGCCGATCGTCGAAGGGGACACGGCGGACACTCTCGCCGCTCGCATTCTTGAGCATGAACACCGTATCTATCCGCGGGCGATCCAACTCTATGCCGAGGGGCGGTTGCGCGTCGAGGGGCGGCGGGTGGTCGTGGCGGAGCCTGGTGCACCGGCGGTCGGATTCCAGAATCCCTGATCGAGCGCTTCGCAGATGCTTCACGGCAACGTCATCCGCAGGCGTGGAGACCTTCGATGCGTGTGTCAGGCGTCGCTGGTCGACGTTTTCCGCAGCCCGCTGGCTCGCATTCTTGATGACGGTGTGTCGTGGAGAATGCGGGCTAGAGACTGACGTGCTGGTTGTGTATAATGCCGCCTGGTTGTGGGGGGCTAGCTCAGTTGGGAGAGCACTACGTTCGCAACGTAGGGGTCGGGGGTTCGACTCCCCTGCCCTCCACCAAACCAGGCTTCGTCGTGTTGACGTTTCCTCGGCGCTAGTTCTCTTCCTCGCAGCGCCCGATCAATACCCCCAGTAGTTTTATTTTCTTCCGCCTACGCGATGCGGCGGCTCATCAGTCCGCGCCTCTCTTCCGAGTCTGGAGGAGTGCGGCTCATCGGCCGCGGGCGTCGAATCGGAACGTCTATTTGGCCTGTCTCTGATCTGTGTGCCCAAGAGCGGATGCCGCCGCGACGCACCGGTGGAAGACCAGCCCAGATGTGGGGTTACAAGACCTGATCCCTATCAGTCGAGCTCGGGAATGAGAGACTTCGGCAACAGGTAAGAAAGCCGTGAGCTTGGGCTAGACTACAATACGGGCAAGGCCCGAGGTGGAGAAAGTGTTGTCTGAACCAGAGGAGCAGTGCCATATGACGGTATCGCATTGGTTGACGAGAGAAGTTGAGAGAGTCCTGAATCAGGGAATCGGAATCCTCCTGGTCCTGTTTGCTCTTGTCATGCTCATAGGCTGTCAACCCAAGGCTACGGGCCCTCTCTTTCAGCCTGTGACGGAAATCCTCCCAGAGCAGTCAATCGTATATCTCTACTACCCATGGTTTGGATGGAATGTTTTTCCGCGGGAAGTATTTGTCGATGGAGGCAGCCTCACCACACTCCACGGAGCAGAATACTATCCTTATCTCACCGCTCCAGGCAGGAAGACCTTCACCTTGGAGCATGACATATTGAAACGCCGCATTGACTTGAAATTGGAACCGAACCGAGCGTATTTCCTAAAAGTGGATTACGTTCCTCTTGCGTGGATGCTCACTCCAAGTGGGACACTAACTCTAGAAGAAGTGCCGGAAGCAGTCGCGTTGGAGGAAATCAGCAAGTGTCGGCTTATGCAGGAACCAAAGTAACTCGCCCGGCGAAGTAGTGTAGTGCTCCCCTGAATTTAAGCCACCTGGGGTGGTTGGTGTGCGCGGCAAGCTCAAGTCAGGGAATGATTCCCACCACCGTTCTAGTTTCAGCACCGTTCTTCACCTCGATTCTCTGCCGACACGAGCAAGCCTCGTCTCTTCTCGATCTGCTTCCTGATTTTATCGGGTAGGGCTCGTTTGGCGGGCCGCATCCCGCTCCCAACTCCCAGATCAGCTCTGTCCCTCCTGACCGCAGCTTCATCCCTCCTCGCGACGAATGTTCATCGTTTTCGAACGGCCGGCCTCATTTCACACACGTCAACCCGTGAGCGGCCAGCGTCGGCGAGAGTGGCATCCAAGAACTGCAACAACTAGGGGTTCTCCTAGTGTGCATCGGGGGCAGGCACCAGATATTGTTAAAGATTCGGGTGGCCTGAAAGACTCTAAAGGAACCTAACGCCATGATGCTTGATGTAACGAAGTTGGCCGGAGCGAGAATTCTCGTCACCGGAGGCACGGGTTTTATCGGAAGTCGTCTCCTGACTCGGCTCTGTGAAGCGGGTGCTCATGTCCATGCGGTGTCACGGGAGCGGCAGCCCGACTCACACCTCACCATACAGTGGTACCAGGGAGACCTGGCCGATTTGCCGATGGCGACGTCCTTGCTGAAGGCCGTCAAACCGCATGTGATCTATCATCTCGCAGGGCATGTGGAGGGCACTCGCGAGGCGGACGCCATCGTCCCGACTTTCCAGTGTAACCTGGCGAGCACGGTGAACCTGTTGACGGCTGCTCAACGCATCGGCTGCAACAGATTCATTCTTTCCGGTTCGCTGGAAGAACCGGATACCCATAACGGCGACATCGTGCCCAGTTCTCCCTATGCGGCCTCAAAATGGGCCGGCAGTGCCTATGCCCGTATGTTTCATGCCTTGTACCAATTTCCCGCTGTCATCTTACGCGTATTTATGGTGTATGGCCCCGGACAGCGCGATCTCAACAAACTGATTCCCTACGTGATCGGCTTGTTCTTGAGGGGAGAGGCACCTGAATTGACGAGCGGTCAACGGGCCATCGATTGGATCTACGTGGATGACGTCGTGGACGCATTCCTTGCTGCGGCTCTTGCGGAAAATGTCGAAGGAAAAACGATCGACGTGGGATCCGGGAGAACTGAGACCGTGCGCGAGGTTGTGCATACCATCGCGCGGTTATTGGAACAGGACGAGGCGCCCAAATTCGGGACCAGGCCGGATCGGATATTGGAGCAAGTGCGGGTGGCCGATCCCCAGGCAGCCGAGAAATTCTTGCGGTGGACGCCACAGGTGTCGTTGGAGGAAGGCCTGAAGCGGACCATCGACTGGTATGAGCGCAATCATGGCGTATCGGCCGAGGACTATGCCGCGGTAGTTCGCGATGGACATAGGACGGAGGAGGCGGGATGATGTTCAGCGCAATCCTCCATGTCTGAGCTCAACCGCCGGCGCTGTTGATACACGAACTGCGCGCAGGGCACAGTCTTCACGTGCCCCTCGGGAAAACAGCATCATTGCGGACATCATGTCAGCTGTCCGCTGTCGCCCGTACCTTCGCCGCCTTGACGGCATCCTCGTCGTGAGAGCATCTCCCGGTCGACGTTCGCCTCAGTGTACTGTGAGGGCTTGAGCAACACCGCTTCTTCTCACCGAAGCTTCATCCCTTCTTCGACGAATCTTCATCTTTCTCGCACTATCCTAGTCTTCGCTCCGGAGCTCGTCTGACGGCGTCGTTTGGGGGCTGCGGTCGGAACTGTCATCAGGATACAAGTGGAGAACACACATGAACATTGCGCAGGTCGGTCCGTTTCATGAAGCCGTGTCGGTGTCCAGCGAAGGTCCGGAGGGACGAACGATTGCGTCGTTGACCGAGGAGTTGCTCCGTCTGGGCCATGACGTCACGGTGTTTGCCAGCGGCGATAGTCACACGGCCGGGAGATTGATTCCTGTGGCGCCGTTGGCCATGCGAGCCTATCCGATGCCAAAGCGGCACCTGGCCGATGCCTTGGCCATGCTGGCGCTGGAGAAGGCCTTTGCTATGACGCCCGCCTTCGACATGATCCATGTCCATGCCGGTTCGGCCGCCTTTCCATTGATGCGCAGGAGCGCCATCCCCGTCGTGGCCACGATCTACGGCCCGATCGACGCTCCGGAAGTGTTGCGCCTCCATCGGGAGTTCCGTGAGTTGGTGCTCATCGCCACTTCGACCGCGCAGGTGCAACAGGCTCCCGATCTGAACTGGCAGGCAGTCATTCCGCCGGAGTCTTCACGAGGAGAGGTGAACCATGAGGATCTGTCTGCGCGCATCGCCAAGGCCTATGAATCCGTCTATGAATGGAGGACCCTCCGTCGCCCTGCCGATCGCCAAGACCGTGCCCTTGCGCTCTGTCAGGGCGTCTAGGTGCTGAACGTGCCCGAGGCGACGTATTCTCACGTCCGCGCATCGAATCCGGCCATCATCTTGTACTAAGATAAGTTTGACGTGCGCGCTGCGACCGGTCCGTGGGGACCTTCCTGCAGTGCGCGTGCTCTCTTAGGGGGGACCGTATGCGTATTCTCTTGGTCGAAGATGATGCCGATCTGGCTCAATTCTTGAGAAAGGGGCTCAGGGAAGAGCGGTATGCGGTGGATGTGGCGGTCGACGGCGAGCAGGGACTCCACTTCGGCACGGTGAATCCCTACGACCTGTTCATCCTCGACATCATGCTGCCGCAGATCGACGGACTGACGCTCTGTCGCCGTCTGCGTGATGCCGGTGTCACGGCTCCGGTCTTTCTCCTCACGGCGCGCGATACGACTCAAGACAAAGTATCGGGGCTGGACTTGGGGGCGGACGATTATCTGACAAAGCCTTTCGCCTTTGCGGAACTGCTGGCGCGGGCGCGGGCGTTGTTGCGTCGGGGAGGCCCGCAGTTACAGGCGCGGCTCAAGGCGGCGGATTTGGAACTCGATCCCGCCACCCATCGGGTGTGGAGGAGAGGGACCGAAATCGCCCTGACCAATAAGGAATATGCCCTGTTGGATTTTCTGCTCAGGAACAAGAATCGGGTGCTGACGAGGACCGCCATCATCGAACATGTGTGGGACATCAGTTATGACCCGATGACGAATATCGTGGATGCGCATATCCGGGCGCTGCGGGCCAAAATCGACAGAGAGTTTGCGCCGCCCCTGATCACCACGGTTCGCGGCGCCGGCTATATGTTGGAAGAACAGGAGCCCCAGTCGTGAACTCGCTGGGACGACTGATTCGAAAAACGGCCTTGATGCTGGTCGGGGGGCTGCTGCTCGCGTTTTCCCTGCTCATCTATATCGGCGGTGAGACGTTGTTGAATCGTTATGTCGACCACCGGTTGTTGGAGTTGGCCGAAACGCTCGGGCGGATCATCGAGCAGCGTCCCGAGCTGATCCGCAATGCCGGGGGCGAACTCGTCGCCTTGGGGCAGAACGGACGCAGCCAGGAAGAGCAGCATGAACTGCGGGAGGCCTCGCATACGGTGAGGGTGCTCTCGGTGGACGGCCAGCTGGTGTGGAAGGGATCCGACGTCGTTCCTCGCCCACCGGTGCTCCGGACGTTGCTCGACCAGGTGGCGCGCGGCGAGACCGTGTTCGATCTGGTGCACTTGCAGGACGGCTCGCCCATTCGGCGTGTGTCTATTCCCGTCTCGAGAGGGGGCGAGATCCGGTACCTGCTGCAGGCGGAGGAGTCCCTCCACTACGCGCAGGAGACTCTGCGCGGACTCGCGATTCTGCTGATGATCGGCTCCGGCGCCATCATGCTGATCGCCTGGGCCGGCAGTGTTTGGATCGCCAGGATGGTGTTGACGCCGATCGAGCAACTCAGCCGTCGGGCCGAAACCATGTCGGAAGCTGATCTGGGGGAACGGCTCGTGCTGGATTCGCCCTTTCGCGAGTTCCATCGCTTGACTCATGCGTTTAATGCCATGATGGACCGGTTTCAGAAAAGTTGCCGAAGCCAGCGGCGTTTCGTGGACTACGCCGCTCATGAAATGCAGACGCCCTTGACCGTTCTCCAGGGAAACTTAGAGGTGACGCTCCAGAAGGCGAGAACGACGGCCGAGTACCGCGATGCCCTCATCGGCAACCTGGAGCAGGTGGAAAAGCTGATCACGCTGGCCCGGTCGCTACTCACATTGACCAAGGTCACAGGGGACCGTCCACCCGTGCGCCTGGAGCCCCTCTTGCTGCAGCCGCTGGTGGAAGACCTCCTCGCGGAACTTGCGCTGCTGGCCGAGGATCGACAGGTGACCCTCACCTGCGACGCGGTGCCGGTCCCGCCGGTCTCGGGGGATGCGCAATGGCTGAAACAGGCGTTGATCAATTTGCTCGATAACAGCCTTCGGTATACGCCGCCGGGCGGCAAAGTCATCGTGCGACTGCGGCATGTGGAGGGGCGTGTCGAGATAGCCGTGAGGGATACGGGGCATGGCATCGAACCGGAGCACCTACCCCATTTGTTTGAACATTTCTACCGCACCGACAAGGCGCGGGCGCGGGATTCCGGCGGCACCGGACTCGGACTGGCCATCGTGAAGGGCATTGTGGAGGCGCACGGGGGAACGGTTGCGGTCGAGACGAAGGTGGGAATGGGGTCTGAATTCACGTTGCGATTGCCGATTCCGACCAGGGAGCCGGTCGAAGTGTAGGGCGAGAATGCAGGAGGCCGGTGGTGCTACGGGGTGTAGATAACGGAGACCCTCGCAAGGAAGTCGGTCAGCTGGGTCACTTCCGCGGCGACCGACACGGGATCCTGTGCGATGGCTGCCTGTTCAAGCCGGTCGCCGATTGTGCTGATCTGATCGAAGCCGTACCCCCCGCCGTCGCCCTTCATGCGATGCCCCAACAGGCGGATCGTGGTGAGGTCCCCCTGCTTCAGGCAGGCCTCGATCGTCGCAAGATCTCGCCGGCGGTTGGCGAGAAATCCAGGGACGATGGCCTCGAGGTCCTGACTGATCTGGACGAGGATGGTGGTCTGATGGCTGTCAGGGCTGGTCGGCATCACTGGGCGCGTGTCTTTTCGTAGGCTGCGAGCAACTCCAGCAGCGTGGTTCGTTTGAGCGGTTTGGTCATGTGGGCGTTGCATCCCGCCTCGAAGATGCGTGCCGACTCCTCTTTCAGCGCCAGGGCGGTCAAGGCGACGATTTGGACTGCGGGGAGGCCCTGTTCCTGTTCCAAGCGCCGAATGGTCTTGGTGGCTGTCAGCCCGTCCATGACCGGCATCTGCATATCCATGAGGATCACGTCATAGTGTCCGTTCTGGAACTTGGCCACGCCGATCTGCCCATTATCGGCCAGATCGATCCGGTGCGTCGTGTTCTTCAGATACGACTGGATCAGCACCTGATTGTCTGGTGAATCCTCCACCAGCAGGATCCGCAAGGAGCGCCCTTGTGGTGCGACCGGAGGGGGCGCGCTCGATGGGGCGGCAGGCAGGCCGCGCTTGCTTCGTCCCAAGGCGATGCTGATGGTTTGCTGAAGGTCGGACCGCCGGATCGGCTTGACCAGATACCCCCCCAGGCCAAGGTCATAAGTTTTGGCAATGTCGTCCGCCCAGCGGTCTGAGGCCAGCATGATGATGGTCAGGTCCTTGAGCCGCGGATCCGCGTGGAGGCGCTCGATGACTTCGAATCCGTCCATGCCGGGCATTCGACAGTCTAGGAGCAACAGGTCAAACCGTGTTCCGGAGTGTAACGCGGTTTCGAACGCTTCCATCGCCTGTTCGCCGCTGTCCGCCTCGACCACATCCGCGCCCCAGGCGAAGAGGGTCTCCCGCAGGATCAAGCGATTGGTCGGGTAATCATCCACGACGAGACAGCGGACCCCGCTGAGGTTCATGGCCCCCGTCGCCTTGGACGGTGGGGGATCGATCTGGACGCCGAGTTGCACGGCGCAATGGAACGTGCTGCCCTTGCCCAGGGTGCTCTCGACCCAGATGCGACCGCCCATCAGCCCGGCCAGCTGCTGCGAGATCGAGAGTCCCAGCCCCGTGCCTCCGTACCGGCGGGCAATCGTGCTATGTGCCTGGGTGAAGGTATCGAAGATGGTGGTGATTTTGTCCTGCGGGACTCCGATGCCCGTATCGGTGACGGAGAATCGGATGGCGCCCGGGGTCCGGCGTTCGGGGTCGTTGGTAATGGTCATCACCACCGAGCCCTGCTCCGTGAATTTGATCGCGTTGCCGAGCAGGTTCAGCAGGATCTGGTACAGGCGGTTGGGGTCGCCGATGAGATGGCAGGGCACGTCGCCTGCGAGGTGACAGACGAGTTCGAGGCCCTTCTCGTTGGCCCTGAGCGCCAGCATTTCGCTGGCCTTGTCGATGAGTTCCGACAGATCGAAGTCGATGCTGTCGAGGTCGAGCCGACCCGATTCGACTTTCGAAAGGTCCAGAATATCGTTGATCAAGCTCAAGAGGCTGGCACCGGCCCGTCGGAAAATACGGAGGTATTTGCGTTGCTCCGGCGTCAGCGTCGTGTCCCAGAGCAGATCGGCCATGCCGATGATCGCGTTCATGGGCGTGCGAATTTCATGGCTCATGCTGGCCAGAAAGTCGCTCTTGGCGCGATTGGCGACATCGGCGGCGTCTTTCGCGCGTTGTAACTCTTCCACGCGGTGTTGCAATTCTTTGGAGGCGCGTTCGAGTGCCCGTTCGGCGCGTCGGCGGGCGGCTTGCTCGCGTTGGAGTGCGGTGAGGGGGCGGGGAGCGGTGCGAAGGGTGCGTTTGGGTGTGGTGCCTGTCGTGCGTCTCGTGTGCGGGATGCGTTTGGCCATGTCGTCGTCCGCTCGCCTGCGGTCAGTGATGGCGGTCTTCCGTCGCGGCTGGGTGAGTCGTGGAGCGGCCGTCGCGACGCCGAGGCGCCGTCAATCTTTATGGGTGTGATGCACGAGGGTCAGCACTCCGGCTTGTTTGGCCCGGTTGCGCCCTTCCTGTTTGGCTTGGTAGAGCGCCTGGTCGGCCGCTCGGATCAGGTCGGTCGGGGCGGCGACGCGACTGGGCACCGTGCACGCGAATCCCAGGCTGATGGTCACGGGATCGCCGTTCGGATGTTTCATCTCCGCTTCACAGACTTTCCGCCTGAGTGTATCTGCGACCTGCGCCGCGCCGTCGACGGTGGTCCCCGGCAGGACGATCACAAACTCATCGCCGCCGTACCGCGCGACTAAGTCGCCCGGACGATTGACGTGGCTGGATATCAGTTGCGCGACCTGGCGGAGGCATTCGTCCCCGGCCTGGTGCCCGTGGCTGTCGTTGTAGGTCTTGAAGTAATCGATATCCAGCATGATGAGCGACAGCGGCGTGGATTCGCGCGCCGCGCGCCGCCATTCCTGATCGAGGAAGTCGTCGAATTGCCGTCGGTTGGTGATGCCGGTGAGCCCATCGAGGCAGGACAGCCGCAACAGCATCTGATTGGCTTCCTGCAATTGGCGCATGACTTCCAGCAGTTCCTGCTCCCGAGCCCGGCGTCGTTCGATTTCATGGACGAGCCGGAGAACGCACCGTACACGGGTCAGCAATTCGATTTTGCTGATGGGTTTGGCGACGTAGTCGATGGCGCCGGCCGCGAAGGCCAGCTGCAGGTCCACGGGATCGGTTTTGACGGTGACCATGATGATGGGGATGTCCCGATAGCGCTCCACCGCCTTGATCTGCCGGCAGGCCTCGATCCCGTTGGTGGAGGGCATGACGATATCCATCAGGATCAAATCCACCCGTCCGGCCATTTGCCGCATCCCGTCGAGGCCCAACAGACGAAAGGCGGCCGCAGCGGATTCCGCAACGAACGTTTCTTCGTACCCGGCATTGGCGAGGATGGATTGGATCAACAGACGATCGTCTGTCGAATCATCGACGATCAGGATACCCATGGTCAGTCCCCCTGAAAATGTATCGTACGCCGATGCTAGCAGCTAGTCTGGGTAAACACCAGGGTAATGCTTTTTGATGCACGGGGTGCAGAGACCGTGACTGAATTCAGCCTCGGAGTGTTGCTGAATATATTCTTCCAATTGCTGCCAGAACCCCTGGTCGTTGCGGATTTTTTTGCAGGATGCACAGATGGGCACAAGTCCCTTCAGGACTTTCACTTCCCGCAGGGCGCGTTGCAGCTCGTCATTGCTGCGGCGGAGTTCTGCCTCGCGGGCTTTGCGGCAATCCATCTCCTGTTTCAGCATGAGGGCGGAGTTGACACGGGCGAGCAATTCCGTGCTGGTGACCGGCTTGGTGATGTAGTCCATGGCCCCGGCGGAAAACGCCGCTTGCAGGTCACCCATGGCGGTCTTGGCGGTGACCACGATGATCGGAATGTCCCGCAAGGCTTCCAGGCCCTTGATGTGCCGGGTGGCGGCAACCCCATCGATGCCCGGCATCAGAAAATCCATGAGGATCAAATCGACGGCTTGGGGGTTGTGCTGCGGTTGGTCGATGCCGAGTTGGGTATAGGCCGAGGTCGCAGAGTCGGCGATGAGCAAGCTCTGATGGCCGGCCTTGTACAGAATGGTTTTGAGCAGGAGTTGCTGGTCCGGGGAGTCATCGACGATGAGAATGCTCATGGGGTGCCTCATCCCGCTGAAGTGGCGTCGGCTGCGTCAGGGATTCTGGCTCAGGCATGGGCGGGCGTCAGGGCCGCCGCCCGGGCTGGATTCAGTATCGGCCGAAAGGGCCCAGAGGTTAAGTGCGGCCGCAGGCCGCCTACCGTTGAAGGGCGGCTTTGACCAGCTCGCTGACGACTTTGCCGTCGACGGAGTGGCCGGCGAGGCGGGCCATGACCGTTTTCATGACTTGTCCCATGTCTTTGATGGAAGAAGCACCGGACTCGGCCACCACCACACTGACGATCTGTGCGATCTCGTCGGCGGAGAGCGCGGCGGGGAGGTAGCCCTCGATGATGGTAATTTCCTGCCGTTCTTTGGCGGCGAGGTCCTGACGGTTGCCTTTTTCAAACTGTTCGGCGGCTTCCTTGCGTTGCTTGATGAGCGTGGTCATGATGCGGCTCATTCCGGCGTCGTCGAGATCCTGTTTCAGTTCCACTTCTTTGTATTGCACGGCAGCTTTAATCATCCGGATCACGTCGATGCGCAGCTGATCGCGCGATTTCATTGCCGATTTGAGATCTTCGCTGAGACGGTCATGGAGGGACATCGCATTCCTTTCCGCTTGGGGCATCGTTATGTCGTCGCGGAGGATAACGCCTTTGTGAAAGGCAGTCAACGTGATGCGCGCCGTCACGATTTCATATTGAGCGGAGAGGGAGACTATCCCATAATGCGTGATCGACGGTGGAGGCAGTGGGCTAGTCAATGAAAGGAGGTGTGGAATGGATCAGACACAGAGCAAGAGGTCTGCATGGTCTCTGGGCGTCGTGATGGTCGGAGGTCTGGCTGTCGTAGCGGGGTTGCTGGCTGGCTGTGCGAGTGAAAAGCCGAAGCCGATGGCTCAACCGTCTGCAGAGCAGGTCAAGGGAAATGCGGATCGTGGCTTCGACCGCTTGAAACAGGAAGAGGGCGAGCGTCGACCGGCGGGAATGTAGTGCAGATGTTCGAGCGGTGCATCGTCTAGGGGACAACGCGCGGGTGCTTCCAGGGCAGCAGCGCCGTGAGGGGCTTGAGGAAGGGGAGTTCCCACACCACATGCCCCTGCGGCGAGGAGACAGTGCTGCGTGGCTCGGCGAATGTGCGCAGCAGGCTCACGGCAATGACCAGTCGCAATCCCCCGGAGAGGCAGAATAGAAACGGCAGGTTGGAGGCCGGCGTGAGGTGCCACAAGCCGAGCGAGAGGTCTCCCGGCATCAGGGCGGCAAGCCAACTGCCGGTGAGCGCCCCAAGCCCCCATCCCACCGCATTCGTGGCATTGGCCAGCGCCACTCCCCTGGTGCGCTCCTCAGACCGTAACGAGTCGAATACGTAGTTCTGCAGGCCCAGCGACAGCCCCGCCCAGATCACGCCGCCGAAGAAGTTCACAGCCAGGAGCAAGAGATAGTGTTCGCTCAAGAGGTAGCCCATCGGCAGAAAGGGCACTGCCGAGGCGGTCAGCGTCAGCAAGGTCTTGTTGCCGTAGCGATCGCCGATCCGGCCCCAGGGCCCAAGGGTGAGGAATTGAGCCGAGATACTACTCGCCATCCATCCGGCGTATTGCAGGTAAGACCAGTGCAGGTCTCGCAAGAGATAGATCACAAAAAACGGCCCTGACAGCAGCACCGCGAAATGCATCAGCCCGGAGAAGATGAGAAACCGGCGAAAGTCGCGGCTCGCGGCCTTGGCGAGGAAGTGCCGGAATCCGTACGGCGCCTCCAGTCGGTGCGCCGGCATCAGCCGCGAGACGTGGGTCTGGCAGGCGGTGGCTCCCAGACGTGCCGCCGCGGCGCCGAGGAAAATGACGAGAAAGCCGATCCAGCTCATGTCCCATCGTTGCCCGAGTGTCAGGATCGCCCCCGCCAGCCCTAAGGCTAGAAAACTGGTGAGCGCCGTGGTGCGGGCTCGCCTGGCGAAATAGGCGCCGCGGCTCTCGGCGTCCGCGACGTCGACCAGCAGGCTGTTCCAGATCGGAGTGGTCACATGGCCGAAGCCGAAATAGAGCATGGCGCAGCCGATCAACAACCATGCGCCTTGGTCGGGGGCGATCAGCGGGAGCGACAAGATGGGGAGCCAACAAAACGCCTGTGCCCGGCCTCCGGCAATGAGGAGACGGCTCGGGATCCGGAGATACTGCAGTAACTTCACCGACGCGAGTTGCGCCACCACCCCGACGAATTGAGGCAGGGCCGATAGGATGGCGATTTGGAACGGAGAGGCATGCAGGAGTAGGGCGAACGCCGAGAAATAATTTTCCCCGCCGCCTTGCGCCGCGGCTTGACAGGCCGCATCGCCGACGCCGTATCGCCGCCCCCTGGCTTTCGCCTCGCTTTCCGAGGTCTCCGTCTCGTCCGAAGCGGTACGCTGCTGAGAAGATGAAGGCGGGAGGGAGGCGGTTGTTGAATGATTCATGGGACCTTGCACGGCCACAAGTGCCTGGTGCAGCGGAGTGTCGGTTGAATAAGCGGCATTATATCAAAGCCGCCCGGTTTGACCCTGTTTCGATCGAATCCCAACAGGCCGGTTGACCCCTCCTTCTTGCAGTGGTTACCATAAGTCTATGGACGTCCTGACGACAAGACGAGGGGCGGGCGTGATTCGCCGGCAGGGGCGACGAGTCTCCCGTCGATTCGCCATCGCTCTGTGTGCCGCATCGATCTTGGGAGGATGGCAGACGGGCGTCGACGGGCGCGATCTCATGGTTCCGAAGGAACAAGTCACGACGGAGTTCGAGCCGACGGAAACGCCGTCGCTGGATGTGCAACAAAAGGGTGTCCCGCAATCGCTGTTCACCTGGATCAAGATGGCGCGCGGATATGAGGTGGAATGGGACACGTTCGGCCGCAAAGGCTGGTTCACGCAGGACCCGCGGCTGAAACCTATCGCCCCCGGAACGACGGTATTCACGACCGATACGCCGGCGGTCTTCATTGTGTTCGAGGTCGCTCCGCTCGAGGATCCGGCTCAGTTCGCAGCGCAAGTGTTTGCGCTCGGTGCCGATGGGAAGGCGGGAGAGACCGTCGTCGTCCAGGATAGTTTGGAAGTGCCGGGGCATGAGCGGTACGGGTTTCTGGAGTTCAAAAAGCCGGCGCCGCATTGGTCGGCCGGCACCTATCTGGTGAAGCTCTACATTACGTCGCTGGGGCAGCAACCGTTTCATGCCGTGAACCAAGTCGGCACCATGCGGTTTGTGGTCACCGACCAACCGTCTTCGGATGTCCTGCCGGCCGCGTCTGAACCGTCCTCCCGTTGAAACTCATCCCTCGCTTGGTCTAACGTGCACCCACCGCGCGTGCCGGCGCGCGCGGGAAGGCGATTGTCATCAGGGAGCAGGGGCATGAAAGAAACCGATGCGGAGAAGTTGACGCTGTTGTATGAACGGTTTTGCGATGTGTGTTTAGTGGAGAAGGAAGTGTGGACGGAAATCTATATGCCCCGTACGTTCAAGGACGGCACGGCTGTGCGCACCAACATTCAGGATCGGTATCACGTGGTGATCGATGATCAGGGTGTGGAGGATGCGCTGGATGCCAACATTCCTCTTGGGAAGGCCGCATTGACTGCGGCCATCCAAGAGTATCGTGCGCATATCAGTTTCGAGAAACAGACCTGACGGCGATCAGCTTTTCGCGAGAAACCGTTCGACATCCTTCACGATCTCCTGCGCGAGCGGTTTCGTGCCGTGGTGATAGCGGGCCACGACGTTGCCCGAACGATCGACCAGGTACTTTTGGAAATTCCACTCCACTTCGCCGGGGAAGGGGCTTTGTTCGGTGAGGTAGCGGTAGAGCGGATGTTTGTCTCCCCCCTTTACGCTGATTTTGCTGAAGAGCGGGAACCCGACACTGTACTTGGTCAGGCAGAATCCCTTGATCTCCTCATTGCTGCCCGGCTCTTGCTGGCCGAAATTATTGGCCGGGAAGGCCAGGATCTCAAACCCCTTGTCCTTGTATGTCTCGTACATCTTTTCGAGGTCGGCATACTGCGGGGTATTTCCACAAAAGCTGGCGGTATTGACCAGCATGACGACCTTTCCCTTGTATTGGCTCAGTGAAACCGGTTTCCCGTCGATGTCGTTCAGGGTGAAATCATAGACGCTTGAAGCTTTGGCTGCCATGCGTGTTGCTCCTTGTTGTGCCGCATCCACCGAACCGAGGCCCATCGCGACGGCGCCAAGCCCAAGACCCACTGCGAGCCCAAGGACCAGAACCTTCCATGAACATGTCGGTCTATAGATCGGCATGGTATGAACTCCTTCGGTTAAAGACGTTCCAGCGCCGCGACACGCTCCTCAATCGGAGGATGGGTCGCCAGCAAGTGCAAGAATCCCGAGGTGTTGCCGGAGATCTTCATCGTGGCCAGAGCATCTTGCGTTGAATATTCGAACTGTGCGCGGTTGACCCAACGGTCGATTGCCTGCAAGGCCTTGATCATCGAGTCCTTCCCGTACACCTTGGCCGAAAACGCATCGGCAGCATATTCTCGGCGACGGGAGTGCCAACTGACGACCATCATGGCGAGGATCGAGAGCACAACCTGCAAAAAGAGATAGACCACAAAGCCCAAAATCGGGCTCCCGCTCTGGCCCTCCTCCCGATCGCCTCCTTGTGGTTGCGCCACCATCTGGTAGACGAAGTGACTAATGTAGTGCACGAAGGTGTTCATCAACCCGGCCAGGACGGTCGTCGAGAACATATCGCCGTTGAATACATGCCCCATTTCGTGCGCGAGGACGGATTTCACTTCATCTTCCCGCAAGTTTGCCAGCAGGCCGGTCGAGACCGCCACCATTGCGTTGTTCTTGCTGGGCCCTGTCGCAAACGCGTTGGGGTCCGGTGACTCGTACACCCACACTTCCGGCATGGTGATCTGAAGACGTTCCGCAATTTCCCGCACCGACCCGTAAATCACCTGCTCCGCATGAGTACGGGGCTCCGTAATCTGGGTGCAGTCCAGCATGGCTCGCGCCATCTGTTTGGAAAACAGCAAACTGATGAACGCGCCGCCGAATCCGATGACCAGCGACCAGACCAGCAACTCTTGACTAAAGACTCCCCGGACGTCGATGCCGAAGGCCGGCAGCACCATGTTTACCAGCACGCTGACGGTAATCGACAGCGTGAGGTAAATGAGGATGTTCGAAATAATCAGCAACCCGATACCCTTCAACGACTTCATATCTCTCCTCCTTGGAGGTCCGTGCCCCGTCTGTCTCTTAGGGCGTGCCACGAACCTTGGATGTCATTATACCGAACGCCGGGCCGATTGTTGGCCCCGAGGGGCAGGAATCGTATCTCCGTCCCGGTGTTCACAGATAATACCAGGTTTTAGGCCAGTCAAGACGCTCGGTTCCGGATTTGCCGGCTGGAGGGACCGACGCCGCGGTAAGGCAGGGAGCGAGGGGGTCGGTTGACCGGTTCTGAAGCCTTCTGCTAGAAACCTTGCATGCGTGTAGATCTCTTGTCCGGCTGGCTAGCCATCCTGGTTGGTGCGATCGGCGTGACGGTGATGGGCCCAGCGCCGATTGCGGCGGCCGAACCGGCATCGCCGATGCCCCCGCTCCAAGTGCCGGTAGATATGGCGGACGGCCTTCAGCGGGCCACCGTCGTCCTGGACAGTTATTCCTATACCCCGCACCACTTGATCGTGCGGGCCGGAAAACCGGTTGAGTTGCTGTTGACCAGCATCACGTCGATCACACCGCACAATTTTGTCTTGAAGGATGAGGCAGCCGGGCTCTCGATCGAACGGGATGTGCGCGCCGGGAAAACAGTGACGGTGCAATTTACCCCGACGAAGCCGGGCACCTACTCCTTCTATTGCGACAAGAAGCTCCTGTTTCTTCCAAGCCACCGTGACAAAGGCATGGAAGGGACACTCGAAGTCAGATAAGCAGGTCAGGCCACGACTACTCAGCCTTCCAAGCACGAACTCCTTCACGTCATTCTCAAGCAGGTATCCCGGTCGTTTTACCTGACGCTGAATGTCCTCCCGTCGGATGTGCGCGACGAGATGGGCTTGGCCTATTTGCTTGCACGGGCGGCCGATACCATCGCCGACACCGAGTTGATCGGGCGGACGGAGCGTCTTCGATACCTGAACATGTTTCGCGACCAGTTCAGAGGCGATCAGGTGCAGCCCCAAGCTGTGCAGGCGATTCAGGCAGGCCTTCTCCCTCACCAGACCCACTCGGCTGAGCGTGTGTTGCTAGAACGATTGCCGGACTGTTTGGCGCTGTATCGGACATTCGACCAGGGGGATCGTGAGCGCATTCGTTGGTTGATGGATGTGCTGCCCAATGGGATGGAGATGGACCTGACCAGGTTTCCCGGCTCATCGTCCCAAGACCTGTCGTCGCTGGAGCGTCCCGAGGAATTGGATCGGTATACCTACTACGTCGCTGGTTGCGTGGGCGAATTCTGGACCAGGATGGTCTGTGCGCATCGGCCGGCCATGGCGAAGTGGGATGTCGACCGAATGTCGGCAATCGGTGTTCGCTTCGGCAAGGGGTTACAGCTTACGAACATTGTCAAAGATATTGCCCGCGATCTCCACAACGGCCGCTGCTATGTGCCGACGCAGTGGCTGGATGAAGTCGGGCTGAAGCCGGCTGATTTGCTCAGGCCGGAGCAGTTGCCCACGTTTCGTCCCATCCTGTTGCGGATGATCCGTCAGGCTGTGGAGCATTTGGACCAGGGCTGGCTCTACACCATGGCCCTGCCGCGGTTTGAAATTCGGCAGCGGCTCGCCTGCATGTGGCCGATTCTGCTGGCAGGCGAGACACTCAAACGTGTGGCCTCGGCGCCGGATCTCCTGGACCCGACCGTCAACGTCAAGGCCCCGCGCTCGGTGGTGTATCGCGTGATGGCCCTCACCACTGTCACCGGTGCCTGCGGCTACGTCGGCACAGCCTACTGGGGCAGACTCCGCAAGCAGATCGTGTAATCCGGGTTGCAGGTTACCGACATTCTGGAGGTCGGCCGCCGCCGTGAAATCTGTCGCGGAGCCCTGGACAATCCGACTGCTCGCGGTGCTGTATGGAGCAGTTGCCGCATGGTTTGCCCCGGCCATGGGTCTGGCGGTCCTTGCGTTGCTGGGACTTCTGGTGAATCCTCGCACGATAGGACTCAGACACCTGCTGCTCGAGGTGGGAGTCGTGTCGGTCCAATTCGGAGGGGCTGCCCTTGCCTCTGTCGGGTTATGGCGTCTGCGGTGGTGGGGCCCGTGGGTCGCTTGCGTTTACAATCTGGTGTGGGGGGGAGTTGTTGCCGGGCAGGCCCTGAAAAGCGACGGAAGTCTTTCTCTCCAGGACATGGTTCTGATTGCGCTGGGGCTGTTTGCCCTACTTTCGCTGCTGCCAGCGCTGAGAAGGTCGATACGAGACAGGTCCTAGCGTGCACGAGTGGTCTACGGACTGCCCGTGCACGCACTGATATACCGTTGAGGCTGGGCCGCGAGCTCGAATTTCTCTCCTGCCGTGGGTGGCGCACCGCGCGACGGCCGGCCGGCTCACGCTACTTCTTTTGCGGCTCCAACAGTTTTTCGCCCTTTTTGAACACAGCATAAATCGCCTGCGAAGGGCAGGCATCAAGACAGAGCCGGCAGCTTTCCAGGCAGCGTGAGGGATCGAACTTGTACGGTGGCGTCGAGAGCCAGGCACTCGTGGGGCAGACCGGCATACAGATGGCCTGGTGGGTGCAGCGGTCGGGATGGCGGACCAGGTGGTCACGAATGAGCATCATAGGCTTCACTCCTTCGAAGAGACCTTGCGAGAAGATCTCGAACATGTTCTTTGGGGGCAGACTGCTCACTTCCACTCCTTGATCAGCTCAGCGAGCCGGTCTTTCAGTTCCGGGATCTGGTCTGCGTTGTTACGAATCGCGCCTAGAATGTTCTCGAGGCGGGCGGTCCGTTGCGCCTCTTTATCTTTGTTCAGCAGTTGATCGTACCCCGCGTAGGCCTCGGCATGTTTTGGTTCGAGATGGGCTCGACCGACCTGCAGCGCTTCGCCCAGTTCGTAGGGCTCCGGACGTAACAACGGCACGACCAGAAACGACCCGTCTGTACAGACGATTGCAGCGGATCCGGATTTGCTTGTGAGCGGCAACACCGTTTCCACGGTTTTTCCGACCAATTGATCCCAGGCGTGCAACAGACCGGGAAACTTTTTCATGTAGGCCACCTTTTCCATGTTGGCCTTCCATTTGTCATCGGCGGGCATAACGTTCTCGTAAGATTCTGAAGGGTGTGACCGGCTTAGATTTTTAGTGGGGAGAGCAGTGGAGAGGGGGGCTGGTCGGGCATCAGGAGTCGATCGACCAACTCTCCCCTCAAGATATGACGCTCCATGATTTCCTTCACATCGGCCTCGGAACGGACCCGGTACCAGACCCCTTCCGGATAGACCACCACGGTTGGGCCCTGCGCGCAATAGTCGAGGCAGCCTGCTTTGTTGGCGCGCACGACACCCTTGAGGTTGAGTCGTTTGGCTTCTTGTTTGAAGCAGGCATGCAGCGCGTCGGAACCGAGTTTGGAGCAGCTGCCGCGAGGATCGTCCGGCTCGCGTTTGTTGGTGCAGACGAAGATGTGTCGTTGATAACCGGTCATGGCAACAGTTCCGGGGCTGTGTCGTTCACAAGGTGGTGCGCAAGCTCAGGCGCGTGCGTGGAATTGTTCGATCAGTTGTGTGACGTCCGACGCGTTGAGCAGTAATGAACCGGCCGCTTGCGTGCCGGCAATGGCGGCGATTTCCCGGAGGCGCAATTGCGCACGCTGTTTGGCTTCTGGTTCGGACAGCGCGGAAGCCTGCCCTTTGGTGAGCTTATCGAATTCGGCGCGGATATCGCGAAAATCCCGTTGCAAATTCTTCATCATGGAGCAGGGTTCGCAGTACCATTTCGGACTTTGATCCGAAGACGGAGACAACCGGTCGTAGGTGCGCCCGAAAAAATCCTTGCCGAGCGAGAATTTCATCAATGGTGTGCCTGCGGCGCTGCAGGCGTTACAGGATCCGGCATCCATGCGCGAAGTGCTCCTCTTGGGGGAAAGGCGACGATAGAAGCCGGATCATACCGTACTGGTGTTTCGGCTGGCAAGGTGGCGTGCCGTTCACGTTGTAACGGCCTCGTCCCAGGTATAATGCAGTATGCCTGGGTGTCGGTGATGCGGGGAAGGAGGCGGGTATGGTGATCGGGGTTCCAAAGGAGATCAAGGACTACGAATTTCGGGTGAGTCTCACACCGGACGGTGTTCGCACGCTACGGCAGGCCGGCCATCAGGTGCTGGTCGAGCCGTCGGCCGGGCAGGGAAGTGGCTTTTCTGACGAGACGTATCGGCAGGCCGGCGCCGAAATCGCACAGTCCAAGGAAGAGGTCTTTCACCGGGCAGAGCTGATTGTGAAGGTCAAAGAGCCACAATTGTCGGAGTGCGCGCTCTTCCGTCCGGGTCAGGTCTTGTTTACGTATCTACATTTGGCATCGCTGCCGGAGCTGACCAAGGCGTTGATGTCGGCTCAGATTACCGCGATCGCCTACGAAACGGTGGAAGCCAGGGACCGGAGTTTGCCGATGTTGCGACCGATGAGTGAAATCGCCGGGCGGCTGTCCGTGCAAGTCGGGGCGCACTATCTCGGGACCGTCCAGGGGGGGCGTGGGGTGCTGTTGGCCGGAGTGCCCGGTGTCGAACCGGGTCATGTGGTGGTGATCGGCGCAGGCGTGGTAGGGACCTCGGCAGTGCGCCTCGCTGTCGGCTTGGGCGCGCGGGTGACGGTGATCAATCTGGATGTGGATCGGCTGCGAGCACTCGACGATCTCTACGGGGGGCGCATTGCAACCTGTGCGGCATCCGCGTCCGCCATCGAACGGGCGGTTGTGGAGGCGGATCTGGTCATCGGCGCCGTGTTGGTGCCGGGTGCTCGCGCGCCCCACGTGATTCCCCGCAGCCTGGTGGCAAACATGCAGCCGGGTTCGGTGATCGTCGATGTGGCCGTGGATCAGGGGGGCTGCTGCGAAACGACCCGGCCCACAATCCACTCGAATCCGGTGTATGTGGCGGACGGGGTGGTGCACTATTGTGTGACGAACATGCCCGGCATCGTTCCGCATACGTCAACGCGCGCCTTGACCAATGCGACGCTCCCCTACATTGTTCGTCTTGCTTCAGAGGGGGTCGCCCCGGCCATTCGCTCAGACTCCGGGCTGGCCAAGGGAGTGAACGTGATGGATGGCAACATTACGTGCCAGGCAGTGGCTGAATCACACGGCTTGCGTTTTACCCCTCTGTTGTAAGACAATCCGCTCTCCGTTTTCTGATCCGCCCGGTCGGGGCGTAGCGCAGCCCGGTAGCGCACTGCGTTCGGGACGCAGGGGTCGGAGGTTCAAATCCTCTCGCCCCGACCAAACCGCTTCTTCTCCTAATCCAGTGTCAACGACTCAGCCCGCGGAAGGGTCCTCCGCGTCGAGCACTCATGCTTTGTGCGATCCCTGCCGATAAGGGAGCAACAAGAGCGTGGACGCGCCGCGCAAACCACTAAATCGCGTGACGCCATCTAGCCGCTGTGAGAGTATCCTGGTCAAGACGCGATTCTCGCTCTGCGAAAATGTCCGTGCTCAAGGAGTTGTAGACCGATGACGGAAACCGGCGAAGCCGTACGGGCAAAACTTCTGGTGAGCGGTCGTGTGCAAGGGGTGGGCTATCGTGCGTTCACCTGTCGCATGGCGGCCTCGCGCGGACTGACCGGCTGGGTGGAAAATCTGGATAGCGGGCAGGTGGCGGTAGATGTCGAGGGAAGCCGGAATGTCCTGGAGGAATTTCTGGCGGATCTCAGGCGGGGGCCGGTGGGGGCGCGTGTGACCCAGGTGCAAGTCGAATGGGGCAACGCCACGGGCCGGCATCACGACTTTACGATTCGGTAACAGGTAACGACCTTATGGCTCGACGTGCGACCGTGCGACAGGATACCGAGATGAATCCGCCGGTTTCGACTCGCCGCCCGCGTGCGGTGCGGGGAGACGAGGAGGAAGAGACGGACTCGCAGAGCCATGTGGATGCGAACGAGTCGGGCGGTGAACGCCCTTCGTCGGGGTCCGGGCGCGCGGAAGGCTTGGACACGATCAAGAGTTATCTGCGCGAAGTGCGCAAGTCGACCCTGTTGAATTTTAAGCAGGAGCAAGCGCTCGGCAAGCGAGTCATGGCGGGCGACGAAGCCGCCCGGCAGGAGATGATCGAAGCGAATCTCCGGTTGGTCATCAGCATCGGAAAGCGCTACATGAACCGTGGATTCCCGTTTGCCGATATCGTCGAAGAAGGCAATCTGGGGCTGATCAAGGCGGTCGAGAAGTTCAACTACAAGCGCGGGTTCCGGTTCAGTACCTATGCGTCCTGGTGGATCCGCCAGTTTATCGAACGGGCCATCATCAACCAGGGGAAGCTGGTCAGACTGCCGGTGCATGTGGTTGAACGGTTGAACCGCTACCTGGCCAAGGTGGAGCAGCTCGTTCATGAACACGGGCGGGAGCCGCTGGCTGAGGAAGTGGCCGCGAAACTGAAAGTCAGTGTCGCGGAAGTCGACGACCTCAAGCAACTGGTTCGCACCACCTGCTCGCTGGATAGCCCCATCAGCGACCGTCAAGACACCTTTCTCCGGGATGTCATCGAGGATCCGCTCTGTCTCACCCCTGCCGATACCGCCGAAGGCGTGATGCGGCGAGCCGAATTGATGGCCTGGGTCAACGAGCTGCCGGAAAAGGAGCGCACGGTGATTCTGGCTCGGTTTGGACTTGACGGCGCGGAGTCGCGGACGTTAGAAGAGATCGGCCAAGACATGGGGCTGACTCGTGAGCGGGTTCGTCAGATCGAATCTGCCGCGCTGGCCCGGCTCCGTGGAATCATTGAACGGAAAACCATGAAGCGGGCGGATCTCTTATGAGAACGTCCCGATGCTCCCACACCCATGAATTACAAGGCCCTCATTCGAGAAGTCCCCGACTTTCCTAAGCCCGGCATTCTGTTCTACGACATCACCACCCTTCTCAAAAACCCTCAGGCCTTCCGTGCCATTGCCGATGACCTTGCCGCCCGTTATGACGGCCAAGGCATCGCGAAGGTGATCGGCATTGAATCTCGTGGTTTCATTCTTGGCGGCACGCTGGCCGCCCATCTTGGCGCCGGGTTTGTCCCTGTTCGGAAACCAGGCAAATTACCGGCCGACATCTATGAGGTGGAATATAACCTGGAATACGGGTCCAGCGTGTTGGCGATCCATCGGGATGCCGTCTCGGCCGGAGAGCGCGTGCTGATCGTCGACGATTTGCTGGCAACCGGTGGTACGGCGGCCGCAACGGTGGATCTTGTGCGCCAACTCGGCGGAGAGATTGCGGGCCTGGATTTCCTGATCGAACTGAAAGGCCTGAAGGGGCGTGACCGGCTGACCGGGTACCACGTGCATTCTACGCTCATCTACCCCTGAACACCCAAGATCTTGGGGAATCAGGTACTTGTCAAACGATCTATAGCGTGATATACCTGCCGAACTTTTTCGCCTTGCACTCATCACGAAAGGGTATGAGACTCTATGGCGACGAAAGTCGGCGCGAAGAAAAAAACACCAACCACGAAAGCCAAAGCCAGCGCTCCTGAAAAACCCGTGAAGAAAGAGCGTCCGGCTCCAGTAACAGCTATGACCGAAAAAGATGAAGACAGCGTAGCCGCGCGTGTGGTGGCTGCGTTGACGCAGAAAGAAACGCCAAAAGAAAAAGAAGAACGTCAGCGCCGGCGCGAGGTCTTGCAGCGAATGCTGCTCGGCAAGCGTCAGGAGATTATGCGAGAGATCGAGGGCAACCTCGGCCAATCGCTGACGGAGGATCAGCAACGCCGGTTGGAATCGGCCCGTGACGTGGGCGATCAAGCCCTCATGGATTTGGATCGCGAACTCGGCATCTCGCTCATGGAGATGCGCAACCGGAAGCGGCAGGCGATCGATGAGGCGTTGACCCGACTCAGCGAGGGAACCTACGGCATCTGCGCAGAATGCGGCATCGAAGTCAGTGAGAAGCGCCTGGAGGCCGTGCCGTTCGCGAAACTCTGCGTCCAGTGTCAGTCTCAACAGGAACTCCTCGAGAAGATCGAGAAGGAAGAGGATCGAGACTAGCGCGCTCGCGTGGTGACGATTCTTTTTCAGTTTGCCCTCAGGTCTCGCGCCTGTGAACGTACAGGTGCTCATTCTCCGGCACCGGACCTCCGTGGTCTTCGGTTCTCGTGCCTGCACCTATGACTCATCCTCAGTCGAATGCGGTGGTGTTGCTGAGCGGCGGATTGGATTCCACCGTGACGGCCGCCATCGCGCAGCAGGACGGTTTTCGTATTCATTGCGTGACCGTCTCCTATGGGCAGCGTCACGGGGTGGAGGTGCTGCGCGCTCAGGCCGTCGCGGCGGCACTGGGTGCGGCGGGCCATGCGATCGTGACGGTTGACCTTCGAGCCTTCGGCGGGTCCGCCCTGACGGCGGAGGTAGCGGTGCCAAAAGATCGCACCCAGCAGGAACGGGCCAACGAAATTCCGGTGACCTACGTTCCGGCACGCAATACCATCTTTCTCTCGCTGGCCTTGGCGTATGCCGAAACCCTGCAGGCACAGGCGATCTATTTCGGTGCCAATGTGCTGGATTATTCCGGCTACCCGGATTGCCGCCCGGAGTTTATCCGTGCGTTTGAAGCGGTCGCCAGGCTTGGGACGAAGATGGGTGTCGAGGGGCGGCCGGTCGAGGTTCGCGCACCGCTCTTGATGCTTTCCAAGGCAGAGATCGTGCGCCGGGGACAGGGTCTCGACGTTCCATTTAAGCTGACGCATAGCTGTTATGACCCCGGGGTCGAGGGGGTCGCTTGCGGCCGGTGCGACAGTTGTCGGATTCGGCGAGAAGGTTTTCGTCAGGCGGGAGTTGAGGATCCCGTCCCCTATGCGATACTCTAACAAAACAGTGAGCGCGTGCGTGCCCGAGTCGGGAGAGATAGACCGATGACGCCTGAAGAGTTTTTTATGTATCTGATCATCGCACTGGTGATCGTGACCCCGATTGCGGCCCGAGTCTATCGTCGCCTGACGTTGAACCGCACGACACAGATGTTGCGTGAGCAAATGAACCAATCGCAGCCCGGTCAGTCGGCGACGCCACCCCCGGAGCCACCGCGATGAGGCAGACGGTGGTGAGGAGCATGTCGATGAAGGCCTGGATGGTGGGGGCAAGTGTTGCGGTGATGGTGGCGGCATTGGTCGCGTGCGAATCGAATGCGACCAATCAGGATGGGGCTAGGCCGGCCGGAGGAGTCACACCGGCGGATGTGCAGGTCGGGGAAGGAAAGTTCGCGGCCAACTGCGCCGCGTGTCATGGCGTCCGTGGTGTCGGAACCAAGCAGGGCCCTCCGCTTGTCCATAAGATTTATGAACCGAATCATCATGCCGATATAGCCTTCCAGCGCGCGGCGGAGAACGGCGTGCGCGCGCACCATTGGGAGTTCGGGAATATGCCGAAGATTGAAGGCGTGACGCCGGCGGATGTGGAGCAGATCATCCGGTATGTACGCTGGTTGCAACGCGAGGCAGGCATATATTGATCCGTCTTGCCTGCCGGTTCCATGCTCTCCTCATTCCGGTTCTTTCCCGTCGGCCTCCATACTCCGATACTCCGGTTTGACAACCTACGCGTGCGGTTCGTAAGGTAGATGCATGGCCAACGAGGCCGTTGACACCCGCCTGAACCGCAGGGCGGCTTGGTTCATTGGCGAGGCCTTTTCACGGGAGGAACCTATGCGACAGGGAGCCTGGTTCATGCTGGGAGTGGTAGGGATCGTCGGGGCATCGTTGTTGACCTCGGGCTGTGTGGCCATCGAGGCCGGTCATGAAGGCGTGATGGTTGAGCAGCCCTTCTTCTTCGGCCACGGGGGGATCGATCCGTCTCCCTCCAAGACCGGTCGCGTCTGGGTGGCGCCGACCACGAAGGTCATTGAGGTGGATGTCCGGCCGCTGCAGTATTCGGAGCATTTTGACATTATCTCCGCTGAAAATGCGCCGGTCTCGTTCGATGCCTTCCTGATCGCCAACGTCGTCGAAGGGCGCTCTCCCGAACTCATCGGTCGCTACGGAGCCACTTGGTATCAAAATAACGTGAAGGAAGCGTTCCGGACCTTCGTTCGTGAAGAAGTGCAACGGTACCCGCTCTTTCAGTTGACGACGGATCCGACGACCAGGACCAAGCTGCAAGACGCGATTGCGCGCGAGGTGCAGAATAAACTCATTGATAAGCAGAACATGCCGATTCGTCTTAACCGGGTTGTGGTCGGAAGCATTCTTCCGCCCAAAGGCGTGGTCGAACAGACGACGCAGACCATCGTGCAGGAGCAGCGCAAGATCACGATGGTCGAGTTTCAAAAGGCGGAAGAGGCGCGTGAGAAGGCGGAAAAACAGCGCGGTATCGCAGACCGCGCCTACCGGGAATCATTGGGATTGACCGCACCGGAATTTGTCGATCTGCGCCGCATCGAAGTGCAGAAAGAAATTGTGCAGCATGCGCCGACAGCCTTGACCGTTATCATGGGATTGGAACGGGTCGGCATCAATATGCCGTCGTCAGGGACTGAGCGGTAACGCGGCTCAACAGAAGTTCGTGGAGTTGAGTAGGGTAGTCGGGTCAGGCCGGACCGGTTCCGGCCTGCCCTCTATGGGAGTTACGCTATTTCACGACCCACACCCGGTAGCTTCTTGCGTTCAGCGGCTTGGCAATTCTGAGCGTTCCCACTTCGCCGGGGTTCATCACATCATCGCCTGTCGCGGTTTTCCTGGCTGGATGCCGACTGCTCCGGACGAGCACTCCTTGTTCGTCGTAAAAATCCACCATCACGTCGGCTGATTCGCGAAGCCCCCCTTGATAGGCGGTTCCCAGCCAATCCAAACGTTTGAGCGCCTGATAGGTGACGACGAGCGTGCCGTCCGTGTCCTCGCGTGCGCTGAGGATTCGCAATGCGCGATTCTGGTCCAGGACCTGGTCGGTTCCGCTTACGGTCTGGGCAAGCATCACCCGATCGACGGCGTCGGCATGGAAGAGCGCCTTGACCTTGCAATACACCGTGCGGCCTTGTTCGCTCTGCTGCACGATGTGCTGGTCGGACACATGTTGCGTGGCGAGGGTGTGAATCAGCCGGTGAAAGAAGGTCGAATCGACCAGGGAGGCAGTGCGTTCTTTCACGGCGACCGAATTACTGACAGCCTGATGCAAGGCTTCCGTACAGGCATGCTGCTTGGCCTCGGCCAAGGTTTCCGGCTGATGCAGGGCGTAGCGATAATCGCCGGTGATCTCGACCAGCCCGTTATCGGAAGAGGCTTGGGCCGGCGCGACGAGTACCAGGCCGTGAAGCGTGATCGCGAAGAGGCTTCCGCCCCCTATCAGTGACAGCCATGGAGTCATACGAGCCACCTCCCTCTCAATCACCAGGTCTACATCGTGTGGTAGTCAGGCGTCGCGGTCTACGTGAGATTATGCTACCACGCGTTCAGGGCGGCGGCAATGCGGATGAATCGGGGACGGCCGCCAGCGCCTCCACAATGGCTTGAATCGTGAGTGGAGCGTTGCCCTCGGAACGATTGTTGACCAGCACATAAGGCATGACCCGCTGCGAGGCTGCGGCGTGAATCAGTGAGGCGGCGTCCCGGCGCATCTGCGGCTGGACCGTGACGATCCGGTTGTACGGGGCATACCGTTCTACGGCTGAAGCGTACCGGAGCCCGAGCGGCGTCAGCAGGCGCATCACCACAAAAGCGGCGGTGAATCGTTCTCCCAGCAGTCGATGCTGCATGAGGAGCGGTGGCATCCCCGTCCAATGGTTGTACGTATGTGCCACGCCGTGGGCTTGCAGCATGTCTCGGTAGCGCGGGCCGAGCAACGCGGGATTTCTGATTTCCACGGCATAGGGCTGTCCGGGCGAAAGCTTGGCGAGGAATCTGTCGAGTGCGTCCAGGAACGCCTCCGGGGCGAGACCGGTGCGCTGAAACTCGAAGATGAACGGGCCAACGCGTCCGGGCAACCCTTCGACAAACGGTTGCAGTACTAGCTCATGAAAGGCACTTACGTCGAGAAAGCGCGGGTTTGCTTTGCCGGCCTTGACGCCGTAGCGCGAAAGATTGGCATAGGTCGGGATGGTGAGCTCTTCCCACACCTTGGAGCAGAAGTGAAAATCGGATGGAACTTGGGCGGCGTATCGCGCGAGTTGGGTGGGCGTCGCGGGGCGATAGAAGGTGTGGTCGATGCCGACCGTGCGGAACAGTGGTGGCCCGCCGGGCGCATAGGCGGCATACTCGGCGAGGCTCTCTTTCGAAAAGCGGCCGGCGGCATACGTACGATGGTATACCTGCCCTTGCCAGCCTTCATAGGCCCAGGAACTGGTCCCGAAACGGACACGGGCGAGGTCCATCATAGCGTCCACTCCCCGACGCGTCGGCATACTCTGGCTTTGAACGGTTGCCTGCATAACTGTCGTGGGGGCTGCTGTCGATCTTGGATGAGGTGCATGCGGGGGATTCTATCGCAACCCTGTGGAAAAACGTAGGATGCCTTGACTTGATGGAGGTCTTCACTCACACTCGCTCGACACTATGTACGACGGCACTGAGCAAGACCTGCTTCGCCTGCTCGCCTCGCGAGCCGGTATCTGTTCCGACTATCACGATATCGCCGGTACGCTTCACGTCACGAGCGACGACACCCGTCGCGCCATCCTCTCCGCCATGGGGTTTGATGTGGCGTCGCGCGAGTCGCTGACGCGGGCTCTGCTCCAGTGGGACGACGCGCCCTGGCAACAGGTGTGCGATCCGATTCTCATCCTCCAGCAGGGCTACGGTCCCACGATGTGGACCTGCCGTCTCCCGGTCGAGGCGGACGAAGAGCCGCATCTGGCTGTCGCGTGGCAGTTGACCGACGAAAAGGGCACCACGGTTCATCGCGGAGAGGCCGGGCCTGGCCTGCAGCCCCAGGACGTTCGATTCCTGTCGGGGCGGCGGATGGTGCGCGTCGAAGTGCCGCTGGTGTCCGATCTGACGCTGGGGTATTACGACCTCTCGGTGACGAGTACGGGATGTACGGTGCCAACGAAGGGCACCCTCCGTGTGGTGGTGGCGCCCCCGCATTGTTATGTGCCGGAAGGTATTGCCCGCGGTTCTCGGGTCTGGGGGGTGGCCGTGCAACTCTACTCCTTGCGCTCGCGGACCAACTGGGGCGTCGGCGATTTCACGGACCTTGCCCGGTTGGTTGAATGGGCCGGCAGGGAGCTGGGCGCAGCCATCGTCGGTCTGAATCCCTTGCACGCCTTGAAGAATTCACGCCCGCACCATCTCAGTCCCTATTCGCCCACGAGCCGTCTGTTCCTCAACGAACTCTACATCGATCTCGACCGGCTGCCGGAATATCACGCCTCGGCCGAGGCACAGCGTGTGAAACAGAGCCCCGAGTTTCAACACACATTGGAGCGGGCACGCACGGCTGATTGGGTGGATTCCGAGTCCGTGGCTCAGGCGAAACGGAGGATGCTGGATCTCGCCTACGGCCAATTTCTCACCGACAACTACGCGGGAACCGAACCGGCTCTGCAACCGACGAGTGCGCGCGGGTGGTTGTTGGAACGGTTTATTCGGGATGAAGGGGAGTCGCTTGAACGGTTT
Source organism: Nitrospira defluvii (assembly GCA_011525625.1). Lineage (GTDB taxonomy): Bacteria > Nitrospirota > Nitrospiria > Nitrospirales > Nitrospiraceae > Nitrospira_A. Next base: position 906,562 of record WYAX01000012.1, read on the forward strand.
GCGTTGTTCCAGGTGCTGGACGAAGATCGGCGCCTGATCGAACAGACCCACAGGGTGTGGCCGGAGTGGCCGCCCCAATATCGCAATGCCGATTCTCCCGCGTTGCGAGAGTTCGCCCGACGACATCGCAAGCGGGTCCGGTTTTTTCAGTACGTGCAATGGGTGGCTGCCGATCAACTCAGAGCCGCCAAGACTCGCGCCGAACAGGTACAGATGGTGGTCGGGCTGTATCCCGATCTCGCTCTCGGCAGCGATCGAAACGGGGCGGAGGCCTGGATGCTGCAAGATGTCCTGGCGCTGGGCATGGACTGCGGGGCCCCGCCGGATGCGTTCGCGCCTCAAGGGCAAAATTGGGGATTCGCTCCGTTTAATCCGTTGCGCCTCAAGGCCACAGGATACCGATCGTTTATCGAATTGCTGCGGAAAACGTTCCGGCAGGGCGGCGCGATTCGGATCGACCATGTCATGACCCTGTTCCGCCTCTTCTGGGTCCCTCGCGGAATGACCGCCGCCGCGGGTGCGTATGTGCAGTATCCGGCCGAGGACCTGCTGCGGATCCTCGCGCTGGAGAGTACGCGTGCACAGACGCTGGTGATCGGCGAAGATTTGGGAACGGTGCCCGACTATGTGCGCGAACAGTTGGCGCGCTATAGGGTGCTCTCCTATCGGGTGTTGTATTTCGAACGAAACTGGGATGGCTCCTACAAGCACCCGTCGGCCTATCCTGATCAGTCGCTCGCGGTCGTGACCACCCACGATTTGCCGACCTTGACCGGCTATTGGACCGGAGAGGACATTCGGTTGCGGGCCAGGCTCGGCATGTATGCGCATGAACAGGCGGTGCAGCAGGCGTTCGAGGAACGAGCCCGGGATAAGCAGCACATCCTCACGGCGCTCAAAGGGATGGGAGTCTTGCCGGCCGGGGTCAGTGATCACCCGGAGCATGTTCCGGTCATGACGCCGGATCTCTGTCGGGCGATTCATGTGTATCTGGCGATGTCGCCGGCTTGGGTGGTCATGGCCAATCTTGACGACGTGATCGGCGAAGTGACACAAATGAACCTGCCTGGGACCGTGGATGCCTATCCCAATTGGTCGCGTAAACTGTCGTTGTCGCTGGAGGATCTCCAACGGGATGAACGTGTACAAGCTCTCGCTGCTGCCGTGCGAACGCTTCGGCCTTCGGTCGGAGCCAGCTAGCGGGCAAGGGATGCGTGTCCGGTCCCGCTCCTTCCCGTCCTGTGAGGGGCGGCTTCCCGCCCCGTCCGAGTGTCGCTCCCCGGTCGTTGTCTTCCCTACCCACATGAACGGTTCGATGCGCATTGATCGGTCCGCAGGCCCCTTCGCTTCGTCCGACCGGGAGTGGCCATGAAGAATCGAAACCAGGTGGTCCTGGTCATCGCCGCACTCTTATTTCTCATTGTTACAGTGATGGAATGGATGTTCCCGTTGAATGTGGTGGGGGCATTCGGGTTCGTGTTGCCGATTCTGTTAGTGGCCACGGTCCGAAATCGTGGGCTCATGATTGTGACCCTGGCTTTGTGCATTCTGGTGACGTTTATTGGATTGTTTCAGCCGGCCAAGAAAAAGGAACGTTTCACGACGGTCGTGTTTAACCGCATCATGGTAGTGTGCGTCTTGACGGGCGTGGCCTATCTCGGCGTGACCTGGGAGGAACGCAAGGCCCGCGAAGAGGCGGCACAGGCGGCATTGGCGACGCAGACAGAACATCTGCTTCGGGCGAATACCCAGCTGGTGGAGCTCAAGGATAAGCTGGCACGATCGGAACGATTGGCGACGGTGGGGGAGTTGGTGGCGTCGGTTGCACACGAAGTCGGAACGCCCTTGCACTCCATTGCCTGGCATGTGGAGGCATTATCGGAGGAGCCTGGCGTCACCCCGGAGATGCAGAAGCGTATCGGAATCATCGAGGAGCAGTTGAATCGGGTGGTGCGTATCATTCAAGATCTGCTCTCCTCCACCAGACAGCGCAAGCCGGAGCCGACGTGGTATCCGGCCGAACGCCTCATCGAGCCGGTCATCGCCCTGATGGAGCCTGGTTATCATGCCAAGGGGGTGGCGCTTCACTCGCAGGTAGCCCCGGCGCTATTGGCCTGGGCCGATGCCGAGAAGATCCACCAAGTGCTGGTCAATCTTCTCACCAATGCGCTGGCGGCTACCGGAACCGGAGGGCAGGTGACGGTCACTGCGGCGATGCGGCCGGCGTCGGCGGACGAACGGGAGCGCGCCGCCTGCACGGGCCGGTCCGATCTCGACACCGTGGTCACGCTCGTCGTGGCCGATTCGGGATGCGGCATGCCACGGGAAAACCTGGAGAGGGCCTTTCAACCGTTTTTTACGACCAAGGCGATCGGCAAGGGGACAGGGTTGGGGCTCTTTCTCAGTCGAGAGGCCGTTGTCGCCCATGGCGGTCAATTGACGCTGGAAAGTGAATTGGGAATAGGGACAACGGTGACGGTGGTGCTTCCCGGCATGCCGTCGGAGTCGGCTGCAACGTAGGAGCAGAACGCTGATGAGTCAGGCAAAACTGTTTGTGGTCGACGATGACGACGCCGCGCGTGCGCTGCTGGCCGAAGCGCTCGCCAAGGAGGGGTACGAGGTCGAGGCCTTTGCCAGTGGCCAGGCAGCCGTGGAACGCGGTCGGCACGTCCTCCCGGACGTCGTGTTGACCGACATTCGTATGGAGCAAGGCGACGGGTTCCTGGTGCTGAAGGAATTTAAACGGTTTAGTCCGGATACGTCGATTGTGCTGCTCACCGCATTCGGCTCGTTGGAAGGGGCGATCGAGGCGATCAAGCAGGGGGCGTACGATTATCTGGCGAAACCCTTCAAGAAGGACGATATCCGCCTGGTCGTCCAACGCAGTTTGGAGCATTGCCGGCTGGTGCGGGAGAATGCCCGCTTTCGTGAGGATGCGCGAGCGCGTGAACCCTGGTCGCACCTGGTCGGCAGCAGCCCGGCTATGCTGGAGGTGTATAAACTCGTCGCTCGGGTGTCGGACGGGCGGAGCACCGTGCTGATCGAAGGAGAAAGTGGAACCGGCAAGGAATTGATCGCGCGGGCGGTGCATCTTAATAGCCCGCGTCGCGACAAGCCTTTTATTCCCGTGAATTGCGGGGCGTTGCCCGATCATCTCCTGGAGTCTGAAATGTTCGGATACGAAAAGGGGGCGTTCACGGGAGCGGTCGGCGCCAAGGCCGGCTTGTTTGAAGCAGCTAACGGCGGCACCTTGTTTCTTGATGAGATCGGAGATCTGGGCCAGGCGCTCCAGGTCAAACTGTTGCGTGTGATGCAGGAGCATGAGGTTCGGCGTGTCGGGAGTACGTCGTCGGTGAAAGTCGACGCACGCATTATCGCCGCCACCAATCGCGATCTGGCCGCCCAGGTCAAGGACGGAAAGTTCCGCGATGATTTGTATTATCGCCTGAATGTGGTACGGATTGCGCTTCCGTCCTTAGCTGAGCGGCAGGAAGACATTCCGATGCTGGCCCACCATTTTTTGCAGAAATATGCCAAACACGGGTCGCATGTGCGGGGGTTTACGCCGGAAACCATGACCCTGCTCAAGCGCTACCAGTGGCCGGGTAATGTGCGTGAATTGGAAAACGCCGTCGAGCGGGCGGTCTCGCTCAGTCATGGACCGCTGTTGCTGCCCGAAGATCTCCCGGAAGCCATTCGTGCTGAGCCTGATCCATCGGCGATGCACAAGGAGAGTCGCGGAGACGCAGATCCCGAAGCCTTACTGACTCTGGACGAAGTGGAAAAACGGCATCTCTCCCGAGTGCTCAAGGAAACCCGAGGCAACAAGGTGAAGGCAGCGAAAATCCTCGGGATTGATCGGCGAACGTTATACCGGATGGCGGAGCGATTCGGCCTGGACTTCGGCGAAGAGGGCGACGACAAATAGCCTGAGACTACAATAATCGCAGGGCGTTCTTGATCCGGCGAATTTCATTCGCGGCGCTCTGCGGCAGAGGCGTTTCCGCATCTTCCCACGTGTCGAAGAGTCCGTCTTTCCCGCGGTGGAACACTTGCAGTCGCAGCCGGGTCGTCGATTCGTCCTGCGGGACGACGCGCGCTTCCACCCGGGTTTTGCCCACTCCAAATCTCCAGCGCAGCAACCAGTTCCAAGGACTTCTGATTTCCTGCCGCATGCCCGTCGTCACATTACCGGAATCGTCCTGGTCGACCGTATAGCCGTCCTGTGACAGTACATCGGCCACGGCAGCGGTGACCTGCTCGACGGGAGCGTGGAGCGTGACGTCCATCACATCAGGCTCCGGGGAGGCAGGGCTGCCTGCACACCCGGCGATTGCTGCCACAAGGAAGAGAGCCGCACGGGATGGCAACATCCGGCTCATTTCGGCTTGCCTTCTTGCAGTCGATAGACCATGTGTGTGTCGGTCTGATCGACACCGGGAATGGCATGAATCTTCGCCAATACCAGCTGGGTCAAGGCGTCTTGATGAGGAATTTCAACGATCGTGAAGATGTCCGGCTTGCCCCAACAAGGGTCGATTTGTTTGATCTCTTTGATATCAGACAGGGCTTTCACGACGTCGGCGGTTTGTCCGGGATGGACGTTGATCAAGACGTAGGCTCGGTCGGACATAGGTGGGATTCTCCCTTGAACTAGTGCGGACAGGCGGCGAGGCTGTTCCACGAGTCGAAACCTATCGGATTGGTCCGGGTGAAGTCAATAAAACGCGTACCGAGGGAGGCAACGCGTTATTTCGGCGCGACGATCACCTCGACGCGGTACGTCTTCTCTGTGGAGGTCAAGTCGGCCTCTAGTCCACGAGGGTTTCCCACCCGTCCCTCCGGGTCATAAATAAAGCACAGCAATGTGGCTCCAGTAGGTCGAGCGGAATAGTGGACCTTATCTGCCGCAACCTGTTCGGCCAAGTCCTTGGTCGACAGGCCTGCACGAGTTTGTTTGACGACCACCACCGTCTTCTCCCAGTCGAGAAGATAACTGGTCCGGCGTGCGCCGTTCGCATAGGTCGGGGACCAGTCCTCGGTGCCCACCTCATCAAACTGCAAGCGTAGAAGGGCATAAAACAGGTCCTGCAGATCGCACTCGTCGTTGATTTCGAGTGTCGGGCGATATTCCTTTCGGAGCCGGAGTTGGCGCGCGACGAGGTGAAACCTGGCACAGACCCTCCTGAGTGTTTCCAGCGTCCCGTCGTTGACGTGGGCCTTGGCTTCTTCAGCATTTTCCGGAACCGTGCTCTGAGTCGCTAAGAGTGGTAAGGGCTGGACCGGCGTGGTCGCCTGTGCCACGGGTGGGGGAGCGGGCGGCTCCTCTCGCAGCATGGAAGATGCACTCATTGGTGCCGGCGGCGTGGTCTGAATGATCGGATCTACGGTTTGAGTGTCTGCAGCAGGAAGGGCGCGGGAACGAGCGGTCTGTGTCGCCGACGATGGTGTCGGCGACTGGTGTGGTGTCACGACCGGAGTGGGCGTGGCCGGAGCGGTTGTGACGATCGCTATCGCCTGAGGCGGTACCGGAGATTCGGTGCTGATGGACGGTGAAGGCCGAGCGCGCAGCGTGGTATGGGGAACAGGTGGAATGGTCCCCTGCGGAATGGCGCTGCCGACCGGCACGGTAGCAGGAATCGTTGTGGGGGAGATGGGGGCGTCCGTGGCCGCTCGTGTGGTGGAGCTGCTCGTTGGCGGCGGCGTTGCCCGAGCCGCTGCGACGACGGGCGGCAATGGCGTGGCCGGTGGTCGTGCCATGTCGTTCTGCAGTGCCACGGTGGCTTCGGTCGATACTGAGTCGACCGGGGGCGGCGACTGAAGCGGGTGCGGTGCCTCCGTATTTCGCGGAGCTGAAGCCACGGCATCTTTGGCGGATATCGACCGGAGAGGGGCAACACCCGGGGATGGTGCAGAGGTCGGCGACGGGAACGGGGGAAGTGGGTTGATGGTCGCCGTCGCCCTGGCGGCCAAAGCAGGTGGACCAGGAACAGACTCGGCTTCGAGTGAGGCAGGCTCCAGTGTGTTCGGTGCTGTGAGGGAGTCGGGCGGGGTGGTCAGCGGAACGACAGTCAGCGACGGAGGGTCGGGCTCTGCCTGGACGACGGCGATGACTCCATCCGGCTTGAGACCGAGTAACTCAGCTTTCTGAATCTCAAGCGCCGCGATGAATTCCTTCAAGAGCGCAGTGCTCTGTGCGGATTCCGCGCGACTACCGACTCGCAGCTTGTGAGTCTTGTGCGCCTGATACTCTGGGGATTTTTCACCGAACAAACGACGGATCGTTTCACGAAAAGAAAGTTCGGTTCTCGCGCGGACGGCTTCACGGTAGGGGAATCCGTCCCGGCTCAGATCCTCGATTTGGACGATTAATTCCCGGAGCGTGGTGATGCCGCGGGTGAGCTCTTCCACGGCGTTCGGTTTGGTCTTGCTGCGGAGCGGATCGGTTGCTTTTGCTCGTGCCATGCGACATATCCCTCTTGTCAGAAAAGTCTATCCGAGGGGGTGTTGCCTGACAAGCAATCCCTGCATTTACTCGTTGCCGATCGTGAGATGCGGAGACGCGATTACGGTCAGTCGACCCATTCGACCTCGGCCTTCCCCGACGCCGAAGGCGTTGCGGGCCGCTGTGCGGCGGGCGGGCCGGCCAAGGTGTCATGGATCAGCGTCAGCAACGCTTCGCCGGTAAAGGGCTTTTTCAGAAAGGGCAATCCCTCCCGAATGAGGCCACGACCGCGCAGGTCCGGTCCTGGAGCGCTGGACATGAGAATGATGCGGATGTCCTGTTTTTTCTCAAGCAGCCGTTCGACCATCTCGAGACCATTGACTCTGGGGTAGGGATTCTTCTCGACGGAGAGTTGGAAGCCGGGTGGAGGAAGAAAGATATCGGTGAGGATGAGATGAATCGGCTGTGGGTGCTCGGAGTAGAGCCGAAGGGCTTCGGCGCTTCCGGGGGCTTGCAGGACGGTGTATCCGGCAAGTTGCAGCGGTTTGGTAGCCAACAGAATTGTAGTGGGATCGTCGTCTACGATGAGGATGGTTGCGTGCGGTGCCGGTGCCGTAGTCATGACGGTCTCCTTCTCGGCGGTGGGGCAGGCCCATCTGGTCAGAATCGAGGATGTTGCTCCTTCAGTCGTTCGTATTCGCGCTGTTCGCAGGCGCCGGGTTTGGGGCGTAGCGCATCGGGTACGTCCGCGAAACGTAGTGAGCAGTAGCGGTGGGCTGCCCGACGTCGTTCCTGGTCTTGCTGTTCTTCGAGTTGTTCGAGTCGAGTTGTGAGGTCGATGGTCGGCAGATTCGTCTCCGTACGCGGCTCCTGTTGGGCGGGAGATGTGGTCTCGTCACTGGACCGTGGATGAGGGCCATTCAGGCGCCATCGGGTCAACACATCATCTTGGTTGAACACGATGGTCAGCCCGAATTGCGCATAGTCCCAAATCAATTCGCCCTGATCCGGCCGAGCCCAGATCGATCGAGGCAAGCCGTAGCGACTCCAGACCTCGTCCCGCAGCATGCCCACGCGGGGTGTGAGGTTGCGGATTGCCATGACTTGGGCAAGGATCGGGGAGATGTCCGCCGGTTTCCCCCGGGTTGGGCGCTTTGCGAGTGACTCTAACGCTGCGCGGGGGGCCCGCAGCAATCGCCAGACGGTCACGAACCCCGGCGCGCAGTCCGCGGGACGGGCGTCTTCAAAAATCATCTGCGTATCTAAGGGAAACCCTTCGATGTCCTTGGCGCGGGTGAAGTTTCTGACTTCCTGAACTGCGGCGAGGTAGGCACGCTGACGTCCTTCTTCAATTGAAGGCGCGCATGAAGATCGGCCGGTAAAGAATACATCGTCGCCGAAATGAAACAGGGCTTGCTCCGTCCAGAACGGGCGATGTTCTGCGGCTCCGGCGAGCAGAGGATAGACGAGCCAGAGGGTCTGAAGCAGTATGGGCAGGCGATAGGCCATACGTGTCTGCGGTCGTCGAACGTGACGCGTGTCAGGAGGTCAGTATAGCGCTTGGAGTGGAAAATCGACAGAAAGAGCGCGTTTCTACACACAGGGAGACGGAGAGCGGTGAGAATTCTGCTAGTTGTTCATCGGGGGCGTGAGAGTTTCGCGGCCGATGGAGTGTAAGTTCGCGGCGGGTTTCTGGGGTTCGGTCACCATGGTGCCGGATCCCTGCGGACACACATTTCCAGGGGCAGTCGCTCCGGGGTTGCGCATGCCCCACGCGGTGGCCAGGGCATGACAGGTGAGCTGGCTGATGCCTTCCTCGATGTTGCTGAATCGGTCTGGAGATTGGGCCTTGCCGCTCCACTCGATTTCACCGGTATTCACGTCGACAGCTCGTAAGGAGATGGTGGCTGAATACACACGTTGACTGTGCGGAATCCCCGCGCTCCAATCAAGGGCTTCCCACGATCCGACCTCTGCATTGCTGAACACGACCAGGCGGGCACCGACGAGTTTGGCCATTCGCAAGACATCAGTTTCGAGGTATTGATATCCCGTCAGGCTCACCTTCTGGTCGGCTGCTGCCTGCAGGACCTTTGTCTGGTCCACAACCAGGAGGCCCCGTTTCAGGAGCCAGGTGCTGGCGCTTTGTACGGTGTCGGGGCGTCCGCCCCAGACGACCGCTCGGGTGTAGGGAGCAGGCAACTTTGAATGGAATCCATCCGTCGTCGGAATCTCCAAGTGGGAGTATCCGTGGCAACCGGCCGTGAGGATAAGGAAGATGGCCAGGTAGGCATGCAGATGTATCTGTCTCAGGGGCTTCGGTGCGGTCGATGCGAAGGAGGTCGTTTCGGTGACAGGGGTGCTCATGAAGAACCGTTTATGCGGTGTGACGGATAGTGCGATCAGTATCTGCACGCATTATACATGAACAATTTTACCTACGTCTGCTTGATTCGTCGAGGAACACTGAGCTGGACTTGGGAGTGTGGCTATACCCTCGCGTACGTATGGTTGAGCGAGGTGCATGGATGTCTGATTGCGGAGGGTGGAGAGGTATCGTTCTTCGTGAGCCTTGATCACACGTCTTTGCGGCGGGGGCCCGTCGCTGCCGGCAAGGCGGCGGCTCTGCTCATGGCCGGCAGAGCCGCCGCAGGCTCACAGGATCTCGACCTGCGGAAAGGCGTTTTGCTCGCCCTTCTGTTGGGGACGGTCAGCCATGATCATCAGCTGGAAGGCAATGATCGGTAGCAGTGCATAACCTATGAGGATCAACGGGAACTCAATCATGATGGGGACTCCTTTTGTTATGTGGAGTCGCTACTGCAAGCTCGGTACCGTCCGTCGGTGTTTCGGTAAGCGATTGATTCTACTGGCTGTACGGCGGGTTCGCTGTGAAAGTGTCGAGTGAGGAGTCCAAAGTGGAGGGAGAGAACTGTGCACTGAGAACATTTTGCGCTGAGCCGGAAGGCCTAAGGGGAGTCGGGCGAAAGGAACGGCAATCTACGCGAGCATTCCTCGCAGGAATGCTCTTCGGCCTCGTAGCGTTGAAAGGAGAGTCGTGTTATGAGCGGACATCCCGTAGGAAAGGACTCATCCGTCTTCGATGCGTTGGATATGGACGAGAAGGATCGCAAGGAGCATTGGCGGTAGGATTGGTGCCCCCGACACGAATTGAACGTGCGACCCGCGGTTTAGGAAACAGGCCTGGACAATTTTTGAAACGCTCGGTGTATCAATGGTTCCCCAATTTTTTATTGCCAAAACAGGTACTTGTGCACGTTCCACTGATTCGATGGTTTCGAGGGGTATAGGTGGGTTTTGAAAATTTTTAGCACAAATTTAGCACAGCGTGCGAATCGAATTCTCAGACCATTAGTGCTCAAGTGGCTTTCATCTCGTTGTCCAATGCTCTGTGCAAACTGAGCCACTGAGGCAAATGGACCAGCCTCCCCCCTCCTTCTTGCCAAATGTAATTTTCGGCACACTCACAGACCGTTCTTTCTGCTCAAGACCGTCAATTAGCACACAAAACTTGGCATCTGGCTTTGGAGTGATGATGTTGAACGCAATCCCAAAGCACATCTCGCCGATCACGAAAAAAGTGGCGTGCTCGCTTTTGTGAAATTCAGGATCAAAAATTCCGGAGCAAAACCTCGTAGG
>WYAX01000002.1 GCA_011525625.1 Nitrospira defluvii
AGTGGCGTGCTCGCTTTTGTGAAATTCAGGATCAAAAATTCCGGAGCAAAACCTCGTAGGATCGTCTTCTGTGGCCATGAATGGTCCGGTAAATCTTTCAGGAAGCAATAGTTGCCCTCCCTCCAGCGCTAGACCGACCTGAAATGGATCGAAAACAAATTCCTTAACCTCCGGGTTAAGATGGACGCCTATCCAAAATGGAGAACCACCAGTGTGCTCCCAAATGGGAATGAAAGGGACCACAGGTCCGATCAAACCGAATGAATCATCATTGTGAGCAAATACACGAATCGCTATTCCTGACAGATTTAGAACGGGATATTCTTTTCCCTCATCATCTTCGCTACCTCCAACAAAAGTTGGCCAGCTGTATGTGCCATGGCCAATCGCAACACAGCCTCCAATGTTAAAAAGACTGACTATCATCAAAAGGATCAAAAAGGCCTTCCAATAAATCGGGGATGCACCTTTGTAATTAATAGCGTTCATTTGACTTGCTGGAATTAGAAATCGAGAAAGAACATTTGGGGGAATCTCGGTGCTTCTACCATTTGAGGAGATTCCGCGCCGTCAGTTGGTGCAAGAAATTCAACCCTTTCTTGAAACTATTTAGCACAAATTTAGCACAGGGATTTGGGGGGCCTTCCCTGAGACCGTCAGTCAGGGCCAGCGCCGGCCCAACTCATTGTGCACGCTAATGGGCGTTCTTGCGACAAGTGGTGAGATTTGGACGCCGTTTGAGTAGAATAGGCATCTACCGATGCACTGCCGCCAATGGGCGAATGCAGGGGGGAGGGTTTTCCGATGCGACAAACAATCAAGGCCCGCTATCATGACGGAGTGTTACAGCCGTTGGAACCTCTTGCCTTGGCTGATGACGCCGAAGTCCAGGTCACGGTCGATACCGACCTTGCGCTCGGTACGGACGAAATTCTGCGGCGTGCGGCGCAGGTCTATCAAGGGCTGACTGCCGACGAGATCAAGCAGGTAGAGTCCATCGCATTGGATCGACAGCACTTCTTCCGTGAGCCGGCTGTCTAATGCCGCAACCGGCTGTCCTCCTCGATACCGATATTCTCTCCGAACTTCTCAAACAACATCCCCTCGTCGTGCAGCGGGTGCGGAACTATCTGGCGGAGCACGAGCGGCTGGCCTTCTCGATCATCACGCGCTATGAACTCCTGCGAGGACTGAAGGCGAAACAGGCACGGGCTCAAGAGGCGGCCTTCACGTTGCTCTGCCAAGCCAGTCTCATTCTCCCGATCACCGACCAAGTCGTGGAGCGTGCGGCGACGTTATACGGTGACCTCCATCGACAGGGAACCTTGTTGCCAGATGCAGACCTGCTCATTGCTGCTACCGCCTTGGACGCGCAGCGTCCTTTGATTACGAACAACCTCGCGCACTTCCAGCGCATTCCTGGCCTCATCGTCGAAAGCTGGAAACGGTCAGCCTAACCAAGCGATCCTGCTTCCTTACGATGAGCTGACTTCACGGCTTCGCTCTCCTCTGACCCATCCCAGAAGGCGCGTAATGCCTTCCAAACTTTTTTTCGCGCAGGTAGCAAAAACGAGCCGATTTTTGTTTGCTCGATGTTCTGGCTCTGAACGATGCGCACAATAGCCGCTCTGAGCGCACGAACGCGCACATACGCCTCCTTATGCTCACTTCCTTTTGCGTCTGAGCTGTCACACAATCTGTCCTCTGCTGTCCCCTCGTGTCCCCTAGTGACCTCTTCCGGGGCCTTGGCTTTGTTCCGGGAATTCGCCTAGGGTGAGACGAACTAGAGCAGGGCTCACAAGAAGGTGCAAATGTCCGAGTCGGAGCGCGTCACACAGCAACATCGTTGTCCGTGGCCGGGAGCTGATGCCGGTCCGCGCCGCATGCCGACAGGCTGCGGGGCGGAGCGGAATGGCCCCCGTCTTGGTAACACGGGGGCGCTACCCACAGCGCTCCGTACAGGAGTTCGATAGATTCCATGGATTCGAGCTTCACCCTCACCATTGATTGGCTGGCCTTTACCGTCCTGGCAAGCAATCCCCAAGAGACCATGAAGGTCCTCGGCGGCGATTGGAGTAAGGCCAAGGGTGGCTTCCGAGGGTATCCCTTATCCTGGATGCGGGCAGATGGCCTGCGCGGGGTCGGCAAACTGGGCACGAATGCGCCTCGGCGTCCGAATGAAATCCATGTAGATCTCTCGGGCGGCCTGGCGTCCGCCCTGACACTGGATCAAATCCGAGGGCTCTTGCAGTGGGTGCACAAGCAGCAAGGGCACGTCACCCGAATTGACTGTGCCCTGGATGACCGAGCGGGCACGGTACCAGTGGCAACAATTCGCAAAGCGGTTTCGGCAGGCCAATGTGTCACGAGGGCGACTCAAGTTCGGCATATCGTGTCCAATCTGACGCATGGCACCGGAGCGACGACGGGTGAGACCCTGTACTTCGGCAGTCCGCAGAGTCAGACCCTGTTGCGAATTTACGACAAACGACTCGAACTCCAGAGCAAAGGACAAGAGAACTGGCAGGAGTATGGGACTCGCTGGGAATTGGAATTGAAGAAGGATCGCGCCGATCAGTGCGCGAGAGCATTGGCCACGTTAGACGAAGCCGATTGGAAGGAGTTGGTGGTCGGCTTGCTGAGATCGTATGTGGATTTCCGGCAGATTCCGAAGGATGCCGAGGATGAAGAACGGTACCGAGCTCCGGTGTTGGAGTGGTACGCCCTCCTGACGGAGGGATTTCAGAAGGGGCGATTGGCCCAGGAGCAGCAGGTGCAGACCCTGCAGAATGTGAAACGATGGGTGAGCGACACCCTGACGCCGATGTTGGCGGTCATTTGTGCCACCCCTGGAGGGGAAGCATGGCTACTGAACGAAATTGTCAGGGGCATTGCTCGGTGGAAAGACCGACACCGCAATTTGCTCAAGCAACCCACTCGGTTTCACCGGACTGCCGGCGGTCACGCGGGCAGCCCATGTTAGGGGAACTGGGGGTGTCGGGAGACTCCCCCGGTGTATCTGTCTATGCTTACCGTCAAAGAGCTGTCGGCTTGGCTCAACATCAAGCCGTCCACACTGTATCTCTGGGTCTCACAGAACAAGATTCCCTGCCGTCGTATTCATGGCCTCGTCCGCTTTGAACCTGAGGCGATCCAGACCTGGCTGAACAGCTTTTCTCCCACCTCCCCTGCAAAAGCTCCTCTGTCTTCCCGGCAGAGCTCTGAGGACGTAGACCACCTGATTGCGGCCGCCAAACATGCCGCCTATACTTCCCGCCACGGGGAAACCATCACACCGAGCCCACGCATGAAGGAGGAGCAGCATGGGGCTCGTTAAACGAAACAATATTTGGTGGATGTCGTTTACGTTTCAAGGGCGGCAAGTGCGCCGATCGACCGAAACCTCGGACAAGAAGTTGGCCGAAGCCATCCTCAGCAAAGTCAGAGTGCAGATTGTGGAAGGAAAGTACTTTGACAAGCCCAAAGAGGAAGCCAGGACATTCCGAGAGTTGATGGATCGGTATTTGCGGGAGCATGCCAGTCGACGGTCGGGCTACCGTCGCTATGTGAACATGGTCACGAATCTGACCGCGCATTTTGGCAATCCCAAGTTGGAACACGTGACACCCAAAACGATCGTCGCCTATAAGAACAAACGGTACGCGGATGGGGTCACACCGGCCACGATCAATCGCGAATTGGCGCTCATGAAGAAGGCCTTCAATCTGGCCTGTCGCGAGTGGGAATGGACCAAGGACAATCCGGTGTGCCGGGTATCCATGGAACGGGAGAACAACACGCGGGATCGATGGCTGACATGTGAGGAGGAACGACGTCTCCTTGCGGCTGCAGCACCGTGGTTACAGGACGTGATCGTCTTCGCGATCCATACCGGGATGCGATGTGGGGAAATTCTCAATCTCACATGGGCCGGGGTGGACCTTAATCGACGAACCGCTACGGTGCTTAAATCGAAGAACGGGGAGCGGCGAACGATTCCGCTCAGTCACACGCTCGTGCAGGCGCTTCAGAACAAGGCCAGCCGCCGCATGGATTCGGAGTTAGTGTTTACGAGCGCGGCAGGCACACCCTTGGACGCTCCCAACCTACGACGGAGTTTCCGATCAGCGCTCAAGCACGGACAGGTGTATGATTTCCGGTTCCATGATCTGCGCCATACCTGTGCGACTCGCATGGTGCAGGCGGGTGTGGACTTGTACAAGGTCCAGCGGATTCTGGGGCATAAGTCGCCGATGATGACGCAGCGGTATGCGCACCATTATCCGGAAAGTTTGCGGGATGGAGTGGCGATTTTCGATGCGGGAAGGTCGTTTAGCACAAATTTAGCACAAGCGGGGATTCGGCCAGAGCAGGTTTCGCTAACCTGTTGAAAAATTGGTGCCCCCGACACGAATTGAACGTGCGACCCGCGGTTTAGGAAACCGCTGCTCTATCCAACTGAGCTACGGGGGCAATCTTTATATTCAATGACTTAATACTCTACTGCGCGGCTGGGGAATCGGCAAGTGTCATTACAGTGTCCGCCTCAGTCGCTTGAAGATACTTATCCAATTTCGCAGCCGCCTGCGTCAAGTCTCGCTCTTCAATAGCGTTGTATCGCTTCCACATCTTCTCAGACTTGTGACCGATGATCTTCATTGCCGTAGCCGTGTCTACTCCGGCCCGCCGAAGGTTGGTTGACGCACAGTGCCGAAGATCATGGAAACGAAAATCCTCAAGCCCTGCGCCTCTTAAGGCTGACTTGAAAGCTCTGGAGATTCGCTGAATTGGCTTGCCCTTGTACAGGAACACTCGGCTAGTCTCAAGTCTCCGCACTTTGGCGAGCTGTTGAAGAGTGGCCCTTACGGCTGGGGTTAGGGGAACTTCCCGACGCGTCTTTGTTTTTGTGTCTACTGCCCGCAACAGGATGAAACCTCGTCTCAAATCTACTCGGTCCCATGTCAGCTCAATAATCTCAGTGAATCGCTGCCCCAGTTGGTAGGCAAGGAGAAGGATTGGGCGAAGATGCGGCTTCGATGCCTGGTAGAGTCGCGCCCACTCATCTTCACTAAGTACCCTGTCCCGCTCGTTTTGCGGGTTAGGCATAGGCACTTTAGCCGCAGGATTGCTAAGCAAAAGTCCACGTCTGACAGCAACGTTGAGGCAGTGCTTCAAGGCAGTGTGATCATTGTTCACAGTTTGCAGGCTGGCGGGTTCGCCATTCTTCCTCAGTCGCTTGGCTCGATAAATCTCAATGTCCTGTGGCTTGATCTCGCCCACAATCTTTCGACCAAAGAACGGCACCAGCTGACCCATGACTCGTTCCACGCGGTCGCGATAAGTGCGTAGACCTTTTACTTCCTCCAGATTGAGGTACTGTTTCGCCCACTCACTGAACAACAGAGGCCTGGCTTCTTCAGTAACTATTTTGCCTAGAAGAAGGTTAGTCTTGATGGCCGCTTCCATATCGCGGGCGGCTGTTTTGTTGAGAGTCCCCACCTTCCACCGCTTCAGTCTCGCGCCAGGCACACCTGGGGCAAGGCGAAGGGTTTTACCGTCTTCGGAGGTAAGAACACGGAACGCGACATAATAGCTGTCAGACCGTTTCGTCAATCCCATTTTGCGCCCTCTCGCTTCATACGACTGCTATCCGTGAATCGAGCGACCATCGACGAGCTTGTGGGTCTCGACCCGTGCCTTGACCGTGTGTTGATCGATCCACTTGTCCAGGTCCTGCTGCTTGAATTTCACGAGACGCCCGACCTTCACGAAACCCAGTCTTCGTGCTGACACCCAGCCGTAGAGGGTCAGTTTCGATATGCCTAGATACTCCGATGCTTCATCCATTGTCAAAAGCCTGTTCATGATCGCTCCTGGAACATTTTGTTTCATGCAATCCCAGCAGAACCGGTCCCATTCGTTCCTGGACTCTTTCAGCACCCCTTACGATCTGGGACGAACATTCACTCCCTGATGGTGCGACCCGTGGACGGGGAGCAGGGCACAGGCCTTCCCGGTCTCCGATTGTTCAGGCCTGTGCCCTGCGAGAGTCCCCGTGCCGCCTCCTTCGTTACGCCCCACCCTTGGTTGGTGAAGGGTGGGGCTAGAACATAATTTCAGAAGGAGGCGGACATGTCCGTTGATAGCACTCTCGGTTCCTCGAACGGTGGACGGCCAATGAGCCCGGTTCGGAAATACGGCATCCCTCGGTACCGTGTCACGCTGGTCCGCGAGGGCCGTGCCATTCCGGCGGCGGAATCGGTACATACATCGGAAGGTGCTAAGGCGATCCTCCGGCCGTTGTTTGACGGTCTGGATCGGGAGCAGTTCCTCATCTGTGGTCTGGATGCGAAACACAGGCTGATTGGGATTAATGTCGTTTCGACTGGCTCCCTCAATGTGACCATTGTCCATCCGCGTGAAGTCTTCAAGCCGCTGATTCTCATGAATGCCGGTGCCTGGCTCTGTGCCCATAATCATCCCTCAGGCGATATCACGCCCAGCCCCGAAGATTGCGTCTTGACCAAGCGCCTGCGTGAAGCTGGCGATCTCTTCGGCATCACCCTCCTCGATCATCTGATTCTCGCCGAAGAACGCTACTACAGCTTCGCCGACCAGGGCTGGCCTGGGGCTTAGCGGAGTAGCCGCAACACCCAGGCGGCTCCGGCGGCCACCAGTGCCAGACCAATCGCGGCAGTGCCCCACGCGACCAGATCGACCGCTAACGCATTGCCGATGGTTTGAATTTGTTGCGCCGTCATGCTCCCTCTCCTTCATCACAGCTCTGCTCTCATTGTGTGTTGTCAGTTGGAAAAAGAGGCAGGCTGCTGCCAGCCTGCCTCGGTGGGCTAACCCTTAGCCCACAATGGCGCGGACGCGCTTAAAGGCGTAAATCGCCAGCGCCACGCCAATCAAGGCCGTGGCCCACAAGAGCAGATCGGCCCGCACCGTGGCCACATCCGCCGACACCGGAAACAACTGCGCCTGCGACAGTGCCGGGACACCCAAGGCAAACACGAACGCCATGAGCACCCCGCCAAGCCCTTTGACCCAACCCCATCCCTTCATACGGCACCTCCTTGTGCTATTGGTGGGTCCGTCCACCCCCGCCGCCGGAAGACTCGCCGACGGTCAAGCGCCTCAATAGTTCTGAGGCAGGATCAGTTTGATAATCAGGCCCACGGCAAAGCCGCCCAGCCAGAAGATCGCGGTGAAATAGGTCATGGCCTCAATCGCCGACAGGTCCATACAGCACTCCTTCGCCGATGAGCCGCATCGAGCCTTCTTCATAGACTTCCGAGACCGACACCCCGTAACGTCCGGTAATCTGGGCCGCAGTCAGAATCTCGCCACTGTCCAGCAAGTACCGCCAACCTTGGCGGTCTTTGCTCATGCCTGCACCACCGAGGATTCTGACCGGTCGCTTTGGGACAGGTGGAGTCGTTGGTGCGGGTGGTGCCATTCCCAATGGGTTGAGCAGACTGCCAGATCCGAGGACTGACGCTCCGACGGTCGTGGATGGAGCGGGAGTTGATCCAGCAGAAGAAGCGGGCTTGCTCGCACTCAACGATGACCATGGCCGCCAGACCATGAGGCCGATCGCAAAGAGACCCGCCGCAATGCCGATCGCCACGCGTGCAGACTTAAAGACGGTATGACTCCGCTTCTCCTCTCGAATCGCCGCTGCCGCGTAGCTGGAATAGTAGGCGTAGATGGCTGGCGAATAGGTGCCCACGAAGGCTCGAATGACTTCGTTATCCTCGGGGTTGCCCCGAACCTTGCCCTGATACTTTTTAGAGAGGCCCACAAAGGCCAACTTGCGAAACTTCACCGTGGCTTCAATGAGTCTCGTGACACCTTGGGACATCTGCCGGAAGTCCTGGCTCATGAGCAGAATATCGACCCCATAATGCCGATGGGTTTCGAGCCAGCGCAGCAGACCCGGTTCGACCTTCTGCATGGAGCGAAAGACGGTTTGTGCTTCGTCGATAATGACGGCTGAGCCGGGCTCGACGTGCGGAAAGGCCTGGAGGACTTCGACGGAGTCTTTCCAAATCGTGATTTGTTGTTCGAGAGTCTGGAGATCGATACCGGTGAACAGGGACAACCGATCCAGGTAGATGCCATCGACCGCGATATAGAGCCGTCGGCCTTGTTTGACCCAGGGCAGAAACTTCTCGCAGATCGCGTGATACGACTTCCCCGAGCCTGGTACCCCTTCATACAGTTCGATCATCGGAGACTCCGCAGATAGACCCAGATCCACAGCGCTAAGATCACCGTCCAGGCATAGGCCCAGCCCATCACCAGTTGATTCATGAGCCCCACCGGACAAATGGGATCGTCTGTAAGATGAACCGGGTCCCCATGGCGCTCGCCACGATGGCCAGCGCCTGACTCATGCCCGTCGCGCCCAGCACCCACGCATATTGATCGGGAATGACCGGCAAGGTGAGCCCTGCCGTGCCGATGGTGGCGAGGGTGCTGTCCGCCACGGAGAGCAGGGAATCCCAGATCCCGAGTCCCCAATCCGTGAGCGAGAAGAAGAACTCCTGCAGCCAGCAATAGATCAGCGTCAGAATGGCCGTCATGTGGTTTGGCCTCCTCCCACAAAAATAATGCGATAGGCAGCAAAGGACGCGGTCGCGATAACCAAGGTCCGCAGCACGGTGAAAAACCAGGCCCATTGATTGAAGTCCACCTGCTGGCTGCCCAATAAGGCCGAAGGCAAGGCAATCACCGGCAAGGTCGAGGGCCAGGTGAGCGACTTCAAGAGATTCAGCGTCCCGAGTAAGCCACTGGTCGCCCAGATGGTTTGATGCGCTTGCAGGACCGTGCCAAAGGTTCGGCTCTCATGCGAGCCGACCGCACAGGAGGTGGTCGCCTGCGTTTCTTCATGCTGCGTGGTGGACCCGTCCGGATTCTGGGTTGTCGTCGTCGTCGTGGTCGTTGTCTGCTGCTGCGTATTCTGCTGCGGCGTACTGGCCGGAGGTGGAACCGTATCCACCACGACGATGTCGCCGGCAGGGACGGGCTTCGGCTTCACGGTTGTCGGCATCTCGGTCGGCGTCACCGCTTGGGAGATGGTCGTATCGGCTGGCTGTGTGGTGCCAGTGGTTCCGACCGGATTGGTGTGAGCCTCGACGGACTTGGGATCGCTAGCCGGAAGGCCCCCGACGAAGTTCGCCACTTGCTGCTGCGTGGGCGGAATCACGGCGTCTTGAATCGGTGAGATGGACCCAGGAATTCCCGTTCGATGGCAGACATACAGGCTGTTTCCGCCAACGGCTGGGCCATTCACAAAGAAATTGCCGGTAAAGAAGACGGCCGTACTGAGGCTTTGAAACGGCCCCACCACCCAATCATGCTGATACTCGGTATCGACCGCACAGAGCGGCACATTGGTGGCGCTGAATTGAATGGTCGCAGTGGGATAGGCCGGGTTTGGTGGGGTGTTCGTGCCAAAGCCGGGAAAGGTCTGCACACCGGCATTCGTGCTGGCGACTTGCCACCCGCCCGGCGTCGAGGCGGCTGTTTTCACCGCTGAAAGATCAGACTGGGAGTAGTACATCTGAGCCAGCACCAAACCCGCACTGACCCCGAGGGCAGCCCATCCAACGGGCCCAGCGACCATGCGCACCGCCATCGAAGCGGCGGAAGGTGCCACGGCTGCTGTAGCAACTTGAGAAGCTAGGGCCGAGCGTTGCGCAGCGAGATACGCAATGCGTTCGGCTTGCGCGATCACCCGCGAATACTGTGTGCCGGTTTGGGCAAGCGATTCACCGGGTGTCACACAGAAGGAGACCAAGAGCCCGCAGATGAAGGTGAGGTAACTGGTTAATGAGAGCAGTTTCACAATCGTCCGACTCCCAAGCCGGTGAGGAAGGCCAGTAACAAGACCGCCACGAGAATAATGGTGAGATCCACTGGCCTTCCTCCTCCTGCCGTTACTTCAGGACTTCCAATCCAGACAAATCGAAGAACACGCGGCCCGTCTGCTCGAACTTCCGCACTTCGATGGAGGCACGGGCCTGTTTGCCTTCGGCCTGCTTGCAGACCTCGATCAACGGCATTTGATCCTCCGGAATCCCCAACCGGAGCACTCCCGGATCTTTGCCCTTCACATAAAAATCCACCGATCGGTAAACCTTCCCCTCTCGACTTCTCCGCTCCACATACCCCTGTACCGCGCCCTCCGCTTTGACTTGCATCGTCAAGACCTCCTGAACAGTGAGTGAATTTCGAGTCAGCCAAGCGCCTGACCCACACGCCCCGGCCTTCTGACCGGGCTTTGGGCTTGAAACAGAATTCCGAATCGCATGCCGTGCAGCTCAGATACAGGGCTCCCTGTATCCACTTGCACCGACAGCCTCGCGTGCCACATCCTGGACACATCCGTCGCCAAGACCCGTTATGAAACTCTAAGGACATAGGGAGTCCCTCGCTTGCGCTGTTTCAGCAACGCGTAATGCTTCTGCGTCCATCGCTTCGTGCCCGCATAGATCATTTCCAACAAAAACTGATCGCCGCGACAGGCCACCACCACCGCGAGCATTGGACTGATCGAGTTAGCCAGCCAGGCAGCCACATCGTCGAGGCGTTGTTGAATGCGTTCGACGACGAGCCGACACCTCATAAAGCCTTCGGTGAGCGCTTTCCACCAACCCACCAGGGGTGCTCGATACTTCTCATAGGATTCAGCCTCTCGGGTCGTCTCACGAAAATCGACATAGGACCGGAGTACTCCCACGAGAAAGGCCCGCCAGTCTTCGGGATCAAGCGTGCGTAAGGCCTTGGCGCAGGCTTGGGCTCGATCCTGTTTGAATTCCAGTTCCCATCGGACTCCGTATGAGGCTGCGTCTTCTCGGCCTTTCGCTTGCAGTTCGAGTCGTTTGTCATAGACGCGGAGCATGCTTTGACTTTCCCGACTGCCGAAGTAGAGCGTTTCTCCAGTTCGAACTCCTTCGCGATGATTGGAGGCTTGAATAACTTTGAATTGTTTTGAACGACTCACCAGATGTCCGGCCTGCACGGCGAGGCGGACGGTCTCGACTGCGACAGAGGCCTCCCGGTCGTCCAGCGCAACATCGATCCGGGTCACATGGCCTTTCTGCGCGAAGATCCAGGCCAGGACCGCCTTCAACTTGTTCTCATCCCACTGAGAGACGATCCCGGCGGATAGATCGACATGCACTTCCTTCGGATTGCGAGGTGCACCCGTCCCCAATTTGCCGACGCCGCTCTTGCCTTCCGTCATGAGTTGGGCCACGGGGTACCCGCGAAACCCGGTCTCACTCTGGAACCAGTCGCCACCAATCAGCGTAATCACGTCGGCGATCTCCGCTTTTGGCAGGGTGAACGCCAGCCAATCGATGGTCTGAGTGAATCCTCCGGTAGCGGTCATTTCTTCCTCCTTGACCTTTGAGCGATAGACGCCCCCGTCTTACCCAGTCGGGGGCGGGTCCGCTGCGCGCGCCGCCGGCGATCGCCGCCGGTCGCGCTGCGCTGTCCCTGCTTCTTTGTGGACACGACACCGGTCAGACTGTGCCCCTTGGCCTTCAGGGCCTCCTTCACGCGTTCCAGGTCGAAGCGCACAAACCGACAGAATCGATCCACGGGAATCTCCCCCTTGCGGTAGGCCCGTCGAATCGACTTGGGACTAACTTTGAGCACGGCGGCCAACTCATCCACGGTCAACCAGGTGTGTTCCATCACATCTCCTTTTCGTTACGACGCACGAGGCATGGCCGAACCATACGCATCGGCGTGTGGTGGTGAAAGAGGCCCGTTCGTGGACACGAGGGGACAGGAGGGGACACTGAGGGACAGGAGTTCACAGCGGAAAAAATCTGAAGGCAGAACGTCGTCAGGAGGTATCGGAATGGCATTGCCGCATCACCACGCTCTCCTCCTCGTCAATGGCACTCACGCAGGCCGCTCCAGATGCGGCTCTGCCAGCACACCTGCATGTTTGAGCAACACATCCACGCTCACACGCAACGTGACGGCGTATCTGCGGTGACTACGTAGATGCAGGTTTCGGCAGCATGATTTCGGCAAAAACATGCGACCAGGGCCAAAAAACATGCGCTAGAGCCGAATGGCCCTATGTCGGGCAAGCAGTCACCGCCGTGCCGCGTCAGCCCGAGAGCGGCCATCACAGCTCTGCAAGTGAAATGCGAACGAGGGCCAGCCTGTAACGGCTCGAAATTGCGCGAGTTCTCATAGAGAGCGGATTGGGGAACTCAGGCGGGCGCAAAAAACGGTCGCTGGCCGTCGAAATTTGACAGGCTGGGTGGAATCGGCCCCATGAGGCAGTTTCTCTGACATGGTTGACTGGAACGCCGGATGAAACATTTTCACATTTTCCTGTGGCGATTCCACGTTGGATGGTATTCAAGCGAATCTACGTAGTGCAAGAACGCAGACAGTTGAGAATACATTCATGATTCCAGATTCGTGTCCATCTCGGAGAGGAGCGCTCATTATGCGGCTTCATACAGTGCGTACATTGTGCCTGGTGCTTCTGTGCGGCAGTCTCACGGGCGTCGTTCAGCCGGTTGACGCGAAGGAAACGGACACGGCTGAGCCGATCCAGGGGATCAGCGCCTCGGTCCAACCCGATCTGTTCACCGGCGTGTTGACGACGAGTGTGCCGCTCCTCGTGCCGCCGGGCCGTCATGGGATGCAGCCCACACTTGCCCTGGCCTATGAGAGCAGCGGCGGCAATGATTGGGTGGGGATGGGCTGGAAGCTGGGCCTGGGCGCCGTCGAACGGCAAACCCGCTTCGGCGTGGACTATGCCGCGCACGACTACACCCTGGGCGTGAACGGCATCGCCGGGGATCTGGTGCCCGCGCCGTCTCCGGCCCCCAGCACGGAGTACCGGCTGAAGATCGAAGGGCCGTTTGTGCGAGTCCAGCGACTCACCGCCGGGGATGGACAGACCTATTTTGTCGCGACAGACAAGTCCGGCACGACCTATTCCTTCGGGCAAACGGCAGGCTCCCGCGTCGTTGACCCGGCGGATGCGGCGCGGATTTTCAAATGGGCCCTGGATCGCGTGGAAGATCGGGACGGCAATTATCTGACCGTCACCTACACGAAAGACCAGAACCAGATTTATTTGAACGAGGTGGCCTATGCCGGCAACGGCAGCACCACGCCCACAAATCTCGTCACCTTTCATCTCGAAGACCGCGCCGATACGCAAGCGCTCTATGTGCCGAACTTCAAGGTCGTGACCGCGAAGCGGCTCAAATCCATCGATGTGCAGGCCAACAGTGCCCGCGTCCGTGCCTATCAGGTCACCTACGCCAGTAGCCAGACCACCGGACGATCGCTCCTGGCGTCGATCCAACAGTATGGGAGTGACGCGGTCTTCAACGGCTCCTACGCGATCACCAGTGGCACCGCGTTGCCGCCGGTCAGCGTAGGCTATGAATCAGAAACCATAGCCTTAGGAGAAGACAGTGTCTGGGGCACCAGAAGTTATGGCATCAATTGTATTGGCACGCCCAACTGTCGCCCGGCGGTGAGTTTTGCCGATGTAAACGGCGATGGCCGGGCCGATGTGGTCTATGAACGGACGGATGTGACCGAATTTCGCGTCCTCCTCTCGTCCGGCACCAGTTTTGGCACCGATACGGCCTGGGGTTCGCGGGCGTATGGCGTGGCCTGTACAGGTGCCTCGAATTGTCTCCCGAACTTCACCTTCGCGGATGTGAACGGAGACGGCAAGGCCGATTTCATTTATCAGCGAACGGATGTCGATGAGTTCCGCGTGCTGCTCTCCACCGGGACCGGCTTTGGGACCGACACCGCCTGGGGCTCGAAGAGTTATGGCGTGGCCTGTCTGGGAAGTTCGAATTGCCGACCGGGGTTCGCCTGGACGGATGTGAACGGCGACGGCAAGGTCGATTTCGTCTACCACCGATCGGATGTCGATGAATGGCGTGTGATGCTCTCGACCGGGACCAGTTTTGGCACGGATACGGCATGGGGGACGAAGGCCTACGGCATTGCCTGCATCGGCGCGACCAATTGCCAGCCCAGTTTTAGCTTTGTCGATCTCAATGGAGACGGGCGCACGGATATTGTCTACGAGCGGACGGGAACAACGGAGTTCCGCGCCCTGCTGTCCACCGGGACGGCCTTTGCCACGGACACGGCCTGGGGAGCCAGGTCCTATGGGATTGGCTGTGCCGGTGCGTCGAATTGCGTGCCGGCCTTCGGGTTCTTCGACGGCAATGGCGATGGCAAGGCGGATTTCATCTATCACCGGGTGGATGCCAATCAGTTCCGCGTCCTGCTCTCGACCGGCAGCGGATTCGACACCGATACGGACTGGGGGAACAAAGACTATGGCGTGGCCTGTGCAGGGTCCAGCAACTGCCAACCGGCCTTCGGGTATTTTGATACCAATGGGGATGGCAAATCGGACTTTGTGTACAACCGCGACAATTCCACGGAACTCCGCGCGGTCGTCTCCAACGGGGCTAATTACAATCCCGATGCCCTCTGGGGTACCCGTGGAGCAGGCATCTCCTGCGTCGGCCCTCCGACCTGCCAGCCCAGCTTTTCCTATATCGATGTCACCGGCGACGGCAAAGCCGACTTTACCTATATCCAATCGGACAACAATAATCTGCGGGTGGCGCCGAGTGGGCCCGGCAAGTTCCTGCTGACCTCCGTCACCAATGGACTGGGTGGCGCGACGACCATCGCCTATACCTATTCCACTCAGTACACCAATACGCAGCTTCCCATCCCGCTGGCCACGGTGAGTTCGCTGACGACCTGCGACAATTGGAACGGGTCGTCTTGTACCGGAACCGCTTCGGTGACCTCGTACCTCTATAGTGGCGGGTTCTATCACATTGCTGAACGGGACCTGCGAGGGTTTAATTATGTGAAGGTCACGGGACCGACCGGCCCCAGCGGCGAACAAGCCATCACGGAAACCTGGTTCCATCAAGGCAACGATGTGGCGGTGGACACCAACAATCCAAACGTTGCGGTGGGCTATACGAAGGGCTTGGCCTATCGCGTCAAGGTCACCGATGCAGCCGGGTATATCTTTTCGAATACGACCACGGCCTATGTGGCCGACAGCGACAGCGCCGCCCCCTACTTTACTCCGGTGGCCCAGGTGGATGGCTCGCTCGATAACGGGGCGAAGCAGACCCGGACGGTCTATGCCGACTATGACGCCTATGGCAATCTCCTGCGCGAAGACCAGTCCGGTGATTTGAGCACGACCAGTGATGATCGGACCGTGGTGCGGACGTTTGGGAACAATACGACCGATTGGCTGCTGGGCTTTCCCACCAGTGAAACCGTCTATCAAGGTATCGGGCTGAGCCCGCAAGTGGCCCAATCCACCTTCTATTATGACGGGACGACGAGCTGTACCACCCCCTCGACGAACCAGACGCCCACCAAGGGGCATCTGACCCGCACCGTGCGATGGCTCAACGGCGGGACGAACCCTGAAACCCGGATGGCTTATGATGCGTATGGGAACCTGATCTGCACCCGTGATGCGAACGGGAACAGCAGCACGCTGGCCTATGACGCGACTAACACCTTTCCCACCACCGCCACCAATGCCCTGAGTCAGGTCACGACCACCCAGTATTATGGCGTGGGCGGCCAAGGCCTGACGAACGGGGTGTTCGGGCAGGTCAAGAACGTCACGGACGCCAACAGCCAGACGACCGCCTATGAGTATGACCCGCTGAGCCGCAGGACGAAGAGCACGGCCCCGGATGGGCTGGTGATCACGACCACCTACAACTATGGCTCCGGCTTTTCCGTCGGCACGCAACATGTCCTGACCAGCAGTTCCGGAGCCGGCGTGACGACGGCCTTGACCAGCGCAAACTACTTCGATGGCCTCGGCCGTTCGCTCAAGACCGAATCCAGCGGGCCGGACAGCGCGACGATTGTGACGGAACTGGAGTATGACAATCGCGGGGCCGTGCGGAAACGGAGCTTGCCCTACTTCAAGACGGTCGAGTCTGTCACGGGGCGGTGGTCTACGATGCAGTATGATGCGCTGGGTCGGCTCACACGCCTCGATTTGCCAGACGGCACCCGGAACTTGGCCTGTACCAGTGCCTGGGTCAGCGTGTCGATCGATGCGGCGAACCACCGGAAGCGCCAGACGAACGATGCCTATGGCCGGACGGTCCGGATCGATGAATATCAGGGCAGCTTCAGCACCTGTGACACCACCGTTGGCAGCCCTTATGCCACGACCACCTATCAGTACGATACGCTCGGGAGTTTGCTCTCCGTCACCGACGCCAAGGGCAATGTGACGACGATGACCTATGACACGTTGAGCCGCAAGACGGCCATGCATGACCCGGACATGGGCGACTGGAGTTACCTCTATGACGCCGTCGGCAATCTGACCAAGCAGACCGATGCGAAAAGTCAGCTCCTCTGGTTCCGCTATGACGCGCTCAACCGGCGCACGCAGAAGGATTTTACGACGCAGAAGTCTCCCGGCGCCGGGGATGTCGTCTACACCTACGACGGCGGCACATACAATCGCAATGGGCGTCTCCAGCAAGTCGTCGATGCGTCCGGGACCATCGTCTTGCGCTACGATGCCCTGGGCCGGATCACGCAGACCGACAAGACCTTGGATGGGACGACGTATACCACGCAGAGTACCTATGACGGCCTGGGCCGCCTCCTGACCGTGACCTATCCCGGCACGCCCACGACAACGATCAGCTATGCCTACAACGGCCCGCTGTTGGACAAGGTCTTCGATACCAGCACGACCTATATCCAGTACAGCCAATACAATGCCTTAGGCCAGGCCGGCCTCACGCGCTACGGCAATGGCGTGACCACGACGAAGACCTACGCCCAGACGACCAACACGGTCTGTTCCCAACAGAATTTCCGGCTCTGTACCTTGAAGACGGCCGGACCAGCGGGGGTGCTCACGGCCAGCGCGGCGGCTCCCGGTTCGTCTGTCAACCTGTCCACCGAAGGGACCACGGACTGGGCCCACTGGGGCCTGACGAATGCCTCCAGCTTTAACCACAAGAGCGGCGTCACGGCGCAGATCAGCACCTTCTCGGCGGTGGGCGGCGGCACGGCCCAACGCTTTGACGATAATC
Source organism: Nitrospira defluvii (assembly GCA_011525625.1). Taxonomy (GTDB): domain Bacteria; phylum Nitrospirota; class Nitrospiria; order Nitrospirales; family Nitrospiraceae; genus Nitrospira_A. Next base: position 17,145 of record WYAX01000002.1, read on the forward strand.
CCACCACCTATACGTGGACGGGCGGGACCCCCACGTCCAGCGCGACGAACAGCCCGACCGGCCTGTACATCGTCGGGCTCAATAAGGGATTCCAACTCACCCTGCCGGCCGACACGACCCCTCGCACCCTGAAGCTCTATGTGGGCGGGTGGGGCGCGCAGGCCAAATTCGAAGCCAGTTTGAGCGATCAGAGCGCGGCAAGTTATACCGACACCTCGTTCAACGACTCCGGCAGTGGCGATGGGACCAACCGTGTCTATACGTTGACGTACCAGGCGGCCTCTCCCAATCAGAGCCTCACGCTCACCTGGACGGTGACGGGCATGAATGATGCCCAGTGGGGGAACGTCAGCCTGCAGGGAGCCACCCTCGTCACGGGGTCGGTCAGTGGTGCCCTGGCCGGCAGTCTCGCGACGCCCGGTGCCACGGTCAATTTGACGACCGAAGGCACGACGGATTGGGTCCATTGGGGGCTCGTCAATACGTCCAGTTTTGATCGGAAGAGCGGGGTGACCGCACAGATCAGCAACTATACCAGTCTCGGGGGCGGCACGGCCGGTCGCTACGACACCAACCCCACGGGGTACAGCTGGACAGATGGCACGCCCACGGCCAGTGCCACGAACTCTCCTTCCGGCCTCTATATCACGGGCCTCAATAAAGGCTTCCAGATCACCGCGCCGGCGGACACCACCACGCGGACTCTCCGGGTGCACGTCGGCATCTGGGGGGCGCGAGGGAAACTCGAAGCCACGTTAAGCGACAGCAGCGCCAGTGCCTATGTGGACACCTCCGTCACCGATCCGGGCGGGAGTTCCGATGGCTTGGCGCGGGTCTACACCCTGACCTATCGGGCCGGTTCGGCCAATCAGACGCTCACGGTCAACTGGACCGTGGAGACGGTGCACGATGCGCCGTGGGGCAATGTCACCCTGCAGGCGGCCACGCTGGTGACCCACAGCAACAGCGGCACGATCTATCAAGACTTGCAGTATGCCTATACGGCGGATGGCAACCTCACCACCATTGCCGACCACACGGTCGCGGGCGGGGCAGGGGATCAGGCCCTGACCTACGACAGTCTGGACCGGCTGACTGAAGCTGAAGGTCCGTACGGCACCGGCGGGGCATCGGCCTCGATCACCTATAGTTACAACGAAATCGGCAATCTGACCGCCAATTCGCAGGTGGGCAGCTACGCCTATCCCACCAGTGGATCAAGCAGCGTGCGCCCTCATGCCGTGAGCACGGCGGGGAGCAACAGTTACACCTACGACGCCAACGGCAATATGACCGCCGGCGCGGGCCGATCCTTCACCTACAACCTGGAGAACAAACCGCTCACGATCACGATTGGCGGACAGACGACGACGTTTGTCTATGATGGGGATAATGGGCGCGTGAAGAAGATTGTGGGGAGTACCACGACGCGGTACATCAGCCAGCTCTATGAATGTGAGAACACGAGCTGCTCACGGATGATCTTCGCCGGGTCAGAACGCGTGGCGACGCTGGTCCCGAGCGGCGGCATCCACTATTACCACCCGGACCATCTCGGCTCGTCGTCTGTGATAACCGACGAGACCGGTGCTAAGGTCCAGAACCTCACCTATTTTCCGTACGGCGCGACCCGCACGAACAGTTCCCCTGTCACGCCGGCGGTCAACGTGCCGTATAAATACACGGGCAAAGAACTCGATGCCAGCACCGATCTCTATTATTATGGGGCACGGTATTATGATCCGGTGCTCGCCCGGTTCCTCAGTGCGGACACCCTCGTGCCGAATCCGCGCGATCCGCAAGAACTCAATCGTTACACCTACGCCGGCAGCAATCCCTTTCTGTACACCGATCCCACCGGGCATTTTAAGATCAAGTTCACGAAGTTCTTTTCTCGGGCATTCGGAGATGTTGGAACTGCAATTGTTGGAGTCGCAGGCCAGGCGTTAGGCACCTATTTTTATTTCACCGGAAACTTTGTACTTGCCAATATTCTTTCTCAAGCCGGGACAGCTACGTTGACGCAGTCCCAGACCGGGCGAACCGTACTCCAAGCACAGGTATCCATCGCTGGGAGTGGACTTGGAGGAGCAATAATTGGAGGGACAGCGGGAGGAATATTTGGAGGAGCGCTGGGCTCTACAGTAAATGCCGGTTTATCTCAGGCCGCTGGTCATAATGTTAATTTTGGAATGACGGTGTTGGCGGGCGCTTTGGGTGGAGGACTTAATGCATTTGCAGGAGGCTTAAATCTGGAGGGGATCGCAGGGGTAGGATTGCGAGTTGGATTTCATGGTATGGCAGGTGGTGTAGTTTCTGAATTGCTTGGAGATGGGTTCTTGAAGGGCTTTGCCCTATCAAGTGCGTCAAGTTTGTTAAGTGAGGGATACCAAGCATATGTTGGTTACAAATTGGATGCGATGCCAGGCGGCAATGCACAGGTTAAAGGTCCAGGGGTAGATGTCATACCTGGTGCCAACAATGTTGGACTTGCGCTGAGAAGTGGGGTTGAGCCAGGATTTTTTAGTGAAGGGTCGGCTTTATCACGAGGTTTGAACGCGATTCCAGGCATTAATGCCGTAGCGGGCCTGCATGATGTCATGAATGGTACCGGTGGATTCGGCGTGTACGGAGAAAAGGTTTTTGCCTTCACCAACGTTCCTACCATGCCAATTGCGGCTGCAGCAACATACGGAGGGTTTGTGCATAGATTCGTGCCGGAACTCCTGATATACGAGAACCTGAGGAAGTGAACAATTCACACGATCGAGAATCAAGGCTATCGCGCTGTTTCAACAGGAAGGTTACAGTGTCTTCGTCGTATATATCAGGAGCTTATTCAACTGGAGTTGGTCCAATCAGCACGGTTAATATCGGAATCTGTTGTGGGTAGGTCGCTACAACACTTACGTGAAGCTATTGGAGGTATGAGAATCAAGGTACTGGAGGACGTCAATGGTTCGATTGCTTTCGACCGTAGCCTGGTTGACGATCGTAATTTTTTCTCAAGGTGGATGTACGCTGGTTTGGCACGTTAGTTCTCCAGATATTCAGAACAGTGCTTCAGGCCACAGACCTCAGAGAGATTTCATGACGTATCGGCTAATCTATGATGCGCCACATCTCTCGGAGTTCGTATATCAAACCGGGAAGTCTAAGTTTCGTGACAATATGCAAGCTGCAGTTGAACGTGCGGGATTTCGCTTGGTTGATGAAGGGTTGTCAGACAAAGTGCTACACGTTTATGTGCGAGAGAGCCCTCCCGGAGGAGCAGCAGCGCATGAGTTTTTGACCGGTCTCTCACTTGGAATAATTCCAACATGGGGAACTCGTGAGGGGATGTATGAGTTTGATCTTCGGCTTTGTCGAAAGGACAGTGCGTTAGCTCAATCACGATATCTCATCCATACGAAAACGTTTAACTGGATTCTTGTAATCCCCGTATTATGGATCAATTTATTTACGTGGAATGATACGCCTCAGTTATTAGGAGCGGCCGTTGAATCGTTCCTGCTTGAGAATGGAGATGAAAAAAAAACGCAAGACCAATTTGGTTGCTAGGGTGAGCGGGCATCCTCCGCTTTCGCTATAATCACAACAAATTTGACCCAAAAGCCTGACGTTGATCTTGAGAGAAAGAAAAGATGTTGGCAATTTCTATTTAACTGCCCGATCATATTGAATGTGCCCAAGTAATCGCGCAGTAACGTTTTTGTGTGTCCTATATCGGACAGACTATTTGTAGGCCATGAATAATCGTGTGGCAGATAGAATCTTAGAGCAATTAAGGCATTGATTCCCCTCTTTCCCGGATGGCTTTAAGGCGAGACTTTGGCGTTCAAATGCAGTCGATACAGCTAAGCGGCAAACCCAACAGCTTCAATTTTAAACGAAATAGCTTTTCCCAACGATGGGCGTAGCGGTTGCCCTTTTCCACCATCGGTCTTGCGCCACCCACTAAGCTGCTAAAGCTGTCACATCAATTCCAAAGAACCAAGTTTCTGATCCTCCTCTGGAAAATCCCGTTAGGGACGCCATCAGCGCAAGAATTGCTACCACGCTGATACCAGGATACCCAACGGTGCTTGGGCCGTGTCCGTCCCACAGTGGCGACAAGAAATAGCCAGATGTCCTCAGTTAGGTATTAACCCTACGTGTTCCGGGCGTGTCACTCCTGCAGCTGAAACGACATAAATCCAGCTCATTTCACCTGACATGAGCCAAAGAAGATAAACAGCGCAAATCGCCGCTCTGAGCCGGTTTTGGCCGAACTGTGAAGGATTTATATTGGTGCGTCAGAATGGCTTAGGAAACCGCTGCTCTATCCAACTGAGCTACGGGGGCGTCGTCGTACGATACTGAAAGCGGACACGATTGTCTACAGCGAGGCAGGCCTCCGAAGGGGCGTGATCACCTTCGGAGGCGCGTCACAGATTTCACGAAGCCGTCCCACTTACCGTCGGTTGGCTTGGTCGCGCTTGCAACTTTCTTCGGCCAACATCCGCTGACCCGCTGATCCGTCTTTGGGGATTCGTGCCATGCAGGCGTCCAAACTATCGCCGGCTGCGCCCGCGGCCGCGCGGTTACCGCTCTTCGCGGAGGCATTTCCCGCGATGGCCTGGCGGAGGGCGTCATCGCGGCGACAGCTTTCTTCAGCGATCATGCGATTTCCGGCCGTGCCTCCGGATGGAATGCGGCTGAGGCAGGACTGGAGAGAATCGTAGGCTTGTGTTGCGGCGCCCATCGATCCACTCGCCGAGGCAGCTTGTGTCGATCCGCTGCTGGTCGTGGTCTGTTCCGTGGCGCAGGCACTGAGCAGGAGTAGAGATAAAGACAGAACAACGGCACCGTGAGAGCGCGAGTACATCATTGAAGGATCCTCCTTGATCAAGAGCGAATGGGCGCACAGTAGCATACTCCTCCTCTTCCTGGAAACACCTCTGGCGGCGGTTTAGGGCGGTGTTTCCGGGCCGCCGGCGAGCAGAGCCAACCGGGAGGGGATCTGCGTGAGTAGGTCGGGGCGAACCTGGAAGACGCCGGGTATTCGGTGGCCAATAGCATAGACCAATCCACCCGATTGATTACCGAGGGCCAAGCGTCCGGCCACACGACCGTCTTTCCCCGTGGCGACAAATTCGGCGACCGGCGCGACGAGTCCATAGGGAGCCAGTGGACCGACTTGTTTGAGGACACGTTCCTCGGCAGGCAGGTTCACGATCCGGCTGACGAGGAGGTCGGCGACGTCTTGCCGCAGTTTTTCCGTCGGCTGATCCTCCAGCATCCATCCATCGCGGTCATGAACCAAGGTGTACTGCTCCTCTCGTGTTTTAATGGAGAGCAGCGCAATGTCACCCGTATCGACTCCAAGTAGCCGCTTGTCCTGTAGGGCAAACAGATCTTTTGTCAGCTCCTTAAGGACGGAGGGACTAATTTTATAAATGGGACCGTCCGGATTGGTTTGCGCATAGGCCTCGCCGCTGGCCGGATCGGGTTGAAACAGGCGTACGACCTGGTCGGTTCCGGCCGCATGCACGGTGACTTTCACCTTGGGCTTGGTCAGTGAGGGTGTGAGTTTGTCGCGTTCAGGCCCGGGATCAACGATGGCTAGGGCCTTGAGATCTTCCAAACGAAAGAGGAGGGCTTGGACTTCTGTACGATCCGCCTCGGCCTCGATGGGGTAGCGGATGCGCCATTTTTTCTTCGGCTTCTCTTCAACCCCGTGGAGCACGATTTCCGTCGTTGGGTAAGTGAGACGGAGTTGCTCGGTCTCCTGTTGATTGAACTGCAACAACTCTTTTCGCCGGAAGGACAGCAGGGTCCGGTTCAAAAAGTCTTTCGGTGCCAGATCGGTCAGCAGTACGGCCTCATCCGACGCTCTGAGCACGTAGAGGGTGGACGAGAGTGGGCCGGCGTCTCCGATGGAGAGGGTTTCCTCGCGATCCCCAGCCGTCACGGTCACGACGGTGGAGGGATGATCCAGGCCGAAGGGCGTCAATGAGACCGGATGGGTTTCAACCAGGCGCGAGACTTTCCCCGTGACGAGTGCCCGGAGGAGGGCCTGAACCTGACGTTGATCGGCGTCGGTTTGAATCGGCGCGGTGATTCCCCATGGACGGCCAGGGGGCTGGCTGAGGACCACTTCCCCGGAGTGGCTCCGCACCCGTAAGGCCGTAATCTGGGCCTGCTCAAACGGCAGGATTTGTTTGGCCTGTGTGGCCGTGACGAGCTCAGTGCGTTGCTCGGGGAGTTCGACGAAGTAGAGGTACAGGCCGAGCCCTACAAAGATGCCTCCCAGGAGGACTGTCGGCCAATAGCGCGCCATGACCTACAATCGACGCCGTTTCCGCCAGACCAGGAGGCCGCAGAGTGCGGTCATGGCAGGGAGAAAAATGGTTTGCACCCAGAACAGAATGCGTTCTTGGAGGGGATTGAAGATGAAGGGGCGTGTGGCTGGGTCTTTAGGTGTGAGGGAAATAATGTCTCGCTCCTCTGCGAGCCAGGAGACTGCCCGCTGAAAGAAATCACTGTTTCCGAGCACGTTGATGTAACCATTGCTGGCGAACGCCGAATTGCCGACAACCACGACGGCGGGACGGGGCTTGCCTTCCTCCGGCTGTTGCCTGGGCGTCAAGGCCGCGGCCACGGCCAGAGGTCCATGGACGTCCTCCTTCTCGCTATAGCTTGCCACCCGCCCCTTCAAATCGGTTTCGGCCCAACTACGCTGTGAAGTGCGGGCAAGGGGCACATAATCCCAGTCCTTGCCCTTGTCTTCATGAAAATGTATATGGCGCGTTAGAGGGAATAGTACAACGGCTGGTAGTTCGTGGGTGATTTCGTGGTCTGTAAAAGTGCGCACCAGAAGTGTTGTAAGTTCGCCCTCTGCCAGTCGGTCTTGAAGGTCCACCAGCACGCCTCGTCCAAACTCCAGTCCCCAGGTATCTAGAAAGTCGTTTATTTCTGATTGGGTATCGGGATCGATGAGTAGCAGCACGTGACCACCCTTTGCGACATAGGCTCGAATTCGATCTTGTTCCTCCCTTGTGATGGATCGTCGTGGACCGGCAACGATCAAGACATCGGTGTTTTCCGGGACGGCGGATTCTTGTAGCAATGTGACGCTGCCAATGTCGTAGCCTTGCTTTTCCAGCACTTCCTTAGCGAGAGCCATCCCTCCACGATCTTTGTCTTCCAGGCTGCGTTCACCGTGGCCTTCCAAAAACACGATGCGCTTTTTGCTGTCCTTTGAAACTCGCACGAGTGCTCCGGTGATCTCCACTTCCGCCGGCGACGTAATACGAACCGATTGCGGACCGCTTTCGAAGATCGCCACGTCGGTGCGGGTGATGCCATAATTTTGCGCGACTTTCGGCTGTAGCTCCGGATCGATAAACTGAACGGTGAGTTTTGGATTGGCCTGTCGGTAGATGTCGAATCGTTCTTTGTAGGCCTGATAGCCGGGATCTTTTTCCCTGGTGAAAACCGTGACACTAACTTCACGGGGTAAGTTTCGTAGGACACGATAGGATTCTGGAGCGAGCGTGTAGGTTTGATTTTCCGAAAAATCCCAGCGGATCGAATGTCGGGCGGCTAGAAAGTTCACGATGGCGATAATGCCCAAGAAGAGCGCCACTATCAGCGCGCTGTTGGCTCCCATTCGTGTGGATCGTTGGGAGGAGAAACGTTTGACCTGATCAAAATGCGCAGCAAACGCCCAGATTAAACAAGCGAGGGCCAATCCTTCCAGAAGCGTGACGAGCCAGAGCTTATCCGGAACGAGGGAGTAGGCTATGACCCCGGCGATAGCCAGACCGGTTCCGATGGCACCAATGGGGAGAGGATGACGCGTCATTTCCATCGCGAGGCATCCACAATGCGGTGGGCGAGGAACAGCATCAGTGCCGTTCCGCTTGCGAAATAGACCAGGTCTTTCGTATCGATCAGGCCACGAACCAGTCGATCGAAATGGTCCATGAACGACAAATAGGAGATCGCGTTACCAATGGGCGTATCACCTATGTACTTGCCCAGGGCAATAAGCAGCCAGCACATGAGCAGTACGCCGAAGCTCGTGAAGGCCGCCACAATCTGATTCTCGGTGATGGAGGAGCCAAAGAGGCCGACGGCCAGAAATAATCCGCCGAGTAGTGTCAAACCGAGATAGCCGGTGAACACCGGATACCAGTCGAAATCGCTGAACAGGGACAGCGTGAGCGGAACCAAGGTCGTCAACAGCAGCATTCCAATGAACACAAGGTAGACGCTGACAAATTTCCCGACAATGATTTCGCTGACTCGTATGGGGGCGGTCATCAGGAACTCAAAGGTCCGAAGCTTGCGTTCCTCTGCCAGCAGTCGCATCGTCAGGATGGGAAGAATCAACAGCAGCACGAATCGTATGCTGGCAAAGAGGGGGCGAAAGAGGAGATCGTTGAGGTTGATCTGCTCTGTGCTTCCCTGAATTTGCATCAACTGAATGGCGAGGGCGCCGATATTGACAATAGACAAATGGGCGATAAACCCAAAGGTCAGGAGAAACACTCCGCCCACGACATAGACGATCGGCGAAACAAAATAGGAACGTAATTCTTTCCTGATAATAGCTTGAACGGGTGGCATTGATTAGTGTCGCTCGCTCAGGGTGGTTTCGTTCGACTTTGGCAATTCGTCCTCCCGCTGAGTCAGTCTCAGGAAGACATCTTCAAGCGTCATCGAGACGGGTTTCATTTCCAGTAGTCCCCAGTGTTGCCCGACTGCGAAGCGCGCCACGTCTTCCCGGATGTCTTTGCCCAGCGCGCACTCGATCAGGACCGTTCGTGGGTCGGAAGTTGTCAGGACGTGTTCCACGCCAGGGACTTCGTGGAACCGTTCCATCATATCGGCCGGCGGGGCCTTGAGCGTGACGCTGATCTTTTCCGATCGCCGAAGTCTGGCAGACAGCTGGTCCGGGGTATCCTCCGCGACGATTCGTCCACCATTGATGATCACGACGCGCTGACACACGGCCGTGGCTTCCGGAAGGATATGTGTGCTCAGGATGACCGAATGTGAGCCGGCTAGGCTTTTGATCAATTCACGAATCTCAATGATCTGCTTTGGGTCGAGACCGACTGTGGGCTCGTCCAGAATCAAAACGGGTGGATCGTGAATCAGCGCTTGCGCCAATCCGACCCGCTGCCGATAGCCGCGTGACAGGTTAGCGATCAGCCGGCGCTGAACGGAGCCCAGGGCTAGCCGCTCCATCACGCGCTTCATGGCGGTTCTTAACTCCGCCCCGCTGAATCCACGCAGTTTGCCGACAAAGCTCAGATATTCTGCGACCGTCAACTCTTGATATACCGGCGGTGTCTCGGGCAGATAGCCGATTCGCTTCTTCACCTCTTCCGGTTGCTCTGCGCAGTCGAAGCCAGCCACGTGTGCGGTGCCTTCTGTCGCCGGGATGAACGACGTGAGAATGCGCATCGTGGTCGTTTTTCCTGCGCCGTTCGGGCCGAGGAAGGCCAACACTTCCCCTTTATCGACACGAAAGGTCACGCGGTCGATTGCCGTGAGGTGACCGTAGCGTTTCGTGATGTTGCGAACTTCGATCATGCAGTCGGGGTTGACGGCTGGATGGGTGTGAGTCCTGCTGGTTATTAATGCGGCACGCGGTGTGGCAAATCGAGCGTGATCTTACCGACCGTCCGGAGTGCAGTCAAGAGATGGACGAACGGTTTTCCGTCATGGCAACAAGGGGGGACCCGCCTTTCATGTCTTTACAGCGTGGTGCGTAACTGCTAAAGTTCCGCGACTTTAACAGGTACCTGTTCGTGTGCGATGCACTGGGCTAGGCGGTTAGGGATGATGAGAGAGATGAATCAACCGCGGCTGAGTCTGCTTGGAGTGCTTGTGATTGGCGCGGCCCTCTGTGTGGCCCTCGCCGGCCTCGGAAGTTTCCTCACCTCCGTCTATGCAGCAAACAATACCGTTCATGAGATTCGGGGAACCGTTGAAACTATCGATGCGGGCGATGTTCCTCCCGTCATTGTGGTGAAGGGACAGCATGGGTCAACCGAAGGTGTGATCGTCGGTGCGATCGTACAGCAGGGTGCAACCATTTTACGGGGGAAGAAACGGATTGGCCTGGATCATATCCAAAAGGGTGACAAAGTTACGCTGAAATATGTCAAGACGCGTGAGGGACTCAGTGTGCGGTCGCTAGTCCTTCATCGTCAGTGAAGTCAACACCAATCATTTCGTCGACGATGCGTTACTCACAAGGAGGTAGAGAGATTTTATGATTCGACAGCATGTGGTGCGGGGGCTATCTGCGCCGGTGGCCGTCGGGTTGCTGCTTCTATTTGGCTGCTCCGGAAAAGGCGACATCATCCCTATGAATCTCACTTCCAAGGTCGGCAAGGACGTCGGCGGTTCCGTGCAGGCGGTGAAGGCTATGCCGGGGCCACGGGTGACCGTGATTCCGTTCGAAGATGCCCGAGCTGATCGTGCCAAGGTGGGGAGTCGGACCTCGATGTGGGGAGGGGAGACGGACTTTAATGTCTCGAGTGGAAGTGCGGGTGAGGAAACCGCTCAGGCATTTGCGGACTATCTCAAGCGTAAAGGCTGGCAAGCTCAATATGCCAAGGCGATCCAGGCGGTAGAAAATGGGCCTGACATTGTGCTCTCTGGAAAGATTTTGGAATTAGCGGTTGATGCCAAACGAGGGTTTTTGCTGACCGATATCGAAGCCAAAACGAAGCTGGTGATTCAGGCCAAGAATCGTGAGGATGAAAGCTCCATTGTCAGAACCGACGCGCATTCCGGCAATCATGACAATGTGTTCTGGTTTGATCCGCAGGATGGTGAAGACATCCTCGCTGAAGTGCTAGAGAAGAATTTCGAGCGTTTTGTCGTGAACACTCGTTTCGAGGATCGATCAATTCGGTTCCGTTAACTAAGATGAGCGCTTCGAGCGGTTGCAAGGTAGCCACGGTTAACCCTCATGATGTGGCTACCGGAAAAAGGTCCCGCCTGGGCAATTGGTTGTGGCCCGGCGGCACACAAATGATTCATAACACTGTCATATTCGTGATTGTGAGCGCCGTTCCTGTCTAATCTGTTGACTTGTGCCGTCTGCTTCGAAGCCCTCGGAGTTGCTCAGATTCGCTCTCCGTTTGTAGGGGGGCCTTACTACCCAGATGGTATTGTCGCGATGGGGAATGTTCCGTAGTCTAACAATCACCTTCCTGAAGAGTGCTCACGCAGGCGGTGATGTTTAGGCTTCACATGAGGTGGTTCTATGGATAGGAATTTCCGGACTGTTTTCTCTCGCAAGACCGGATATGCAGCAATCCCGCTCCTAGCCGTTTCTCTCCTAAGCGCCTGTTCCTCTCTGCCGAAAGGCGAACTCTCCCTAGATCTTGGGATTAAAGATCGAGGGGTTGCCTCGTGGTATGGAAAAGATTTTCACGGAAAGCTTGCAGCCAATGGTGAAGTCTTTGATATGACCGCCTACACTGCTGCCCACCGAAAGCTTCCGCTTGGGAGCTTGGTGCGTGTCATGAATCTGACTAATGGGAAGTCGGTTCAGGTCAGAATCAATGATCGAGGCCCCTACATTCAAGGTAGAATGTTAGATCTCTCGCACGCTGCGGCCGTGGAATTGGACATGGTCGAAGCCGGTATCTCAGTTGTGCAAATCGAAGTCCTTGGTGACCATCGTGTGGTGGCACCGATCCCCCCCTCAAAAACTCCTTCTGTCGCAGGCCTGTTGTTGAATACCGATACGCGAGTGGTCACGCGCTCCATCCGTCAGGACGTTGCTCTTAAAGCGCCAGCTGCTCCTGCCAGGATGATGCCGCAAGAGGCCCTGTATGTACGGCGTGAGAGAAGAATTGGAACCATGCTGGCGGCAATCATTCCGCGCATAATACAGTGTCTGGCTTGATCCTTTCTTGATAAGCGTGTCGCGCGCTCTCTGTTGACACATCCTCCCGCACTTGATTAGACTGCCCATTCCGGAGTGGCTGTTGATGGATGGTTACTCCTCATCGGTGTCGATTTTAACTGTTGGAGGTTGGAGCTGCATGGCTAAGAAACCGACTGGTGAATCAGACGAAATCCGGCTTAGAAAAAAACTTGCTGCACGCACAAAAGAGGCAGATGGCCCTTCCGGTGACCCTGCCCTGCGTTCGTTGCGCAAGCGACTTAAGCGTGTACAGCGCAAACGCCGAGCGCTGTCATTGAGAAAGAAGCATGCAGCTGGAACCAAGGCCGAAACAAAATCGTAGTCTGTTTGGAATGAACTAGTTACGCTCGAGCGCGCTTCTGCTGAACTAAGGAAGAATGAACATGGAACATGCTGGTGAAAACGAACAACGGGCCCAGGCTGTTTCCCCTGTCGGGCAGGTTGCAGATGAGGCGTTGACAGATCAAGTCTCAGATGAACTTGTAACGTCCTTGGATGCATCAGCGAGTGAGCAGGAACTGATTGCGCCTACGCAGGAGGTGGTGCTCGAAGAAGAGAAGGTCAAAGACGAAATCGATATTCAGATCGACCTTCTCAAGGATCCAGACTGGGTTGTCAGGCGAGAAGCCGCAATCACGCTAGGAGAAATGGGCGATGAGCGTTGTGTGGAACCACTCGCTGCAGCCCTTCGTGATGGTGACTGGCAGGTGCGGGAAGTGGCGATCGAAGGGATCGGGCAAATCGGATCTCCCGCCGTTGAAGTGCTGCTCAAGCTTCTCCGTGACTGGGATGTGCGAAAGTCTGCCATTATGGCCTTGGGAAAAATCCGTGATGAGCGAGTCCTGGAACCACTGATGCAGCAACTGCGGAACGATGAGTTCATGGAGGATGCCACGGATGCCTTGGTCAATCTCGGTGAGCCGGCCTTGCCAGGGTTGATCAAAGCTTTGAAGGATAAAGAAGAATTAGTGCGGAAGCAGGCAGTGATTGCGCTGGGCCGGATCAAGTCGTCTGAGGCCATCGATCCTCTGATCGAGATGTTACAGAATAAAGACTGGTTCACACGTCTTACCGCGGCCGCGGCGCTCGAAGCCATCGGTGATGAACGTGGTCGTGAGGCAATTAAGCCCTTGTTGAAGGACAGTGATATGGTCGTAAAGATGCGGGTGGAACGCATCCTTGCGAAGTGGAAGAAGCAACCGGCAGCGGTGTGAATCAGTGCTCGTTGAGTTGGTCTGGAGTTAACTCCCTCCGTGTTTCTCCGAAAGCCGGTAGGTGGCTATCCTTTATCGGCAACTCTCTCTTTAGGTCTGTCCTTGCTGGCATTCCCATGCCCTGTGGACTGGGCACCCCCCGTTCTCATGGGGTTGGTGTTTACCCATTTCTGACCCGTCAAATTTCCGACGTCACGGCTGCTGGCGAAGCTTTCATCAGTCATCAGGCTTTGTAAGCTCCCCCGTCAACGAGACACTGGCAAGGGAGAACGTTCGGCTTTCAGTCGAGCCCGATACGTGGGCGGCGGCAGGCCCGCCAGCGCATCATGGGGGCGCTCTTCGTTATAACTCTGTAACCACGCCGCATTGATCTCGCGCACCTGGTCCAACGACTCGAAGACATAGGCATTCAGCACTTCCGTCCGATACGTGCGATTGAACCGCTCGATGAAGGCCTTCTGATCCGGTTTGCCCGGTTGGATGTGCCAGAGCTGAATCGCCTGCTCCGCGCACCAAGTGACGAACCGGTCGGCAAGGAATTCGGGGCCATAGTATAGGCGGAACAGGCCTCATCGTTCGTTCATATCTGCCTAGAATGCGTCAGCAACTCACTCTAGGAGGAGGGCATCCTATGATCGCGAGTTCCGCAACCACGCAGAATTGTACCTTTGTGGCGATTGATGTGGCGAAATTGGTGCATGAAGTGTTGGTGGAGCTACCGACCGACGCCGGCAGCGATGGCGGATCAGGAACTGCCAGCCGGATTATGAGGCCTTGCGCGACCGACTACGCGAGTTGGAGCCGCCGGTTCTCATTGGGTTTGAAGCCATGGGCAACTACCATCGCCGCCTGGCCTATTATCTGGGCCAATGCGGCTTCGAGTTGCGCCTCATTGCTTCCCTCGCGGTGGCGCGGACGCGTGATGCGCTCTACAACTCCTGGGACAAGAACGATCCCAAAGACACGCAAGTCTTGCTCCATTTGCTCAAAACCGGTGTGTCCCAGCGGTATCACGATCCGCTCGTGCACGCCATGAACGATCTGCAGGAACTCGTCCAGACTCATGACCAGGTCTCCCTTCGGAAGGTGCAGGTCCAGCATAGCATCATGACCCATTACCTCCCGTTGTATTTCCCGGAGGCCGAACGCTACTACACCAACTCCCGGGCGCAGTGGTTTACGCAGCTGCTGCATCGGTTTCCTTCCCCCGCCGCTATCACGTGCTATTCGCCAGACGCGTTTGAGCAGGAGGCGTGGACTGTGGTAGGCCGCAAAGTCAATAAACGCGGTTTCCTCGCTGATCTCTATGCCACTGCTCGTCAGAGCATTGGGCTCGCCGTGGCGGAAGACTCCGAAGCCATTCAGATGTTCCGTGTCATGCTGGCGGAACATCAGCACCTGTGCGCCATCCGGGCCGCGATTGAGCACCAGGCCGACCAGGTGCTGCAGTCCCATTCCGACTATCACCGGCTGCGCACCGTACCGGGCGTGGGGCCGATTCTCGCACTCACGATTTTGGCCGAAGCCGGGGACCTGCGCCGGTTTCCGCATCACCGACAATTCCTGAAGTTCTGTGGGTTCGATCTCAGCACACAGCAGTCCGGACAGTTCCGTGGCGTGAGCCGGCTCTCCAAGCATGGCAATGCGCGGCTCCGTTATGCCTTCTGGATGGCTGCCAATGGGGCGGTCCAGATGCGGCAGAATACGTTTCGCGAAAAGTATGCACGGTATAGCAAGGCCGATCATCAGAATCCGGATCGGAAGCGCAAGGCCCTCGCCCATGGCCTGATTAAGACGGGGACCGACTATCGGCCGTACTTTGAGGCACTCCCTCCCAGTGGAGCACTCCGTTCGCTCGAGCCGTCGAGGCAGGCACTGACCTCGTAGATAATGCTCGAAGCTTCCACTGGGGCTGCCTGCTGTGTGGAGTACGGTCAAGGCCTGAACGAGGACCTTGTATCACTATGGTGAGCAGCGCCTCACACCACGTGGAAGACCATTGGGAGTATGCCGACTCGTGCAAAGTGGCCGGTCCAACGGCACAGAGGAGATCTGTCCGCACGGCGAGCTTGCGTTCCGCATATAGTACGTTGTCGAGCCGAATCGCCTGGGGGCGGCCGCGCCAGGCCACGACTTGTTCGAGCACTCGCACGACCCGTTCTGCTGGCAGGGACGTATCAATTTCGATGGCTAACCCCTCCCGCACGCCTTCATCCAGCACATTCAGTGTCCGGAAGCGTCGACCGCCGTACAGCGTGTCACTCATAAAGTCCACGGCCGAAACGGCGTTCGGTTGCGGGATCACGACCAGCGGTTGTCGCAGACGCACCGGGAGCCGCTTCTTCGTCCGACAGGGGAGATTCAAGTGGAGCTGGCAGTACACCCGCCACAGCCGCTTTGGATTCCACGGATGACCATCCAGCCGCAGTCGATCGTAACACTTCCAGAAACCCCAGCGACTCTTGGCCGCCACGAGCGTGGTCAAGGCCGCGATCACCGGCGCATCGCGCTGGGCCCAGTCCCGGAGCGGCCGATAGTACGTCGCCCGTCCTAAGCCCACCGCGCGACAGGCCCGCTAAACCGGGAGGCCGTGTATGGTCACGAGATGCGTGACCACCTCCCGTCGCTCAGCAGGCCCTAGAGCTTTTTTGCGATGACATCCTTCAGCGCCGCATTCTCGAGCGAGAGATCGGCATACATCCGCTTGAGACGGTTATTCTCGTGTTCCAGCTCCTTCAGTCGTTTCACATCCGAGACGTCCAGCCCCCCGTATTTGGCTTTCCACTTGTAGTAGGTCGCGGAACTGATGCCGTGCTGCCGCCAGAGCTCATTGACCGGCCGTCCGGCATCGGCCTCCTTCAGAATGGCCACAATCTGCGTTTCGGTGAACTTCGACTGCCGCATGGGAACCTCCTGGCTAGGGTGACTATTGTGCCAGAACGTTCTCCTGATGACTGTCTCAATCTACGGGGAGCTTACGGCTTCCCAGGCGAGACTTTCATGCTAACGGCTACCCGATTTTCCTTTGCGTGACAGGACGTGGATCAGGCTGCCGGCGGAAGTAATGCGAACGGCTGGATCCGAATCTTGGAGGCCGATCTTTATGGCGGGAACCAGGGCTTTGAGCGGGGATTTGCCAAGGGCTCTGGCGGCCATGAGGCGAGGGAGTGGCTGTTGATCCCTGAGGAGCGACTCAAGGATTGGAAGAGCGGTGGGAGCCGTTGCGACTGCGAGGGCGTGTGCCACATCGCCACGCACGGATGGGTCGGGATGCCGTGCGAGATCCGCGGCATGTAACATGGCGCTGGCATCACCTAATCGGAGCAGTGCTTCCACCGCACTGATCCGGACATGTTCATCAGCATCTTGCAGGAGCGGCTGAATAACGCTCCTGGTGTCCGCGACGCCCAAGCGGCCAAGGCTGGAAAGGGCGACTGCGCGAACACGAGGGTTTTCATCACCGAGGGCATGCGTCAGTGCCGCAATGCCTTCAACGCTACCGAATTCCCCAAGGGATCCCGCCGCGAATGCTCGGACGGCTGGGTGAGGATCGTATACGGCCTGACTGAGAATCGGCAGGCTGTTTGCCTTACGTAAGCGCCCGAGTACTCCCAATGCGGCCATTCGTACCTCTGGGTCCGGCAACGTCACTGCACTGGAGATGTCGATCAATACGTCGGTTCGCCCGAGTTTGTATAAGCCGGCAAACGCAAAAATGGATTCGGGGCCTTCGTCGACACGGGCGATTTCCGTCAATTGATCGGTAATGCCAGCGACCTTGGCGTCACTGAGCGCAGTGATCGCGGCGATGCGCACGCCGGGAGCTTCATCGCGAAGTGCTCGTTTGAGTGCAGCCGAGCGTCCCGCCAGTCCCGCCCGGCCGATGGCCTCCGCCGCCCTCGCACGGACAAGCGCCGACGAATCCAGCAGCCCATCCTCAAGGAGTGGCAAAGTCTCGCCCTCTCCCATTTCTGCCAACGCCGTGTAAACGGCAATCCGAATATGCTCCTGCGGGTCTCGGACGCGGGAAAGAATGAATCCACGCGCGATGTCACGCAACAGGGCCCTTTCGTCCGGGTGATTTGCCGCGATGAGTTTAGTGTAGAGCTTCCAAGCTTCCTCGGGTTTTCCTAGCTTGAGCTGACTCAGGAGCCCATATCTGATGACCTCGCGACCAGGATCCTGGCCGGGGGGGATCTGCTGAAGCAGATCAATGACCCGGTTGAATTCTGACGCTTGGTACAACGTCAGTGCCTCCCGTTCTATCGCGGTGAGAGAGGATTTAGCAGGCGGTGTAGCCGCCGCCACCGGGAGTGCGCCGCTGCTGGCGAGCAGTAGGAGTCCTATCGAAAGCCTCCGAATGGAGATCAATCCACTTTCTGCGAAGAACGGCTTCTCGACGATCATGCTACCACTTACTTGGAGTGCGCGCAGTGGCCGGTGCATACAATTGATTCATGTATTCCTTGACCATGCGCTTGGTGCAAAAGCGGGGAGCAACGGTCTTGATGCTCTCTTTAACAATGTGCAGCCAGCCGCGCGGAATGCCATCAAGATCGCGTTGATAGAACAACGGGACGACTTCTTGTTCCAGCAGGCGAAAGAGTTGTTCGGCATCGTGTGCATCCTGCGCCTGAGTGTCGGTTCCTTCAGGTAGCGGTTGGATGCCCCAGCCGTTCGCGCCGTTATAGCCCTCCTGCCACCACCCGTCGAGCACGCTGAGATTAATGACTCCATTCAGGGCCGCCTTTTGGCCGCTCGTCCCGCTTGCCTCAAGCGGCGCGCGGGGAGTATTCAGCCACACATCGACTCCTTGGACTAAGTATTTGGCCATGTGCATGTCATAGTCCTCGAGGAAGGCGATATGGCCGCCCAATTTGTGATCGTTACAAAAATTCAGTACTTCATGAATAAAATACCGTCCTGGTTCATCGGCAGGATGGGCTTTGCCGGCAAAGATGATTTGAACGGGCCTCCACCGATTATGGAGCAGTTGTTTGAGACGCTCCAGGTCGCGGAACAAGAGCGTTGCTCGTTTGTAGGTGGCGAATCGTCTGGCAAACCCGATGGTCAGAGCTTCCGGATCCAGCAGCGTGCCTCTCGCAAGCGCCTGCATCGGCTGGAGATGGCCACGAATCCATCCGTCCCTGGCCCGTTCTCGAATAAACCGCATGAGTTTGCGCCTGGTTGTTTGTCGAACGGCCCAGAGGGCATCGTCCGGCAGATCTGCGACCCGTTGCCAGATGGTTGGATCGTCGACCCGCTCCGCCCAGTCGGGGCTGAGGTACTTGGCATAGAGGGAATTGGCCTCCGGTGAGATCCATGTGGGTGCATGAATGCCGTTGGTGAGACTTCGGATGGGGATCAAGTCTTGCGCCAGGCCGGGCCAGAGGTGTTGCCACATTTGCCGGGAGACGCGCCCGTGCTCGCGGCTCACTCCGTTGACGTGAGCGGAGAGGCGCATGGCGAGCGCCGTCATATTGAAGCCGTGTCCGGCACTTTCCGGTGTTTCGCCAAGACGGAGGAACTCTTCGCGCGAAAGCCCGAGTTGGCCCCAGTAGTTGTGGAAATACCGATCCATCAGGTGAAAAGGAAAGATGTCATGACCAGCAGGGACCGGCGTGTGGGTGGTGAAGACGGTGCTCTGCCTGACGAGGTCGCTGGCTTCAGCGTGGCTCTGACCGGAAGTGACGAACTCGCGGATGCGCTCCAGCGTGAGGAAGGCGGAATGGCCTTCATTGCAATGCCACACGGCAGGATTGATGCCTAACGCTCGGAGGATTCGCACACCGCCGATGCCTAGGAGAAATTCCTGGCAGAGCCGGATCTCCTGATCCCCACCGTACAACCGTGCAGAGAGGGCGCGATCCTCCGGTGTGTTGTCGGCGACATCCGTGTCGATCAAATACAGGGACATGCGACCGGTGCGAACTTGCCACACCAGTACCGTCACCTGACGGTGCCCGATCTCCACCTTGATCGAACAGGGGGCACCTGTCGGCGTCAGGGCCTGGTGAATTGGTGAATCGTGTCGATTGAACGGGACATAGGTGGCCTCCTGCCATCCCTCGGGGTTGATGCGTTGCTTAAAGTACCCTTGCGGATACATAAAGCCGATGCCGACGAGTGGGATGCCCAGGTCGCTGGCTTCCTTGCAGTGGTCTCCGGCCAGGATGCCAAGGCCTCCGCTATAGATTGGGATGGAGATATGAAGACCAAATTCTGCAGAGAAGTAAGCGATCGGAGAGTTCTGGAGCGCCGGAAACTCCGTGGCGGCCCAGGTGCTTCTATCACTCATATATTGATCGAAGCTGCGTAGCACGGCGGAATATTGCCGTACAAAGGTGGGATCGTTTGCCAACGCGGCGAAGCGTTCCGGCTTGACGCCGGTCAGCAGCTGGACCGGATTGTGATGGGTGAGAAACCACAGAGTCGGATCGATCGACTCGAACAGTTGTCGTGCCGGCTGATTCCAGCTCCACCACAGATTCCGCGCCAGTTCGCCTAGCCGGTGGAGGTTTTGAGGAACCGAATCTTCGGGGGACTGAATATGATCGGGTGCTTGCACGAGGCCTCCATGGAATGATGATCGATGGGTGAGGAAGGAGCCGACGGGTGTTGCTTCTCGAACGCTTCGTCAGGCATGTCCGGCTTTGTGCCAGGATGCCCACTGGTCAGAAAAGGCGACGGCGGCGTAACGCTCTCCCAGAATCTTGGCCACTCGATTCATCGTCGCCGTCAGCTGTTTTGCTTCTTCCTGGGTGAGATCTTGACGAAACCGCGGATGGAGTCCCCAGCGCGTTTCGACTTCCTCACCTTTGATGCTGGACATGACACTGACGAGTTTAATATCGGCGCCCGTGGCCCCTCTGGAAGGAGCGTTCACGCCACCGGCTGTCGCTTCGGGTGCAGGCCCGGCTGTGACCGGTGGTGTCTGTCCTTCGAAGATACCCGTGAGGGCAGGAAGCACGGCGGCAATGCAGAGGGTGGCAGCCGCTGTGACCTTGGGGTTTCCAGGCGCACCTACGGCGCGAGCGACGCGGTCACTGAAATCCTGGTACATGTCGTTCTTGGCTTTACTGTCTTCCGTGACTAAAAAACGGTAGCGTTCGTACGTCTGGCGGCTTTCAGACACCGCAGTCCCGATCGTCATGACGATTTCCATCTGATCGTTGCCGGCGCCGAATGCCGGCTCCAACGCCTTCTTGAGCTGATCGATCACGGTGTCGGTCAGTTGGTCCATAAACTGCGGTTGCTCTTTCAGGGGAATGTGGAGCGCCGAGACCCGATCCGTAAGATTGAACATGGCCCGTAAAAACTCGAGATAAATGCCCCATTCGTCCTGGCTCTTCAGCTTCAACGCCTGTTCAGGGGCCGCCCGTTTGATCACGGAAACAGACTCGCCTGACACTGCGAGCATGAGCTCAGCCACGGTTTGCATCTGTTGTGCGAAGGGATGGGGTGTATTCGGCATATTCGTCGGTCCTCTGCTTGGTCGGCATTATATACGACTCAATTTACAGGTCCAATGTATTCCTCACGGACATGACCCCCCAGGCTCGCTGTCGTTGCAAGGCAACCGGTGGTATGTTATACAGCCCGACCGCTCCCGTCGTGCGCCTCACCGCTCAGTCGGATGCCAACATGGACCGAATCATTAAGCCTTATATTCTCAAGCGGACTCCTGACCAGGACCAGGGTCGAAAGCTCTCCCTGGATTATGCCAAGGAGCTCAATGCGCAACAGTACGCGGCCGTGACAGCGATAGACGGTCCTGCGCTGGTGATTGCGGGGGCGGGCAGCGGTAAGACGCGGACCCTCGTGCACCGAGTTGCCTACCTGATCGATTCCGGTGTGGACCCTTCCCATATACTGCTCTTGACCTTCACGCGCAAGTCCGCGGAGGAAATGCTGGAGCGCGTCGGTGTGTTGATCGGCTCGCGCAGCCAGCGAGTGTGCGGCGGCACATTTCACTCCGTTGCCAATATGTTGTTACGGCGTTACGGGAGAGTCTTGGGGATCGAGCCGGGCTTTACCATCATGGATCGCGGGGATGCCGAAGATTTGATCGCCCTCTTGCGCGTCCAGCTTGGCCTCAATGAAAAGGATAAACGGTTTCCTCGCAAGGGGACCATCGCGGAGATATACAGTAAGTGTGAAAATACGTTGCGCGGGTTGGAAGAGATTGTGCTCGACGAGTTTTCCCATTTTGCGGATCATCTGGAGGCGCTGGGCAAACTGCAGCGAGCGTACCGGCTTGCAAAGCGGCAACGTCAATTGCTTGATTATGACGATCTACTGGTTCTGCTGCGCGAAGTATTGACGAACGATGAACAGACGCGACTGACCATTTCGCGGCAGTTTCGCTACATTTTGGTGGATGAGTATCAGGATACGAATCGTCTGCAGGCTGAACTCATCAGGAAGTTGGCGACCACCCACGACAATGTCATGGTGGTTGGAGATGATTCGCAGTCGATTTATGCGTTCCGCGGCGCCACCTTCCGCAATATCATGGAATTTCCCTCCTGGTTTCCCGGTGCGACAATCTACAAGTTGGAGGAAAACTACCGGAGCACCCAGCCGATTCTCAGCCTGGCGAATGAAATCATTCAGGAGGCGCCCGAGAAGTATACGAAGCGCTTGTTCACCCGCAGGCTGGACGGACCGTTGCCGGCATTAGTCGAGGCGGCCGGCGAACATGCCCAATCGCGGTTCGTCGCCCAGAAGATCCTGGAACTGCGAGAGGAAGGTGTCCCGCTGAACGAGATCGCCATCCTGGTCCGTTCCAGTTTCCACTCGTTCGATCTGGAAATCGAATTGTCGCGTTGCGGGCTGCCGTTTGTGAAGCGCGGCGGAATCAAATTTATTGAGGCGGCCCATGTCAAAGATCTCCTGGCTCACCTGCGCGTGGTGGTGAATCCGCAGGATGCCGTGAGTTGGCACCGGGTATTGATGTTGGTGGAAGGGGTTGGACCGAAAAAGGCGCAGGATCTCGTCTCGGCAATGGTGCGGGTGCCTCATCCCTATCAGGTGCTGAGAGGTTCAGGCGGACGTTCAGGAAAAGGGCTGAGTGCGCTGGCCGATGTGCTCGAGAATCTTACCGTCAGTGACGACCTCAGTCCGACGGAACAGGTCAATCGGGTTTATGAGTACTATCTGCCTATTCTGAAGGATCATCATGATGACTATCCCAAGCGGATTCGGGATCTGGATCACCTGCATACCATTGCCGAAAGCTATCCGGGGCTGACGGAATTCTTGGCCGACTTGGCATTGGCCCCACCGGACGGCAGCGCGACTGAGGTGGAGCCGGCGGGACGTGATGACGAGCAGGTGGTGCTCTCGACGATCCATTCCGCGAAGGGGCTGGAGTGGCAATGTGTGTTCGTGTTGTGGGTGGTGGACGGCAAGTTTCCTTCGGTGTTTTCGTTCAACAGCGACGAGGAATTGGAAGAGGAGCGGCGCCTGATGTATGTGGCCGTGACGCGGGCGAAGCGATACTTGTTCTTGACCTATCCGATCAATGTCTATGACAAGAGTTCGGGTATGCTGCTCTCGAAGCCGTCGCGGTTTCTGGATCACGTGTCGCCGCGTGTGTTCGAAACGCTTGCCCTGATCGAAGAAGAGTATGGGCATGACTGGGAGCGCGGCCACGACCGATATTTCTAGGTCGCACGTATAGTCTGCTGCGTCGGGGTACGTGTCTGCCATCCAACTGTTGCAATGCTCACCATGATAAAAGTGCTGCAATCCGCTATTCACTGGATGCGCCGAGTGCTTGTTGCAACAGCAGTGGGGATACCGTGCTGGGTGTTGCTGTCCGGCCAGGTTGCAGCGAGTGTGGTAATGCCTGATTCCGATTCCTCACGGCTCTGGCGTGCGTTGGTGGCAGAGGCGGGAGCGCTCCATCTGCCGACCAGATTTTTGCGGCAGATCCCTGAGCAGTTCGTAGTCTTCGAGTTTGAAGATTTGCACGCCTTTGCGGCGGAGTACCATCCAGCTGAGCATCGTATGGTGTTGGATCGCTCCCTTTCCCTGAATGGTGCGGGCCGAACCCTTCGTCCCCTGGGCAAAATGACGCACAAGCAACTGGAGACCCTGTACCACGAATTATTTCATGCATACGTAGATTTTGTTGAGCATGATTCAGCACCATCGGAGGCACATGCCTCGTTTCTGGCCTTTGCT
Organism: Nitrospira defluvii; assembly: GCA_011525625.1. GTDB lineage: Bacteria > Nitrospirota > Nitrospiria > Nitrospirales > Nitrospiraceae > Nitrospira_A. The sequence continues at coordinate 40,494 of WYAX01000002.1, forward strand.
CGCGAGCAGCAGCGTTGTCGGTACCAGCAGGTCCTTATTACGCCTGTGATTCAAAAGAAGGGGCTGAAAGAAGAGCGATTTCTGAGCGAGGCGGAATCGTGGGAAGCTCTCAACGAGACCTGGGCGCTATTTGTCGGCTGGGCCGTGTGGACGAAGCTGGAAGTGGCGGCAAAGGGAGGGCGCGAACGCCGGGCGTCGGACAGGGCCGGCAGCGTGTCTGCCTGGATCGCCCGACTTGATCAGGCGGAGCAGGATGCGGCGCTTACGGGATACTATGAGCCAGAGGATTTAGAGGAGAGGAGGATGGCTCGCAAGCGGTTTTTGGCTCCAGAGTTTCGCCTGTCAGCGCCTGAGCTATCGACGCTGATGCGGGATGTATTGGGCAGTTCCGCAGAACTGATCCGTGAGGCCGAGCAGGTGCTCGGGCGTCCTCGACCGCCTCAGAGCGCGCCTCGTGTCTGCCCGGAACGGACGGCTCGGTAGAAATGTTCTTGCATAGAACATACCCCCTTGACATTAGAGTGCGTCGCAAATAAAATCGGCTGCTTTCAAAGCCAGGTCAATCCTCATTTTAGCAGCGCCCCAGCCATGCCTTTTTCTGGGGCCCTGTGCATGGTGAGGCTCACTTTCATTATCCGGACGCGGAATGAAATGGCTCTGGCTCTAGTTTTTTCTGAAACGAAGACTGATCGCTCAAGTTTGGAAATGCATATCTAGCGGGCAGGTACCCAAGTGGACAAAGGGGGCAGACTGTAAATCTGCTGCCTTATGGCTTCCAAGGTTCGAACCCTTGCCTGCCCACCAAACTGAGTCGGGGGAATGAGGGTCGCTTGCGCGGACTTTTCGCCCGATGGACGGAATAGCGCGTGGCGAACGATCTGCCAGTGCGCCGAATTCTTGGCGAAGGGCTATAGCTGAAAGATCGTCGAAGCGTTGGTGGGTTTGCCGGAGGCGGGCGTAGCTCAGTGGTAGAGTTCCAGCCTTCCAAGCTGGCTGTCGTGGGTTCAAATCCCATCGCCCGCTCCAACTCCAGCGTGCTTGGCCATAGGGGCGGACAGAGAGTGCCTGAGCGGATGACGGCTATGAGAAGTGCGGGCCCACGTAGCTCAGTTGGTAGAGCACGTCCTTGGTAAGGACGAGGTCACGCGTTCGATCCGCGTCGTGGGCTCCAATGTCGTGCGTATCGGGGTAGATTCTCTGTTTGCTCGCCGGTGGCGCAGGAATGTACGAGTAGGATTCCGGAAAACAGTGTTCTGAGAAAAGGAGTGAATCATGGCGAAGGCGAAATTTGAGCGACGAAAGCCCCACGTGAACATCGGGACGATCGGGCACGTGGACCATGGCAAGACGACGCTGACGAGTGCGTTGACGAAGATCTGCTCGGATCGCGGCATGGCGA
>WYAX01000034.1 GCA_011525625.1 Nitrospira defluvii
CGCCTCGTCGACTCGGCGGCGCGCACAGACGTGGCGCTCGTTCTTCATCGCGCCGTGCGCCCCTCACCGTACTGCACGAGTACGCGTCGGGTCCTCCCGGTTCCGCGCGCCGGTCTTGCCACGTGACTCGGCGCGTTCGCGACGAACCGTCATAAATCATGCGGGCTAGGAGAATGCGGTTGCGGCACCACATCGAGAATACGCGCGGGATTACCTACCTGGCGTTGATGTTTTCCATTGTGCTGATCGGTATCTCCGTCTCCGCCGCTGCTCGTCAATGGACTGTCATGGTCCAACGGGAAAAAGAAGCCGATCTCATGGCAAAGGGGATCGAGATTCAAAATGCCCTGGCGCTCTATTCAGCCTACATGAAGATCGGGCGGATCATGCCCACTGAAATCTATCCTCAGTCCTTGGCCGAATTGACACGCACGCCGAAACCCTTTCTGCGCCGGGTCTACCAGGATCCGGTCGGCGGTGGAGAGTGGGAGTATATGCGTGCGCCCACCGGGGGCATTATGGGGGTGCGCAGCAAGAGCAAGGCGAAGCCCATCAAGGAACGGGACTTTCCCCTCGCGATCCGCCACTTTGAAGGCCGCAAGACCTATCATGATTGGATCTTCCAGCATCCGAATCCCTCCTCGCAATCCATGTTGATGCCGCCGATGATGGGCCTGGCGCCCGGCAGCGTGCCGCAGCAACCGGGAGGGCAGGGTGCCGTCCCAGGAGTGCCTGCACCGCAAGGCGTTCCACCGTTGCCGGGCGCTCTCCGGAACCCTTGACCCGACTCCGACCCCCACAGTATTCTGTCTCGCTATCGTTGATTGCGCCGACGTCCACCCTCTTGATCGGTCGAGCCCTCGGCCTCGGTGCCGGACGCTTTGCCACACAGCAGGAATTCACGACATGGAACACGATGTGACCGAAACCCCGGCTCCGGAACTCGATGCCCCGAGCGACGTGCTCTCTCCCGAAGACTATGTAGCGGCGTTGGTGAAGACGGCCAAGGGAGCAGCCGGTCGACTCGCCACCCTCTCTACCGCGGTCAAGAACCAGGCCTTGCTGGCCATGGCCGACGGCCTGGAGGCGCAGGAAGCTGAGTTGCTGGCTGCCAATGAGCAGGATCTCGAGCCGTTCGACTCCACCCCCGAAAGAAAAGCGGTCGCCGACCGGCTTCGGCTGACGGCGGAACGTGTTCGCGACATGGCCGCCGGAATTCGCGACATTGCTCGTCTGCCGGATCCCCTGGGGGATACGCCGAAAATGTGGACGCGTCCGAACGGGATGCAGGTCGGGCGGATGCGGGTGCCGATCGGCGTCATCGGCATCATCTATGAAGCGCGTCCGAATGTGACGGCCGATTCCGCGGCTCTGTGTTTGAAATCCGGAAATGTCTGTCTCTTGCGCGGCGGATCTGAAGCGCTGCATTCCAACACGGCGATCGCCAACGTGCTGAGGGAGTCTGCCGAAAAAGCCGGCGTGCCGTCCGGCGCGATCACCTTTGTCGACCGTCCGGAACGGGAGATTGTACAACTGTTGCTGAAGCAGGATCGCTGGATCGACCTCATCATCCCCCGTGGCGGCGAATCACTCATGAAGACCATCGCCGAACATGCCACGATTCCCGTGCTGAAGCATGATCAAGGCGTGTGTCACACCTATGTTGATGTCGATGCCGATCCACTCGTTGCGGAGCAGATTTGTCTGAACGCCAAAGTGCAGCGCCCCTCCACCTGCAATGCAATGGAGACATTGCTGGTACACCAGACGATCGCGCGCACCTGGTTGCCGCATCTCGTGGGTCGGCTCACGGCCGCGAAGGTTGAGGTCCGTGGCTGCCCGAAGACTGTTCAGCTCTGTCCCGAGGTGAAGCCGGCGGCTGAGGACGACTTCGGCAGGGAATTTCTCGATCTCATCCTCGCCGTAAAGGTGGTCAAGAATATGGACGAAGCGTTGGAGCATATCGCCACGTTCGGATCCCAGCACACCGAAGCGATCGTGACCAAAGACTATGCGCGCGCGATGCGGTTTCTCCGCGAGGTGGATGCCGGCGCGGTGATGGTGAATGCCTCGACCAGGCTGAACGACGGCTACCAGTTTGGGTTGGGGGCGGAAATCGGCATCAGTACCTCTCGCCTCCATGCGAGAGGCCCGATGGGGCTTGAGGAACTGACATGTTCGAAGTTTGTGGTGCTGGGGAGCGGCCAAATCCGCCAATAAATGCCGGCTGAGCGTTCGCTACACAACATTCTGAGACGCCCCGGTACGCTCACGTTTTCCGCTAATCTTGCCGACGAGCCGCTGCTCTCCGTGTCCGCCGATTCTACCGTACGCCAGCCGACCGGCCACCTGATTCTGTACGGAAGTCATGGCCGTCGAATTCTGGCGACCGACCCGGAAGGGTATCCCTTACATGAATGTGAATGGGGCATGGTCGATGGGCGGTGGTCCCTGCTGCGTGCCAGGGTTCATCTTGATTGGGGAGCATGGATCGGGCTGATTCCGAGCGGACTCGTCAACAGGATGACGCTGGACTTGTCGCGGAAGCCTGGCTGGCAGCGGCTGAGGGCCGACGACCTGCGAAACATGGCGGCGCAGGCCATGCGGGTTCCGCTCGACGAGGTCCGGTGTTTTTACAGCGATCAGGATCTAACGATTGATGCGAAGGGAACCGCCACGATCCGGCATCGCAAAGACGCGATGTACCATTTGCCGGACGGCACCTTCGACAGCAAGGTCTTCATGGCTTGTATGGGCGCCATGCGTTGGGAGGCGATCGATTTTCTGCCGGTCGTCGAACTCTTTCTCTCCCTGTTGCCCGGCAGCGGCTCAGCCCTGTTCGAACTGATCCGCGGGCTCTATGACGATCAAAATCGTGGTGCCTCCACACCCCGGATGCTGCACTATCGTGGAATCCCCACGTATCCGTCCGAAGCGGCGTACCGACTGTTCAGCAACTTCTTCTTCCCGCAACTCCCCGGGGGCGGAGATCCGTTCCCGGTTTTTATGGATGCGCCGCGCTCGCATCTTGTGCGCTGGATGCCGGTGCCTGATCCTCCCAGGCGACATGTTGATCGTGAACAGAACCTCTGTGTCACCCTGCAAGGTACGCGCGTGTTGAAAGCCACCTGTTCGGACGATTCAGCCGGACTGTCCTATCAGCCGTTCGACCGTCAGGGATTCGCCCCTTGCCAGCGCGGGTTGGCAGTGGAGGAAGACCGGTTGCTGCTGATGGATCGGGCGACCAGGAGGGCGATTCCGATCCCGGCTGGATGGGGCGCGGTCACCGGCCCACCGATGCCCTCGTCGGTACCGTCGGTTCCTGATTGGCTGTCCGTCTTCAAGGGGGCTTCGCTTCCAGTCAGTCCCGAGGACGCATTCGGTGCGGTCGTGTTCTATCCGGATGATCAGCAGGAGATCGGGGAATTGGCCACTCAGCCGTTTGTGGCCGACTATCTGCAGGACCTCCTCGAACAGGATCGCGTGCTGGCGGCTCGAGTGGCAGGAGCGGGGCGGGTCTGCATCACCGGATTCGATAGCGCGATCGTGACCTGTATCGGCCGTGATCGCCTGCGTGACTACACGATCTTCTACGATCATCCGGCGTTCGCGCAGCGGCAGGCGCAGATGTTATGGAACATGCTGGCTCGCGCCCAGCGATTGGAGTGGCTGAACCACATATCCATGCGGCCCCAGGCTGAGGATGGAGACGAGGAGGGCCGTGTCTATCAACTTGCCTACGAATGGACGCCGTTCGGGATCTACGACGCCCCCCCTGCGATCGTTCAGCGGATGCAGCGATTGGCCGGCCGCGTGACTGCCGGGGCGGTGGCGTTCATCGTGGGGCCGGCGGCGGTAGGGGATGGCTGTCGAATGGCCGGATTGCAATTACAAGCCATGATGCCGGTGGCGTCGCTCCCTACGTTTCGCATGCATCAAAGTGTGTTGGCGCGTGCGCAGTTGAAGCCTGGAGTCATGCTGTATCAAGTAGCCAAGTCGTGAGGCCTGCCCGCACGATGCCCAACGTCGGTTCCCGTAGAGAGACGAACCGGTCCGCGTGTCTCAGGGAAATCAGCTACAGTCCATTCGAAGTTCCTGTTACAATTCCGAGTCACTCGAACTGCACATGAAAGAGGAAAGCCGTAATCGGTTGAGAAGGAGCGGAGCGTCTATGGGATGGCGTCGCGATGTCAGAACGGCGGTCAGTCGGTCAGTCGGCTTGTCGACCGCGCTCCGCTGCGGTCAGATTGAGCGGCTGAGACGCTGTGGGGGATTTTCGTTCATCGAGGTGATGATCGTTGTGGTGATCCTGGCCATTCTGGCCACACTGTTGATTCCACGAGTCATGGGCCGCACGGAGGACGCCAAGCGGGCGGCTGCCAAAGCGCAGATCTCCAATATCGAAAGTGCGCTGCAGCTGTACAAGCTGGATAACGGCAACTTTCCTTCCACAGAGCAAGGATTGAAGGCACTTGTTGAACGGCCGGCATCGGGTCCTGCCGCGTCGAATTGGAAGGCAGGCGGGTATCTTCCAAAGGTGCCGGTGGATCCTTGGGGCGCTCCCTACAAATATACGGTTCCTTCTCCGCAGGGCGCAGAATTTGAGGTTCTCTCGTTCGGCGCCGATGGGATGTCCGGCGGAGACGGCAAGAATGCTGACATCGTCAGTTGGGATCTGGATCGAAACTAACGTAGTAAACGTGTACGGGCTTTGTCCGCTCCCTGCCGCCTGCTGCGGCTCGATGCCACCATTCTGACGCGACTGGCTCCGACTCAAGATCAGCCCCCGGTTGTCCGAAGAAGAGAGGAGGGGCATGCTTATAGGGGGAGTGGGTGATGCGTCGAGTGATCTTCGTGGATGATGCACCGGAAATGTTGCAGCATCTTCGACGAATATTAGGTCCCATGCAATCTGAGTGGGACATGCAGTTTTTCTCTTCCGCCGCTGCCGCGTTGCCTGTCATCCGCGAGGGAACCTGTGACGTCGTGGTGTCCGACATGACGATGCCGGTGATGGACGGCGCCCAATTCCTCAGTGAGGTTCGTACGCTCTCGCCCGAGACGATCCGAATTGTGCTGTCCGGCGACCAAAGCCCTGTGAATCATCTGCGGTCTGCCGCTGTCGCCCACCGGTTTCTGCAGAAGCCGGTTGATCTGAGCGTATTAAAAGCGACCATCGCGCAGGCGGAGGCGTTGCGCGCGGTGTTGGCGAATCCTGCGCTCCGGAGCCTGGTGGGTGAGATCACGGTGCTCCCCAGCCTGCCGTCGATCTATCAGAGCCTCATGCAGGAAATGCAGGCCCCACAGGCCTCGTTAAAGAAGGCCTCCCGCATTGTGGCCAAAGACCTCGGCATGATGACCAAGTTCCTTCAGCTCGTGAACTCCGCGTTTTTCGGACTCAGGACCCACGTGTCCGATCCCGAACAAGCCGTGGCCCTGCTGGGGTTTGACACCATCAAGTCGTTGGTGCTCTCTAGCCAGGTGTTTGCACAATTTGACCAGGGCCGGTTACCCTCGTTTTCCCTGGAGGACCTGTGGCGTCATGCGATGTTGACCGGCATGTGCGCGCGTCGTATCGGCAAGGACGCCGGTGCCGGCCAACAGGTGATCGATGAGGCGTTTACCGCGTCGCTCCTGCATGACGTCGGGGTCCTGGTCCTCGCCGCCAACAAACCGGAAGACTATGCGCGGGTGTGCGACCTGATGCGTACGCAACGGATGCCGGACTGGGCTGCTGAACGGGAAGTGTTCGGTGCGGATCATGCCCATGTGGGTGCCTACCTCCTGGGGATTTGGGGGCTCGGCGACGGAATTATCGAAGCCGTAGCCTTCCACCAGCATCCGGGTGAGTGTCAGGCACCGGGGTTTACTGCCGTGACGGCAGTGCATGTCGCCAACGCCATCGCCGAGCAACAAGCGCACGGCGAGGCCGATCCCGCCGAGTTGGTTGGTGTGGATCAGGAGTATTTGGCCCGCGAGCATTGTCTTTCCCGTCTTTCCGACTGGCGTGAGCTCTGCGCGGCTGCCTGATCGCCTCCGCTCGCTTGACCGCCCAGCCTTTCCCGCAGTACAACCACGCTTTCTGGCTTACTCTACCTGAGGCAATATGGTTCGACGTACTGCAGTTCGACGTCTCGTGTTGATCTGTCTCGCAGCCGTTGGGCTCTGGATGCTGCTGATTGTGCAGAGCCATGCCGGCACGATTGTGGTGGATCTCAGCGTCGAACAAGGGCCGATGCTTCACCGGGCCAACGGGTATCTCGTCAGTATTGAACCGACGGAGCCTGCGACGAGCCTCATTGCTCCCTTGAAGCCCACGAGTTTCCGCGGGAATGCGGGCTATGTTTTGAGCAATTACGATCGTCTCACCCAAGTGGGAGTGAAAGAGTTTCAACTCACGCTCGGCTTGGTATTTCACCATCTCGCCCTCCAAATCTTTGATATCAACCAGATCGGGCTCGACGGAAACTATGCGCCGTGGCTGGCTCATGTGGATCGCGTCATCGATCAAGTCCTCGAGCGTCGGCTCCAGGTGTTATGGGATATCTACAACGAGCCGGATCTCGCTGCGCTTCCGCTGAATGAGAATGCGCGCCTCAAGGAAGGCTGGCGCCTCGCCTATCGACGCATCAAGGAGCGTATACCCGGTGCCCAGGTCGTGGGGCCGAGCGTCAGCCGATACCGTCTGCTTCAACCATTCCTTGAATGGAGCCAGTCACAGGACGTGTTTCCTGATGTGGTGGCGTACCATGAGTACGGCGATCCCAGCGGAGCGCTGGGGTACGTCGACGATCTGCGAAACTATTTGTACGCACATGGTCTGACCAGGCCGATTTCGGTGAATGAGATATTGGGGCAGGAGTCGTGGACGATTGCCGGTTACACAGCGGGGGTGATTGCCGCTTATGAGCGGGCGGACATTCTCAGCGCGATGCGCGCCTGTTGGCCTGATCCTCAGGACATGAGTCGGGGCTCCGTGGAGAATACCTGTGATAACCCCACGCTGGACGGGTTGCTGTATGTCGACCGCCGGTCGAAGCGGCCTGGCTGGCACATCTATCACACGTATGCGGAAATGCGTGGTGTGCGGGTATCAACGATAACGGACAGTCCGACTCTTCACGCCCTGGCGGCGTTGGAAAAGCCCGCCGGCACTCTTCGGTTGCTCTTGGGGAAATATGAGGACTCCTCAGCGGAGGATACCAGAGTGGTTATTAGAAGCACCCGAGGACGGGTGTGGTCTGCGCAGAATGAGCAACTCTATGTCTGTGCCGAGCGTATCCCTGATGTGGGTTCCGCCCCGCTGGAGACGCCAGTTGTCACGCTCAATCATGCGCTGCCGATCTCAGAGAGCGAGATCTCTTTCATTCTTCCTGACTTTTACCATTCGGACGCCTACCGCCTTGTGCTCGGGCCATCAACGAGCTGTCCAAAGCCTCGGTAAGTGCGACTCAGGTTGCCGGCCTCACGGAGCAGGAGCGTTGTGAACATTTGTGGAAGGGGGGGGGCAGACTTCGGTTTTGCGAGAACGGCTTAATCATGCCCGTTCTCAATGGTGCCGAGGGACAGAATCGAACTGTCGACACCAGCCTTTTCAGGACGTGGCTGTTGGCTGTAACGAACTGAATCTGCTTGTAATTTTCTATAGTGATGAGCGTGGACAACCGAATGGACAACTGGTCATTCACTGTAACCATGAAGTCCTTCCATAGAAAACTATCACCTCATGGCACCATAGGTCTGTAGTGCGAACCGGAAGGCCGAATCGTTTGATGACGCCTTCTCCATCCGGCGCGACGAAAAACGCACTCTGCCAGGCGACAAAGACCAGCAATCCCACGAGCCGCAGGCTTTTTATCCCGCCGGATGAAATGAGCCCGTGTAATTGAGACTGCGCCTGTTTCGGCGCCTCGTCGAACTTGCCATTCTTCATATTCCAGAAACCGTTGGGGTTCGAGACCCTGTATCATTGAGGAAGGGTTACCTGTCGGAATTGAGGCTGCACGAGCAGAGTGGACTGTGTGATGCAACCGCCGGGCCTGACCTCTTGCGGAGCGGTCTTATGGGCAGAAGTGTCGCTTATATGATCGGCTCAGACGCCGACCTGCACAATCAATTCTGGAGCCAGTAAGTGAGGTCGCCACTCAGCGAGGTGGCTGTGGCTTGAGCTGTCGTTCCAAGTCGGCCAGGCGCGTTTCCAACTGTTTGATGATCTCCCGGAGAGCGGCCTGTGATTCAGGGTTTGTACGCGGAGAGTTGGCAAATGTTGACTGGAGAGCATCGGGGGTGTTGTCCGTCAGCTTGATGGCGCCCGTGCGAGCGGCGAGGGCCTGATTAGCCTGTTCCAGCTCCGCAATTCTCCGTTGTAGATCGGCAATGGCTTGATCGTGTGCTTCTCCGTCAGCAGATTGTCGAACTGCGTTTTTCTTCTCCGAAATTTGTTTGGTTGTATCGGGAGCTGCTGTGAGGAATGAACGGTAGGCGATTGACAGAGCCCGTTCAGGGTATCGCAGCAGACTGCCTGAGCGTGGTTCCAGTTGAAAGCTGGGACGGTCAAAAAAGATCGCGAAGTCCTGTTCCCCGACGGAGACGCAGGGTGAGGACCGCACGTATTCCAGTGTTTCCCTCACGTCGCTCAACCGATCGGTTGCTCCGACATCTGCAAGCATGGTGTGTACGGGATGCTGGAAATTGACGGCCGCGACTGATAACGCCTCTTCATGAATCGACAGCGTGCCAGATGTAATAGCGATCAGTGAATCTTGGGCTGGTTTTGCCAGGAGAAATACGATTACTTCTTCTACGGTAGCTTTTGCGAACGCTTCTTGAACGGCTGGCACCAGCAAATCGAGATCGGTTTTGTCGAACAGTCTGGGCGTGTTGGGAGTGCCGATGAAGGAACTCAATAGCCCCACTTTCTCGCGGGCCGACAATGAGGCGAGCAATTTCCGGATCTGATCTTGTGTGAACGATGCGGGATGGGAGAGCGGCGTCCTTTGAGTCGCCGCGTCGCATGTGGGGGCGCGCTCCAGCCGAACGATCAGGTCGCCGGATTCTCTGATAACTCTGGCCGGTGGGAAGGTCGAGATACATCCGGAGCTGAAGATCGCAAGTACAATGACGAGAACCACCTGCACGGCGCAACCTCTTCTGTAAAGTCTATGAGACCATGCGAACGTCGGCACTTCAAGTCCGATTCGTCGGGATGAAACTCAACTGCTCTCCGAGCCCCGGGAGCTCGCCCAATTTCCTGATTCCCGCTTTCGTGCCCTTATAGTAGGGGATCGTCGTGGCGGGGTCGACATAGTCGGTCGTCAGACTGTTGAGCCAGCCTTTTGGATGCTCGAATAACATAAACACATGTCCGGGGGCATTCGAGTCGGTCACGACGGCCATCGCTGAGACTGTTCCGTAGGGATTGAACAATTCGATCAGATCCCCGTTGGCGATGTCGAGGCTTCGGGCGTCCTGCGGATGAATTTCCACATGCGGAAACGGTGCACGACCCATCACGTAGGGTTTGCGGAGATCGTCGTAGAGCGTTTGCCATCCGTGATTGGCCCTGCCGTTGTTCACCCAGAACGGATATCGGGGATCATCGATCAGCTTCTGGATTTGGGGAGGGAAGCCCGGCCAGGCCGAGGGAATGAAGGTGAATTGCTTCTCATCCATGTAGAGGCGGGTAGTGCCGACCGGCATGCCCTGTCTAATCTCCTGCACGGGTGTTTGCACGCCGTTCGTGCCCAGGGCCTTTAGCATGGCGTAGGTCGTGTCCCCATAGTCTTCCTGTGCACCCTTCACGCCGGCAGAGGCGGCGCGAAACACCTCTTCGTCGCTGGTCCAGGTGAATCCTGAAAACCGAGCAGCCATTTCCGCCTTGCCTTCGGCGCGGTAGGCGGACTCCAAGCGCTGTGCCATGCGCGCCATGATTTTCCAATCCGGTTCGGCTATTCCTGGTGCGTCCATGAACTGCTGGTAGAGCCGGAGTCGCCGTTCGCCGTTGATGGAGGTCAGATTCATCTCACCCCATTGTGCGGCGGGGAAGACAATGTGCGCATACTTCGCGGTCTCAATCGGGTAAATGTCCTGGACGATGAGAAACAGTCCACCCTTATCGAGGGCAGTCATAACGGCGGCCATTCTGTCATTCAGGCTGCCGCTGCTCGTTGCGTCAAGCGCCTGATTCACGAGCGCGGTGCGGTGGGCCAGATAGGCGCGAAATTGTTGTGCATTCAAGGTTCCGCCCGCGGGATTGCAGCCGGCGACCCAGAAGACCTTAGACGCGCCGCCTTTAATCGCAATCTCATCGACATTCACCGGCGGGCGCTGACCAGGATACGCCGGCCGGCTATAGCCTTCTTGATGTCCGCCTAAGCGTCCGCAACCTGTTCCCGGCTTTCCGAGGTTGCCCGTTAGCAGTGCGAGGTCGACGACAGAGGCGACGTTCTCATAGTTCTTGAGCCCCCAGATTAAGCCCTTCTCATAGAGAAACAGCGTGCGGCGGCGGGCGGTGTTCACTTTGGGTTTCGCGATCCATTCGGCGGCTGTCATCATCTGGGCCTTCGAGATGCCGGTCAGCCGGACGGCCTCGTCCAGGTTCTGCGCCAGGTTCGCTGCTTGAAACGCCGCGAAGTTCTCGGTTCGGCGCGCGATGAATTCCTGATCATGCCAACCCTGTTCGTGGATCAGGCGTGAAAGCGCATTCAAGAGGGCGATGTCGGTGCCATTGTTGATCTGCAGATGGAGGACGTTGTCCTTTCCCGCATGTGCTTCGGCCACCGCGACCGTCGAGGTCCGACGCGGGTCCACGATGATCATCCTGCCGTGCGCATGGGGTTCCCCTGGAAGCAATTGTTGCTTGAGCGGCAAGGTTCCACCGCCGAGATTGGGCAACATATGTTCGAGAAAGTAGATGGATTGAGTTTCGTAGGAATTGGCGCCGATCACCATGATGGTGTCGGCCAACTCCGCGTCGAGATAAGCGGAGGGCAGCGGCGCGATGCCCGCATCGCCGGAGGCGAAGACTTCGCTGTTATAGGCCGGCCGGTTGTGGATCGAGGCCATCTTCGTGCCGATGCCGGTGAAGAAGAACTTGCCGGCAGCCCAGTTGTTTTCAAAGCCGCCCCCGCCGCCGCCGTGGTCGAAGAACTTCATGGCGATCGTATCGGACCCCCACTTATCCAGGCTGGCCTTGATGACGAGGGCGCCCAGCTCGATGGCCTCGTCCCAGGTTGTGGGTAGTTGACTCTGGCCGCGATAGAGGAGCGGATGGGTCAACCGGTCGGCTGTGGGCCGATCGGGCGCGTAGAGCACATCGCCATGCGTGCCGCCGCGGACGGAATGGTTTCCCTTGTTTACCACGCAGTCTTTGTCTGGCAAGACCACGATGTTGAAGCGCTGGCCATTTCGCTCCGTGATGACACTGTGCATCGCCGGTGAAATCCAAGTGCCGGCTTGCTCCGGCTGCTGTCGGCGGTAGTCCGCCTTCAACGCATTCTGGTGAGGCAACGGGCCGCCCTCTTTCCCCAGCGGCCATTTGTAGACCTTGTAGCCGCAGCCGACGATGCAATAGGAGCAGACGGTGGTGAATTGTTGCGCGTCGGCGGGAGGAATCGGAACCCGGTCCTCGCCGTGATAGGTCGAACTCATAGTCGAGATCTCCTCTTCAAGAAGTACAACGGTCAGGCCAACATATTTGCCTGCCGTCCATAGAGCAATCCCTTGACGCCCACAGCATAGATGTCGCCGGTCGTGTCGACTTCCAGCTCGATCTGGGGCAGGTTGTCCGTCGCCTGCCCGATGACCATGAGTCCGCCTTTCCGGGCGTCGAACATGGCGTAGTGAAGCGGGCAATGGAATGTGCCGGTCTCAGCGCGAAACGCCAGGGCGCCTCCCATGTGCGAGCAGCGCCGGCTGAAGGCCACGATGTCCCGATCGGGGCCGACGCCGTTGTGCGCCGGCCGTCCCAGTTTCACGAGCACGACCGGTGAGGCCTGATCTGGATACGTGGTCAGCAGTTCGTGCTCCGTGGTTAGTTGCCCGATGGCAGCAAGCTTGAGGCGAGGATAGGGTAAGGTGGTCCTGAGCGTAGTGACGTCGCCGTTGTCGGCGGCTTGCCCCAACGACGGGAGTGCGTCTGCCGCGCAGGCTCCCCCGACGACACAGGCCCCCAGTTTCAGAAAGTGCCTTCGCGAGACCTCACTCATCACGTCCTCCTGATCATTCTTCCGGTTTCGGCACTACAGGGCATATTGGAAGCGGGTAAACACTTCGTAAATTGAACGTTCGACACCGGTCGCTTGGGTTCGATTTGCCAAAAAATCCCCCATGAAGGCATGAGCGGCTCCGATATCCAAATTAAGATTCTTCGCGATGTTGTAGGTCACCATGGCTCCCGTCTCCGTCCCCATGTAGCTAGATCCGCCGCGATTCCCGAATTCGCGAGATCGAGCCGCAGCGAAATAGGCACTTTCCAACGTGCCGGTCAATCGAGGCATGATAGGAAATTTCAACTGGGCCTGCACGGTCATCAGACCGGCTCCGGCGTTATTCAGATTGACGCCGAAATCATTCACGTCGCCCGGTGCGTTCGCATTGAAAATGTGTGAATAGCCCCAATAGCCGTTGGTGCCTAAAATGGCTTCCGGCGTGGTGAACTGATTCGACGTCTGTCCCGCCTTATCGCCGGATGCATAGAGCGCGAACAGATTGAAGGTCGTTACCCCAATGGGGATCGATCCCTCGAACTTCCCTGAATAGCCCGTGTGATTATTGCCTGTCAGCCCCGTGCCGATGCGGCCGCTATTGAGCATGAGATATGCGTTCCATGCGCCGCCAAACAGCCCGCCTGATGCCGTCAGGGCCGCCCAGTTTTCGTGTGTGTCTCCAATGGAGATGTTTTCGGTCTTGCCCAGATTTAAGCTGTAGAAGTGGCCGCCGACTTTCACATCATAGGCCCCCAGTTTCAGCGGCCGGTTATAATCGGCTACCCACATGTCGCCGTCTTTGCCGAACCCCGTGCCGATGGTGCCGGCTTTCAAGTCCGACGCAATGCGATAAAATCCCAGTCGATAGTCCCCCTCACCGATCTTTCCGCCCAGGGAGGCGCCACCGACGAAAAAATCCCATTCGCCGTCCCACAGGACACGGCCCACCTGGTCGATGGTTGGAAGAATACCAACCACCAGGGTGTGGTTTTCGATGGGGGTGACATAGACATACCCGTAGCGGATACCGCGGGCCTGGAGCCGGTTGAACGCATTTGGCGTGCCGTCCGCGTTGGCCCCGCTTTCGCCTCTCGGATCGCTCGCCGCCGGGCTTGATCCGCCAAATCCGCCGCGATACTCCATCTGCATGTAGGCGCCGACGTTGCTGGAATCTTTGTGTTGAAGGTCGAACGCGAGGCGCAGTCGTTGGCGAAAGAAATCGTAACCAGTGGTCTCCCCGAAGTTCAGCTTTCCGGTACCGGTTCCTGCTGTGGGTAGGCTTCCGTTGTTGATACCGCTGGGAATATTGCTGGCATTGTACAGCACGCGATATTGCGCCCAGACGCGCAGTCGGAGATTTTCCA
>WYAX01000035.1 GCA_011525625.1 Nitrospira defluvii
CGCCTCGTCGACTCGGCGGCGCGCACAGACGTGGCGCTCGTTCTTCATCGCGCCGTGCGCCCCTCACCGTACTGCACGAGTACGCGTCGGGTCCTCCCGGTTCCGCGCGCCGGTCTTGCCACGTGACGCGGCGCGTTCGCGACGAACCGTCATGAATCATGCGGGCTAGCCGGTTCTTCCCGGGGCCATCATCGTGGCTCACGAATTCCTCCGCAGGTCGTAGTCGCTCCCAGCCGACCCCGAACCCGTGTTGCCGTAATTGTTGTCCTGTCGGCCGGAAGCGTCTCCTGTGGCGATTTGGCTTATCGAGGCAAGCCTGTCACAGCCCCTGGGCCTCAATCAATGCGTTATCAACAGAATCCACAGCTCGTGGCCCGCTCTCCGAGAGAAGGCACGCTGCTGGTTGTTGGCGATTAAGATATTGATATTGTAGATCCTTATTGGTCGTTCGCTCTGCGCTCCTTTCAATCAACGCGGCGCCGGTATGGCGATTGCTCTGACCTGCGAGCGTGCGTCTGAGTGATGACCTGCTCGCGTCAGACGACAAAAAGATCGCTGCCATGTCAAAGATGTCGATTGAATCAGATAGGTAGAACGGAAAGAATGCGGATCGTACGGTAGTCGACGCGGACCTATAGCCGTCCCAGCCTGTGGCCGCTCGTTACCGACCGTTCACGCATAAAGGAGATCGCGAGTATGAGGATTGCCCAGGTATCGCCGCTTTGGGAGAGCGTTCCCCCGAAGTTGTACGGAGGAACGGAACGCATCGTCTCCTACCTGACGGAGGAACTGGTCCGGCAAGGGCACGAAGTGACGCTGTTCGCCAGCGGCGATTCCGTGACGCGGGCAAAGCTGGAGGCTCCGTGTCAGCAGGCGCTCCGACTGAACACCGGTATATTCAACCGCGAGGCGCCGCTCATCCAGATGATGGAGCAGGTGTTTGCCGCGGCCGATCAGTTCGACCTGATCCATTCTCATCTCGACTTTCTGGCCTTTTCCTTATCCCGCCGTTGCCCTGTTCCCGTCGTGACGACGCTCCATGGCCGCTTGGATTTACCTGAACTTGTGCCGGTCTTCCGTGATTTTGCCGAAATGCCGTTGGTCTCCATCTCGAACTCCCAGCGCAAACCATTGCCCTGGTGTAACTGGGCCAATACGGTCTATCACGGCTTACCGAAGGATCTGTACAAGTTCAACGCAGAACCGGGCAAGTACCTGGCGTTCCTCGGCCGTGTTTCCCCGGAGAAGTGTCCGGATCAAGCGATCGAATTGGCCAAACGAGTCGGCATCCCTATGAAGATGGCGGCGAAGGTGGATCCGGCTGACCGCGCCTATTTCGAACGGGTCGTGGAGCCGCTGCTCGACCATCCCTTGATCGAGTTTGTCGGCGAGATCACGGACCGCGAGAAGAGCGAGTTCATCGGCAACGCGATCGGGTTGATCTGCCCCTATGACTGGCCGGAACCGTTCGGTCTCGTGCTGATCGAGAGCCTGGCTTGTGGTACACCGGTCCTCGCCTACCGCCGGGGTTCGATCCCGGAAATCATCAGTCATGGTGAGACCGGCTTCATCAGCGAAAATCTCGATGAAATGGTGAGCCAGGTGGAGAAGCTCGGCTCGATCGACCGGCATCGATGCCGGCAGGTGTTCGATGAGCGATTCACCGCCCAACGCATGACCACCGACTACGTGAAGATCTATCAACAACTCATCGCTGATGCCGCTGCGCTTTCGGGGAAACCGAGGCCGCAGCACGCTTCGAACCTCTAGTCAGCGCGATCTCAACCTCGCGGAAGGACCAGCATGGCAGACGAGTCGCAGTCCACCTCTGAATCGAATGTCACCGGATGGCGGTTATTGGGGACCCGGGATTTCGGGTGCCTGTGGGCGGGCCAAGTCGTCTCCCAGATCGGCGACGGCCTGAACAAGGTCGCCCTCTTGTGGTTCGTCTATGAACTGACCGGATCGGCGCTCAAGATGACCGCGATCGGGTTGTTGCAGACCATTCCGCCGCTGGTGTTCGGCCCGCTCATCGGCGTCTATCTCGACCTGCTGCCGAAGAAAACCGTCATGATCGTCGTCGATCTCTTGCGAACATTGATGGTCTTATTGATACCGCTGTTTTATACCTTCGATCTGCTGACGCTGGAGCGATTGTATGTTCTGGTGTTCCTCATCTCGATCGTCTCGACGATCTTTGGGCCGGCTCTGGCGTCAGCCGTGCCGCTCATTGTGCAACGTTCCCAACTCACGACGGCGAACGCGTTTATCCAGAGCACGACCAACATCGGTGTGCTGCTGGGACCGGCCATGAGCGGCTTGGGTATCGCGCTGATCGGCGCGCAAAACGTGCTGTACGTGGATGCCGCAACCTTTTTGGTCTCAGCGTTGTTCCTCTTCCCGATCCGGGTACGTGAGACCCGCACCACGAAGGGGCTGGATGTGCTGTCTACTCCGGTGATGCAGGACATGATGGTAGGATTCCGGTTCGTGTTCTTACAGCACCGCGTGGTCTTTTCCCTGATGATCACGGCAGTCTTATATAACCTTGCCATCAGCGCGTTTGTCTTCCTCCTGCCGGTGGTCGCCAAAGAACTGCTGCAGGTGGGGCCAATGGAGCTGGGGTGGTTGTGGTCCGCTCTCGGAATTGGAATGCTGGCCGCCTCCATCTGGCTGGCCCGCACTCCGCAAGGCAGTTTCCAAGATCGGATCGGCAAGATCGGCCGGTCGTTGACCATCGGCGGGGTCGCGGTCTGCGCCCTCGGGTTGATCCAAACGCCGGTGTTGTTCAGCACGTTCCTGTTGATTGTGATCATCGGCGGTAGTACATCGCTCTTTTATCCGGTCGTGTGGGCCATGCTCCAGGAAGTGACGCCTGAGCATCTTCTCGGGCGCGTGTTCACCACGTTTAGCGTCGGCAGTATGGCGTCCGCCATGGTCGGCATGGCTGGATTCGGTTGGGCGGCTGATGCCTTGGGGCCTGCCGTGAGCCTGATTGGAATCGGACTGCTCTTGTTGGTTACTGCCATGGTCACGGTGCAGGTGAGCCGCCGTGGCCTCATGGTGAGTCCGGCTGTTGCCTGATCTCTTCCCTCTCCATCTTCCCTGAACGACTCCCGTGGCAGCCTCCGGACTTGCCTGACCTGATGCTGCCGTCGCGTGCTTTGTGTGGCTCTCGTTAGTGTTGCTTTCTGCTTCTCCCTCGCGTATGTCTTTTCCTTCCGGAGTGATGGGCATTGGGTTCGGGGGCGCTGGTGACCGGCGCCCGGTGCATTTCCATTCATGAGGGGCATATGCCTATGCGGACGATACAGACCGTGTGTGCAATAGGGGTGGTCACGCTTATCGTGACATCGGGATTGTGCGGAATCGGCTCGGCCCTGTGGGCGGAGCAGGTCCCGGAGGGGAAACCTGAGGTCCCCGCAGTGCCAAAATCGAAAGAGCCTGAGGCGAAGGCGAAGGACACTGACACGAAGCCGCGAGAGGGGGATGCCAAACCGAAGGAGCAGGACGCCAAGCCGCCGGAGCAAAGGGCAAAAGATTCCGACAGCAAAGTGAAAGAGGCGGAATTCAAAAACAAGGATGCGGATACGAAGCCCAAGGAGTCAGAGGCCAAACCGAAAGAGTCGGAGCCCAAGGCGAAGGTCAAGGAGCCTGAACATAAGGCGAAGGAAACCGAGCAGAAGTCGAAGGACACTGAACCCAAGGCGAAAGAGGCTGACGCGAAACCGAAAGATCCTGAGGCCGTAGCGGAGCATCCGTGCCCGTCCGTGCCTCACCCAGCGGAGGCCAAACCGGCAGCTGAGACTCCGGCTCCTACAGGCGACACCGCGGCGGGTGACCGTCCGAAGGCCGCCGAATCGGAAGCCAAGAAGCCGGTGCGCTCGGCGATGGTGACCGCCAAACTCGCGCTCATGGCGGACCCGCACTTGTTCCCGTACGACATCGAAGTGGACGCGAAGGACAAGGACCTCGTTTTGCTGGGCAAGGTGGGGCAAGAGTCAGACAAGCGCGTGGCGAGCGATATCGTGCGCTGTCTGGAAGGCGTGCATGCCGTAGAAAATCGTCTCAAGATCGAGCCCGATGCGGCACATGGTTTGGTCGGAGAACGTGACAAGATCATCACGCAGTTGGTGAAAGAACGGTTTGAGAAGAGCAAAACCTTGCAATCGGTCAAATTCGATGTGAAAACAGACAATGGCATCGTAACCCTTGCCGGAGCGACGCGTTTTCAAATCATCGTGCTCGAAGCGGCTCAGGCGGCTCGCCAGGTTCCCGGTGTGCGCGCGGTGAATACGGATGCGGTGCGATTGGTCGCGGGAGAATAACCCAGGGGCCGAGAGGCTGGATCCACAGGAGGTTCGACACGCAGTCTGCTGACGCCATAGCCACACCGCGCGCAAGCGGAACAGGGCCAGGACGCCCGAACGTCAAGTGGTCGCCGCACTTGTTGACGCGCGACTTTACGCTGGTCTGGTGGGGCCAGATGGTCTCGCAGATCGGCGATGGGGTGTCGAAACTCGCGCTGCTCTGGTTTGTCTACTCCATCACCGGTTCCCCTCTTAAGACGACGATGATCGGGCTGCTGCAGACCTTGCCGCCCATCCTCTTCGGTCCCTTCATCGGTGTGATCGTCGACCGCGTTCCCAAGAAGCTGCTGTTGGTCAGCAGCGATTTGATCCGCGCGATTGTGTTGGGCGTGTTGCCCTGCCTCCTGCCGGTGGAGTCCTTCAGTATCGAGCGGCTGTATCTCATGGTGTTTGTCCATGCAGTCGCTTCGGCGGTATTCGGCCCGGCGTTGACGGCCGCGATCCCCTCGTTGGTCTCGCGCCATGAGTTCACCGCGGCCAATGCCTTGCTTCAGACGACGACCAGTATCGGTATCATCCTCGGACCGGCGTTGAGCGGGGTAGGAATTGCGACCATGAGTTCACAAGAGGTGCTGTGTGTCAATGCGGTGAGTTATGTGATTTCAGCGGCCTGTTTTGTCTTCGTCCGGTTTCCTCGGGCGGCGACGCAGCCGGCAGGAGACGGCTCGCTGTCCGGAACGTTTCAGGAGGTGTTGGACGGCTTTCATTATGTGCTCCGTCGGCAGCGGGTGATCCTGATGTTGATCGGGGCCGCATCGATGTATACCTTTTCCACCAGTGCCTTCAGTACCCTCTTCCCGGTGTTCGGGAAAAAACTGCTGGATCTCGGGCCGATCGAGGTCGGCTACCTGTGGTCGGCATTCGGCGTCGGCCTGCTGTTGGTGTCACTGGGCCTCGTGTCCCTGTCGGCCTGGTCACTGCCCAAGCGCATTCAACTGATGGGGATGTCCAGTTTCGTCAGCGGTCTGGCATTGTTCGGACTGGTTGTGACCACGAATCGATTGGCGGCCGCAGCATTGATGGTGATCATTGGAATGGGGGCCGGGACGCTGACGCCGGTGGCCTGGGGGGTCTTGCAGGAGATTGCTCCTGCTTCCCTCTTGGGGCGCGTGTTGGCGATTTACAATCTTGGAGCGATGACCTCCGCGATTGCGGGGATGACGATTTTCGGGTGGGTGACGCAAGAATTCGGCGAACGACCCAGTGTCTTCGGAATTGGTGTCGGCTTGTTCCTCTCCGCGATGGTGTCCATACGAGTGGGGCGGTGGGTGCAGGTCAATTGGGCTGAAGCGACGGCTCCTGCTGAAGGCGAGACCCCGGAGGTGGTGATGGTCACGCAGCCGACAAGCCAGTCGAGCGCGTCAGTGTCATGAACGGTGTAGTGCCGCTATCCTCCAGGCCAGCCAGAAGAAGACTCAAGGAAGTTCGTCGCGGACAGTGATGCCGGGCGGTGCAATGAGCGGCTGTGTGGATCGCGCCGGCGATAGCGGGAGGACGGGAGGACGACGTGGAAGAAATCATCAGTGTCAATGATCAGTTCTATATTCTGGCCAGTTCATCGATGGCGGATGATCGTACCCGTGTGCTCAAGCATGGGGAAACGTTCGGGGTGTTCGACCGATATGGCGACATTCAACCGGTGGGCCGGGGCACACAAGGGGTCTTTCACCAGGGCACCCGGTTTCTTTCGCGTCAGGAAGTGTTCCTGAACAATGACCGGCCGATGTTGTTGAGTTCAACCGTCAAAGAAGATAACGCGCTCCTGGCCGTGGATTTGACCAATCCGGACCTCTATCGGGACGGCCGGATCGCCATCCCTCGCGGTAGTGTCCACGTGTTTCGCTCGCGTTTCCTCTGGAAGGGCGTGAGCTACGAGCGATTTCGGTTGTCGAACTATAGCCTGGCGCCGGTGAATATGACCTTGTCGATCCGTTTTGAGGCCGACTTCGCAGATATCTTCGAGGTTCGAGGTAAGAAGCGCGAACGGAAGGGGCGGATGCTGCCGAATGTGTTGCGGAAGGATCTGCTGGTCTTGCGGTATGAAGGCCTCGATGAAGTGACGCGAGAAGCGCGGATTCAGTTTTCTCCGGAGCCGTTGGAGATCTCGGCCTCGCAGGCGACCTTCGGGATCGAATTGGAGCCGAAGGGGGAAATTGAAGTGGCCGTGACGATGGCGTGCGATGTCGAGGACTGCCACCGCCCCCTCGTACCGTATGATGCCGCGATGGCCGAAGCCGGGTTGGCCTTCGGTGCAGAGCCGTCCGAGGATTGCTGCATCCAGACCTCGAACGCCCAGTTCAACGAGTGGTGGAATCGTTCGGTATTGGACGTCCGGATGATGGTGACGGACACGAACGAAGGGCCCTATCCCTACGCCGGTGTGCCCTGGTTTAGTACGCCGTTCGGGCGGGACGGCGTCATCACGGCGCTAGAGTGTTTATGGATCAGGCCGGAGTTGTCGCGAGGGGTGTTGGCCTACTTGGCGTCGACGCAAGCCAAGGAAGTGAATCCGGCACAAGATGCCGAGCCGGGAAAGATCTTGCACGAAACCCGCAAAGGAGAGATGGCGGCCCTCCATGAAATTCCGTTCGGGCTCTATTACGGGAGCGTCGATTCCACCCCGCTGTTTGTGATGTTGGCCGGTGCCTATTACGAGCGCACGGCGGATTTGGCCTTCATTCAATCCATCTGGTCCAATCTCGAAGCGGCGCTGACCTGGATGGATACGTACGGCGATCCTGACCGCGACGGATTCGTGGAGTATGTACGGAAGTCTCCCACCGGATTGGACAATCAGGGGTGGAAGGACTCGCACGATTCGATTTCGCATGCGGACGGATCGTTGGCCGAGGGGCCGATCGCCTTGTGCGAGGTGCAAGGGTACGTGTATGACGCCAAGGTGCAGGCCTCGAAGCTTGCGGAGGCCTTGGGGTATGGCGATCGTGCCAGTCAGCTCAGGAGGCAGGCGCGATCACTCAAGGAGCGGTTCGACGAGGCGTTCTGGTGCGAAGAATCCTCCACCTATGCCCTGGCCTTGGACGGACGGAAGCGGCCCTGTCGAGTGAAGACGTCGAACGCGGGCCATTGTCTGTATACGGGGATCGCCACCGACGAGCATGCGCGACGTGTGGCCGAGACGCTGATGTCGGATGAATTATTCAGCGGCTGGGGCGTCAGGACGCTGGCCGACTCAGAACGACGGTACAATCCCATGTCCTACCATAACGGATCAATCTGGCCCCATGACAACGCGATGATCGCCGTCGGGCTCGCGCGCTACGGCCTCAAGTCGGGCGTGGAAAAAATCATGACCGGAATGTTCGAGGTCAGTCTTGTTCTCGATTTTCATCGGTTGCCGGAACTCTTCTGTGGATTTGTGCGCAGGCCCGGCCAGGGCCTCACGCGGTATCCGGTGGCCTGCAACCCTCAAGCCTGGGCGGCAGGCTCGGCGTTTATGGCCTTGCAGGCCTGTCTGGGGCTGTCGATCATCGCCTCGGAGCAGAAGATGGTATTCAACTATCCGATCCTGCCGGAATTCATCGACGAGATGCAGATCAAGAATGTAAAAGTGGGAAGCGCATCGGTGGATCTTCTCCTTCGCCGCCATGATCTTGATGTCGGCATCACCGTGACTCGTCGTGTCGGGAAGGTCGAGGTGGTGTCGGTGAAATAGCGATTCGACTCCGGCAACACGTGGCCGATCGCTTATGGAGCTTCTGCGAGGTGCCATACCACGCTGAGGACGTATCGGGCGACAGCGGTGAGGATCTCCGCATTGACGGTATCCGCCGTGTCGGTGGCCTGATGGAAGTGCGGGTGGGTTCCGCCGCTGACCACGGTGACGGTCGGAACACCGGCCTCCTTGAACGGAACGTGATCTCCGCCTGGAAAGAATCCGAAGAGGTCCAGTCGGTCCGCCACACCAGCCTGCTGCCCCGCCTCTTGGGCGGCGGGCTTTTCAATGCCAGTCAGCCCGATCGTCAACCGTCCGTTTCCCACGGCCGCGTGATCGATGTTGACCATCGCGGTGGTGCTGCGTAGGGGCATGGCTGGTCGGCTGACATAGAACTTCGATCCCAAGAGCCCCTGTTCTTCCCCGCTGAAGGAGACCAGCACAATGGTCCGTCTGGGCGTAACCGGCATTGCGCTGAGCACACGTCCCACCTCCAGGAGCACCGCGGTGCCAGACGCGTTGTCGTCGGCCCCGGCGAACAGCAGCCCGCCTTGGTTTCCGAAATGATCGCGGTGGGCGCCGATGACCATCGCCTCTTCTGAATGCGCCGAGTCCCTTCCGGGCAGGATGGTGATCACATTGTGGAGCAGGCCGGCTTGCGTTGCACTGTGCCAGCGCATCGTGACGACCGTATCCGTGGACGTCGATTGCGGGGCCTGCTCTTCATTCAACTGCTGCTGCAGCGTGCGCAAGCGTTCCTCGTCGGTCGGCCGGATGGTACGGAGTATGGCCGCTGCGCGCGCGGTGCTGATCCATGCTCCGGGAATTGCGCGAGCCGGATCCGCCAGCCCATAGAACGCGCTCGGTCGCCCGGTGACGCCACGACGTGCTTCATAGGCGTTCAGTATCGGGCCGGTGGCGGTGAGGTAGCCGAGTGCGCCGTGCGCATAGGCCGCGTAGACCTTGTCTGCATGGGAAATATGGCGGGGGTAGCGCTCGGGTTTACCGCGCAGAAACAGAACGATTTTCCCCCGGACATCGACCTCGGCATACTCATCCCATTTGCCGGCCTGATCGGAGATTCCATACCCGACAAACACCACCGGCGCTGCTAGGTTTGCCGACGGCGAATCGAGGACGGGGAGATAGTCGGTGCCGATTTGCTCAGGCGGAGCCTCTTGCGCGAATGCTATCTGCAACGTGGCGCCTGGCTCGATGATCGTGTTGCGTGCGGCGGTGGATTGTAGGCGAGTGTGGGTGGGATCACTTATGGGCGCGCTGCTGGCAGTTGCTGGGTCGGAAGGCCCTTGTTGGTGCAGGGCGAGAAAGCGTTGTCGGACGAACTCGGCAGAAGCCAGGTCGTCGGGAGTCCCGGTTTGACGTCCGTTGTAGGCTGAGTCGCTCAGCGTTCGGATGTCCTCCACCATGCGCTGACTGGAAATCAGATCCAAGGCTTGGGTGAGAGCGGTGGAGGACTCCGGCAGGTTCTCGGCGAAAGCCGGCAGGGCGGTCACTGCGAGCAAGAGGCCGGTCATCAGTCCGAGGACAGAACTGGAACGTTGCGCTGGCGGAGCGAGTGCGGCGGTCTGCCCGTCTATGGGTGTGTGATCGACGCGCATCAGACAGACGTGGCGTGGGCTTTCTGGGCCGACCAGCGTTGATACCAGCGCCAGAGTGGTCGTTGGAGGAATTGCGGAAGGGGATAGCCGAGGCCGCGGAGATAGCCATCATCGCGATCGAGAACGGCGAACGCCCACCGATATTTCTCCTGAAATGCGGCGCAGCGCGCTCGAATTTCCTCATCGCTGAGCGGCATGCGCCGACGAAGAGTCTCGCCGATCGCCTTATCTGAGGCTAGGTCCTGAACAAGCGACTCGATATGGGCGGGCGTGAAGCGGAGGTGCCGCATGAAGGACTGGTCTAGCGCAGAGGGGTAGGCATACTCGCCCAGGGTGCCTGCCTGGAACGCGCGCACCTTGTCGATCAGGCGTGGCAACCAGAGCATCCCTGCGACCTCGTCGCTCCATCGTCGCGGCGGTTGCTGTCGAAGATCCATGCATCTACCGAAATATGGGCCTGCACGTGAGGTGACTACGGCACTATAGCATAGGCGAAAGAGCCCGTTGCAGAGAGCAAAGGGCTCAATGTACTATCGGTCCCAGGACGTGACGGTATAGGATGTCAGCCGGCTCCATTCGGGCAACCAACTCCGTGAGCGGCGAGTGTTCGTAGGGTAAGAGGTAGGGACGATGGCAGAGCAGGGCAAGGGGCTGTACGACCATCAGTATGCGCGGTTTCGCGACAATCAGGGCACACATCAGGGCTATGAATTTCAGCACGGGCCTGCCGGGAGTGTTCCTCCCCCCGTGGTCACATTCATGGATTCAATAAAGTGGTGGACGCTGCGAGGGTGGCGACGGAAGAAAATTCTCGCTGAACGTGATCGATATCAGCAGGACATTCTTCAGGTCAAGTCAGGCCGGCGCAAATCGTGAGATCCACCTGAGGAAGGGGATTCCTGTGCACCATACAACAGAACAGGCGATCAGGCAGATCAATAGAGCATTCAGCGGTGAGTGGCGTTCGAAGAGAGCGGTTTTGACACGTCTGGGTTGTTTCGGCATGGTGTGGCTCGCCGGCTGGTCGATCGGCGCAGTCGGCCCGGCCTGGGCCGTGCCGAAAGAGACGTCTACCGAAAAGGCTGAGCATATGCGTCAACAGCGGAACCCGGAGCTGTTTAATAATTGGACGTTCGATAAGGACCAAGTCGGTTCCGTGCCCAGCGGATTCGTCGCTGTCGCGTCTGGCGAGCGGCAACATGGCGACTGGAAAATAGAGGCACAGGCATCCGTGCCCTCCTCCCCCAACATACTGATCGGGACCTCAGGCTGCGAGAGCTGTCGTGCCATCCTGGTTGCGCAGGGATTTCAGTATGAATATCCCGAACTGGTCGTGCGTATCCAGCAACCGGCGGACGGCGGATCGGGCAAGGTGGGTGTTGTGTTCGGCATGAAGGACTCGCAGAACTATTACGCGACCATCGTGGATATCTCGCAGAAAATGATCCAGATCGTGCGAGTGATTGAGGGAAAGGAGTCGGTGCTTGGCAAGGCACCGATCAAAGCCAAACCGGTCGAGTGGCATACCCTTCGGGTGCAGCGCAATACGATCATCAGTAAGGATTTCGTGGAAACGTTTTTTGACGGAAGCCTGGCCTTATCCGTTGAAGATCAGGCGCTTGGAGTGGGCCAGGTGGGAATGCTCGTGTCGGGACAGGCGTCCGCCCGATTCGACAATTTTAACGCATCCCCTTTGTACTCACACCGTCCCCTCTCGCCTCCGGCGGCCTACTGAGTCCAAGAGCGAGAGATGGGGGCGCAGACTTCGTCGATCAGGCGTCGCGCAATTTCACGCTTGCGTTTCCTATTTCTGTGGCGTACAGTGAAGGTGCTTCATTGCGAAGAGCCTTGGCGGTGAAGTCGTTAAAGAATTAGAGGGCTCAATTCGATGTTGTTTTGGGTTCTTCCCGGGAATTTCGGAAGCCAGAGCTAAGATTGCCGCTGTGTTTGCATCTTCGGCCCATTCCTTCCTCGTTTCTTTCTCGAGTCCCAGACAACACCATTCTATTCTCAAAGGAGGAACCCCATGGGTTCGAAGATCTACGTTGGCGGCTTGCCATATTCAACCACCGAGCAACAGCTGAGTGACCTGTTCGCGGTGCACGGGGCGGTGACGTCGGCGCGCATCATTACGGACAAGTTTACGGGGCAGTCACGGGGGTTCGGTTTTGTCGAAATGTCTGGAGATTCTGAGGCGCAGGCGGCAATCAACGCATTGAACGGAACGCAGTTCGGTGGCCGTACCTTGACGGTCAACGAAGCCCGTCCGCAGGAGCCGCGCTCCGGCGGCGGAGGACGTGGCATGGGCGGGGGCCGGCACTAAGCTGCGATCGTTGGTAGATACTTATTCAGGGGCTGCCGGCACGGCGGCCCCTGCGTTTTCCTCACCGTATTGTCCTCTCTTTGGTCTGCAGGGCCATCCAGGTTGTCTGCCCCTGTTATCCCAAGATAGAGATGTAGGAGTTGTGTTACATGGTGTCGTTTGCCGAATTGTCTCTTACCTCGTTTCTCGCTGACCGCTTACGGCAGGCCGGGTTTACCGCGCCTACCCCCATTCAAGGGGCCGCTATTCCGCTGGCCCTGGAGGGGCGCGATTTGTTAGCCCAGGCCAAGACGGGGAGCGGAAAAACGCTGGCGTTTCTCATCCCCTTGATCGAACGGGCCGTGAAAGAAAATTGGAAGCCGGCGGGCCATGGGGCCGCGCAGGCCGGGTCGTCGCGATCGCCGCGGGCATTGGTGCTGGCGCCCACCCGTGAGTTGGCTCTCCAGATTGAGATGGAGCTCCGCAAATATGCGCCGCCGTCGGTGACTTCGTTGGCCGTCTACGGTGGTGTGCCCATCGAACGGCATTACCGAGCGCTCCGCCAGCCACCCTTGATTGTGATCGGCACGCCGGGGCGCCTGTTGGATGTGGCCGGGACGCGCCACTTGGATCTGCGTGGCATCGAGTATGTCGTGATGGACGAAGCCGATCAGATGTTGGATCGCGGGTTCTTGCGAGACATTCAACGCATTCTCCAACTGCTGCCCGCACAACGACAGACGATGTTGTTTTCGGCGACCTTTTCGCCGGAGATTCTCTCGCTCGCGGAATCGATGCTGAAGAACCCTGCCCGGACGGCAGTGGATCCTGGTGTGAATAGTCCGACCAAGATTACCCATGCCTATTATGTCGTGCCGAGCGAGGCCTCGCGGGTGCAGCTGATTCATACGTTGCTGCAATCGTCCGAAGCCGGTGATCAGTCGATGGTGTTTTGTGATCAGAAGTACAAAGTGAAGCGGCTGGCTGCCCGTCTTGGCGGCGAACCGGCTTCCGTCGGCGCGATCACGGGGAATCACTCGCAGGCTCAGCGGGAGCGGACGCTCACGGCTTTCCGCTCCGGACGGTTGCGATCATTAGTGGCGACCGATGTCGCGGCCCGTGGATTGGACGTCCCCACCGTCTCGCAGGTGATTCATTACGAATTGCCTGGCAATCCCACGTCTTATGTTCATCGTACCGGACGGACGGGCCGGGCTGAACGGTCCGGGGCGACCCTCTTGATTCTTTCTCCGCAGGAGGAGCATGAATATTTGGCTATGGTGCGACGCTTGCGCATCCACACGAAGCGCTTGGCGTTGCCCACCCTGGCTGTCTTGCCTCCACCGGCGCATGAGCCGGAGGCGAATCATCAAGTAAGGCGTGATGGCAGGGGACGTGATACTCGGCCGCGCCGTGCCGGGGATCGTTCCAATGCACTGCCGCAGGATTCACGCGGCGGGCAGGGCCGTCGGGGCTGGCGTTCCGACCGACCGGCCGCACCGCGCCACGGCAACAGTTGAGGAACCGCATGGCAGTGCAGGGCGTGCGTGTCCTGCCGGTCCTGCCTGATCGAGGGGGGGCGTAGATGAGAGGGTTACGGAATTTGTTGATGGGCGTGCTGATCGCCGGTTCCTCGGCGTTCGGCGAGGCAGCCTTCGCCCAAAACGATCTCGTCATCGCCGACGGGATGAAAGTGTCGCTGGAATATATCCTGACACTTCCTGACAAGAGCGTGGCTGATTCCAATGTCGGCCAGGAGCCGATTACGTTCGTGCAGGGGGCGCATGAGATCGTCCCCGGCCTCGAAAAGGCGCTTGAAGGTATGAAGGCCGGGCAGAAACGGCGCATCGACGTCTCGGCGCAAGACGCCTACGGGGCCTACAACAATAAACTGAAGCAAAGTGTCGACAAGGACAAATTGCCGAAGGATGTAAAAGTCGGGGACATTTTGCAGGCGTCGGACAACCGGCTGGTGAAGGTTCTGGAGGTCAATGATAAGAAGGTCCTGATCGACCTGAATCATCCGTTGGCGGGAAAAACGTTGACGTTCGATGTCACGGTACTCAAGGTTGAAAAAGGTGACGCGACGGACGCCACCGAAAAGAAAGCTCACTAACCGGCACGATGTCCCTCGATGGGCGGGGCAGACGGCGTGTGTTCCGACTGTCTCTGGCTCAAGCAAGTCAATTCTCAGTCGCCGTGTCCGTCAGCGACACGGCGACACCCTGTGCCTCGTCCCACACCCACAATCGATATGTGGAGAACGTTGCGATGATGACCTATCCACGCAGCCCGAAAGTACTCCTCGGCGGCATTGCCCACCTGGCGCGCTTGATCGACAAGGTCAAGCTCCGTCAAGCGGGTCAGATTCAAGATTACAATTACCTCACCGTTGGGTTCGACAAGTACCTCATCGATTTCCTGCAGATCGATCCGAAGGCCTTCGAACAGCGTGTGTTGGCCGGGGGGAGCGATGATGAGCTGTTGACCTGGGTCAGGACGAATAGTCGTGCTCTGTCGGACCAGGAGATTGCGCAATGGTCCCAGGGCCTGCTGACAAGCGGCCCAAAGGACGATGCCACCAGGCAGCGTTACCAGGGGCGCTTGCAGGAGGTGGCGACGAAGCGCGGTGTGCCGGTGGCATCTCTCCCACCTGCCTCGACCTGGGTCGATGCCATTGAACTGGACGAAGGCCGGATCTAAGGCTGTATTCAGTGGGACAGGCGACGGTTATCGGACTTCAGTCCAACCGTTGGATTGGGATTGAAGCATGACTGTGCGCGTTGATGTGCGGACCACCATGGCATTCTGCCCCTCGTCGACGGACAACACCCGTTCCTGCGGCGTCCAGGCAATGACAAAAAACCCGCCGGTGTAGGTGGAAAATCCCAGGGCACGCTCGTTGGTGATCGCGACCGCCACGTGTCCGTGGCCGCGTAGGTGAGACACCGTTTCGTTTGGGCCGAGCGCCATGCTTGTCCAGTGGCCGCGGGTTGCTTGAAATCCAAGCACCTGCTGATTGGTGTGAGCCAGGATCAGGAACGGTTGAAGCTGGTAGCGCCCCAGGCGCTCATCGACCCCCAAGCGTACGCCCCGCCATTGCCGCAGTCCGGCAGAAAATCCGAGCAAGCGATGGGACGTGTGAACGAACCCCGTGTGCCCGCGGGATCCGGAGGTCACGATGAATTCCCCTGCCTGCAGAGACTCCTCGACGCCGCCGCCTGCGGCCGACCAGGCGATGACTTTCCCGGGCGTCGGTGTCACGGTCACTTGTCCGCCTCCCCCCTGTGCCGGCGACCCGGTCGGTGCCGACAATAGGCTCGCGGTCGACAGTGCGGCGACGATGAATCTGGCTGCCAGTGGTCGATGCATGACGATGGGTCGCTCCACCCTTCGCCCACCCTATCACACCCCTATCCACAAGCGAAGGATCAATCCTTCGCGGCCATGACGGTTGTGTCAGATGTGCACAGCAATGATAGGATTCCTCGTGTCATCACTGCAGGCAGATGCGCGATGCTCCGCGCGGCAGGGACAGGAATCTGATGGGTACCCGAGCGGCCATCCTCATGTGTGTGCTGACGCTGGGCCTGTCTCTGCCGCTGTTGGGCGTCTGGTGGGCGGGCAAGCCTGTCGCGCCGTATCTGGGATGGCCGCCCACCACGCGGTCTGTCGTGCACGCGCCATTCTCCTGGCCCGTATCCATCGGAGTGCTGCTGCTCATGAGCGGTATCCTCGCCCCGTTGACGCTGCGTGTCCTGCACGCGACGTCTCGCGAGCGGCGAGCCGCCGTCACGGCCTTCCCCTGGTGGGGGTGGGGAGCGGCCATCTGGACACTGGTGCTGTGGGGATTGGCTTGGACCAGGTTCGAGTGGATGCAGCCGTTTCAGGCCCACACCTTCTTTCCACTCTGGTGCGGCTATATCGTGTTGGTGAATGCGTTGACGTTCCGCCGCGTCGGCCGATGCATGCTGCTGAATCGTCCTCGATATTTCCTTC
Organism: Nitrospira defluvii; assembly: GCA_011525625.1. Classification (GTDB taxonomy): domain Bacteria; phylum Nitrospirota; class Nitrospiria; order Nitrospirales; family Nitrospiraceae; genus Nitrospira_A. The sequence continues at coordinate 15,964 of WYAX01000035.1, forward strand.
TGCTGTATCCGCTCAGCGCCGGCTTCTGGTGGTGTTTCGAATACCTGAATCGATTCGTTCAGAACTGGTACTACCTTGGTGCAGGCGAGCTCAGTGCCGAGGCTTACCTGTGGCGGGCGACGGTGTCCTTTTCGACGGTGCTGCCCGCTGTGCTCGGCACGGCTGAATGGCTGATGTCGTATCCGCGCTGCTCGGCGGGGCTGGATCGATTTGTGCGGATCCGATTCCTGCATCGCAAAATGTGGGGCTGGGTGCTGTTCTGTCTCGCGGCAGGCGGGCTGGTTGGGATCGGCCTGTGGCCAGATTGTCTGTTCCCCTTGGTATGGGTGGCGCCGCTTCTACTGATTGTCGCGTTACAGATGATGTGTCAGGAAACGACGATTTTTAGCGACACCGCGCATGGGGATTGGCGAACGCTCTGGGTCGTTGCACTTGCGGCGCTGATTTGTGGATGGTTCTGGGAGATGTGGAACTTCTACAGTCTGGCCCATTGGCAATACGCGGTGCCTTTTGTGCAGGGGGTCACGCTGTTCCACATGCCGTTGCTCGGGTATGCGGGGTATCTGCCGTTTGGGTTGGAGTGCCTGGCGGTTGCCGAGTTGTGCTTACCGAGGACGTGTGTCGGAAGCCTGGTCTCTTATGGCGCGCCGGCGGCAGAGGCCGATTTGGCGCAGCGGAAGCCGACCGTGGCCGAACGTTGATCGGCCGGCGCGCCGCTGCGGGTGGCTGTCCGGAGCATGATGGGGCGGCTTTTCCAGGATCCGCCGCGCAGGCTCTTATAGCGTCCGCTGGTCGGGCCAGGCGGGTTTCGTTCCGGCATGTAGGCATAGTAGTCGAACCCAAACCAGTCGTTGACCCACTCGGCGACGTTGCCTGCCATGTGATGGAGGCCATAGTAGCTTTTTCCCGCTTCGCCGCTGTTCACCGGTGCGAGAATCGGAATCTCGTGCACGTGATGTTGCCCGAACATGGCCAGTGAACTGTCGGGAACTGTGTCTCCCCAGGGGAACCGATTGCCGTCCGGGCCTCGTGCGGCCTTCTCCCATTCGGCCTCGGTCGGCAGGCGCTTACCGACTGAGCGGCAGAGGCCATCGGCCTCTTTCCATGTCACGTAGAGGGCCGGCCACTGGGCCAGCGTCTCATCGCTGACGGAGTGCACGGTGATGACATGCCAGATCAGGTGCTGGAGTTCTTTTGAAGGGTGCAGTTTCCGGCTCTGAAGATAGACGAGATATTCGCTGAGGCTGACTTCGTCGCGGTCGATTTCATAGGTATCCAGCCACACGCGATGCTGCGGGAGTTCCGTATCGTCGAACTGTGTCCCCATCCCGTACGGATCGTCATCCACGCGCACGCTCCCCAGGAGAAACGGTCCTTCGGGAATGCGAATTGTCGGCGACGCAACCGTGATCCTGGCGATCGATGTCAGGTGTTTGCCCAATTCGTGCGTGGGCGGGGGCGTCGGACTGCGAGCGGCCAATGCAAAGTCTGGGTGGAGCCAGGCCAGGGCGAAGGTCAGGGCCAGCAGATTGAGACAACGGGGAATCACCGTGAGTCCCCTGAGGCGGACCGGCGCGGGCATTAGGATTTACTCGGCGGGGCGGCAACGGATTTTCCGATTTCGGCAATAAGCCGACGCTCGATTTCCGCGATCTCCTCTGCATCGACCGCGAGTACACGCCCGCCTTGCACCACCCGCTCGAAATCAGCCTTCACGCTCAAACGGGTGATATTGGAGGGCAGCGCCTGGAGGGACACCACGTATTGGTTGCGTGAGCCTGCCGTTTCCAGGGAACTGGGTGTGGAAATCTTACGTTCCGTAACGAAGACGGCTCGTTGATCCGTCTTCACGGTCACTCTCATCCGATAGCCGTTGCGGGCCAGCGCTTCTTCGGCGGCCTTCCCGACGGCCGTCAACGGGCGGGGGAGATCCTCTACCTGCGCGCCCTTTTCTTCCACCCGGATACTGTCCGTGAGTTGGGCGGCTTTGGCGGCGGTGCGCTGCATTTCCCCCGACAGCTTCTTCGATTCGGCGAGTTGGGCGTCGAGTCTGCTGCCGAGTGCCTTGGCTTCCGTCTGCAGTGTCTTTGCCTCGGCTTGGGCATGTTCGGCTTGCTTCTTGGCGTCGCGCAGTTCCTGGTTCAGCAGATCGATCTGCTGCTGCATGACCTTGTTCCCGTCTTGCAGGGAATTGAGGAGTGACTCCTGCTTGGCCAGTTGCTTGCGCAGGTGTTCATTTTCCTGTCGAAACGGAGACTCGTCCGGAGCGCAACCGGCGCACCAGGATAGGACTGCGAGGCCGAAGAGGGGAGCGAGCGATCGCTGGGGGGCCTTGATCATAGTTTGAGGGAAGACTGTCAGACCATTACCAGAGTTTGGCCCCCCTTGTCCATCTTCATTCACATTCTCGCCGGTTTGACCCATTGCGAACGGAGCGGCTATTCTGTGTCATGGCGTTCTGGCATGCAGCGATCCTTGTCGTGAGTCTGGTGGTGATCGACCCGGTGGCTGGGTTTGCCGCGACCATGCCTGAGTTGCCGGAGTCCGTACCCGCTGAAGACTATGCGCTGTACGATCTCGCGGTCGAGGACAAGTTTCTCACCTCAGGCACGAAGTTGGTGGTGATCGAACGGATGACGGCGAGGTATCTCCATCCGGACGAGCCGCACGTGCCCACCGTCGCCTGGTTTGCCGAGCAAGATCTCTTCGACCGTCGATTGCCGCAAGATCTCATTCGTGACTTTGTCGCGAAAGCTCAGCGGTCTTCCCGATTGGAGACGCGTTTTGGCTTCGGGGTACGTTACCGGTTTGTGTCCGGTGAGGGCGTGCCGGATGCCGAGACGGCTTTGCTCAGGATACCGGTTGCGCAGCGGGTGCAGGAGGAACGGGGTGTTCCTGACATCATCGATCGCCTGGCATTTTCACGTGTGGGGTTCACGTTGCGAGGGGATCAAGCGTTGCTCTATGTCGCCAATCCGCGACCTGACGGAACGGGTGCGGGGTTTCTCCTTTGGTTCATCCGGCAGCACAAGGGGTGGAGGTTGTATGACACAGAGGTGCTGTGGGTGTCGCGTCCTGAGGAGAAGGGGTCTGGTGGGAGAAAGTGAGGGAGAGCGTTGTGTTTCGATTTCGACGGCTGGTTGTGAGGCGCGTGCATGATTCGCAAAACATTTTCTGTCCCCCCGCTGGGTTGTAACTGTTCCATTATTGGAGATCCCATCACCAAGCAGGCGTTGGTGGTCGATCCGGGTGGTGCGCCCGAACGTATTCTGCGTGAGGTCCAGGCCTTGGGGTTGACGGTCGTGCGCATTGTGCATACACATGCACACTTCGATCACTTTCTGGCATCGGGTGCCATGAAGCAAGCCACTGGCGCGGCGCTCTGTCTGCATCCGGATGACCGGCCTCTATGGGACATGCTGGAGACACAGTGCCGCATGTTCGGCGTGCCCTATGTGCCGGCTCCCCCGCCGGATCATTGGCTCACGGATGACGAGCGTGTGACGGTCGGGCACTTGGAGGGCGTGGCAGTACATACTCCCGGGCATACGCCCGGCTCCATGTGTTTTCATTTTCCGACCGCGAAGCTTCTCGTGGCAGGGGACACGTTGTTTCGCGGCAGCATCGGTCGGACGGATCTGTGGGGCGGCGATTTTGAGGCTATCGAACGGTCGATCCGGGAGCGGCTGTATACGCTCGATGAGCGGACGGCGGTGGTAACCGGGCATGGAGCCGAAACCGAAATCGGTTTGGAACGAGAGAGGAATGCCTTTGTGCGAGCCTAGGCGCGCGCAGCGGATGATTCCGCTTGGCCAAGCGGGCCGGTTGTGGTCGTGGAGTGGACGGACTGGTCCTGTCAGAGATGTCCGGTGAGTGGGCCTCCATGTCCATGAGAGGAGGAAACCATGAACGTGATCGCACGGCGGTGGTTGCTTGGTGCACTGTGTGTCCTGGTGCCGGTCGTCTCGTCGGGCGGTCTCCCGGTGCTTGCCGATGAGGGGGGCGTATCTTCCCAGGTGACGATCAGCGAGGTCCGTGTCGGCCTATCCGATCATGGCCCCGTGGTGTTGCTCTCGGCGGACGGGAAGACCATTCCTGTCTTCGTCGATCAGACGGTGGCCGCTTCTATTCAAGCGGCGCTGACCGGTGAACGGCTGCCACGCCCCCTCTCTCATGAGTTGATGCATACCATTCTCGAAGCACTCGGCGGGCGTGTTATCCGGACCGTCATTACGTTGAAGGCCGGCACGTTCTACGGGAGTTTGACCGTGGCCTTTCAAGGGCAGGAGAAGGTGTTCGATAGCCGTTCGTCGGACTCCATTGCTCTGGCCATTCACTTTCACGCGCCGATTCTCGTGGGCCGCGATTTGTTGGAGTCGGGCGGAACTCCCTCTCATGAACCGAAACCGCAGACGTTGTAGCCTGCACTGACGGTGAGCGGGTTTGCGCGCCTGTCTTGCATGGCGACGGCGCAGTTTGGTCACGAACCATCATGAATCATGCCGGACAGCCGTCCCGTTCCGGTGCATGTCTGGCACACCAGGCCGACGGCTGCGGGACTGGGTGGTGAAGAAACAGGCAGTACTGGTGTTTTGACCGGTTCTATCTTATCGTGCTGGTGGTGCCCAGAACCGGGAGCACGCTGGCGCGGAGGCTAGTTCACGATGAAAAATCAACGTAAGCATGAGCGTGTGCGTGTGCAGTTTCGCAGCCACTTCTCCATGAAGGGCAAGATGCTGGCCGGTGACGGGGATTTGACCGATCTGTCTCCAGGCGGGTGCAGAATCCTCAGTTCGGTTCCCGTCACGGTGGGCGCCGAGGTCGAGTTGTGTATTTTTCCTGGAGAGAGTGCCAACCCGATTCTCATCGACGCAGCTACGGTACGCTGGTGCCAACCGAATGAATTCGGGCTGTCTATCACGAAAATCCGGGTGCCGGTCCAGCGCCAACTGACGGATGTCTGGCGAAAATTGGCGAAGCCTGCCTAGTCGCGTTCCTGGCTCCGTCGCATCCTTCCGTTCCTCATGATGTAGTTCCGGGTGTCCCCGCGGTCTCCCTTTCGGGTATCAGCCACATGTTCATCGCAGGCGACGTAGGTTCGTACCCGGCAGGCGGAGAGGCGGATGCCTCGGTGTGTCGGCTGGTGCAGAAGGAGCCGTCGTGGTTCGTCTGGGTGAGGTCCGTCTGATGTGCGGGAGGATGTAATGGAGGAAATTAGATCTTCATGGCCTCGCGCACCTCGGCCATCGTTTGAGAGGAGACGGCCGTGGCGCGTTGTCGCCCGTCTTCGACGATGTCATCCAGACGTCCCGGTTGTTGCGTCAGCGCCGCGCGGACGTCCCACATTGGGGCGAGGCGCTCCACCACCCGGTCGGCGACGAGTTTCTTGCAATCGATACAACCGATGGCGGCCTTGCGGCAATCCTGGTTGATCTGTTCGATGACCGGCAGCGGCGAAAAGATCTTGTGAAAATCATAGACCGGACAGACATCCGGATTGCCCGGATCGTGTCGGCGCACACGTGCGGGATCGGTGATCATGGTTTTGATCTTCTGGCGCACCACCGGTTCCGTGTCGGACAGGTTGATGGCGTTGCCGTAGCTCTTGCTCATCTTGCGCCCGTCGGTGCCCAGTACCTTCGGAAACTTGGTCAGGTGTTCTTGGGGTTCGGGGAACACGGGCCGGTAGAGGCCGTTGAACCGTCGGGCGAGTTCGCGGGTGAGTTCGAGGTGCGGCAATTGATCCTTGCCGACCGGGACGAAATCCGGTTTGTAGAGAAGAATGTCCGCTGCCTGCAGCACCGGGTAGCCGAGAAACCCATAGGTGCTGAGGTCGCGCTCTTTGATTTCTTCCTGCTTTTCTTTGTACGTCGGATTCCGTTCCAGCCACGAGACGGGGATCATCATTGAAAACAGCAGATGGAGGACTGCGTGGTCCGGGACCTGCGATTGAATGAAGACGGTGGCGCGTTTGGGATCGATGCCGGCTGCCAGCCAATCGATCAGCATTTCCCGCACGTATTCACGAATCCGGCTGGTGTCGGCGTAATTGGACGACAAGGCATGCCAGTCCGCCACAAAGAAAAAGCAGTCGTATTGCTCCTGTAATGCGTTCCAGTTTTCCAGCGCTCCCAACCAATTACCGAGATGCAGCAGGCCGCTGGCCTGCATTCCGCTCAGTACCCGCTTTCGAGTCGTCGTCATACCGTTACTCCCGTGTGCGTGCGCCGCTCCGATAAGGACGCACGCCCTGTCACTGTACCCTTGTGCTCTTGGCCTCGTTAGTCCAGGGGGACGAACTTGCCCTGTTTCACTTGGATGAGCACGACGTGGCGATTGAGGGTACCGTCGGGATTGAACCCGCTGGGGCCGCTCAGGGTCGGCAGGTCATGCTGCATCATCAAATAGTCGCGTATGGCTTCTCCGGTCGTCGCGCCGCGGCGGATGGCTTCCACGGTCAATCGTGCGGCATCATAACCTTGAGCGGCAAACAGCGAGGGCGTGGCCTGAAATCGCTTGCGATAGCGTTCCACAAATTCCTGCACGACAGGACTGCTGCTCTCGGCAAAAAACCCGTCGACAAAGACACCTCCCTCGACGCTTCGATCGGCGACGCGCGCAAAGTCAGGTTGGTTCCATCCGTTGGTCCCGAGAAGCGGCACCGCGATATCGTAAAACGCCAATTGAGCGGCCAGCAGTCCCACATCCAGCGAACGTCCGGGGATAAAAACCGCATCGAACCCTGGGGAATACAGCAGGCGTTTGCCCTTTTTCCCTCCCTGCCTGATTCCGGTTTTTGCCGGGTCGTTGTCGACCTGCACTTCCACGCCGTACTGCTTCAGATCTTCAGCTTTGAGTTTGCCGATCACGGCACGAAAATCGTTGTCGCCTTCTTTGTAGGGCTCGCTGGCGATCAGTTCCCCGTCCTGTTGCCGGAGTTCCTGCGCAAACAAGCGGGCCAAGTCGCGGCCGTATGGGGTATCAGGGTAGAGGATGGCAAAGCGTTTGAACTGTTGCTCTTTGAGTGCATACTCCGCCACCCGTTTGGCCTGGTGTCCGTATGTGAGTGCTGTGCTGAACACGTAGGTGCCGAATCGTCGAAGGTTTGGGACGGTCGCGCTCGGGGTGATGAGCGGGATGTGCGTGCGTTCGGCCATCTCCGCCATCACGGGAAGATTTTTCGACAACAAGGGGCCGATCACGGCGAGCGGCTGATCGTCGGAGAGGACGTTGGAGAGTTCGTCCAGGAATGCGGCACGGTCGGATTCGGTGTCCTTGACGATCAGGCCGATCGACGGGCTGTCACCCCCATCCTTCAGGCGTTCCAGCGCGAGCTGAATGCCGTTCAACACTTCGGTGCCGAACGGCGCCAATTTCCCAGACAGAGGAAAGATCGCGGCAATGGAATAGGGGTGCGATTTGAATTTTGTCCGGACCGTGGCTTGCAGATCGGCGGCTTTCGCCGCATAGGGATGGTTGGGGAAGCGGTTGAGAAACAGGCGCAGATCCCGCTCGACCAAATGGTCTTCCCCCGAGGCGGTATGGAGTTCGATGAGCTTGATCGACGCCAAGTCGCCTGGGAATATTTTCGGATAGGCATCCCGTACGCGCGTGAGCGTCGAGACATCCAGTTTCTCAGTGACCAGTTCACGAATCTGGTTTTCCGTTTCCTGGGCCTGGTCCCCGGTATCCAGTGGGAGCTCATCCAGCCAGGCTTGAATGGCTCGGAGAAAGTCTTTTTTCTGCACCTGAAATTCCCCGGTGAGTTTCAGGGCATCCCGCTTGACGGTCGGGTCGGTCGACAGACTACGGATTTCCGAGAGGAGGGGGAGCGCCAAATCCAGATTGCCGGCCCGCGCGTGGGTTTTTGCGAGGAGGAGCTTGGCGCGATCCACGAGTTCGGAGTTGGGAAATTCGCCGAGCAACTGATTGACGTAACGGATCGTCTCAGGCTGCTCCTTCATGCCGAACATGGCGGCCGCCATCAAGAGGTAGGCGTCGTCGAGCAGGTCCGGCGCCGGCCCGCTTTCGATGAAGCGACGAAGCATGACGGCGGCGGCTTCCGGTTGTTCCGCGTCGATGAGGCGTTTGGCTTGGTCCAGCGCCGACTGTGCGGTTGCGGCCGGGGACTTTGCCGGAGCAGGACGGGAGGGAGCGGGAGTCTTCGGGGCGGCGGCAGCCTGGTTGAGCGCGCCGAAACCGACGAGGAACGCCACCGCGAGGGCGACGCTACACACGCGGAGATGCGGGGCGCAGACTACTGATCGAGAAACCATTGACTCCTGTGCATGGCGAACGCTCTCGCCGCAATGGAAGCTACTATAGGAAACAGGTGCGGGGGTGTCAAGGTAACTCAAGGCTCTTGCATTGTGTTCAGGGGAGGGCTTGGCTATAGTCGGGCAGTCATGGTTCCGTCATCGCCAACGAGGGTCTGTTCGATGAGCGGTGATGCCGTAGACAAGGCTCTGCCGGGTACGCTCCCGCTGGATTCAGTGATCGAACGCTATTGGAGTCACCTGCGGATCGCCCGCGGCCTCTCCTCCAATACTCTGTTGGCGTATCAGCGGGACATCGCGACGTTCCAGCGCTATCTTCGGGATCAAGGGCTACATGAGCCGCGGGAGGTCACTCCGCCACTCCTTTCAAGCTTTCTCGATCATTTGCATCGGTCCGGCCTTGCGTCGTCCTCCCGCGCTCGCGCGCTCGCAGCCATCCGTAGTCTGTTCCGGTTTCTTCAGCAGGAGGGGATGGTTTCGGTCAATCCCACGGGCAGTCTCCGCAGTACGTCACGGGCTCGCCGTTTGCCGAAAACATTGAGCGTAGAAGAGGTTGACCGCCTTCTGTCGATGCCGGCCGGCCGGTCGCCGGAAGATCACCGCGATCGTGCAATGGTCGAGGTGCTCTATGCTGCTGGTCTGCGGGTGTCGGAACTCATCGGATTGAAGGTGGATCAGTGCAATCTTGAGATCGGGTACCTGGGGATTACCGGCAAAGGGAACAAGCAGCGCGTGGTGCCGATCGGTCGGCCGGCCGTGGCGGAAATGCAGGCGTATTTGCTGCAGGTGCGGCCGGTGTTGTTGAAGCGGCGATCCTCTCGGTTTGCCTTTGTGACTCGACGCGGGACGCCACTCACGAGACAGGGGTTCTGGAAGCTGCTTCGTGCGCGTGCGAAGCGGGCCGGCATCGCCCGGCTGCCATCCCCGCACATGCTCAGGCATACGTTCGCCACGCATGTGTTGCAGGGCGGCGCCGATTTGCGATCAGTGCAGGCGATGTTAGGCCATGCCGACATCGTGACGACGCAAATTTATACACACGTCGACGCGGCGCAGTTGAAAAAAGTCCACACCGCGTGTTTTCCGCGCAACAGATCCGGCCGTGAATGTGCTCAAGGAGGAAAGCGAGGGGCGACGACCGTTCCGGATGAATCCGAGTAAGGCGTTGCTGAAAAAATCGTGCAAGAACAATGCATGATTCTTGGTTGACACTGCATGGCGGAGTTGATAGCATCCAAAAAATCTGCCGAGAATGAGAAAAATCGGGCGGATAGCTCAATTGGGAGAGCGCTGCCCTTACAAGGCAGAGGTCACAGGTTCGATCCCTGTTCCGCCTACCAAAAGAAATACAGGGAATGAGTGGAGAGGCATTGCCTTATCCATTAGTAGTGATGTACAAGAGTACGCGCTACCGTATTTAGACAGCTTGATTCTGAAGATCTGAATTCTTTTCTTCCGCCATCTTGGGTTGCGTGGGGCCGTCGTTCAGCCTGGTTAGGACGCCAGATTGTCAATCTGGAAGTCGCGGGTTCAAATCCCGTCGGCCCCGCCATTCCCCCAGCTTTTGGTACAATCCATGCTACCGTTTTCATGCGACGCCATGTGAAGGGAAAGGTCTAGGCTCATGTTCCAATCAGGCGTGATGGGGTTGGTAGGCTCGCTCGGAGCGGTCTCCAAGATCGTGCTCATGCTTCTCTTTGTCGCCTCGATTCTTTCCTGGGGGGTGATCCTGTACAAGTGGCGGAGTTTTAAGGCGGCTGATCGGGAAGATCAGCGGTTTTTCAGTGCCTTCTCGAAGATTCGGGACCTTGATGAGCTGTACCGCCAATCGAAGCGTGCCGAGGGGAGCCCCAGTGCCCGGGTGTTTCAAGGCATCATGGACCGCGTTTTGACGGTGTCCGGCGATGGTGCGGTGAGTGCCTCTCACGGAGTTGGGGGGGCCAAAGAGCCGGGTCCCGTCATCGATCATCAGTACATGGATAAGACGGTGTCGTACCTCGTGCAGAACCAGGTGTCGCATCTGGAGTCCTATTTGCCGGTCTTGGCCACCACGGGGAATATCACGCCTTTTATCGGTTTGCTGGGAACCGTGCTGGGTATCATCGACTCGTTCCGCGAGATCGGCCTGCAGGGCACGGCCAGTATCGCGGCTGTGGCGCCGGGTGTTTCGGAAGCCTTGGTCGCGACGGCAGCTGGGTTGTTCACCGCCATTCCCGCAGTCATTTTCTACAATTACTTTTTGACGCGAATTCGCAAGACCGTGTTCCGAATTGAGTCATTCACAGTCGAGGCCATGCGTTCGTTGCAGACTCGCTTGAAGCAGACGGCGGTCGGGATTCAGTCATGACGTCGGAAACCCGTCATCGTCGTTTCATGGCAGAGATCAACGTGATCCCGTTGGTCGATGTGGTGTTGGTGCTGCTCGTTATTTTCATGGTGACTGCCCCCATGTTGTATCGCGGGATGGACATCAACCTTCCCAAGTCCGCCAGCAATACGATTAAGCCGGAAGCGAGAGCCGTTTTGTCCATTGAGCGGGATCAGCGTTTGTATTTGGATAAGGACGCAGTGAGCGTGGTGCAGTTAGAGCGCAAACTCCGGGCGCTGAAAGATCAAAGTCCGGAGGTCTCGCTGTATTTGCGCGCCGATCGGGATGTCCCCTACGGGATCGTCGTGCAGGTGATGGATAGTGTGAAGAAAGCCGGGATTGAAAAACTCGGCATGGTGACGGAACCCACGGGGGCCGAGCACGTAAATGAGTCGGTCGCGACTCCCGCGCAGTCACGCAAGAAGTAGTGGCGCCGGCCCTGCGCGCCAGACAGTCGTATCGCAAGTCATGACGTTCCAAGCCCTGCCAAGACATACCGCGTTATCCTTGATCGGAGATATGGGGGCCCCCGGGAGTGACCGTCTTCGAAAGACCCTTATCGTCTCGCTGCTCCTCCATCTCTGTCTTCTCACCGTGATCATGGGGGCCAAGCTTTTGAAGAAAACAGAACGTCCGCTCTCGGCGGTCGAGGTCTCTCTGGTGACGTTGCCCCCGATGGAGGCCAAGCTCGAGCCCAAAGTGGAAAAGGTTGAGAAGGCGGTGCCGAAGCCTGCACCCAAACCGGTGCAGTCGGCGCCGATGCCCGTGCCTCCCAAGCCGATGCACACTCCGACGCCGACTCCTCCGGCGCCTGTGCCGTCCCCGGTTCAGGTGGCCCCGGTTGCCAAGCCGGCCCCCCCGGCGCCTGCACCGCCCCCGGTTCCTGTCCCCAAGTTGGAAGCTCCGGTCCTGGCGGCGCCGCAGCCGATTCCACATGCGGCGAAGTCGCCCTCTGCAGCCCCAGTGACGAATCGGGCCGATGTACTTCGAGACGTTATGAAGGACGTAGAATTGCCGTTAAATGCCCCCAAGTATGGTGACATCGCGCCAATGAAACCGGCCGAGGTCAAGAGGTCTACGCAGCCAAAGCTCGGGGCACCGGAGCGGTCCGACGTCGATGCCATGCTCAAAAAATTGAATGTGCCTGTGATGGCGACTCCGCAAGTGTCGGCTCCGCAAGACCCGCCCAAGCCGCCGGTCACGCCGACGAAACGAACCTCGCTGTCCGAAGAAATGACGAGCGATCTCGATCGCGAATTGCAGGATCTGAAAAAACTTCAAGCTCCGCCGCCGGTGAAGACCACCGAGCCGCTGCGGGAGGTGAAGCCCATGTTCCGCGAGCCTCAACCGACCGTGACGGCTCCTCCGGTAATGGCCAGCATCCCCCGCACGAAACCCACCCCGATGTTGCGGGTGCCGGGCGTATCGGGATCGAATCCCTATTTGGCCCGAGTGCAGGCCAGGATCAGCGGCTTTTGGACGGCGCCGCCGGTCGATATTTCGGGCAAGGTGTTGACGGTGACGGTGCGGTTCCGGCTGGAGCGGGATGGCCGGGTCGGGTCGGTCGTGATTGAACAGTCGTCGGGCAATGACTATTACGATATGGCCGCACAGCGAGCTGTCCAGAGTGCGATTCCGTTGCCGCCCTTCCCGCCGGATCTGACGGATTCCTATTTCGATGCTCACTTCACTTTTGCCGTAGGCGAGGCTGCAGGATGACTCGTGTGATCATCGGGCTTATGATTGTCCTTTGCGTCCTAGTCGGAGCCGGAGTCCTCGGGATTCTGGACTCCGGCGCGACCGATGTCTTTCTCGAAGCGACCAGGCCTGACTTCCAAAAGATTCCTATCGGGGTGTTCGGGTTTCAGAACGGCGGCGGTCCGGAATGGCTCGGCGGACGTATTGAGGAGGTATTGAAGGCCGACCTCCAACGATCGCTGGTGTTTACGCTCGTCGACTTGCCGGGAATCGGGGTGAAGGCGCGCGAGGTGACCACGACCGACAGGGCGATTTTCAAGCAGGCGGCGGAGAACGGTGTGTCCGTCCTGGTTTGGGGGAAGTCCGGGCAGAAGAACGTCAGCAAAGACAGCGAATTATTGATGGATGGGTTCGTGTACGACAGCGGCAGCGATGAGGTGGTCGGCGGAAAGCGTTATGTCGGCTCGACGTCGGTTGTGCGGTTGATGGCGCATCGGTTTGCCGATGAATTGGTGTTCCGCTATACCGGGGAGCCGGGGATCGCGAGAACCAAGATCGTGTATGTTGCGGAGCACGGGAACGCACGCGAACTGTTTGTCATGGATTACGATGGGTATGAGCCGAAGCAGATCACGGCCGACGGCTTTCTGAACCTCATGCCGCGTTGGTCGCCCGACCGCCGGTTCATTGTGTTCACCGCGTATAGGAGCCGAAACACCCAGGATATCGATATTCTGGAACTTGCGACCGGCAAACGCTGGACGTTGGTTTCTATGCCGGGACTGAACATTACGCCAGCCTTGTCGCCGGACGGCAATTTCCTGGCATTTGCCAGCAGTCAGGACGGCAATTCCGAGATCTATAAGCTTGATACGCGAACCAAAGCCTCACAGCGGCTGACCGTGAATCAGGGGGGCGATCTCTCACCCTCCTGGTCACCCACCGGTCGGGAACTCGCGTTTACCTCTGATCGCGGCGGGGCGCCGCAAATCTTTGTCATGAGTGCCGACGGCTCCAACGTGCGCCGGCTGACGTACGAAGGGGATTACAATGCCGCCCCGGCTTGGTCGCCGCGCGGTAACTGGATCGCGTATGTCTGCCGCACAGCTCAACGACTCTATAAGGTGTGTATCGTTTCACCTGACGGGCAGAAGCGAGTGCAGGTGACGACCGGACCGGGCATCGATGATTCCCCATCCTGGTCGCCCGACGGTCGGCATCTGACCTTCAGCTCGACCGTCGATGGGAAGAGCCATATTTACATGGTCGACACCGACGGGAAAAATCTGGAACGCATAACCTTCGGCGGGACGCACAATAGCTCGCCGTCCTGGTCTCCGGCTCTGTAGAGAGAGTCGTCACGCAATTCACAGGGTTTATCAGCAGATTAACCATTCACCAGCGATGAGGAGTCACGATATGAGCATACGGGTAGCGGCAATGGGCCTGACCATAGGTGTCGGGATGCTGTTGGTCATGCAGGCAGGGTGTTCGAAGAAGTCGATTCAGTCCGGAGGCGATACGCAGTCGTCCGAACGGGGGATGGCGAAGTCGGGCGCTCCGGCTCAGTCCCAGGGGCAAGTTCCACCGCCGTCCCAAGGCCAGCTTTCGTCGCCTTCCGGGTTGGATGCTCCCAGTGCCACCTTCCCGGACCTATCCCTTTCAAGCAAACCGGAAGATCCTGAGACCGGTGGCTTACGCGGATTCGATTCCGTCTCCGGTGGAAAGGCTCCGTCCGAAGAGCGGCTCGGTGGAGGCGGTACCATGCTGGCCAAGGTCGAGCCCTCGGAGAGCACGGCGCGCCAGATCGAGGAGATTCGTCGCGAGCAGGCCAAAGAGCAGGCGGCGTCGGCGGAAGCGGGGTTACGCGATGTGTTTTTCGGCTATGATAGTTGGACCATTACGGAGGAGGGCCGACTGTCGTTGACCCAGGATGCCCAGTGGATCAAAGCGAATACCGGTGCGTTGGTCAAGATTGAAGGGCATTGTGACGAACGCGGCACGCTGGCGTACAACCTGGTGTTGGGCGAAAAGCGCGCCAAAGCGGTGCGGAACTATCTGGTGGAACTCGGTGTCGGTGCCAACCGGTTGTCGGTGGTGTCGTACGGCAAGGAGCGGCCGTTCTGCAACGAGCGTAGCGAAAGCTGCTATCAGCAGAATCGTCGCGGGCATGTAGTGGTCCGGTCGAAATAACTGTTCCAATCATGGATGATGTGACATGATTCTCCGGAACAGACGCCGGTCAAGGGAGACCTGTCATGGACAGTGGATGGCCTCAACGGAGTGAGATGGCAAAGAACGCCTCGATGGTGAGCCTCGTGACGACCGGCCGCCCGCTCTTGTCGTCACGGTTCGGCCTTCTGGTGCTGGCCGCAACAGGGTTTGCCTTGCTGTCGGGATGTGTCGCGCAGCAAGCTGATCTCAAACAAACCGAACGGGAGCTCCAGCGTCGCATCAAACAACAGACGGAAGAACAGGCACAGACCAGGGCCCGTCAAAATCAGGAAATCATTTCGTTGCGCGAGCAGGACATTCCTTCCTTGCGCGGTGATCTTGATAAAGCGATGCATCGTTCACAGGTTCTTGAGTCGCGGCAGGATGATCTGTTGTCCAAACTGGCTTCCCAGGAGTCGAAGTTCGAGCGACGTATCGGCGACAGCGAGAAGCGTTCCCTCGAGGAGAGCAAACGGCTCGGGTGGGTGGAAAAGCAGCTGGTCGATCAAGATGCACTGCTCAAAGGCGAGCGCGATCGCAATCGTGCCGAACTTGCGGCGGTCACATCCCGTCTGGATCAAGTGAGCAGTCACATCGATGCCATCCAGAAGAATGTGCTGGATGCCATGCAGAAGACCACAACCGTGCTGGCACAGAAAGTCGATTCGCGGTTGGATGACCAGCAGAAACTGTTGCACGGGCTCGAGACTCGCTCGCAGAACATCTCGCAGCTCGATGCGCAGAACAAGGTGCTGGCGGATCAGGTGACGAAGTTCAATCAGGCGCTCGTTGATTTCAGGCAGGTGTTGAATGGTTTAGGTGAACGCGTCGTGCAGCAGGATCAGGCGGTGAAACATCTTGCCGCGTCACTCGAGCAGGATACGGCAGCGTTGGGGAAACGAACCGATGCCCTGGCCGGAAAAATCGAGGCCGACAACAAGGTGACGGCCGAGCACTTCAATGAGGTGAATCGGAGCGTGGCATCCGTGGCGAAGGCCTTAGAAAATGCCGGTGGCAAGTTCGTCTCCCGAGAAGATGACCATGAGCGGCGTCTCGAGGAGACCACCCGTGAATTAACACAGGTGCAGGCGCAAATCCAGACGATCGACAAGAATCTCGAAAACCAACATGCCTTTCTCAAGCAGGTTGAACAGCATTTGGTGGCGTTGCGTACCAGCGTTGCGCAGCGGGCCGAGCAGAGTCCTGTCGTAGCGGAGGCCGCGCCCCTTCCACAGGCGGCTCCGGTGCCGGCTCCGTCACCATCCCCGGCCCAGGATGTGGCTCCCCCGCAGGCTGCTGCCGCCACTCCGCGTGCCGAGAACCGGAGCGCGGCGTTGTTGGCGGATCGGGAGTCGTACGAACGGACGTTGACTCGTTTTAAGGATGGTGACTTGGACGGTGCCCGGCAGGGGTTTGCCGAGTTTCTTGTCCAACACCCCCACTCGGACCTGGCGCCCAACGCCCGGTTCTGGCTCGGCGAATCGTATTACGGCAAGAAAGACTATTCACGCGCCATCGATGCCTACGATCAAGTGCAACTGAATCATCCCGCCAGCGAAAAGGTCCCGGCGGCGCTGTTGAAGAAGGGGTATGCTTATCTGGCGCTGAAAGATCGAAGAAGAGCCGCGTCGGCCCTCAAACAAGTCATCGACCTGTATCCAAGGTCCCCAGAAGCGAACAAGGCTATGGACAAACTGAATCAGCTAAAGGAGTTGCACTGACGATGAAGCTCCGATTGATACGGGCGCTCCAAATGGGGGCCGGACTAGCCTGCGGCCTGGTGGTCGCGGGTTGTGCCAAGCATGCCGATTTTTTGGAGATTCGGGATCAGCTGTCCCTGATCGCGCGGACTCAGGATCAAGAACAAAAGCGGTTCGAGGCGATGCAACGCCGGCTGGAATCACTGGAGCGGGTACGCGAGCCGGAGGGTGGAAAGCTGCGGCTCGACGAGGCGTTAGCTCGGCTTCAAAAGCTCGAGGGGCGTCTAGGAAAGATTGAAGAGGCGCAAATCGCGCAAGCCGCCTCCATCCGCTCGGATCTCGCACTTGCAGAAGCCAGCCGTCAGGCCCGTGCGTCAAAGCCATCTGCCCCAACTGACGCTCCCCTCATCGTGCCCGGTGTCCCCTCGATCACCCCGACCTCGGCATTCAATCTGGCCTACAACGACTATCTCAACGGCAAGTTCGATCTTGCGGTGAGCGGCTTTCAGCATTTCATCAGAGATTTTCCCTCGACGTCGCTCACGCCTAACGCCCATTACTGGTTGGGCGAATCGTATTACGGCCAGAAGGATTACATTCGGGCCATGCAGTCCTTCGAGCACGTGGTGAATGAGTATGCAGGAAACGAGAAAGTTCCCGCGGCTCTCTTCAAGCTCGGTCTGTCGGCAGCTGAAACCGGCGATACGGCCAAGTCCCGGAAGTATCTCAAACGGGTGATCGAGGAATATTCGACGTCAGACGAAGCCAAGCTTGCGAAGACGAAGATGGCCGAAATTCGATGACCTTGGGCCTGCGGTTCGGTCTCCTCTCCACGAAGCCATCCTCCTATTCAACCTTCAGGGGGCCTCTCTTCCCATGGATATAGCGAGTAGTGCGGGGAAGATTCAGGTCTTGCCGGGCGATGTCATCGGCCGCATTGCGGCGGGCGAGGTGGTCGAACGCCCGGCGGCCGTGGTGAAGGAACTCCTCGAAAACAGCCTGGATGCCGGCAGTTCCACAATCACCGTCGAAATCAAAGACGGGGGCCTCGGGCTGATTCGAGTCAGCGATGACGGGGAGGGGATGTCTCGTCGTGACGCCTCCCTGGCCTTCGAGCGACATGCCACCAGCAAATTGCAGTCGGACGCACAACTCGGCGCCATTCGCACGATGGGGTTCCGCGGGGAGGCGTTGCCGAGCATCGCGGCCGTCTCCAATGTCCGCCTGCGAACGGTGGCCAGGAACGAGCCGGTTGGAACGCAACTCTGGCTTGCCGGGGGCACGATCACGCGGGTGGAGGATGCTGCCGCAATTCCCGGTACGTCGATCGAGGTGTCGGATCTGTTCTTCAATACGCCGGCTCGGCGGAAATTTTTGAAATCCACCACGACGGAATTTTCCCATATCAGCCATGTGGTCCAGCAGGCGGGGCTCGCCTGGCCGCAAGTCCATTTCCGTCTCGTCCACAATGGGTACGAAGTGTTTGTCCTTCCCGACGTGTCGTCCGCTCGTGATCGAGTGCTGCAGGTGTATCGCGGAGCTTTTGGGGATCGAGCCTTGGCCGTTGATGTGGCGTGTGACGGCCTTGCGCTGCGGGGGTTCATCGTGGATCCGGTTCGGGCGCGTGCGGGCAGGACACCACAAGAGTTATTCGTCAACCGTCGGCCGATCAAGAACGGCACGATCCAACATGCCGTCATCGACGGCTACAGTGCATTTCTTGCCAAGGGCCATGCGCCCTTGTTCGTGCTGTTCCTGGATATCGATCCGCAACGGGTCGACGTGAATGTGCATCCGACCAAACGAGAAGTCCGATTTGCGAGTACGGAGCAGATTCATCAGCTGGTGCGCTCTGCGGTTCGTCAGGCGCTGGGGCGAGCGCAAGTTCAGGCCTCTTTAACGGGATCCGCCCATGCTCGCCTGAACGAGGATGCGGCCATGACTCCGTCGGAGTGGACGAATCCCGTGGCGCCGCCAGCGCGTGAATCGTTTGAGCCGGGTCACCAGCCGCCGGCTTCCCCTCCCAGCCAAACATCGTTCGTGGGGGAAGGGGCTGCGGCCTATGCCGTGGATGAGATTCGGGAAATTGTGCCGCTTGGTCAAATGCATCGCACCTTTCTGATCGCACAAGTGGGAGATGAGCTTCAGGTGGTGGATCAACATACGGCCCACGAGCGGGTGTTGTTTGAACGCCTGCTGCGAGCCTGGCACGGGCGTGCGCTGCCGTCTCAGCCGCTGTTGCTGCCGGAGCCGCTGGAACTGCCGGTGCAGCAAGCCCTGATTCTGCAGCGGCATCTGCCGGAGCTGGAGCGGCTCGGTTTACTCATTGAGCCGTTTGGGCCGACCTCGTTTCTCATCCGCAGTCTGCCGGTCATGTTGGGCCATCCCGATGTCGCCGTGCTTGTACAAGACCTGATCGAGGACCTGGAGCAGTGGGACTCGATTTCCTCCCTTGAAGAGAAGGTACGGCCGATTTTGGCATCGCTGGCGTGCCATGGAGCAGTCCGGGCTGGGCGGCCCATGGCACTGCCGGAGATCAAGCAATTGGTGCAGGACTGGGTTGCGGAGGGGCTGATCATGACCTGTCCTCATGGACGCCGCGTGGCGTTCCGTCTGTCGGGCGATGAACTCGCGCGCTTGTTCGATCGCGCGTAGCAGAGGGGCGCAAGCGCATGGTCTGTCTGACGGAATCAATGGTGGCACTGCGGCCGTTGGTGGTGCTGGTCGGGCCGACCGCGGTGGGGAAAAGTGAGATCGGGCTTCGGTTGGCCCGTGGTTTGGGGACGGAGCTACTGACGGCCGACTCGCGCCAAGTGTATCGCGGGATGGATATCGCCACCGATAAGCCGGCGATCGAACAGCGGCGAGGTGTGCCGCATCGTCTTATCGATGTAGTCGATCCCGACGAACCGTTTAACGCCGGGCAGTATCGCACGCTCGCTCTGCGGGAGATCGAGCGGCTGTACAGTGAAAGACGGGTGCCGTTGGTCGTCGGTGGGACGGGTCTCTACGTGCGGACGTTGATTCACGGGTTATGTGATGCCCCGCCTGCGGATGAGGCGTTGCGGACCTCATTGCTTCGAGAGGCTGAGGTGCGGGGTCGGTATTTCCTCCATGAGGAATTGACGCGAATCGATCCGCAATCGGCTGCGCGCCTGCATCCTCATGATGAGGTGAAGATCGTACGGGCGCTTGAGGTGTACTATCGCTCCGGCCGGCGGTTATCTGAGGTGCAGCAGCGACATGGATTCACTGAGCAGCCGTTCTCGGTCTTGATGGTCGGGCTAAACCGTGATCGCTCGCAGCTCTATCGTCGTATTGATGCAAGGGTGGAGGCGATGTTCGAGCGCGGAGTCGTCGAGGAAACGGCTGATTTGTTGAATCAGGGCTATCGGCGGGATTCAGGCGCGATGAAGGGGTTGGGGTATCAGCAGATCGCGGGATATTTGTCCGGCGACTATGACCGAGCGGAGGCGCTGCGGTTGCTTCAACGTGATACCAGGCATTTTGCGAAACGTCAGCTCACCTGGTTCCGGAAGGAGCCGGGGCTGCAATGGTGGTCGCTCAACGAGCAGGACAGTCCTGAAGAGGTGGCTGGCCGGCTCTTAGAGACGGTTCAGTCGTTCTTACGAGAATTAGCACATCGACGCTCGGCGGAGATGCCGGCGTCGCTCATCATGGAAACGGAATCGACCTCATGAAGACATCGAAGAAGACCGCACAGGCTGCCATCGGCATCATCGGAGGAAGTGGATTGTACAACATCGACGGGCTGGAGCGAGTCCGCGAGGTGCGCGTGCGTACCCCGTTCGGCGCACCCTCGGATGCCCTTGTCCTCGGAGTGCTAGATGGTGTGCGGATCGCATTTCTCTCGCGACACGGTAGAGGACACCGGATCAATCCCGGAAGCATCAACTACCGTGCCAACATCTATGCGCTGAAATCCCTGGGAGTGAAACAGGTGATTTCGGTCAGCGCGGTCGGGAGTATGAAAGAAGCGATTCGGCCCGGGGACGTCGTCTTGCCGGATCAATTTATCGATCTCACCAAGCGCCGGATCTCGACCTTTTTCGATGACGGCATTGTGGCGCACGTCGGTTTCGGCGAACCGGTATGCGCATCGGTGGCCGATGCGTTGGAGGCGGCGGGACGCGCGGCCGGGGCGCGCCTGCATCGCGGAGGCACCTATGTGTGTATGGAGGGGCCTCAATTCTCGACCAAGGCAGAATCTCGGCTGTATCGCCAGTGGGGGGTGGACGTCATTGGGATGACCAACATGCCGGAAGCCAAACTCGCGCGAGAAGCCGAACTCTGTTACGCCACTGTGGCACTGGCGACAGACTATGACTGTTGGCATGAGACGGAAGAAGCCGTGACCGTGGAGGCGATTCTCGCGACGCTCCACAAGAACGTGGCGCTGGCCAAGCAGGTGCTAAAGACCGTGGTGCCCAAGTTGGTTCCCGATCGTGCCTGCGCCTGTCATCAGGCGCTCGGGAATGCCCTTGTGACGGCTCCGGATCACATGTCTGCTTCGGCCAGACGACGATTGAGTCTCTTGATTGCTCCCTATGTACGGACGCGGAAAGGAAAACGGTGACGCATGGGAAAATTGCTCGTGGTGGGATCAGTGGCATTGGATACGGTGAAAACCCCGTTCGGTGAGGTGACCGAGGTGCTCGGTGGGTCGGCTACCTACTTTTCGACCGCGGCAAGTTATTTTACGTCGGTCGACCTCATTGCCGTCGTGGGAGAGGATTTTCC
Source organism: Nitrospira defluvii (assembly GCA_011525625.1). Lineage (GTDB taxonomy): Bacteria > Nitrospirota > Nitrospiria > Nitrospirales > Nitrospiraceae > Nitrospira_A. The sequence goes on from WYAX01000035.1 coordinate 36,981, forward strand.
AGAACAGCATGTCGCCTTTCTCAAGAGCCGCAAGATTGATTTAGCGGGATTGGAACGGCGACCCGGGGCGACCTTCCGCTGGAAGGGGGCCTATTCACACCAGCTCAATGAAGCCCAGACGCTCGATACCCGGTTGAATGTGTTCGAGACCTTCCGGCCGAAAATTCCCGCTCAGTACGGTTCGCCGGATGTGCTCTTTCTGGGAAACATCGATCCGAATCTTCAGTTGGATGTGTTGCAACAGGTGAAGCGTCCGGCGCTCGTGGCTTGCGACACGATGAACTTCTGGATCAACGGCAAGCGGGACGCGCTGTGGAATGTGCTGCAGCATATCGACGTGCTGATCATCAACGACGGTGAGGCGCGGGCCTTGGGTGAAGATTCCAATCTCGTGAAGGTCGCCAAGAAAATTCTCGCGCGCGGGCCGAAGCATCTGATCGTCAAGCGCGGCGAATATGGAGTGTTGATGTTCAATGACAAGCAGGTGTTCGGCGCACCGGCGTTTCCGTTGGACGACGTTCGTGATCCGACCGGGGCGGGCGATACGTTCGCGGGAGGATTTCTGGGATATCTGGCGGCCACAGGAAATCGTTCGTCCGAAGCCATGCGACAGGCGATCATTTTCGGAAGCGTCATGGCCTCATTTACCGTAGAAGCCTTTAGCCTTGACCGATTGAGGATCCTAGATTACAAAGAGATTGAGGCGCGGTTCAAAGAGTTCAAGCGACTCACTCATTTCGAGGATATCGGAGCATGAGATCGACGGATCAGGCGCGAGGGTTCCTGCTGTACGTCGTCCGTGGTTCACGGGGACTGTGCTGGATCCTTGTCTTGCTGGCGAGCGTGGCGGCGAGTGGGTGCGCGAACGAAGAGAACGTGCGTAAGTCGAAGGGGTTCTACCAGGAAGGCGTGGCTCGGCTGAGTTCGGATCAACAGCAGGCGTACGTATCCTTTCAGAAGGCGGTGAAGTTGAACCCCGACAACAAAGAGGCGCACTACGGCTTGGGACATATCTACGCCGCACAAGGACGGCTGAAACCGGCTGAAGAATCGTTCCGCGAGGCCATTCGTATCGATGGGGATTACTCCGAGGCGAACACCTATCTCGGTCAGGTCTTGGCCAGCCAGGACCGCTGGAAGGATGCCATCGCCGCCTACCGCCAGGCCCTCAGTAATCCGCTGTATCCCACGCCGGACTTGGCGCGTTTTCATCTCGGGAAGGCGTTGATGCATGAGGGCGATCTGCAGGGAGCGATGGAGGTGTTGGAAGACGCGGCGACCGTGACGCCGCCCAATGTCCCCCCCGCAATGCTCCAATTGGAATTGGCGCGTGTGTATCACAAATTAGGGTTTGATGTGCGTGCGAGGGAAGCCCTTTCGAAGGTCTCGACATTGGATAAGGGCGGTGAGCAAGCGGCGGCCGCGCAGGAACTTCTCGGTAAGCTCAAACCATAGGCGGACATCATGGAATCAGTGGGTGAATTTTTTCGGCAGGTACGCGAGACGAAAGGTTTGACGGTTGACGAAGTTGCCTCAAAGACCCGCATCCGCACGGATTTCGTCAAAGCGCTCGAAGAAGGAAATTTCGCCAAGTTGCCCGATCAGGTGTTCGCCCGCGGCTTCGTCCGGTCTTACGCGCGATCGTTGGGATTGGATGAGGAAGATGCCATCCACCGATTTGCGCAGTCTGCCGGCGCATTTTATGACAAACAGGGTGAGCGCGAACGGCTGCGGCAGCGTCAGGTTGAAGAGGAGCGCCGTCGTAAGGCGAATCGCAAAGCGGTGGGGATTGCCATCACCGTGGCGATCGCCACGCTGGTCTTTTTGTTGAGCCGTGAGCAGTCGTCCACGTTGATGCGGCGAACCGGGTCCGATGTGTCACCGAGCAAGAAGAGCGCGCCGTTTCCTAAGGATGCGCGCGAATCTGCTGCCCGCCCGACCATGGAACTTCCACCCCCGATTGCGCCGACTACGAAGCCGATGGAACCGACGCCCGTGCCGCAGGTCGCCAAACCTGCGCAAGAAAAAATAGTCCCGCCACCAACCCCCGCTCCTGCGCCCGTGGCCAAAGCGCCGATACAAATGGAACCGGTCACATCTCAACCCTCTGCTTCAATGGGGGCGGACGGGCCTCTGGCCGGATTATCTGTCGATGGTCCTGTGGGGTCTGATGGTCCCTTAGTGCTCGATCTGGATGCGACGGAGCTGAGCTGGGTGGTTGTCCAAGTGGATTCAGGCAGCCCCCAGGAAGCGCTGTTGCGCCCAGGTCAAAAGGCGCAGTGGAAGGCGCAGGATCAGTTTACCGTCACCCTTGGGAACGCGGGTGGAGTTCGTGCCGAGCTGAACGGGAAACCACAAAAGCCGTTTGGACCGAGCGGGAAGGTCGTTCGTGATGTCGTGATCAAGCGATGAGCATGCCGGCAGGGCCATGTGCCTTGCCCCCACCGCTTCGAGTCTGTGAGCAGAGTGCTCCCTTTCTCCTTCAAGTCCTTCCCACATAGTCCGTCTCTTCGCGTCGCGAATCCCTGTGGGATGCACGCCTTGCTGCGCTGAGGCGAGCCGGACATTCTGGGGCGCAAAGGTGCCACGAATGTCACTGGCCACGCACCTGATTCCGTCTAGACTTCTCAAGATTCCAGAAATTCATGGATCGTCGGAGCACCTTCACACTGGCATGTTGTTTGAGTCTCTTTTTTGATGCGAGCATGGGCACACAGCGGGATGGCCGAAGCAGCCGTCGGCTTGACAAGACAGAAAACCCGTTGCTATAGTTCGCCTGCTTTATCGGCCTTGTCATCCGTTTTTTGTCCATGCTGCTTCGGACCGGAGAGTCGTTGTTCACGCGGTGGGTTCAACACAAAGGAGGAGTTCTGATGGGGTATTTTTCTAAGTTCGTTGGAGTGTGTGCAGCCGTCACCTTGTTGTCTGTGGCGGTGGTGGGCGCTGAAGAAAAGGATCCGCTGAAGCCCCGTGTTGCGCCGGATCAGATGGCGGACGCGAAGGCGATGAAGAACCCGGTTGCTTCGACCCCGGAAAGCATTGCCAAGGGTAAGGCACTGTATGAGGGCAAGGGCACCTGCTTCAACTGTCACGGCAAAGAGGGCAAGGGCGATGGCCCTGCCGGTGCGATCCTCAATCCGAGCCCGCGTAACTTCACCAACTGCAAGTTCCACAAGAAGCGGAAAGACGGCGAGTTGTTCTGGGTGATCAAGAACGGCAGCCCGGGCACCGGAATGGTTTCCTTGGTCCCTGCGGCGATCACCGAAGAAGAAGCGTGGACGATCATCAACTACGAGCGTAGCTTCTGCAAAGCCAGCGAGGAGTAGTTTGGAATTTCGGCCGAACGGCTGAATGCTAAGGGGCGGCGGGGGTATCCTCGCCGCCCCTTTTCTTTTCTATGAGAAGCTTCGGCATGCTTCCGCAGCTGAGTCGGCCTCGGAGTGGCTAGGTAAGAGACGCGCTCCAACTACTCAGGACGGCCGGAGGCCTTACGCTTACACCCATTCCCGGCGAGGCGCGTGCCGGGGGGCTGTTCAATCGGCCAGGGGACCTAGCGGTGGTTTCGTGAGTACGAGATCCAGGTCCTTCCCGGCGGTGCCTGGCGCCGAAAAGATTTGCGGTTGCTGTTCCTGTTTGAAGGTGCTCCGAGCTGCGGCTGGTAATTTGCGCGTGATGTAGGCTGTCACTTCCCCGATCGTTACTTCGCCATTCCGGTTGACATCGGCTTCGCCGCGAAGGCCTCGCAGGAGATAATAGGTGAACAAGCCGTGATGCAGGGTGTCTGACTCCAGGCTCTTCCCGAATCCTGTGGTCGCGATCATCTGTAGGACCGAACCTGATGTTCCGGTCCATTTCGGCGGCGTAACTTTCGTGCGTCCCTCGGCGCCGTGTTTCAACACTGTTCCGTCGAACACAAAGACGACCTGCTTGGCTTTCAATCTTCCCAGCGCCGCTTGGAACTCTTTCAGCGGGTAGAGTCGAGTGTGTGATCCCAACGAGCCGTCGTAGGGAACCAAGAACGTTTCTCCTGAGGGACTCCCCACCGCCTGTCCTGCAAAGTAGACGACGACCAGCGAGTCCTTGGTCGTTTTTGCCGGCAGCCAATCAAGCAACGCTTCTTCGATGTCAGGGCGGAGGGCGTTCCAGTCACGTAGGAGGCGGACGTTATTCTGCGGAAGGCCTCCAATGGTCTGGAAATAGGCGGCGACCGTTTCGGCATCCAGTGACGCGTATTTCCGTGCCGCGATTTCCTGTTCCCGATAGCTGCTCAGTCCAACGGCAAGGAGGTAGTCGCCCGGGCGCTGTCCTTCCGTTATGGCGGCAGGAATCTGATCCACGTCCTCAGGCAGGGAAGCCGAGGCTTGGATGGAGACGGGCAGGGTTTGTGGCGGAGCGGCTGATTGCCCTGAGCCGGTGACGAGGGCGACCTGCAACTCCGCCTGGCGAAGCGCCGGGGATTGGGGCATGGTCGCAATGAACTCCAACGACTTGGAACCTCCCGGTGCAAGGGGGCCGGTTGCCAGGGTTGTGGCAGGAAATTGACTGAGCAGCGGCTGCGGACCCGTCAGTCGAACGGCACTATCGGCCACCGTCTGTGTTCCTGTGTTGACGACATCAACGCGCACACGTAGGCGTTCGCCGCTTTCGAGCAGCAGATTCCCGTTTTCATCCAACAGCGTGGCTTTGAATGAGAGGGGGGAAGGCGACGCCGACGCCGCGCTGGTCGGAGGGGACTTCACCACTACGGTTGAGGGCGTATCGGTCGGAGTGTTTGAGTTTCCGGCTGCGGATGATTGAGTGCCTGGAACGAGCAGCACTCGGGATTCTTGCATGAACTGGGAGGCCAGCAGAGTCGATGTGTCTTGCAGGAACGGGTCGATCACATAGTCGCAGCGCTGTTGGGTCAACTCCAGCTGCAGTCGTTCCTTCCTGGTGACTTGCAGGGGGCGTTCACCCAGGGGCGTGCCCGAGGCATCGAAGAACTCCGCCAACACATCCAAACTGAGTTCAGCGGGCGCGCGGTCATAGAGCGCGTCCGTCTGGATTTTAAATCGAGGGTCTAACATCCGTATCCGGATCGTCACATCCGGCCTAGAACCGGCCCCGGAATTCCCTGGGAGCGTGACGCTACGAAACGTTTGGTGGGCGGCTTGGATCAACGTGTCTTCCACGGTCGGCCCGATAGAGAGCAGGCGAATGCGGCCGCAACTGTCGAGGTATTCCGTTCGTGCCTTGGACAATGACGGGTCCACGTCGATGTGCGCGCTGAGTGGAATCGGTGGCCCGAGATCCGGAAGCGCCTGACGGGAAAAGCGCGATTTGATCGTGTCGCAACCGGAGAACGCCAGCAGCTGAATGAGCACCATTCCCAGAACACATGCACGATGTATGTTCAAACCGAGGCCTCCTCCAGGGCGGGTGACGAAGGGGAAACCGTACAGGAATGACGTGGGCATTGCAACCGAGCGTGTGCCCGGCTTGCGGCCCTCGCGAGGCTCGTTTATCCTACCGCCGCGCATGTTGGAGGAGGGGCAGGAAGGACTGTTGACCCCCATGGTCGTGCTGGGCCTGTCGAACATGAGAGATGCCGCCGCAGCCCTCGTCTGCGAGGGTCGAATCGTAGCGGCCGCGGAGGAGGAGCGGTTTGTTCGGCAGAAGCACGTCACAGCGTTGCCGGTCGAAGCGATCCGGTATTGTCTGCGGGAAGGCGGTCTGGCGCTTCGTGACGTCGAGGCGATCGTCGTGCCGTGGAAGTACTGGCAGATCGGGCGGCGTGTCCGGCTGGCCGTAACGGCCATGATGTGTTCCACCCAACTCTTTCGCGTCAAAGGCACGCGATCGCTCGAGCGCGCGAGTCAGGAATGGATGGAACTATTCCGGCTTCGCGAGGAGCTGACACGGCGGGTCGACGCGGGCGCGATTCGACCGGTCTTTCTGGATCACCACCTCTGCCATGCAGCCAGTTCGTTTCTGGTATCCCCATACGAACAATCCGCCATTCTTGTCGTGGATGGCGCCTCCGAATCCGACACCACCTTGATGGCGGCAGGCGCCGACCGTCAGATCACCGTGCTGGATCGCACACCTTTGCCCCATTCTCTCGGACAGTTCTATGCGGCGATGACAGCGTTTCTCGGTTTTCGTCCGGATCAGGATGAGTATATCGTCATGGGACTTGCGTCGTCCGGCGACCCGGCGTTTGCGCCCGCGTTGCGTCGAGAGATCCTGCGTCTGCTTCCCCGTGGGCGGTTCGAGTTGAATACGAGATTGCTCGATTTTCATCTCGCGCGGGCCGGTGTATTCGTGGCGGAGTTCGTCGGTTTGTTCGGTGCTCCTCGGCGCGCCACGGACGAGATCACTCAACGGCATCGAGATCTTGCCGCCAGCACGCAATCGGTTCTGGAGGAGACGCTGCTGCATCTGGGGCGGCATCTACGTTCACTGACCAGAGCCGATTCGCTCTGCCTGGCGGGTGGGGTCGCGTATAACTGTGTGGCGAATGGGCGCCTGCGAGCCGAATTGGGATTCCGCGATGTGTATGTCCCGCCGGCTGCGGGAGATTCGGGTGCGGCGCTCGGGGCTGCCTTGTGGTGGTCGGTCAGGCGCGGTCGAGCCACGACAAAGCCGGTGTTAGCCGATGCCTACCTAGGGCCGCAGTTTGATGAAACCACCTGTCGAGCGGCGCTGACGAACGCCGGACTCACGGCCGAGACGCTGACAGAGGGGCGACTGTATGAGCGGGTCGCCGAAGAACTGGCCCTGGGCAGACTGGTGTTCTGGTATCAGGGGCGGATGGAATGGGGACCACGTGCATTGGGAAACCGTAGCTTGCTTGCCGATCCGCGACGAGAAGACATGCGGGAGTTGATCAACAGCAAAGTCAAGTGTCGTGAGGCCTTTCGCCCGTTTGCGCCTTCCGTCCTGGCCGAACGGGCACCGGAGTTTTTTGACCTGCCCGCTCCCTCGCCGTTTATGCAGTTCACGGTGCGGGTTAAACCATCGGCGAAAGGCTTGCTTCCTGCCGTGACCCATGTCGACGGCACGGCCAGGGTGCAAACGGTGACCTGCGAAGCCAATCCGAGATTCTATGCACTGCTGGCCGCGTTCGGGCGCCGAACCGGAATCCCGATTTTGCTGAACACATCGTTTAACGTGCAGGAACCCATCGTCTGCAGTCCGGATGAGGCAGTGCGGTGTTTTTTGCGCACCAGGGTGGAGTGGCTCGTGCTCGGCAATCTGCTGGTGGGCCGGCCGATGGAAACCTCGCCGCAGAATCATGAATGCTGAGGCAGATGCGTCCATGGGCCTGTCCTTGTCTCGCGGAATCGTGATTCTGCTCGACCTGCTCCTTGTCGCCTTCATCATCAATCTTGTGCTGCAGCCCTTGCTGGAACCGGATCTAGGCTGGCATCTACGGGCCGGTTTGGATGTGGTCGCCCATGGGTGGCGGTTGCCCGACACCGATCCCTATTCGCACACCATGCCGGATTGGCATTGGGTGGAGCATGCCTGGTTGACGGACGGGTTAATCGCTCTGATTTATCAGGGCATGGGTGCGCTCGGCGGAGTCGGGCTGATTGTTTTTTTCGGCGGGGTCGCGGGGCTTGCCTGGTGGACGGCATCAGGAATTGCGCGGGTACCAACGTCGTACCGACTGGCGGCCATGGTCGGTAGCCTCTGGGCGGCCCTTCCCTTTCTCGGCGCCCGCACGCAACTGCTCAGTCTCCTTGGGATGGCACTGCTGCTGCGAGTCTGGGCGTGCATTCAGCAAGGCCACCGTCAGTGGGTGTGGACGCTGCCTCCGTTGTTCCTCTGTTGGGCCAATCTCCACGGCGGGTTTACGGCCGGCCTGTTCCTGATGACGGTGTTGTTGTCCCTGTCGTTGGTGCTCAAGGTGTGTGTGGAGTGGCGGCTCTGTCGCGCCGCACTGGATGAGCCGGTACTCAGTTGGGGCGATCTTCGTGTCTGCGCGATCGCATTGGGCCTGGCGGCGGCCGCGACTGCGGTGAATCCCTATGGGTGGGGGCTCTATGTAGAGATCTATGACTCCCTGACCGATCGGTTCATGATCGAGACGCTGCGGGAATGGCAGCCGGTGTCGTTAGAGGGTTGGGCCGGAAGGGCCTATGGCCTGTATCTTGCCGTCCTACTTTGTCTGGTGGCCGGATGGTACCGACGGGTGGAGCCGGTTCGGTGGGTGATGTTGCTGCTTGTTCTCGGATTGTCGTTGCGGCATTGGCGGAATGTGACGCTGTTTCTCGTGGTCAGTCTCCCGCTGCTGGCAGAGCTTCTCGCGGCGGTTGTCGCCTCCTGCCTTCGCCGGGCAGCTCTGCTCAAGGAACGCACGACCCCAGTGTTACTTGTGCTGGCCGGCACAACCGCGACGGCCTTGTACGGGCAGGGACTCGAACATCTCGACCGTGTCTGGCAGTCCGGCCGCGCGCCGGAGCGCTATTTTGAACAGACTGAGTATCCGATCGAAGCGGTGCGGTGGATCCGGAGCCATCGCCACGAACTCGGCACGAGGTTGTACAACGATTACGGGTTCGGCGGCTTTCTCCTGTGGCACCTTCCTGGGGAGCGCATTTTCATCGACGGCCGAATGCCGGCCTGGCGCATCAACGATCGGCGGATTTTCCAGGATTATGTAGAACTAAATCGTGACGATGCGCCGAAATTGGCCGTGCTGGACCGGTATGGGGTGGATTGGGGGCTGATTCAGCAAGGCACTGGACTGGCAAAAGTGTTGGAAGACCATCGGTCCTGGCAGACGGTCTATGCGGACGCCAAGGTGGTGATTGTGCGTCGGCGATCGTGAGCGGGATGTTGCTGCGGGAGACTCGTCGCAGCCCAACGTGGTCAAGTGCCACGATCACGATGGAGCACCATGGTGCAGGCTGGTGGTCCGCCTTTAGCAGGTTGCGGAAAAGCTCAGGTTGAGTCCCATAGCCACCACAGATACGCGGTATGAGACGATGTTGAACAGCCTTGCAGGATGCGCAAAAAGGCCGTCCAGCCAGGCCGCAGCGGGGTCCGCGATGCGACAAAGAAGGAGCGTCACGCCTGCGGACGGGCGCGAGTCGGTGAGCGCCCAGTGTCCCAGGGGCGAATCGTATTCGTGCGGTACGGTGAGCCGCTGAGCGATGCGAGAACGCCGCTGGCGGACTTTTTTCGCATCCTGTCAGGAGTGTGTCGGTTCGATCGCGGCTAGGTCCGGCTCTACACCCCCGGGTGTGAGACGGCATCGTGGCTGATAGAGGCCTTGAGCCTCGCGCCTTCGGATCGCGAGAAGTTCCCGGAGCATGACGGAGCCGTCCCGCCATGGACGGACTTTCGAGCCTGGCTGGTCGGCCCAATTGATCGGCACTTCGGCAATTCGGTAGTTCCGCCGGTGGGCGATGTGAAGCAATTCCAGGTCGAAGGCGTAGCCATCGACACAGGCGACTGAAAACAGGTCCTGAGCGATCGGCTGTCGAAACAGCTTGAACCCACATTGGGTATCGGCAAATTGAGGCTCACCCAGGCGGCGCGCCACATGGTTAAACATGCTGCCGAGGACACTCCGATGCCATCGCGCCTGCACGGTAAACGCCGGGTCCAGAGACGCCAGCGCGCGTGAGCCAATGGCCAGGTCTGCGCCTGCCGCGATGGCACGCTCCAATCGAGCCAGTTCTTGGATGGGGGTTGCCCCATCCGCATCCGCAAACAATTGCAGCGCGCCGCGCGCCGCCTGCATGCCGCGGCGAACCGCTGCACCCTTGCCCCTGTTGCAGGGCAGCTGGATGAGCCGCATGTGTGGGCAGCGGTGAGCGGTCTGTTCAACTGCCGGTGCGGTACCATCGTCACTGCCGTCGTCGACCACAAGAATTTCATAGGAGCGCGATTGCCGGTCGAGATAGGTGATCACCTGCCGAAGGAACAGCGGAAGGCGTTGAGCCTCGTTGTAGGCAGGAATGATGAGGGAAAGGTACGGCGCCTGAGTCGAGCACGGTGTCACGGCGAGACAGCCTCGTGTCGGAGTTGACGCACTGATCCACCACGGCGGCGGATCGTGGCCCACGGTAGCTGAGCGATGGCAGAAATGCAAGCCATGGTCGCCCCGCTCTTGACATGGACGCGGAGCGGAGTGGATCGTATCTTCGAAGACCCGGTAGCCCGATATTCAGAGTGGATTAGGGCAAGGAGGGGATGATGAGGCGAGGCAGAAGCTGGTCTGTTCCGCTGGTCGTATCTCTCATGCTGGTGGGGTGCGTGGCTGCCTCCCCTCCAAGCCGTTTGAACCGGTATGTCGAGACGGCTGAGACGGGTGAGGAGGGTGTGTCGAGGTTGCCGGCATCGCGTCCCGTGCCGGCGGCGCTGGTGATTCTGAGCGATCGGTCGGATCCTGAGTCGGCACCGGGTTTGCCGGAAGACGCCCAGACACGAGTGGCGGAGACGCTGTCTGCGCAAATCAATCGTGGGTATCCGATCGTGATTGAGCGGGTGGTCACCCTCGGGGATGTTCCTGAAGCCTGGACGGCTCCGGACTGGAGACAACTCGCGAGGCAGCAGGGGGCGAGCCATTTGCTGGTTGCGGTTCTGTCGAGCACCGAGCAGGAGTTCCCGGTCTCTCTCTTCCTGGGGTGGACGACGCATCGGCAGCCAGGGCTTCGGCGGGACAACTGGTCGCTGGCCGAAGCGGCTCTGATCGATGGACGTACAGGACGGCGGCTGCTTCAGGCCGAGGGGCGCGCCATGGCGACGCTGGATCGGCCCGCTGCGCCGGGCATTTCGCAATGGTATCCGGTGATTTATCTCAGACCGCAAGACCCGGAGCGGCGCATTTGGCCGCCGACGTATGAGGGGGCCGCGTTGACACTTCGAGTTGTTGCGATGGAGCAAGCTGCGATGCGACTGGCCGGGAATCTGCAGCGTGCCTGGATTGAGCAGCGAGAACGCGAGTCATTGCACGGGGAGGCGGCTTCGCGATGACGGCCAGCTCTACGTTTTCCTCTTTGAAGGCGATTCTGTGAATAGTGTAGAATGACGCGTTCGACGATAGCGCGGAGGATGGTCCCTCAATTTCCGGTGTCCAGAGGAGAACACATGGCGTATCGACATCAGCGCAGCAAGGTGCTGTCCGTACTTGCGGCGACCACCCTGGTCGCTGCCACGTTTGTGTCGGGTGGAGTACAATTCGGGGCTCAGGCCGAGGCGGCTGGTGTACCTCCGGCATTTGCCCAGGGTTTTTCAGAGATCGTGAAGGCGGTGACGCCGGCGGTCGTGAATATCGCGGTCACCGGCGGTGGCGAAGGCCGTCGCGAAGGCCGCCGCCAACTCCCGCCAGGCGGTCCGTTCGGTGGCCCTCCTCCGGGCCCAGGCGATGAGCCTCCCGGCATGGAACCTCCCGGTGGCCCTGGCGGCCCTCCCGGTGGTGGTCCGCATCGTCCGGAGCAGAGCGCAGGCTCCGGCGTTATCCTCGACCCCAATGGGTATATTGTTACCAATAATCACGTCGTGGAAGGCGCGACTCAGATTACGGTGACCCTCTCAGATCGCCGGGAGTTCCCTGCCAAGATTATCGGTACCGATCCGAAGACGGACCTCGCCATTATCAAAATTGAGGCGAAAGATCTTGCCTCGATGAAGTGGGCGGATTACGAAGAACTGCAAGTCGGCGATGTGGTCCTGGCAGTGGGGAGTCCCTTCGGGCTCAGCTCGACTGTGACGTTGGGCATTATCAGTGCGTTGGGACGCGGCAACGTCGGCATTGCGGACTATGAAGACTTTATTCAGACGGATGCCGCGATCAACCCCGGCAATTCCGGTGGGGCGTTGGTCAACATGCAGGGTAAGTTGATCGGGATCAACACCGCGATCTTCTCCCGCACCGGCGGGTCCGAAGGGATCGGGTTTGCCATCCCCAGCAGCATTGCGACCGATATTGTCGAAAGTTTGACGAAGACCGGCAAAGTGGTGCGCGGATGGATGGGCGTGGCGATTCAGGAGATCACCCCGGCGTTGGCCAAGTCATTCAAGTTGCCGGACCAGCGGAAGGGTGTCCTGATCAGCGATGTGAATGAGAACGGGCCCTCCCATTCGGCCGGCATGCGGCGTGGAGATGTGGTCGTCTCTTTCAACGGGAAGGAAGTGCAGAGTGTCAGTCAGTTGCGCAATCTGGTCGCGCGTATGGCCGTCGGTAAGGAGGCGGACATCAAGATTTTGCGCGAAGGCAAGGAGCAAGTCCTCAAGGTGAAGGTGGCGGAGCGGCCATCGGATGAAGTACTGGCGAAGCGCGAGCCCGGTCCCGCTGCACCTCCGACTGAGGCCGTGAAGCCGCCCGACAATGTGTTGGCGGCGTTACGGGTTCAGATGCTGGATGCGGCTATGCAGAGCCAGCTGAATATTCCCGCCAAAACGACCGGCGTGGTGGTGAGCTCTGTTGAGTCGGGCAGCCCTGCAGAGGCGGCAGGTTTGCAGCGTGGGGACGTGATCCAAGAGGTCAATCACGAGGTGGTGAAGACCCTTGAGGATTACCAGAAGGCCTCGGTCAAGGTGAAAAAAGACGAGATGGTTGTGCTCTTGCTGAGTCGGCAAGGGAATAATCTGTTCGTAGCCGTCAACCCGAAGTAGGGCATTGATGAGGGTGTGATCCGACGGGCGGGCCGGGACAAGGTTTCGGTTCCCGCTCGGCGGATTGCGGCTGCATCAATTTTATAAATACGCATGGCTGACGGGTTCAAGTTTCAAGAGTGGCTGCAAGATACGGTCTTCAAGCCGCTTGAAGATAAAAAGATGCCGGTCATGGAGCACCTCGTTGAGCTCCAAGTCCGGTTGACCCGTGCGGTCATCGTCACGGCGATCATATTCGTCGGCACGTTCTTTTACGCCGACACGCTGGTGAAGTGGATCCGGATCCCGCTTCAAAATATGTTCGTCCCGGGGTCCCTTTCCTGGATTCCCACCGACCTTCCCACTGTTCCCTTCGTCTTTCTTGCACCAGCCGAAGCGCTCTGGCAGAACGTTAAGGTCGCCGGCTTGTTTGCGCTGGTGCTGGGCACGCCCTACATTTTGTTGGAGTTCTGGCATTTCGTCGTCCCCGGCTTGCACGTGCAGGAGCGGCGATTCGTCGGCCCGTTTGTGATTCTCAGCACACTGGCCTTTTATCTTGGGCTGATGTTTTCCTTTTTCTTCGTCTTGCCCTTTGCGTTGAACTTCTTGATTTCGTACGGCGTCAATGCCGGATTCATTCCGCAACTCTCGATTGCCCAGTACGTCGGCTTCGCTTTGTGGTTTCTGCTGGTCTTCGGGCTGATTTTCGAAGTGCCGCTGGTGATTACCTTGCTGGCCAAACTCGGGTGGGTGGACGCTCCACTCTTGAAGCGGTATCGCAAGTGGGCTTTCTTGACGGCGTTTATCTTTGCGGCGATTCTCACGCCGACGCCGGACCCATTCAATCAATGCCTGATGGCTTTGCCCATGTATGTTTTCTACGAAGTCGGGATCGTCAGTGCAGGGATCTTCAACAAGAAGAAGACCGAGGCGCAGGACCAGGCGCTTGTACCGGCGGTAGCCGCCGCAGGACCCGGCGTCGGGAAACCGGCCCCCTCGCTCCCCGCCGGGGGAGAAGACAGTGAGTATGTCGGTGTGCCGACCGGTGGCCGTCGACACTAGTTCGAGTCGGGAATAAGGAAGGCGACGAAGGCTTGCTTTCGTCCCATGCAGCATGATGTACGTTGTACGAGGAGTCTAGGATGCCACGCGAGTTAAATGTCATTTCACAGCCCGGTTCCAGCAGCGGCGGAGATGCCTGTACCTATATGTGGGCCTGTGCCATATGCGACGAGAATGAAACCTGCCAGAAGGACAAGGAGGGGCACAGCCGGTGGCTCGTCGCCAAACGGATGGAGCGGATTGAATACAAAGTGCTCGTCATGAGCAATAAGGGAGGCGTGGGTAAGAGCACCTGCACCACCAATCTTGCCGTCAGTTTGGCGTTGAAGGGGTGGCATGTGGGTATCTGTGACATGGATATCCATGGTCCCAATATCCCGAAGATGGTAGGGGCTGAAGGTCAAAAGCTGAAGATCAGCACGTCGGGCGGGATCATTCCGTTTCAGGCCTACAATATGAAAATCGCTTCGATGTCGTTTCTTTTGCAGAACTCCGATGATCCGATTATCTGGCGGGATGCCTATAAATACGAATTCATCAATCAATTGCTGGGTGGAGTGGAGTGGCAGGATCTCAATTTCCTCCTGATCGATCTCCCTCCGGGTACCGGAAACGAATCGGTGACCACTATTGATCTGCTTGGTGGGGTCAGTGGAGCCGTGATCATCACGACCCCTCAAGAGGTGGCGTTGCTCGACTCCCGTAAGTCGGTGACTTTCTGCAAGGATAGTGAAGTGCCGATCATCGGGATCGTTGAAAATATGAGCGGGCTCGAATGTCCACACTGCCATAAGGAAGTGAATGTCTTCCGCAAAGGCGGCGGTGAAGCTTCTGCATCGGATATGGGCGTCCCGTTCCTTGGCCGGATTCCGTTGGATCCTGAGGTGGTGACACAAAGTGATGCGGGGGAGCCGTTTGCGCTGTTCAATTCCGACTCGGCGACCGCTCAGGCCTATCATGATATTGCCAACCAGGTTGAGGCGTTCTGCAAGAAGAGCGGTTCGCTCATCAAGCTGGCGCCACGCCAGCAGCAGTGATCGGATGGTGATGTAGTGAAAGCTCTCGATGCTATGACAGGATTGACTCCGCTCCACGAAGCCCAGCGGATTGTGTTGGAGGCCGCCTCTCCGTTAGGTCTTGAAAAAGTGTCGATTCTCGAAGCGCTGGGCCGCGTGCTCGGCGAGGATGTGATTGCCGAACGCCATAATCCGCCATGGGACAATTCCGCGATGGACGGCTTCGCGGTGCGAGCGGAAGACATCGCTCAGGACCAGGCGATCAGCAAACCTGTCACCTTAACCGTCATTGAAGATGTGCCGGCCGGAAAAATGCCGACGCGGTCTGTCGGGAAAGGGCAGGCGATTCGAATCATGACGGGCGCACCGATTCCCAAGGGCGCCGATACGGTGGTCAAGGTCGAGGATACCGAGCATACCCCGGCGTCGGTCCGCGTGTTCAAGCCGGAGCCGTGCGGGGCCAACATCCGTCCGCAGGGAGAAGACGTCAAGCTGGGCGACTGCATCATCCCCAAAGGCACAAGAATCCGGTCCGGGGAGGCGGGGATGCTGGCCATCCTGGCAAAATCGTTTGTGCTGGTGTACCAGCGTCCACGGGTAGCGATTTTGTCGACGGGCGATGAGTTGGCCGACTTGGACGAACGATTCAGTGAAGAGAAGATCATCAATTCGAATAGTTATGGGATCGCGGCGGCCGTTCAAGAAGCCGGCGGAGTGCCGATTCTTCTGGGTATTGCGCGGGATACGCCGGCCGCCTTGAAGGAAAAGATCTCCCACGGATTGAATGCCGATATTCTGGTGCTGTCCGGCGGAGTGTCGATGGGGGACTACGATTTTACGAAGGCCGTCTTCCGGGATCTCGGCGCCGAGATGAACTTTTGGAAGTTGGCTATCCGTCCGGGGCAGCCGCTCGCGTTCGGCAAAATTCAGGGTAAGCTGGCGTTCGGGTTGCCTGGAAATCCGGTCTCCTCCATGGTGACCTTTGAGCAACTGGTGCGTCCTGCCATGCTCAAGTTGTCCGGTGCCAACGGCTACGGGCGCCCGATGCTGCAGGCGGAGTTTCAGGAAAAGTTTTCGAAACGAAACGACCGTCGGCACTTCCTGCGTGGGGTCGTATGGCGTGAAGGCGGTGTGTTCAAGGTTCGGACCACCGGTGATCAGGGATCCGGGATTCTCACCTCGATGGTCAAGGCCAACTGCCTGATCGATATTCCCGTCGACGTGGAACGCATACATCCCGGTGACCCAGTGACGGTGCAGCTTCTCAGTGGTTCGGCCTGGTTGGAGCAGGTCGCTCCGGTTCCTACTACGGGCCATCGTCCCTCCTGCTGTTGAGCTGCGAAAGGAATACGGTGATGTCGGTACCTATCCTGTCTTTTGTCGGCCGGTCGAACAGCGGCAAGACGACGCTCATCGAGCGGGTGATCCCGCTGTTGGTGCGGGCGGGATATAAGGTGGCGACCGTGAAACATGCCGGCCATGGATTTGATCTGGACACGGAAGGCAAAGACAGCTGGCGGCACAAACAGGCCGGGGCGAGCAGTGTCGTGATCATTTCCAAGAGCAGTCTGGCCATGTTTGCCGATGTCTCGGATCATATGAATGTCGAGGATGTGCGTGAGCATTACCTGGACGCTTCTTACGATTTGATTTTGGCCGAGGGGTGGCGCAGCGAGGGTTATCCGAAGATTGTGGTGGTCCGTGATCAGATCGGAGAAGTCCCCGTTTCGCAGGACGGCCTGTTAGCCGTCGTCTCCAACAAGCCGGTTGAGACGTCGGTGCCCTTGCTTGATCCCGATGACGTGGCCGGAGTGGCGGAATTGATCATCCGGCACTTTCCCAAACCTCGACGGGATGATGCGTAAGACCTCTGTCATTGTGTTCGGAGCGATCCTGGCCGGCGCATTGGCTATTGGGGGAGTTGCGGTTCCGCTGACCAACCATCCGAAGTTCTGCGCCAGCTGCCATACCATTCAGCCCGCCTACGAACGTTGGCTGCAGTCTTCCCATAAAGAGGTGGAGTGTGTAGCCTGCCATGTCCGGCCTGGAGTTGTCGGCTGGTTGCAGGATAAAGCGTGGCACGGCACGAGAGATGTCGCCATTTATCTCTTCGGGACACCGACGGAACCCCATAATTTGCAGGCGCATGTCGATTCCGCGGTCTGTCTCGGGTGCCACCGTAACATCCTGCGGGTGTCGGAGATTGCGGTGCGTGATCTGCCGGCTCCGGTCAAAGATGTGGGGCTGATCATGAGTCACCGCAAGCATATGGCGGCGTTCGACCAGCGTAAGCAGGGTGAGGGGTGTACGACCTGTCATGGAGCAGTGGTGCATGAGAAACCCATCAAGGGGTATCCGATCGTGATCCCGCGCGGGCATGTGTCGGCAGACAGTCGGCCCTGGAAGCCGGAACATCCTGAAGGCTCGGTGTTGCATAAACGGGCCCAGGCGGACTGCTTCCGTTGTCACGACAACAAGACCGAATACGACGGTCGCATACTGAGCCGCAAGTGCGAGACGTGCCATCTGCCTGAGAAGCTCACGGAATTCCTGTCCTTTTAACCCACGGACCCATCTGCGCCATGTCAGTCTCGGTGGTCGAAGTACGCAATCTTCGCAAACAGTTCGGCGCCTTTACCGCGGTGGACGGTATTTCATTCGACATCGGCCACGGCGAGATCCTCGGTTTGTTGGGGCCGAACGGGGCGGGAAAAACCACGACCTTTCAAATGATGTTGGGGCTTGTCACGCCCACATCGGGCTCGATCAAGATGTTCGGCCTCGACCTGCAGTCGCATCGAGAGGCGATTCTGCAGCAGGTCAATTTTTCTTCCACCTATATTTCGCTGCCCTATTCCCTGACGGTGGAGGAAAATCTTCGCGTCATCGGCCGGTTGTATGGCTTGCCTGATGTCGCCGGGCTCGTCGACGGTATGATAGAAAAGCTAGAGATGAGCGAGTGGCGGCACAAGCTGACCCGCAAACTCTCCTCCGGACAAATGACACGGTTGACGTTGGCGAAGGCGTTACTGACTAAGCCCAAGGTCTTGTTCCTCGATGAACCGACGGCAAGTCTGGATCCGGATGTCGCGCACAAGATCCGGGAAATTCTGCTGGAGGAGCGCCAGGCCACCGGGCTCAGCATTCTCTATACTTCGCACAACATGCGAGAGATGGAAGAGATGTCAGACCGTATTATTTTTTTGCAGCGAGGAAAAATCGTTGCGGAGGGCAAGGCCAGAGAAATTGTGGCTCGGTTCGGACAATCGGACCTGGAAGAGGTATTTCTCAAACTTGCACGCGACCAGTAGTCGGGGGGGGCGGGCGAGGTCGACGTCGACGTGAACAGGGAGTAAGCGCAGTCATGGTTGATACAGGGATGTCGTTCGGCGTGGGTCTTCTGATGGGAGGACTCGGGTTGATGTTAGCATGGGGCCTCCTCTGGTTTGTTGTCGGCGCCATCGGGCTGGCTCGGGGGACTTCGGGGTGGGCCATCTTCATGAGCAGTGTCAGCAGTACGACCATTGCCGCGGTGTCGTTAACGGGGGTGTTCTGGGCGATCGATGCCGCACGGCTGGGGAGTTCGGCCTTGCATCTTGGGCTGGCTGGGTTTCCGATGGCCTTGCTCGTGGCGGCGGCTTGCCGTTTGGAGGATGGACGGCGGATCGGCCCGGCGTTTGTTGAGGGAAGTGTGTTGATGTTCCGGCAACTCCTCGGCCTGCACCAGGAAGAGGCCGACGGGTGCGGACATTGTGATAAGCATCCGGTTGAGGAACACCCCTGTCAGCAGAAACCCTGTTTTGAGCAGCCCTGTCACGAGAAGCCTTGCGAAGGAAAGCCGTAGCCCACGATGGCGTACCATCGCATCGCCGCCCTCGTCGTTCGCCACCTCTATCTCTACCGGCGTAGTTTGCCGAGGGTGATGGAGATCATCTACTGGCCGTTCCTGGATCTGGTAGTGTGGGGGTTCATTACGGTCTACCTCGCGACTTTTCAAGGGCAGATGCCGGCCCTGGTGACCTTTCTGCTCGGAGCACTCATTCTGTGGGACGTGTTGTTTCGGTCGCAGCAGGGCATTACGATTTCGTTTCTCGAAGAACTGTGGGCCCGCAACTTGATGAATCTCTTTGCCAGTCCCCTCACCCCCAGCGAGTTTCTGGCCGCGACCATGGTGATGAGTTTGTTCAAGGTGACCGCGGTGTCGATGGTGATGTCCCTCTGTGCCTGGTTGTTTTACGGCTACAATGTCTTCATCATCGGGCTGTGGTTGATCCCGTTCATCATGAATCTGGTCTTGACGGGATGGATTATCGGGGTCTTCACGACCTCGCTCATCATGCGTTTCGGGCAGGAAGCGGAGGTGTTGGCGTGGAGCATGGTCTTCCTCTTTCAACCGATCTCCTGCGTGTTTTATCCGATGGATGTGTTGCCGGTGTGGTTGAGGGGTGTGGCCTGGATGAACCCGGCGGCACATGTCTTTGAAGGTATGCGGGGCCTGCTCGCAACGCACGTGGCGCCGCTGTCCAGCCTGAGCTTGGCGAGCGGCCTGAATCTGTTCTATCTCGGGGCCGTCGTGTTCTGGTTTCATCATACCTTCAATGTGTGTAAAGAACGGGGTTCATTGGTGCGTGTCGGCGAATAGTAGAACCGGCTCTACCGGTACCAAGGAAATGGCATGAAGATCGTATCTAGACAAGTCGGATCATCACAGTTGCCGGGGGGGCTGGAGACGTTCTCGTTTCACAAGACGCCGGTGCTGGTGATTGAGAACTTCTGGTCGGCAGAGGAGCGTAGCCAATTCCGTCAGGCGATGGAGCGGGCTAACTGGAATCAATTGCAGGACATGACGTATGTCCGACAGGACTTTCCAAACTCGGGCAATTGGGCCAAAGCGGAAATCGCGCCGTCGCAGGGACGCGTATTGTTGAGCCGACTGGAGATGCCGTGCATCCAGCAGTACATCGAGTCGTTTCCGAACATCACGCGGCGTCACCTTGGATTCAGCTACTACTCCTACGGAGCAGGCGATTGCTTGCTGACCCATGACGATACGGATCAGGGGCATTCGGCCGGGGGAAGGCCCGCGCCTCGTCGACGTCTCGCGCTCGTCAGTTATTTTCACGAGGAGTGGGAATGTGATTGGGGCGGGGAATTGATCATCTACGAAGCGGTGAGTGAATCACGAACCGGGAAGCCGGAATTGGCCGTCACGCACTGTATTGCCCCAAAACCGGGGTCACTGGTCATGTTTACGGTGCCGCGTTTTCACCGGGTCTGCCGAGTAGATCCGACGGCCGGTGACCACAAGCGCCTCTCCATTGCCGGTTGGTTCATGACCGAACATGCCTAGTCCGATCGTCAGCGAAGCTGGATAGTCATCCTGTGCCGTCGATCCGCCCCGGTCCTCGGCCGGTCTCGTATGTCAGACCGATTCAAACTGCGTGCGCCATTCCAACAGCGGGCGAACCACTCCCGGCCATCGACCGTGGAAGTCGCCTCGTGCTGAGTCCCCGTCGCCGCTGTCATCCACACGAAACCCGATGACTCGAGGTGCCTGGGCATGGAGACGGAACGGATCCTCGGTCATCATGTAGGACGCGACGGTCATCATGCCTTCAGCGAGAAAATTGCCGGGAATTCTGACCGTGGACACATACCGGCCGACTGCTCGAGGAGTTCGCTGCCAGGCCGGGTCACGATCATGGGCGATGAACACCGTGACATCTTCCTCGTTATAGAGATTGAAGACCGGGACGAAGATATGCCCAGCCTTCAACACATCAAATTCCACTTCGAGATCAATCGGTTTCCGGATGTCGAATCGATCTTCAACGCGTCCGGCTTCGGTTTTGACGCGGACCGCCCGTAGGCGCACGACTTCATTGCCCGGGGCCTGCGCGGGATCCGGCCATTCGATTGACGGCTGGATATGGCCGGCATGCAAGTAGTGGTTGAC